>NZ_JAJQRG010000020.1 GCF_021228235.1 Pseudophaeobacter flagellatus
CGACCTTCAGCTGAAGAAAGTAGAGGAGTTCATCGACCGTTGGTCAGCAGGCCGCTAGCAAGAACCCGGTATTGGTCGACAGATTGCGCACAGAAAAACCAATCCCCTTCACCGGACGGATACAACGCAGCGCAGGAAATGGAATTTGTAGAATCTCGCAAAGCCATCTGGCTGTCGCCCCACGCTTGCCCAATCGCATGCATGTGCCGTGCCATATGGCGCCCCGTACTAGGGTGTCTTCAGGAACGTCTTGTTGATGATTCCCATGAATGCCAGAGGCTCAGCGCTCTCGCCTTTGGGCACGGAACAAAGGTTCGAGCGCGCGCGACAGCATCTGGCACTGACGCCGAACGCTGATCCCGGGGGAACTTCTTCAATGCACATTTGCCCGCAATCCTTGCTTAGCGATCTCAGGCGCGTTTAAAAAAATCGCGTTCGACCACAAGCTGGCTGATCTTCGAATGAAGCTAGTCCATCTCGACCGCGCTGGCTTTGCCCCCATTGTCGCCGCCCCTCGAAAAGGGGGGCGCCATGTTCTTGATCGCCGCCCGTTACCCGCCGCGGATCATGTTCGGATGGACGCTGCACTGCTTCGACAGCTCCATGCAAAGGAGCCGTCAGAACCCGCTGATGCGGGGGAGCCATGTCGACAAGAACGGCAGGAAGGTGATGAGCAACAGCGCGGCCGCCAGGGCTAGGAAGAATGGCGGCATCTCCCTTACCAAGGTTGAGGGTTTGAGCCCAACGGTAGAGGACACCACGAAAATCAGGCTACCGACCGGTGGCGTGGCCAGTCCCAGTGTCAGGTTCACAATCACGATAATCGCAAAATGGTTCGGGTCGATCCCCAGCGCGAAGCTGATTGGCGCGAGAATCGGCACCAGGATCATCACCCCCGGCAGCGGATCCATGAACAGGCCAAAAACCAGCAACAGCAGGTTAACCGCCAACAGGAAGACGATAGGAGAGAGGTCCCAAGAGATGATTGTTTCCGCAAGAAACTGCGGCACGCTCTCGATGATCAGCACCCAAGCAAAGGCTCTGGCGGCGCCCAGGATCAGCAGCACCGCACCAGATGTCAGCGCCGCTCGCAGCACGATGCCCGGCAGGTCGCGCAGATGCAATGAGCGGTAGACAAACATGCCGACCAGCAACGCGTAGAACACGGCGATGACAGAGGCTTCCGTTGGGGTGAAAATACCAAAGCGGATACCGCCCACAACCAGCAGGATCAGTAACAACGCCGGCACGGCAAAGAAAGCAATCCGGCCTATTTCGGCTAGCGAGGGCATCGGCTGCCCGGAAGAATAGTTCCGCGCTTTGCTGACGCGGGCATTGGCAAACAGGATCAGCATAGTGATCAACAGACCCGGCAACACACCGGCCATGAACAGCGACCCGACCGAGACCTCTTTGTCCTGCATGGCATAGATGATCATGGTGATTGAGGGCGGGATGATCGGCCCCACAACCGAACTGGCAATTGTCAGCGCCCCCGCATAAGGCCGATCATAACCGCCCTTTTCCATCATGCGGACCATCATCGTACCGGGGCCGGCGGCATCGGCGAGCGCACTCCCTGAAATACCCGCGAACATCGCTGAGCTGACGACGTTGGCATGGCCCAGACCACCGCGCAAATGGCCGACAAACGCCTGCGCCAGACGCAAGATCGCAAGGGTCACCGCACCGCCTGTCATGATCTCGGAGGCAAGGATGAAGAAGGGCACTGCCAGCAACGGAAAACTGTCCAGGCCGGCAAACATTTCTTTCACCACCACCAGATGCGGGTAATTGGAGGCAAAGGTGATGGCAAGAAACACCGAAATCGCCATCGCAAAGGCGACCGGCAGCCCAAGCGCCAGCAGCAGGAACAGAGCAGGGAACAGAATTTCAGCCATTCGCGCCTCCTGGCAAAGCCGCCGTATCATCGGCATCGGGGTCCAACGAGCGGTATCTTCCTGCCTCGATAAACGAGCGGGCAATCAGCAAAAGATGCACGATCAACAATGAAAAGCCGACCGGCATTGCCGCATAGATATATATAAAGGGCAGGCGCAGTGCGGGCGTAACCTGGTATTGCATCCGTTGCGCGTATTGCCAGCCGACATGCACCATAAAGGCAAAGAACGCCAACAGCATCGCGACGATCGCCGCCCGCAGCAGGCGTTGCCCGGTCTGCGGCAGGCTATCCTGAAGATTCGTGATTGCAACGTGGCCACCGAAACGCAGGATCAGCCCCGCGCCAATAAATGTCAGCCAGATCATCAGATAACGTGCCGCCTCGTCGGCCCAGGGCAGTGAATGCGAGGTCACGTATCGCAGTGTAATGTTGCTGCCCACGATGATTGCCATGGCCGACAGCATCAGGATCAGCGCCCAGCCGTTAAGCGCCACAAAGATGTTTTCCAGCTTTTTCACGATGTCCCCGCCAGCGAAAAGGTGTCGACGCCAAAGCGGCGTCGACACGCACGTATCATTTGAATGCGACGATCGCGTTCACCAGATCCTTGCCGTAGGTCTCGTAGTACCCTTCATAGGCGGTGCTGATGGACTCCTGAAAAGCCGCTTTCTCATCCGTCGACAGGGCGTTGATTTCCATGCCGCGTTCTTTCAACGTTTCGACGCCGCTGGTCTCAACATTGCCGACATAGCTACGCATTGCCTCGGAGGCCGCGGACGCGGCCTTTTCAAAGGCGGCCTTCTGCGTATCGTCCAGCCCTTCCCAGAAAGGCTTGGACACCAACAGCATTGCCGGGGAATAGACATGCCCAGACAAGGTCAGATATTTCTGCACTTCATCCAGTTTCACCGAAACGATCACCGACAGGGGGTTTTCCTGACCATCAATGACGCCCTGCTGAAGCGAAGAAATCACTTCTGGCCAAGCCATCGGCGTGGGCGCTGCACCCATCGCGTTGAACGCGGCGAGATGCACCGGGTTCTCCATCGTGCGCAGCTTCAGCCCCTCGGCATCCGCCGGAGTGTGGATTGGGTTGCGGTTGTTGGTGATATGACGGAAACCCTGTTCGCCCCAGGCCAATCCATGCAGACCAACGGTATCGAACTTGGCGAGGATTTCCTGGCCAATCGGCCCATCCAGGACCGCGCGGGCATGTTCCAGATCGCGGAACAAGAAGGGAATGTCGAAAACGCCCGAGTCTGGAACAAAATTCGCCAAGGTGCCGGAAGAAACGATGGTTGCCTCAATCGTTCCGAGCTGCAGCCCCTCAATAACTTCCCGTTCACCGCCCAGACCGGAAGAAGGGAAGTGATTGAATTCAAACGCATCACCCGCTTCGGCCTTCAGAACTTCCTCGAATTTCTGGGCCGCGACGCCATAATGGCTGTCAGGCGCAAGCGCATAGCCGATCTTCACTTCTGTCTGAGCAAATGCCGGCAAACCGGCTGCAATGAGCAAGCCGGCAGTGGCCAGCCCGCGATACACGAAAGTCATTGGAATTCTCCCTCTAAAGGTCGTTGTTTACTACACAAGGCAATTTTTTCTGGCAACCCCAAGGCAAGAGAGCTGCCGATCCTGTATTCAAGCCATTTCACCCTTGCGAAACAGCTGCACCAGTTCGGGCACATAGGCCTCGCCCTGGCCTGCTTCTACCGGCGCTTTCAAGGCCTCTGAAATTCCATCGGCAACCGTCTTCCGCGCCCCCGATGCGTCGCACATACCACGGTAATAATCTATGTCTTTCAATGCGTTCGACACAAAGAAAGGCAACCCCTCGCGATCCTGTTCGACGATGTAGGGGGCCAACCGCTCCAGCGCGACACTTGCGCCGCCACCTTGGGCCAGCACATTGACAAAAACCTGCGGGTCAATGTCTGCATCCGCAGCCTGTGCCGCAGCCTCGGCCAGCAGCGTCATGAAACCGACCGAAACATAGTTGTGCAACAATTTGAGCCGATGACCATGGCTCAGCGTACCAACGTGATCGACCTTTTCGGTAAAGGAAGCCAGCACCGGGCTCACCTTTTCCAGCGCCGCTGCCGCGCCACCGACCAGCAGGTTCAGCGTGCCCTCATGGGCGTGTTTCGCGGTGCGCGTCATAGGGGCATCGATGTAATCGCCCCCTGCCTTAACAATGATCTCGGCCATGCGCAGGGTCATCTCCGGCAGTGCAGTCGAGCAGTCGACCACAACTGCACCGGGTTTCAGCGCAGAGGCAACACCTTCTGAGCCGGTCACGATGGCCTCGATCTGCGGTGATCCGGTGACACAAAGGATCACGACATCCGATTTCGCCGCGACCTCGGCCGGACTGGCGCAGGCACTGGCGCCAAGGCCAAGGATTTCCTCCGTTGGCTGGTTGCCAGGGTGGTCAAGAAAACTCAGGCTATAGCCGCCCTTCAAAAGGATATTGCGGGCGATACCATGCCCCATGAGGCCAACGCCGATGATGCCAACATGCATTTTGATGCTCTTTCTGTCTTAAAGTGAGAGGCGCTCGGAACCGGACTTCAGTCCGCGTTGATCCAGATTGCCTTGGTGTCGAGGTATTCTTCCATGTGTTCGGAGCCACCTTCCCGGCCATAGCCCGACATTTTGACCCCACCAAAGGGTACAGCGGGGTCAATGGCATGGTACATGTTCACCCACACAGAGCCTGCCTTCAGGCGGTGGGCAAGCTTGTGTGCCGTGCCCAGATGCGTAGAGAACACACCCGCCGCCAGGCCATATGGTGTCGCATTGGCGCGTTCGACCACCTCATCCAGGCTGTCAAAAGGCAGGGCCGAAATCACCGGCCCAAAGATCTCCTCGCGGGCAACGCTCATGTTGTCGGTCACGTTAGCCAGAACGGTGGGTTGGAAGAAATGCCCCCCCTCCAGCTCCGGCCCGTCTGCGCGGGCTCCGCCGGTCAGGACCATGGCTCCCTCACACGGGCCTGCCGCCAGATAGTCGGCGATGCGTTCTGCCTGGCGGGAGGAAATGATCGGGCCGATATCGGTGTCTTCCTTGATGCCATGACCAATCCGCAAAGACGCGGCATAATCGGCAACCCGGCGCACAAACTCGTCGTGGATCTCACGGGCCACAAACAGCCGCGAGCCTGCAATACAGATCTGCCCCGAATTGGCAAAAACGGCCATCGCAGCCACTGGCACGGCCTTTTCGATATCAGCATCCCGGCAAACGATCACCGGCGACTTGCCGCCAAGCTCCAGCGACACCCGCTTGAGGTTGCCAGTGGCAGCCCGGGCAATCGCCTGGCCAGTCGCTGTCGACCCCGTAAAGACGATCTTGTCCACGCCGGGGTGTTCCGCGAGCGCCGCACCGGCCTCGCTGCCCGTGCCGGTCACGATATTCAGAACGCCGTCCGGCAGCCCCGCTTCCTGCATGATGCGGGCAATCATCAAAACAGTAAGCGAGGCTTCCTCGGAAGGTTTCAGCACGATTGTGCAGCCCGTCGCAATGGCAGGCGCAATCTTCCACACGGAGCCCGCAATCGGCGCGTTCCAGGGAATGATGGCACCGACGACGCCGATCGGTTCGCGTACCGTCTGTGAATAGATCTCACCCGGAAAGGAATTGGGAATCGTGGCCCCATGGATCGCCACTGCCTGACCGGCATAGAAACGCAGCATGCCAAGCACGCGACGGCTGTTGGCAAGGGTGCGTTGAATGGGCATCCCCATGTCGAGCGTATCAGACAGGCACAGGGTCTCCCATTCCGCCTCGAAACGCTCAGCTATGCGCAGCAACAAGGCCTGACGCTCAAATGGTGTCCATTTCGACCAAGGCCCTTCAAATGCCTTGCGTGCAGCCGCCACTGCCGCGTCGATGTCAGCGCGACCGCCGCGCCCGACGGTTGCAAGCAGACTACCATCGGCCGGGTTGCGTGCCTCGATCACCTCGCCCGAACGCGCTTCGCACCAGCGCCCATCGATGAACATCCGGCGAAATTCGCCTTTGTAGAGATCAGCCGCGGCTGAATTCCAGTCCTTCATTGCGTGTAACCCTGTCTGATACTGTTGTGCGTTGGGGCGCGAAGGACCGCGCTCGGCGTCGGAACGGACGCCGCGGAACTCTACTCCGATAGGTTGCGGGATTACAAGTTGGTGTACATGCTAAATACATTACCGCCAGTCTTGATCCCGGGCGGCTGGCTGACGTGCTCCTTGAGGGAGATCTTGCCGGGCTTTTCGTTCTGCGGCGGGTGCGGAAGGATCGAACAGGAAAAGGGCGTCGAATACCACACCCTAAATAACTGATAAGATTTACGGATTGGCGATGCTTGCGGAAAATACAACCGCCATGGCCTACCGACCTTTTCCGCTGCTATTTAATGGGGGAGATGCTAAAATCCAAGGAGCAGGTCCACTACCACTCCACCGAGCACTAAGTACAAATGACAGGTTCCAGCCCGAAGCGGTCATAGATAAGTGGTGCCGCACCGACGATGCTGCTGGTGCGAAATTTCATGGTCAATTTCCCGGAAGCGGACTCTCGGCAGGGCCGAGCTGCTTCACGAGATGCTGCGGGTTGCACCGGGGGCAGCGAAGCGCAGGAAGCAGACCCTGCAAAACTGCAAATTATGGCCACCTTTCACGATAAGCTCGGCCCTGAGGCGACCTTCGTGCCTGACTGGGCAGATAACCGGTAAGACCCCCAGACCGGACATTGATCCTGAAGAGGAAAGTGGCGCCGCGATAGGTTCTAAGAAAGCAAGCCAGCTATGAAACAGCCTTGTGCCAGCGATCAATACTAGAAACTTAACGGTTGCTTACGCACTGAACTTTCGTGCAAATGATATTTGGAACGGATCGAGGGTCAGGAACATGTTGAAAAGCGCCACTTTTAGCAACTTCACCAGTATACCCAGCGACGAGTGGGAATTTTCTCCTGGCCTCAATGTGATTGTTGGAGAAAATGGCCTAGGAAAATCTCACGCTCTCAAGGCACTCTATTCAATACTGAACTCATTAAAGCCAGATAACGCGCAGTTTAATGGTGCGCCATCTGAAAAGATTGGCAAATCCCAACTTGAAAAAAACATCGCCGACGAATTGATCGGCAACATGCGGCCAGATAGCTTGGGCCGGCTGGTGAAACGAAAGCAGGGCAGGAATAGGGCCGAAGTTTCAGTCAACTTCAAAGATAATGGGCTCAATGCAAGCTTTGGATTTGCTACCAATTCAAAGACACAGGTTGAGATTACATTGCTTCCGAGTTCAGTCTTAGATAAGCCGCCTGTCTTTATTCCGACTAGAGAGTTGATCACTCTATGCCCGTGGTTTGTATCTCTTTTTGACTCTTATAGTGTGCCTTTCGAGAAAACATGGCGGGACACAGTTCTTCTCTTGGGGGCTCCAAGTTTGCGAGGCCCCCGTGAAAAAAAGGTTGGTGAGCTCTTGTCTCCTATCGAAGCCGCAATGGGCGGTAAAGTTGAGGTGGATGCAAACGGACGCTTCTTTCTCAGAGCCAACGGTGGACGGATGGAAGCTGCGCTGGTCGCTGAAGGTCTCCGAAAATTCGCGATGCTTGCACGCTTGATCAGTACAGGTGTTTTGCTGGAGCAAGGTTATCTTTTTTGGGATGAGCCGGAAACTAACCTAAACCCAAAGCTAATTAAGGTCCTAGCCCAGGTTATCGTAAGCCTTGCAGATCAGGGCATTCAAATTTTCCTTGCTACGCACTCAGTTTTTCTCGTGAGAGAGATCGCTATTTTGACGGATGGTCGTAAAAAGAAGGAGCAATCAAGATACTTTTCACTGGCTGCGTCAGGAGATGATGAAGTCTCCAGACTCGAACAGGGCAGCGCAATTGATGAATTGGACACCTTGGTTCTCCTTGACGAAGAACTTCTTCAATCAGATCGATATATGGAATCTTCACTTCATGATTGACATTGCATTGAATGAAGGCAGTTTGTCGTTTGAATTTGATAGCGTTGAATTTGCTGAAAAATACGATGACTGGCGTCACTATAGAGGTGTTTTCAATTCAGCCTGTGGGTCTTCAAAGGCCGTTGACTTCGTTGTTTCAAAGGGAGGCACTCTTTGGCTTATTGAGGTCAAGGACTACAGGACACATGCAAGAACGAAGCCTTCGGATTTGGCTGATGAAGTCATGTTGAAAGTCAGGGATACAATGGCTGGACTTGTGAGTGCTGCGTACGTTGGCGTGGATGCTGATGAGAAGAGGACGTCACGGAGTGCGCTTAAGAAACGTAAGCTTAAAGTTGTTTTGCATCTGGAGCAGCCTTCAAAGCCATCGCGACTGTTCCCCATGTCAGTGGATCCAGCTGACATTTTGATGAAGTTAAGGCAAAGGCTCCGCTTTGCTGACTGCCACCCTACTGTCGTCGATCGAGCGAAGTTTCCCAACTCACTAGGGAGAGTGAGTAGCATCTAATTGTCGTCATATTGACCTCGGTCCCGGCAGAAATGCTCTGCGTGGCATGCTGACTAAAAACTTCTCTGCCTAGTGACCGATTTGATCACCAGCGCCACCGTCTGTTACCTGTGTATGGTTGGCGTTCGTTCATGACGGATCAAACTTCTGCTTCCCGCCCAGCGTTCGGTTGCTGCACCTGCCAACTAGCTCCCCGGTTGCGTCCGCTTTGGGCTGGCTGCCGTCATCCATGTCGGTGTCAGCGCACCCTCAACAGCAAAATCAGGTGCTGCACCGCCGCAAGGCAGCTTCGAGCCCTTATCGACCTTGTGCAGTTCGCAACTTGGATAGCATTGGGCAAGAAACATTCCCGCTGTCACAGTTTTCCGTGAGTTCGCTCAGAGCGGTTTCCAAACGTTTAAGCTCGCCAATCTTATCACGCACGTTGGTGATATGAAGCTCAGCCACTTCCTTAACTGACTGGCAATCTTCGCTGCCCCCCCTCGGACAGGTCGATGAGCGTTTTGGCATCTGCAAGTGGGAAGCCTAAATCACGGCACTTCTTCAGTAACCTAAGCCTACCAACATCATGTACTGAGTACAGGCGGCGATTGTTGGCCGCCCGCTCTGGCTTTGGCACGATTCCTTCGCGTTCATAGTATCGGATGGTTTCAATCCCGATCCCGCTTTGCCTTGAAGCCTCTCCAATCGCAATCATGTGATGTTTTCCTTCTTGATCCTGTAGCTACTACAGAAGTTATAAATGCAACGGACATTGATACAACGGCGCAGCGTGGTGACCAGTGGAGGAACGGAATGCAGAAATGCCTCAGCCTCAGTTATTTGGGGTCGTTGTCAGCTCTTGGTGTCGCCTTGTGCTGCGTCTTGCCGATAGCGATGATGTTGCTGGGACTGGGCGGCAGTTGGCTGGCAATCTTTGGAAGTATAGCAGCAGCAAGCTATTATGTTCTAGCAGCCTCAACAGCGCTAGTTGCGATAGCTTGGTTGGTATCGCACCGGCGCGGATCAATGGCGCGGCTGAGATGGTGGCTTGTCGGAAGTACCGTGATGACCGGATTGGCATGGGTTATCGTGTTCAATGAGGCCCGGATCAACGATTACCTAATAATGCAGATGTGAGACCATGGCAGAGCAAACCGTAGTACTTGAAAGCATATTGACATGCCCGAAGTGCGGGCACAGCGAAACCGAGGAAATGCCCACTGACGCTTGCCAGTGGTTCTATGAATGCAAGTCGTGCAGTGCAGTGCTGAAACCGTTGGAAGGTGACTGCTGCGTCTACTGCTCATATGCCACAGTGCCATGCCCGCCCATTCAGTTGGGCGATAGTTGTTGTGGATAAAGTTGACGGCAACTTTGTCCGCTCTGCCGACCTTGACCTCCTGCCTCAGTACCGGTTTGCTGTGCTGGTGCGGAGAACGGCGGCAGTGAGCCCACCTTGCAGATTTTCTGCAACGCAGCCAAAGTCTGCTACCGCGTCAAGGCCATAGTAAAGATACGGTTACAGGTCGTGTTTTCGACCAGATATCTTCAAGCGGGCTGACCATCAGGA
>NZ_JAJQRG010000021.1:0-2500 GCF_021228235.1 Pseudophaeobacter flagellatus
TTTGGTTGCGGGAGTAGGATTTGAACCTACGACCTTCAGGTTATGAGCCTGACGAGCTACCGGGCTGCTCCATCCCGCGACGGTTGTTGTATCTTTTGGCTTGCTACGATTGAGTGATTTAGTAGCCTTTGGGTATATGTATCGATTGAGTTATTGGATTTTACTAGGTTTGGCAGTGACCTACTCTCCCACGACTTAAGCCGCAGTACCATTGGCGCAAAGGCACTTAACTTCCGGGTTCGGGATGGGACCGGGTGTTTTGCTCTCGCTATCGCCACCAAACCGAGAAAAATCCAATTCCGATGCTCTTGGCATATCCAAGAGCTCGCGCGGCGGTCAGGGTATTTGCGTAGCAAATGCCCGTTGCCGGACGTCAGTTATGTCCCCGAATGTTTCGGTTTACACAACTGATATCGGAAGAAACAATCAACACTGACGACTTTACGCAAGTAAAGTCTGTCACGCAGCAGGCAGTGTATTTGCACGTTGCTGCACCTTTGTTATGTCACAAGTCATGTGGTGCTTTTTGGTTCTTGAGGCTGTCTATTACTAGATCAGATCAAGCCAATCGGGCGATTAGTACCAGTCAACTGAACGTGTTACCACGCTTACATCTCTGGCCTATTGACGAGGTGGTCTACCTCGGCCCTCAGGGATACCTTGTTTTGAGGGGGGCTTCCCGCTTAGATGCCTTCAGCGGTTATCCTTTCCGAACATAGCTACCCAGCACTGCCGTTGGCACGACAACTGGTCCACCAGTGGTTCGTTCACCCCGGTCCTCTCGTACTAGGGGCAACTCCTCTCAAGTATCCTACACCCACGGCAGATAGGGACCGAACTGTCTCACGACGTTCTAAACCCAGCTCACGTACCTCTTTAAACGGCGAACAGCCGTACCCTTGGGACCTGCTCCAGCCCCAGGATGAGATGAGCCGACATCGAGGTGCCAAACACTGCCGTCGATATGGACTCTTGGGCAGTATCAGCCTGTTATCCCCGGCGTACCTTTTATCCGTTGAGCGATGGCCCTTCCACTCGGGACCACCGGATCACTATGGCCGACTTTCGTCTCTGCTCGACTTGTCAGTCTCGCAGTCAGGCTGGCTTTTGCCATTGCACTCAACGAGCGATTTCCGACCGCTCTGAGCCAACCTTCGCGCGCCTCCGTTACGCTTTAGGAGGCGACCGCCCCAGTCAAACTACCCGCCACGCAGGGTCCCGGATCCGGATAACGGACCGCGGTTAGACATCAAGAGTGCGAAGGGTGGTATCTCAAGGGAGGCTCCACCGAGACTAGCGTCTCGGTTTCGATGCCTACCACCTATCCTGCACGTCACAATCCTGATGCCAGTGCGAAGCTGTAGTAAAGGTGCACGGGGTCTTTCCGTCTAACCGCGGGAAGCCTGCATCTTGACAGGCAATTCAATTTCGCTGAGTCGATGTTGGAGACAGCGGGGAAGTCGTTACGCCATTCGTGCAGGTCGGAACTTACCCGACAAGGAATTTCGCTACCTTAGGACCGTTATAGTTACGGCCGCCGTTTACCTGGGCTTCAATTCAGAGCTCTCACCCCTCCTTTTAACCTTCAGGCACCGGGCAGGCGTCAGACCCTATACGTCGTCTTGCGACTTCGCAGAGCCCTGTGTTTTTAATAAACAGTCGCCACCCCCTGGTTTGTGCCCCCAGCTTCCACTTGCGTAGAAACCGGGCCTCCTTCTCGCGAACTTACGGAGGTATTTTGCCGAGTTCCTTCAACATCGTTCTCTCAAGCGCCTTGGTATTCTCTACCTGTCCACCTGTGTCGGTTTAGGGTACGATCTTATAGAGGGGCTATTTCCAGGAACCTCTCAGCAGCCCATTCAATCCAATAAGGATGAACTACCTTCGAGATCCGTCACCACCTCATGGCCCAGGAATATTAACCTGGTTCCCATCGACTACGCCTTTCGGCCTCGCCTTAGGGGTCGGCTTACCCTGCTCAGATTAGCTTTAAGCAGGAACCCTTGGACTTTCGGCGAGAGTGTCTCTCACACTCTTTGTCGCTACTCATGTCATCATTCTCGCTAGTGATCTCTCCACGGGATCGCTCACGCGCCCGCTTCATCGAAAGCCTCTTGTCTCCAAGCTTCCCGAAGGAAGTAAAGAGACATGAGACTATGTCACACTACGCTCTGCTACCATGCACTATGTGCATCCTCAGCTTCGGCTCATGGCTTGAGCCCCGTTACATCTTCGCCGCAGGACGTCTTAATTAGACCAGTGAGCTGTTACGCTATCTTTAAAAGATGGCTGCTTCTAAGCCAACTTCCTGGTTGTTTTGGACATCCCACCTGCTTTCCCACTTAGCCATGAATTAGGGGCCTTAGCTGGAGGTCAGGGTTGTTTCCCTCTCCACTACGGACGTTAGCATCCGCAGTGTGTCTGCCGTATAGTACTCCCGGGTATTCGGAGTTTGGTTAGGATCAGTAAGACGGTGAGTCCCCATTACCCATCCAGTGCT
>NZ_JAJQRG010000022.1 GCF_021228235.1 Pseudophaeobacter flagellatus
CGGTAGAGAGTCTTTATGTCTCTCACGGGCTTGAGATTTTTGACATGGAGTTACCGCAGAAAGAGCCGAAAACACGCCTATTCGCGTAGCTTTCGCTTGATGAACGCCGCGATCTCTATTGATTTATCTTCGGCTTCCTTCTTGAGGCTGTCGTAATACTGAGCTTCGTCACCAGTCCAGACAACTTCTACGCGACGTGATTCCGTTTCGGCTATGTGATCGTAGTCCTCCGGTGAAGCCCAGAAACACCGTCTGCATATGTCTGGATCGTGCTTCTTGAGCAGGTTGTCGCAGTGCTCGCATGACCAGCTTTTAGCCCGATTAGACGAGGCATCGAGCAACATGAATTCTCTCGGATCGAGCGCCGCATTTCCGTTCTCGTCGCCAATCACTTCATAGGGAATACGGTGGTCGATCTGTAGGTATCGCTCATCCAAGCCCTCGCCCGTGAAGGCATCTTTCGAGCCATACATCTCAAGCAAATCCTGCTTGAATTTCTTCGAGAAAGCCTTGCGGCCACCTATGCGGCCACGCTTGATCTTCGACACATCATCGAAAGTGTAAGCGCCCATTCTACGCCCTGTCTTTGGACTGGTGACGTTATGGGTGACTAGAGGAATACCGTTCTCCCGCACATCGCGGATTGCACGAGGCGGGTGGTCATACCCATAAAGGTCGCTCAATTCTTCATTGGTAATGATGCCGTGTTCTAAGATGTGGTCGATCACCGTTCGCGCACGCTTCGCCTCGATGCTAAGGCACAGCGCCAGAAGCGCAGGGTCGAGTGTAGAGCGCGGAGTGCGTTTGATCTTGTCGAAGTCAGCCATCTTCTCTCAACAAATCTGTCGGGTCTACGCCAAGGCTTTTGGCTAGAGCTTCCAAGGTCGAAACGGTGATGTTTCGTTCCGAGCGCTCGATTGAACCAATGTAGGTGCGATGATAGCCGCACAGGTCTGCAAATTCTTCCTGAGATAACCCCATGCGAAGGCGGCGCTTGCGCACATTCGCAGCGATAACCTCTTGTAAATGCGAAATGTCTTTGGCCGTTTCTGTCATCAAGCCATCTGAAACACTTGATGACTTTAGGTCTACAGACTATTGCTAGCACATCGCATTTCATCCCCTGTTATTCCAAGGGAAACACTTATCCGATTAGACGCGCCCAGAGGCCACGCTTGGGCGGCTCTGCGGCCTTCTCTCGCTGATCGGTCAACGCGGCCAAAGCCTGCCTGTGATCAGCGCTCTGGCGCTCTGCCTGCTCCTTCAAAACCTCGATTTGATCGGTGAGTTGAGAGCGCTCGCGCTCACGTTCCGCGTCCATGCGCTCAATCTGCTCCCGAAGCATCTTAACTTCGATCTCCAAGGCGCTGTTTTGGATGGTTTTTTGATGGTTTGAAAAGGAGGTCTGAATCGGTTTTTCAGAGTTTTCAGAACTGGTTTTCGGAAACACCCGGAAAAGCTCAGAAGGGTCAATCTCCCAATGCCCCTTTTCGTTCTTCTCGGCACTCATTCGGCCACTATTTAAGGCATCCAGCAAGGTAGACTTGGCGATCCCCGCCTCCTTTGCAGCCTTATTCAAAGATAGTTTTACCATGGTTCTGCTATGCCCTATACAGGAGGTCTGAGGTGGACTTCCTACTGGTTTCAAACCAGCTTAGACGAAAACCACCTAAGCAGGGAAGTCTTGAGTTCTCAGCCGTCTTTTCAGATGGTCACAAGCTGAACCCATCATCCCTTTCACGGCTGATATCGCGCTCGTGCTCGATGCTATGCTCTGCCTCTCTGTCGCGCTCCCTGACCTGCTCATGCGCGGCCTCAAGTGTTGAGAAATCCGCGCCACGCAATGCCTCGGCCAACCCGTTGAGGGAATGCTCCGCCACCTCCCGCACACGAGCGTAGGTCTCGGCAAAACGCTCGCGCAGACCTGACACAACCTCGCGGACCTGTTCCAGCCGCCCGTACCCTGCTGCGGGTCGAAATCGCCGATGTGAAGAAACGCCAGATCACGGAAGAACGGCTCAAGCACCTGCAAGCCGCACTGGAAGATAACGCGGAAAAAATCGCGGGGGTCCAGAATGCAGCCTCGCAAGGGGGCAGGGAAGGCGCGTCCCGTCTGGCCCATTCTCTGGATCAGACCGCCCGTGAGATGCAGGGGAAGGTTGATGATGCCGTGCGCAGCCTCTCAGAGGCCCGTAGAGCGGCCTCAGGCACCGTTCTGGCCCGTAGGCGCAACGTCTGGCTCCTGATGGCTTTCTCAGCCCTTACAGGGCTTGCCACGGGCGCTTTGGTTTCATTGGTGGTGTTCGATTACTACTTGGGCCGGGATTTTGCGGACAGCGTCCAGCTCATGGGGCTGGATTGGGCCTGCACTCGGCAGGATGGCTTCATCGCGGATCAGCAGAACGGCAAGTTCTGTGTGTTCCAGCTCAGCGAATAATCCACAGGCAACGCCTAGTGTTAATAGTGTTACCTACGGAGTATGTTACGGGGCCAAAAATCGCCCTTAACTCACTGATACAATAAAGGTAAACTATCCACAGGGTTCCGAAACTAACGAATCTAGGTTCCGAAACTAACGAATCTAGGTTCCGAAACTAACGAACTGAAATGGCCTCAAATCGGGTCCTGATATAACGAACTTGACGAGCCTAGCTCGCTGCATGATGCTGGTTCCCAATGTAACGAACTAACCCAAGGCAACCGGATGCCCCTTCTCCCCGACAGACATCCCCAGAAGGACTTCTTCATCCTCGACATTTCCGATGTTGTGCCGAAGGACGACATGGCCTCGATGGAGCATCCGCTGTTCTCACTCGCGACCAAGCCGGACATGCGCCACCTTGAATATCGTGGGGGCGACAACCGGCTGAAAATCGTGCCATCCGGAGTCGGCCTGCCCACGATCTTCGACAAGGACATTCTGATTTTCTGCGTGAGCCAGCTCATGCACCGCAAGAACCGGGGCGAGAAAATTGGCAAACGAGTGCGCTTCAGCGCCCGTGAGCTGATGATCACCACCAACCGCAAGACGGGCGGGGTCGAGTATCAACGCCTGGAACAGGCGTTCCAGAGACTCATAGGCACGACCTTCCAGACCGACATTCAGACCGGGAACAGACGTGAGACACGCTTCTTTAGCCTGCTTGAATCTGGCAGCGGGTTCGTCATGAAGGAAGAGGGCAAGTGGCGGCTCGACTACTGTGAGGTGATCCTGTCTGACTGGGTGATGCGCGCGATTGAGGGCGACGAGGTCGTGACGATCTCGAACGACTATTTCCGCCTGCGCCGCCCGCTGGAGCGCCGCCTGTATGAGATCGGTCGCAAGCATTGCGGTAGCCAGTCGAAATGGCACATCGGCCTCGCTAAGCTTCAAGAAAAGACCGGCAGCAACGCTCCCCTGAAGAAATTCCGGCTGAACATTCGTCAGATCATCGAGGAAGATCACACGCCGTTTTATCGCATGGAGCTGACCACAGACGACTTGGTAATCTTCCGTCCGCGTTCGCCGCAGAGCGATCTCTCACCCGAGATCCGGCTACCAGAATGGGCGGAGGACAAGGCGCGTGGTATTGCGAGGGAAAAAGGCCGAGACTACTACGCCCTTCGTTCTGATTGGATGGGGTTTGCCAAGAGCGAAGCGGCCAAGGGGAACCCGCCCAAGAATAGCGGTGCAGCCTTCGTGGCATACTGCAACAAACAGAAAAAGCTCCGTTAAGGGGGCTGATGTTCAATTCCATAAGTGGCGGCTCGCGCCGTCGTTGGGGCCTGCCTGCCCCTCGCGGGGTGGGTCGCCTTCAATTTTCCGCAAAATATTGTGGATGCTTTGTGCGTACACACTATGCACAAATGATGACTTCGAATAGCATGCCGCACCATGAGAAACATGAAGCCCCTATCCATTCAGCCTATTCCATACCAAGGCAGCAAGCGTTCACTTGCTCCGAGGATTTGTCAGCTTATCCCCGATGGGGTTGAGACACTTTACGAACCGTTTGCAGGCTCGGCGGCTATCACGATCTATGCAGCAACACACAGCCAAGCTGAGAGATTCGTTATTGGCGACAGCTTCGGCGTCCTGATCGACCTTTGGGAAATGATCATCCAGAGGCCTAGCGAACTCTCTGAAAGGTATAACGAGGTCTGGCATGCACAGCTTGATAACCCCCACCACTTCAACGAGGTTCGTTCTGCCTATAACGACAAGGCCGACCCTGTGCAGCTTCTGTATCTGGTTGCCAGATGTGTGAAGAATGCCGTGCGTTTCAACAAACATGGCCACTTCACACAATCCGCTGACAAGCGGCGCACAGGCATGAAACCCGACAAGGTGGCACGCACGGCTCATGCCGTCAGTAAGCTCTTAAAAGGGCGTGTAGAACTCTACAAAGGCGACTTTGAGGCCTGCATTCACAATGCCCGCCCCTCTGATTTCGTTTACATGGACCCGCCTTACCAAGGCACGTCTTACGGTCCCGATAAACGCTACGCTGCCCAACTGGAACGAGACACCTTGATTGAGGCACTGCATCGCCTTGATACCAGAGACGTGCCTTACGTCCTGTCCTATGACGGCCGCACAGGCGATAAGACCTATGGCGATCCCTTGCCCAATTCCATCAGTGCGCATCTTCTCGAAATCTCTGCCGGCAGGTCATCACAGGCCACGTTGAACGGAAGCGACGCTGTAACGGTAGAGAGTCTTTATGTCTCTCACGGGCTTGAGATTTTTGACATGGAGTTACCGCAGAAAGAGCCGAAAACACGCCTATTCGCGTAGCTTTCGCTTGATGAACGCCGCGATCTCTATTGAT
>NZ_JAJQRG010000023.1 GCF_021228235.1 Pseudophaeobacter flagellatus
GTATCCGTCCGGTGAAGGGGATTGGTTTTTCTGTGCGCAATCTGTCGACCAATACCGGGTTCTTGCTAGCGGCCTGCTGACCAACGGTCGATGAACTCCTCTACTTTCTTCAGCTGAAGGTCGTTTTTCGCCGCTTTGCGCAAAGCGGGGACAAGGTAATAAAACAGCAAATCCAACCTATCCTCAGGAATGTCAGACAGCCCGTCGGCAACGACCTTCAGGAAGTTCTCCAAGGACATAAAAGATAGAAAATCTTGGTATGGCCGGGCACTCGCAAAAGCTCGGCCCTGCAGAAACCGTCGTGCAAGTCGGAACTGATCGGCTACTTTCCAGCTCCTGTGTTTAATCGTCACGGGATAGCTGTCAGCGTATTTTTCCAGAAGATAGTTAGCCGCTTCATCAGAGGGCAGCTTGCGGAGAAACGCCGCTTCTATACGGTTTGCCTCATTCATGTTTTTTTGCACAGATTGTCGAGTGCCCCAAACCGCCACGGCATCAGCTCATCGATGCGAGTGATTTTGTGATCAGGGAGGCGTTCGAGCACCCATGCAAGCCATGCCTCGGGATCGACGTTGTTCATCTTGGCGGTCTCGATGAGGGTGTACGCGATGGCGGCTGCTTTGCCGCCCCCGACTGAGCCCATGAACAAGTAGTTCTTGCGGCCAAGCGCAATCGGGCGAATGCTGCGCTCACAAATGTTATTGTCCAGTTCCAGCCGCCCATCGCTGAGATAGGCCCGCGCTTTGGGCATGCGGTTCAGGGCATAACGGATCGCCTCGGCCAGTTTGGTTTTGCCCGAGATTTTGGGAAGCTGGACTTGCAGCCAGGCTTCCAGTTCATCAAAGACAGGCTTGGCCTTCTCCTGGCGCAGGGCGACACGTTCCTGGGGGGATTTACCCCGCACTTCCTTCTCAACCGCATAGAGGTCTGCGATTTGCTTGATCGCGCGCTTGGCGATATCCGCGCCGGTGCGCTCAAACTCGTCCACGAACTTGCGGCGCACATGCACCATGCACGCTTGTTCCTCGGCTTTGCCTTCGCCGAACAATCCGTTGAAGCCCGCAAAGCCGTCCGCGTGCACGGTGCCGGTATAGCCCGAGAGATGATTGACGGGATGTTCGCCCTTACGATCTGTGCTGAACTGATACCACGCGCAGGGCGGCGCCTCGCCGCACCACGGGCCTTCATTACGCACATAGCTCCAGAGCCGCGCGGTCTGGGTCTTCTTCGGCTTCAGTTTGCTTTGCAGTTTGACCGGCGTGTCATCGGCAAAAAGAGCGGGGCCTGCCCTGACCTGCTTGCCGATGTGATCGGCCAGTGGCTCCAGCAGTGCCGTGCTGCGACCCACCCAATCGGTCAAAGTGGAGCGGTGTAGTTCGACCTTCTCGCGGGCGAAGATTTTGGATTGCCGATCCAGCGGCAGATGATCGCAATATTTACCAACCAGCACATGGGCCAGAAGGCCCGGGCCGGGGCGACCGCGCTCAATGGGGCGCGACGGGAGTGGGGCCTGGGCAAAGGCCTCACAGCAGGTGCAGGTCATGCGTGGGCGGATAATGCGGCGCACGACAAAGCGACCGGGAACATACTCCAACTCCTCGGTGATATCGTCACCGATCTGGCGCAAAAAACCGCCGCACTCACCGCATTCTTCACCAACGGACAAAACTTCATCCTGTCGTTCCAAATGATCGGGCAATGGTTTGCGGCTATGCTGTCGTTTGGACGGTTTGCTGTCAGCTTCAGTTAGCTCGCTCTTTTGCACCTCAGCTGCGACTTCGATCTCGACGTCTTCCGCCAGATCGAATGCCAGTTGATCCAGGCTCTCGGATTTGGAACCAAACCGCGCCTTGCGATGTCCATGAAGTTCGGCCTTCAGCTTCTCAATCTGATAGGCTTGGGATTGCACCTCGGCCATCAAACGCTCGCTGACCGCCCGCAGTTCAGCGGGGTCTTCTGGCAAATGTTTGAGGGCGTCCAACATGCGGTTGGGTATAACCCGTTGCAGCAAAAAGGTGAATCGCAAACCGCCCGTTCGCGCCGATAACTTGGCCTATCCGGTGCTCAAGGGCCGCCATGTCTTCCGAGGCATTCGCCAATCGATCCCTTCCAGCAGCATCGATAATTGTGCGGCCGTCACGCTGACTTTGCCATCCTTGGCTGCAGGCCACACGAACCGCCCGCGCTCCAGCCGTTTGCTGAATAGACAGGCACCCTGGCTGTCCCACCAGATGATCTTCAAAAGATCGCCTCGGCGCCCCCGGAACACAAACAGATGGCCGGAATAGGGATCAAGTTCCAAGACCTTCTCCGCCTGCGCGGCTAGCGTATTGAACCCGCGTCGCATGTCCGTCACCCCGGCAGCCAACCACACTTGCGTGTTCGACGGCACCGGGATCAAGGTATCAGCCCTTCAACCAAAGACAGCACAGCTGACAGGGCTGTCGTGCCTTCCACCAAAATCCGCCGCCCATCGGACAACGTGATGTCAACGCGTTGCGCCGAGACTGGCTCGGTCAAGGTTGGGGCAGAAACCTGCATATCGGAAGGCGACGGCACCGGCACGGCATCTGCAATCTCGACGGGCAGAAACGCCGCCTCAATGGCATCCAGCACCTCACCGGCATCTTCTTCAGGCGCAAACCGAGGATCACGAAGCCACTTGTGGATCAAATTGGCATTCATCGAATACCGACGCGCCACTTGCGCAACCGATACGCCCGGTGCCCGTGTCTGCGCACAGATCGAGCACTTCTCGTCATCAGACCAAAACCGCTTCTTCTGACCCTTCTTGCCCGCCATAGAGTGCCCCATGATGTCCACTATCGATGGTGGACACTATCAAACACTCCATCGCGCCGTTAGAGCGGGGAAACCGGACGGATACG
>NZ_JAJQRG010000024.1 GCF_021228235.1 Pseudophaeobacter flagellatus
AAGCCAAAAGATACAACAACCGTCGCGGGATGGAGCAGCCCGGTAGCTCGTCAGGCTCATAACCTGAAGGTCGTAGGTTCAAATCCTACTCCCGCAACCAAAATTATACAATGATATCAATACCTTAAACCTCGCTCTGGCAAGGCTGTTTGCGTTCGGCCACCCGCACTGGAAGCACTGTGGAAGCAAATGGGAGCGTTTGAAGCTCTTGCAATCTTGCAACACTAACATTTTTTCAATAACGAAATAATGAGATCTCACAGGCCAGAGCTGCCGTTAACGCAAAATGCGCCTGGCGGCAGCACCCAGCCCGAAACCGACATTAGACTGGGTAGTCGGTAACGGGAAGCACAGCCGCTTCGTTCAGTCCTTGCCGATGCGCTCTTCTTTCAGTTGAGCATGTTCTTTTAGTCCAATATGAACCTTAAGCCGAGAGGCCGTAGCGTCCCATCCAGCGCTTTCGTCAGAGTACCTAAATGACCAAGACGAGCCGCCGCCTCCCGAAGGCCTCAAGTAACCGACAATTGAAAAACGATAAAGTTGCTCTAATGCGGCATTCCCATCGAGTGGGTTTTCTGGCGCCCTGATTTGTAAATAGTTTTTCAGGAAATCTTCCTTTTGAAAGGTGATCGTCTTAGTCCTTGAGCATGCGCGAAGACCATCTGTCCAGTTTGGCCAATGCGGATCAATCTCGTCAGAAAGCTCATCCTTCAAGTATTCAGAGTACTCTTCCCTGCAAGCGTTGAAGTCGTCGTTAATGAACACCAGCGGATCATCAGTTCGATCACGGGCGACTTTCAGCGCCTCGTTAAGAAATTGAATGACGTCGCGAGGTCGCAGGAGGGTACGAGCGAGCATGTGCTGTAGTTTGCCTTGGGAACCCCGCATTTTACCGCCGTCTTCGATGTCTGGCCAGCTCACTGTGGGACCAAGCTTCGCAGCGAGCCTTGATTCCACCAGAGCCTTCAGTGTTTCTTCGTTCCACTTCAAGCGAACGGTTGAGCTTCTTGTGATTTTGTTTTTGTCAGAGAACGAAACCTGTTCCCAGATATCGGTTCGGAGGTAGACAATTGGTGAGACGTTTGCTCGAAATTCGGTGGAGCGTTTGATGTCACGAGCTGCCAAAATAAGGCCAATCAACATTCGCTTCTTAACGTCATCTAGTATGTCAAGCCCCTGATCCAATTCGTCAAAGTGAAGGTACAGATTTTCGATTCTGAGTTCAGCCACAGCGGTGCTGATGTCGGTGAGTAGTGAGTTTGCAAGGCTATCCAATTCGAGTCCAATTACTTTTTCCCTCGTTGGGTCGCCAAAAGTAATTGAACCTAGGGAAATACCCGCAACCTGGGGCCCGATAGTGAGGCCGACTACCTTTAACTTTGGTCGCGACAAAATTGACTTTGTTTCCGGCCTTATTGTTCCAAAATTCTCCATTAGGAATTTTCGGAGTCCTTCAAGCGTATCTGAGAATTTGGCCGAGCCAAGCTCCGAAACCATGCTTGCGAGCCTGATCGCTATTAGCAAACGCCAAGAAGCCACATATGCTTCCGTTTCAGAAGCACCTTTGTCGACTAATGCCGAATGCGTGCCCCAAGGATAGCTTCTCAACGACAGTGGTTGACCGTGTGTGGCTGGATTAGTTTCTGTAAAGTGCCTTACTAGTGCCGTTTTTCCGCTACCCTTGCGGCCCAGCACAAGTAGAATCTTGCCACTTTCAATGTCTTGTACTGCTTCCGTCGTAAGAAAGTAATCGAGAACTGGATCATCTTCGGCAGCAATTTCACCAAATGATTCGACTGTTCGTAATGTAACCATGAAAGGAATCCTCCGATTTTTCGAATTCGCTCACTTTGCAAGCAGATTGTCAAACTCTGTTTCATTGCCTCGAACAAAAGCTGTGATACGGATGGCTGGTAATCCCCCCATTTTTAATGGGGTCCAGCCGTAGAATTCATGCGGCTGTTTTCAGTTTCATAGCGGGGGTCATCCCACCGATGCCCATGTTGGGTCGCTCGTTGTTGTAAGTCCAGAGC
>NZ_JAJQRG010000025.1 GCF_021228235.1 Pseudophaeobacter flagellatus
TGGCTCTGGACTTACAACAACGAGCGACCCAACATGGGCATCGGTGGGATGACCCCCGCTATGAAACTGAAAACAGCCGCATGAATTCTACGGCTGGACCCCATTAAAAATGGGGGGATTACCGAGCCAAGTCACCAATCTTGGATTTGTCCTCAACGTAATCGAAGATCCTGAAGAGCGGGCAGAGGCACTTAAGCGCGCCTTCAGCCTAACGGAGCTCTGCTTGGCAGTATCCGTCATGCTGTACGGCAAGGCTGACCTGAGTGGCGCGCGGCCCTACCGCGACGGATACTTGACGTCCCGACAAACATTCCAAAAGTACTATACCCAAGCAGAACTCAGAGACTTCATCGTAAGCATTTTGAATGTCGAACCCTTGGCCGTAGGCCAAGGTATATTTTTGGTCTTTCGGGACGAGTTGGAAGAGCAAAGATATCTGCTAAGGCGTCAGATAGGCTTCAAAGGCCGTGAGTACCGCTCCGTTCCAAAACCAAGTGCACCGAAAAAAGGCACCCCAAACAACCCCAACGACAAGCTCAACAAAACAACCATCCGAGACCTTGCTGCTGAGATCAGGGCCTTTGGCCGTCAGCCCGACATCTCAGAACTTCCCAAGAGTCTTGTGACAAAGCTTTCGCGCGCAAAACAAGGCCTTCAGTATGCCGCAAATCAAGCAATTGCTGAAATAGGTCACGAAGAACTTGAAGAAATCGTCGCCACGAGGACTGAAGATCTAAGCCTCCACTTCGCAATGCATGCATTCTCACAAAGAAGATCGTATAGCTCATTTCCTCCTGAACTAAGGCGCGACATTCGTGCTTTCTTTGGCAGCCACAAAAGAGCGCAGGAATCTGGACAAGCGCTCCTCTATTCGATCGGCAACCAGGACCTTCTCCTAGAAGATGCTGGAACGGCAGCCGCTGCTGGAATCGGTCATTTAGAACAGGGCAGATTTCAATTTCCCACTGATAGGCTCCAAGAACTGTCCGTCAGGCTTCGAGGGTTCGTGGCTCTCGCGGAGAGACTGGCGGGTGATCTGTCCGAAACAACTCTGCTGAGAATTCACATTACCAGCCGTAAGCTGACTGCGCTAACCTATGCCGATTTTGAGACGTCCTTCTTGCCTCGTTTGATGACCCGGGTGAAAGTTGAGTTCGACACCTTCGACGTTTCCATCATCGACCATTCTGCAGACAATGACGTCCGACTTCTGTACCTCAAATCCCGCCACATGAAAGAGACTGATCCTCGGGAAGCGGCGCAGAAAGCATTTGATCAGGAAGTCTTAGACTTGAATACTCTCAATTTCAGCAATGAGGGACCAAGTTTTCGGGAGTTTGCTCAGACCCTCCTCAAGGCTGGCGTGAGAATTCCAAGCTAGGTTAAGCATCCTTAGGCTTCGTCACTAAGGCCGGTAGGAATTGGACTTTGGCGGAATAAGGCAGGTAGAAGGTATCCGTCCGGTGAAGGGGATTGGTTTTTCTGTGCGCAATCTGTCGACCAATACCGGGTTCTTGCTAGCGGCCTGCTGACCAACGGTCGATGAACTCCTCTACTTTCTTCAGCTGAAGGTCG
>NZ_JAJQRG010000026.1 GCF_021228235.1 Pseudophaeobacter flagellatus
GGTAATCCCCCCATTTTTAATGGGGTCCAGCCGTAGAATTCATGCGGCTGTTTTCAGTTTCATAGCGGGGGTCATCCCACCGATGCCCATGTTGGGTCGCTCGTTGTTGTAAGTCCAGAGCCATTCGGTTGCCTGGTCCTGTGCCTCCTCGATGGTTTCAAAGATGTATTGCCCCAGCCATTCGCCACGAACGGTGCGGTTGTAGCGCTCGATGTAAGCGTTCTGCTGCGGCTTGCCGGGCTGGATGTATTCGAGCCGAACGTTGCGTTTCTCGGCCCACTCCATCAGCTTTCCACTGACATATTCGGGCCCGTTGTCGACGCGAATTACCTGAGGTTGACCACGCCATTCAATGATCTGGTTCAAGCTACGCACGACCCGCTCTGCAGGAAGCGAGAAGTCCACTTCGATGCACAAACCTTCGCGGTTGAAGTCGTCCAGAACGTTCAGTGTTCTGATCGAACGACCATCCGCAAGCTGGTCTGCCATGAAATCCATCGACCAAGTCTCATTGGGCCTGTCAGGCACTGCCAGCGGTTCCGGCTTGTCGCGCTTCAGCCGTTTCTTGGGCTTGATCCGCAGGTTCAGCGCAAGCTCGCAGTAGATCCGGTAGACACGTTTGTGGTTCCATCCATAGCCCTGGACATTGCGCAGATACAAAAAGCACAGGCCAAAGCCCCAGCTACGTTTGTTGGTGGTCAGGCGTTCCAGCCAGTCCGCAATCTCTTCGTTCTCATCGCTCAAAACAGGGCTGTAACGATAACATGTCTCGCTAATCTGGAACGCCCGGCAGGCCAGAGCGATGCTGATCCCATATTGCGCAACCGCATTCATGGCCATCTCTCGCCTATGAGACGGCCTTAACGCTTTTTTCCAAGCGCTTCCTTCAGCAGGTCGTTTTGCATGCTCATCTCGGCATACATGCGCTTCAGACGACGGTTCTCTTCCGCCATATCCTTCATCTCAGAAATCAAAGACGCGTCCATGCCGCCAAACTTGGCCCGCCATTTGTAAAAACTCGCGCTGCTCATCCCGTGCTCGCGGCACAGCTCAGAGACCGGCACGCCACCCTCTGCCTGCTTCAACACGGCCATGATCTGTGCGTCGCTGTATCGTCCGTTCTTCATCGTAAATCTCCTCAGATATCTTGCCGAGAAAATTCTACTATTGAACACCACTAATTTTAGGGGGGATTACC
>NZ_JAJQRG010000027.1 GCF_021228235.1 Pseudophaeobacter flagellatus
CTGGACCTGTCACGGTTTGATGCCGCTCCTTTGATAGCATTTACTGCAACAAAGGAGACTGACTATGGGACTGAAACGGACGGACGAATCCCGGCAAGATGCGGTGCGGATTGCGCTGACCAGTGGACTGACGCGTAAGCAGGTGGCTGATGATCTCGGTGTCGTCATGTCGACGCTGAACAAGTGGATCACGGCGTATCGAGACACTGATGTCGTGTCGAAAGAGGATTTGAGCCTCGCCCAAGAGAATGACCGACTTCGGCGCGAGAACCGTATCCTCAAGGAGGAGCGGGACATCCTAAAAAAAGCAACGCAGTTCTTCGCGAGCCAAAAGCCGTGAGGTTTCGGTTCGTCGAAGAACACCGGGATGTGTTTCCGGCAGCGCGCCTGTGTCAGGTTATGGATGTCAGTATGCGCGGTTTGCGTGCGTTCCGCAGTCGTCCAGCCAGCCGCAGGCAGCGATCTGATATGGTGACGTTGGCGCACATCAAAGAACAATCCCATCTCAGCCTGGGCAGCTATGGCAGGCCACGAATGACCGAAGAGCTGAAGAGCTGAAAGAGATCGGTCTGCAAATCGGCCATCGACGTGTTGGCCGTTTGATGCGTCAGAACGGCATATCTGTGGTGAGAACGCGGAAACATAAAGTCACAACGGACAGCAATCACAAGTTCAATATTGCGCCAAACCTGCTGGATCGCGACTTTGTGGCTGAGCACCCGAACCAGAAATGGGCTGGTGGCATTAGTTACGTTTGGACCCGCGAGGGCTGGTTGTATTTGGCCGTGATCCTGGACCTGCATTCCAGACGGGTCATCGGCTGGGCAGTGAGTAATCGGATGAAGCGCGATCTGGCGATCCGGGCGTTGAACATGGCCATCGCCTTCAGGGCACCGCTTAAGGGCTGCATCCACCACACGGACAGGGGAAGCCAATATTGTTCCCATGATTATCAAAAGATCCTGCGCGAACATGGCTTCAGGACCTCGATGAGTGGCAAAGGAAATTGCTATGACAACGCCGCTGTCGAGACGTTCTTCAAAACGATCAAAGCTGAGC
>NZ_JAJQRG010000028.1 GCF_021228235.1 Pseudophaeobacter flagellatus
GCGGACGAAGCGGGCTTTCGCTGTCGCTGCTGCAATGTCGGCTCTGACGAAACAGTCGAGCAGGCGTTAGTTTGTCGGGAGTCGAGCAAACGGGAGTAGTTTTTTCCGACCTTTTGAGTCAGCATGTGGCGATCACAAAAACTTGAAAATAAGCCTGTCAATTTCTATCTCATTCTTTGGACACAGCCTTTTAAGGAAACCATTTATGCCACTGCCTTTGCTTACCATTGCCATCCCGGTCCTGCATTCATCTGGAGCGTGGATCGCCTCCACAGGTGCCGCCGGTTACATCGCAGGCACCTTGTCCAGCACTTGGATCGGAGCATTCGTACTGGGGAATAGCGCATTGCTAGGCAGCTTGGGTCTGATATCTGCCGCAGGCATTTTCGGAGCTACTGGAAGCCTAGCAGCACTGACTTCAGGTGCCGCGCTTTCGGTCGGATCGGCACTAACAGCGGTGGGCCTGGGCGGTCTTGCGAGCTCACTCGGCATCGCACCTGTAGCAACTTTTCTAGGTCTAACGCCTGCCGGATGGGCTGTGGCCGGAACAAGTTTGGTGATTGCTTCAACTCTCGGTTTCTACTTCACCCGCAAAACAATGCGGCGGATCAATGAAGAGCGTGAAAAAGGCGGCTTAGGCCCTATCTCCATGTCCCAGATTGTGAAGGAAGTGCGTCTTCTCGAAGAACAATCATTGGAAGCCATACTGAAACGGCTGTCTTTTGAATTGGATGGCTTTCAACTTTCCGATGACCAAAAAGAAGTGTCGGTTGATGGCCAAGTATTTTCAGTTCACCGATTGAAGTATGTAGTCAATGCAGATGGCTCTGAAGAGCTTGTTTTTGTCACTCGGGCTGGACGCAAAAAGAGAGTACTCTTGATTAAGCCCGCGTCTAATCCTGATGGTCAGCCCGCTTGAAGATATCTGGTCGAAAACACGACCTGTAACCGTATCTTTACTATGGCCTTGACGCGGTAGCAGACTTTGGCTGCGTTGCAGAAAATCTGCAAGGTGGGCTC
>NZ_JAJQRG010000003.1 GCF_021228235.1 Pseudophaeobacter flagellatus
CCTGCTTCAACACGGCCATGATCTGTGCGTCGCTGTATCGTCCGTTCTTCATCGTAAATCTCCTCAGATATCTTGCCGAGAAAATTCTACTATTGAACACCACTAATTTTAGGGGGGATTACCGCTCTTTTTCAGAATACTGGGATCTGGTCGATAGTGGGGATCCCAACCTTCGACGGTAAAGCCATCAGACTGTAGAGCTCGGATGTCATCACATTGACCGCATCCATAGTCCAAAACGGTTCGATCGTGACGGATCAGACCACTTGTAAACAGCAGGTACATTGGCGCTGAGAGCGTAGCTCGCGTGATCGCCGTTTTGTGGCGCTCAACAATGTTTTTCTCTAGGCCATTCATGTCATCGGCTGAAGTCTTGGCGGACTCCTCTGAGATTAAACCGCTCTGCACGATGTGTGGACCTTCGACGGTCAATCCGGCTTCAGCCAGTGTCTCCATCCAAATCCGCCGCGTTCCCTTGTTTGCCATGTTCTTAAAAAGCCCCTTGCTCTCTAAGGACTGCGTCAGCTTTGCGAAGTCATCTCTTAGTGGATGATCAGGGGCTAGGAGTAGCTCCTTTCTGTGGAGAATGGGTGGGTTTGCGTCAGAATATTTTCTCAGTTTTGCGCTTTCTTCCGTGAGGTTGACGAGTAGGCTTGCCCGCAGCTCTGGAAAAGCCACGGCGCTGAAGTCTTGATAGTCCAAAAACGAGAAGGTCTGGTCGTTTTGCCCCGAGATCTTCAATACTGACCATTGGAAATCTTCCGGAACCCTTTGCAGTGCAAGGCTCAGCTTATCCTTTGCGCTCGTCTGAAGGTGATCAACCGCGCTACGGTGCACGTAGATCGCCTGGCCTACCTTTTTTCCAACCGCATTTTTGAGAGATTTTTTGTTTTGCAAGTTTGACCCCTCGGGTTTGGATCTTTCTAAAGGCTCTTTTGAAACATCCTACCTGACCGAGGGGCGATCGATCTAGAGTACAGCTATAATGGCCTCGGCGGCTTCTAGAACTTCATCCGATGTATTGGTGTGCCCAAAACTAAAGCGTATGGAGGCTTGCGCTTCATCCGATGTGAGTCCGATTGCACGGAGGACGTAGCTTGGTTCCGAAATTCCCGAAGAGCAGGCCGAACCTGTAGAAGCTGACACGATGGGTTGTAATCGTTGGAGCATTTCTCCCGCATCGCGTCCTTCGAACCTTAGATTCGCATTGCCAGGATGGCGGGAGCAAAGCTTATCTCCATTTAATCCAATATGGTCGCGGTTCGATTGCAGTTTGTGTACGAAGAGATCTCGTAGACCTGCGACCCGCGCTCTCAAAGCAGTTCCAGCTTCAGAGGCATGGAACTCCGCCGCTGAGCCAAGACCAACACACAAGGGAAGGGGCAGTGTGCCGGACCGAAGCCCACCTTCTTGCCCACCTCCGTGAAACAGAGGTTCAATCCGGTCCTTCAGCTCACGGCTCACATAGAGCGCGCCAACACCCATTGGCCCACCAAATTTATGCCCCGACAGACTAACCATGTCAGCCAAATCTGCATATTCTTGGAGGCTGACTGCGCTTGGTGCCTGCGCGAAGTCGGAGTGGAGGATTGCGCCCATATCGCGGCAAAGTGCTGATATTGAAGCAAGATCTTGGATGGTCCCGATCTCATTGTTGACCAATGCCACGCTTACCAAAAAAACATCCTCGCTTAGCATGTCTCGCAGTTTGTCGAGGTCGACGTGGCCTTTTCCGTTGACCGGAATCTCTCGAACCGCACATCCTTTTGTCTGAGCTACATAGGCGGCACTTTCCAATACGCACTTATGCTCCGTCGCTGAAACAAGGATTGTCGTGCGCTATCCTTGGGCTATCCCAATTTGATGGCGTGGATTCTGGCATCTGTGATGACACATGGCAATTTTGCAGAGGTAAATTGGGGTTGTAGGTGAAGCTAGGTCAAAAATGGCCTCGTTTTCCCACTTTCGCTCAAGCCGTTTTTTCGAAACGAGACAAAATAGTCGGGAACGCTACGCGCCGCCAAAAGTCGCATGAAATCATGCCAGAGGACATGCCTCCATGGGCGTGTTCCGGCATGACAAATTCATTTTCCAGAGCCAGGCTGTGTCTAGTCACGCGCCCGAACTCTTGCTCCAGCGTCAAAGCCAGCTCAGAGCGAGTTCTTGGTAGTTGGTGGTGCTTGAGTTCGGTTTTCAATTGCTGCCAGAGATATGGGTCACCACGCAGCCCCCAGTGGCGAGGCTCCTCTTTCATCAAGTTGCCGATAGTGGTCATACTTCGGCCCTCTCTGTCTTCAAGATCCTGTATACCGATGCACGGCTAATCCCAAGTTGTTTGGCGATTGCCGTGGCACCTTGGCCTTCTGCAACACGTTGCTTGATAGCATTAGCATCGATGGACGCCTGACGCCCTTTATACACACCACGGCTCTTTGCCTTGGCAATGCCTTCAGCTTGGCGTTTGCGGATGATGTTGCGCTCGAACTCGGCAAAAGCTCCCATCATCTGAAGCTGCAGCCTGGCAAAGGCATCGTCTTGGTCACTGGAGAAGGTCAGACGCTCTGACAGGAACCGTACAGTCACCTGCTTTTCATTAAGCTCCTGGATGATTTGCTGCAGGTCTCTTTGGTCACGCGCCAGTCGGTCGATAGAATAAACGAGAACTTCGTCCCCTTCCCGCGCAAATTCGATCATCGCATTCAGGGCCGGTCTATCCGTGGACGATTTCCCTGAAACTT
Source organism: Pseudophaeobacter flagellatus (assembly GCF_021228235.1). GTDB lineage: Bacteria > Pseudomonadota > Alphaproteobacteria > Rhodobacterales > Rhodobacteraceae > Pseudophaeobacter > Pseudophaeobacter flagellatus. The sequence continues at coordinate 2,739 of NZ_JAJQRG010000003.1, forward strand.
TTTCTTCGAACAGTTTATCGACTTCTCCCAGGTCTTGTCGGGCAAGGTTCTGGTCAAGGGTGGAGACGCGCTTATAACCTATCTTCATGCAAACTCGCGGTTGTGTATTTTTTACCTTTAGACCCTAAATGGATTCGCCTTTTATGTCAAATTCAGACCCTAAAATTACAGCCAGTGAGCCGTCTCCGTAGTGTATCGCATGGGTAGAGCCAATCGAGACACGCGTCGCCGTGCCAGATGCCCTTTCTGCTGCAGATAGCGACCTTTGCAAAGTCGAGTTGAGCGTCCCGTCGTCAGGAAGGCGACCGGCCCTTTGCAGTCATTCACTAGCCGGTCCGGATGCTGCAGTCACAGCCCACATTGCCGACGTTGGCCATTCCGCTGAGCTTCTTTTGGTTTTAAGTTGGCGTTTTAAGAAACAGCAATTGCTGCGTGACTTTTGTGGCTACGCCGAGTACAAATACTTCATGTATGACCTTTGGAAAGGTATGGTACGAAGCGCTCCAGCAAAGGCCCCATTTTGTGCAATTATTAGGATGCTGGGTCCTTGGAACCAACATTTTCGAGCAAACTCATGAGAGACTTGGCGACAGAACCCAAGAAGGCTTACCGTCACCTCGGAAGTGAAAACGGTCAAGCCTTCATTGGTTTGGTGGCGGACTTTAGAGCAGCCATCTTTGCCGGGGATGTGCCGATGGGTCCAATTTCGGCCACCAGAGTAGAAGACGGTTTTGTGTTAGACTGGTTTGTATCCTCTGGTTGCACGCTGAAAACAGTGATAGATGCACGCGGCGCTGGGGACGAAGCATGGAAAGATTCTCATAGAATCCAGCTAAAGGCTCTAACGATTGGCGGGGAGGTATTGGCTTAATGTTTGAACCAAATTGGGCTTCCCCACCGGGTGACACGATCTCTCGACTGGCCACCGCAGGCAATCTGTCAGTGCACGACTTGGCTGAGCGCATAGGGTTCGAAGAAGACGTATTCTTTGGAATCATGGACGGTAGAGTCCAAATTTGCGATGAGATTGCGGACGCACTATCCAACGAACTCGGTGCATCGCGCCAGTTCTGGATCGAGCGTTACAACCAATTTCTTGATGACAAAGTGCGTATTGCCGGTTCTGCTCAAACAGAGACGCTTTCCACATGGGGGCAATCATTTCCCGCCAAGGCGTTGCGGCAACTCGGCTGGCTGCCGAAGGGCTCTCGCGGTGAGCGGTTGTCCAGAGACATATTGGATTTTTTTGGGTGCGTCAGCATCCAAGGTTGGAATGAACGCTACTCTTCGGGGATAGGCCAAGTTGCGTTTCGAACGTCCTTTGCGTTTGAGGCTGATGAAATGGCAACTTTGGCTTGGCTGCGCGTCGGTGAGGTTCAATCCGAAAGCTTGGCTCTCGCGAAGTTTTCTGCGAACGACTTCAAAAACCGTTTGCCTGAGTTGAAGAAGTTGTGCGCACTCAAGCGCCCTGAGTTGTTCTTTCCCAAACTTCAGCAAGCTTGCGCCGAACACGGCGTTGGTCTTGTTAGTTCGAAGGTCCCGACAGGTTGTCGAGCAAGTGGGGCCACTTGGACGTCGGCCAAGGGCAATCCTATTATTCTGCTAAGTTTCCGATATCTGAGTGAGGACCATTTCTGGTTCACCTTTTTTCACGAAGCTGCGCACGTAGTTCTTCATGGCACTGACCACATTTCGGTAGATGGCAGTGACCCGTCGCCTTTAGGTGCGTCAGCAGTAGAAGATGAAGCTGATACTTTCGCTCAAGATGCGCTTGTCGCAGCTGATCTACGAGACGAGATGCTAAATGCCATACCGACCCGTCCACATGCACGTAGGATCGCGCGAAAAGCTGGGGTGACACCGGGCATTATTGTCGGGCAGCTTCAAAAATCTGGGGCGCTCCAACCACACCAGTTTAACGATCTTAAGCGCCGGTACAAATGGGACGACAACACAATACTTCCGGTTCTTTCTCAACCCCGGAAATACACATAGGCATCCGGGCTTTTTTGCCAGTTGCAAAGGCTATCCTCAATCACCTGCTTTCCTACCCCGAGAATCTCGTCCAAGGCATCAACACGCGGCTCCAAGGCTTTACCGGTGATGCTGTGGTCTCGATTGTTGAAAAACAGAAGCCGCGCCCCAGCCAGTGGTCCTGTTGCCTTGTCCAAGTAGACGCTACCCGGCGCAATCGGAGCAAGTTGAAGCTTGCCGAGCATCGTAAGGAAATCAAACCTGCCGAGGCGACCTCCCCCAAAGCCATACACCCCCTTCATGGATTTGTAGAGAGCATCAAAAGCCGCATGCGCCTCCTGGCCAACACTTGCATGTGTCGCGATCATTCGATCACGAAAGCCACCGAACTCAGTCTGCCACTCGTAGTAAGTGCGAAACGTCTTGGCTATTGCGAATGGTTTCTTGCTTTGAAATTTGCGGTGGTTGGAAAAACTACCGGAATTGCTGGCGTCGGCCAAGCGGCCAGAGTTTGCTCCCAACATGTTCTCGAAGCCTGCCGGGTTCGCAGCGTATTGAGCGAATGTCCAAACAGGCCCTGCGCCGAACGATCCATAGACATTTGCAGCCAGCTTCCATTCGTCTACCGCATGTTTACCGAAATGAGTGAGGACGAATGCTAGCCAGACCGCCTCATCGAGTTGTCCGTTGCGCTGATAGTAAAGCGACCCTCGTACGGGATCGAAAATACCAGAATTTGGATCACACCTCGCCGCGTTCACACCACGCGTCATCAGCGTGTCAGTATAGGAAATCCGACGTAGACTGGACACGATTTGTTGCGCCCAACACCGTCTCCGCTGGGCGCTCGCAATGCTGGGAAGGGGACCAAATTGGGCGCCGATGTGTCCGATTTTCTCGATAATCTCGTCCATTCTGTCTTTGTGGATGCCGTTCATGTACCGCTGCCTTAACCTACGTTCTCAAATAGATCCCTAACGGGAGCTTGTTTTCTTTCGAGCCTACCAAGAATGTAGATCCGATAAGTGGGTGAAATATCTTTCATGATCTTCACAACTCTACGTAATTCGGGCCTCTCGGTTCTAAGGCTATATCCGCGTTTCTTTATTTCCTCGAATATCTTGTGAATTCTGAAAAGCTCGATGAAGTCGTGCCAGTATGGCTCAAGATCTGTTGGAGCGGTATATTCGATGTTGCCAGATCGGATTTGTTGCTCCGCCATTTTCACCGTTTCTATGCTCGGCCATGGATCTCCTGATGGCATTTCGGGCATTGGCGAAAAATCGTGAAAACCCTCCCTGTAGTATGCTTCGGCGCCAGATGTCGATGTGTTCGCCGGGCGACCCTCAGTTTCCGCACAGTCATGGTATAGATGTAGGCTTGTCACAGAATGGGTGTACTTACCCAACCCAAAGCCAAGTTCACGAGCTGCAACCTCTTGAAGCATAGTAAATGTGAAAATGTCGTGCGGGAGGCCGAAGAAAGCATCATTGGAACGCATATGCGTGTGCATCAACAGCTGCCCATTCCTAACCGCAAATTGAATGGTACAGGTGCAAGGCTTGTCGCCGTTCTTGGGTCTTGCATCGGAATTGGCGTAAATTTGGATCAGAGCGTTGCGCGAGCCTTCTCGCTCACGCAAAGTACGGATGACCCGATCCCACTCGCTAATTCCGTCACGTTTTTCTAGTGCCTTGTTTCCGAAAATTCGCGGTCCGTAGGCCCCGCTTGCGGTGACGTCGTCTTTTATCAGTTTTGGATAGTTGGGGATATAGTGTTTGATGAACTCGACGCTATCACTGCCCGCTAGATACCAGAAAAACTCGCCAAGTGGGCTGAAAGCTCTGGCCCTTGAGAACGACCGGCTTAACCGTGCACGGGGGTTCTTCAGTTCCAAGAGAGCACCGAAGGTTTCAGTGCTCTTGCCCTTGCTTGAGGCGACTTCAAAATTCCCACGGCCTGTGAGTAGCTGTTTGAAGACAGCTCTCATCAGGTCGTCTAGGCTATCTTCGCTCGCGTGAAACAATGCTGATCAACCTCACCTTTTGGTTGATCTTCAGCATTTACGCGCGAAAGTTCAAGGGATGGATACCAAGAGTTCCCCATTCAGGCGCAAAGACAGCAAGACCTTGGCTACGATTGCAGGCCGAAACGCTGAGCGAAATTTTGCAGCTGGGGGCAACAAGCTCGTACAGCTGTACGAAGAGGGTGCCAGCTCTTTCCAAGAATACCCGAGTCCACTATCGGGGGCGAATGGTTCTATAGAAACACCAAGTAAAATTGCAAAAACCCTGTCACTAGGCAAAGTGGTGGGGTTTTTGCATCAGTCCTTCAACAGAAATTTGCACAAAAAACAGGACATTCTGGAAAAGGGGCAGTTTCTTGCTTATGTCCTGCCCCCAAGAATAAATCTAAAGGAAGTCCATCCTAATGAAGGCACGTTTGGTTAAAAGCTTTGCTATTGTAACTTGCATGGGCTTACTAGCAGCATGCACTAGCCCACTTGAGCAATGTACCTCTTCTGCGTCTCAGGAATACCGGGCTCTGCAAGCCGCTGCTGTGGAGACGCAGGAAAATATCTCCCGCGGGTATGCAGTTCATAAGCAAAGGGTGCCTGAAACAGTCCCAATGACTTGCTACAGAACGGACCCATACTCTTACGCCATGATCCCATACTCATGCCCACAGACATCGTATCGGACGCATTCTACACCGGTGGCAGTAAATGTAACCCAGGAGCGGCAAAAACTAGCCCAACTCAGGTCCGTTCTACCTTCCGCAAAAGCAAGGGCTCAAGCAGGCATTGAGCAGTGCTCAGCTAAGTATGCCTCCTAAGCTAAGGGTATCGATGATGGGTTTTGAGCGCTCTTGCCGTGCGGCGTGGCGTTGGTCGGCAGGCAGGCCGCGCAGGTCTTTTTCGATGCGATAGAGTGCTTGGATTTGGGCCAGACCTTCCTGCGCAATCGGGGCAGTACTGGACTGGGTGCCTGGCGTTTTCCGTTGAATGCGGAGAACGACCAGAGTTTTCACACAGCCTTGGCTGAGCCGTGTTCTTCGACTTAATCTTTCGACTTTCCCACTTTTTCGCGCACATATAGGCGGTAAGGAGGCTGCTTATCCGGCTTCCTTGCGCAGTTTCCTGCTCAGTGTCGTCTAACCCGGCGTAGTCTGCTAAGACTGATCTGGATCGGTCTTCAGGTTCCCGAAACTGGTTTACGAAGCGTTGGAAGTCTGGCTGTAGAAATTCGTCCGCTGCGGAACGTACGTTTTCATATTTTGCATCAAAGCTGGACAGCATAGGGGTGTTGCCCCACGCGGCCTCTTCCACAACTGCGTCGATAACGCACAAAAGCTGGCTTCTCCAAGGAGTATCGAAGCGGAACTCGTGGCGCACATTGTGAGGGCGAGCTTCACCAGCCCCGTCAGACAAAGCTTCCACAGCCGTGTCGACCAAGGTTTGCAGGATATCGTAGTAGCGTTCTTCCTTCTTCTCATTAGCGCGCTGCTTTTCAGCTAATTTTCGAGAGACTTCCTTGCGCGCCTCTACATCGAAGCTCCGGTAGATTTCCTGAGTGATGGCGTGTTGTCTGCGCTCCGCAAGATTTCGATCCGAAGTACCGGTGCTCCTGCGAATTTGCTTCTGCGTGAAGAGGTTCTCCAGCGGTTTGGGCACAGTAACGGAGACTGCGTACTTGCCCTTCACAAGGATTAATGAGCTTGGGTGGTCGTCCAAAATAGTAACCGATTTAGTGTCCAACTTAGTGTCCACTTTACGGCTATCCGCCTGTTTTACAATGATCTTAGGTGCTTGGCGTATAGTGGAGGCGAGTACCGGAATCGAACCGGTGTACGCGGATTTGCAATCCGCTGCGTCACCACTCCGCCAACTCGCCTTTTCAATGACTTAACCGTGGCGGGTGGTGTCCTGCCACACAGTCTGCCACACCTTCTATTTATGTTCCCTTTTGTTCGCAAGGGGCAAAACGACAATTAGTCTCGAAAATCTATCGATCTCAACGCATGCACTTTTTGGCGAACTGTCCTGGTGTAGTGCTGAACCATTTTGGCGCTTTGGCCGGTCACTGCGGCGATGGTTTCATCATCGGCGCCAGCCATACAAAGCTCGGTTGCAGTGGTGTGTCGGAGCGCGTGAATGTCATAGTCAACAGCATCGATCTGCTTTCGGATCTTCATTACCGCGTCTGAGGCTCCACGGTATGACCAGGGGCCTGTAGCAAGGTGATTGGTCAGGATGAAAACGCTGCGCTTCTCTGTGGTTGCAAGCGCCGCGTTTAGATGGGTTGTGAGGGGAACCCAAAGGTCTTTCTGGGTTTTGTTCTGCCGGAGAAGGATTCCTCCATCCTCGATGTCGCCCCATTTCATCTTCAGTACATCTGCAATCCGTTGACCAGTCCCGATGCATAATTCAAAAACCAGCAGAGACCGGCCAGCGGCGGTTTTGCGATACGCGTCAATCTTGTTCTTAGGCCAGGGTTTGCGATCCTGCTTTTCGTATTTGATCGCCCGGATGCCCTTTGCCGGGTTTTCCATTTCCTTGGTGAGTAGGCCTATATCTTTTGCGTGTTCAAATAGGATTTTCAGCACAGCCAGCCGGTAGTTTGCGGCATGCGGGGTTCCCTTTTTGGCCCATGCCTCATGCCAGGTGATCACATGATGGCGCACGATGGCCTTTGGGTGCAGGTGACTGAGTTTTTCCTGAAAATATGCAATGTGCATGTCATAATCGCGCCGTGTGCGCGCAGCCAGCCCTGAGTATTTGGTGCTGGCGTAGTAGTGGCGAACGACTGCAGCTAGGTCTTTCCCAGGGGCGACGGGTGCCGGATCATTTAGGATGCGCTCGCGTTCTTGATGCAGGGAAAAGGGAACCGGCGTCCCTTCTGGAAACTGTGTTTCCAGGCGAACTTCTACAATTTTTCCGCCATATCGCTTACGGAACAAGAGCACTCCATCTCGCTTGCGACGGTGGATGTAGGAGGGGAGTTCTTTGCCTTTCATGGTTCCACCAAGTCTGCGGGGTTTTGAGCCTCGGCAATAGTGAGGGTGGGGTGGCTAAAGTCAAAGGTGAATGTGCGTCCCTCTACAGTGGCTCTGAAATCATCTATCCCCTTTGCTTTTAGCTCTGCCGCATACTCGGCCAGCCGTTGAGGGGTCGTTTTGGATTTGACGGGTGTTTTCATTTCGTTCTCCTCCTGGGGTGGTTGGCCGGGTTGACGCTTAGGTTTTGGCGGTGGTGGCGTTGTGGTTGCTGCTGAGAAAGCTCTTGGGGGCATCAGTTCTTCTATCCAGTGGTTGCGATTTCAGTTCACGCGGATCGCATATGCCGCCACCCAGAGTGCCGGCGGATTTGCTGCAGCCCTGCGCTGGATACACCGGCCCGCTGCCGCAGACCGAAGGGCAGATCTCGGATGCCCTGATTGCTGAGGCGAGGGGCAGGGAATGTGCCAATGGCAAGCTGAGCGCGGTGGGTGAGATCTTGGCCGTGCCGATAGGGCACTTGGGTACAAGTAGGATGAGTTCTTCTTGATCTAAGGGGGCACTGACGGCTCTCTACCCAGAGTTGTTTAATTATTCTGCAATAGTGGGGGCATTAAATGGATCCGTTCAAGCGGTTAGATAAGATGATCGAAGACCTAAAGAGCTTGCAAGAGAGTCTTCGTAAACTTGAGCAAAATAAGAAGGAATGCCGTGATCTCGAGCGCCCGATAAAGAAGCGGCGGCCTCGTGGATCGCCTTGGCATCGGCTGCATCATCTTTCTGGTGTTTGACAAAGCGCTTCATGCAGACCCACCTTGGTACACTCATGCATCGCGACTGATCCCATCACCAGAGCTAGGGAAGCGGCACGTTAACCTTTCTAAAGCCTGAGTAGTTTGTCTCGCTGGTCGCTGGCGGATACCATCGGATGTTAAAAATCGGACCTTAGTCGGTTACCCCTACGCGCTTGCGTGTCGAGCCATTTGCGAGGGGGCATACCCATCTTCTTGCGGAATGCGTAGGTGAAACTGCTGACACTTGCATAGCCAAGTTGGCTCGCCACTCGTTTTATTGGGGCGCCGCCAAGTATCGCGTCGCATGCGGCGTGCAGTCGGACCTGTTCGGCGCTCTGCGCCAAGGTACAGCCGAACACTTCGCGGTAGGCCAACGCTAAACGGTTGGCTGCTAGACCCAGCCGAGATGCCAGCTCTCCCAATCCGGGCGGTGTCATCGCCTCGACTTGCAGCATTGCATGGGCTTCTCGTGCAGCCTGAACCTCATGCAGCGCAATTCCGGGAGGGCTGTCGGTGGACAGGGTCTCCAGTTGATAACACAGGATTTGCAGGGCGGCGGCCTCGATCAACTGAGTGCGAAGTGGCAGACGGCTGTGCAATGCCTGCTCGAGCGAAATTCTGAGGTAGCTGGGGAGCGGGGCCTGTGTGACAAGGGACGGTCCCCCCATCCCGTCCAAAATCCTCTGAACTGCCTTGGGGACCTTGCCCGCAAACCAGTTCTCAACCATTTTCAATGGTGCATTTACACCAAAGATGTCGACCTCACGCCGATGCAACCGAAAGAGAGCTCCCGTATCACGCGGGCGGATCAGCCCCACCGTGTTACTTTCGTAGAGCGCTCCGCAGGTCAACTCAGCGGCGAAGCTGCCGCCCAAAGGCACTTGGGTAAATACAAAATCTGTAGGCCGTTTGTTTGTGACTTCGACCGTATCCGGGCCGTTGGAGCGAAACCGCGTCTTAGTCCAGCCAATGCCGGTATCCGGAGCCGCTTTTGCTCGCTGAAACTCGATGTCCACCGCGTCGGTTTTTACCGTCACTGTCTCTACGCCCGATAAACAGAGTTTAACCGGTTGAGAAGCGTCAGAAGAAGATGAATCAAGAGACATTTAGCGATAAAGATTAATAGGAACAAAGGCTAAGTATAGGCTAAGCGAACCACGCACCTCGTGCAAGAGCCGGGACAGCTTTCATGAGTACAGGCTGAGATTCGACAAAAAAAGCCGCTATCTCGACAAACACGCTCCCTACGCGACCCACCAAAATTGGATATGATTTGCCCAAGGCCGCGCATGTCGAATACGGGCGGCCCAAAAGACAGATAATAACCGGTTCCCTCCTGATCGCGCTCTCACCGGCAGCGGCATGTTTTGGCATGCTTGCGCAGCGGCGGCGCAGGGCAAAGTGGCCGGGCGGGAGGTTGGGAATGGTGACACTGATGAAAATTGCAGCGGCGGTGTGGGGCAGGCTTGAGAGTCTAACCCGCAGATCTGTGACCAAGGTTGCCGTTTGTAGCGCATTGGTTGTCGTCTCATTGTTTTGCGCCACTCAGCCAGCACAGGCGCTGGACGCCAGCGACGGGTCCCCGGCGGTCTCAATGCCGGGAGGACAGTGCTCGGCAAGGGTGCAGCAGTATGCCGGCGGTGCCAGCGTCTTCATCTTCCCCCCTGTTTCCGGTCTTAGGGCCGCCGGAGGGAGTTATTTTAACTACGCCGACGGCGCTTCTACGCCTCATTCGCCGATCACGGTCGCGTGGTTGGAGGCGAACTGCGGCTACACGAATGTGCCGTGGCTTGTCCAAGACGGCGCGGATGGCACAATCGCGTCTGATGATCAAATGTTCGTCCGGTTCACAGCAGATGTGCCTGGCATAGGTCGGTATGATTTTGACTACGGGCTGTACGGGGTGACCGGCACTGTGGTGAAGCGAGATGCCGTGCTCACTGATCCTGTTCCGACCGTTACCCTTTCGGGTCTGAGCAGCACCTTTATTAATCCTCAAACCGTCACCGCAACCTTTAGCGAGGCCGTCAGCGGTTTTGATGCATCGGACATCCAGGTGACAAACGCCACCATTTCCAGCTTCGCCGGGGCGGGTGCCACCTATACGTTCACAGTCTCACCCGATGGGCCGGGCGCGGTAACGGTCCTTGTACCTGCAGGCGTGGCGACCGACAGTCTATCGTTCCCAAACCTTGCCTCAAATACACTTTCCGGCACGGCTGAAGGGATCAGCAGCATTACAGCGAATTTCACCGCAAACCCGGGATTCGGAGTTTCGGTGCCGCATACAGTCTTCTTCACTGACCAATCCTCATCCACGCCATCGGCGTTGATGAGGTGGAGCTGGGACTTTGGTGACGGAGGTACCAGCACGTCACAGAACCCTATACACAGTTACACGAGCTTTGGCTCCTATACCGCAACGCTGGAAACCTGCGTCTACACAACCTGCGACACCCAGAGCATGACCATCGAGGTGGTCGATATTCCCGCCACCATGACCCCGTCTCTGTCAGGATTTAGCGGCCATGTGGTAGGCGCGCAGACCGTGACAGTGGAATTCAATGCGGGCGTGGATACATCAGATACGCTGCAATTATCGGATTTTGACGCAACCAACCTGACGCTCTCAAACCTTTCGTCAGGGTCGCCGACGCCCGCATATGGCCAGACGCAGACCTACACTTTGACCGCGACGCCGGATGGGGACGGGGCCATATCGCTGACCCTGCCAGCAGGTGTGGTGTCCAACTATCGCAGCGTAGCTAACACGGCCTCCAACACGCTATCTGGTTTTGTGGACACCACTGCGCCCACCATCACGCTGGTGGATGCGGGCGCCAGCACCACCCCCTATGTCGGCTATAGTGCAGTCCTCGAATACTCACCCGGGACGATATTTGTGCTCGGATATTCGGCATCGGTTCCGGGGACGGTCGCCCTTACGGGTAAGAGCATCCTTCCCGACAACCAGATGCGATATACGATTGTCCCGCAACGTGATGGCCCGGTTTATGTGACCTTCCCCGCAGGGATGTTCCGGGACGTTGCCGGTAACTTCAGCGCCGAGACCCGACTCGATTTGGGGTATGCGGATGTGGACGAGCCACGACCGGAGATTACCGGTGTGCCCGCATCGGTGGGTGGTGCGTTCGAGGCAACCATCACGTTTTCCAAAACCGTCGAAGGCTTCACCGGGTCGGACATTCAGATCAGTGGCGGTACGCTCTCGTCCCTCTCGGGGAGCGGCGCGAATTATGCCGCCCGGATCACACCGGACGGCAGCGCTTCAATCACGGTTTCCGTCCCGGCAGATGCGGCACAACATATGGCGGTCGCAGGGGTGCCCGGTGTTTTCTCTGTCGCTGCGACCCCGGTGAGCACGGTCTATAACACTACCCCGGTGGCCAATGCGGGGCCAGATCAGGTGGTACAAAGTGGCGCGCAAATCACGTTGGATGGCAGCACCAGCTCCGACCCGAATGGAGATACGCTCGCCTATCACTGGAGCGCCCCCGCAGGCATCACCTTGAGTGATGCGACGGCAGTACAGCCCAATTTTACCGCGCCTTCCCCCGCGCCAGGTGATCCCGATCAGGTGCTGTCGTTTACGTTGACGGTTGATGATGGCACTGACACGCACCAGGACACCGTCGACGTCACGGTAATGGCTCAGGTTGCCGCCACGCTCGCGGGGTTGCCGTCCAATATCGCCGGCTCCGAGACGATTACTGTCGACTTCAGCAGTGATGTCACCGGCTTTGATGAGACCGACCTGCAGCTGCAGAACCTTTCGATCAGTAACTTTGCATCAACTTCGCCAAGCTCATACCAATTTGATGTCGCTCCACTTGCGCGTGGTTCGGTCTCGATCACTCTCCCAGCTGGGGTTGCACAGGATAGCAGAGGCAACGCTAATGTGGCGGCCTCCCTCACCGCGACAGGCTTTATCAATACCGCGCCCTTGGCAGATGCCGGAGCGGATCAGGTGGCTGGTGGCGGTGTGCTCATCACTCTGGATGGATCTGGTTCATCGGACCCAGATGGCGACAGCCTGACCTATCTTTGGACAGCGCCCGCAGGCATCACCCTGAGTGATGCGACGGCGGCACAGTCCAGTTTTACGACACCCACTCTTTCTCTCGGTGACCCGGATCTGGTGCTGGATTTTACTCTCACCGTGGATGATGGCACTGAAACCCACAGCGATCAGATCAGGATCACCCTTCGCACCGATGTAAGCGTGACACTTACCGGGCTGACCGATAGCTTTAGTGGTCCCGGTCAGCACCAGATCGACATTCAGTTTTCGCGGGTGGTGAGCGGGTTGACCGCGAGCGATCTGGTGATCTCCGGCGGCGAAGTTCAGTCGCTCAGCGGAAGTGGTGCTCGTTATCAGGCACTATTGCTGGCCAGCGGTCGGGGCGATCTCGCGGTTTCTCTTCCTGCGGGCGTAACCCATGACAACAATGGTATTCCCAATGCAGCGTCGAACCAGATGACTGCAGTGAACCGGATTATCGAACAGACCAGTCAGTTGATTGCCGACTTCATGCAGGCCCGTGCCAACAATCTGATCAGCAACCAGCCGCGCGTGGCTGATTTCTTGCTTGGGCGCAGCACAGGCAACCAGATGAATGCTGCCGTCACCCGTGGTCAGTTCAACATGGATATGGCAATCGCCCCGCAAGGCGGAGCATGGGGCACCTTCCGCGCTGCCGTCAGCGAGAGCGATGGTCAAGACAGTGGCTACGCGCTTGCGACCATTGGGCGGCATATCGAGGTAAAGCCAAATCTGCTGCTGGGGGCGATGCTGCAACTGGACTATGCCGAAACCACCGAAGGCCCCGCCGAGGTCGACGGCTATGGCTGGCTGGTCGGACCATATGCGGTGTATCGCTTGCCCGATCAGCCGGTGATTTTCAGCGCGCGTATTCTTTATGGGCAATCCAACAACGATATCGCACCGCTTGGCACGTATCGCGATCAGTTCAAAACTGAACGCTGGCTCGCCCAACTCGGTATCACCGGAGAGGTCATCAGCGGGGGATGGAGCGTATTTCCCTTCCTGACGGCCAGTCATGCCCGCGATGATCAGCATGCCTATACCGACAGCCTTGGCAACACGATCCCGGCTCAGGGAATTCAGTTGACCGGCGTGGAGTTAGGCGCAGATTTTGAATTACAACTGGCACATCAGGCTGGCCAGCGAGTTCTGACAGGAGGGGTTTCAGGAATCTGGTCAGAGACCTCAGGCTCCGGTGCTGCCGCCTTGCGCGAACCCACCTATGAAGGTGGCCGTATGCGGCTGGAACTAGGCTACGGTGGTGTCTTGACGAATGGTGGCCGGTTTCAATTCAGCGCATTCGGCGACGGGTTCGGGGCGAACGATTACTCAAGCTACGGTGTCGAGGCGAGCTATTCTTTTGTATTCTGACAAAGGCACAAAACGAATAACGAGCAATTGGGAAGGGACGAAGCTGAATATGCTGTTTTCGCCTCGTTTAAACAAGGAAAGAGCAATCTTTTATCTGTGTAATCCGCTTCTCGCGACGATCATTCTCACAACGTCCTGGTAAGGCTTGCTTGGTGCTTGGCTCCGCATAGGCAATGGGGTGCGTTCGCACCTGCAGCAAATTTACACTGTCCGTCCCACTTTCGGTTCATGCTCAGCCATACATCTACAGAACCAATGTCGCGAAAAGGGCTGTGACCGGCCATCTACCGCGCCTGGTACCAAGGTCGGCTGAGGGCTGGTAGCAGTCATCCGCAAGCGAGATGGATCCGCGCTACCCTGGTAGACTGCTCGCAACGGCAGCTCTGCGCAGAGAGCGGAATTTGCAATTTCCTGCAAAGCACACTGGACCTGTCCCGTTTTTGTGCCGCCCCAGACGCCCATTTAAGCCACCTTTCGTTCGAATGCGGTAGGGCTTTTCTATTTGGGGGTGGGCTACTTCTTAACTTCGACTAAGATGTCAGCTAGGGCGAGAAATATAAGACAGAATGCACCTATAGCAAGGTTCGGGTCCAAATTCCTGTCCGAGCCTGCATAGCGCCTTACGGCGTCGTCCGTCGCAAATAGCTTTACCGCTGCATTTGAGCTGGCAAGTATTATTCCAAGCCAGCCAACGGCTCTCAATACAGAAACCAAAGTAAAAGTTCCTTTTTCAGATCGACAGAACCCTGGTCACAGCCCTGATGTGGGTTGGGGCAGAGTCTGTTGCTCGCGATAGTACATCTATATTTGGTAAGTTTGTAACTTGAAGGACGGACTGAGCAATATCGCACTTCTTTTTTGTTTTGGGAGTGAAGATTGCTTGACACACATTCTCGTTTAGTTCCCGATGTGTCCCACAGGCGGTACGCACAAAAAAGTGTTTTAATTCAATGGGGAGAATTCGAATTTGCAATCCGCTGCGTCACCACTCCGCCAACTCGCCTCTTTTGACCTGGTCTGTGGCACGTGGTGTTCTGCCACACAGTCTGCGACATCTTCTATTTAGGTTCGGTTGCCTTCGCAAGGGTCAAAGTGACATAGAACCTTGAAAAAACGAGGTGTCAATTTTGGATGTTTCGGGGCGCAAAACTTCGGGTGCTGGGGCTGCGTCAGGCGCGCCTAATGGCCTCGGCGATGAGCTGTGCGATCTTGGGGGCGGTGCCGAGGGCAGGCAGCAGTCTGCCTTCAAACTTGGCCTTGGTGAGGGCGGCGGGAATGTCCTGTGTGACGTGGTCGCCAGATTGGGCAAAGAACGGCAGGCAGAGGCTTTGAGCGGGCAATCTTTTCGCTACATCAGACAGATAAGGGGGCTGTTCAATATAGCTTGTTACCAGCTCCAGGCCGGGCAGCAGGGGGCGCAGTGCGGTGGCAAAGCGTTCGGTGGCTGCCGACGCCTTGGGGCCGTGGGCCGATCCATGGGCGGCAAGCAGCAGGCTGTCTTGGGCAGTGTGGTTTTCTGCTGCCGCGGTCTGGGCGGCCAGGGCCTGTCGGACCATGCTTGCCACGAGTTCTGGCAGGGCTGGGTCTTGACCAAATGGCGGCAACTGGCGGTGCTCAAGACCGTTCAGCCGCTGTGGCAGAACCTTGGTGGTGAACCAGCCGTCAGCCATGAAAAAGGGATAGACCAGAGCGCCCCGCCGCATCACCTGCTCCAGGCGGTCGGGCTGCGCTAGGGTCGCGGAGCGGACCTCCCAGCCGGGCAGGAACCGGGAAACCTGCGCTGCCAGCTGGGCCAGGGCGCGCTCGGGGGGCTCTGGGGCAGAGGGTTGGCCATGTGCCACGATTACCACCGTTTTGGTCGCACCGTTGGCTGTGCTCGCCTGCAGGGGCTGGTCTGCTGGAGTGCGAGGAGAAGGAGGCATAGGGGGCTCTGTTTGGCTAGGGGTGGGTGTCGCTGGCCCCTATATATGTGGCCTCTCGCCTGACGCTAGGGGCTTTGGGCATATTCACCTGCTGTCGGGGCCTTTCGGCGGGGCAGGTCGGGGCGGCAGGGCGAGGGGGGTGTCCCCCTCGCCAAGGGCTGTTTACCTAGCCGTAATGCGCCACGGGGGTGCCGGCAATGGCGGCCATGTTCAGCAAGCCACGTGGGGTGATGGACGGGCTGACGATATGAGCGCGGTTGCCCATACCCATCAGAATTGGCCCAACCTCAAGCCCGTCAGAGCGCATCTTGAGAATATTGCGCACGCCAGAGGCCGCGTCGGCATGGGCAAAGACCAGTACATTGGCGGCGCCCTCCAGCCGTGAATTGGGGAAGATCCGTCCTCGCAGCTCGGTGTCGAGCGCGGTGTCGATGTTCATCTCGCCCTCATAGGTAAAGTCGCAGTGCTTGGCATCGAGGATCTCGATCGCGGCCCGCAGACGGGCGCCGGTGTCGCAGGCGATATTTCCGAACTGTGATTGCGAGCACAGGGCGATCTTTGGTTCGATGCCAAAGCGGCGCACATGCCGCGCGGCCCCCATGACGGTTTCGGCAATCTGTTCCGGGGTGGGTTCGATCCGCACCTGGGTGTCAGCGATGAACAGCGGCCCATCCTCAAGGATCATCATCGACAGGGCACCGTGGGGTGCATAGCCCTGGCCACCCAGTACCTGGTTTACATAGTTCAGGTGCCAGCGGTATTCGCCAAAAGTACCGCAGATCATGCTGTCGGCCTCGCCGTGATGGACCATGATGGCACCAATTGCAGTCGTATTGGTGCGCATGATTGCCTTGGCCAGATCCGGCGTAACGCCCTCGCGCTGCATGATCTGGTGGTAGCTGTTCCAGTAGTTGTAGTAGCGCGGATCATTTTCCGGGTTCACGATCTGCAGATCGCGGTCAGGGCGGATCCGCAGGCCAAGGCGTTCGCAGCGGGCTTCAATCACCTCGGGGCGGCCAATCAGGATGGGTGTTTCTGTGGTTTCTTCCAGCACTTCCTGGGCGGCGCGCAGCACCCGTTCGTCTTCTCCTTCGGCAAAGACAATCCGGCGGGCGGCAGCGCGGGCGGCATCAAAGACCGGACGCATCAGCAGAGCCGATTTGAACACCGACTGGTTCAGCCGCTGTTTATAGGCCTCCAGATCGTCAATCGGCCGGGCAGCCACGCCGCTTTTCATCGCGGCTTCGGCCACCGCAGAGGAGACCACGGCCACCAGGCGCGGATCAAAAGGTTTGGGGATCAGGTAATCGGCACCAAAGGTTAGTTGCTCGCCTTTGTAGGCGGCGGCTGCTTCGGCGCTTGTGGTGGCGCGGGCCAGTTCTGCGATGCCTTCGACGCAGGCGATCTGCATCTCGTCGTTGATTTCGCTGGCGCCAACGTCCAGCGCGCCGCGAAAGATAAAGGGGAAGCACAGCACGTTGTTGACTTGGTTGGGAAAATCGCTTCGTCCAGTTGCAATAATTGCGTCGGGTGCCACGGCGCGCGCGACCTCTGGCAGGATCTCGGGGTTGGGGTTTGCCAGGGCAAAGACAATGGGCTGCGGGCGCATCTTTGCCACCATTTCGGGTTTCAGCACATTGGGACCAGAGAGACCGAGGAACAGGTCGGCCCCGCCAATGACGTCATCCAGAGTGCGCAGGTCGCTGGCCTGGGCAAAGGCGGCTTTTTCCGGGTTCATGTCTTCCTGGCGGCCCTCGTAGACCAGCCCGTGAATGTCGCAAAGCCAAATATTTTCCCGTTTCACCCCAAGTTTCAACAACATATTCAGGCAGGCAATCCCGGCCGCGCCGCCGCCGGTCGAGACGATCTTGATGTCTTCAAACCGCTTGCCCACCACATGCAGCGCGTTCTTCGCTGCTGCGCCCACCACGATGGCAGTGCCGTGCTGGTCATCGTGAAACACCGGAATGTTCATCCGCTCGCGGCACAGTTTTTCCACGATAAAGCAGTCCGGAGCCTTGATGTCTTCCAGGTTGATGGCGCCAAAACTGGGCTCCAGAGCGCAGACGATATCGGCCAGCTTTTCGGGGTCGCTCTCGTTCAGTTCGATGTCAAAGCAATCAATGCCGGCGAAACTCTTGAACAGAACCGCCTTGCCTTCCATCACCGGTTTTGAAGCCAATGCGCCGATATTACCCAAGCCAAGCACCGCAGAGCCATTGGTAACCACCGCCACCAGATTGCCCCGCGCGGTATAGCGCGCCGCATTCGCCGCATCTGCCTTGATTTCCAGACAGGCCTCGGCCACGCCGGGGGAATAGGCGCGTGCCAGATCGCGGCCATTGGCCATCGGCTTGGTGGCGCGGATTTCCAATTTTCCCGGACGCGGGAATTCGTGATAGCGCAGGGCGGCATCGCGCAGCGAAGGGGTGTCAGACATTTGAGGCTCCACTAGGGTATATAGTTTAACGTTAAACCAATTTTGACGCCGGGGGAACCGGCTTTTGCTCAGCTAACGTGATCTGGCCTCTCTTGCGCAATGGAAAACTTCGCCGCACTGTGGCGCAAAGGGGCTGCGGAATTGACAGATCAAAGGATCAGCCCCAGTGATAAAGGGGAAATAGATGAGCGAAATCATAGCAGAAATGCGCCTGCCGACGCAGGAGTTGCGAGATGATATACCGTTTTTCACCAGGGTTCTGGGGATGAAGATGGATATGATCTATCCGGCGGATGATCCCCAGGTTGCCGTGTTTTCCGGGCACGGGTTACGCCTGTGCATCGACCGGGCGGCAAGCGAGCCGCCTGGCACCCTGCGCATCCTGTGTGACGACCCGGACGGATTTGCCGATGGTCAGCGACGGCTGACCGCGCCCAATGGCACCCGGATTGAAATAGAAGAGCGCCACCCGCCCATGGTGATGCCCAAAACCGTGCACAGCTTTGTGGTGCGTCGCCTCAAGGATCAGGCACCCTGGGTGATTGGCCGGGCGGGCATGCATTACCGCGATCTGGTGCCGGATCGTCTGGGGGGCTCTATCATTGCCAGCCATATCCGCATCCCCGATGGCGGGCCGGTGCCGGATATGGTGCATTTCCACCGGGTTGGCTTTCAGCTGATCTTTTGCATCCATGGCTGGGTTGATGTGCTCTATGAAGATCAGGGCGACAAGATGCGGCTTACCGCTGGCGACTGCTTTATCCAGCCGCCGGAAATTCGCCACCGGGTGCTGGAGGCCAGTGACAATGTGCAGGTGATTGAAATCGGCGTTCCGGCGGAACATGTGACCGAGATCGACCATGAAATGACCCTGCCAACGCCGCATCTGCGGCCCGAACGCGAATGGCAGGGGCAGCGGTTTGTCTACAACAAGGCCGAAGGTGCCGCCTGGCAGCCCTTCCGTTTGCCGGGGTTTGACTGTCGCGACACCACCATTGCCGCAAATACCAAAGGCGTTGCTGGCGTGCAGGTGGTGCGCCCGGCGACCGGCGCGGGCGACCCGGTCTGGGCGGCGCATGACACCGACATTCATTTCACCTTTGTAATGAATGGAAGCGTGACGCTGGAAGGCGAGGGGCGTGATCCTTATGCGCTGGAGCAGGGCGACGCTTTTGTGATCCCGCCGGGGATGCAAACCCGGCTCAGCGCGGCCAGTGCCGATCTGGAACTGCTGGAGGTCAGCCTGCCGGGGGTGTTCAGGACCACCCTGACGTAGGCCGCGGTAGAGCCGGGGACAGAACCTGTCTGACCGATTTCACCTGTCCGGGGCCATCAGACAGTGCGCGCCCTTGCTGTGGCCCCGGACGCAGGCTTTACCTTTGCCCGCGCTTGCCCCTATCCTGTGGCCTTCCCACCTGTTGACCCAAACCAGCGAGATCTGATGATGACCTTGAAAGATGCCGCCCGCGCCGTGTGCCAGAACGCCTATGCGCCCTATTCGAATTTCCAGGTCGGGGCGGCACTGCGCAGTGCTTCGGGGGCGGTTTACGTGGGTTGCAACGTGGAAAATGTCGCCTATCCCGAAGGCACCTGCGCAGAGGCCGGCGCCATCGCTGCGATGGTCGCCGCCGGAGAGCGCGACCTGGCCGAGGTCTATGTGGTTGCGGATAGCCCCGCACCGGTGCCGCCCTGTGGCGGGTGTCGGCAAAAGCTGAAAGAGTTTGGTGCCGCTTCCGTGAGGGTGACCCTGGGCACCACCGATGGGTTGGAGCAGCAAACAACCATTGGTGATCTGTTGCCCGGTGCCTTTGACGCGGGCCATATGGTGCGGAGCTGATCCATGGATGCGCGTGCCATCATTGCCGAATTACGCCGGGGACAGCAGCCCAGCGATGCCGAGCTGGGATGGTTTGTCGAGGGGCTGGCCAATGGTCATGTCAGCGATGCCCAGGCGGGGGCCTTTGCCATGGCGGTCTGCCTGCAGCGGCTAGAGCCTGCGGGGCGGCGGGCGCTGACCCTGGCGATGCGTGACAGCGGCGATGTGCTGCACTGGGATCTGCCGGGGCCGGTGATGGACAAGCACTCGACCGGCGGGGTGGGGGATTGTGTCTCTTTGCTGCTGGCGCCGACCCTGGCCGAATGTGGAGTCTACGTGCCGATGATTTCCGGTCGCGGGTTGGGTCACACGGGGGGCACGCTGGACAAGATGGAGGCCATCCCTGGCGTTACCACGCAGATTTCCGAACAAAAACTGCAGGCGATCACCGCGCAGGTCGGTTGTGCCATTGTCGGGGCCACCGGGCGGATTGCCCCGGCGGACAAACGGCTTTATGCCATTCGCGATGTCACCGGCACGGTCGAAAGCCTTGATCTGATTACGGCGTCTATCCTGTCAAAGAAGCTCGCCGCCAGCCCCGAAGCCCTGGTAATGGATGTCAAACTTGGCTCTGGTGCCTTTATGAAAACCCCTGAAGAGGCCCGCGCCCTGGCGCAGGCTCTGGTCGAGACGGCGACTGCGGCGGGCTGCAAGACCTCGGCGCTGATCACCGATATGAACCAGCCGATTGCCTCGGCGCTTGGCAACGGGCTGGAGGTGGCCGAGGTGATGCGGGCTCTGACTGCGGGCAAGACCTGTCCTCTGATCGACATTACTGCGGCGCTTGGCGCAGAGCTGCTGGTGCGGGCCGGGCTGGCAGTGGATGTGGTAGCGGGGCGGCGCCAGATCTCTGATCTGCTGCTGAGTGGCCGGGTGGCGCAGCGTTTTGGCCAGATGGTGGCGGCCCAGGGCGGACCTGCGGATTTTGCCAGCCACTGGCAACGCTACCTGCCTGTGGCCCCGGTCATCCGCGAGGTCACGGCACCCCGCTCTGGCTTTGTCGCGGCCCTGAACGGCGAGGCGCTGGGGCTTGCGGTGGTCGCGCTGGGTGGCGGGCGCATGGTCGAGGCGGATCAGGTGGATCCGGCTGTCGGCATTTCCGATCTTGTGCGGCTGGGATGCTGGGTTGACGCCGGGGCGCCAGTGGCGCGGATCCATGCCGCGCGCGAAAGCGCCGCCCTGGAGGCCGAGACAAGCCTGTTGCAGGCGTTGACCTTGGCGGACCGGGCCCCAGAGCTGCCGCCGCTTGTATATGAAAGGATCGGCTGATGGCACGTGCCTTTTTGGTGGTGATGGATTCCGTGGGCATTGGGGGGGCACCGGATGCCTCTGCCTTTTTCAACGGGGATCTGCCGGATCTTGGCGCCAATACCCTGGCCCATATCGCCCAGGCCTGTGCAGCAGGTCGGGCCGAGACAGGGCGTTCGGGGCCGCTGCAGCTGCCCAACCTGGACCGCCTTGGCCTGGGGGCGGCGAT
Organism: Pseudophaeobacter flagellatus; assembly: GCF_021228235.1. GTDB lineage: Bacteria > Pseudomonadota > Alphaproteobacteria > Rhodobacterales > Rhodobacteraceae > Pseudophaeobacter > Pseudophaeobacter flagellatus. The sequence goes on from NZ_JAJQRG010000003.1 coordinate 23,654, forward strand.
GCGACTGGCCTCGCCGCAGCCCTTTCCCGGCCTCACCGCCCCGCCAGAGGGGCGCTGGGGCGCGGCGACCGAGGTGAGCCAGGGTAAGGATACCCCCTCGGGCCACTGGGAGTTGGCGGGCCTGCCGGTTCCCTGGGACTGGTGCTTCTTTCCCGATACCACCCCCGCCTTTCCGGCTGAACTGGTGGAGTATGTCGCGCAGACGGCAGGGGCGGATGGGATCCTGGGCAATTGCCATGCCTCTGGTACGGAAATCATTGCCCGCCACGGCGCGGCACATATGCGTACGGGGCAGCCGATCTGCTATACCTCAGCCGATAGCGTGTTTCAGATCGCCGCCCACGAAGAGAGCTTTGGCCTGGACCGATTGCTGGCGCTCTGCGAAGCGGTGGCCCCCCGGCTGCATGCCATGAAGGTTGGCCGCGTCATTGCGCGCCCCTTTACCGGCAGGCCAGAGGCCGGGTTCAGCCGTACCAGCAACCGGCGCGACTTTGCTATTCAGCCACCTGCACCAGTGCTGACCAATTGGCTGCAGGAGGACGGTCACCGGGTGCATGCCATTGGCAAGATTGGCGATATCTTCTCGATGCAGGGTATTGATAGCCTGCAAAAAGGCCCTGATGTGCAACTGATGCAGCATTTGGCCCGCAGCATCGAAGGGGCAGAGGCGGGCAGCCTGACATTTGCCAATTTTGTCGAATTCGACAGCCTTTATGGCCATCGCCGCGATATTGCAGGCTATGCCCGTGCGCTGGAATGGTTGGATGCCGAACTCGGCAAGCTGCTGCCGCGCTTGCGTCCGGATGACATGCTGCTGTTGACGGCGGATCATGGTAATGATCCCAGCTGGCCGGGAACAGATCATACCCGCGAACAGGTGCCTGTCCTGGTGGCAGGGTGCGGCACCGGTAGCCTGGGGGCCTGCCGTTTTGTCGATGTCGCGGCCTCTGTTGCGGCGCATCTCGGGGTTGATAATCGCGGCCCCGGCCAGAGTTTTCTTTGACCAACAGATCAAAACAGACTTGCCCCCAAGGGGGGAGCCCGCATAAGACCGCGCAAAGCAAAGTCGGAATTCATAGTAGGAGACAGCCAAAATGAGCGACCATCTGACCGTTGTTGACCACCCTCTGGTACAGCACAAGCTCACGTTGATGCGCGACAAGGCGACCTCGACCGCCGGCTTTCGCCGCTTGCTGCATGAAATCACCCAGTTGCTGGGCTATGAAATCACCCGCGAGCTGCCGCTGACCGAGACCACCATCGAGACCCCGATGGAAACCATGCAATCGCCGATCCTGGCGGGCAAGAAGCTGGCGCTGGTGTCGATCCTGCGGGCGGGCAACGGTATGCTTGATGGGGTGCTGGATCTGGTGCCTTCCGCCCGTGTGGGCTTTGTTGGGCTATATCGTGACGAAGAAACCCTGCAGCCGGTGCAATATTACTTCAAAGCCCCCAAAGAGCTGGGGGATCGCATGGTAATTGCGGTGGATCCCATGTTGGCCACCGGCAACTCTTCTGTTGCCGCGATTGATCTGCTGAAAGAGGCGGGGGCCACCAATATCCGTTTCCTCTGCCTGCTGGCCACTCCCGAAGGCGTTGCCCGCATGAAAGAAGCCCATCCCGATGTGCCAATCGTCACCGCGTCGCTCGACCGAGAGCTGAACGAGAAAGGCTATATCATGCCGGGCCTTGGTGATGCGGGTGACCGTATGTTCGGCACCAAGTAAGACGGGGTCGCAGGCCTGTTTTTTGATCTGTTTCCATATGGCGATGATCCGGCAGCACTTTGCTGGATCATCGCCATATTGTTGCCTAACGCGGCTTTACTACTTTTGAAAATTCAGGCATCCTGACCCTATATTTTGTGGGGCACGGGTATGAAACTAACTAGAATTATCGCGCTGGCCATCATCTCGGGCACTATTGCTTTGGCGGTAGAAGACACTGCGCTACAGGCGCAGACCCTGCGTGCGGTCCGCCCCCCAGCTGAATTTCCCCCGGCATCCTTTCATGGCAAACAGTTCGTCGATAGCCGTGGCTGCGTCTATATCCGCGCCGGCATTGACGGGAATGTGAACTGGGTGCCGCGGGTGGCGCGCAATCGCAAGCAGCTGTGCGGATACAAGCCCACAACAGTTGCCGGGGCTACTGCGCGTCCCACGCAAAGCGCGGGGCCAGAAATGATCACCCTGGATGCCCCGGCCAAGCCTGCGCCCCAGACCGCCGCTGCTGCAACCCCGGTGGCCAAACCTGTGCCAAAGCCGCGTACCGCTGCCGCGACGCCGCCCGCAGTGGTGACCACGGCCAAGCCACGGCGCACGCCACAGACAACCACCGCACGGGTGACCGCCGCGCCGCGGCCAGCCACCACAGCTGTACGGCCTGCGCCGACGCGCACCCGGCCCGCCGCAAGCACGGGGTCGGTCAATGCGCAAGCCCGCGGGCAAGCCGGTGATCAGGCAGGATGCGCAGGGGTTTCTGCGATCAGTCGGCAATATTCCGGTAAGGCTGGCACCCGCTGTGGCCCACAGGCCCAGTCGCCGGTGACATACGGGTCTGGCAGCGGCATTGGTCCGCAGTCTTCGCTGGTTCTGTCGCCGAATACACGGGTGCTGCCAGTGCATGTCTATGAGCAGCGGCGCCATAGTTTGGGGATGACCCCGCCGCCCGGGTATACCGCCGCCTGGGATGATGATCGCTTGAACCTGCGGCGCGCCGAACGCGATCTGCGCCCCGCCATCCTTACCGGGCGGACCCAGGTGCCTGAGGGCTATGTCGCGGTAAAGCGCCGGGATGATCGCATGAATCCGATGCGTGGTGTGCGCACCCCGCGCGGCGACGCGCAGATGGCTGCGATTTGGGATGCCGGCCCGCCACGTAGCCTGCGAGCGCTGCCACTTGATCGTCCGGTGGTGAAGATTGACAACAGGCGACATGATAATTTTGAGGGAGAGGACCGGCATGGTCTTGCCCTGCGTTTGTCGAGCCGCTCTGCGCCAGGCGCAACCGATACGCCTGCCGTCACTGCTGCCTCGGCACCCGCGCGCTATGTCCGCGCCGCAACCTTTGCCGATGCGGCTCAGGCCCGGCAGGCGGCGCAGGCTCTGGCCGCAACCGGGCTGCCGGTGCGCCTTGGCGCGTTGTCGCGCAAAGGCGTGCCCTATAAGGTGGTTCTGGCCGGACCCTTTCATGACAGCACCCGCGCTGAACAGGCGCTGAATCGGGTGCGTGCTGCGGGGTATCGCGGCGCTCGTCTCAGCCGTTAGAGCGTGACGCGTTCATCTGCATTAACGCGACTGCTCTGCTTATTTGATTTTGCGTATTTCAGATGCGCAAGACCGCTTCCTGTTTTTGCACAACATGTTCCAGGTGACAGCTGTAGTTTTGCAGCCGCTCTATAGCGGCTTGGCGCTGCCCGCTTTTGCCCCCCCCACCGATCGCTGTTCCTAACGCCTTGTCGTGCAATGGCTTTGTGCAGTGCCGGGCCTGGTCGGGGTCTAGTAGGGGGGGCTGGCGGTGCATACCATTCTTGCCAATGGTTCCAAAAGAACAGGAGCGGGGGCTGATACGACCTTTTGAACGCCGCCAGAGCCAAGACTTGGACCTAGCCGCAGATGTTTTGTAGCTGTACCCAGTCGCGGTCATTCAGGACCGGCTCTAGTACGCGGCCGGCCATGGGGTCGGCCTCAATCAGGCCCAGCGTGGTCTCGCCAGTGATGTCCAGCGCATAGGCATAGGGTGTGGACGGGATGGCCGCACGGGCGAATTCGGCCAGCAGCATATCATCAGGCAGGGGGGGGCGCGGCGCTGCCAACACGGTTTCCGAGTAACTATCCAGGGTGGCGCGTGTCAGCTCTCCGGTGGTGAGCAGGCGGAACGAGGCAAAAAAGCCACCGGCGTCCAGCAACTCTGCCAGCGGGTCATGCAAATCGGCGCGCGTACGCTCGGCCAGGATTGCACCAGCCGCCACAGCGGGGTCCTCATAATCTTCGACAAAGCTGCGATTGAGCAGCACGATGCCCCCCGGCAAATGCAGGCTGCTGGCGACGCCTGAGCGCATGATAACCAGCTGGCGCAGCCCTGTGCGTAGTGCCAGTTTGGTCAGGATCGGGGTTGCCTCGGGCGTGGCACAGGCCTGGCCTGAAACCCGTTCAATCCGGCCCAATAGCGCCTGACCAATGGCCTTGGCCTTGATCTCAGGGACCACTTTCACCGCATGGCGCTGCATCAGTCCGGGCAGGCCAAACAGCACCAGAATGGCAACCACAGCAAGGCTGCCCAGGACGCTGACCACCCGCAGGCGGCCAGGATGGGGGCGGGAGCGTTCAATGGCATGGCGCACCTTTTCGATGGCGTCCAGCATGGTGACCTCATCCTGCGGGATTTCCAGCTGCTCACCCGGGTCGCCATCGGGGTGAAATAACGCCGGAAAGGCGCCGGGATTGGCACGCTCGACTGCCGCCAGTGACCAATGGGCCAGCGGGCGATCCTGCATATCGGTAATGGTGAGGGTGGCATCGCCAACCGAGATTATGACATCTCGACGCTGCGCATCGGGGCTTGCACGCCAAAGGCCTGCAGCCTCAAGTCGTTCGAATTCCCTGAGAACGGTCATTCAGCCTGCCTGTCTTGCCTGTTTTCGTTGAATAAGCCTAGCATGGCCAATGGCGGTGCGGCAAATGGCTTCGCGGCCAAATACCTTCAGTACCGCGATTTTTGGGGCGCTGCGCGGGCAGATCGTGGTATGCCACACGTCTTGATGTGACGCGGCAGGCCGACTGTATCCTATCAAGGGGTCGCGCCAGGCAATATTGCCCCAAACGTCAAGCCCAGTTGCCCCCGAGCCGACCATCGCTGCACCGTCGATTGATGGCCGCAGTCGGGAGGACGTGAGAGTTCGTTGCGGTTGCGTCAAAGTTTTTTTGAATCTCGTCACAAATTCTGCCTCTGGATCGTCTTATCTCTGAAACCTCAAATTTGGAGATATGATGCGAAATTTAATTCTGATCGGGGTCGGCGGGCTTTCAGTTCTAACGGCGGCCTATATTTGGATCGCCACGCAGCACTGGTATCACACGATACCGGGGGTCGCGCAGACAGGGCCAATGAACTTTCATTTTGCGAAGGATGTCGGCCTTGCCTATCTGGCAAGCGGGGTGGCTTTGATCTGGGCTGGTGTCAAACATGACAAATCAGCCGGAATCTGCGGTGCGTCCTGGCTCGTCCTGCATGCGCTGTTTCATATTTGGATATGGTTTCATCGCGGCACGCCGGCGGATTTGGTTTCCCTTACCAACCTGATTGGCATCCAGATGCCCGCTTTTGCAGGGTTCATTTCCGCAGTCAACTTGAAGTCAGAAAGGGCGAACACATGATCCGCGCGCTTCTCAAAACGGGCATTCAGAGGTTCGCGTCGCGATACAATTACGATACGAGCTACATGAGCCATATTGTTGATACCTCGGCATCGGCAGGGCTGCGGCTGTCTATACTACCGTTTTACAGCCAATATCGTGGTCCCAAAGACGCCCAAAACGTCTGGGCAGGCGCAATGCTTGGATCGACGCTGGATGGTGACTGCGGGTCTTGTGTGCAACTGATCGTCGACATGGGGCTTGAGGCAGCGGTTCCGGCAGAGGAAATCGCGCTTTGTCTGCAAGGCAATGCGAAGGCCGCGGGTGATGTCGGCCTTGGTTTCCGGTTTTCCCAGGCGGCCATTGCGAACGCCCCCGAACTGGAGGATCTGCGAAAGGAAATTGAAGCGCGTTTTGGCGCGGCGGCGGTAACTGCGGCATCTTTTGCAGCATCAAGCGGGCGCATATACCCGGTGTTGAAACGTGGCCTTGGCTTCGGTCAGACCTGTAGCCGCGTGATTATCGAGGACAGGGCAATAACGGCATTGCATCAATCATGAACATAGTTGCGACCATATTTGAAGCAGAGCGCCCAAAACTGATATCACTGTGCTATCGCATGCTGGGTGAACGTGCGGGTGCAGAGGATGCTGTGCAAGACACATGGCTGAAATGGTCAGCAGCCGACCTGACCCAAATTGACAATCCGGCGGCTTGGTTGCGCCGGGTCGCCACGAATATTGCCATCGATACGTTGCGAACCGCGCATCGACAACGCGAAATCTATGTAGGCCCCTGGCTTCCTGAACCCCTTATTCAATGTGAAACGCAAGAGCCTGTGCATCAGTTTGAACTTGCCCAGGAATGCGAGTTAGCATTGCTGTGGGCTATGGAACGGCTCACTGAACGGGAACGTGCGGCATTCATTCTGCGAGAGGCATTCGATGCCAGTTATTCGGACATTGCAGCCACGCTTGATGCAACGGAAGCCGCCTGTCGCCAACTTGTCAGCCGTTCGCAAAAGAAGTTGCAGGACTCTGGTCCCCGTTTCGATGCCACGCCGGAAGAGGTCGCAGATTTGAGCCAACGTTTCTTCATGGCGATCATGGCCGAAGACTTTGATGCGGCTCTGTCATTGCTGACACCCAATTCCGTCGCACTTTCTGATGGCGGGGCAAAAAGACGCGCCGCGCGGCGCCCATTGATAGGTGGCAGCGAGATTTTGCAGGTGTTCCGGGCTTTGTACGAAAAAGCGTGCCATGAAACGGGCTGGACGACCCGGATAGCATCCGTGAATACCAAACCTGCCTTTTTGCGCTATCAATTCGGGCAGCTGGACTCCGTCACCACTCTTGCGCCTGATCAAGATGGAAGAATTGCGTGGCTATATATCATGCGAAACCCAGACAAACTTGGGGTGAGTGAAGAATAGTGAAATCGCGAAAACAGTCGTTAGCTGCGCCGCATAAGGCAGTTAAAATGGGCGCTCTGCCGCCGCCGGATTGCCCCCTGCCGGGTTCGTCGGCGGCTGACTGACCTTTTCAACTGTTCCCCAGGTGCTTGCCGCTTCATCCAAGCGACCCCCTTACAGTATACTACCCATACATTAGACAGGCGATATGCCATCCCGTATGCAGAATGAAATCAAGTGATATATTCTGAAAATGAGAAGATAATGGAAATCAAAACACTGCACACCTTTGCCACTGTTGCCAACATCGGAACCATTGGCGGTGCGTCCAAGAAATTGAACTGCGTCCAATCCAATGTGACGACCCGGATCAAGGCGTTGGAAGCAGAATTGGGTGTCAGCCTGTTCAACCGGAGCCGGGCGGGAATGGCGTTGACAGCGGCAGGCGTGGCCTTCTTGCCCTACGCGCAAGACGTCATTCAGGCAGAAGAACGCGCCCGTGCTTCGGTCGAGGCCTTCGAGAGCTCGGTCAGCTTGCTAAGGATCGGCAGCATGGAAAGCACGCTCGCAGTACGCTTGCCTGGGATCCTGTCATCATTTCGCACAGAAAACCCGAACCTTCGGTTACAGATTAAATCAGGACCCACTGATGAATTGATCGAAAAACTTCTTCTGGATCAGGTAGATATTGCCCTGATTGGTGGCAAGTTTAAGCATGACGATCTCCAGGGACACGCGCTGTTCGCCGAAGAAATGGTGATGATTTCAGCGCTTGAGTTCGAAACCTTGGAGGATCTGCGTTCCCTTCCAGTGATCGTATTCAAGCTGGGGTGTTCTTACCGCGACTACACCCGGCGCTGGATGCGCATGTCCGGCTTGGCGCCGAACGACGTATTCGAACTGGGGACGCTTGAAGGCATCTTAGGATGTGTTGCATCCGGTGTTGGAGTCAGTTGCCTGCCGCGTTCTGTCGTAGAGGGTAGCCAGGTTTGCAACCTGCTGCGCATTCACACATTGGACGATCCCGCGCGTTTCATAGATACCTATGCCATGTTGAATCCTAAATCTGTCCGCAATGGTGCTGTGGATGCGTTTTTACAGACCGCACGAACGACACTGTTTGCAAATTAGAGCACTGTTCTTTGTGATGTTTATTGTTCTGAAATTCTGATCGTATGCATCATTTTTTCACGCTACTTTAGATCAGAGGCGCGTTGTATGATCTTCTCAATCAAAGAAGAGACCACCCTGAAGTTCAAAGACACCAGCCTGCATTTAGCCTTGTGACCGTAAAGCGCATCGCGGGGATCGCCATTGACCTTTGAACCATTGGGTCCCCAGCCCGCGCATAAGGAAGCCCCATGTCCAGTGACTTGACTGTCCTCGCCCAGCTTGGCCTGACCGCCCCGATCATCCAGGCCCCAATGGCGGGTGTTGCCACGCCCCAGATGGCCGCCGCAGTGTCCAAAGCCGGTGGGCTGGGCTCCCTAGGGATCGGCGCATCGACAGTCGCAGCAGCCCGCGATCTGATCCGCCAGACACGAATGCTCACTGATCGGCCCTTCAATGCCAATGTTTTTTGCCACCACCGGGCGATCCGCAACACTGAAAAAGAAACAGCCTGGCTTAACCTTGTGAAGCCTGAGTTCGAGCGGTTCGCAGCATCCCCTCCGAAGGAACTGTCAGAGGTCTATAAGTCATTCTTGGATGGCGATGCGATGTTCGACATGTTGCTAGAGGAACGTCCAGCAGTTGTCAGTTTTCATTTCGGCCTGCCGACCCCGTCCCAAATCAAAACGTTCAAAGACCGTAACATCCTGATGCTGGCCACCGCAACCAACCTGCAGGAGGCGCGTCAGGCCGCAGCCATCGGAATTGATGCCGTTGTTGCACAGGGCTGGGAAGCCGGTGGACATCGCGGCTGTTTCGATGAAAACGCGGAGGACGATCAACTCGGCACCTTCGCTCTAACCCGAATTCTGGTGCAAGAGCTCGACATTCCGGTCATTGCTGCCGGAGGTATCATGGATGGTGCCGGTATACGTGCTGCATTGAATCTTGGTGCCGTGGCAGCACAGCTTGGCACCGCTTTCATTGCGACTGACGAAAGTGCTGCACCGGCAGCCTATCGAGAGGCGCTGGCCGGGGAAAGCGCGCATCACACCTGCATGGTGCGGGTGATCTCTGGTCGCCCGGCCCGGTGTCTGGCCAACCGATTTACCCAATGGAGCAAGAATATCCCTGATGCGTCAGTGCCCGATTACCCGGTGACCTATGACGCTGGAAAAGCCCTGAACGCGGCTGCGACTCATCGTGGCGATACCGGATATGGTGCCCATTGGGCCGGTCAGGGTGCGCCGCTGTCGCGGGCCATGTCTGCAACCCAACTGGTGCATCATCTGATCACGGAAATACAGACAGATTGATACTGATGCACCAGCTGCACCCCCCAGCAGCGACGGGGCTTGGCTAGAGGGATTTTGCGATCCCGCGCAGTTCAAATTTTTGGATCTTGCCAGTCGAGGTCTTGGGCAGCTCCTGAAAGATCACCCGCTTGGGGGCCTTGAACCCGGCTAGGGTTTCACGGGAAAAGGCGATGATCTCGGCCTCGCTCACCTCGTGGCCCTCTTTCAACTCGACAAAGGCGCAGGGCACTTCGCCCCATTTGTCGTCGGGCTTGGCTACCACTGCTGCAAGGTTCACCGCCGGATGGCCCATCAGCACGCCTTCGACCTCGACGGAAGAGATATTTTCTCCGCCTGAAATGATGATATCCTTGGCGCGATCCGAGATCTGGATATAGCCATCGGGGTGTTGAATGGCGATATCACCAGAGTGAAAATACCCCCCGGCAAAGGCCTCGGCGGTGGCTTCGGGGTTTTTCAGATAGCCCTTCATCACCGAATTGCCGCGCATGACGATTTCGCCCTGATCGCTGGCATTCCGCGGGATCTGTTGCATGTTCTCGTCCAGTACCGTGATGTCTTCCATCATCGGAAAGGCGATGCCCTGGCGGGCCTTGATGGCGGCGCGTCCGGCCTGATCCAGTTCATCCCAGTCACCGCCCTGCCAGAGACATTCGGTGACATGACCATAGGTTTCTGTCAGGCCATAGACCTGGGTGATGTGAAAGCCGAGGGTTTCGATCTTTTGCAGAGTTGCAGGGGCAGGGGGGGCGCCGGCGGTAAAGACCTCTACCTGATGATCAAAGGCGCGGCGCTGTTCGTCCTTGGCGTTGACCAGCAGGTTAAGCACAATCGGTGCGCCGCCAAAATGGGTGACACCGTGGTCCGCGATGGCATCGTAGATTGCCTCTGGGGTGATGTTGCGGCAGCACACCACGGTGCCTCCCAGCAGGGGCATCATCCAGGTGTGGTTCCAGCCATTGCAGTGAAACAGTGGCACAATCGTCAGATAGACCGGCTTTAGCACCATGCGCCAGGACACCACCGTGCCCATGGTCATAAGATAGGCACCGCGATGGCTGTACACCACGCCCTTGGGGCGGCCGGTGGTGCCTGAGGTATAGTTCAGCGCCAGGCTTTCCCATTCATCCTGCGGCAGGATCCAGTCAAAATCGGGATCGCCGCTGGCAAGCAGTTCCTCATAGGTCTGGTGGTCGCCGCTGGCGGCAAAGCCGGCCTCAAGATCGGGGGCTTCGATCAGAATGGGTGCAGCCCCTTGCATCCGGGCCAGGGCGGCAGTGGCCAGCCCCAGGAACTCGCTGTCCACCAGCACCACCTTGGCGCCGCCGTGTTCAAAGATATAGGCAACGGTGTCCACATCCAGCCGGGTGTTGATGGTGTTGAGCACAGCACCGCAGGCAGGTACGCCAAAATGCGCCTCGGCCTGGGCGGGCAGGTTGGGGATCAGCGTGGCAACCACATCGCCGGGGGCAACCCCCAACGCCACCAGCGCCGAGGCCAGCCGGGTGCAACGCGCATGATATTCCCGGTAGCTGACGCGATGGCTGCCATAGATCACCGCCGTATGGTCGGCAAAGACCTGTGCGGCGCGACGCAGATGTGACAGCGGCGTCAGTGCCACATGGTTTGCTGCGGTCTTCTCCAGCCCGGTTTCGTCAGCCATCCATCCCATCAGCTTTCCTCCCTGTGATTCTGTTTCTGTGTCGGTTTTGGAACAGATAATGAGGAAAGTTGCAGGCAATGGAAGAGGTATGAAACAAATCGCGGCTCTTCCGCCTTCTGCCAGCAATCAAACCACCGCCGCACAGGCGATGCTGGCTGCCATGGCCATTATTGGTGTGACCGACAATGCGGTGCCACTGATTGCCGAACAGATTGGTCTGGGACAGTTCTATCTGCTGCGCACCCTGGTGGCTTTGCCGATCCTTTGGGCGATGTCGAAGATGGGCTTTGGATCACTGCGCCCCCAGCGGCTGGGCGCGGTGACCCTGCGGGCGCTCTTGGTGGCGATAGCGATGGTGTTCTACTTTTCCGCTGTGGCGCTGATGCCGATTGCCCAGGCGCTGGCAGGGCTGTTTACCTCGCCGATCATTATTGTGGTGGTGTCGGTCCTGTTCATGCGGATGCGCATTGGGGCGATCCGTATCGCCGCTGTCATCAGCGGCTTTGTCGGGGTGTTGTTTGTGCTGCAACCGGATCTGGCAGCCTTTGACTGGATGATGCTGCTGCCGATTGCCGGGGGATTTTTCTATGCGCTGGGATCCGTTGTGACCGGCAGCATGTGCAGCAAGGAAAGCACGGTATCGATGCTGTTCATCTATCTGCTGGCGCAGGGGGCGATTGGCGGTCTGTTTCTGCTGGCGATAGAGATCTGGCCGCTGCCAGTGCCGATGGGCGCTGAAGGGTTTGTTACCCGGGGCTGGGTTTGGCCGATCTGGGAGATGTCGCATCTGATCCTGCTGCAGGGCTTTGCCGCGGTGGGGGGGGTGTTTCTGATCACCAAGGCCTATCAACTGGGCGAGGCCTCTTTTGTATCGGTGTTTGAATATTCGGTGCTTTTGGTGGGGCCAGGTATTGCCTGGGTGATCTATGGTCAGGCGCTGAACCTGGGCCAGATGATGGGCATTGGCCTGATTGTTCTGGCGGGATCGACGCTGGCGCTGCGGTCCTCCAGGGGGGCTTAGAGAGCAGAGGCCGGGCCAGTTGTTTTCTTCCTCAGTGCCATGGCCTAGACTGCGCCAATGATCTTGTCGCCTGGCCGCAACTACCTGTTTATTCACATCCCCAAGACCGGTGGCACCGCGCTGGCGCTGGCGCTTGAGGCGCGCGCTATGGCAGATGATATAATGCTGGGTGACACCCCGAAGGCCAAGAAACGCCGCCGTCGCCTGAAGGGGGTGAAAACCGCCGGACGCCTGTGGAAACATGCTACTCTGGCCGATATCGCCGGGCTGCGCTCCGAGGCAGAGCTGCGGCGGCTGTTTACCTTTACCCTGGTGCGCAACCCCTGGGATCGCGCGGTAAGCTACTATCACTGGCTACAGAGGCAGGGCTTTGATCATCCGGCGGTCTCTCTGGCCAAGGCACTGACATTCCGCGACTTTATCCTGCACCCGGCGATTCTGCGCAGCTTTGCCCAGCACAATGCCCCCAGTTACATGCGCCATAGCGACGGTAAGGAACAATGCCAGCTTTTTATCCGGCTGGAGCACTTTGCCACAGACGCGGTGCCGCTGTTTGATCACCTTGGATTTAGCCTTGAATTAAAGCGGGAAAACACATCCGAGCGACAGCGGGATTGGCGGGGCTATTATCAGCCCGACAGTCAGGTAGCTCTGGCCCGTGCCTGTCAGGAGGAAATAAACCGATTTGAATATTCTTTTAACGATTTCGACCTAGCCTTGGATCAAACGCGCGGGTCTGCCAGTTGATCGCCTCTGGCGATTCTTTGGCCCGACCCCCGCATAGACAAGGATTGCAGCACGACACCGGGGCCAAGCCCTGCCCGTTGATGCCGCCGCACAGGAGAGATCGACATGCTGGATTGGTTCCAAAAACGGATGAGCCCTGACTTTGAGCTGACCATCCCACCGATGCCAGTTGGGCTGGGTGGTTTCCTGAGCGGAACCCATGTGGCCTCTAATCTTGGCTGGCGCCCGATAGAGGCGCTCTGCGCTGGGGATCGGGTGCTGACCTTTGATCACGGGATGCAGACGGTGGTCGAAATGCTGCGCGAGACCATACATCTGGAGGCCGGGGTGATCGACCCGAGCCGCTGCCCGCTGCATGTGCCGCGCGATGCCCTGGGCAACCGGGTACCAATGTGGCTGATGCCCGACCAAGGTGTGCTGCTGGAAAGCGATCTGATCGAGGATCACCAGGGCGATCCCTTTGCCGTTGTTCCGGCCTCGACGCTGGATGGCTATCGCGGCATCTGCCGCCTGCACCCGGACGCGTCCCTGCAGCTGGTGGCCCCACGTTTTGAACAGGACGAGGTGATTTATCTGGAGGCGGGCCTGCTGGGCTATTGCGCCGCGCCGCGCGACCTTTTGACCATCGGGGTTGAATTGCAAGAGGACATGTACCGGGTGCTGCCCATCGACGAAGCCCAAGAGCTGATTTCAGCGATGTCCCTGTCAGAGACGCTGATGACCAATATCGGCATTCCCATTATGACACCAGGCAGTTTTCAGATCTGATCCCCAGACAACCGGGCGGTTTTCAGCCCCCTTTCGAGCAATGAATGCCCCCTTTGCCAAATGGCATCGGGGCATTGTTGCATTGGACGGGGCTGTCCGGCCAGTTGTCTTGCGGTGCATCTGTCCAACATCAGCATGGCGTGTGTTTTGGGGAAGTTGCGTAATTACAGTGCCTTGGCCTAGTTCGTTCACGAAGGCGTGAGGGCAATGATCTATTTCGGATGCTTCGGCGTAATCCCTACATGTTCAGCACTTCAGAACAGCCACGCGTTCAACAACCCGGAGAGAGAAGATGAAAACTCAATTTAAACTTGCCGCAACAGCCTTCACATTGTGCCTCTCGGCAGCAGCCGCAAATGCGCAGACTATTGTCGAAATCGCCGCAGGGGATGAGCGTTTCTCGACACTTGTGGCAGCTGTAGGGGCTGCAGGTTTGGTTGAAACCCTGTCCGGTCCCGGTCCCTTTACGGTCTATGCGCCGTTGAACGATGCCTTTGCAGCCCTTCCTGAAGGCACCGTCGAGACCCTGCTCAAGCCAGAGAACAAAGGGCAGCTGACGGATATCCTGCTGTATCATGTCGATGACCGGAAACTATCTTCTGATATGATCCCCAGCGGCGCCACCTCTTTCAAGCCGATCCTGACGACAGAGCGGCTTTGCATTACGGCTGGCAGTTCTGGTGTAACCATCGCGGATGGCAGCGGTCAGGTGGCCAATGTGGTTGTCGCTGATATTTTGGCCGACAACGGCGTGATCCATGTGGTCGACAAGGTCCTGCTGCCGGGCAATCGCCCCGCCTGCAAGTAACGCATGACTTCAGGGCCTTGGGCCAGGCCCTGCAACAGGCCCCTTGGCCTGGCCCAAGGCGGATCATCCCCGAGTGATCCAAAGCAAAACGCCCCCCAGTGGACTGGGAGGCGTTGATTTTTAACCCAAGGCCGGATCAGGCAGCGGATGCGGCATCTGGGTTGAAGCGACCATAAAAGGTCTGGCCTTTGGCGGCCATCTCACGCAGCAGATCCGGGCAGGCAAAACGCTCGCCGTAGGCTGCTGTCAGCTGGTCGCAGCGTTCGGCCGCATAGGGCGTGCCGATGATGTCCAGCCAGCTGAGCGGGCCACCGGACCAAGGCGCAAAGCCCCAGGCCAGAACTGCGCCCACGTCGCCTTCGCGAATGTCTTCCAAGACGCCTTCTTCCAGCGCGCGCACAGCCTCAAGCACCTGGGCAAACATCAGCCGTTCCTGCACTTCGATGAGATCAGGCTGGTCTTCCAGCAGCGGGTATTTGTCCTGCATGCCTTTCCAATAGCCGATGCGCTTGCCCTTTTCGTCATAGTCAAAGAAGCCGGCATTGGCCTTGCGCCCTAGGCGGCCCAGATCTTCCATCCAGAAAATCATGTCGTCAGCCGGGCTGTCGGGATATTCATTGCCCATGGCCGCCTTGGTGGCGCGGGCAATCTTGGCGCCCAGATCAATTGAGGTTTCATCCGTGAGCTGAATGGGACCAACGGGGAAGCCGAGCTGACGCGCGGCATTGTCGATCAATACGGGTGACACACCTTCGGTGATCATCCGCGCACCTTCATTCACGTAGGGAATGATGCAGCGGTTGGCATAGAAGAAGCGCGCGTCATTGACGACGATGGGCGTCTTCTTGATCTGGCGCACATAGTCCAGCGCCTTGGCGACGGCACGGTCGCCTGTTTCCTTGCCTTTGATGATTTCCACCAGCAGCATTTTTTCAACCGGCGAGAAGAAGTGGATGCCGATGAACTGCTCGGGCCGGACCGAGGCCTTGGCCAGATCGGTGATCGGCAGGGTCGAGGTGTTGGAGGCAAAGATGCAATCATCCGGGATGATCGCCTCAACCTTCTTGGTCATCTCGGCCTTGACGGCGGGGTCCTCAAAGACCGCCTCGATGATCAGATCGCAGCCTTTCAGCGCCTCCAGATCAGGGGTGGCGGTGATGCGCGATAGCATTGCCTCTTTCTTTTCGGCGGTGACCTTGCCGCGCTTCATCCCCTTGTCGAGGTAGCCTTCGGTATAGGCCTTGCCCTTGTCGGCGGCGGCCTGATCGCGGTCTACCAGCACCACTTCGATACCGGCCTGGGCCGAGACCAGTGCAATGCCAGCACCCATCATGCCGGCCCCCAGTACGCCCAGTTTCTGCACCCGTTGATCGGGGACATCCTTGGGACGGACCGCGCCTTTTTCCAGCGCTTCCTTGTTGATGAACAGCGAGCGGATCATCGCACCGGAGGAGGGGTTCATTAGTACCGAGGTGAACCAGCGGGCTTCGATTTTCAGCGCGGTGTCAAAATCCACCAGCGCGCCCTCATAGACGGCCGACAGCAGCGCTTTGGCTGCCGGGAAGGCACCCTGGGTCTTGCCGTGCACCATGGCGGAGGCGCCAACAAAGTTCATGAAGCCAGCAGGGTGATAGGGCGCGCCACCGGGCATTTTGTAGCCCTTGGCATCCCAGGGTTTCACCAGATCAGCACCGGATGCGTTCAGCACCCAGTCTTTGGCGGCGGCAACGGGATCAGCGGCGATCTCGTCAACGTAGCCAGCGGCCTTGGCCTTTTTCACGTCCAGCATCTTGCCTTCCAGCAAGAGCGGCGCAGCGGCGATGGCGCCAACCTTGCGCACCATGCGGGTGGTGCCGCCGGCGCCGGGGAAGATGCCAACCATGATTTCCGGCAGGCCGTATTTGGCCTTTGGGTTCTCAGCGGCAAAGATGCGATGGGTTGCCAGCGGCAGCTCCATGCCGATGCCAGCAGCAGTGCCGGGCAGGGCAGCAGCAATTGGCTTGCCACCTTTTTTGGTTTTCAGATCCATGCCGGCCAGCTCGATCTTGCGCAGGAGGGCATGCATTTTCATGGTGCCTTCAAACAGGCCGCGGGCAGGCTCGTCGCCGGCCTCTTCCTTCATCACCGCCAGCAGGTTCAGGTCCATGCCGCCAGCAAATGTACCCTCTTTGCCCGAGGTGATCACCACGCCTTTGACCGCGTCATCCGCCAGGGCCTCGTCGATGCAGGCCTCTAGCTGTGTGAGCCCGTCAAAGGACATCACGTTCATGGTTTTTCCGGGTACATCCCAGGTGATTGTTGCGACGCCGTTCGCGTCCTTGGAAAGCGTAAACTCACTCATGTCTCGTCTCCGATCTGGTCAGCCGTCAGCGGGCTGCCGTCTTTACGGGTGAAGCGGCTGCCATTGGCGTCGCTCTTCACCATCATGTCGATATCGCTGTAGTAAGCGGTTTCAGTCGGGGTCCGCGTGCCCACCACCAGAAAACTGGCCGGCGCGTCGGTGTTATTTCTCAGGTGATGGCCATTGGCCTCACCGGCGGGAAAGGCGGCGCAGTCACCGGGGTGCATCGCGTGTTCGCCCTGATCGTCGATCAGGATGCAGGCGCCGCTCAGCATCACCAGGAATTCATCCTGCTGCATGTGATAGTGGCGCAGCGAGGACAGGCCTCCGGGCTCAAGCCGCACGATATTGACGCCAAATTGGGTCAGCCCAGCGGCATCGCCGATCCGTTGATTCGACCGGCCTGCGACCGCCTCAGCCAGCTTTCCTGGGTAGCCCGAGCCGCCCCGGAAAGGAATTTGCGCCAGATCCAGCTTGGGCATCAGACGCGCTCGATGATGGTGGCTGCACCCATGCCAGAGGCAATACAGAGCGTCGCCAGACCCATTTCCTTATCCTGACGCTCCAGCTCGTCCAGCAGGGTGCCGATGATCATGGCACCAGTGGCACCCAGCGGGTGGCCCATGGCGATGGATCCGCCATTGGGGTTGACCACGGCCGGATCCACATCAAAGGCCTGCTGGAATCGCAAGACAACAGAGGCAAAAGCCTCGTTGACTTCAAACAGGTCCAGATCGGAAATCACCATGCCATTGTCGGCCAGAATCTTTTGCGTCACTGGCACCGGGCCGGTCAGCATGATGGTCGGGTCGGTGCCGATCTTGGCGGTGGCCTTGATGCGGGCGCGTGGCTTCAGGCCATATTGCTCGCCAAATTCCTTGTTGCCGATCAACACGGCAGCAGAGCCATCAACAATACCAGAGGAGTTTCCAGCGTGGTGGATGTGGTTGATCCGCTCCAGATGCGGGTATTTCAGCATGGCCACCTTGTCAAAACCGGGCATCTGTTCTCCCATCATCTGGAACGATGCATTCAGCGCGCCAAGTGACTGCATGTCGGTACCGGGGCGCATGTATTCGTCGCGGTCCAGAATGAGGATACCGTTCTGGTCACGTACCGGAATGACTGATTTTGTAAAGCGATTGTCGTCCCAGGCGGCCTTGGCACGGCGCTGGCTTTCCACCGCCAGTGCATCGGCCTGCTCACGGGTGAATCCATATTCCGTCGCGATGATATCGGCCGAAATGCCCTGGGGCACAAAATAGGTATCCATCGCAAGCGAGGGATCCACGGCAATGGCCGCACCATCAGAGCCCATGGCAACGCGGCCCATCATTTCAACACCACCAGCAATATATGCCTGGCCAGCCCCCCCCTTGACCTGGTTGGCCGCGAGATTGACAGCTTCCATGCCCGAGGCGCAGAAGCGGTTGATGGCGAGGCCGGGAATGCTTTCATCCAGATCCGAGGCCAGCACTGCGGACCGTGCCAGGCAGCCGCCCTGTTCCATCACCTGGGTGACATTGCCCCAGATCACATCTTCAACCGCGTGGCCTTCAAGGTTGTTGCGTTCTTTCAGCGCGTTCAGCGTCAGCGCCGAGAGCCGCACAGAGGTCACTTCGTGCAAGGCGCCGTCTTTGCGGCCCTTGCCTCGCGGGGTGCGAATGGCGTCGTAAATATAAGCTTCGGTCATGAGTCTCTCCTCAAGCGCGGTCCGACGGATTGCCGGGCATTAGGTCATAGGGATGTTTCCAGCCGGGCGTTTCACTGATGCGCGTCAGCCAGGCGTCGATATTGGGGTGGTCTTTGCGGTCAAAGCCAAAAGGCTCATCATAGAACAAATAGCCGCAGCAGGTGAGATCGGCATTTGTCATGCCGTCACCCACCAGCCAGTCGCGCCCCCTGAGTTGGTTCTCCAAGGTGGCAAAGGCAGCTTTCAGGCGCCCCTGCATAAAGCCGATCACCTCTTTGGGGCGTTTGTCCTCAGGCAGGAAGTTCATCAGAAACCTAGTCATTCCGACCTGGCTGGAGAGCTTGTGATTATCCCAGAGAACCCAGCGCAGAACCTCATATTTCTCGTCAGGCGCGCCGCCAAACTTTCCGGTCTTATCGGTAATATACTGCTGGATGACCCCGGACTGTGACAGGCGGATATCACCGTCAATCAGCACCGGAGCCTCTGCCATGACATTTAGGTTGCGATAGTCATCACTACGATGCTGACCGGCAAAGAAATCAACAAAAGCCGGTTCCCAGGCGAGGCCAGAAAGTTCCAAGGCGAGAGCCGCCTTGTAAGAATGGCCCGACTCGCCAAAACAATGCAGTTTAATCGTCACGTTGTTCTCCTTGTCGCCAATGTGGTGCCGGGGGTTTCACACCCCCGGACCCCCGTGAGGTATTTTGAGTAAGATGAAAGAGAATTAACACTCTTTCTATGGTTGTGTGCTATTGTTGTGGCGCGGTACAGGCTGAGGAGCCGATGACCGCGTAAGGTGAAGTCGTCCCTGCCCATTTGGCGAAGGCTTGGGGGCAGGGACGCGCCGTAGATTTCATCTTGCCCTAAATACCTCCGCCGGAGGCATCCATCAGCTCCTGTTGAATGAAACCGGTGTTGTGTCACAATGACCTGCCAATCAATTCCTTCATAATTTCGTTGGTGCCACCATAGATCCGTTGCACCCGGGCGTCGGTCCACATTTCCGCAACGGCGTATTCCTGCATGAACCCATAGCCGCCGTGCATCTGCAGGCATTCGTCGAGGACTTCACCCTGCGTGTCGGTGATCCAGTATTTGGCCATCGCGGCTTTTTCGACCGTCAGTTCGCCTTTCAGGTGCTCCACCATGCATTCATCAAGAAAGGCGCGGGCGACCTTGGTCTTTGTCAGGCATTCCACCAGTTTGAAGCGGGTGTTCTGGAATTGGGTCAGCGGGCCACCAAAAGCTTCGCGCTCTTTGCAATAGGCGATGGTGCGTTCCACAGCACCCTCCATCGCGCCGACAGCGCCACAGGCGATGATCAGCCGTTCCTGCGGCAGTTGCTGCATCATCTGATAGAAGCCCTTGCCTTCTTCCTGGCCGAGGATATTTTCTGGCGGGATTTCCACATTGTCGAAGAAGAGTTCAGAGGTGTCTGCCGCGTGCAGACCGATCTTGTCGAGGTTACGGCCGCGCGAAAAGCCTTCGGCACCGTCGGTTTCCACCGCGATCAGTGACACCCCCTTGGAGCCGAGTTTGGGGTCTGTTTTGGCCGCCACCAAAATCAGGTTTGCGTGTTGGCCATTGGTAATAAAGGTTTTCTGTCCCGAAAGCCGATAGGCATTGCCATCGCGCAACGCTTTGGTTTTGATCCGCTGCACGTCGGAGCCGGTTGAGGGTTCGGTCATTGCAAGCGCGCCGACCAGCTCGCCGCTGATCATCTTGGGCAGCCAACGTTTTTTCTGCTCTTCGGTGCCGTATTCCAGGATGTAGTGGGCGACGATGCCGGAATGGATACCATGCCCCCAGCTGGCCAGATTGGCACGGCTGCCTTCAATCAGGATTGCGGCCTCATGGCCAAAATCGCCGCCAACACCGCCGTATTCTTCCGGGATAGAGGGGCAGAGCAGGCCCAGTTCTCCCGCCTGGGTCCAGGTCTCGCGGTCCATCATGCCCTGTTTGCGCCAGGTCTCGTATTTTGGCATCCATTCATTGGTGATGAACTGTGCTGTCATATCGGCCAGCATCTGGTGCTCGTCGGTCATCCAGGCGGAACGTGTTTCGCGCGTCATGTCTCTCCCATTGCCCGTTTGGCGTGGTTACCCGCCGGGCCCTATCTTTTGCGATCCTCCAGCGCGCTGTTGAACAGTCGCAGCCGGTGGCCGAGGTTTTCCTGGTCTGTCACGCTGTCGAAATTTTCAAACAGAAATGACAGGGCTTCGCCGTCGTCCAGCCCTGCCTCGGATGCAAAACGTTTCAGCCGACGGTAGCCATCCTCTGTCATGGCGACGGGAAAGCGGCGGGTCAGGCGAAAACGTTTTGGCATCGGGGGCTCCTTTTAGGTGGTGTCAGTGCCCCCGGGCTGGGATGGGCACCCCCTGACGTTGTTTGGGGAGGCCCGGTTTGTCATATGGATCAGAAGTTTGCCGCATCCAGGGCCATGACTGTATCGGCACCGGTTTCGATCCGGGCCAGATGCAGTTTGGTGGCGGGCAATCTTCGTGCCATATAGTACCGGCCGGTGGCGATTTTTGTCTCGTAGAACGCCGCGTCAGAGGCTCCAGCGTCAAGGCATTCCGTTGCGGCTTTGGCCATCTGCGCCCACATCAGGCCCAGGCAGACATGGCCGAACATATGCATGAAGTCAGTCGAGCCTGCGAGGGCATTATTGGGGTTCTTCATGCCGTTTTGCATAAAATACATGCTGGCGGCCTGCAGGTCCTTTGAGGCGGATTTCAGGGGCGCAATAAAGTCTTTGCTATAGGCTTCGTTCAGATCGGCGTTGTCCTTGCAGAAGGTTTTTACCAGCTCAAAGAAGGCCATCAGGTGCTTTCCGCCATCAACGGCCAGCTTGCGGCCGACCAGATCCAGCGCCTGAACGCCATTGGCGCCCTCATAGATCTGGGCGATACGGGCGTCGCGGGTGTACTGGCTCATACCGTGTTCTTCGATATAGCCGTGGCCGCCAAAGACCTGCTGGGCCTTGACCGTCATGTCATAGCCTTCGTCGGTCAAGAAACCTTTGATCACCGGCGTCAGCAGCGAAATCAGCCCGTCGGCGTCCTTGTTGCCATCGCGGTGCGCTTGGTCGATCAGCCCCGCGCCCCAGAGCAGGAAGGCACGGCCGCCTTCAATAAAGCTTTTCTGGTCCATGAGAGAGCGCCGTATATCGGGGTGCACGATCAGCGGGTCGGCCGGGCCTTCGGGGTTCTTGGCACCGGTTACATCGCGGCCCTGCAGCCGGTCCTTGGCGTATACTACTGCATTCTGATAGGCGGCTTCGGCCTGGCTAACGCCCTGCATGCCAACGCCGATGCGGGCTTCGTTCATCATGGTGAACATGGCGCGCATGCCTTTGTGCAGATCCCCCAGCAGATAGCCGGTGGCCTCATCATAGTTCATCACGCAGGTTGAATTGCCGTGGATGCCCATTTTCTTTTCAATGTTGCCAACCGAAACGCCATTGCGCGCGCCGGGGGTACCATCCTCTTTGACCACGAATTTGGGCACGATAAAGAGCGACACCCCCTTGATGCCCTCGGGGCCACCGGGGATTTTGGCCAGGACCAGGTGGATAATGTTGTCAGCCATGTCGTGATCACCAGCCGAGATAAAGATCTTCTGGCCTGAGACCTTGTAGCTGCCATCATCCTGCGGTTCTGCCTTGGTGCGCATCAGGCCAAGATCGGTGCCGCAGTGCGGTTCGGTCAGGTTCATGGTGCCAGTCCATTCGCAAGAGACCATCTTGGGCAGGTAGGTGTCTTTTTGCTGATCGGTGCCATGTGCCAGGATCGCGGCGGCGGCCCCATGGGTCAGGCCCTGATACATCACAAAGGCCTGGTTGGCAGAGGAGAACATCTCGCCAACGGCGGTGCCCAGCACATAGGGCATGTTCTGGCCGCCATATTGTTCGGGCATGTCTAGCCCGGTCCAGCCGCCTTCCTTGACCTGTTCAAAGGCCGCCTTGAACCCGGTTGGGGTTGAAACCACGCCATTTTCCAGGCGGCAGCCTTCGGTGTCGCCCACGACGTTCAGCGGGTGCAATACCTCGGAACTGATCTTGCCGGCTTCTTCTAGGATGGCGGCAGTGAAGTCGCGTTCCAGATCGTCATAGCCTGGGGTTGCGGCCTCAGAGACTTTCAAGACGTCATGCAGGATGAACTGGGTGTCTTTGGTGGGGGCTGAATAGACGGTCATTGCGGTCCTCGTTGGTGGCAGAGTTCGGGTCAAATAGGCCTGCCCGTGCAGGCTGGCGGGGGCGGCGCTACTCGGCGGCCTCCTGATCGGATTTCATCGAGGCGATGACTTTTTCGCCCCATTTCAACTGGTCCTGCAGCTCTTCGATGGCTTCGTTCAGCTCATCACGCTGACGCATCATATCGGCGAGTCGATCGCAGGCGATTTCATAGGTGCGCGACAGTTGGGTGATCTGTTGATCGCCAATGTGATACAGATCCAGTAGCTGGCGGATCTCTTCCAGGCTAAAGCCAAAGCGCTTGCCGCGCAGGATCAGCTTTAGCCGGGCACCGTCTCGTTTGGTGAACAGGCGTTTTTGCCCGTCGCGCTGGGGAAACAGCAGCTCTTTGGCCTCATAAAAGCGGAGGGTGCGGGGGGTCACGCCAAAGGCGTCGCACATTTCGCGGATCGATTTGGTCTCTTCGCTCATATCAGTCATCGTCGTCACTCTTTGTCGGCGCCGGGCGGGCGGTGGTTTGCCTGTGCGGTCTTGGCCAGCGGATCGGTCCCGGGAAACGGGGGAAACCGGCAAGGCCTGCCTGACCAAGCTGGCCCGGGTTGCGGTGATTTACAACATCTTCTTGACGTTGACGTAAGCCGAACGCCGCGTCACTTTCAAAGGTGACGTCACGGTCACCTGTCGTGACGCCCGCTCTGGTCGCGGACAGGTCCAGGGGTTGGCAGCGCGTTCCTTGATCTAGGTCGCCAATCGGCCATGACAAAGTAGCGCGCTGCCCCGATGGGGCGGCACGTTTTCCTGTGTCGGCATGTTGGAAAGGCCGCGCCGCAACCGGCGCAGGGCAGGGGGCGCAGATGGTCTGCTCTGCCGCGTCTGTTTGCGGTTCAGCCTTGGCAGGCGGCCGGGCGTCAGCTTTGCGACAGAAGACTTTTGGTGGTGGCGCGTAGGCTGCCCAGCTCATCCAGGGCCTCGTCCAGCTGTTCGCGTTGCTGCTGCAACTCGCCCATCTGGTGGTCAGCCATCTCTATGAAAGCCTGCATCTGGGCCTGGTTGCCTTCGTTTTCGTAGATCAGCAGCCATTGGCGGATCTCTTCCAACTGAAAGCCAAACCGGCGGCCGCGCAGAATCAGCTTCATCCGGGCACGCTCTCGGGCACCGTAAAACCGTGACCGCCCTTCGCGATCGGGTTTCAGCAGTTCAATATACTCATAATATCGCAAGGTTCGCGGCGTAACGTCAAAGGCTGCGCACATTTCCTTGAATGACAATCTTGCTTCGGTCATCCATCATCTCCCTTGCGCGCAACCTATGCACTTGAAATGACCTGTGCAACCTCCCTGCGTGTTGTGGGCTTGCTCTTTGTTTCGAGCAGGGCCACAAATGGGCCAAGTCAGGATAGGAAACAGCCATATGGCAGACAAGACAGATCTCGCACGTCAGTTCATTCAGGCGATACCGCATGCCAAAGAGCTGGGGATGGTTCTGGAAGAAATTGGCGATGGAACTGCATGTATTTCAATGCCCTATGATGAAAAGCTTATCGGAGACCCGCAGAGCGGCGTCATCGCGGGCGGGGCGGTGTCGGCCTTGATGGATACCTGTTGTGGCGCTGCGGTGATGTGTCACCCTGATGCGCCCGGCGGCACTGCAACCATTGATCTGCGCATCGATTACATGCGCGGTGCGACGCCGGGCCAAAGCATCACCACCCGCGCCACCTGTCATCACATCACCCGCAGCGTTGCTTTTGTGCGGGCGGTGGCCAGCGATGACGATACCGATCGCCCGGTCGCAACCGCCGCTGGCGCCTTTACAGTGGAGAGTGGATTTTGAAGCGCCCCCGTCCAGAACCAATCCAGGTGGTCAAGCAGCGCCGCGATGCGGCGCTGAATGCTCTGCTCGACTCGGTGCCCTATATCCGCTTTCTCAATGTCAGCTTTGATCGCCGTGGTGATGAGCTGACGGCGCAGCTGAACTTTAACGACAAACACATCGGCAATCCGTTTTTGCCTGCCATTCATGGTGGGGTGACGGCGGCCTTTCTGGAGATCACCGCCACGGTCTCTCTGAATTGGTCGCAGATCTGGGGCAGCATTGAAAGCGGTGCCTTGGATCCCGAAGACATGGCAAAGGGTATCCTGCCGCGCCAACCTAAAACCATTGATTTTTCCGTGGACTACCTGCGCTCTGGCCTGCCGCGCGATGCCTATGCCCGCGCCACGATCAGCCGCGCCGGACGGCGCTATGCCTCTGTCCATGTCGAGGCCTGGCAGGATCACAAAGACAAGCTGTTTGCCCAGGCCACCGGCCATTTTCTGATGCCACAAGAGAAAGCGGCCAAAAGCTGACGCCTGGGGTCAAGTGCGCAGCACGTCCGGCTTGTTGGGTGGTGTCGCGCGTGACCTTACATATGACAAGAAGGTGCCCGCGAGATGGGTTTGCAACAGGATGACATCACCCATGCGCGGGTGCTGAAAATTGCCCTGCCGATTGTGCTGTCCAATGCCACGGTGCCTATTCTGGGCGCGGTGGATACCGGCGTTGTCGGGCAGATGGGGCAGGCGGCGCCTATTGGCGCGGTGGGAATTGGCGCGGTTATTCTGGCGACGCTTTATTTCATTTTCGGCTTTCTGCGCATGGGCACCACTGGCCTGGTGGCGCAGGCGCGCGGTGCCGGGGACACGGCGGAAACCGGCGCTTTGTTGATGCGCGGCGTCCTGCTGGCTGCGCTTGCCGGGATCACCTTTGTTTCGCTGCAGGGCCTGGTGTTCTGGGGGGCTTTTGCCCTGGCCCCCACCAGTGCCGAGGTTGAAACCCTGGCGCGCGATTATCTGCAGATCCGCATCTGGGGTGCGCCCGCGACCATTGCGCTCTTTGCGGTGACGGGCTGGCTGATCGCGATGGAAAATACCCGCGGGGTCTTTGTGCTGCAGATCTGGATGAATGGGATCAATATAGCCTTGGATCTGTGGTTTGTACTGGGGCTGGACTGGGGCGTCGAAGGCGTCGCTCTTGCCACCCTGATTGCCGAATGGAGCGGCCTGGCGCTGGGGCTTTGGCTGTGTCGTGCGGCCTTTGCCGGGCGGCAATGGTGCGATTGGCCAAGGGTGTTTGACCCGGTGCGGATCCGGCGGATGGCGCAGGTCAATGGTGATATCATGGTACGCTCGGTGCTGCTGACCGGGTCTTTCACCTGTTTTATGTTTGTGGGGGCCAAATTTGGCGATGTTACGCTGGCAGCCAATCAGGTGCTGCTGCAGTTCGTCGAGATCACGGCCTTTGCGTTAGATGGTTTTGCCTTTTCCGCCGAGGCGTTGGTGGGTGGTGCCATTGGCGCAAAGAACCGGGGCAACCTGCGTCGCGCCGCCTGGATTTCCAGCCAATGGGGGATTGTCTGCGCTGTATTGCTGAGCGCCGGTTTTTTTCTGGGCGGTCCCTATCTGATTGACCTGATGGCCACCGCCCCCGAGGTCAGAGCCGAGGGGCGTAGCTATCTGATCTGGGCCGCGCTGCTGCCACTGATTTCGGTGGCAAGCTACATGTATGACGGCATCTATATCGGCGCGACCTGGACGGGGGATATGCGCCGGGCGATGGTGCAATCGGTGGCGATTTTTCTCGTGGTGCTGCTGGTGCTGGTGCCGATCTGGGGCAATCATGGGCTCTGGGCGGCGCTTTTGGTATTGAACTGTGCCCGCGCTGTGACACTGGGGCTGCGCTATCCTCGGCTAGAGGCCAGCGTGGCGTCATCCCAGCAAGGCGCGGTCGCCTAGAGCAGCAGCTCCAGTGCTTCGGTTGGGCGGCCAATCACCACCTGTTCGATTACGTCGCCATCCTGCTTGATCGCAATTGGCCGTTCGATCAGGATGGGATGTGTCTGCATGGCCGCCAGCAGGTCTGCTGCGGGGCTGTCCTTGCTCAGGCCCAGCTCTTTGAAGACCTTTTCGCCCGTTCGCATCATTTCGATCACCGTTCCCCCAAGGGCGGCGTGCAGCGCCTGCAGCTCTGCCGACCTTGGCGGATCTTGCAGATAGAGCCGCACCTCTGGCGTGATCCCCCGGCTTTCAAGCAGCGCAAGACCTGCGCGCGATTTAGAGCAGCGTGGATTGTGCCAATAGCTGATCATAGCCATTCCCCCCGTTTGCAGCCCACGGCGGCAGCGACAGAGGCAAACCCGTCGCGCACCAGCAGGTCATCCAGCCCGCGCGCGATATCGCCCGCCAGTGAAATCCCACCAAAAACCATCGCCGTATAGAGCTGGACAGCAGAGGCACCGGCGCAGATCTTGGCATAGGCCTGTTCGGCACTGCCGATGCCGCCAACGCCAATCAGCGGCACCTGACCCTGCAGTAGATCAGAAAGCTGGGCCAAGACGCGGGTTGAGGCTTCAAATAGCGGCGCGCCGGACAGCCCGCCGGCCTCGGCCCGGTGCGGGCTTTGCAGCCCCTCGCGCGACAGGGTGGTATTGGTGGCAATCACGCCGTCGATGCCGGTGTCCAGCGCCACGGCTGCAATGTCTTCGATGGCGGCACGATCTAGATCGGGGGCGATTTTCAGGAAGATCGGCACCCGGCGACCCAGGCTGTCGCGGGTTTCGATCACCCCGTTCAACAGCGCCGAAAGTGCTGCCTTGCCCTGCAGATCCCGCAGCTTTTCGGTGTTGGGCGAAGACACATTGACCGTGGCAAAATCCAGAGAAGCGCCACAGCGCGCCAGCACTTTGGCAAAATCGGCTGCCCGGTCGTCGCTGTCCTTGTTGGCACCAAGGTTCAGGCCAATCACGCCTGTTTTGGGTCGGTTCGCCAGCCGCTCTGCAATCACCTCCATACCGTCGTTGTTAAAGCCAAAGCGATTGATCGCAGCGCGGTCTTCGCTCAGCCGGAACAGGCGTGGCTTGGGGTTGCCAGGCTGCGGGCGCGGGGTGGCAGCGCCGACCTCGATAAAGCCGAACCCGGCCTGGGTCAGCGGCGCCAGGGCCTCGGCGTTTTTGTCAAAGCCTGCGGCCAGCCCCACCGGATTGTCCAGCGCGATGCCCGCGATGTCACATTTCAACCGGGGGGATCGTACCGGGCCGGGGCAGGGGGCCAGCCCCGTTGTCAGCGCCTTGATCGACAGCCCGTGCGCCACTTCCGGATCCAGCTTGTGCAGCGCCTTGAGCGCAAGTTTTTCAGTCAGTTTCATGGATTGGGGTGCTCATGTCATGGCTTGGGGAAAGCGATGTATACCGTCGATCAGCGGCAGGGGTTTGGCCCAGATCACCTCTGACAGGTGCATCTTGCGGTAGAGATGCGGGAAATCGTCACCGCCGCGCGAGACCTCCCATTTCAGCGCCTCCCCCAGCGCTTCTGTATCCAGTGCAAGCAGCCAGAGCCCATCGACACCGGCAAAATGCTTGGCAGCAGTCTCGGTCGCTTGCAGCGCGGTGGAGAAGTGAATGAAACCATCGCTCAGGTCGATGGGCGCGCCAAGGGTTTTGCCTTGGGACTGGAAGGCCGACCATTCATCGGCGCGGAGGATTTTATAGATCAGCATGGCGATCTGATGCCCCGCGCCGTCGTTGGAATCAAGCCCGAAGCGACAGATCCGGGTGCAGTAATCCGCCGCAGATCACCCGGCAAGCGCGGCGCAAATCGCGCTAAACGTGCAAATATCGTGCCGAATGCTGCCTAAGGGCCGGGCCGGGCGTTATTCCCCTTTGACTGGTTGATGCTTTGATCGCACCATTGCGGGCAAAGAATAACAACGGGAGCGATACTGATGATGACGCGAATTTTGACCTCGGTCGCGGCCTTGGGCCTGACGGCTGGCATGGCGGCGGCAGAGTATAAACTGACCATTCTGCACACCAATGACTTCCACGCGCGCTTTGAACCGATCAGCAAATATGACAGTGGCTGCCGCGAGGGCGACAACGCCGAGGGCAAGTGCTTTGGCGGATCGGCACGTTTGGTCACGGCCCTGGCCGCAGCGCGTGAACGGGCCGGGAATGCGATCTTGGTGGATGGTGGCGATCAGTTCCAGGGCTCGCTGTTTTATACCTACTACAAGGGCAAGGTCGCAGCCGAGATGATGAACAAGCTCGGCTATGACGGGATGACCGTTGGCAACCACGAATTTGACGATGGCCCCGAGGTCCTGCGCGGGTTCATGGATGCGGTAGAGTTCCCGGTGCTGATGTCCAATGCGGATGTCTCGGCGGAACCTGCCCTGGCGGATGTCTTGCAAAAATCCACGGTGATTGAACGCGGCGGCGAAAAGATCGGTCTGATTGGTCTGACCCCGGAAGACACCCATGATCTGGCCAGCCCTGGTGCGAATATTTCGTTCTCTGATCCGGTGGCTGCCGTGCAGGGAGAGGTCGACCGGCTGACAGAGATGGGCGTCAACAAGATTATCGTGCTCAGCCATTCTGGCTATAAAGTGGATCAGGTCGTGGCGGCGGGAACCACTGGGGTGGATGTGATTGTTGGCGGGCATTCAAATACTTATCTGTCCAATACATCCGAAGATGCGGTTGGTCCCTATCCTACCATGGTCAATGATGTGGCCATTGTGCAGGCCTATGCTTATGGCAAATTCCTGGGCGAGCTGAACGTCACCTTTGACGAGGCCGGAACTGTGACCGAGGCAGCAGGCGAGCCGCTGATCATGGATGGCAATGTGGCCGAGGACAGCGATACCCTGGCGCGCATTGCCGAGCTGGCACAGCCGCTGGATGAGATCCGCAATAAGGTCGTGGCCGAGGCCGCCAGCGCGGTGGAAGGTGATCGCACCATCTGCCGTATCCAGGAATGCGAGATGGGGAATCTGGTGGCGGATGCCATGCTGGATCGGGTCAAGGACCAGGGCGTGACCATCGCCATTGCCAATTCCGGCGGCATTCGCGCCAGCCTGGAACCCGGCGCTGTCACCATGGGCGAGGTGCTGACGGTGCTGCCGTTCCAGAATACGCTGTCCACCTTTGAAATCACTGGCGCCGGGCTGGTTGCAGCCCTTGAAAATGGCGTCAGTCAGGTGGAAGAGGTCAAAGGCCGCTTTCCTCAGGTTGCCGGGCTGAAGTTCAGCTGGGATGGCAGTGTCGCGGCCAATGAGGGCCGGGTGCAAGAGGTTCAGGTCGCAAGCGATCAGGGCTTTGTGCCGCTTGATCCGGCCAAGACCTATCTGGTGGTGACCAATAACTATGTGCGTAATGGCGGTGACGGCTACAAGATCTTTGCCGGCGACGACAAGAACGCCTATGATTTTGGTCCCGATCTTGCCGATGTACTGGCCGAATACCTGGCAGATCAGGGGGCCTATCAGGCCTATACCGATGGGCGTATTTCGCAGAAATAGCGTTTCGCGCGCGAAACAGTTGCCTCACCCCCATATGCCCCGCCACTGTCTTGGACTGGCGGGGCATTCTTTTGTGGCGGGTGCGACAGTCTGCGTGCGAAATCTCTCTTTTATTCAGCCCGTTCAAAGGGTAGGTCAGACAGCATGTCAAAGCGTTATGAATCGCTGCAGGATTTGTTGGCCCATGGGGCTGACTGCGTCATTGATGTGCGCAGCCCTGCCGAATTTGCCGAGGATCATCTTCCGGGGGCCATCAACCTGCCTGTTCTGGACAACGAAGAACGGGCGCAGGTCGGCACCATCTATGTGCAGGACAGCCCCTTTCGTGCCCGTAAACTTGGTGCGGCACTGGTGTTTCGCAATGCCGCCAATCACATTGAACACAGGCTGAGCCATCATGACGGCGGCTGGCAACCGCTGGTCTATTGCTGGCGTGGCGGTCAGCGCTCGGGCAGTTTTTCCTGGATGCTGCAACAGATCGGCTGGCGGGCAGATCTGGTCGAGGGCGGGTATCAGACCTATCGCCGCCTGGTGAAGTCTTACCTTTATGATCAGGTGCTGCCGTTTCGGCTGATCGCGCTGGATGGCTATACCGGCAGTGCCAAGACAGAGCTGTTGCAGCGCTGTCAGGCCCTGGGTGCACAGATGCTTGATCTGGAGGGGCTGGCCAATCATCGCGGCTCTTTGCTGGGGGCGATGTCGGATCCACAGCCGAGCCAAAAGGGATTTGAAAGCGCCCTGGCACAGGCGCTGGTGCCGATGGACCCGGCGCGCCCGGTTCTGGTCGAGGCCGAGTCGAGCAAGGTTGGTGCCCGCATCATTCCACCCAGCCTGTGGCGTGCGATGAAACAGGCCCCCCGGATCGAGGTCAGCGCCCCCAGTGCAGCCCGCTGCCAATATCTGACCCAGGTTTATGATGATATCCTGTCGGATACACAGCGCTTGCAACAGAAGCTTGGGTATCTGCGGGGGCATCACGCAAATGCGGTGATAGATCACTGGTTTGACCTGATTGCGGCGGGGGACAAGGCAGCGCTGACCCTGGCCCTGATGCAGGATCACTATGACCCTGCCTATCAAAAATCGCGCCGTATCAATGGTTTGCCGCCTCTCGCTGAGGTGGGTCTGGGGCAGATGACCCAGGCAGATCTGGACCGCGCCGCGCAACAGATATGCGACCTTATGGCCGCCCCGGCACAGCGCCCTAAAGGCGGCGCTATTAAACCAGCATAAGGCCGGGCGCACCAGCCTTCAGGCGGCCGATGCGTGCTGCATCAAAGCCAGCGGCGCGCAGGTCCTGCAGTTTGTCTTCTGCTTCATCCGGGGCCAGCGCGGCTAGCAGCCCGCCAGCGGTTTGCGGATCAAACAGCAGATCAACCTCGGGGCGGTGTGGCAAGTCGGGGGCGAGGGCGCGGTTGTCTTCAAACAGGGAGGATCGGATGCCATGCGCGCTGAGCGTGGCAGCCCCCTGCATCAGTGGCACTGCGGCAAGATCCAGCTGGGCAGCCAGGCCCGAGGCCTCGCAGATCCCCAAGAGATGCCCGGCAAGGCCAAAGCCGGTGACATCGGTCATCGCATGGGCCGAAGCCAAGATCCGGGAGGCCGCGCCCTGGGGCTGCACCATCCGCGCCAAAGCCGCTGCCACCCAGGCGCCCTTGGCCGCGCCCAGCATCTCGGCGGCCATGATCACGCCCGACCCAATAGGTTTGGTCAGGATCAGCACATCGCCGGGCTGCGCCCCGCCCAGGGTCACAGGCGGGCTGTCACAGAGGCCGGTGACGGTGAAGCCAATCGACAGCTCATCCCCGAGAGAGGTATGACCGCCGATGATATCAGCCCCGGCGTCCTGAAATACCTGCGTCGCAGCGCCCATGATTTCGGCCAGGCTGCGCTGTTGCAGCGCCGGGGACAGGCGCGGCAGGATCAGATTGGCAGTGGCCACCTGTGGCGCGGCAGCCATGGCCCAGATATCTCCAAGCGCATGCACCGCAGCAATTCGAGCCATGACCTCGGGGTCGAGTGTCGAGGCGCGCAGATGATCGGTGGTGATCACCTGCTGCGCGCCACCGGTTTGCACCAGTGCGGCGTCATCGCCGGGCAGTGGCGTCACATCGCTGCGCCGTGCTGCTGCCAGGCCTGTAAGCGCCCCGCGCAGGGCAGCGCGCCCCGCCTTGGCTCCACAGCCACCGCACATGGGTTTGTCGCCCAGGATGGCAGGCAGATCATGGGTATGTTCCGGTGGCAGGCTGGCCGTGGGCATCTGGGGCAGGTTGCGAAACTGATCCATAAAGGCCCGGTCGATCCGGTCTTTCCAGTGCCAGACCAGAGCGCCGGAAAATTGTAGCCCGAAGCGCTGGCCCAGGGCCTCGGTCTTGCCCAGCGAGATCAGCTTTAGATAGTCCTTTTGCGGCTGATATTTGCGCAGCGGATCCTGGGTCAGCTGGGCGCGCAGATTGTGATAGAGAATGGGGGCCTGACGCACTGCATAGACCCCGGCCTTGGGGCGCGGCGTGGCGGTCATATGGGCGCAGTCCCCTGCCGCAAAGACCCCCGGAACAGAGCTTTGCAGGGTTTCGTCCACCTTGATAAAGCCATCCTGCAGCGCCAGTCCGCTCTGGGCGATCCAGTCCTGCGGGCGGGCACCAGCGGCACCGGT
Organism: Pseudophaeobacter flagellatus; assembly: GCF_021228235.1. GTDB lineage: Bacteria > Pseudomonadota > Alphaproteobacteria > Rhodobacterales > Rhodobacteraceae > Pseudophaeobacter > Pseudophaeobacter flagellatus. The sequence continues at coordinate 56,075 of NZ_JAJQRG010000003.1, forward strand.
GGTGAAATCTGACAGCACTGTTCGGCCATCTTCCAGCTGGATGTGGTCGGCTTCAATCCGGGCGACCGCGGTGTTTTCCACCAGCGTGACCCGGCGTTCGCAAAAGGCCCGCAGCAGGCGGCGGCGCAGATCGGGGCTGGCCTGCCCCAATACCCTTCGGCTGTCGATCAGGCTGGCCTGGCCCAGCCGCCCCTGCTGCGCCAGCGCGTAGGCCATGGCCAGGATCAGCTCGGCTCCGGCGACGCCGCCACCGATCACCGCGATATTGGCCGCCGGGCTTGATGCCCTCGCGTGATCCGCCTGCGTCTGGCGGAATTGATCCCAGGTCCGGGCAAAGCCACCAAGCGGTTTGGCCGGCAGACCGTAGCGCGCAAAACCGGGTAGATCGGGCATGTCAGAGGTGATGCCCACATCCAAAGAGGCCAGGTCATAGGCAATGGGCGCACGCCCCGACACCTGCACCTGTCGGGCCACTGGATCCATCGCCGTTGCCGCCCCCAGAACCAGTCGGGCCCCGGCAAAGCGCGCCAGTTTGACCAGATCAATATCCAGCTCATCGCGCTGGTAATGGCCGGCCACAAAGCCCGGCAACATGCCGGAATAGGGGGCGCTGGGGCCAGGGTTGATCAGGGTCAGGCGGGCCCCTGCCAGCGGGCGCATCCCCCATTTCAACAGCAAGAGAGCATGCGCATGCCCGCCGCCAATCAAAACCACATCTTTGGTTGCCGGTAGAGGGGGGGTATGCATCTGCATCTATACCTTGCCTGTGTTGTGCGGCCTGTGTTGTGTGGCCTGTTTTGTGCCACCTGTGTCTTGATACCTGCGGCGGTATCTTCTGCCCGTGCGGTGCGGCGGTGCGATGTCGGCTCAGTCCTGCTCTGGGTGCGGTTCAATCACGGTATGAGTGGCCCAATTGCTGTCATCTGCAGGGGGGGGCAGGCTGTCCTTTGTTTCATGCCGGTGCAGGTGGACCTTGGCAATAAACAACGCCGTGACAGGGGCGGTCAGAAACAGGAACAGGGTGATCATCAGCTCATGCAACGAGACAGAGCCCTCGACGGTCAGCCCATGCACCATAGAGGCCAGCAGAACCCCTCCAACGCCCAGCGTCGTGGCCTTGGTCGGTGCATGCAGGCGCGACATCGGATCGTTCAACTTTAGCAGGCCGAAAGAGCCAACAAAGCCAAAGACGCCAGACATAATCAAAAAGCCCGCGATCAGATATTCAAAAATCATGTCCATGGCTGGCTCCTGTTACTCGATGATATTGCCGCGCAGAATAAAGCGCGCATAGGCCACGGTAGAAACAAAGCCGAGCATGGCGATGATCAGGGAGGCCTCGAAATAGATCTCGCTGCCCAGGGAAATCCCATAGAGGATCATCAGTGCCAGCGCATTGATGAACATGGCATCCAGGGCCAGGATGCGATCGGCAATTTCGGCGGCGGAGATGATCTTCCACAGGTTCATCAGTATCGCGAGGGCAAAACAGACAAAGGCAAAAAACGTGGCAAAGGCTATCATTCAAAGATCTCCATCAGGCGGCGCTCGTATCGCTGTTTGATCGAATCGCGGACGGCATCCGGGTCGCTGGCATCCAGACAATGCACCAAGAGCGCGTGCCCCTCGGCAGAGACATCCGCCGAGACGGTGCCGGGGGTCATGGTGATGGTTCCGGCCAGTACGGTAATCGCTTCTGGTGTGCGCAGATCCAGCGGCACCGCAATCCAGGCCGGGCGGCGCTTGCTGTTGGGTTTGAATACCACGATACGCGCCACCACCACATTGGCAACGATAATATCATAAAGCACCAAAAGGATGTAGGCAGCAATCTTCAGCGGTTTCTTCATCCGCATCTGATTGGGCCAATAGGGCTGGGTCAGAAAAGGGATCCCGATCCCCAGCAAAAAGCCAAAGACCAGGGAATTCAGCGTCCAGGTACTGGTCAACAGCACCCAGGCGATGGTCAAGAGTAGGGTCAGGATCGGATGCGGCACCAGCCGCTGCAGCAGTTTCATGGCGTCACCTCTCCGAGTACGGCCCTGATGTAGGTTTCAGGTGCAAACAACTGGGCCGCCGTGGCCTCGGCGTAATGGCTGGCCGGGCCAGCAAAGACGGTCAGCGCCACCAATCCCGCCAGCAGGGCGAAACAGGCGACAAAGGGCAGGACAGTTGCGCGCGCTGTTGGTGCCACCTTGCCATGCGCGCTGCTGTCATGGTCTTCGTGGAGCTGGTGAGGCTGATGATCTTGGGCCACAGTAGGATCGACCTCTGTCTCTGTGATGCTATGGCTTTTCCAGAACAATAGGCTGCCCGCCCGTGCCATGCCCAAAATGGTCACTAATGAGCCGATTAGAACTGTGCCCCAGATCCACCAGACCAGATCATGGTCGCGGGCGGCATCCAGCACCAAGAGTTTCCCTAGAAAACCCGAAAGCGGCGGCATCCCCGTCAGGGCAATAGCGCCGGCAAAGAACAGCACCGCGATCAGTCCGCTTTGTGGCATCACCCGTTGGGCGGTGATCTCGATGCCCTGGCGTTCGGTCACCAGATCGGCGACCAGAAACAAGAAGGCCGCAGCCAGGGTTGAATGCACCGTATAATACAGCGCTGCCGTAACCCCTTCGGGGGTGAACAGCGCAATGGCTGTCAGCAGGGTGCCCATAGAGGTAATGGCGCCAAAGGCCACCAGCCGCCCCATCCGGTAAGACCCCAGCACACCAATTGCACCAATCATCAGGGTGATTAGGGCTGCGGGCATCAGCCAGGCCCCCGCCAGCCCCTCGGTCAGCGCCAGGTCAGGGCCAAAGACCAGCGTATACATCCGCAGGATCGCATAGGCGCCCACCTTGGTCATTATCGCAAACAGCGCCGCAATTGGCAGTGGAGCATTGGCATAAGAGGCCGGTAGCCAGAAGTGCAGCGGAATAACTGCGGCCTTGATGGCAAAGACCAATAGCAACATCACCGCGCCAACCCGCAATAGGGCACTGTCTTCGGCCGGAATTTCCGCCACCCGCACCGCCAGATCCGCCATGTTCAGCGTGCCTGTCACCGCGTAAAGCGTGCCCAGAGCAAAGAGGAACAGCGTCGACCCCAAGAGGTTGTAAACCACATATTGCATGCCCGCCTGAAAGCGGCGGGTGCCGCCCGAGTGGATCATCAACCCATAGGATGCAATCAGCAGAACCTCGAAGAAAACAAACAGGTTAAAGGCGTCTCCCGTCAGGAAAGCACCGATGATTCCCATTAGCTGAAACTGGAACAATGCATGGAAATTGGCGCCGCGTTTGTCCCAGCCCGAGCCGATGACATAGAGGTTGACCACCAGCGCCAGCACCGAGGTCAGCAAGACCATCATCGCCGACAGACGATCCAGCACCAGAACGATGCCAAAAGGTGCGGACCAGTTTCCCAGCTCATAGACCTGGATTTCACCGCTAGAGGCCTGCGCCGCCAGCACCAGTGAAATCGCCACCAGCAGGACGGTGCTGGCCAGCGAGAAGATCCGCATCAGGTCGAGATGGTGGCGCACCACCATGATGATAAAGGGGCCAACCAGGGCTGGCAGTACGACCGGTGCAATCAGGAAATGGTTCATGCGTCTTCCCCTTCATCTTCGGGGTGGTGTGGCATATCGATCAGATCATCGCGCGCCGACAAATAGGCCGCCAGGGCAATCATCACCACCACGGCTGTCATGCCAAAGGAAATCACGATTGCGGTCAGTACCAGCGCCTGCGGCAGCGGGTCGGTATAGGCGACATCGGCATATTTGTTCAGAATGGGGGGGGCATTGACCATCAGGCGGCCTGTGGCAAAGAGGAAGATGTTCACCCCATATGTCAGCAGTGACAGGCCAAGGATGACCGGAAAGGTGCGCCGCCGCAGGATCAGGTAGATCCCGGCTGCCGTCAGCAGCCCAACGGCAGAGGCCACCAGGAATTCGATGCTCAAGGGATTCATCGTTACACTTCGCCTTTTGTGCTTGGGTCATGCGGGCCGGGGGCTTGCAGGCCAGGGTGCTTCCCCGGCGCCTGCGCCTGCAGCTGAGCCTGTTCCAGATCATCACGGGCGGGGTTGATATCCATCGCATGTTCAGATGAAATCCCCGGCTGCCAGGCAAAGCGTGCCAGGCTTTCAAGCGCCAGAAGCACCGCGCCAACCACCGCAAGGAAAACGCCCAAGTCAAACAGGGCAGCAGTGGCCCATTCAAATTCGTCCAGCGGGGGCCAATGGATATAGCCAAAGGCGCTGGTCAGGAAGGGCACACCACCAAACCAAGAGCCAAGCCCGGTGGCCGCTGCAATCAGCACCCCCGACCCGATGGTGCCATGGTAGAACATCCGCTGCCGTTCCGAGGCCCAGCTAAAGCCCGAGGCCATATATTGCATCAGCAGGGCAATGGCTGTGATCAGCCCGGCGATAAAGCCGCCGCCCGGCAGGTTGTGGCCGCGGAAGAAGATATAGGCCGCCACCATCAGGGCCAGTGGCATCATCACTCGCGTGGCTACAACCATCATCATTGGGTGGGCATCGCCGGCCTGCGGCATGTCGGGTTTACGGTTGAGCAGATAGGCGCGCACCCGCGTGCCCAGAACTGCTTCGGTCAGGGCATAGATCACCAGCGCAGCAATGCCGAGCACGATGATCTCGCCAAAGGTGTCATAGCCACGGAAATCCACCAGAATGACATTCACCACATTGGTGCCGCCGCCGCCTTTGTAGGAATTGGCCAGGTGGAATTCAGAAATGCTTGGCATGGAAAAGTCGCGCAGCATCAGCATATAGATCAGCGTTGCCGCACCCAGCCCGGCGATCACCGCAATTCCACCGTCGCGCAGCCGCACCCAAAGCGGGGATTCAATGGGGCTGTCCTTGGGCATGAAGTTCAGCGCCAAGAGCAGCAGGATCATTGTCACAACCTCAACCGACAGCTGCGTCAGGGCAAGGTCGGGCGCTGACAGATAGTTAAACCCCAAAGAGACCACCAGCCCCACCACCCCGATCAGCACCAGTGAAAGCTGCCGCTGTCGGTGTTTGGCAACCACGGCCAGGGTGGCGACAATCAGGCAGAACCAGGCGATCAGGGCAATCGGGCCCTCTGTTTGCGCTAGGCGCGTTGGCGCCTGGATCGTGCCGCTGGAATAGGCGTAATAGCTTAGCGCGATGATAAACAGCATCATCACAAAGGCATAGCGGGTGATTGCCCCATTGTGCAGCCCATCGGTGATAAGTTGCGACAGCTTGGTCAAGCCGCGCATCAGGCGATCAAAGATCTGTTTTGCCTCGGGGCGCAGCGCGGCGTTCCAGGCCGCCATCAGGGGGCGATGCAGCAGCAGTAAGAGCAACCCGCCCGCCACCGCAACCCCGGACATATAGAGCGCAGGCGTCAGCCCATGCCAGAGTTTGAGCGAATAATAGGGCAGTTCGGCGCCGCCAATCACCGCGCCTGCAGCAATTGCCACAAGCGGGCCGACCAATGTGGCCGAAAACAGCCCGATCAGAACCACCAGGATCATCAGCAGCGCTGGCCCCGCCCACATGCCAAAACCGGGATCATGCGGCTTTGCGGGGTAGTCATTGCGCGGCTGGCCCAGAAAGACATGGCCAATAAAGCGAAAGGAATAGGCCGCCGAGAACAGCGCCGCCAGCAGCGCCAGCCCCGGAACCAGATAGGCAGAACTGCCCCAATGGGTGTGCACTGTTTCTTCCAGCATCATTTCCTTGGACAGGAAGCCGTTGAACGGTGGGATGCCTGCCATGGACAGGGCGGCCACTATGGCGATGGTGGCCGTGACCGGCATCAGATGGCGTAAACCGCCAAGACGGTTGATGTCGCGGGTATGGGTCTCGTGGTCGACAATGCCTGCCGACATGAACAGCGCCGCCTTGAATGTGGCGTGGTTGATGATGTGAAACACTGCCGTCACCGCAGCGATCTTGGTGCCAAATCCCAAGAGCATGGTGATCAGTCCCAGATGGGACACGGTAGAAAAGGCCAGCAGCGCCTTCAGATCATCCTTGAACAGGGCAATCACCGCGCCCAGCAACATGGTCACCAGACCGGTGGTGGCGACAATATAGAACCACTCGGGCGTGCCCGCCAACACCGGCCAGAGCCGTGCCATCAGGAAAATCCCCGCTTTCACCATGGTTGCCGAATGCAGATAGGCAGAGACCGGGGTTGGCGCTGCCATTGCGTGCGGCAGCCAGAAGTGAAAGGGAAACTGCGCCGATTTGGTGAAACAGCCTACCAGGATCAACACCAGGGCGGGCAGATACAGCGGTGAGGCTTGGATCAGCTCTTTGTTTTGCAAGATCACGCTCAGGTCGTAGGACCCGGTGATATTGCCAAGGATCATCATGCCCCCGATCATCGCCAGCCCGCCAGATCCGGTTACCGCCAGCGCCATGCGCGCCCCCTGGCGCCCCTCTGGCAAATGTTTCCAATAGCCGATCAGCAAAAAGGAGGACAGCGAGGTAAGTTCCCAGAACACCAGCAATAGGAGAATGTTGTCGGACAGGGTAATGCCGACCATCGCGCCTTGGAACAGCAAGAGATAGGTGTAGAACTGGCCCATCGGGTCTTCGCGCGAGAGATAAAACCGCGCATAGAGAATGATCAAAAGACCAATACCCAGGATCATGCTGGCAAAGAGAAAGCCAAGGCCATCCAGAAAGAAGTTGGCATTCAGCCCCAGCGCAGGCAGCCAGTCGACGCCCACTTGAATGACCTCGCCGCGAAAAATGGCTGGCGCGTGTAGCAACAGCCCGGCAAAGGCAAGAAAAGTGGTTAGACCCGCAGCCGAGGCCGAGGCATTGCGCCCGGCACGGATCAACAGGGCGGGGAAGACCGCCCCAAGAAACGGCAGGGCCGCAATCAAAAACAGGGACACGAGCAGTTCTCCTGGCTGGGCTTAGGTTATCAAACGCCTAAGCAATTTTTCGCAACTGTTCCAGCCCCACGACCCTGTAAGTGTTTCAAGAGTGAGGTTTTGTAGCTTTCGTGGATCGCATGTAGGCAGGCCCGTGGCGGATTTTTACTCTCCTAACAATTTTTTTTGCATATGGCGCAGGATTTTGTGACTTGTCCCACTGCACAGTTGCTGCGTGTCTGTGTCGGGGGCGAACCCGACCTGCGCGCAGGCAGTGACGTGAAGGTGAACAGCCAAAGCCACGCCAGGGCTGATCGCGCTGGGCAAAACTGATATAAGCCGTAAAACTCAGCGCGAGACACGGCGGGTTTCCGTCATTGGTTTTCTCCAGATTGCACCGGGGTGATATGCTCGATCAAAACGCAAATGACAGCTCAGCAAAGGAACCGGCACCGCCCAGCCTGCCATCGCGGCGCCGGGTGTTGCGCGGGTTTGTGGGTGCGGGGGCGATCTTGGGGCTGGTTGCAGCAGGTGGTGCTATCTGGCTGCGGCAGCAGCCTGTCGCCCATGATCAGCCGCGTATGTCCCCAGCCGAGGCGCACGCCGCAGTGCGGGCGGGCCAGATCACCCTGGTGGATATTCGCAGTCCGCAGGAATGGCGCCAAACAGGGGTGGCAGAAGATGCGGTGCTGATTGATATGCGCCGCGCCGACTTTGTGACAGCTCTGGATCAGGCTTTGGCCGGGGATCGCACCGCCCCCGTTGCGCTGATCTGCGCCCGCGGCGTGCGCTCTGCCCGCATGACGCGGGCCCTGGCTGCGGCAGGGTTTCCGGGCCTGATCGACGTGCCGCAGGGCATGTTGGGGGCCGCCGATGGCCCTGGCTGGATTGCCGCTCAGCTGCCGGTGGTGCCATGGCAGAACTAGGGGGCAAACATCGCCAGCTTGGGCGGTTGATCGCAAAACTGGCGCTGGCGCTGTTGCCCACCGCGTTTGTCTGGCCCGCTGCGGCCCGGGCTGGCTGCGCGACAGCGGACACCGAAGCCTGTCAAATCGCACAGGGCAGTTATCATGTTGTCCTGCCGCAGACCGGCGTCGCTGCGCCCTCGCCTGTGCGTGCTGGTGCGGCCCCGCGCAGACCTGCGGTGATGTTCTTGCATGGCTATGGTGGCTCTGGTGCAGGGGCGCTGCGTAATCAAACACTGGTTGGGGCGCTGACCGCGCGCGGCTATGCGGTGATCGCGCCGGATGCATTGCCGCGCGGCGCGGGCCGCCCGCGCTCTTGGACGTTTTTTCCGGGCTGGCAGGGGCGCGACGAGGTGGGGTTTTTGCAGCAGGTAGCCCAGGATGCGGCCGATCGCTTTGATCTGGACCGCCAGGCGATGGTGCTGGCCGGGTTTTCCGCCGGGGGCTTTATGGTGACCTATCTGGCCTGCGCCAGCCCCGATGCCTTTGCCGCCTATGCGCCGGTCGCGGGCGGCTTTTGGCGTCCACAGCCGGACCACTGCGCCGGGCCAGTACGGCTGTTTCACAGCCATGGCTGGACCGACGCAGTGGTGCCGCTGGAGGGGCGGTTTCTGGGCGGTGGCCGGTTTCAGCAGGGCGATATTTTTGCCGGACTAGAGCTGTGGCGCCAGACCAATGGCTGCCAGGAGCAGGCCCCAACGCGGCGCTGGCGCGAGGGCGCGGTGCTGCGCCGCCGCTGGGATTGTGCCCCTGGCGCAGAAATCGAATTTGCCCTGTTCCCCGAGGGCCACCAGGTACCTGCCGCCTGGGCAGGCTGGTTGCTGGACTGGTTTGAGGCAGGGTGGGGTGATCCGGCCAAACCCCAACCTGCCTTGGGCAGGGCAGACTGACGCGCGCCTAGCTCGTGGCCTTTTTGATCGCTTCCAGAAGCTGCGCCCTGCGTACTGGTTTCATCAAGCGAATATCCTCGGGGCGCAAACCATTGCCATGCACCGTAGCTTCGCTGGCATAGCCAGACATGAACACCACCGGCAGATCGGGCCGCAGTTGCCGCAGATCGCGGGCCAGTGCTGGGCCGTGCCGCGAGCCGGGCATCACGATATCAGTCAGCAAGACGTCGATATCGTTGTTGGCCTCGAAAAGGGCATAGGCATCATCGCCCGACTTGGCGGCGATGACATTGTACCCCGCCTTGGTCAGGGTGGCGACGATGATGTCCAGCACCTGTTCCTGATCTTCGGCAACCAGAACGCGCGTTTCTCCTGTCGTGTTGGGGGCTATGTGAGACATAGTTTCTGGGCTCTCCTCGTTGTCGCTGCCTAGCGCCTTGAAATACAGCTTGAAGGTGGTGCCGACGCCGGGTTCTGAATAGACCCGCACGGTGCCTCCGGACTGGTGCATAAAGCCCATGACCATGGACAGGCCCAGCCCGGTGCCCTTGCCTGGCGATTTCGTGGTGAAAAAAGGGTCAAAGACGGTGTCGAGAAGCTCTTGCGGAATGCCTATCCCGGTATCGCTGACCGCCAGCATCACATAGCGTCCCGGCGACAGGTCCTCTTGTCGAGAGCTGATGTAATCCTCGTCGATCCTGACATTGGCGGTTTCAATGGTCACCCGGCCACCATCGGGCATTGCGTCATGGGCGTTCAGCAAGAGGTTGAGAAGGGCGCTTTCGGTCGAGCTGGGGTCCGCCTTGACCAGCCAGAGACCAGCCAGCAAGGAGGTTTCCATCTCGACAGAGGCAGGCAGGGTACGGCCGGCCCAGTTTTTGGTGCTGCGAATGATCTTGTTCAGATCCAGCTCTGCGGGGGCCAGTGGCGATTTGCGGGCAAAGGCGAGCATATTCTTGGTCAGATCAGCACCATGCAGCGCAGCGTCGATCCCGGCGTCGATCAATGAAATTTGATCGACCTCTGTGATATTTTCGCGCAATAGTTCCAGGTTTCCCACAATAACGGCAAGCAGGTTGTTGAAATCATGGGCAATTCCACCAGTCAACTGGCCGACGGATTCCAGTTTGTGCGAGGCCGCCAATTGCAGCAGAAGGTTTTCGCGTTCCTGCGCCTCGGCGCGGCGCTTGGATATGTCGACAATGGTTCCGCGGATCAGCATCTGATCTGCAGAGGGCAATTGGGCGAGGGTAACCTCGCAGTCCAGTGGCTCTCCTTTGGCGTTGTGATGCAGCCATTCAAACACCGGGTATGCGCCATCGATGGCCTGTTTTAGGTATTTTTCCATCAAGTCCTTGGAGGGGGTGCCACAGGGCTGCAGCGGCGGGCTCAGCTGCCAGAGGGTTTTCTTGTTGACCAGCTGGTCACTGGAATACTGAAACAGTGTCTCTGCAGCAGGGTTCACCTCGACCAGGCAGTCTGCCTCGGCATCGAGCACAACGATGCTCTCGGGGGCGTGCTGCATCATGGTCCGCAGGCGGCGTTCTTTCAGGTGGTCTTCTTGCGCGCGCTGCTGATGTTCGTCAATGCGGGCAGAGAGGCTATCCAGTGCCGATAGCCAAGTCCACATCCCGTGAAAGACCAGAATGGCGCCAAGCCCCATGAAGCCCAGGGCGAGGATCAGGGCAATCGGGTGATCTGGCTGTTGTGGCTGTGGTGCCGCCCGCCAGATATCTTGCAGGATCGGCACCAGCACAGAGAGCGTCATCAAGACCCCGCCGATGATCACAACCCGCAGTCCAGCGTGTTGCAGGGCAAGACGCCTTGAGGCGAAGAGGAGGGCGCCGATGATGCTTAGCCCCGCTAGTAAGGGAATAAGATCCAAGCTCAGATAGGGGCTCAGTGGACGATCCTCCGGGAAATGGTTACGCAGCAGACGCTTTCTACGAGGTTATGTGAAGCGCATCAGGGTTGCAAGAATATCGCTTTTCTAGTCTGCGGCGTGTATGGGCTGTTCTATTCTGCGGGGTGCTGGCGTTGCATATCGAGATAGCGTTTGAAGCTGCGGCGATAGCGGTCGGCGGCGCGGGTGATTTGCGGTTCGGCATAGACCACAGGGGTGGCCATCCATCCACGCCTTGAGGTCCCTGCGCGCCAGCCAGAGAGCGCCGACAACGGCACCGCCAGCACCAGTGACAGCGCAATTGGCAGCAGCCAAAGCGACACAAACCCGGCCAGGATACCGCCACAGAGTGCAAATCCGCTTATGGTTTCAAGCGCGTGACAGATCAGCAGATGACGCAGCCCATAGTGCCCGCCTTCGCGCGCCTGGGCTGACCAGCCCCGCTGGATGCCAAAGGTGGTGCGCAGAACGGCAATCATCTGCTGTACCATCAGAATAGGTGCATAGAGCACCGCCAACAGGATTTCGCAGATGGTCGAGAGCGCAAAGCGCGCCGGGCCACCATACTGATCAAGCCGCCGACTGGTCATTGCCAGTGCCAGCACCGCCAGCAGTTTGGGGGCCAACAACATGGCATAGATCAGTAAAATCACCAGTACGTGGCGTGGCTCTGACATATCGGGCCAAGAGGGGCGCGAAGGATTGGTGACGCTGAAATAGTGGATTACCGAGCGGTTTTCGCCCAGGCCGATCAACGCCCAGATCACCAAAAGCGCAAACCAGATTGGCGCCATCAGATAACCAATGGCCCCATGCAGCAGGTGAAACCGCGACATGGCGAAAAAACCGCGCGCGCCCAACAGGTTCAGGTGTTGCAGATTGCCCTGGCACCAGCGGCGATCCCGCAGGATGTGGTCCACCAGGGTGGCGGGAGTTTCCTCATAAGATCCCCCAAGGCGTGGCAAGAACCGCACCCGCCAGCCGGCCCGGCGCAACAGGCCGGCCTCGACAAAATCATGGCTCATGATCAAGTGCTTGCGCCCGCTGAGCCGCGAACGCAGCTTGGGCAGGCCGGCACAGGCCGCAAAGGCGCGGGTACGCAGAATGGCGTTATGGCCCCAATAGTTGCCTTCATGCCCGGTCCAGCGGGCCAGCCCTTCCGCCAGGGCAAGCCCATAGACGCCATTGGCAAATTGCTGCATCCGGCCAAAAATGGACTGGGCACCGATCAGTTGCGGAAAGCTCTGGATTAGCCCGGCGCAGGGATCGCGCGACAGCGCATCGGTCAGCCGGGCAATGGCGCGGCCGGTCATCAGGCTGTCGGCGTCCAGCACCAGCATGGCCTCATATCCCGCGCCCCAGCGCCGTAGCCAGTCGCTGATATTGCCGACCTTACGCCCGGTATTGCGGGCCCGGCGGCGATAGTACAGCGCTGTTCCCGGTGGCAGGTCGGCGCGCAAGGCCTCAACGCTCAGCCGTTCCTGCGCGGCCAGGTCCGCATCGCGGGTATCCGACAGGATGAACATTGCATAGCTATGGGCACCGCCGGCGCGGCTCAGCTCTTCCAGCATCGCCCGTACATTGCCCAGCACATACCAGGGGCTTTCGTTGTAGACGGGCACCAAAAGCGCCACCTGCATCGGGGTCACCTGGCCGATGGGGCGGCTGTGGTCACGTTTTGACAGCGAATACAGCCCCAGGATCACGGTTGAGACCGAAAAACAGATCCAGAAGAAATTAAAGGCAATCAGCGCCAGAAGCAGCAGTTCAAGTCCCATGAATCCGCCGATGGCAAACCAGCCCTGCATCACCCAGGTTAGCGCGGCCGTGGCCAGCATGGCGGGCGAAAAGGCCAGAATGCGCCAGAGAGCCACCTGCGGCCGCGGCGCGCCCTGCGGCGCGTGTCGGTCGTGAAATGGCGCGGTGAAATCCTGCTGGGGCATCTCCATTGGCATCAAGGGGGGCATCAGGTCTGTGCCCACCGTGTCTTGCGCGCCTTCTGCACCCCCTGTGGCCAGATGGATGGTTAGCGGGGCCTCAGGCAGCGCCCCGGTTGGATCAGGCAGCTGGGTCATGCGGTCCACCGATAGAGCCAGATTTCACTTGCGGCTTTCCCGGCACGGCGCAATTGCAACCGCAGTTCGACATTGTTTTGTGCATTGGGCGTAAAGCTGAAGGCAAGACGCAGCCCGCCGGTGCTTGGGTTGCGCTGCAACACGCCGGGGGTGGTTTCCACATCGGGCGAGGACAGATGCACCTCGATATCTTCCGGGTCGCCCGCCAACAGCGGGTGGGCCGCAAAATCCACCGTCATCAATCGCCCGGGTTCGCCAAATATGCGGGCACCCGCTGCGGTGTCAATGACGCGTGCCAGGGGGGGCACAGGCGAAGCTGCCTGGGGGCCGGGTGCGGCTGTGGTGGCATCTGCCATAGGGGGGGCGGGCTCTTCTCCCCAGGAAAGCCGGTAGGCCAGCGACAGCTCTTGCCCGGCTTTGACCGGGGCATCTGGGCGCCAATAGGCGACGATATTGTCGTAGATTTCCTTGTCAGCTGGGATTTCGACCAGGGTGACCGCGCCCTTGCCCCAGCGGCCCTTGGGTTCCACCCAGAGACCGGGGCGACGGTGGTAGTTGGCTTCGAGATCCTCAAAATCCTGCAGGTGGCGGCTGCGTTGCATCAGGCCAAAACCGCGTGGATCGGAATCCACGAAAGAGGAAATCTGTAAATGGGTGGGATTGGCCAGTGGCCGCCAGAGGGTCTCTGCGTTGCCATTGTGGATCAACAGCCCGTCACTGTCGTGCACATTGGGGCGGAAATCATCAAAACGGTGACGATTGGTGCGATCAAACAAAAACATAGATGTCAGCGGCGCCAGTCCCATATGTGGCAGGTCCGCGCGGGCAAAGAGCTGGGCCTCGACATCCATGATCGTGGTGGTGCCGGGAGTGATGCGAAAGTGATAGGCCCCGGTCACAGATGGTGAATCCATCAGCGCATGTACCACCATATGGGTCTGCCCCGGTGCTGGGGCTTCCAGCCAGAATTCCACAAAGTCGGGGAATTCTTCGCCCATGGGGTCGGCGGTTTTCAACGCCAATCCCCGCGCCGACAGGCCATAGGTCTGGCCGATGCCAATGGCGCGGAAATAGCTGGCGCCCTGAAAGACGCAGAATTCGTTCTTTTTGTCGGGCTGATCCAGGGGGGTGCGCAGTCGCAAGCCGCTATAGCCTAGGGTCTCTGCCTGGCTGAGTGTCGGCGCAATTTCTCCGCGTTCAAACAGATCCATGTCAAAGCCGACCCGGCGCGCCAGGCCTTCCTCGACCGTGTTGATCTGCACCGCCTGGCGAAAATACAGCCCTGGCAGGAACAGATCGACATTGTAGCTGCGCGTCGTCTTGGCCCAGATCGCCCGTTTGGTGCGGAACCTGTGGGCCTTGTATTGATCATAGGTGAGATCCTGCCAGTCCTGCGGCACCTCGGGGCGCGGTCGATAGGGCTGTTGGGCCAGGCTGCGCGCGCGCGCCACCACATGATCGCGGTGAAAGGGCGTCGGGTCGGGCGCAGCCTGGGCTGCTGTCGGCAGGGGGGAAAGCAGGGTGCTGCTGAGGGCGGCCCCCAGAAAGGTGCGACGGGTGAATGGGGTCATCGCTTGGCTCTCCAGGGGTGGGATTTGAACCATCCGGCGCCATAGGCGCAGGCAATGATCAGGGCAAAGCCCGCAAGATTGGCCAGTGCGGTGATCAGGATGCCGCGGTCTGTCTGATCCAGAGCAAAGCCAATCAGCCGGGCCAGGGCCATGGAAAACACAAAGACCGCAAGGCTTTGCTGGCCGACCTTGCTGATGATGCCGAGCAGCCCTGCCCAAAGCCGTGCCCCCAGGCTGTGGCCCGAGGCAATGAGGCGCTTGCCGCCTTCGCCTGCCAACAGCCAGCCCAGATAGGCCAGGGCGAGGAAATGCGCATAGCGCAGCAGGCCAAAATCGGTCTTTTCGCGCCACTGCGCGCTGGCGGCCCACCAGGGACGGATCGCGTCAGCCAGATCACCATTGGCGGCATCCAGCCACAAGAACACCTTCCAGGAGCCAAGCGGCGCTGACAGGATCAAAAAGGCCGCTGCGACAGCCCCCAAGAGCGCCGAGGTCGGCGGCGGGGGCAGCCAGCCCTTCATGAAGGCAAAGCCGGTGAAAAACAAAAGCTGCCAGCCAAGCGGGTTGAAGAACCACTCACGTTGGGACCATGGCTCAGCCGGGAAGGACAACCCATTCGGTCCCAGGCCGATCAGATAGGGATTTGCCGCAAGCCAGAGCAGCACAGAACACAGCGCAACCAGCCAAAGATGACCGCGCGCCAGCGCCATCATCAAGGGGAGCAGGGCTAGCACACCCAGATACATCGGCAGAATGTCAAAGTAGTTCGGCACATAGGTCAGAGTGAACAGACCAACCAGCTGCGCTGCGGGATCGTCAAAGAAATGCTGCAGGTTCAGACTGTTGATATAGCTTTTGTCAAAGCTGCCATAGGTGTCCAGCGTCGCCATGGTCATGGCGACGAAGAAGAACAACCCGATATGGGCCCAGAACACCTGCCAGCAGCGGAACAGCACGCGGGCGCTGCCCAGGGCCCAGCCATTGCGCGCGTAGGAACCGCCAAAGGCAATGGCCGAGGCCATGCCAGAGCAAAAGACAAAGATCTCTGTTGCATCGGAAAAGCCAAACCGCGCCGGGATCCATCCGGTCCAGCGGTTGCCCGGAATATGGGCTGCCAGGATGATGAACATGGCGATGCCGCGATAAAAATCCAGCCTGGGATCGCGCGTGCGAAGGTCTGCGGAAGCCGAAGAGATTGCCGGGGATGCAGCCTGGTTGGCAGCTGATGCCGCGTTCATTGGCCCTGCATTTTTCTGGGAGGAGGGAAAAGGCGAAATCTCCGCCATTGGGTTATTCCTTGTTGATTTTCAAGAGCGTGTGTGAGGTTCTTTTCTCATCTTGAAAAGGGCAATTCAGCGGGCAGGGACTGTGGGAGCGACAGGGATGGCGTCTTCCCGCCGAACGGGTGGCATCTTCCCGCCGAATTCATGCTTGGATTGTGTTTCCAGCTCGTGCTTTGTGTCGCTGCGGGCGGCAGCAATCAGGGCGCGCCGGGCCAGGGCATAGTTGTCGTCGCGCCCGCCGCGTTTGGCGCGCCGATCATCCAAGATGTGTTCCACCGTATCAAAGGCGCCGCAGCGCAGGCCCGCGTCGATGGTCATACGTTCAAACACATCGCGCTGGGCATGGCTGCCCCCGGCCAGGTGCAGGCTGGCGCGTACTCCGGACAGATGGGCAAAGGCCTGTGTATAGTTGCCCTCACCAAAGGCCTCTAGCCCCAGCGCTGCGCCACAGCCGGGGGTGGCCATCCGCTGCTGGGCCTCTGTGTCGCGCTGCCGGGCATCGGCGTGGATGCGCAGGATCAGGCGGCGGGATTCCGTCTTGTGGTCGGGGCCGGTCAGCGCCATCAGATAGTGCAGATCGGCAAAGATCAAGCTGCCGTCTTCGGTGCGGTTGGCGCAAAGCTCCGAGAGCTCTTGCCAGCGGTTGCCAACGGCGACGCCCTCCAGCTCTAGCCGCATCAACAGCGAGGTGGCATTGGAAATATCGCGGTAGTCATCGGTTTTATCCTTGCGCACCTCGGTATCATAGAGCGCCAGCGCCTGGTCGGTCTGCCCCAGGTCAAGATGCATCAGCGCCTTGTGCCACCAGACATGGTAGCGGAAGTTGTTGCAATGGGCCCAGGCCTGTTCGCGACCGTTCAGCCAGCGCAACCCGGCAGAGGCATCCCCGGTCATATCATGCACATGGGCCACCGCATGCAGCCCCCAGGCATCGTCCGGGGCCAGCCACAGTGCCTGACGCCCGGCGATCCCGGCGCGCTCATAGGCGCCGGTTTCCTCAAGCGCAAAGGCATGGCAGCCCAAGAGATAGCCGCGACCGGCATGATCGGGCGCATAGGCGGGCAGCACCCGTTCGACCGAAGCCCGCATGCCCTTGGCATCGCCCAGAATAAAACGGATCCCATGGCTGAGCTTCATCGCCAGGCTGTCGCAGGGATCCACTGCCAGCACCTGTTCCATCCGTTCTATCGCGCGGGAGGGTTGGCCATTCAGCCAAGCGGCGAGGGCCTCGATATATTTGCGTTCCCGCGGCAGGGCAGATTCATAGCCCAGTTGCGCCGCCTGCAGTGCATCTTGCGCCATGGGCAGCAACTCGCTGCGGCCCAGCATCAGCAGCGAAATGCCCTTGATCGCCTGGGCCAGGGCAAAATCCGGGGCCGTGTTGAGCAGCGCGCCAAGATGATCGGCCGTACTGGCGGAATGCGCCAAAACCCCCATTTGCACCGCATCCCAGTGCTGCTGGCTGATCGCGCAGCTTAGGCTGGTTTCTTGTCCAAAAATATCTTGCGTCATTGAAGGTCCATTCTCTGCCGGGGTGCGCAAACCGCACGAGGGGTGTGCAGAGGTTAAACCAGCAGGCAGGCCCAAGCGACGCTGCTCTCGCTTTGGTGATTAAGCGTGTGCAAATCTTGGCCTATGGTGGAATTCCCCCGCAAAATCAGGCGGTTTTTCAGGCCTTTTGACGCTAGATCGCTTAAAGATGAGCAAGCCCCCGCTGGGAAGGCGGAGGCTTGAGGGCTTTTGTAACATTTGGCTGTCTGTCCTGCCCCTGTCAGGGCCTGCGCAGGGGTGGCAGCGACGGGGGGGTGTTCTCAGGCCTTGGCAAAGGGGTCTGGCGCGTCAAGAATGTCGGCGCTTGCTTCGCCACACTGGGGCGGCGCATGGCGATAGGTCACCGGCGTGCGCGAGAAATTCAGCGGATTGCCCAGCAGCTGTACCGGCCCGGCCCCCGATTGCATTTCAATCGCCATGTCGCGGGCCGCCACCTGATCTGAAGCAAAGACGCGGTCCAGGGTCTGTACCGGGCCTGCGGGCACTTTGCGGGCCTCCATGCCGGCGATCACCGCATCCATGGAAAACCGCTTAAGCGCCGGGATCAGAATATCGTTCAGTGCGCCACGGTGCTGCAGCCGGGCAGGGTTGGTGGCAAAGCGGGGATCCTCTGCCAGGCCTTCCAGGCCGAGGAATTCCATAAAGCGACGAAACTGGCTGTCATTGCCTACTGCCAGGATCACATGCGCATCCGATGTTTCATAAAGCCCGTAGGGGACGATACTGGGGTGTTCGTTGCCACGCCGCTGCGGCAGGCTGCCGGTATTGAGGTATCCAACGCCCTCGTTGATCAGCCAGGCGATCTGCGCATCGACCAGCGCGAGGTCGATTTGCTGGCCTTCGCCGGTGGTGTCGCGGTGATGCAATGCGGCCAGAATACCGATGGTCGCATACATGCCGCACATTACATCGGCGATGCCAACGCCTGCTTTCACCGGCTGGCCTTCGGGATCGCCGGTCAGGGACATCAGACCGCCATAGCCCTGCGCCATCAGGTCATAGCCGGGTTTGTGGCTGTTGGGTCCGGTCTGGCCATAGCCCGAGATAGAGCAATAGATCAGCCCTGGAAGGTCTTTGGTGACGCTGGCATAATCCAGTCCATACTTGGCCAGCCCGCCGGGTTTGAAGTTTTCGACCAGGATATCCGCTTGCGTTGCAAGCCGGTGGATCACCGCCTGGCCCTCTGCCGTGGTGATATCCACCGCGACAGAGCGCTTGTTGCGGTTGGCGGCCATGAAATAGGCTGACAGGTCAGACTGTTCGCCGACCGCATCGATCACATAGGGCGGGCCCCACTGGCGGGTGTCATCACCGCCGGTCTTGGGGTTCTCGACCTTGATCACGGTGGCGCCAAGATCGCCAAGCAACTGGGTGCAGGTAGGGCCGGCCAGAATGCGCGACAGATCCAGCACCTTGACGCCTTTCAGGGCGCCATGGCTTAGCGGGCTGCGGGTTGCGTCTGGCTGTGGGTTAGATGCGTCCATCATATCCTCCGGGTTCTATTTCGGCAGAAATGACAGTGAAGCGGTCCGAGGCCAAGGCCTGTTGTAGTGCTTTGTTCAATGCATCGCGGTTACGCACCGTTACTCCGTTGCCGCCAAAGGCGCGGCCAATAGCTGCAAAATCGTGTCTGGCCAGATCAACCCCGGCATTGGGCAACTGGCGTTGGCGTTGTTTCAGGTCGATCAGCGCCAGGCTGGCATCGGCAAAGACCACAAAGATCGGCGCAACCCCCAGTTCGGCCGCGGTGGCCAGGTCTCCGGCTACCATCAGAAACCCGGCATCCCCGGAAAAGCTGACAACTGGGCGGTCGGGGGCCGCCAGTTTGCGGCCAATGGCCATGGGCACAGCACAGCCCATGGTGCACAGGCCCGAGGACTGGATCAGCGCGCGTGGGGCGTTGCACTGCCACATCTGGCTGAGCAGGATGCGATGCGCCCCGCTATCGGCAGTGGCAAGCGTGTTTTCAGGCAGGCTGCCGCGGCATTGCGCGATCACTGCGGCAGGGCCCCAGTCGTCGTGGCCGGGGAAGGCCTCTGCCAAGGCGGTTTGTACGGCTGTCGGGCTGGCGCAGGGCCATGTGGTGCCAGAGGCGGGCGTGCTGCGCCCCGTCAGGGCCGCCAGTGTGGGTTTCAGAGCGGCAACAAATGCCAGGCCGGCCTGGTGCATGTAGTGACTGTTGGCTTCCGGGGTGATGTCGATCACGCGCTGGGCGGCGGGATCCCAGATATTGCGCCAGCCGGGGCGCATTTCGATCGGGTCATAGCCCAGCCCCAGGATCAGATCAGCGCGCTGGATCAGCGGCAGCAGGTGGGTATCGGCCAAGGGGGACAGCCCTGCGGCCCCCAGGCACAGGGGATGGGTCTCGGGCAGGATGCCTTTGGCTTTGTAAGTCGTGACAAAGGGGATCTGGTGGTGTTCTAGAAAGGCGCGCAGTTCGTGGCTGGCGTTTTCCTGCAGGGCATCCAGGCCAATGATCGCCATCGGGCGCTGTGCCTGCGCCAGCCAGCTGCGGGCCTGGGACAGGGCGGCGGGCGCGGGCTGGGTCGGGGCGGGGGGGGCTTGACGCCACCCGCGATCCCGTGCGGGCTGATCCGCGACCGAGATTGGCACATCAATATGCACCGGCCCATTGCGCGGTGCACAGGCCAGCGAGACGGCCTTGTCGGCAATGATATCCGCGACCTCTGCCTCCAGCCGGAAGCTGGCCTTGGTGATGGCGGCAAAGACGGCAGGGTGATCCAGCACTTGATGGGTGTAGCTCTGCGCCTCGCTGGCATCGACACAGCCGGTCAACACCAGCATCGGCACCCGGTCCTGATGCGCATTGGCGACCACATTGACCCCATTCAGCGCGCCGGGTCCCAGCGTCGCCACCAGAATGACCGGGGCGCCATCTGCGTGATGCAGGCCCTCGCCGATAAAGCCGGCGGCGTTTTCATGTTTCGCTAGATGAAACTGGATCCCGGCCTTTACCAGCGCATCCACCAGCGTAAGCACCTCTCCGCCTGGCATGCCAAAGGCGTGACGGCAGCCCGCCGCATAAAGACGCCGTGCCAGAACATCGGCGGCGCGAAGGGTTTCTGTCATCTTGGTATCCCACTGTTGCTGATGGTCAGATCTTGATGGCCAGAGATTGCCGGATGTGCGGCCCGGCGCAAGCCCCTTCACGCGCCTGTGACAGATCGTGTGACAGCCCCGCGTGACAGCTTCGTGGTTATTCTGCGGTGGCTGCGGCTGGCGAACTGGCGATCTTTCCGCCACCCTGTTTGGTGATGGCAACCACCGAAGGGCGCGGCGGCATCTGCGGATCAAAGTCGGGCCAGCGGGTGGCTGGATCATCAAAGGTGGAGGCCCGCTCAAAGCCGTTCAGCGCCTTGGTGCCATCGGTGCCAGGATGCTGCACCGCCAGAAACAGGCTGTCGCCACCAGGGGTGAAACAGGGACCGCAGAGTTCCGCCCCAACCGGGCAGCGAAAGAACAGCCGCGCCTGTCCGCGCCCTGCGCCTTCGGTTTCCAATGTATAAAGCCCGTCGGATTTACCTGTTTTGGACCAGTGCCCGCCTTGATCTGTGGCCACCCAGAGCCGTCCCTCGGCGTCAAAGGTGCAATTGTCAGGCGCGGCAAACCAGCCACTGTCGCTGGTTTCAGGATGCCAGAGGGCACCAACCTCGGCAATCTTTGGGTCGCCACATTGCACCAGGATCTCCCAGGTGCCACGCGTGGCGGCGTGATCACCGGCCTGCTCTGTAATCTCGATGATATGGCCAAAGCGGGACTTGGGTCTTGGGTTTGCCGCATCGACCTGATCGGCGTTGCGGCGGCTGTTGTTGGTCAACATCACATAGGCCACCCCGTCGCCACGGGGCTGGGCATCTTCGGGGCGATCCATCGGCGTTGCCCCGAGTGCATCCGCCGCCAGACGGGCGTCAATCAGCACATCGGCCTGGCTGGCAAAGCCGTTCTGCGCCGTCAGCGGTCCGGTTCCATGGGTCAGCGGCAACCAGGTCAGGCTGGCATCGGCGTCAAAGCGCGCGACATATAGCGTGCCATCTTGCAGCAGGTGGCGATGGGCGGCAGGATCCTGCGATATCGGGTCGGACAGGGTATCGTGCGAGACATATTTATACAGGTATTCAAACCGGGCATCATCGCCCATGTAGATCACCAGATGGCCATCAGCGGACAGGCAGGTTTCTGCGCCTTCATGGCTGAACCGGCCCAGAGCGGTGTGCTTCACCGGGGTGGACAGTGGATCGCGCGGGTCGACCTCGACCACCCAGCCAAAGCGGTTGGCTTCATTGGGGGATTTGTCGATGTTGAAACGGTCAAAATACTGACCCCAGGCATACCAGCCACCGGGAATACCGTAGCGTGTCATCTGCCGTGACTCGGGCTGATCTGATAGATCTGGCGCGCCCGTTGCATCCCGCCGGTCGCTCCAGAAATAGCCGTGAAAGTTTTCTTCTGCCATCAGCCAGGTGCCCCAGGGGGTCATCCCTCCGGCGCAATTGTTCAGGGTGCCAATCACCGATCTGCCGCTGGGGTCTTCGCGGGTTTGCAGACGGGGGTGGCCGGCAGCCGGGCCATCCAGGGCCATCGCGGTATCCAGCGGGGTGATGCGACGGTTCAGCGGGCTGTCGCGCTGCACCTGCCAACCGCCTGAGCCATCGCGGCGCTGGGCAATTTCGACCACCGTGCCACCATGGGCGGCCATCTCGATTTCGACCAGATCGCGGGTCATGCCGGAAAACCCGGCCCGATCCTGACGGCCCAGGCCGGAAAACATCATCTCTTCGTTGGTGTATTCGTGATTGACGCAAAGCAGGCCACGGGTGGCCTCGGCATTCAGCGGGGTAAAGCCGATGTAGTCGTTGTTATAGCCAAACTGTTGCAGCTGCGCTTTGGCGCTTTGGTTTGTGACGTCAAAGTCTGGCGCACCGGCGGTGATCGGATCGCCCCAGCGCAAGAGGATGTCGGCCCGATAGCCTGCGGGCACATGGTGATACGCGTCATTGCCCCAGGGCAGTTCGTCAAAGGCAAAGCGGGACGGCTGTCGCGCGGCGGCGGGCCGGGCTGGCGCAGTCTGTGCCAAGGCAGAGCTGCCAAGCAGGCCTTGAATGACCGAAACCCCCAACAGCCCCTGCAGCAGTCCACGGCGGGTGGGCTGTAAGGCTGCATGCGCATGGCGGGCGGCAATCACGTCCCCCAGGGTCTGCTTCAGGTTGGGATTGCGCGGCAGGTCATCCTCGGCCTCAAAGGCTTCGGCCTTGTTGCCGGTGGGGTCTTGGCCTGTCATCTGCTGTTGCGCCTTTCTGGTTTACTGCGGGAAACTCAACAGTACCTGTGGCTAGGGCGCAATGCGAAAGCCGGTGATCAATTGGCGCAGCCCCAGCCCGGCCCCGGCAAAGATCGCCAGGAATGTCACCGGTGCCGACAGCGACAACAGGGAAAACGCGCTAAGACCCTGGCCGACAGTGCAGCCCATGGCAATGACAGCTCCGGCCCCCATGATGGCAGCGCCAAGGATCTGGCGGCGCAGCTCTCGCGGGTCCTCGCAGGCTTCCCAGCGGAAATGCCCCTTGATCACCGAGCCGATAAAAGCGCCAACCCAGACCCCGGCGATGGATCCGACCGCAAAGGACAGGGGCCGCAGGCTGCCGGTCATGCTCCACAGGATGGTTTCGCCAAGAGGGGCAGAAAAGGAATGCGACACCACCGGCAGTGCGGCAAAGCCCATCCGGTTGACATAGGCGGTGCCCGCCCAGCCCGAGACCACCGCAAGCCCCACAACAATGGACCAGAACAGGCTGGTGCGATCCTGGCGGAACTCGGCCTGCCAGAGGCTGGCCGTGACCACCAGAACGCCGATGCTAATGCCAATGCCCGCCAGGGGCAGCCGGGTAATCCGGGCCAGATGGTGGGCGAGGCCGGGGGGGAGTTCCTGGATCAGGTCTTGTTGTTGAAACAGGGCATTGCGCAGCGGTGCCAGAGGGCCGGCCAGCACAACATAGGTGGCAACGCCCATGACCAGAACAATGACAAAACTGCGCAGATCTCCGCCCCCCAGCCGGGCGATGGCCCCGTAGCCGCAGTTACCGCTGAGCGCCATGCCATAGCCAAACATCAGCCCCCCCGTGATCGAGGCGAGCGGCATCCAGCGGATCGAAAGATAAAAAGACTGCGCGGGGTCAAGCAGGCCGAGCCCGATTAAAGCAAAGCTGCCAATGATGGCGGTGCCAATGGCCAGCCCCCACATGCGCATCCGCAGGGAGGAACCACCATAGAGCAGGTCTTCGATTGCGCCCAGGGTGCAAAACCGCCCTAGGCGCGCGGCCAGCCCCAGCAAAATGCCGCCAAACAGGCCCACAGCTGCAACCAGCTGGTGATCACTGAACAGATCAAACATCGGTGCTCTCTCCCGTGTGGTCGTCCGTATGGTTCCGTGTGGTCGCCAGGGGGTGCGGTCTGCGCTGGTACATCCCGTGGGTGGGGCCAGGTGGTTTGCCCAGATAGGCCAGCGGTCGTCTCTATGTGGTCAGTCCTTGCCGTCGGTGCAGAACATGTCATAGACCACTTCGAGAATACGGCGTGGGCGATCATCTGCCAGCCGGTAGTAGATCGCCTTGCCCTCGCGGCGGGGCACCACCAGGCCTTCAAGGCGCAGCCGTGACAGCTGTTGCGACACTGCGGCCTGACGGGCCGCCAGCAGCTCTTCCAGTTCGGTCACGGATTTTTCGCCGGTGACCAGATGGCACAGGATCATCAATCGGCCCTCATGGCTGATGGCCTTCAGGAAGTTCGAGGCTTGGGTGGCGTTGTCGACCATATTATCCAGCTCTTCCGGGGCCATATCAGCCGAGAATTGCGGTAGTACCATTGTCCTGTCTCCTGTGGTGGCGGCACAGCGGGTGCCGCAACTCCCAATTTGGTTTTACCCTGTGCTAACTCTTGGCGGCGGCTTCAGCCTCTGCAGTAAAACCCATATGTCTGCGCATCAACTCTGCGATGAGAGGCCAGAAAAAATCCTCCCCCGGATAGCCTTCCAGGCGGGCCAGTTCATGGCCATGTTCTATCAGCAAAAAGGTCGGGGTGAAAGTGACGCGCCGGGCCAGGATAAGATCATCCGGTAGCGCCCGCAGATCCTCTCGGCGCAGCGGCGCAAAGCGCCCTTCGCGGGTTTTGGGATAGATTGGCGCGATCTCTGCATTCCAGCGCTTGCACCATTCACATCCGCGCTGCTCGACCATAACCAGCTCTCGGCTTGGCGTGTCGGTCTGCGCGGGCCTGTCGGAGGCCGCAGCGGCGGCAGGCAGGGCTGCCAGAACCAGCCCGATGATGGCTGCTGCCAGCAGCGCAGGCACCAATGCCAAGGCGTGCCCAAACAGGACGAGCGGAGCAAAGAACAGACGTGAAATGATCATTACCTCTACCGTTGACGGCAACCGCCATTTGCGGCTTTATACAACGTAATTTGAATATGTGAATAGTACAAGCCTTGCGGTGGCACACCGGGGCGCAGGAAGGATCATAAAGCCGTGATGCTGGAAATTTCATATCTGGGGGCGGCTTTTGCCGGATTGCTCAGCTTTTTCACCCCCTGCATCCTGCCAATGGTGCCGTTTTACCTGTCCTACCTGGGCGGGCTGTCGATGGCAGAGCTGCGCAGCGACGGCGAAATTGCACCGGGGGCGCAGCGGCGCATGGTATTGGCGGCGGTCTGTTTTGCGGCCGGGGTCACATCAGTCTTTATGCTGATGGGCATGGGCGCCACCGCGCTGGGGCAGCTGTTTGGCCGTTATATGGAAATCCTGTCCTACGGGGCGGCGGCGCTTTTGGTGGCGTTTGGCCTGCATTTTCTTGGGGTTATACGCATTCCCCTGCTGTACCGAGAAGCCAGGATGGAAAGCACAGCAGACCCTTCGAGCCTGGCGGGGGCCTATCTGATGGGGCTGGCTTTTGGCTTTGGCTGGACGCCCTGCGTGGGGCCGGCGCTGGCCTCGATTCTGATGGTGGCCTCGGGTCTGGGCGATATCTGGCGCGGCGGCGCATTGCTGCTGGTCTACGGCGCGGCGATGACGGCCCCCTTTGTGGTGGCCGCGCTGTTTGCCAAACCCTTCCTGGCTTGGGTGGCGCGCCACCGCACGGCCTTTCATTGGGTGGAAAAGATCATGGGCATCATGCTGATCCTATTTGCCATTCTGATCGTCACTGGCGGGGTGCGCTGGATCGCCGACCTGATGATCCGCTGGATGCCGGGCTTTGCCTCGATTGGATAAGGCGATACATCAACTGGATAATCCGGGAGGAAACGATGAAGCACTGGATATTGAACCTTGCCGCTTTGGCGCTGGCGGTGACGATGCTGGCTATACCAGTGTTGGCAATGGAGGCTCGCGCAGCAGAGCTGGACGATGACGGGCTGCACAAGACGCCCTGGATGCGCGAGACCTTCAAAGATCTGCGCGAGGACCTGGAAGAGGCAAATGCCGAGGGCAAGCGCCTGGTGCTGTTCTTTGAACAACGCGGCTGCATCTACTGCACCAAGATGCATGAGGAGGTCTTTCCGCGGCCCGAAGTGGGGGGCTATATCGCCGACAACTATTTTGTCGTGCAGTTGAACCTGCATGGCGATATCGAGGTCACGGATTTTGACGGCGAAACCCTGGCGGAAAAGGACATGGCGCGCAAATGGGGCGTACTGTTCACCCCGACGATTCTGTTCCTGCCGGAAGAGGTAGCGGTAGGGACGAGCGCGCCCAAGGCCGCCGTGGCGATGATGCCGGGCGCCTTTGGTGTCGGCACCACGCTGGACATGTTTACCTGGGTAAGAGAAAAGCGGTATCTCCTTGACAACGGAGAGGATTTTCAGCGCTATCACGCGCGGCGCGTTTCGGAACGCGACAATGGGGCAACCGATTGAAAGCAGGCGAACAAATATAATAATTCATAATATTGAATTTGTTGTTGCGTTTTCAGAGGGCGGTGCCCTACGATAGACGACAGCTAAGCCCGCGCACCATGCGGGCGGCAGCCAACGGGAGGAACCATGAAGAGACTATCTCTTACACTGGCCGCGTGCCTGATCGGGAGTGCAGCCCTCGCGGCCGAGGTCGCGCCAAAGGATGTGCAGTTTGACGAATACGGGGCGGTTGCGGCCTCCTTGACTGGCACAGCAGGGGATGCGGCAAGTGGCGCCGTGATTGCGGGCACTAAATCGCAGGGCAACTGCATCGCCTGCCATCAGATCACTGCGCTGGCAGAGGTGCCGTTTCATGGTGAAATCGGCCCCTCGCTGGATGGCGCTGGCGATCGCTGGAGCGAAGCAGAGCTGCGCGGGCTGATGACCAATGCCAAGATGACCTTTGACGGCACCATGATGCCGGCCTTCTACAAGGTCGAAGGCTTTATTCGTCCTGGCGACGCCTATACTGGCAAGGCCCCAACAGAGGCGCTGACGCCGATCCTGTCTGCACAGCAGATCGAAGATGTCGTTGCCTTCATCGCAACGCTGAAAGAAGAGTAAAGCCAGGGCTGCATGCCCTGCCGCTTTGCGGAACGTCAAAGGAGACATATGATGGAGTTCTCACGCCGTGAGACCCTGGGCCTGGCCCTGGGTGCTGCTGTGATGACAGTGCTGCCGCTGCGGGCCAGTGCCAGCAGCAGCGTAGACGAGCGGATCGCCGCCTTCACCGGCGGTGCCGATATGGCCGATTCCGGGATCGAGCTGACCGCGCCGGAAATTGCTGAAAACGGCAATACCGTGCCAATTGAGGTTAGCGCCCCTGGGGCCACCGCAATTATGGTTTTGGCCACTGGCAACCCAACGCCTGGCGTTGCGACCTTTACCTTTGGTCCGCTGGCTGCCAGCCAGTCTGCCGCCACCCGGATCCGTTTGGCCGGCACCCAGGATGTGGTTGCCATCGCTAAACTGGCCGATGGCAGCTTTGCCAAGGCGAGCGCCGCTGTGAAAGTGACAATCGGGGGCTGTGGCGGCTAAGCGATACGCCCCGCACCATCCCCGAAGAGGGCCGCAAAGACGGCCTTAAATACGAAGGAGTTTAAGACATGGCATCCGGTGTAAAACCCCGCGTCAAAGTCCCCAAGACGGCAAGTGCTGGTGAGGCAATCACCATCAAGACCCTGATCAGCCACCAGATGGAAAGCGGTCAGCGCAAGGATAAAGAGGGCAACGTTATTCCGCGCTCGATCATCAATCGGTTTACCTGTGAATTCAACGGTCAGCTGGTCGTGGATGTCGCGATTGAACCTGCGGTTTCGACCAACCCCTATTTCCAGTTCGAGGCCATTGTGCCAGAGGCCGGCGACTTTGCCTTTACCTGGTATGACGACGATGGCTCTGTTTATGAGACATCCAAATCGGTCGCTATCGCCTGATCCCTTCCGGATCTCAAAGGCACGGCACCCTGGCCGCATTTGTGGCCAGGGTGGATACCCAAGGGAGGACAAGGAATGAACTATAAGGCGCTTACCGCCATCGCTGTCGCACTGAGCCTGCCGCTTTCTGCCTATGCGGATGCGGACGACGATACGCTGGTGCTCAACGAAGAAGACACGCTGGTGACAAAAACCGCAGCCCCCGCCCATGTGGCGGATGCGCTGGACGAGATCATGTCCGGCTGGCACTTCCGCTCGGATGAAACCCAGGCCCTGCAGATGGACGATTTTGAAAACCCCGCCATGGTGTTTGTCGACAAGGCCTATGATGCCTGGAACACCGCTGAGGGATCCGAGGGCAAATCCTGCGCCTCTTGTCACGATGACGTGGAAGAGAGCATGGCAGGCGTGCGCGCGGTCTATCCCAAGTGGAACGAAGCGGCCGGCGAAGTGCGCACCCTTGCGATGCAGGTCAATGACTGCCGCGAAAACCAGATGGGTGCCAAGGCGTGGAAATACACGGGCGGTGATATGACCGCGATGGAGGCGCTGATCTCGGTGCAGTCGCGCGGCATGCCGGTCAATGTGGCTATCGACGGCCCGGCCCAGTCTGCCTGGGAACAGGGCAAAGAGTTGTATTACACCCGCACCGGCCAGCTGGAACTGTCCTGTGCCAATTGCCACGAGGACAGCTATGGCAAGATGATCCGCGCGGATCACCTGAGCCAGGGCCACATCAACGGCTTTCCGACCTATCGTCTGAAAAACGCCAAGCTCAACAACGTGCAGGCCCGCTTCAAAGGCTGCGTGCGCGACACCCGCGCCGAGACCTACAAGCCCGGCTCGTCAGAGTTTGTGGCGCTGGAACTCTATGTCGCGTCCCGCGGCAATGGCCTCTCGGTCGAGGGCCCTTCGGTCCGCAACTAAACACATCTGCACCCCGCGTCTGTTCTGGCGTGGGGTGTTTCGCTCTTATCTAATTCATAAATGCGAATATGAATCATATTTGCCGCTTATGGTTGCACAGGATGATAGATAGACATGATCTCGCGCCGTGATTTTTTGCAGGTCTCAATGGCCACCACCGCCTTGGTAGGGGCCTCTGGTTTTGGCAACTGGGGCCGTCTGGCCGCGCAGCAAAGCCTGACACAGGATCAGCTGCTGCAGTTTGACACCTATGGCAATATCAGCCTGATCCACATCACTGATATCCATGGGCAGCTGAAACCGATCTATTTCCGCGAACCTTCGGTCAACCTGGGCGTTGGTGGCAACAAGGGTCATGTGCCCCATATCACCGGTGCCGATTTCCGCCGTGCCTATGGCATCAATGATGGCAGCCCTTCGGCCTATGCGCTGACCCATGATGATTTCTCGGCGCTGGCGCAGGGCTATGGCCGGGTTGGCGGGCTGGACCGGGTGTCCACTGTGATCAACGCCATCCGGGCTGATCGCCCCGATGCGCTGTTGCTGGATGGCGGCGATACCTGGCATGGCTCCTACACCTGCCATCAGACGGCGGGCCAGGATATGGTCAACGTGATGAACGCGCTGAAGCCTGACGCCATGACCTTTCACTGGGAATTCACGCTTGGGTCAGACCGGGTGAATGAAATTGTCGAAGGCCTGCCCTTTGCGGCACTGGGGCAGAATATCTTTGATTCTGAATGGGATGAACCGGCCGAGCTGTTTAAACCCTACAAGTTCTTTGACCGGGGCGGCGCCAAAGTGGCTGTCATTGGTCAGGCCTTTCCCTATATGCCCATTGCCAACCCCGGCTGGATGTTCCCGGAATACTCCTTTGGGATCCGTGATGAGCACATGCAGGAGATGGTTGATGAGGTCCGCGCAGCGGGTGCCGATGTGGTGGTTCTGCTGTCGCACAACGGCTTTGACGTGGATAAGAAAATGGCCGGTGTTGTCAGCGGCATTGACGTCATCTTGTCGGGCCACACCCATGATGCGCTGCCAGAACCGGTTTTGATCGGCAAGACGCATATCATTGCGTCCGGCTCCAATGGTAAGTTTGTATCCCGTGTAGATCTGGATGTGCGTGACGGCCAGATGATGGGCATTCGCCATAAGCTGATCCCGATCTTTGCAGATGTGATTGCACCCGATCCGGTGATCTCGCAGTTGATTGACGAGCAGCGCGCCCCCTATGCCGACCAGTTGGCCGAGGTGATTGGGCAGACCGATTCCCTGTTGTACCGGCGTGGCAATTTCAACGGCACTTGGGATGATCTGATCTGTGATGCCCTGCTCAGCGAACGTGAAGCCGATATCGCCATGTCGCCCGGCGTGCGGTGGGGACCATCGCTGGTGCCGGGCGATGACATCACCCGCGAAGACATCTGGAACGTGACCTCGATGAGCTATGGCGCGGCCTACCGGTCAGAGATGACCGGGGAATTCATCAAGGTGATCCTTGAAGACGTCGCCGATAACATCTTTAACCCGGATCCCTATTACCAGCAGGGCGGTGACATGGTGCGCATTGGTGGCATGGGCTACCGGATCGACATCACCAAACCGCAGGGCGAACGCATCAGCGAGATGACCCTGCTGAAAACCGGTGAAATGATCGATGCCGACAAATCCTATGTTGTGTCCGGCTGGGCTAGCGTGAATGAGGGGACCGAAGGCCCGATGATCTGGGATGTGGTCGAGGATCATATCCGCAAGCAGGGAACCGTCTCTGTGAACCCGAATACAACGGTCAAGGTGGTGGGCGCTTAACCCCTGCATTTGGGGCGCCGCTCTGGGGTCTGGCCCGGGCGGCGCTTCGTTTGACCAAAATTTTTTGCGCTGATAAATTCAAAAACACGAATTTATCGATGTGAGGAGAAGAGAAAATGAGCGACAAAGCAGATAAATTTGTGCCCTCGCGCCGCCAGTTTCTGGCCGGAGCTGCGGCGGCTGGGGCAGGTGCCGCAGCCACGGGTGCGGCGCAGGCCGCCGGGCAGGCGGATCCGCTGATCACCGAGGTACAGGACTGGGCCAGCGGCCTAGGCGATGGTGTTGATGCCACCCCCTACGGGTTGCCTATCCGGTTTGAACAGGATGTGGTGCGGCGCAATGTGGAATGGCTGACAGCCGATACCATTTCCTCGATCAATTTCACGCCCATTCATGCACTTGACGGCACCATCACGCCGCAGGGCTGCGCCTTTGAGCGGCATCATTCGGGTGCTATCGAACTGGCGAAAGAAGACTACCGGCTGATGATCAACGGGCTGGTCGACCGCCCGCTGGTGTTCTCTTATGCCGATCTAGAGCGCTTTCCCCGCGAAAACCGGGTGTATTTCTGCGAATGCGCGGCAAATTCTGGCATGGAATGGGCGGGTGCCCAGCTGAACGGTGCGCAGTTCACCCATGGCATGATCCATAATATGGAATATTCGGGGGTCTCTCTGCGCAGTCTGCTGGAAGAGGCCGGGCTGGCGGCTGCAGGCGATTTCAAGGACAAATGGGTCTATGTAGAGGGCGCGGATGCCTCCTCCAATGGGCGTTCCATTCCGCTGGAAAAGGCGCTGGATGATGTTCTGGTGGCCTTCAAGGCCAATGGCGAAGCCCTGCGCAAGGAACATGGCTATCCTGTCCGTCTGGTTGTGCCCGGCTGGGAAGGCAACATGTGGATCAAGTGGCTGCGCCGTATCGAGGTGACGGATGGCCCGGTCGAGAGCCGCGAAGAGACCTCTAAATACACCGATACAATGGAAGATGGCTCGGCGCGTAAATGGACCTGGGAGATGGATGCAAAATCCGTCATCACCAGCCCCAGCCCGCAGGCGCCTATTACCCATGGCACTGGCCCGCTGGTGATCACTGGACTTGCCTGGTCCGGGCGCGGCGCGATCACGGGCGTTGATGTGTCGAAGGATGGTGGCAAGACCTGGGCTGAGGCCCGTCTGGCGGCGCCAGGCACCGACAAGGCGCTGACTCGGTTCTACCTGGATACCGATTGGGACGGCTCTGAAATGCTGCTGCAGGCCCGTGCACGAGACAGCTCTGGCTATGTACAGCCGACCAAGACGCAGCTGCGCGAGGTGCGCGGACTGAACTCTATTTACCATAATAATGCCATCCAGACCTGGTGGGTCAAAGCCGATGGGGAGGCAGAAAATGTCGAAGTTTCCTAAATACCTGGCAGCAGGGGTTTTTGCCCTTACCTGTGGCACCCCGCTATGGGCTGATGGCTTAGGTCTGGGGCGTGTGGCGCTGCCAGAAGAGATCGCCGCCTGGGATCTCGACGTATCGCCAGACGGGACTGGCCTGCCGCCGGGGTCTGGCGATGTCTGGACCGGCGAAGAGATCTTTGCTGAGAAATGCGCCGTCTGCCATGGCGATTTTGCCGAAGGGGTTGGTAACTGGCCCAAACTCGCTGGCGGGCGTGGCACGCTGGACCGCGAGGATCCACTGAAAACTGTCGGGTCATACTGGCCCTACCTGTCAACCGGCTGGGATTATATCAATCGCTCAATGCCCTTTGGCGCGGCGCAGACGCTGGAGCCGGATGAAGTCTATGCAATCCTGGCCTATATTCTGTATTCCAACGATCTGGTGGACGAGGATTTCACCCTCTCACAAGAGAACTTCACCTCTGTTTCAATGCCAAATGCGCAGGGTTTCTTTGTCGATGACCGGCTGACAAGCGAGCAGTATTTCTGGACCACAGAGCCCTGCATGCAAGACTGCAAAGAGACGGTTGAAATTACCATGCGAGCGCGGGTTCTTGATGTAACACCGGAAGAAACCGCCGCGTCCGAGGCCGGGACCGCAAGCGCCGCTGAAGCCACAGAAGCCACAGAAGCCACAGAAGCCGTTGAAGCGGCCCCGGTGGTGCAAGAGGATCCGGTTGAAGAGGCAGCGGTTTTGTTGGACCCGGAATTGGTCGCCAAGGGGGGCAAGGTGTTCAAGAAATGCAAGGCCTGCCATCGGGTGGGCGAGGGGGCCAAGAACGGTACCGGCCCCGTGCTGAACGCGATTGTCGGAAGCACGGCAGGGCAGGTTGACGGTTTTCGCTATTCCAAGGTGATGACCGCTGCGGGCGAGGACGGTCTGATCTGGAACGAAGCTGAACTTGCCGCCTTTCTGACCAAGCCGCGCGCATACATGAAGGGGACAAAGATGTCCTTTGCAGGCCTGCGCAAAGAGGCGGATATCGAGGCCATTCTTGCCTATCTGAAAAGCTTGGACTAGGCTGCTTGGCCAGTTTTGGCGGCCCGTTTTGGTAGTATGTGGCGCAGGCTCCGGAACTCTCCGGAGCCTGCGTTTTCGTTTCCGCCAGCAGGCAGAGCAGATATAAAGAGAAATGCGCGACATAAACCCGACGCCATTAACCTCATCATCATGAATTTTAGACAACTTGGCCCGCAACGTTGATTCAAATTGAGACCTAGAGGTGGTGTATGAGTGATTGGACTTCTGGCTATGTGGCCGATGTTGACTACACGCATGATTTTTTCCACGAGATGACACCGGCTGTGCTGGCTCTGTCTGCGACCTCTCGCGGGCAGAAACACGGGCTGAACCAAAAACGGCTCAGCTATTGTGAGCTGGGCTGCGGCCAGGGATTTACCGCGAATCTTTTGGCGGCGGCGAACCCGCATATAGAGTTCCACGCGATGGATTTCATGCCTGCACATATCGCGGGCGCGCGTGAGCTGGCGACCGAGGCTGGCCTGGATAATGTACATTTCTATGATCGCTCCTTTGCGGATTTCGAAGAGGAAACCGCCCTGCCCAAGCAATTCGATGTGATCGCGCTACATGGGGTGATGAGCTGGGTTTCCAAGGAAAATCAGGACCTTATTGTCGATTTCATTGGCCGCCGCCTGACCGCAGGCGGTATGGTCTATGTCAGCTACAATGTTCTTGCGGCCTGGGCTGCGACAATGCCCTTGCGGCGGGTGCTGCTGGATCACGCGGCACAAAGCTCTTCCCCGACAGAAGACCGGGTGGATGAGGCGCTGGCCTTTGCCGCCAAGCTGGAAGCGACCGGCGCCAAGTTCTTCACCATCAATCCTTCGGCCAGTTCGCGTCTGGGCAGTGCCAAGAATATGTCGCGCAAGTATCTGGCGCATGAGCTGTTCAATGCCGACTGGACGCCGTTCCATTTTGGCGATCTCGCGGCGCATCTGGATCAGGCCAAGCTGAGCTTTGTTGGCTCTTCCTGTATGCTGGACCATGTGGCGGACATCTCTCTGACGCCGCAGCAGGGTGAACTGCTTGCGGCCGAAAGTGACCCGGTACAGCGTGAAAACCTGCGCGATGTTATGGTGAATGAACAGTTCCGGTCTGACCTGTTTGTAAAGGGGCCACGCCAGCACACCGAACGCAGTGCCATTGGCGCCTGGTTCGAAACCCCGCTAGCCCTGATGCAGCGCTACAATGGCGGCGTGCTCAAGCTTAGCTGGCGTCTGGGCGAGATCACGCTGGATCACGACCAGTACGCGCCCATTCTAGAGGCCCTGGCAGCAGGCCCGGCCACAGTGCGCAGCCTGTTGGATCAAGGCGTATTCGGGCGCATGACCTGGGGCGAAATTTCCCGCCTTCTGACCATCCTTGTCGGATCTGGCACCCTGTCGCCCTGTTTGCCGCTGGAAGGGCGCGCTGCGCGCGAGGCACGCTGCCAGGCCTTCAATCTGGCTCTGTGCAAACGGGCTGAAGACAGCGATACCCTGCGTTTTCTGGCCTCTCCGGTGACGGGCGGCGGTGTTGAGTTTGATCGCTTTGAGCAGCTGTTCCTGCTGGCGCTGAGCGAGGGCAAGACGCATCCCAACCAATGGGCCGACTTGGTCTGGGGGATTTTGTCGGCGCAGGGCCAACGTGTACACCACGAAGGACGCATGCTTGAGAGTGACGCGGAAAACCTAGCGGTTTTGCAGGTGCGGGCGGCGAATTTTGCCGTGCGTCGCTTGCCGCTTTGCGTCACTCTTGGGTTGTGCTTGCCGCTACAGGAAGGGTTTACAGTCCCAGACCTGCAAGAAGATGTCGACCTGGATGATACAGAGCTTCCCCGCCAGCTTCGCGGTGTTGCCTGAGCGTGGTCTCTGGGGCCGCTGACAAGACGCCAGATCTGATCCCCCGCAGCCATGCCTGTGGGGGGGGCTGTGATCAGGGGCAGCTGCGCCCTGCCTCTAGCCCCAACCTTTGCGAAAGAAATGCGGTGAGGCACCAAATCGGCGTTTGAACTGGCGCGAAAAATGGGTCGAATTGTTAAAGCCAGAGGCCAGTGCGATTTCTGTCACGCTCATTGAGGTTTCATTCATCAGGGCAAAGGCATGGGCAAGGCGCATGTCAAAATAGACATGCATTGGGCTTTGGTTCAGATAGCGTGAAAACAGTCGTTCCAATTGGCGCCGAGAGATATCCAGCTGGGCGCAGAGATCGCCAATAGAGAGCGGATCTTCGATGGCGGATTGCATCAGCTGCAGCGCATTCAGCAGGCGCTGGTTGCGGCTGCCGATGGCTACGGCAAAGTTGGATTTCTGCGGCACTGCCTGCCCACCCGAGCGCACATGCAGGCACATATCGGCAACGATGATCGCCAGTTGTTTGCCGTGGCGCGCCTCGATCAGGTTGAGCATCAGATCGGTGGCCGCATTGCCGCCGCCGCAGGTCATCAGGGCGCCACTTATTTCAAAGGTATTGGCCGTGGGGTACAGATCCGGATAGCTTTCCTGAAAGCCGGGCTGATTTTCCCAGTGCAGGGTAAAGGGCTGATCACGGATCAGCCCGGCCTGGGCCAGGGCAAAGGCGCCAGTACAGATGCCGCCGATAGAGCGGCCAAACCGGCTTTCGCGCCGCAGCCAGTTGAGCGTCGCCTCACCTGCGGTGGACTGCGGCTCGACCCCAGCGCAGACAAAGCCCAAAGCATCCGCAGGCAGGGGTTGCAGGGGCATGTCAGGGGTGACCTTCATGCCATTTGAACAGCGGATTGGCGCGCCATCCTCGGTTAGGATGAACCAGCGATAAAGCTTGGAATTGGTGACCTGATTGGCAATGCGCAGAGGTTCGATTGCGGCCGCAACCGCCAGCATTGTCGCCTTGGGCAGCAGCAGGAAGTAAAAATCTTGTGGTGCCCCGGCAAAGGGCACGGCCAGGGTGGCAGCGGCACCCTTTTGCACAAAATTGTCATCTGTCATGGCATGGTCCTGGTCCAAAGGCGTGAGAGACCCCCAAGGGGTTCAGGCGGGAGACAGGTCAATACCGGTGGAGGGACGGCAAAATGCGACATCCCACCGGGGGCCGGGGCTGGCCTCTCTTGCTTTGCGTTTACGGGGTATTCCTGCGGATCTGCCCTAAGATTACGACTGCGCTCCGATGATTTGCGACGCTGGTGCTACAGACGCATTGCAGCGGGGTGTTGCAATGGGGACAGCTGCGTAAAAACAACGGTCGGCCCTTGCAGGCCCAAGGGGGCAATACTAAGACTCAGGTAACACTCGTCGGGTATGGTACCAGACATAACACAACGCAGGCAGGTTCGCATGAATGATCCAAGAGAAACTTATATGAATACCCTCGTGCCCATGGTGGTCGAACAGACCAGCCGGGGAGAGCGAGCCTATGATATCTTTTCGCGCCTGCTGAAAGAGCGGATCATCTTTTTGAATGGACCCGTGCATGACGGCATGTCCTCGCTGATCGTGGCGCAGCTGCTGCATCTTGAGGCAGAGAATCCTTCGAAAGAGATCTCGATGTATATCAACTCCCCCGGCGGTGTTGTGACCTCGGGCCTGTCGATTTATGATACCATGCAGTATATCAAACCCAAGGTTTCGACCCTGGTGATTGGCCAGGCGGCCTCTATGGGGTCGTTGCTGCTGACGGCTGGTGAAAAAGGCATGCGTTTCTCGCTGCCCAATTCTCGCGTCATGGTGCACCAGCCATCTGGTGGTTTTCAGGGCCAGGCGACGGATATCATGATTCACGCTGAAGAGACCCTGAAGCTGAAGCGGCGCTTGAACGAGATCTATGTCAAGCACACCGGCCAGGAGCTGGAGAAGGTCGAAGCGGCGCTAGAACGTGACAATTTCATGGATCCCGAAGAGGCCAAGGCCTTTGGCCTGATCGACGAGATCGTTGAAAATCGCGCCAAAGGTGACGACGAGGAGAGCTGAGGCTCGCCTAAGTGAACGAGCATATGCCCCGCATTCGCCGGGGCATATATTTTGACATTGTGGCGGCGGGTGGGCTGTCATAAGCTGGCCAAAAGGCGGAGAGCCCGGCGACGCCGGTTGTCCGAGCGGACTGAAAGGTAGACCATGGCGACGAATTCGAGTGGCGACAGCAAGAACACGCTTTACTGCAGCTTCTGTGGCAAAAGCCAACATGAGGTGCGCAAACTGATTGCGGGCCCCACCGTGTTCATCTGCGACGAATGCGTTGAGCTGTGCATGGATATCATCCGGGAGGAAACCAAGGCTTCTGGGTTGAAGGCAACCGATGGCGTGCCGAGCCCGAAAGACATCTGCCAGGTGCTGGATGACTATGTGATTGGTCAGGCCATGGCGAAAAAAGTGCTCTCGGTGGCGGTGCATAACCATTACAAACGGCTTAATCATGCCCAAAAAGCGGGCAGTGATATCGAGCTGGCCAAATCCAACATCCTGCTGATCGGCCCCACCGGCTGCGGTAAGACCTTGCTGGCGCAGACCTTGGCGCGCATCCTGGATGTGCCCTTTACCATGGCTGATGCCACTACCCTGACAGAGGCCGGCTATGTTGGTGAGGATGTTGAAAACATCATCCTCAAGCTCTTGCAGGCCTCGGAATATAACGTCGAGCGGGCGCAGCGTGGCATTGTCTATATTGATGAAGTCGACAAAATCACCCGCAAGTCGGAAAACCCGTCGATCACCCGCGATGTCTCGGGCGAGGGGGTGCAGCAGGCGCTGCTGAAACTGATGGAAGGCACCGTTGCAAGCGTGCCACCGCAGGGCGGGCGGAAACATCCACAGCAGGAATTCTTGCAGGTCGACACGACAAATATCTTGTTCATCTGCGGCGGCGCTTTTGCGGGTTTGGATCGAATCATCGCGCAGCGCGGCAAGGGCTCGGCGATGGGTTTTGGCGCCGATGTGCGCAACAATGACGACCGCGGCGTTGGCGAAATCTTCCAGGATCTGGAGCCTGAGGATCTGCTGAAGTTTGGTCTGATCCCTGAATTTGTTGGCCGTCTGCCGGTTCTGGCAACTCTGGAGGATCTGGATGAAGATGCCCTGGTGACCATCCTGACCAAGCCGAAGAACGCGCTGGTGAAGCAGTATCAACGCCTGTTTGAGCTGGAAGACACCGAGCTGGACTTTACCGAAGAGGCGCTAAGCGCCATCGCAAAACGTGCGATTCAACGTAAAACCGGTGCCCGTGGTCTGCGTTCTATTCTTGAGGATCTGCTGCTGGAAACCATGTTTGAGCTGCCCGGTATGGAAAGCGTCACGAAGGTGGTGGTCAACGAAGAGGCGGTTACATCCGATGCCCAGCCGTTGATGATCTACACCGATGCAGAAGCAGAAAAAGAGCCCGCGTCAGCGAGCTGAGCCTGTGATGCGTGATGCAGGGAGCCTAAAACCCTGATCTGTTTTGAGCGGCCAATGTCTTGATGACATTGGCCGTTTTCTATTGGTACAGAGGGGTCATACAGGTAAATGGGGTCTTAGCATACTGGAGTTGCAGCCTTGGGGGCTTTGTCCCATCGCGCCCGTTGGGCGCTCCCCCCAGGATATTTTGGGCCAAATGAAAGGAACAGAGAATGGCTAGGATCAGACGTATTTCATCGGGTGGAGAATTTGAGGCCAAGGTCGGCTATTGCCGTGCTGTAGTAGCGGGCGGTTTTGTACATGTGGCAGGCACCGTTGGTCAGGGTGAGGATGTGCTGAGCCAGTGTCAGTCAGCACTGGACATAATCGGCAAGGCCCTGGCGGAGGTGGGGGGCTCTTTTGCGGATGTGGTGCGGGTGAACTATTACCTGCCAGATGCCAAAGAATTTGCGCCCTGCTGGCCGTTGCTGGCGGAAACATTTGGTGGCAATCCGCCAGCAGCCACGATGATTGAAACGGGGCTGATTGATCCGAAATACCGCATTGAGATCGAAGTGACGGCGCTGGCGCCACCTCCCTAAGTATTGGGTCGAATGGGCCTGTATCCTAGCGGTTGAGGTGGAGGAAAGTACAACCCTGTGCCCTGTTCAGGAGGGGCAGGCTGTCGCTGTCAATATCTTTGCGCCGCATGATTGCTGTCTCGCTAAACCATAATCGCCCTGTTTTTATCGACCATCGAGTTGCGGCCCGATCGGGGCGCGGGTTGCTTGTGCTGTGGCTGGTACGCTTGCAGGCTGTACGGTGGGGCGCCTCCCTCTCGCGCATTGCTTGGCAATACCCTGCCGGGCAACGGAGGAAACAGATCAGCATCCGTGGTGCGATGCGTGGAAAGGTGGTCAAGACAACAATCCCCGACACGCCAGCGCCCTGTCCGCGCTAAGGTGAACCGCGTGTTCTGGGCGCGAGCGTCGAGCCCGATCTGGAACAGGCCCTGCATGAACGGCGGTCGGTCCAGAACGGTGGGCAATATTTGTCCATTCGATACACCGAGCGTCTGGTCGACGCCGGGAGCGAACCATCGGTCGGCAGCCTTGGTGACCCTTATGACAACGGTCTTGCTGAGACAATAAACGGTCGCTCCAAAACCGAGCGGGTCCACCGCCAAGGCCCGTGGCGCAATCTGCAGGATCTGGAAATGGCCGCCTTGGATGGGTCGGTTCGTTCAACAACCGCCGACGGCTCGGACCCCTCGGAAACATCCCGCCGACAGAGGCAAAAGAGAACTTTTATGCACTGCGTGATCTGCTCGATGTGGTCGCGTGAAGTGAAGCAAAGGCAATGGAGTAAAGCCGGGGCGCGCTATCCCTAAAATCTGAACCCGGAGATCGAGAGGGGGCATGGGTCTGCAAATGAGGCTGACGGATCCGTTTGGCAATCGGCTGATCTTTTTGCGGGCAAGCGACGCAGGCTACCGGACCTTAAGGCATTCGTGATAGTTATGCCAAAACCCGCCAGGGGCGTCCCACAGCGCTGCAAGCCACTGGACCTTGGCGGGAAATTACGTCATACGGTTGAGGAAATCTTCGGAGGCATCCATGGGAATCCTGAATACTCTTTTGCGCGCTGTGACATGGTGGAACGGTCAGACGCTGAACACCCAGATCTTTACCGCGCGTAAGGGCGTTAAGGTGGGTGAGGATGATCAGGGCAATGTGTTTTATCACACAGCCGATGACAGTCGCCGTTGGGTGATCTTTAATGGCGAGGTTGAAGCCTCGCGCATTGGCGCTGACTGGCATGGGTGGTTGCATCGCACCTTTGATGACTTGCCCAGCAAAAAGCCACTGGTCCACAAGGACTGGGAAAAGCCGCATCAGGAAAACCTGACGGGCACCCTGCAGGCCTATGCTCCGGCCGGGTCGATCCGCGCAGGGGGCAGCCCACAGCCGCGCAGCGATTACGAGGCTTGGGTCCCGGAATAAGGCTCAGCCTGCGCATGGGTCCTGTCGGACTCGCGTATTTTCTGGGCTAAGGGTGCTTTGCCCTTTGGCCCTTTGTTTGATTTACCCCAAAGATCTAGGCTGAGACCCCAATGTCGCACAATACAACTGAAGTTCTGGCCGGTGGCGTCGTTCTGGCCGTTGCCCTTGGATTTGCCGTCTACGCTGGGCAGGTTGCCGGGCTATCCGCTGCAAGGGGCGGCTATGAGCTGGCGGCCTCTTTCCGATCTTTGGAAGGGGTTAGCGTCGGCACTGATGTGCGCCTGGCCGGTGTCAAGATTGGCACGGTGACGGGCGTTGATCTCAACCAGCAGACCTTTCGCGCCGATACTCGTTTTTCGGTGCTGGAGGGGATCAAAGTGCCCGACGACAGTTCGGTGATTATTTCCTCTGAAGGTCTTTTGGGCGGGAATTTTGTCGAGATTATGCCGGGGGGATCGCCGTATAATTTTGAACCGGGCGATGAGGTGCTTGATACCCAAGGCGCGGTCAGCCTGATTTCACTGCTGGTCAAATTTGTCTCGGGCAGTGGGGGTGATTCGTGAACTTTGGGCGAACAGTTCGACTGCGCCAGCTGGCGGTAGCCTTTGTTCTGGGCCTAGCTGGGCTGCCTGCTGTGGCGCAGGAAGAGCCGGCCGAACGTGGTGTCGCTGCGGTTCTGCGTGGGCTGGATAAGGTCAACGGTCACAATATCGACGTGGATATCCCCACCGGCGGCAGCGCCGAGGTTTTCGGCCTGATC
The DNA here is from genome assembly GCF_021228235.1 of Pseudophaeobacter flagellatus. Taxonomy (GTDB): domain Bacteria; phylum Pseudomonadota; class Alphaproteobacteria; order Rhodobacterales; family Rhodobacteraceae; genus Pseudophaeobacter; species Pseudophaeobacter flagellatus. Next base: position 96,878 of record NZ_JAJQRG010000003.1, read on the forward strand.
GTTACCCTGACAGAATGCCGCTATCCGGTGGCAAACCCCACAGGCGACGCCTTTGCCTATCTGACTATCCGTGATCCGCAGAATGGCGAGGTGTTCTTTGATGGGTGGATGATTGCCTCTAGCCCGGCGCTGTCAGCGCTGGATCACGCACGCTATGACGTCTGGGTCATCCGCTGCAAGAGCAGCTGAGGTGAGGGGATTTCCGGCGCAGTGAAATCCGCCTGCCGTGCAATGGCCTGCGCCAGACGGGCCTTATAGGTGGCGCGGGGGATTTCTACCGCCCCCAGAGAGGCCAGATGCGGCGTCAGAAACTGCGTATCACAGAGCACAAAGCCAGCCTGGCGCAAGCGATCCATCAGATAGGCCAGGGCAATCTTGGATGCGTCCCGCCGCTGTGAAAACATGCTTTCGCCAAAGAAACCGCCCCCCAGCGAGACGCCGTAAAGGCCGCCAATAAGCTGGCCCTGCTGCCAGACCTCAAGCGAATGGGCATTGCCCATGGCGTGCAGATCCAGGTAGCGGGCATGGATTTCGCGGTTGATCCAGGTCTCTTGCCGGTCTGCGCAGGCCTCAACCACAGTGCCAAAAGCGCGATTGATCGTGATCTCAAACTCGCCGCGACGGATGGTTTTGGCCAATGACCGCGAGATATGAAACCCTTCGATCGGAAAGATGCCCCGGCGTTTGGGGTCCACCCAAAAGATCTCATCGTCGTCGCGGTGCTCGGCCATTGGAAAAACCCCAACGGAATAGGCGTGCAGCAAGAGATCGGGGGTGAGGCTCATCTGGCGAACCGCCTGAAGATCGGAGGAGAGTATGGGCCCAGAGCGGGCAGCAAGGGCATTGGGGCGCAGCATTGTGCCACGCCCCAAGTTTGATCGGGGTCAGCTCCCGAGGTTTTCTTCCAGCCAGCGTTCCAGCCAATGGATGCCATAGTTGCCAGACTGCACGTCTGGTTCGTCCAGCAGCGCGTGGAACAGCGGCACGGTGGTGTCGATGCCGTCAACGATCAACTCGCCCAGGGCGCGGCTGAGGCGCGCCAGAGCTTCGGGACGGTCGCGGCCATGCACGATCAGCTTGCCAATCAAGCTGTCGTAATAGGGCGGGATTGAATAGCCATCATAGAGCGCCGAATCCATCCGCACACCCAGCCCACCGGGGGCGTGGTAGGCGGTGATCTTGCCCGGGCAGGGCGAGAAGTTCGGCAGCTTTTCGGCGTTGATGCGCACCTCGATGGCATGGCCGTTGATCTGCAGATCATCCTGGGTGAAGGACAGCGGCAGCCCGGCAGCAACGCGGATCTGTTCGCGCACCAGATCGACGCCAAAGATGGCTTCGGTCACCGGATGTTCCACCTGCAGGCGGGTGTTCATTTCGATGAAGAAGAACTCGCCAGCTTCATAGAGAAATTCAACGGTCCCGGCGCCAGAGTAGCTCATGGCGGCGACGGCGTCGGCGCAGATCTTGCCGATACGGGCGCGTTCTTCGGCGGTGATGCAGGGGCCGGGGGCCTCTTCAAACACTTTCTGGTGGCGCCGTTGCAGCGAACAGTCCCGTTCGGCCAGATGCACGCCATTGCCCTTGCCATCGCCAAAGACCTGGACTTCGATGTGACGCGGCTTCTGGAGGTATTTCTCCATATAGACTTCGTCATTGCCGAATGCAGCCTTGGCCTCAGAGCGGGCAGTGGAGAAGGCGACATCAATATCAGCAGCCGAGGTGGCCACCTTCATGCCGCGCCCACCGCCACCGGCCGTCGCCTTGATAATCACGGGATACCCCATGTCGGCGGCGGCCTTGCGGGCGCTTTCGACATCTGGAACACCGCCCTCAGAGCCGGGCACAACCGGGATCCCCAGGGCCTTGGCGGTCTCCTTGGCGGTGATCTTATCGCCCATGGTGCGGATATCGGCAGCCGAGGGGCCGATAAAGGTTAGCCCGTGGTCTTCGATGATCTGCACAAAATTGGCGTTTTCCGACAGAAAGCCGTAGCCGGGGTGAACCGCCTGGGCGCCAGTGATTTCGCAGGCCGAAATAATCGCCGGGATCGACAGGTAACTTTGGGCGCCAGCAGGCGGACCGATACAGACGGATTCGTCAGCCATGCGCACATGCATCGCATCGGCATCGGCGGTGGAATGCACCGCAACCGATTTGATGCCCATCTCGCGGCAGGCCCGGATCACGCGCAGCGCAATCTCTCCGCGGTTGGCAATCAGGATCTTGTCAAACATGGGCTGCCCTTACTCGATGATGGCCAGCGGAGATCCGAATTCGACGGCGGCCCCGTCTTCAACCAGGATGCGCTTGACCGTACCGGATTTTGGCGCCGGAATGTGGTTCATGGTTTTCATCGCTTCGACGATCAGCAGGGTGTCGCCTTCGTTGACCTGTTTGCCAACTGTGATGAAGGCGGGGGCACCGGGTTCTGCCTGCAGGTAGACGGTGCCAACCATGGGCGATGTGACCGCACCGGGGTGGCTGGCGGGGTCATCAGCAGGGGCGGCGGCTGCGGCAGCGGGGGCCACAGCGGCAGGGGCGGCAGCGGCGATAGGAACGCTGGCCTGCACGGGTGCGGGGGCGGCGGCGATGATCTGGCGTGCGACGCGCACATTCAGGCTGTCGTCTTCGCTATAGTCGCGCTTGACCTCTAGTTCGGTCAGATCGTTGTCGCGCAGCAATTCGGCCAGTGCCTTGATGAATGCCACATCCGCTTCATGAGTTTTATTTGTCATTTTGTCCTCAGCCGGTTCTGACAGGTCTGCCACATAGGCAGCCAGCAAATTAGATGCGCTTATAGGGTAAGCTTTACCACAAGGAAAGCGCTGTCGATCTGGCGCATAAAATGGGCAGAATTGGCAGGATTCGCAATCGCTGCAGTCAAATTAGCGTCAGGCATTTGTCTCTACAGGGGCATGCCGCTTAGCTTGGCCACCAATTCCGGCAGCTTGCGGGCGTTGAACTTCTGCAACAGATGGGCGCGGTGGGTTTCAATGGTGCGGTATGAGAGGCCCAGCTTTTGGCCGATCTCCTTGGCCGACAGCCCCTTGCAGGTGAGGATCGCCACCTCGCGTTCGCGCGGCGTCAGGCTGACAACAGGGCGGTCTTCGGAGATATCGGCAAAGGACCAGATGCCGGTGCGAAAGGGATCATCCGGCGTGATGGATCGCCCCCGCACCCGGCACCAGAACAATTCACCCGAGCGCCGACGCATGATGCGTTCATCGTTATATAGGCCGCTTTTGGCACCTTCATCCTGCTGCAGCAGCGCGCCGATGCGCTGGTAATCTTCCTGGCTGGGATAGAGATCGGCAATCAGCAGGGCGCTGTACTGGGCAGGGCCACCGCCAAAGGTGGCAGCAAATTGCTGATTGCACCGGATGATCACCCGGTTTTCCAAAACGGCGAGCCCCACAGGGGCATGGTCAAAGGCAATATCGCTCATATCCCCTATTAACCGGGTATTTCTGCGGAATTGAAGGAAAAGCTGCACCATGAGAGGCTGTTTTTGACAGGCTCTTTGTCGCAAAGCTCCGGGGAGGGAGCAGGCAGGGCCGGGTATTCAAGAGGAGATGAGGCGATGAATATCGCGCTATGGCTGCATCGGCAGGCGCAAGCAGATGCTGGGCGCCCGGCAATTTTTCTGGGTCAGGACCTGGTGGAAGACTATTCCAGCTTTCATCAAAAGGCAGCCGCAGTGGCGGGGTGGCTCGGTGGGCAGGGGGTGACCCCCGGCGACCGGGTGGCCTTGTTCATGACGAATTGTCCGGATTACCTGATCACGCTCTATGGTATCTGGTATGCTGGCGCGGCCGCAGTGCCGATCAATGCCAAGCTGCACGGGCGCGAGGCGCAGTTCATCCTGCAGGATTCTGGGGCCAAGCTGGTTTTTACCTCGCCCGGTCAGGACCAGGCCTTGGCGCGCTGTGATGGCGATACTCCTAGCGTGTCGATTACGGATGCTGCCTATGCTGTCGCCCTGGTCCATGCCCCCGTGCAGGCACCGGTGACGCGCGATCCGCAGGATCTGGCCTGGCTGTTTTACACCTCTGGCACCACCGGTCGGCCCAAGGGAGTGCAGATCACCCACCGCATGTTGACCATCGTGTCGCTGGGCTATTTTGCCGATGTCGATGCGGCCAGCAGCGCTGATCAGATTCTCTATGCGGCCCCGATGAGCCACGGAGCCGGGCTCTACAACATGCTGCATGTGCGTGTCGGCGCGGCGCATGTCTGCCCGGCCTCGGGCGGGTTTGACGAGATTGAGATTTTGGATCTGGCCGAACATTTTGGCCGGGTGCAGATGTTTGCCGCCCCTACAATGGTGACGCGGATGACCGCCGTGGCCAAGGCCAGCGGACGGTCGGGGGCAGGCCTGCGCAGCGTGATTTATGCGGGTGGGCCAATGTATCTGGCGGATATCATCGAGGCTGAGGCGCATTTTGGCCCGATCTTCATCCAGATCTACGGCCAGGGGGAATGCCCGATGGGGATCACGGTGTTGACCCGGCAAGAGGTAAGAGATCGCAGCCACCCCAACTGGAAAGGACGTCTGGCCGGGGTGGGGCGGGCGCAAAGCGGGGTGGAACTGCGCATTGGCACAGCGGATGGCACCCCCTTGCCCTGTGGCACGCTGGGGGAAATCATGGTGCGCGGCGATGCAGTGATGCCAGGCTATTGGAATAACCCCGCCGCCAGCGCCGAAAGCTTAAAGGACGGCTGGCTGATGACCGGCGATATGGGGGTTCTGGACGAAGCGGGCTATTTGACCCTGCAGGACCGCTCCAAGGATCTGATCATTTCCGGCGGATCCAATGTCTACCCGCGCGAGGTCGAAGAGGCGCTGCTGGTCCATCCGCAGGTGCAGGAGGTCTCGGTTGTGGGGCGGTCGCACGCGGATTGGGGCGAAGAGGTGGTGGCCTTTGTGGTCGGCCAGGTCGGGGAGGCCGAACTGGATGCCCTGTGCCGCGACCAGATTGCCCGGTTCAAATGCCCCAAGGCCTATATCTTTGTCGCTGAGCTGCCCAAGAACAACTATGGCAAGGTGCTAAAGACAGAGCTGCGCCAGCGATTGCAGCAGGTCTAGCTGCGCGTCCAGGGTAGTGCCCCGCGTAGATATCGGCCGACCCCGCATCTAAGATCGGCCGGTATCTATGGCTGGGCCGCGTTGGCGGGCCTGGTCAGATCGCCAGATATTCTGCCCGCAGGTCGGCATTTTCCAGAACTTCGGCTGCTGTGCCATCAAAGACAATGCCACCAGTGTCGAGGATCACGGCCCGGTCTGCCAGCTCCAGCGCGCGCACGGCGTTCTGTTCCACCAGAATGGTGGTCATGCCCTGTTCCTTGACGTGCATGAGGGTCTTTTCGATCTCATCCACGATCACCGGGGCCAGGCCTTCATAGGGTTCATCCAGCAGCAGCACCTTGATGTCACGGGCCAGGGCACGGGCAATGGCCAGCATCTGCTGTTCGCCGCCCGACAGGGTGATGCCCTCCTGCTTGCGTCGCTCGCCCAGGCGCGGGAACAAATCATAGAGCCGTTCAATCGACCAGCCAATGGGGGGCGCGATCTGTGCCAGCTGCAGGTTTTCTTCCACTGTAAGGCCGGCAATGATGCGGCGATCTTCGGGCACCAGCCCCAGGCCGGCTGCTGCGGCTTCATGGCTTTCCATCAGGTGCAGCGGCTGGTGGTCCAGCCAGATTTCCCCCTGGGTCACCATGGGTGAGCCGGTGCGCGCGATAGAGCGCAGGGTCGAGGTCTTGCCCGCGCCGTTGCGCCCCAGCAGCGCCAGGATCTCGCCCTCATGGACGTTAAAGTTGATGCCCTGCACGATATAGCTTTCACCATAATAGGCATGCATATCCCAGACCGACAGAAAGGCCGGCGCGGTGGTTGCCGCATTGGCATTCTTGGAAAAGTCGGGTTTGACGTTCATCTGTCTTGTCCTTTCTTGCTCTGCACCGTCCTGACTGGCGTGATATTCTGTCAGAACGGGCAGGGAGTGTCCGTTCTTATGCCGACTCGCCGAGATAGGCTTCGCGTACCTTGGGGTTGCCACGGATGTTTTGCGGATCATCCTCGACCAGGGGGGTTCCCTGGGCCAGAACGGTGATCCGATCCGCGAGAGAGAACACCACATGCATGTCGTGTTCGATGATGGCGATTGTAATGTCGCGCTGTTCCTTGATCTCTTTCAGCAGATCAATGGTGTTATTGGTATCGGCGCGTGCCATACCGGCAGTGGGCTCATCCAACAGCAACAGACGGGGCTCTTGCGACAGGCACATGCCGATCTCAAGGCGTCGTTTGTCACCGCGCGACAGCGAAGCGGAATGCATATGCCGCTTGTCAGCCATGTTCATCTCAACCAGCATCTTTTCGGCCTTTTCCAGCACGTCAGTCTCACTGGGAACCGAGGTGATCGCATTCAAAGAGAAGGCACCATCACGTTTGGCAAAGCAGGGGATCAGCATGTTTTCCAACACTGTGAGATCGCCAAAGATCTCAGGCGTTTGAAAGACGCGGCTGATGCCCATCTGGTTGATCTCATAGGGTTTGCGTCCCAGCACCGACTGCCCGTCAAACATCACCGACCCGGTATCGGGGATCAGCTTGCCCACCAGGCAGTTGAGCAGAGTGGATTTACCCGCGCCATTGGGTCCGATAATGGCGTGGACGGTGTTTTCCTTGACGCTGAGGTTCACATCCCCCAGCGCCTGCAGGCCACCAAAGCGTTTGCCGACGTTTTTGACTTCAAGAATTCCCATCAATCCGTCTCCTTATTCCGCAGGGTTTTTTGTGGCAGAGGTGGAGTCGTCTTTGTTCTTGCGACCCTTCACCCATTTGGCGATGCGTTGACCACCTTCGACCAGACCTCCGGGGAGGAAGACCACAACCAGCATGAACATGATACCCAGAGTCAGATGCCAGCCTTTGCCGATGAAAGGATGCACGATGAAGACGACAAAATCTTCCAGCCCGTCGGGCATAAAGGCGAACCAGTTATGCAACACGGTGTCATTAATCTTGGAGAAGATGTTCTCAAAGTATTTGATGAAACCAGCGCCCAGAACCGGACCAATAAGCGTGCCCGCACCGCCGAGGATAGTCATCAGAACGACCTCGCCCGATGCGGTCCACTGCATGCGCTCCGCACCAGCCAGAGGATCCATCGAGGCCATCAGACCACCGGCCAGACCCGCATACATGCCGGAAATCACAAAGGCAGCAAGGGTGTAGGGTTTGGTGTTTAGGCCGGTATAGTTCATCCGCTGCTGGTTCGATTTCACCGCCCGCAGCATCATGCCAAAGGGCGAGCGGAAGATACGGATCGACAGGTAGAAAACGGCCAGCAGAACCAGCGCACAGAGGTAGTATCCGGCGTTGAACTGAAAAGCCCAGGGGCCAACAACCATTTCAAAGGTTGAACGCATTTCCAGACCAAACAGGCTGGTCACTGGGATGGAGCCATCTGCTGTGGCGGAAACACCCAGCACACGGGGGTCATCCAGTGTCAGCTGCAGACCGGTTTCACCATTGGTGATGGGCGTCAGAACCGAATAGGCCAGGTTAAAGGACATCTGCGCAAAGGCCAGTGTCAGGATCGAGAAGTAGATCCCTGACCGCCGCAGCGAGACAAAGCCAATGAGCAGCGCAAACAGCCCAGAGATCACCACCGCAAGCAGGATGGCAGGCACCACGTTCATGCTCAGCAGTTTGAACATCCAAACGGCAGAGTAGGAGCCGACACCCAGGAAGGCCGCGTGACCAAAGGAGAGATAGCCAGTGAGGCCAAAGAGAATATTGAAACCGATGGCAAAGATGCCAAAGATCACAAAGCGTTGCATCAGATCCGGGTAACCCGCATTGAACTGCGCCATGGCGCTGTCGGTGGGGAATGGATTGAGGATGAAGGGAGCACAAAGCGTCAGTACAGCGACGACCAGGAGCATCCGCGTGTCTTTTTTATCAAGTCCGAACATGTGTTATTCCTCCATCACGCCTTTGCGGCCCATGAGACCCCGCGGACGGGTGAGCAGAATAATAATCGCGACGACATAGATGATGATTTGGTCGATACCGGGAAGGATGGATTTGATCTCGTTCATCGAGGCAAAGGCCTCAAGAATACCCAGCATGAAGCCGGCCAGAACGGCACCGGGCAGCGAACCCATACCGCCAACAACCACAACCACAAAGCTCAGCACCAGAAAGTCCATGCCCATATGGTAGTTGGGCGAATTGATCGGGGTATACATCACCCCGGCAAGCCCGGCGACGGCAGCAGCAATGCCAAACATTATGGTAAAGCGACGGTCGATATTGATGCCCAGCAGGCCAACGGTTTCACGATCTGCCATGCCGGCGCGCACAACCATCCCAAAAGTGGTGAACTGCAGGAAGGAGAAGATACCGCCGATGATGACAACCGAGAAGAAGAAGTAGACGATACGCCAGACTGGATAGACAATATCCATGCCAAACAGCGCGCCGACATTTGCAACGCCGCTCAACGCCTCGGGAGAGGCGGTTTGGATCGGGTTGGCACCATAGAAGTATTTGATCACTTCCTGCAACACGATGGCGAGGCCAAAGGTCACCAGGATCTGATCCGCATGTTCGCGCTTGTAGAAATGCTTGATCAAGCCGCGTTCCATGACAAAACCGATGAAGATCATGATCGGGATGGCAAAGATAATGGCGATGGGCACTGCCCAGTCTATTATGGCCCCCCCCATTTCGGGGCCGAACCAACTTTCCACATAGGATGTCTTTACTTTCAGTGCGTTGCCGAGGAAATCCTTTTGGGTTTCGTCGACCACCTCATAGCTGAGGTTAAGGATACGCTGCACGGTGACGGCGCAGAAGGCACCAATCATGAACAGGGCGCCATGCGCAAAGTTCACCACGCCCAGCGTGCCAAAAATCAGTGTCAGGCCCAGCGCGATCAGCGCATAGGCAGAGCCTTTGTCCAGCCCGTTTAATATTTGCAATAGGATTGCGTCCATAGTCCCCACCCTTGGGTTCTTCGATGTGGAAGTGGTGGATCCTGACCCTGCGAGGCCTCATGCTTCGCTTGCACGACATCAGGGCACGGAAAACCGTGTCACATGCAGCCGCGATGTCAGAATAAATTTAAACTGCCGGGCGCAAGGTGCGCCCGGCAAAAGTGCAGTGGATCAGGCGCCCGGGTTACAGCTGCCCAGCGCACCGCCCGCAAACATCGGGTGATCCGCAGGATAGGTAACCTGCGCAGCCGGGGTCACTTCAACCACTTCGAGAAGGTCGAAATCGGAGGTTGGGTTTTCTTTCCCGCGCACAACCAGAACGTCTTTGAAGCACTGGTGGTCTTCGGCGCGATAAAGCGTCTTGCCATTGCCCAGACCGTCGAATTCAAAGCCTTCCAGGGCTTCGGCAACGGCGCAGGGGTTGAACGAACCTGCGCGTGAAACGGCATCTGCATAGAGCATGGTCTGGCAATAAACAGTGTGTGCCGCCTGGCTGGGTGGGAAACCGTATTTGGTGCCGAAGGAGCGTACAAAGGCCTGGCTGCCTTCGTCCTGCAGCGACCAGTGCCAGTTGGTGGAGCCATGGATGCCTTTAACGTTGGCGCCGGCACCTTTGGCCATCAGGCGCGAATAGAGCGGAACAACGATTTCGAAGTTCTTACCATTCACAACCTTCTCACGCAGGCCAAACTGAACAGCGTTGGTCAGCGAGTTCACCATGTTCCCGCCGTAGTGGTTCAGAACCAGAACATCCGCGCCAGAGTTCAGAACTGGGGCGATATAGGAAGAGAAGTCTGTGGCAGCCAGTGGCGTACGCACTTTTTCAACCGTGTTCCAGCCCAGGGCTTCGGTCGCGGCCGCGATGCTTTCTTCCTGGGTCCAGCCCCAGGTGTAGTCTGCGGTTAGATGATAGGCGTTGCGGTCGGTGCCATAGAGGTTCTTAAGCACTGGCGCCAGCGCCGCCGCTGACATGTAACCGTTAAAGAAGTGACGGAAGCCATTGGCTTTCTTGTCTTTGCCAGTGGTGTCGTTGGAATGTGTCAGGCCAGCCATGAAGATAACGCCAGCTTCCTGGCACAGGCCCTGAACGGCGATTGCCACACCGGAGGATGAGCCACCGGTGATCATCACGGCACCGTCTTTTTCGATCATCGACTTGGCCGAGGCCCGTGCCGCATCAGATTTTGTCTGGGTGTCGCCAGTAACGAATTTGACTTCCTTGCCCAGGATGCCATTGCCCTGCAACTCTTTGGACGAGAAGGTGTTCATCATACCGCCGTCGCCGGCACCATTCAGGTGTTCAACCGCCAGCCGATAGGCGCGCAGCTCATCCGCGCCCTCATCCGCGTAGGGGCCGGTCTGTGGAACGTTAAAGCCCAGGGTTACCGAACTTCCGGTGGGGTCATTGGTGAAAGCAGCTGCGGAAGACGCAGTGAAAATTGTTGGAAGCGCAAGGCCAGTGCCTGCAAGAGCACCTGTCTTCAGGACTCCGCGACGCGAGAAATCTGACTTGGACATTTAATCCTCCCTTATGTGTAAAACGCCGGGCAGCTCCTCACTTCTGCGCAACGTCTGCACGATTTGTGCAAAATCAGTATGCGAGCCTGTTGTAAAATTGCGCAATAAAACCCTTGAATTGATGGTCTATTCTGTAAACAAATGCACAGTATGCCGGTGTGTTCTGTAAATTTTCTTATATTGCAGCGCAGAAAGCCGTTGAAAAGGTGTGATTTTGACAGGGAGCCCCAAATGGCGCGTGACACGCTGACAGGCAGCCGTATTCGGGAACGTCGTTTGATCCTGGGTATTCGCCAAGCAGAGTTGGCCCGCAAAGCTGGCATCTCGGCCTCTTATCTCAATCTGATCGAACATAACCGACGTAGAATCGGCGGTAAACTGCTGGTGGATCTGGCGCAGGTGCTGGGGGTGGAACCCTCGATGCTGAGCGAAGGTGCCGAGGCGGCGCTGATTTCCGCCCTGCGCGAGGCGGCGGCGGATGCGGGCACCCCGGTGGCAGAGCTGGACCGCGCGGATGAGTTCGCCGGGCGCTTTCCGGGCTGGGCTGAAGTGTTGGCCAGCAATAACCTGCGGATTGCGCGGCTGGAACGCACGGTTGAAACCCTGTCGGATCGGCTGACCCATGACCCGCATCTAGCCGCCTCGCTGCACGAGGTGTTGTCAACGGCAGCGGCCATTCGCTCTACTGCGTCGATCCTAGCCGAAACCGGAGAGCTAGAGGCCGAATGGCGTGATCGGTTCCACAAAAACCTGAATGAAGATTCATTGCGATTGGCCGAAAGCAGCCGGGCCCTGGTGAATTTCCTCGATGAAAGCGACAGCAGTGCCGAACGGCGCGGGGTGCCACAGGAAGAGGCAGAAGAATTCTTGCTGGCCCATGGCTATCATTTCCCCGAACTGGAAGCGGGGCGCAGTGATCCGGCCAGCGTGGTGGCGGCGGCACCGCAGTTGGTCAGCGAGTCCTCGCGGGTGATCGCCCGCCGGGTGCTGGAGCAATATCAACGCGATGCGCAGAAAATGCCGCTGCAGGCGGTGACCAAGCTGATCGAGGCCGAGGGGCTGGATGCCTCTGCTCTGGGGCGTCACTTTGGGGTGAAACTGCCGGTGGTGCTCCGACGTCTTGGGGTATTGCCAAGCGAGGTGCTGGGGCAGGAGGCAGGGCTTGTGATCTGCGATGCCTCGGGGTCTTTGTTGTTTCGCAAGCCGGTGGCGGGATTTGCCCTGCCGCGCTTTGGTGCCTCTTGTCCGCTATGGCCGCTTTATACCGCGTTGCAGCGGCCAGATGTGCCGCTGCGCCGCAATGTGGTGCAACAGGGCCGCAGCGCGTTGGGGTTTGAATGCCTGGCCGTGGCCTGGGACCATGTTCCTGGTTCCTTTGACCGTGATCCGCTCTATCATGCGGTGATGCTGATCCTGCCGCGGCGCGAAGTCCCACCGGATGCGCAGGCGGTGGGGGGCAGCTGCCGTATCTGCCCGCGCCAAACCTGTGATGCCCGACGTGAACCTTCGATCCTGAAGGAAGAGTTTTGACAGGCGCCAGTCGGCGCGGCTAGTCTGCCTTGGGAAAAGAACGCGGTTTTGACGGGGGCTGCCCGAAGAACCTGCCGTGCCAGCCCCCGAGTGGAGGGTCGGCACGGGAAAAGGAGCGGGCAAAACCGCCTGAAACAGCCGCGCTGGGAGGAATATCTGCCAATGAGCAGGCATGTAGTTTTAATTGAAGACGAGCCAAATATTGCAGAGGCAATCCGATTTTTGTTAAGCCGCGATGGCTGGCAGGTGGATGTCCATGGCGAAGGCAGCACAGCGGTAGAGGTGATCAGGGCGGCGCAGCCGGATCTGGTGATTCTGGACCTGATGTTGCCGGGTAAAAGCGGCCTGGAAGTCATATCCGAACTGCGCGCGGTTGCGGAATTGAAGCCGCTGCCAGTGCTTATGCTGACCGCGCGTGGCCAGTTAAAAGATCGCGAGATGGCGGAAAAGGCGGGAGTTACTCGCTTTATGACCAAACCCTTTTCCAATTCCGAGGTGCTGACAGCGGTGCGGGATTTGTATGCGCAGGCCTATCAGACAGCACCTGACCTTGGCGCGGCGTCCTGAATGCGCGGTGATGGGGCAGGGCATCAGGGAGAGCCAAAAACCCCCTTTGTAGAGCGGCGCACCTATCGCCGCCGCCGGTTGATGGATATTGCCCGGCTCTTGCCGATTCTGGGCGCGCTGCTGTTTGCGGTGCCGCTGATGTGGCCAAACCCGGATCCCTATCCGGCCCCGGACACCCATGGCGGCATGTCGACCTCGGTGGCAATCATTTATATCTTTGTGGTCTGGGCTGGGCTGATCGCCGTCAGCTTTGCTTTTGGCGTGGCGGTACGGCTCTGGGCTGGGCACTGGACCGAGGGTGGCCCCCTGGATGAACAGCCCTGATGGCCTCGCTCAACCTATTGGCGCTGGTCTGCCTGAGCTATGTGGCCTTGCTGTTTTTTGTCGCCTTTCTGGCAGATCGCCGGGCAGCGCGCGGGCAGGCTGCCGCCTGGATCCGCTCGCCGTTGATCTACACCCTGTCGCTATCGATTTATTGCACCGCCTGGACCTTTTACGGCGCGGTGGGCTACGCGGCGCGCTCGGGGTTGGAGTTTCTGACAATCTATCTGGGCCCAACCCTGGTCATGGTCGGCTGGTGGTGGGGGCTGCGCAAGCTGGTAAGGGTGGGGCGCAGCCAGCGGGTCACCTCCATCGCGGACCTGTTGTCGGCGCGCTACGGAAAGTCCAACGCATTGGCGATTGGTGTCACGCTGCTGGCGGTGATTGGCATCACGCCGTATATTTCACTGCAATTACAATCTATTACCCTGTCATTCTCAATTTTTTCAGAGGCCGACCCGCTGCGCAGTTATCATGAAACTACCACGGTGTTCTGGGTGACGGCGGGGCTGGCGGTCTTTGCCATTCTGTTTGGCACGCGAAACCTCAATGCAAACGAACGCCACCACGGGGTGGTAACCGCCATCGCGCTTGAGGCTGTGGTGAAACTGGTGGCGCTTTTGGCGGTGGGGGTCTTTGTGGTCTGGGGCCTGTCGGATGGCATCAGCCATACCATGTCGCGGATAGATGCTTCGCGCATTGGCGACTGGCGGGTGGATGGTGGTCGCTGGGCGACGATTACCTTTTTGTCGGCTGCCGCCTTTGTCTGTCTGCCGCGGATGTTTCAGGTCATGGTTGTCGAAAACGAGGACGAGCGTCACCTGAGGGTCGCGGCCTGGGCCTTTCCGCTCTACCTGCTGTTGATTTCGATGTTTGTGGTGCCGATTGCCGCCGTCGGGCTAGAACTGCTGCCGGCCGGTTCCAACCCGGATCTTTTTGTGCTGACGGTGCCGTTGTCACAGGGGCAGCAGGGGTTGGCAATGCTGTCTTTTCTGGGGGGATTTTCCTCGGCTACATCCATGGTGATCGTGGCGGCGATGGCGCTGTCGACCATGGTGTCGAACCATATCGTTATGCCGATCTGGCTGTATATGCAGGGGGCGGCGGGGGCGTCGGTTTCGGGGGATGTGCGTAATGTTGTGCTGTTTGCCCGGCGTATTTCGATCGCGGTGATTCTGGCGCTTGGGTATTTCTACTATAAGCTGTCTGGCGGTGGCGCGACGCTGGCGGCGGTGGGCTTGATCTCTTTCGCCGGGATTTCGCAGATGCTGCCGGCCCTTGTTGGGGGGCTGTTCTGGCGCGGTGCAACCCGAAGTGGCGCGCTTGCCGGGCTGTCGGTGGGGTTTGGCCTCTGGATCTATACCATGCTTTTGCCTGCGCTTGGCGGTGGGCTGCTGCCGGATCATATTCTGGCCAATGGCCTGTTTGGCCTGTCCTGGCTGCGCCCGCAGGCCCTGTTTGGTATTGAAGGGATTGATCCCACGGTACATGCGGTGCTCTGGTCTATGATCCTGAATGCGGTGGTCTTTTGTCTGGTGTCGCTGCTGACGTTTCCCAGCCCGATAGAGCGGCTGCAGGGGGCCCAGTTTGTCAATGTTTTTGAACATTCCTCTGGCCCGCGCGGCTGGACGGGGTCGGTGGCCCAGAGCGAAGACCTGATGGTGATGTCGCAGCGCATCCTTGGCGCAGAGGAGGCCCAGGCCTTTTTCCAGCGCGAATTAACGCGTCAGGGCGGACATGGGCCGCTGCCGGACCCGACCCCCGCCTTTCTTGAGCAGCTAGAGCGCGAACTGGGGGCCTCTATCGGGGCGGCGGCAGCGCATGCGATGATCGGACAGATTGTTGGTGGCTCTTCGGTTTCGGTGCAGGATCTGCTTGCGGTTGCGGATGAGACGGCACAGATGTTGGAGTATTCCAATCAGTTGGAGGCACAATCGGAGCAATTGTCACGTACTGCCCTACAGCTGCGCGAATCCAACGAAAAACTGACACAGATTTCGCAGCAAAAGGATGCCTTCCTCAGCCAGGTGAGCCATGAGCTGCGCACGCCGATGACCTCTATCCGGGCGTTTTCTGAAATTCTGCGCGACCACGGTGCCCTGCCGTCGGCGGATAAGAACCGTTATGCCAGCATCATCCACGACGAAGCCCTGCGGCTGACGCGCCTGTTGAACGATCTGCTGGATCTGAGCGTGCTGGAAAGTGGCCAGGTCAGTTTGAACATGTCGGCCGGACGTCTTGATGCGGTGATGGATCATGCGGTATCCACGGCGCTGGCCGGCACTGGCACCACCATGATGGTTACACGCACCCCCGAAAGCGAAGCGGTGCAGATCACTTCTGATCTGGATCGGCTGGCGCAGGTCTTTATCAACCTGATTGCCAATGCGCAGAAATACTGCGATGCAGAAACGCCCGAACTGACCATTTCCGTCACCTACCAGCAGGATCAGGTTTGGATTGATTTCATCGACAATGGCAGTGGTGTTCCAGTGGATTACCAGCAGTTGATTTTTGAGAAATTCTCGCGTGTTAGCCCAGAGCGAGCAGGCGGAGCCGGGCTGGGATTGGCAATTTGCCGTGAAATTATGCAGCGCCTTGGCGGGGATATTTTCTACCTGGCCGAACGAAGCGGCGGTGGCTTCAGAATTTCGCTGCCAAATGTCCGTAAAATCCCGACAACGGGGGAGGAATAAAGGTCTTGGTAACGAAGCCGCACTAAAACACTTAAAAGGGAGCGTCGAACGTGCGGGTTGATGACTAATGTCTGAAGCAGAAAAACAACAAGCCAAGAGTGGCGCGACGGGTGGTCTCGCCCGGAAACTTGCGGCGTCCAAGGAAGGGTCCCAGGGCCAGAATGCTTCCTTTACGCTCAAGGCTTTGCGCCGGTCTCTTGCGCGCGCGGCTTCAGAACAATGCGACCTGCCGCTGGCGGTGCTGGCAGCACGCCAATGCAACCGCCCCCCCGAAGATTTGGTCGAATCGCTGTCCGACAAGGACCTTCTGGTGGTGCTGGATGGCCCCAATGGGCGCATCGGGGCGGCGACGATGGATACGGCCCTGGTGACTGCGCTGATTCAGAAACAGACCATTGGCCAGATCATGGGCAAGGCACCTTCGCAGCGCAACTATACCCCGACAGATGCGGCCATGACCGCAGAGTTCCTGGAAAAATCCTTTGGTAAGGTGCATGCCCTGCTAGAGGGGCAGCGGGACCAGTTGATTTTCTCTGGCTATCGTTACGGCGCGCAGATTGAAGATGTGCGCTCGCTTGTTCTGGGGATGGACGCTGAAAACTATCGTCTGATCACGTTGAATGTGGATTTGGCGATTGGTGCCATGCAGGGGGTTTTGAAGCTGATCCTGCCGGAACCCACACCCGAGGAACTGGGCATGAATGGCACGGCTGCAGGACCGTCTTTGGCCAGCGGCATGAATTCGATGCGGGCAGAGCTCTCGGCCATCTTATGTAAGGTGCGGGTGCCTTTGAACGAATTTTCTGCCCTCAAGGTGGGCGAGGTCCTGCCACTGGATCAGGCCTTTTTGTATGAAACCGATATGATTGGCATTGGCGGCCAGTCGATTGCCAAGGGACGTTTGGGGCAGCTGAACGGTGCGCGTGCCGTGCGGCTCAGTATTACGCATAGGTCTTCGACGCCAGAGCAGCCTGACACGGACGATGATTTTGCCAGCCCGCTTGGCCATAGCGCGCCAGTCGCGGCTTTGCCGATGATGGAAGACCAACCGCCGGTGCTGGACCTTGGGATCGCGGCGCAGGGACTGCAGGATCCGCTGGATGAGGGCATGGGCTTTGGCGGAGGCGGCCTTGGTATGGGCGGCGATCTTGACCCGGCTGGCCTGGGGGGGGATGATCTGGGTGATTTCGGGGCGGGCCTTGGTGGCGCGCTGGACATGGGCGGCGACATGGGGGGCGATTTCGACCCGGCTGGCCTTGGCGGGGATCTGGGATCTGGTCTCGATATGGGTGCGGCCCCGATGGGGGGGCTTGCCGATCTGGGCGATGGCATGGATGCGTTCAATCCGGATGATGCAGCAGCAGAGATTTCAAAGCTGGCCGGGTTGGAAAACGACGCAAACCCTGGCATGTAATACAACCCCTAAAGCCTGTCGCGTTCATTTGCATGCATGTGACTGGCTTTTCTTATTTGATTTTGCATGTTTTAGAGGTTTAAAACCGGCCCCCATTTTTCGGAACATGCCCTAGGATCTTTGGCTGCTTGATCGCATTCTTATCGGATGAAGTTTCGCGGTTAATGTGCTGATATATGGATGATAAGAAGCCCAGCCGCGATATGCGGGCTGGGCTTTTTTAGGGGGCCGAGCCTGGCATTCAGTCTGAACAGCACGCTCTTGCTGGTCGCAAAGCTGGGGTCAGCTATTGGCAATGGCTTCCAGTGCGGGGCGTAATCCGGCCAGATCATAGCCAGCGGCACTGGTTTTGCCCAAGATCTCATCCGGGCTCATATCGGCGGCGACGCCCAGCGACCAGACCACCGAACAGCGGGTGCCAGATGCGCAATAGGCCAGCACCGGGCCTGGGCTTGCCTCGTAGAAGGCCCGCTGCTTGGCGACATTTTCCGGCGTCATGGTCTGATGGGTCAGCGGCAGCGCGTGAAAGGTCAAACCGGCAGCTTCGGCGGCGGCCTGGATTGCCGCAGCCTGATGGCTTGGCGGGACTTCGGCATCAGGGCGATTACAAATCACCGTCTTATAGCCCTCGGCAAGGATTGCGGGCATGTCTTCGACCGAAATTTGCGGCGAGACGGCGTAGCGGGGGGTGATCACTCGTGCATCCATGGCGGTTGTCTACCCCTTTGTTGCAAGCCAGTCTAGCTGTCGGCCGACAAAGGGGGCTACTGCCATACCCAAGATCATCGCCCCGAGGAATATCAGCCCGCCCGTGCCGTTATAGCTGAGCGAGGCAATCGCCGGTCCGGGGCACAGGCCGGCCAGGCCCCAGCCGATGCCAAACAGCACAGATCCGGTGATCAGCCGATGGTCCATTTCGGGACGGGGCGGGGCTGGAAAGCTGCCCCCCACCAGTGGGCGGCGGCCTGTGGTCAGGCGCCAGGCAATAAACATGGGCACGATGGCGCCCCCCATGACAAAGGCAAGGGTCGGATCCCAATCGCCAAACACATCCAGCCAGCCCTGAACCTTGGTGGTGTCGGTCATACCAGAGAACAAAAGCCCGGTGCCGAACAGCCCACCAGACAGCAATGCAAGAAACAAGCGCTGCATTAGATCATCCCCCAGAGGTGACGGAACAGGACCAGGGTAATCCCGCCGGCCAGAATGTAAAAGACAGTGGCCACCAACCCGCGCAGAGACAGGCGTGAAATGCCGCAGACCCCATGCCCCGACGTGCAGCCATTGGCAATGCGGGTGCCGGTCCCCACAAGCAGACCCGCAATGACGATCACCCAGATATTACTGGTCAGATGGGTGCTGGGTGCATCACTTAACAGTGGCTGCAGCAGCAGTGGCAGCGCCACCACCCCAAGCAGAAAGACCAGGCGCTCTGCTGCGGTGCTGCGGCCTGATCCATCGACCAGCCCGCCAATGATGCCACTTGCCCCCATAATGCGGCCATTGCCCAGCAGGAACACCGCCCCGCCCAACCCGATAAGGCCGCCACCGACAAGCCCCCAGATCCAATCCATTTCCATTTTCCGTGATCCTTTTTTCATTGTGATACAGGTCGACCGCCACCACACTGCAGACCCGGTACGGGCTTGTTTGGGCGGGATCTGTGGCGGTGCCAGGGCGCGACTCCGTCAGAGCTTGTTGACAGGTAGTTTCAGGAAGATATCGCCTTCCTCATCCGGCTCTGGCATTTGGCCTGCGCGCATATTGACTTGCAGCGACGGCAAAATCAGCCGGGGCATGCCAAGGGTCGCATCGCGGGCATCACGCATCGCGGTAAAGTCTTCCAGCGGGCGGCCTTCGCCGATATGCACGTTCAGCGCTTTTTGTTCTGCGACCGTGGTTTCCCAGGCGTAGTCATCGCGCCCCGGGGCCTTGTAGTCGTGGCCGACAAAAATGCGGGTTTCATCCGGCAGCGCCAGGATCTTTTGAATCGACCAGTACAGCGCCTCGGAAGAGCCACCGGGGAAATCGCAGCGCGCCGTGCCAAAATCGGGCATGAAGAGGGTATCCCCCACAAAGGCGGCATCGCCAATCACATAGGTCAGGCAGGCAGGGGTATGCCCCGGCGTGTGCAGGACTTCGCCGCGCAGCTGGCCAATCATAATTGTGTCACCCTCTTTGAACAGCGCATCAAATTGGCTGCCGTCACGTTGAAAGGCGGTACCTTCATTGAAAACTTTACCAAAGGTGTCTTGGATCAGGGTGATATTGGCGCCGATGCCAATCTTGCCGCCCAGGTGATCCTGCAGATAGGGCGCGGCAGACAGGTGGTCGGCGTGGACATGGCTTTCCAAGATCCATTCACAGCGCAGGTCGTTGGCCCGGATGTAGCTGATGATCTCATCCGCTGATGCGGTATCCGTGCGCCCAGCGGCATGATCGAAATCCAGCACGGAATCGACAACGGCACAGGCCGCCCCGGCGGGATCGCGCACAACATAAGAGACGGTATTAGTGGCCTCGTCGAAAAAGGCTTTGACGATGGGGTTCATTTCTCAGCACTCCATTTTTTACTAATGTATATGGAAAATGGAATGTGTTGCAAGCACTGAGATGGCATAGATGATAAAAAACCCTGCCCCCGGCAAAAGGCGGGGCAGGGCAGCGGGCGTATTTCAACAGGGAAGTACAGACGGCAAGGGGCGGCAATGCGCCGCGATTGATCCCGATAGGCGGGCTAGCCCAGAAAGATGCCAAGCATAACCAGCATCAGCCCAAGCACTGACAGAAACAGCGCGCCTAGATTGTAGGGCAGGACGCGTTGCACAACGGCGCGCAATGCGTCGTCATCCTTGGTTTTTCTGCGGGCTTTGATCACATATAAAATGCAGCCGATCAGGCCAATCAACCCCGCAACCGAGAGGGTCGCACCGACCCAGACGATGATATCAAACATAAGACCGGCTCCTGCGGTAAGTGTACCGGGATGCGAGTAGCGGATTGACGCCTGCGGCACAAGAGATCCTGTCCTGTGCAGCGATGGGGGCGTCACCGCTGGCAGAGCCAGAGAAATATGCAGGGCGAGATATCGCAGGCCATTGTTTTCCAGTCTTGCGATAGGGCGCCTCTGCGGCTATCCCCTTGCCCCAAACCTATCACATGACAGCAGTGAAATGCCTGTCGTCAAAGGCCAGAGCAGCAGGAGCCGAACATGGAAATGACCGAAGACGAAAAAAGTGAAAACTACCGCGTAACAGCCGGAGAACTCCGCCAGTTCATCGAGCGTTTTGAACGGCTGGATGCCGAAAAGAAAGACATCGCGGAACAGCAAAAAGAAGTCATGGCCGAAGCAAAGTCGCGCGGCTACGACACCAAGGTGATCCGCAAGGTGATTGCCCTGCGCAAGCGTGACCAGGATGATATCGCCGAAGAAGAAGCGGTGCTGGAAATGTACAAAGAAGCGCTGGGGATGTCCTGATCCCGAGAGGCATGCCGCGCTTTCGCGGCATGCTCTGAGGGCCGCCCTGCAGCGCTTCATATAGAGAGCGGTGGGCCTTCATGGCAGAGGACATAGGCGCAGCTAATATCCCATGATCAGGGCTGCCATTTTTCCGGGCTGGCGTGCTTGGCGCGATATAGCACGTGCAAGTGCCCCCCCCCCCATATTTGGTTCGGCAAGTGCGCCGCTCTTGCGGCTATTGAGGGCGAAGCGATACACGACATAGAAATGATGGGAGCGTATTGGCTTGCCATGAGTATTGCACTTGCACATGGGGTTGCCAAAAGCTGCGTCAACGACAATTTAGTCAATTCTCAAGCAAAATAGAGATCGACGTCAAGCATTAGGGCTTTCCCATCCTATTCCCATCGGTGGAGAAAACCTGAAAACGGGGGGGTGCTTTCTCAATTCTTTCGGAAGGGTACTAAATCTGCCGAATGATATGAATTTTTCAACCTCGGTGGGCTTGATTTTGATGACGTTGAAGCGCTCTTCTGCGAAAATTTTCAGTCTAGAGGCAACGATGTGATTGTGTCCGACGAAGTCTTGTACGCGTCTCTACGAGAGTTCGGCGATGAATTTTTATTTCGACACTTTGATGAGGTGCAGATATATTTCGTTCTACGCCCCAAGCTATCTTTGGATAGAATCTAGCTTCGTTCAGAATGTGAAGCCTTTGCCGAAATGCAAAGTCAGATTCCCTTGGAGGACCTTCTGCCAGACTTATCGGCGACAGTGGAAAAACCATCTACATTCTTAGAGGTGCGAGAGGGTGAAGACTATAAGAGGCTGAGAGATGCCTTGGAAGATCTACACGGGCTTAATATATAACGGCGCCTTATCGGACGATATCGGGGAGGACAGACGGCCCGAGATTTTCGGAGGTCTGGGGCCACGATCAAGCATATGGCTGGGAGGTGGATTTGCCGTCATTCTGCAGCGCGGGTGCTATATAGTAGCTGCTCTGCGTTGTCCTGCGTCACGGAACTTGTAAGGGGCCTTCTTGAGCCATGCCAGCGGCACTATCGGTTGCGGTTGTGAAGCTGCGGCGGTCTTTGTTCCTGTCTTGTCTTGAAAAAATGCTTCATGGTTATAAATTTTAAGCTTGAAATAAGTGGCCTGCTGCCCGATATTGCGGCGATAGGCACAGTCCTGACCAGAGACTATTATTGATTGAATAAAGGAGAGCCCATGCCTGCCATTTCTGTACATCCCGAAGGATGGAAACCGGCCAAGGGTTATGCCAATGGCATGGTCGCCGAGGGTAAGTTGCTCTTTGTTGGCGGCCAAATCGGCTGGACCGCGGATCAAGTCTTCGAAGAGCAGGGCTTCATCGGACAAATGCGCCAGGCGCTGCGCAATATCTTGGATGTGGTCGAAGCGGCTGGCGGCGAGGCCAGCGATATCACCCGGCTAACATGGTATGTCACAGACAAGGTGGAATACCTGGCTCATCAGGGAGAGGTTGGGCAGGCCTACCGCGCGGTCATGGGCTACCATTTCCCGGCGATGACCATGGTTGTGGTTTCTGCTCTGGTAGAAGATGAAGCCAAGATCGAGATCGAGGCAACAGCCGTTTTGCCGCAGGGCTAGGCCCGCATTATTGCGCAGCCTTCGCGCCCTGAAAGAGCGGTGGAACCTAAGACTAGGCCGGTGGGAAATCCTACCGGCCTTTTGCTATTTCGCTCCAATTTTGCGTGGCGGCCTAGCGCAAAATGGCGCCTATTCGGGGCAAACTCTGGCAGGACTGCTGGCCCGCGCCCGCCTGTATCAGCAAATTTCCACCAAAGCCCAAGATTTGAGCGTTTGTGTTTTTCTATATTTTTCAAAATATTGGGCTGAACCTTTGATGTGACGTCTCGACTTTTTTGCACATTCAAAAATTTTACCAGTTGATAAAAAATGAAACTGTGGCAGTCTTTGAGTTGTATAAAAACAAAGTCAGGGAGACACCCAATGGCGAGTAGCCATCAGGCATCAGGTATCCATGCAGGGCGGTTGGCCGCTGCAGAGATCGCCGACAACTTTGGGGATCTGCACCCCGCGTATGACCCGCATGAAGCCGCAGTGGCGGCGGATCGTTGCTATTTCTGCTATGATGCGCCCTGCATGACCGCATGCCCCACCAGCATCGACATTCCGCAGTTCATCCGTGAGATCCAGGCCGGTCACCCGGCCTCTGCTGCCAAGACAATTCTGGAGCAGAATATCCTGGGCGGCATGTGCGCAAGGGTCTGTCCGACAGAAACGCTCTGTGAAGAGGCCTGCGTACGCGAAGCCGCCGAAGGCAAGCCGGTCGAGATTGGCCGCCTGCAGCGCTATGCGACAGATGTCATCATGGAAAAAGCCAGCCATCCCTTTAGCCGTGCCGCCAGCACTGGCAAGCGCGTTGCAGTTGTCGGCGCGGGGCCTGCGGGTCTGTCTGCGGCGCACCGGCTGGCGATGCTGGGCCATGATGTGGTCATCTATGACGCCAAGGCCAAGGCCGGCGGGCTGAACGAATTTGGCATCGCCGCCTATAAATCCACCGAAGATTTTGCCGCCCGCGAGGTCGACTGGCTGCTGCAGATTGGCGGCATCACCGTCGAATATGGCAAGAAGCTGGGCACCGATCTGACGCTGGAGGCGCTGAAAGGCGATTTCGACGCTGTCTTCCTGTCGATTGGTCTGGCCGGGGTCAATGCCCTGCGCGCGGAAGGCGAAGACCTGAGCGGCGTACGTGATGCCGTTGATTTCATTGAAGAGCTGCGCCAGGCGGAGGATCTGACCAAACTGCCTGTTGGCCGCAATGTTGTGGTCATCGGTGGCGGCATGACAGCTGTTGATGCGGCCGTGCAGTCAAAACTGTTGGGCGCCGAAAACGTGACCATCGCCTATCGCCGCGACCGTGACGCCATGGGCGCCAGCCGGTTTGAGCAGGATCTGGCGGCCTCCAAGGGGGTTACCTTGATGTTCAATGTGATGCCCAAGGCCATTCATGGCAGCGGGGCCGCTGCCGAGATCGAGCTGGAATATACCGAGATCGAAGATGGCCGCGTGCGCGGCACCGGTGAAACCACGCGCCTGGCCGCAGAACAGGTCTACAAAGCCATCGGTCAGAGCCTGGAAGGCCAGCCCGACGCGGTAGAGCTGGAGGGCGGCAAGATCATGGTGGATGCCACAGGCCGGACCTCGGTTGCGCTGGTCTGGGCCGGGGGCGACTGCGCCTCGGGTGGCGAAGACCTCACTGTGACCGCCGTGGCCGAAGGCCGCGACGCCGCTATGGATATTCATTCCAGCCTGATGGGCTGAGCAAGCCGGGGTCGCTGCCCGGCGGTGATCCCACGCGAGCATGAAAAGGAACAGACAAATGGCTGATCTGACAACAGAATTCTTAGGTATCAAATCCCCCAATCCGTTCTGGCTGGCCTCGGCGCCACCCACGGATAAGGAATATAACGTGCGCCGTGCTTTTGAAGCAGGCTGGGGCGGTGTGGTCTGGAAGACCCTCGGCTCCGAAGGCCCCCCTGTGGTCAACGTCAACGGGCCCCGCTATGGCGCGATCTTTGGCGCCGACCGTCGGCTGTTGGGGTTGAACAACATCGAGCTGATCACTGACCGCTCGCTGGAGATCAACCTTGAGGAAATCACCCGCGTCAAGAAGGACTATCCGGACCGCGCGGTGATCGTCTCTATCATGGTGCCCTGCGAAGAGGAAGCCTGGAAGGCGATCCTGCCCAAGGTTGAGGCCACCGGTGCCGATGGGATCGAGCTGAACTTTGGCTGCCCGCACGGCATGGCCGAACGCGGCATGGGTGCGGCTGTGGGACAAGTGCCGGAATACATCCAGATGGTGACCGAATGGTGCAAGAAGTACTATTCCAAGCCTGTCATTGTAAAACTGACGCCAAACATCACTGATGTGCGCTTCCCGGCGCGGGCTGCCAAGGCCGGTGGCGGTGACGCTGTCAGCCTGATCAACACCATCAATTCAATCGTCTCGGTAGATCTGGACCAGATGGCTCCCGAGCCCACCGTTGGCGGTAAGGGCACCCACGGTGGATATTGTGGCCCTGCGGTAAAACCAATTGCGATGAATATGGTAGCTGAAATCTCGCGCTGCCCAGAGACGCATGATCTGCCGATCTCGGCCATTGGCGGTGTCACCACCTGGAAAGATGCTGCCGAATTCATGGCGCTGGGGGCGGGCAACGTGCAGGTCTGTACCGCCGCGATGACCTATGGGTTCAACGTGGTGAAAGAGATGATTTCCGGCCTGTCCAACTGGATGGATGAAAAGGGCTATACCTCGACCCAGGACTTCATCGGCATGGCGGTTCCAAATGTCACCGACTGGCAGTATCTGGATCTGAACTTCATCGCCAAGGCCAAGATCAACCAGGAAGACTGCATCAGCTGTGGCCGTTGTTTTGCCGCTTGCGAAGACACGTCGCACCAGGCCATCGAGATGAGCGCCGACCGGGTCTTTACCGTGAAGGATGACGAATGTGTTGCCTGTAATCTTTGTGTGAATGTCTGCCCAATCGAGGGCTGCATCACCATGGAAGAGGTGCCCGCAGGTCAGCTGGATGAACGCACCGGCAAGGTGGTGTCTGGCGAATATGCCAACTGGACAACCCACCCCAACAACCCATCGGCAACGGCGGCAGAATAGTCCAGACCACATGCGGTTGGGCAAATCAAAAGGGGGCAGCGCCGCGGCACTGCCCCCTTTTCTGTGGCGATGCCGCGCCGTTACTTCTCGGTTAATCGAAATTAACTTTTTGGCGTAAGCATCCGGCGATAAAGCGTGTCTAGGAACTCTGGTGCTGCGTCAAACGGATCTTCATCCCCCATCAACATACGCACCTGCACGTCAAAATCAGCATAGTGCTGGGTCAGCGCCCAGATTGAAAACACCAGGTGTTTGGGATGGGTCTGGTTGATCTTGCCCGCCGCCATCCAGCCTGCCAGGACCTGCTCCTTTTCCTCCAGCAGATCGCGTAGATCCCGCGAGAGCGCATCCAGCATTCGCGGCGCGCCCTGCACGATTTCATTGGCAAACAGGCGACTTTCGCGCGGGAAATCCCGGCTCATCTGCAGCTTGCGTTGTACATAGGCCAGGATTTCTTCCATTGGGTCGCCCTGCGCATTGATTTCGCGCATCGGATCCAGCCAGGTATCCAGCAACTCTGACAACAGGGCGGTGAACATCGCCTCTTTTGAGGGGAAATAATACAGCAGATTTGGCTTTGACAGCCCCGCCTGCGTGGCAATCTGGTCGACGGTCGCGCCGCGAAATCCATGTGCCGAGAAGACCTCGAGCGCGGCTTCCAGAATGGCGGCGCGATTCTTTTTCTGGATGCGGGTGGGTGATCGGTCCTTGGGCATAGTGGATAAGCGATCCTTACTGGGCGAAGCGGGGCTGGCGGCGCCCGCAATTTGCGCATTGCCCCATTTTTACGGGGATATAAGAGCCAAAGTGACTCAATTTCTTGACTGGTGGCTTCCCCGTGATAGCGTGAGTTTGACCAGTTGGTCAAATCCATCCCGATGGAGAGAGGCCAACGTTTCAAAGCCACCAATTGGTGCCAAGCCAAGAATAACCCGCAAGATCAGCGGGGGGAACAGGAAGGAAGCTGCGATGACGTCTTTGGGACAGAATCTGAAAATCAACGGTGATCGGCTCTGGGAGAGCCTGATGGAGATGGCCAAGATCGGTCCCGGTGTCGCAGGGGGCAACAATCGCCAAACCTTGACCGATGAAGATGCCGAAGGGCGCGCGCTGTTCCAGAAGTGGTGCGAAGAGGCTGGCTGCACCATGGGGCTGGATCAGATGGGCAATATGTTTGCCCGTCGCGAAGGCACCGACCCGGATGCGCTGCCGGTCTATGTGGGCTCGCACTTGGATACCCAGCCAACCGGCGGCAAATACGATGGTGTTCTGGGGGTTCTGGCCGGGCTGGAGCTGATCCGCTCGCTCAATGATATGGGCATCAAGACCAAACATCCCATCGTGGCGACCAACTTTACTAACGAGGAAGGCACCCGTTATGCGCCGGCCATGCTGTCGTCGGGCGTCTTTGCCGGCATTCACACCCAGGACTGGGCCTATGACCGGGTTGACGCCGAGGGCAAGTCATTTGGCGATGAGCTGAAGCGCATTGGCTGGCGCGGCGACGAAGAGGTGGGCGCCCGCAAAATGCATGCTTTCTTTGAACTGCACATCGAGCAGGGTCCGATTCTAGAGGCCGAAGGCAAGGATATTGGCGTGGTCACCCATGGCCAGGGCCTGAGCTGGACCCAGGTCACCATCACCGGCAAAGACGCTCATACCGGATCAACCCCGATGCCAATGCGCCGCAACGCAGGGCTCGCCATGGCGCGGGTGCTGGAAGCGGTGGATGAAATCGCCTGGTCGCATGCGCCAAGTGCGGTGGGGGCGGCGGGCCATATCGACGTCTATCCAAACTCGCGCAATGTGATCCCCGGCAAGGTGGTCTTTACCGTTGATTTCCGCTCGCCCAATCTGGAAGTGATCGAGGATATGGAGCTGCGCCTGCGCGAAGAGGGCAAGGACATCGTTGAAGCCCTTGATATGCAGATAGAATTTGAAAAAGTCGGCGGCTTTGACCCGGTGAAGTTCGACGAGACCTGCGTCACAGCAGTGCGTAGCGCGGCAGAGCGCCTGGGCTATTCGCATCTGGATATCATTTCGGGTGCGGGTCATGATGCCTGCTGGATCAACCGGGTTGCGCCAACTGCGATGATCATGTGCCCCTGTGTTGATGGTTTGAGCCACAATGAGGCGGAAGAGATCAGCAAGGATTGGGCCGAGGCTGGCGGCAATGTATTGTTCCACGCAGTTGTTGAGACGGCTGAGATCGTTTCCTGATACCGTAAAAAGGGACGGGGCGCTGCCCCCGCGGCCCTGACGGGCCGCTCCCCCGGGATATTTTTGGCCAAATGAAGGGGGCCAAGAGAACAGGGAACTGGTCCCGCAACCAGATAAAAGTGGCGCAAAATGCGCCCGAGACAGGGAGTTTTACCATGACTAAAGTCATCAAGAACGGGACAATTGTCACCGCGGATCTTACCTATAAATCGGATGTCCTGATCGAAGATGGGGTGATCACTGCGATTGGCCCCAACCTCAAAGGTGATGAGGAGCTGGATGCAACTGGCTGCTATGTGATGCCGGGCGGGATTGATCCGCATACCCATCTGGAAATGCCCTTCATGGGCACCTATTCGACAGATGATTTCGAAAGCGGCACCCGTGCCGGGCTGGCTGGCGGCACCACTATGGTCGTGGATTTTGCCCTGCCAAATCCGGGTGAAAGCTTGCTGGACGCGTTGAAGCGCTGGGATAACAAATCGACGCGCGCCAACTGCGATTATTCTTTCCACATGGCGGTGACCTGGTGGGGCGAGCAGGTCTTTGACGATATGAAGACCGTGATCGAAACCCGCGGCATCAATACCTTCAAGCATTTCATGGCCTATAAGGGCGCGCTGATGGTCAATGATGACGAGCTGTATTCCAGCTTTCAGCGCCTGTCTGAACTGGGCGGCATTGCCATGGTCCACGCCGAAAATGGTGATGTGGTGGCGGAGCTGTCGGCCAAGCTGCTGGCTGAGGGCAATACCGGCCCCGAGGCCCATGCCTATTCTCGCCCGCCACAGGTAGAAGGCGAGGCCACCAACCGTGCCATCATGATTGCCGATATGGCCGGGGTGCCGCTTTATGTGGTGCATACCTCTTGCGAGGACAGCCACGAGGCGATCCGACGGGCCCGCCAGCAGGGCAAGCGGGTCTGGGGCGAGCCGCTCATCCAGCACCTGACGCTGGATGAGAGTGAGTATTTCAATCCCGATTGGGACCATGCTGCGCGCCGTGTGATGTCGCCGCCGTTCCGGAATAAACAGCATCAGGATAGCCTTTGGGCTGGGCTGCAGTCAGGTTCTCTCTCGGTTGTTGCCACCGATCATTGCGCCTTTTCGACTGAGCAGAAACGCTATGGGCTTGGCGATTTCACCAAGATTCCCAATGGCACCGGCGGGCTGGAAGACCGGATGCCGATGCTTTGGACACATGGGGTTGCCACCGGGCGGATCACGCCAAATGAATTTGTTGCCGTGACCTCGACCAATATCGCCAAGATCTTGAATTGCTATCCTAGGAAGGGGGCCGTTCTGGTTGGCGCCGATGCCGATCTGGTGGTCTGGGATCCGGAAAAAACCAAGACCATCGCTGCCAGCACCCAGCAATCCGCCATTGACTATAATGTCTTTGAGGGCAAAGAGGTCAAAGGCTTGCCACGGTTCACCCTGACGCGCGGCCAGGTGGCGGTGCATGATGGCGAAATTCGTTGTCAGGAAGGCCATGGCCGCTTTGTTGAGCGCGAGGCCAACACGACGGTGAACAAGGCGCTTTCGACCTGGAAAGAGCTGAGCGCCCCGCGGCCTGTGCAGCGCACTGGCATTCCCGCAACCGGCGTCTAATGAGGGCCGGGCTGCGGTGGCATCTCTGCCGCGGCCCCCTCGCAGTCTGAGCAAGGCAACATTATGAATACTCAAACGACTACCCAGGCCCATGCCCCGCAGGGTGCCCCCGAGGCCGTCGTCGAAGCGAAAAACCTGGATCTGGTTTTCCCGACAAATGATGGCCCCGTGCAGGCGCTGAAGGATGTGAACCTGACGATCAACAAGGGCGACTTTGTTTCGTTCATCGGCCCCTCTGGCTGTGGCAAGACCACATTCCTGCGGGTGATGGCAGCGCTGGAACATCCCACTGGCGGCAGCATTACCGTGAATGGCATGAGCCCGGATGAGGCCCGCAAACAGCGTGCCTATGGCTATGTGTTTCAGGCCGCTGGCCTGTACCCTTGGCGTACCATTGCCAAGAACATCAAGCTGCCGCTTGAAATCATGGGGTTTTCCCGCGCGGAACAGGACAAGCGGGTTGAGCAGGTGCTGGAACTCGTCGAGCTGTCCGGTTTCGGCGGCAAGTATCCCTGGCAGCTGTCTGGGGGGATGCAGCAGCGCGCCAGTATCGCCCGCGCGCTGGCCTTTGATGCGGATATCCTTTTGATGGATGAACCTTTTGGGGCGCTGGATGAGATCGTACGCGATCACCTGAATGAACAGCTATTGAAGTTATGGGCACGCACCAACAAAACAATCGGTTTTGTCACCCATTCGATCCCCGAGGCGGTTTATCTGTCGACAAAAATCGTGGTGATGTCACCGCGCCCTGGTCGAATTACCGATGTGATCGAAAGTACCCTGCCACATGAGCGCCCCTTGGACATTCGTGACAGTCAGGAGTTCATCGATATCGCTCATCGTGTGCGCGAAGGCCTGCGGGCAGGGCATGCCGATGACTAAGGGGAAAATCGCACACAAAACCAGGGAGGGGCGGCGATGAGAACCTTTCTTTCCGTCCTGACCGTGCTGGCCGCGATTGTTGCCTTTTGGTATGCGGCCTGCGTGCCGATGAACATCAAAGGCGTGTTGGACACAGCTGAGCGGGCTGGGGCCGAAGTGACCCCTGTGACCTCAAAGGAGCGCCGAAATATGGGCAGCTTTGGTCTGGTGGCCAGTAACAGCTTTGCCATTGCAGCGACCTTTAGCCAGGATCGCCCCCGTCTGCCTGCACCGCATCAGGTGGTGCGTGAACTGTGGAACACCACGGTGATGAAGAAAGTCACCTCGAAGCGGTCCTTGGTGTACCACGGGCAGGTGACGCTGAAGGCGACGCTTTTGGGCTTTGTCATCGGCACCGGGCTTGGCATTTTGCTAGCGGTGGGTATCGTGCATTCACGGGTGATGGATATGTCGGTGATGCCCTGGGCGATTGTCAGCCAGACCATCCCTATTATCGCGCTGGCACCGATGATCATTGTGGTGCTTTATTCCATCGGGGTACAGGGGATCCTGCCCAAGGCGATCATCTCGGCCTATCTGAGCTTCTTTCCTGTGGTGGTAGGCATGGTCAAGGGGCTGCGCAGTCCTGATGCGATGCAGCTGGACCTGTTGAAAACCTATAGCGCCAGCACCAGCCAGGGGTTCTGGAAACTGCGGCTTCCCTCCTCGATGCCCTATCTCTTTACCTCATTGAAGATCGGCATTGCGGCCTCGCTGCTGGGGGCGATCGTCGGCGAGCTGCCTACCGGGGCGGTTTCTGGTCTGGGCGCGCGTCTATTGGCGGGCAGCTATTATGGTCAGACCGTGCAGATCTGGTCGGCGCTATTTGCTGCGGCCATTCTGGCGGGGCTTTTGGTGGCTTTGCTGGAAGTGATCGAGAAGACGCTGTTGAAACGGATGGGGATGAGCGGATGATGAGACTGTGCAATGGGGGCGCTGCCCCCGCCGCGAAAGCGCGGCTCCCCCGGGATACTTGCGGCCAAATGAAGCGGGTAACGGGCGCGCCACTGTCAGCCTGGACCGGCAAGGGAGACCTGCAATGATTTTGGTTGTTCTGGCGGTTCTTGTCTGGTGTGCCGGCTGGTGGTTGAACAGCCGTCTGGCCAATGGGGTCGGCGCTGACACGCGGGGGGTAAAACTGTTGGTGCCGGTGATTTTTGGTATCACGGTGCTCTTGGTGTGGGAGCTGTTGGTGCGGGGGCTTGAGGTGTCCCTGGTGATCCTGCCGGCCCCCAGCCTGATTGTGGAGCGCTTTGCGGTCTCTTTGCCGATCCTGTGGAAGGATCTGGCACAGACCTTTCTGAAGGGAGCCCTGTCTGGCTATATCATTGGCTGTGGCGCGGCCTTGTTGATGGCGGTGGCCGTGGATCGTAGTGATTTTCTGCGCCGCGGCTTGTTGCCGGTTGGCAATTTTGTTGCCGCCCTGCCTATCGTTGGCACCGCGCCCATTCTGGTGATGTGGTTTGGCTTTGACTGGCAGTCAAAGGCGGCGGTGGTTGTGGTTATGGTGTTTTTTCCCATGTTGGTGAATACCGTGGCGGGGCTGCGCGAGACCTCTGCCATGCAGCGCGATCTTATGCAGACCTATGCGGCCAGCTATTGGCAGAGTTTCTTCAAGCTCCGCTTGCCTGCGGCTTTGCCTTTTATTTTCAATGGCCTGAAGATCTCGACCACGCTGGCGCTGGTGGGCGCAATTGTAGCAGAGTTCTTTGGCTCTCCGACTGTGGGGATGGGGTTTCGGATATCGACCAGCGTTGGCCAACTGGCGCTTGATATGGTCTGGGCCGAAATCGTGGTGGCGGCGCTGGCCGGGTCTTTCTTTTACGGGGCAATTGCCTTGATCGAGAAAAGCCTGACCTTCTGGCATCCCTCGCAACGCGGATAGGAACCACTGGTCAGCGCGCGGTCTGCGCGCTGGCAGATCCTCCAAGGGGCGTTCTGGGGGGAGGCCATGGGGGTGGTGAAAAAACCATCACGGGCCCATCAACAACGCTCAATCGCTGCGCAAAAGGGCTAAGTTGCTCATAAAATTCTAATAATAATATTTGATCGAAGGGTCAAATTCGCGCAAGCTTTCGACATAACCAACGGGAGAACAATCTCATGAAACACATTTTGACAGCCGCCGGT
Source organism: Pseudophaeobacter flagellatus (assembly GCF_021228235.1). Classification (GTDB taxonomy): domain Bacteria; phylum Pseudomonadota; class Alphaproteobacteria; order Rhodobacterales; family Rhodobacteraceae; genus Pseudophaeobacter; species Pseudophaeobacter flagellatus. The sequence continues at coordinate 128,970 of NZ_JAJQRG010000003.1, forward strand.
CTGGCGTTTGCATCTGTCGGCGCGGCTCAGGCTGCAGATGACGTGAAACTGCAGCTGAAATGGGTGACACAGGCACAGTTCGCTGGCTACTACGTAGCCCTGGACAAAGGGTTTTATAGCGAAGAGGATCTGAATGTCACCATTCTGCCAGGTGGCCCGGATATTGCGCCAACCCAGGTGATTGCAGGCGGCGGTGCCGATGTTACCGTAGAATGGATGCCAGCTGCCCTGGCCGCGCGCGAAAAGGGCCTGCCGCTGGTCAATATTGCCCAGCCTTACAAGAGCTCGGGGATGCAGCTGACCTGTTGGAACGATACCGGCATTGCCGCACCTGAAGATCTGACAAACCGCACGCTGGGTGTATGGTTCTTTGGCAATGAATTCCCCTTCATGAGCTGGATGAGCAAGCTTGGCATTTCCACCGAAGCAAAGGGCGAGATGGGCGTCGAGGTTCTGAAGCAGGGCTTTAATGTTGATCCGCTGTTGCAGCGTCAGGCGGATTGTATTTCGACCATGACCTATAACGAATATGGCCAGGTTCTTGATGCGGGCGTTTCTCCGGATGAGTTGATTACCTTCAAATATGAAGATCAGGGCGTCGCAACGCTGGAAGACGGTTTGTATGTTCTGGAAGAGAACCTGGAAGATCCCGCCTTTGTGGAGAAGATGGAACGCTTTGTGCGGGCCTCTATGAAGGGCTGGAAATACGCCGAAGCCAATCCGGATGAAGCTGCGGAAATCGTGCTGGACAACGATGCTTCTGGCGCGCAGACCGAACACCACCAGCAGCGCATGATGCGCGAGGTTGCCAAGCTGACTGCGGGCAGCAATGGGGCGCTGGATGTTGCAGATTATGAGCGGACGGTGAAAACCCTGCTTGAAGGCGGCTCTACTCCGGTGATCACCAAGATGCCAGAAGGGGCATGGACCCATGTCATTACCGATGCGGCTTTGAAATAGGCCCCATGACTGGGTGATCTGCACCATGTAGGGTGCTAGAAAAAATTAAGAACTCCGCCGAACATTCTGGTTTGGCGGAGTTTTTTGTGGACGAACTCGAGAGGTCGGTCCAGAGGTCAGGGCTGTTGCAGAAAACCGCCGTATTGGCCGCGTTTGAACACCAATCCGTTGCCGGGGCGGGAGGTGACCTGGGTGACCTCGCCCAGGACGATGCTGTGATCTCCTGCCGGATGCACCTGGTACAGGCGGCAGTCAAAGCGGGCAATAGGGTTGCGCAGGGCCGGGGTCTGGGCTGGGCTTAGTTGCCAGTTGTCCTGGGTAAAGCCGTCGCCGTGCAGGGCAAAATGCTGCGCCATGTCGAACTGGTCTTCGGCCAGAACATGGATGGAAAACCGCTGTGCGGCCACAAAGGCATCATGGCGCAGAGAGCTGCGGTCCGGGCACCAGAGCAGCAGCGGTGGATCCATCGAGACCGAGGTGAAGCTGTTGACAGTGATCGCCAGCGGGCCGTTTTTGGTCAGCGTCGTGACCACGGTTACACCGGTGGCAAATGATCCCAGCGCATCCCGATAGGCCCGTAGGGTATCGGCGCCGGGCGTAAAACTGGTTTCGGACATGTCGCGCGCCTCGCTTCAGGGCTTTTTGCCTGCCTGCCATGTGCCGCCGTGATTGTCCACTGGGTTCAGGTCTTCGAGCAGGCGCCCATGGCGTTGGGTCTGCTCGATAACATCGCGCAGGGTGAGAAAGCCGCGGGCCTGCAACAGCGGGATCATTTTCACCAGAGCGGAAGCGGTGGCCTGGGCATCGCCCAATGCGGTATGACGCTGCGCTGCTGGTATGGTAATTTCCAGCCGCGCGCAAAGCGCGTCCAGCGTATGCGGCACCGAGGCGCCAAACAACACGGCGCTTAGCAAGACTGTATCAAGAATTGGGTGATCCCACTGCACCCCGGTGCCTTTGGCGTGGCGGCGCAGAAAGGCCATGTCAAACGGTGCGTTATGGGCGACGATCACCGCATCCGTTGCAAAGTGGTGAAAGGCGGCTGCGGCGGTGGTGATTTCTGGCGCATCGGCGACCATTGCGGGGCTGATGCCATGAATGCGGCTGGCAGATTCGGGAATCGGACGGCCGGGGTTTACCAAGGTGTCAAAGCGCTCGCCTGTGACCTGGCGCCCGTTCAGCACCCTCACCGCGCCGATCTGTACGATTTCGTCCCGGTGAGGCAACAGGCCGGTGGTTTCGGTGTCAAAGACCACAAAGCATTGCTGCTGCAGCGGGCGGTCTGCGATTTCATGCAGCGGGCGTACAATGAGGTCAAAATCAAAGACCAGTGGGTGGGCGTCTTGCGGTGTAAGGACGGTGGCGGGCGCGTCAAAGATCAGCACATAGCCGTCGCCCTGGCCCAGGGGTTTCAGGCAGATCGCAAAGTTCTGTGCCTTGTCGCGGCTTGCGACCTGTGCCCTGACCTCCTGCCCGGTTTTGTGCATCTTGGCCAGGGCGGTTTCCAGCGTGCTGCGGTCCAGATAGTCATACAGAGAGGCGTTGAGCCGTGGCTGGGCGATCCGGGACAGAACCGCGGCAGCCTGGGCATCATAGAGCACGATGCGATGATCCGGCCCCAGCATCACGGTGGCCACTGGGATTTCGCTTAATAGCTCTGTCAACCGTTGTTTTTCCGCTTCCAGCCGGGCGGTCTCTTTGGCAATGCTACGCGCAGTTTGCAGGGTGTTATCGCCCAATTGCCCCGCAAGCCCGGCCGCCGCCGGGGCGAGATCACCAAGATAGCGCGCAGTCTGTGCGTCGATGTCGCGCGAAATGCCGCCATGGGCCTGTAGACGCATTTCCGCTGCGAGCGTCTCGATCGGCTTGGCCACATGTTCATCAAACAGCAGCCATATTGCGGCGCAGATACCAAGACAGGCAAAGCTGCCGAGAAGCCCGGTGAAAACAAACGGATCCAGCAGCGCAGGCAGGCCAGCGCGTTGATACCCAAGCCAAAGGCCGCCGGTAAAGATCGCAATATTGCCCAGGGCAATCAGGCCAAAGAACAGGAAAATCCGCAGGCGCAGGCTCAGATGTGTCAGCATCTCATCCCTCCCGGCATAGGGTGGTCAGTAGGCCGTCATCAGCCGGTGGTGACACCCAGTCGAACCCGCTTGTGTCGCCGTCCGGTAGAAAACCAGTCTCGCCGGAGATCACAGCGCGCTGCCAGCCTGCGCAGTCCATCAGGGTGCTGAGCTGGCCAATGGGGGCCCAGCGGCCAAAGAAATAGGTTTCAACCAAGTGCTGATCGGGCTGTGCCGGGTGGCTGCGCCGGGTGGTGCGGTCCAGGGCGACAAAACGTTCGGTATAGGGAAAGACATAGGTCCAGGGGCGATAGAGGCTGCGCCGCTCGACGGTTTCGGCAACCACTAGCCCGGCAGGAAGGCCGGCCACGGTACGGCTGTACCAGCCATATTCCGATGCCACAGTGACGCCGATCATCGCGAGTCCAGCCGCAACAGGGGCCAGCCAACGCGGCAGGCGCCCGCCGCTGGCGGCGTTCACCAACATCACCACGCCCGCAACGGCGATGCCGGCAAAAATCACTGCGATCAGTTCCAGAAACATCAAAGACTCCTATGGCTGTTTGGGGCTCAGCTGAGCATTGCTTTACCGTGTCCTAGCGCCGATTGCATCGTCTTTACGACGACAAAGGCATCGCGCAGGTGGCTGCGTTCAAAATCTGACAGGTCGGCAGGCGCCAAATAGTTGTCGGGCACTAGAGAGTGGCGCACCCGCCGGGCCTGATGTTCCAGCCGGGTCTGTGCAATCAGATCATAGGCATCCAGCAAATCTCGCCCACCTCGGGGGCTGACAGTGCCCGCCGTGGCAGCCGCCTTGAGCCGGGCGCGGGTATTGACCACATCTATCCCGGCCTGCAGCGCATAGATACGCGCCAGATCGGTCACCGGCACCACGCCGTTATGTTTCATGTCCAGCCTGTTGCGGTGCTCGCCAGAGCGCAGGGTCGCAAGGCCGCGCAACAGCCCGAGCGGCGGTGTGTGTTTCAGCGCGTTGGAGGTCATATGCGCAACAAAGATGGAATTGGCGCTGGCGGCTGCCAGCCCCTGGGCCTGAAGCGGGGCAAACAAGGCGGTATCACCGCCGATGGGACGCAGATCAAACATCACCGAGGCCAGCATCTGTGCCTCGGGGCCGGGTTTGGCAATCCAATCCGCAAAATAGTCGTGCCAGACCTGCAGCGGCTGGCGCCAGCGTGGGGTGCTGGCCATCATGTCACCGGGGCAATAGACATAGCCGCATTGGTTCAATCCGTCGCAGACAAAATCGGCCAGTTTGGCAAAATAGCGCGTACCGTCGGCGGTGATGCTATCGGCAAGGATCAGGCAGTTGTCCTGATCCGAGACACCAGTCTGTTCCTGCCGCCCCTGGCTGCCGCAGGCCAGCCACAGATAGGGCACCGGGGCAGGGCCCAGCCTGGCCTCTGCCAGTGCAAGTAGCCGCCGGGTAACGGTATCGGCAATATCGGTGATCAACCGGGTAACCACCTCGTGCCGGTTGCCGCCCGCCACCAGCTGCATCAGCAGTTGCGGAATATCGGCCGTGACCTGTGCCATTTCGGCAGCCGTATCGGCGCGTGCGATCCGTGCGACCAACTCGGCTGAGGTGATGGCCTGAAACCGGGTCAGGTCCGTCTGGGTGATCATGCCAAGCAGCTGGCCGTTCTGTGTCACCGGGATATGGCCGATATGATGTTCCATCATCGCGTGCAGCACATCCGAGCCAAGCGCCCCTGGCGGCAGGCTCTGGGGGGCAGGCGTCATGATCTGGTCAACAGGGGTGCTGGCCGGTAGCCCCTCTGCCAGCAGCTTTTCGGTCAGGTCCCGGGTGGTCAGAATGCCGAGCAGCCCGTGATCTTCGTGGATGCAGACACAGGAAATATGGTGCTGCCGCATCAGTTGCGCCGCGCTTTGGCAGCTTAGCCCCGGTGCGCAGGTCAGCGCCGGGGAGGCCATGATATCCTTGGCGCGCAGGGTGGTCAGCCCACTCTGGCGCGTGGCCTCGGGGCGGCGGCGATCAAAAAAACGTGCCACCGTAGGTTCATCCTGCATCAGCGCGTCAAAATCGGCGCGCGGCAGCAACAGCAGCAAGCTGTCCGTATTGGTCCGGGCAGAGGTTTCGGCCCGCCCGCCCCGCGTCAGCCCGCGTTCCCCAAAGGAATTGCACGGCCCCAGGATCGACAGGGTCATGTCGTTCTCATCGGTGATTTCCACCTCGCCGTGATGCACCAGATAGAGCCCCTTCAGGTCTTCTCCCAGCGCATAGATCGGGGCATCTGCGGCCAGGGCCACCAGGCGAAACTTGGGGGCCAAAGCACGCAGGTCATCTGGTCCGAGGCTGTCATAGGGGTGCACAGAGGCAAGAAAGCGGAGCAGATCGGGTTCGGAAATCGGCATTGCACAGACCTGTTTAAAAAGGGCGACGGGAAAGAATGTTGATGCCCGCCCGAGGGGCGACCCCGGGCGGGCATAGGAATAAAAAGGAACGGGCCATCAGGATAGAACCTGAGGGAGAGGCCCGTCCAGTCGGGATCAGTGATCCTGTGCAGCGCCTGCGCCACGTGGGATCCGCACGCTTTCGACCAGGTCTTTGATCTCTTGCGGGGTTTCCTTGGTGATGCTGGCCACCAGATAGGCCGTAGCGAAGTTGATCGCAGCGCCAATGGCCCCAAAGGAGGTTGACTTGATCGTGCCCAGCAGCGGGTCAGCATCGGTAAAGGAATTGGTCTCCGGAATGAACAACCAGCCCTTGTGCAGGAAGATGTAGATCAGGGTGACACCCAGACCGGCCAGCATACCAGCCACGGCCCCGGTGTTGTTGATCTTGGTCGAAAAGATCCCCATCATCAGCGCCGGGAAGATCGAGGCCGCCGCCAGACCAAAGGCCAGTGCCACGGTCTGCGCCGCAAAGCCGGGAGGGTTGAGGCCCAGATAGGTGGCAACTGCGATGGCAACCGCCATGGCAATACGCGCCGACAACAGCTCTCCTTTTTCCGAAATGCTCGGATTGATCGAACCCTTGATCAGATCGTGCGACACCGCAGAAGAGATCGCCAGCAGCAGACCTGCCGCCGTGGACAGCGCCGCCGCCAGACCACCCGCCGCCACCAGGCCAATAACCCAAGAGGGCAGGTTGGCGATTTCAGGGTTGGCCAACACCAGGATATCGCGGTTGAAGTTGGTCAGCTCGTTGCCGACCCAGCCCATTTCAGCCGCTTTGGCCTGCATATCCGCATTTTTGTCGTTGTAATACTGGATATGGCCGTCGCCGTTTTTGTCTTCCCAGGCCAAGAGTCCGGTTTTTTCCCAGGTGGCCATCCAGTCGTAGCGGGCATCGTTTTCGATCTGCTCGACTGAAACCGCCTGCGCATCGGTGCCATTGGGCCACATCATATCGGTGATATTCAGTCGTGCCATGGCACCAACAGCAGGCGCGGTGAGGTACAGCAATGCGATGAAAACAAGCGCCCAGCCAGCCGACCAGCGCGCATCTGCGACGCGTGGTACAGTGAAGAAGCGCATGATCACATGAGGCAGACCTGCGGTACCAATCATCAGCGACAGGGTAAACAGCACCATATTGAAGGTATCGGCATGGTGGGCGGTGTATTCATTAAAGCCCAGTTCACGCACAATGGCGTCCAGCTTTTGCAGCAGAGGCTCACCGCTTGCGACGTGGTCGCCAAACAGGCCCAGTGCCGGGATTGGATTGCCGGTCAGCTGCAGCGAGATGAAGATGGCCGGGATGGTATAGGCCATGATCAGCACGCAGTACTGTGCCACCTGGGTATAGGTCACGCCCTTCATGCCGCCGAACACCGCGTAGGCGAATACAACACAGGCGCCGATCAGCAGGCCAGTGGTATTGGAGACTTCCAGAAAGCGGCCAAAGGCAACGCCAACGCCGGTCATCTGGCCGATCACATAGGTGGTAGAGGCGACGATCAGGCAGATCACCGCCACGATACGCGCGGTTGGGCTGTAGAACCGATCACCGATGAACTCGGACACGGTGAACTTGCCAAACTTGCGCAGATAGGGGGCGAGCAGCAGGGCCAGCAGCACATAGCCACCGGTCCAGCCCATCAGGAAGGAAGAGTTGTCATAGCCGGTAAAGGCGATGAGACCCGCCATCGAGATGAACGACGCCGCAGACATCCAGTCGGCCGCGGTGGCCATACCGTTGGTGACAGGGTGCACGCCGCGCCCCGCAGCATAGAATTCCGATGTAGAGCCCGCGCGGGCCCAGATCGCGATGCCGATGTAAAGCGCGAAAGAGGTGCCCACAAACAGCAGGTTGATGGTAAACTGATCCATGGCCTATTCCTCCTCGACACCGAATTCACGGTCCAGTTTGTTCATCCGGAAGGCGTAGAAAAAGATCAGGCCCAGAAAGACCAGGATGGATCCCTGCTGGGCAAACCAAAAGCCCAGGTCACTGCCGCCAACCGCAATGCCTGACAGCATCGGACGCAACAGAATGCCAAATCCAAATGAAACGACAGCCCAGATCACCAGGCTAACAAGAATGATCCGCACATTGGCCTGCCAATAGCCTTTATCGGCCTCGGCTGTCTGTGCAGCTTTTGTTTTATGGTCCGCCATGGCGGCTTCTCCTTCTTCCTCCAGGACCTGCGAGAGGGATCAAGCAGGCATACAAATTGGTTTGCCTGCCGCCCGGATCTTCGCAAGAAAAAGGGGCATCAGGCATGGCTCCGCCCTGCTGCTGACACGAGCCAGCAGAATGGGTCGGGGTTTTTGGTAGATATGTTCAGACCCCGGCGAAGTCGGCCGGGGCCTTGGGCGCGAAGGCCTTAGGCAGTGGCAGCCTGGACAATTCTGGCAAGACCGCCGGAAATGTTGCTGATATCGCCCATGGCGTCGATCTTTTGCAGCGCGCCTTTGTCGCCGTAGTAGGCGATCAAGGGCGCGGTCTGTTGATGGTAGGCTGCCAGTCGGCTGGCAACGGTTTCGGCGGTGTCATCGGCGCGGCGGGTCATCTCGGTGCTGCCGCATTTGTCACAGGTGCCCGCCGTTGCGGGCTGTTTGAAACTGTCGTGGTAGCCTTCGCCACAGCCGCCACAGGTGTAGCGCCCGGAAATCCGGGTCACCATGGCATTATCATCCACCTCCAGGCTGATGGCTGCATTGATCTTCTGGCCGGTCTCGCCCAGCAAGACATCCAGCGCTTCGGCCTGAACCGTGGTGCGCGGAAAGCCATCCAGAATGACCCCCTTTGCGCAGTCGGGTTCGCCAAGACGGTCGCGCAGGATGTTGATCACGATCTCATCCGAGACCAGACCGCCCGCTGCCATCACCGCCTTGGCAGCCTTGCCGGCCTCGGTGCCTGCGGCCACAGCGGCGCGCAACAGATCGCCGGTCGACAGCTGCACCAGGCCGAAGGTCTCTTCGAGAATGCGGGCCTGGGTGCCCTTCCCGGCGCCGGGGGGGCCAAGAAGGATCAAGACAGCAGGGCGGGTTATTACGTCGGTTGTCATGCTGTGATACTCCTTATTTCGTTCGGTTGGCGATTAGATCATCGACCACCGAAGGGTCGGCCAGGGTCGAGGTGTCGCCAAGCGCGCCAAAGTCGTTTTCGGCAATCTTGCGAAGGATCCGGCGCATGATCTTGCCCGAGCGGGTTTTTGGCAGGCCAGGGGCCCATTGGATCACATCAGGGCTGGCGATGGGGCCGATTTCGGTCCGCACCCAGGTGCGCAGCTCTTTTACCAATTCATCAGATGGCTCGCGGTCGTTCATCAGGGTGACATAGCAATAGATGCCCTGGCCCTTGATCTCATGCGGATAGCCCACCACGGCGGCTTCGGCGACGGCGGAATGGGCCACCAGGGCGCTTTCGACTTCGGCGGTGCCCATCCGGTGCCCCGAGACATTGATCACATCATCAACGCGGCCGGTGATCCAATAGTCGCCATCCTCGTCGCGGCGACAGCCATCCCCGGTAAAGTAATAACCTTTGTAATCCGCAAAATAGGTCTTCTGAAAGCGCTCGTGATCACCCCAGACGGTGCGCATCTGGCCAGGCCAGCTGTCCTTGATGCACAGCACCCCCTCAACCCCGTTGCCGCTGATCTCTTCGCCAGACTGCGGATCCAGAACCACGGGCTGGATGCCAAAGAAGGGCTTCATTGCCGAGCCGGGTTTGGTGGCATGGGCACCGGGCAGGGGGGTCATCAGATGGCCGCCGGTTTCGGTCTGCCACCAGGTGTCAACGATGGGGCAGCGACCGCCGCCGACAACGTCATTGTACCAGTTCCAGGCCTCGGGGTTTATTGGCTCACCCACGGTGCCCAGCAGGCGCAGCGAGGACAGGTCGCATTTTTCAACCCATTCATTGCCCTGACCCATCAAGGCGCGCAGTGCGGTAGGGGCGGTATAGAACTGGTTGACTTTGTGCTTTTCGCAGACCTGCCAAAACCGGCTGGCGTCTGGGTAGGTGGGGACGCCTTCGAACATCAGCGTGGTGGCCCCATTGGCCAGCGGACCATAGACAATATAGCTGTGGCCGGTGACCCAGCCCACGTCAGCGGTACACCAGTAGATGTCGCCGTCGTGGTAATCAAAGGTGATCTCATGGGTCATCGCCGCATAGGCGAGATAGCCACCGGAGGTATGAACCACACCCTTGGGCTGGCCGGTGGAGCCAGAGGTATAAAGCACAAAGAGCGGGTCTTCGGCGTTGATCTCTGCGGGCTTGCAGTAGTCATTCGCCTCCAGCGCCATCTCGTTGTAGTCATAGTCGCGATCGGCAACCCAGGTGGTCTGGCCGCCGGTCCGTTTTACAACCAGGCATTTCACGGAATCCTTACAGTGCAGTAGCGCCGCATCCGCGTTGGACTTCAGTGGTGTCTTGCGACCGCCACGGGGGGCCTCATCCGCAGTGATCAGCACCTTGGCGTCAGAACCATTGATCCGAGCCGACAGCGCATCAGGGCTAAAGCCGGCAAAGACAATCGAATGGATCGCGCCGATCCGGGCGCAAGCCAGCATCGCATAGGCGGCCTCGGGGATCATCGGCAGGTAGATTACCACCCGGTCGCCTTTTCGAACGCCCATGGTTTCAAGGATATTGGCCATGCGGCAGGTGCGGCGGTGCAGCTCCTTGTAGGTAATATGCTGGGCCGCTTCATCCGGATCATCGGGTTCAAAGATAATCGCGGTTTGGTCGCCGCGGGTATCCAGATGGCGGTCAATACAGTTGGCCGATACGTTCAGCGTGCCATCGCTGTACCAGTTGATCGAGACCTCGCCAAAATTGAAATTGACATCCTTCACCGTGGTGAAGGGTTTGATCCAGTCGATGCGTTTGCCTTGCTCGGCCCAGAAGGCTTCGGGATCCTTGAGCGAGGCGGCATACATTTCCTCGTATTTTGCGCTGTCGACATGGGCGCGGGCGACGGTGTCCGCGGATGGCGCGTGGGGCTGAGCCTGGGGCTGCTGTGTCATGCTGTGTTCCTCCCTGATAGTCTGTCGGCGTATCGCCTGTCGGAATGACCCCACAACTGGTGGGCGTTACTGTCAAACCGTTTCCTTCCCTGGCGCTGATAATAGGGTGCGCAGAAAATAAGTGAATAAGATCTGGTAAAATAACGGTTTGCTTGTAAATGAATTTCCGTGCAAGGGCGAGCGTTGAAAATTTGTCACCAAAGCGTCAGTAAAATCCGTTATGAATATGGGAATTATTAGTCAACGTTGCGGGGCTGCGGGATCTGAATATTTGTGAAATTTATCGACCAAATCACCTGCATTCGGATTCTTTCCGCCGCGACAGGCTGCGGCATTTTGTGCCCATGACCGATGTTTGCGCTAAAATTCCGGCCGGGTGGCGCAACTTTCTTGCGTCCAATAGTGAGGCGGTGAACGGATTATAGGCAGCCCGGCCTGCGCGGCTGGTGGAACCGGGCGGGGAAAGCGGCAATCTCTGTTTTGGGGGACGCTGCGGGCTTGGCAGTATTGTCAGATAGAGTTAGCGTACCGGCAAGCGCCTGCACCCTGGCCGCTGCCAATATGGCGGCTGGATGGCGACAGGCGCAACATGGGAGATGAATATATGAAGACGATTTTGACTGCCGCTGTGACGGCTGCGGCTGGGTTTGCCCTGGTTGGTGAAGCCGCTGCGACAGAATGGAATGTTTCGGTCTGGGGCAAGCGCCGCGCCTTTACCGAGCACGTTGAAAAACTGGCAGAGCTGGTCAGCGCCAAAACGGATGGCGAGTTCACGCTCAACATCAGCTACGGTGGCCTGTCCAAAAATAAAGAGAACCTCGACGGGATCTCTATTGGTGCCTTTGAAATGGCGCAGTTCTGTGCCGGCTATCATCGTGATAAGAACCCCTCGATCACCGTGCTGGAACTGCCCTTCCTGGGCGTGAACACCCTGGAAGAGGAAGTCGCCGTCAGCCATGCGGTCTATGACCATCCTGCGGCGCAGAAAGATCTGGCGCGCTGGAATGCAAAGCTGCTGATGACCAGCCCAATGCCACAGTATAACATCGTTGGTACTGGTGATCCCCGCGACACCGTGGCTGATTTCAAAGACATGCGGGTGCGTGCCACCGGCGGTATCGGTCAGGCCTTTTCCGCAGTTGGTGCGGTGCCCACCTCGGTGACAGCCACCGAAGCCTATAACGCGATGGAATCCGGTGTTGTCGATACCGTGGCCTTTGCACAGCACGCGCATCTGTCCTTTGGCACCATCAACCGCGCCGACTGGTGGACAGCCAACCTGAACCCCGGCACCGTGAACTGCCCGGTGGTCGTCAACACCGATGCCTATGACGCGCTGAGCGGCGCAGAGCGTGAGGCACTCGACAGTTCTGTTGATGAGGCCATCGCACATTACCTCGACAACTACGGGGCCTTGCTGGCAAAGTGGGACCAGGTTCTGGAAGAAAAGGGCGTCACCAAGGTGATGATGTCCGAGGAAGAGCTGGCGAAATTCCGCACCACGGCCGCTGATCCGATCCGCGAACAGTGGATCAAGGACATGGAAGCCCAGGGAATTCCCGGTCAGGAGCTTTATGACCTGGTGATCAAGACCCTCACCGACACCCGCGCAGGCAACTAAGCCGGGTCGCTGGACGATACGGGGCTGAGAGACTTCTCTCTCGGCCCCGTTTTTGGTGTTAGAAAACTCTCTTTATAGAAAGGTGAGCCCATGGCGGGAAACGCCGCGGTGCTGGAAGATGGCAGCCTGATCAGCCGTCTTGACCGCAAATTGCTACATGTCGAGCAGGTCTTGGCGCTGCTGAGCGGCCTGGCTGTCTTTTCACTCATGCTGCTGGCCGTTGTTTCGGTTGGCGGACGCAACGCGCTGAATGCGCCCTTGCCCGGCTATGTGGACTGGATCGAACAGGTCATGCCATTGATTGCCTTTATGGGCATTGCCTTTGTGCAGCGCGATGGCGGCCATATCCGCATGGATATCGTCATTGGTGCGCTGCGTGGTCGGGCGCTTTGGCTGTTTGAACTGGTTTCGATTCTGTTGATTCTGCTGCTGATGCTGGCCCTGGTCTGGGGCAGTTGGTCGCATTTCACCCGGTCGTTTGATTTTGCCGCGCCTCTCTGGAGCCGCGACAGTTCAATTGATATCGGCCTGCCGATCTGGCCCGCGAAACTGCTGGCACCGGTGGCCTTTTCAGTGCTGTGCCTGCGCCTTGTGCTGCAGGCTTGGGGCTATGGCCGGGCGATGGTGCTGGGATTGGAAAATCCCCCGGCGGTGCCAATGATTTTGGATGCGGCGGAACAGGCCGCAGCAGAGGCCGAACAGTTGGTTGGCCATGAAGATGATGACGCTATGAGCGGGCAGGGGTAACGGGCATGGAACCAATTGAAATTGGCCTTTGGGTCACCAGCTTTTTGCTTGTGCTGGTTGTTGTTGGCATGCGGGTTGCCTTTGCCGCCGGTCTGGCGGGCCTGGTCGGGCTTATCTGGATCTTCTGGGCCAAATTCGGCTACAGCCCGGATAAATTTGGCAAGGCGCTGACCGTGTCGGTCAAGATTGCCGGGCAGGTGCCGCATTCCAAGGTTTCCAGCCAGGCGCTGAGCCTGATTCCCACCTTCATCCTGATCGGCTATCTGGCCTATTATGCGGGCCTCACGCGGGCGCTGTTTGAAGCGGCCAAACGCTGGATCGCCTGGCTGCCGGGCGGGCTTGCGGTATCGACCGTTTTTGCCACTGCCGGTTTTGCAGCGGTGTCGGGGGCGTCGGTTGCGACCTCGGCGGTCTTTGCACGGATCGCCATCCCGGAAATGCTGGCGATTGGCTATAATAAACGATTTGCAGCGGGGGTTGTGGCAGCAGCCGGGACCCTGGCTTCGCTGATCCCGCCTTCGGCGATTCTGGTGATCTATGCCATTATCGTTGAACAGGACGTGGGCAAGCTGCTGCTGGCTGGCTTTATTCCCGGCGCCTTCAGCGCAGTGGTCTATGTGCTGCTGATTGTTGGCATTGCGATGGTCTTTAAGAATGTCGGCCCGCCCGTCACTGGTTTCACCTGGCGTCAGCGTTTTGAAGCGCTGCCCGGGGCGCTGCCGATTGTCTTTGTTGTCGTGATCATCATCTGCTTTGTCTACAACCCCTTTGGCGGCGATGCCTGGGGCACCCCAACCGAGGGCGGCGCACTGGGGGCTTTTGTGGTCTTTTGCATGGCGCTCTGGCGCGGCATGCGCTGGGGGGAGTTCAAATCGGCGCTGCTGGAGACGGCCAAGCTTACCGTGATGATCTTTACCATCATTTGGGGCGTGCTGATCTATGTGCGCTTTCTGGGCTTTGCCGATCTGCCGGGGGCCTTCTCTGACTGGATTACCAGCCTTGAGATGTCGCCTATGGTGATCCTGATCTGCATCCTGCTGGCCTATGCCGTGCTGGGGATGTTCATGGATGCCATTGGCATGCTGTTGCTGACCCTGCCGGTGGTCTACCCGGCGGTGATGGCGTTGAATGGCGGCGAGAGCGTGGCGGCAGCAGACAGCGCCTTTGGCATGTCAGGGCCGATGTGTGCGATCTGGTTTGGCATTCTGGTGGTGAAAATGGCCGAGTTCTGCCTGATTACGCCGCCGATTGGTCTCAACTGTTTTGTTGTGGCCGGGGTGCGCGATGATCTGAGCGTGCAAGACGTATTCCGCGGCGTGATGCCCTTCTTTATCGCCGATGGCGTGACGATTGCGCTTCTGGTGGCCTTCCCCGCCATCGTGCTCTACCTGCCGAGCCTGGCACAGTAGTAAGACCTCCCTTTTGGGGGAGGAAAAAGGGCGGCGCGGGTTTGTCCCATGCCGCCCTTTTCCATGCGTATTGGTTTATGCGTATTGGACTGTTTTATGCACTGGGCTGCGCGGCCGCTGGCCCTACGTGACCATAGATGAGAAACGGACAGCAATAGATCAGGTTGCCTTCTTGCTGCCCATGTCAAAGGGGGCGTGAGGGGCTCTGGCTCGTTTTGATTTCTGCAAGCAGGTGTGAGGATCAAATCGCTATTGATCGATATGAAACATCACATCTTTCCCCTCTGTACAGAACGGGGTGAAAAATCCGGTGACAAGCCGAAACCATGACGGATATCACCCAGCCAAAAAAGCCACCAAGCTATTGAGCTTGGTGGCTTTTTATGGCTCCGGCGGTAGGGATCGAACCTACGACCAATTGATTAACAGTCAACTGCTCTACCGCTGAGCTACGCCGGAATACGGGTTCGATATAGCTTTGCGGTTTTTGCGCGTCCAGAGGAAAACCGCATATATCAAAAGTTTTTTTCCAGCCTCTTTACCAAGAGCTGCAGGAGAGGGGAGGGGCTTGAGGCGGAACCGCGAACGCGGTGGCTGTTTGGCAATCTCCTGCGGATGTGTCTCCTGAGGTCTGCGCCGTCCACTGCGCCGCCGTATTCCTTGTTCAATTGCATCATGGTTCAAGATAGGGTCTAACTAACCTGACCTCGCCGAGGGGATCTGTTATTGTAACCCTCTGAAAGCCGAGCAAGATAGTCGAGGCTTTGCCGCGTTGCGCGCGGCCGGGCCCCTGTAAACATAGCAATATCCGTCAACAGTATCCCGCCGATCTGGGACTGTTTTTGCTGAAAATACTGGCGAATCTGTCGCCATTCCATCTGCCAAGAGAAAGTTCTATGCCGTGGTAATTGCACCCAAACCCCCGCTTCTGGCCGTCCTTATCGATGCGGACAATATCTCTGCCAAACATGCAGAGGTCATGTTCGAAGAGATCGCCTCGCTTGGCGAGGCCAGTATTCGTCGTATCTATGGCGATTTCTCTGGCAGCGGTGCGCAGGGCTGGACCAAGGAAAAGCTGGCGGCTTTGGCCATTGTTCCGCACCAGCAGTTTGCCAATACCACAGGCAAGAATGCCTCGGATATTGCTTTGGTCATTGATGCAATGGATATCCTGCATTCCGGTCGATTTGACGGCTTTGTCTTGATTTCCTCGGACAGTGATTTCACCCGGCTGGCCAGCCGCATACGCGAACAAGGGGTGGATGTTTTTGGCATGGGAATGCGCAAAACCCCTGCTGCATTTGTAAAGGCCTGCAAGCGTTTCATCTATGTCGAGAACCTGATCCCCGAGCCGACAAAGACACCACAAAAACCAAAGCTGCAAAAGGAAGAAGCCTTGGTTGGTGCTCCGGCGCAACTGGAAGACCCAAGCAAGCTGGTGAAGCGCGCCATGGATGCAATTAATCAGGATGACGAATGGTTCACGCTGGGGCAGATTGGCCAGTACATCAGCGCCGCTGCGCCTGACTTTGACACCCGCAGCTATGGCAAACGTAAACTCAGCGATCTGATATCAACGTTGAAAACTTTCGAAACAAGACGCGGTGAGGGCAACCAGATTTTGGTGCGCCGGTTGGACTGAGTTTTTGACCGTTTTTTGCCTGCGCCAAGCTGTCAGTGCACCGTGACCACCGTGCAATCGGCCTGCTGACTGATTTTCTGCGACACGCTGCCTTGGAAAATGCGTTTTATCGGGCCCAGTCCTCGGTGGCCAATCACGATCATGTCTGCGCCGACCTCTTTGGCCATGCTGAGAATGCCTTCATCGTCACTGCCGTTCACCACACGGGTTGAGACGGTCTTGGCACCCAACTCTTTGGCACGGCTGGCAGCGCGGGCTGCGATTTCGTCACCGATCACAGAGATAACTCTCTCGCGGTCTGCTCCGGAGAGATCACCCGAGAACAGGGCATCCATGTTGGACGGGATGTCCCCCAGATGAATAGGTTTCTGCGATTTGACATGGTGCACCAAGTGCTCAACCTCGGCCATGCGGCTCAATTCGTCTACCTGGGCACCATGCTGCAATACGTGACCGACAGTCAGCGGAACAGCGAGTTTGGCGGCAAGCTCGGCTGCCAGACTTACCGCCCGATCCGCCGTTTTCGAGCCGTCCGTTGCGACGAGGATACTGGAAATCATGTCTCCCTCTCCCTTTTGTATGATGGGAGAGAGACTAAAGAGGGCGGTATTCAGGCGCATTGACGCAAGTCAAGACCCGGCACATATTCCGATGCTCTGCTCTGGGAAATAGCCTATCCATCCATGATCTGTGGTTGGCGCACCGGCGGGGCTCAGATGTTCTTGCGCAGGCTGTGGCGCGTCAAAGCTGCCATTGATGGCTGGCAGTAGGGGCGGGCCAATCGACAATCAGTGATCTGTGGTTTTCCATTTGTCTGGGGTCACATAGACGATGCTATCATCAACACTGACCATCACCTCGCCGTCCTGAATATTGACCTGCAGCCGCATTGAACGACTTGCCAGTTTTTCCAGGTTGCGGGTGTCGGTCTCTGAAAAATTGATAACTTGAAGGTTATCAAACCGAGTGGTGCTGTTTTTGATCTTCTCCCACCACATTTCAGCGGTTTTTCCGCCGTAGCAATAGATAATCACCTCGTTGGCCTTGCCGCAGGACTGGCGCACGATCTTCTCACTTGGCAGGCCTAACGCCACCCACAATTCAAGCTCGCCACTCAGGCTTTTTTGCCAAATGTCCGGTTCGTCATCCGTTGACAGGCCGCGTGTCAGTTCCAATTGCTCGTGGGCATTCAGCGCAAAAGCGAGAAGGCGCACCATTAGCCGTTCGTCCGTCTCGGACGGGTGTTTGGCAACGGTCAGTTTATGGGTCTCATAATAGTGACGGTCCATATCGCAAACGGAGAGTTCAACTTTATATATGGTGGATTTTTGCGCCATGGTCTGTCCCAAATTTGCGAAGATAGGGATGCCTAGTGCGTCTGGTGGCTTTGTGAAAGCAGATAAATGATAGGATCGGCAGAGGGGGTGAAATAAGCCCTGCTAGCTGTCGCGCTTGTCGCGGCAGATAATATGCGCATTCTCCGGGTTTACCTTCTTGCGGGGGGGGCGGTGGGCTGGGCTAGCAGGCCCCTGCCAGGCCCGTATCATGCCCCGCGCCCAAGTGATGCGGCAGCGATGGGGTTTCGTTCGAATGGCATCGCTGCCATCTAGGTGCAGCCTAGGCCACCATGTTCTGGAAAATCATCAATGTGCCGCCTTACTGTCAGTCGGCGCTTCGTCGCGGTCATACATACCATAGTCCCGGATGACACTGGCGATGCACAGGCGATAGTTGGCAAAAACGCCGTCTCGTCCCTGCGACTGCGCAGCGCGATGCGCGTTAAGATTGCGCCAGCGTGCAATTGCGGCTTCATCCTCGAAAAACGACAGGGACAGGATCTTATCCGCATTGGTCAGGCTCTGGAACCGCTCGACTGAGATGAAGCCTTCGATCTCGTCCAGCATTGGGCGCATCTTGGCAGCGATGTCTAGATAATCGCTTTTGCGACCCTGCGCCGGTTCAACCTCAAATATGACTGCAATCATCTGGCCGCACCGGGTCCGTGTGGCGTTGATACGCACTTCAGGAATGTCCTGTCTTCGCGCAGCAGGAACTTTTCTTTCTGCGCGAATTCGTAGTTTTCCCGTCCGAGCGGGTCCGCTGCAAGACGCGCCCGGTAGGCTTCATAGTCTGCAAGGCTCGCCAGGTTGTAGATTCCATAGGCCAGCGTCGAAGATCCTTCATGGGGGGCGTAGTATCCGATCAGATCAGCGCCACAGCGGGGGATGGCCTGCCCCCAGTTTTTTGCGTATTGCGCAAATTGGGCCTTTTTTGTTGGGTCGATGTGGTAGCGAATTACACAGGTTAGCATGGGTGTCTCTTTCATAGGTATCGTGCCACCACGTTAGCCGATTGCATTGGCTGGATGCTTCGACTAGGGTCGAAGTATGAAGGAAGGTCCAGATATTGCCCAGGTCGCCACATTGATCGGCGACCCCGCGCGCGCCAACATGTTGACCGCCCTGATGAGCGGGAAGGCCCTGACGGTGAGCGAACTGGCGCAAGAGGCCGGTGTTACCATCCAGACGGCCAGTTCGCATTTGTCAAAACTTGATTCGGGCGGGCTGCTACGCCCGCGCAAGCAGGGGCGACACAAGTATTTTTCGCTTGCCAGTGATGACGTTGCCCATGTTTTAGAGGGGCTGATGGGGCTGGCGGCCGGTGCCGGGCATCTACGGAAACGCACGGGTCCGAAGGACGCGGAACTGCGCAAGGCGCGGGTTTGCTATAACCATCTCGCCGGAGACATGGGGACGCAGATGTTTGATAGTCTGATCGCTCAGGGACATCTTGTTCTGGAGGGCCCAGACTTGGCTCTGACCCAGTCGGGGCTGGCTTTTGTATCAGATTTTGAGATTGACGCAGCAGCGTTACAGCAGGCGCGTGCTCCGCTCTGCCGAGAATGCCTGGACTGGAGCGCGCGACGGTCGCATCTGGCGGGTAGCCTTGGCCGCGCGTTCCTTACCCGGTTTGAAGACCTGACCTGGGCTAAACGCGATCAAAAAACCCGTATCGTATCCTTTTCGGACTCTGGGGCTGCCGCCTTCCATCGCCTGTTTCCGACCGCTAGCACCTAGCGCTACCAGTCCAGTGGTGCTGGCGCAGCGCAGACAGCCCCAGCACACGCGGCTCGACTCCCCCTGAAAATTCCCGGAGCCACAGAAAAATCACGGCAAACCCTGCTGCTCTATGCTTAGCGTATATAGACTAATGCGTTGAAAATTATGTAAAAAGTGGTGCGTTCAAGTGTGGCACCGATGATGGTTTCGTGTGGCTGATCGTACCATTCTGATTTTGTGTTATTTTTGGGTCGTGCGCTCAACTTGCCATTGGTCTCCAGGCGTTTTGCGATCGCTCCCATAGGAGCTGCATTCAGTCACGGGGGGGCATGGCCGACCATCTGATCCTTCGGTTTTTCGCAAACGAGCTTGGTTGGGCTTGACGCCAAACCGGCGGGACGGGCTGAATGGGGGAAAACCGATGGAGTAGGGGCGCGGCCCGGTAGTGCTCGAATGGGGTGCTGGAACTTGGTGCAAAAAAAGTGCTACACGGCGCCGTCGGTGCTGCATTCTGTAGCACTGCACTCAAAAACGGGGCTAAATCGGGCCGAAACGAGGAAAACGCGCAAAATGGCGAAACCAGAAAATCGAGAAAAAACAGGATTTTCCGATGTTCGGCGCGCTGCCCGCCTCTCCATTGCACCCATGATGGATGGGGTGGTGCGCTTCTGAAAGCGCTTATTTTATTCCGGTTCCGTAATTCAGTTTCCATATCATGATTCACGCTTGAGCGTCGCAAGAAATACCATGCAATTTTGTGGCCGATGTCAAAAGCACAGGCAAATTGTGGGTTGGTGACCAACGCTTAAATGGTAGCTTGCCGATATGAGCTTTATAGATCCAAACGCCAAGAGCCGAAGCGCCCGGCGCCGCAGCATGATCGGGTGGCTGGCGGCTGTGGCTGCGGGTGTCCTTACCTTGGCGGCGGTTCAGCGCAATATCCAATTCAACGAACTGGAGAAGGAAAGCGCTGAACTTCACCGGCTGGCTTCGCTTCGGGCCGGTCAGCATGACGCCCATCTTACGGCTTTGTCAGCCATTGCCGTTGCCAGCGCAGGGCTGCGGCCGGATCTTTTTCTTGATGTTGCGGCCACAATCTCGCGGTTCTATCCACGTATCGACGAGGTGCAACTGGTGCCGCTTGATCTTTCGGGCGGGGCTGTTGGCTCTGAACCTTTGCCCCCGGATACCGAGGCAATGATCCGTGCCACGGCGGGACGGTCTACCGGGTTGCCAGAGATTTTGGCTCACCCGTCGCGCAAAGAGCATTATCTTCTGGTCAAGCGCAGTCCAAATTCCAGCGACGCAATCTACGCCCTTGCTCTTGGAATTGATGCGACACAGCTGGTAGGGAGTGACGCTGAATTCTGGTCAAAAGACTCCGTCCATGCGCGGCTTTCTTTGCCTGAGGGGGCCGGTCTTGGTTCCGCAGTCGAGGAAACCCCTGCACAATTTGCGAAGCCACTTGAAAGCATGTCCCAGCCGCTTTTGCTGGAAACCTCCCGGCAGACCCGGTTGGCGGATTTGCTTCCGCCCACGCAGGTTGCGGTTGTCATTCTGTTGGTCAGCCTGATCTATTATTCTGCGCGCGCCCTTGTTTTGCAGCGGGTTCGGGTGCGCACCGCCGAGCACGAGGCCGAAATGCGGCGGATGGAAGCGCAATTGACCCATGCCGCGCGGGTGAATGCGATGGGTGAAATGGCCAGCGGTATGGCTCATGAACTCACCCAGCCCCTGACAGCCATCCTGGCCCAGGCGCAGGCCGGGCGGCGGTTGTTGGCGCGTGGGGATTCGGAGGCCGTTGATCGGGCTCTTGCCGACATCGGTTCGCAAGCCAAGCGCGCTTCGGCGATCCTTGAGCGATTGCGCAATTGGTCGCGTCCCCAGCGGGGGCCAGTCGAGCAGAAGGATTTGCGCATAGCCATGAGGAACGTAGAGGCGCTTCTTGGCTCCGAAGCTGAAAAGCGGGGGGGCTTGCTGCATTTTGATGTGCCGGGGTGCGCAGTCGAGGTCCTGGCCGATCAGGTCGAAATGGAACAGGTTCTGCACAACCTCATCAGAAATGCGTTCGAGGCGCTCGAGGGGCAGGCGGGTGGTGTAGTCAATGTTGTTGCATCGGTCACCTTGGGCAATGTCATTCTGGAAGTCGTCGACAACGGCCCCGGAATTGATGAAGCCCTGCGGCCAGGTCTGTTCACCCCGTTCATGACGACGCGGGAGAATGGTACGGGCCTCGGGCTGGCGCTTTGCCAAAGGCTGGTCGAACGTGCCGGTGGAGAGATTTCCTATCAGGAGACCGCCATCGGTGCCAAATTCCGTATTGTTCTGCCGTTGAGCGGACAACCAAGGGAGGCGGCGCAATGAGCCATCCCGTCTACTTGGTTGATGATGACGAAGCCGTTCGGTGCGCCCTGAGACTGCTGCTTTCGACGGTTGATATTGATGTCATCACCTTTTCCGATCCGCAGTCTTTTCTGGCGCAGCTTGGCGGACTTGCTCCGGGATGCCTGATCCTCGATATCCGAATGCCCCTGATTTCCGGTCTAAAGCTTCAAGAGAAATTGGCGGAAAAAGGAGTGGACTGGCCCACCGTCATCATTTCCGGGCATGGCGATATCGAGGCCTGCAGACGTGCGTTTCGCAATGGCGCCGTGGACTTCCTGTCAAAACCGGTGGACGAACAAGACCTGATCGACGCAATCCAGAAAGGCAGTGACGCCCTGGAAATGCAGTTGCGGGCCGATCTGGAGCAAGCCGAGGCCCGCAATCTTCTTGCGACGCTGACGGTGCGGGAGAGCGAAGTGCTGGACCGGATCGCCCAAGGGTTTACCACCAAGCAGATCGCCGAAGGGCTTGGGCTGTCGCCGCGGACCGTTGAAAGCCACCGTGCTGCAATCGGGGCCAAGCTGGGCACCACCTCGCAGGCGGAAATGACAAGGGCGTGGATCGAAGGGGGCGTTTCTCCGTAGAACTACGGAGAGGGCGGGGAACCCTACGAATTTTGCGGGTCCGTTTTGGATCTTAAACAGTCTTCATCAATCATGAGGAGACAAACATGATCCGCAAACTGACCCTTGCTGCTGCTTTTCTGGCTCCAGTTTCCGTTGCTGCCCAAGAGCTGCCGACCGCGCCTTATCTGCCGCTTGAACTGGCCACCCAGGCCGCCCAGACTGCCCTCGCGGCCTGTGCCGCTGATGGTTACAAAATCAGCGTTGCCATTGTTGCCCGGGATGGCGCGACCAAGGTGCATCTGAAGGCCGACAATTCCGGCCCCCACACTGTGGGCAGCGCCCAGGGTAAAGCGTTTACTTCGGCCTCAATGGGGCGTGACACTGCAGGTTTGGCCAGTTTTATTGGCGAGAACCCGCAGCATGATGGCCTGCGCTATATGGACAGCCGTATCGTCATCCAGGGCGGTGGTCTGCCCATCAAGATCGGTGGCGCGCTGGTTGGCGGCATCGGGGTAGGTGGCGCTCCTGGCGGCCACCTTGACGAAGCCTGCGCACGCGCCGGGCTGGATGCAATCGGCGCCGAATGATCGGAGAGCAGCCTGCCGCTCTGGTAGCAGGCTGCTCTTAGGACAGAGAGGTCTGATATGATGAAATGTGTTCTGGCTCTGCTCCTGAGCGTCTTTTCAGCTTCGGCGCAGGCGCAGACTGCTCCCTCAGGGGCCGAGATCGCCAGCTATCGGGGATTGCATCGCACCGCCCATACTGGAGATCTTGAGGCGTTCTGTGATAGTTCCCATGGGAGTTCCTTTCAGTCACGGGTTTTCCATGGCCGGGACATCTGATCGTTCGGTTTTTTCGGAAGCGGGTTTGATTGGGGTTGAATCCCAAACCGGGGGCGATTGGGCTGAATGGGGGAAAACCAATGGGGTAGGATTGTTGCCCGGCAGCGCATAATTTGGAGTGCTGGAACTCAGGCGGAAAAAAGTGCTACACGGCGCCGTCGGTGCTACATTCTGTAGCACTGCACTCAAAAACGGGGCTAAATCGAGCCGAAACGGGGATAACGCACAAAATGGCGAATCCAAATAATCAAGAAAAATCAGGATTTTCCGACGTGCGGCGGGCTGCACGCCTATCCATTGCGCCCATGATGGATTGGACCGACCGCCATTGTCGGTATCTGCATCGTTTGCTCAGTCAGGAGGCGCTGCTTTATACTGAAATGGTGACCGCGCCTGCTCTGGTACGTGGTGGGGCGCTGCATTTGCTGGATCACAGCCCCGAAGAACACCCGGTTGCGTTGCAGCTTGGCGGCTCGGAGCCGGCAGAACTGGCGCGGGCGGCAGAGCTTGGCGGCGCGGCGGGCTATGATGAGATCAACCTCAATTGCGGCTGCCCCAGTGATCGGGTGCAGTCCGGCGCCTTTGGGGCAATCCTGATGCAAAGCCCGGATCTGGTCGCCGAGGCGGTTGCGGCCATGCGCGCCAAGGTTGGCGTGGAGGTCACGGTTAAATGCCGCATCGGTGTCGATACACAAGAGCCGCGCGAAATTCTGCCGACGTTTCTGGAGAAGATCCGCGCAGCTGGCTGCCAGCGGGTCACCATCCATGCCCGCAAGGCCTGGCTGAAAGGGCTGTCGCCAAAGGAAAATCGCGATGTGCCGCCGCTGGACTATGATTTGGTGCACGCGATGAAGGCGGCTTTTCCGGATCTGCATATTTCGCTGAATGGCGGTATTGATACGCTAGACAGTGCGTTGGAACATCTTGAGCGGGGGCTGGACGGGGTCATGGTTGGCCGCGCGGCCTACCATCAGCCGACAGATATCCTGGCGGCGGCGGATGTGCGGATCTTTGGCACTGGCGCGGTGCGGGATCCTTTTGATGTGGTAATGCAGATGCTGCCCTATATCGAGAGCCAGATGGCGCAGGGCGCCCGGCTGCACCAGATCACCCGGCATATGCTTGGCCTGTTTGCAGGCCGCCCTGGTGCGCGGGCCTGGCGCCGTGTCTTGTCCGAAGGGGCCAGCCGTCCGAGTGCGGGCCCTGATCTGGTGCTACAGGCGCTGTCACAGGTGCAGCAGGTGCCTCAGCCGGTGTTTTCCGCCAGCTAAAGGCCAGGGTTTGCGGGGGGATGCCTACCTAGCGTTTAAGCCGGGCGGCGCGCCCGCCACGACGCTTGTTCAGCAGCGAGGCGCGCTGCGGCAGATCCGCCATGACTGCCGCCCGCGCCGATGCGGAGAGCTTGGACCATTTGGTGATTTCTTCGATCGAGCGGTAACAGCCGGTGCAGATGCGGGCCTCGGGGTGGACCACACAGATATTGATGCAAGGCGATTGGATTTCATCGCGCTGCCAGACGTTTTTGCCGTTCTCTTCAGCCATTTTTCAGATGCCTCATGCGATCCAATGCGCCCTGCAGAATATATGAGGCGGCGACATGGTCAATCACCTCGGCCCGGCGCTTGCGGGAGGTATCGGCCTCTAGCAGGGCACGTTCGGCGGCAACCGTGCTGAGCCGTTCATCCCAAAACCCGATGGGCAGCTCGGTCAGCCGCGATAGATTGCGGGCAAAGGCGCGGGTTTTCTGGCAGCGTGGCCCTTCGCTGCCGTCCATATTCCGCGGCAGCCCCAGAACCAGCCCACCGACTTCGCGTTTGGCGGTGATTTCGAACAGGCGCTCGGCATCGAGGGTGAATTTCTTGCGGCGGATGGTTTCCAGCGGCGTGGCGACGGTGCCCATCCGATCGGAAATGGCAACGCCTACGGTTTTGTCCCCAAAATCCAGCCCCGCCAGCGCGCTGAAGCCAGGCAGGACAGAGGCGAACTCTTCGAAATCGTCGTAGATCATGGGTTTAGCCCTGCCTGGCTGGCGGCAGCCTTCAACTGCGCCAGCGCGGTTTCGTCTTCTGCAAAGCGGGTCTTTGCCTCGCTGTAGATGGCGGCGGCGCGGGTGCCCTCGCCCAGAACGCCAAGTGCGCCAATCAGCTGCGCCCATTCTGCGGCGCTACCGCCTTCGGTGGCCAGACGGTCCGACAGGCGCGCAACCATGCCGCGGATCATTTCCTGGCGGTCCTGGCTGCCCATCTCTTGGGCGGCCTCTATGTCATCGGCGCTGGGGCCGACCACGGTAGGGGCCACAGCTGCGGGGCCAGCCGCAGGGGAAATGGGGCTGTATTCCACCCCGGCGCGAAAGGCGAGTTCTTCGATTTGGGACTCGATGCCAGTGATCCAAGGCGCACCCTTTGGCCCCATCCGCAGGGTGTCGGCCCAGATCCGATAGCCAATATCAGGCCGGTTCAGCTGCCCCTGCAGCAGGCCATAGTAATAGCGGGCCGGGCCGTTCTGCGGATCCAGCTGCAGTGTCCGGTCCAGCAGCTCTTCCGCCTCGGGAGAGACATAGCCACCAGCGGCCATGATCATCAACTCGGCCAATTCGCCATAGTCTTTGGGGTCCAAATCGCCGTTCATGATCCTGATGTAGGTCTCTTTTGCCTGATAGGCAGCGATAAAGTTGCCCAGGTTGGCTTCGTGCTGGGCCAAAAGCGCCTGTCCCTGGGCGTCCTGCGGACGTTTGGCGGCGGTCTGGCGCAGCTGCTCTACCAGTTCGGCATAGCCGGGTTCGATCTCTTGCGGTGGCAGTGGTGGGATCTCGCTTTCCATCTCGGTCTGACTGGGGCGGTTTTGGGCATAGATATCGGCGGCCTGGATGCGGGCCTGCAGCCCCATGTCGCCATAGCCCGGTGCCCCGAGCTGCCAATAGAGCCCGATGGTGCCGAGCAGCAGGACGGCGCCGCTCAGCACCACTGCGATCCCGCTTAGTGCTTTGGGCTGGGTGCCGCCCTGTGCCTGCTGCTGCAGTTGGGCATCGGCGGCAAGGATCCGGCGCGAGACCTCGGTCCGGATCCGCTGGGCATCGGATTCATTGATCACCCCGCGCTGAAGATCCTTGTCCACGTCGCTCAGTTGTTGGCGATAGACGCGCAGATCATAGGCAGCGGGTGGCTCATCCAGCGCATGGGCGCGCAACAAGACCAATCCCAGAAGGGCGGTCACCGCCAGCGCCACAAAGGAAATCAGGATCCAGAATACCATAGTCACTCCGCTTGTTTTCTTGCCGCCTTTTGCGCCCGGGCGCGCCTCTTCGCAGCTTCTTTTCCATCTATAGGCGCGGGGCGCGGGAAAAAAGGGCTAACTGAGGGGCTGCGCGCTCCTGTCCCAACAGGGAGGCGGCGTGCGGGGCGGGGTTCTGGCGCGCGGGCATGTCGCATGCATGCAAAAATGCGACGATAAACGGCGCAGGGTAGGCTAACCTCTGGGGCATACCTGAGACCAGTCACGAACCATCGGATTCGCTCATGAAACGCTATTCAGCCTTTGCTGTCGCGCGGGAAGCCCTGCGCTATCATACCGGATGGGAGCGCGCCTGGCGCTCGCCGGAACCCAAACGCCACTACGATGTGATCATCGTAGGCGCTGGCGGCCATGGTCTGGCCACCGCCTATTATCTTGGCAAGAACTTTGGCATCACCAATGTTGCGGTGATCGAAAAGGGCTGGCTTGGCGGCGGCAATACGGGTCGCAATACCACCATCATCCGCTCTAACTATCTGCAGGATCCGTCGGCGGCGATCTACGAGAAAGCCCGTAGCCTGTATGAAACCATGTCGCAGGATCTGAACTATAACGTCATGTTCAGCCCGCGCGGCGTGATGATGCTGGCGCAGACCGAGCATGAAATCCGCGGTTACAAGCGCACCGCGCACGCCAATGCGCTGCAGGGGGTTCAGACCGAATGGATCGAACCTGCGCGGGTCAAGGAATTGGTGCCAATCATCAATCTGCACGGGCCGCGCTATCCGGTGTTGGGGGCGCTCTGGCAGGAACGCGCCGGCACCGCCCGTCACGATGCGGTGGCCTGGGGCTATGCCCGTGCCTGTTCCGACATGGGCATGGATATCATCCAGCAGTGCGAAGTTACCGGCGTGCGTGTCGAAAACGGCCGGGTTGCCGGGGTTGAGACCTCTAAGGGGGCGATCGACTGCGAAAAGATGGGCATGTTGGTTGCGGGCAACGCCTCGCATCTGGCTGATATGGCGGGCTTCCGGCTGCCGATGGAATCGGTTGCCCTGCAGGCGCTGGTGTCAGAGCCGATCAAACCCTGCATGGATGTGGTCGTGATGGCCAATACCGTGCATGGTTATATGTCCCAGTCCGACAAGGGCGAGATGGTGATTGGCGGCGGCACCGATGCTGCCAACAACTACACCCAGCGTGGCAGCTTCCATCATATCGAAGAAACCGTACGCGCCTTGGTGGAAACCTTCCCTATGGTGTCGCGTCTGAAGATGCTGCGCCAGTGGGGCGGCATTGTGGATGTGACCGGTGATCGCTCGCCGCTGATCTCCAAAACGCCAGTGGACAACTGCTTTATCAACTGCGGCTGGGGCACCGGCGGGTTCAAATCCATTCCCGGTTCTGGCTGGGCCATGGCAGAGCTGATGGCCACAGGTCATTCGCCGCTGACCGAAGAGTTCAGTATGAACCGCTTCAAGGAAGGCAAGTTCATCGACGAGAGCGTCGCCGCTGGTGTGGCGCACTAGCGCTGCAAAATTCAAAAGGACGGAGTAAGCACAATGCTGATCCTTGAATGCCCCTACTGCGGTGTCAAAGCCGAAGAAACTGAACTGGCCGCCGGTGGCGAAGCGCATCTGAAGCGCTTTGGCCCCGGCTCGGATGAGGATCAGTTTCATGACTATCTGTTCATGCGTGAAAATCCCAAGGGCGTTCATTTTGAACGCTGGCGCCATGCCAATGGCTGCGGCAAGTGGTTCCACGCCGCGCGCTGCACCACCACGCTAGAGGTCTTTGGCACCTATAGCGCCCAGACCTATGAACCGCCGCAAGAGATCAAGGACAAGGTCACTGCCAAACGCCCCGGCTGGAGCTGGCGCGAGTTTTCGGACGGTGCCAAATGATCCGCCTCGCTGACACACACGCCTTTATTTTGAAAGGTCAGACCACATGAGCATGCGTCTCGCCAAACAGGGCCGGCTGATTGACCGGTCCAAACAGATCGAGTTCACCTTTAACGGTAAACGGATGCAGGGCTACGCGGGCGATAGTCTCGCCTCGGCATTGCTGGCCAATGATCAGATGATGATGGGCCGGTCGTTCAAATATCACCGCCCGCGCGGCGTTGTTGCCTCTGGCTCGGAAGAGCCAAACGCGCTGATGCAGCTGGGGACGGGGGATCGCTATGAACCCAACCAGCGCGCCACCACGACCGAGCTGTTTTCTGGGCTGAGCGCGCAGTCGCAGAACCACTGGCCCAGCCTTGAATTTGACGTGCTGGCGATCAACAACAAGCTGACCCGGTTTTTGACCGCTGGCTTTTACTATAAGATGTTCATCCATCCGCGCCCCTTCTGGAAACACGTCTATGAGCCGATCATTCGCAAATCTGCCGGTCTTGGTCAGGCGCCAGACGCCGAGCTGAAGGATGCCGACAGCTACGAGCACTTCTACTTCTTTGCGGATGTGGTGGTGATTGGTGGCGGTGTTGCTGGCCTGCAGGCGGCCAAGGCGGCTGCGCTTAGTGGTGCCAAGGTGCTGGTGCTGGAACAGAACAACCACTGGGGCGGACGTGCGCCGGTGGATGGCGGCCGCATTGATGGAGAGACACCAGACGCCTGGGTCGAGAAAACCCTGGCAGAGCTGCGCGGCATGAAGAACGTCACCCTGCGCGACCGCTGCATGGGCGCGGGCGTCTATGACCACGGCTATGTGCTGGGCTATGAGCGGCTGACCGACCATGTGCCGGGGCAGGGTGGTCCACGCCACCGGCTGTGGCGCATTCGTGCGGCGCAGATTGTCACCGCGACTGGCGCGATTGAACGGCCGCTGTCTTTTGCCGGGAACGATGTGCCCGGGGTGATGCTGGCAGCCTCCATGCGTGACTATGTGGTCAACTGGGGCGTGACACCGGGCCAGCGCGTTGTCGTGGCCACCAATAATGATGATGCCTATCGTACCGCCCTGGCGCTGCATGAGGCTGGCGTTGAAGTGGTCCGCGTGATCGATGCGCGCGACACTGGTGGCGGGGCCTTGATGGAACAGGTCCGCGAAAAAGGCATCCGGGTCGAACTGGGGCGTGCCATAGCCCGTGTCAAGGATGGCCCGCGTGTCACCAAGGTCGCGATCTGCGCCCAGAACGGTGAAGGCGGCGCGCAGGAAGAGATCGAGGCAGATGCCGTCGCCATGTCGGGTGGCTGGTCGCCCGTGGTGCACCTGTGGTCGCACTGCGGTGGCAAGCTGACCTGGGACAAGGAACAGGCCTTTTTCCGCCCAGATTCCGCCCGCCCACCGCTTGGCGATAATGGTGCAGGCTTTGTGATTGCCGCTGGGTCCGCCAATGGCGCCCTGCAGCTGGATGCCGTTCTGGCAGATGCGACCCAGGCAGGGGCGCAGGCAGCAGAGGCCTCCGGCTACCCGGCCAAATCCATCCCAGCCCCCACAGGTGACAGCGAAAGCGAAACCCTGATGGAGCCAGTCTGGCTGATGCCCGCCAAGGCGGATATCAAGCTGCGGATGAAAACCTGGCTTGACTACCAGAACGACGTCAAGGTCTCGGATGTGCAGCTGGCAGCCCGCGAAGGCTATGAAAGCGTTGAACATACCAAACGTTACACCACGCTGGGCATGGCAACCGATCAGGGCAAGCTGTCCAATATCAACGGTCTGGCAATTCTGGCAGATAGCCTGGGCGCGGAAATTCCGCAGGTCGGCACCACCACTTTCCGTCCGCCTTATCATCCTATTTCCATGGGCGCGATTGGCGGCGAGGCCCGTGGCGAGATCTTCCAGCCGGTGCGTAAGACGCCGATCTATGACTGGAGCGACGCCAATGGTGCCGATTGGGAACCGGTCGGCCAGTGGCGCCGTCCTTTTGCCTATACCCGCGCCGGGGAAAGCCGCCATGATGCGGTGAACCGCGAGGTAAAGAACACCCGCGAAAACCTTGGTCTGCTGGATGCCTCCACTCTGGGCAAGTTGATCGTCAAAGGGCCGGATGCAGGCAAGTTCCTTGACATGCTGTATACGAACATGATGTCGACACTGAAGATCGGCAAATGTCGCTATGGTCTGATGTGTTCGGAAAATGGCTTCCTGATGGATGACGGTGTTGTTGTTCGCATAGATGAGGACACCTGGCTGTGCCACACCACCACTGGCGGTGCCGAAAGCATCCATGGCTGGATGGAAGAATGGCTACAGACCGAATGGTGGGACTGGAAAGTCTATGTTGCCAATGTGACCGAACAATATGCCCAGGTTGCCGTGGTTGGCCCCAATGCCCGCAAGGTCTTGGAAAAGCTGAACGCGCAGGCCGGTGGCGGATTGGATCTGTCGAAAGAGGCGCTGCCCTTCATGGAATGGCGCGAGGGCCAGATCGGCGGCTTTGATGCCCGGGCCTTCCGTATTTCCTTCTCGGGAGAGCTGTCCTACGAGATTGCGGTTGCCGCCTCGGAGGGTCAGGCGTTCTGGGATGCGCTGATGGAGGCAGGCGCTGAGTTCAATGTCATGCCCTATGGCACTGAAACCCTGCATATTTTGCGGGCGGAAAAGGGCTTTATCATGATCGGGGATGAAACCGACGGTACGGTCATTCCACAGGATCTGGGGCTGAACTGGGCGCTGTCGAAAAAGAAAGAGGACTACCTGGGCAAACGGGCGCAGCAGCGCTCGCATATGGTGGACCCGGATCGCTGGCAACTGGTGGGTTTGGAAACCACCGATGGGTCGGTGCTGCCCGATGGGGCCTATGCGCTTGGCAATGGTATCAATGCCAATGGCCAAAAGAATATGATCGGCCGGGTGACCTCGACCTATCATTCCGCCACGCTGGACCGCGGCATTGCGATGGGGCTGGTAAAACACGGACCCAAACGTATGGGCGAGGTGCTTGAGTTCCCCGGAACCGACGGCAAGGTCTATAGTGCAAAGATCGTCGATCCGGTCTTCTACGATAAGGAAGGGGAGAAGCAGAATGTCTAATCCTGTCACTGCCACCAATGGTGCCCAGTTCACCGGAATCGCAACTGTCGAAGACGCGGGCCTGCAGGGGATGATCACCCTGCGCGGTGATCTTTCCTCGCAGGTGCTGAAGGCTGCCGTCAAGGCCGCCAGCGGCGCTGAGCTGCCTGCCCAGGGCAAGATCTCGGTCGGGGAAGACGGCGCTGCGGCCTGGATGTCCCCGGATGAGCTGCTGATCCTGGTGCCCTATGCCGAGGCCGTCGCCAAAACCGCCGCGCTGGCAGAGGCCCTGAAGGGGGAGCATGCCCTGGCCGCCAATGTGTCGGATGCGCGCTCTTACTTCCGTATATCGGGGGCGGGCGCGCGTGAGGTGCTGGCCAAAATCAGCCCGGTTGATCTGTCGCCACAGGCCTTTACGCCAGGCGATTTCCGCCGCAGCCGCACCGCCCAGGTGGCGGCGGCCTTCTGGCTGGAAGACGGCGGCGAAGAAGACAGTTTCCGCCTTGTCTGCTTCCGTTCTGTTGGCGGCTATATGTTCCAGCTTTTGGCTGGTGCAGCCCATCCACAGTCTGCTGTGGGGGTCTATTGACCTGACGCTGCCCAACGCCTGGGCGGCAGCTGCTGTCTGGGGCTATCTGGGCGGTGAAGATGAAAACCCTGTGGTGCCGTCAAATCAAATTTGGCGGCACTCAGTTTTTGTAGTTTTGACAGTTCGCACAGTTTGACTGTCGGACCCTCGGCGCAGGGCTGATCACTGCGCAGGGGATGTAGCCTGCGCTGTTGGAGGCTTGCGGCGGCTTGGGATGGGCCGACCGTACAGTGCTACATGTTCAAAATGCAAATCTTTCCGGTTTTTTCTTTGCGTTGAATGCTTCCCATGCTAGTCAGCGAAAGACGGAGTTTCGGCATAGGATTTACCTTGGTCATCGGCAGGTGTTGTGCGATGACAGCTGCCTGGCTTCGCTTGGTTGATTGTTTATGGGTCGTATGAGCGTGTATTTACGCAGTCTATTTGTTGTTTTTCTGGCCCTGCTTAGTGGCCAATCCTCTGCTTCGGAAATCTATGTCTGCACCTTCAGGCCGCTGGGTGATGCCACAGGGCAGGTGGTGCGTAAAATCCCGCTGCGGGTCTCTATGCGCTTTTCCCGAAATGGCACTTCCGCCCGGGTCAAGGCAACGCGAGAGGGCAGCGCTTTCTTTGCGAATTTGGAACAACGCGGCGCAGGGTCTTATTTACTGGACTGGAGCATGGATCAGCACGCACAGACCCATAGCAGTGCGACGACGGGCAGTTTTCAGGATCGCTACAGGATTGTTTTGAACCTGAAGAATATGAAGGTCGCGCTGCAGTTGCTGACAAGTCTGTCGCACGATGAGGTTGCGCCGCGCGCCTTTGGGACCTGTTCTTTGGTCGAGCAGATGCCCCGGTCTTGGCGAAATTATTATGCGCCGTCTTAGGCGGCGTTGATCCGGCCCTGGCAGGGGCCCGTGTTGGCGCTGGTGCCAAACCGAGCCGCGCGCACAATCAGTCCTTGAACAAGAAGGTTGGAAACTGTGTCAAGGCGCGCTGTTGCGTTAGGGTGTCAAAGCCGGATGCCCGACCGTTATCTTCCAGGCAGGTGTCATAGAAGGACAGGCTATCGGCCAGCTCTTGCATGCGCTGCTGCCGGGTCTCCGCATCCAGAAAGGGGGCGTGGGTCGACAGGTAGAGGGCAGGTCGATGTGCTTTCAGCCAGGGCAGCAGGCTGGGCAGCACATCAAATTCTGCACCCTCAATATCCATTTTTACCAGCGAGACCTTGCTCAGATCGGTGGCATCGGAAAAATTTTTCCAGCCCAGGGTTATCACATCAGACCCATGGTCGCCGTCGGTCAACAGACTGGTCATGCTATCGCCGGCCTCGCCCCCAAAAGAGGCCATGCGGGCAATACCGACACCCTGGCTGAGCGCGACGGAAAAGGCGGAAACGTTCTGCACGCCGTTCAGCTCTAGATTCCACGCGAGATAGCGAAATGCCACTGGATCGGGTTCGAAGCAATAGACGCGGCGGGCGCGCGCGGCCCCATATAGGGTGGTTGGGCCGATCCAGGCCCCGATATCCAGATAATCCTGTTCCTTGTTCAGGTGGGCATCTAAAACCGCAAAGGTGTCCGGTTCCCATCTGCCGGCAGAGGCCTTGCGCCAGAATTTGGAATGATAGGGATC
Source organism: Pseudophaeobacter flagellatus (assembly GCF_021228235.1). Taxonomy (GTDB): domain Bacteria; phylum Pseudomonadota; class Alphaproteobacteria; order Rhodobacterales; family Rhodobacteraceae; genus Pseudophaeobacter; species Pseudophaeobacter flagellatus. The sequence continues at coordinate 162,130 of NZ_JAJQRG010000003.1, forward strand.
CAGCCGAAAGGGCAGCCCGTTGAGAGAACCGGCATAGTAGCCACGGGCGCGGTAGAACATCTTGCGCGCGGCCGTCCAGGTCTTGGCGATCATCTCGAATACCCTCATTTTTGCACATCGACCATGCGCGGTTTTCTTGTCTTGGCCCTTGACCTGCCTGCCGCCGCGCCGCATGTATCTGCACAGGAACGCAACACTTTTTATGACAGGGGTCCAATATGGCTTTTGAACTTCCCGATCTTCCTTATGCACATGACGCGCTGGCCGCCAAGGGCATGTCGGCAGAAACCCTGGAATACCACCACGATCTGCACCACAAGGCCTATGTCGACAACGGCAACAAGCTGATTGCCGGCACCGAATGGGACGGCAAGTCGCTGGAAGAGATCATCAAGGGCACCTATGACGCATCGTCTGTGGCGCAAAATGGTATCTTCAACAATATCTCTCAACTGTGGAACCACAACCAGTTCTGGGAAATGATGGGCCCCGGTGTATCCGCCATGCCTGGTGAGCTGGAAAAAGCACTTGTTGAAAGCTTTGGTTCGGTTGACGAATTCAAGTCGCAGTTCTCGGCTGCCGGCGCGGGCCAGTTCGGCTCTGGCTGGGCCTGGCTGGTGAAGAACGCTGACGGTTCGCTGGCGGTGACCAAGACCGAAAACGGTGTGAACCCACTGTGCTTTGATCAGACCGCGCTGTTGGGCTGTGACGTATGGGAACACTCTTACTACATCGATTTCCGCAATAAGCGCCCGGCTTACCTGACCAACTTCCTTGATAACCTGGTCAACTGGGAAAACGTTGCATCGCGTCTGGGCTAAGCCCAAGAGCGATCAGATTTGTGACGATAGCGCCCGGCCATTTGGTCGGGCGCTGTTGGTTTGGGGGGATCCTGACGAAAGTTGGGCGCAGCAAGAGGGCCGCTGGGATGACTGAAGCGACAAAGGGCGTTTTTGCCATGATTGCAGCCTGCTGCATCTGGGGCCTGTCGGGGCTGTTTTATAAGCAGTTGGCGCATGTGCCGCCCGAACAGGTGCTGTCGCATCGTATCCTGTGGTCGGGGGTGTTTTTTGCCTCTGTGCTGGCAGTGCAGGGGCGGCTGCCCCAGTTGATAGAAGTGCTGCGCGATTGGGCGAGGGTGCGGGTGCTGCTGCTGGCCACAGCGATGATTTCGCTGAACTGGTTCATCTTTATCACCTCGGTCCAGATAGAACGCGCCACCGAGGCCTCCTTGGGCTATTATATCTTCCCACTGGTGAGCGTGGTTCTGGGCCGTCTGTTTTTTGGCGAGCAGCTGAGCCGGGCGCAGATCCTGGCGTTTGGTCTGGCGGCGCTGGCCGTTGTGGTGCTGACCTATGGGCTGGGCGTCGCACCCTGGATCGCCCTGGTACTGGGGATAAGCTTTGCCATCTATGGTGTGATCAAGAAACGCCTCGATACCGGGCCGGTGGTCTCTGTCACCGCTGAGGTCATGTTGCTTTGTCCGCTTGCGCTTTTGGTGATTGTGGCGACGGGCGGCGGCGGTTTTCAAAACAGTTGGCATGATGCGGCGCTGATGATGGTTTCCGGCCCCTTGACGGGGATGCCGCTGATCCTGTTCAGCTTTGCGGCGCGGCGGGTGGCCCTGGGCAGCGTCGGAGTGTTGCAGTACCTCAATCCAACGCTGCAGGCCTTTGTGGCAACAGTGATTTTTGGTGAACTCTTCACCCCCTGGCACGGCGCGGCCTTTGGCTTGATCTGGGCGGCGGTGTTGATTTTCTCTTTCGGGGCGTTGCGGAAATCGCGTCTCAGCGCCCAAGAGACACAGCGCGCTGCCCTTTAGCCGTTCAGCAGGTCCAGCGCCTGTTCTGGGGTGTCGACCCAGTTGAGCAAGGCGCCCATGGAGGCGTCGGCAAAGCCCTGCGCCAGCATGTGATCGATCAGGTCGCGCAGCCTGTCCCAGTAGCCTTCGACATTCAGGATCACGATGGGTTTGTCATGCAGCCCCAGCTGGCGCCAGGTCAGGGCTTCGAACAGCTCATCCAGCGACCCGGGTCCGCCGGGCAGTACGATTACCGCATCGGCATTGTACAGCATTACCTTTTTGCGTTCGTGCATGGTTTCGGTGACGACATAGGTGCTGAGATCGGATTTCCCCACCTCGCGCTTGACAAGATGTTCGGGGATGACGCCAAATGTCTCGCCGCCGGCCTGTTGGGCGGCACGGGCGACCGTGCCCATCAGGCCGACATCTCCGGCGCCGTAAACCAGCCGCAACCCGCGTGCTGCGAGCAACGCTCCCAGAGTTTCGGCGGCGCTTGCATAGGCGGGCATTGCTCCGGATCGGGATCCGCAATACACACAGACGGATTTTATGCTCATGTCGGCGCCTTTCGCTGATATTTCAAGGGGAAACACCACTGGTGTTTTGACCCTTGATAGCGGGATTGATAGGCTGCCTCAACCGGGCGCGTGATGCGGGGCCGACATCTGGTATGTCGGAGGCGCTGAAGGAAGGAAAAAGATGGCTGAGACGGGTGTAACAGGCGGGCTGAGTGCCTCGGCGCTGGGGGGCATTGCCGCGACAGTTGTGGTGCTGGGCGGTGCTGCCATTCTGTGGCTGGGTGTTTTTGACCCCACGACAGAGGACGATCTAGCGGCAGAGCAGGGGATACCTGCGGGGCAGCCTGTGACGATCTCACCTTCCGCGCAGCCGCCAGCGGTGATCAAGGGGCTGTCTCAGCAGCCGGATCCGGCAGAACCTGCCGAGTCGGGGCAAGTCGCCACAGCACAGGGTACGACCACGGCGGCGGTGACTGCGTCGGAGGCGACCACAGCCCCAGAGGCCGTTGCCGAGACTGCCGCCGCGCTGTTTGACGCGCCGCAGCTTGATCTGGTGCGGGTCGATCCCACAGGCGATACCGTCATTGCCGGGCGCGCCGTTGCCGGGGGGCAGGTCGCCATTTTGCTGGACGGAGAGGTCCTGCAGCAGGTCGAGGTGCAGGCAGGCGGTGATTTTGTCGCGTTTGCCCAGATTCCGCCCAGCCATCAGGCGCGGGTCATTTCCCTGCGCGCCGAGTCCGCAGGGCAGCAACGCCTGTCAGACACCAGTTTTATTCTGGCACCCGCCAGCCCTGTTCCAGCCAGCGCTCCAGCCATCCCGGTTCCCGACACTGCGCCACAGCTGGCAGAATCCGAGACCGCATCAGGTGGTATGACCGGCAGCACAACGGGCGACATAACGGAGACCAGTATCGCTGCAAACCGTTCAGGCGAAACCTCTGATCCCAATGTCCGTGCGGATGCAGATGCTGGCTCTGTTCAGGGGGGCGCGATCCAGATCGCCGCTACATCGGGCTTGGCGCAGGCACCTGAAGGCATCGCAAGCACTGCACCCCAGACCGCCAGCCCATCGCAAGCCGCAGCTTTGGCCCCCGAACCCACAAGCCAGACCGCAGACACGCCCCCCGAACCAGCGCAACCAGAGGCCAGGGACGTGGCGGGGCAAGCGGCGGTGGCCGGGACAGAGCCAACGATGGCGGTTGAAACCCGGCCTGCGCCCCAGCCCCAGCCCGCCCAGGTGGCGGTTCTGCGGGCCGATGCGGAGGGCGTGACCCTGGTGCAACCCGCCACACAGCAGCCACAGGATAAGGTGGTGCTGGATACCATCAGTTATTCGGATAGCGGAGAGGTGCAGCTGGCAGGCCGCGCCCGTGCGGCGACCGAGGTGCGGGTTTATCTGGACAATAGCGCGGCAGGGGCCTTCACAGCAGCGCAAAACGGCACCTGGGCCGGGCGTCTGCTGGCGATCAGGCCGGGTGTCTATACGCTGCGCCTGGATGAAGTCAGTGCCGAAGGTGTAGTGCTCAGCCGTTTGGAAACACCCTTTAAACGCGAAGCCCCAGAGCGCTTGCAAGCACCGGCCAGCGAGGCTGGCATCAGTACAGAGACACCGCTGGTGCGGGCCGTTACCGTGCAGGAAGGCGATACGCTCTGGGCGATCTCGCAGGAACGCTACGGCAGCGGGTTCTTGTATGTGCGGGTGTTTGAGGCCAACCAGGCGGCCATTCGCGACCCGGACCTGATCTATCCCGGCCAGGTTTTTTCCATTCCCGACTGATAAGGCGCAGTGCCTTTCTCTGGGCCAGGGGGCGGCAGCGCAAGACCCCACCTGCCTGGCCAATGACCGGGCAGCCGGGCCATTAGCGGCTGCGGCACTGGTGTTTCCGGGTTCTGGCCTCTATCTGTCAGGCTTGACCATGCCTAACCCCGCCCCTGTGCCGATGTCGGCGGATGGGCGGCGCAGGCCGACGACCCGGGGCGAGCCAAGGAAGCGTGACCAATGACCCAAGCTGATACGCCAACAGATAGGCAGGCAGACGGCCCAACGGCCCGCGAAGAGCGCCGGTCGGGCCTGCGAACCCTGCGCCGGGTGGGGCCCTATCTGTGGCCAAGCGAACATCTCTGGGTGAAACGACGGGTGGTTCTGGCCCTTGTGGTTCTGGTTCTGGCCAAGTTGATCGCGGTCTATACGCCGATGCTCTACAAGGGGGCGGTGGATAGTCTCGCGGCTGAAGGTGTTCCGCCCCTGGCTCTGGGCGCGGTGGGGCTGACAGTCGCCTATGGCGTGGCGCGGATCCTTACCACCGGGTTCCAGCAGCTGCGTGACGCGATCTTTGCGCCGGTGGGGCAGCGCGCCCTGCGGCATCTGGCGCTGGAAACCTTTACCCATATTCACCGTCTGTCGATGCGCTACCATCTGACCCGTAAGACCGGCGGCCTTAGCCGGATCATTGAGCGCGGCGTCAAGGGGGTTGAATTCCTGCTGCGCTTTTTGCTGTTTTCCATCGGGCCGCTGGTGCTGGAGCTGACGCTGGTTGCGGTGATCCTGACAGTTCTGTTTGATGCCCGCTATCTGGCGGCAGTTGTCATCACCATCGGGCTCTATGTCTGGTTTACCTTTGCCATCACCGAATGGCGGGTCAAGCTGCGCCGCGAAATGAACCGCCAGGATACCGACGCCAACCAAAAGGCCATCGACAGTCTGCTCAACTATGAAACGGTGAAGTATTTTGGCGCTGAGGCCCGCGAGGCGGCGCGCTATGATGGCGCTATGCGGGCCTATGCCAATGCGGCGTTGAAAACCGCCTATTCGCTGGCCTTCCTGAACTTTGGCCAAAGCCTATTCATCACCGCCGGGCTGGTTGCCGTGATGGTGATGGCGGCCATGGGGGTGCAGGACGGCAGCCTGACCGTCGGAGATTTTGTCATGGTGAATGCCTATATGATCCAGATCACCGTGCCGCTGAATTTTCTGGGCACTGTCTACCGCGAAATCCGCCAGAGCCTGGTGGATATGGCCGAAATGTTTGACCTGCTGGAACAGCCCGCCGATGTGAGCGACAAGATGGGTGCCAAGCCGCTGCAGGTGAATGGTGGCGAGATCCGGCTGCAGGATGTGCGTTTTGGCTATGACAGCGATCGCGAGATCCTGAAAGGGATCTCACTGACCGCAGCGGCTGGCCAGACCGTGGCCATTGTAGGGGCAACAGGATCAGGAAAATCCACCATCGGGCGGCTGCTGTTTCGGTTTTACGATATCACCGATGGCAGCCTGACCATTGATGGCCAGGATATCCGCGATGTAACCCAGGACAGCCTGCATGCTGCCATTGGCGTGGTGCCGCAGGATACCGTGCTGTTCAACGACAGCATCGGCTACAACATTGCCTATGGCAAATCCAACGCCAGCCAGGCCGAGGTCGAACAGGCTGCCCGCGACGCCCAGATCCACGACTTTATCATGAGCCTGCCCGCCGGCTATGCGACCCCGGTCGGAGAGCGCGGGCTGAAGCTATCGGGCGGAGAGAAACAGCGGGTGGGCATTGCCCGGACCCTGCTGAAGAACCCGCCGATCCTGATCCTGGACGAGGCCACCTCGGCGTTGGATACCAATACGGAGCAAGAGATCAAGGACGCGCTGGAGCGGGCCGGGGAGGGGCGCACGGTGCTAACCATTGCCCACCGCCTGTCGACGGTTGCCGAGGCCGATCTTATTGTGGTGTTGGAGAAGGGCGAAATCGCCGAACAGGGCAGCCATGATATGCTCTTGGCGCAGGGGGGGCGCTACGCGCATCTTTGGCAAGGCCAGCAATCTGAAGACCCTGCCGGGCAGGTTGGCTAGGGTGAGAGCTGCCTGACTGGCGCTCTGCTGCTGCGGGTGGGGCCAGGGGTGCCATCCTGGCCATAAGACAGGAGGCCGGTATGGCTGAAACGCTGGCGATGTTGTTGCTGATTGGCCTGGTGGCGCTGTTGACCCTGGTGCCATTGATCAAGCACGACGGGTGGTGGGTGCGCGGTGTCGAGTTTCCGGCGCTGCAAATCACGGTGCTTAGCTGGGGGACACTGCCCATCTATGTGGCGCTGTTTGGCTGGGACAACATTTGGGACAGGGCCGCTTTGGCGGTGCTCGGCGGCTGTAGCCTGCTGCAACTCGCCCGTATTCTGCGCTATACCCCGTTTTTTCCCAAACAGATTCAGAGGGCACGCCAGAGGCGCCCCAAAGATCAGCTGAGCATGATCGTCGCCAATGTTCTGACACCCAACAGGCAATCACAGGCGGTGCTTGCGATGGTGCGTCAGGCCCAGCCAGATCTGTTCCTGGCGGTGGAAACGGATGATTGGTGGCAAGCTGAGCTGGAAAGCCTGCTGCCGGACTATCCGTATATGGTGAAACACCCCTTGGATAATCTCTATGGTATCGTGCTGTTTTCCCGGTTGGAGCTGCAAAACACACGGGTGCGGTTTCTGGTCGAAGAGGCGGTGCCTTCGATCCATGGTGATGTGATCCTAGACTCTGGCCATCGGGTGGCGTTGCACTGTCTGCATCCCGCACCGCCCAGCCCCAGCGAAAACCCAACCTCCGCTGAACGCGACGGAGAGCTGCTCTTGGTGGCCAAGATGCTGGATCCTGCGGCGGGCAGCGTGGTGGTGATGGGGGATCTGAACGATGTGCCCTGGTCGCCAAGCCTGCGGCTGTTTCAAAAGGTGAGTGGCCTGCTGGATCCACGGGTCGGGCGCGGGTTGTTCAATACCTTCCATGCCGGGATCCCGCCATTGCGCTGGCCTTTGGATCATGTGTTTTGCTCGGGCGATTTCACCCTCGTTTCGTTTGAGCGCCTGGGCCATATCGGGTCAGATCACTTTCCGATCCAGGTGGTGTTGCAGCACACGCCAAGGGCGCAGAAGGTGCACCCGGAACTGGTGGCCAGCATCACAGAGACAGCAGAGGCGCAGGGCAAGATCGATAAGGTCGGCGCAGATGAGATGGCCCTGAGGTAGCCTGTTTGTCGCTTGTGCAACTGCCCCTGTTGCTGCATCCAGCGCCGCGAGACTCGGAAAGCAATCGCCACCCCGAGCCCGATGTTGCCGATGCGGCGTTTTGATTGAAGATCAGCCCTGCAGTCTGGCAACACATTCCGAAGCGCGCTGGACCTCGGCGTAGCTGGCTGCCAGGGGGGCCATGATTGCAGCCTGAACCATATCAGAGGATGCAGTCACGCCATCGTGCTCTACCGTTGCGGCGGCGCAGGCATCATGCGCCAGGGTGACCTTGAAGCCAAGATCGACAGCAGCCCGTACGGTTGCATCGATGCACATCTGGCTCATGGCGCCACAGATGGTAAGATGTTCAACCTGCGCCTCGCGCAGCAGCTCTTGCAGCTTTGTTCCAACAAAACTGTTCGGCCGGGTCTTCTCAATCACTGTTTCTTCAGACTGTGGTGCAACGCTTTCATGAAGCTCTGAGCCGGGGGTGCCTGGATGGAAGAACGGAGCGGCATCTGATGCCATTACATGTTTGACATGGATCACTATTGTCCCGCTGCGGCGCGCCGCAGCGAGTAAATGTGCCGCCTGCGCAGACGCCGCGTCCATGTGCGGCAGGGGCATCTTTGCCCTCGTAAAGCTGGGAAAATAGTCGTTTTGGATATCAATCAAGAGCAGGGCAGAGACGGTCATAGGGTTCTCATTTCATCTGTGGTTCTATTGCATTCCAAGTTTACAGCCTCGCCCGCCCCAAATACGATTGGCGGATATGACAACTAATGTGCCAAATACGCCAAATGTCGCAATCATCGCCTATGAGGGTGTTCAACAATCCGCGCTGCATGGATTGGGTGAAATGTTTGATGTGGCCAACAGGCATGTCGACGAAGCCGCCGGGCGCAGGATCAGCCACGGGGTTGTGACATCACCCTCGGCCGATGTTTCCGAAGGCCTCGACGCGATCATCCTGCCGCCCAACCTAGTGGGGGCAAGAGGGGAGAACGCGCTGAGCCTGCACAACTGGCTTCGAAAGCAGCATCTTGCAGGTACGATTATGTGTTCGGTCTGTGCAGGTGGGTACTGGCTGGGCCATGCGGGTATTCTGGATGGCCGACCTGCCACGACGCATTGGGCACTTGAGGCGGATTTCAAATCGACCTTCCCCAAGGTGCAACTCAACCCTGAACGTATCTTGTTGGACGACAACGATATTGTAACGGCCGGGGGCGTCATGGCCTGGGTGGATCTGGGAATTCATCTAATCGGTCGCTGGCTTGGCCCGAATGCCGTGTCGCGCACCTGCCGCCAGATGTTGATTGATCCGACAGGACGGGAACAGCGCAACTATCGTTCCTTTCGCCCGAATATGAGACACGGTGATCAGACCATTCGCGCCCTGCAAATCTGGATGGAAGGCAACCCGGATGCAGATCAGTCCGTGCACGCCCTTTCGCTTCAGGCGGGGCTTTCCGAGCGGTCACTGCATCGCAAATTTTCAAACAGCACAGGCTATTCTGTAAACCGGTATGTGCAGGAGCTTAGAGTTGAAAAGGCAAAGGGGCTGCTTGAACTCACAACACTACCAGTGACAGAGATTTGCTGGCGGGTCGGTTATCAGGATGTTTCCGCTTTCAACCGACTGTTCAAGGCTCATTCAGGTCTGAGCGCAGGGGAATATCGAAATCGTTTCAGGATCAATCCCCTGCAAGCTGACCAAAGTGGACACAGCACCCAAAGCCGATAACCTCAATAAAATGCGCTGAGCCGACATATGGTAACCACCGCTTGCGAAAACCTCTTGCCGACGCCATCGTTCGACCTGGCGGGATAGGTATCAGGAAGTTCGGCCAAGCAGAGGCCACGAAATGAAAAGGCCCCAGTGGACGCCAGCCCTTTGCAGAAAAGTGCGCGATCGCAGCAAACGGCAGCTTAGAGCCGATGTTGTTGAAAAACTCGTTGGTTTTGGCGGCGTGCCCGCGACTAATGGTCTGATTATTCGCGTCAAACTGTGACCATACCGCCTTTCTACGGTAAGGCTGGCACCATCGGCTTGAGCTTGGCCAGTTTCCGGAGGTTTTGGGCGGTGGCTGCGAGGGTGAACTCATGTTGGACGCCGCATGGCCCTCGTAATCGGAGGCGGGCTAACCCTAGGATGCGTTTGAGATGGGCAAACAGCATCTCGACCTTTTTTCGTCGCCTCTGCGCCGTTGGATTGAAGTCGGAGGCCGTGCACATCCGCGCGAAGTCTCTCACGATCTCGTATTCCTCTCGATTGACGCTGCGCGTCGCGGTGTTTGGGCAGCATTTTGGTTTCGATGGGCATGCCTGGCAATCGAGCTTCAGGCTGCGATACTGGCGGCGGCCAGCCTTGGGTTTGTGTCTCTTGGGGTTGGAGTAGTTTCGCCGGGTATGACGAAGCTCTTTTCCTTCCGGGAAAATGTATCGATCATTGTCTTCGTCCCAGGTGAAGTCGGACCGCGACCAAGTGCCATCCTTGCGCTTTGAATGGTCAAAGACAGGGATGAACGGGAGGATTTTCCGTTTGAGCGTCAACCAGACGAGATTGTCAGACGAACCGTAAGCCGTATCCGCCGCCACCCAATCAGGCTTCAAACCAAAGCGCTCCTCGGTGCGGTCAATCATCTTGCGCATGGCGCCGACCTCTGCCTGCCGGATCGACCGGCTGGCGTCCACATCCATGATGATCCCGTGATCTGTGTCGATCAGGTAATTGTCTGAATACGCAAAGACTGCAGGCCCTTTGCGAGCTGCAGTCCATTGACTGGCTGGGTCAGCATGGGCGGTGAACTTAGGCTTCACCTCGCTAGCCGAACCAAAGGCTGCGTCGTCAAGAACGTCGAGGTATTCACGCACCGCCCTTGGCGCATCTGCTGCTTTGACCGCGCGATCCTCCCAGTCTTTAGGGTTGCTGGAGTTCTGCTTCTGGACATCCGCGAAGATCAAACTGGCGTCGACGGCGAAGCCTTCGCCACCAACAAGGCCCTCTTCTACGCAGCGCGTAACGGTTGTCTCGAAAACATGGCGCAGCAGGTCACTCTCGCGGAAACGGCCATGGCGGTTCTTTGAAAAAGTAGAATGATCTGGAATGCGGTCACTCAGATCGAGGCGGCAAAACCAGCGATACGCCAGGTTCAGATGCACTTCTTCACAAAGGCGGCGTTCGGATCGGATGCCGAAGCAATAGCCGACCAATAACATCCGGATCAGCAGTTCTGGATCAATCGACGGACGGCCTGTGTGGCTATAGAAATCTGCCAAATGCCCTCGGATTCTGCTTAGATCGAGATGCCTTTCAATCGACCGCAGCAGATGGTTTTGCGGGATATGATCTTCCAGCGAGAATTCGTAGAACAGCGCCGCTTGCGCTTCCTGCTTCGGTCCCATCATCGCTAATCCTCCCGCTCAATACAGAAATTGAATCAGCCACTTGCCTACGGATCAAGGAATAGCTTTTCAACAAAATCGGCGTAGAGCGGACAGATCCGTGAAAAAGTGATATGATAGAAAAGCAAGAGGCGCTTATACATCCAAGGACCGCACTTTAAGGAGGGCGAATGGATGATCATGCGCATTTTCCAAGTCGTTACACGGCCTGGCAAAGAGGAAGAGTTCAGTAAATTTTTTCATGAAATCGCGATCCCTTTGATGAGGAGCACGAAGGGTATCGTTCAGGTGCTGCCTGGCGCCCCTCGTGAAGATTCACCAAGGGAGTTCAGCTTTGTGATGCTGTGGGAAAGCCTTGAGGCGCTAAAGGCTTTTGTCGGCGAAGACTACGAGAGCCCGCACATAGATCCGGCGGAGGTTGAGTTGGTGGAGTCGCGTTCGATCAAGCACTATGAACTGGTCGAGGAAACTGAATAGGCTGGATGCGGAGCTTACAGAATTCCACAGATTTAATGAGCTGGCCGCGGATGTCATTTGGACGCTTGAAGACCGCTCCCGCCTGACGGGTCAGGTGCCGATGCGTAACGACGGCTTCGTCCGCTCAGCCGCCATTGGGATGTTCCTAAAAAAATAGCTCTTGTCACATCTCCCGAATATTCTTTCGGGAGATGTGTGTCTTCTGTTCACCTTTGTTGCCAGTTCTCACCATTCGATTGGCACCAGTTCCTGCAAAGGACGGGCAGTGGACTGGGGCCTTTCTTATCTGGATGGCAATTGCCGCCGACCACTATTCCGCAGCTTGCAGGCGGCGGTCATCCGGTTCTGACTTGGCCGGTTTATCCGCGCTCTCGCTGGTGGTGTCAGCGGGTGGGTTGTCCAGCTGGCCCCATTGGATTTCGCTGGTTGGCAGCTTGCGAGCTTTCTTTTCCAGTAGCATGTCTTGTGCAACCTGGCCGGAACGCCCGCCAGTCAGACGCGCGAGCAGCCGTCCCAGCCAGCTCAGATAGGTTGACAGCCAGACCCGGATCGACAGCAGGGAAGGTGTCACCACCAGGGTCAGCACCGTGGCAATGCCAAGGCCAAAGACCACTGCGGTTGCCAGCTGTTTCCACCACAGCGCCGTGGGGCTGTCGATGGAATAGCCGCCGTCGATGAAATCGAGACTGATGCCGAACATCATCGGTGCCAGGCCCGCCATGGTGGTCACGGTGGTCAGCAGAACTGGCCGAATCCGTGCCTCGGCGGTGCGAATGATCGCTTCGATCCGGGGCATCTGCTGGCTGAATTCCTGATAGGTATCAATCAGAACAATGTTGTTGTTCACCACAATCCCCGCCAGGGCAACAATGCCCGTCCCGGTCATGATGATCGAAAAGGGCTGCTGCATTACCATCATGCCGATCAGCACACCCGTGGTGGACAGCACCACCGCCAGCAGCACCAGAACAGCGTTGTAGAAAGAGTTGAACTGCGCTAGCAGGATCACGAACATCAAGGCAAGCGCCCCGGCAAAGGCCTTGGACAGGAAAGCTCCGGATTCGGCCTGTTCGTCCTGATCGCCAGTCCATTCCCAGGTGACCCGGCGATCCAGCGGATCGGTTTCCAGCCATTCAGTGATCTTTGCGATGCGCTCGTTTGCGTTGACCAGCGTCAGCTTGGCCCCCTCATCCAGGGCCGCTTGCAGGGCGTCGGTACTGTCGGCATCGACAAGTTCATAGAGGGTATAATCAGTGCCATTGGCTGCGGTCACGATTTCGCCCTTGGCCTCCATCCCCTCGGGAATGGCCTTGATCAGCGCCAGGGTGATCAGCCCGGTGTTGTTTGCGTTGGGGACCTGAACACTGCTGAGCCCCGGTTCCACATCCGCTTTGACGTCGTAGTAGCGTTCCTGGTCGACGCGGCTGATCTGCGCCAGTTTCGGCACCGGTTTGCGGGTGATAAAGTTGGAGAGCGGGATAAGACCGTCCTCGGTACGTACCTTCAGCGTATCCAGCGTTGACAACACCCGGTCAGCATCGGGCAGGCGGACGCGGATCTCGATCTCCTCGTCCGAGCTGTCGACCCGCATGGAATCCAGCAGGATACCACGCGTCACCAGCTGCACCATGGCACCCACCGTGGCGACATCGGCACCGTAGCGGCCGGCTTTTTCCACATCGACATCAATTTGCCAGTCTATACCGGGCAGCGGCAGGCTGTCTTCCACCAGGGTCAGGCCGGGGGTGGCATCAAACTGTGCGCGTGCAGTCAGGGTCGAAGTGGTAAGGGCCTCCCAGCTGTCGCCGCGAATACGCAGATGCAGTGGCTTCCCCGATCCGGGACCCTGTTCCAGGGCGTTGATTTCAACAAAGAAACCGGGGATTTTTGCCAGCTCTGCGTTCAGTTCGTCGATCACCGTATTGCCATCAAACTTGGTGGCGGTGACCTCGCGGGTGAGCAGCCCAAAGAACCAGGTTTCTCTTTGGGTTGGGCGATCTTCCCAGGGGATGATTTCAAACTGCACCTGGCCCACGGTATCGGCCGGGGCCTGGTTATTGCTTGGTCCGCCGGTGGCCAGGCCGCCTTCGCCGGCAAAGGAGAACACATTGATCACCGCCGGATGCGCCATGATGGTCTGTTCGGCCCGTTGCACCATCAGATCCTGTTCCGTCAGGCTGAGGTTACCGCGCGCCCGCACATAGGCGGTGGCTTGCTCGGGTTCGGATTCAACAAAGAATTCTACGCCATAGTTGTTTTCGCTGAACTTTCCAAAGACAGTCACAATGCCAAAGGCAACAACCGCCAGCGTGACAAGTGGCATCACCGGATTGCCGGCGATGAACTTGATCACATAGCCAAATGGCGTGTGGTGATAGCCCGCCTGAACGCTGCGTTGCTTGCGGGTGATCTTGGTGGCACCCAGGGTGATAGAGGCCGCAAAGGCAGAGGCGATGAACACCACACCGCCAGCGGCAAGCCCCATCAGCGGCAGGGTGCCATCTGGCAGCAGATAGCTCGGGTTCAGCATCTGCATGGCACCGGCAAACATGCCCCAGAGGGTTGGTGGCACCAGAAGCGCCCGCAGCCACCACCATGGCGCAATGGCGCGCAGCCCGGCAGAGCTGTGATCAAACACCCGACTGATGCGCCCCGACAACCCGCCCATGACCGGCAGGTAGATCAGTGCGACCACCAGCGAGGCCGACAGAACAAAGATCAGGGTGACCGGCAGCATGCCCATGAACTGCCCAGGCACACCGGGCCAGAACAGCATCGGCAAAAAGGCACAAAGCGTGGTCGCCGTCGAGGATACGATCGGCCAGAACATGCGCTGCGCTGCCTCAACATAGGCATGCATCGGGCCAGTGCCCTCGCTGATGCGTTTGTCGGCATATTCCACCACCACGATGGCGCCATCCACCAGCATCCCCACCGCCAGGATCAGGCCAAACATCACGATGTTGGAGATCGAGACCCCCATTACGGCCAGAAAGGCAAAGCACAACAGGAAGGATGTCGGGATGGCAAAGCCCACCAGCAGTGCCGCTCGGCTGCCAAGCGAGCCCAGCACCACGATCATCACCAGCGCCACAGCGGTCAGGACTGAGCCTTCCAGCTGGCTCACCATGGATCCGACAACCCGGCTCTGGTCGTTCGAGGTGCCAAGGGTCACCGCAGCCTGCAATTCGGGGGGCCATTTGGTCTTGGCCTTTGCCAGGGTTTGCTTGACGAGATCAACGGTGTCGATCAGGTTGAAACCCTTGCGTTTGACCACCTGCAGGGCGACGGTATCATGGCCATCAAACCGGGCGGTTCCGGCTCGGTCTTCAAAGGTGAAATTGATCTGGGCCAGTTCCCCCAGTGTAACGATGCGATCGCCGTTGGTTTTCACTGGTAGCCCGTAGATGTCTTGCACATCATCAAACGAAGAGGGGATCTTGACCGAGAAAGTGCCCTGTTCGGTTTCGACCTCGCCAGCGGCAATCAGCTGGTTGTTGTTCTGCACCACGTTGATCAGCTCTACCGCTGTGATGTTGTAGGATTCCAGCCGCAGCGGGTCTATCACTACCTCCACCATCTCATCACGGTTGCCGGCGATACCAGCCTCCAGCACCGCATCCAGGGCTTCAATCTCATCCTGCAGATCTTTGGCGATCCGCGCCATGGTGCGTTCGGGTACATCACCAGTCAGGTTGATGATGACGATCGGGAATTCAGAGAAGTTGATTTCGTTCAGCGAATAGGTTTCGGCCCCATCGGGGAATTCAGCCTCGGCGCGGGTCATGGCGTCGCGCACATCCGCCATCACGGCGGTCTTGTCCCAACCAAAGTCGAATTCCAGCGCCACCCCGGCATAGCCTTCGGCGGCGGTTGCGCTCATCTTGTCGAGCCCGTCCAGATCGGCCAGTTCTGTTTCCATCACCTTCACCAGCAGGCTCTCGGCGTCTTCGGCAGAAATGCCGGGAAACGACACCGAGATGAACAGAGCCGGGATTTCGATATCCGGTTCGCCCTCTTTGGGTAGGCTGGAATAGGCAAAGCCGCCGACCAGAATGGAGATCATAATAAACGCTATGACCATGCGAGCCCTATCAGCGGCCCAGGAGACGACGCCGATCATTGGTTGGCCTCAATGTAGCTGGGGGCGACAGCGACACCCGAGATGACATAATCCTGCCCGGTGATGATGACATCTGCGGTCTCGGGCAGTCCGGCCACCCAGACGCCATCGGCCTCATCGCGCAACAGCCTGACGGGGACAAAGCCGACGGTTTGGTCCGCGCGCACAATACGCAGACCCAGCTGACCATTCTTGTTCAGGGTCAGCGCAGATTGCGGCAGTTTATGCGCGCTAGATCCCTGGGCGGAAATGGCAATATTGGCGGTCTGGCCGTCGCGGATGGCCAGATCAGGATTGGCGACCGAGATTTCAACTTCAAAGGTACGGGTCGCCTGATCGGCCGAGCGGCTGACAAAGGTGACCTTGCCCTGGACCTGTGCACCGGTGGCCAGTTCGGCCTTGGCCGGTGCGCCAAGGATCACTCGGTTGACCTGGGTTTCGGGGACAAAGCCAACAACCTTGATGGTGTCAAGCTGGATCACGGTGGCGCAATGATCTCCTGGCAGCACCAGGCTGCCCAATTCAGCCGTGTCGCTTTCCAGTAGGCCATCAAAGGGCGCCAGAATGGTCAGTCGTTCGATTTCTTTGCGCGCGGTGGCAACTGCGGCAATGGCCGATTCAATACCTGCACGGGCGGTTTCCAGCCCGCCCTTGGCGCTGGCCACCCCAGCAACAGCGGCCCGTTCCGCCGCGCGAGAGGCTGCAAGCTTGGTGTCAGAGGTATAGCCCCCCGCCGAGAGTTTCTCAGAGGCGGTAAGGTTCATCTTGGCTTCGTTCAGCTTGGCGTATGCCTCGTCCAGGCGGGCCTCGGATACGGGCATATTGGCACGGGCTTCGCTCAGCCGGGCCTGCGCTTCAAGCAGCGCGGCAGGCCGGGTGCCGGGATCCAGCTTGCACAGCACATCGCCCTTGGCGACCTGCACGCCCTTGCGCAGGGGCTCAGAAATCACGGTCGAGGAGGTCTCGGCCCGCAGATCCACCTGACGGACCGCCTGGGTCATGCCGCGCAGAATTACCGCGCTGTCAAAGACCTGCGCCTTGCTGTGCAGGGCCACCACGCCAATTCGGTGTTCACCGGGCTCCACCTCTGCCTGTGCCACCTGTTCGGAGGCCGTCGCGGCGGACTCTATCGGTGCCTGCGCCGCTTCTCCGCGCGCAAAGGCAAGCAGGGTGTCGCGCTGGATGACAAGATAATAAAGTCCAAGTGACACCAAAATCGCAGTTATCAGGGGGATCAATTTCATCTCGGGCCTTTCAAATGGATTTAGTTTAGCAAAGCGCAGGTGCAGAAAACACCAGAGATCCCGCCAGATCTGCTGTGACTTGATAATGGCCATCTAGGCATTGTCCACACTAAACGGAACAGTTTAGATCATATTTATTGCGGAAATGTACCGGTTTGCGCCAATTTCCCCCGCAATGGGGCACTTGGCTTGGTGCTACAGGCAGGATATGAGGGGCAAAAGAGATTATACGTCTGGTCCAAATTTGGCTGCCAGGCGCGCACTTCAGGGGCAAATACCATGAGCGACACTGACAGCTTTATTGATGAGGTTACGGAAGAGGTGCGCCGCGACCGCCTGTTCGTGATGCTGAAGCGCTATGGCTGGATCGGTGGTTTGGCGGTGGTGATGATCGTCGGCGGCGCGGCCTACCGAGAATATTCCAAGGCGCAGGAATTGGCGGCTGCGCAGGCGTTGGGGGATGGCATGATTGCTGCCCTTTCTGCCGATGACGATGCCGCCGCCCGCGCAACGGCTCTGTCTGGGCTGTCTGCAGAAACGCCGGGTGGTGCTGCGATTCTGGCGATGTTGCAGGCTGGTGCCTTGGCCGAGGCCGATCAGCTTGAGGAGGCAGTCGCCCGTCTTCAGTCGGTGGCGGTCAATGCAGATCTGCCACTGATTTATCGCCATGTCGCCAGCTTCAAGGCGCTTGGACTGCAACACGACAGTCTGGAAATCGCCGAGCGGCGCATACAGTTTGAAGCCCTGGCCCAGCCCGGCGCACCGCTTGCGTTGCTGGCGACAGAGCAGTTGGCGCTGCTGGATATCGAAGAGGGTAATGCTGATGCGGCACTTGCGCGGCTGAAAGGCATTGTCGAGGACGCAGGTGTTACTGCAGACTTGAAAGAGCGGGCGTCGCAAGTGATTGTGGCTCTGGGTGGGGTGCTGGACACAGGCGCAGCATCTGAAGGTTAACAATAACCGCAGGGGTAATCCTGTGGAAACAAACAACGGGTACGGGGCAGGGTCATGACGGCAGCTAACTCCTTTTCTTTGGTTCGGGTCTTGCTGTGCAGCAGCGCCCTGGCGCTTGGGCTTACAGCCTGCACCGAGCCAGAGGTGATTTTGCCTGGCAAGCGCGAAGCGATCCGGCCCGAGCTTGAGGCGGATGTGGTCAATCAGTCGGTGGCGATTTCATTGCCGCGCCAAGTTGCAAATACCACCTGGGCGCAGGGGCATGGCAATTCTGAATACCGCACCACGAACCCAGCCCTGGGGGCCGCGCTGCAGCTTGCCTGGTCCGCGCCGATTGGCGCAGGTGATTCCCGCAAGCAGCGCATCACCACCCGGCCGGTTGTTGCGGCGGGACGCATCTACACCCTGGACAGCGCCGCGCGGGTTTCTGCCGTGTCGCCTGCGGGGCAGGTGCTTTGGGCCAGTGATCTGCTGCCTGCACGGGATTCAGAAGGCCAGGCCACCGGTGGCGGTATGGCCTATGCCGACGGGGTTCTTTATATTTCTTCCGGCTATGGGGTGTTGACTGCTCTGGATGCTGCAAGCGGCAAACAGATCTGGCGGCAGGAACTGGACGCGACCGGTTCGGGTGAACCCAGGGTCAGCGATGGTCTGGTTTATCTGGTGGCCGGGGATGATACCGGCTGGGCAGTCCATGCCAAGGATGGCCGGATTGCCTGGCAGGTCGAAGGTGCGCCAAGCCCATCGAATGTGCTGGGTGCCCCGGCGCCGGTGCTGACCAAGGATCTGGTGATCTTTGCCTTTGGATCGGGTGATCTGGTGGCGACCTTCCGCCGTGGCGGGTTGCGCCGTTGGAGCGCCTCTGTCGCCGGGCAGCGCACCGGGTCTACTCTGGCTCGGATCAGCGATGTTACCGGATCGCCGGTTCTGGTGGGGCAGCGCGCCTATGTGGGTAACCATTCTGGCCGTACCGTCGCCTTTGACACGGCCAGCGGTGACCGGATCTGGACCGCACAGCAGGGCGCGATCGGCCCGGTTTGGCCAGTGGGCAACAGCCTGTTCCAGATCAGCGACCGCAACCAGCTGCTGCGGCTAAACGCTGACAGTGGGGAAACTCTCTGGGCGGTTGACTTGCCGGGCTATCTGAAAGACAAACCCGGCAAGCGCAGCGAAATCGTTGCCCATTATGGGCCACTGCTGGCAGGCGGGCAGATTGTTGTCGCGTCGAATGACGGATTGCTGCGTTTCTTTGATCCGCGCGATGGCAGCCAGATCCGCAGCGTCGAAGTGCCCGGTGGTGCCACCGCTGCGCCGGTTGTCGCGGGCAATACTCTTTACGTGGTGACGAGCAAGGGTAACCTGCTCGCTTATCGCTAATGCGCAATCGGCTCTAGCCGTGGCCGCATAGATGCGCTATGGGGCGCGTCTCAAACGCTGAAAGTTGGGTCCGATGTCTTTTACCCTCGCTATTGTGGGCCGTCCAAATGTGGGCAAGTCCACCCTGTTCAATCGCCTTGTAGGCAAAAAGCTGGCGCTGGTTGATGACCAGCCCGGTGTAACGCGCGATCTGCGCGAGGGCGAAGCCCGTCTGGGGGACCTGCGCTTTACCGTGATTGATACCGCAGGTCTGGAAGATGTCACCGACAATTCCCTCGAAGGGCGCATGCGGCGCCTGACCGAGCGGGCGGTCGATATGGCGGATATCTGCCTCTTCATGATTGACGCCCGCACCGGGGTCACCCCGGTTGACGAGATGTTTGCCGAAATCCTGCGCCGTAAATCGGCTCATGTGATCCTGGCTGCCAACAAGGCGGAAGGCAATGCCGCCGAGGCTGGCGTGATCGAAGCCTATGGCCTTGGCCTGGGGGAACCTTTGCGCCTGTCCGGGGAACACGGCGAAGGCATGACCGATCTCTATGCTGAACTGGTGCCCCTGGCGGACCAATTCGAGGCGGATGCAGTGGATCATTCGCCAGTTGTTGATCTCGATATCGAAGAAGACGCAGACTGGGACGAGGAAAACGCCCCGCCAGTGCCGGTGCCAACGCGGGAAAAACCGCTGCAAGTGGCGGTGGTTGGCCGACCAAATGCCGGGAAATCAACGCTGATCAACAAGATCCTCGGAGAGGACCGCCTGCTGACGGGCCCCGAGGCCGGCATCACCCGCGATGCCATTTCACTGCAGATTGACTGGGCCGGTACGCCGATGCGTATCTTTGATACTGCTGGCATGCGCAAAAAGGCCAAGGTGCAGGAAAAGCTGGAAAAGCTATCTGTCTCTGACGGGCTACGCGCGGTGAAGTTTGCCGAGGTCGTGGTGATCCTGCTGGATGCCGAAATCCCGTTTGAACAGCAGGATTTACGGATCGCAGACCTGGCTGAACGCGAGGGGCGCGCCGTGGTGGTTGCTGTCAACAAGTGGGATGTGGAGGGCAACAAGCAAGAAAAGCTCGCCGCCCTCAAGGAAAGCTTTACCCGGCTGCTGCCGCAGCTGCGCGGTGCGCCGCTGGTGACGGTTTCGGCCAAGACCGGCAAGGGGCTGGACCGTCTGCACGCGGCTGTGATGCGGGCGCATGATGTCTGGAACCGGCGTATTCCCACGGCGGCGCTGAACCGCTGGCTGACGGGGATGCTGGAACAGCACCCGCCGCCAGCGCCGCAGGGCAAGCGGATCAAGCTGCGCTATATGACACAGGCCAAGACCCGGCCACCGGGCTTTGTGGTGATGTGTTCGCATCCCGACAAAATTCCCGCAAGTTATACCCGCTATCTGGTCAATGGGTTGCGGCAGGATTTTGACATGCCGGGCACGCCAATCCGCCTGACGATGCGTGGCCAAAACGATAAGAACCCCTTTAAGGGGCGCAAAAAGGCACCGCCCTCCAAGCTGCGCAAACATATTTCCGGACGCCGCGTCTGATTCTGCGCACAGGGCCAGTAACGCGCCTGCATTTGCCTTTTGAAAAATCCCCCGGACCCTTTTGGGTGCGGGGGATTTTGTTTTCACGGCATCAGACCGGGGGGGAGGTAGGTGGGGCTCTCCCCGAAGTTGATTGAATTAATCTTTTGCTTTGCTAGGTTAACTCTTGATGCCGAGTGCCGCCGGGCCAGCCTTGGGCGGTATAAGGGGCAGGGGTGTCGATACGACTGTTTTGAATTTTCTTCGCCTGCATATTTTATCCAGGCGTTACAATGAATATTTATGAGGGCCGCATGGACCTGAGAACCTATACCCGGCGCTATGCCCAGTCGGACAACCGATGGGCGATTTGCAACTTTCTGGGCACCTTTGCGGTCTATTTTGCCGCGTTATTCCTAGCGATCCGCTTTGCATCCACCTGGTATGTGCTGCTGCCTGCCGGGGTGGTCTTTGCTTTTGCCGCAGTGCGGCTTTATGTGCTGCAGCATGACACCGGTCACCATTCGCTGTTTGAAACCCGGCGCCAGAATGAATTGGCGGGCCATCTGTTGTCGCCCTTCACCTTTGCGCCCTTTGAGGTGATGAAGCAGAATCACAACCTGCATCATGCCAATATCGGCAACCTGGAGCACCGCGAGACCGGTGAGATTCATACCATGACCCTGGCAGAATGGCAGAAGGCTGGGCTCTGGCAGCGGCTTTGCTATCGGCTATATCGTAATCCCGTGGTGTTGGTGCCGCTGGGGGCCGCTTTCACCTATTTCATTCGCTATCGCTGGCCCAAGAACAGCAGCCAGTTTGGCGCCCTTGGCGTGATCCTGCACAATATCGCCATCGTGCTGCTGCTTGGCCTGTTGTACCAGATGGCGGGCAAGCAGGGGGTGGTGATCTGGTTCGGCTTTTCCTTTCTGGGGGGCATGATCGGGGTGTTTCTGGTCTATCTGCAACATAATTTCGAAGACACATACTGGGACCGACGGCCCGATCTGAACCCGGCAGAGGCTGCCTTGCAGGGCTCTTCCTGTTTGGATTTTGGCTGGTTCTTCGACTTCGCCGTGGCCAATATTACGCTGCATGATATTCACCATTTCAACGCCCGAATCCCCTGCTATCGGCTGCGAGAGTGCCATTACGGGCTGCCTGCGGAATATGCGCTGCGGCGGATCAAGTTTGGCGAAGCGCTGCATGCGCTTTCGCTCAAGCTCTGGGATGAAGACAGCAAACGGTTGGTTCCCTTTCCTGCGTGATTTTCGGACTAACAGATCGTCCGGCTGGGCGGGGAAGACTGATTTTTGATGAGGAGTACCGCAACTATGCGCGATGTGACCAAATTGTCCGGGGTTGGCCCGGCCTTGGCAAAAACCTTGCAGGACCATGGGCTGGCAACAATCGACGCGGTTTTGTCAGCCCCCTTGGCGAGCCTGACAACCGTTCCCGGCATCGGTACCGCCCGTGCTGCGCGATTGAAACGGGCGGCCGAGGCGCATTCGGCAGACGATAGCCCGGTGCAACCCGGCGCAGGGCGTGTTGCGGAAGAGGCGGCAAAACCGGCAGATAGGCCGGACGCACGGGCCAAGGTACAGCAACAGCTAGGCGAAGAAGATCTAAGCGCAGCCCTGGCGGCTGCCGAAGCCGCGCGCGTTGTCGCCGAGCAAAAGGCCGCCAAGGCCAAGGCAAAGGCCAAGAAGGCTGCGCGCAAGGCCGAAAGCCTGATGGCGGACTTTGCTGCGGCCAAGGAAAAGGCCCGTGCCAAGGCGAAAAAGATGAAGGCCGACGCGCGCCGGGCAATCGAGCAAGAGAAAGCCAATGCCAAGGCTGCCCTGGCCAAGCTGGAGCGAAAGGCGAAGGACAAACCAAAAGAAAAGGACAAGGACAAGAAATCCAAATCCGGGTCCAATAAAACCGGGTCAAAATCGGCAAGCAAAAAGAAATCAAAGAAATAACGCCCTGATACAGGGCCGCAGCGACAGGCCCCGCCTGGCAATTTTTTCCAGATTTGAACCGGATCATCCCCCCCCTGCAAAGGGGGAAATGCAAAGCCGAGGGTCACCCAGTCCCCTCGGCTTTGTCAATTTTATCTAGGCGGGCTGCGTTCACCCAACGGCATCAGCGCCCCTGGATCAAACCAGATCACCCTCGGCGGTGAGGGTCAGTCTGTTTCGCAGATATGGGGCCAGAACCTCTGGCAGGATGACAGAGCCATCCGCTTGTTGGCCGTTTTCCAGCACGGCAATCAGGCAGCGCCCCACTGCCAGACCAGAACCATTGAGGCTATGCACAAACTCTGGTTTGCCACCATCCGCCGGACGGAACCGTGCGTTCATGCGGCGTGCCTGAAAGGCCCCGGTGGTGGAGACAGAGGAGATCTCGCGGTAGGTATCCTGTCCCGGCAGCCAGGCTTCAATGTCATAGGTGCGCCGCGCGCCAAAGCCCATGTCGCCCGTGCAGAGCACCACGGTGCGATAGGGTACGCCCAGTTTTTCCAGTAGGCCTTCGGCGCAGCGCAGCATGCGCTTTTGCTCGGCGTCCGATTCCTCTGGGTGGGTGATCGAAACCATCTCGACCTTTTCAAACTGGTGCTGACGCAGCATGCCGGATGTGTCACGGCCCGCCGAGCCCGCTTCGGAGCGGAAGCACTGGGTATGGGCGGTCATGCGGATTGGCAGATCGCTGGCCTCCAGAACATCACCCGCCACCGAATAGGTCAGCGTGACTTCGGAGGTTGGCACCAGCCACCAGCCATTGGTGGTTTGATAGCTGTCATCGCCAAATTTGGGCAGCTTATCGGTGCCATACATTGCCTCATCGCGTACCAGAACTGGGGTTTGCACCTCGGTCAGGCCATTTTCGTCCACATGGGTATCGACCATGAACTGAGCCAGGGCGCGGTGAATGCGGGCAACCCCGCCTTTAAGGAAAACAAAGCGCGCGCCAGATGTCTTGGCGGCGGTTTCAAAATCCATCGCGCCTGCGACGCCTTTGATTTCAAAGTGTTCCTTGGGGGTGAAATGCAATTCCCGTGGGGTGCCCCAGCGGTTCACTTCGACATTGTCATCTTCATCAGCGCCATCGGGCACATCATCGGCGGGCAGGTTGGCAATCCGGGCCAGCATATCTGTCTGCTTGGCCACCAGCTCTTTGGCTTCTGCCTGCAGGGCGGCAACCATGGCCTTTTTCTCGGCGACTTCGGCGCGCAGGCGTTCAAAGGTTTCAGTGTCGCCCTTGGCCTTGGCGGCGCCAATTTCCTTGGCCGCCTTGTTCTGTGCGGCCTGGGCCTCTTCGGCAGCCTGGATCTTGGCGCGGCGCGCCTCGTCCAGTTCCAGGATCTGGGAGGACACACCGGCATCGCCACGCCGCGCCAAAGCGGCGTCAAAAGCGGATGGATTCTCGCGAATTGCACGGATGTCATGCATGGTGTCGGCTCCTCGACGGTTTTTTGAATCAATAGCCAACCTATGCCGTAGGTGGTGCCAAAGAGGAAGAGGCCAGGGCCAGGGCAGGGGGTAAAAGGCAGGAATTGTTGTCGCAAGTCCCAAAAACGCGGGTTCTGTCCAGTCCCGGCTTTGCCGCTGCCTTGCATTGCAGGGGGCGAGCGCATAGGTTCGCGCCAAATTCACAGCCAGCCCGATAGGGGCGCTGAACAGACAAAAGGAAAACCCCCCTTGGATATGAACCAGATTGGCCAGTTCCTCCCGCTTATTCTGATCTTTGCGATCATGTATTTCCTGCTGATCCGTCCGCAGCAGAAAAAGATGAAAGAGCACCAGACCATGGTGTCGAATGTGCGTCGTGGCGATCAGGTGGTCACCCAGGGTGGCCTGATTGGCAAGATTGCCAAGGTCAAGGACGACAACGAAGTCGAAGTTGAACTGGCCGAAGGCGTCAAGGTGCGCGTGGTGAAATCCACCATTGCCCAGGTTCTGACTAAGACTGAACCGGCAGCTTAATAGGCCCCCTTAACAAACTGAAAAGGCAGGGCAATGCTTCAAATTGATCTCTGGAAAAGGGTTCTCATCTGGCTGGTCTGCGTGACCGGCCTTTTGCTTGCCCTGCCAAATGGGTTCTACACCCGTGTCGAGCAGTCAAACGATGCTGCGGCAGAAATTATCGCCAAGGGGGATAGCCCTGAACGGCAAGAGGTCGTGGCACAATGGCCATCCTACCTGCCGTCATCCTTGGTGAACCTGGGCCTCGATCTGCGCGGTGGCGCGCATCTTCTGGCCGAAGTCAAAGTGGCGGACGTCTATGCCGCCCGTATGGATGCGCTCTGGCCTGAAGTGCGCGATGCACTGCGCCCCGAGCGCGACACGGTTGGCAGCTTTCGCCGACAGCAGGCACCGGACGGGCAGATTCGCCTGAAGATTTCTAAACCCGACGGTATGAGCCGAGCGCTGCAGATCCTGCGTGGGCTGGCCAACCCGATCACTACCCTGACCGGTGCCGGGGCCTCTGATATTACGGTCTCGGGAAGCGGCGACCTGATTACCGTGGAATTGTCCGAAGCAGAGCGCCTAGCATCCGATGATCGCACCGTGCGCCAGTCGCTGGAAATTGTGCGTCGCCGGATCGACGAGGTTGGCACCCGTGAACCCACCATCCAGCGTCAAGGGGCAGATCGGATCCTGATCCAGGTGCCGGGCATTGGATCGGCCTCTGAGCTGAAGGCCATTATCGGCACGACAGCGCAACTGACCTTTAACCCGGTTGTTGGTCGTGGCTCTGACGCGGATGCGTCGGCGGGTGTGGGCAATAAGGTGATCCCATCGCTGGATGAACCAGGCACCTATTACACGGTCGAAGCTGCGCCTGTGGTCACTGGCGAACAACTGGTTGACGCTCAACCTGCCTTTGATCAGAACGGCCGCCCGGCGGTGAACTTCCGGTTCAATACCTCCGGTGCGCGCAAGTTTGGCGACTACACTGCCGAAAATATCGGCTCTCCCTTTGCGATTGTGCTGGATGACGAGGTGGTCTCGGCCCCGGTGATCCAGTCGCATATCCCAGGTGGCTCTGGCATAATCACTGGCAATTTCACCATCGAGGAAAGCACCCATCTGGCCATCCTGCTGCGCGCAGGTGCCCTGCCTGCGGGGCTTGAGTTCCTGGAAGAGCGCACCATTGGCCCAGAACTTGGCCAGGACAGCATTGATGCCGGCAAGGTCGCAACGATTGTCGCCTTTATCGGCGTGCTGGTCTTCATGGCGCTGAGCTACGGACTGTTTGGCATCTTTGCCAATGTAGCGCTGGTGCTGAACGTGGCGCTGATCTTTGGCTTTCTCAGCCTGATTGGGGCAACGCTGACCCTACCTGGAATCGCCGGGATCGTGCTGACGGTTGGCATGGCGGTGGATGCTAATGTGCTGATCTTTGAACGGATCCGCGAAGAGCTGAAAGCAGGCCGGGGGCCAGCCCGCGCCATTGACGAGGGCTATTCCAAGGCGCTCAGCGCTATTCTGGACGCCAATGTCACCACATTCATCACCGCCGTGATCCTGTTCGCCATGGGCTCTGGTCCGGTTCGCGGCTTTGCGATCACGCTGGGGCTGGGCATTATGACTTCGGTTTTTACCGCGATCTTTGTCACTCGATTGATGATCGTGATGTGGTTTGAACATCGTCGTCCCAAACAGATTGAGGTGTAATCATGCGGCTGAAACTTGTACCCGAGGGAACCTCATTCGATTTCTTTAGTAAGTGGAAGATCTGGCTGGGTATTTCTGCCCTGATGATGGTTGTCGGGCTGGCGTCCTTTGGCCTGCAGGGGCTGAACTTTGGCATCGACTTTCGCGGTGGCACCACGGTGCGTAGCGAAAGCACGGTGCCAATTGACGTAGGCCAGTATCGCGATGCTATCGCGCCGCTGGAACTGGGCGATATCTCGATCACCGAGGTGTTTGACCCGACCTTCGAGGAAGACCAGCATGTTGCCATGATCCGCATTCAGGCCCAGGCCGATGGTGAGGCAATTTCAGGAGAGATGATCCAGTCGCTGCAAGCGGCGCTGGATGCGGTGGCACCGGGCATTAAATTTGTTTCGGTCGAATCTGTTGGCCCCAAGGTTTCCGGTGAGCTGGTGCAAACTGCGGTGCTGGCGGTGGTGCTGGCGATTGGCGCGGTGCTAATCTACATCTGGTTGCGCTTTGAATGGCAGTTTGCCCTGGGTGCAGTTGTGGCCCTGGTGCATGACGTGGTGCTGACCATCGGGGTGTTTTCCGAATTGCAGATCAAGTTCGACCTCGCGATCATCGCCGCCCTGCTGACCATTGTGGGCTACTCTCTCAACGATACGGTGGTGGTGTTTGACCGGGTGCGTGAAAACCTGCGGCGCTACAAACAGAAGGATCTGGCCGAGGTTCTGAACCTGTCGATCAATGAAACCCTTAGCCGGACGGTGATGACCTCGGTCACCACTCTGCTGGCGCTGATCTCGCTCTATGTGCTGGGTGGTGATGTGATTCGCGGCTTTGTCTTCGCGATGATCTGGGGGGTTATCGTCGGGACCTATTCGTCGATCTTTGTGGCCTCGACCATTCTGCTGTGGCTGGGCGTCAAACGCGACTGGAGCAAGCCAAGCAATACCGCAGGCAACCAGTTCGCCAATGTCGATGCCTAAGGTCGCTGGCCAGAGTTTTGAGTAAACAGATGAAGCCGCGGGTCTATTCCGCGGCTTCATCTGTTTTGGCGGGCCGCATAGGTCATGTCGTCGTGCCAAAAAACAGCCAAGACAGGCTCGCCTCGATTGCCTGTTTGGTGATAGGCATGGCACTAATTGCTCCGTGCTAGGGGCCTGCGAAATGCGCGGTCTTCGGGCCGCCGAATGAAAGGGGTTTCCATGCAGCTGAATGAAGTTACCTTTAGCGAAGCGAGACCGATTGATGGCTATGGCCCCGGTTTTTTCCGCGTTGGCGGCGAGGTGCATGAGGGCGCGCTGCTGGTCACCGCCACCTCGCTTACGCCTTGGGCAGGCTATGAGGATGACGCGGGATTGCTGGCGCTTGGCGGGCAGGTGGATGTGCTGTTGGTCGGCACCGGTGCCGAGATCGCCCATATCCCCGCCGCCCTGCGCAGCGCGCTGGAAGGCGTGGGCCTCGGGGTTGAGGTGATGAACTCTCCTGCGGCCTGCCGGACCTATAATGTCCTGCTGTCAGAGGGCCGCCGAATTGCGCTTGCCGTTCTGCCTGTCTAACTGGCCTGTATCGCGGGTCCAAGGCGCTGGGTCGGGTGAATTGATCTGGCGCAAGGTGTGCGGTGATGGTTTGTGACTTTTGTGCCTCCAAACAATAGGGTAAGCCGGTATTCATGTCATTGAATGTATCAGATCTATGCATTGCCCGTGGCGGCCTGCCGGTGCTCGAGGGGGTCAATTTCACATTGCACCCCGGCGGGGCGCTGATCCTGCGTGGCCCCAATGGAATTGGCAAGACTACCCTACTGCGCAGTATCGCCGGGTTGCAGCCGCCGCTGGGGGGCGCGGTGCGTGGCGGCGATGACCGGATCGCCTATTCGGCCCATTCCGACGGTCTGAAGTCCGCCTTGACCGTGACAGAGAACCTGCAGTTCTGGGCCAGTGTTTTTGGCACCCGCTCTATCGAGGCGGCGCTTGCGGCCTTTGATTTGACGGCGCTGCACGACCGTCCTGCCGGGACGCTGTCTGCCGGGCAGAAACGGCGTCTTGGCCTGTCGCGGATGCTGGTGACGGGGCGGCCAATCTGGGTGATGGATGAACCCACGGTAAGCTTGGATCAGGCTTCGGTGGCGCTGTTTGCGACGGCAGTTCAGGCGCATTTGGCCAGCGGCGGGTCGGCGCTGATTGCCACCCATATTGACCTTGGGCTTGCGGCAGAGGTACTGGATCTTGGGCCGTACCGGGCCAAGCCGCTGGCGCTGGATGATTTTGACGGGGCCTTCCTATGATGGCGCTCCTGATACGGGATCTGCGCCTGGCGGTGCGGGCGGGTGGCGGCTTTGGCCTGGGGTTGGCTTTTTTCCTGATTGTCACCGTATTGGTGCCCTTTGCAGTGGGGCCGCAATCGGATCTATTGGCGCGGATTGCGCCGGGGGTGCTATGGCTGGGGGCGCTGTTGTCCTGTCTGTTGTCGCTGGACCGCCTGCTGGCACTGGACTGGGAAGATGGGTCTCTCGATCTTCTGGCCACCGCGCCGCTGCCGCTGGAAGCGGTTATCAGCATCAAGGCGCTGGCCCATTGGATAGCCACGGGATTGCCGCTGGTACTGGCAGCGCCCCTGTTGGGCGTCTTGCTGAACCTGCCGCTGGACGGGTATCTCTGGCTGGTGGTCTCGCTTTTGCTGGGTACGCCAGCCCTATCGGTGATTGGTGCCTTTGGCGCGGCGTTGACAGTGGGGTTAAAGCGCGGCGGGCTGCTGCTGTCGCTCTTGGTGATGCCGCTCTATGTGCCGACGCTGATCTTTGGCGCCGAGGCCGCCCGGCGCGGTGCCATGGGCATGGGGGTCGAGACGCCTCTGCTGATGCTCGCGGGGATTTCCGCCGGGGTTATTGCCCTGATGCCCTTTGCCAGTGCTGCAGTTTTGCGTATCAATCTGCGCTAGCGATTTCACGAAACACACTGACCAAACGAAAGAGCCAATATGTCGATCTGGGAATATGCCAATCCGCGAAAATTCCTACAAAGCTCAGAGCGGGTGATGCCGGTGCTTTGGCTCAGCTCGGGAGTGCTGATCTCGGTCGGGCTGATCTGGGGCTTCTTTTTTACCCCGGATGATTATCGTCAAGGATCAACGGTCAAGATCATCTTTTTGCATGTGCCGGCCGCCCTGATGGCGATCAATGCCTGGTTCATGATGTTGGTGGCCTCGCTGATCTGGGTGGTGCGCCGCCATCACGTCAGTGCGCTGGCCGCCAAGGCCGCGGCCCCTGTGGGCATTGTGATGACCTTGATTGCGCTGGCCACCGGGGCGATCTGGGGCCAGCCGATGTGGGGCACCTGGTGGGCCTGGGATCCACGGCTGACCTCTTTCCTGGTGCTGTTTTTGTTTTATCTCGGCTATATCTCCCTGTGGGAAGCGATTGATAACCCCGATACCGCCGCCGATCTGACAGCAATTCTGTGCCTTGTTGGCACGGTCTTTGCGGTGCTCAGCCGCTATGCGGTGAATTTCTGGAATCAAGGGCTGCATCAGGGGGCGTCGCTGTCGCTGGATGAAAAAGAGAATGTGGCGGATGCCTTTTCCAACCCGCTCTATGTCTGCATGGCGGGGTTTGTGCTGTTCTTTCTTGCGCTGGTGTTTTACCGCACCGGGACAGAAATTCGTGCCCGGCGCATCAAGGCGCTCTTGGCGCGGCAACGGCAGGAGGCCTGATCATGTGGCCAGAGCTTGGAAAATATGGTGAGACGGTACTGTCGGCCTATGCGGCTTCATTGCTGCTATTGGGGCTGCTGGTGGCATTGACCCTGTGGCGTGGCAGGCGGGTGCGGCGCATGATGGAAGATCTGGAACAAAGGATGCGGCGCGATGGCTAAGGTTTCCCCTCTAATGATTTTGCCGGTGGCGGTCTTTGCTAGCTTTGTTGGCTTGGCTGTGGTCGGCATGTACCGCGATGATCCCGATAGCCTGCCCTCGGCCCGTGAGGGGCAGCAGGCACCGCCCGTGGTGTTGACCCAATTTGCCGACAAGCCGCTGTTCGACGACGCAACCCTGCGCGATGGGGATGTGAAGCTGGTCAACTACTGGGCCAGCTGGTGCGCACCTTGCCGGGTGGAACATCCCAGTCTTTCCGCTCTGGCTGAGGCCGGGATCAAGATCTACGGCGTGAACTACAAGGACCAGCTGCAAAACGCTGAAGGTTTCCTGAAAGAGCTGGGTGACCCCTACGCCGCGATCGGACGCGATGAACAGGGTCGCATGGCGCTGGATTGGGGCGTCTACGGCGTGCCGGAAACCTATGTGGTGGATGGCGAGGGCAAGATCATCCTGCGCTTTGCGGGCCCTGTGACCCAGCGGGTTATTGAAAGCACCCTCGGCCCCGCGATCGAAAAAGCCCGCAGCCAGTAGGGGCAATCGTCTGGATTGGCTGTCCTGTTGGGCGAAAAGCTTTGGCATTCACCGCAGCAGCGGCGTCAGGCAAAGATCGACAGGTCGAGCGTCAGACCGGTGCCAAGCCAGATGCCATGGTCGCGGTGATCAGCCAGCTCCTGGCCCGTTTCGGGATGGGCAAAAACGATCAGCCCCTGGCGGTTCAGTGCTAGCCAGGGCAGCAGCTGGGAAAACTGCGCAGGTGTGGCACCCAGCTGGCAAGACCCCATCGGGTGTGGCCCAACGGGATGCTCATGCAGATGCCCCATTTTGACGCCAAACAGTTCAGCTGCTTTGGTACACAGAGCTTTAGCCGTTTCTAAGCTCTCGGCTTCGAAATAGACATGGGCGTGATAGCCCCGGATGGTTTCTATGTGTTTCATGGTCTTACCCTGCCGGATCTGGATGCTGTCGGCAATTGCGCAGTGATCCACAGGGGCTGTGCAGCCGTCACAGACGGTAGCCGCCGGACACGGTCAGGATTTCTCCGGTGATTGCGCAGGCGGCATCTGAGGCGAGGAAGGTGACGGCGGCAGCGATGTCGCTGGGGGTTGCCAGTTGGCCAAGCGCGGTTTCATCGGTGAAGCGGCGGGTCAGTTCTGCATCGCGGGGCGCTTCGGGCACATTCACCGCGCCGGGGGCTACTGCGTTGACGCGAATGCCCCGGGGGCCAAGTTCCTTGGCCATGGCGCGGGTCCAGAGATTGAGTGCGGCCTTGCTGGCGCCATAGGTGACATGGCCCTTTGGCGGCAGCACAGCATTGACCGAGGAAATACTGACAATCGCGGCCCCGGGCTGCAGATGGGGCAGGGCCGCCGCCAAGATCGCCTGTGGTGCCAGCAGATTCAGGTCCAGAATCGCCCGTTGCAGTGCCGCGTCAAACTTGGCGATGGGGCTGGCAGCCAGGGAACCTGCGTTATTGACGATCACATCAAGGCGGCCAAACCGGGCCAGGACAGCGTCGACAACCTGTTGTGCACTGCCCTCTTGTGTGAGATCCGCCTGAATGGTCAGGGTCTCCTGCGGCGTTTGTGCGGCGGGGGCTCGGCGGCACCAGGTGAGGGCGCACTTGTGGGTGCGGGGGAAAGCCTTGGAAATCGCGGCGCCGATGCCCGAGGCACCGCCAGTGACCAGAACGGTTTTCATCGGCGCATACCCTGCGTTGCGCAAAAGACGGGCGCAGCAACCGCGCCCGTCTGCTTGGCTGACTGCGTTAGATCAGGCAGATTTGGCAAGGTTGCGCAGCACATAGTGCAGCACGCCGCCGTTTTCGATGTAGGCGATCTCGGGTGCGGTATCGATGCGGCATTGCAGGGGGATCACCTTGACCGTGCCATCCGCCATGGTGATTTCGCAGGGCAGCTTCTGCTGTGGCCTGACGCTGTCGAGACCGAGGATAGAGACGGTTTCATCACCTGTAAGGCCGAGGGTCTTGCGGTTGTCGCCATTGGTGAATTCAAAGGGGATGACCCCCATGCCCACCAGGTTAGAGCGGTGAATGCGTTCAAAGCTTTCTGCGATGACTGCCCTGACCCCAAGCAGTGCCGTACCCTTGGCTGCCCAGTCGCGGCTGGAGCCGGCGCCATATTGCGCGCCGCCAAAGATCACCAGCGGCGTTTGACTGTCCTGATAGGCCATTGCGGCGTCGAAGATCGACATCTGGCTGCCATCGGGGCCTTTGGTATAACCGCCTTCGACTGTGCCATCCTCGGTGGTGAGCATTTCGTTCTTGATGCGGATATTGGCAAATGTGCCGCGCATCATCACCTCGTGGTTGCCCCGGCGTGACCCATAAGAGTTGAATTCGCGCGGTTGAACATCGTGTTCCAGCAGGTAACGCCCGGCCGGAGTGGTGGTGGCAAAGCTGCCCGCAGGAGAAATGTGATCGGTGGTGACCATATCGCCCAAGATCGCCAGAACCTTGGCGTTGTTGATATTGGTGATGGTGCCAGGCTCTTGCCCCATGCCCTGAAAATACGGCGGGTTCTGGATATAGGTCGACTCGGGTGGCCAGTCGTAGGTTTCGGCCTCGGTGGTCTCTACCGCCCGCCATTTTTCATCGCCGGTAAAGACCTCGGCGTATTTTTCCTCAAAGGCCTGGCGGGTGACGGTGGCCTCGACCAGATCGGCGATTTCCTTGGTCGAGGGCCAGATGTCTTTCAGGTAGACGTCCTGACCATTGTGCCCTTTGGCAATCGGTTCAGAGGTCAGGTCGATATCCATGGTGCCTGCCAATGCATAGGCAACCACCAGCGGCGGTGAGGCCAGGTAGTTCGCGCGCACATCGGGGCTGATGCGGCCTTCAAAATTGCGGTTGCCGGACAGCACGGAGGCGGCGACCAGATCGCCCTCGGCGATGGCTTTTGACAGTTCGGGCTGGATCGGCCCAGAGTTGCCAATGCAGGTGGTACAGCCATAGCCGACCAGGTTAAAGCCGATCTTGTCCAGATCTTCCTGTAGGCCGGCCGCCTCAAGATAGGCGGAGACAACCTGGCTGCCCGGTGCCAGAGAGGTTTTCACCCAGGGTTTGCGGTTCAGCCCCAGGGCGGCGGCCTTGCGGGCCAGCAGCCCGGCCCCGATCATCACATAGGGGTTCGAGGTATTTGTGCAGGAGGTGATTGAGGCAATCACCACCTTGCCGCTTTCAAGGGTATAGTCTTCGCCTTCCACCGGGACTTCTTTACCCATGGGGCGTTTGAAGGTCTGTTCCATTTCGCGGCGAAAGGCTGCCTTGCCTGCGTTGAGGGCGACATAGTCCTGCGGCCGTTTGGGGCCAGAAATGGCCGGCACAATGCTGCCCATATCAAGGTGCAGCGTATCGGTGTAGATCGGCGCATAAGAGGCGTCGCGCCACAGGCCATTTGCCTTGGCATAGGCTTCGACCAGGGCGATACGATCCTTGTCGCGGCCGGTGTTTTCCATATAGCGCAGGGTTTCGCCGTCGATTGGGAAAAAGCCGCAGGTGGCACCATATTCGGGGGCCATATTGGCAATGGTGGCGCGATCAGCCAAGGGCAGGTGGTCAAGCCCTGTGCCAAAAAATTCGACAAATTTGCCAACAACCCCCTTGGCGCGCAGCATTTCGACCACTTTTAGTACCAGATCGGTGCCGGTGGTGCCTTCCATCATATGGCCTGTCAGTTCAAAGCCGACAACCTCGGGGATCAGCATTGAAATTGGCTGCCCCAGCATCGCGGCTTCGGCCTCGATACCGCCAACGCCCCAGCCCAGCACGGCCATGCCATTCACCATGGTGGTATGGCTGTCTGTGCCTACAAGGGTATCGGGATAGGCGACTTCTTCGCCATTCTGGTCGGTATCGCTCCAGATGGTCTGGGCAAGATATTCCAGATTGACCTGATGGCAGATCCCAGTGCCGGGGGGGACAACGCGAAAGTTGTCAAAGGCACCCTGGCCCCACTTCAGGAACTGGTAGCGTTCCATGTTGCGTTCATATTCGCGGTCGACATTTACCTGAAAGGCGCGGGGCGTGCCAAAGGCGTCGATCATCACGGAATGGTCAATCACCAGGTCCACCGGGGTAAGGGGGTTGATCTTTTGCGCATCACCGCCAAGCGTCTTGATGCCGTCGCGCATCGCTGCCAGGTCAACAACGGCAGGCACCCCAGTGAAATCCTGCATCAAGACCCGCGCCGGGCGATAGGCGATTTCACGCGCGGCCTTGCCGCCATTTTCGGCCCAGTCTGCAAAGGCCCTGATATCATCAAGCGAGATGGAAAAGCCGCCGTCTTCAAACCGCAGCAGATTTTCCAGTACCACCTTAAGCGCGGCGGGGAGTTTGGAAAAATCGCCAAGCCCTGCCGCGCTGGCAGCAGGGATGGAATAGTAGGAGATCGACTTGTCCCCTGCGCGCAGACTGCGGCGGGTTTTGGCTGTATCCTGTCCGACGGTGATGGGCATATCTGGCTCCCTTGGTGTTCAGTTGCGAGCTGTTGATCGGGACTACCCTATTGTTGCCACTGCCACCGGGGGCATTCAATAGCTGATTGATCACACTTGTCTGTTGGCCTGTGCCGCACATCGGGCTTCCGGCCGTTTATCGCTTCAAGAATGATTGATTGGCCTTTGCCCCCTTGGCGCAGTATCTCTGGGACATTCAGATCAGGATGGAGCAGCCATGAAACCCCTTGCGGCCCTTGCCCTGGCCATCGGCCTTGCCCTTCCGGAGCAGGCTCGGGCCGAAGAGACGGGCGTCTCTGTGTCCGAACCGGTGGTTGTGGAACTGTTTACCTCGCAGGGGTGTTCTTCCTGCCCGCCAGCGGATGCGCTGCTAAAGCAGCTGGCCGGGCGGCGTGATGTGCTAGCGCTGGCGCTGCACGTGGATTACTGGGATTACATTGGATGGAAGGATATTTTTGCCAGCCCCGACTATACCCGGCGGCAAAAAGGCTATGCGCATGCGGCGGGACGCAAAATGATCTATACGCCGCAGATGGTCGTGATGGGGCAAGAAGACGTCTTGGGCGGCGATGCGATGGCGCTGTCTGATGCCATCACGGTGCAGCACGGTGCTGTGCGTCCGGTTGCCTTGCTGGTGCAGCGACGCGGTGACGAACTGTCGCTCTCGGTGAGCGCGCGGGAGGGCCTGCCAGATCGCCCCGTTGCGATCTATGTCCTGCGCTATAGCCCTTTGAAAACCGTAGATATTACCCGCGGGGAATTGGCAGGGCACCGCATCGATTATGCCAATATCGTTGAGGATCTGCGCCAGGTCGCAACCTGGGACGGGCAGGCGGCAGCTGTCTTTACCGTGCCCTATGCCAAGGGGTTGCCGGGGGCCGTCTTGGTGCAGAACGCCCCCTATGGCGCGGTTTTGGCGGCGGCAGGTATCGCGCAATAAGCCAAAGCCATCTGCCTGGCTTGCAATGGGTTAAGATGTTACGGTAACGGGCTGTAACGCATTAATTTTTCTCTATGGTGCTGTCAGGCTGCGGCTTCTTTGGAAGCGGCACATATGGCTTCCAGCGGCGGTGGATCCAGAACCATTGCCCCATATGCCGCCGTACCAGGCTTTCGAGGTCATCGCAGATCGTCTTGGTCATTGTGACCGGGTCGCTGGGCGCGATTTCAGGGTTCAATATGATCTCAAAATCCAGGCCGTTTTCCTGCCGCACCGCATAGACGGGGATCAGCGCCGCGCCATATTTCAGCGCCAGTTCTGCAGGTACGGTTGAGGTTACTGCGGGTTTACCAAAGAAATCAATCAGTTCGCCGCCATGCACATGCAGGTCGGCCACAATCGCAATGATGCCGCCTTTTTTCAGATGGCGTACCATTTCTACCATGCCGCGTTTGCCCTGTTCAAACATCGGCGTGCCGACGCGTTCCATGGCACGCACATAATGGGCGTTGAAATAGGGGTTTGCCATGCGTCGGTACAGCGCCCCCATGGAAAATCCGCGCGCGATCAGCCCGGCGCGGGCAGCGTCATAATTGCCAAAATGACCGGTAACAAGAATAACGGGCCGACCCGCAGCCCGCGCGGCCTCCAGTGCCTCTAGCCCCGGCCCGGTGATCGGCGCAGCGGTTGCCCGTGTAACAAAGGGATCCCCAGCATAGAGTTCGGTGATCATTCGCCCGGCATTATCGCCTACCTCTCGGCACAGACGCGCGACCTCTGGCTCATCAAGTTCGGGGCAGGTCAGGGCCAGGTTTTCACGCACCCTGCGATCAAAGCCAACCATAGGCCCAAGCGCCGAGACCAGCTTGCCAATCAGCGGAATGCGCCAGCGATAGGGCACCAGCCCTGCCAGGCCCAGAATCCCGCGCAGGGCAAGATTGCTGGAAAAATAGGTGGCACGTTGTTTAAAGGAAAGGTGCGAAGGGTCTTGGGGCATAGGGGCGCAGCCTGCAGGGATCAAGGATCAGAAACGGATCATAACCTCGGGTGAACATGGACACAACTGTTGTCCCAAGCCCTCTGCTTTGGCGATTTTTTGCCCCTATGCCTCTTCGTCCTCTTCCGATAACAGCTCGATCTCGCCGGTGTTGACCAGATCACGCATGGCGCCAACAATCAGGCCAAAGGCCGTTTCGCCATCGACGCGTTTGACCTTGCCCCGTTCGGCCACTTCTTCGCGGATGTTGTTGGCCATACGCTTGGACATATTATCGAGCAGGAACTCGCTGGTGGCAACATCGTCGGGATCCGAGGCAAAGGCGATTGCGGTGATGACATCTGGCGCGGCCAGGACACGCATCAGTTTTGGCACGTCCAGCGGTTGCATCCGCTGTGCCAAAAGCGCGTAGGTAAAGATGGATTTACGCACATCGGTGGCAAATTCCTGGTCTTCTTCCTCCAGTGCAAAAAGAACCTCTTCGCGCTTGGCGGCGGCGGCCTCGGTGAGAATTGCGCCAACCCGCTGACCTGGGGTGGAAGAAAAGGCAAGATCTGGCCGGGCGTCGACTTGGCCCGCAAGGGAAAGCCCAATGCGATCAACCGTTTCTGGGGTGACGTTGCTGGTATGACTGACCGCATAGGTGATCTGGCGCGCCACAGGCCCTGGCAGGTGCACCAGCATTTGTGCCGCCTTGGCAGTGTCGAGCTTGGACAGCAAAACGGCGGCGACCTCAATGCTTTCGGCCTCGGCAAGTGTGGCGAGATCCTGAGGCGGCAGGGCCTTCAGACGTTCCCAAGGGTCGCCAAACTGACGCACACCGGCCTCTTTGCGCAGGCGGCTGGCGGTGTGGCGACTGATGCGCCCGTCCATCGCCGTAAGCGCCCCAGCCAGGCCATTGGGAAAGGTCAGCCCGACATTGTCGAGCATTTCGGCAAATTCACTGGCAACTGCATAAAGCGTGTCGCGATCCACCAGACGCATCTTGCCCATCTGCTGGGTCAATTCCATTTGCAGGTCATCGGGCAGGTCTTCGATTGGAATATCTGCGCCTTCATTGAGCAGCAGCCGTACAACAATAGCGGCCTTGGCTTTGCCACTTAGTTTTGTTGCGGGCAAAGATGCGCCCCCCATGCCAGCAGGCGCAGGAGCAGAAAAATCCCCCATACCAGCAGGCGCAGAAAAATCCCCCATCCCGCCGTCATTGGTGGTCATTGGCAACGCCAACATATCATCTTGCAGCATTCTAGCACCCTAGCCAAAAAGTTTCTTTTTCGGTCAAGTTCACGCTACCCCATAAGCGGTAAATAAATGCTAAAGCTCAGTAGTTTGTTGTCGCCCCAGTTTCCAAGGCCTGCCGCAGTGCCGTTTCGGGCCAGGTGTCGCGCCCACCGCGGGCTCGGATTTCTTGCCACTGGGCCAGAGCCAGGCCAAATTGGCCTTCTTCTACATAGCCTTGCCCCATGTAAGAGCGCGCCAAAAGATTGTCGGGGTTCTGGGCAATGGCTTGTTCGTAATAGGCATTGGCCAGGCTGCGATTCCCTAGTTTGCGGTGGGTGAAGCCCCAATAGGTCAAAACGCGGGCTGCGGTCTGATCCTGCATGGCGGCGAGCACCGCCTGGGCATCGGTGTTGCGCCCGGCATAGGCGAGCTCACGCAGGGCATCAAACAACTCATCCTGGTTGAGCGAGGATTCTTTGGGCCGCACACAGCGCCCTTTTTCTTCATCCCAGACGCGTTTGCCCTTGCAGGTTTTTGTTGTCTCCGTAGGTGTTGGCGGGGACCAGGTGTTACCCCCGGCGGCAAAGGCGGGCAGGGGCAGGCACAATGCGGCGGCAAGAACGAGGTAACGCATAAGGGGGCGACTCCGGCTAGGGTGAACCTTCTCTGACTATAGCCTTAAAATCCCCCTGGCCTGCAATCATCAAGTCTCTGCCGGGTCACGTTGACGTGAGGCCCGCCGAGATGCTCTCTCTCTTTGTGCAACCATGCGCCAGTGCGTCGGTCGCTCTGGTTGGCCTGATTGCTATTGAGTGTTGCGTAGATCTTTTGTTGGAACGTTCTACTATGCAGGCTTGGACCAGATCTTCGTCAAAATTTGCAAATGGTAGTATGAGGATCTGTCGGTAACTTGTTTCTGGCCTTGGGGTTGCGATTGTTTACACAGATATTGGGCCAGATAGGCGGTGAAAAAGGCGCTTCTTCGTTAGAAGAAGCGCCCATAGGTGTTTTTCACGGTCGGGGCAGCGGTTTACGCGCCGAAGACGCGCTTGAAGATCGTGTCGACGTGTTTGGTGTGGTAGTCCATGTTGAATTTCTCTTCCACGCCATCAACGCCAAGTGCAGCAACCACATCGGCATCTGCCAGCAGCAGCTCGCGGAAATCGAGCCGTTCTTCCCAGACTTTCAGCGCATTGCGCTGCACCATGGAATAGGCGTCTTCGCGCGACACACCTGCCTGCGTCAACGCCAGTAGCACCCGCTGGCTCATCACCAGGCCGGGGAATTTGTTCATATTGTCCAGCATGTTGTCGGGGAACACCAGCATTTTTTCGATCACGCCGGTCAGGCGGGACAGGGCAAAATCCAGGGTGACGCAGCTGTCGGGGCCGATGGCGCGCTCGACGGAGGAATGCGAGATATCACGTTCATGCCAGAGGGCAACATTTTCCAGTGCCGGGATGACAGCCGAACGCACGAGCCGCGCCAGACCGGTCAGGTTCTCGGTCAAAACAGGGTTCTTCTTGTGCGGCATCGCCGAAGAGCCTTTTTGGCCCATGGAGAAGAATTCCGCGCCTTCCAGAACTTCGGTGCGCTGCATGTGGCGGATTTCAGTGGCGACATTTTCAATGGAAGAGGCAATCACCCCGAGGGTGGCAAAGAACATCGCGTGGCGGTCGCGCGGGATCACCTGGGTCGAAATCGGCTCGGGCGACAGGCCCAGCGCGGCGCAGACATGCTCTTCAATGGCTGGGTCGATATTGGCAAAGGTGCCAACCGCCCCGGAAATTGCGCCAGTGGCGATTTCTTCGCGGGCCAGCTTCAGACGCGCCAGGTTGCGGTCCATTTCGGCATAGAATCGCGCAAAGGTCAGGCCCATGGTTGTGGGTTCGGCGTGGATCCCGTGGCTGCGGCCAACGCGAACGGTGTCTTTGTGTTCTAGCGCGCGTTTCTTCAGGGCGGCCAGCAGGCCTTCCATATCCTTGAGCAGGATATCAGCCGAGCGCACGAGCTGCACATTGAGGCAGGTGTCCAGCACATCCGAAGAGGTCATGCCCTGATGCACAAAGCGTGCTTCGTCCGAACCGACATGTTCGGCCAGATGGGTCAAAAAGGCGATGACGTCATGTTTGGTGACGGCTTCGATTTCGTCGATGCGGGCAACATCAAATTCCACATCCTTTGCTTTCCAGACCGCATCAGCGTTTTCACGCGGGATGACACCCAGGTTGGCCATGGCCTCGCAGGCATGGGCCTCGATCTCGTACCAGATGCGGAACTTGGTCTCGGGCGACCAAATGGCGACCATTTCGGGGCGGGAATAGCGAGGGATCATCGGCGAAAGCACCTTTATGGGATTGTCCAGTTGATAGGGCGCGTCATACGGCAGCCGGGCCAGTTGGGCAAGTCTGGGCAGGTGAATATGAAATATGTCGCATCCTGCGCAGGCGTCATCCCTGTCGGGGCGGGCAGACTGGCCCACGCCAAAGCAGTAAGCGGCCCCTCTGTGGCGCAGGGACCGCCATAAGGCAGAATTGTGGTGCTAGGGGTGGGCTAGCGCTTGGACATATGCGCCAGCGTATCGCGGTTACGGCAATATTCCGGTGCCGAGGCCAGCTGGCTGTTTCTATCCTGTAGGTCGGTACAGCCTGCTTGATTGGTGCAATGGCTGCAATTTTGCACGGCGCGGCGCAGTTTGCGGGCTTCGCCCTCTGGATCCTTGGCGATACCGTCGATCAGGTCAACGCCCAGTCGCTCAGCCATGCCTTCCACCAGGTCCGTGCTCTGCCCAAGTTTTGAAAAAAGTCCCATGCCTGTCTCCTCAGATTGGTTGGCCGTCATTTTGCTGCGGCCAGGATGACAGGGATCTGGGATGGTGGCTTTGATATGCATCAATATCATTTCTTGGCGTAGTGGAGGCCGGGTTCAGGCCTGCCAGGGGACAGGCGGGGGCGGTCACATCATCGGGTGCTCTTCCTTCAGTGTTGTCGTCACCTTGGAGCTGTGTGCCAGGGTCCGGTGCACCGGGCATTTATCGGCGATCTCCAGCAGCTTGGCGCGTTGCTCTGCATCCAGGGTGCCGCAAATGCGAATGACGCGGATGAATTGGTCGATCTTGGCAGGCCCCGAGGGCAGCGCGTCCTGTGCGTGTACCTTGTCATGGCACACATCAACGCTGACGCTGTCAAACTGCCAGCCTTTGCGGCGGGCATACATGCGAATGGTCATCGAGGTGCAGGCCCCCAGCCCGGCCGAGACGAAGCCATAGGGCGACATGCCCCGGTTGGTGCCGCCATAGGCCAGCGGCTCATCAGCATAGGCATGGTGGTGGGGGCCGGACTGGATGTCTTGCAAAAAGCCTTCTGGGTCGGCCTCGGTGACGCGCAGCACGCCTTCTGGCGCACCGGGGGGCGGGGCGGGCGGGGTCAGATCTATATAGCGTCCGGCCCAGGTGGCAATCAGCTCTGCCGCATATTCGCTGTCTTCACTGCGCGAAATCAGATGATCGGCATTGTCTAGGGTGACAAAGCTCTTGGGGTGTTTGGCGGCGGTAAAGATATCGGCGGCATTGTCGATGCTGACGGTGTCATCGCGGGGCGCATGCATCACCAGCAGGGCGGCGTTCAGCTCGGCGATGACCGGGGCAAGCGCCGCCGCCGAGATGTCTTCGACAAAATCGCGGGTAATGACAAAGGGGCGACCACCCAGACAGACCTCGGCTTGGCCCTTGGCGCGGATTTCGGGCAGTGCGGCGTCAAAGTGATGCGAGACATGACCCGGATCAAAGGGGGCCCCCAGGGTGACAACGCCCTTGATTGTGGGAATGCCGGCACGGGCGCGCAAGACGGCCGCACCGCCCAGCGAGTGGCCAACCAGTAAGGCGGGGGCCATATCGCGCCCTGCCAGATACTGCGCGGCGGCAATCAAGTCTGCCACGTTGGAGCTGAAACTGGTATTGGCGAATTCGCCATCGGAATGGCCCAAGCCTGTGAAATCAAATCGCAATACGGCAATGCCCATGGCAGCCAGACGCCCGGCAATGCGCCGTGCGGCAGGAATATCCTTGGAACAGGTGAAGCAATGGGCAAAGAGCGCCGTCGCCAGCACCGGCCCATTGGGGAGGTCCAGCCGGGCGGCCAGGGTATCGCCAGAATGGCCGGGAAAAGTAATGGCTTCGGTGGGCATGGGGGCTTTCTCGCTTTTGGTCCCTCTAGACTGCGCAGTCATCGGCGTGGCGACAAGGCGGTCGCGCCAAAGGTCACGTGAAGGTGATCCACTGTGCTTGCTGCCGCAGGCCCCTGGCTGCCTGTGCTGCCGCTATCGTTTCGCTGGAATGCATCAGGGCGGCGCCGGAAACCTCTGGTCTGTCAGCGCCTTATTGCCGATGCGGCGCCATAGGGCAGGGCTGCGCGATTGCGGCGGGCCTGGTCTCGCCATAGACTCTCGCCCTATGAGGTTTCGATTTTTCTATTCCGGGCTGCTTGCAGTCGTGCTGCTGCCGGTGCCTGCCGTGGCGCATCCGCATATCTTTGTGGATACCGGGTTTGCCTTGGAATTTGACGATGCAGGCCGTCTGGCTCAGGTGAAAGTCACTTGGCAATATGATGAATTTTATTCGCTTTTGATCACCGAAGACCTGCAACTGGATCAGGATGGCGATGGTGTCTTAACCCCGGCAGAGCGGGCGCGGCTGATTGGATTCGATACCAACTGGGACGAGGGATTTAACGGCGATCTCGAAATTCATGCAGGGGGCGCACTCTTGTCGCTTTCGGGGCCGCTGGAGGCGACCACCGCGCTGGATCAGGGGCGCATCATCAGCAGTCATATCCGGCGTATCGCCCCCTTGGATAGATCACAGCAGGGGCCGATTTCGATGAAGGCCTTTGACCCGTCTTATTACACAGCCTATGACATCACGCTGCCGGTGACCCTGCCTGCGCGACAGCAAGGGGAATGCCTGCTGGAACTGATCGAGCCAGATATCGCCGGCGGTTTGGCGCAGATGCAGGCACAGCTGTTGCGGCTGGATGCCAATGCCGATCTGGAAGAAAACGATTTCCCCTTGATCGGTGGCGCGTTCGCAACAGAGATCCGTGTTTCATGCCCCACCTCGTAAAACCCCTAGCCCTACTGGTTGTAAGTCTTGTGCTTTGTCTACTGCTCTGGTGGGCGGCGCAGGATATTCTGGCCCCACTGGGGGAATGGGCGGCGGGACACCAGCGCGCGTTTCAAAACCAGATCGCCCGCAGCCTGCGGGCCCTGCGGGCGGCCGAACCAGGGGCCCTGTCGGTGTTGATGCTGGTCTGTTTTTCCTATGGCTTCTTTCATGCGATTGGGCCGGGTCATGGAAAGATCCTGATTGGTGGATATGGCATGGCGCGGGCCATCCCCTGGGCGCGTCTTGGTTTGTTGGCGCTGGTCTCCAGCCTGGGGCAGGCGGTGACGGCGGTGGGCTTGGTCTATGGCGCGATCATGCTGTTGCAGCTTGGCCGCGACAGCATGATCGGAATTGCCGAAGACACCATGGCTCCGGTCAGCTATGCGGCGATTACGGGCATTGGTTTGTGGCTTCTGTTGCGGGGACTACGCAAGATGTTTCGCCGAGCGGAGTCTGCTGATGGCGCTGGCGATCCCCAGCCGCAGCCCCCTGCGGGACAGCATGCGCATGTCGGGCATCAGGGCTGTTCCCATGTGCCGTCCTCTGCTGATACGGCAGCGCAGCCCTGCGCCGACTGCGGCCACCACCATGGCCCCAGCCTGGCCGAGGTCGAGGCGCTCTCGGGCTGGCGAGAAGCCCTGCTATTGATTGCGAGCATCGCGGTAAGGCCCTGTACGGGCGCGCTGTTCGTGCTGATTATTACCTGGCAGATGGGCATTGCCCTGGCTGGGATTGCAGGGGCCTTTGCCATGGCTCTGGGGACGGCCTCGGTGACCATTGCTGTCGGTTTGGCGGCGCTTGGGCTGCGCGGCAGTGCCCTGGCGCTGTTCACAAGGGCCGGACGAGCGGCACAGGTGGTGCCTGTGCTAGAGGTCGGGGCAGGTTTTCTGATCGCGCTTGCTGCGGCAGGCCTGCTGGTCCAAAGCCTGAGCTAGAGGGCTGTCGTTTTTGCGCGAACCTTGGGGTGGGATTTGTTATGCAGATGCGCAACAGTAAGCCGGGGGCCGCGCATATGATTCTGCAAAAATCCATTCCTCATAACCCTTTGGCCGAAAATAAACTGCCAGGAATCGCGCCTTTGCAGATGGCGGATTGGTTGCAACCGGATGAGGCCTTTGCAGGCCAGATGGCAGAACGAGAAGCGCTGCTGGCGAAGGCACGCGATCAGGTACTGCAGCTGGATCCTATGGCCTTTCCGGCGGCACAAGAGCTGTTGCAACTGGTGCTGGATCATCGCTATGGCGGCGCCCAGGATCAGGTCACGCGTCCCGACGGGGGAAAGGTGACCCTGGACTGGCAAGATCCGCTGGCGACGCTGGGCCAGATCTGTCAGGAAGATTTCTGCATTCTGGAACGGCATGGGGACAGCCGAGAACATGTGCTGACCGGGGCGGTGCTGTGTTTTCCGGCCAGTTGGACGCTGCGCGAGAAATTCATGCGCCCTTTGGTTGGCATTCACCATACCGTGGACAGTTATGACGGCAATATCGCCGCCCGTGTTCAACGCCTGTTTGATGGGGTTCAGGTGGGGCGCCCGCTTTGGCGGTTCAACGCGCTGTGGTACCAGGCACCTGATCTGCATGCGCCGCGGTTGGAAAATGCCCCGCGTGACGACAGCCATGCAGACGACGCGCCCTATATGCGCAGCGAACAGCAGGTGATTTTGCGCCTGCCCAAGACCCGTGCGGTGATCTTTTCGATCCATACCTATATGGTTCATAAACAGGATGTTATGGCGCAGTGGGGCAGGGCATCTGCAGCGCGATAAGCGGATTACTGGGGCAGAAAAGCGCGGGCGGCGGCCTGCACCATGCCCGAGCCATGCAGGAACAACACCACAAAGGCGGTCAGCACAGCCCGC
Source organism: Pseudophaeobacter flagellatus (assembly GCF_021228235.1). Taxonomy (GTDB): domain Bacteria; phylum Pseudomonadota; class Alphaproteobacteria; order Rhodobacterales; family Rhodobacteraceae; genus Pseudophaeobacter; species Pseudophaeobacter flagellatus. Next base: position 206,711 of record NZ_JAJQRG010000003.1, read on the forward strand.
AGGGAAAAGATCAGATCACCCCCGCGCAGCCCGTTTGTCAGGGTCGAAACAGTGGCACGTGGCAGGGCCAGCAGTCGACGAAAGCGACTTTTGCCAAAGACCGACTGATAGCTGACCTGTGGGGCCGCGACGGCTGGCACCGCCTTTGCAGCACGCGAGAGCCTTGCACGGCCAGGGAGCGGCTGGAGTTCATCGAGATGGCGCTCCAGCTCCGGGGTGACCGCATCCGGTGAACCAAAGCGCGCTTGTCCGCGGGCGCGCTCTGCCTCGGCTTCGGCGCGGGCCTTGTCTGCCTTCCAAAGGCGGTCGGCTGCGGGCGATGCATGCGGCCCGGCCGGGGCTCTGCCTGTTGTGCTGTGCGCCGCATCCGTGCCTACGATTGCGGGTTTTGATGCTGTCCGCTGCAGGGGCTGTTGCACCATCTCGGCCGTGGCGCTGGACATATCGTCCTGTGGCGCAGCCTGCGTGCAAGCCAAAGCTGCCGGTTCTACTGTCTGTGCCGCATCGGGTTCCAGCACTGGTTCTGCCCAGGGTTCTGCCAAGGGTTCTACCTGTTCAAAGGCGCCAAGAAATTGTTTCGGTGTCAGGGCCTGATCGGTTTCCTGCCAAAAGATAACCAGCGGATCCAGCGCTAGTGTCAGCCGTTTCAATAGCTCGGCCAGCAGAATCTCAGTGATCTCTTGGTCGCAGCCCTGATGAAAACTGGGCGTCATCTTAAGCTCGATATAGGCGGCGGGCGTGGGGAGGTTCTTGGGGGTGCGCACTCCAAGCCGCAGGGGAATGCGGCGTAGACGCAGGTTCACACGGTAGTGATCGCAGTCCAGGCCAATGCGGTGGGGCTCGCGTGCGGTGATCTGCAGTGCGGGATGGCCAAACTCTTCCATAGTGTCCAGCAGCTCTGTCAGTGCTAGTGTCAGTGTTGCCTCGCTGCGGTGATCAAACCCCAGCCTGCCTTTGTAATGCTCGATCTGTGCCACCGTCAGGGTCCTCCATTCGGGATGCTCTGGGTAAACAATAGGCGGGGATCTGGATCAAAAGTGAGGCAGGCAGGGGTAATAAGGGAGTGAAACTTCAGACTTTTTCCAAACGGCACCCAATCCATAAAAATTAAGTAAAATCAGTTTTTTGTGGGCAGATCCTGGTGTCTGTTCGCCAGAATGGGGCAACAAATGGGCGCTCTGCGGCCACTTTGATGCCGCATCCCTTACAATTGCGGGATGTGGGCGCGATTGTTCAGCCCGTCAAGGATTCCCGGTTGCTGTGCGGCAGGACGGCGCGGATGGGCCACAGCTGGCTACTGATCAATCTGCTGCCCCATGATTGCCAGAGACTGTTGATACACCGTGGCGGCATTCCATTGCTTTAGTACCCGGTAATTGCGCTGCCCCTCTTGGTACCCTTTGCCGCGTTTCCAGCCATTCTTTTGCAGATAGCGCGCGGTAGAGGCCAGGGCATCGCCCATGTCGTAGAAATTGACCTGGCCATCGCCATCCCAATCGACGCCGTACTGCAGCGCGTTGCCAGGCAGAAACTGGGTATGGCCCAGTTCCCCGTGTTTGGCGCCCAGGGTGGCGCTGGTGATGGCCCCCTGATCAACCAGTTTGAGCGCACCGAGGGCGTGCGGTTCAAAGAAGTCAGAGCGGCGGCAATCATAGGTCAGCGTGACAATGGCCGAAACCACTTTGCTGTCGCCCATGAAATTGCCAAAGGCGGTTTCCATACCGTGGATGGCAATCAGAACGCCGGCAGGGACGCCGTATTTGCGCTCTAGCGCGGCGTAGAAGTCCGGGTTGCGGGCTTTGCGCTTGCGTCCCTGGGCCACGATGGTCGCGGCACCACGGATCTGCATGAACTTGTCTAGACTGTAGCGAAAGCTCTTTTGGTTGCGGTCGGCGGCGATGGTGCGGCTGGCATATTGCGCCTGTGCCAGTGCCTGCAACCCAGCGGGCTTTACCCCAGCACGGCGGGCGTGTTTTGCAAAATCTGCCTTCCAACTGTCAAACCCGGCAGCAGTATTGCCGCAGGGGGCGGCCTGGGCGGCGGTGGTCAGGGCAAGAGAAAGGGCAAAGGCAGGCAAAGCAAAGGCGCGCATGAAATGGGATCCTGAAAGCAAAAGGGCCTGCAAAGCTTAGCCTGCTTAGTGGTGAAATCTAGCGGGAAAAGTTGGTCCTGATTCCCAGTTGGTCCTGCGTCCTAATCGGGCTGTGGCAGGTCAGATGTGCTATCGCCAGCCTGTCGGCTTGTGATCTAGGCAAAGGCCCCGGCGGCGCTAAGCGCCAGCCCATCGGCCACCGCCGTCATGGCATTGTGGTTTTCAACCTGGGCATTGGGGCACAGTTGGCAGAGTGCGGCCTCTAGCGAGGACAGCAGGGAAGAGCCGCCCACCATGACCAGCCGGTCGATCTGGCTTGGGGCGACAGCGCCGCGCGCCAGGGTTTCGGCACCGCATTGGGCGATCTGATCCATCATCGCGGCCAGGCTGTGCCGCATCTGCGCCGGGGCCAGCGGGGCCGACAGCCCGCGTTCCAGGATCCGCAGATCGATGCGCGGATTGATGGTATCGGCACCATTGGCCTGGATCTTGCCACGTTCCACCGCAAAGGCCAGATCATGCCCTAACTCATCCTCCAGCACTGAAACAAGGCGGTTGAGCCGCTCCGGTTCTACTGCGTATTTGGCCAGATCTCGGGCAGCGCGGCGACTGTCGGCCGCATAGAGAAATGGGATCATCTGCCAGGTGGCCAGATCATTGAACAGGCGATTGGGGGCGGGCAGGGTATCCTTGCCAAAGGCTTTGCGGATCTGCCCGCCCCGGCCCAAAAGCGGCATCACATGGTCAATGCTGATCTGGCGGTCAAAGTCGGTGCCCCCCAGCCGCACCCCATGCGAGGCCAGGATTTGGGTCTCGCCGCTGGCGGCCTGTTCAAACAGGGTGAAATCCGAGGTACCGCCGCCAATATCCACGATCAACCCCAGCCCCGCTACTGGCGTGGCAGAGCGCACGGCGGCCTCTGGCTCGTACAGAAACTGCACATCTTCAAAGCCGGCCGCGAGGTAGCACGCGCGCAGGTCCACCTCTGCCTGGGCATCGCGGGTGGGATTGGCGCTGTGGAAATGCACGGGCCGCCCAGACAAGGCATGGGTGAAGGTCTGATGTGTCGCGGCCTCGGCCCGCGATTTCACCTCGGCCAGGAAGCGCGCAATGATGCGGATGAAATCGGTGGTCTCGCCATTGATCCGGCGTTCTTCGCGCAAGAGCGGCGTGCCCAGCAGGCTTTTGAGCGCGCGCATGAAACGCCCCTCGTCGCCATTGATCAGCGCCCGTGTGGCGGAACGGCCAATGCGCATGGGGCGTTTTGGTTCAAAGAACACTGCGGTGGGCAGGGTGGTTTCCCCCGGTTCCATTTCAACCAAGAAGGGGCGGCCCCCCACGGCGATCCCGGCGGCGGAATTCGAGGTGCCAAAGTCAATGCCAAGGGTCATCGGCGCGGTAAGCGCGGGGGCGGTTGCAGGCATGAGGTGGCTCTTCATCAGGGGGCTGGAACGGGCCTTCCTACAGAAGCCAAGCATCTGCTTCAAGAGACAAGCGCGCCAATGCCAATCTTGCGCAACCCGTGGCGTAGACCCGGCAATGAAAAAAGGGCGCCCGATTTGAGCGCCCTTTCAAAACCATTCTAATCACGAAGGATTAGCAGCTGTAGTACATGCCATACTCAACAGGGTGCGGCGTGTGCTCATAGGTCTGAACTTCTTCCATCTTCAGAGCGATATAGCCTTCGATCTGATCCTTGGTGAAGACATCGCCCTGGATCAGGAAGTCGTGATCGGCTTCCAGTGATTCCAGCGCTTCACGCAGGGAGCCACAGACGGTTGGGATATCAGCCAGCTCTTCGGCGGGCAGATCATACAGGTTCTTGTCCATGGCCTCGCCTGGGTCGATCTTGTTCTTGATACCATCAAGACCAGCCATCAAGAGGGCTGCAAAGCACAGGTAGGGGTTGGCGGCCGGATCGGGGAAACGGGCTTCAACGCGCTTGGCTTTGGGGGATTCAGTCCATGGGATCCGCACACAGCCGGAACGGTTACGCGCGGAATAGGCACGCAGAACAGGGGCTTCGAAACCAGGGATCAGACGCTTGTAGCTGTTGGTCGCCGGGTTGGTGAAGGCGTTCAGGGTCTTGGCGTGCTTCAGGATGCCACCGATGAAATACAGAGCTTCATCTGACAGATCAGCGTATTTGTCGCCAGCGAAGAGCGGCTTGCCGTCTTTCCAGATCGACATGTTCACGTGCATGCCGGTGCCATTGTCGCCATAGATCGGCTTGGGCATGAAGGTTGCGGATTTGCCGTAGGCGTGGGCCACATTGTGGATCACATATTTGTATTTCTGCAGTTCGTCGGCCTGTTTGGTCAGGCTGTCAAAGATCAGGCCCAGCTCGTGTTGGCAAGACGCAACCTCGTGGTGGTGCTTGTCCACTTTCATGCCCAGACGCTTCATGGTCGACAGCATTTCAGAGCGCAGGTCCTGGCTTTCGTCGGTGGGGTTCACCGGGAAATAGCCGCCTTTGAGGCCGGGGCGGTGGCCCATGTTGCCCATTTCATACTCGGTATCGGTGTTCCAGGAGGCGTCTGTCGCGTCGACCTCATAGGAAACCTTGTTGATCGAGTTGGAATAGCGCACGTCGTCAAACAGGAAGAATTCGGCTTCGGGACCCATGTAGGCCACATCACCAATGCCGGAAGACTTGAGGTAGGCTTCGGCTTTCTGGGCGGTGCCACGCGGGTCACGCTGATAGGCTTCGCCGGTGTCGGGCTCGACGATGGAGCAATGGATGCAGATGGTTTTCTCGGCGTAGAAGGGATCTACATAGGCGGACGTGGTGTCCGCCATCAGTTTCATGTCGGAGTTTTCGATCGACTTCCAGCCAGCGATCGAAGAGCCGTCGAACATGAAGCCTTCTTCGAGGAAGTCTTCGTCAACCAGATCCACATCCACGGTGACGTGCTGCAGCTTGCCGCGCACATCTGTAAAGCGGATGTCGACATAGGCGGCATCTTCGTCTTTGATCATCTGGAGAACTGCTTCTGTGCTCATTCCCTTGGTCCTTCTGATTTTGATGTCAGGTAATTCGGTTTACAGCGCGTCCGTGCCGGACTCGCCGGTACGAATGCGGATGGCTTGTTCAACGGGAGATACAAAAATCTTGCCGTCGCCAATCTTGTCGGTTTTTGCGGCCTCGATAATGGCCTCGATGGCGGCATCGACCTGGTCGGCTTCGAGCACAACTTCGATTTTCACCTTGGGCAGAAAGTCCACGACATATTCTGCGCCGCGGTATAATTCGGTGTGGCCTTTTTGACGGCCAAAGCCCTTTACTTCGATGACGGAGAGGCCCTGAACGCCGACGTCTTGCAGCGCTTCCTTCACCTCGTCCAGTTTGAACGGCTTGATGATGGCTTCAATCTTTTTCATGCCTAGGGCTCCTCACAACCTTGTCGAAGCTCCTCAGATCATTTCTGAATGGGAACGACAATGCGCTGTGCTGTCTCAGGCGCTGTGGTGCTGCAGTTTTGCATGTGAGCGATTAAAAAATGAGCGATGCGATTAAATATTGTGCGAAAGTGAAACGCCCAATCAAACACAGGGAGAATGCGTCATGGCTGAACTGCTGACCGCTGCGCAGATGCGCAACATTGAACAGGCCGCGATTGAGGCCGCAGAGGTGACCGGGTTGGAGTTGATGGAACGTGCCGGGCAGGGCGTGGTCGCGGCCATTTTCGAGACCTGGCCGGAGCTGGATCTACAGGACACCGGTGGCGGTACAGGGCGTGATCTGGGAGAGAGACGCACGAAAAAGGGGGGCGCTGCCCCCGATCCTGCGGATCCCCCCCGAGGTATTTTGGGTAAGATGAAAGCGGTGGTGCTATGCGGGCCCGGCAATAATGGCGGAGATGGGTTTGTGGTGGCGCGTCTGTTGCGCAGATGCGGTTGGGAGGTGGAGGTGTTCCTTTTGGGGCAGCCGGACAGGCTGCCAGTGGATGCAAAGACGAACTATGAACGCTGGGTGGCCTGCGAAAAGGTCAAGCCGTTCCCCGAATATCGTGCCGGTGAGGATCTGACAGATCTTGACGGGAGTGAACAAGCCGATCTGGTCATTGATGCCCTGTTCGGAACGGGTTTGGTGCGGCCAATCGGGGCGGGAATTTCAAGATCACTATCCGTTTTGCAGCGTCGCCTTTCGGCGGGTCATGCGAGGTGGATCGGCGTTGATATGCCCAGTGGCATCTGTGCTGACAGTGGTAAGCTGCTCTTGGAGGAGCGCGAAGATTTGTGGTCTGATTATGCGCTGACCGTGACCTTTCATCGCAAGAAAATCGGTCATTTATTAGCGCGGGGACCGGAGTATTGCGGGCCTGTCAAAGTGGTTAACATCGGGCTTGGAGCTTTGGCGGAGCGGGCGGGGGATTGCTTGACTTCCGGTGAGACATCTCTGCGTGGCGCTGACCCTCGCGGGGCTATCTGCCGCACAGTTGGTGAGCCGCACCGTGATTGTTTATCCAAAGGAAATCGTGAACATAAGTATTCTTATGGCCATGCGCTTGTTTTATCCGGCGGGCATGGCAAAACTGGTGCGGCCCGGCTGGCGGCGCGGGGGGCGTTGCGCATGGGCGCCGGGCTGGTGACGCTGGGGTCTCCGCGATCTGCCATGTTTGAAAATGCCGCACAGTTGACGGCGGTCATGCTGCATCAGATTGATGGGGCCTATGGGGTCACTGAGCTGTTGGAGGACACGCGGTTCAATGCGCTCTGTTTGGGGCCGGGGCTTGGGCGCGGCATGGATACGCAGGCGGTGGTGATTGCGGCGTTGAAAGCGCAGAGGCCTACGGTTTTGGATGCGGATGCGCTCACCCGGTTTGAGCGGAACCCCCAGGTCTTGTTTGATCTGTTGCACGCGGGCTGCGTGATGACGCCTCATGGAGGGGAATTTGCCAAACTGTTCCCGGATCTGGCTGAAAAACTGGCAGCGCCGACGTTGACCGGCCCGGCCTATTCCAAGGTTGATGCGACGCGCGCGGCAGCCGCCAGGGCTGGTTGTGTGGTGCTGTACAAGGGGGCGGATACGGTAATTGCCGATCAGGAGGGGCGCTGTTCACTGCATGCAGCCCAAGGTGAACGGGCCGCGCCCTGGCTGGCGACAGCGGGGGCGGGGGATGTCTTGGCCGGGTTTATTGCCGGACTTATGGCGCGCGGCGTCGGGCCAATGGCGGCGGCGGAAGCGGCGACCTGGCTACATGTGGACTGCGCGCTAGAGTTTGGCCCCGGTTTGATTTCGGAAGATTTGCCAGAGGTGCTCCCATCTGTGTTACGTCGGCTGACCTCGCCGCTGGAACCAATGAGAGACGCATACGAGTAAGGGAATTCGGTTTGCCGATGCGGTCAGGCAGGCCCCTGTGGTGCAGGTTGGTCAGCATGGTTAGAAACTAGATTGCTGCCGGGGATCTATGCCTCTTTGCGACATATGGGCACGTATTGGTGCTATTGTGCCGTTTTGCACTTGGCTGTCCTAAAGTGGTTAGGGCCAGGATAGAGCGGGTAATGCATGCCGCCAAGCGCGCCCTGGCAAGCGCAGGGTACCTGGAGGTCTGGTCTTTCAGCAATCAGGCGGTTTTCAAAAGATGGCCTAATCTTGTGGTGATCAGGCTAATTCATTGAAGTAGAGTTATTTTTTCTGAAATGGTGGTGCGGGTGAAGGAAAGCGAAGACCAATATCTACACATAATAGCCGATGTCAACACATACACGCCTCCGCCTTTCGCGTTGAAATTAAAGTATCTTCCCATCTCATTCCATCTCGACGACCTCCGGCGCTGGAAGCGGGAAATACCGTGATGGCCCTGGGCTCTGGCTCGTGAAATCCGACCAGAAAAACGTTAAATGGGTTCTGCGGCTCACGGTTTATGGCAAGCGCCGGGAAATGAGGCTGGGGCGCTGCCTTATGTGAACTTGGCCGAAGCCCGAGAGAAGTCGGGGGAGCGCGCCGTGAGTAGCGTGAAGGGCACGACCCAATCCGAGAACGTCAAAAGCGGCGCCAGGATGCCCTGCGCAACCTTCACCTATTCCGAGATATTGCCCATGATGCGTTTGAAGCGCATAAGGCGGAGCTGAGAGATGGAGGCAATGCAGGCTGCTGGTTCAGTCCTCTTGAGCTACATGTGTTCACTCCGGGCCGCGTAACGTCACGTCGCCACCTGCGGCTAGTCTACCAAGTTCCCTTTGCAGATCTGACTCCATCGCATCGAGGATCTGGGCCGCCGTTTCTTCAATGCTCACCAAGCCGATGGCTTTGCCTACAAAGGGTGCGGCAATCGCGATGTCTGCGTCGTTGACGGCCGCCGTCCAGAGCCTTTTTCGGACGGCACCGAGAGTGAATGAAAAGGCTCACGTTGCAACAGATGGTGAAACGCGCAGAATGAAACCGAGGCAACGAAATGAACGTACAGACAGAGTTACGGCGACGCTTCAGACAGTGTCTTCCGCTCCAAAAGCTGACCTCCCTCTGAGGTCACTCGAATGGCCGCAAAGAGCCGGAACCAACGGTGGAACGGCTCGGTTGGTCCCGTTTTTCGGCACTACCGCATTTCGGCTCGGAGCCCTTGGAGACATGTACGTTCTATGCTGTTCGTACTGCCGAGATTGCCAATGCCACCGCTACGTATGACCGCGGTCCATCGTCATCACCGTCAAGATATGCGAGCCGGACAGCATCTTTGATTTTCGACTTCATCTCGGCTGGCCTTTTTGAAAGATAGGCAGGAATTGGGCCATCCTCTCCATCAAAAGGAACCCAGTAATCGTCGAATGAAGTGAATTCGGTTCGGATCATGACTTCCCCCTCCCGAACATCAGTAAAGCCTGCCGAAACGGCGACTTGCTTTAACTGCCCTGGCTGTCGGAGCGGGCGCGTGAAGTTCTTTTTCCTGAGTGCTTCAGCGCCCTCGTCCAGCACCGCAGCAGTGTCCAGGAACATTCGATTGAATACCAGACCTCCTCTGGCGTCCCACACCGCTGCAGAAAATTGAGCACCGGGCTTGAGCACCCGAAAAAGCTCTTTGAATGCGAGATCCGTTTCAGGGATAAAATCCAGCACAAGCTGGGAAAAGGCTTGCCCGAAATGGGCGTCCGGGAATGGAAGTGTTGTCAGGTCGGCGACATCAAATGTCGTGCGAGTGTCCGAAATGCTTTTTTGGGCGTGCGCGATATAGGCCGGGGAAATATCGACCCCTACGATTTGTGCCCGTGATGTCCTACGCTGCATCTCTGCGGTCAATGATCCGGTGCCGCAACCCGCATCGAGTATCAGACCGTTGTCAGAAATTTCTGAAAAATCCAGAAAACCAGAAGCCAGAAGCCTGCTGAAGCGACCCATCTGCAACTCGTAGCCTGCACCAGTTGACGCCGCGAAATCGGATGTTTTTTCAATCATGAAAACCTGCCCAGCTGCGGGCATCCAAGTGCACCCACTCGATTGGTAGCACGGCGCCACAATAACTCCTATCTTTGTCTGCTTTGTCCCGCTCTGCCGACATCCGACCTTGAAAATGCTGCACGAAGCATGAATGGCCGGTCTCGCCAAGCTGCAGCGCGGCATCGCCACTACAGATGGACGGCAGGATTGGGCCGGTCACGTCTCTAGTTGACGATATTTTCCACCGGAATACCTTCGACAATCTAGGACATGGCCTGCTGATATCACCGCCGCGTCAATATCGGCACCCTCGGCGTAACAGACCCCAATCCAGCGATCATATGACCGCTCGCCAGTCAGCTGGCACTCCACTGACTTGCCTGCCTGGTAGTTCACCATCCAGCGTCGGGAATCCTTGCCTGACCGAGTGTTGAGTTCAGGTGCATCGACGCCCTGTAACCGTACAGGTTTGCCTTCCACCACAATTGTGTCAGCGTCCCGCACCTTAAGACCGGCTGCATACACGGGAACCGCGAGGGCTACTGACAGGGCAAAGCCTAGAGTGAATTTCAAGATTTTTCCTATTCGGCTAGGTTCGTGGATACTGTTGCAGAGGGCGACATTTTCAAACGCAGCCTTTCAGCTGGTTTAATCGGATCTATACGCTGCAATCCCGCATCTAAAAGCCGCCGTTCGCTGCACATGCTCCAATGTCCAGTTTGGCGAACCGTTCAACAAATGGTGGTTTTAGGTGGCCTTTGTTTTAGGTGATAGACTGGGCATCCGGTTGCGTAAAAGCGACGACTTGACGATTGATGTGTGCGTCTCAGCGCGCTCATGAAGCGGCAGCAGGATATCGTCCAGTTCCGCGACGCTCACCAAAGCCAAGCGAGCGATGAAGCAGTCGTCCCCTGTTACCCGGTCGCAGGATGTGAAACGTGGCTCATCCCGGATCATCTGCTCGACGTTATGAAGCTGTTTCGAGCGCGGTTTGATACGGACAATGGCCTCCAGCGTGTAGCCAAGGGCTTTTGTATCGACACGTACCGTAAACCCCTCGACTACCCCATCCGATTTTAAGCGCCGCAAGCGCTCACCGACCGCTGGTCCAGAGAGGCCGACGCTTTTCCCAATTTCGGCCAAGCTCGCGCGGCCATCATGTTCAAGGGTGGAAATTATTCTCCGGTCAATTTCATCTATAACTTTCATGATAGTGGCTAAATAAGGCAATAGACTGCCGATGTGAACGCGAAATGTGTATAAGGCTTGCGGTATCGCCGGGACGTTATGCATCAGGAACATGTATGTTCTGACCATAACCAAATGGAGAACCAAACATGGATATTCAGCGCATTGCAGCCTTTAGCACAAACGGCAAAGGCGGTAACCCCGCCGGGGTAGTTTTGCTCGACAACGCCGTCCCCGAGGCGGATATGCAAAGGGTGGCAGCAGAGGTCGGATACTCTGAGACAGCCTTTGCCGTTCCCGTAGAAGGGGCAGATCGGTCGTGGCGCGTCCGTTATTTTTCTCCAGAGTCAGAAGTATCGTTCTGTGGGCACGCGACAATTGCACTCGGGGCCGCCCTTGGACAGCGCAATGGTCCGGGAACCTATAATCTGGAGTTGAACAACGCTTCGATCACGGTCGATGCGGCGACATCGGCTGAAGGCATGGCAGCGACGCTGGCCTCGCCGCCAACCGAAAGCCGCGCGATAACCGGCGATGAGACGGAGGATGCAATGGCACTGTTTGGTCTGACCAAGGACAATCTGGATGTGCGCCTGCCCCCAGCCCGCATTCACGGTGGTGCCGATCACCTCGTGTTCGCGCTCCGTGACCGTGCCCGACTGGCCGCAATGGCTTACGATCTCGATAAAGGGCGCAACATGATGCGGCGGCATAAACTCGTAACGATTATGCTCGTATATATCGAGAGTGATCGCACCTTTTCCGTCCGCAATGCTTTTGCGTCCGGGGGTGTTCTGGAAGACCCCGCGACTGGTGCCGCGGCAGCTGCTTTTGCCGGTTATCTGCGTGATTGCAGCTGGCCCCATGGTGGGCAGTTCACGATCCGGCAGGGCGAAGACATGGGTGCCTCGTCAATCATCGAGGTTCAGTTGAACAATGAGGCCGGGTCGTCGGTCCGTGTCTCGGGCAACGCACGTTTGATGTAGGCAGCTTAGTGATTATCTGCGCAACGCGCCGCTGCGTGTTGCGCACCGATGACCGCCCCAAAACGCTCCTTTTTGGCACAACTGAAAAACGACCTATTTTCGGCTGCCAAAAATCCCGTTCAAGACCTAAGCAGTTGTTGAAGGTTTTTGACCCTCACCTGAGAGCGGACTTCAACTGCACCGCACTAACTTGGCAAAGAGGGCTCACAGCAGGCTTGCGGCGCTGCGGCAAGTTGACCCGGCCGTCTGCGCATGATCACATCCGCTCGGGACCGAGCCAAAAATCTAGAGCGTAAACACAAGAGAGATCATCCCCACAAAGATCAGGCTGAGTGCCCACACGATGTCAAGGTTGAACCAACTCTTTGACAGGAAGCGCAGGCCGAGCCAGAGATAGACACCATAGGCGATAGCTACGCCCGACAACGTCATGGCCAGCGTGTGGACGACCGCAACGGCAACGGCGATTCCGGCATTTCCGACCATGAGTTCGGAGGCGGCTGCGTGGCCCGCATCGGTCTCAATCGTGCGGCAAATCCCCAGATAGATCGGCACGAGCATCAGCCCAGCGCCGTGGGCCATAGCCGCCAGGAATGACCAAAGGGCCAGTCGCGAGGGGGGCACCCGCGCGAGGAACCGTGGATGTCGGCGATTAACCAGCAGGTAAAGGCCCAGCGCGATGACGAGACAGGCCGCCCCGATCTGGATCTCGCGCTGCCACGCGGCGAGAAACAGAAGCGCCGTGAATGGAAACAAGATCGCAGCCATTGCCAGCAGGTGGCCCCCTGCAAGCGCCAAGAGGGCCTTGAAAAGGCTTCCCCGGTTGCGGTTCATCAACGCGGCGGACACCGCCAGCGGCCAGCCCATGCCTGGATTGACCCCGTGATAAATGCCTGAGACGACAACGGCCCCCCACAGGGCCGTTGCTGAATGAATGCTTTCCACCTGTCAGACGACTTGTCAGACGGAGGGATAGCAGAAGCTATCGGTGGAACAATCGCCACCCTCAAGGCGGATCTGGTGGCTCCGGTAGCCCTTGGGGAACTCGATGTAGAAATCCTTGTCGAGCTCCAGCCCGCCGTTCTCACCGACATTGGCCATAACCATCTGACCACCCACGTCACCCGGGTAGAACTGGTCGTCCCAGGTCGAGTAGAGCGAGTTGGTCCAGTAGACGCGTTTGCCATCGCGGCTGATTTCCACCATTTGCGGGCCGTAGACGAATGGCTTGCCATTCAGATGTGCCACGCCACGCGCGATACCGCCGATCTCGACCTTGCCGGCCAGAACCGGGTTCATCGGGTCAGAAACATCGTATTGGTGCATCTCGCCCATACCCCAGCACGCGACGTAGAGATACTTGTCGTCAAGGCTCAGGTCTATATCGGTCACCAAGGGCGGCACCGCCTCGAACCCCTGCAAAAGCGGGGGAAGGTTCTCGGCCTTCTCGGGGCGCGGATCAATGGTGATCGTTTTCTTGGCCTCAAAGGTGCCATCCTCTTTCTGCCACCATGTGAAAATAGCGCCTTGCAGGTTGGTGGTGTCAACCACTACGCCGCAGAACCCGTAATCCTTGGACGGGTCATGGGCGGGCCGGATTTCCAGCGCCATCTGGTGATTGGCCCCGAGGTCGATGGTCTGGACGTTCCGCCGCTCGCGTAGGTTCCAGAAATGGATCTTGTGCCCGTACTTGTTGGACAAGAGGTCCTCGGCGACGAGGCCGTTTTCAAACTGCGGTGGCAGGCCCCATTCGGAACTGACCATGTAATCCCGCGGCAGGTTCCACCAAAAATCGTAGTGCTTGTCCTGTTCACCCCTGTCCATCTCGTAGCGACCCAGGATTTCAAAGGTTTCGCAGTCCATGATGAAGATACCCGGAGGGCCATCGGTGCCGTCTTCGCCGCCGCCGCCAAGGGTAGAGACGTAAATGCCCTCGGGACCGCAATGAATGGTGTGCGGGCGCGAATAGCCGGTCTTGGCAAAAACCTCCTCAGGTTCAATGATCTTGTGAATCTTGGCATTAAGCGGATCTTTCACGTCAATCACATAGATGCGCGACGACCGAATGCCCGGAATGATCAGATACCGTCGCTCCAGAAAGGCATGACCGGTCAGAGGCGACAGCGCCGACGAACAGGCGTTCCAGCCGAAATGGTGAAACTCGTCGCCCTTGTTGGGCATGATCAACTGGTGGACGATCTGGCCGTAATTGTCGGACTTGGGGTTCACGTCAACCACGGCCAAGCCGTCGGGCTGCGATCCGTCGGGACTAAGCATCAACGTGAAGGCCAGCGCTTCCGGCGGTGCCTCCATGGCAAGCTTTGGTGTTGCGTGGAACGTAGGGTCAGGTCTCAGGCTCATTTTCAGCTCCTCCCAGGCCAGTGTCTTTTGCTGTTCTTCGGTCCCTCGTTGTCGTTTGGGAAAGAGCATGGCACGAATTCATGGATTCGGTAAACGTCTCGTTATGGAGTGCCTTGGGTAATTACTACGCTTGCGTCGAAACTTGGAGGAGCGCCTTTCGGTGAAACCGCATTCGATGGAGGATAGAGGCTCACACGGGCTGAGGCCGAGGCAGAAGCCGCGAAGCGGTTCTGGCAGGCTTGAGATATGCCATCGCTCGGGAGAGCCGACATTGCGGGAATGGCAGCAATGTCTCGCTCTGCTGACCTTTGACCAACCGAAATGCTGCACAACAGGTTCAAGGTCCTGTGTGGATGGCTCCTGCATAGCAAGACATTTTTTGAGCTGATATGAGCGTCTGTCAGATGCAGTCGTGTGTCCGGCCTATTTGCGCAGCGCTCACGGCTGCTGGCGCTGATGGTTTCCGCTGACCAAGTCCCAAACCGCTTCGCGGACATCCGCTTTTGTGACGCTGCATTGCGGCGCGTTGGTGTACGCCCGAAAAACGGTTGCCGAAATCCACAAGTATCTGTAATTTTTTATTTTTTACCGGATTTCACATCGAAATGTAAAATGGTGCGGGTGAAGGGACTCGAACCCCCACGCCTCGCGGCGCCAGAACCTAAATCTGGTGCGTCTACCAATTCCGCCACACCCGCACATATCGCAAATCACTTGTTGCGTCGGCGGTGGATAGCAAAGGTTGAAACCGGATGCGAGCGCTAATTTCAACAAAAGAGGCAGAATGCTACGGACAACGGATCTATCTGCGTCTCGGGTACCCTGACAAACTGCAGTTCCAGTGCTTATTTTGCGTTTGAACTTGCGCGACAGGGGGATCTCAGTGTCGCTTGGTACGGGTTGAACAGCAGCGTCTTGCCCTGGCCCCGTAGAGGGCTGACTGGGCCAGGGCCGATCAGGGCAAGGCATCGCGCAACTGGCAAACCCGCAAAGCCTGATCGCCTGGGCCAATCGGTTTAAACCCAGTTCAAAATCGGTGCAACAGCCTAGGGGAATGTCTGAAAACCCTGGGCAATCGCCTGTGGTTATCTGTCCCCGTTTGCAAGGCAGGCCGCCATGAGACGATAGACGATCTGCGCCGCGGTGAAGTCCCAGGCGGCGTTGCCATTGGGGGCAAGTTCGACCACATCTAGCCCAACACACCGGCGCCCCTTAAGCGCGTGTTCCACAAGATGCAGGGCCTGATAATAGCCCAGACCACCGGGAACAGGCGTGCCCGTTGCAGGCATAAGAGAGGGGTCCAGCCCATCCACATCGAAGCTGATGTAGATCAGCTCAGGGAAATTTTCCGGCAGGTCAATCTCGTGGATATTGCGGGTGACCAGCTCTTCTGCATCCACGTGGAAGACCGCGTTGGCGGTGCGGCTTTCGGCTTCCTGGGCGCAGAGGGCACGGACGCCGAATTGAGCCAGCCGGATGCCCGCTTGCGACAGAAGATGCATGACGGAGGCATGAGAATGCTGCTCTCCCTGGTAGGCCACGCGCAAATCGGCATGGGCATCAATTTGCACGATGCCAATTGGTTTGTTCAGTGCGCGCGCCACCCCGGTGACCGCGCCGTAGCTTAGTGAATGCTCACCGCCCAGTGTCACCGGCAGTTTGCCGTCGCGCAGGCAGGCCTCGGTGCGCTGCGCCAGCCGTTCCATCACCTCTGGCAACGGTCCTTCGCAGTCCAGCGCGGCCTCGGTGAAGATACCCTTGGCGCAGGGCTCCAGCCCCTGACACAGGCGCTCTAGCTCGTCTGAGGCCGCAATGATCGCCTGGGGGCCATGCGCGGTGCCGGCACCATAAGACACGGTGCGTTCCAGCGGTACGGGGATGACGCGAAACAGGGCATCTTGGCTCCGTTCGGCCTCGGTCAGTTCGCTGTCGAGAAAGATGCTCATGCAGAGACCCTCATGATAGGCGTTCCTTGAAATCTTGGTATCCGAATTGCTTTACCATCCGCAGATCATCCGTCTGGCTATTCCAGAGCAGGATCGAGGGAAGGGCCACACCGTTGAAGGTATTGGTCTTGACCATCGAGTAATGGGCTTGATCGAGAAAGGCGAAGCGATCGCCGATCTTCAGCGGCTGCGCCGTTGTGTAATCGCCAATCACATCGCCAGCAAGACAAGAGGGCCCGCCCAGGCGGTATGTGTGGCCGGTGTCTACCTCACCCATCATGGCGGGGCGATAGGGGGCTTCGATCACATCGGGCATGTGGCATGTGGCCGATATATCGGTGATGGCCAGATCTATGCCATTTTGCGGCAGATCGAGAACTTCGCCAATCAGAATACCCGCATCCAAGGCCACCGCCTCGCCGGGTTCCAGGTAGATATCGACATCATATTTGGCGCGAATATCCTTGATGAAGGCCACCAGCGCCTCGCGGTCATAATCATCGCGGGTGATGTGGTGGCCGCCACCAAAGTTAATCCATTTCAAGTGTTTAAGAACCGGTTTCAAGGTCTCCTCAATCGAGGCCCAGGTCCGTTCCAGGGGGGTAAATCCCTGTTCGCAAAGGGTGTGCATATGCAGCCCGTCCACGCCGATCAAAGCCTCGGCCGTCAACTGGCTGACAGGGGTGCCAAGCCGCGAACAGGGCGCGCAGGGGTCATACTTGGCAATTTCGCCTTCGGAATGTTCGGGATTGATGCGCAGCCCGACCTGTTTGCCTGCGGATTTGCACCTGGCCAGAAACCTTTCCTTTTGCGCCGGGCTATTAAAGATCACATGGTCGGACAGCGCGATGATTTCATCGATCTCGCTGTCTTTGTAGCCGGCACAGAAGGTCGCGACTTCGCCGCCATATTCTTCCCGTGCAAGCCGAGCCTCATACAATCCACTGGCGCAGGTTCCGCCAATATACTGGCGCAGCAACGGGGCCAGTGCGAACATCGAAAAAGCTTTCAGAGCCGCAAGAACATGGGCACCCGACCTGTCGGCCACCTCGGCCAGGATTGTCAGGTTTCGTTCAACCGCTTTTTCATCCACCACGAAGGCTGGTGTCGACACGCGGGACAGATCGAAATTGCGAAATGCGCCCGGGTCACCAGCCTGTGTGGCCATCAAGTCTGACATCGCATCATCCACCATTGCAATGTGGGGCAGGCCCGGTATGCCACCGGGCCTGCCGTTCAAAATTTACCGCTAGAAATCGACCGGGCCGTCCAGCTCGTGCACCTGCCAGGGCAGGCCGTGCTGGTTCAGCATGTCCATGAAGTCGTCAGGATCCAGTTGTTCCATATTCCAGACACCGGGCGCGACCCAGTTGCCTTTCAGAACCTGCGCTGCTCCGATCATGGCCGGGACGCCCGTGGTATAGCTGACCGCCTGGCTGCCAACTTCGGCATAGCAGTCCTCGTGGTCACAGATATTGTAGATATAGAAGGTCTTTTCGCCTGACCCATCCATGGCTTCACCCGTGGCGATATCGCCGATGCAGGCCTTGCCCTTGGTTTCAGCGCCCAGGTCTCCGGGATCGGGCAGCAGCGTTTTCAGAAACTGGATCGGGACGATTTCCTGCCCGTCATGCATCACCTTGTCGATGCGGGTCATGCCGACGTTTTCCAGCACCTTGGCGTGCATGATATAGGCGTCGCCAAAGGTCATCCAGAACCGTGCCCGTTCGATTTCCGGGAAGTGGGTCGACAGGCTTTCCAGTTCTTCATGATACATCAGGTACATGTTCTTTGGCCCGATGGCAGGGAAGTCGAACTCAACCTTATGAGTCATGGCCGGGGTTACCTGCCAGTCGCCATTTTCCCAATGCCGGGCTTCGGCCAGCACTTCACGCAGGTTGATTTCGGGGTTGAAGTTGGTGGCAAATTCCTGATCGTTAGAGCCGCCATTGGCGTCCAGCACATCAATCTGGCGAATGGACTTCAGCTTGTGCTTGCGCAGCCAGGTCGCAAAAACGCTGGTAACGCCAGGATCAAAACCTGCCCCCAGGATTGCGGTCAGGCCTGCCGCCTTGAAACGGTCCTGATAGGCCCACTGCCAATGATATTCGAACTTGGCCACATCTTCGGGTTCATAGTTTGCAGTGTCCAGATAGTGGCACCCGGCCTCCAGGCAGGCATCCATCAACACAAGATCCTGATAGGGCAGGGCCAGGTTGACCAGAATCTCGGCGCCGGTCTCGCGGATCAGGGCCACGGTTGCGGCCACATCATAGGCATCCAAGGCCGCAGTCTTGATGTCAACACCGGTGCGTTCTTTGACACTGGCGGCAATCGCATCGCATTTTGATTTGGTACGGCTGGCCAGGGTGATTTCGGTGAAGATATCGGCGTTCATCGCCATCTTGTGCACCGAAGCGTGACTTACGCCGCCCGCGCCAACAACAAGTGTCTTGCCCATGGTGGTTCTCTCCTTACCGAGGTCATTCATAGTAGGTATAGCCGTTGATCGAACCCCGATAGGCTTCGATCAGAATTTTGCGCTCATTGGCCTTTATAGCCCCGCCCGAGATAGCTTCATCGACCATTTTACGGAAGGCCGCAATGCAATCCGCCGGATCATATTCGACATATGACAGGACTTCTGAAATCGTGTCACCTTCCTGTTCGTGCAGCAGATCAAAGCCGCCATCCGACCGTAAATCGATCGTGACCACATTGGTATCGCCAAACAGGTTGTGCAGATCGCCCAGGGTTTCCTGATAGGCCCCGACAAAAAAGACCCCAAGATAGTAGCGTTGATCTTCCGGCAGAGAATGCACCGGCAGCGACGGCGAAATGCCCTCGGCCAGAATAAAACGATCCACCTTGCCGTCGCTGTCACAGGTGATATCGGACAGGACTGCGCGGCGATCCGGTGGCTGGTCCAGCATTTGTAGCGGAATGATCGGATGCAACTGGTCAATGGCCCAGACATCCGGCAGCGACTGGAACAGCGAAAAGTTGCAGTGGTAGACATCGGCAACCTTTTGCAGCTTTTCGCTCAGTTCGTTCACCTCGTCCGAGGCAGCGACAAGCATCTTGATCCGGGCAATCAGATACAGATAGATCCGCTCTGCCCGGGCCATCTGACGCAGGTCGACCATGCCGCGCCGAAACAGCCCGCGTAGCTCATCCCGATAAAAGCTGGCGTCGTTCCAGCATTCCTGCACCCGGCCAGACACAAGATACCCACTGATTGCCGCCAGATCCGCCACCAGATGATGGTCATCCGGCTGAACCTCTGGCGCGTCCGGGGCATCAAACAGCGTCGTTTCCAAAACGTCAAAGATCAGCATTGACGAGGTTGCGACCACCGCCCGGCCGCTTTCCGTGACCAGAACAGGATGTTCCACCTCGGCTTCGTCCAGGGCATAGGCCACGGTTTCCACGATATTGGCTGCATATTCTTCGACCGTATAGTTGATCGAGTTCTCGCCGGCCCGCTTTTCGCCTGTGTAATCCACGCCTAGGCCGCCGCCCAAGTCTAGATGGGTCAGGGGGACGCCTTCGCGGGTCAATTCGGTGAAATACCGACAGGCTTCGGTGGTTGCGCGGCGAACATCATTGACGTCCGGCACCTGGCTGCCCAGATGGGAATGCTGCAGCTTGAGACAGTGCAGTAGGCCTACATCTTTCAGCCGATCCACCACCCGCAACAATTGGTCGGAATTCATGCCAAATGCCGATCGGTCACCCGAGCTTTCCTGCCATTTTCCGCCAATCTGGTTGGTCAGCTTTACCCGGACGCCCAGCAATGGCTCGATGCCCAGTTCTTGGGTGACCTGAATGACGGTTTCGGCCTCTTTCGGGCTCTCCAATACGATGATGGTGTTAAAGCCCAGCCGCTGTGACAGGATCGCCAGGCGAATGAACTCGGCGTCCTTGACACCGTTGCAGACAATCAGCGCGTCCTTTGACAGGCGGTGCGCCAGGGCGATCACAAGCTCGGGCTTTGATCCGGCTTCCAGCCCAAAGTCGAAACCTCGCCCGAATTCAACAATCCGATCCACCACCTGCGCCTGTTGGTTCACCTTGATGGGAAAGACCCCGCGATAGGGGGCCTTATATCCGACGTGCTGGATTGCTTTGGCAAAGCTGTGATTGATGTGGCGGATTTCGTATTCCAGAAACGAACTGACGCGCAACACCATCGGGGCCGCGATGCCGCGTTGTTCCAGATCCTGCAGGATACCCGGCAGGCTGATCGGAGGGGCAGCGTCATTGAGCGGATCGCAAAGTGAGATCTCGCCGTCGGGAGACACGGTTATCAAGCCTTTGCCCCATTGATCGACGCCATAAATACTGCCTGGGCACGTGTCGTTTTGATCCAATCGATATGACCTTTTTGACGGAGATGAGAGCGGAAAAATTGCTATGAACCGGGGTGGAGTACAGAGTGGTCGGCGGGGCGAAACATCTGTAGGTGACTTGATGCTTGGCCCAATACCACCATTGCGCAGCGCGTCCTATGGGTTTTCCAAGCTCGACATCGGGTGATGTACAAGACCTCACCTCGGTTATTCCAACATGGAAAACGCACCGGTTTCAAGCACAGATTTTCGGCTTTCGATACCAGATCAGGAAGGTTTTTAAAACGCTGGGCACAGTCGGGGGACAGGGGACGCGAATTTTGCCGCATCGCCTGGCAGTGGCGGTGATATCGAAAGACGGCGCGGGGCAGCGAATGCGGGGGCACGGTGCCAATTAAGGCGTGACCGGCTGGCGTCTGTCATGGCCGATCTAGGTTTGCATAGGCGCTGCGGCAGTCTCTGGTGACTGGATCCCCTAGGTCAAGATATAGTTCTCTGGCGTCAGGGGCTTTGGCGCAGGCTGCCCGAGCGCTTCGGATACCGAAATTTCAATCACCCGGCACATCGCATCCAGCGGTAGCCCGTTTTGGACATCGCGAAACGGCAGATCCAGTTCATTTGTCACCGTTTGCAGGCCAAAGAAGACATAGGCAACCACCGCAGAAAAGAGCGGGGCAAACCAGCCAGTGGATTCGATCAGCGCAAAGGGCAACAACCAGCAGTAGAGATAGGTGGTCCGCCGTATGAGCAAAGAATAAACAAAGGGAAGCGGGGTCGTCAGGATCCGTTCGCACCCCGCCTGTGCAAGCGCCACAGAAGACAGGGTCTGGGAAATGGTAAGCTGGCCAAACCCGCTGACTTCGTCCTTTTCACTTAGCTTGCGAATCTGATCCGCCATCGATCTTAGGGCTGCATCGGCGGGGTTTTGATGGGCCAGCATAGCGGCCGCTTTCTCCTTGCCGATCCACTCTGCAATATCGTCACTGACATCGGTATTTCGTAAAAAACCCCGGTGAAGATGGGCAAAAGCAACAGCGCAGGACAGGATGCGTGCCCGGTCATCCCTATTGCCGACAAAGATGTTCATGTGGCGCCCCAGGTTGCGAACATCGGCAATCATAGAGCCCCAGAGCTTGCGTGCTTCCCACCAGCGATCATAGGCGGCGTTGTTGCGAAAGCCAAGAAACAGCGAGAGCGCGACGCCGAATATCCCCATTGCTGCCATCGAGATATGGGGCAGGTTTATGAGATGTAGATCAATAAGCAGAACCGCCATGGATAAAAAGCTAACGCCGAGGATCTTGCCGAGGATCGTTGGGACAATTGATCCCTGCATGACAAAGAACAACTGCAGTGAAGATGGATGGTCCCGGACAATCATCTGGCTAGGCCTTTCAGGGTAGGGGGGCAGCTGAGAGCCTCACTTAACGCTCAAGCTCTTCATGGGGGCGTAATACCGTTTGTTTCAGGGGGCTTGACCGCAGGCAACAGGTCAAGCCGTACCGTAAATTTCGCATCTGTTCATAGACGGATCAGCAACGCAAGGTTGTGAGATCCCTTATATATTCATTGGCTGGTGATACAGGCCTCCCTGCGGTGGGAAAGGTTCGAAAACGACCCTTCGGTGAAGGGGTCGTCAAAACCACCCGGTGTTCGGGCGTACCGGGCGGGGGGGGCAGGCACGCCGCTAAGTCTGGGGCGCGCGCTGGTCTAAGACTCTGTCAAATCGTGACCTGTAGAATGCTTTGGCTCTGGCGGGGGCTGGTATGTGGAGAACGATGATGACGCTTATTACAAACTGGCGGACGGTTCTGGCAAAATCGGCCAGTATCTGGTTGATCCTTGCCAGCCTGGTGGCCAGTTTCGGGTTTTTCTTTGCCCTGGTTAATCCGGCCCTGATGGGATGGTCACCGATCTGTTTTGCCGCTGTTTCAGCCGGTTTCCAGACGCTGGCGATTCCGGCACGGGTGATGCTGCAAAAGGGGATTTCGGGGCTGGACCGGTTTCGCGCGGATCAGAGCGGGGCCCTGAAGCGGCGCTATGTTGGATTGATTGCCGGCAGTGGTATTGCCCTGTCCAGCGCCATTGCCTTCATTGGCAGTTGGGAAGGGCTGCGCCAAGAAGCCTACCGTGATGTGGTGGGCGTCTGGACGGTGTGCTACGGCGCGACCGGGGGCGTACGCCCTGGCGACAGCTACAGCCGGGCGGACTGTGACCAGATGCTGGCAGCAGAAATCATCCGCTATGAAGCAGGGCTGGATCGCTGCCTGACGGCAGAGGTGCCATTGGGAATGAAGATCGCCCTGGTGTCCTGGACATATAATGTCGGGGTTGGGGCGGCCTGTGGCTCTACCTTGCTGCGCCGGGTCAATGCGGGCGATTTGTCGGGGGGCTGCGATGAATTGCAGCGTTGGAACAGGGCGGGGGGCCGCGTCTGGCCTGGCCTGACACGGCGGCGCATTTCCGAAATGGAGATGTGTCATGCCGCCCTGAGGTCGGGTGCGTGACCCTGGTCTGGGGCTTGCGAAAATTGCCGGTGCTGGCTGGTGGGCTGACCCTTGTAGTCGCGCTTTGGGCGCTGCTGGATCTGATCGACGAGCGTCGGCGCATGGCGGCAGATCTGGCCCAGACCCAGACACGCCTGCGCGCCGCCAGGGCAGAGCTGGCACGGGCGGCAGCGGCTGCCCGCATTCACCGCGCCCATTTGGACCGCGCCGCAGATGAGGCGCGGCGCTGGTCGGAAATTATCAATGATTTTGAAAAGATGGAGGGCCGCGATGCGCCTTTATCCCCTTTGCTGGGCCGTACTGCTGAGCAGCTGTTCCAGCGCTCTCCCGGATGAGAGACGCAGGCCAATCCCGGTGCCATCCGATCTGTTGCAGCCCTGTCCCGGCTATCAGGGGCCGACGCCCCGCAGCGAAGGTCAGCTGTCGGATGCGCTGATCGCAGAGCTGCGGGGGCGGAGCTGTGCCAATGCCAAACTGGCAACGGTAGCGGAGATCCTTGCTGCGCCCGCTGTGCAATAGGGGGCCTCTTGCCCGCCAAAGCCAGTCAGAGGGCAGGATCAGCTTGGCGGGTTCCCTGGTGATTGCGGCGCATCATCGCAGATTTCGTACCACCCCGGTTTTTCAGAGGTAAATTCGTGAAACTGGTTTTGCAGCGCAACCGGCGTATCCAGGGCATTTGCGGCAATTGGAAAGCTATCTTCCTCGGACAGGATTTCGCCCAGGGATGTGCCGCATAGTTTGCAAAAACAACGATGATATTTATACGGGGCCGCCGGGTGATACAGCGCGACCTGTTCCTTGCCAGACACCCATCTGAGATCATCCCGTTTGACAAAGACAATTGCGCTGGCGCCAGCTTTTCGACAGCGCGTGCAGTGACAGGTGCCCAGCATGGTTGGCATGGCCTGGAGTTCGAACTTAACTGTTCCACAACAACAGCTTCCGGTGATCATTTTAAGTTACCTCTTACGAAATGGTTTTATTGCCAGTTGGAACATTAGGTGAACACTTACCCGGATGCAATGATGTTTGTCTGCGTTTGTGCAGGGCGTATCGGGCGGCAATTGGCTGGAATTATTCGATTTATGTATTCGGCGGCGGTGTTTGCCGCTAAAACGGTCATGAGGGGAGCCAGATGAATTGCACAGGGGGCAGGCGTGGACAGGCAGCGGGCAGGCATCGAGAATGGGCGCAAAAAACTATTGTGGTGGCAGCCGTCGCTGGCAGGGCTCTATTTTGGAGCCCTTTTTTGCGTTGCCACATTCTGGCCGTCCCTGCTGCCACGCCCCTGGGCGTTTCAGGGGGTGTTGTCGGGCCTGGTTTTTGCGCTTGGCTACGGCATTGGCACTGTTGGTCTTTGGCTTTGGCATTCTCTGGAATTGCCGGTGTTGCCGCTGCGGTGGCGCGCCCGCATGTATTTGGTGCTGGCCGGTTCCAGCGCGGCTGTTGCGGGCTATACTTTCTGGAACGTGGCCAACTGGCAAAATGTCACCCGCAGCCTGATGCAGATGCCCGAGGTCGAAGAGAGCTATTACCTGCAGATCACCCTGATTGGCCTGGGCATCGCCTTGCTGCTTATCCTGCTGGGGAAAGTCTTGTATCTGGCCCTTGCCTGGGCGGCCGCCTTGCCACGCCATTATGTGCCACGCCGCATTGCCTCTGTCCTGGGGGCTGTCGCCTTTCTGACGCTGCTGGTTTTTGTTGCAAACGATACCTTGTTTCAGCGCACAATCGCCGCGATCGACAGTGCCCAGGCGCGTATTGATATTTCTGATCCGCCCGGCGCTTTTGCCCCGCAAGAACCGCAGCGCTCGGGCAGTGCCCAATCGCTGATCGACTGGGGGCGGCTGGGTAAGGCGGGCAAGCAGTTTGTCCATGAAGGCCCACGGCGCAGCGATATCGAGGCCTTTAGCAACAGGCCAGCGCAAGAGCCGATACGTGTCTATGTGGGGCTGCGCTCGGCGCCGACACCACTGGCGCAGGCGCGCCTGGCCTTGCAAGACCTGCAGCGCACCGAGGCGTTTTCGCGCAAGATACTGGTCATTGCGACCCCAACCGGAACTGGCTGGCTGCAAAACGGCGCAATTGCGCCGCTGGAATACATGCATGACGGGGACATCGCCACCGTGGGGGTGCAGTACTCATACCTGCCCAGCCCGCAATCCCTGCTGCTGCAGCCCGGATTGGTGCAAGAGTCCGCAGCCATTGTGTTTGATGTGATCTATAATTACTGGAAAACCCTGCCAGCCGAGACCCGCCCGCGGCTCTATCTCTTTGGGCTGAGCCTGGGATCGCTGGGGTCTGAAACATCTGTGCCGCTCTATGCCTATGTGAGCGACCCGTTTCACGGTGCTCTCTGGGCTGGACCGACCTTTCGCAACCCGCTGTGGAAACGGGTGCAGCGCAATCGCGACCCACAGTCACCGGCCTGGCAGCCCCGCTTTGAAAACGGCGCGCTGTTTCGTGCCTTTGGCCCCGGCACGATCGCTGCCGACCAGCAACAGGGCTGGAGTCCCATTCGCACAGTATTCCTGGCTTACCCATCGGACCCGATTGTCTTCTTTGAGGAAAACATGTGGTCCCGAGCGCCCGCTTGGATGGGGGAGAACCGGGGCAGCGGTGTTTCATCCGGCTTTACCTGGGTGCCGCTGGTGACGTTTTTCCAGGTGGCACTGGATATGCTGTCGGCGGCCAGAGTGCCGGCCGGGCATGGGCATAACTATGCGGTGCGTGATTACACAGAGGCCTGGGCCACAGTGACGGGGCGCGCGGACTGGACGAGCGACCAAACCGAGCGTTTGCTTTCGCGGGTGGCAGATGAAGGCTGGTAGGCTGTTTAGTGGCAGCGTGAAACCAGGGCTGCGGCAGGCGTAAGGCGGAGATCTTCTGCGGGGTATCTGCCCCGACGCAGGGCGGCCAGAGAAAAGAAAGATGTCGGTTTGCGAATCTCTGGTGACGTAAAATTTTTGCCTTTTGGGGTATGGGTTTCGCTGGGCGCAATGCTGCTTTGACCCCTGTGCAGGCGTTAGGTGAAGTAGTTCACTCAAGTTTGCCGCGTGCTTTCAAAAAATTGATTTTCGTCACCGGATTTCAGCGGGAATATGCGTATTTTTCACCCATGTGCGCAAAAGCCAATTTCAAGACTGCGCCACAAAAAAACTGCTTGATATACCCGGGCCGAGGTACAGATCCCTGGGATGGGGGGGTCTTGCACCGCAAAAGTTCAATCAGGAGACTCAATACCATGAGCACCAAAATCGCTTTGCGCAGCAGCGCGGCTGTTGCGACCGCCCTGCTGGCCGCGCCAGCCTTTGCTGGCCCCACCTATACCAATGACAACGGCGGCAGCTTCCGCTGGTATGGTCAGTTCAACCCATCCTTCCAGTCTTTTGACGATGGGGTCGAAGACTACAGCCGCGTTGTTGACAACTCTTCCTCCAACTCGCGCATCGGGTTCTGGCTGGAGCAGGCCTTTGGCGAAAACACGCTGAAGTTCCACTTTGAAACAGCCTTTGGTCTGCGTGCCTCTGATGGGGTGGATCAGGCTGGCACAGGCCAAAACCTGAGCTGGAGCCGCACCAACCTGCGCCACGTGGATCTGCAGTTTGAAACTGCCAACTATGGCACATTCTCTGCTGGTCAGGGCTCTATGGCGTCTGACGGCGTGACAGGGGCTGACTTCTCGGGCACCGGTCTGGGGGCGGGTGTATCCGTGGCCGATATCGGCGGCGGCTATGCCTTCCGCACCGCAAGCGGCGCTGTGAGCGGCGTGACCATTGGCGATGCCTTCACCGATCTGGATGGCAGCCGTCTGGGCCGGGTCCGCTATGACAGCAACAACTTTGCTGGTTTTGTCTTCTCGACATCCTACGGCACAGACATCCTGGGTACCAACAACGACCGCGAAACCTATGATGTTGCGGTACGTTACGGCAATGATGAGCTGGGTGCCTTTGCTCTGGATGCAGGCCTGGCTGCGGCCTGGACAGAACAGACAGGCAAGCAGGATCGTCGTGATATCTCCGGTTCTGTGTCGCTGTTGCACCGTGACACCGGCCTGTCGATGACACTGGCCGCCGGGGATCGCGATATCTCGGGCAACTATGGCTATGCCAAGCTGGGATATTCGGCCAACCTGATCAACGCGGGCAAGACTTCGTTCTCGGTCGATTACTATGACGGTTCCGATCTTGTGACCACTGGCGATAGCTCCGAATCCTGGGGCGTTGCTGCGGTTCAGAAGATCGACAATCTAAACCTGGAAACCTATATCGCTTACCGCGATTATTCCTACGCGGACACATCGGCGACCAGCTACCAGGATTCCAACGTGATTCTGGCCGGCGCCCGTTGGAAGTTCTAAATATCTAAACATGTTTGACCCAGGTCGTTCCCTCGGTTCCTGGGCCAAAGGCACGTCCCCCAATGCGGGGGGCGTGCTTTTTTGTTTTCGCCAGAATTTTGCCAGTAAATTCCGCTTTGAGAGATTGAAACCGGCAATCCCCCTTGCACCGCGCCGTCAGGAACAATAGAAGGCCTCAAATTGTCTGGGGGTGTTGCCTGCGCGCGCGCCCCGAATCTCTATGGGGTATAGGATGCAGGTCACCGAGACGCTGAACGAAGGTCTGAAACGCGGCTACGCCATCACGGTCACTGCTGCCGAGCTGGACGCCAAGGTCAATGAAAAGCTGGTTGAAGCCCAGCCAGAAATCGAAATGAAGGGCTTTCGCAAAGGCAAAGTTCCTATGGCGCTGCTGAAAAAGCAGTTTGGCCAGCGCATGATTGGCGAAGCGATGCAGGAAGCCATCGACGGTGCCATGAACAAGCATTTCGAAGACAGCGGCGACCGCCCTGCGATGCAGCCCGACGTCAAAATGACCAATGAAGATTGGAAAGAGGGCGACGACGTCAACGTCGAGATGTCCTACGAGGCACTGCCCGAAATTCCCGAGGTCGACCTGTCTGGTGTGACCCTGGAAAAGCTGGTTGTGAAGGCTGAAGAAGAGGCCGTCACCGAAGCGCTGGAAAGCCTGGCAGAAAACGCCCAAGAATTTGAAGCCCGCGAAGCCGGTGCTGCCTCCGAAGACGGTGACCAGGTTGTCATCGACTTCCTGGGTAAAGTTGACGGCGAAGCCTTTGAAGGCGGCGCAGCAGATGACTATCCGCTGGTTCTGGGGTCCAACTCCTTCATTCCCGGTTTCGAAGAGCAGCTGGTTGGCGTGAAAGCCGATGAGGAAAAAGACGTTACTGTTTCTTTCCCCGACGACTATCAGGCCGAGCACCTGGCCGGCAAAGAAGCTGTGTTCTCTTGCACCATCAAAGAGGTCAAGGCCCCCAAGGCGGCCGAGATCAACGACGAGATGGCCAAGAAGTTCGGCGCTGAAGACCTAGAAGGCCTGAAGGGCCAGATCCGCGAACGTCTGGAAGCCGAGTATGCCGGTGCCGCCCGCGCCGTGATGAAGCGCGCCACCCTCGACAAGCTGGACGAGCTGGTCTCTTTTGACCTGCCGCCTTCGCTGCTGGACGCCGAAGCCAAGCAGATCGCGCATCAGCTGTGGCATGAGGAAAACCCCGATGTCGAAGGCCATGATCACGCCGAAGTAGAGGCCACTGAAGAGCACACCAAACTGGCGTCCCGCCGCGTGCGTCTTGGCCTGCTGCTGGCAGAGCTTGGTCAGAAAGCCGAAGTCGAAGTGACCGACGCAGAGATGACCCAGGCGATCATGGCGCAGGCGCGTCAGTATCCTGGGCAAGAGCGTCAGTTCTTTGAATTCATTCAGCAGAACGCCCAGATGCAACAGCAACTGCGCGCGCCTCTGTTTGAAGACAAGGTCATCGACCACCTGTTCGAACAGGCCACAGTGTCCGAAAAAGAAGTTTCGAAAGAAGACCTTCAAAAGGCTGTTGAGGCCCTTGAAGAAGAATAAACTATGGTCTTCTGACTGTTGCAAAGGGCTGCCAATTGGCGGCCCTTTTTCTTTGTCCCAAAGGGGCGATCGTGCGCAATAATTGTGTTTCAGGGCCGCGCGACGCGGCTGGCGGCGCAGTCCGCCCCCCGCATTCCCGCTAGGTCAAAGGGCCCGGCAAATGCCAGGCCCTTTGGGGAACTGTAAGCAGGCAGGCGGGCGTCGCCGCGCCAGGTTCAAAGATCAATACGGAAGCGTGCAAACCCTTCCGGACCTTCCCCGGCTGCAGAGATCTCTACCCCCTGGACGTCGCTGGCATAGTCGCTTGCCTTTGGGCCGGTGTCGAACAGGACGCTCGTGCCCGGCAGCGGTACAAAATGCCAATTGGCATCGGCACGGGGGCTGATGGTGCCCTTTTCAACGATATAACGCACGATCACATCGCGGTTGGTATCCGGACCTTCAAAGACAATGCTGTCGCCCTTGGCACCGGGGAAATCACCGCCACCAGAGGCGCGGTAATTGTTGGTGGCGACGATGAACTGGGCCTCTGGATCGATGGGGACGCCGTTATACTCAAGGTTGGTGATGCGGCTTGCATCGGGGTTTTCCAATTCCCCATTGGTGCTGAATTTGGAAGGCTGGCTCAGGTCGATCTGATAGCTGACCCCGTCCATCACATCAAAGTTGTAGCTGGGGAAAGCCGGGTTCAGCAGCAACTGGTCCGCCTTGCCGGGTTCTATCTGGTTGAAGATCCCGGCAGACCGTTCCAGCCAGTCCTTGACCTCGGCCCCGGTGACCAGAACCGCGCGGGCGGTATTGGGGTAGAGATACAGATCCGACACATTCTTGATCGCCACATCGCCCTTGGGGACATCGGTGAAATATTCTGGTCCGCCGCGCCCACCGGCCTTGAAAGGGGCGGCGGCTGACAGGATGGGCAGCCCGTCGTATTCGGTGCCCTGCAGCATCTGGGCGATGTACCAGCTTTGCGCAATAGAGACGATCTGCACCGAAGGATCATCGGCAACCAGCGCAAAATAGCTGTGCAGCGGCGCATCTGTCTTGCCGACAGCACGGCGCACATAGGCCAGTGTTTCCTCGTGTTCCTGCGCTGCTGCGGCCAGAACCGTTGCATTGCTGTCGACCAGCGCGGTGATGGAGCGGTCTTCGTTGCGTTTGGAAATCGGGCGCGCTTCGGAGGCATGGCCAACCATGCGCCAGCCGCCCGCATCACGTTCCAGCATCAGATCAATCAGGCCCAGGTGGCTGCCCCAATAGCCCCCCATGGTGGCGGGCTTGCCCCGTAACGTGCCTTTGGCCACGTCGATGCCATCCAGCCCGTCGTATTTGGACGAAGGAAACACCAGGTGGCTGTGGCCGGTCATGATCGCATCAATGCCATCCACCCCGGCCAGCGCCAAAGAGGCATTTTCCATGCCCTCGCTTTCGCGGGCCGCACCAATACCGGAATGCGACAGGGCGATAATGATATCAGCACCTTTTTCTTTCATTTCAGGCACATAGGCGCGGGCGGTTTGCAAGATGTCACGGGCCTGCACATTGCCTTCCAGGTGGCGGCGATCCCAGTTCATTACCTGGGGTGGCACAAAACCGATCAGCCCGATCTTGATGGCGTGCTTTTGCCCGGCGCCATCTGTCAAGGTGCGATCCATCAGCACATATGGCGGCAACAGGGTCTTGTCATCGCGGGGACCCGCGCCAGTTTCCTTGGCGATATTGGAGCAGACCACGGGGAAATCTGCCCCGGCCAGAGATTTCATAAGAAACTCTAGCCCGTAGTTGAATTCATGGTTGCCCAGGGTAGAAGCATCAAAGCCAACGGCATTCATAGCAGCAATCACCGGATGTAGATCACCGTCGTGCATGCCACGCTCATAGGCGATATAGTCGCCCATCGGATTGCCCTGCAGGAAATCGCCATTGTCGAGCAGCAGCGCATTGGTCGCTTCGGCGCGGATCTCTTTGACAAGAGAGGCCGTGCGGGCAAGGCCAACCGTATCGCGGGGCTTGTCGGCGTAATAGTCATAGGGAAAGACATGCACATGCAGATCTGTGGTTTCCATCAGCCGCAGATGTACCTGATTGGACGCTGCTTGCAGTGAAAACGGATGCAGCGCAATAAGGCCAGCACTGCCAGCAAGAAAGGATCGGCGGTCAAGGGTGATCGGCATTGTTCAGCTCCCAGTTTTGTTGTGCTCTGCGGGTACCCGAGAACGATAACAACAAAATGACAGGGAACGTGATCATTTTTGCAACCCTTGATGGTGCTTCGTGGCAGGACCCTAGTTTGCCAAGCCGGTTTCCTTCAACATGCCGCGCCGCTTGGCGGCGTAATAATAGCCGCGCGAATAATGTTTGACTGCGGTGTCAAAATCACCATCTGACAACAGCCAGGCCCCGCGCAGGTATTTCACCGAAAATTCAAGGTTGGTATCGGCATCCAAAAGGTCTTTGGGCGCGCCGTTAAAGCCCATGGAGCGCGCCGTGGCAGGTAGAATCTGCAGCAGCCCGTAGTAGGGGCGGTTCACAGCCGCGGGTCGGTGTGTGCTTTCGCGGATGGCCAGGCGGTGCACCAGGGCGGGCGGCACCTCGTAATAATCGGACCAATAGTTGATGCTTTGGCGCAGCTCGGGGGTCTCGTTGGGATAGAGCGGCGGATTAAAACCTGCTTCTTCGGTTTCGGCACCACAGGCTGACAACGCAATGGCTGGTAGAAGAAAGGCCAGCAGGATCAGGGGCCTGCAAAGGTACTGTTGGATCATGCTCTGGGCCTTTCCCGATAACGCAGCGCAGCACGCCAGCTGCACCGCTTTTATCTAAGTTGGGCCAAAAGCAAAAGCTGACCGACCGGGGATCGGCGGATTTTGGGGCATGGCGTGCCATCGTGTGCCCTGGTCTATGGGGACCTCTCCGTTGCTAGCCGGTGACGGAGTGGCCGCGCTGCTGCATACATTGCACCAGATACTGGCGCTGCGCCTGCTTGACCTGGGAATCCGCCACTGCGGCACCAACTGCGGCACCAACAAGCGCTCCAGCCAGAGCCTTGTCTCGGCTTTCGGTTGCCCCCACCAAGGCCCCTCCGGTTCCGGCGACGGCTGCGGTCTTGCCGATATGGCCTTGCCCAACCCGGCGCGCCTCTGCCCGGCATTGGGCCTCGTCGCTATTGAAATTGGCACCAGGTGCGCCGCTGACCTGCAGCGGGGCCTCTACGGGAACGGTGTCGCAGGCAGCAAGCGCCAGCAGCAAAAGACCACCGCTGACAGATTTTAAGATACGTCCAGACATGACCACACTCCTTCGAATTCACTGTGAATATGACACAGGTTAGATCGGTTGGGGGCAGATCGCCAAGCCCCAACGGCGGCCAAGACAAAAAAGGCCACCTCATGTGTGAGGTGGCCTTTCTCATTCATCAATCTGATCGGGGTGCGATCAGGTTGTTGGTTCTTCTTCGCTGGCGGCGGGGGCATCGCCCTCGTCGTCGTCCGAAGCGGCAGAGCCGATATCGTCAAAAAGTTCTGCAATTTCGAATTCAGCAGCGGCTTCCTCTTCGGCAGCGAGCTCCTGGATCGATTTGCCAGAGGCCTGCAGCTCAGCTTCTTCAGTTGAACGGGCGACGTTCAGCTTGATCTGGGCTTCGACTTCTGGGTGCAGTTTGACCAGAACGGTGTGCAGGCCGAGGTCTTTGATCGGGTCGATCAGAGCAACCTGCTTCTTGTCTACCGAGAACCCTGCTTCGCTGGCGGCTTCTGCGGCGTCACGTGGGGTGACGGAACCGTAGAGAGCGCCAGAGTCCGAGGCAGAGCGAATCACGATAAACTGTTGACCGTCCAGCTTTTCAGACAGGGCGGCGGCTTCTGCTTTGGTTTCCAGATTGCGTGCTTCCAGCTGCGCTTTCTGGGCTTCAAATGCGGCCAGGTTGGCTTCCGATGCGACCTTGGCTTTCGCCTGGGGCAGCAGGAAGTTACGGGCAAAACCGGGTTTAACGTCTACGACGTCACCCATCTGGCCCAGCTTGGCGACACGTTCAAGAAGGATAACTTGCATTGCTCAGGTCTCCTTACTTAACAGCATAAGGCAGCAGGGCGAGGAAGCGGGCGCGCTTGATAGCACGGGCCAGTTCACGCTGCTTCTTTGCCGAAACGGCAGTGATACGCGAAGGCACGATCTTGCCACGCTCAGAAATGTAGCGCTGCAGAAGACGGGTGTCTTTGTAGTCGATCTTCGGCGCATTGTCACCCGAGAAGGGGCACACTTTGCGACGGCGGAAAAACGGTTTGGCTGCCATGGTTTAGCGTCCTTTTCTCAAGCTGGATCAGCGGCGCTCGCGACGGGTGTCGCGTTCGTCACGTTTCTGCATCTGAACCGAGGGTCCTTCGGCGTGCTCGTCGACCTTGATGGTCAGAACGCGCATCACGTCATCATGCAGGCGCATCAGGCGTTCCATTTCCTGAATCGCCGAAGCCGGAGCATCGGAACGCAGGAAGGCATAGTGGCCCTTGCGGTTTTTGTTGATCTTATAGGCCATCGTTTTGACGCCCCAGTATTCACTGTCAACGAGCTTACCTTCGTTGTCAGCCAATACGGCACCAAAATGTTCGACGAGACCTTCAGCTTGCGAGTTGGACAGATCCTGACGCGCAATCATGACATGCTCATAGAGGGGCATGCGAACTCCAGTTTGTTTCAAGGCGCATTTCATAGACGGGGCGGTTGAACCTTCCGCTGCCCTGTCACGAGAGGCTGCGCGGATCGAAATTGTCGCGGAAGGTTGGCCCCATATATCGGCTTTTGCGCAAAGAGCAAGGTTAAATGCGGTTCTGGGCAGTCTGTGCGGTCGGGGCCGGGGGGGCTAGCATGGGATCGGCGGAGAGAGCGCCCCGTAGCCCAGGCTGTTTGCCTGTCTTGTCTGTTGCATATAGCAGAATATCGGACTGTGAACAGCAAAACCCCAATCTGCGCCGTATTGCTGCCGCATTGATTTCGTCAACCTTGGTTAATGAAGCGTTAATTGCTGCCGCTTGACTGAACCCTAAGGGGGGGCAGAGCGGCAGCGGGTTTTAGACAGTTTGAGGTATGAGATGGGCATTTCCGGCGAAGCCACCCTTGGCCAAGAGTATGGCGCGCGATTTTCGGTGCCCCCCTTTGGTGGCGCTTCCGGCGCAAGTCGGTTGCAACAGGCTCAGGCCTTTGCAAGCGCGATGCCGCTGGTCTTACGGTTTGAGGCCAATTGGTGCGCACGCGGCGCTTTGCTGCGCGGCTTGGGGGTCGCCATGGTGGTGGGGGCCTGTGGGCTCTGGCTGTTTCCTGGCAATGTTGCGGATCCGGAACTGAGCCTTTTGAAGATTGGTGCTGCGGTTGTTGTTCTTGTCCTGGGTGTGGTGTTGATGACGGTGCAGGATATGCGCAACCAGCCAGAGGCCTGTTTTGATCCGCTGCACAAAGAATTGCGGATCTTGCGACGAGATACGCGCGGGCGGCCCAAAACGGTGTTGCGGCGTAGCTATGACAGCCTTGGCGGTGCCCGGCTGAGCGCAGGTGCGGTACAGTTATATGAGCGCGATGGTAGCCTGCTGGTTGAGCTGCCCCTGGGCTCTGCGGCAGCCCGTAGCCAGCTGCGCGATCAGCTGAGCGGCGCGGTGCAGCTATTCAGCTAAAGCTTCACGATGCTGTGATGCACATAGGCGGGGGGCGCCATATTGCCCTGATACAAAGGCCTTTTGCGCATTTCGCAGGGGCTTTGTTCTTTTCTCAACAGATCATGTTGGAAAATGTCGCTTTTCTTTTGACAGCACAGCACACAGGTTGCCGGGACACTAAAAGGACATCTTGTCCGCTATCCTTTCTCCAATGGAGCCTCTTGCAATGAAAAAAATCCTTCTCGCCTCTGCACTTGCCGGCCTTACCGCGACGGCGTCCCTGGCAGCACCCGAAAAATACACTCTGGATCCCGGTCACAGCCAGGTGGTCTTTAGCTATAATCACCTGGGCTATTCGACAACGACAGGGATGTTCTCGGGCTTTGAAGGCGAGATCATGTTCGATCAAGAGGCCCCCGCCAATTCCAGCGTATCGGTGAGCATGCCACTGTCCTCAATGTTGACTGGCTGGCAGGCCCGTTTTGATCACTTCATGTCCAAAGATTTCTTTGAAGCAACCGAAGAGGAGCAGATCACCTTTACATCGACCGATATCAAGGTGACCGGTGAAAATACTGCCGAGATCACTGGTGATTTCACTCTGAACGGTGTGACCAAATCCGTGGTACTGGATGCCACGCTGAACCAGGCGGGCAATCACCCGATGGCGGGCAAGCCCTGGGCGGGCTTTGATGCAACCACCACTCTGGTACGTTCTGACTATGGGCTGGAAAAGTTTGCCCCCTATGTAAGCGACGAAGTTGCCGTGATGATCTCTATCGAGGCGATGAAGGCCGAATAAGCGCCTTTTCTGAACCAAGCAGACAAGATGAAACGCCGCTTGCCGCTTGGGCAGGCGGCGTTTTGCATTTTGGCACTTTGCGGTCGTGCGCACCGGATGCCCTGGCGGGGCTAGGTTGCCCAAGGAACTGAAGGTGGGGGCAGGAGGCTACGCTGGAATAGAGGTTTGACTATAAGAAACCTCCCCAAGCGAGGCTTGGGGAAGGCGCGCGTTTTAGCAAGAGGAATCTGTAAAACGTCGGGGCCTAGTTGGTTTTTTGCGCTGTCAGGGAAATATCCAGAACAACCTCAAAGCCCAGAGTGCCCGCGTCCTGTGTGCCTTTGCCGATATCAAAGTCGAGCCGGTTGACAGTGGTCTGGCCATGCATCTTGGCGCTGTCGCCATTGATGTCCAGCGTAAAGGGCAGGATCAGCGGCTGGCTCTTGTCGCGAATGCGCAGCTCTCCCACCGCCTGATACCCGGTCCCGGTCTTTTCCAGCTGGGCGTCAAACTGGGCTGTAGGGTAGGTGGCGGTGTCAAAATAATCCGGTCCCATGGCCTGATCCCCCACGGTTCCAAGCGAAAGCGAGGAGATGTCAATCTCGACTGCGACCTGGCCTGCGGGGCCTGGGCTGTCGGGCGCGTCGAAGGTGATCTCGGCCTGCCAAGTGGCAAATTCACCGCTGACTGCGCTGCCCATTTGCTGGATCGTCAGGGCGAGGTTGCCGCTTTCGACCTGCCAGTTGCCTGTGGTGGGGGCTTGCGCTGTCTCCACTTGGGCTGTGTCCGCGCCCTGGCCGTTTTGGTCATGCGCCTGCTGTGCCAGAAACACGCCAGAGCCAAGAACCGCGCTCCAGATCACCAGGGCCAGCACCGCAGGCAGGGCGCTGTGCTGCTGTTTGGGTGGGAGCGGCAGATCGCCAGAATTGGGCAACATCCGACGCAGCGTGGAATCGCGGTCGATCACCACATGTTTCAGTGCGCCAGCCACATGCAGCAAGAAGGTGATCTGCAGCGTTGTCGAGGACATCCAGTGCAGCATGGAAAACAGCTCAGAGAGGCTCTCGGATTTGGTGACAAACGGAAGATCCTGCCCAAAGGGCCACCATATCGGGGCAAAACCAGTAGAGGCCGCGTGATGGATCCAGCCGGTCAGTGGCGTGGCCACCATGGCGCCATAGAGCAGCCAATGCACCACCTCGGCGGCCAGGGCCTCAGGCTTGTTTTCCGGGTGTAGCAGGCCGGGCTTTGGTTGGGACAGGGCCCAGATAATTCGTGCAACTGCGGTGAAGAAGGCAGCGATCCCGATGGTTTTGTGCAGCGAAAACAGAAGAACTGCCCGTGATATCACATCGGGTGAGCCATCAAAGCTGGGGCTTTCGATCTGATGGGCAAGATCATTGGCCACCAGGCCAAGCAGGACGGCGGAAATCAGGAGGAGCGCGGTCAACCAGTGAAAACTCTTGGTGATGCTGCCATAGCTGGAGAATGTATTGTTTGCGGACACGGGGAGGGGTGTTCCTTTTGCAAAAATCAGTGTCTGCCAATCGCCGATTGGCCAAGGGGGCGGGCTTGGGGGTGTCTTGATGTGTCTAGTTCTAGCGATGCCCGTAGGTCATGCAATGGCTGGCTATGTCCGCCAGCAAACAGCCCCTGTGCAGGGGGTCGCACAGGGCGATGTCGCTGCGCGACGCGACTGCGCGGCGTGGCAGTTCTCTTGTACGTTTGCGTCGCTGCGTCTAAACCGGGGAAAACGACAGTGAAGCATGAGGGTCTATATGACGATCGCATTTGTATTTCCCGGCCAGGGCGCCCAGGCCATTGGCATGGGGCAGGCGCTGGCGGCGGCCTACCCGGCGGCCCGGTCCATTTTTGATGAGGTCGATGCGGCCCTGGGGGAAAACCTCAGCAAGCTGATCTGGGAGGGCGATATCGAGACTCTCACCCTGACGCAGAATGCCCAGCCGGCCCTGATGGCCACCTCTATGGCGGCGATGCGAGCGCTGGAATCCGAAGGCGTGACCATTGATCAGGCCGCCTGTGTCGCGGGCCATTCGCTTGGGGAATATTCCGCTTTAGCCGCTGCTGGGGCGATTTCCGTGGCGGATACGGCGCGGCTGTTGCGCACCCGTGGCGAAGCGATGCAAAGCGCGGTGCCGGTGGGCATTGGTGCCATGGCGGCCCTGTTGGGGCTGGATTTTGCCACCGTTCAAGACATCGCCGCCGAGGCTGCCCAGCCTGGCGAAGTGGTCCAGGCGGCCAATGATAATGATCCTACACAGGTGGTTGTCTCGGGCCATAAGGCCGCGGTTGAACGTGCCGCCGAGATTGCCAAGGCCCGAGGCGCCAAACGGGCCGTGATGCTGCCGGTCAGCGCGCCATTCCACTGCGCCCTGATGCAGCCCGCCGCCGATGTTATGGCCCAAGCCCTGGCCGCAGTTGAAATCTCTGCCCCGGCGGTGCCGGTGGTGGCCAATGTCCGCGCCGATGTGGTCAGCGATCCTGCCGAGATTCGCCAGCTGCTGGTCGAACAGGTGACCGGCTCGGTGCGCTGGCGCGAAAGTGTGCAGAACATGGGTGCCAGGGGGGTTACGGAATTCTGGGAAATCGGTGCGGGCAAGGCGCTGTCGGGGATGATCCGCAAGATCGACCGCAGCCTCAGCAGCCGTCAGTTTGGCACCCCCGAAGCCGTTGCTGCCCTAAAGGACGCCTGAAACCGCGGGCTTTACCGAGGGCAGACCGGCCTTGCGTGGCCAGGCAACAAAGCGCTTTTCCTGGCTGCGACAACTCTGAAATTGAGGAATATATATGTTTGATTTGACTGGCAAAAATGCCCTGATCACCGGCGCCTCTGGTGGCATTGGCGGCGATATCGCCCGCGCCCTGCACGGGGCTGGTGCTACTGTGGCGCTGTCCGGCACCCGCGAGGCCCCATTGCAGGCCCTGGCCGAAGAACTTGGCAGCCGCGCGCATGTCGTCACCTGCAATCTGAGCGATGCCGAGGCCGTTGAAGCGCTGCCAAAGCAGGCCGCCGCCGCCATGGGCAGCGTTGATATTCTGGTCAACAACGCCGGAATTACCAAAGACAATCTCTTCATGCGGATGAAGGATGAGGAATGGCAAAGCGTGCTGGATGTGAACCTGACATCAACCATGCGCCTGTGCCGGGGTGTAATGCGTGGCATGATGAAGGCGCGCTGGGGGCGGATCATCAATATCTCGTCCATCGTTGGCACCACCGGAAACCCGGGTCAGGCCAACTATGCGGCGGCCAAGGCCGGCATGGTGGCCATGTCGAAATCCATTGCCTATGAGGTCGCCAGTCGCGGTATCACCGTGAACGCGATTGCGCCTGGTTTCATCGGTACTGCCATGACCGACAAGCTGAATGAGACCCAGAAGGACGCGATCCTCAGCCAGATTCCCGCTGCACGGATGGGGGAATCGAAAGAAATCGCCGCAGCCGCGCTCTATCTGGCCAGCAATGAGGCCGCCTATGTTACTGGCAGCACCCTGCATGTGAACGGCGGAATGGCGATGATCTAGGCGATATTTTGCGCCATTCCCTGTTTGTTTTACCACCTGAAACGAGCGGAGAAATGTTGCAAAAATACGCTATTTTGCGCAAAAAATTGTTTCCGTACGTTGGAAATATGCTCTTTATATCAATAGGGTCCATGAAAACTGTTGGGCGGCTCTTGTTCTTGGGGCCGCGCCGCGCCATCTGCAGATCTGGGTCGCCTGACACAGAGCATAATCCGGGCCACGCCCATGGTGCGAAACCATTTGCCTCCGGGCTGGTCTGTGCTATAGGCGGCCCATATTCGTCCTGACGTTTCCCTCGCTTGGGGGCAGCGATCGGGCAGCTCTCGTTTCTGGGAGCCGAACCGCCCGCATCGGGCAAAATCATGCCACCCCAAGCGGGTAAGGGCAAAAACCGGGCAGACTGCCCTGAAGAACGAGGAAATGACATGAGCGACGTCGCAGACCGCGTAAAAAAGATCGTTGTAGAGCACCTGGGTGTTGAAGAAGAAAAAGTGACCGAAAACGCGTCCTTCATCGACGATCTGGGCGCTGACAGCCTCGACACCGTTGAGCTGGTCATGGCCTTTGAAGAAGAGTTCGGCATCGAGATCCCTGATGATGCGGCCGAAACCATTCAGACATTTGGTGACGCAGTGAAGTTCATCACCGAAGCTTCCTAAGTCGTTATCACTTTAATGTGATTGCCTTGACGGCGCTTTCCATCGTGGAAGCGCCGTTTTGCGTCTCTCCCTTTTTGTTCTTCTGAACGATGCTTATCCTGCGCGCCCCGATTTTGTGGTAGCGTGTTAAGATGACCAACTAGGAGGGCTTCGGAGATGATGGTTTTTCCGACAATGGAATTGTTAGACGGGCGCTGCGTCACTCTGGAAAAGGGCCGGCTAGAGGAACCGCTGATCTGGCATGTGGACCCTGTTGAAAAGGCAAAGGAATTTGCCGTAGCAGGTGCCGAGTGGATGCATTTGACCGATTTCAACGCCATCCAGGGCGACGATAGCAACAAAGAACTGGTGGCTGAAATTATTCGCGTCGCTGGTATTCCGGTGCAATTGGGCGGCGGCATGCGCAGCCGGGACAGCATCGAGAGTTGGATCGAACAGGGCGCAGGACGTGTCGTGGTTGGCACCCTGGCCGCGCTTGATCCTACTCTGGTCTGGGAGATGGCGAAACAGTATCCGGATCAGATTGTTCTGGCGGTGGATGTCTGGCAGGGCCAGGTGATGACCGAAGGCTGGCGCCAAGCCGGCGCTTTTGAACCTGAAAGCTATATCGCGGCCTTTGGTGCCGCCCCCTTTGCAGGTATTATTGTCACCGATATCGACAGTGATATGTCCGATCTGGATGCGCAACTGGGGCTGATCTCGGGGCTGGCTGCCAAGGCACAGGCGCCGGTGATCGCCAGCGGTGTCGTGCGCTGTGTCGATGATCTGTCGCGGTTGAAATACCTGTCCAATATTTCCGGGGCCTTGGTCGGGCGGGCGCTGTTTCGCAAGACGCTCACCCTGGAAGATGCGCTGAAGGCTGCCCAGCCGCAACCAGAAGAAATTGCTGAATTTATTTAATGAACCTGCTGCAGGCGATGGCTTGCAGCAGGTGCCGGACGGGGCGGTCACATATGGCCGTCCCGCTTTTGGCTTTCGCGCAGGGCAGAAATTCGGTCGTCTGGCGGCGCCCTTGGCGGACCCGGATTGCCGCAGTATTGTTACTCTGATTGGCCTGGCGTGGGCTCTGTTATTTGCCATTCTGCGCCGATACGTTCTATCGGCGCACTTGCACCCCTAGGGCAATCCAAGCTATCTGGTTGCGAATTGCCGAGGCAGAGGAGAGCACGGAATGCGTCGAGTCGTTGTAACCGGATTGGGATTGGTGACACCATTGGCAACCGGGGTTGAAGAGACCTGGTCGCGCCTGTTGGATGGCCAGTCTGGTGCCGGACCGATCACGCTGTTTGACGCAGAGGCCAGTGGTGTCACCACCACATATGCCTGCGAAGTCCCGCGCGGTGACGGATCAGATGGCAGCTTCAATCCTGATGATTGGGTGATCAAGAAAGATCAGAAGAAGATCGATGACTTCATCCTCTATGGTATTGCCGCCGCTGATATGGCCGTGCGCGACGCCAACTGGACGCCCGAGGATACCGAAAGCCTGGAACGCACTGGCGTGATGATTGGCTCTGGCATTGGCGGGCTCAGCTCGATTGCCGATACTGCGGTGATGATCAAGGAAAAGGGCCCGCGCCGGGTCTCTCCTTTCTTTATCCCGGGGGCCCTGATCAACCTGATCTCGGGACAGGTGTCGATCCGCTTTGGCTTTAAAGGTCCGAACCATTCGGTTGTCACGGCCTGTTCCACTGGGGCGCATGCCATTGGCGATGCGGCCCGCCTAATCAAATCCGGCGATGCAGATGTGATGATTGCAGGCGGTGCCGAAGCGGCTATCTGCGAGATCGGCATTGCCGGCTTTAACGCCTGCAAGGCCCTGTCGACCAAATATGCCGATGATCCAAAACGGGCCTCGCGCCCCTATGACACTGATCGCGATGGCTTTGTCATGGGCGAAGGTGCCGGGGTTGTGGTGCTGGAAGACTACGACCATGCCGTGGCCCGTGGCGCCAAGATCTATGCCGAGGTGCTGGGCTATGGCCTGTCCGGCGATGCCTATCACATCACCGCCCCGTCAGAGACCGGCGAAGGCGGCGAGCGTTCCATGCGGGCCGCGCTGAAGAATGCGGGGCTTACGCCTGCGGATGTGGATTACATCAATGCGCATGGTACCTCGACTATGGCGGATACCATTGAGCTGGGCGCGGTGGAGCGGATGCTGGAAGATCATGCGGGCAATGTCACCATGTCATCGACCAAATCCGCAACGGGTCACCTGTTGGGGGCTGCTGGCGCCATCGAGGCGATCTTTTCTATTCTGGCGATCCGCGATCAGGTCGCACCGCCGACCATCAACCTGGATAACCCAGCGGTAGAAACCGCCATCGACTTGGCCCCCAATGCAAAACGCGCGCGCAAAATTGATGTCGCCCTGTCCAATTCCTTTGGTTTTGGCGGCACCAATGCTTCTGTTGTCTTTGGGAAACCTAAATAAATGTGGCGTAGTCTAGCCTCTAACATGCTGACTGTCCTGGTGGTGGGTCTGTTTCTTTTGGGCGGTCTCATCCTTTGGGGCAAGTCGCAGTACACCGTCGAAGGGCCGTTGGAAACTGCGATCTGCCTGCAGGTGCGCCCTGGCTCAAACATGACTCGCGTCAGTGCTGATCTGGAACAGCAGGGCGCTGTCTCATCTAGTGCGATCTTTCGGCTAAGCGCTAAATATACCGAGAAATCAAGCCAGCTAAAGGCGGGCAGCTTTCTGGTACAGCCGGGCACCTCGATGGAGCAGATCCTGGAGCAGATCACTTTGGGCGGGGCAAGCACCTGCGGCACCGAGGTCGTCTACCGCGTTGGCGTCACCCGGCTGCGGGCCGAAGTGCGTGAGCTGGACCCTGCCTCGGGGAAGTTTGTTGAACGGGCTGATTTTGAAATCGGCGTGGATGAGGTGCCAGAGGTTTTCACAAACCTGAAATCTGCCGCCGATACCCGCTTTCGTGTGGCGCTGGCCGAAGGGGTGACCAGCTGGCAGGTGGTGAATGCGCTGCAAAGCATTGATATCCTGGATGGTGATGCCGGAGAGCGCCCTGCCGAGGGCATG
The DNA here is from genome assembly GCF_021228235.1 of Pseudophaeobacter flagellatus. Lineage (GTDB taxonomy): Bacteria > Pseudomonadota > Alphaproteobacteria > Rhodobacterales > Rhodobacteraceae > Pseudophaeobacter > Pseudophaeobacter flagellatus. Next base: position 249,113 of record NZ_JAJQRG010000003.1, read on the forward strand.
TTGGCCCCTGACAGCTATGAAATCACGACCGGCCAGTCACGTAGTGACGTGCTGCAGCAGATGCAGGAGCGCCAAGAGCTGCTGATTGCGGCCGCCTGGGAAAACCGCAGCGAGGATGCGACAGTTCAAACGCCCGAAGAGATGTTGATTCTGGCTTCGATTATCGAAAAGGAAACCGGCGTCGCAGAAGAACGCGGCCAGGTTGCCAGCGTCTTTACCAATCGTTTGAACCGGGGCATGCGCCTGCAGACCGACCCCACCGTGATTTATGGCGTGACCAAAGGCGAAGGTGTGCTGGGCCGGGGCCTGCGTCAAAGTGAGCTGCGCAAGGTAACGCCTTGGAACACCTATGTGATCGAAGGGCTGCCGCCGACACCAATCGCCAATCCGGGGCGCGCCAGCCTTGAGGCTGCAGTGAACCCGGATCAGACCGATTATCTGTTCTTTGTCGCCGATGGCACGGGCGGACATGCCTTTGCGCAAACCCTGCAAGAGCATAATCGCAACGTTGCCAAATGGCGCAAGATCGAAGCAGAGCGCAGCAGCAACTGAGACCGCGCCTTGCCGCCCGTTTGATCCCGGCCAGATTTAGACCCGCCCCCGCCAAAAGATCGGGGCGGGTCTTGCCGTTCTGGGGCAGGTTCTGCCGCCGACACGGCCTGAATGGGGCTTGAACCCTGTGGCGCCTGTGGCCAAGCGTTAATTTTTCCTTTTGTCTTCGGGCGCTTGGGAATTGAGCTGATTTGACTTTTTGACAGTTTTACGGCTGACTATCGCGGCAGCTAGGGGAAGACGGTTGCGCAGGTACCGCCCATATTACCTGACACATCAGGCGGAATAGGTGCTGCGCTTTGTTTTCTGTCATGCGGGGATTCCCCTATGCATGAGGTGCGATAACTCACATGACCCAGACAGAACCGGAGCCAAAGGCCCAGGGCACGGTGGATCTGCTGCGCTCTCTACAGCGCTCTATCCTGCGATTGCGTCACGAAGCCGAAGACTTGCAGCTGCGCCTTGCCGACAGCGGCGAAGCGGCGCTGAGCGCGACCCTGCCGCGCATCGCCAAGCTTGAGGGGCTTATCAGAGATTGCCAGAAAGTGGAGAAAACCCTTGCCGAGCAAAATGACCAAGGCACCCACGACCCCTATGCCATTGACCTTGCCGCCGCCCGCATTGAAATCAGCCGCCGCCTGGATCGCCTGCGCGCCTCCCTCGCTGCAGACAACCCTGATGCAGGAGATGACTGACAACGCCCTGCGCGCGCTACCCTATCTGTTTGAGGCCTGGGCCCATCCGCATCAACTGCCGCCACCGGGGGATTGGCGCAGTTGGGTGATTCTGGGTGGGCGCGGTGCCGGCAAGACCCGCGCCGGGGCCGAATGGATCCGCGATCAGGTTGAAGGTGCCACGCCGCTGGTGGCTGGTCGGGCGCAACGGCTCGCCTTGATCGGCGAGACCTACGATCAGGTTCGTGATGTGATGATTCAGGGCGACAGCGGCATTCTTGCCTGCTCGCCGCCGGATCGTCGCCCACAATGGAAAGCAGGAGAGCGCAAGCTGATCTGGGCCAATGGCGCGATGGCGCAGGCCTTTTCCGCCCATGACCCCGAGGCGCTGCGCGGGCCGCAGTTCGACACTGCCTGGGTGGATGAGATGGCCAAATGGCGCCGCGCACGAGAGGCCTGGGATATGCTGCAGTTCTCGCTGCGACTAGGGGAGGATCCACGCGTCTGTATCACCACGACGCCGCGCAATGTGGCGGTGCTGCGCGATCTGCTCGCCGCATCCTCAACTGTGCAGAGCCACGCGGCAACAGAGGCTAACCGGGCCAATCTTGCATCCTCTTTCCTGACAGAGGTGCGCGCCCGCTATGCGGGTTCGCGGCTGGGGCGGCAGGAATTGGACGGCGTATTGCTTAGCGAGGTGGAAGGCGCCATCTGGCGTGCGGCTCAATTGGCTGAGCTGCAGATTCTGGCACCGCCCGCGTTGGATCGGGTGGTCGTGGCTGTGGATCCGGCGGTGAGCGCGGGCAAGGCCTCGGATGCCTGCGGCATCATTGTTACCGGGGCGGTGGTGCAGGGGCCGCTGCAAAATTGGCAGGCCTATATGTTGGCAGATCGGACCGTGCAGGGCCAGGGGCCGCTGTCCTGGGCCAAGGCGGTGGTTGCTGCCTACCAAGAGTTTTCAGCCGACCGGGTGGTGGCCGAGGTCAATCAGGGCGGCGCCCTGGTGGAGAACCTGTTGCGGCAGGTGGATCCGCTTGTGCCCTTTCGCGCAGTACACGCCACGCGGGGCAAGGTGGTGCGGGCAGAGCCGGTGGCGGCACTGTATGAACAGCGGCGGGTGCATCACATGCCCGGCCTGGCCGAACTGGAAGAGCAGATGTGTCAGATGACGCCACAGGGGTTTCAGGGGCAGGGCTCGCCGGATCGGGTGGATGCGCTGGTCTGGTCCATCCATGAGCTGATTCTGGGACCTGGCGCACAAATACGCCTGCCAAGGGCGCGCATGGTCTAGCCCAAGGGGCAGCGGTTGCAACAGCGGGGTTGTTGGAAATCCAAGCAAAAACAAGCCAATGCAGTATGTGTTGCAATCGGATCGGACGGGGGGCTCGGCGGATATTCAGACCCGGGCATCATATCTTTTCTCCAGCAAAGGGCGCTGTGCCCGGATGATGGATCAAAGGAGTGGCCCATGGGGTTTGACCTACCTTGGCGTAAGAAATGGCCCCGTGAGACAGCAGGCACCGCGACTTCAGGCGCGGCGGCATCGGGTGGCAAACCCGTCCCCCATGCGGCGCATCAGATAAAGGCCAGTGCCGCCGCCACGAGCACCGCCCGTGCCATCGCCTGGCAGGGTGGCACCGCCACCAGCCTGATCCCAAGGGATGCAACCTCGCTGACGCAGATGGGCTATATCGGCAATCCGGTTGGCTTTCGCGCTGTCCGGATGGTGATCGAGGCGGCAGCGGCCCTGCCATTGGTGCTGCAGGATGCAGGCCAGCGCTATGAGACCCATCCGCTGCTCTCGTTGATCGCGCGCCCCAATGCGGCGCAGGCCCGACAGGATTTCTTTGAAACCCTGTTTGGAAACCTGCTGTTGGCGGGCAATGCCTATGTCGAGGCGGTCAGCGATGAAACTGACTGGCCCGCCGAATTGCATCTGCTGCGTCCGGACCGGATGTCGATTGTTCCCGGTGCCGACGGCTGGCCACAGGCCTATGATTACACTGTGGCCGGGCGCAAGCATCGCTTCCCCTGCGAGGCGGGGCGCGGCAGCGTGCTGCATCTAAAAAACTTCCATCCGCAGGATGATCACTACGGTCTGGCCCCGATGCAGGCGGCAGCACTTGCGCTGGATGTGCATAGCACGGCCTCGCAGTGGTCCAAGGGGCTGCTGGACAATGCCGCCCGTCCCTCGGGCGCGCTGGTCTGGGCCGGTTCTGATGCGCAGGGCGTGCTGTCTGACGATCAGTTCCGCCGTCTCAGCGAAGAAATCGAGGCCAATTTTCAAGGCGCGCGCAATGCTGGCCGGCCGATGGTGCTGGAAGGTGGGCTGGACTGGAAGCCCATGGGGTTTTCGCCCTCGGATATGGAGTTTCAGAAAACCAAAGAGGCCGCAGCCCGTGAAATTGCCCTAGCCTTTGGCGTGCCGCCGATGCTGCTGGGGCTGCCGGGGGATGCCGCCTATGCCAATTACCAAGAGGCCAATCGCGCGTTCTATCGATTGACAGTGCTGCCTCTGGTTACGCGGGTGACGGCGGCGCTATCGGATTGGATTTCTGGATATGGCCGCGAAACCATTGTGTTGAAGCCCGACCTTGATCAAGTTTCCGCGCTCTCGGAAGAGCGGGATCTTCAATGGCGTCGGATCAGTTCGGCCACGTTCCTCAGCCAGGCGGAAAAGCGCAAACTCCTGGGCCTGCCGGTGCTGCCGGAAGGAGAGTTGGATGGCTGATTATCCCATGCCCCCCTTTGACTGCGCGCCGGGGTTGCGATTGTCGGCCCATGAGAGGGTGATCCAGATTCAATTGGATACGCTGACGCGCCGACAAGAGCAACTGGAGCAGTTGCTGGAACGTCTGGAGCGTCGCCTGTGGTTGACGGTCTATGGCGTGGCTGCGGTGATCCTTGCGCAGGCGTTTCAATCCATAATTTCTTCCAGCTGATACGTAAAATCAATAATTTAAAAGAGGTGTCTCATGTAGGTTGAGCCGAATTTTGAACATAAATTCTCGCGTTTCGGCGAGATGCTGAAGGTTCAGGACAATAGCGTGATCCAGGGCTATGCCAGCCTGTTTGGCGCAGTAGATCAGGGGGGCGATGTGGTTGCCGCTGGCGCCTATGGCGCTTCGATCTCGGCGCTGGAGGCCAGTGGCAGCCGGGTCAAAATGCTGTGGCAGCATGATCCAATGCAACCCATCGGCGTATGGGAGGAACTGCGCGAGGACAGCCGCGGGCTTTGGGTCAAGGGGCGATTGCTGACAGAAATCGCACGTGGCGGCGAGGCCGCGGCATTGATCGCAGCAGGGGCGATCGAGGGGCTGTCGATTGGCTATCGTACCAAACGGGCCCGCCAGGGTGACAGTGGCAGGCGCGTTCTGACCGAGGTTGAGCTGTGGGAGGTGTCCTTGGTGACTTTCCCGATGCTGCCAACCGCCCGCATCGCACCGCAGGATTGCGCCCCTGTAACGGCCAAGCAGTCTGATGCGCCGGATCAAAACCTGCGGGCCTTGGCGGCAGATCTGCGCCGTGCCAGCCGCCAGTTGTCGCGCGCAAAGCTTTCCCATCACCAAACAAGACAGGACAGCAAATGACCAAGAGGGATACCCCGGCCATGGCCGGTCAGGCAGCACCTTTGACGCAGGAAGTTACCGAAGCATTTTCAGGTTTCTTGCGTGAATTCAAAGGATTTCAGGACGTTATGAAAGTAAAGTTTGAACAGACGGAAGAGCGAATGACCATGCTGGATCGTAAGACACACCGCACAGCCCGCCCGCATCTTGCAGCGGCAAGCACTGCCGAGGCACCGCATCACAAGGCTTTTTGTGGCTATATCCGCACCGGCGATGACAGCGCCCTGCGTGGCCTCTTGCCCGAGAGCAAGGCGCTTTCTACCGCCGTGAACAGCGATGGCGGTTATTTGGTGGATCCGCAGACTGCCGATACGGTCAAATCTGTGCTGCAATCGACCGCCTCTATTCGGGCGGTGGCCACGGTGGTTAGCGTCGAGGCGACCTCTTTTGATGTGTTGATCGATCACAGTGATACTGGGGCGGGCTGGGCCACCGAAAGTGATCCGACGGTGGAAAGCGGCACACCGATTATTGACCGCATCACCATCGCCCTGCACGAGCTGAGCGCCCTGCCCAAGGCCTCTCAGCGGCTGCTGGATGACAGCGCCTTTGATATCGAGGGCTGGCTGGCCGGGCGGATCGCTGACAAATTTTCGCGGGCCGAGGCGGCGGCCTTTATCTTGGGCAACGGCGTCGACAAGCCCACCGGCATTCTGACCCATCCAACGGTTGAAAACAACAGCTGGAGCTGGGGTTCTCTTGGCTATGTGGCCTCGGGCGAGGCTGGCGGCATTGGCGATGGTGATGCGATCATCGATCTGGTTTACGCCTTGGGGGCGCAGTACCGCGCCAATGCCAGCTTTGTGATGAATTCCAAAACCGCCGGTCTGGTGCGCAAGCTGAAGGATGCCGATGGGCGTTTCCTATGGTCTGACGGTCTTGCGGCTGGGGAACCCGCCCGCCTGCTGGGCTATCCGGTGCTGATTGCCGAAGATATGCCGGATGCGGCCCCGGATAGCCTGGCGCTGGCCTTTGGCGATTTTGCCGCCGGCTATACCATCGCTGAACGGCCCGATCTGCGGGTGTTACGCGATCCTTTCAGCGCCAAACCGCATGTGCTGTTTTACGCCACCAAACGCGTTGGCGGTGATGTCAGTGATTTTGCTGCCATCAAGCTGCTGAAATTCGGTGTGAGCTAAGGCTTTCACCGAGTAGGGAACCGGCAGCCCGGTTCCCTAGCGGGTACGCATTTCCTGGCTTTTTGTCGTCTAGCTGCTCCCCCTCCGTCCGAGCGGCAGAGAGCTTTGCGTACCCGCTGAACCAGATTGGGACATCTTGGGGTTCTGAGCCTGCGGAGTTGAAGATGATGTTGAGCGAAGTGACGCCAGTGCCCGACGCGGCATTGCCACTGGAGGCCTTCAAGGCGCACCTGCGACTGGGAACCGGCTTTGGCGAGGGAACCCTGCAGGATAGCGTGTTGATCGGCTTTTTGCGCGCAGCCCTGGCGGCCATTGAAAAGCGCAGCGGTAAAGCCCTGCTGCAAAGAGAATTCTTGTGGGTGGTGTCCAGGTGGCGCCGCACGGATGCGGCCAGTTTGCCGATTGCGCCAGTGGTGGCGATCACTGCGATGACCCTGTCTGATGCCCAGGGCAATAGTACCGCCCTGGACCTTGATGTGGTCCGGCTAGAAAGTGACAGCCAGCAACCAAGGCTGCATCCACAGGGCAGTTGTCTGCCGCACGTGCCCTCGGGCGGCCGCCTTGAAATTGGCATGACAGCTGGTTTTGCCGCCAGCTGGGACGCGCTCTCGCAGGATCTGGCCCAAGCGGTTTTGATGCTGGCGGCGCATTATTACGAATACCGCAACGATACTGGCCTGCATGGCGGCTGCATGCCCTTTGGAGTGGTCAGCCTGGTCGAACGCTATCGGCAGGTACGCCTGTTGCTTGGCGGTGGCGCATGACCCGGCAGAAACCGCCCAATACCAACCGGCAATTGGTTCTGGAGGATCCGCAGCGGCTCAGCGATGGGGCGGGCGGCTATAGCGAGAGCTGGGCCCCCCTTGGCACGGTCTGGGCCGATCTGGTGTCACAGGCCGGGCGTCGAACCGGCCAGGATGGTACCAGCCTGTCACTGCAGCGCCATCGAATTTTCCTGCGCGCCAGCCCGCAGGGCGCCCTGTCACGCCCGCGGCCCGGCCAGCGCTTTCGCGAGGGGCAGCGCCTGTTTCTGATCGAGGCGGTCAGCGAAGCAGACACGCAGGGGCGCTATCTTGTCTGTCACTGTATCGAGGAGGTGGCCCCATGACCTATGCGCTTGCAAGCGGGTTGCAACAGGCTGTTTTCCAGCACCTATCCGCAGATCCGGCGGTTAGTGCCGCGCTGGGGAGCGATCTGTTTGATGCACTGCCCAGCGGCACCCTGCCGCAGCTTTATGCGGTTCTTGGCTCGGAAGAGGTGGTGGATCGTTCGGATGCCAGTGCCGCTGGCGCGCGCCATCGTTTTACCATCAGCGTCTTTACCAGCAGCGCAGGCTTTAGCCTCGCCAAAGAGGCAGCAGGCGCAATCTGTGACGCGCTGATCGATGCGGCTCTGGTCTTGCCGCGTGGTCATCTGGTGGGGCTGTGGTTCGAACGGGCAACCGCCCAACGCCTGGAGGCTGGCGGCCGCAGCATAACCCTGATGTTTGCCGCCCGGGTCGACGACAGTTGACCGCCGCTGCGCCCAGAGGGGGCGCAACACCCAATACACGATAACTCTAGCACGAAAGGGAGCACAGCAATGGCTGCCCAAAATGGTAAGGATCTATTGATCAAGGTGGACATGACCGGCGATGGTCAGTTCGAAACCCTGGCGGGGCTGCGCGCCACGCGGATCAGCTTCAACGCCGAGAGCGTCGATGTGACCAGCCTTGAAAGCCAGGGTGGCTGGCGCGAGCTGCTGGCGGGGGCCGGGGTGCGGTCGGCGTCTATTTCCGGTTCGGGGATCTTTCGCGATGACACCACCGATGAACGCGCCCGCCAGCTGTTCTTTGACGGCATTACCCCTGATTTTCAGGTGGTGATCCCTGATTTTGGCATTGTCGAAGGTCCCTTTCAGGTCACCTCGCTGGACTATGCCGGCAGCCACAACGGCGAGGCCACCTATGAGCTGTCTCTGTCCAGCGCCGGGGCGCTGACCTTTGTGGCGGTCTGAGCCATGCAGCCTTTTGGTGCAAATCCCTGGCGCGGCGAGGTGACGCTGACGCTGGATGGCCGACCCTTTGTTCTGCGCCTGTCGCTGGGTGCGCTGGCCCGGCTAGAGGCGCAACTGCAGGTGGGAACGCTGGTCGAACTGGTGCAGCGTTTTGAAACGGGTGGGTTTTCGGCGGCGGATATTCTGGCCTTGCTGGCCGCCGGACTAGAGGGGGGCGGCTGTGATTTCACCGCCTCGGATCTGGCGCAGGCAGAGATCGCAGGCGGGCCAGTGGCGGCGGCCCGTGCCGCTGCAGAGCTGCTGGCCCGCAGTTTTGCCCTGCCTGAAGCAGAGGGCGCAGATACCGCCCCCGGCAGCAGAACATGAATGGGCTGGACTGGCGCGGCCTGATGCGCGCGGGGCTTGGCGGGCTGCGTCTGCCGCCTGGCGTGTTCTGGGATCTGACGCCGATGGAGTTGCAGCTGCTCTTGGGCGCGCAGGGCGGCGCGCCCAGCTTGAACCGCACGCGGCTAGAGCAGTTGATGCGCCGCTTTCCGGATACGCCGCCGATGCCCGCTGACAGCTGATCCGCTGGATCGCCGCTCTGCCGTATTCAGATCAATCGACAGGCCTGCGCCTGATGGAGAAAGGAAATCACCATGGCTGACAGTCGTGATATCGCCGCGCTTGAGCTGCAAAGCGAAGCCCTTGGAGACTCGCTGGGTGATGCCGCTGGCATGGCCGCGAATTTTGAGGCCGAGATGCGCCGGGTGCGCGATGCCTTTGAGGCCACCGGCAAGGATGTCGAAACCCTGGAACGTGGCTTGTCGCGGGGGCTGCGGCGGTCGTTTGAACAGGTGGTCTTTGATGGGGATAGCCTGTCTTCGGCGTTGGATGGACTGGCGCAATCGCTGATGCGCACCACCTATAATGCCGCCATCCGCCCCGTCACGGACCATGTCGGTGGGCTGGTGTCAAAAGGTGTGGGGGATCTCATCAGCGGGCTGCTGCCATTTGCCGAAGGGGCGGCATTCTCGCAGGGGCAGGTGATGCCCTTTGCCCGTGGCGGCGTGGTCAGTTCTGCAACCAGTTTCCCCATGCGCGGCGGCATCGGCCTGATGGGAGAGGCAGGCCCCGAGGCCATTTTACCGCTGAGCCGGGGTGCGGATGGCAGCCTGGGCGTGCGCAGCCAGGGGGGCGGTGCATCGGTGGTGGTAAATGTCACCACGCCGGATGTGCAGGGGTTTGCACGTAGTCGCGGCCAGATCGCGGCACAGCTGTCGCGGGCTTTAAGCCGTGGCAATCGCAATCGCTAGGAGGGCAGTCAGATGAGTTTTCATGAAATCCGTTTTCCCGCTTCACTGAGCTTTGGCTCTGTCGGCGGGCCAGAGCGGCGCACCGATGTGGTGACGCTGGCCAATGGCTTTGAAGAGCGCAACACCCCCTGGGCCCATTCCAGACGCCGCTATGACGCCGGGCTGGGCCTGCGGTCACTGGATGATATCGAAGTGTTGATAGCCTTCTTCGAGGCGCGCCAGGGGCAGATTTTTGGCTTTCGCTGGAAGGACTGGTCCGATTACAAATCGGCCCGCCCCAGCGCCGACCCGGATTTTCGCGATCAGGTCATTGGCCTGGGTGATGGGCTGACCAGCCAGTTCCAGCTGAGCAAGAGCTATCGCTCTGGCAATACGGTGTACCAACGCCCCATCGCCAAGCCTGTGGCGGGCACGTTGCGCCTGGGGCTGGGCCAGGAAGAGCTACAGGAAGATATTGATTTCACGCTGGATCCCAGCAGCGGTGCCATCAGCCTTAGCCACCCGCCCGAAGCGGGAATTGAGGTGGTTGCCGGGTTTGAATTCGATGTGCCTGTACGCTTTGACACCGACAGGATTCAGACCAGCGTTGCTTCTTTTCAGGCGGGCGATGTACCGAATGTGCCAGTGGTCGAGGTCCGGGTCTGATGGGCGGGGTGAGCAAGGATTTTCAGGCCCATGTGGCAACCGGGGTCACAACGCTGGCGCGTTGCTGGGGGCTGACCCGTCGCGATGGCACGCGCTTTGGCTTTACCGACCATGATCAGGATCTGACCTTTGATGGCTGGAATTTTGCCGCTGACAGTGGGCTCAGCGCGCGGGCCCTGCTGCAAAGCACTGGCCTGTCGGTGGACAATACAGCAGCCCAGGGGGCGCTCAGCCATGCTGCGCTGCAAGAGGCGGATATCGTCGCCGGGCGCTTTGATGGGGCGGATCTGCTGTGCTGGCTGGTCAACTGGCAGGATGTGTCGCAGCGTTGGTTGCAGTTTCGCGGCTCTATCGGAGAGTTGCAGCGGGCAGGTGGTGCCTTTGAGGCAGAGCTGCGCGGCCTGACCGAGGCGCTGAACCAACCGCTGGGGCGGATTTATCAGCCCCCCTGTACCGCGGTTCTGGGCGATGGCAGCTGCCGCTTTGATCTCGCCACGCCAGGCTATGCCTATCAAGGCGCGCTGGAAACCCTGACAGAAAGCGGGGCGCTGCGGTGGCAGGCGCTAGAGGGGTTTGAGCCGGGCTGGTTCACCGGCGGCCGGATGAGCGTCATCAGCGGCGCGGCGGCGGGGCTTTGGGGCAGTATCAAGCGGGACCGTGTGGTTGCAACGGGGCGCGAGATCACCCTGATCGAACCGCTTCAGGGCGGGCTGCGCCCGGGGGATCAGCTGCGACTAGAAGCGGGCTGTGACAAATCCATGCAGATCTGCCGGTTGAAGTTCAACAACCTGCTCAATTATCAGGGCTTTCCGGATATCCCCGGCGAAGACTGGGTGATGGCGGTGCCCAAATCTACCGGGCGCAATACTGGGGGCAGCCGAAGATGACATGGCAGCAACCACGGCAGAGCCTGAGGACGGCCCCGGCCCAGAGCAAGGCCCCGGCCTTTCCTGCGCCGCAGGGCAACCTGCGGGCAGTCACCGCAGCGCGTCGCTGGCTGGGCACGCCCTATCTGCACCAGGCCAGCTGCTACCGGGGGGGCTGTGATTGTCTGGGGCTTATCCGGGGGGTGTGGCGGGATCTCTATGGGCAGGAACCCGCGAAACCCCCGGCCTATTCACTGGATTGGTCAGAACCCCAGGGGCAAGAGCGTCTGTGGCAGGCGGCGCTGCGTTACCTGACCCCCAAACCCTTGGACGCGGCCGCCTTGGGGGATGTGTTGCTGTTTCGGATGCGGGCAGGCGCGGTGGCCAAACACCTTGGCCTGCAATCGCGTGTGCCATCCCGTCAGGCCAGTTCCCCCAGCGGAGCAGCCTTTATTCACGCCTATTCGGGGCGTGGCGTGGTGGAAAGCGCCCTGACGGGCCCCTGGCAGCGCCGCATCGTGGCGCGTTTTACCTACCCTGAGGAGCTGAGCTGATGGCAACCATTGTTCTTTCTGCAGCCGGAGCGGCGATTGGCGGCTCTATTGGGGGCAGCGTTGCGGGGCTGTCCAGCGTCGCCATTGGCCGCGCAGTGGGCGCAACCCTGGGGCGGGCTATAGATGAGCGCTTGCTTGGCGCTGGTTCCGAAGCGGTCGAGGTGGGCCGGGTGGACCGGTTTCGCCTGACCGAGGCAGTCCAGGGTGCCCCCATCGCCCAGGTCTTTGGCCGCAGTCGCATTGGGGGCCAGGTGATCTGGGCTAGCGATTTTCTGGAAACCACAACGACAACTGGCGGCGGTGGCAAGGGGGCACCCCGCCAGCCCACCACCACCCGCTACAGCTATTCGGTGTCGCTGGCGATCGCGCTTTGTGTGGGCGAGATCGCTTCGGTGCCACGGGTCTGGGTCGATGGCGAAGAGATTTCGCCACAAGATTTGAACATGACGGTTTATCGCGGCACCCCAGATCAGCTGCCAGATCCCCTGATGGAGGTGGTCGAAGGTACAGGCGCGGTGCCGGCCTATCGCGGCACCGCCTATGTGGTCATGGAAAACATCGCGCTGGAGCGCTTTGGCAACCGGGTGCCGCAGTTCTCCTTTGAAGTGGTACGGCCAGAGCAGCCAGACAGCCCCGATTATGACCTGGACCTGGGGCAGCTGATCAAAGGCGTAGCCTTGATGCCGGGCACCGGGGAATATGCCCTGGCCACCACGCGGGTGCACTATAGCGCTGGGCTGGGGCGCGCCAAGGGGGCCAATAGCCACAGCGCCTCGGGGCAGAGCGATCTTGCCACCTCTCTTGCTGCATTGAACAGCGAGCTGCCCGCCTGCGAGGCGGCCTCGCTTATTGTGTCCTGGTTTGGCAATGATCTGCGCTGTGCCCAGTGTCAGATCAGACCTAAGGTGGACCAGAAACAGGCCGATGGCGTGCCGATGCCATGGGAGGTCTCCGGGGTGAACCGCGCAGGTGCTGGGCTGGTTCCCAAGGATAGCGAAGACCGCTCGCTCTATGGTGGGACCCCGGCGGATGCCTCTGTGATAGAGGCGATTGCGGCGCTGAAAGCGGCCGGTAAGCGGGTGATGTTCTACCCCTTTATCCTGATGGATCAGACCACAGGCAATAGCCTGCCAGATCCCTGGAGCCAGCAGACAGGCCAGCCGCATCTGCCCTGGCGGGGGCGTATTACCCTGTCGCAGGCACCGGGACAGCCGGGCAGCCCGGATCAGACCCTTGATGCAGAGGCCGAGGTCGCGGCCTTTATGGGCGGAGCCACAGCCTCTGATTTCATCATCTCTGCTGGGCAGGTTATCTATACGGGCACGGTGGATTGGGGGCTGCGGCGCTTTATCCTGCATTACGCGGCGCTCTGTGCCGCCGCCGGGGGGGTAGAGGCCTTTTGCATCAGTTCCGAAATGCGCGGGCTGACCCAGATCCGTGGCGCGACGGGCTTTCCCGCCGTTGCCGCGCTGCGCGATCTTGCGGCGCAGGTGCGTCTCTTGCTGCCGAATGCCAAGATCAGCTATGCGGCGGACTGGTCGGAATATTGGGGCTACCAAAGCCCTGATGGGAATAGGTACTTTCACCTTGATCCGCTTTGGGCGGACAACAACATCGATTTTATCGGTATCGACAATTACATGCCGTTGTCGGACTGGCGCGAGGGGCAGGGTCATCTGGACCGGGTGGCGGGCAACAAAAGCATCTATGATCTGGACTATCTGCAAACCAATGTCGAAGGCGGGGAAGGCTATGACTGGTACTACCATTCCCCCGAAGCAGAAGCTGCCCAGATCCGCACGCCGATCACCGACGGTGCCCATGATGAACCCTGGATCTGGCGCTACAAGGATCTGAAGAACTGGTGGTCCAATCAGCACTATGATCGCATTGATGGGGTGCGCCAGGCCGTGCCCAGCCCCTGGCAGCCACAAAAGAAACCGATCTGGTTCACCGAACTGGGCTGCGCCGCGATTGATAAGGGGGCGAACCAGCCCAATAAGTTTCTCGATCCCAAAAGCTCTGAATCGCAGCTGCCAAAATATTCCAACGGCCAGCGCGATGATCTGATGCAGCTGCAATATCTGCGCGCCCTCATCGGGTATTGGCGTGAGGCGGCGCATAATCCGCTTTCAACGGAATATGAGGGGCGGATGCTGGATATGAGCAACGCCTTTGTCTGGGCCTGGGATGCGCGTCCCTTTCCCGCCTTTCCCAATCGCGGCGATATCTGGAGCGACGGTGCAAACTATCTGCGCGGGCATTGGCTGAACGGGCGCGCTGGGCAGCGCAGTCTGGCCTCTGTGGTGGAAGAAATCTGCCGCAATTCCGGGCAGGATCGGATTGATGTCAGCCAGCTCTATGGGATCGTGCATGGCTATGGGCTGGGCGAGGTTGCCCCGGCCCGCGCGGCGCTGCAACCGCTGAGCCTGCGCTATAGCTTTGACAGTATCGAGCGCGACGGGGTGCTGGAGTTCCGCCTGCGCCAGGGCAGCGAGGTCTCTGCGCTGTCGCAACAGGGGTTGGTGGCCAGCGATGAGCTGGACGGTACGCTGGAACTGCGCCGCGAAGCCGAGGCCGAACTGGCCGGGCGGGTACGCCTGCGCTACATCGCCTGGGGCAGCAACTATGATACTGCCTCTGTCGAGGCGAGCCTGCCGGACGAGGAAACCCATGCCATCAGCTCGCATGAGCTCTCCTTGGTGCTGACGCAGAGCGAGGCGGGGCAGATTGTCCAGCGTTGGCTGGCCGAATCCCGCGTGGCCCGCGACACCGCCCGCTTTGTACTGCCGCCGTCACAGCTGCATCTGGGGGTCGGGGATGTTGTCACCTTGCCGCCCGAAGCGGCGGCTGATGCGCTGTCAGCCGGGGAAGGCGAGCTGAACCTAGCGGCGCTACCGGGCGCGCGCTACCGGCTTGACCGGATGGAACTGGCCACGGCGCAGACCGTCGAGGCGGTGCGAATCGAACCAGAGGTCTACCAGCCCGCTGACATTGCCGAGACCCTGCCTAGGGGCCAGGTATTCGAGCCGCCGCTGCCGGTCTTGCCGCTGTTTCTGGATCTGCCGCTGCTGACGGGAGAGGAGGTCCCGCATGCGCCGCATCTGGCGGTAACGGCCGATCCCTGGCCCGGCAGTGTGGCGCTCTATAGCTCGGGCAGCGATGCCGCCTATGAGCTGGAGCAGATCATCGCCGCCCGCAGTACAATTGGTCTGACCGAAACGGTGCTGGCCGTGGCGGCCCCGGGGCGTTGGGATCTGGGGGCGGATTTGCAGGTCAAATTGATTTCCGGCACGCTACAGAGCCGCGATAAAGAGGCGGTGCTCAATGGGGCGAATGCGGTGGCCATCGGCGATGGTAGCCCAGACAACTGGGAGATTTTTCAGTTCTGCGAGGCAGAGTTGGTGGCACCGGACACCTATATGCTGCGGGGGCGTTTGCGCGGCCAGCTTGGTAGCGATGGGTTGATGCCTGCGCTCTGGCCCGAAGGGTCATATGTGGTGCTGCTGGATGGCAGCTTCAATCAGGTGGATCTGTCGCTGACGCAGCGCCGTATTGCCCGGCATTACCGTATCGGCCCGGCGCGGCGCAGCTATGATGACCCCAGCTATCTGCATCGGCTTGAGGCCTTTGATGGCAACGGGCTGCGACCCTATTCGCCGGTGCATCTGCGGCTGCAGGGGGATCTGGGGGGAGATATCGCGGTCAGCTGGATCCGGCGCAGCCGGATTGAAGGCGATAGCTGGGATCTGGCCGAAATCCCGCTAGGTGAAAATCAAGAATCCTATCGGCTGCGGGTGCTGCGCGGCTCTGCCGTGCTGCGCGAAGAGACGGTGAATACAGTCGCCTGGACCTACAGCCAAAGTGCGCAAAGCACCGATGGGGCGCTGCAGGGGGATCTGATCGAGGTTGCGCAGCTATCGGACCGCTACGGTGCCGGCTTTGCCAGCCGTCAACCGCTTGGCTAATGCGGCTCGACAGAGGGAAACAGTTTCACGAATTCTGTGCCAATGAAAATCCATGAAATCCAGGCGGGCGGCCAGGTGCCGCCCGCGCCGCGATCACAACATCTGCCAGTGCTCTTGCCCGTTTTGCCGCAGGATCTGAGCAGCCTGTCGCGTGCCCTGCTGGCGCATTCAGCAGAAAAACGCCAAGCCCTGTGCCAGGATCTGTTTGATCGCGCCGCCCTGGCCGCCGCCCATGTGGCGCACACCGGCGATCTACATCCGCAGTGGGGCAATGGCTCTTTGGACGCGGTGGCGCGGCGCTGCTGTCGTCTCGCGACAGAGCCGTTTTGGGATGATCCGTGTTATATCAATTGCTTGATGATATCGTTGCAAGAGCTGCAGCGCCGCTTGCCGCCTGCGCAGCCGCAGTGAGACTGAACACCTGTGCAGCGGGTTTGGGCACCATTGGCACCGCCCCCTTAGGGGCATTTGATTTCCCAGCCCCGACATATTCATTTTTGAAATCTTTGCCATCAAGGGTTTGCGCTTGGGTTTTTCTGCCCTAAATGCAAACCTAAGGGTGACAAAAGGACAGCATATCATGATCAAGACGCGCACAGCCGTAACCCCGCTGGACCCGGTCTGGGAACAGATTTCCACCGAAGCCCAAGAGGCAGTTGCCAAGCAGCCGCTGATGGGGGGCTTGATTCATGCCTGTATTTTGCACCACCCAACGCTAGAGAAAGCGCTGTCTTACCGCATTTCGGCCAAGCTATGCTCGAACGAGATGTCGATGGTGATCCTGCGTGAAGTCGTCGAGACGGCCTATGCTTCGGACCCGGATCTGATCGCGGCGGCGCGGGCTGATCTGATGGCGGTCTATGACCGTGATCCCGCTTGCCATCGGCTGGTGCAGCCTATCCTGTATTTCAAGGGCTATCAGGCGGTGCAGGCCTACCGGATCGCGCATTGGCTGTGGTTGCAGGGCGATCAGGACCTGGCCTTCTTTTTCCAGATGCGTATTTCGGAAATCTTTGGCGTCGACATTCACCCCGGGGCCAGAATTGGCCGGGGGATCATGATCGACCATGCCCATTCTATCGTCATTGGTGAAACTGCGGTGGTCGGCAATAATGTTTCTATGCTGCATTCGGTGACCCTGGGCGGGACCGGCAAAGAAGAAGAAGATCGCCACCCCAAGATTGAAGACGGGGTGCTGATTGGCGCCGGTGCCAAGGTTCTGGGCAATATCCGCGTCGGCCATTGCAGCCGGATCGCCGCAGGTTCGGTGGTGCTGTCAGAGGTCCCCCCGTGCAAGACAGTGGCGGGTGTGCCTGCCAGAATCGTTGGTGAAGCGGGCTGCGATCAACCCTCGATCAGTATGGATCAGGTGCTTTCGGCACAGCGAGACGCCACCTAGGCGCGCCAGGTCGATATGGGCCAGATAGGTATGAGCCAGGTCTCAAGATCGGCCAAGCAGCGTGTCCTTCGCGCTGTTCGGGGTAGGGACACATTGCCTGTGAAGAGGGGGGCTGCTGCCCCCTTTTTCATATCTGATTTATGTCTGCGATCTTATGCCGGGGGCGGGATCTAGAGCATATCGCTAGAAAGTGGTTTCCGATTTTGAGCTATTCGACATGCGAAATCAATACACGAGAGCGTATCGCCTGAATGCGAATGAACGCGACCCGCTCTCGGCGGGCGATCACTCATTTATACAAAAACCACCCGCAGGGCAGCCTGCGGGTGGTCTGTCTGTTGTACGCTTAAAGAGGGTCAGGCAGAGGGCTAGGCCAGCATGACCATCGGGTTTTCCAGGTTTTCGACAATCGCCTGTAGCAACTGGGCCCCCAAGGCACCGTCGATGACCCGGTGGTCAACCGACATGGTGACGCTCATCACCGTGGCGACCTTCAGTTCACCATCTGCGCCGACAACGGGTTTCTTGGCGCCAGCGCCCACGGCAAGAATGCCGGCGTGGGGCGGATTGACGATGGCGTCAAAGTTGTCGATGCCAAACATCCCGAGGTTGGAAATCGCAAAGCTGCCGCCTTGATATTCATGCGGGGCCAGCTTGCGATCGCGGGCGCGGGTGGCGAGGTCTTTCATCTCGGCCGAGAGCGCCGAGAGGGATTTCATCTCGCTGTCCTGCAAGACGGGGGTGAAAAGCCCGCCCTCGATCGCCACGGCCACGGCCACATCCGATGCCTTCATCTGAAGCACGCGATCGCCAGCCCAGACGGCATTGGCCTCGGGCACCGCCTGTAGCGCCAGCGCCACGGCCTTGATGATGAAGTCATTGACCGAAAGTTTGACGCCACGGGTTTCCAACTGTTTGTTCAACTGGCTGCGGAATTTTAGCAGCGCGTCCAGCTGGATATCACGGCGCAGGTAGAAATGCGGCACGGTCTGCTTGGCCTCTGTCAGGCGCGCAGCAATGGTTTTGCGCATACCGTCGAGAGAAATCTCTTCATAGGTGCGCCCTTCATACATTCGGGCCACCATATCGGCAGACGGGCCAGCAGGCGTGGCGGCTGCCGCAGCAGGGGCATCCTTGGCGGCGGGGGCGGCTGGCGATGTGGCGGTTTCTACGTCGGCTTTGACGATGCGGCCACGCGGGCCAGAGCCGCTGAGCTGTGCCAGGTCAAGGCCCTTGTCGGCCGCGATGCGTCGCGCCAGGGGCGAAGCAAAGATGCGTGTCCCATCTGCCGCAGCAGGGGCTGCCGGGGCAGGGGAAGCGGGCGCCGCAGCGACCGCAGGGGCCGCTTTGTTACCCGCGTCGGCTGCGGGCGCAGCCTCTGTTGCCTTGGCCGGCGTCGTGCCAATATCATCGGCGCTTTCGCCCTCTTCCAGCAGCACCGCAATGGGCGTGTTGACTTTCACGCCTTCGGAGCCTTCGGCAATGAGGATCTTGCCAACGACACCTTCGTCGACGGCTTCAAACTCCATGGTGGCCTTGTCCGTCTCGATTTCGGCAATGAGATCACCAGACGACACGGTATCGCCTTCTTTGACCAGCCATTTCGCCAGGGTGCCTTCCTCCATGGTGGGGGAGAGTGCGGGCATCAGGATTTCTGTGGGCATGCTTCTCGCGCTCCTTACCGGTAGGTCACTTGTTTCACGGCTGCGACCACTTCATCGGTGGTGATCAGCGCGTGGCGTTCGAGGTTTGCCGCATAGGGCATGGGTACATCCTTGCCGGTGCAGGTCACCACCGGCGCATCAAGGTAATCAAACGCCTGCTGCATCACCTCTGAGGCGATGTAACTGCCGACAGATCCCTGTGGCCAGCCTTCCTCGACGGTGACCAGACGGTTGGTCTTCATCACCGATTTGATCACCGTGGGCAGATCCATCGGGCGCAGGGTGCGCAGATCAATGACCTCGGCAGAGATGCCTTCTTCTGCCAGCTTATCAGCGGCTTCCAGGGCATAGTGCATGCCAATCCCAAAGGAGACGATGGTGGCATCCGTGCCTTCACGCCAGATCCTGGCCTTGCCAAAGGGCACGGTGAAATCATCCATCTTTGGCACATCGAACGAGCGCCCATAGAGGATTTCATTTTCCAGGAAGATCACCGGGTTGGCATCGCGGATGGCGGTTTTCAGCAGGCCTTTTGCATCAGATGCCGAATAGGGCATCACCACCTTGAGGCCAGGGATCTGCATATACCAGGCCGCATAGTCCTGGCTGTGCTGGGCCCCCACGCGGGCGGCTGCGCCATTGGGGCCACGAAACACCATGGGCGCGCCCATCTGACCGCCGGACATATACAATGTCTTGGCCGCAGAGTTGATGATCTGATCAATGGCCTGCATGGCAAAGTTGAAAGTCATGAACTCGACAATCGGGTTTAACCCGGCAAAGGCCGCGCCGGTGGCAATACCCGCAAACCCATGTTCGGTGATTGGCGTGTCGATGACACGCTTGGGTCCAAATTCATCCAGCAGCCCCTGCGAGATCTTATAAGCGCCTTCATATTCGGCGACTTCCTCGCCCATCAAAAAGACGTTTTCGTTACCGCGCATTTCCTCGGCCATGGCGTCGCGTAGGGCCTCGCGGACGGTGGTCTTGACCACTTCTGTGCCTTCGGGCCAGTCGGGGCTGGTGTCCACCTCGGGCTGCGGCTTGGGCGCGGCAGCAGCGACGGCGGCTGCGGGCGCCGCAGGTGCCCCGGCCGTTGGCGCTTCTTCCTGCGCCGCAGGCGCGGCGTCCAGGCTCTCGCCCTCTTCGACCAGTACGGCGATGGGCGTGTTGACCTTTACCCCCTCAGAGCCGTCGCTGATCAGGATCTTGCCGATGATCCCCTCATCAACCGCCTCGAACTCCATGGTGGCCTTGTCGGTTTCGATCTCGGCCAGAATGTCACCAGAGTTGACGGTGTCACCCTCTTTGACCAGCCATTTGGCCAGGGTGCCCTCTTCCATGGTTGGCGACAGGGCGGGCATCAGAATTTCAGTTGCCATATCTAATTTCTTCCCCTCAGGCGTAAATATCGGTCCAGAGCTCATCAAGCGCTGGTTCCGGGCTGGTGCGGGCAAATTCAGCGGACTGGTTGACCACTTCCTTGATTTCTTTGTCGATCGCTTTCAGATCTTCCTCGCTGGCATGTTTGCCAGTCAGCAGCAGGTCGCGGACCTGTTCGATCGGGTCGCGTTCGCTGCGCATTTTCTGCACTTCCTCGCGGGTGCGATACTTGGCAGGGTCGGACATGGAATGGCCGCGATAGCGATAGGTCTTGACCTCCAGGATATAGGGCCCCTTGCCGGACCGGCAGTGCCCGACCGCGCGTTCGCTAGCCTCTTTGACCGCCAGCACATCCATGCCATCGACGGCTTCACCGGGGATGCCAAAGGCAGCGCCACGGGTATAGATATCCGGGGTGGAGGTTGAGCGCGCCTGCGCGGTGCCCATGGCGTATTGGTTGTTTTCAATCACAAAAACCACCGGCAAATCCCAGATCGCGGCCATGTTGAAGGTCTCATAGACCTGGCCCTGGTTGGCGGCGCCATCGCCAAAATAGGTAAAGGTCACGCGGCCGTTTTCTTTATACTTGTCGGCAAAGGCCAGACCGGCGCCCAGCGGCACCTGTGCCGCCACGATGCCGTGGCCACCGTAGAAATGTTTCTCTTTCGAGAACATATGCATCGACCCGCCCTTGCCCTTGGAATAGCCGCCCTCGCGGCCGGTCAGTTCGGCCATGACGCCGTTTGGGTCCATGCCGCAGGCCAGCATATGACCGTGATCGCGATACGAGGTGATGCGCTTGTCGCCGTCTTCGGCGGCGGCCTCCAGGCCGACAACGACGGCTTCCTGCCCGATGTAAAGGTGACAGAATCCGCCGATCAGGCCCATGCCATAGAGCTGGCCTGCCTTTTCCTCGAATCGACGGATCAAAAGCATGTCACGATAATACTTGGTCAGTTCTTCGGCAGAAACGTTTGGTTTCTTTGTGCTTTTCCTAGCTGCCATCGGTGCGGGCTCCCCCTTTGAGGCTAGATAGTTTAGTGTTAAACTAATTCATAGTTCAAATTGGCGCAGCTGGCGAGACATTTTGTTACCCCCGGTCAATTCAGCGCATGGGGGCTGATTATTGGCCACAGGCCCGATCCGCCAGCTGCAATACTGGTATCCATGGCGGCATGGTTGCATGACGCGCAGGCCTGTTCAACAGCCGGGTACAATGGCTTCGATGTCAGGCATCTATAACAGGTGAGATTAGCGAATGACGATTTCGTCAGACCGCAGCATACCCAGAACGGAGCGGGCCTGTTGATCCAGCAGATCAAGGTCCAGGTAGTCATCCGACAGTCGGTGGGTAAGATTCTCTATTTCAGAGATTTCAAGGCTCAGGCGATCGAGATCCAGGCGAAGCCCATCGGCTTCGGCCTGAATCTCAACTCTTCTGAACAACCCGAAATCCCCCTGCACGGCGGCAAAGGTGAAATATGCGCTCAGCGCAAACGCAACGACAAAAAAGGTAAAAGAACCTATGGAAGGCGTGCTGCTTCGGGTCAATGGAAGTGCCTGTATGTTACTGCTCAAGTCTGTGTTGGGCCGGTTATTCCCGCCTCTGCAATCTTTATGGCACAAGTGATTCGGTTTGTGAATCCCCTTTTATCCACAAGGGGATAGAAAATTTGCCGTTAATGATTTGTTAAGAGGTGGGGCGGCCAACCCTGAATGCGGGATGGCCTGACCTGTCCGTGGCATCCCAGCAGAACTTATCACCGCTGCCTGCGGTCAATCGCATAGCTAGGGGCCATAGCTAGGGGGCCATATCTAACAGTGTGGTGGCAGGGCGCTGGGGGTGGAAAGGGGCCATTTCACGCAATCGATGGCCCCAGTTGTTGCCCCACTCGGGCCTAGCTCTCCAGGGCTGCGACGCCGGGCAGCACCTTGCCTTCCATCCATTCCAGAAAGGCACCACCTGCGGTGGAGATATAGGTAAAGTCTGCCGCCGCCCCAGAGGCATTCAGCGCGGCAACGGTATCGCCACCACCTGCCACAGCAACCAGGGCACCAGCCCGCGCCAGCTCGGCCGCCTTCAGCGCAGCAGCATTGGTTGCGGCATCAAAGGGCTCCAGCTCAAAGGCCCCCAGCGGGCCGTTCCAGATCAGGGTTTTGCTCTGCTCAAAAATCGAGGTGATGGTTTTGACGCTGTCGGGGCCTGCATCCAGGATCATGCCCGCTTCGGGGCATTGGTCCACCGGCAGTGTCTGGTGTGGCGCATGGGTGGCAAATTTTTCAGCGACGACAATATCGCTGGGCAGGATGATCTTGCAGCCCTTGGCCTTGGCTTTGGCAAGAATTTGCAGCGCAGTCTCTGTCATCTGATGTTCGGCAAGCGAGTTGCCAACCGCCACGCCCTTGGCCACCAGAAAGGTATTGGCCATGCCGCCGCCGATGATCAGATAATCCACCTGCTCTACCAGGTTGCCCAGCAGTTCCAGTTTGGTCGAGACTTTGGCACCACCAACCACGGCAGTGACGGGGCGCTTTGGCGCCCCCAGGGCGCTTTCCAGTGCTTGCAGTTCAGCCTGCATCAGCCGTCCGGCACAGGCGGGCAGCAACCGTGCCAGCGCCTCGGTAGAGCTATGGGCGCGATGGGCTGCGGAAAAGGCGTCGTTGCAGTAGATATCGCCCAGCTCTGCCATGCCAGCGGCGAGCTTCGGGTCGTTCTTGGTCTCGCCGGGGTGAAAGCGGGTATTTTCCAGCAGCAGCACTTCGCCGGGCTGCTGTGCCTTGACGGCGTCACGGGCGGCGGGACCGATGCAATCAGTCGCAAAATGCACCTTGGTTTCAAAGGCGCGCTCCAGCGTCGGCACCAGCTGGTTCAGCGACAGGCTGTCACGACGTTCGCCTGCCGGGCGGCCAAAATGCGCCAGCAGGATCGGGCGGCCTCCAGCGGCAAGAATGTCGCGCACGGTGGGGGCGATGCGGCGGATCCGGGTGGAATCGGTCACCACGCCATCAACCAATGGGACGTTGATGTCCACGCGCACCAGTACGCCTTTGCCAGCCAGGTCCATGTCGTCCAGTGTTTTCCAGCCCATGAGAGGCTCCTCTGTGCAGATATTACGGGATTTTGCCCCGTTGTTTCAGCGCTTTTCAGCCATCAGTCAATGCTCCCTTGGCAATTGCGGGCGCTCGGCTTAACTATCGTTGCAAATTTTACCGACAGGAGGGCCCCATGGCCGAGATCAAAGATCCAGAAAACACCGTCATCGTCGAGCTGAAAGACGGCAATGTTGTCATCGAACTGCTGGCGGACGTGGCTCCAAAACATGCCGCACGCATGAAGGAACTGGCCCGCGCTGGTGAATATGACAATGTTTGTTTCCACCGTGTTATCGATGGTTTCATGGCGCAGACCGGCGATGTTGCCCATGGCGATATGGAAGATGGTTTCAACCTGCGCATGGCGGGCACTGGTGGGTCCGAGCACCCGAATCTGCCAGCCGAATTTTCCAGCCTGCCGCATGACCGTGGCACCCTGGGTGCTGCCCGTTCCGCCAACCCGGATTCGGCCAACTCGCAGTTCTTCATCAACTTCAAGGATAACCATTTCCTCAACGGTCAGTATACCGTCTATGGCCGGGTGATCGAGGGCATGGAGCACGTCGACGCCATCACCAAGGGAGAGCCGCCCGCGAATCCCGATCGGATGATCAGCGTCAAGGTGGCTGCCGATGTTTAAGCTGGCCGCGGTTTTTTCCCTGGTTGCCAGCTCGGCGCTGGCCTCGGGGCTGGAAATTCAGATCGAGGGCGAAGGCGCCAACGGTCTGGTGAAAATCGACCTGTTTGAGGACCTCGCCCCCAAGCATGTGGAGCAGATCACCGCCCTTGCCTCTGAGGGCAAGTATGATGGCGTGGTGTTCCACCGTGTTATCGATGGCTTTATGGCGCAGACCGGTGATGTCGAATTCGGCAAGATGGGCGGCGACATGGGGCGTGCCGGCATGGGCGGGTCCGACCGTCCTGATCTGCCTGCCGAATTCTCCGATCGGCCCTTTGATCGCGGCGTTGTTGGCATGGCGCGCTCGCAGAACCCCAATAGCGCCAACTCGCAGTTCTTCATCATGTTCAAGCCCGGGCATTTCCTCAACGGTCAATACACCGTTGTCGGCACCGTGACCGAGGGCATGGATATTGTCGATACGATCAAGCTGGGCGCAGGGGCCAATGGCGCAGTTGTTGGCAAGCCCGATGTGATGGTGAAGGTGACCGCCACCGAGTGATGGCAAAACCACCGGCCCGGCCCAGCGTCTAGCTGGGGCAGGTGGTACGCAATGACAAAGCCGCGCCAGGATTTCCTTGGCGCGGCTTTCATTTTGGGGTTCCCCGGCACCTCAGCCACCTTTGGCGCGGATCGCCGCGCATGGGGCTGGCCTGTCAGGCCAGGATCACAGCAGGAAGTTATCGGCGTCTTGCAGTTGTGCCAGGGTCATGTCTTCAACCAGAATTGTCACATCAGAGAAAGAGACAAGAACGTCATCGCCCTGCTGTGCAAAATCCAACTGCTTGAACCAAGATGCACCGCGGCCGATGACAATCTTGTCCTGGCCGAGTTCAAAGTCGGAAATGGTGTCATTTCCGTGCCCGCTGCGGAAGACAAAGAGATCAGCGCCAGCGCCCCCGGACAGCAGATCATCGCCGAGATGGCCGTTCAGCGTATCATCGCCATTGCCACCAAACAGCTGATCCTGGCCATCGCCGCCAACAAGGACATCTTTGTCGGTGCCGCCGAACAGCCAGTCATCCCCCTGGTCGCCAAATAGCGTATCCTTGCCGCCGCCAGCCAATAGCCGGTCGGTGCCCTCGTTGCCGAACAACTTGTCATTGCCTGCGCCGGCCTGAAGCCGGTCGTTGCCATAGCCGCCTTTCAGGGTGTCGTTGCCACCGTCCCCCCAAAGCTTATCCCGGCCGCCGCCGCCATTGAGGAAATCACTGCCAGAACCGGCCTTCAGTTGGTCAGCCCCCTGGCCGCCAAACAGCCTATCCGTGCCATCGCCACCCAGAAGCCAGTCGTGGCCAGCGCCGCCATCGAGAGAATCGTCGCCCTGATTGCCAAACAGCACATCATTGCCCTGACCACCTTCCAGGGTGTCGTAGCCATTCCCGCCAATCAATCGGTCAGTGCCGTCATCGCCATGCAACAGATCAGCACCGCTGCCCCCCTGGATACTGTCATCGCCTGTCCCGCCGGATACGGTATCTTTGCCTGCCCCGGCAAAGATGAGATCGTCGGCGGTCAACGATTGCTGATCACCGGTCAGGGTGTTCGCATAGGAGGTGCCGGTTTGAACAGCGACGGTTTTGTCCTCGAATTTCAACAGCTCAACCGAATAGAGCAAATCAAGGCCATCAGCCGAATCCACCTGGATCAGCGATCCCACCTGCGAGATATCTGCATCGGCATATCTGTCGGCAATAAGAACCTGGTCTGTGCCCGTGCCGCCGTCGATGCTGTCATTGCCGGTGCATGCGTCGATGGTGTCGTTGCCGCCGTAGGTTCTAAACACACTGCCCGTCATCATGTTGGAGATAATGCTGTCGTCGCCATAAAACATGGAGCTGCTGCCCAGCGAATCCAGCTGCGTGAAGCGAAGGGAAAAATCAGAGATAGTGTATTTGGTCGTACCGTATTCGCTGACTGAAACCGAAGTGAAGGTCCACAGGTAATGGCTGCTCGAGGAAAAGTTCCCCCGCAGCGTCATCGCCGCGCCATTGCTGCCGGTGATGATCAGCGTGGTTGTGCTTTGGTAGGCCAGGACGGGATTGGCAAAATCATCGCTGTTGAGAAAATCTGCTGTCCAATTGCCGCTAGGGTCATTTATGACGAACTTTGTCATATCTGTAATCTCCAAATTTCAAAGAATTTTACGCAAAATTATTGGGATGTTCTTAGCACCTGGATGGATAATGTAAAGGTCAACTGCCGCCTTGGGTTGTGCTGTCGCAGGCACAAAAAAGGCACCGAAGAGCGCTTCGGTGCCTTTGATTTCTATTATATCGTCTCTGTGTCAGAGCCGGTCGCGCCTTGGCTTAGCCTTCGGCTTTGACGGCGCTTGTGGCGGCCTTGACAGCGGCAGATGGGGCGGCTGGCGCTGCAGTTGGAGCTGCAGCGGTGCCGACGGGCATTGCCTTTTTGCCACCGGGGGTCAGCGGGTCATCCTGACGTTGGACCGAGCCTTCAAAATGGGCGCCGCTTTCAATTGCGATGGTCTTGTGGATGATGTCGCCTTCGACGCGGGCAGTGGCAGTCAGACGTACCTTCAGGCCACGGACACGGCCAACAACGCGGCCATTGACCACAACGTCATCGGCAACAACTTCGCCCTTGATGGTGGCGGTTTCGCCAACCGTCAGCAAATGGGCGCGGATATCACCTTCGACGGTGCCTTCAACCTGGATATCGCCAGAGGTTTTCAGGTTACCTGCGATATGCAGATCCGAGCTAAGCAGCGACGCAGGCGGTTTTGCCTTTGGCGCTGCGGGCTTGTAATCGCCGGAGGGCGCAGCAGGCGCGGCAGCGGAAGGTGCTGCTGTTGGAGTAGCTTCGGCCTGCTTTGGTCCGGGCTCGTTGATTTTGCTCTTAGAAAACATTTCTTGCAGCCTTGATATAGATCATCGGGTTTACGGGTTTGCCATTGACCCTTACCTCATAGTGGAGGTGGGTCCCGGTGGACCGTCCGGTGTTACCCATATCAGCAATGTGATCCCCGCGCGAGACCCTTTGGCCAACCTTGACGCGCAGATTTGAGTTATGAGCGTATTTCGTCTCAATCCCAAAGGCATGCTGAATGGTAACAAGTTTGCCATAGCCGGATTGCCAGCCCGCGTGGGTGACTGTGCCATCGGCTGTGGCGTAGATATCTGTGCCGGTTCTGCCAGCAAAATCAGATCCTTTATGCAGGCGGCGGCCACCGGTCTTGGGGTCGCGACGATAGCCAAAGCCGGAAGACCGGCGTACCAGTCCCAAATTCACCGGGTTGGCAAAGGGGGCCTGCTGGGCCGCCATGCGATAGAGGTTCAACTGGTCCAACTGATCAAGAATCTTGTTGGCGCGCAACTCCTCCGCGGAGGGTTCTTCACCGCGGGTGGACAGGGCTAAAGGGGTAAGCGGACCGCCCTGACCGCTATAGCCGCGCCGGACCTGCTCCAGAATGCGATCTGGTGGCATGCCTGCGTTTCTGAACATCTTGTCCAGAGGGGTGACAGAGACGGTCACCGCCTCTTCCAATTGGCGGAAAATCTGGTCATTGCGCTCATTGAGCAGCTCCAGCTCCAGCTCTATTTCGTCGCGCTGTTCCAGGGCGGCCCTGGCATCGGCTTCGATCTGGTCGCGCTCATTGGCGGTTTCGGACAGTACCGTCGACAGGAAATCCATTTGCAAAGGTGTGGCGCCCGCCACCAGTGGTGTGACGCCCTCTGCCTCGGCATTCTGGCGCAGAGCGGCCAGTTCGGCGCGGGTATTGTCGCGCTGGATCATGGTCTGGCGTAGGGTGGTTTGGATCACTTCGATCCCGGTTTCCAATTCCTGGCGCCGAGTTTCAGAGGTGAGCAGTTCCGACTGCATCAGCGAGATCTGCGCCAGAGCGGCGTTAAAACGCTCCTGGGCTGCGAGGGCCTCTTCGGCGCGGCTGTCGCGTTCGCCTGAAATATCATTCAACCGGGCGCGATAGGTCATCTGATCGCGCTTGGCCTGTTCACGGAAGTTTCCAGATCCGATACTGTCCATCAAGACAATAGCCGTGGCGACAATCGACCAGGCGACAAACAGGACCATGCCAAGGGTGGCAATCAGCTGGGTTTCCGGTCGAAGCCGCACAAAGCGGGTATCTGCATCCGATTTCAAAAACACCCGGCGTTCCGGAAACCGATGTTCCAGAAACGAGTGTATCTTTATAGCCAGACGTGTGCGCACGCGCTGATCCTTGTTCCATCCCAATTGACCAGAGCGACCATCATCCCCGTGCGGTCGTCCTGTGGGCGAAATCTTTAGCCATCACTGGCGCTTTGAGCAAGGGTGATGGGGGAATTCCGCCACCGCGCTGCATCTGCCGTCCCCCGGGCGCGGGATTGCACCGACTTTGGGCGGATTGCCGCCAGCAAGGCCCGCAGCATCAGATGCCGGTAATGGGCTTCACCTGATCGGCCAGCGGCCAGTAGAAATCAGGTGGGAGACCGGCATCGGCGCGCTTTTCCTCGTTGAAGGGCGGCTTTAGCGGGCTGTGGAAGTAGCGTTTCACCAGTTCGTGAAAGACGCCTTTCGGGTCCAGGTTGTCACGGCCACACAGAAAATAGAACCATTTGGAGCCATAGGCCACATGGCTGACTTCTTCGGAATAGATCACCTCCAGCGCCTCTACTGCCTGGGTCAGCTTGGCCTGGCGAAAGATCTTGATCATGCCGGGGGTGACGTCCAGACCGCGCGCTTCCAGCACCATGGGCACCACCGCAAGGCGGGCCATCAGATCCTCGGCGGTGTCTTCGGCGGCTTTCCACATGCCCTGATGGGCCGGTAGGGCACCATAGTGGCTGCCCAGGTTTTCCAGGCAGTCGCACATCAGGCCAAAATGTTTCGATTCTTCGTCCGCCGCCTTGACCCAGTCATCAAAAAAACCAATCGGCATAGGCACATGGGAAAAGCGTGCAATGATGTCCCAGTGCAGATCAACCGCGTTCAACTCGATATGGGCAACCGCATGCAGTAGCGCAATACGGCCGGCCTCGCTGCCGGGTTTGCGCTTGGGCACATCGCGCGGGCTGAGCAATTCCGGCCGGTCCGGCCGGGCGGGATGCAGCGGTGGCGTGGCTGTGCCAATCTCGATGGCGCAGGGGCTGTGGCTGCGCGCGTCGCGCCAGGCGGCGGCATGGCGCCGCGACAGGGCGGTCTTTTCCTTACCATCGGCGGTGGTCAGCACCTGGGTGGCCATCTGAGCGAGGCTGAGCGGAGCAGTCATGCGGGATCCTTACAGAGAACCGGAGGGAAAGGCGGGGGCAGGATCAGGGACCCTCCAAAGCGAAGGCTTCAGAGCCCCCCATCACCTGATCAGCCCCTGCCATTTCCGCAGCCCCGTCGCAAGAGAAATAGCCGTCTCCCCAAAGGGGCCCCTCGGCGATTTATCTGGCTTTGTGGCCGCAGAAATGGCTGATCGGGGCCAGGTGACGGGCGGCTCCGAAGCGAAGCTTGGCCCGGCAGCCGCAGCCCCGGTTGCAGGGCGGACTACAGTGCCTTGGCGGCGGCAAGCACCTCTTCGACATGGCCGTCGACTTTGACTTTGCGCCAGACGCGGGCGATTTTGCCTTCTGCGTCGATCAGGAAGGTCGAGCGCTCGATGCCCCAGTGTTTCTTGCCGTACATGTTTTTTTCTTTCCAGACGCCATAGTCTTCGCAGGTGCTGTGATCGGCATCCGATAGCAAGGGTGTGGTCAGCGCGTGTTTGGCGATGAATTTTTCATGTTTGGAAATCGGATCCTTGGAAATGCCAAACACCTGGGCGCCCGCATCGGCAAAGGCTTGCAGATGGGCTGAAAACCCGATGGATTCTTTGGTGCAGCCCGGAGTATCATCGCGGGGGTAGAAAAACAGAACAACCACCGAGCCTTGCATCTGCGCAAGAGAGCATTCGCCACCGCCATCGCGGGGCAGGGTGAAAAGCGGGGCCGGATCATGAGTGTCGAGCATTTTGTTTGTCTCCAAAACGGGTTGGCAAGGTCTGCCTGTCACAAATAGGCCATCACGGGCAAAGGATAAACAGCGATCGAACCAGAGGCGGAAAACACCGACCTTGGCACGCCAGATGCGTCGCAAGCGGCAGAAGAGACCCAAAGGCAGGTGGCGCAACGGCGACGCTGGCACTGGCGGCTTTTGCGGTGGGCTATTCGGCTGGTTGTGGTTCTGTGTTTTCTGGCTGCCGGGGCGATCTATTTTGGCGTCGGCACCAAGATGCAGGCTCCGAATTGGCTGCGCCAACGGGTAGAGGCCCGGCTGGAACAGAACCTGAATGGACTGCAGCTGGAGTTTGGCGAGCTTAATTTTGTGATCAATCACGGTTGGCGGCCCCGGTTGGGCCTGCGTGACGTGGTTCTGCGCGGTCTGGATGGCAGCCCAATTCTGCAGCTGGCGGATGCCGAGATTTCCATCGCCATGCGGCCGCTTCTTCGGGCGCGACTGCGGCCGAAGAGGATATATTTCAATGGATTATATGCCAATCTGCGCCGTGAATCGGACAGTATCGCGCTGAGTTTCGCCGAAGGGGGGTCGCCACTGCGCAAAGCGGAGAGCCTGCCGAAACTGATTGAACAATGGGACAGCCAGTTCCAGCTACCGCAGCTTTCTGCCTTGGTTGATGTGACAATCGAAGGCGTGACGCTGCGCTATGAGGATGCCCGGCTTGGCCGCGTCTGGATCATGGATGGCGGCCAGGTGGGGTTTGAACGGCAGGATGAGACCCTGACCATTTCAGCCGGCTTTTCGGTGCTGAGTGGTCGCCAGGATGTTGGGGTGGTCGAGGCCAGCTATACCTCGGAGATTGGCGAAGTTGCTGCCCAGTTTGGTATTCTGGTTAGTGACATCGCCAGCGAGGATATTGCGGTGCAGGCGCCGGCGCTTGGCTGGTTGCAGGTGCTGCGCGCGGCGATTTCCGGCTCACTGCGTGGTGGTGTTGGCGGTGATGGCGCGCTGCTGCCGCTTTCGGCGATTTTGCAGATTGGCGAGGGGGTGATCCAGCCCTCACCGCAGACACTGCCGATCCCGATTCACGGGGCGCATAGCTATTTCACCTATTACCCGCAGGATCAGCGCTTGCAGTTTGACGAGCTGAAGGTCAGCAGCGGCTGGGGTTCTGGCACAATGGAGGGTCAGGCAGATCTGGCTGGGATACGCGACGGGCGGCTGACCGATCTGGTGGGGCAATTGCGCTTTCGCGACCTGACCCTGAACCCAGCCGGGCTTTACCCGACGCCGCAGGTCTTTGCCGGGGTAACGGCCGATTTTCACCTGCAGCCAGCGCCCTTTCGCTTTCAGCTGGGCGAAATGCTGGTCGAGCACGAGGGTCGTCAGATCCACCTGAACGGCGATATCAAGACCGGAGAGGACGGCTGGGATTATGCTCTGAATGCCCGATCAGATCTGCTGGATCTGGCCCAGGTGAAATCGCTCTGGCCTGCGGGGGCGGCGGAAAAGCCCCGGCGTTGGGTGCTGCAGAATGTGGCCCAGGCCCAGGCGCAGGCGGTGAACTTTGCCCTGCGCGGCAAGGGGCGGGACAGGCCCTTTGTGGCGCTGGACGCGAATTTTGCCGGGGCAGAGGTCAAGTTTCAGAAACATCTGCCTCCGGTGCAGGATGCGGCAGGGCATTTCAGCCTTTATGGCAACCGGATGGTCATCGTAGCCCGCAAAGGCACGGTGACGGCGGATGAAGGGGGCTCTGTCTCGGTGGCGGGTACCTCTTTCATTATTCCGGATACGACTGTTAAGGACGGCACACCGGGAATTGCGCGAGTGGTGGCGCAGGGGTCTGTCACGGCGGGGTTGTCGCTGCTGAATCGGCCGCCACTGGCCATTATGGACAAGGCCGAATTGCCGGTCGATCTGGCGGCGGGGCAGGTCAATGTCGTGGGCACTCTGGCGTTGCCGCTGAAGCCGAATGTGGCACCGGAAGAGATTATCTATCACTATACTGGGGTGGTTCGCGATGTGCGCAGTACCGTTCTGGTGCCCGGACAAGAGGTCGAGGCGCAGCGTCTGGATTTGCGCGGCGATCAAGGCCAGGTGTCGCTATCGGGCGCGGGCAGGCTTTCGGGCGTGCCGCTGACAGCCCATTGGCGACAGGCAGTGGGCCAGGATGCCAGTCGCGCCAGTCAGGTCACTGGCCGGGTCGAGATCAGCGCCGCTGCGCTTGCGACCTTTGAAATCGGTCTGCCCGATGGCACCGTTGCCGGGCAGGGACAGGGAGACTACCAACTGGATCTGGCCCCGGATCAGCCACCAAAGTTGCAGCTGTCTTCGGATCTGGCCGGGCTTGATCTGCGGATCGCGCCGATCAGTTGGCGCAAGGCACCGCCCGCGACGGGCAGGTTGGATTTGGAAGCAACACTGTCATCGCCGACCAAGGTGGATCGGCTGTCGCTTTCTGCGCCGGGACTGGCGGCGCAGGGTCAGGTCAGCGTCACGCCAGGCGGCGGGCTGGACCGCGCCAGCTTTTCCTCGGTGACTGTGGGCAATTGGCTACGGGGGACAGTGCAGTTTGTCGGGCGGAGCAATGGCCAGGCAGATTTGCAGGTGACGAGTGGCACGCTGGACCTGCAAAAAGCACCGTTTTCGGCAGAAAGTGGCCGCAGCTCTGGGGCCGGTGCGACAACTGGGCCGATCACCATGCGGCTGGATCGCCTGCAGGTCACCGAGAGCATTGCCCTTACCGGGTTTGAGGGGCGGTTCTCTACCAATGGCGGGGTCAACGGACAGTTCACCGGGCGGCTCAACGGGGCACCGATGGTTTCGGGGGTGGTGGTGCCGCAGGGGGGGGGCATTTCCACGCGAATCCGGTCACAGGATGCGGGCGGGGTGTTTCAGGCGGCGGGCATTCTGCGCCATGGCCGGGGCGGCAGTTTTGACATGACCCTGGTGCCAGCCTCGGTGGCGGGCGAATATGACGGCGAGATCAAGATCCAGAATACCCGGATCAAGAATGCACCATCAATGGCTGCCCTGTTGAATGCGATTAGCGTGATTGGCCTGCTGGATGAGCTCTCTGGCGGGGGGATTCTGTTCACTGGGGTCGAGGCCAAGTTCCGCCTGGGGTCTACCCATCTGACCCTGCATGAGAGCAGCGCCGTCGGACCGTCCATGGGGATCTCGATGGATGGAATCTATGATCTGCGGAACGGCGCCCTGGATATGCGGGGGGTGATTTCGCCGATCTACCTGATCAATGCCATCGGGCGCGTGGTGGCGCGCAAGGGCGAGGGGCTGTTTGGCTTTGCCTTCAAGCTGAAAGGCAGCGCGGATGACCCGAGTGTCAGCGTCAACCCGCTGTCCGCCTTGGCCCCGGGGATTGTCCGAGACATTTTTCGTGGCAAGGCGCCGACGGTGCCGGGCGCCCCGGTGGAAGAGCGCACGCCAGATCCGCCGTACCGCCCCAGCAACAGCGGGGGTGAGCGCTAGGCCGGTGGAATTTTCTGCGCTCGGTGCCGACCTGGGCCATGGTCAAGGCGGGTGAAACCTCGTAAAGGGGCGCCATGAAACTGAGCGATTTTGACTTTGACCTGCCTGATGATCTGGTAGCCACCCGCCCGGCAAGCCCGCGCAGCGCGGCCCGCTTGCTGGTGGCCACGCCAAACCAGCTGCAGGATGCCCATGTCGGCGACCTTGTCGATCTGTTGCAGAGCGGCGATCGGCTGGTGTTGAATGACACCCGCGTCATCCCGGCGCGGCTGTCAGGTTTGCGCCACCGAGACACCGCACAGGGCAAGACCGCCGCCAAGATCGAGGTGACACTGCTGGACCCCAAGCCGGATGGCAGCTGGTCAGCGCTGCTCAAACCCTTGAAAAAGATCAAACCGGGCGAAGAGCTGGTGTTTTCCGATTCCCTGACAGCAGAGCTGGTGCGGGTCGAAGACGGCCAGGGGGTGCTGCGGTTTAATCTGGCAGGGGATGATTTTGATCAGGCGTTGAACGCGGCTGGTGCCATGCCGTTGCCGCCCTATATCGCTGCCAAACGCGCAGCCGATGATCGGGATAAAGAGGATTACCAGACGATCTGGGCCCGGCATGCGGGTGCGGTGGCTGCGCCAACCGCCTCTTTGCATTTTGACGCCCCGCTGCTGGCGGCCCTGGCGGCCAAGGGCGTCACCTTTACCTATGTGACGCTGCATGTGGGGGCGGGGACCTTTCTGCCGGTCAAGGTGGAGGATGTGACACGCCACAAGATGCACGCGGAATGGGGCCGTGTCAGCCCCGAGGCCGCCGCCGAGATTGCCGCCACCAAGGCAGCAGGGGGGCGCGTCATTCCGGTGGGGACCACGGCGCTGCGGCTGATCGAAAGTGCAGCGCGCTCTGGCGAGATTGCGGCCTGGGAGGGGGAGACCGATATCTTTATCTACCCCGGTTTCACCTTTCATGTGGCAGATGCGCTGATGACGAATTTTCACCTGCCAAAATCCACGCTGTTGATGCTGATCTCTGCGCTGATGGGGGCCGAGCGGGTGCGCGAAATTTATGATCACGCGGTGAGAAATCGCTATCGTTTCTTTTCTTATGGCGACGGGTCGCTTTTGCTACCGCAAAAGACGAATACGTCGCAGAATTAGCGTCAATCCTGCTAGACAAGCTCAGGCAGTATGCGTTCTGATCCCGCCGAGGGTTCTGGTATGCGACACCAATCCTGAAAATTGAACAGTCCCTCTGCAGATCAGGGGACTTTGGGTCAGAAATAACAGGCGGGCTGAGACTGCTGGACCATTGTGGCCTGCGGTTTGTTCCCGTCGGTAAAGGAGTTACCGAGATGCTGCAGGTTTTGTCGAGCGCATGGGCGCTGCTGTTGGGCATGGGCATGTTGATGATTGGCAATGGCATGCAGGGCACAATTCTGGGTGTGCGCGGCGCCATGGAAGGCTTTTCCACCCTGCAGATGTCTTTTGTGATGTCCGCTTATTTTGTCGGCTTTCTGGGGGGCTCGCGCTTGGCGCCGGAAATGATCCGCCGGGTTGGTCATGTGCGGGTCTTTGCGGCGCTGGCCTCGCTGATTTCCGCGGTGATGATCCTGTATCCGGCGGTGGCCAACCCCATTGCCTGGATGCTGGGCCGCGCCCTGATCGGGTTTTGCTTTTCGGGCGTGTATGTCACGGCTGAAAGCTGGCTGAACAATGCGGCGGACAATGCCAACCGGGGCAAAGCGCTGTCTCTATATATGATTGTGCAGACGGTTGGCATCGTGACGGCCCAGGCGCTGATGCTGGTGGGCGATCCCGCAGGCTATGAAACCTTCGTGATCGCTTCGGTGGTGATCTCGGTTTCTTTTGCGCCGATTTTGCTGTCGATCTCGCCCACGCCGGCCTTTGACACCACCAAACCGATGTCGCTGCGTGCCCTGATGAACGCTTCGCCTTTGGGGTGTGTGGGGATGTTCCTTCTGGGGGGCGTATTCTCGGCGCAATTTGGCATGAGCGCGGTCTACGCGGCCGAGGCGGGGCTAAGCCTGTCCCAGATCTCGATCTTTATCGCTACCTTTTATATTGGTGCGATTGTGCTGCAATATCCGCTGGGCTGGATGTCTGACTGGATGGATCGCCGGGTTCTTGTTCTGGCGGCTTCGGCTCTTGGTGGTGGCGCTGCACTTATAGGGGTGGTCATGGGCGGCGAGTACAGATTTTTGCTTGTTGCCGCCTTCTTTATCGGTGGGATGTCCAACCCGCTGTATTCGCTGTTGATCGCCCATACCAACGACTACCTGGAGCACGACGATATGGCGGCAGCCTCTGGCGGGCTTGTCTTTATCAACGGGCTGGGGGCCATTGCCGGGCCGGTGATCACCGGGTGGATCATGAGCGACGCGATCTTTGGCCCTCCGGGATATTTCCTGTTCATGGCGGTCTTGCTGGGGGCACTGGCATGCTACGCGCTTTATCGTACCACGCAGCGCGCCGCGATTCCTTCGGATGAAACCGGGATTATGGCACCAATGTCGTTGACTGGTTCTCCTGTTGCGGTGGAATTCGCGCAGGAATACGCCATCGAAACCGACATAGAGGAGCAAGAAGCCGCCATTGAGGCGGGGTGATTGCGCTAACCTTTTGGCTTTGTGAGTAATATTTCAACAAATGGCCCTGTGTGTTACAATTAGTGACCCAGGGTCACTTGCAAATCACCCGTAAAATGGTCTGAAGTTGTATTCAGTATTAATACGTGGAGATGGCACAATGCAGGGCCCCGAAGAGATCCTCAAATTCTGGTTGGATGAGGTCGGTGAAGATGGCTGGTATCTGAGCGATGAAGCCTTGGATAACACTATTCGAGAGCGGTTCAAAGACACCTGGGAGGCAGGCTGTCGCGGCAAATTCTCTCTCTGGTTGACCTATCCCACTGGCACCTTGGCTTACATCATCTTGATGGATCAGTTTTCGCGCAACATGTTCCGCGGTTCCAAAGAGGCGTTCCATTCCGATCGCATAGCGCTCTGTGCTGCCAAGAATGCGATCAATCGCAAATGGGATATGAAGATCGACGAACCCGCGCGCCAGTTTTTCTATATGCCCTTGATGCATTCGGAAAATCTGTGCGATCAGGAACGTTGCGTGCGCTTGATGAAAGAGCGGATGCCACAGACGGGTGCGAAAAACATGCTGCATGCGCGGGCGCACCGCGAAGTGATCCGCCTGTTTGGGCGCTTTCCCTTCCGCAACGCGGCCCTGTTGCGCCACAGTACGCCCCCCGAAATCGATTACGAGAGCGCAGGCGGCTACCGCTCTATCGTGCGCGAGCTAGAGGCAGCAGTTAATTGAGATAAGGCCAAGCCCCCGGTGAGGTCTAGTGCCTCTCCGGGGGGCCGTTTGCTACCGAGGCGCTGCGGGCAGGAAGTTCGCCTTCCGGTTGTCATGTTCCGGCCTGTCGCATTCTCGTCAATCTAGTTCTTGTCACTCTGGCTTTCATCAGCTTGGTCGCCACGCAGTGGCAACCAACGAGAGATCTTCTCTGACAGCTCTTGTACTGCGGTCTCAATCGCGATGCTGACCACCTCGCCGGGCAATTGTTTCAGGGACTGGATTTCCAGCTTTAGGGCCGCCAGCTCTTCTTCTAGCTGCGCAAGCCCGATCCGCATTTCGCTGCTGTCGGGGGGGTCCGCCCGGGAAATCTCTGCCGAGAGGGAGGCGAATTCTTCCGTCAATGCCTGGGCCTGCCTGTGCAGCGGTCGAAGGTTGCTGCTGATATCATTCAGGCGCTCGCTGACCTGTGCAACCGAAGATGACAGCTGCCAGCCAAGAAACAGGCAAAGCGCCAGCAGCAGCAGTGTTGCATTCAGCAGTGCCTTCAACAGATCAAAAAGTACCTTTGCCATGGCTTGGCCCCTTGCGATTCTAACGGAATTTACGGGTGGTCTCGGGGTGGATGGGACCCTATGATTTCCCTAATGTCAAAAGCTGCGAGCCGGACCTGGGCCTTTTCCTGTGCGATGTAGCATGGTTGAACCGCCATCCGATGGCGCCATACTG
The DNA here is from genome assembly GCF_021228235.1 of Pseudophaeobacter flagellatus. Lineage (GTDB taxonomy): Bacteria > Pseudomonadota > Alphaproteobacteria > Rhodobacterales > Rhodobacteraceae > Pseudophaeobacter > Pseudophaeobacter flagellatus. The sequence continues at coordinate 286,123 of NZ_JAJQRG010000003.1, forward strand.
AGGGTTTGCAGTTTCTGCAAAAGTAGTTTAACGCTGAACTAGTTTATTTTTGATCCTTTTGTCGAGGGAATACCATGGCCGCACAAACCGCTGCACAAACCTATGACGTGATCGTAATTGGCGCCGGTCCGGGCGGCTATGTCGCTGCTATCCGGGCTGCTCAGCTGGGGCTGAAAACAGCCATTGTGGAACGTGAAAACCTTGGTGGTATCTGTTTGAACTGGGGCTGTATCCCTACCAAGGCGCTGCTGCGCTCCTCTGAGGTGTTTCACCTGATGCAGCGGGCCAAGGAATTTGGTCTGGGCGCCGAGAACATTACCTATGACTTGGACGCGGTGGTGAAACGGTCACGTGGAGTGGCAAAGCAGCTGTCCTCGGGCATTGGCCATCTGATGAAGAAGAACAAGATTACCGTGATCATGGGCGAGGCCACGGTGCCAGCCAAGGGCCGCGTCAGCGTCAAGACCGACAAGGATGTGCAAGAGCTTCAAGCCAAGAATATTATCCTGGCCACCGGTGCACGGGCACGGGAACTGCCCGGTCTGGAAGGCGACGGCGATCTGGTCTGGACTTACCGTGACGCGCTGGTGCCGCCGCGGATGCCAAAGAAGCTTCTGGTGATTGGATCCGGCGCAATTGGCATCGAATTTGCCAGTTTCTACAACACGCTGGGTGCCGATACCACGGTGGTTGAAGTGATGAACCGGGTGCTGCCGGTTGAGGACGCAGAGATTTCCGCCTTTGCCAAGAAGGCCTTTGTCAAACAGGGCATGAAGATCATGGAAAAAGCCATGGTCAAGCAGTTGGATCGCGGCAAGGGCAAAGTGACCGCCCATATCGAGACCGGCGGCAAGGTCGAAAAGATGGAATTCGACACCGTGATCTCGGCGGTGGGCATCGTCGGCAATGTCGAAGGTCTGGGCCTGGAGGCGCTTGGGGTCAAGATTGATCGCACCCATGTGGTGACGGATGCCTATTGCCGTACCGGGGTAGAAGGACTCTACGCCATTGGCGATATCGCCGGTGCCCCCTGGTTGGCGCATAAGGCCAGCCACGAAGGCGTCATGGTGGCGGACCTGATCGCAGGCAAACATGCCCATCCCGTCAAACCCGAAAGCATCGCAGGCTGCACCTATTGCCAGCCTCAGGTGGCCAGTGTTGGCTACACAGAGGCGAAGGCAAAGGAGCTGGGCTATGACATCAAGGTTGGCCGCTTTCCCTTTATCGGCAACGGCAAGGCCATCGCCTTGGGCGAGGCAGAAGGGCTGGTCAAAACCGTATTTGACGCCAAGACCGGAGAGCTGCTTGGCGCGCATATGGTGGGGGCTGAAGTCACCGAGCTGATTCAGGGCTATGTGGTGGGCCGCCAGCTGGAAACCACTGAAGAAGACCTGATGAACACAGTCTTCCCACATCCCACCCTAAGCGAAATGATGCACGAAAGCGTGCTTGAGGCCTTTGACCGGGCCATTCATATCTAAGGGGCAGCCAGCGGGCGCCGCGCAGGCCGCCCGGTATTTCTGACCGCGTTTATAGAGACAGCGGCGCAAGGCCTGCCCCACGGCTGGGGCGGGCCTTGTTCTTTCTGGCTGCAATGTGACCCATAGGGCAACAACCGCCACGCGTGCGCATGGTCCCCTGCCAAAACTGCCCTGCCGTGTTGCAATCAAGGTATTTCGCAACTGGCACTTGCAAATCGTCCGGTCTAAGACTGGTCGTGAAAGACGCGGGCATGCGCTGCTGTTGCGTCGCAAGGGGGCCGGATGGAAGTGCAGACAGGAACACGCTGGCCTTTGGTTGTTGCGATCTGGGCGGCTGGTCTGGGCGTTGCGGCGCAATATGGCAAGATCAGTGTGATCTTTGACCGCATGGCCGAACTCTACCCCGATGTGGGGGCGTGGATCAGCTTTTCGGTGTCTTTTGTCGGCATTGTCGGCATTATCCTTGGCCTGGTGGCGGGGCTGTTTGTCAGCTCTATTGGCTATCGGCGCAGCCTGGTCTGGTCGCTGTGGCTGGGGGCGGCGATGTCGGCCCTGCAGGCGCTGCATCTGCCTTACGGGCTGTTTCTTTTCTCTCGGCTGATCGAAGGGCTATCACATCTGGGCGTCGTCGTGGCCGGGCCAACGCTGATGGCGGCGATCAGTGCGCCGCAGCATCGCGGTTTTGTCATGTCCTTGTGGAGCACATTTTTTTCCGTCTCCTTTTCCCTGTTGATCTGGTTTGGCCTGCCGCTGGTGGCGCGCTTTGGGGTGGTTTCGCTTTTTGTCGCCCATGCCCTGGTGATGGCCGGGCTGGCACTGTGGCTAAACCGCGCCATGCGTGATGTGCCAGTGCCGCCGCGCCAGCCTTTTCCAGCACTTATGGCGCTGCCACGGTTGCATCTACCGGTGTACCGCTCTGCCTGGCAGGTCGCACCGGCAGCGGGCTGGCTCTTTTATACCTGCTGCTTTGTCGCCATTTTGACGGTGATCCCGCCCTATATTCTGCCGGAGCAGCGCGCTGCTGTGCTGATGGCGATGCCCCTGGCCAGTATTGCAACCTCGATGACGCTGGGGGTCTATCTGTTGCGCCTGATGACGGCGGTGAAGGTGGCCCAATTGGGGTTTCTACTGGCGGCGGGCGGGGTGCTCTGGCTGGCGAGCGCGCCGGGGGCCCCACTGGCCTGCCTGGCGTTGTCGGCGGCGCTGGGTCTGGTGCAGGGGGGCTCTTTTGCGGCAGTCCCGCAGTTAAACGAAGGAGACGGTGACCGTGCCCAATCCAACGGGGCCATGGCCCAGGCGGGTAATCTGGGAAATTCCATTGGCACGCCGCTGATGGTTCTGGCGCTGTCCCTTGCCGGGATGCCGGGCCTGGTCACTGTGTTGCTGGTGCTGCTGTTGGGGGGCTTTCTGGTGCATCAGATCCTGGCTTGGCGGCGCAGCGCTGCCACCAGGGCGATTTGATCGCGACATTTCGCGCGCGCGGCTAAGGCGACTAGGGCAGGGCCCCATATTTGGCGGATCTGCTGTCAAAACTCGGCATATGTTCCTTCAATGTTCTCATTTTCCTGTTGGAGTCTTGCGCCGCATTGCCTATCTGTAGGGCGAAGACTGGCGTGGCAGGTTTGCGCGACCAGGGTATTGGGCACGAGGGCACTATGGCTGAGTTGAAATCCATCGAGGTACGCGGCGCGCGCGAACATAATCTCAAGAATATCGATGTGGATATTCCGCGTGATGAACTGGTGGTGATCACCGGCCTGTCGGGATCTGGCAAATCCTCGCTTGCCTTTGATACCATCTATGCCGAAGGCCAACGCCGCTATGTCGAAAGCCTGTCGGCCTATGCGCGCCAGTTCCTGGATATGATGGAAAAGCCCGATGTGGACCATATCAGCGGGCTGTCTCCAGCGATTTCGATCGAGCAAAAGACCACCTCAAAAAATCCGCGCTCCACTGTCGGCACGGTGACCGAGATCTACGACTATCTGCGCCTGTTGTTTGCCCGTGCTGGCACCCCCTATAGCCCCGCCACCGGCGAACCGATCGAGGCCCAGCAGGTGCAAGACATGGTCGACCGGGTGATGATGCTAGAGGAGGGGACACGGGGCTTCCTGCTTGCGCCTATCGTGCGCGACCGCAAGGGTGAGTATAAGAAAGAGTTCCTGGAACTGCGCAAACAGGGCTTTCAGCGGGTCAAGGTGGACGGAGAATTCTACGAGCTGGACGAGCCGCCAACCCTGGATAAGAAATTTCGCCACGATATCGATGTGGTGGTCGACCGGCTGGTGGTGCGAGAAGGCCTGGAGACCCGGCTGGCGGATTCCTTGCGCACCGCGCTGGATCTGGCCGATGGCATTGCCATTCTGGAAACGGCCCCGCGCGAAGGCGATCCCGAACGGCTGACCTTCAGCGAGAATTTTGCCTGCCCGGTCAGCGGCTTTACCATCCCCGAAATCGAACCCCGGCTGTTTTCCTTTAACGCGCCCTTTGGCGCCTGCACTGTCTGCGATGGGCTGGGGGTCGAGCTGTTCTTTGACGAACGTCTGGTGGTTCCGGACCAAAGCCTGAAAATCTATGATGGTGCCCTGGCGCCCTGGCGGAAAGGCAAATCTCCCTATTTCCTGCAAACCATCGAATCCATCGCCAAACACTATGAGTTTGACAAGAACACCCAGTGGAAAGACCTGTCCCCCGAGGTGCAGCAGGTGTTCCTGCGCGGCTCTGGCGCGGAAGAAATCCCGTTCCGCTATGACGAAGGGGGCCGCGTTTACGAGGTGACCCGCGTTTTTGAAGGGGTCATTCCCAATATGGAACGGCGCTACCGGGAAACCGATAGCAATTGGATCCGTGAAGAATTTGAACGCTACCAGAACAACCGCCCCTGTGGTGCCTGCGCGGGCTACCGACTGCGCGAAGAGGCGCTGGCGGTCAAGATCGCCGGGCTGCATGTGGGGCAGGTGGTACAGAAATCCATCCGCGAGGCGCTGGCCTGGATCGAGGATGTGCCCAACCATCTGAGCAAACAGAAACAAGAGATCGCCCGCGCCATTGTCAAAGAGATCCGCGAGCGCCTTGGCTTTCTTAACAATGTCGGTCTGGAATACCTGACCCTGTCGCGCGCCAGTGGCACCCTGTCGGGCGGTGAAAGCCAGCGGATCCGGCTGGCCAGCCAGATTGGTTCGGGTCTGACCGGGGTGCTTTATGTGCTGGATGAACCCTCGATCGGGCTGCATCAACGTGACAATGACCGGCTGATAACCACCCTGAAAAATCTGCGCGATCAGGGCAATACGGTCATTGTGGTCGAACATGACGAAGACATGATCCGCCAGGCCGACTACGTTTTTGATATTGGTCCGGGCGCTGGGGTGCATGGCGGGCAGGTGGTCAGCCATGGTACCGCCGCCGAGGTGACAGCGGATGCGGCGTCAATTACCGGCCAGTATCTGGCCGGTGTGCGCGAAATTCCGGTTCCGGCCAAACGGCGCAAGGGCAACAAGAAAAAGCTGAAGGTGGTCAAGGCCAGTGGCAACAACCTGAAAGATGTCACCGCTGAATTCCCCTTGGGTAAGTTCCTCTGTGTGACGGGGGTGTCGGGCGGCGGGAAGTCGACCCTGACGATTGAAACCCTGTTCAAGACCGCATCAATGCGGTTGAATGGCGCGCGCCAGACCCCGGCCCCCTGCGAGAGCATCAAGGGGTTGGAGCATCTGGACAAGGTGATTGATATCGACCAGCGCGCCATTGGACGTACGCCGCGTTCAAACCCGGCAACCTATACCGGCGCCTTTACTCCGATCCGAGATTGGTTTGCCGGCCTGCCAGAGGCCAAGACTCGTGGCTATAAGCCGGGGCGCTTCAGCTTCAACGTCAAGGGCGGCCGCTGTGAGGCCTGCCAGGGCGATGGTGTCATCAAGATCGAGATGCATTTCTTGCCGGACGTCTATGTGGAATGCGAAACATGCAAGGGGGCGCGCTACAACCGGGAAACGCTAGAGGTGCGCTTCAAGGGCAAGAGCATTGCAGATGTGCTTGATATGACTGTCGAAGAGGCGCAGAGCTTCTTTCAGGCGGTGCCTTCTATCCGCGACAAGATGGATGCGCTGATGCGGGTTGGCCTTGGCTATATCAAGGTGGGCCAACAGGCCACCACCCTGTCCGGCGGCGAGGCGCAGCGGGTAAAATTGTCGAAAGAACTGTCAAAACGATCTACTGGCCGGACGCTTTATATCCTGGATGAGCCAACAACGGGGCTGCATTTTGAGGATGTGAAAAAGCTGCTGGAGGTTCTGCACGAATTGGTTGATCAGGGCAATTCGGTGGTGGTGATCGAACACAATCTGGATGTGATCAAAACCGCCGATTGGATCATTGATATCGGCCCCGAGGGCGGCGATGGCGGCGGCGAAATCGTTGCGGTTGGCACCCCGGAAACGGTTGCAAAAGAACCGCGTAGCCACACGGGTCATTATCTCAAGGAGATGCTGTCCTCTAAGAAACTGGCAGCTGAATAGCGCGGTCTGGCCGGGAATGCCCCGGCCAGCCGTCTTGATCATGATTACGGAAATTCCTTGAATTCAGCTTGTTAGCGCGCGTTGTGACTGCCGGTGTAGCAGAATTGGCAGCACAAAGAGCGCCAAGAACCCGGTATTGAGCACTACATTGAACCAGGCCCCAACTATGACAGAACCAAAGCTGTCGGGCAGGTACCATGTCCAGACCCCGATAAGGATAATGCGACCGCCAGTTGCCGGGTCTTGGGGGTAGATATCCTGCGCGATGCACCAGACCATCGCCCCAAGGCCAACCAGCAACCCGCCGGTGATTGCCGCCAGAACACGGCCGCTGTCGCTCGTCAGGGCTTGCTGCCCGTCCAGCGGGTAATGGACCAGATCAAAGAAGAGATCAAAAAAGCCCTGCAGAGGTGTGATCAGCGCCAATACCAAGGCCAGCCCAAAACACACCGAACCGAAAGCCGCGAGTTTGAGCGCGCTTATTGCCATTTCCTGTGTCATCGCGTCTCTCCAAATGGGATGGTTTGATGGTGACGGGGTCCATGACGTAAAACAATTACCTTAGAGGTAAGTGACTGCGTTACGGGCCTGATTTAGTAGTGTTGAAACGTGAAGAAGGGGGCAGCCATGGGCGGCTTTGGCGCGGTTCTGAAGGAATGGCGGCGTATTCGCCGTATGAGCCAGCTGGATCTGGCGCTTTCTGCCGGGGTGTCTGCCCGCCATGTTTCATTCCTGGAAACAGGGCGGTCGCGGGCCAGCCGGGATATGGTGCTGCGGTTGGGGCAGGAATTGCAGATGCCGCTAAGTGCACGCAATCAATTGCTTTTGGCAGCGGGACTTGCCCCCGCCTATGGTTCTGTCTCGCCGAACGCAGAGGCGCGTGCGCCGGTGCAACAGGCGGTGGACTGGGTGTTGCAACGCCATGCGCCCTATCCGGCCATCGTGATTGATGCCCATTGGGTCTTGCAGGCGATGAACCCGCCGGCGCAGGCGTTGATGGTGCGGGCTGGGCTGCAACAGGGTGATAGTCTGATTGATGCGCTGAGCGAAAATGAAACCCTGCGCGGGGCCTTGGTCAACTTGGAACAGATCGAAGCGCTGGCCCTGACGCGGCTGCGCAGTGAGCTTGCGCATCTGGGCAAGGACCCGGTGCTAGAGCGCGCGATTATACAGTTGCAACAGCGGGTTATGCCGCAGTCAACACCGGATACGGGCGAGCACCCCGCAGTGATTCCGGCCCATTATCGGCTAGACGGGTTGGAACTGAAGCTTTTTTCAACCCTGTCGCAGTTCACGACAGCGGGCGATCTGGCGATGTCTGAACTGCGCCTTGAACTTATGTTTCCCGCCGATCAGGACACGCAACAGCAGCTGCAGGCACTGTTTGGCGATCCTGGCTAGACTGTTTAGCCCATGCTCTGCATTAGCAATTGCGCCTCATAGCTGCGTAGGGAAGGGCGTGCGGCCGCGCCATAGTTTGGCATCTGGTCTGTTTCCCGGTTGGTCTGCAGGTCAGGAAACAGGGAAAACAGCTCTGCCTGGGTTTCGGCGTCAAAGCCCGCAGTGGTTTGCGGCCCAGGATGGTAGCTTTCGCTGAGCACGCCATGGGCCGTCAGGATTTCATGCTGGTCGAACAGCAGGTGGAAATATGCCACCTGGTCCTGGCTCTGATCGGGGCGAATGCTGGCGTCATTGATCAAATCCTTGGCCTTGACCAAGACCTCGGCTTCGCCAAACAGCAGTTCCGCCAGCGCGCCGGTGACCAGCATCCGGTGATTTGGAGAGACCCACAGATCGGAACTTGCCCCTAGTTGACCCTTGGCAAAACGGATTGGCGCGGTCTTTGGTGTCACCTGTACCTGGCTGTGGCCGATCCAGCGCAGGGGCTGGAACCCGTGATCCTGGGTCAGGATCCGCATGCCCGCGCGCAGCGTCTCAATCGCGATGGGGCCCTGTTCGGTTTCGATCAGGGTACCGCCGACAAAGCAGGCCTGGGCCTGATTTATTTCAATCAATGCGGTATCTGTATCGCCGCTGTCGTTTTCAACGGTATAGTTGAAATAGCTGGTTTCCTCATCGCCATCAGTTAGTACCTCTAGGGTCCCATCAGGGTTCAGAGTGATCTGTTGTCCTGTGGCTAGCGTGACGGTATCACCTGCGGTGACAGGAATGTCATTGATATGGGTGATGGTCAGAACACCGCCACTGGTATTGCTGTCATTATCCAGGACATTCAGTGTTTTTGAGGTGTTAAGGCCGATATCTACAGTGTCGTCCATGGCGACAAATGCGGTCTGCACCGATCCGCCTGCCACCAGAAGGTTGGTATCATATGAGCTGTCAGAGACATCGGCGACACCAATCTTCAGGGTGTTGATCTCACCGATCTCGACCGGGGCGGTAAAGGTCAGGGTGATGGTGAACCCGTCCATTTCGGTGTTGTACTGATCACCCGTATTGTCGACATAGATATTTTCGGTATCGTTCTGGTTGATATTGCCAATCGAGGCAGAGCCATCGCCAATGGTGACCTGGGCCTGCACGCCGTTGACCCAGACACCAACCACATCATTGTACTGCGAACTCGAAAACTCTGGGTATTCTTCGGACGAAAGCACAAAGTCCAGCGTCAGGACATCCCCGTCCGGGATGAACTCGATCTCCATGAACGAGGCATCATAGGTGCTCGTTCCGGCAAGGGCGTTAAAATCGCTATCGCCAGTGGCGCCGCTGGTGTTGCTGCTGGTATCGTCGGCTGTGTTGGTGTTGCTGGTTCCGGAACTGTTGGTGAAATCCTGAACATAGCCCGTTGAAAGGATAACACCGCTGTCCGACGGGGCCACACCCGCGACGGTGGTGTCTGCGCCGGAATAGATCCCGGAAGAGGCCGCATCGCCGGAATAGCTGGCAGAGACGATCGTGGTACCATCGCCGAAGATCTCTTCCGCCATCTGAGAGGCGGTCGCAGAGGTGTTGATATCAAGTTCTGTTGCCGTGGCCATGTGAGATCCTGCACTCTGATCTGGCCACGTTTAGCAGTGGCCTTTAGGCAGGTATCATCGCGAACTTGGGCTGGAATATGGTGCGGCGGTGCCAATTTTCAGAATTTTTAACAAATTTGACAATATTTTGCTGCAATCGCTGACAGAGGCAGAGTCGGCCTGCCGCTGGAAACGGCCCGGAATGGCGTCTGGAAGAGCGCGCAGGTCCGGGCCGGGTCATCTTGTTGGCAGGCGCCTTAGCTGCGGCTGCGTTTTTCAAAGCGCGGCAACATGGCAGAGAAATCCATACCTTCGCCACCTTCAGTCTCAACAAACTGGGCGTAGAGCGCCTGGGCCAGCTCTCCCATCGGGGTGTCAGCATCGGCGCTCTCGGCTGCCTGCTGGCTGAGGCGCAGATCTTTCAGCATCAGTTCGGCGGCAAAGCCAGGTTTGTAATCGTTGTCGGCGGGCGATTGCGGGCCGACACCGGGGGCAGGGCAATAGGCATTCATGCTCCAGGAATAGCCCGAAGAGGTAGAGACCACATCAAACATCTTTTGCCGATCCAGCCCTAGTTTGTCAGCCAGGGCAAAGGCTTCACAGGTGGCAAGCATGGTAACGCCCAGGATCATGTTGTTACAGATCTTGGCCGACTGGCCCGCGCCGGCTTCACCGCAATGCACGGCCTTCTGGCCCATGATGGCAAAGAGGGGTTCTGCATTCGCAAAGGCAGCCGCGCTACCACCGGCCATAAAGGTCAGGGTGCCACCCGCCGCGCCGCCAACACCGCCAGAAACGGGCGCATCGACAAACAACAGACCCGCAGCGGCGGCCTGGTCGGCAACGGCACGCGCCGAGTCCACATCCACGGTAGAGCAATCCACCAGGGTGGCACCGGCAGTCATGGCGGGCAGGATTTCGTCTGCAACCGCACGCAGGATCTTACCGTTGGGAAGCATGGTGATGACCACGTCAGCGCCGGTGGCGGCCTCTGCGCCCGAGGCCGCCATGGTAACGCCGTCGATGGCGACATCTGCCATGTCAAAGCCGGTGACCACATGACCTGCCGCAGCCAGGTTCGCCGCCATGGGGCCACCCATATTACCAAGGCCGATAAATCCGATATTCATGTGTTTTCCTCCTCAAAAACCAGCGCATCCACACCCAGCGGCATCAGCATCTGGCTGACGGCACTAGCGGGGACCTCCTGCGCTGCATATTGCCATTTGGGCTGGCGATCCTTGTCAATGATCTGGGCCCGGATCCCTTCCAGGAAGTCGCCTTTTTCCATTGATCGGTAAGTATAGCGGTATTCGTTCTTCAGGGCCTTGCGAATGCCAAGCTGACTGCCGCGCAGCCGGTGCAGCAATTCAACCGTGCAGGCCATGGCCAGCGGTGCATTGCGCCCCATTGTTCGCAGCGTGGTTTCGGCAAAATCGCTGTCATCCGCCTTGAGCACGGTCAGGATATCGGTCAGGGTTTCACCGGCAAAGCAGCGATCGACATCGGCCTGCAGCGGCTCTAGCGTACCTGCGGGTGGTTTTTGAGCGGCAAATTCCAGTATCTGCGGATCGCCATCGCGCTCTAGCCCGGAAATGAGCACCGGCCAGAAGCTTTCGGGGATGTAGTGATCGGCAAAGCCGGCATGGATCGCATCGGCGGCCTTCATTCGGCTGGCGGTGGTGCCAAGATATTCGCCCAGACGCCCCGGTGCCAGCGCCAGCATCAAGGTGCCGCCCACATCGGGGATCAGGCCAATGCCGACCTCGGGCATGGCAATCTGGCTGCTGTCGCCCACCACCCGGTGGGTGCCGTGACAGCCGATTCCGACGCCGCCGCCCATGGTGAACCCCTGCAGGAAACTGACCACCGGTTTGGGGTATTCAAAGATATAGGCGTTCAGGCGGTATTCATCGCGCCAGAACTTGCGACCATAGGCATAATCGCCCGCTGTGCCGGTGGCATACAGTTCGGCAATATCGCCGCCGGCGCAAAAGGCCTTGTCGCCCTCGGCGTCAATCACCACCAGCTTTACGGCGTCATCCCCAGCCCAGGCGCGCAGTGCCGTGTCTATAGCCATGCACATCTCATAAGACAGCGCATTCAGCGCCGCGCCACGGGTCAGAGTGATGCGACCGGCCTGACCGGTCACACGGATATTGATATCGCTCATATTGTCCTCGCAGTTAGCCCTGTTGCCTTGCGTTTTAACGCGTTCAGGCGTGTTCGGCCAGCAGGTGGCGCGCGACGATCACCCGCATGATCTCATTGGTGCCTTCAAGGATCTGATGCACCCGCAGATCGCGGACCAGTTTTTCGATTCCATAATCTGCCAGATAGCCATAGCCGCCATGCAGCTGCAGACATTGATCGACGATCTTTGACCCGGCCTCGGTGACAAATTTCTTGGCCATGGCGCAGTGCTTGCTGGCATCCGGCGCGCCCTGGTCCAGTTTCCAGGCAGCCTGGCGCAGGAAGACACGCGCGGCCTGCAGCTCGATTTCCATATCGGCAAGGCGGAACTGCAGCCCCTGGAACTGGTCGATGCTTTTGCCAAAGGCCTTGCGTTCAGACATATATTGCAGTGTCAGATTCAGCGCCGTCTGCGCCGCGCCCAGCGAACAGGACGAGATATTCAGCCGACCACCGTCCAGGCCCATCATGGCGTATTTGAACCCCTTGCCTTCTTCGCCGACCAGGTTGTTGGCCGGGATCTTGCAATCGTCAAACTGCACCTGCGAGGTGGGTTGGCTCTTCCAGCCCATCTTGTCTTCCAGCCCGCCGAACGACAGGCCCGGTGTGCCATCTTCGACATAGACGGTGGAAATCCCTTTGGGGCCGTCTTCGCCGGTGCGCACCATGCAGACATAGGCGTCGGAATAGCCACCGCCCGAGATAAAGGCCTTGTTGCCGTTCAGCGTATAGCCCTCACCCGTCTTGTCAGCGCGGGTCTTCAAGGCCGCGGCGTCCGAACCTGATCCAGGTTCGGTCAGGCAGTAGCTGAGCACGGTGTTGAGCGAGAGCACATCCGGCATGACCCGCGCCTTCATCTCGTCACTGGCAAAGCTGTCCAGCATCTTGGCGCACATGTTGTGGATCGACAAAAAGGCCGCCACCGATGGGCAGGCCATCGACAGGGCCTCAAACACCAGGGTGGCATCCAGACGCGACAGCGCCGAGCCGCCAGTTTCTTCGCTGACATATAGCCCGCCAAAACCCAGCTCTCCGACGCGTGGCCAAAGCTCTTTTGGAATGGTGCCCTCAGATTCCCACTGACGTGCAAAAGGCGCGATGTTTTCCTGGCCAAATGCGTGAGCCATATCAAAAATCGCGGTCTGTTCCTCGGTCAAAGCAAAATCCACGTCATGTCCTCCCTGGCGCGTATGAATTGAACGGTTGTTTATTTAATACCCACCCTCAGCCGCAAGAGCAAGCAGCGCGCACGCAAAGTGATGTTGCAAGAATATGGCTACGCCACTGGCCCAGATAGGCAAAAGCCGCGCCTTCCAGTGGAGGGCACGGCTTTGTCGTGTCAGTCAGAGGTGGTCGCGCTACAGCATGCGCTACAGAATACGCACCTGGGTGCCGACTTTGACCAATGGGTACAGCTGCTCAACATGTTGATTGTAAAGCCCAATGCAGCCGGATGAGCTTTGGCGTCCGATCTTGCGGGTGTCATGGGTGCCATGTACCAGATAGGCCGGCCAGCTCAGATACATGGCGCGAGTGCCCAGCGGGTTGCCGGGGCCGCCGTCCATGCGCAGGGGCAGAGATGGATCGCGTTCGCGCATATTTGCGGTCGGCGTCCAGCTGGGATTTTCCGCCTTGCGGATCACCTTGGTGTAGCCGCGCTTGGTCAGCTCTTCGGACATGGGGACAGACGAGGGATAGAGGCGATAGGTCTCGCCGTCGCCGCCCCAATAGTGAACTGCGCGCGATTCCACATCCGCCAGCAAGCAGCCGATACCCAGTTCATCAAAGTGATCCTGCCAGCGTTGCTGCTTAAAGGACGAAATATTGCGCTTTACCGATGGCTGGTTGGAAATTGGCGCCTCAGTCTGGGGAAAGGCATCATTGGACTGAACATCACTTGCCTGTGCCCGCAACAGGCTGGGGGTGGCCAGGGCTGCACCGAGGCCAAGCAGGGCGGTGCGACGATGGATCGGTTTGGAAGACATGGGGGGCTGCTCTGATTGTTATGAATTACCACATTCATATGGGAAACCGCCGCAGAGGTGAAAGGCCTTGGGCTTCACAATTTCGTTTTTGCCGCAGATCCTCTTGCAGGGTTGGGCAAGGGGAGACGTAGAAAGAGCCCCGAAAACCTCCGAGGCTCTTTCTGTTATCGCTTTAAAGCAGTAGTTTAGTCCATTGCTTTAAAGTTGAACTCACCGCCTTCGCGGATGCCCGAAGGCCAGCGCGAGGTGATGGTCTTGGTGCGGGTGTAGAATTTGAATGCATCCGGACCGTGCTGGTTGAGATCGCCAAAGGCAGATTTCTTCCAGCCGCCAAAGGTGTGATAGGCCAGCGGCACGGGGATTGGCACGTTGATGCCGATCATGCCGATGTTGATACGGTTGGCAAAGTCACGCGCGGTGTCGCCATCGCGAGTATAGATGGCAGTGCCGTTGCCGTATTCGTGGTCCATCGCGTAGGACAGCGCTTCTTCATAGGTTTCGGCGCGCACGGTGGACAGCACGGGACCAAAGATTTCCTGCTTGTAGATATCCATGTCGGTGGTGACATTATCAAACAGGCTGGGGCCAACAAAGAAGCCATCCTCATAGCCCTGCAGGCTGAAGTTACGGCCATCGACAACCAGATCGGCGCCCTGATCAACGCCGGTTTGAACCAGACGCTCGATATTGGCTTTGGCAGCTGCGGTCACAACCGGGCCGTAGTCGACATCATCGCCAGCGGTATAGGGGCCAACCTTGAGGGTCTCGACACGGGGGATCAGTTTTTCGATCAGCCGGTCAGCGGTCTCTTTGCCAACAGGAACCGCAACTGAGATCGCCATGCAGCGTTCGCCAGCCGCGCCGTAGCCGGCACCGATCAGGGCGTCAGCCGCCTGGTCGAGATCTGCGTCGGGCATGATGATCATGTGGTTCTTGGCGCCGCCAAAGCACTGAACGCGCTTACCCTGGGCGCAGCCGGTGCCGTAGATATATTCGGCAATGGGGGTAGAGCCCACAAAGCCAACCGACTGGATGGTGTCGTCAAACAGGATCGCGTCCACGGCTTCTTTATCGCCGTTCACAACCTGGATGATGCCTTTGGGCAGGCCTGCTTCTTCCAGCAGTTCCGCCAGCATCAAAGGCACCGATGGGTCGCGCTCAGATGGCTTCAGGATGAAGGCATTACCGCAGGCAATGGCCGGGGCAAACATCCACATGGGGATCATCGCAGGGAAGTTGAACGGCGTGATACCCGCAGTCACACCCAGGGCCTGACGCATGGAATACATGTCGATGCCGGGGCCGGCGCTATCGGTGAATTCACCCTTCAGCAGCTGTGGCGCGCCGATGCAATATTCCACCACTTCCAGACCGCGCTGGATGTCGCCCTTGGCGTCGGGGAAGGTCTTGCCGTGCTCGCGCGACAGCGTTTCCGCCAGCTTGTCCATGTCGCGGTTCAGCAGGTCGACGAATTTCATCATCACCCGGGCGCGACGCTGGGGGTTCACTTTTTCCCAGGCAGGCTGGGCGGCTGCGGCAAAAGCGACGGCCTGGGCCATTTCGTCTTTGCTGGCCAGTGGGCACTTGGCCTGCACTTCGCCAGTGGCGGGGTTGAACACATCCGAAAAACGGCCGGATGTGCCTTTGACGTGTTCACCGTTGATATAATGGGTGAGCTCTTGCATGAGAAAACCTCCTCTGGATCAGTTGCGTAAAGCTTAGTCTTGCAAAAAGAGGTGGAAAAGAGGAAAGATTTCAAAGAGGGTTTGCAGGAACGCAAATGGTTAAGGGCGCAAAAGGCGTCTTCGCAGGCAGAGTGGATCACGTGTATGGATGCTCAATGGGATGATATGAAGGTGTTTTTGGCTGTTGCCCGCGAGGCAAGCCTTTCGGGCGCCGGGCGCATTTTGAAAATGGATCCGGCCACGGTGGGTCGCCGTATTTCCCGCTTTGAGGCGGCGCTAGAGACCCCTTTGTTCGTGAAATCCCCGCAGGGCTATGCGCTGAGCGCGCCGGGGGATCGCCTGCTGATCCATGCTGAAGCCGCCGAACAGGCGATGCGGGCCGGGGCCGAGGCGCTGACCGGCCCCAGCGACACCCTGTCGGGACAGATCCGTATTGGCGCGCCCGATGGCAGCGCCAATTACATTCTGCCCCAGGTCTGCGCCCAGATCTGCGAAGAGCACCCGGATCTGGATATCCAGATCGTGGCGCTGCCTCGGGTGATCAACCTCAGCCGTCGTGAGGCCGATATGGCCGTCACCGTTAGCGCACCCACTGCTGGGCAGCTCTTGGTGCAAAAGCTGACGGATTACAAATTGCACATGGTCGGATCACATCATTACCTGCGCAAACACCCGCCAATCAAAAAGCTAGAGGACCTGAAGGGTCACAAGATGATTGGCTATATACCGGATATGATTTTTGATCAGGAGTTGGACTACCTGAGCAACCTTGGCGTCGAGCGGGTGGCGCTGGCGTCGAATTCCGTTTCGGTTCAGATCAAACTGGCGGCGCAGGGGACGGCGCTTTGTGTGGCGCATGATTTCTCATTGCCCGCCCATCGTATGCTGCGCAAGGTGTTGACCGATAAGATCAGCCTTACCCGCAGTTTTTACCTGGTGCGCCACCAGGGTGACCAGCGCAGCGAGCGGCTCAACCGGTTTGCCCAGGCCCTAACCAAGGGCATCCGCGAAGAGGTTGCCAGGCTCGAGGCCTTGACTTGACGCGGCGTTGCGGCAACCCTTGGTAATACGCAAGAATATTACCAGAAGGAGCGCATATGCTGGTTCAATTGATTCTGAAGTCCAAGGCGAGCGCCGCGGTTGTTACCGTTGCCCCGGATGCCTCTGTGGCTGATGCGGCCAATCTGTTGTCTGAGAAGAGAATTGGCACTGTTGTGGTGTCTGCGGATGGCAAAACTGCCGAAGGCATCCTGTCAGAGCGGGATATTGTGCGCGAGCTGGGACAAAACGGCGCTGGCTGTCTGGATAAGCCTGTCAGCGACTATATGACCACCAAGCTGGTGACCTGTTCCAGGCAATCCAATGTCGAGGATCTGTTGCAGCAGATGACAGAGGGACGGTTCCGTCACATGCCTGTGGTCGAGAATGGTGAAATGATCGGCCTGGTGTCGCTGGGCGATGTGGTTAAGGCGCAGCTTGCTGAAATTGCCATGGAAAAGAACGCCTTGGAAGGCATGATCATGGGGCACTGACCCCTGCCATCAGCACCGCCCCGTTTGGCCCTGTCCGGCTGGCGGGGCTGGTGCCTTTGTCTGACGGTGCGGGCTGGTTCCTTGGGCCGTGATATACCTTTGTCTGGTCGCGACCAGATGACGCGCGGGAACTTGGCTTTGCGTATTTTCCCCCTCTTGCATCCTTTGGTGTTCCGATGTTTGCTCCGCACAAGAGCTTAGATAGAAACAAGAATACGGCAGGAGAGACCTATGCGTATCGGCTTGTACCCAGGGACCTTTGATCCCATCACTTTGGGTCACATAGACATTATCCGCCGGGCAAGCGCGCTGGTTGATAAACTGGTTATTGGCGTGGCCATCAACCGCGACAAGGGGCCACTGTTTTCGCTGGAAGAGCGGGTGGCGATGCTGGAGGCGGAATGCACCAAGCTGAGCGAGCAGACTGGCACGCAGATCGTTGTGCATCCCTTTGAAAACCTGCTGATCAATTGCGCCCATGATGTCGGGGCCCAGATCATTGTGCGTGGCCTGCGGGCGGTTGCCGATTTTGAATACGAATATCAGATGGTTGGTATGAACCGTGTGCTCGACAGCTCGGTCGAGACCGTGTTCCTGATGGCCGAAGCGCGGCACCAGGCCATTGCCTCCAAGCTGGTCAAGGAAATTGCCCGGCTGGATGGGGATGTGTCAAATTTTGTCACTCCGCTGGTGCAGCAAGAGCTGCTCAAGCGGCTTGGTAAAGCCTGACGCCCTAAACCCCAATACACGCCTGCTGCCACTGGCCGCAGGCGTGACCGTATCAAGTGGCCAGATCAGCTGGCTGTACTGCCCTGTGCCATCGATAGTCGGCGCCGGGCTGGCTTTTCTGTTGAATATGTCAGCGTGGAATAGGCTGGGGCGCGGTGGCGAACACAGCGTTCAGCGCCAGAAGGCCACCCAGTCCAACAGGGCGTAGAACTTCCTTGCCAAAAACAGCAGTGCAATGCCATCGTTGAGCAGCAGATCCGCAAGGATCACGGCGCAGAGGATCAGGCCAAGCCAGATGGCAATTTTATTGGTCATGGGGCCCCGCCAAAGAAAACGCCCGCTCAGATATGCCTGAACGGGCGGTAAATCTCAAGTGTGACCTGTGGGCCAAGTCTGTTTTTCCCGGTCGGGCAGGGGGCTTAGCCCAGGCGCCCCATGGCGACGGCGACATCGGCCATGCGCACGGAAAAGCCCCATTCATTGTCATACCAGGCCAGCACCCGCACCATGCGGTTTTCAACCACGCGGGTTTGGTCGGGGGCAAAGATAGAGCTTTCGGACGAATGGTTGAAGTCGGTCGAGACAAGCGGCGCAGGCTCATAGCCCAGCACACCCTTCATCGGTCCGACGGCGGCTTCTTGCATGGCGGCGTTGATCTGATCGGCTGTCACATCGCGGCTGGCACGGAAGGTCAGGTCAACGGCCGATACATTTGGCGTCGGGACCCGCATTGCAGACCCATCCAGGCGGCCCTTCAGATTCGGCAGTACCTCGCCCAGGGCCTTGGCGGCACCGGTGGAGGTTGGGATTATTGACATGGCGGCAGCACGGGCGCGGTACAGATCGCTGTGGCGGCGATCCAAGGTGGGTTGATCACCGGTATAGGCATGGATTGTGGTCATGATGCCGTGCTCGATGCCAAAGGCTTCGTCCAGCACCTTGGCTAGAGGGGCCAAGCAGTTGGTGGTGCAGGACCCGTTAGAGATCATCGTGTCGCTGGCCTGCAGTTCGGCGTCGTTGACGCCAAAGACGATTGTCTTGTCGACGTTTTTACCGGGTGCCGAGAGCAGTACCTTTTTGGCGCCGCGCTGCAGATGCGCCTTGGCCTTTTCGCCGTCGTTGAATTTGCCGGTGCATTCCAGAACCACGTCACAGCCGGACCAGTCCAGATCTTCCATGTTGTAGGTGGAATACATCTGCATGTCGCCACGGCCCAGGTTCATGGTGCCATCACCCAGGGTGACCTCACCGGGGAAGCGGCCATGCACAGAGTCATATTTGATGAGATGCGCCGCAGTTTCCAGCGGGCCTGTGGCGTTCACCTTGACCACTTCGATATCGTCGCGGCCCGAGGCTGCGATATGTGACAGGGTGCAGCGGCCGATGCGGCCAAAACCGTTGATCCCGACTTTAATGGTCATGTGCATTTCTCCAGGCGAGCAAATCTTAACCTCGCATATAGCCCTCATCTTGCTGCTTCAAAAGGGGGAAAAGCGGCGAAAATACAGCCTGTTAGCGCAAACTTGGACCGGTGGCGTTAACGGTTTTTACCGGTGGCGGTAACGGGATTTGCCCCTGCGGCACCGATGGCGCTAACGCTTGCTCTGCGGGTCAGATAGGGTAGGTTGCGGGAAAATTTTCGCCGGGGATAAGGGTTTTTGACATGAGCGGATTGCTAGCTTTGCTGGATGATGTGGCAGCGATTGCCAAGGTGGCGGCGACCTCGGTGGATGATGTGGCGGCGGCGGCGGGCAAGGCCGGTGCCAAAACTGCCGGTGTTATCATTGACGATGCGGCTGTAACGCCAAAATATGTCCAGGGCTTTGCCCCGGCGCGCGAATTGCCGATCATCTGGCGCATCACCCGTGGATCGTTGTTCAACAAGGTCATCCTGTTGCTGCCGGTTGCGATGCTCTTGGCGAATTTTGCCCCTTGGCTCATCACGCCTCTCTTGATGTTGGGGGGCAGCTACCTGTGCTTTGAGGGCGCGGAAAAGATTTTCCATGTGTTCTTTCCCCATGCCAGCCATGAGATTGAGCAGGATATGAGCATCAAGGATCCGGGCCATCTGGAAGAACAGAAGATCAAGGGAGCGATCAAGACCGACTTTATCCTGTCAGCAGAGATCATGACCATTGCCCTGGCCGCGATTGAGGTGCCAAATGTCTGGATGCAGGCGGCGACGCTGGCGATTGTCGGCATTGGCGTGACGGTTGCGGTGTATGGCTCTGTTGCACTGATTGTAAAGATGGACGACGTCGGCCTTTTCCTGGCCAAACATGCCCCAACCCCTATTGGGCGCGGATTGGGGCGCGGGCTGGTAAAATTCATGCCGGTTCTGATGTGGCTCCTTTCGGTTGTAGGTACGGCGGCGATGCTTTGGGTTGGTGGATCCATCATCATCCACGGGCTAGAGGTTCTGGGCTTTGGCTGGCTGGGCCATCACATCCATGATCTTGCCTATGCTGTGGGCCATATGGTGCCTGCGGCTTGGACAGGTTTTGTCGAATGGTCTGCCAAGGCCACCATGGACGGTATCTTTGGCGTCGCCTGGGGTCTGGTGCTGATCCCCGTGGCGACCAAAGTGATCGGGCCGGTGATCGGGATGTTTTCCAAAAGCGCGCCTGAGCATTGAAAAAGGGGCAGCCCCCCGTTGCTGCCTTGCCCGTATGGGACCGCCCCTTGACCGATACAGTAATGCCATATGATCACCCGTTCACCTGTGCTGAATTCCCTCATTCGTTATTTCATGATTTCGAGTATGCGCTGCGGTTTGAACTGGGCGGCGAAACGGTGCCTACCTCACGCGCGATCAAACGCTTTATTCAGGCCTTTGAACGGTGCGATGCCGTTGCCGCAGACTTGTTCAAAGAGACCACGTCTCTTTGGTTGCTGTCGTCGAGTTATGGCAAAAAGAAACCTGCAAAGAAGCGGCTAAAGCCTTATAAAGAGTGTGGTATCCGGCGCTCAAACTTTCAGTACCTTGGCGCTTTGTCGCCGGAGGAAACGCAGTGCAGCGGGGACGAAATCGAGGAAAACTCATTCCGGCATTGGGACTGTCTTGAACTCGCTGAGCGCGGTCAGTTGCGCGAGCTGCTGTGGCTTGCGCTCGGGTGCGAGCTGAACATTCGTCCCGCCTGTTTTTCAGATATGTATTTTGTGGATTTTGAGCGTGGCCTGGTGCTGCATCCCTACGATGATCGCGGCATGGATGTGGCTGCGGTACGCAAGGCCGATCTGTTGTCGCTGTATAGGTCGCGTTACGATTGGCTGTTGGATTTCAGCATTGACCGGATGAAGGCGGTATTCGACACCTGATGGCTGTCTAAAACCATGGCTGCAGCAGTGGCAGGCCGGATTGTTGGCCGCAATATATTGTTGGCACCAATAAAAAGGGCACCCGTAAGGTGCCCTTTTTACGTTCACATGTGACAGGCTTAACCCAGCAGGTCTTTTACCTTGGTCACGGTGGCCTCGGCGGTGATGCCGAATTTTTCGAACAGCTCACCTGCCGGGGCAGATGCGCCGAAACGGTCCATGCCGATGAAACCGGCCTTTTTGTCCTGGCCGCGCTCACCCATCAGCCAGCGATCCCAGCCGCCGGCACGCATGGCGGCTTCTATGCCGACACGCACGGGGCCAGCGGGCAGCACCTTGCGGCGGTAGGCTTCGTCCTGCTGGGCAAACAGTTCCATACAGGGCATGGAAACCACGCGGGTGCCGATGCCTTCTGCTTCCAGCTTGGCCTTGGCCTCCATCGCCAGTGACACCTCGGAACCGGTGGCGATCAGGATCGCCTCACGCTTGCCTTCCGCCTCGGCCAGCACATAGGCCCCCTTGGCAGTGAGGTTGTTCAGCTTGTGCTCGACTCGTAGCGTGGGCAGGTTCTGACGGGTCAGGGTCATCACCGAAGGGGTGTTCTTCTCGGTGAGGGCCACTTCCCAGGCTTCGGCTGCTTCAACCGCATCTGCGGGGCGGAACACATAGGTGTTGGGCGTCGCGCGGCAGATTGCCAGATGCTCTACCGGCTGGTGGGTCGGGCCATCTTCGCCAACGCCGATGCTGTCGTGGGTCATGACGAAGACCGTCGGGATCTTCATCAGGGCCGCTAGACGCATGGCGGGGCGGGCATAGTCGGTAAAGCAGAAGAAGGTGCCGCCATAGGCGCGGATACCGCCGTGCAGCACCATGCCGTTCATCGCCGAGGCCATGCCGTGTTCACGAATGCCCCAGTAGACATAGCGACCCTTGCGGTTGTCGGTGTCGAACATCCCGAGATCGCCGGTTTTGGTGTTGTTGGAGCCGGTCAGATCGGCCGAGCCACCAACAGTTTCGTGCATGATCGGGTTGATCACCTCCAGCGCCATTTCAGAGGCCTTGCGGGTGGCGACCTTGGGCTGGGTTTCAGAAACCTGCTTTTTCAGCGCCTTGATGGTGGCGGACAGCTTTCTGGGGGTTTCCAGCGCATAGGCGCGGTTAAAGCGATCCTGTTTTTGCTGCGAGACCTCGGCAAAGCGGGTCTCCCAGGCGGCGCGATCTGTCGCACCACGGCTGCCGATTGCTTCCCACTGGGATTTGAGATCTGCAGGCACTTCAAACGGGCCGGATGTCCAACCATATGCGGCCTTGGCGGCGGCCATCTGATCGGCATCTGTCAGTGCGCCATGCCCTTTGGAGGTATCCTGCGCGGCATGGCCCAGGGCGATATGGGTCTTGCAGGCAATCATCGAAGGTTTCTTCGATTTCTTGGCTGCGGTCAGGGCCTCATCAATCGCGAGCGGATCATGGCCGTCAATTTCAATCACCTGCCAGCCAGAGGCGCGGAAGCGCTGAACCTGGTTGGTGCGGTCGGATAGCTCAACCGTGCCATCGATGGTGATGTTGTTGTTGTCCCACAGCACAATCAGCTTGCCCAGCGAATGACGCCCGGCCAGGCCGATGGCTTCTTGGCTGATGCCTTCCATCAGGCAGCCATCGCCAGCGATGACATAGGTGTGGTGATCGACAATTTTGCGACCATACTGGGCGCGCTGCATTTCTTCGGCCATGGCAAAACCAACGGCGTTTGCAATGCCCTGACCCAGCGGGCCGGTGGTGGTTTCAACCGCATCCAGCAGGAAATTTTCTGGATGGCCCGCAGTCAGCGCGCCCATCTGGCGGAAATTCTTGATCTGATCCAGGGTGACCTGTTTGTCGCCACACAGATACAGCAGAGAATAGATCAGCATAGAGCCGTGGCCCGCCGATAGGATAAAGCGGTCGCGGTCTGGCCACTGTGGTGCGGCGACATCAAACTTCAGATGCTTTTCAAACAGAACGGTGGCAACATCGGCCATACCGATGGGCATGCCTGTGTGGCCGGAATTGGCGGCGGCGACGGCGTCAAGTGCAAGGGCACGGATGGCCGCAGCCTTGTTCCAATGATCGGGGTTGGCGGTGCGCAGGGCTGTCAGGTCCACTGAAGTCTTCCTTTGGGTTACCAGGCTGGTCTGCCGCTCAATAACAGTGACAGCCCAAAGATCAAGCTTTCTGCGCCATTCCCTGCCTGTCGCGCGAAGTCAGCGCCGCAAGTGCTTGAAAGCAATGGGGGGGTGTTTTACTCCTGCTTCCGTTAAGCTGCTGCCAATCTGGACAGCGCAAAGCGATTCGTTATGGTCTGGCACTAAACAGTTCGGACCTGCGGGGCCAAAGCTGGAAGAATGTGGCTGGCAAGCGTCGCCAGCAATAGTGATAAGGGCAGTACGGATGAGGGGTGAGGGACAGGCATGACGCAGATCGAAGAGTTGCAGGGGCGCATTCTGGCCGCGATGGAGCGGATCGGCTCTGGTGTTGGCAGGCTGGAACAGGCGCATGCCGCGGCCAAGGAAGAGGCCAAGCTTGCAGCGGATACCTCTGTTCTTGAACAGGCGCTGGATGAAGAGAAGACCGTAAATGCCCAGCTGGAAGAGCGGGTCAAGGTCCTGCATGCCCGGCTGCAAGAGCTGGAGCAGGCGGCACCCGCTGCGGCGGATGCCCCCGACCCCGGCGATATGGAAGCACTGCAGGCAGAGCTGGAGTTGTTGCGCAACGAAGTCGGCAATACCGATGAAAAGGATGCGCTCAAGCAAGAGGTTCTGCGGCTGCGGGCCGCGCTGGAAAGCGCGGGCAATGGGCTGGCTGCCGAGAAAGAGGCGCTGGAGGTCCAGCTTTCTGAGCTTGCCGAGCAAAATCAAGATCTTAAGCTGCAGATTTCAGAGCTTTCCGATGCAGGTGATGGTGATCTTGGTACGGCGGTGGATCAGGCCGCTCTTGAGGCGGAGATCTCTGCCCTGAAAGATCAGCTGGCGCAGCAAGCTGCCGCAGCGCCCGCGCAGGACAGTGGCGAGCTGCAAGAGTTGCGCAGTGCCAACGCGGTGTTGAACGCAGAAAACGAAAGCTTGCGCGTCGCCCAGGCCAGAGATCAGGCCCAGGTCAATGCAGTCCTGGCCAAGCTGGAGCCGCTTTTGGCTTCGGCGCAACATCTGCCGGAAGGAGAGGAAGTCTGATGCCGGAAATCACCATTCATATCGGCGGACGTGGCTTTGAAGTCTCCTGCCAGCTGGGAGAGGAAAGCTATCTGCACTCTGCCGCCAAGATGCTGGATGACGAGGCCCAGGTTCTGTCGGATCAGATTGGCCGGATGCCAGAGGCACGTATGCTGCTGATGGCAGGGCTGATGCTGGCAGATAAGACGGCCTCGGTCGAGGACCGGATCAAAGAGGTTGAGGCAGAGCTGGCCGAACGCATGGCAGAGCTGGAAGCCTTGAAAAACACGCCGCCACCAGAGCCAGAGCGCATCGAGGTGCCAGTGATCCCACCGCAGGTGCCAGAAACGCTAGCGGAACTGGCAGCGCGGGCAGAGGCACTTGCGCAGCAGCTGGATGAAAAAACGGCGGCCACCTAAAATGGTGGCCTACCTTTGGTGCGATGCGGCGTGGCCAAGAGGGTAGAATATACAGCCAAGATTTAATAAGGCCCCTTCAGGTTCAGATCTGAAGGGGCCTTATTTGTTTTATGGTTGCAGCTGCAACCGCCGGGCATCTTGCCCGATCGACTAGGCTTAGCCGTTGGCTTCGCGGATCTT
The DNA here is from genome assembly GCF_021228235.1 of Pseudophaeobacter flagellatus. Taxonomy (GTDB): domain Bacteria; phylum Pseudomonadota; class Alphaproteobacteria; order Rhodobacterales; family Rhodobacteraceae; genus Pseudophaeobacter; species Pseudophaeobacter flagellatus. The sequence continues at coordinate 310,325 of NZ_JAJQRG010000003.1, forward strand.
GTCTGCGGCATCCTTGTCAAAGGCGATTTCATTGTCGGCAAACATGCCGTCCAATTCGCCAGATAGTGTCATTTCGGTGATGATGTCGCAGCCACCAACAAATTCGCCCTTGATGTAAAGCTGCGGAATGGTGGGCCAGTCGGAATATTCCTTGATGCCGGCGCGAATTTCTTCGTCGGCCAGCACGTTCACATCGGTATAGTCCACGCCGATATAGTTCAAAACGCCTGCCACACGGGAGGAAAACCCACATTGCGGCATTTCTTTTGTGCCCTTCATGAAGAGCACCACGTCATTGGCTTTTACGGTTTCGTCGATGCGGGTCTGTGCGTCGCTCATGTGTCTTTTCCTTCTGTCGTCGCTGCCGGTCACTGTGTGTTTCGATATAGGGGAGAAGCTTTTGGAAAGTAAGCCCCGCAAATCGGGCCTTTGTCGAAGTGATTGAGGTTAGAAGCGGTTCAAGTATTTGTTGAAATTTCGCACATTCATCTCAGTCATGCGCTCTTCCTTTTCCAGCTCCAGCTCTGCCTCAAGTTCTGGGTGGTTACCATCCAGAGGCACAAAAGGCATTTGCTTTTTCGACGGCTTTTCTTTGCGCTTTAAGAACAACAAGGCTCCCATCACCACAGCGGGCCAAAGCAGAAGGCATCCGCTAACAATCCAAACGAGATGGTTGGTCGCAAATTGGATCATCTTTTAAGTCCCGGAATGCCCCGCCCATTCAAATCTTGGAGCCGCTTGTTTTCCTTCTGAACTTTCTCGACCAGCTCATGGTCGACTGCTTCGAGGCCAAGCTCCGGTTTTTTCGGGTGCTTTGTTGCGGCTAATCCTGGCTGCCTTTTAGCCAGTGGACGATGCCGCTTTGGTTTCGACGCGTCGTGCACAACCACTGCAACAATCAGGGCGGCAAAAGCGCCTAGGATGATCCATCCTGTTAGCGTCATTCAGGCGCCTTGGTGGTCAGGGCCAGGGCGTGCAGCTCTCCGTTGGAGCCATCCATCTTGCCCTTGAGGGCGGCATAAACTGCGCGCTGTTGCTGCACGCGGTTCTTGCCGCGAAAGCTCTCGTCCACCACCATAGCAGACATATGGACACCATCCTGGCCTGCGACCTGAATCTCTGCGTTCGGGAAGGTCTGGCGCAGAAGGTCTTCGATTTCTTGAGCTTGCATTGGCATTGGGTCTGTCCTTGGCATTGGGTCTTGTTGTGAAACTTAGGGTGGCCTTGGGGTCAGTGCAAGCACTCAAGCCACAAGAGCCGCGCGCAGGCGGGCCGCAAGGCGGCAGGCGTGAACGCAAAGGCGGACATAAAAAAGGCGCGCAAACCTCGCGCGCCTTTTCAATGATGTGAAATCCGGGCTTTAGGCCACTGAGGCCGCAAAACTGCTGCGGAAGATCTCTTTCAGCTCTGCCAGTGGGGCCTCGGAGCCGCCGATTTTAACGCTGTCGCCGGTGAATTTGCCCACGGTGGTCAGGGTGACACCTGCCTGGCCCGCCGCGAGCATCAGCCCCTCGGCCTGGTCAAAGTTGCAGGCCACCAGATAGCGCGCCTGGTCCTCGCCAAACAGCGTCGGGGTATCGCCCGCGTCGATATGAACGCCAACGCCGGCCTCTTCGGCCAGTTCGAACGCGGCCAGCGCCAGACCGCCATCGCTCAGATCGGTACAGGCCTTGATCAGGTCGCGGTTGGCGCGGATGAACTCACCATTGCGTTTCTCGGCGTCCAGATCCACGGCGGGGGCATCGCCATCTTCGCGGTTGAAGACCTCAGCCAGAAGCGCCGACTGGCCCAGATGGCCAAGGGTTTCACCAATCAGCAACGCGATATGGCCGTCGCGGGCCTCGCCGGTGATTGGCTCTTCACCAGCGGCGATCAGGCCTACGGCGCCAATCGTCGGCGTCGGCAGGATGCCCTGACCGTCGGTTTCATTGTACAGCGACACATTGCCCGACACGATAGGCATATCCAGCGCGGCAACCGCTTCGCCGATGCCCTGCAACGCGCCGACAAACTGGCCCATGATTTCGGGCTTTTCGGGATTGCCAAAGTTCAGGTTGTCGGTTGTTGCCAAAGGCTTGGCGCCTACAGCTGTCAGGTTGCGATAGGCTTCGGCCACCGCCTGTTTGCCGCCTTCAACCGGGTTGGCCTTGACGTAGCGCGGCGTCACATCCGAGGTGAAGGCGAGGCTTTTCTCGGTGCCATGCACCCGGACGATGCCTGACCCTGTGCCGGGACGGCGGGATGTATCGCCCATGACAGTGGTGTCATATTGTTCATAAACCCACTGTTTGCCGCCATAGTTGGGCGAGGCAAGCAGTGCCTTCAGCCCATCAATGGGATCAATGGTGGGGACATCAGCATCAGTCAGCGGCTCGGCGGCGGGGGTGGCCACCCAGGGGCGGTCATATTCGGGCGCGGTCGAGGCCAGTTTCGACAGCACCAGATCAGCCTTTACTTCGCCGTTGTGCAAGATCAGGAAGCGGTCTTCTGCGATGGTTTCACCGACAATGGCAAAATCCAGATCCCATTTTTCAAACACCGCGCGGGCGTTCGCTTCGAGCTCTGGTTTCAGTACCATCAACATGCGTTCCTGGCTCTCCGAGAGCATCATCTCGTAGGCTGTCATGTTTTCTTCGCGCTGGGGGACATCTTCGAGGTTCAGCTTGATCCCCAGCTTGCCCTTGTCACCCATTTCCACCGCAGAACAGGTCAGGCCTGCCGCGCCCATGTCTTGGATCGAGATCACCGCGCCGGTTTGCATCAGCTCCAGCGTGGCCTCCATCAGGCGTTTTTCGGTGAAGGGGTCGCCGACCTGTACGGTGGGGCGCTTTTCTTCAATGGTGTCGTCAAATTCAGCCGAGGCCATGGTGGCGCCACCAACGCCGTCGCGGCCAGTCTTGGCGCCGAGATAGACAACGGGCATGCCAACGCCGGAAGCGGCGGAGTAGAAAATCGCATCAGTTTTTGCCAGACCAGCCGCAAAGGCATTGACCAGGCAGTTGCCGTTATAGGCTGGGTGGAACCGGACTTCACCGCCGACGCAGGGCACGCCAAAGCAGTTGCCATAGCCGCCAATGCCCTCAACCACACCATTGACCAGCTGACGGGTCTTGGGGTGAGAGGGCTCACCAAAGGAGAGCGAGTTCATCGAGGCAATGGGGCGCGCGCCCATGGTAAAGACATCGCGCAGGATGCCACCAACGCCAGTGGCCGCGCCTTGATAGGGTTCGATATAAGAGGGGTGGTTATGGCTTTCCATCTTGAAGACCACCGCATCGCCATCACCGATATCGACGATGCCTGCGTTTTCGCCGGGGCCGCAGATCACCTGTGGGCCAGTCGTGGGCAGGGTGCGCAGCCACTTCTTGGAGGATTTGTAAGAGCAGTGCTCATTCCACATGGCCGAGAAGATGCCGAGCTCGGTGAAGCTGGGTTCGCGACCGATGATCTCTAGGATCATGTCGTATTCTTCAGAGTTCAAACCGTGGCTTGCGATCAGTTCGGGTGTGATGGCTGGTTCTTGCATGGCGCTGTTTTGGCCCCCCATGGTGCTACTGAGGCGGCTTTTAGAGCATGCATGGCGAATGGGGAAGGGGGTTTCTTATGGCGCAGGCCTCCGTGGCGGTGGCTCTGGCTGGGCCAAGGCGCGCCTGGCGAAATCTGCGGTGCCCGCGGTACAGGTCTGCCCGGTTGTTGTGCGGCGCAGCATGGGGGCGCCCAAATATGTGGCATTTACGAAGCGCAGAGGGCAAAGCGCCCCAGAGCGCTTGCGGGATGCACCGGGCAGGGACATCTTGGGCCAAGCATATAGGGCGACGGTTGCCTGGGATCTTGTGCAAAGCCATCATAACGGGCCAAAGCCCGGCCTGCCGATAAGAGGCCAAAAAAAAGGCCGAGCACTAAGCTCGGCCGAAGTCCAACAGGGAGGTATGAAGACTGGCAAATGCCGGTGTCTTCATGCGCTTCATTTAGGGTTATGATGCTGACCCTTCAAGAGTTTTCAGTTCCATTAACGGACATTTCCGCTATGCATTTATTGCATGGCTTGCTGCGTCCGCTGCGGGATTCAGATTTTTCCTAGCTCTTTCATGTGTTTACGGTGCGCCATTATCTCTGTTTGAACGAAGTCGCGGAAGGCGGAAACCCGTTGAGAATGACGCAGTTCTTCCGGGTAGGCGAGATAGACCGGCACGCCATTATTGTCGTCATTGGGCAGCACTTTGACCAGATCAGGAAAATCCTCTGTTACATAGTCGGGCAGGATACCAATCCCCAGGTCATGCAGGACCCCCTGCAAGACACCAAAATAGTTGTTCACTGTCAGCAGTGAGCCGGGATTATGCGTCATCAGCCGCTGCACCAGCACTGCAGCCTGGCCCACCTGCGCCGAACGTTGGTTCTGGCAGATCAGGCGATGGGCGCTGATATCCTCTGGCACCAGTGGGGTGCCGTTGCGGTCCAGGTAGTTGCGCGAGGCATAGAGCTGCATTTGCACCGTCATCAGACGCTTGCGCACCAGATCCGCCTGGCTTGGCTCTTTCATCCGGATCGCCACATCGGCTTCGCGCATTGGCAGGTCAAGCACCCGCTCTTCTAGCATCAGATCGATTTTGAGGTTGGGATATTTGTCAAACAGCTTGGTCAGGCGTGGTGCCAGCCAGAGGGTGCCAAAGCCAAAGGTGGTGGTGACGCGAAGCTCGCCAAAGACCTCTTCCTCGCTGTCGCGTATCCGGGCCGAGGCCGCCTCTAGCCGCATCGACATGGATTTGGTGGCATCAAACAGCAATTCACCCTGTTCCGTGAGGATCAAGCCGCGCGCATGGCGGTGAAACAGCGTGGCGTTCAGGCTCTCTTCAAGCGCGCGCACCTGTCGGCTGACCGCAGATTGGGACAGGTTCAACTTGTCGCCGGCATGGGTCAGACTGCCGGCATCGGCGACCGCATGAAAAATTCTGAGCTTATCCCAATCCATATCCGCCTCTTTCGATCTGTTTGTAACAGACTATATGAAATCATAAGGGTTTATCAATTTCCCGCGATAACGCGAGGGGAAAATGGAAAAACCGCCTATACAGGTCAATAATTATGACCTAATATCGGGTGAAGCACTGCAAGCTAATTTATGGTTGGGAGGCCCGGATGAGCACGCAAAAGATCTCGCTCAATGACAAATTTGACCTGAGCAAATCGCCCGTCATGTTGAATGGCACACAGGCGCTCGTGCGGCTGATGCTGATGCAAAAGGCGCGTGACACGGCGGCGGGGTTGAATACTGCTGGTCTGGTGACCGGGTACCGTGGTTCACCTCTGGGGGCGGTAGACATACAGATGAATCGGGCTGAAAAGCACCTGAAAGGCGCCGATGTCACCTTTCAATATGGTCTGAACGAGGATCTTGCCGTCACCGCCCTGTGGGGCGCGCAGCAGGCCGAGATTCGCGGCGAAGGCAAATATGACGGTGTTTTTGGTCTATGGTACGGCAAGGGGCCGGGGGTTGACCGCTCTGGCGATGCCTTCCGCCATGCGAATATGGCGGGCAGTTCGAAAAACGGCGGTGTGCTGGTTGCCATGGGCGATGATCACACTGGCGAAAGCTCCACCGTGCTGCACCAGTCCGAATGGTCGCTGCTGGATTGCTATCTGCCCATCGTCAGCCCCGCTGGCGTGCAGGAGATCCTGGACTATGGCATCTATGGCTATGAACTGAGCCGGTTTTCCGGGCTTTGGGTTGGCCTGAAGACGATGAAGGACACCATCGAGGTGACTTCGGTTGTCGATGGCGATCCGGATCGGGTGCAGCTTGTCCGGCCAGAGTTTGACGTGCCCGAAGGGGGGCTGAATATTCGTCTGGCGGATGATCGCTTCCAGCAGGAGGACCGGATCATTGACTACAAGCGCTTTGCGGCCGAAGCCTTTAGCCATGCCAACAAGATGGACAAACGCGTCTGGGGCAAACCCGGCGCCAAGATCGGCTTTGTGGCGGCGGGTAAAAACTGGCTGGATCTGGTCCATGCCATGTCGCTGCTGAACATTGACGAGACCATGGCAGAACGTCTCGGTATCACCACCTACAAGGTGGGCCAGACCTGGCCAATGGATATGAAAGGCTTCAACACCTGGGCTGAAGGTCTTGATTTGATTGTGGTTGTCGAAGAAAAGCGCAAGCTGATCGAGGTGCAGATCAAAGAGGCGATCTTTGATGATCGTCGTGGCCGGCGGGTCTATGGTTGGTACAAGGGCGGCGTTGGCACCGCAAACCGTGAAGAGCTGTTCCCCACCAAATATGCGCTTGATCCGATGATGATTGCGGAAAAGCTGGGCGGTATTCTGGTTGAAGAAGGCCGCGACACAGAGGCGATCAAGGCCGGGCTTGCGGCGCTGGATGATGCAAGACGTGCGGATAACGTCGAAGAAATTGCAGCGCGTCTGCCCTATTTCTGTTCGGGTTGCCCGCATAACTCGTCGACCAAATTGCCCGAAGGCAGCCGCGCCTATGCCGGCATAGGCTGTCACTTCATGGTGCAGTGGATGGACCGCGAAACCACCGGCTTTACCCATATGGGCGGCGAGGGCGCCAACTGGATTGGCGAAGCGCCGTTTTCCAAGCGGAAGCATGTGTTCCAGAACCTTGGCGATGGCACCTACAACCACTCTGGCGTTCAGGCCATTCGGGCTGCCCTCGCCGAGGGCACCAATATCACCTATAAAATCCTGTATAATGATGCGGTTGCCATGACCGGGGGGCAGCAGACCGAAGGCGGGCTAACCGCGCAACAGATTGCGCACGAGCTGAAAGCCATGGGCATGAAGACCATCGCGGTGGTCTATGACGATAAAGAAGACGTTGATCCTGCGCTGTTTCCGGCGGGCATGCGGATGCATGAACGCGCCGAACTGATGGATGTCCAAAGAGAATTCGAGGAGGTCGAGGGAGTCTCGGCCATCATTTACATCCAGACATGTGCCGCTGAAAAGCGCCGGCGGCGCAAGCGGGGTCAGTTCCCGGATCCGGACCAGCGGGTCTTTATCAACCCGGATGTCTGCGAAGGTTGCGGCGATTGCGGTATTCAGTCCAACTGTGTCTCGATTGTGCCAAAAGAGACAGAGCTGGGCCGCAAACGGGCGATTGATCAAAGCTCTTGCAACAAGGATTTCTCTTGCGTCAACGGGTTTTGCCCCTCGTTCTTAACGGTTGAGGGCGCCAAGATCCGCAAGGAAGCCACCGCTGATTTGCAGCTGCCTAACCTGCCTGACCCCCAACTGCCTGAAATCAATGGCACCCATAATGTGGTGATCACCGGGGTTGGTGGCACTGGCGTTGTGACCATTGGTGCGGTGCTGGCCCAGGCCGCGCAGATTGACGGGCTAGGCGCCGGCATGATGGAAATGGCCGGGCTCGCCCAAAAGGGTGGCGCGGTGCATATCCACTGCCGTCTGGCGAAACGCCCCGAAGACATTAGCGCTATTCGGGTCTCTACCGGCGAGGCAGATGCGCTGATCGGCGGTGATCTGGTGGTCAGTGCCGGGGCCAAGACCATTGGTTTGATGAAAACTGGCCGTACCGGCGGGGTGGTCAATAGCCATGAAATCATCACCGGTGATTTCACCCGTGACACTAATTTCCAGTTGCCCACAGACCGTTTGCAAGTTGCTCTTCAAGCGCGGCTGCAGGATAATCTGGCGCTGTTTGATGCCTCTGAATTGGCGCGCGCGACCATGGGGGATTCTATTTTCTCAAATATGATGGTCTTTGGTGCGGCCTGGCAGCAGGGGCTGATCCCGGTCAGCCATGACGCCATCACCGAGGCGATTAGCCTGAATGGAGCCGCCGTCGATCGCAATCTGCGCGCCTTTGAGATCGGTCGCTGGGCTGTGGTTGACCCGGTAGAGGCTGCGCGGATTTCCAAGCCGTCAAATGTGGTCGAGATGCCAAAAACGCTGGAGGATAAGATTTCCTTCCGCAGCGAGCAGTTGGTGGCCTATCAGGGGGCTGGTCTGGCCAAGCGCTATGCCAAACTGCTGGAGGGTATTTCCGATCCCGCGTTAAAAGAAGCCGTCGCCAAGGGCTATCATAAACTTCTGGCCTATAAGGATGAATATGAAGTTGCCCGGCTGTTGCTCTCGAGCCATGAAAAAGTAGCGGCAGAGTTTGAAGGCGATCTCAAGGTCTCTTACAATCTGGCACCGCCAATCTTTGGCGGCAAGCTGGTCAATGGCCGTCCGCAAAAGCGCAAGTTTGGCCCCGGTCTGACCCGTTGGTTGCGTCTGCTGGCCAAGATGAAATCGCTGCGTGGTACGCCGTTGGATCTGTTCGGCTATACCGTAGAACGCAAGATGGAGCGTGCTTTGATCAAGCAGTATGAGGCGGATATGAAGGCCTGGCTGCCCCGGCTGAACGCAGACACGCGTGATGCGCTGATTGCCCTGGCAGAGCTGCCCTTGCAAATCCGTGGGTTTGGCCCGGTTAAACTGGAAAGCGAAGCCAAGGCAGCCAAGCGGCGTGAGGAGCTGTTGATTGCGCTCAGCCAAGCTGGAACCCCGGCGAAAAATGCCGCTGAATAACCTTCGATCCACTCGGTAGATTGTTGTAAATAAACGGAAGCGCCAGGTTTCTTGGCGCTTCTTTGCGGCGTGCTCCTAGGCCCGTTCCAGGAAAAATTCGCAAGTATGAATGCCCTGTCGCCATTTTGTCATGTCCCTGTTACCCCTCGCTGCGAAGTGTAGGGGGCAGGTGAACCCCTGCCGCAGCAATGAGGCAGCCCATGACCCGCCCTGACAGTGCCGCAATCTCCGTTGAAGTGCCAGGCGGCGCCTCCAGCAAGCCGCACCAGATCGCGCGGGAGATTTCCTATGCCCATTCCGCTGAAAGCCTGGCTGGGCGGGCGGTTATCCGCCTGATGGAAAACACCACCGGCCGCCTGCAGTTGATCAAGCGCGCCAAAGGCTACGAGCAGGAGTTGCAGGCTGGCGCGGATTTCTGGAGCGTCATCGCAACGCGCTATGGGCTGAGCCTGGATGTGGTTGGCGGCGCGGTCAGCAATATCCCCAAGGATCAGCCGGTGATCCTGATTGCCAACCACCCCTATGGTATCCTTGATGGGTTAATGATGGGTAAGATCCTGGCCGACGCGCGCGGTGATTTTCGCATTCTGGCGCATCAGGTGTTTCGCAAGGCCAGTGATCTGGATCGGGCGGTGCTGCCGATCTCCTTTGCCGCCAGTAAAGAGGCTTTGCGCTTGAACATACAGACCCGCAAGACTGCGCTTACCTATCTGGGGCAGGGCGGTGCCATCGGGATCTTTCCCGGCGGGACCGTTTCAACCGGGGTGCACCCCTTTGCCCATCCGATGGATCCGGGCTGGCGCGGCTTTACCGCGCGGATGGTGGCCAAATCAGACGCGGTGGTGGTGCCGGTCTATTTTGACGGTCATACCTCGCGGCTGTTTCAGATCGCCAGCCATTTGCATGCGACCCTGCGCATGGGGCTTTTGATCAAGGAATTCAAAAATCGCGTCGATACCCCGGTGAAAGTTGTCATTGGTGCGCCGATCGGGCGCGACAGATTGAACCCTCTGGTGGGGGATACAAAAGGAATGATGGATTTCCTGCGCAAAGCCACGTATGAGCTGTCTCCGAAACCACTCAAATCCTATGACTATGGGTTTGAGTTCGAGGAAAAGCATCGCGCCTGAAATACGGGCCTGAAAGTGAGACCATGGCTGTTGGTATCTTTGATTCCGGCCTCGGCGGGCTGACCGTCCTGAAAGCCGCCCAATCCCGTCTGCCGGACGTGGATTTTCTGTATTACGCAGACAGTGCGCGGGCACCCTATGGTGTGCGCGACGCGGAAGACATCTATCAGCTGACCAAATCCGCAGTACAGGATATGTGGTCCAAGGGCTGCGATCTGGTCATTCTGGCCTGCAACACCGCCTCGGCGGCGGCGCTGCGGCGGATGCAGGAAGAGGGCCTGCCCGCCGGCAAGCGGGTGCTTGGCGTCTTTGTCCCCTTGATCGAGGCGATGACCGAACGGCAGTGGGGTGACAATAGCCCGCCGCGTGAAGTTGCCGTAAAACATGTCGCGCTTTTTGCAACGCCTGCAACGGTTTCCAGCCGCGCCTTCCAGCGTGAACTGGCCTTTCGCGCCATTGGCGTCGACGTCGAGGCCCAGGCCTGCGGTGGCATTGTTGATGCCATTGAAGATGGCGATATGATCCTGGCCGAAGCCCTGGTGCGCAGCCATGTCGAGGCCTTGAAGCGCAAGATGCCCGAACCGCAGGCGGCCATTTTGGGATGCACCCATTACCCCCTGCTGGAATCATGTTTCCAAGATGCCTTGGGCGCCGGGGTAAAGGTCTTTAGTCAAGGCGATCTGGTGGCCGAAAGTCTGGCAGACTATCTGCAGCGTCACCCGCATATGCAGGGGTCGGGCGCGGGCGGTTATTACACCACCGGTAATCCTGGTCGTGTCAGTGACCGCGCAACGCAGTTTTTGCGACGAAAGATCTCTTTTCAAGCTGCCTGATACTTCGGGCTGTCTGTTTGGGGATACAATCGCAGGTCAGCTTGGCCTAGTCTCGCGAGAGTATGATCCAGAACAACGACAGATCACGTTATTTCCTTTTGTCTCGCCGCTATTCGGCTGGGACTGACCCACCAACATATCAAGACGAGGTCCGACATGACCCATAAAGTGGCAATTCTTGGCGCCAGCGGCTACACGGGCGCAGAGCTGGTCCGGCTGATTGAAAATCACCCCAATATCGAAATCGCGGCCCTTTCTGCCGAACGTAAGGCCGGGCTGACCATGGCAGAGGTCTTTCCGCATCTGCGTCACATTGACCTGCCAGTGCTGTGTAAAATCAGCGAAATTGACTTTACCGAGATTGATCTGTGTTTCTGTGCCCTGCCGCATAAGACCAGCCAGGAAGTGATCGCCGCCCTGCCAGACACGCTGAAGATCGTTGATCTGTCAGCGGATTTCCGGCTGCGGGATCCTGCTGAATATGAAAAGTGGTATGGCAACCCGCACAGCGCCCTCGCGCAGCAAAAAGAGGCGGTCTATGGTCTCAGTGAATTTTACCGCGAAGAGATCAAAACCGCACGTCTGGTTGCTGGTACCGGCTGCAACGCGGCCACTGGCCAGTTTGCGCTGCGGCCACTGATCACGGCGGGGTTGATCGATCTGGACGATATCATTCTGGATCTGAAATGCGCCGTCTCTGGGGCCGGGCGGGCGCTCAAGGAAAATCTGCTGCATGCCGAGCTGAGCGAGGGCTATAACGCCTATGCCATTGGCGGCACCCATCGGCATCTGGGAGAGTTTGATCAGGAATTTTCGGCCCTTGCCGGACGCCCCGTCAAGGTGCAGTTCACCCCGCACCTGGTGCCGGTCAATCGCGGCATTCTGGCGACCACCTATGTGAAAGGCGACGCGCGGGCGATCCATAAGGCCCTAGCGGCGGCCTACGGGGATGAACCCTTTATCGAGGTGCTGCCCTATGGCGAAGCCCCCAGCACGCATCACGTGCGGGGGTCCAACTTTTGCCATATCGGGGTCGCTGCGGATCGCCTAGAGGGGCGCGCAATTGTCTTTGCCGCGCTGGATAACCTGACAAAAGGTAGCAGCGGCCAGGCCTTGCAGAATGCCAATCTGATGTTAGGTGAAGAGGAAACAGCCGGGCTGATGATGGCGCCGCTCTTCCCCTGATCGCAAGCGAAAGTTGTGCAGATGAAAAACCTAAAAAAACAACGTCGTATTCAGGTGATCGCCCTGGCAGTGGTTGCCTTGGTGGTTGCCACCGTTGCGATTGGGACTGCACTGAAAGACGGCATCAACTATTTCCGCTCTCCCAGCCAGGTGGTGGAAGCGCCGCCCCCGGCGAGCGAGGTTTTTCGCATTGGTGGCTTGGTTGAGGACGGCAGCCTGATACGCGGTCAGGGCGAAGTGGTGCGCTTTTCCGTGACCGATGGCGGTGCCACGGTTCCGGTGACCTTTACCGGGGTTCTGCCGGATCTGTTTGCAGAAAACCAGGGCATGGTCGGCACCGGAAGCCTGGTAAACGGTGTCTTCGAAGCCTCTGAAATACTTGCGAAACACGACGAAACCTACATGCCGAAAGAAGTGGTGGATGCGCTAAAGGAACAGGGCGTCTACCAAGAGCCAGAAAGCTGATCTGCGCAGAGAGATGAGCGCGCATCCCCCCGCCACTGTGCCACCGGTGCAGGGGCGGGGATTCTGGTACAAGACATGACCCAATTGCGATTGCCTGCGGCGGCGGGACGCGGGGTTTTCCATTTGCCTCCTGCTGGCTTAGGACTATAGACAAAGACATGATTACAGAGCTCGGACATTTCGCCCTTATCCTCGCCTTCATGATTGCCATCGTGCAGATGGTGGTGCCGCTGATAGGTGCCCAGAAACGCTGGCCGGGCTGGATGGCCGTGGCCGAACCGGCCGCACAGGCGCAGTTCTTTTTCACCGCCTTTGCCTTTGGCGCGCTGGTCTGGGCCTTTGTCACCTCTGATTTTTCGCTGCGGCTGGTGACCTTGAACAGCCATTCGGCCAAGCCGATGCTGTATAAAATTTCCGGAACCTGGGGGAACCACGAAGGCTCCATGCTGCTCTGGGTGTTGATCGTTGCCCTGTTTGGTGCCTTGGCCTCGGTCTTTGGCAATGGGCTGCCGCAGACCCTGAAGGCGCGGGTTCTGGCGGTTCAGGCCTCGATCGGGGTGGCGTTCTTTGCCTTTATTCTGTTCACATCCAACCCCTTCTTGCGCCTGTCGGTGGCGCCCTTTGATGGCCAGGATCTGAACCCGCTGTTGCAGGACCCCGGTCTCGCCTTTCATCCGCCCTTTCTTTACCTAGGTTATGTCGGGCTTTCGATGGCCTTTTCCTTTGCCGTAGCCGCCCTGATCGAAGGCCGGGTGGATGCGGCCTGGGCGCGCTGGGTGCGCCCATGGACCCTGGCAGCCTGGATTTTTTTGACCATCGGCATCGCACTTGGCAGCTGGTGGGCCTATTATGAATTGGGCTGGGGCGGTTTCTGGTTCTGGGATCCGGTTGAAAACGCCTCTTTCATGCCCTGGCTGCTGGCGGCGGCGTTGTTGCACTCTGCCATCGTGGTGGAAAAGCGCGAAGCCCTGAAGAGCTGGACGATCCTTCTGGCCATCCTTGCCTTTGGCTTTTCGCTGATTGGCACCTTTATCGTGCGCTCCGGCCTTTTGACCTCGGTACATGCCTTTGCCAATGATTCCGAGCGCGGGATTTTCATTCTGATCATCCTTGCCTTCTTTACCGGCGGGGCACTGACCCTGTTTGCAGCCCGGGCCCAGTCGATGCAGGCGCGTGGCGTCTTTGGGCTGGTCAGCCGCGAAGGGGCGCTGGTGACCAATAACATCTTGCTGGCTGTGGGGTGCTTTGTGGTTTTCTTTGGTACCCTTTGGCCGATCGTGGCCGAGATGGCCTTTGACCGGAAGCTGTCGGTTGGTCCGCCCTTCTTCAACGCTGCTTTTACCCCCTTCATGGTGCTTTTGGGGGCGGCCTTGCCGATTGGGGCGATGATGCCGTGGAAACGCGGCAAGCTGCGTCGCACCCTGTATAAGCTGCGCTATGCCTTTGGGCTGGCGCTGGCGCTGGCGGTGCTGGCCTGGGCGATGCAGACCGGGCGCTCGGGGCTTGGGCCGATCGGGCTGTTTGTCGGGGCCTGGGTGGTCTTTGGTGCTGCGGTGGATCTGTGGGGCCGCACGGGCAGCCTGGGGCGCTTGTCGCGCCTGCCACGGGCTGACTGGGGCAAGGCCACAGCCCATGCGGGGCTTGGCGTCACCATCTTTGCCATCGCCGGGCTGACCGCCTGGGAACAGGAAGACATTCGCGTGGCGCAGATTGGCCAGCCCTTTACGGTTGGGGCCTATAGCTTGACGCTCGACTCGGTCGAGCGGGCGCGTGGCCCGAACTACTTTACTACCATGGGCACGGTTTCGGTGCGCAGTTCTGGCAAGGATGTTGCGGTGCTCTATCCTGAAAAACGTGACTATCCCGTTGCCAAGATGCCCACGACCGAGGCTGCCATCGATTACCGCCTGCTGCGTGATCTTTACGTGGTGATCGGCGATCAGCAGGACAATGGCGGCTGGACCGTACGGACCTATATCAAACCCCTGGCCAACTGGATCTGGGGCGGCTGTCTGCTGATGGCGCTTGGCGGCTTGCTCAGCCTGAGCGATCGACGGTTCCGCGTGGCCGCGGGCGCTGGCAGAGGGCAGGCGGGAACCGTCAAATCAACAGGGGTGGCAGCGGAATGACCGGTTTAAAACCCTATTTCTCCGCCCTGACGCTGACTATGGTGCTGGCCGCGTGTATCGCCTTGCTGCCGACATTCTCGGCTGCGGTGCAACCGGATGAGGTGCTGAGCGATCCTGTGCTGGAAGAGCGCGCCCGTGATCTCTCGCAGGATCTGCGCTGCCTGGTCTGCCGCAATGAAAATATTGATGAATCCAACGCTGAGCTGGCCCGCGATCTGCGCATTTTGGTGCGTGAGCGCTTGGTGGCAGGTGACAGCAACACAGAGGTGATCAATTTTGTGGTGGATCGCTACGGCGAATATGTCCTGCTGCGGCCCACCACCACCGGGGCCAACTGGCTGCTTTGGGCGGCGGGGCCTTTGATGCTGCTACTGGCTTTGGCGATGGCGGGGGGCTACATGCGCGCCCGTGGCCGGGATGCCGGGGCAGAGGGTGAGACTGGCCTGAATGACGAAGAGCAGGCCCGCCTAGATAAAATTCTAGAGCAATAAAACTGGTTCTTGTGACGCCATGTCCGGGCTTGCGGTTCCTGCGCATTGCGGCAGGGTTATGGCCAGAATGGCCAGCTGGGACCTGAGACCAACTGCATAAAAATGAGGCTGTGATGGACTACAAGGAAATTCTCTACCGGCTTGGCGATGGTCTGGCAATTGTCACGCTGAACCGTCCGACTAAGATGAACGCCCTGACCGGCCAGATGCGGGCCGAAATTACCCATGCGATGAAGCGCGCCGCCGAGGAGGCCCGCGCCATCGTTCTGACCGGGGCTGGCACCGCCTTTTGCTCGGGTCAGGATCTGAGCGATGCCTCTGGCAATAGCGATCTGGATCTGGAGCGCACCCTGCGCGACGAATATACCCCGATGTTGGAAGCGATCTACGATTGCCCGGTGCCCACCCTGTCGGTGATCAACGGTCCGGTGGCCGGCGCCGGGGCCAATCTGGCACTGGCAGCGGATGTGGTCATCGCCACAGAGAGCGCTTATTTCTTGCAGGCTTTTGCGCGGATCGGCCTGATGCCCGATGCAGGGGGCACCTGGTTCCTGCCACGCCAGATGGGTCTGGCCAAGGCCATGGGCGCGGCACTGTTTGCCGATAAGATCTCTGCCAAACAGGCCAGCGATTGGGGCATGATCTGGGAAGCCATCCCAGACAAGGATTTTGACGCCCATTGGCGCGCCCGCGCAGCCTATCTGGCCAATGGCCCTACCAAGGCCTTTGGCGCCATCAAAACGGCGATCCGGGACAGCTATGGTAATTCTCTGTCTGAACAGCTGTCGGAAGAGGCACATCTGCAGGGCGAATGCGGCAAGACGCGCGATTTCAACGAAGGTGTTACAGCCTTTCTGGAAAAACGCCCGGCTAAGTTTGAAGGGCGCTAGAACAGATTGCGCAAGACCGGCGACCGGTCTAGCGCATCTCGAACTTGCGAAATCAAATAGGCAGGCGAGTCGCGTGAAGGCACATGAAGGCGGCAAGCTCTAGGGGGGCACTGCAATCCGGGGCGCGACCAAGGGACGAGAAATGCGACAAGAAACCCGCGGGGGGATCCTGCCGGTTTTTTCATGGCCCGCTGTAAACAGAAAAGCCCGCACCGGACTGGCAGGTCCGGCACGGGCAAATCCGAAGTCTTGGCGCCTTCAGGGCAAACCCAACGCGGGTTACGCGCTGCGGATGCCGTTTACCAGCAGCAGATGTTCGGCCAGATCAAACGAGTCATCCTGGTCTTCAACCCGTATCACCACGGCACCATTGGCCGAGATCACTGCATCCGAGGTTCCGTCGTCATTTTCTACCAGCTCCATCGACAGGTCTGGCTCGCCGTCAGCGGGATCATAGGCGTAGATCAATCGATCTTCATCCGGGGTGAAGTCGGTGACCGTTGCGGCGTCACCGCCTTCCAGCCAAGAGGCCGTCAGCAGGGTATCAGCGCCGCTACCACCGGTGACCGTATCGTTCACACCAAAGATGACTGTGTCATCCCCAGAACCGCCAAAGACGTGATCGCCTTCGGTGTCGCTATCGGCGGAAAAGTCGATTTGCAGCTGGTCGAGCAGGTTGGCAATGCCGTTGTCAGGCTCTGGATTGGCCAGAAACTCTGCCTCGGCAGTGGCGTCCATGGTGCCGCTGGCGACAATCACGTCATTGCCGCCATCGCCCAGCAATGTGTCAGTGCCGGTGGCATCAATCAGCACGTCATCGTCACGACCACCGCGACTTTGGTCGTCGCCTTCGCTGCCCATGACCAGATCGTCGCCATGGCCGCCAAAGACGCTGTCATCGCCTGCGCCGCCCTGGACGGTGTCATTGCCGCCATCGCCAAAGACCCGGTCATCGCCGTCGCCACCGTCAAGATCATCGGTGCCGTTTTTGCCAAGAATGGTATTGTCAGCCTCGTCTCCGAGAATTTCGTCGTCACCGCTGGCACCGGTGAAAGGGTCAATGCTATCGCCGCCGCCAGTGTCAGTTCCGCCAGTGTCACCGCCGCCAGTATCTCCACCGCCACTGGTGTCCGAACCGTCGTCAGTATCGCTTGATGTGTTATCGTCATCATCATCGTCGATAATGAAGGCAACGCCTGCAACGAGACCAATCCCCAAAAGAGCCATCCACAACATAAAAATTCCCCCGGAAAAGTATAAATATTTCGCCAAAATTACTGCAATCTTTGCGGGAATAATAGAAAAATCGATGTAAATTTGAATTGAAACAAGCTGTTAGTTTGCACAATCATCACATTTGGCACCAATTGTCTTTTTATTAGGGTTAATCACCAGCGAGCCGGAAAGGGCGACCTGGCACTTGGGCTGCAACAGCGGGGCGAAGGTAAAGAACGGCCCCTATGAAACAAGAAAGCCCCGCCGAGAAGGCGAGGCTTTGCATCTGTTTTTCTGTCGTGCGGCAGATTAGCGGTTTTCGATATCCACATAATCGCGCGCGGTCTGCCCCAGATAAAGCTGGCGTGGGCGGCCAATTTTGTTCTGTGGATCTGCGATCATTTCTTTCCATTGCGAGATCCAGCCAACGGTGCGCGACAGCGCAAAGATCGGCGTGAACATCGAGGTGGGGAAACCCATCGCTTCGAGAATGATGCCGGAATAGAAGTCCACATTCGGGAACAGCTTCTTCTCTTTGAAATAGGGATCATTCAGCGCGGTCTGTTCCAGCTCTTTGGCGACCTGCAGCAGTGGGTTGTCTTCGACGCCTAGCAGCTCAAGCACCTCATCAGCGGATTGCTTCAGCACCGTGGCGCGCGGGTCGGTGTTTTTGTAAACACGGTGACCAAAGCCCATCAGACGGAAGGGATCATCCTTGTCCTTGGCGCGGGCGATGAATTCAGGAATACGGTCAACGGTACCAATTTCTTTGAGCATCTCCAGGCAGGCCTGGTTGGCGCCACCATGGGCAGGCCCCCAAAGGCAGGCGATGCCCGCAGCGATACAGGCAAATGGGTTTGCACCGGAAGAAGACGCCAGGCGCACGGTCGAGGTCGAGGCGTTTTGTTCGTGATCTGCGTGCAGGGTAAAGATCCGGTCCATTGCGCGGCTCAGGATCGGGTTCACGTTGTAGTCTTCGGCGGGCACCGAGAAGCACATGTGCAGGAAGTTGGCTGCATAATCCAGGTCGTTGCGTGGGTACACAAAAGGCTGACCGATGGAGTATTTATAGGCCATGGCTGCAATTGTCGGCAGTTTGGCAATCAGACGGATCGAGGCAACTTCGCGCTGCCAGGGATCGGCGATATCGGTGGAATCGTGATAGAAGGCAGACATCGCCCCCACAACGCCAACCAGGGTCGCCATTGGATGCGCATCGCGGCGGAACCCACGGAAGAAATTGTGCATCTGTTCATGCACCATGGTGTGACGGGTCACACGCGCTTCAAAATCTTCCAGCTGGGTCGCGGTTGGTAGTTCACCATAAAGCAGCAGATAGCTGACTTCCAGGTAATGCGATTTGGAGGCCAGCTGGTCGATGGGGTAGCCACGGTGCAGCAATTCGCCCTTGCCACCGTCAATGAAGGTGATGGTGCTGTCGCAGCTGGCGGTCGAGGTGAAACCCGGATCATATGTAAAAACGCCGGCCTCGGCGTAGAGTTTACGAATGTCCAGAACATCAGGCCCAGCGGTCGGCGAGAAAATGGGAAGCTCATAGTCTTGGCCATTCAGGCTGAGCTTTGCGGTCTTCTGTGTCTCGGTCATAGATGTTCCTTCCTGTATCAGGCACAAAAACCCGGAATTATGTTCCGGGCTGGGTGCAGGCAGTACCTGCGCGCGTAGCGCGCAGGTGAGGTGGTAGCGGAACAGGCTTTCTGACCAGTTAAGGACAGGGGTTGCCTGTGGCGTCATTGAGTCGGGCCAAGGTTTCTTCGCGGCCCAGGATCAGCATCATATCAAACACCGACGGTGTTACGGCACGGCCGGCCAGCACGGCCCGCAGGGGGGCGGCCAGCTTGCCGAACTTGGTATCGTGGGCTTCTGCAAACTGATTGAGAAGCGCCTCAAGATCGTTACGCGTCCAGCTAGCACTTTGCAGCTGCGGCGTCAATTGAGACAGTATACCGTCGGATACAGACGCCAGCGCCTTGGCTGCTTTTGCATCGGGTTCAATGGGGCGTGAAACCAGAACAAAATGTGCTTTTTCAAGCAGGTCCGGGAAGGTACGCGCCCGATCTTTCAGACAATACATCGCCCGTTCAAGATTTGCTGACTTTACGTCATCTAGCGGTGTTTCACCAGCCGCCTGCAGGTAGGATTGTATTTCCTGCCGCAATGCAGCGTCATCGCTAACAGCGATATGCTGGCCAGACAGGTTTTCCAGCTTTTTGATGTCAAAACGTGCCGGGCTTTTGCCGATCGCTTCCAAGCCAAACCAGGCTTTCGCCTGCTCGTCGCTAAAGAATTCGTCGTCGCCGTGGCTCCAGCCCAGGCGGGCCAGATAATTGCGCATGCCAGCCGCGCTGTAGCCCATGGCCTGATATTCCTGCGCGCCAAGCGCCCCATGCCGTTTGGACAGTTTTTTCCCATCGGGCCCATGAATAAGCGGAATATGCGCCCAGATCGGGACCTCCCAGCCCATGGCATCATAGATCATCATCTGGCGCGCCGCATTGTTCAGGTGGTCATCGCCGCGAATAACATGGGTGACACCCATATCGTGGTCATCGACCACAACCGCCAGCATGTAGACCGGCGAGCCGTCCGAGCGCAGCAGAATCATATCATCGAGCTGGTCGTTTTGAATGGTCACATCACCCTGCACCTGGTCATGAATCACTGTGGCACCCGTGGTTGGCGCCTTGATGCGGATCACAAAGGGTGCATCCGGATGGCTGGCGATATCTGCGTCGCGCCAAGGAGAGCGGTAAAGCGTTGATTTGCCTTCGGCCTTTGCCGCCTCGCGGAAGGCTGCGATCTCTTCCTGACTGGCAAAACACTTGTAGGCCTTGCCCGCAGCCAAGAGCTGCTGGGCGACCTCGGCGTGGCGACTGGCGCCTGCAAATTGGCTGACAATCTCACCGTCATGGTCCAGCCCCAACCAGGCCATGCCCTGCAAAATGGCTGCGGTAGCCTCTGGGGTGGAGCGGGCGCGATCAGTATCTTCGATGCGCAGCAGAAATTTGCCACCCCGTCCGCGCGCAAAAAGCCAGTTAAACAAGGCGGTGCGCGCACCACCAATGTGCAAATAGCCTGTAGGAGAGGGGGCGAATCGGGTGACGACCGGTTTGGACATGAGGTGATCTACCTTTGGAAACCAAATATGAGCGAGATTTTCCGCCTGTGTACCGGGCCGCGTGGCTTGGAGCAACCATGCGGCTCTTGCGGAGTGCCGATGATGCACTACAGGCGCAGCGTGGTCATCTGTTGGCCTGGGGGCCTGTCTGCATCGGGCTGGGCATTGGTACCTTCTTTTGCCTGAAACGTGACCCCGATGCGCTGATCTTTGGCAGTCTCTTTCTGACTATGATCATCGCGCTGATTTTTATCCGCAAAAGTGATATGCGCGGGATGCTGGCCATGGCCGTATTCCTGGCCGGGCTGGGGTTTTGTATCACTGCCGCGCGCAGCTATCAGGTTTCTGCCCCAATCCTGAGCTTTCGCTATTTTGGCCCGATCGAGGGGCGAGTGATTGGCCTAGACCGTTCCGGCAGTGGGGCGCTTCGGATGACGCTGGATCAGTTGCGCCTAGTGCGAGTTGCGCGGGCCAAAACACCAGAGCGGGTGCGTCTGTCCCTTGCGCCGACGCAAAAAACGCCGCTGATCGGCGCGCGGGTTGCCACTACAGGGCATTTGATGCCGCCGCAGGGCCCAAGCGAGCCAGGCGGGTTTGACTACCGTCGCCATGCCTGGTTTTTGCAACTCGGGGCCAATGGTTACACCCGCAATCCCGTTCTGACCGTGATGCCACCGCAGTCCGGCCTGGCGCTGCAACGGTTCCGTCAAAACCTGTCGGAGCTGGTACAACACCGTTTGGATTCAGCGGTCGGTGGTTTTGCCGCAGCGATCATTGCCGGGGACCGCAGCGGTGTGACGCAGCAGGTCACCGCGGCGCTGCGTGCAAGTAACCTCGCGCATCTCTTGGCGATTTCCGGGCTACACATGGGCCTGTTGTCCGGGTTCGTCTTTTCCTTTCTCAGGTTTGGACTTTGCCTTTGCCCGCCCTTTGCTCTGCGTTGGAATGTAAAGAAAATTTCCGCCAGTGCAGCGCTGGTTACGGCAATGGTCTATCTTGGTATCTCCGGCGGAAATGTTTCGACGGAACGGGCCTTTATCATGGTTTCAGTCCTGCTCTGTGCTGTCTTGCTGGACCGGCGGGCTCTGTCCTTGAGGGCGGTTGCGGTTGCGGCGATTCTGGTGCTCTTGCGCCGACCTGAAACCCTGCTGAGCCCGGGTTTCCAGATGAGCTTTGCTGCTACGACGGCATTGGTGGCGGTCTTTGGGTGGATCCGGATGCAACCTTGGCAGCTGGGGCCGACCTGGCTACGCCCGGTCTTCACAGTTGTAATTTCCTCTGCGGTCGCAGGCCTTGCAACCGCGCCCTTTGGGGCGGCGCATTTCAATGCTTTGTCCCACTACGGATTGGTGGCGAATGTCCTGGCGGTGCCGGTCATGGGGGCTGTGGTTGTTCCGTCGGCGGTGCTGTCCCTCTGTCTTGCACCGTTTGGCTTGGAAGAGGGCGGGTTTTGGCTGTTAGAGTGGGGGCTGCGTTGGATACTATGGGTGGCGACCTGGGTGTCGGGCTTTCCCAATGCCCAAAGCGGCGTACCATCGCCCAATAGCTGGGTCTTGCCAGTCTTTACCCTCGGGGCGCTGATTCCGCTGCTTTGGCAGGGGGGGCGGCTGCGCTGGTGTGGAATTCCCGTTATTCTGCTCTCCCTAGGGGGATGGGCAGGCAGCAGCAGACCGGTTGTTTTGATCTCATCTGATGGCGGCCTGGTCGGGGTCTTGACCCCTGCCGGACGGGCGGTGTCGCGCGAGGCGGCGAAATCCTATGTTGCCAGGTCATGGTTGGCTGCAGACGGAGACCTGAGTGAGCAAGCACAGGCAGCGGCGCGCTGGAGTACGTCTTCTATGTCCATCGCCTCGGAGCCAGAGCTAGGACAGCCACAGGCGAGTGGCCCAGGCAGGGTAAAAATCCTGGGCTTCTGGCTGACCCATGTCATTGGCAAAAGGCAGGCTGGCGCTCAAAAACAGTGTTCCGCAGCAGATCTTGTGGTGACCAATGTCGCCTTGGACATGCTGGGACCCTGTCGAATTCTGACCCCGGCACTGTTGCAGCGAAGCGGGAGCATCAAAATCGGTTCTGATGGTATCCTTGTTTCAGCCGGTGATGTTGCGGGAAATCGCCCATGGTCCCGCCCTTGATAAAGGTGCAGGCC
Source organism: Pseudophaeobacter flagellatus (assembly GCF_021228235.1). Classification (GTDB taxonomy): domain Bacteria; phylum Pseudomonadota; class Alphaproteobacteria; order Rhodobacterales; family Rhodobacteraceae; genus Pseudophaeobacter; species Pseudophaeobacter flagellatus. The sequence goes on from NZ_JAJQRG010000003.1 coordinate 332,507, forward strand.
TCACCATGGCCATTCATGATCGGTAAAACCACTAGTAGCTGCGGATCAAGCCAACCAAACGCCCCTGAACCTTGATCTGATCTTCAGAATAGCTGCGCGCTTCATACGCTGGGTTTTCAGCCTCCAGCACGATCAGGCCATTCCTGCGGAACAGTCTCTTTAGGGTGGCTTCTTCATCGGCCACCAAGGCAACAACGATGTCGCCATCATCAGCCGTATTTGTTTCTCGGATCACAACGATGTCGCCATCATTGATACCTGCATTGATCATGGAGTCGCCGCGAACCTCCAATGCGTAGTGCTTACCATTTGAAGATAACATGGTTTGTGGAATTGCGATTTGATGGGTGATTTGATTGATGGCTTCGATTGGAACACCCGCCGCGATACGGCCCATGACCGGAATCTCCTGCGCGGCCAAGACCGGCTGCGCAGGAGATTGGCGCGTCTCCCGAAGCGGTGCCTGTGACGGAGTGGCTATGCTGCTCTTCGGTGGCGCAGAGGGCATGGCAGGAGAGCTCATATTTTCAGGCAGGCGCAGGATTTCAATTGCCCGGGCTCGGTGGGCAAGGCGACGAATAAAGCCACGTTCCTCAAGGGCTGTGATAAGCCGATGTATCCCCGATTTGGAGCGAAGATCCAACGCAACTTTCATTTCATCAAAACTAGGGGGAACACCGTCCTTTTGCAGGCGACGATGAATGAAGTTCAATAGATCCAACTGCTTCTTTGTCAGCATGACTGCCCCTTTCAACCCGTAATTGACATTTGTTCTACTCATGTTCCCGTTTTGTGTCAATACTTCCAGCGTGCCTTGAGGTTTTTATGAAAGTTTTTCTCTGCCTGTTCATGTTTTGTGCTAATGATGAGTAAGAACATTTGTTGTGTCACAGTGAAAAGGTGAGGCCAAATTCAAAAACAAGTTGCTGCTTAGATTGTTCTGGCTTCAGTGTCGGACTGTTTTTGAATTCAGAGCGGTAGGTATTGCACCGTGTCTCCCGCGTCATGGGCGGGTTCATGCGGTGGTAGGATGAGAAGCGCATTTGCTGCCGATAGGACCGTGAGCAGCGCGCTGTCCTGGTTGTCTGACACGGTGATTTCGCCGTTAGAAACGGTGGCACGCATATAGTGTTGGCGCGGGCCGTTCCCCTTGGTGGGATGTGAGAGCCGGGCCATCGAAACCTGGCCGACCTGGGCCGGTAGCCCGGACATTTGGCGGATCATGGGTTGTAGAAAGACATGGCCGCAAACCATTGCGGATACGGGATTTCCAGGCAAGCCAACCATGGGAGTCCCCTGCAGGCGTCCGGCCATAAGCGGTTTGCCCGGGCGCATCGCAACCTTGTAAAATGCGCGCTCCATTCCAAGGTTGGTGGCAACCTTTGCGACCAGGTCGTGGTCGCCAACTGAAGCACCGCCAATTGTGACAATCAGGTCCGCGCCTGCGGTCAGTGAGAAAGCGGTGCGCAGGGAGGAGATATTGTCTTTTGCGATCGGAAGGATACGCGCGTCGGCACCAAAGCTTTCCAACATCGCCTTTAGCCCAAAGGTATTGGAGGCGATGATCTGATCTGGCCCCGGGGTTTCCCCTGGCATGACCAATTCGTCGCCCGTAGAAATCAGGGCAATGACGGGGCGACGACGAACCGGAATGTTGGGGATGTTCATGGCCGCCAAGAGAGCCACATCCGCAGGCCGCAAAACCCGCGGGGCCGTAAGGCTCTGACCATTGCAAAAGTCGCCAGCTCTGGGGCGAATATTGTCGGAGGGTCCAGGTTGGTTAAGGATGGTGATTAGATTCTTTTTTCGGCAGACATCCTCTTGAATAACAACAAAATTTGCGCCATCTGGTACCGGTGCGCCAGTGAAAATCCGGACCGCCTGCCCGGGCTTGAGGGGCGCGTCAAATCGATGTCCGGCAGCCGCTTCTCCGATCACCTGGAACATCGCGTGTAATTCTACCTCGTCCGCCTTTACGGCATAGCCATCCATGGCCGAGGCAGAAAAAGGGGGCTGGTCGCGGCGGGCGCGGACGTCTTGCGCCAAGACCCGGTTTGCCGCCTGGCTAAGCGGGACATCTTCGACCTCTAGTGTCGCGCAAAGATCCAATAGGGCTGCGTGGGCCTCGGAAACTGAAATCATCTATGCCTCGTACAGACCTGATTTTCCACCGTCTTTGAGGACAACGCGGATGCTGCCAATTTGCATGGCCTTATCGACGGCCTTTGCCATGTCATAGATCGTCAGGCAGGCGATGGAGACAGCCGTAAGCGCCTCCATCTCTACGCCAGTTTGACCGGTTGTTTTGACCGTGGCGGTGACCTGCACACCGGGCAGGGCGGGATCCAGGGTTAATTCGACCGCAACCTTGGTGATCGGCAGGGGGTGACACAGTGGGATCAGTTCAGGAGTTTTTTTGGCTCCCATAATGCCAGCGAGCCTGGCCACGCTTAGCACATCACCCTTTTTTGCCTTGCCTTGTGAAATGATTTCAAAGGTTTCCGGCGCCATGCTGATCTGGCCCGTTGCTGTCGCAATGCGCGCAGTAACAGCTTTATCAGAGACATCCACCATATGAGCATCTCCCTTCCCGTCGAAATGGGTCAGCGCCATACCTACAGTCCTCCGGGGGTCAGGGGGGTGGCAAGCAGGTTACGGGTGGCCTGGGCCACATCATCCTGCCGCATCAAAGATTCACCAATCAGAAAACTACGGGCACCGTAACGGGCCATATCGGCCAGGTCCTGCGGTGTTGACAGGCCGCTTTCACAGACGATGGCGCGCCCAGCAGGGACCAGCCGCGACAGCTGCCGGGTGGTGTCCAATGTCGTCTCAAAGGTTTTGAGATTGCGGTTATTGATGCCTATCAAGGGCGATTTCAGCAGCGAGGCGCGCTCCAGCTCTGTTTGGTCGTGCACTTCAAGTAGTACATCCATGCCCCAGCCCATGGCGCAGTCTTCCAGCTCTGCTGCCTGGGTGTCGGTGACAGAGGCCAGAATGATCAGGATGCAATCAGCCCCAAGGGCACGGGCCTCGGCGACCTGATAGGTATCATACATGAAATCCTTACGCAGGGCCGGCAGGGCACAGGCCTCGCGGGCTTCCACCAAGAAGGATTTTGCGCCTTGGAAACTGGGCGTATCGGTCAGCACGGACAGGCAGGCGGCACCGCCCTGTTCGTAGGCTTCTGCCAGCGCCGCCGGATCAAAATCTTCCCGGATTAAGCCTTTGGAAGGGCTTGCTTTCTTTATTTCAGCGATGAGACCATAGCCATGGCGTGATGCTGTCGACAGAGCCTTGGCAAAGCCGCGTGGCGCAGAGGCCTCGCGGGCTTCGGCCTCAAGCTCGGACAGGGGTTTGGCGGCCTTGTCGGCAGCTATTTCTTCCAGCTTGTAGGCCTTGATTTTATCCAGCACATTATCAGCCATGTCCCTGCCTTTCGGTCTTAGTGTTCATCATTGTCATGTCGCATTCGGTCTGGTTTGCCATTAGGGCAGCGTTTCGCCGGTTCGACTAGCCTGCCCAATTTATCGGCACGGTACCACAGGCAACAAGCCAGGTGTTTATCGCCGAAAAGGGCCGCGAGCCAAAAAAACCGCGATGCGCGGAGAGTGGCGAGGGGTGGGCGCTTTTCAAGATCAAGTGATCGCCCGGATGGATATGTTTTTCAAGCCTTTGCGCCTGTTTGCCCCACAATACATAGGCGGTTGGCACATTTGAAGTCTTTGCAAGGGCCTGCTGCGCCAGCTTCTCCCAGCCAAGATGCTTGTGGCCGTTGGCCTCACCCGCCGGTACAGAAAGCGCGGTGTTTAGCAACAGAACCCCCTGGCGGGCCCAGCCCTGCAAATCTCCGGTGGAGGGGCATGCGCCAATGTCGCCTTGTAACTCCTTGAATATATTCGAAAGAGAGCGTGGAAGCGGGGTGACGTCAGGCAGGGTCGAAAAGGCCAACCCATTGGCATGGCCGGGGGTTGGATAGGGGTCCTGGCCAAGGATCACCACCCGCGTTTGCGCCGCTTGGGTCAGGGTCAGGGCGGCAAACCGCTGCGGCGGAGGTGGCAGAATCTGGCGCTGTTCAGTGGCGATCTGCGCCCGGATACCTGGCCAGTCGTTATCGAAAAACGCCAGATCGGCCCAATCGCCGATGGCAGACGTATCGTTGAAACTGGCCGCGTCTTCCTGGGTCTTACCGTCGTCAGCTATGCGCGCCGGGGGCAGGGTCATCCGGCGGCTGACGTGGTGATTTCGGCAAGCGCTGCCAGCTTCGATTTTGCCGCACCTGAATCAATGCTGTGCCGCGCCATTTCCACGCCCTCTGTCAGTGATCCGGCTGCATTGGCTACCACCAAGGCAGCAGCAGAGTTCAGCAAGACAGCATCGCGGTAGGCGCCTTGATCCCCGTTGAGCAGGGCGCGGAAGGCGGTTGCGTTATCCTCTGGGCTGCCGCCGACGATTGCCTCAAAGGGATGCACAGGCAGCCCGGCCTCTTCGGGGTGCAGTTCGAAATCGCGGATCAGGCCGTCTTCTTCCAGCGCCGAGACCCAACTGATACCGGTGATGGTCAACTCGTCCGTGCCGTCAGATCCATGCACCAACCAGGCGCGCTCAGATCCGAGCTGACCCAGGGTTTCAGCCATCGGGCGGATCAGCTCTCGGCTAAAGGCACCAGTCAACTGACGGGTGACACCCGCGGGGTTTGTCAATGGTCCCAATATGTTAAATATCGTTCTTGTGCCAAGTTCCTGGCGGGTGGGCATCACATGTGCCACCGCTGGATGGTGCATGGGTGCCATCATAAAGGCAATGCCGCAGCGCGCGAGGGCACGCTCAACCACCGCAGGGGGCACCATGACATTGATGCCCATCTGCGTCTGGACATCCGCGGTGCCCGAGCGCGACGACAGGTTGCGGTTGCCGTGTTTTGCCACCACAACCCCTGCGCCTGCGGTGACAAAGGCGGTGGCGGTTGAAATATTCAGCGTGTGCTTGCCGTCGCCGCCGGTCCCGACGATATCCATCGCGCCTGCAGGGGCAGCGACGGAATTGCATTTGGCCCGCATCACCGAGGCGGCGGCAGTATATTCATCGACTGTTTCGCCACGGGTGCGCAGCGCCATCAAGAGCCCGCCAATCTGGCTGGGTGTCGCTTCGCCTTCAAACAGCAGGGTAAAGGCCTGCTCTGCTTCGCTGCGGCTCAGGGGGCGGTCTGCAACTGCATTCAGCAGTGGCTTCATCGGGTCGCTCATGCGGGCACCTTTTGCATGTCGTCAAGGAAGTTTTTCAGCAGGGCATGGCCGTGTTCGGATGCAATGGATTCGGGGTGGAACTGCACGCCATGGATCGGCAGGGTGCGGTGTTGCAGCCCCATGATGGTTCCGTCTTCCAGCTCGGCAGTGATTTCAAGGCAGTCCGGCAGGCTGTCACGATCCACCACCAGTGAATGATAGCGCGTCGCCGCAAAGGGGCTGGGTAACCCGGCAAACAGCCCGGTGTTGCTGTGCTGTATCTGCCCCATCTTTCCATGTACGATTTCGTGGCAGCGCACCACCTTGCCACCGAAGGCCTGGCCGATGGTCTGATGGCCAAGGCAAACCCCCAACAGCGGTGTGCCGGTCTCTGCCGCTGCCTGTGTCAGCGCCAGGCATATGCCTGCCTGTTCAGGTGCCTTGGGGCCGGGCGAGAGCAGAATGCCCTTGGGTTTGAGCGCCATGGCATCCTGCACGGTCAGCGCGTCATTGCGATGCACCTGCATTTCGCAGCCCAGTTCACCCAAATAGTGCACCAGATTGTAGGTAAAGGAATCGTAGTTGTCGATTAGCAGCAGCATCTTGGCGGGCTCTTTTATGGGTGGCGGGCGGGGGCCGCGCCGCAGTATAGTGGTTGCGGTATACATGTTCAGGCTTGCGCGGCAGCGTCAAGGGCGCGAGGGTCAATTGCTGCGCGGCATGGCGTCTATGGTAGAGAATCCGGCCATGGGGCCGTGCGCCGGCGGGACGGTTTGTCGGGCTTGTCTGTGCTGGGCAGAATGTGGGCCAGTGGAATAATGGCCTCTAGCTTGGCCATAGGATGAAAAACCGCCACGATTTCAGGGTGGAAACAGGTGATGAGAGGCAGGACGGCAATGAAAGGGTTTCTCGGAGGGGTAAGCATTGGCGCAGTGGTTGCAGTTGCGGGGGCTGCGATGTGGTCGCTTTCCGTGCCGTTGCCGCCGCTGGTCGAGGTCGAAACAACAACCCCGAACCAAGCCGCACAGCCCTTGAGCGCGCAGAACGCCGCCCCCAAGCCGCGAGAGCAGCGCGATGCTGATCTGGTTGAGGTCGCGCCAAGCAGCCCGCAGGGGCTTGATGGTGCGGATCGCAGCCCGGTTGCGGTGCTTGATACGGATCCTGGCACCCGGCCTGAGGTGACGATTCCCGATGGTGCATCGGCGGGAAATACGGCGCCTTCTGGGGCGGTTGCAAGCCTGCCGCAAGCCCTAGGCGCGGCCCTGACAGGCCAGGCCAGTGGCAGTGCGCCAGATGCGCCGGGTCAGGACGACCGCCCAGAGGTTTCAACCGAGACCGCAGCCCTGCCGAAGCCAGCCCCGCATGAGCAAATCTCCCCCGCTGCTATCAATACGGCAGAGCCCGAGGCCGAGGGGGCTGCGCCAGCGGCCGTTCAGGTGGCACCGCCGCCGGATGAGGCCGCGCCCCAGGACACCCTACCCAGCGGGCAGAGCGCGCTGTCTGAAAACTCTGCATCGCCCGTTCTGCCTGAGATCACGCTGCCGGAGATGGGCCAGGCCCCCCAGCCGACAGCCCGGCCAAACCTTGGTCAGCCCATAACAGCGCAGAAGACCGTCGAAGCCGTCGAGCAAGAGGCGGCCCAAGATAGGCGAGCCTCTGCAGAAGAGGACGCGCCAGAAACCAGTGCCGACCCGGAGCTGGCCGCCGCCGAGCCTGATACTGGCACGGACACCGGCGCTAGCCCGCGTATCGGCACCCCGGTGGTGCCACTGACAGAGCGCAGCAGCACGCCAATGCTGATTGCAGGCAATGACGCGCAAGAGCAGAAGCAGGCGCAAGCGCAGGGTGCGACCGCAGCGTCACCAACCCCGTTTGAGATCAACGCAGAACCCTATACCGCGCCGGGGGATCGCCCCCTGATGTCGATCATCTTGATCGATGATGCGGCGGCAATTGGCGCCGAGGCCCTGGCAGAGTTCCCCTATCCACTGACCTTTGCGATTTCCCCCGACGATCCACGCGCGGTTGAGAAAATGCAGGCCCGCCGGGCGGCCGGGTTTGAGGTGCTGATCCTCGCCGATCTTCCGCGTGAGGCGGCGCCACAGGATGCCGAAACCGCCTTGCCCGTCTGGATGAAGAAACTGCCGCAGGCCGTTGGGATCCTGGAAGGCGTCGAAACCGGATTTCAGGGTAATCGTCCCTTGGCGGATCAGGTGGTGGCGGTATTGAACAGCGCAGGCTACGGCATGGTGACCCAGAACAGTGGATTGAATACGGTGCAGAAACTGGCGCTGCGTGATGGCATGCCTTCGGGTGTGGTGTTTCGCGATTTTGACGGGGCCGGGCAAACCCCACGCGCCATTCGCCGCTTTCTCGATCAGGCGGCCTTTCGGGCCCGGCAGGAAGGCGCTGTTATCATGTTGGGACGTCTGCGCGCGGACACCATCTCGGCCCTGTTGCTCTGGGGCTTGCAGGATCGCGCCAGTCAGGTGGGGCTTGTACCGGTCTCGGCGGGGCTCAAGGCGAACCTGACGTCGCAATAAGCCACCCCCGGATAACAAGATCAAAAGTACCAGTCGGTTGCGCATATAAAGCATATAAAAAGGGCCTCAGATTATGAGGCCCTTTTGGTATTGCAGTTGCAGTGGCTCGGGGCGCGATCAGCTGTTGCCCTTGCCAATAAAGCGGGCAGCATCGGCGGCTGCGCGCCGGATGGCATTGGATTTGTGCACCGTTTCCATAAACTCTGCCTCGGGGTCGCTGTCATAGACCACGCCGCCGCCCGCCTGTACATACAGGGTCTGGTCCTTGATGATGGCGGTGCGCAGCGCGATACACATATCCATGTCGCCACCGGCCGAGAAATAGCCAACACCGCCGCCATAGACACCGCGTTTTTCCGGCTCCAGCTCGTCGATGATTTCCATCGCTCGTACCTTCGGCGCGCCTGATACGGTGCCCGCTGGCATGCCGGCAAAGAACGCATCCAGCGCGTCTTTGTCCTCGTGTAGTTCCCCCACCACATTGGAGACGATGTGCATCACATGGCTGTAGCGTTCGATGATGAATTGCTCGGTCGGGTGCACGGTACCTATCTTGGCCACGCGGCCTGTATCGTTGCGGCCCAGATCCAACAGCATCAGGTGTTCTGCCAGTTCCTTTTTGTCGGCCAGAAGATCCAGCTCGTTGGCCTTGTCCTCTTCCGGGGTGGCGCCACGCGGGCGGGTACCGGCGATGGGGCGGATGGTGACCTCATTGCCAAAGACACGCACCAGAATTTCCGGGCTGGCACCAATCACCTGAAAATCGCCGAAATTGAAATAGAACATAAAGGGCGAAGGGTTGGTGCGGCGCAGAGACCGATAGAGCGCAAAAGGTGGCAGCGGGAAATCCTGGCTCCAGCGTTGCGCCGGAACCACCTGAAAGATATCGCCTGCGCGGATGTAATCCTTGGCCTTTTCCACCGCTTCCATATAGCCGGATTTGGTGAAATTCGACACGGGCGGCGCCACCTCGCGGGCATCGCCCAGATCGCGGGTTTCCGAGGGCATGGCGCGTTCCAGATCACGCACCGCATCCATCACCCGTTCGGCTGCCTGGGCATAGGCGGCGCGGGCGCTTTGGCCATCGCTGGCCCAGGCCGGAGAGACCACCGTGACCTCTCCCTTCACGCCGTCCAGCACAGCAATGACCGAGGGGCGCAGCATCAGCGCATCGGGCAATTGCAGCGGATCGGGGTTCACATTTGGCAGGTGTTCCACATGGCGCACCATGTCGTAGCCAAGGTAGCCAAACAGACCCGCCGCCGCCTGGGGCATATCTTCAGGCAAATCGATTTTGCTCTCGGCCAGCAGGGCGCGCAGATTGTCCAGCGGGTTGCCTTGCTGCGGCTCATAGGCCTCTGGGTCAAACCTGGCAGAGCGATTCAGCTCTGAACGGGGGCCCTGGCTGCGCCAGATCAGATCCGGTTTCATGCCAATGATGGAATAGCGCCCGCGCACTTCGCCGCCGGTGACGGATTCCAGCATAAAGGCGTCTTTCTGGGCACCGGTCAGTTTCAGCATCAGCGACACAGGCGTGTCGAGATCCGCCGCCAGCCGGGTATAGACGACCTGGTTTTCCCCGTCGTCATAGGCACGGGCAAAGCTGTCAAATTCTGGGGTCAAAGCCATCTTGGCCGCCTCGCTTACTGGAAATTGGCCTGAACGGCATTTAGCGCCTGTTGATCAACGCGCGGCGCGGCACGCAGTTGCGCATCCGCGACAAAGGCGGTGAACAGCGCCTCTGAAATCGCCTGATCAAGCTGGGTCCCCAGCGCATCCGCCATGAGCTGCATTTCTTCACTGGTTTCCGTGGGCAGCACCGCATCAAGATGTACGACAACGGTGCTATCCTCACCGGTGATCACCTTGAAATCACCGGGTTCCATGGTGAAAATCTGGTTCATCATATCGGCCGGTGTATTGTCGAGATAGGCGGTGCGGGTCAGGCCGGTTTCGGTCTTGACCTGGCTCTCTTCGGGGAAGGTACCCGCCTCCTTGGCGGCCAGAAAAAGCGCATCTGCCTGGGCCTGCAGCGCTGCGGCAACACGGTCGGCATTCCAGGCATCCAGAACTTTTTGTTTTGCCGTTTCAAAGGGCTCGGGGCGTTCTGGCAGGATTTCGTCCAGGCGCAGGGCAAAGAGGCTGCCATCGCCCAGGAATTCCGCCTCTGGGAAATCATCCAGTGTCACTACGCTGGCGGCGGTGCGAAAGCCTTCATAGGCGCTGATACCTTCGCTAGTTTTGCCGTTCCAGTTGATGGTTGCAACCTGCATGTCGCTTTCAGTTGCCAGATCTTCCAGGGTGGCACCACCAGCCAAAAGATCGTTGATCTCTTCGGCCTGCTGTTCGATCAAGCGGCGGGCGCGGTCGGCGGCCAGCTCATCGCGCAGCTCTGGCATTGCGTCCTCATAAGAGGTTATCCGGGCTTCGAGGTGACCATTGATCCGAAACAGGGCTGGCCCCAGATCCGTAGGGTGCGGGCCGACAACAGCGCCCACTTCGGCGGCAAAAATACTGTCAGAAGCCGCGCCCAGGTCGTCGGTGGTCACATCGCCAAGATCGACATCGCTCAGCGCCAGGCCGCGCGCCTCGACCAGGGCTTCAAAGGTGGTGCCGCCAACATCCAGCTGCGCTTTGGCCCCTGCGGCACTTTGCTCATCGGCAAAGACCAGGCGTTCGACCAGGCGGCGTTCCGGCACCTGATACTCGTCTGCCCGCTCGTCATAGAGCTTGCGCAGGGCAACCTCGTCGACCTCGACGCTATCCATGATCATTTCGGGGCTGAGACGCGCATAGGTGATGCGCTTGGTTTCGGGCAGGGTAAAGCTGCCCTGGTTGTCATCATAGTAGGATTGCAGCTCTGCATCGGTGGGCATCACCTGGGTTAGGGCAACCTGATCGGCAGATAGCTGAACATAGGAAAAGCTGCGGCGGGCACCGATATAGTTGGTCAGGGTATCGGTAAGCGTCTTGGGCATCTTGGCGCCAACCACGATGGCCCCCTGCACCAGGGTGCGGGCAGATTCGCGGCGCAGATCTGCCTCAAAGTTCTTTTCGTTCAGATTGACGTTCTGCAAGGCAAAACTGTAGGCTTGCCGGTCGAACTTGCCGCTGGCAGCCTGAAAGGCTGGGATCTCGGCCAGTTCCTTGCGCAGGTTTTCGTCGCCAATGGAAATGCCAAGGTTCTTTACCTCGTTGTCGATGGCAGCGATCGAGATCAGACGCTGCAGAACCACCCGGTCCAGACCAAAGGCGGCCATTTGGGCAATGGTAAGCGACTGACCGCCCTGCGCCTGCAGAGCACGCTGTTCGCGCTGCAATTCCCGCAGGTAGGCATCAACGGTGACCTCTTCGTCGCCGACCTGGGCCACCGAAGACATAGAGCTGTTGAAATTCACCGCACCAAAGCCGGCAAGGCCGATGATCAGGAGCCCCATGAGGATCCAAACAAAGGTATTGGATAGTTTCTTAATGCCTGTGGCCATGCTGCCCTCTTTAACTTCGCTTTCGGGGGGAGGTGCCGGGATGTCGTGTCCGGGGCTCCCTGCTTAATAGATGTTCCTGCCTTGCATACGCTGCTGCCCCAAGCGGGGCAAGATCCTCTGCCCGCTCAAAGGCTTGAATACGGGGCTTTGTCGGGTCTTGGCGCGTATTGGGCCGGGTGGGCTGCGCCCCTGATCGCAAGGGCTTGGGGCACAGGCGGGTATCAGGGCGGGTGTCAGGGCTGAAACTGGCTCAGCCTGGAAAAGAGCTCACGAATGCCGACCGCATCGACATTGGCAAAGGCGATCCGGAACTGGCGTTCGGCGGATTGGTCGCCTTCGGGCATGAACATGGTGCCGGGCAGCATCAAGATAGAGGCCTCGGTGACCAGTTTCTGGGCGATCTGTGACGCCGGCAGATCAAAGGGGTGTTCGACATAGGCAAAATAGGCCCCGCATCCCAACAGCCGCCACCCGCGAGAGGCGAGTAGCGGGAAAGCGTCAAGAATTGCCTGCTTGCGGTCCAGGATTTCGGCGCGTTCCCCGGCGAGCCAGCTTTGAAGGTTATGAATTCCCCATTGCGCCCCGATCTGCCCCAACTGCGAAGGGCAGATGGTTACTGTATCCAAAAACTTTTCCATTTCGAACAACCGCGCCGGTGCTGCGGCAATGGCACCAACCCGGTGGCCGGTCAGGCGATAGGCCTTGGAAAAGGAATAGAGGTGGATCAGGGTTTGATCCCAGTCTGTCTGCTGAAACAGTGCATGCGGCGGCCCAGAGCGGCTGTCGAAATCGCGGTAAGTCTCATCCACGATCAACGCCAGCCCCCGCGACTGTGCCAAATCAAAATAAGCCCGCAGCAGGCCTTCGGGGTATTCGGCCCCGGTTGGGTTGTTGGGTGTCACCAACAGGATCGCTTTCGTGCGGGGGGTAATCAGGGCTTCGGCAGCGGCCGGATCGGGCAGCATGTCATCGCCAACCTGCAGCGGGCGGGCGGTGACGCCGCTCAGGTCCAGCCACATCTTGTGGTTGAAGTACCAGGGCACTGGAATGATCACTTCATCCCCTTCACCGCAGAGCGCGGCAATGGTGGCGGCAAAGGCCTGGTTGCACCCCGAGGTGATGCCGATCTGGTCGGGCGAAATCGTGGCATCGTAGTGCGATGACATTTGTTCAGCCAGGGCGCTGCGCAGGCCGTCACGCCCCAGCACAGGACCATAGAGATGCGCGTCATCCTGGTGGAGCGCAGCCTCGGCCAGGGCCTGACGCAGCCCCAGCGGTGGCGGATCAGCCGGAGCGGCCTGGCTTACATTCAACAGCGGGCGGTCATCCGGAAAGGTGACGCCGGCAACCCAGCGACGGGATTCGACGATGGGAGAGAGAAATGTTGCCTCTGTGCGCGATGTGATCATGCCCACTCCTGTTGATCTTGTGGTGATGTGCTGCAGAATTGGTAGGGGCTTGCCGGGGGGATGGCAATCACTTGTCACAGATCAGATGGCCGGGGCGCGGGGATCCGCATGGATCCAAACCGACCTGTCGCGAGCAAGCGTTGCCTCAATCGCGCGAGGACGGAGCCAAGGGGGCAGGGCGCGCCAATCGGGTGCGACGCGCACGAAAAACGCGCCCTGGACAAGAGGGCGCGTTTGGGTGATTTCGGCTGTTATAGGCAGGCTTCAGTCAGTGCCGCGATAGGGTTCGACATATTGCAGAGCCATATCCCAGGGGAAAAAGATCCATGTATCCTGGCTCACACCGGTGATGAAGGTGTCCACCTGCGGTTCGCCCTGGGGCTTGGCATAGACGGTGGCAAAATGCGCCTTGGGATAGAGGTCGCGCACCAGTTCCAGGGTTTTGCCAGAGTCGACCAGATCGTCGACAATCAGAATGCCGGTGCCGTCGCCCATCATGTCCGCATCCGGGCTTTTCAGCACCTCGGCCTCGCGGCGCTGGTCGGCCTTGCCGCCGCCAGAGTGATAGGACTTCACGCTGATCGTGTCGACGGTGCGAATGTCCAACTCTCGGGCAACGATCATGGCTGGGGCCATGCCGCCACGGGTGATCGCCACAACGGCGCGCCAGTGGCCATCATCGGGTCCCTGACCATCCAGCCGCCATGCCAGCGCCCGGCTGTCACGGTGGATCTGGTCCCAGGAGATATGAAACCCTTTTTCATGGGGCAGGCGGCTTGTGTCCTTGGTGCTCATCTGGGGTCAGCCTTTCTCAATGTCCGGGGCGTCCACGGCCTTCATGCCGACCACATGATAGCCCGCATCCACGTGCAGATTCTCACCGGTCACGCCAGAGGCAAGATCAGACAGTAGGTAGAGTGCCGACTTGCCCACGTCTCCGGTGGTCACGTTCCGGCGCAGCGGTGAATTATACTCGTTCCATTTCATGATATAGCGGAAATCGCCAATACCAGAGGCCGCAAGGGTCTTGATCGGACCGGCGGAAATCGCATTGACGCGAATGCCATCCTTGCCCAGATCTTCGGCCAGATATTTAACCGAGGCCTCTAGCGCGGCCTTGGCGACGCCCATGACATTATAGTGTGGCATCACCTGCTCGGCGCCATAATAGGTCAGGGTCAGCATGGAGCCGCCCGCATCCATCATCTTTTCGGCCCGCCGCGCGATGGCGGTGAAGGAATAGACCGAAATATCCATGGTCATGGTGAAGTTGTCACGGCTGGTGTCGACATAGCGCCCACGCAGCTCGCTCTTGTCGGAAAAGCCAATGGCGTGCACGACAAAGTCCAGCTTGCCCCATTTTTCTTCTAGCGCGACAAACAATTCATCCATCGAGGCCTCATCCGAGACATCGCAGGGCAGAACGATATCGCTGCCTAGCTGCTCTGCCAGTGGCAGGACGCGTTTTTTCAGTGCATCCCCCTGGTACGAAAAGGCCAGCTCGGCACCGGCCTCGGCACAGGCCTTGGCGATCCCCCAGGCAATCGATTTGTCATTGGCCAAGCCCATGATCAGACCGCGCTTGCCGGTCATCAGTTGATTAGACATTCAGGTTCTCCGCCTGTGATCCGTGAAGTTAAAGACGTTTAATATGCCGCGACGTCTGCTTCAAGGGGCGACCTTGAATGATCGTACAAGCCGCCCCATATGCGCGAGGGCTGGTTCTGCGCGAGGCCCCTTGCCGATCCTTGGGGGGCTGCCTAATGTGGCGCAAGTTTCAGACAGGAGGTTGTGTTGAGTGAACGTTCAGGGCTGTTTGCCGGAAATGACCCCTTTGCCATTGCGCGCGCTTGGCTGGCGGAAGCCGAAAAAACCGAAGTAAATGATCCCAATGCCATCGCCCTGGCCACGGTGGATGCCAACGGTCTGCCCAATGCCCGCATGGTCCTGCTGAAAGAGATCGAGGCCTCGGCTTTTGTTTTTTATACCAACTATGAAAGCGCCAAGGCGCAGGAGTTGGATAGTGCTGGCAAGGCCGCCTTTGTGATGCATTGGAAATCGCTGCGCCGACAGATTCGGGTGCGTGGCGATATCAGTCGGGAAGAGGGGCCAAAGGCGGATGAATACTATGCTTCGCGCTCTCTCAAGAGCCGTCTCGGTGCCTGGGCCTCAAAACAGTCGCGGCCGCTGGACAGTCGCACCAGCCTGATGGCCGAGGTGGCCAAGGTCACAGCAAGTAAGGGGCCGAATCCGCCGCGCCCGCCCTTTTGGGGGGGCTACCGGATCACCCCGGTCGAGATTGAGTTCTGGGCGGATGGGGCGTTTCGCCTACACGATCGCTTTGTCTGGCGGCGCGACAGCGAACAGGACGATTGGTCGGTTTCACGCCTTAATCCTTAAGTTTTTGGCGCCAGAAATAGCACTTTTCTGACAACTGTGAGGATTTTTGCTTGAACTTGGTTGGTGAAATCGCGCATCACGCTGTCAAGAAAATGAAAAAGACGCAGTGGAAAAGTTAAGTGGCAGAAGATCTGAGCAGCCTGCAGCACATCCAAGGCCTTGTTAAATGGTTTGACCCCACCAAGGGGTTTGGTTTTGTTGTGTCCGATCTGGGCGGCCCTGATATTTTGCTGCATGTGAATGTACTTCGTAATTTTGGACAGAGTTCGGTTGCGGATGGAACCCGTATCGAAATCGTCACCCATCACACTGATCGCGGTGTTCAGGCGGTTGAGGTTCTGGCCATTCACCCGCCTGAGCGAGAAGAAGCCCCAGTGCTGAGCGATTTTGCCGAGCTGGACCTGACGGACCTGCAGGCCAAACCATTGGAACCCGCACGGGTGAAATGGTTTAATAAGGGCAAGGGCTTTGGCTTTGCCAATATCTTTGGCCGCAGCGAAGATATCTTTTTGCATGTCGAAGTGTTGCGCCAGTCGGGCTTGGCCGATCTGCAACCCGGAGAAGCCCTGGCAATCCGGGTGATCGACGGCAAGCGGGGGCAGATGGCCGCCGAAGTGCACGCCTGGGAAGCTGCGATATCTTCCAGCGATCAGGCAGGCTGATCCGATGACGCGACTGAGAGCCTCTCTCGTCGCACCGACCCTGGCCCTGATTCTTGGCCTCGGTCTTCCCCTTTCCGCCCAGGCTGAGACATGTCGCCCAGATCGGATTGAGCTGCGCGGCAGCTGGGGACAAACCTCCTTTCATATAGAACTCGCCGATGACGAAGCGGAACGCGCCCGGGGCTTGATGTTTCGCGAGTCGCTGCCCCGTGGGGCTGGCATGTTGTTTGTATATCCAAAGCCGCAGCGCGCTGCCTTTTGGATGAAAAACACCCTTATCCCGCTTGATATTATTTTTCTGGATCAAACCGGCCTGGTGACTGGAATCCAGGCCAATGCGATTCCCGGTGATCTAACCCCGCTTCCCGGCGGGAATGAGGTCTTTGCGGTGCTGGAAATCAACGCAGGTTTGGCGGCGCGATATGGCATTTCTATGGGTACAGAGGTGCGCCACAAAGTTTTTTCAAAAACTGGCCCAATTTGGCCTTGTTAGGGGTTTTCAAATCCATTCACTGGCGTTAGGAACAGCGCACGGTTCGGGGCGTGGCGCAGTCTGGTAGCGCACCTGTTTTGGGTACAGGGGGTCGTGAGTTCGAATCTCGCCGCCCCGACCATTTTCAAAGAAAACCCAATGTTTCTTTGATGTTCTCGCGAGAGGCCAGGATCCCTGGCCTCCCGCCAGAGACCAGATCTTGCGGAATTCATCAACATTATTAGCTGCTGATCCGACTATGTCATTGGGCGGTTTCTTATGTCGTTCATGGTCGCGTGATCGAGGCTTTGCTTTGCCATTTCATCCCCCTTTTGTTGGGTAGCGTTGCAGCACATTGCCCCGCTGCGGATTCGGGATGAGATCCTGCAATTCTGCGTCTCCACTAAGACCAACCCTGGCTGTGACGCGATAGGGGGCTCAGCCCCGAACTGTCGCGCCTGTTTTGCTGATTGTTCGCATGGCTCGCCAGTTGGCCGTGGCGCAGGGCAATAGAATCACAGACTCTAGTGGTGCGGTCTGCGCGCCGGGGGCAAAATTTTAGTTAAGACATCGTTAAGGGATTGACGCGGAGTTGTTGCAACTTGTTGCCAATTTTGCCCGTGCTGGTAGAAGATCAGGCGCAGGGGTTGCGGGATTTGGGGCATCGGCGCAACAACTGCGCCCCCACCGTGCGACGCCGCATCAGGGCGGCAAAGAGTGCGCAAATTTTTGGCTATTGTTGGCGATCGGGGCGATCAGTTTTTGGCTTCACGCGGCAAGTCTTTGCTGTTTCGCGGAATTTCTCGGATGATCAAGGTAACTCGGTCTGAGCAAAATCGGGGGGGGATTGGCAGATGAATCACCAAGACAGGGCCTCGCCTGTTTCGTCTCTGCTAGGTCAACAGCAAAGAAGACAAAAAATTGGTAAATTATTCGTTGACCCTCTTGGCTGGAATACGCCAAATTGTAGTAGTCATCTACAAGGCCACAATATCTAGTTACATATTGCCGCTTTGTGACAATGTGAAAACACAAGCTACATCCACCGAAATGGCCGGCGAAGGTCTCTGAAACAGCAAGCCCATCAAGAGGCGTGCCGGTTTGCTCGTGCTTTCAAAATGAAGAATGCTGCATTCAATGCGGCGCAGAAATGTGACCGGGGTGCAAGCGCATCAGGTCGCACAGGCACAAGGGGCAGAGCATGAAGATCGAGCGTAAGTTTACCAAGGCCGGGCAGGACGCCTACGCCAGTCTGGATTTCATTTCGGCAACCTCGGAGATCCGCAACCCGGATGGCACCATTGTGTTCCGGCTGGAGAACATCGAAGTTCCCGCCGAGTGGAGCCAGGTGGCCAGCGATGTGATTGCACAGAAATACTTTCGCAAGGCCGGGGTGCCACAGCGCCTGAAGAAGGTCTCGGAAAAAGGCGTGCCGGAGTTCCTTTGGCGTTCTGTGCCTGCGGGCAAGGATGTGCCCTGCGGCGGCGAGATTTCTTCCAAGCAGGTGTTTGATCGTCTGGCCGGCGCCTGGACCTATTGGGGCTGGAAGGGCGGCTATTTCTCAAGCGAGGAAGACGCCCGCTCATACTTTGATGAGATGCGCTACATGCTGGCCAGCCAGCGCGCAGCCCCCAACAGCCCGCAGTGGTTCAACACCGGGCTGCACTGGGCCTATGGTATCGACGGGCCGGCCCAGGGCCACCACTATGTTGATTTCAAAACGGGCAAGCTGACCAAATCCACCAGCTCTTATGAACACCCGCAGCCCCACGCCTGTTTCATCCAGTCGGTTTCGGACGATCTGGTCAATGACGGTGGCATTATGGATCTCTGGGTGCGCGAGGCGCGGCTGTTCAAATATGGTTCGGGCACGGGGACCAACTTCAGCCATCTGCGCGGCGAAGGAGAGCCGCTGTCAGGCGGCGGGCGCTCGTCTGGCTTGATGGGGTTCCTCAAGATTGGCGACCGGGCGGCAGGGGCGATCAAATCGGGGGGCACAACCCGGCGCGCCGCCAAGATGGTGATCGTGGATGCCGATCACCCGGATATCGAAGACTTCATCCAGTGGAAGGTGATCGAAGAGCAGAAGGTGGCCTCTATTGTTGCGGGTTCCAAGATGCACGAAAAGATGCTGAACGGTATCTTCGCAGCAATCCGGTCCTGGGATGGCGCCGCAACAGAGGCCTATGACCCGGGTGCCAATCCGGGGCTGAAACAGGCGGTGCGCGAGGCCAAGAAGGTTGCAATCCCCGAGACATATATCAAACGCGTCCTGGACTATGCCAAACAGGGCTACGACAGCATTGAATTCCCAATCTATGACACGGATTGGGATTCAGATGCCTATAGCTCTGTCTCGGGGCAGAATTCCAACAATTCGATCCGGGTGACCAATGCCTTTTTGCACGCGGTGGAAAAAGACGCCGACTGGCAACTGATCAACCGCACCGATGGCAAGGTCGCCAAGACCGTCAAGGCGCGCGATCTGTGGGAAAAGGTTGGCCATGCGGCCTGGGCCTGTGCTGATCCGGGCATTCAGTTCCACGATACCGTCAATGAATGGCACACTTGCCCAGCAGACGGTGAGATTCGTGGTTCAAATCCTTGTTCGGAATACATGTTCCTGGATGATACCGCCTGCAATCTGGCCTCTTTGAATCTGCTGACCTTTTACAAGGATGGAAAAATCCAGGCAGAAGACTTTATGCATGCTTGCCGGTTGTGGACCGTGACACTGGAAATTTCGGTCACCATGGCGCAGTTCCCATCAAAGGAAATCGCCCAGCGGTCGTATGACTTCCGCACCCTGGGGCTGGGCTATGCCAATATCGGCGGGTTGCTGATGAATATGGGGCATGGCTATGACAGCGAAGAGGGCCGCGCGCTTTGTGGCTCTTTGACGGCGCTGATGACCGGGGTGGCCTATGCGACCTCGGGTGAGATGGCGGCCGAGTTGGGCGCTTTTGCCGGCTATGCGCGCAACGCCGATGCCATGCTCAAGGTGATCCGCAATCACCGCACTGCCGCCATGGGCAAGATCAGCGGCTATGAGGGGCTGTCGGTGCCGCCGGTGCCGTTGGATATCGACAACTGCCCTGATGCGCGGCTGGCTGATCTGGCCATGGGGGCCTGGGACGAAGCGCTGGAGCTGGGCGAAAAGCACGGCTATCGCAATGCGCAGACCACAGTGATTGCCCCCACAGGCACCATCGGGCTGGTGATGGATTGTGACACCACTGGGATTGAACCGGACTTTGCGCTGGTGAAGTTCAAGAAACTGGCCGGCGGCGGCTATTTCAAGATCATCAATCGCTCGGTGCCTGCGGCGCTGGAAGGGCTGGGCTACAGCTCGGCCGAGATCGAAGAGATCGTGTCATATGCGGTGGGTCATGCGAGCCTGGGCAATGCCCCGGTCATCAATCATACCTCGCTCACCGGGCACGGCTTTGGCCCCAATGAATTGTCCAAGATTGACAGTGCCTTGGAGGCCGCTTTTGATATCCGCTTTGTGTTCAACCAATGGACCCTGGGCGAAGATTTCTGCACCGGCGTTCTGGGCATTCCTGCCAAGAAACTGAACGATCCAACCTTTGATCTGCTGCGCCACCTTGGCTTTACCAAGGCTGATATCGACGTCGCCAATGATCATGTCTGCGGCACCATGACCCTGGAAGGCGCGCCGCACCTGAAGGAAGAGCACTACAATATCTTTGACTGTGCCAACCCCTGTGGCAAAAAAGGTAAGCGTTATCTTGGTGTTGAAAGCCACATCCGTATGATGGCCGCAGCCCAGAGCTTTATCTCCGGGGCGATTTCGAAAACCATCAATATGCCAAATGATGCCGCCATCGAGGAATGTCAGAAAGCCTATGAGCTCAGCTGGTCGCTGGGGGTCAAGGCGAATGCGC
Source organism: Pseudophaeobacter flagellatus (assembly GCF_021228235.1). Classification (GTDB taxonomy): domain Bacteria; phylum Pseudomonadota; class Alphaproteobacteria; order Rhodobacterales; family Rhodobacteraceae; genus Pseudophaeobacter; species Pseudophaeobacter flagellatus. The sequence goes on from NZ_JAJQRG010000003.1 coordinate 352,611, forward strand.
TCTACCGTGATGGGTCCAAGCTGAGCCAGCCACTGGCTGCCGCCCTGGTCGAAGACGACGACGAGGCCGCAGAGGTGCTGGAGAGCGGCAAGCCGCAGGAAAAAGCCACAGTTCTGGCGGAAAAGATCGTCGAGAAAATCATCATCAAAGAGATCGCCAAATCGCATCGCACCAAGATGCCACAGCGGCGCAAGGGTTATACGCAAAAGGCAGTTGTCGGCGGGCATAAAGTCTATCTGCGTACCGGCGAATATGAAAGCGGCACCCTAGGCGAGATCTTCATCGACATGCACAAGGAAGGTGCGGGCTTCCGGGCGATGATGAACAATTTTGCCATCGCAGTGTCGGTTGGCCTGCAATATGGCGTGCCGCTGGAAGAGTTTGTCGATGCCTTTACCTTTACCAAGTTTGAACCGGCCGGCATGGTGCAGGGCAATGATTCCATCAAGAATGCCACCTCGATCCTGGACTATGTGTTCCGCGAATTGGCCGTCAGCTATCTGGACCGGACAGATCTTGCCCATGTCAAACCGCAGGGGCCTGCCTTTGATGATATTGGTCGCGGCGAGGAAGAAGGCGTTTCCAACCTGTCTGAACTCAGCGAAAGTGCTGCAAGCCGCTCGTTGGAGGTTTTGAAGCAGATCTCTTCCACCGGCTATCTGCGCAAGCGTCTGCCGCAAGATCTGGTGGTATTGCAGGGCGGGCAAGCCAGCTCCAGCCTGTTGGATGCAGCCAAGACAGGCAGCGATCCGGTGGCCGATCTGCAAGCGCTGGTTCCCCAAGCTTCGCCGTCAGCAGCAACCGGGATGGATGCTCGGGTCAAGGCAAAGATGCAGGGGTATGAGGGCGAAGCCTGCGGCGAATGCGGCAATTACACATTGGTGCGCAATGGAACCTGCATGAAATGCAATACCTGCGGATCCACCTCGGGGTGTTCGTGATAAACTGCGACTGAGCCTGCGGGCGACGTACCAAGGGCGTACAAAGAAAGGGGGCCGCAGAAACTGCGGCCCCCATATTGTTGATGTAACTGTATGGGCCGAATGAGCCCGCTTATTCGCGGAACAAACAGGCAGGATCTGGCCCGGCCGTTATGCCGGAATAACGACTTTCTGATCATGCTCTGGCGCATCAAGCTGTAGGTGATTGTCCTTCAGGATCAGTATGTTCTCGATCGCAATGACATCGCTTTTGGTCTTGTAGCCAATCACGTCTTCGACGGGCATATCAAGATGGCGTGCCATCAGCATGGTTTCTTCCGAAGAGAAGTTTGTCAGCCCGCGTGCGACTTCTTCTCCGTCTTCGTTATAGACGTGCAACACATCGCCCTTGGTGAAATCACCCTGGATCGAAATCACATCGCCCCGGCTAACGCCGCAATCACCAGTAGCAAGTGCCGCCGCGACATCGTTGCCCACCACCAGTGTGCCGGAAACCTGCAAGCGGTTGCTGAGCCACACCTTCAATGGCGATGCCGTCTCGCCCGTGACCAGACAGCGGGTAAAGCGGCGTTCGTTTTTCAAGACCGAGGAAACCGGGCGTTCGATGATGCCTTCGGCGATGATGGTTTCGACGCCGGCGTTCTGGGCCATATTCGCCGCATGCATCTTTGTCAGCATCCCACCGCTGCCCAGGGCACTGATGCTGGTGGTGGATTCCAAGTGTTCGCTGACGTCCTCGATTTCCGCGATGAACTCGGCGTTTGGATCCGAGGGATCAATGTCATAAAGGCCGTCAACACTGGTCAGGATGATCAGAGCATCTGCTTCGACCATCTGGGCGATTTTGGCCGACAAACGGTCATTGTCACCCACCCGCAAATCGCGTGTTGCGATGGAATCATTCTCATTCAGGATCGGCACGATGTCGTTTTCGAACAATCTGTACATGGTGTTTTTGATGTTCAAAAAACGGCGTCTATCTTCCATGTCGTCGACTGTAACAAGCATCTGCGCGACGTCCATATCGTGTTCGGATGCTACCTGGCGATAGGCATTCATCAGCAGTGGCTGCCCGCATGCGGCGGCCGCTTGCTTGTCCAAAATGCCTGCATCTTCGGGCCGCTTATCAATCATGTTCAACCCCAGAGCGACCGAGCCAGAGGAGGTTAAAATAATGTCGTGACCCTCTTTTTGCAGCTGTGCCAGATCGCTCATCAACCCGTTCATAAAGGCATATCGAAGGGTCAGCTTTTCGCTATTGGCAAGTAGGCTGGACCCGATCTTGACAACGATTTTTTTCTTCTTTGGCATCAGTATCTCCGGTATCTGTCTGTATTTAGAGGGTAAAATACTACCTGTTTGCGTCTTGTCGCGTAGCCAGATAGCTAGACCTCATTCAGTGATGGTGTCTGTATAACACGTAGACCGCACATGAATGCAAATAGGTTGCTGCAATGCAGCGTCCGCGGTGGGGTGGTTTACCCCCCTGGTGCCGACGGGAAACACCACCAGATTCGGCCCCCGTTTCAGGCCGGGCAACAGGCAGCGCCTGCGGGTCTGGGTAAGAGAAAGGAAAGCGACGATGAAGATACTTTTGATTGGCTGCGGCAAGATGGGCGGGGCGATGTTGCGCCAGTGGGTCCGACGCGATGAGCATGAATTCACCGTCGCCGACCCCGCTGCAGCTGACCTGCCAGAGGGTGTGCGTCATGTCACAAAAACGACAGATCTGCCCTCGGGTGCATTTGATGTTGTTGTGATCGCCATCAAGCCGCAAATGATCAAAGATCTGCTGCCCGCCTACACCCATGCGCTGAAACCCGGCGGTTGTTTTGTGTCGATCGCGGCGGGCTATAGTCTGGACAGTCTGACGGAGATCACCGGTGAGGCGGCGATCATCCGGATTATGCCGAACCTGGCTGCGATGGTCGGGCTTGGGGTTTCGGGGCTTTATGCCAATGCATCCTGCAGCGCAGAGCAGGTTGAACAGGTCAGCGCCTTTATCGCCGAGACGGGCCGCTGCGTCCCACTGGCCAATGAAGATGAGATCGACCGGCTGACCGCGGTGAGCGGCAGCGGGCCGGGCTATGTGTTTGAAATGATGCGTAGCTATGTCGCGGCAGCCATGGGGCTGGGCTTTGACGAAGACACTGCGCGTGCCTTGGTTTTTGACACCATCACTGGAACGGTGGAAACCGCGCGTCAGTCGGACGCCTCGCTTGAAGAACTGCGCAACTCGGTCACCAGTAAAAACGGCACAACCCAAGCCGGGCTGGATGAGCTGCGCCGAGATGGCCAATTGCATGCGCTGTTTGAAAACACCGTGCAGGCCGCCTATCGCCGCGCCGCCGAATTGAAATGATGCGGGCGCGCTTGGCGCGCCAGACAGGATTTACCATGAATACGATGACTACTGAAACAGATAAGCCGCAGATCAAGGCCCTGGTTGATACCCTTGGCCAGCGGGCACGGGCGGCGGCGCAGGCCCTGGCCCTGGCCACAGCCGAGCAGCGCAACCTTGCGCTGCGCGAATCCGCCAAAGCGCTGCGCGAGAGCAGCGACGCAATTCTGGCCGCCAATGCGCAGGATCTCGACAGTATCCGGGGCAGCGGCAAAGATGCGGCTTTTATCGACCGGCTGACCCTGACGGCGGATCGGGTGGCGGATATGGCGGCGGCGGTAGAGGCCATTGCCGACCAGTCGGATCCGCTGGGCCGGTGTCTTGCAACATTTGAACGTCCCAATGGGTTGAAGATCGAGCGCAGAAGCGTACCGATTGGCGTGATTGCGATGATCTACGAATCGCGTCCCAACGTTGGATCAGATGCCGGGGCGCTGTGCATGAAATCCGGCAATGCGGTGATCCTGCGCGGTGGCTCTGAAAGTCTGCATTCCTCGCGGGTGATCGTGGCCTGTCTGGCGCGTGGCCTCAAGGTTGCGGGCCTGCCGGAAGATGCGGTGCAACTGGTGGATACCCGCGACCGTGAGGCCGTCAAACTGCTGTTGCACAGTACCGAGAGCGTCGACCTCGTGATTCCCCGTGGTGGGCGTGGTCTGGTCTCTTTGGTACAGGCAGAGGCGCGTGTGCCAACGCTGCTGCATCTGGATGGCAACAACCACAGCTATATTCACGAAAGCGCCGAGATTACCAAGGCGGTTGGCATTGTGCAAAACGCCAAGATGCGTCGCACCGGGATTTGTGGTGCTACGGAATGTGTGGTGATCGACCGCAAGATTGCCGATCAGGTCCTGCCGAAGCTGGCGCAAGAGCTGGGCGATTGCGAGCTGCGCGGCGATGCGGCCGCACAACAGATCCTGGCCAATATGACGCCCGCCACAGATGAAGACTGGGATACGGAATACCTGAGCAACATCATTTCGGTGAAAATCGTTGAAGACCTGCAAGAGGCGATCACATTTGTTCAGGCCCATTCCTCGGGTCATACGGATGCCATCGTCGCCGAGGATCACCAGGCCGCTGCGCGCTTTATGACGGCAATTGATTCTGCAGTGGTGATGCACAATGCCTCAACCCAGTTTGCCGATGGCGGCGAATTTGGCATGGGGGCTGAGATCGGCATTGCCACCGGCAAAATGCATGCGCGTGGGCCGGTGGGCAGCGAACAGCTGACCAGCTTTAAGTATTTTGTCTTTGGCGACGGCCAGCAACGCCCCTGAGGCCGCGACGGTTGATCTGAGATAGCACAGCGACGCCGCCGCAGGGGGTGGCTTGCTTTGCGTAACGGCAGCAGCCGCTGTGACACAGGGTAACCTGTGACAGCGGCTGCTTTGTTTTGTAGGCAAAGATATAAGGGGCGGTGCGCAACTCTCTGGGTGCGGGGGTGGTGAATGGCTTCTGGCGAAACCTAAACACATCGGGCGGATATGATGAGCGAGACAATTACCCTGCAAACCCTGGATAAGGTCACCACGCTGACCATCAACCGGCCAGCCAAGCGCAATGCGATCACGCAAGAGATGTATGGCGCAATGGCAGCGGCGCTGCGCGCCTATGAGGCCGCACCCGATCAGCGCGCTTTTGTCATCACCGGGTCCGAAGACTATTTCACCGCAGGCAATGATTTGCAGGATTTCTCTATGGCTGATCATTCAGCCGAGCAGCCTCCCGTGGCCCAGTTTCTAGCGGCGATTTCGACCTGTTCAAAACCGGTGATCGCCGCCGTCAATGGCCCGGCGATAGGCATTGGCCTGACCATGCTGCTGCATTGCGATCTGGTGTATGCGGCTGAAAGTGCCACCTTTACCGCGCCTTTTGTCAAACTGGCGCTGGTGCCAGAGGCGGCCTCTTCGATGCTGCTTGCGGCCTCGGTTGGTATGGCGGTGGCCAATGATATACTGCTGGCAGGCCGTAGTCTTAGCGCGGCTGAAGCACATGATTATGGCCTGATTTCGCGGGTCTTTTCGGATGCAACACTGACAGAAGAGGTCGCAGCCCTGGCGAAACATGTGGCGCGCTCTGCGCCAGAGGCGATGAAGCTGTCAAAGTCGCTGATCCGTCACCAGCGTGACCAGGTCGCCGCGCATATGGCGCAAGAGGCCGATCTGTTTGTCGCGCAGCTGAAATCGCCGGAATTTTCCGAGGTGGTCTCGGCTATGATGCAGAAGAGAGAGCCCTCTTTTTCCTGATCGGCCCCTTTGGTGGTGGGGGGCTGAATTCCGACCTCTTGTCTGCCCGCCGTCGGGGCGTAGGCCAAGTGGAATATTTCAACCCAGCCAAATCTGGTGGCAGGTGGGGTCATTTCCTGCTCCGGCCTACCTGCGGTTGAATTGCGCGGCAGTAACAAGGGGTCAGCGGTGGCTATTTAGCTGCCCGCTCTCGATTTTTCCTTGCTGAAAAGGGGCTAATCAGGAAAGATATGTAAAAATTAACTAGTTTTGAAAACTTCGACAGACCCGGTTTTGAGGATGCTGCATGAAGTTTAATGTACCCAGTGCTTCAATAAATGTTCGACTGCATTTTGCAGCCGTGGTGGTAGGGCTGACTCTCTGTTCTACGTTGACCTTGGCCGCTGAACCGCGTGGGTTGGACGCGCCGATGCAGATCGTCCGATTGGCTGAGGGGGACAGTATTCGTGGTGTGGTTGGCCAGTATCTGAACGACCCGGATCTGTGGCCAACTGTTCTTGAGATCAACGATATCGCCTCTGTTGCCGATCTGGTTCCGGGGATGACCCTAAAACTGCCGGTGCAGCAGGTGCAGGCCGCTGATGCAGCTCTGACGACCTCCCTTGCAGCCATTCAAAAAGCCACCTCCGAGGGCGCCGGGATCTTTGCACCGCGTCAAATTGGCAGCGCCATTGAAAACCGCGACGCTGCTGTTGCCCAGCGTCAGACGGGCTCTTGGCGCAAGGTGGTAAGCTTTGCCACGATTGCCACCGACTTTGCTGTCGAGGCGCTGGAAATAGCGCTCGCCCAGCGTGACAAGGCTGCCGAGGCATTGGTCTCGGATGTCCAGGGGACCGTGGAGGGGCGAACTCCGGTGCAGTTGGGGTGGTCGGGCCGAAAGGTGAACGACATCCTTGTCGAGTTTGAACGCATGCGCACGCTGTCAAACAGTACCACCCAGATAACCTTTCGGGATCTGAGCAGACTGCGGCTGAACCCGAATTCCAATGCCACGATCCAACGCATGCGATCGGATCCGCTGACCGGGGGCGAAGTCACCAAGGTATCGCTTGTGAATGGTGATTTCTATGCTCTGCTCAACCAGCTGTCAGAAAAGACCTCTTTCGAGATTGAGGTTCCAGGGGTTCAAACCAATTCCGGATCGGGGGATTTCTGGGTCAAGAATGACCCATCAGGGGCGCGGTTTGTAAACTACGACGACAGCCGTATCGAAATCACCCGCAATGGTGAAAGCATCCTGCTGGGCGAAAACGAGGGCGCGGTGCTTGGGGGACAGGGGATTGAAAAGGCAGATGTCCTTGTCAGCCCGGTGCTGCTCGCGCCGCCTATGGGCGGTATCATCTATACCAAGGTTTCTGGGGTGACTTGGCAGGCCTTTGATCAGGCAGAGGCCTATTGGCTAGAGATTGCCAGCGATCCCGGATTCAATCATATGCAGATTTCAGAGTGGGGCATCCGAGAGACCCGCTTTGACGCGCCCCTGCCGCCGGCCCGTTATCATTGGCGGGTCGCCGCGCTTGATCAGCTGGGCCTGCCGGGGCAATGGAGCAAGGCGCAGGATTTCACCGTGCGTCATGACAAGAACCCGCCCTTCCTGACCCTGCTGTCACCGGGGCCTGCTGTCATCGTGGCCAGGCCGTTTGTAGAGGTTCTGGGCGCGACCGAGACGGATGCGCTGTTAACGCTGAATGGCGCTGCTTTGGACAGGGCGGGCGACGGCAGCTTTGCCACCCGTCTTGCGCTGAAAGAGGGGCCTAACACAATATCGGTGGTGGCGACGGATCCAGCTGGCAATACCAGCACCCGCAGCCAAACCGTGACTTTCCGCCCCGCCGCCTCGATCAAGATCACGCTGGACCCGACGCAGCCGCGGCGCGGCGATACTCTGGCAACCCGGTCGGCGGATCTGTCTGTTTTTGCCCAAACAACGGCAGAACCTGACGCCCTCGCGCGCGTCCGGGATGCACAGGGAGAGATCGTTGTACAGACCCGCGTCACCGACAGCGGTGGCTTGCGTTTCACTGTTCCTGCCAGGCCCGCAGAGCGCAGCTATCAGATAGAGGTTCTGGGGCCGAAGGGCGCTGTCGAGGGGCGGCTGAAGTTCACCGTGCTGCGCGATCAGACCGCGCCAGAGATTGACCTGGACCTGCCGCCGCCGCGCGCCACCTCTGAGGCTGAGATGGACCTTTCCGGCTTTGCCGGGGATGCTACCGCGCTGGAGTTGAACGGCAGTCCGGTCACGATGACATCCGGGCGGTTCGCGCTGGATCTGGTATTGCAGCCAGGTCTGAACATTTTTGAACTGGCCGCAAGCGATGCGGTGGGCAATGTGAATGTGAAACAGTTTCAAAGCGTTCTGGACCTCGCACCGCCTGAAATTCTGGCAATTGATTTCAGCCGCCCACAGGGTGTGAAGGGTCCGATAGAACTGAAGGTTGCCGCCAAGGATGCCAGCGGCTTGCGCCAGGCTGCGCCCTTTATCGTGGCTGTTGGCGGTACCGAAATCGAGGGATTTATGCGCTGCGATTCCGCCAGCGGGCTTTGCCGCACAACTTTGCCGCCGCAGGACGGGGCCCTCAGGGTGATTGAACTGATCATCGAGGATTACGCCGGAAATACAGCGATCAAGTAATCAAGAAAGATATTGACCCCAGGCCGAAACCTATGCCGTGAAAGGATGACAGCTATGAGGATGATTTTTCGTTTGGCAGTGGTGACTGTACTGGTGCTGGCCGGGATGTTTACGAATGGAGCCATGTCTCAGGAAACAGAGACAAAGGAAGGCCTGCTGGTGGTCTATGGCGTTTTGGCGCCGACCCGTGAAGGGGATGTCGACCACCGTGAACAGATATTTGTCAGTGTGCCTGCGGATCTGCGCGATCGCTTTTACCTGCGGATTTTTGACCCGGAAGTGTCTGGCTTTGGCGATTTCACCTATGGCGGCACTGGCAATGCGCTGACCACCTTTCGGATTTTTGGTGGCGCGGGGGCCTATAGTGCGGCTGATCGCCCTGCGCCGGAGCCGGATGGCGCGCGCGTGCCGCAGCAAAGACGGGTTGAACCAATCACCGGCCCCGGAACCTTGTTGAAAGACGTGAGTTTTGGCAACGACAGGTCAACGGACAAAAGCTGGGTGAGCCTGTCTGCATTGCAGGCGAAACAGGGGGAAGTGATCGGCCAGCGCGCCTATTTCCGTCTTGATATTCAGGGCAACGGCGGCGATGACGGCAATGGGTTTTCGGTTGCTGTCAGCCTGGCGCGAGACCGCAACAAACCGGTAGAGGGGGCGGATATGTTTGCCTTTCGCCCCACCGTGCGCTGGTGGAAAGGGCAACCTGCAACCCAGATCTGGCTGCAGCCGGACAGCACAGGCCCCCACCAGATCCAGAGTTTTGATGCAGCCAGGGGCACCCTGGCGCTGACCACGGATTATGTCGATGTTCCGGTACGGGTGTCAGGCCAGGATTTCTGGACCTCGGATCAGGTTCCGCTGGAGGGCGACAATCTCGCGCTGAGCCTGGTGGGCGGCTTTGAAACGCCTAACGATGTGACGCTGGCGGTGTTTGATGCCGAGGGCAACCCCGTGCCTTTGCAAATGCCGCCCCGGCGGGCCCCGACGCCGGCCCGCCCCAGTGCCATTGCGACGGGCCGCCCGCTGGCGGATTGCCGTAGCGTTGCCTTTGATGGCGACCCGTCCTTTGGGCGCAGGCCTCTTGCCTATGACTGGGATTTTGGTGACGGCACCAAGAGTGACGCCGCCGTCATTGCCCACCGCTATGATCAAGAGGGGCATTATACCGCTCGCCTGCGCGTGCTGGAACAGGGGGTGCGTCCTGGTCGCGGGGCCGAGGTCAAGATCCCGGTGCACATCCGAAGCGCCCCCATCGCAAAGGCCGGAGCAGAGGTTGTTGTCGCGCCGGGGCAGATGCTGGATTTTGACGCCTCCGGATCGCAGGCCTCGGACTCGCCGATTACCCGGTTCCACTGGACCTTTGGTGATGGAAGCCAGTCCAATGCGGCTCAAACGCAAAAATCCTATGCGGCGCCAGGCCAATACCGTGTGGTGCTGCGCGTCGAAGACGACAGTGCCCATCCCTGCAATTTTGGCCTGTCCACCAGGCTTGTGATCGTCAATGCCCGGCCCATCGCCGAAGCGGGCCGCAATCAATCGGCCATTGTTGGGCAATCGGTGCGTTTCAATGGTGGTGCCAGCTATGACATTGATGGCGGGATTTCGGCCTATCAGTGGGACATGGGCGATGGCACACGGCTAAGCGGTGAAACGGTTGATCATGTGTTTGAAAAGGAAGGTAAATATGATGTTGCCCTGCGCGTGATCGATGGGAGCGGTGTTGCCAATGACAGCAGGGTGGATCGGATGCAGGTGGTGGTGAATGCGCCGCCAGAGCCGCAGTTTACCATCCCGGAGCGCCCCATTTCGGTGGCCGAGGTTGCGACACTGGATGCCAGTGCCTCTACCGACGGTGATGGCGCAATCCTGAGCTATCAATGGGATTTTGGCGACGGCGTCGTCGCGGAGGGCCCCAGGGTGAACTATGCCTGGAGCCAGCCTGGGGTTTTCCCGGTGACGCTGACCGTGCTGGATGACAGCGGCACGGCCTCGGCGCTGCAGCGGCTGACGCGAAACGTCACCGTGGATGCCGCCCCGGTGGCTGATGCCGGGCCAGACCAATATGTGACCGCCAGCGAGGTGCGCTTTGATGGTCGCGGCTCATGGGATGCCGAGGGGCAGATCACCTCTTATGATTGGGATTTTGGCGACGGCACCACGGGGCAGGGCGCAACTGTTGATCATGCCTATCTCCGTCCCGGTGTTTTTGAGGTCGCCTTGCTTGTGCGCGACGACAGCGGCGCGCCGCTGAACCGGCATCGCGACACCATGACAGTCACCATCAATGCCAGCCCAATTGCCGATGCCGGCCCGCCGCAGACGGTTGCCCCGGGGGAGGAATTCGTTCTTAGCGCCCACGCCAGTGTGGATCCGGATGGCGATATTTCACAATATGTCTGGGCGTTTCCCGATGGCCGCCAGGCCCGCGGCCTGCGGGTTGCGCAGAGTATATCTGAGCCGGGACTGCATCGCATCGGGCTGACGGTGCATGACAATTTTCAGGGTGGCGCAGCCTCGGACGAAAGCGAAGCGTTGATCACCGTCAACAGGGCACCGGTTGCGGTCGCCGGGGCCGATATGCTGATCGCGCCTGATGATACAGTTATATTTGATGCCTCCCAGTCCTTTGATGCGGATGGGCGCATTCAAGGGTTTCGCTGGGAATTTGATGATCTTGGCGCCCCACTGGAGGCCCCCGTGGTGGAGCGGGCCTATGTGAATCCAGGCGTCTGGTCGGCACAGCTCTTTGTGACGGACGACAGTGGGGTGGCGAATAGTACTGCAACCGATAGCCTGACCATTCGGGTAAACAGCCAACCGGTGGCCGAGGCCGGACCGGCAATCATCAGCGATGATCTGCATGTCCGGCTAAGCGCAGTCGGCTCTGCTGATAGCGATGGTGACGCGCTGATCTACCGCTGGGATTTTGGCGATGGCTCCGCGCCTGCTGTTGGGCTGGAGGTCTTGCATGTGTTTCCCGGTGCGGGGGTCTACCCGATCACCCTGCAGGTTGACGATGGCACCGGCCTGTCAAATGCACGGGCAATTGATGCAACCTCGGTGACCATCACCGCCAGACCTGTTGCCAATGCCGGCGGCAATCGTGATGTCTGCTCGGGCGAGCCAATCCTGTTTGATGCCTCTGACAGTCTGGATCCGGACGGCGGGCTGCTGCGCTATTCCTGGGATTTTGGCGATGGCTCCAGATCAGAACTGATCAACCCGACCAAGACCTACGAGCAGCCCGGGGTCTATCCCGTTACTCTTACGGTCAACAATGAAACGGGGAGTGATCGCGGCAGCAGCCTTGACCGGATCGCGGCAATTGTCCGTAAAGGCCCAATTGCAGATGCTGGGCCAGACAGGACCGTCTGCACCAACAGCAAGGTGCGCTTTGATGGGGCAGGCTCTTCCGACGCGGATGGGGCGGTAAATGCCTACGCCTGGACATTTGGTGAAGGCGGTACAGCCAGCGGTGAATCGCCAGAGTATCTGTTTGACACAGCAGGGGACTATACCGTGACCCTGACCATCACGGGGGAGGCGCTTGGCAGGTGCAGCCCGCTTGATATCGATACGGCTGCGGTCACCGTCATCGAAGCCCCGGGCCTGCAGGTTCTTGGCCCGGATCGGGTGGCCGCTGTAGTAGAGGCGGGCTTTCGCGCCGGTCTTTCGCGGCTTGGCCAGTCGGTGCCAGAACGTTTTCAGTGGGATTTTGGCGATGGGAGCCAGGGCTCTGGCGAGGAGGTCACGCACAGCTATGCCAAGCCGGGGACCTATCTGGTGACCCTGTCAGCAGAGCTGAGCGGGGGCAGTGCCGAGTGTGGTACGCTAGAGGCGCGCCGAAAGGTCACTGTCAATGCCGCGCCTCAGCCGGTGATCACTGGCCCCTCTGTCGTGGCCGTAGGTCAAGCGGTGGTTTTTGAGGCCGACAAGAGCAGCGACAGCGACGGTGCGGTGACCGCCTTTGATTGGGATTTTGGCGATGGTCAGTCCGCAAGCGGCGTCTTGGCCGCGCACAGCTTTGCCGAGCCGGGGCGCTATACCGTGACGCTTAGCGCCACAGACGACGCTGCGGTAGCGAACAGTCGGGCGACCACGACCCAAGAGGTAACGGTCAATCGGCCGCCGCTGGCCGGATTGTCGCGGCGCGGCATCGTTTGTCCCAAGGTTGATCTTGACTGGACCGTTGCCGCAGATGCAGGCACGCAGGTTGCATGGGATCTGGGCGATGGGACCACCGCAAAGGGCAACAGTCTCTCGCATCCCTTTGCACAGCCGGGTCTATATCCGGTTGTGGTCACTCTGGATGATGGGCGCGGGTTGGCGAACAGTCGCAATAGTGAAGCAACCTATGTCCGGGTGAATGCCGCGCCAAGCGCCCTTGCCGGCCCCGACAGGCTGGTCTGTGCGCAAGACACCGTTGTGTTTGACGCAGGCGCATCCGGCGATCTGGACGGGAGCCTGACGAAATGGATCTGGGAATTTGCGGATGGGGTTGTACTGGAAGGCGCACGGGTCGAGCGCAGTTTCCCCGCTGCCATGGATACCAGCGTTCGCCTGACAGTCACGGATGACAGTGGGGCACCGGCCTGTGCGACAGGGACGGACAGTGCCCGTATTCTGGTGAATGCGCCGCCGCAGGTGGACGCGGGCCCTGACAGACAGGTCATGGTCGGGGCCAGCCATGATGTGGTGCGCTTTGACGCCAGCGCGAGCAAAGATCCCGATGGGCAAGGCGTTCATCTGAACTGGATGTTCGGCGATGGCAGCGAAGCCTCGGGTGCAATTGTGCGTCACCGATATTCCGCCCCCGGTACCTACAAGGTGCAGGTGGTCGCACGTGATACCAGCGGTTTGATCTGTGGTACCGCAACAGATACGGCGACGATAACCGCAATAGCACGAGAGTAGGGGAAGGCGATGAAGTTTCCCCTGCGCCTGAAATTTTTTGTTTTTGCCAGCCTTCTGGCTGTGGCACCTATGGTTTTGGTCGCGCATAATCTAACACGCCTGACGCGGGATGAACTGAAAAGCGCCGCCAATGAAGAGCTGACAACCGTTGCCGCCCAGCTGCGGACAGAATTTGACAGCACCTTTCGCGGGCAATGGCTTACACCGCTCATGGTGATCCGCAATGGTATCGACAGTGACGCGCTTGGGGTGCCGCAAAAGATCTCGCTGCTGACGCTGGGGCTGGAAGAGCTGCCGCAGATGGTTGCGCTGCAGCTCTCGGTGCAGGGGTCGGATCTGCCCATCCTGGTAACCAATGAAAGATTTTCCAATAGGTTGGTGCAAAATGGCCTGGATCCGATCGAGACACTTACCACGTCGGCCGATCTTATCAGTGCCATTGAGGGCACCGGTCAATTTGGCCGCCCGCTGATTGCACAGCTCAGCGAGACGGGCGATTGGCTGGCGACACTGGCGCTGCCGTTGACCAGCACAATTGCCGGGCGGCAGGTGACCATGGCCGCCAAAATCGATCTCTCTGTGTTGGGGGAAATGGTGAAACGCCACCCTTTTGCCCAGCGTGGAGAGATCACGGTGATTGATCATGCAGGGCGCCAGGTTTTGGGCGACCAGGTTGAACTGTTGACCGATCGCAGTATTGTAAGCTCGGCCCTGCCGCTGATTGTTGCCGGGGCCAGGGCTGATGCGCTGGAGCCCTATACCCGCCCGGATGGCAGCGCGATGCTGGGGGCCTACGCCTTTCCGGATTGGTTCCCATGGGCTGTTATTACAGAGCTAAGCGAAGCCAGCGCCTATGCGGTCAGCAATGCCATCACGCGCCAGATCCTGGTGATTGGGCTGGTTGGTTTTGCCATTGCCAGCCTGGGCGCGATGATCTTTGCCCGGCAACTGACGCAGCCAGTCCTGTCTATTGGCCAGGTGGCTGAACGGGTGCGCCAGGGGGACTTTACCGCTCGCGTCGAAAACATTCGAACCGGCGATGAAATCGCCGATTTGGCGAGACGTTTCAACCAGATGATTAGCCAACTGGGCCAGCGGCTGGAGCTGATGAAATTTGTGTCCGAGGGCACAATCTCAGCGATCCGCAAGGCCGATCAGGCCGGCATATCGCGCGGTGGAGAACGCAGCAGTGTTTCGGTGATCTTTACCGATATTCGGGGCTATACAGAGTTTTCGGAACGTGTCGCGCCAGAGGTGGTGATCGAGGCTCTGAACTGCTATTTTGAGGTGCAGACAGTGATCGTGACCCGGCATCACGGCGACATCGACAAGTTTATCGGCGATGCCTTGGTGGCGATCTTTGAAGGCACGGATAAAGAACTGCGGGCTGTCACCTGCGGTGTCGAGATCACCGAGGCAATGACGAGCCTGCTAGAGGAATATCCAGAATACAACCTGCATGTGGGCATTGGTGTGGCCTCCGGAGAGGTCGTCAAGGGCGCGATTGGCGCGCGCAACCGGATGGATTTCACAGTATTGGGATCAACGGTCAACCTTTCGGCTCGGCTCTGCAGTAAAGCAGCACCAGAACAGGTTCTGGTTGATCAGGAAACGATGAAAGCCAGTCAGTTACAGGGCGACCTTCAATTTATTGAACTGGCCCCGATCATGCTAAAAGGCTATGCTAATCCGGTGCAAGCCTATTCGGCCTTGCGGCATATACAGCCCTAGGGTGGGCCTTTCCCAAGGCCACGTCCCTTGCCTTCCTATCTTAACGGAAGGTGATGGCCAATAGTCCAGAAATTTTCCCGGCACCAGTCGCGCAGATAAAGTGCAGGATGGCGAAGCACCGGGCAACAGGCCTGGAGGGCGCATCACCGAAGTTGCTGACTGGGCGTGATAAATGTGAAAAGGCCCGATGCAAAATGCATCGAGCCTTATGAATTCTGGTGCACCTGAGAGGATTCGAACCTCTGGCCTCTGCCTTCGGAGGGCAGCGCCATAGGGTTTGTTCACCTTTATTTCCTGAAATACCCCTAATTTGTTCAGGGTTCATCACCCTTCATAAGTGCCGTAACTGTTACGCGTAACAGAAACCTAACGGCGCTCAACCGCTCGCAGGGCAGACTCCTGGAAGCTCGGGGAGTGGTGACCGTATACCTTTTCTATGGTCTCGGCGCTGGTGGCAAAGAAGCCAGCCGCATCCCAGATGGTCGCGCCATTTTGCAAGGCCCAGGTGATTGCGGTGTGCTTCAACGTATGAGGCGTGCAAGGGGTCACGCCGGAATCCTTTACTGCCTTCGAGAACGCGCGCTTTACGTCTCCAACCCTGGCGCCTTGATATTCCACCGCCCAGATTGCGCCATCGGCCTGCCAGCGGCGTAGGTGTGCAGCCAGTTGGCGAGGAATGCGTGCCGGGGTGCGTCGCTTCTTAGTTTGGCGCTCAGCGTCACTTCGGCGAAACATGATGCCTCGCTTAAGATCAAACCAGCCTCCAACAGTATTGGGCTTAAAGCCCATGCGAAGGATCGCATCCTTTCTGGTGCCGGTGTAAAGTGCAATCAAGATAAATCGGGCGAGGTGGCTGGCCTTGTGCCCCTTGTAAGCCGTCCAAAGCAGATTCGCCGCTTCATCGCGCGTCAGCCAGCGCTCGGTTGAGTCCGGCTTGTCTGGCAGCGTCACAGAGGGGGCTGATGTGATGTAGCCTTCAGCGTGTCCGTAATTGATGGCTCTCTGCAGAACGCCCAGTTCTCGGCGCACTGTGCCCGGCGACACTGCTGCGAAGGCGCTGGGCTCTTTCGTTTCCGGGTCCCGGGCAATGACCTTTTTGCGGGTCTTGGCGTAGCGACGGCAGGTCTGACCCTTCACATGGCTAAGTTTAAGTTCAGACCAGAAGGGGAGCAAGGCATCCAACGCGTAGCCGATGCGCTCAGGCGCTGCCACTGTTGGGGCATATTCTTCCGCGTAGATTGCCAGTACCTCACCGCAGGTTATGTTGGCCGGCTCATTTGCAGAACCTTCCCGGCCTTTGGTGGCGATGTAGGCGGCGAGCGCTTTTTCAGCTTCGAGGCGGCTTGCACAGCCCGTTGACCGGTCTGGCTGTCCGGTATCCCGGATGTACCAGTACGGGCGATGATTGAATTTGTGGAGGCGTGCGCCCTTGCTTGGTCTCGGCATGCTATAATCAACTTCGAAAAATCGTTGCGGTCAATGCGGATGGCTCGGCCCATGCGTACAAGGAAGCCGTGCTGTTCCGCGGCGGATTTGAGGGAGCCTTTCGGCACGCCCAGTTCGCTTGCGGCAGCATCAAGGGTGGCTAGATCTGGGCGCATATGTTTCTCCTGCTGGCGTGGCTTCGTTTCGGGTGAATGGGGAGGCCCTCCTACGGCCGGGGCGGTGGGGGTTAGCGAAACCTTGCCAAAGCCTTGTTGAAGAGAAAGCCAGCGGACTGGAATAGAGCGACCGCCAAGAGCCCCCCAATTACCGCCCCAAATCCAAGGCTAACGCCAAGTTCAAATAGGGCGCTGTCTGCGATAACGATGATCGGTCTTTCACTGGTCATGGGTCTCTCCTGGGGAGGTATAGGTCTGGGCAGACTTGCGCACCGCCGCACCAGACGCTGGGTCAGCACGAAGGTAATCAAGATCGGCGTGGGTAGGGTCGATCAGGGCCAGCAAGAAGGACCGCGTTAGCGCGTGGCATTCGCCGCCGCCTTTGGGAACGTGCGCTTCGTATGCAGCAGCCGCATATGCTCCCGCTGCCGTTGCGGCCTTTTGCAGTTCTCGTTGATCTTCGGTCAGCTTTTTGCCGCTCATATCGGCGTCTACGGCATCGAGCATATCTTGCACGGCTTTGGTGTCGTAAGAGGGAGTAAGTTCTTCGAGGTAGTTGGTGTCAGCGATGCCGATCACTGACGCATCTTCACCCCTGACCATTAAGCCAATACCGCGCCCATCCGCCAAGAGGGAAGCAAGTGGACCGAGGCGGTCTCGCACGGCCCAAGAGAGAGCCGCAGCATCCACTTCGGCAGCCTTCATTTTTTCGGGGCAAAACGCGGTTTCGTTTTCGTTTTCGTTTTCGGCTTCGGGGATCAGATCAATTTTTTGCATTTGGGTTCCTTCGGGTGGGGGTTAGGATACGGTTTCGTCGGTGCCGGATGTTTCCCGTTGGCACGCTGGACGGCTGCAGCGATATCAATTTCACCTTCGACCTTTGGCGGTGTTTTCCAAGTCATGTCAGCCTCTGTAGGTTTCGGGGCGGTGGGGGCTGATGTGTTGATGTGTTTCTCGTTTTCTGCGTCAAAGCTGCGGGCTATGATCTGTGCCGTGGTGAGCCATTCATCGGTCGGCATGGCGCGAGGGCGGGTGCAGATGCAGACCAATCCGCCGAACGCGAAATCGGACTTTCGGATCAACAGAGCTTCGTTGCTGTCCAGCCGATCCTGCACATGCCAGCCTTCTGGGAACCCGTCCGTTAATATCCGATCATTGAAGCGTGGCGCGGTCATGGGGCCTCCGGGGTTGGTTGGATTCAGTTGACGCGGATCGCATAGACCTCGACCGGATCGGGGCCGAAATGCGGGTGCGTGATGGTGGTTTTGCGATAGCCAAGCCAAGGGCGCGATATGCGGCGGCTCGTGTCTGCTTTGGGCGGGTAGCCCTTGGTCAGCTCGATATTGAAGTATGACCGGCCCTCTAGGCGCTTTGCCCAGTAGTTGTTGGCTTCCCGGTATTCCTCAACCTTCTCACCGCGCTTGATTTGGTCAAAGTAAATGCCCTTCAAGGGGAGGTGCAGCGTACTCATGCCACCCGCTCCATTCGAGAGGCGTGACTGCCCCACTGGCCTGCCATTGCTGCAGCGATGCCAGGAAAGAACTTGCTGCGCATCTTCCAGCGTTCGGCGCCCGGGCTCGCCTTGTGAACGCTGTCGCGGGCGGTGCTGCCGTCGAGAGTGCCGGTAGCTGCCAAAGGCGGCAGGTTGCGCAGCCAGAAACAGGTTCTCTTGCGCTCATTGTCAGGGCCATTGGGATCGGTCGCAAATTGCCACGGCTGCACTGTCTGAGCCGGGGGATGATAGTTCTGGATCCGCTCTTTTGCATGTTTATGCATGACCGGGTTTTCAACTGCGACACAGGGAATGTGAGGCACGTTCCAGACAGCAGAGAATAGCGCGGCGCCATCATCCAATTCGGACCACATGTCCTGCAGGCTGCGGCCCGTAGGAGCCTTGGAGAGCCACCGGACTCCGCTATTGCAGAGCCGGGTGCAAGGCGGGTGCATGACGGCCATCAGGTCCCAATCCCCCTGCATCACGTCGAGAATGTCGCCTTGAATGTGGCGGTTGGTGGGCGTGTCAGATGGGAGCAGGTCGCAAGACCAGGCATCGTGCCCAAGGGCGAGAAATGCCTCCCTCACGACGCCGCTGGTCTCGCATCCAATCAGAACTTTCAATTGCTTCATGGTCAATTCCGTTCAGCGTGGGGTGGGGAGGCGACCGGCGCTGATTTCGAAATCAGTGTGCAGGCGCTGAAAGCGTTGGAAGGCCTTGGCATTTGTGGCCAGTTCCTTGCGGCTTTTGATTTGGCAGACGGTGCGCAAATGTTCAGTGGCTGCAGTCGGGCTGAACTGCTCGCCATGCAGACCGTTGCGGGTTGCGGCGTAGCGCTGAAAAGCCACGTCATGGGCGAGCATCGCGGCGCTCATGGGAGCCTTTTCCTGGGTGATCTGCTGCATGGGTGCCTCCTGTTGATCAGTTGGGGCGCGGCGGTTGTCCGTGAGTGATGGGCTTTTAGTGCCGCGCCCCTGTGCAGCGCTCACGCTGCGGGTGTGTCGGTGGTGCTCGGCGCGGGGCCTTGGCCGTTGTAGGGGCAATCCGGCCTGCCATCGGTGGCGCGGCGGTTGCGGCCACCAGCCTTATGGGCGGCTGCGGTCCAGGCGGTGATGGCATCAAAGAAGTTGTAGGCGCTTGCCTTGATGCTGTGCAATTCGGCGCGGTGGGTCAGGTTTTCGGGTTCCCACCAGTCCTGCGGATCATCACTGGGCGGGGTCAGTGTGCCGCCGAGATCCTGAAACCGCAGAATTTTGCAAAGGCCCTGCTGGGCGGTGATTTCCGCCGTGTCTGCGGCCAATGTGTGTGCGGGCATGGTGTGACCTCGGTGGGGATGGTGCGCGGGCGGTGAACTTTGGAGGAGGACTGAGCCGCCCGCGCCACTCCGCGCAGTCGGGATGAGGGCGCGGAATTCTGAAAGGCTGGACTGTCGCCGTCCTCCTGGCGCTGTCCGGTTTGCCTATGGGGGCTGCGGGGGTGCCCGCTGGCAGGCCCAGGGGCTTTGCTTGCACCGCGTTGTGAAATTCATCCGGGCACGGCGGCTCGATAGATCACGCGGCATGGCGGCGCTGAACCCGGTAGCCCTGTTTGGCGGCATAGCTGCGCACAGTCTCGCCAACCCGGTTCAGGGTCTGGTCAATAGGTTCAGGTGCTGGCGTAGGCTGCCCGATCAGGTGCTGAGGGTGCAGGCGCAGCGGGTCAAATCCCTGGCCGCGCGCGGCCTTCATAGTGGCCCAAGCTGCAGAAAACAGGCTGGTGTCGTGCAGGTGATCCTCGGGCGAGCTGACGATCTGGCGGGCCGTTTTGGTAATGTCGTTCATTCAATCCTCCATCGGTTGATGTGATGATTGATAAAGGGGACAAAAATCCCTGTCAATATGTTTAGGGGAAAATTGTCCCCATATTTTGATTTGAGCACAACGTTCATGTTGCGAAACGTTGTGAAATAGGGGGATGGTCTACCGTTCAGTAGCCGACCGCCTCGGGCCTTCAGCAGCTTGGGTGGGTTGCTGTCAATCATAGCGGGAAGCAGCAACGCGCAGATAGCGACCATTGCAATGTCAGGTCCAGCGGGCGGCGGGACCTGACTAGCGGCCCTGAGCCGACCTTCGCGAAGGACATGCGCCATGAGCGGTTTCGGCTCCTCGCTGTCATTCGTCAAAGCGGTCTTCATTCCAGCGTGGCGACGGTAGCTTGCCTACTGCGGAACCTCTTCAAGCACCGTCCCTACCGGCGCAGAACGTTTCGACAGCAGGTCGCGGATTTCTCGGAGGATCGTCACAGTCTCGTCATTCGATGCATTAATGATCCCTCCTAGCTGCACCGACGTTTCAGCCTGGGCATCGCGCAAACCGGCTACCCCAGCCTGCACGTCCTCAAGGGCAGACTGAACCTCCGGGCCGTTGTCGGGCGTACGCCGGTACTCAGAATAGACGATCTGGACCGCTGGCATTGCAATGGCAATTATCACAGCGAAAACACCGATCAAGATAGCCCGCCCCGCAGTACGGTCATTATCCGCAGCGGCCTTCTCGAACTTCTGAAGGAACTCGGCAGCGGCACCTTGCAGGCCATTGGCGATCTGCGCTGCATCTGTGGCGATGCCCTGCATCTGCTCAAACCGTTTTTCGATACGTTCGAGGCGCTCATTGGTCTCAAAGATCGGGTTCCGCGGAATCTTGAACTGATCGATGTTAGGCTGTCGCGCCGGCTCCGGCTTCGCAATGTCTTCGGGGATATGCGGACGCATTGCCTCAATCGTTCGCTGCTGGTCTGCAATCTGCTTGGCAACACGGCCAATGGCGGAATCTTCCCCGGCGGAGAGCCCTAGGTTTTTCATACGATCTTGAAGGCCGCGATAGGGCGCAAGTGCCTTCTCCATCTGTTCCTGGATGGCAGAGTCGCGTTTCGCGTCCTCAGCCAGATTCGCCGCGACACCCTCATGCCCCGAAAGCCCTTGGAGATGCTTCATTTGCTCTTGCAAATGGCCAAGCGGTTCGATCTGCCGCCTCACGCCTTCCATGGCTTTCTTCAGAGCCCGCCCCCTTTCACCGCCACCATCCCCCTGAGCCTTCAATTTTTCGCTCAAAGCGGCAAGATCGACGCCTTTCTTCTTCGGTGGGCTTTCACCGTCGCCTTGGCTGTCGTCATGGTCATCACTCATCAATAATCATCCTGAATTCGGTGCCCGAGGCATAGATATAGGGGATGCTTCACGGTATTGTAGGCTCAGTGGTGCAGGCAGGCATTCATCCCGCCTTCCTTCTCCCGTAATTTTCGTAAAGTGCCGTTGCTCATCTGTGCTCACGGCACAGTTCGCTCCTCGGCACACGGTCCACTTCGTGCGCTTCCTGGTCATTCGGCCGACGCGCGGCGAACGGCAACTTCCCGCCCGCAGCATCTTTTAGTTGGTTTTTCTAGCGAGTTCGGCGGGCCAGTGGAGCCGAACCTTTGCCGCCCACTTGAGCCGGACGTTCCATATATTGTTCGCGCCGGGGTTCAGGGAAATCAGGTGAAATAGCCCCGGTTCGTCACCGGGCTTGATCTGCTTGACCCAGCCCATGCCGTCCTCATCTTCGCAGACGCAGCGGTGACCAATGTCATCCGACGGCACGGCGTCATGGCCGTTGCGGGTGTAAAACAGCAGATCCCCGGCAGAATAGACAGGTTCCATGCTGTCGCCCTCGACCTCTACCGCGACAATGCCATGAGGGGATAGTCCGGGCGGGCATTCGACCTGGGGGCCGTCGCCTTTTTCATAGACGTCAAACAGGGGAACCTGGGCACCAGCACCGACTTTACCAGCGATTGCGATGGTTGGGGCTACTTGGAAGTCGCCTGCCATGAAACTTTCAAGTGAAACGCCTGTAGCGGCGGCAAGCCGTAGAGCATCTTCTGCATTGGTGCTTTGCGTCTTTCCCTGATTGATCTTCTTCAGCTGCTCGTAAGAAACACCAGCCTTTTCGGCTAGTTTTCGCATCGAAAGTCCTGATGCGGCCATTGCTCCGTTGAGCGCTTCTCTGAATGTCAAAGGCATAGGGTGACAATATTCCCTATTGGCTGTCAAGAATAGGAGACGATTGTCCCTTGCTATTTGGGGATAATAATCCCTATATGGCGTCATGATTACTGCACACCTGATTTCGGAGATCGAGACTTTTGCCTCTTTGAGGGGGATCGCTCCGGCGACGGTTACCAGCCGAGGTGTTGGGAATAGTCGACTTTATCACCGCCTGAAAAATGGCAAAAGCTGTACGTTGGATGTGGCCGAGCGGCTGCGCGCCTATATGGCCGAAAACCCACCGCTCGCTGCCGCACAGTCGGAGGGTGCAGCATGAGCCGCCCCCGTCTGACCCTGATTGTGAACAATGATATGCCATGCTCGCAGGATGTGCCGCGCGCTGGGCAAAAGTCTTGGTCAAATATGTTTGACCCCTATGCCCTAAAGGCTAATGCGCCGGATCTATGGTCGGCCTATTTCCGTGCCCGGTTCAACAGCCCGCGCGAAGTGGCGCTGTTCTGCGACGTGAGCTTTCAAACCGCGCTGAACTGGTGGGGCGCGGTAACCGCCCCAGCCAGCCATATTACGTTGCTGGTCATACTAACTGACCCAGACGCAGCTGCCTTCTTTGGCGAAACGTTGGGACGGGCGGCATGATGGGTGGTTCAACTACTTTTGCTACGTTTCTTCCACCAGCTCGCAACGAGAGCGCCCAGAACGCCGTATCCGCCCAGAACGACAACTGCCCAGCCAAGGCCAGACGCATACCAAATGAAGCCAGAGTGCAAAACGGCTATTCCCCAATAGAATTCAACCACTTTTTTGATGAGTGGGTTTTCTTCCTCCTTGTCGGAGGCAAGTTCACCAACTTCAAAATTGTCTGGCTCGTCAGATTCCCAAAACTCATCAGGAATGTCGTCGATATTGCCGGTCTCAAGTTCTTTGAGCAACGTATCGGACTCGAGCGCTTGTCCGTCCTCCGAAGTCAAGCAGGCGATCCTATCAAGGCGAAATGTGCGGGCGTCATTGTGCAAATTGCACCAGCCATGCAGGTAGACCTTCCCGCCCCAGGTTTCTTTAAAAAGGAAGGTGACCGCCCGATCAGTTTCTGCCCCAGCGGCATCACGGTAGGTCAAATTTGCAAAAATGGGTTTGAAGGTTCGGTTCACGAAACCGTCTCCCCATCAAAATCAATCGTGGATCGGTTGGTCCAAAAGTATGCCAAAGCAAAATCGCTCCTTAATTGTTTGCGTAGCAAGGGGTGTAGCGGGTCGCGCGTGCGAGGTGCGGCCCGCGATGGTCTTACTAAGTATCTGAATCCTCAAAATAATCGCCTTCTGAGAAATCGAAATAGACCTCCCCAATCTTTTTTCCGATGCGGCCAGTCACTTCGTGATGTCCATCTTGGTATTCGCCGCGCTCTAGTTTGCTGGCAATCTTTCTCAATGCCGCAGCAGTCCAACCTCGCGCTACGTTCTCTGACGGACCTGGGCAAGTTAGTTCCACGTTGCATTCGATATACTGCATCAGCTGTGGTTCGCTCATTTTGTTCGGCCTCTTTTTGGGGGCTGACGAAAGGTGGCATCAGGTCGCGCGTGCCAAGTGCTGCCTGTATCTTATCGATTGTTACAATCAGAAAAGTATCACCTATAGGTTGCGAAAAATCAAGCCGGGTTCAGATCGGGGCCCGCATATGAGCGGGCCTCTGGATAAGCAGGCATTTGATGCCTTTATGCGGTCAATCGGTGCCGAGGTAGAGTTGCAGCCCGCGCAGGGCGGCGAAGACCACACCACAGCAGCCAGAAAAATAAAGGATAACTCCGGCGAAAGTGAACTTTCTGAACGGGATTTCGACCACGCCGAAGGAGTATATTCGCTGCCGGAAGGTGTGCGTTTCCGCTTCGCCGAAACCGATGCCGATCATGGCAGCGGAAATCGAGCCGATCAGCAGATCGTCGTGGGGGCTACCAATGAGCATGGTCCATACGCCAGCGACCAGGCCAGCCGCACCAAGAGCCGCATACCACTTCTCAGCGACCACAGCCGCCAGGCGATCTATCGTGTTTGCAAATGGTGCGTTCATTGGGCTCGAGCCTCCTTTGGCAGGGGGCGCAAATGATCGGCATTCAAACTGGCCGCATTGCGCGACCGGACTACAGTTTTCATCCTGCATTTTCTCCGTTGATGTGTGGGATGAATGCGCGCGGTAGGTCTGCAAACCTGCCGCGCATCCCACGGTTTTCAAGGATTGCAGGGTTTCGTGATTCTCAATCGCGCGCCTCTGGCTCTTTTTCCATTTCCGAACACGCGCCGGAATTCTTTCACGCTGAACATCACGGGACAGCGGAACAACAAAACTGCACTGCATACCGGGTCCGGCGCGGACGGCATGACCTTTCATGGGCCGGTAAGTGCAATCACCGGGGCGCAGGCAGGCGCCAGAGGCGGGTTCTCCCGTCACTGCCACTCATTCAACGGAGGGCAGGGGCATGAGCATCGAGATACATGCACTGATCAAGCGCCGCGTAGTGGGTTCGCCCACCAAGAAGGCAATCTTGCTTTATATGGCCGACGCTGCCAGCGATGACGGCTCAGGGATCTGGGTCAGCAAGGGTAACATGGCGCTCGATCTGGAAATGAAAAGCAAGCGCACTGTGCAGACCAATATTGCCGATCTGGTTGAGGCGGGGATCGTCTCCGAAGTCGGGCAGCGCAAGTGTAAGAACGGCTTCACAGTCGAATACCGGATCAATCTAAACACGGTTTCAGGCCTCCCACAGACCCGTGCAGCAAATGCACCCGTACCACAACATATAGCGGGCGCATTAAATGCACGGGTGCAGGAGCTGCATCCGACTGGTGCAGGAAATGCACCCCCACCCGTGCAGGAGATGCACCCAAACCATCCTTTGAACCATAATAGAACCTTGTGTCCGGCTGACGCCGACCACACACAACAACTAGATTTTGATTTTTCTGGTTTCTTTGATCAGTTCGCTGATGCCTTCCCCAGGATGGGCGATGCAGAGAAAACCGAGGATGCACTGCGCAAGGCGCTGGGTGAGGGCGTCGACCCCGCCGCGATCCTGGCAGGGGCCAAGGCCTATGCCGTCGAGCAGCAGGGCAACCAGCCGCGCTACATCAAATATTCCGAGAACTGGATCGAGGAAAAGCGTTGGCGCCAGCATGTGACCAAGCCGGTTGCATTCGTGGATCCGCAGAAGGTGCTGGAAGAGCGCGCCAAGGATATCCAAGCCCGCAAGCCATGGGCCCGCACCATTAAGGTCAGCCAGGCAGGGGAGTGCATCACAGCCGGTCTGGTTTCGGTAGCGCAGTGTCGCGCGGCGGGGATCAACGTATGAGCGCCCAACACGCAAACCCAGATCTGCACGGCACCCGCTTTGGCAATGTGGTGGTCACCGTGGACCTAGAGCTAGGCGACTGCATGGTTCGGGCCCCCCAGAAAGGCCGGATCTGCACAATGCCCCGCACGATCAGGTTGAACAGCCTTGATGAGATCCGGGGCGCATATGCGGCGCAGGCCCAGCTGGCCCGACGCGCTCCAAAAGAAAACCCGCATGCTGCCGATATCGCCCGCGCGCTCAAACTCGCGGGCCAAAAGCTCAAAGCCCATCAGGAAAGGAAACGAACATGAAGATTGATTTTTCCAATCTGCGCGCCGCCAACATCTCCCGCCAGGCCGAGTGGCCGGGCAACGACAAGGCAGATCTTGGTTTCCGCGCGCTTGAAGTGGCAGACGAGGCTGGGGAGCTGATGGGCGCCCTCAAGAAGTTGGCCCGCGCGCAGCGTGGTATCGCAGGCAACACACTCTCTATGCAGGACGTAGCCGACGAGATGGGCGATACCGTGATCGCGCTGGACCTGCTGGCTATCGAGATGGATTTTCATTTTCGCGTCTGGGCTGACAATGATTGGGCACATCAGGCAGGCCCTCCGACGCCAGTAGAAGAGTTGGCCTTGATGCTGGATGCTGCCGTGGGAAACCTATCGGGTTTTGTCGCAGATCGACTGCAGGAAGATCGAGGCGAAGTGCGTGCGGATAGTACGGATCAGAAGATCCGAAAGCACGCTGGCCGCACTGCGTTCTGGGTCATGTGCCTGGCCGATGCGCTGGGCGTGGATCTCGAGACTGCGATCACCACCAAGTTCAACAAGACTTCTGAAAAATACGGGATGGCCACGCGCCTCTGACTTTCAGCTTTGCTCAGGAGAAAACCTCATGCTTGATAACCCACAAGAACCGCTAAAATCCGAAGGTGACGCCCTCTACTTCCGTGCTGCTGCGCTGGTTGTGAAGGAGGGCAAGGCCAGCACCTCGTTTGTTCAGAAGCACCTTGCTATCGGCTACAACAAGGCCGCCCGCCTGGTTGAGCGCATGGAAGAACAGGGGATTGTGTCTGCAGCTGATCATATCGGGAAACGGGAAGTCGCCACGATTGATACGATCCGCGCAGCTATTGCCCTGCAAAGTGATCTTTCCAAAGACGCCGACAAGGCCGCGCTGGTGGAAGCCCTCGCAGCTGCCTCTGATGACATTGCTGCGAAAGCCCTAAAGGGGGCTCATGACAAGCAGCGGCAAAGCCAGGGTAAGCCGCCTATGAAGGCAGACCAAGATTTTGATAAGGCAGCAGATGCAAGCTACCGGGTGACGGCAACTGAATTGCGTCAGTTCATTGAGCGCTTTGAACGCCTAGACGCTGAAAAGAAGGATATCGCAGAACAGCAGAAAGAGGTCATGGCAGAGGCAAAGTCCCGCGGCTACGACACAAAGGTGATCCGCAAGGTGATCGCCCTGCGCAAGCGCGACCAAGACGATATCGCCGAGGAAGAGGCGGTGCTCGAAATGTACAAAGAAGCGCTGGGGATGAGCTGAACCATGACAGAACGAATGACAGCAAAAGAATACCAAGAGGCCCAGCGCTCCGATACAGGGCAGGGAGAAGACCGCAGACGGGTACGGGGCACCATACGCACCACCACGGCAGACGGCATCACCCATGACAGCAAGACAGAGGCCCAGCGCTGGGAAGAGTTGAAGCTGATGCAGGCGGCAGGCGAGATCTGTGGGCTGCAGCGCCAGGTAGATATCGGCCTGGTGGGGCGGGACGGCCCCATTATGACAGATGGGGGAAAACAGCAGCGGGTCTACCGTGCGGACTTTGTCTATGTCGACAACGCGCTGGGCATCACCGTGGTTGAGGATCGCAAGGGTCACGAGACCGAGGTGTTCAAGCTGAAAAAGGCGATCCTTGCCGCGCAGGGGCGTGAAATCAAAATCACCAAGGCAAAGAGCTAAACCATGGGCATCGAGCAGGGGTTGCCCCTTGATGAAGAGCAGGGCGCGCTGGGCGGGAAAGAGGCAGAGTTGCAAGCCGAGATCCGCGAACTGCGCGGACTTCTCGAGCGTGCGGGACGCGTTGGGCGGTCGCAGTCTGATCGCCCAGCGCCGAAGGCAATGGCCCAGCAGCTTGCCCTGCCGGATGTGGTGCGCTTCCCTCTGGCGGAGTTTGCAGAGGGAAGGGGGCAAAGGGTGCCGCTGCCGGAAAGCGTCGAAGAGATTGCCGAGGTGATCGGGCGCGGTGATGCAGTGCGGCTGGTGGAAGGCACGCGCGCCAGCGGAAAGCGCCGTTGGCGCCGCTCGCTATATGTCCCAACCGATATGACCGCAGAGCACCGTATCGCTTCTATGATCGGCTTAGAGGCCGCCACGCGCCTCAGTTTCAGCCACGGCAATTGCATTGTCGAGCTGCCTTCCTGTTTCGCCCTGCGTAAAGCCTACGCCGCAGACCATGCTTCGCGCCTGAGCGATGCTGGCGCCACCCAAGCGGAGATTGCAAACGAGATGGGGGTTGAGCAGAAGACGGTAAAGAGCTTGCTGGATGTTGCAAGTTATTGGCAGCAGAGACTTAGCTAACAAATCCGCCTGCAACAATACTACCTATGAGCTGCACAGGGGGCGCCAGATTGACGGTGGTGCGGTCAAGACTGGGCGGAGTGAGGGCGGACTTGCGCTACGGTGAAAAAGGAGCATAAATCTCCCCACTAGTGGAAGAATGGCTTATCGGTTTTGATCCGGAATAGGAGCAAGTGTATGCCTAAAACGAGGCCACCCCGAGAACGCGCAGCTCGCTCCCTATGTGAGCTGGAGGGGAACCCACCGAATGCCACGATGGACGGTGCACCCATGTGGGTGTCGTACCTTCCGGAGGTGGATGCGGTGTTGCGGGCCGCTCTGGGAGATGAGGCTTGGGCGGCCATGAAGGCTGAAGAGGTAAGTCCAGAATAGGAGGGAGGTTCTTACATCGCGCAGCATTTCTGAAGGCCGAAGAACCGCTATGCCGGACTTTGCTGCCGCTTACTCGAACATTGACTAAGTTACAGGCTGATGGTTATTCAAGCAAATTTTTCCCAGAGTGGGAAGCTCCGGCAAAACCAAAGGGGGAGCGCAAAATGGACTTGAGTGTTGAGGTAAGGCTGGGACAGGGTGGCCACAAGGACTTGTTCCTAAAAATCCCTTTGCTCGGTGTCAGCGTTTGCGCCGACACCTACTACTTTGTTCTTGCTTTAGAAGAGCGACAGATCCGAGTTGATGAAGTTGCCATTCGGCAGGCTGTGGTATCACTACTGCAATATTGGATAGATAGGGCATCAAATTTGAAAGATCTGGAAACAATCCATCTCCCGTTCGATTTCAGTGATCAATACACTGGCTGTCTACAAGTGACTGCCGAAGGCTCCAGTTTCCACCTATCTTATGGTTTTAGCCTTATTGAAGGCTGGCGCGTTAACCCGCTTAGTCCTGGGCATTACTCCCATCAGGTCGGTGATTTTCGACAACAGGAAAACTGTGAGCATAGGATTCCTAGGAGTGACTTTATCGGTACCCTTAATAGGAGCATCGCTGACCTCGAAAGTGAAACAGCACAGCCGCTATAGCTGTCCGGTGTCAATCGTAATCGGTGTAACTATGGGCTCACAGCTGACATGCGGCGATGCGGCGCGCCGGGGAAGATCGTCCAGCACCGCAACGACGGTTCCGGCCCTTTGCTGCCGTTGACCGACGGGGCGAGATGCTGCGGTCGCAGCCCGCATTGCCGCCGTTTGCTGCGGATGCGAACTTAAGCCCAACGCGAACTGGTCGCGTGCAGGATGAAGCGGACTACTCCGCTTCATCCTCTGAGCTGTAGGCTGCTGTGGCGAAGCCGGTTTAGTTCACCGTGATTGTAATAACCTCGCTCATCACAGGCGGGTTGTGTGGAACGTGGCTCCAATCGCCAAGCAACAGTTGCAGCGTATGCGTGCCTGCAGGCAGATCTTTGGTCACCTGTGTCTGGCCACCCCCGAAATGGACGATCTTGTCCGTTGCGGGCAGTCCGGAATCCATGTCCAGCGTACTTGGGTCGGCGTCGATCAGAAGATGATGGTGGCCGGTGTTGTCCACGTCTGTTCCGGCCGGGGCGACGCCCATACCCTCCAATCCAAAAACGATAGTAACCGGATTTGACACCGTGGATCCATCCGTCGGCGAAACAATGTACGCGCTGGCACCTTCGGGCGCAGGGCTCCGGTGAGAGTCGGCGGACGCAGTCCCGGTAATCAGAAGTCCTGCCGTAGCAGCGATTATCAAATGCTTCATTTTATCCTCCCAGAAAAATAGCCGATTGGCCCACTTGTAACAGTATAGCACGCCAGTCCTCTTGGCCACAAAACGCTATGTAAGAGTCTAGTCGGCCCAGACCTGCCGTTCGACGCGTCACCCGTCGCTACGGCGCAGCACCCCGAAGCGGTCATCCATGGCATCGTGCAGAATTGGTCGTCAGGCAAAGATCAGCGGCGAGTACCGAGCTGCTGAGACCGGACAGTGAAGGACCTTTCGAATGTGGTCCTTCACCTTTTGCCAACTACACTGACGAGATTTTCACATCAAAGACTTGAGTAGTCTGCGCGAGAACGCAGTCGACAAACCGCCAATCTGATACTCCGGAAGCATGCCGAGCTCCTTCAGCATGTGCCAACGTTCAAGCTGCGTCCTGCCAACCAAATCGTCGATACGTGCCACAAAGCCATTGCATACCTCGCAGAACTCATCTGGTGAGGCTAGGAACAGATGATCGCCCGGAGAGGCGTTGCCGCTCACGACACCCAGAGGGCCTAACACGATCACTCCGCTGAAGCCGTATCCATCATAATGCTCTTGCAGCCATTCAATATGATTAAGAGATTGCCCGACCGCATCTTTCTTGTATGTCGTATCACCTTCTTTTTTTTGGGTCTTCAGCTCGAACGCGATAAGCTCCTTGGTCTCCTCTGAGCTCCAGACGACGTCTGGCCCCTTCTTGAAAACATTGTCAGGTCTAGCCGTTTCAAAACCGAGGAGTTCACCAATGATGCGGCAAGCTTCTTCCCTCTCATTGGACGACTTTGAGTGGTTTCCAACGATTGAGATACTACGTCTAAGCGAGGCCGCGTACTTCGAGAACGGGTTCCCGGCCTTCATGTTCAAATCCGCCAACTTCCGTTGCACAGGGTTCTCGGTGTCCAGTTCTCCCTGCTCGGTATCGAATTTACTAATGAGAGGAACATTGAGCCTTGGCGTAAGCCTTGATCTGGCCCGTGAGTAATGCGTCGAGGCGGACCCCAAATCTCCATCCATTTCGTAAGTCATACCAAGCCAAAGATCATACCAACCTGCGAGCTTTGAGTCGACGGGTGCGATATTGTCGACAACTGACATGAGAGATTGTCGAGCCCTTTGACCATCCCCATGCCAAAGGTAGCTCATGAACTCACTTTCAGCCGACGCGCCACTTGCCAACTTCTCCTCACGCTCCCGCACCAAATTTATCGAGTCTTCATCTACCTCCAAGCCATCGATAGTTTCGCCGTAAAATTTCAGCCATTCTTTGTCGCGAACCTTACTTTCGCCATTTCCAAGAATGTTATTCAACAATTCAACCAGTTGCTCGTTGTTGCTCTCACCTATCTGCTCTTGCAAACTTGCTCCCAACAGGAACTGCTTTCGAATTAACGCCGGGAGTAGAGCAATATTTCTATCGTTCTTGCACCACGTATTCAGGTCATGGCCGTATATGATAAACGCACCGTAATCGCTTCGTCCTCGGTTAATTCTACCCAGAAGCTGCGTCAAACGAGTTGACGTTTTGGTAGCGTTCTGGCTCAACATCTGCAGAGCTTCGACTTGATAGCGTTCTTGAGAATTGGAGCCACTTGGGCTTCCATCGATGATCATAACTCTACATGTGTTTTGCGGAAGGTCTATTCCGTCGACCCTAGACACCAAGCAGAATGCCCCAGTGTCACTGACGCGGAAATCATTCAAAGCTTCTGAAAAGTCGTCCGCCGAGGGCGGCTTGCACACTTCCTTCCATACCCCTGCCTTTCTGTAGCTGGGTACAGAAACGAGAACTTTCGACTCCGCCTTTAGGCGGTTGGCTAAATCTATCTTCCCATCGGGATCCTTGAGCAAAGAGCCAAGTATGATAACCCTCTCCCCGTTGCCAGCATCATTGTTCGGCTCGATCCTGTTAACTTTGGGGGTTCCAAATGCTCTTATGAAGTCCGTTGGATAGTCCAACGTTGCGGACAGATATATTCTCCTTGGGCAGCTCAGAACATGCTCAAAGTGAGCATTCGGAATGAATGGAGGACAAATTTCAACCTCACGGGAGGACACATACACTGCGCAATAGGAAATGTGCTCGAAGAGTTGAAGCATAGGGAATAGGAGGTCCTTGTGCTTCCGATAATCGTAGGCTTTGAAGGCATCGATGATTGCACCGGAATTTCTTGCTGCTGTCATAGGGGGACATAACGTAGTCCCGCCGGATGCCTCGTCGACAACAAACTTTAGATGGTCCCCCTTCTTAATATTCTCGAACTCTGGTCGGACGATTTCGACTAATCGGTTGTACAAGTCTTCATGATCGGCGACCGAAACGGACACAGTGAGACTATCTCGGATCAGTCTTTCCGATACGTGAGCATCGTCAAAAATTATCCCACCAAGCTGGAATTTCTTAAAGGGGGAGGTCGACAGAAAGAGCGCTTGGTAGGTCGTTATGCAGAATGACTTACCTGTTTCGAATTTATCGTTGGAGTAACTGCCACCAGTCCTTGTAGTATAGCTTAGGCCAAGTTTCTCAGCTTCGCGCGCAGTCTGTTCGACGAGGTCAATCGTACTGCAAACAAAGAGAACATTCTCCACGCCTTCATTGACCAGACTCTGGGCTGCCATCAACCCCACAATGGACTTCCCCGCGCCCGTGTTGAGAATTATCAGATTGTCCTTTTCTTTGCGCGCTTCATTCCATGCCGCAAGGGCGTCCGCCTGCCCCTTCCAAAGATCATTGGGAGCACCGCCTGTATTTGGTGTTTTCTTAAATATATCGATGGGGTCGGTTGGTGCTGACTTCGAATTTGGCCGAGACAGTTTTGAAAAATCTACCATGGTTTTAAGGTGCTTTCGACTGAGTAATCACACCCACACTACACCCCAATGTGGAATCGAGTTCAATGTTTTCCCGGTTTTCGTTGTCGGCAGTCTGCTGAAGACGCCGCCTCTTGATCAGGCCTGAGCGAACCGCGCCAATCAGTGCAAACAAGCCATCAGTGCCAAGGACCGCTACGTGACCTTAGCCGTCGTTCATCCAAGGCGCAGCGAAAGCCCGCTCTCCGCCCTTCCTGTAAGCACACCCCCTGGATCTGACCATGCAAGCATGGGGCTGCTTCGGGTCGGAAACGGTAATTCTGGGCTTCCTAAGAAAACTGCCAGAGGCGGAGCTACAAGATAGCTGCGATTTTGACCTCAAACCAACGGGCGCGCACGACTGCCGCCAGTTAGCGGAGAGGTCAGAGTTGCATGACGCAGCCTACAATCACCAAGAACATTTCGCTGGGCACAATCCTTAGCCTGGTGACAATCCTCACCTCCTTAGCCTTCGCATGGGGGCAGTTCAACACGCGCATGTCTGTGACAGAGGCGACGATCAGCCGTCTAGAGGGGCAGGTCGTTGCGCTGGATGACTTTCAGCGCCTTGAGGATCAGCTCGACCGCATCAGCCCCCGACTGCGCCAAGTTGAGCAGCGGATCAGCGCGCAGGACGCCACTCTAGACCGCATTCTTGAAACGCTGGTTGATATCCGCGCGCGCCTGGACCGCCGCTCGCCGCCGACCAGCTATTTTCCCGAAAAACAATAGGAGCTTACAATGAAGCTACTTCCCAACTGGAAATCAGTGCTAGCCGGGTCTTGGTCGGTGTGGTTGATCGCTTTGGCATGCGTGCTGTCTTCTGTTCCCGTTTTTGTCTCTCTGGTGTCGCCTGGGTTGCTGGGCGTGGATCCTGTCATGTTTGCAGCTGCGGCTGCCGTGGTGAATGCTTTGGCTATTCCGGCCCGCCTCGTCGCCCAGGCTGGGTTGTCAAATGCGCTTGGTGTGTTTCGGCGTGATGCCAGTGGTGCGATGCGCAAACGGGCGGCTCTGGGCCTGGGTGCGGGCGCTTTGGTGATTTCCTTGGCGACGCCCTTCATTGCAAAATGGGAAGGCGTCCGACTTGAGGCCTATCGCGATATTGTCGGTGTTCCGACGATCTGTTTTGGCGACACGCACGGCGTCAGGATGGGCGAAAAAGCCAGCATGTCGGATTGTGTCGCCCGCTTAAAGGCTGATGTGCATATGTTTTATGCTGAGATTAGCCGCTGCATGACAAACCCCGACATTCCGGCTGGTGTTCAGGCATCCATGCTTGAGCTGGCCTTCAATGTGGGATCTGGCCCGGTGTGTCGGTCAACCATGATGCGCCTCGCCAATGCTGGGCAATACAGCCGGGCCTGCAGTGAATTGCACCGGTGGGTGCGAGCGGGCGGCAAGCGTGTTCGGGGGCTGGAAAACCGGCGTGCCGATAGCAAGCGCGCGCTGTGCATGGACGGCCTTAGCTGATGGACTGGCGGGCCTGCTCACTGGGGCTGTTACTGCTGGTTTCTTGCGGCACTCCTGTCGGGAAACTGGCAGGCCTTGCAGGTGGCGGGCCGAATGTCGCCGCCAACGTGCAGGCAGGCCGAACCAATGCCCAGACTGTTGGCAATGCCGTGTTCTCAGATCAGCGCGTTACCCGTTCCCAAGCCAGATCAATCGAGCAGAGTACAGGCAGGACCGGTGTGCGCAGCGAAAGCGTTGAGACGTTGATCGTGCGCGAAGATCCACCGGCCTGGTTGCTACTGCTCGCATTGGTCGGCTGGCTGGCTCCGACGCCGCGCCAGATCGGTTTGGCCGCCTGGACAGGCACCCGCCGTATGTTTTCGCGGGTCCTTCCCGGGGGGTAACGGCCTGTGGGTAGTAAGATGCGCAGAAATTTATGTGTGCGTGCCGCTGGGGTAGGGGGTTGTTGTTTATATAGATCGCGCAACCATCTGAAACAAAACGCAGATCCAGATTGGAAATGTAAAAAAGCTACCTCTTGAGCAGAACAGAGGTGCGTTATTGGTCAGGGGTTCAAGTGACTGTAAAGAAAAAGAAATCACGCGGCAGAGAAGTAAACCGCACCGAACTGGCCGAAATCAACGGCGTGTCACTTCCTACTATTGAAAGCTGGGTGCGACGCGATTGTCCCGTTGTGCAGCGGGGCGGGCGCGGGCGGGCTTGGACATTCAACACCGCCGATGTTCGAAACTGGCGCGAGGACGATATCAGAGCGGAGTCCAGCCATACCACGCACGCCACCAAAGACGAGTTGCTGTTGCGCAAGTTGGCCGCCGAAACCGAACAGGCTGAACTGGATCTTGCAAAATCCAAAGATGAGGTCGTGCCGGTTGAGCAGCTTGAACGGGCCATGGTCAAAGCCTTTGGTGAGGTGCGCGCGGGCCTGCGCAATGTGGTGCCCAGCCGGGCGGCCAGCCGTTTGCTGGGTGAAACCGATGAGACAACACTCAAGGCAGTTTTGCTGGAAGAAATTGATCACGCGCTCGAGGCCCTGGCCGATAGTGATCTGATCAACGAATCCGATTTGGATCTTGAAGACAATGAGGAAAGCGAGGGGGCGGAAAGTGCGTGAACGCCCGGGCTGACTTTTCCAATGCCAGCGCGGTAGTTCGGTCATCTAGGCGGGCCCGCAATTATCTGCGACCGCCCCCAAACCTGCTGCCGTCTGAGTGGGCAGAGGCCAATGTAAAAATCCCGGTCGGCAATGCCGTGCCGGGTCCAATGCGGTTTGATAACGCGCCCTATCAGCGCGAAGTTATCGACATGACTGCCAACCCACGCTGCGAGCGAATTTCGCTGATGTGGGGCGCGCAGGTTGGCAAGACGCAAACCGCTCTGGCGGCGCAGGCATACCGGATCGGGTTCAACCCCGTTTCCCAAATGATGATGCAGCCCAGCCAGGGGGATCTGACCACCTGGCTAGAGACCAAATTCAATCCGATGGTTGAGGCGAACGAGGGCCTGCAAGAGGTGCTGGCCAAGCCGCGCGGTCGGGATGGGGTCAACAACCAGCGTATGAAGAGTTACCCGGGCGGGTTCCTCATGTTCAGCTGGTCTGGTTCGCCCAAAACCATGCGGGGGCGGTCGGCGCCCTTTATCGTTTGTGATGAAACAGACGGCTATGACCGCACCAGCGAGGGTCACCCGGTTGGCCTGCTATGGCAGCGCGCCGCCACCTTTGGCGATCAGCGGCTCTTGCTCGAGATCAGCACCCCCACAATCAAGGGCGAAAGCCATATCGAGACCGCTTTCGAGCAGGGAGATCAGCGGTATTTTCACGTTGTCTGCCCGCATTGCGGCCATTTGCAAAAGCTCAAATGGGGGCAGGTAGATTGGGACAAAGACGAGAACGGGGAGCACCTGCCGGAAACCGCAACCTATCTCTGTGAGGCAGACGGTTGCGGAACGGCCTGGAATGATGGCGAGCGTTGTGCGGCAATCCGAAATGCTGAAAAGCAGGGTGGCGGCTGGATCGCCAAGAAGCCCTTTAGGGGCCATGCCTCTTACCACCTGTCAGAGCTTTACAGTTGTTTCCGCCGCCTGAAAGATATTGTGCAGAGCTTTCTGGATAAGAAGGCGGCAGGCGATCTACAGACCTTTGTAAACGTCTCGCTGGCAGAGACTTGGGAAGAGGCGGGCGACAAGCTCGAGGCGGCTGATTTGATGGCCCGGGCCGAGAAGTTCAACGCACCGGCGCCGCGCGGTGTGGGTGTGATTACTGCAGGCGTCGACATGCAGGTCGACCGGCTCGAGGTGGAAGTTGTTGGCTGGGGCTTGGGGGAAGAGTCCTGGTCTCTTGGCTACCATGTTTTGTGGGGTGATCCGCTACGGTCTGAGGTCTGGGATGAGCTGGACGAATTACTAGATGATAGCTGGACCCATGAGAACGGCAGTGAATTGCGGATATCTGCCATTGCTCTGGATACCGGGGGCACCGTCGGCGGCTATACCCAGGCGGCCTATGATTATGCCCGCACCCGGTTGGGGCGCAAAGTCTTTGCCATCAAGGGCGTTGGTGGCTGGGGGCGGCAAATTGTGGGCGCACCCAGCAAGATCCGCCAGCGCGGCAAACGTCCTGTGCAACTGTTCTCTGTCGGCGTTGACGAGGCCAAGGTTGTCGTCGCGCAAAGGGCGCGGATTGCGGGGCCGGGGCCTGGCTACAACCACTTCCCAAAGGATCGTGACCCGAACTGGTTCGATATGTTCACTGCTGAGAGCCTGCGGACCAAATACCTAAAGGGCTTTCCTATTCGGGAATGGCACCGCCTGCGCCCGCGCAATGAGGCCTTTGACTGCCGGGTCTATGCCCTAGCGGCGTTGAAGATCCTAAACCCCAATATTGCCCGCCTGGTGAAGGCCTTGGAAGTAGAGGACGAAGAGGTCGAGGCCCCAGTCGAAACTGTGCCACCAGACGTGTTGGAGGAAAAAGAGCCAGAGGTCACGCTGCCCCAAAAGCCGCAGGCTACGGGAAAGCGCGTTTGGAAGCCGAAGAGCAAGAGGCGACGACGCGGCATCTGAATAGGGCAATATCGTGAGCGCAATTCCTGGCGAAATCGGTGCAGGCGTCACCTTTCGGGCGACTGTATTTTTACCGGTTTACCCGGCCCCCGAGTGGTCGGTTGACCTCATTCTGCGAGGCCCGGGTCAGATCGATCTGGCCAGCACGGATGATGGCGACAATCATTTGTTTCATGCAGCTGCGAGCGTCACCAAGGACTGGGCGCCGGGACACTACCGCTTTGAGCTGCGGGCGAGTGACGGGGTGGATGTTGTCACCGTCGAGACCGGCGAAACGCGGATTGCCCCAGATCTGGCAGCGCTTGGGCAGGGTTTTGATGGCCGTGACCATGTGCGCAAGGTGCTGGATGCAGTCGAGGCGGTGATCGAGAACCGCGCGACCATCGACCAACAGAGCTATCAGATCAACAACCGCTCGCTGCAGCGCACGCCTTTGGACGAACTGATGAAGCTGCGGGCAAAGTATCGAGCTGAGTTGAGCCAAAAAAAACGAGCGCGTAGGGGCGGCGGGCTTGGTCCCAGATACAAGGTGTCGTTCTGATGTTTGGAAAGTTGTTTTCGCGTTCAGCACCTGCTGCAGAAACCCCGCGCAGGAAAGCCCCTCCAACGTTATCGCGGCCAATCCGAATGGGGAGCGCTCGCAACTTTGATGCGGGTCAAACAGACAGATTTACCAAGGGCTGGACGAACACGCCCATGCCTGCGGATCAAATCATTCGCCGTCACTGGCGCGTTTTGGTGGCAAGATCGCGCGAGCAGACAGCGAATAATCCCTATGGCAAAGCGTTCCAGCGCAGTGCGCGCCGCAATATTGTGGGGCAACAGGGATTGGTTCTGCAAGCCAGGGTTAAAGACGATCAACAAGGTCAGTTGGATCAAGGGGCGAACAAGGCGCTTGAACGGGCCTGGAAAGACTGGTGCAAAGCCAAGAACTGTGATGTGACCGGTCGCCGCTCCTTTCGCCAGATCCAAAAGGAGCTGATCAACGGCTGTGTCACCGATGGCGAGTTTATGGTTCGCTTTGTTGTTGGCCGTAATGCGGGGCCTTGGGGTTTCTCGCTGCAGGTACTGGACCCCCTGCGGTGCCCGGTGGACCTGGATGAGGACAAGCTGCCAGGTGGTCACTTTATTCGCGCTGGTATTGAGTACAGCAAACTAGGTCGCCCCGTTGCCTATTACTTTACGACGCTGAGCCCTAATGAGGCAGACTACCACCATAGCGGTCGCGGCTTTTTAAAAGTGCCGGCCGATGAGATCGTTCATTGGTTTGAGGCGGATTTCATCGGGCAGAAACGGGGGCTGCCCTGGATGGCCACGGCGCTGTGGCGCATGCACCAGCTGGGCGAGTTTGAAAAATCGGCACTGATCGCGGCCCGTGATGGCGCAAACCGTCAAGGCTTCATCGAGTGGGAAGAGGGGGCCGGGCCAGATCTTGATGACGATGTTGATCCCGAAGATATCGAGATCGAAAGCGAACCAGGTGTTTACCAGAGTTTGCCCAATGGCGCTCGCATCAAGAACGATGAGTCACAGTATCCCAATGGTGAAATGGCCGTGTTCTCAAAGCACTCGCTGCGGGGGGCCGCTAGCGGGCTTGGTATGGCCTACAGCGATTTGGCCAATGATCTCGAGGGGGTGAACTTTTCGAGCATTCGTCACGGGATGCTGGGGGAGCGAGACCACTGGAAAGAGTTGCAGGAATCCCTGATCGAGAGCTTTGGGTTCCCTGTTTACGAGCGCTGGCTTTCCTATTCACTGATCGCTGGCCGCATCACCTTAGACAATGGCTCGCCTCTGCCTGCCGCCAAACGTCAAAAATTTATGGCAGTTCAGTTTCAGGCCCGACGCTGGGAATGGATCGACCCGTCAAAAGACGTGAAAGCCGATGTTGAGGCAATCGACAATCTGATCAAGTCGCGCGGCCAAGTGATCCGCGAGCGGGGCCGAGACCCGCGCGAAGTCTATGACGAGATCGCATCCGACATTGGTGACATGCGCGCCGCAGGCATTCCCGAAGAAACGATCACTGCGTTGATCACAGCGAAATCAAAAGGAGGGCAGGGCAATGGCCAGCAAGGCAGTACCCCCCAAACCGGAACGCCCGGTGCAGACGACGAAGAGTAAGGAAACGGCTACTACGAAAGAGCTGATTGGCCGCTCTCTTACTCGCAGTATCACCGCAGAACAGATCAACACAAAGCAGTCTGGGGGACACCGTGGCCTGCTCCGAACTGTCGAAGTCGGTGCTATCGATGTTGAGGCGCGGACGGTAGAGCTGGCCTTTTCCAGCACCACTCCGGTTTCGCGTTGGTTCGGTGAGGAAGTCCTTTCCCATAAGAAGAAATCTGTACAGCTGGGCCGCCTGAATGACGGTGGCGCGCTTCTGATGGGGCATGATTGGGACGATCAGGTTGGCGTTGTTGAAAAGGCCTGGGTTGACGACGAACAGGTTGGCCGCGCGCTCGTCCGGTTCGGTAACAGCGCCCGCGCGCAAGAGATCTTTCAAGACATTGTAGACGGCATTCGGCGACATGTTTCGGTCGGCTACACCGTGAGCAAAATCGAGGAAGAGGTACGAGAAGGTCAGCCCAACCTTGTGACCATGACCGAATGGGAACCCTACGAGATTTCAATCGTATCGGTGCCCGCTGACCAGAATGTTGGCGTGGGCCGCGAACTGGAAAATCCGCCAGAGGGCGGCGGCCAGCCTGCAGGGCAAACTGTGGGGGAAGATACGGGCGCGGATGGCTTGCCCGCTGAAACAGGACAGAGGACGCAAGAGATGAAAACTATCATCACCCGCGATGCTGACGGCAACTTGGTGCGGGCAAAAGTGGATGACGACGGCAATATTGTTGAAGTTGTTGAAATGCTTGAGCGGGCTGGCGCAGGTGAGACTGCTGCATTGGCCCGTGGCCGCGAACTGGAACAATCGCGTGTTCGTGAGTTGACCGATTTGGGCCGCGAGTATGACGCCGCAGATCTTGCCCAGGAAATGATTTCTGGCGGCCTGGGTGTGGAAGATATGCGCCGTGGTTTGCTCGATCACCTGCACCAACGGGGCAATGATCAGCGCCAGCTCTCGGAGCGCTCTGGCATCGGCCTGAACGAACAAGAGGCAGATCAGTTTTCTTTTCTGCGGGCTGTTCGTGCCTTGGCCAATCCAACGGATCGGGCGGCCCAAGAGGCGGCATCCTTTGAGTTTGAGGCGTCGGATGCGGCTGCCGAGGCGATGGGGCGGGACGCACAGGGAATTATGGTTCCCATGGATGTACTTGTGCGTGCGCCGCTCAATACTGGCACAGGTGGCGCTACTTCTGCAGACACTGGCGGCAATGTCATTGCGAACCCGCTGTTGACCCAGAGTTTTATTCAGATGCTCCGCAATCGCGCGATCCTTCTATCGCTGGGTACTCCCTTGATGGGGCTTACCGGCAACCCTGATATTCCGACACAAGAAAGCGGCGCACAGGGCTATTGGATCGGCGAAGATGATGAGGCGCAGGAAGGCATTCTTGGGCTTGGTCAGAAACAGTTCTCGCCAAAAACCGTTGGCGCATACTCCGAGATCACGCGCCGGACCCTGAAACAGTCCAGCATGGATATTGAAGCGCTTGTGCGCAGCGATCTGGCTGGTGCCTTGGCTGGTACGATTGACCTGGCCGGGTTCTACGGCTCCGGTACTGGCGACCAGCCCTTGGGGATTGCAAACACCAATGGGGTGAATGTGATCGACTTTGGCGGCGCTGCTTCTGGTGGCGGGTCTGCCATGCCGACTTGGGCTGAGGTGATTGCAATGGAAAGTGCCATTGCCTCTGACAATGCCGATGTTGACCGGATGGCCTATGTCCAAAATGCTGGCATGCGCGGCCACTTCAAGAGCACGCAAAAATTTGCGGGTTCCAATGGTGCGCCGATCTGGGAAACCGACAACACGGTCAACGGCTATCGCGGCGAGGTCACCAACCAGGTGCAAAACGGCGATGTGTTCCACGGCAACTTTGGCAATCTGCTGATCGGCATGTGGGGTGGTCTGGATCTGACGGTTGACCCCTACAGCCACAGCACCCGTGGCCGCTTGCGGATTGTCGCGCTGCAGGATGTAGATTTTGTTCTGCGCTACGCTGCAGGCATGTGCTACGGCACCGACGCTTCCTAAGCCACTCTGAAAACCAGTGCTGCCGTGTCAGGCAGCACGTCCCTTTTCGTCAAAAACTGCGCAATATGAGGACCTGAAATGGCTGAGAAAAAAACACCAGAAACCAAACCATTCAAAGTGAAAAGTGCCTTTGTTTGGGGCAAGAAAATTCGCAAACCCAGCGACAAAGAAGCGCTGATGCTGACTGCCGCCGAGGCCGCGCCTCTTCTGCAACGCGGC
Organism: Pseudophaeobacter flagellatus; assembly: GCF_021228235.1. Classification (GTDB taxonomy): domain Bacteria; phylum Pseudomonadota; class Alphaproteobacteria; order Rhodobacterales; family Rhodobacteraceae; genus Pseudophaeobacter; species Pseudophaeobacter flagellatus. The sequence continues at coordinate 393,984 of NZ_JAJQRG010000003.1, forward strand.
AAGATTGAACCGGGCAAACCGGCAGCGAAAACGGCTGCCGCGAAAAAGCCAGATCCCGCCACTAACGGCAACTGATGCCCAGCCCCGCCTGGGATAATCTAGACGCCTTCCTGCAGGCTGATGACTTTGCCATAGAGGCAACGGTCACGCCGCAGGGGGGCGTTGCGCGCGGCGTTTCGGGCATTTTTGATGAGCCCTACCTCAACACCCAGATCGGGGAATATGAGGCGGATGCCAGCCAGCCGCGGCTAAACTGCAAAGCCGTTGATGTGGCTGATTTACGCGCCAAGGATACTGTCGAGATAGAGGGGCAGGTCTACCACCTTTTGACCGGCCCACAGTTTGACGGAACAGGATTTGCGGTCCTGAGCCTGGCCAAGGTTTAGGGACTTGCCATGCTGGCTTTTGACTTTGACGCGCAGGAGTTGAAACAGATCGCTGACGAATTCGACGCCAGCGAAAAAGACCTGCAGTTTGCCTATTCCCGCGCCCTGCGCCGCACCGCTCAGACCATGAAGACCCGGGCGCGTAAGGGGTTGCGCACCAAACTGCAGCTGCGCACCGCTGGCGAGCTGCGCAAGCGCTTGCAGGGGTTCCGGTTTAAACGTGGCAAGGGCTTGGGTGACGTCAAGATGTGGTTTGGCCTCAACGACATGAGAGTGTCAGCTTTCAAAGGCAGAGCCGCGCAGACAGCTGGTGGTGCCTCTTTTGGTGGCCATGACTTTGCCGGGGCATTTGTTGCCAAGAATGCAAAGGGCCGCAGAACTGTCATGCGGCGGGTTTCGGGCAAGGCTTGGCCCATCCGCGAAGAGCGTGCCCCCATCGAGGACGAAGCTCAGAGGTTTATCGAAGACGAGGTTTTCGATGAGATCGAAGAGGTGTTTTTCAAGATCTTTTTGGCAGAGGTGCGCGCCCGCACCATCTACGGCGTGGGGAGCGCGTAAAGCATGGCAGACAATGTTGATCTTTCGGCACTGCACGACTCCATTCTGGATGCGATCAGGGGGCAATTCCCCGACCTGCAAACCGTCGAGGACTATGACGCGGCCCGCACTGATTTGTCGGTGCCTGCTGTTTTGCTCGAGTTGCTGGATATGGAAGGTTCTCCCGACGATGATCCGGGCACCGAACAACTGCCGGTGGTCACCAAATGGGCGGCGCGGGTGGTGTTCTCTTTTGCCCAGGAAAACGTAAAGCGCGAGATCCGTCAGCTGGCAGGGGCGCTGGGGGTGTTGGTTCACCAGAACCGGTGGGGGCACCGTGTCAGTCCCGCGCAGGTGACCGTCATTGGTCCCGACGCCTTTGACCCAGCTTTCGATAAGTTCGAGGTCTGGGCAGTTGAATGGGACCAGAAAATTGACCTGGGCGCAAACGTCTGGGAGGGCGAAGGCGTCACGCCTCAAACGGTTTCAGTTGGATATGCGCCAGATATCGGCCCTGGCAACGAACAGAACTATTCCGATAATTTGGCAGGCGATCTATGAGCTACACAGCAGCAGAAAACGAGCGATCGCGCGAGGGCATTGTCAAGTTTGGCAGGGTCACGGCAGTCGACGCAGGAACAGCCCGCGCCAAGGTGAGCTTTGGCGGCGATAGCGAAAGCGATTGGCTGCCCTGGCTGGCGGAACGCGCCGCAGCAATCTCTATTTGGGCGCCAGTGTCGGTGGGGGAGCAGGTGCTTGTGCTTTCTGAATCCGGCGATACAGCTCAAGGGGTGATCATTGGTTCTGTCTTTAGCCAGGGCAACCCCGGCGCGGCAGCAACCGAAGGCTTGTTCAAGATCCAAGTCGGGCCGTCTTCTCTTGAGATCGATGCCAGCGGTATTCGGATCAAAGCGCCCAAGATTGATCTAAACTGATGCCCGGGGTCTCTCGCATATCTTTGGATGCGGCAGGTGGTCCAATCTCCGAAGCCCTGGCGCCATCGGTTCGGGTCAACGGCGCCCCGGTTGCAGTGTTGGGGTGCGCCGTTACTCCGCACGGCGCTGGCGCGCATGCTGGCCCGGTCATGGCCGCTGCCAGTGGCACTGTGTTTGCCGAGGGTATTGCCATCTGCAGAGAGGGTGATGCGGCCTCATGCGGGCATGTGGCCAGCGGTTCCGGTGATGTCTCCGCAGGCGGCTAGGAAAACTGCCAGAGGTTCTGCAGCACCATTGAGGGCCATTGTCACCACATGAATGGTATTGACGCCTCAACCGGAAAAAGCCTGTCGGGAATGGGCCACCTGCGCCAGTCAGTGCGGGATATCCTGACCACGCCCATTGGTTCCCGCGTCATGCGCCGGGACTATGGCAGCCGCCTCTATCGGCTGGTTGATGCCCCAATGAATGATGCGACCCGGTTGGACATGATGGCGGCCACCTATGAGGCCATCGAGACATGGGAGCCCCGGCTGCAGCTGGACAGCATTGCAGTTGAAATGCCGGTGCCTGGCGGTGTCGTGATTGCTCTGGAAGGCACCTATTTGCCGGATGGGCGCGAGATCAGACTAGATGGAATTGAGGTGCGCTGATGGCTGGTGGATTTTCCGCAATTGATCTTTCGCAACTGCCTGCGCCAGATGCGGTGCAGGCATTGGACTATGAGGCGACGCTTGCAGAAATGCTTGCTGACCTGCGCGCCCGTGCTCCCGCCTTTGATGCGCTGCTCGAGAGTGACCCGGCTTTCAAGCTCTTAGAGCTGGCGGCGTATTTCAAGGTTTTGACCCTGCAGCGGGTCAATGATGCGGCGCGGGCCGTTATGCCTGCCTATTCGACCGGCACGGATCTTGACCAGATCGCGGTGCGGTACGGGGTTGCTCGTTTGACGCTGGACCCGGGTGACCCAGCGGCGCTGCCTCCGATAGCGCCGACTTTGGAAAGCGACACAGACCTGCGCCGCCGCATGTTGCTGGCCTTTGAGGGGCTAAGCACAGCCGGGCCGATTGGCGCTTATATCTTCCACGCGCTGAGCGCAGATCCTGACGTTGCCGACGCGAGCGTGCAAAGCCCTGCGCCTGGTGAGGTTCTGATCACGGTTCTTTCTCGGACGGGCGATGGATCGGCGGGGCCTGAACTGATTTCTGCCGTTGCCGCCGTGCTTAATGCTGATGAGGTACGCCCGCTTTGTGATCAGGTGACTGTGCAGGGCGCGGAAATCGTTGCCTATGCTATCGACGCATCGCTGACGGTCTACCCCGGGCCAGACAGTGGCGTTGTGCGAGATACCGCAGAGGCTGCTGTCAGCGTCTATGTGAACGCACAGCACCGGCTGGGGCGAGACGTCACCCTGTCTGGGCTCTATGCGGCGCTACATCAGCCGGGCGTGCAAAAGGTGACGCTCGCCTCGCCTGTGGCGGATGTTGTCGCAGATGATGGCCAGGCCGCATACTGCGCCGGAATTACTGTTGAGCTGGGGGGCGTCAATGTCTGAGACCTTGCTACCCCACAATGCAACGCCTGCAGAGTTGGCTTTTGAGGCGGTTCTGCAGGAGGCCTTCACGCCGCAGGTTCCCTTGCGCGAGATCTGGGACCCTGCGACGTGCCCGATATCTCTCTTGCCCTGGTTGGCCGGTGCCTTTTCCGTCGATGAGTGGGACCCAGGCTGGTCAGAGGGTGCCAAGCGCGCGGCGATTTCGCAATCCTTCTCCGTACACCAGAAAAAGGGAACGATTGGGGCGGTCAAAGAGGCAGTTGCGGCGGCGGGGTATGGTGATGCTGTGATCGTCGAGCGCTTTGGCTGGGATTTTTACGACGCGCAGTTCACCCATGATGGGTCTCGCACCTATGCGCCCCCTGACCACTGGGCCGAATACAGGGTCTATCTAAGCCGCCCAATCACAGTCGCACAGGCCGCCCAGGTTCGTGAGATCCTGCAGAATACGGCCCCGGCGCGGTGTCATCTCAAGGGCCTGTTTTATGATCAGGCGCTCAATCTTTACAACGCCCAGATCACGCACGACGGGCAATTCACACATGGAGTCGCGTAATGGCAGGACTGCAGGAACAAAGCACCTGGGAAGGTGAGGTTTATCAGATCGAGGAAACCGACCCAGTGCATGCCGGACCTCCCGATTTGGACGCAGGTAAGGGGCACACCAATGTTCCTCATGCTCAGTTGGCAAACCGAACGCTCTGGTTGAAAGCCCAGATTGAAGCGCTAACGGCGCAGGCAATTTTGGCCATGTTGAAAGGCGTTGATGGTGCCGGATCTGGTCTGGACGCCGATCTGCTCGATGGCATCCAGGCACAGAGCTTTTACCGCAATGATCAAAGCAGTGAGCTTATCAACCTTGGCGGCGAAAAACGGGTGAATGTTAGCTGGGCCGCCGCTGGAAACAGGCTGATCCTGGCACCGCGATTGGCCGATGGCAGCGCGTGGGATTGGAATGCGGAGTTTGGTTTCAGTCGTGACTCTGGTGCCTGGTACTGTGACACGCCGCTGGAAATTGAAGGATATACTGCCTTCCATGCTGGCGACGCTGCAAATGAAGCACAGACCCTGGCGGGGCAAGCGGGTAAACTGGTGCTGGCGCAGCATTTGGCCGCTGCGATTGCCGAGCACATTAATGCCCTGCTGGACGGCGCGCCCGCCGCGATGGATACGCTGAAAGAGCTGGCAGACGCCATCGGCGACAACGATAACGAACTCGCCGCACTGGTTGGGCAAGTGGCAGGCAAGCTTGATGCGGGACAGTTTACTGCCGCTACAATTCTGCAGATGCTGGTTGATCAAAAGATCGGTACAGCGGCAGCCTACATTGAGGGGAATGAGATCGCCTGGGAAACGGGTGTGAACCGGATCACCAGTAACGACGGCGGCGGCAATGTGCAAATACGCTTTGGGCACAGGTCGGCGGGCGACAACGTGTTCACGCATGACGGAACCGCTTTTTATATTGGGGGCAATCTGGATTCTGCAAACGGCAATCTTTCTCTGAAAGTGGCCAAGAATGGTGGCGCGGGTGTCGATGAACCTGTGATTTGGGGCGATGAACTAACAATCACCAAAGGCGATATTCTCTTTGGTGGCGTGTCGCTGCGCACCCATTGCGGGATGCTGTCGCCGTTCGACTTGACGACCCCTCCCGCTGGTTGGCTTGAATGCAACGGCGCAGCTATCTCGCGCACCAGTTACAGCAGCCTGTTTGATGCTATTGGAACGCGTCACGGTAATGGCGACGGGGCAACTACCTTCAACTTGCCAGATTATCGCGGTGAATTCATTCGCGGTTGGGACCATGGCCGGGGGGTTGATGCCGGGCGAGCGCTGGGGAGCGCGCAGGGCGATATGCTTAAAGCGCACCAACACGGTCAAACCGGCGCGTTGGGCAGCGGGGGCAACCTGTCGAATTACACCACAAACAGTTCTGAAGGCTCCACAGTTACCGCCTTGAATAATGAAACGGGTTCAACAGGCGGGACCGAGACCCGCCCCCGCAACCTCGCAGCGATGATCTGCATTAAATATTGAAGGGGACTACCATGCCAAAGATTTACCATTTCAGCCCCGTCACCGCCGAATTTCTTGGAGAGCAAGAGGCCGTGCTCGATCCTATTGATCAGCTGCCGTTGGTGCCAGCAAATGCTACCGAGGTACAGCCTCCCGTGCCGCAAGAGGGCTACACGCGTTGTTTCACCGGTGATGCTTGGGAACTGGTAGAAGATCACCGGGGCACGCAAATCTGGGGTGCTGATGGTTCCTCATTCATTGTCGATGAGCTGGGCGCGTTGCCCGCGAACGCTTTGCTTGCGCCACCAGACTTGCCAACTTATCAAAATCTGGAAGCGGCGCGGCGCGGCCTGGCGGTTTGGGTTGACGAATTTTTGGCACAGATCACTGGTGTTGTCTCCGAATATGAGCGTGCAAGCTGGCCCTCAAAGGCCGCTGCCGCCCGGGCGGTTCTTGCAGGTGGCGGGACACAGGAGCAAACGGCATTGCTGCAAGGGGAGGCAGATATTGTCGGCGAGACCGTTTCCGAAACAGCAGCAAAGATCGGTGCGAATGCTGCGCACTATGAGGCAATTATCAGCCGCGTCACTGGGCTGCGCCGGGTAGTTGATGACGAATTGGCCGGAGCGCCCCTGGCTATCGACTATGACGCGATTGTACAGAGCGCAAAAGATCGCATGCAAGAGGCGGTGACGGCTCTGCAAGCTGTGTAGATAAGGGAAAATCAGCCAGAGGGGAAAAGCTCCGAAAGCTCACATACTCACTGCAATATGAATGTTTCAGTGAGGACAGAATGGCTGGTTTTCTCCATGGCGTCGAGGTGCTCGAGATTGATGCGGGCCCGCGCCCAATTCGCACCATTTCGACCGGTATCATTGGCGTTGTCGGGACGGCCCCAGGGGCTGACGACAACGCCTTTCCTTTGAACACGCCTGTTATGGTAGCTGGCAGTCGCCGCGAGGCTGCCTTGCTGGATGCTACGGAAGACGGCACGGGCGGCGGCACTTTGCCAGCGGCGCTTGACGGTATTTTTGACCAGATCGGCGCGGTTGTGATCGTCGTGCGCGTTGATGAAGGCGCGGATGAGGCCACGACGCTGGCAAACGTGATTGGCGGCGTAAATGCTGGAACCGGTCAATTCGAAGGTCTGCATGCCTTGGTCGGAGCAGAAAGCGTTGTTGGCCATGCCCCGCGCATCCTTTGTGCTCCAGGCTGGACCCATCAGCGGCCCGGTGATCTTGCAAATCCTGTTGTGGCGGAGCTTGAAGGCATTGCCGACCGTATCGGCGCGGTGATCGTTGCAGATGGTCCGAACACCACAGATGCAGCTGCGCAGACATATGCGGGCGATTGGGGCACCTCTGGCCGGGTCTATGTTGTTGACCCTTGGGTCAAGGTGATGAATAGCGCTGGCGATATTGTAGATGAGCCTGCATCGGCCCGGGTCGCGGGGGTGATCGCCCGAACCGACAACGATATTGGGTTTTGGGTTTCCCCCTCCAATCAGGGCATCTTTGGCATTGTCGGAACCTCCCGCCCGGTTGACTTTAAGCTGGGCGATCAGTCCAGCCGCGCCAATCTGCTCAACGCCAATGCCGTCACAACCATCATTCGCCAAGAGGGGTTTCGCCTCTGGGGCAATCAGGTGCCCACAGCTGACGCCAAATGGCAGTTTTTGTGCGTGCGCCGCACCGCTGATGTGCTGAATGAAAGCATCCAGCGGGCGCACCTCTGGGCCGTGGATCGGGCCATCACCAAAACTTACATCGAGGATGTGGTCGAAGGGGTGAACGGCTTTATTGCTTTGCTGGTGGCCCAGGGGGCCTTGCTGGGCGGTAAATGCTGGGCGGATCCAGATTTGAACACGGCGGCCAGCATTCAGAATGGGCAGGTGTGGTTCAACTTTGACTTCACCCCGCCTTACCCGGCTGAGCGTGTGACGTTCCGCTCGCACCTGGTCAACGATTACATCTCGGAGGCGCTGGCATAATGGCTATTCGCAACATCCTGAAAAACTTCAATCTGTTTGTTGATGGTCGCGGCTATGCGGGCGAGCTGGGGGACTACACGCCCTGTAGCCCATCGGTCGCCGCAGAAGAGTGGCGGGCAGGCGGCATGAATGCCCCCATTGATATCGACATGGGCCAAGAGAAAATGACCAGCTCCTTTGTGCTGAAAAATTACAGTGCCGATGTGCTGGCTCTCTGGGGGATTGGCCCTGGCAGGCTGATCCAATTCACCGCGCGCGGGGCTCTGGAAAGCGAGGACGGCAAGGTAACGCCCGTGATCCACAATATGCGGGCGAAGATCCTGCAGAATGACCGGGGCACCTGGTCGCCGGGGCAAAGCGCCTCGCTCACCACCAACCTGTCAGTCGAATATTTCAAGGAAACCATCGACGGTCAGGTGATCACTGAAATCGACGTTATCAACATGGTGCGGATGGTTGGGGGCGTGGATCACCTCGCCGAACAGCGCGCCGCGCTGGGCATCTAAGGAGAGACCCATGAGCAATGAGAATAAGCTTCCAGACTATCTGACAGAAAATCCTGATGGATCGATGAACGTGGCGCTTGTGCGAGGCGTCCTGGCGGATGGTGGCAAGCGCATGGGCCTGACCCTGCGCGAGCCCGCAGTTAGCGACATGCTGGCAGCTGAAGCCGGTGGCAAAGGCGCAGCAATGTCCGAGGTGACCCTGATAGCCAATCTGGCCGAGGTGCCACCTGAGACCATCCAAAACGCCAAAATGCGTGACTACTCTCGCCTGCAGGAGGCGCTGGGTTTTTTGAATGGCTGACGCCGAAGGTGGCGCGGGACGGGGTTTTGATCCTGGCCCGCTTTACCGGCTGGTCTGAGGCCGCAATCACCGGAATGCCTGTAAGCCGGTTTCTTTGGTGGCTAGAGGGTCTCAATGAGAAAGCAAAATCTTAGCGCCAAAATCTCGATTGGCGGCGTTCTCGATAAATCGTTCAAGAAGAATGTCGGCCTGATCCGCTCTGGCTTCGAGAATATCGGGGATAGCATCAGATCGGTAAAGGCGCGTCAAAAGGAGCTGACACGCCAGAGGGCAGACCTGCGGAAACAGGGGAAATCTGTCGAGGCTCTGGACCGTGAATATGAAGACCTTGAGCGCACGCTCGAGCAGCTTGCCAAAAAGCAGCGGCGCTGGGAACGCGCGATGCGGGATAGCAAGCGCGTCGGCGAGTCCTTTGGCAAGATGTCTGCAAATATCGGGCGGCTTGGTCGGCGCATGGCGCTGGGCATTGGTGCGGCTGGTGCTGGCGTGTTTGCGCTGGCCAGTTCTACCGCATCCTATGGCGATCAGGTTGCCAAGACAGCGGGCAAACTGGGCATTGGTATCGAGGCCTTGCAAGAGCATCGCTATGCCGCCGAACGGTCGGGCATTTCGGTAGAGACCTTCGATAGCTCCCTCACTGCAATGCAAAAGCGCCTTGGGGAGGCCGCTAAGGGCACCGGTGCTGCCAAGAAAGTCTTGGACCAGCTGGGGCTGAGTGCCAAAGATCTTGTCAAACTGGGGCCAGAAGAGGCCCTGGCCGCGATTGCCGACAAGATGCGGGACATTGAAAACCCTGCCGAGCGTGCCGCCATTGCAGCCGGATTGTTCAGCCGGTCGGGAATTGGCATGGTCAACATGCTTGGGAACGGTTCGGATGCACTGCAGCAGTTGCGCGACGATGCGCGCCGCACCGGCTATGTATTGAGCGAAGAGGCTGCGCGGGATGCGGAGGCCTTTGCCGACGCACAGCTTGACGCACAGTTGGTTATCAAAGGGCTGAAAAACACCATTGGCACAGAGCTGATGCCGGTTGTCACCCGGTCCATGAAGCAATTCAGCGCCTGGGCTGTTGCCAACCGCGAAGACGTTGCCGCCTTTGCTGAAACCGCAGCCACCAAAATAGAGGCGGCTTTGCCCGTGGTCGGCCAAATTGTCGAGGGCATGGCGCGAGTGTCCAGCGAGATCGGTGGGGTGATTGCCACGGTGGCCGACATGGTTGGTGGCTGGGAGAATTTTGGTATCGTCATTGGCGGCGTTCTGGCTGCCAAAACTATTGGTTCGGTATTGGGGTTTGCCATGTCAGTTGGGCGGCTGGGCCTATCCCTGTTCGCCCTGAGCGGTGCCTTTCCCGCTGTTATCTCGGGTGTAAAGTTGATTGGTGCCGCTCTGGTGGCTAATCCCATCGGTCTGGCTGTTGCTGCCATCGCGGGTGCTGCCGTGTTGATTTATCAGAACTGGGAAACCGTGGGGCCTTGGTTTGGCGAGCTTTGGGGAGGGGTGAAAGAGACCTTCCAAGGAATCGGCGAATTTGTTGGCGGTGTATGGCGCGGTGACTGGGATGCAGTTGCCGGTGGGCTCACCAAATCTTGGGGCGGCGTGAAAACCTTCTATTCTACTCTGTGGGATGGGGTCGGCGCTGTGTTCAAAGCCACCTGGGAGAATGTGATCAAGCCGGTGACCGATGCGCTGGGCGCAACCGATACGATCACAGCGGCATGGGAGGGCGTGAAAACCTCTCTCAAAGCCGTCTTGGATTGGATGGGTGAAAAGTTTGACTGGCTGATGGGCAAGCTGCAGCCCGTTCTCGATGGGTTGACCTGGCTGCGAGACAAGGGCTCTGGCGCGGTTGATGGCATCAAGGGGATTGGTTCAAGCATTGGTGGGTGGTTCGGTGGTGAGGAAGACGAGCCAGAGATCGCGCCCGGCCGGGGAAGCCCAAGGCATATTTCCGGGTCATTCCTGGGGGGCGACATTGGCAGAGGTTTTCGCCGGGTAGGTGAGAACGGGCCAGAAACCATTTGGAACTCAAAAGGTGCCTACGTGGCCCATGCGGGCGCGACGGAACGTCTGTCACGGATGGCGGAACGGGCCAGGCCCATGATGGCGGCGCTTGGCGGTGGGTTGCGCAATGCCATGAGCCGGGCACAGGCTGCAGCCGCGCCAGTTTTTGAGCAGATCCAGCGCCCGAGTGTCGAGACCAGGCCAGAGGGGCAGGGCCAGACAGCCGCGGCGGGGCAGCCTTCCCAAGTGGTACAGCATATTCAGATCGTGGCGGCGCAGTTTTCCGTGGCCCAGATCGCCGAGGAAATCGAGCGGCGGGGCAGGGCGGCGCAATCCGGGGCGCTGTTCGATGAACCTCACGGCTACGGACAATATGAGGGCGCATGATGGCTGGCAGAATGATGCAACTAGGGCTTTATCAGTTCAGTATCGACAACGCGGCCTATCAGCGCCTCTTTCGCTCGACTGAATACCGTTGGGCTGCAATCGAGCGGATCGGCAAGCACGACGCTCTGCAGTTCACCGGCCTGGGTGGGGATACGATCACGCTGCAGGGCATCATTTATCCCCACTACAAGGGCGGGCTGGGGCAGGTCGACAAAATGCGCCGGGCTGCCTCTCTGGGCCTGCCTCTGCCGCTGATCGCGGGCACGGGCAAGGTGCTGGGCATCTGGGTGATTGAGCGGGTGAGCGAAGGGCAGCGCACCTTTGCCGACCGGGGCGCACCGCTGCGGCAGGACTTCACAATTAACGTCAGGAGATACGATGGCGGACTCCGCAGCCTCCTACCATTCTAAAGAGGGCGATACGGTCGATGAGATTGTTTGGCGCCACTATGAAAACAGCGTGACGGGTGCTCTCGAGCAAGTGCTCGAGGCAAACCGGGGTCTGGCAGATCTGGGGCCGGTCCTGCCGGTTGGCACTGTCGTTTTGCTGCCGGTGTTTGAGGAAACAAAAGAATCCGAAAGCGTGAGCCTATGGGACTAATCGATTTTCTGCCCATGTTTCGGGTCGAGGTGGATGGCAAGAACATCAGCAAGTCTCTGGCACCGCGCATGTCGCGCCTGACGGTAACTGATGGGGCCGGGGTCCAATCAGATCAGGTGACTATGACCCTAAGCGATACAGGCCTGTTTGAGCGGCTGCAGGAGCCGCGCCAGGGCGCTGAAATCAAGGTCTGGCTTGGATACCCAATGCAGCTGCAGTTTATGGGCCTCTTTATCGTGGATGGCTTCGAGATACAGGGGCCACCTGATCAGGTGATTATTTCTGGATCCGCTTCTATCAATGGTGAAACCACCAGCGGGAAAACCGCCCTCACTGATCAGAAAAAGCGCAGCTGGCCCGCAGGCACCCCGATTGGCGACTTGGTGAAAAAGGTGGCTGTAGAACACGGCCTACAGTCCTCTGTATCTCAAAGCCTCCTAAAGGTGGCCCTGCCGCACATCGACCAGATCGACGAGAGCGATATCAATATGCTTTCCCGTATTGCCAGAGAACACGACGCCATTGCCAAGCCGGGCAACGGGCGTCTGATCATGGCCAAACGTGGTGAAAGCCTCACAGCATCAGGGCAGCCTATGCCGGAGCTGAAAATCAATCTTGGCCAGGTGAGCAGCTGGAACTACCGCAATAGCCTGCGTGCCAAATCCGGCGCCGTGATTGCCTCCTATCAGGATCTTGGCAAAGGCAAGCAGCAAGAGTGCAAGGCGGGCGAGGGGGAGCCGGTGAAACGTTTGAAACGTCGCTACCCAAACAAGGCTGCAGCCCTGCAGGCCGCAGCATCCGAGTTGAGCCGGATTCGACGCGCAGGGCGGTCTCTCTCAATCAACATGAAGGGCAACCCCGATGCCAAGGCCGAGGCTCGATTGATCCCGCGCCATTTCCGGTCTTATGTCGATGAGGCTTGGCTGATCACTCGAGCGGTTCACACGCTGGACAGCAGCGGCTACCGCACCAGCATTTCCGCTGAACCGGTGGAATAAGAAAGACCGATTATCTAGGCCTTCGCGGAGTTTCTGTTACATGTAACAAAAACTGCGGAGATTTGGATCGGCTAAGTCATTGGAAAAATGGTGCACCTGAGAGGATTCGAACCTCTGGCCTCTGCCTTCGGAGGGCAGCGCTCTATCCAGCTGAGCTACAGGTGCTTTTGGTAGGGCGGGTATAGCGGCCAAGCTAATGCACCGCAATGGGAAAAACTTCGTCCTTTTGGAAAAAACACGCAGACAATCTGGCGGCTGGAGCCATGTTCCGCGGGCTTTGGTCTGGATTTTTGCGGCTGGAAGTTGGCGAAAGAAAAAGGCCCAATTGCATATGCAATGGACCTTGCCTCATTTCAAACGGGTTGGGATGACCAGTCACAGGAAGAGATATTCATGCGCCCGAAGAGGCACAAGCGCAGGGGCGGGCTTAGCCGTTCCAGCTGCGCACATCGCCGCAGTCCATGTGAACAAAGTTAGAGCCGCGGTATTTGCCAACGCCACCGGCGCGACAGGCCTTTGCGGCATTTGCCATTTGCCCGACAGAGCGCGACGCAAGACGCAGATCGGCGGCTTGACCGCGCATATGCAGCGAGTTCTTTGCAACGCCGCGGGACCGACTGCGCAGCATCGCGTTGGTTTTTGGGCTGCGGTATCCCGACAGCATCATATAGGGCTCGTCTACATCCAACAGGTTGTGAGAGGCGGCCATGATGTCAATGGTGCGCAGATCGATGGGTTTGATTTCATCTGTGCGCCAGTCACGCATGAAATGGTTAATCTCTTTTACGGCGTCTTTGATATAGTTGCCATCGATCCAATAGACCATGTCTACACGTTCGCCCGTGCGGCCAGAGAACATTCGGATGCGGCGAATATCGCCGCCGCCACGCAGAAAGCCTGCTGCTTTGGAAAAAGTAGGGGTTGCTGCTACTGCTGTTGCCGCAAACGCGCCCAACAGTGCCCGCCGGGTCATGCCCGTCTTAGTGATTTCTGCCATGTGTAACTACGCCATCCCGAACGAGTTTAGTCCTGCCTATGTCCGATGTTACGGACCTGCTAAGTTTTTCTGTGGGTTGTATGCCACAGGGCGGAAGATTTACCAAGTTCCGTTTCGCATCAAATATGATTGCCGCATTATATCGGCAAAAAATTGCGCAAAGGGGGACGATTGGTTAATTTTTCCCCTAAGAGACAGGTCGATTAAGCTGTTTATGCGTCTGCATCGCACCAGTCTGAGACTGTCACATCATGGTTTCGCAAATGTGAATGGACTTTCGCCCCTGCCTTTCACCAAAATTTCATGTAGCTGCCCTGATAATTGTTGCGCATCGCTGTTGAGGACCAAATATTATGACTAAACTGCACACCCCGAGCCGTTCTGCCCGGTTGAAATACGGGCTTTTTGCTCTGGCTTTGAGCGGGATCGGCAGCCTTGGGTTCGGCTCATCGGTTGCGGCGCAGTCGACCGCCTTTCGTCAGGCCGTTGCCGAGCAGGCCTCGGTTAACGACGCGGTTGCGCAGTTTTATCGTGATACGACCTATGCACCGCTTTGGACGGGGGCGGATGAGGGCGCAGCCCTGCGCCGCGCCGCTCTGTTGCGAGCGCTGGAAGATGCCACCAGCCATGGTTTGCCGGATCAATCCTCGACAGTGGCATCTCTGGTTGAGCAGATGCGCAGCGCCCGCACTGCCCGTGACTTTGGTCAGGTCGAAGCAGCGCTGAGCACCGCCTTTGTCACCTATGCCGCGATGCTGCAGACCGGTATGCTAAACCCCTCGTCGATTGATGATGGCATGGTCCGCACCCGGCGAAGCCATGACGGTGTCGCCGCGCTCAATGGTCTGCGTGCAGCACAGCCCTTTGCCTATCTGCGCAATTTGGTGCCGACCTCTTCGCAGTACCGCGCCCTGATGCGTGAAAAGCTGCGGCTGGAACAATTGATGGCAGCGGGCGGCTGGGGCCCAACGGTACCTGGCAGCAAGCTGGAACCCGGTGATCGGGGGCCGCAGGTGATTGCCCTGCGTAATCGTCTGATTGCCCTTGGCTACATGGAGCGCAGCGCCACCGCCAGCTATGATCAGGACATCGAGCGCGCGGTACAGAAGTTCCAGTCGGACCACGGGCTGGAAGAGGACGGCATCGTCGGTGCGGGCACCTTGAAAGAGATCAATCGCCCGGTGCGGGATCGTCTGAAATCGGTGATCATCGCGATGGAGCGCGAGCGCTGGCTGTCGCCAGATCGCGGCGATCGCCATGTGCTGGTCAACCAGACCGATTTCACCGCCAAGATTGTTGATAATGGCGATGTGACCTTTGAAACCCGTTCCGTTATTGGCCGCAATCAATCGGATCGCCGCTCGCCCGAGTTTTCGGATATGATGGAACATATGGTGATCAATCCCAGCTGGTATGTGCCGCGCTCGATCATCACCAAGGAATACCTGCCCAAGCTGCGCAATAACCCCAATGCGGTGGGTCATATCCAGATCACAGATAACCGCGGTCGCGTGGTCAGCCGCGCCAATACCGATTTCTCGCAGTTTACCGCGCGCAATTTTCCCTATGCGATGCGCCAGCCGCCCAGCCGCAGCAATGCGCTTGGCCTCGTCAAGTTCATGTTCCCAAACAAATACAACATCTACCTGCACGACACCCCGCAAAAAGGCCTGTTCAAACGGGAAGTGCGCGCCTTTTCGCATGGCTGTATCCGCCTGGCCCAGCCCTTTGAATTTGCCTATGCCTTGTTGTCGCGGCAAACCGAAGACCCAGCTGCCTTTTTCAACCGGATCCTGAGATCCGGTAAGGAAACCAAGGTTGAGCTGGAGCAAAAGGTGCCTGTTCACATTATCTATCGAACCGCATATGTGTCCAACAAAGGCCGGGCCGAGTTCCGCCGGGATGTCTATGGGCGTGATGCCAAGGTCTGGGCCGCATTGGAGCAGGCCGGGGTGGCGCTGCCAGACGTCCAGGGTTAAATTGGGGGCCGGTTTTACTGCGTGACGCCTGGAAAGGGCCCTCAACATGTATACAGTTCGCGAGATTGCTCGCTCTCTTGATCTGCCCGCCGAAGGGGATCTGGATCTTGTGATCATCCGCGCGGCCGAGCCGCAGGATGCAGGTCCGCAGGATCTGGCGATGGCGACCTCTGCCAAATATGGTGAAAACCTGCCGCAGGGCAGCGCCCAGGTGGCGCTGCTGTGGCAGGGGGCCGATTGGCAGGCGCTGGGGCTGAAGGCGGCAATCTTTGCGCCGCGCCCCCGCATGGCGCTTGGCGGGGTTTCGACCCTGCTGGACCGTGGGCAGGGCTTTGAAACGGGCATTCACCCCACGGCTGTTGTGCATGCAACTGCGGTGCTGGGGGACGATGTGTCGGTCGGACCGCTGAGCATCATTGCTGCTGGTGCCAAGATCGGTGCCGGATCGGTGATCGGGCCGCATTGCTACATCGGGGCAGAGGTCGAGATCGGTGCGCAGGCGCAGCTGCGTGAGATGGTTTCCATTGGTGCCCGCGCCCGCATTGGTGCCCGGTTTCGCGCCCAGCCTGGTGCCCGGATTGGCAGCGACGGTTTTTCCTATGTCACGCCCGAGGTTTCAGGCGTTGAAAATGTCCGCAAAACTGTCGGAGATCAGGGCGCGGTGCAAGCCCAGAGCTGGATGCGCATTCATTCTTTGGGCGCGGTCAGCATTGGCGATGACGTGGAGCTGGGCGCCAATTGCACCATCGACAATGGCACCATTCGCGACACGGAAATTGGCAGCGGCAGCAAATTGGACAATCAGGTGCATGTGGGGCACAACACCCGGATTGGACGTGATTGCTTGCTCTGTGGCCAATGCGGGATTTCGGGTTCGGTGAACATTGGCAACAATGTTGTGCTGGGCGGCCAATGTGGCGCTGCCGACAATATCTTTATTGGCGACGGGGTGATTGCAGGGGGCGCGACCAAGATCATCTCTAACGTGCCTGCGGGCCGCGTGGTCATGGGCTATCCGGCGGTAAAGATGGAAACCCATACCGAAATCTACAAGGCACAGCGGCGTTTGCCACGTTTGATGCGCGATATCGAAAACCTGAAAAAGGCTGTTTTCAAATAGGGTATTAGCCGCTACATCTGCAAGGACATCACAGATCAGGGGGCCGGAATGAGCACTCGAGACAAGGTCATCGCAATTGTTGCGGAACAAGCGCTATTGGCGCCATCGGATGTAACCCTCACCAGCACCTTGGACGATCTTGGGATCGACAGCATGGGCCTGGTAGAGTGCATTTTCGCCATTGAGGAAGAATTTGATATCTCTATCCCCTTCAATGCCAATACCCCGGATGAGAGCGATTTTGACATCTCGAACGTTGCAGCAATCATTGCCGGGATTGACAAGCTGGTGTCACAGAAACCGTGATATAAGCGCCTGAACATTAAGGGATAGATCCATGAAGCGCGTTGTCATTACCGGGGCAGGGACGATCAATGCCCTGGGCCATTCGGTTGCTGCCACCTTTGAGGCAATGCACGCAGGCCGCTGTGGCATTGGCCCGCTAGAGTTTCGCGATGTCGAACGGTTGGCCATTCGCATCGGCGGCCAGGTGCACGGGTTTGAAGCCGAGGGCCGGTTCAATCGCCAACAGATGAGCCTCTATGACCGGTTTACCCAGTTCACCCTGATTGCTGCCAAAGAGGCGATTGCCCAATCGGGCCTGGAATTCCATGGCGAGCTTTCGGCCAAATCCGGCGTTGTGCTGGGCACTGCGGGTGGCGGGGTCTCGACCTGGGATGACAATTATCGCTCGGTCTATGAAGACGGTAAGAACCGGGTGCATCCCTTTGTGGTGCCCAAGCTGATGAACAATGCTGCCGCCAGCCATGTCTCGATGGAGTTCAACCTCAAAGGTCCCAGTTTCACCGTTTCCACCGCCTGTGCCTCTTCGAACCACGCCATGGCGCAGGCCTTTCAAATGGTGCGCTCGGGCATGAGCCCGGCAATGGTGACCGGCGGATCGGAATCCATGCTGTGCTTTGGCGGCGTCAAGGCATGGGAAGGCCTGCGGGTGATGTCGAAAGAGGCCTGTCGCCCCTTTAGTGCCAACCGAAATGGTATGGTACAGGGCGAAGGAGCCGGTATTTTTGTGTTTGAAGACTACGATCATGCCCGCGCGCGTGGCGCAGAGATCCTCTGCGAAGTGCTTGGCTTTGCAATGTCTTCCGATGCCTCTGACATTGTGATGCCCAGCAAGCAGGGGGCGGCGCGGGCGATTGCCGGGGCATTGAAAGATGGCGGCATCAACCCTGAACAGGTCGGCTACATCAATGCCCATGGCACCGGTACCGTTGCCAATGACAAAACCGAATGTGCCGCCGTTGCCGATGTCTTTGGCCCCCATGCGGATCGCTTGATGATCTCTTCGACAAAATCCATGCATGGACATCTGATCGGCGGCACCGGAGCGGTCGAGTTGCTGGCCTGTATCATGGCCCTGAAAGAAGGGGTGATCGCCCCGACGATCGGCTACGAAGAGCCGGACCCGGAATGCGCCCTGGATGTGGTGCCCAATACCGCCCGCGATGCGCGGATAGAGGTGGCCCTGTCCAATGCCTTTGCCTTTGGTGGGTTGAACGCGGTGCTGGCCCTGGGGCGGGTTTGACACGCAGTCTAAAACATGTTGCATCAACGTGGCGCGCGGTTTTGCGCCGCTGAAATATGCAAAATCAAATAGGGAGAGCCCGTCGCGTGACTGCAAATGAACGCGCCACGCTCTCTCCAGGGGTGCATGGGGGGCTTGCCAGCTTGCCTTGAAAAATGAAAGCCACCAAAGGGGAAACCCGATGGTGGCTTTTTCTCTGCACGGCAGCCCCAGATAGGGCGGGTGCTGCCGAGGGTGGGTTTGTTTTAGATCAGGCTGTTACTGCGTGACCACGTCAACAACATCAAATCCGGCGGTAAAGCCCTTGAGCGACATTTTCATTTCAACCAGCTGATCGGGGGCTGGGGCAGGGCGCAGGGACAAAACTGCCTCGCTGCCGCGTTTGAAAGTGTCGATATCTGCCTGTGTCAGGCCGATCTGCGCCACGCAGCCCAGCGGATTACAGAAAGAGTAGTTGTAGCGCTTGCCGGGCGCGCCATCGACCGAAAGGGTCAGGGCGGCGGGCAACAGGGTTTCCAGCGGCACGATGATGGTGGCCCCGGCAACGGCCTGGCCACCTGGCTGGTCGATGCGGAACAGGGACACCTCGGCCATTGGGTTTCCGTTTGGATCGGTCAGGATCTGCAGCAAGGAACAGGGGTCTGTTTCTTCTTCGGTTTTGACGCAGGCCAGATCCCAATCGCCATGGGTTTCCTTGGCGTAGCGATCACCAAGCTTGGGAGTGCCATCATCAACAGGCTGGCCAAGATCCAGGACCTGATCCGCCGACGATTCGGTGGCTGGGGCTTCTGGTGTTGTTTCACTGCTTTCCTGGGCGAAAACTGGGCTCGCCACCGCCATTAGGGCGGCCAGGGTCATCGGCGTAAGGGACTTGATCATGCATGCCTCATTTATCACAGGTCGTTTGCAATGGCTTTACCATGTTGCAGCAGGGGTGTCAGGCCACAATCCCTGCCCGCGCACAGAATAAGCGGGGAATTACCTGTAAGTTTAGTAACAAGTGAAGGGCTTGAACAAACAGCAAAAAAGGAAGCTCTCCGGCCTCCTTTTTTGGTCTTACTCCCCGTCGGACTGGCCGACTTAGTTATTGGATAGGACGTTACGAAAGGCCTGTGGCTGGGTCAACATGCAATAAGAAAAAAATCCACCGCTTGGTCGCTTTAGTTGGGTTTGAGCGTTTTACGCGCACATTTCGCGGCCGTCGGACGGGCCTTGCCCGATAATGAGGCAGGGGCAGGCGCGCAAAAAAAAGGGCCGTGCCTATGGCACGGCCAGTCTGACAGGGAGGAAATGCCCAGCTATCTCGAAAGACAGGGTGGGCAAGACATATATCCCATGTAAAAGTTAATAATCGATGTTCAAGGGGGTTACCTGGGACACATGCCTGTTTTACGTCGGAAATCAACAGATTCCGCAAAAGAGGCTAAAGCCATGTCAAGGCAGCTAAAGGATGAATATGACTGACAAACTTTTTATCGGCGGCGGCGGTGAAGACTATGGCGCGCCCCAAGAGATGCATTTTAAATATGCCAACCGGCATGGGCTGATTGCCGGGGCCACCGGTACCGGGAAAACCGTCACCCTGCAGATCCTTGCAGAGAGCTTTTCCAATGCCGGGGTGCCGGTAATCCTGGCGGATGTAAAAGGTGACCTGTCCGGCCTGGCCAAACCCGGTACGCCCGACCACAAATTGCACGATGCCTTTGTGGGGCGGGCTGAAACGATTGGCTTGCAATCTTATCACTATCACAGCTGCCCGGTTACCTTTTGGGATCTTTTTGGCGAGCAGGGCCATCCGGTGCGCACCACCTTGGCGGATATGGGGCCGCTGCTGTTGGCGCAGCTGCTGGAGCTGAGTGAGGCACAGGAGGGCATTTTGAACATCGCCTTTCGGCTGGCCGATGAACAGGCGTTGCCACTGCTGGATCTGAAGGATCTGCAGGCGCTCTTGGTTTGGGTCGGAGAACACCGGGGGGAGCTGTCGCTGCGCTATGGCAATGTCTCGCCCGCCTCGATCGGGGCCATTCAGCGCCGCTTGCTGGTACTGGAAAACCAGGGCGGCGCCGATCTCTTTGGCGAACCTGCCCTGGAACTAAGCGACCTGATGCGACAGGACGGCACCGGGCGCGGGATGGTCAATATTCTCGCTGCCGATAAATTGATGGCTTCGCCCAAGCTTTATGCGACCTTTCTGCTCTGGCTGTTGAGCGAGCTGTTCGAAGAATTGCCAGAGGTGGGGGATCCGGAAAAACCGCGCCTAGTGTTCTTTTTTGATGAGGCGCATCTGCTGTTTGATGACGCGCCAAAGGCACTGGTGGACAAGGTCGAGCAGGTCGCCAGGCTGATCCGCTCCAAGGGGGTTGGGATCTATTTCATCACCCAGAATCCTGCCGATGTGCCCGAGGACATTCTTGGCCAGCTGGGCAATCGCATTCAGCACGCACTGCGCGCCTTTACCGCGCGCGACCGGAAGAACCTGAAACTGGCGGCGGAAACCTACCGCGAAAACCCGCGATTTTCCACGATGGAGGCCATTCGCGAGGTCGGCGTCGGCGAGGCCGTGACCTCTATGCTGCAAAAGAAGGGTGTGCCTGGGATCGTTGAACGCACCCTGATCCGCCCGCCCAGCAGTCAGTTAGGTCCGATCAACCTGGTAGAACGCGCCGCTTTCCTGCAGGGGTCTGACATGGCGGGGAAATACGACAAGCCGCTTGACCGGCATTCTGCCTATGAAATCCTGATGCAGCGCAGTGCCAAGGCGGCGGAACAAGCGGCAGTTGCAGAGCAAGCCGTAGAAGAGTCACCAGAGCCGATGGCCCGCGAATTCAGCGCCGCCCGGCGCTATTCTGGCACCCGGATCCCGCGTTCCAGCGCCCGCAGCTATCGCCCCAAAGACAGCTTTGCCTCTGCCATGTCAGAGGCGGTGATCAAAGAGCTGAAAGGCACAACAGGGCGGCGTCTGGTGCGCGGTATTCTGGGAGGGTTGTTTAAGGGCCGCTAAAGCTTGATTTCGAATGTTTTAGATGCGCAAAACGGGTCGCCAGTTTTGCGCAACATGTTCTAGAAGGAAATAGAGGCCTGGCGTTGCCAGGCCTCTATGGGGTCCGCCTTCGGCGGGGATATTTTTAGCCAAATGAAATCTGGACCTGTCCAAGGGCCGCCACCGAGGCAGCGGCCCTTGTTTGTTATTTTTCCGGTATCAATCCACGCGGGCTGAACCGTAGGACCAAGAGCAGGATCAACCCCATGGTAAGCAGCCGCATATGGGCTGCGTTTTCCATCAGATGAGCGCGTAGGCCACTGTCTTCGCCCAGGCCCGAGGTCAGCAGGGTGATCAATTCCAGGCTCATCGGTTCTACCTTGATCCACAGGAACCAGATCAAGAAGCCGCCCAGGACTGCGCCAAAGTTGTTGCCGGAGCCGCCAACGATCACCATCACCCAGATCAGGAAGGTAAAGCGCAGGGGATTATAGGTTCCTAGCGTTAGCTGCCCATCCAGGGTGGTCATCATCGCGCCAGCAATGCCGCAGATTGCCGAGCCGAGCACAAAGATCTGCAAATGCCGTTTGGTGACATTCTTGCCCATGGCACGGGCTGCGACCTCATTGTCGCGGATGGCGCGCATCATCCGGCCCCAGGGGCTTTTGAGGGCCATCTGCGACATCCACAGCAGCACCAGAAGCACGAGAGTAAAGAGGAGCGTGTAGCCCAGCTTGACATAGAGCGTCGAGCCAAGCACGGGATCAAGGCCAAAGCCCGCGAACCATTCGACATAGGCCGGGTCATTTTGCAGATCGACCTCAAACGGAACCGGACGCGGCAGGCCCACGACGTTTTTCACCCCGCGTGATAGCCAATCTTCGTTCTTGAGGACGGCAATGATGATCTCGGCAATGCCAAGGGTGGCGATCGCCAGATAGTCAGAGCGCAGCCCAAGCGCGGTTTTGCCAATGAGCCAGGCCGCCCCGGCAGCCAGCAAGCCACCCACTGGCCAGGACAGGATCACTGGCCAGCCGAGGCCACCAATATTGCCTTCCAAGGCTGGGTTGATCGCCTCGATCGCTTCGACCGAGGGGTCAAATAGGGCGCGGTATATGACAAAACCCACAGCCAGGATCAACAGGATCAGCAGTGCTCGCAGCCCGCCGCGGGGCAGGAAACGGGTCGCTGCAACCGCCGCAACCACGGTCAGCGCGCCCATGACCATGGCCATGATGATACCCGGCCCGCCTGCGCTCCAGGCGCCAGGGGTTGGCGGGGTTGCAGTCAGGACCACCGCCAGACCGCCCAGCGCGGTAAAGCCCATGACGCCGACGTTGAACAATCCGGCAAAGCCCCACTGCAGGTTTACCCCCAGCGCCATGATGGCCGAAATCAGCCCCATGTTGAGGATCACCAGGGATGAGTTCCAGGATCCTGAGAAGAAGCTCCAATCAGTGAGGCCTTCAAGTAGGAACAAGAGCGCGACAGCGGCAAACATCAGGCTATGTTTTATGGTATCAGTCATACCGATTTCCCCTTGAAGAGCCCGGTTGGCTTGAACAGTAGAACGATGATCAGGATCGCAAAAGAGACCGCAAATTTATAATCGGTGCTAAGCAGTTGCACCAAGCCATCTGGCCCCATGTTTTCAGGCATAAGATAGCCCAGCACCTTTTTCCAAGCATAGGTGATCGTCACCTCGGAAAAGGCGATAATAAAGCCGCCTGCAATAGCACCCTGAGGGCTGCCCAGCCCGCCAACAATCGCCGCGGCAAAGATCGGCAGCAGCAGCTGGAAATAGGTGAAGGGTTTGAAGCTTTTGTCCAATCCATAAAGCACCCCGGCGATGGTCGCCAATGTGGCCACGATCAGCCAAGTGTACATCACGACGCGTTCAGGGTTGATCCCCGATAGCAGTGCGAGATCTTCGTTATCCGAATAGGCGCGCATGGATTTCCCGGTGCGGGTCTTGTTGAGGAACCAGAACAGCAGCGCGACAACCACAATCGCCGTCACCACGGTGATGCCTTGGGTGGTCTTGATCGCCAGCCCTTCGCGCAGGCCCGTCATTTCCTTGAAGACCCGCGCCTTGATGATGAAACGCTCACCATCGGTGAACCGCTGATCTTCGGTGCCAATGATTAAGCGCACAAGCCCGTTCATCATGAACATCACACCAAGCGAGACCATGACAAAAACAACCGGTTTCGCCTTTTGCGCGCGGTAGAACCGATAAACCGTGCGATCAGTAATCAGCATCAGCGCCATAGTCGCCACGATCCCCAAAGGCAGGGCAAGCAGGGCGGTGGGAAGCGGACCAAAACCAATGCCCCTGGACTGGAAATCCCAAGTCACCAGAATGGTAATCATGGTGCCAAAGGCCATGGTGTCGCCATGGGCAAAGTTGGAAAACCGCAGGATGCTGTAGATCAGTGTCACACCCAGCGCGCCCAGCGCCAGTTGAGAGCCATAGGCCACGGCCGGGATCATTACAAAATTGGTAAGTGCCACAATGGCATTGAGGAAATCCATGGCTCAGCCCCCCAAAAAAGATTTGCGGACTTCGGGATCAGCCAAAAGCTCTTGCCCGGTGCCGGAAAAGGCATTGCGGCCCTGTACCAGAACATAGCCTTTGTCTGCGATCTCAAGCGCTTGCTTGGCGTTCTGTTCTACCATCAGGATCGGCAGACCAGTGCGGGCCACCTCGATGATGCGGTCAAACAGCTCATCCATCACGATGGGCGACACGCCTGCCGTGGGTTCATCCAGCATCAGAACTTTGGGCTTGGTCATCAGCGCCCGCCCTACGGCAACCTGCTGTCGCTGGCCACCGGATAGCTCACCGGCAGGCTGGCTGCGCTTGTCGCGCAGGATCGGGAACAGGTTGTAAACCTGCTCCATTGTCTCGGTGATATCATCGGTGCGGATGAAGGCCCCCATCTCTAGGTTCTCTTCTACCGTCATCGAGGTGAAGATATTGCTGGTCTGCGGCACAAACCCCATACCCTTCACAACCCGGTCTTGCGGGCTCAGGCGGGTAATATCCTCACCGCCCAGCCGCACAGCCCCGGCGTTGAGTGACAGCATGCCAAAAACCGCTTTCATCGCAGTGGATTTTCCAGCCCCATTGGGGCCCACAATCACCGCGATCTCGCCGGGGTTCACAGCGATGGTGCAGTCATGCAGGATATCTGGCCCTTTGCCGTATCCACCTGTCATGCCATCACCAATCAAAAAGGGTTCAGACATGCGCGCCTCCTGCCTTCATCTTACCTAAAATACCTCGGGGGGGCCGCACAGCGGCGGGGGCAGCGCCCCCTCTGGTGCGCCGCCTCCCCAGGTCCAGCGTCTCGCCCATCAGGTCTTCTCCAGTTTGTCTTTGTTTTTCAGGCCTGTGCCCAGATAGGCCTCGATAACTTGCTCATTTGCCTTGATCTCAGCCAGCGACCCTTCGGCCAGCTTGTGTCCCGCGGCCATGCAGATCACCGGATCACAAAGCCGGTCAATGAACTCCATGTCATGCTCGATCACCACAAAGGTATAGCCGCGCTCTTCGTTGAGCCGCTTGATGGCATCGGCAATGGTATAAAGCAGCGTTCGGTTCACCCCGGCGCCCACCTCATCCAGAAACACGATCTTGGCGTCCACCATCATGGTGCGGCCCAGTTCCAGCAGTTTCTTCTGACCGCCAGAAACCTCACCAGCTCGCAGGTCGGCGATATGGCTGATGGTCAGAAACTCGAGCACCTCATCAGCCTTGGCGCGAAGGGCGCGTTCCTCTTCGGCGATGCGTTTGCGGCCAAACCAGGTGTTCCAGAGGCTTTCACCCGATTGTGCGCCGGGCACCATCATCAGATTTTCGCGGCAAGTCATAGAGGAAAACTCATGCGCGATCTGAAAGGTGCGCAGCAGCCCCTTGTGAAATAGCTCATGCGGCGGCAGGCCGGTGATATCCTCGCCATCCATGGTGACGCGCCCGGAGGTGGGTTCAAGAACCCCAGCGATTACATTGAAAAGAGTGGTCTTTCCCGCGCCGTTTGGCCCGATTAAACCGGTGATGGAGCCCTTGGCGATTTCGAGCGAAGCGCCGTCAACCGCATGGAATCCGCCGAAGTGCTTGTGCAAATCCTCGACGACGATCATATCATTTATCCCCTGCCGCAGTTTGTTTGCGGGTACTGAATTTGGAACAGCCCGGGCAAAACCCGGGCTGTTCGTTGCGTGTTGATCTGCCAGCTAAGCTTAGCGGAACTTCACAGTGGTGTTCTGGCCGTCCTTGACAAGGATTTCGCGGTAAGAACCAGCGCTCTCACCGGGGCCGATCAGCTCAACGCCGGTGGCACCCTGGAAATTAACGTCTTTGCCAGCAGCAATCAGTTCCAGTGCCTTGCCCAGATCACCTGGGTTGATCTCTTCACCCGGTGCATTGGCAACATCCATGATCTTGGCGCCATATGCAGCCGGATCGGTGGAATTTGCCGCCTGCATCGCCAGCAGGATCAGCGCCGCCGCATCATAGGATTCAGAGGCATAGGCGGAGGTGCCATCAAAGCCAGCAGCTTTTGACATCTCGGCAAAGATGCCGGCGCCTTCGCTGTCAGAGCCAGCAATCTGACCAAAAGAGCCGTCCAGATCGGGGCCGACGTTCTTGGGCAGGCTATCGCCGATCATGCCGCCAGGCAGGCCAAAGGTGTCAAAGGCACCGGAATCCAGCGAAGACTGAATGATGCCAAGTCCACCCTGGTCCAGATACCCGGCGACAACCAGAATATCGCCGCCAGCCGAGGCCAGCGAAGCAACTTCAGCAGAATAGTCGCCTTTGCCGTCTTCATGGGCTGCAACGATGGTCACTTCGCCACCGATTTTTTCAAACGAGGTCTGGATTGCATCTGCCAGGCCCTTACCAAAGTCGTTGTTGGTATAGGTCAAAGCAATGGACTTCACATCGCGCTCTTGCAGGATGTCAGCCATGATCTGGCCTTCACGGGAATCAGACGGAGAGGTGCGGAAAAACAGGCCATTGTCTTCCATAGCGGACAGGCCGGGCGAGGTCGCAGAGGGAGAGACCATGACCATGCCGTTTGGAATGGCGACGTTTTGCAGGATCGCGCCGGTCACCCCAGAGCAGTCACCGCCAACAATACCCATGACGCCTTCGGCGATCAGCTTTTCGCCATTTGCCACGGCCAGGCCATTATCGATGCAGCCGGTGTCGGCGCGCACGGAGGTGACGGTGGCACTGTCCAGCAGCTTGCCGGATTTGGTCACTTCTTCCATCGCCAGTTCAGCGCCTGCGGCCATGGCTGGGGCCAGCGATTCAATGGGGCCAGTAAAGCCAAGCAAAACGCCGAGCTTGACTTCCTTGCCGTGGCTCCCCGCGAAAGCGGTGCCAGCAGTCAGCGCGAGGGCCGTCGTAGCCATCAATAGTTTTTTCATCTGAAATCTCCCGTTTATTGGAACACATGTGTTCATACCAAACCCTAGGCAAGGCGATTTGAAAAGAAAAGTCCCCTTAACCAGGGTGCCCCTCCCCAGGGCCACCTGTGCGTCTTCCTGGGCCAACCACGATGGTAGGCCTGATGCGGCGGATGCTTTACAGGCTTCATGCCAAGAGGGAAAGAACTCAATCTCGCTTCGGCCCTTGGCGTGGCAGCGCGGCGGGCGCATCCTGGGGCGCAGGCTGTGAAAAGCGGTGGACATTCCCGGTGTAGTTTGTGCGCCATGTGATCGGATCAACTACTTGAAGCTTAGAGTGTTTTTGCAGGCCCGGCGACGCGGCGGCGGTGATTTTCTATGCAGGCGTGGCCAGATCGGCCCGTTTCAGCGCCCGATGATGGGGCGGAAAAAAGTGGACAAAAAATTTGGGCCTGCTGATACAGCGGCCCAAATTCACAGCAATATCACGCTCTATCTAACGGCATCTACGCCCAGTCAGGGCCGTGCAAGGCAACAGAATCAAGGCTTGCCTGATTTGCTGCCGCGTTCGCGGTAGGGGGTGGTTTCATAATGTGAACGGTAACACTTGGAAAAATGCGAGGGCGAAGCAAAGCCGCAGGCCAGGGCCACATTGATCACGCTCATATCCGTTTGCATCAGAAGATTGCGCGCCTTCTGCAGCCGCAGTTCCATATAATAGCGTTTGGGGCTGCGGTTCAGGTAGCGGCGAAACAGACGTTCAAGTTGCCGTGTCGACATGCCTACATCCTGTGCCAGGACCGAAGGGCTGATGGGGTCTTCAATATTGGCTTCCATCTTTTGGATCACCAGCGAGAGTTTCGGATGGCGCACCCCGATACGCGTTGGGATCGACAGGCGCTGGGTATCCTGATCGGTGCGGATCGAGGAATAGATCAGCTGATCCGCCACCGCATTGGCCAGTTCTTCACTTAGGTCATTGGCAAGGATCTTCAACATCAAATCAATAGAGGATGTGCCCCCAGCAGTAGACATTCTATTGTTATCAATGACAAAAACAGATTTCGTCAGGGTGACTTCCTCAAACTCTTCGGCAAAGCTGTCGATGTTTTCCCAGTGAATCGTCGCCCGCTTGCCATCCAACAGACCGGCCTTGGCCATCACATAGGACGCGGTGCACAATCCGCCAACCCTGACCCCTTTGCGGGCCTCGCGGCGCAGCCAGGCCAGCAGCTTCTTGGAGGTCGCTGCCTGAACATTCACGCCGCCACAGACCATAATCGTGTCGTCGCGCTGCAACTCGTCCAAATCTCCCTCTGACGTGAAGGTCGTTCCGGCAGAGCAGGTCACGTCTCCGCCACCTTCACTCATCAGGGTCCAGCTATAGGCGTCATAGCCGACCATACGGTTGGCAATGCGTAGACATTCCAATGCCGACGCAAAAGAGAGCATTGAAAATCTATCAAGTAAAACAAATACGTAGTGACGTTTAGGGGCTATAGCCTTGGGGATCTCTGTCTTTTTTTTGTTGGCTTGCATTGGGCACATCCTTGGCAAAAAGTGAATGCACCGGGAGAGACTATAGAAAGTCGGCCCCGCGTGAGACCAGAAAACCGTGCTCACAGCTTTGCGTCGGGGTCAAGAGGCGCAAATCTAAACTGGTCAGAGTGGGTTGGTTTTTGTATAGGTGGCTTCCGTCCTATCAATATGACGTCTTATGCGGAGAAAAGCTATGAGTGAGTGGCAAAAAGCGGCCTGGCGCAACAAAGCACGCGTGCAGATGCCCGACTATACCGATGCCGCGGCCCTCGGGGCCGTAGAGGCGCAGCTTTCCAACTATCCGCCCCTGGTCTTTGCCGGCGAAGCGCGCCGTTTGAAACAACACCTGGCGGCTGCCGGGCGTGGCGAGGCGTTTTTGTTGCAGGGCGGCGACTGCGCCGAGAGCTTTGAGCAGTTCAGCGCGGACGCCATCCGCGACACCTTTAAGGTGATGCTGCAGATGGCCATGGTTCTGACCTATGGTGCCAAGGTGCCAGTGGTGAAAGTGGGCCGTATGGCGGGGCAATTTGCCAAGCCGCGCAGTGCGCCAACTGAAACTTTGGATGGGGTCGAACTGCCCAGCTACCGCGGCGACATCATCAATGATCTTGCCTTCACCGAAGGCTCGCGTATTCCAGACCCCAAGCGGATGCTGCAGGCCTATACCCAGGCCGCCGCAACCCTGAACCTGCTGCGCGCCTTTTCGACCGGCGGCTACGCGGATGTTAATCAGGTGCACGCCTGGACCCTGGGCTTTACCGAGGGGGAGAAAGCGCAAAGCTATCGTGAAATGGCCAACCGGATCACTGATACGCTCGATTTCATGCGCGCCGCCGGGGTCAACAACGATGCCTCGCATGCGTTGCAGTCGGTTGAATTCTACACCAGCCACGAAGGCCTGCTGCTGGAATACGAAGAGGCGCTGACCCGTCTGGATTCGACCTCTGGCAAATGGCTCGCTGGGTCTGGCCACATGCTGTGGATCGGTGATCGCACCCGCCAGCCTGATGGCGCCCATGTGGAATTCTGTCGTGGCGTGTTGAATCCCATTGGCCTGAAATGCGGCCCGACCACCACGGCCGAGGATCTCAAGGTGTTGATGGCCAAGCTGAACCCGGAAAATGAGGAAGGTCGCCTGACGCTGATCGCCCGCTTTGGCGCCGGTAAGGTGGCAGAGCACCTGCCGCGTCTGGTCAAAGCAGTGCAGGAAGAAGGGGCCAATGTCACCTGGGTCTGTGATCCGATGCATGGCAATACCATCAAATCCTCTACCGGGTATAAAACCCGGCCCTTTGAAAGCGTGCTGCGCGAAGTTCAGGATTTCTTCGCTGTCCACAGTTCCGAAGGCACCATTCCGGGGGGCGTTCACTTTGAAATGACCGGGCAGGATGTCACGGAATGCACCGGCGGCGTGCGGGCTGTGACCGACGAGAATCTGAGCGATCGATATCATACCGCCTGTGATCCGCGCCTAAACGCCAGCCAATCTCTGGAACTGGCCTTTTTGGTTGCCAAAGAACTGTCAGAGCTGCGCAGCCAGCAGGCTCGCAAAGCCGAGGCCAGCTAGGCCTGGCCGCAAGAGCGTATCCCCAGCCTGGCTGTGGCAACGAGATAAAAATAGGCCCGTCCCAATTGGGGCGGGCCTATTTGTGGCGGGCACGAGCAAAGGATCGGTCCCCGGAAAATGGGAAACGCCCCGGGAATTCTTCCGCGGGGCGCTGGTAACTAGACTACGACCAAATAGACTAGAAATAGACTAAAATTTTACTAAACGGCCGGCTCATTTCGGCTGGAAACCAGGCGTAGATGCGGCGCTTTGGATTTACTTTTTGCATCAGCACGGGCGGTGTCGCGCACCGGCTTCAGGGGTTTGCGGTCGGCCAGATCACGGGCTTCCTGCAAGATAGAGGTCTCTGGCTGCATTCGCGACTGCAGCTCTGCAAAATCGGGATTGGCGCTGTTTGCATCTGCGGCATCGCGGGGTTTGGATTTGAACTCAGCATCACTCGACTTTTTGGCGACGGCGCGCATCTCGATCGAAGAGATGCTGAAACGCTGCGAAGTCTTGGATGGATTACCCTCGGAAACAAAGACCCCAAGCGCCCGACTGACATCGCCCAGATCACTACGCAGTGGCAGAAGCAACATGCGGGCTTCGCGACGGCCGCGCAGGCGCGATCCTTCGGTCTGCATCTCGATTTCGACGATCGCGGGGGCTTCGAACATATGCTCCAGAGCGGCGCTCATCTGTTTACGTGCATCCGGGGTGAAAAAGGCGGTGATCGGCATGCCACGCACCTCCATGCCGGCCATCTCGTTGACCTTTTGTCCAGCCAGACGAAAACGGGCAACGCCCGGTGCAACCCGTTCAAGAATAAAGGTCTGCGACAGAATGTTTTCCAGCCCGCGCGGATCAATCTGCGACCGGTTTGGAATGTCATCGCCACGCTGCAGTGCTGTCCAGTAGGCCTCGGCCTGCCGCATCGGAGAGACCGAAACGCTGTTACGGAAATTTTTCATAGGAACCACCTTGTCGTGCCCCTTATCCTGCTCTGAATTTTTGCTACCGCCAAAAAACATGTGCTTTCCTTACGTTGTTCGGTCCATCCGCCATCAAACACGCTGCACGAGTCTCTCGACTGCCTTATTTGTAGCGTCAGGATGGTTACCTTGCAGTTAACATGCCACAATATTATTCAAATTTGGACTAAAATTTAAAGCAATGGTTAACGCCTTTCGGTGACAGGCCTATCCTTATGCGTCAAACGCTACCCCAGACGCACTGTTGGAACTGATGCTTTTTGCCAGAAGACACGCCAGAAAGGGCCATATAGATGACTATTCGCAGCATGACGGGGTTTGCCTCGGGGCAGGGCGCGCTTGACACCCATAGTTGGAGTTGGGAAATCCGTTCGGTCAACGCGAAAGGCTTGGACCTGCGTCTGCGGGTGCCTGACTGGCTGATCGGGCTAGAGGCGCATTTGCGCAAGCGCTGTAGCGCAGAACTGGCGCGGGGCAACGTGACGCTGGGCCTGCGGATCAACCGCTCAGAAGCGGGGGCCACCAGCCTGGTGCTGAACAAGCCGCTGTTGCAATCCGTCCTTGCCGCCCTGGCCGAAGCCGAGGAAACCGCGCAGGCGGCAGGGGTGGATCTGTCGGTGACCTCTGGTGCGGATCTGCTGTCTATTCGCGGCGTGCTGGAAACCAACCTGCGCGAAGATGACCCCGCGCCGCTGGTCGCCGCGATGCGTAATGAATTCGAAAGCATTTTGGCGCAATTCGTTCAAATGCGTGAAGCAGAAGGGGCAGCCTTGGCGCAGGTTTTGCAGGATCAGCTGGCAGAACTGCGACGCCTGACGGACTTGGCCGCCGAGCTGGCAGCGGCGCGCAGGCCACTGGTGGCCCAAAATCTCAAGACCAATCTGGCCAAGGTGCTGGAGAATGCCGAGGGGGTAGATGCCAACCGGGTGGCGCTGGAACTGGCGATGCTTGCGGTGAAATCCGATATCACCGAAGAAATCGACCGGCTTGGCGCGCATATTCTGGCCACCGAGGCCCTGTTGACCACAGGCGGTGCGGTGGGGCGCAAGCTTGATTTCCTGATGCAGGAATTCAATCGTGAGGCCAATACCCTGTGTTCAAAAGCGCTGAACAGTGACTTGACCTCGGTTGGTCTAGAGTTGAAAGCAGTGATCGACCAGATGCGCGAGCAGGTGCAAAATATTGAATAACTCCGAAGGAACAGACGAGATGGCAAACCGCCGTGGCCTATTGATCATCCTGTCCTCGCCATCCGGCGCGGGCAAATCCACTCTCGCCAAGCGGCTGCGCAGCTGGGATGACAGCATTCGCTTTTCCGTCTCTGCAACCACCCGCGACCCGCGCGCGGGAGAGGTGGACGGGCAGGACTATCACTTCGTTTCGGTGGATGATTTCAAATCCGCTGTCACCGAGGGCGAAATGCTGGAGCATGCGCATGTCTTTGGCAATTTCTACGGCTCGCCCAAGGGTCCGGTGCGCGCGGCGATCGACGATGGCCAGGATGTGCTGTTCGACATCGACTGGCAGGGGGCGCAGCAGATCCGCAATTCTGAACTTGGCCAGCATACGCTGTCGATCTTTCTGCTGCCGCCTTCGATCACCGAATTGCGCCGCCGGTTGGAAAGCCGTGGACAGGATGATCTGGACACCATCAAGCGACGGATGGAAAAGAGCTGGGACGAGATCAGCCATTGGGGCAGCTATGATCATGTGCTGGTCAACGATGACCTAGATGCTACCGAAGAGGCGCTGAAGACCATCATTTCAGCCACCCGACTGCGCCGCATTCAACAGCCACTGCTGGTGGATCACGTGCGGACGCTGCAAACAGAATTTGAGGAGATGTCATGACACTTTATGCTTTGGGTATGCATCAGCCGCAGCTGCATGCGGATACCTGGGTGGCACCGGATGCCAATCTGATTGGCCAGGTGGTGCTGGAAGCCGCGGCTTCTGTCTGGTTTGGCGCCACCATTCGCGCCGACCACGAAGAAATTCGCATCTGCGGAGGGGCCAATGTGCAGGAAAACGTGGTGATGCACGTCGATGCCGGTTTTCCGCTGACTGTGGGCAAGAACTGCACCATTGGTCACAAGGTCATGCTGCACGGCTGTACCATCGGTGAAAACAGTCTGATCGGCATGGGGGCCACCATTTTGAATGGTGCCAAGATTGGCAAAAACTGCCTGATCGGGGCCGGGGCCTTGATCACTGAAAACAAGGTCATTCCTGACAACTCCCTCGTGATGGGGGCACCTGGCAAGGTGGTGCGTGAGCTGTCTGAAGCGCAGGCCCAGACATTGACGCAGAGTGCGCTGCATTACCAGGACAACATGCGCCGTTTTCGCAACGAGCTGCGCGCGATTTAAGCCCGGATCGAAAATTTGGGTGGGCAGGAGAGGGCTGGGCGGTGTTAGCGGATGTTGTCCTTTGTCCCCCACCGGGCGAGTGGGCCGCCACCTCTTCGTTACATTTGCCTGATAGCCCATGCCCACCCAATTGGAGAGCGCAATGAAACAAGAGGTGATCGCAGGTTTTCTGGACGCATTCCCGCTGCCTTCTGTGTTGGTGGATCAGACGGAGCGTTTTATCGCGGCCAACCAGCTGGCCCTTGATTTGTTGGGGCAACAGATCCTAGGGCGTCATTTTGCCACCATCCTGCGCCAGCCCAGCGTTACCGGGGCCATCGAAAGATGCCTGGAGGATCGCGCCAGCCGCTGCGCCAAGCATCTGTCAAACGACGGCGCGCAGGACACCAGTTTTGATGTGACCCTGCGCTATGTCGGTGGCATCGGCGCGGTCGAGGGCGGGGCAGTGCTGATCACCTTTACCGATGTGAGCGAACGCGAGCAGGCCGGCCAGATGCGGCGCGACTTTGTCGCCAATGTCAGCCATGAACTGCGCACGCCGCTGACCGCGCTGATGGGCTTTATCGAAACCCTGCGCGGGGCCGCCCGCGACGATCCCGGCGCCCGGGATAGGTTTCTGTCGATCATGGAAGGAGAGGCCAGCCGGATGAACCGGTTGGTGGGGGATCTGTTGTCGTTGAACCGGGTCGAAAGCAAAGAGCGCATTCGCCCCAAAGAACAGCTGGATCTTGTGGGGCATCTGACATCAACCCTGAAAACGGTGCAGCCGCTGGCTGATGCCGGCGAGACCCGCCTGCTTTTTGCCCCGCCCAGTGACCCGGTAATGGTCACGGGAGATGCGGACCAGTTGTTGCAGGTCTTTATCAACCTGATTGAGAATGCCATCAAATACGGCGGTGATCGGGTCGAGGTTACTCTGGAATTGCTAGAGCGCGATCCCTCGCTGCGCTGTGCTGCAGTGCGGGTGCGGGTGATGGACAATGGCGCCGGGATCGACCCCATTCATCTGCCGCGCCTGACTGAACGGTTTTACCGGGCTGACAATCACCGCTCGCGCGAGCTGGGCGGAACGGGCCTTGGCCTTGCCATCGTCAAACATATCGTCAATCGCCACCGGGGGCGGCTTCGGGTGGAAAGCGAGCCGGGGACCGGTAGCTGCTTTTCCGTGACCTTGCCACTGTCGGAATAGCCACGGTCAAAACAGCCACTGTCACAATATGGTGGCTCATTTGGGCGCGCGACGCCCAGCGGCGGGAGGTGAAATCGCGGCCATCTTCTGGCGAAGGCGATAAAAGATTAACGTGATGGCGGCTTTTGTGACAATTTCCGGCCTATTTTCGATCTTGTCATATGCCTGTTACACGGGTGTCACAAAAGCCACATGCCGACCTTTTAGGAGGGGCGCATGATCATCACGAAGATGGTCACACATCTTAATCTCTCTCATGGAGACACGCATGTCCTTTGTGAAACTGACCGCTTCCGCCCTGACCATCGCTGCCGCTACGGCCACCGCAGCCACTGCGCGTGACCAGGTCCAGGTTGCCGGCTCTTCGACCGTTCTGCCCTATGCCTCTATCGTTGCCGAAGCCTTTGGCGAAAACTTTGACTTCCCGACACCTGTTGTGGAATCGGGTGGCTCTTCCGCAGGGCTCAAACGCTTCTGCGAAGGTGTTGGCGAAAACACCATCGACATTGCCAACGCATCGCGTCGCATCAAGGAAAAAGAGATCAAGGCCTGCGCCGAAGCTGGTGTCACCGATATCATCGAAGTGCGCATCGGCTATGACGGCATCGTTTTTGCCAGCGACATCAACGGCAACGCCTTTGAATTCACCCCTACTGATTGGTTTCTGGCCCTGTCCGACGAAATCATGGTGGACGGCAAGATGGTTGCCAACCCAAACAAGACCTGGGCTGACGTGAACCCTGCCTTCCCGGCGCAACCGATCCAGGCCTTCATCCCCGGCACCAAGCACGGCACCCGCGAAGTGTTTGAAGACAAAGTAATCCTGGCCGGCTGTGAAGCCACCGGCGCTTTTGAACACATCCTGGCCGGTGCAACAGGTGACAGCGCCAAGGCACAGAAAAAAGCCGCCGAGAAGGCCTGTATCTCGCTGCGCACAGATGGCGTGTCTGTCGACATCGATGGCGACTACACTGAAACCCTGGCCCGCATCGAGAGCAACGCCAATGGCATTGGTGTCTTTGGTCTGGCTTTCTATGAAAACAACACTGACAAGCTGCAGGTTGCCACAATGTCCGGCGTCGTTCCCACGACCGAGAGCATCGCAACCGGCGAATACCCCGTCTCGCGCCCCTTGTTCTTCTACGTCAAGAAGGCCCACATCGGCGTGATCCCAGGCCTGAAGGAATATGCTGAATTCTTCGTCGCAGACGAGGTGGCCGGCCCCGATGGTCCGCTGTCCGAATATGGCCTGGTTGCTGACCCAGAGCTGAGCCAGACTCAGGAAGCGGTTGCTGACGAAGCCACCATGGGCGGCAATTCCTGATCGCCGCACATCTTGTTATACTCTGGGGCGGCTCTTTCCGTCCCAGAGCCTGTTTAAACCAGACCAACCGCCAAAACCTGCTGCTGTCACCCCGGAGTTTTTGATGCCAACATTCTGGCTTATCGTTATTCTGCTCGCGCTTACCGCCTGCGGCTTTTTTGGGGGGCGCCGTCGTGCCCTGGCCTCTGCCAATGGCAACCCGCGCGATTTGCACTCATTGCCCGTCTACTATGGCGCCAATGTCGCCATGAGCATTGCCATTCCGGCGCTCATGACCCTGGCGATCTGGCTGCTGGTCCAGCCCATGGTGATTGAGACCCGCGTTTCCGCCAGTCTGCCATCTGAGGTGATCGCTGAAAATACTAGCATCGGCCTTGTTATGGGCGATGTGCGCCGACTTTCTGATGGCCTGGATGAGGCCGTGGTACAGGGTATTTTTGAAGAAAAACAATCATTTGCTTTGAATACTGAAGCCACTGATGTCCGTGCAGCCCTAGGCACGGTCGGTGTCGCGCTTGGCTCGGATGTGCGCCCCGAAGTGCTGGCTGCTGCGCAGCAGTATCGTCAGTTGTCCAGCACCGGCAAGCGGGCCATGACGCTGGTCTGCCTGATGCTGGCGCTTGGCGGACTGGCCCTGTCGCTGCGCAATACCAACAAGACGTTTCGCGCGCGAAACGTGGTTGAGCGCGGCATTCTGGCCCTGCTGGTACTGGCGGCCTCTCTTGCGATCCTGACAACGGTGGGCATCGTCTTTTCGATGCTGTTTGAAACCATCAATTTCTTTGGCCTGCACACCTGGCGCGACTTTTTCTTTGGCAAGACCTGGGCACCGAATTTCCGCGGTGATAGCGAATTGTCGATGCTGCCACTGCTTTGGGGCACGCTGTATATCTCGGCGATTGCTCTTTTGGTGGCGGTGCCTGTGGGGTTGTTCGCGGCGATCTACCTGTCGGAATATGCGGGGTCTGCGGTGCGGTCCTTTGCCAAACCCCTGCTGGAAATTCTCGCAGGGATCCCGACAATTGTTTATGGTCTGTTTGCCCTGCTGACGGTTGGACCTCTGCTGCTCAAACTCTTTGGCCAAGGCGAAGAGGGGCTGCTGGGGCTTACCTGGATGAGCGGCGCCACCTCGGTGCTGACCGCCGGTTTGGTGATGGGCATCATGTTGATCCCCTTTGTCTCTTCGCTGTCGGACGATATCATCAACGCGGTGCCACAAACGCTGCGGGATGGCTCTTTGGGGCTGGGGGCAACCAAATCGGAAACCATACGCCAGGTGGTTCTGCCGGCTGCCCTGCCGGGCATTGTGGGGGCCATCCTGCTGGCGGCGTCACGCGCCATTGGCGAAACGATGATCGTGGTGATGGGGGCCGGGGCGATTGCCAAGTTTTCGGCTAATCCGTTTGACTCCATGACAACAATCACCACCCGCGTGGTCAGCCAGTTGACTGGCGATACCGATTTCGCCAGCCCGGAAACGCTGGTGGCCTTTGCCCTCGGGCTTTCTCTCTTTGTCCTTACCCTGGGCCTCAATGTTCTGGCGCTCTATATTGTGCGCAAATATCGGGAGCAGTATGACTAATGACCGATTTTAGCCCCTCTTCAACACCGCCAGCCTCGGTTCAAACATCGCTGCTAACCCTTTCGGATCGCACCAAAAAGCGTAACGCGAACGAGCGGCGTTTCAAGGCCTACGGCATCGCCGCCATCTCGGTGGGACTGCTGATGCTGCTGGTTCTGGTGGTAACAATCTTTGGGCGCGGCACCGGTGCCTTTCAACAGACTTTCGTGACACTGGACGTCGCGCTACTGGAAAGCAAGCTGGACAAAACCGGCGCGCGCAATATCGAAGATATCAAACGGGTCAGCACCTTTGGCTATGCGCCACTGGTGAAGGGCGCAATGAGCGCGGCCATCGAAGAACACGGCGTTTCTACCTCGCTCAAGTCGAAACAGCTGGCCGGGCTCTTGTCGAAAAGCGCGGTGGCGCAGCTGCGTGCCTATGTCTTGGCCAACCCGCAACAGATCGGCGAAACGGTTGAGTTCCGCTTTTTGGCGCAGAGCCGGGTTGATGGCTATCTGAAGGGGCGTGTTAGCCGCGACAGCATTGAAAACGATAAGAATATTTCAGTAGCGCAGCTTGATGTAGTGGATGCTCTGGTAGCGGCCGGGGTGATTGAAAAATCCTTCAATCTGGACTTCATTCTGGGGGGCGATGCCTCTGACCAGCGCCCCGAAGCCGCTGGCATGGGGGTCTCTATGCTGGGATCGTTCTTTATGATGCTGGTCGTATTGGCCCTGGCGCTGCCGATTGGCGTCGCCGCCTCGATCTATCTTGAAGAGTTCGCGCCAAAGAATTGGATTACCGACATTATTGAGGTCAATATCGCCAATCTGGCGGCGGTGC
This sequence comes from Pseudophaeobacter flagellatus, assembly GCF_021228235.1. Taxonomy (GTDB): domain Bacteria; phylum Pseudomonadota; class Alphaproteobacteria; order Rhodobacterales; family Rhodobacteraceae; genus Pseudophaeobacter; species Pseudophaeobacter flagellatus. Next base: position 431,605 of record NZ_JAJQRG010000003.1, read on the forward strand.
CCTCAATCGTCTACGGGATCCTTGGTCTGGCAGTCTTTATTAACTATATGCACCTGCCGATGTCGGCTCCGCTGGTGGGGGGGCTGGTGCTGACGCTGATGACGCTGCCAACCATCATCATTTCGACCCGCGCGGCCCTGAAGGCGGTGCCTCCGTCGATCCGCGACGCAGCGCTGGGGGTTGGTGCCTCGAAGATGCAGTCAGTGTTTCACCATGTGCTGCCGCTGGCCGCACCGGGCATCCTGACCGGTACCATCATTGGCCTGGCCCAGGCGTTGGGGGAAACCGCGCCGCTGCTGCTGATCGGTATGGTTGGCTTTATCGCCTCCAACGCGCCGGAAACCCTGGGTGAAGGGCTGCTATCGCCAAATTCCGCCATGCCGGCCCAGATCTATGAATGGGCTAAACGGGCGGATCCCGCCTTTTATGAACGTGCCTGGGGCGGCATCATTATCCTATTGCTCTTTCTTGTAACCATGAACACGGTGGCCGTTGTGTTGCGTCGCCGCTTTGAACGCCGCTGGTAACCGGAGGTGAGGCTATGAACACCATGAATATGTTGGATAAAAACTTGGACACAACGACCACCAAGATCACCGCGCGGGACGTCAATGTCTATTATGGCGACAGCCATGCGATCAAAGATGTGAATGTCGAAATTGACGCCAATACTGTCACGGCCTTTATCGGGCCATCGGGGTGCGGTAAGTCGACTTTCCTGCGGTGTATCAACCGGATGAACGATACAATCGATGTTTGCCGCGTGCGCGGCGACATTCTGCTGGATGGCGAGGACATCTACGACAAACGTGTCGATCCAGTGCAATTGCGCGCGAAGGTTGGGATGGTGTTTCAAAAACCTAACCCGTTCCCGAAATCGATCTACGATAATGTCTCTTATGGACCGCGGATCCATGGGCTGTCGCGTAATAAGGCCGAAATGGATGAAATCGTTGAAAAATCCCTGCGCCGTGCGGCCATCTGGGAAGAGGTGAAAGATCGGCTGGATGCACCGGGTACCGGACTTTCTGGGGGCCAGCAACAGCGACTGTGCATTGCCCGCGCCATCGCTACCGAACCCGAAGTGCTGCTGATGGATGAGCCATGCTCTGCCCTCGATCCCATTGCGACGGCCCAGGTAGAAGAGCTGATCGACGAGCTGCGGGCCAATTACTCTGTTGTTATCGTGACCCATTCGATGCAGCAGGCTGCACGGGTCAGCCAGAAGACCGCGTTTTTCCATCTGGGGAATCTGGTCGAGTTTGGCCCCACTGGCCAGATCTTTACCAACCCGGAAGATCCGCGTACCGAAAGCTATATCACTGGCCGTATCGGCTAGCGCCCACAAAGGAAATTATCATGGTAGAACAACATATTGCCTCCGCCTTTGATCGGGACCTCGAAGCCATTCAGGCACAGATCATGAAGATGGGCGGCCTTGTCGAGGTCGCCATCGTTGACTGCGCCCGCGCGCTGGAAACCCGCGACGAGGAGTTGGCGCAGCAGGTACGCAACAGCGACAAGGCGATTGATGGGCTGGAAGAGCTGATCAATGAAAATGCCGCCCGTGTGATCGCCATCCGCGCCCCGGCGGCAGTGGATCTGCGGGTGGTTCTGTCGGTGATGAAAATCGCCGGCAACCTGGAACGTATTGGCGATTATGCGAAAAACATCTCCAAACGGACTGGTGTTTTGATCCAGGGGCAGGATATTTCGGACAATGCCGCAGCGCTGCGGCGAATGGCGCGCGAGGTTGAGCTGATGCTGAAAGACGCGCTCGATGCCTATATCCAGCGCGATATCGAACTCGCGGCTGATGTGATCACCCGTGACCGCGAGGTCGACCAGATGTATAATGCGCTGTTTCGGGAATTCCTGACCCATATGATGGAAGATCCGCGCAATATCACCTCTTGTATGCACCTGCATTTCATTGCCAAAAATATCGAACGCATGGGCGATCATGTGACCTCTATCGCGGAAGAGCTGATCTATCTGGTTACCGGCAACCGCCCCGAGGAGGATCGGCCCAAGGCGGATACCACCTCTACCGCGCCGCAGGAGTTTTAAGAGATGACTGCCGATCAGCCTACCGTTCTGATCATCGAAGATGAACTGGCGCAGCGCGAGGTGCTTGCCTATAATCTGGAGGCCGATGGCTTTCGCGTCAGCCGTGCCGAAAACGGCGAAGAGGGGCTACTGCTCGTCGAAGAAGACATGCCCGACATCATCGTGCTGGATTGGATGATGCCAAATCTCAGCGGGATTGAGGTCTGCAGACGGCTGAAAACCCGCCCCGAGACCCGCAATATTCCTATCATCATGCTGTCGGCCCGATCAGAAGAGGTCGACAAGGTACGCGGGTTGGAAACCGGCGCCGATGATTATGTGGTAAAACCCTATTCTGTCATCGAACTGATGGCACGGGTGCGTACACAGCTGCGCCGGGTCCGCCCGTCAACCGTGGGGATGCGCCTGGAATTCGACGACATCGTGCTGGATGCCGAAACGCACAAGGTCAGCCGGTCTGAAAACGCGCTAAAGCTGGGGCCAACCGAGTTTCGCCTGCTTTCCACCTTTATGGAAAAGCCGGGCCGGGTCTGGAGCCGCGAACAGTTGCTGGATCGTGTCTGGGGCCGCGACATCTACGTTGATACCCGCACGGTTGACGTGCATATCGGCCGCCTGCGCAAAGCGCTGACCCAGCATGGCGGTAGTGATCCGGTGCGCACAGTACGCGGTGCCGGCTATGCTCTGGGCTAGACCGCAGGGCGTATCCCAGCGGTAGGTCTATGGAACGGGCTCTTTCTAAGGGCCCGTTTTTGTTAGTTTTTCACTATCGGGGCAGGGGGTCTTCGGGCTGGGCTTGCCCCTCAAGCCAGGTGCGAAAGCTCTGCAAGGCGGGGTCGCGCGATTTGCTTTGTGGCCAAACCAGGTAATAGGCACCATTTGCCTCGCTTGGCTGCGGTTGTAGCGCGGTCAAACGCCCGGTCGCGATTTCCTGTTCGACCAGGTAATCGGGCATCAGGGCCACCCCTAGCCCATGCAGCGCCGCCTGAGTGATCGTTGAGAATTGATCATAGATCGTCCCACCCAGATCCTCGGGCAGGGTCGATACCCCCTGCATTTCGCACCAATCGCGCCAGGCATTGGGCCGGGTCTGAATATGCAGCAGCGGCATTTCGATGATCTGTTTCGCCGGAAGGTAGCGGCCGATCTCGACCAGTTCAGGGCTGCAGACCGGGATCAGATGTTCATGCTTTAGCAAGAGAGACGACGTTCCGGGCCATTTGGCATCGCCAAAATGTATAGCTGCGTCAAATGGTTCACTAGCAAAGCTAAAGCTCTCTAGCCGGGTGGTCATATTGATGGTGACATCGGGATGTCGGCGGGCAAATTCTGGCAGGCGTGGCATCAACCACCGCATACCGAAGGCCGGCAAAATCGCCAGGTTCAAGCTGCCGGCCATCGGTGCCATCTGCACCCGCAGGGTTGATTGGGTGATCTGATGCAGCGCCTGGCGCACCTCTTGTGCGTAGGTCGCAGCCTCGGCGGTCAACTGCAGTTTCTTGCGATCCCGCTGCACCAAAGTGACACCCAACTGGGCCTCAAGTGATTGTAATTGCCGACTTACTGCCCCTTGTGTCAGGCAGAGTTCTTCAGCCGCTGCCGAGGCGCTGCCAAGCCTGTCCAGGGCTTCCAGTGCGCGCAGGGCGGCGATAGAGGGCAGGAATCGTCTGGGCAATTGCATGTATGCGCTTTTGTCATGTTTGATTGCCAAAGTCTCGCTGTTTTTCAGCGCTCCCGCCTGTTAATGTTTGCGCAATACTCACAGATTTTGCAAAGGGCCACCTCATGACCGATAAACCACAGCTGCGCGCCAAGGATGCCCCCGATCTGGGGCGTTTCACCTGGGAAGATCCGCTGCGGATGGATGATCAGCTGAGCGAAGATGAACGCATGATAATGGCCTCGGCGCGGGCCTATGCACAGGAAAAGCTGCAGCCACGGGTGACAGCTGCCTATGAAAACGAAGAGACCGATCCGGCAATCTTTCGTGAAATGGGTGATATGGGCCTGCTTGGCACCACCATCCCCGAAGAATACGGCGGCTTGGGCGGCGGCTATGTGTCCTATGGGCTGGTCGCACGCGAGGTAGAGCGGGTAGACAGCGGATATCGTTCAATGATGTCCGTCCAAAGCTCACTTGTGATGTATCCGATCTATGCCTACGGCAGCGAAGAGCAGCGGCAGAAATACCTACCAAAGCTGGCCTCGGGCGAATGGATTGGCTGTTTTGGTCTGACAGAACCTGATGCCGGGTCTGATCCGGCTGGCATGAAAACACGGGCGGAAAAGACCGCAACCGGCTATAAGCTGACCGGCTCCAAGATGTGGATTTCCAACGCGCCGATTGCCGATGTCTTTGTTGTCTGGGCCAAATCCGAAGAACATGGCGGCAAGATCCGCGGCTTTGTGCTGGAAAAAGGCATGAAGGGTCTTTCGGCGCCAAAAATTCAGAACAAGGCCAGCCTGCGCGCCTCGATCACCGGTGAAATCGTCATGGATGGCGTTGAAGTCGGCGATGAGGCCCTATTGCCACATGTGCAGGGGTTGAAAGGGCCGTTTGGCTGTTTGAACCGGGCCCGTTATGGCATCAGCTGGGGGGCCATGGGCGCCGCCGAGGCCTGCTGGCACGCGGCGCGGCAATATGGGCTGGACCGGAAGCAGTTTGACCGCCCGCTGGCCAACACTCAGCTTTTCCAGCTGAAACTTGCCAATATGCAGACGGAAATCACCCTTGGGTTGCAGGCCTCGTTGCGGGTTGGTCGCCTGATGGATGAGGCGAACGCAGCCCCAGAGATGATTTCAATCGTCAAGCGCAACAACTGCGGCAAGGCGCTGGAGATTGCCCGCCATGCCCGTGACATGCATGGCGGCAACGGAATTAGCCTGGAATTCAACGTCATTCGTCACATGGTGAACCTTGAAACCGTTAACACCTATGAGGGCACCCACGACGTACATGCGTTGATCCTGGGGCGGGCACAGACCGGTCTGCAGGCGTTTTTCTAGGCAAAATATTGGCCTGAGACCGACATCGCAGTGCCTTTTGCAGTATAAGATTTTGGCGAGGGAGGGATGCCTTCCCTCGCCATTTCAACAGCTTTACATGCGTTTATGCAAGACCATTTTGCGTTATTGCAATTTGACGTTTCTTCGCGCCGATACACGCAGTCTTACAAAGCGCAGCAGGTTGCGGGTGAAGCAATCCCACCAAGAATCGGATCCAAAACTATAAACGTCGCGGGGCAAGAACTGCGGCACGGCAGCAGCGTTTTTGCGATGCATGCAGGGGCTGGCCGTACCTGTCTGCGCCGATGCCCGCATGGGAAAGGTTAACCCGCAGAGAGGGCCATTGCAGCAGGACTAGCGCGGAACGGATTTTTCGGTGGTAGCTATGAGATTACGCAAGGCGCAATTTTTCATCACAGAACGTGGTTCGGCTTGCATTCTTGCAATGGGGGCAAGGGTAATCCAAGCGCTCGCGATAGCGGGCTGCATTTCTGCACGGACCATTTTGCGAAAATGCGCGTGTAAACACGCAAAGGAAACTGTCAAATTTGGACGTCAGCCTGCGCATTTATGCGCATTTACAATATCTTAACCGGGCCAGATCCGAAAGAAAAGACCTATTTTCCACAAGACGCAGGCAAGGGGTTTACAGCAGGAATAATACATATAGATAAATGAATGTGTAAATGTAGTATCGCTCCCAGATCTGTTCCACGGAAATCAAGAAAGATCGCGACAATGAAAACCCAACCGTCAAAACCCCTGATGGAAAAGATCTTTCCGGTTCTGAGCTGGGGGCGGACATACAGTCGACAGGATCTTGGCGGCGATCTGACAGCGGCGGTGATCGTGACCATCATGCTGATCCCGCAATCGCTGGCCTATGCCTTGCTTGCGGGGTTGCCCGCCGAGGTTGGGTTATATGCTTCGATATTGCCGCTGGTGGCCTATGCGCTTTGGGGGACATCGCGGGTACTGGCGGTGGGGCCGGTTGCGGTGGTGTCCCTGATGTCGGCCTCGGCGCTGGCGCCGCTTGGCCTGACGCAGGTCGCGGACTATGTGGCAGCCTCGGCGGTGCTGGCCTTGATGTCGGGGGCATTGCTATTGCTGATGGGCGGGCTGAAGCTTGGCTTTATCGCCAACCTGCTGTCGCATCCGGTGATCGCAGGCTTTATCAGCGCCTCTGGTATTCTGATTGCGATCAGTCAGGCCAAGCATATTCTTGGTATTCCTGCCAGCGGTCACAACCTGCCGGAAATCCTGCTGTCATTGGGGCAGGGGATTGGGCAGATCAATCCCGTTACCGCCGTGTTGGGATTGGCGGTTCTGGGGTTTTTGTTCTGGTTGCGGCGCGGGGTTCCGGCGCTGCTGCAGAACCAGTTTGGCCTGTCACAGCAGCTTTCGGGCACCATCGTGCGTATTGGGCCGGTCTTTGCTGTGGTGGGCACAATCTTGCTGTCCTGGGGGCTGGGCCTTGCGGATCAGGGCGTTGCAGTTGTCGGTCAGGTGCCAACCGGCTTGCCGCCCATTGGCGTGCCAGCCATGGATGCCGAACTGGTTAAGGCGCTGATTACACCAGCTATTTTGATCACCATTATTGGCTATGTTGAAAGCGTGTCGGTGGCGCAGACCCTGGCGGCCAAGCGTCGCCAGCGGATCGACCCAAATCAAGAACTCAACGCGCTGGGGGCTGCGAATATTGCCTCGGGCCTGTCGGGGGGCTATGCGGTGACCGGGGGATTTGCCCGCTCGGTGGTAAACTTTGATGCCGGGGCGCGCACGCCGGCGGCGGGTGCCTTGACAGCAGTTGGATTGACTTTTGCCGCTATCTACCTGACGCCATTTATGTATTTTCTGCCAAAGGCCACGCTTTCTGCAACAATTATCGTGGCAGTTCTGTCGCTGGTGGATTTGTCGATCCTGAACACCGCCTGGCGCTATTCGCGCGCCGATTTTGCAGCTGTCTTTGCCACCATACTGCTGACGCTACTGGCTGGGGTGGAAATTGGCGTCGGTGCCGGGGTGATCACCTCGATCTGCCTGTTTTTGTGGAAAACATCCCGGCCACATGTGGCCGAGGTCGGACAGGTGCCGGGCAGTGAACATTTTCGCAATATTGAACGTCACAGCGTTGTCACGGATCCTAAAATCGTCACGCTCCGGATTGATGAAAGCCTGTACTTTGCCAATGCGCGGCGGATGGAAGACCTGATCCTGGATCGGGTTCATCGCGGTGATGGCGCGGTCAAACATCTGGTCCTGATGTGTTCAGCGGTGAATGAAATCGATCTCAGCGCGCTGGAGTCGCTAGAGGCGATCAACCATCAGCTGGCGGATATGGGGGTGAGCTTGCACCTGTCAGAGGTCAAGGGGCCGGTGATGGACCGGTTGCAGCGCAGTCACTTTCTGCAGGACCTGACCGGAGAAGTGTTCTTGTCGCAAAACTGCGCGTATCAGAAGTTGCGCGAGACGTTGCAAGACTAGGCATTTCTGTGCAGGTGGTCGCTGCTGAGTAGTAGTGTTTGATGGCTCAAGGGTCGTTGCGACGGTTTCCGCTATCTCAGTTTCAACATCTCTTCTCTGAACGCCTCGGTCGGGGTTCTCCAACCGAGACACTTTCTGGGCGTTCCGTTCAGGCGGTCGCAAATCGCCTTCATATTGCGATTTGAGAGCGCCGCGAGCTGGGTGTCTCGGGGCAGATATCGGCGTGCGCGCTTGTTCAGGTTCTCGATGGATCCCTTTTGCCACGGTGCTTGCGGATCACAGAACCACGCCTCCGTTCCGATCCCAGGTTTGAGCCTGCGCCAGTTCCTAAACTCAATCCCGCGATCAAAGGTGATCGATTTACGGGCTGGCTGGGGCAGGGGTTCCATCACGCCCATCAACCGATTCATCAGGTGCGTTGTGCTGCGGTCGTTGTTGCGGAACAGAACGGCAAAGCGGGTTTTTCGCTCGACCAGTGAGGCGACATTCATCTTGCCCTGAGCGCGCTCAAAGATCATCAGATCACCCTCCCATTCGCCAAACGTCTCGCGGGTATCAACGTAGTCAGGCCGTTCATGGATGGACCGATCTGGCGGGAACACCAGGCCGCGGGGCCTGCGCGAATGATGTGGCCGTTGCGTTTGATGTCTCGGTAGATCGTCGAGACATGCCTGCCGATCTCCGCCGCGATCTCTCGCACAGGGATCGCGGCATTCAACATATCCTCAATCGCACGCCGTTCACGCAGGTTTAGCTCTCTATGCGCCATCTTTCATTCTCCTTGCTTTCCAGCAAGATAGGGGAAATTTCGCAACCCAGTATAGAATGTGCCTCGCTACACAACATAAAACTCATAATCAGTAGTATGGTCTGGGGATATTAAGTTGCTGATAATAAAGGTGAAAATGACCGAGAGGCGTTGCCCTACCTTTGCAGCAATTTACCACAACCGATACAAGGCTCAGAGGGCAACCCTCTCGGCTTGTGTGTAAGCTATAGGTTAAGCGTTCTTATTTCAAGGTAAGGTTTGCCGGACTTAAAGGCTCAACTATGCGCGGCAAAAAAATCACCGAAAATGAGAGAATTGCTATTCTCGTCCTCCTGTCCAAAGGCCATTCGCGCCGTTTCATTGCGAAAGCTTTGAATCGCTCCTTGGCTGGCATTCAGGGCCAGATTGACGCCATGCGCGCCCAAGGCCTGATTGAATGCGAGGGGCAGGGGGCGGGCAATGACAAGCAATAAAAAAGCCTTCGGCCCAATGTATCAGCGCGAGATGAAAGCCTATGCGGTTTCTCAAGGCGTAAAGGGATATGAGCTAAACGTCCTTGGCGCGCTGCTAGACTGCTGCAACGGCGACAGCGGGCAATCTCGGCCCGGTCGGGCGCATATAATGGAAAAGACCGGTATCCAGTCTGAGAGGACGTTAGATAAGCACTTGAAGGCCCTGCGAGACCGCCAAATGATTTTGCCCTTAGCCTACCTCTCGGGCGGGAGAGGTCGCACAACTGTTTACGGGTTTTGCCTGCCAGCGTGGAGCGGGCAGCTGCGCAAAGAAACCCCCGCAACACATGCGGGGGAAACAGACCAAGCGAAAAACCAAAACCCCCGCAAGTCTTGCACTAAACCCCCGCAAGTTATGTCACAAACCCCCGCAAGTTATGCGGCCCCAACAGAAAGAACAGATAGAACAGAAGGGGATGAGGACACGCCTAGTCGGCGTGAAGGGGATAAAGTGCCAGAGCGCAGGCCACGCGCCAGAACGGACACCCTGACCCCTATAGGGAAGTTTGACGCGATTTCGGTCCTGTCACGCAATGGGGTCAGCGCGACCGTTAGCCAAATCACCGCAGGGATGAAAACCGCAGACCTAGCCCAACTTGGCTATGTGGTGGGATAGAGGCCCTTCGGGCCAGCTTAGAAATTAGGAAGGTTTGAAATTTTGACGGAAACGCATTTGGTACTGATGGCGGGGGCTGTGCTGTTGCAAAGCCTGCTTGGCTGGCGCTGGTTCCTGATTGCCTTGGGTGGTGCTTGGTGGATAGCTGGGCGGGCGCGCTGGCTGGCGGTATTGCTGGGGGTTGGTGGGTTGATGTAAGGCCCTCTCCCCCTTGCTGGGGACACCTCCGCTAAACCTCTGATTTTATCCACACAATGCGCCCTCGTGAAACGGTTGTTTTACGGGGGCTTTATTGTCGCTTGAGGGGGGTAGAACGGGGGAGGAACGTTACAAAAACCCCTCCCGCACAATGACATGGGGGAGGGGGAGGCTTTCGGAGGTTGTGGAATTACCGGCTGCGGATACGCCCCCAGCGATCACGGCGAGAGCGCGGCAGACTGGGGCGGCTGGCTTTGGGCTGGCGGGTCGCTTGCGCTTCTTGTGGTGGCGCTGCCGGGAATGGTTCACCCCATCGCGCCGGTTGTTCCCGCGTGTCGATATGGAGAAAGTTTTGCTTGGGATAGGTGCCGAAACTGCTGAATCCGGCTTTTTGCGCGGCGGCCTCAAGTTGGCGAGGGTCATGGTTCCGCAAGTTGATATCGTAGGCACGGGCGCGCAGGTGCTGGGACTGTTCCGCCCCGCCAACGCGCCTATTGTGTTCCGGCGAGCGATAGGCGCTGTTGAGATAGATCGGCTTGCCGAGGTCGTCACGCAAGGCTTGCAGGCAGTCCATGGCGTCAAAATCGACCATAAGCGCCCCGCTACCACGACAGGCCATTTCAAGCGGGGAGAAGTTCGGCCAGCGCCATTCGTCCAGGGGGAACAGGCTGTAATGATCAAATTTCTGCAGGTGTGAGTTCATGGCATTAGTCCTCTAAGAAGTCGCCAACGGGCGCGTTGCGGCGCGTCTGCGCCTTTTTTTGACCGATCAGGGAGGCGGCCAGCGAAATATCGTTTGAGCCACTGAGGCGGCCCCAGAAAGTCTTTGCGGATTGTTCGCGATAGTTCGGATGAACGCCGCTTGGGCGCTGGGTCAAAAGCATGATGCCCATCCCCGCATGGCGGCCCATATTGAAAATCCGCATCATCATTTCATTTTGCGAGCGAAGGTAGGTCGCGGCCTCGTCACAAACGACGTAAAGCGGACGTTCCTTTGAGCTTAGACCAAACGCGATATGTAGCGTCTTAATGGCAATCTCGGGATCGGGTGCGCCAACTTGGATCAGCCGCGTTCCGCCCTCAATATCGGCCCGCAGGCTGGCATATGTGGTTGCAGCCGGTAACGTCGGGTCGATCCAAATCACCTGCGGGGGTTTCTGTTCAACGATCAGGCCCTTGGCTTTGGTCGTCTTCCCAGATCCGCGCCCGCCATAAACGGCAGTCACTTCTTCAAAAAACGGCTTTGTTGGGACGTCTGCGGGGAACTCATAAGCTGGTTTGATCATGCTTCTGCCCTCTGGGTGTTGAATTCGGTTTGCTGGGCAGGCGGGGCGGATTGTGCCTCGCGGACCATCTGCAAGCACATATAGCCATGCATTCCAACGGCCATGATTTTGCCGATGGTGCCTTTGGCTTTATCCAGCATCCAAGGGGCGTATTGTTCGGCCAGTTCGTAACAAGCCGCACAAGCCTCGTCGCCAATTTCATTTGATGCAGCTTCTGCCAGTTCGACGCGCGCGTTGATGCGCTTGGAAATGAGCGCTCCCCCCATGTGGTGCGCCATTTTCCACATCGCGCCAAACTCAGTTGGCGTCATGAGGTCGCGGGGCGGGTCCGTCACCTCTGAAAGTTCTTGGGGAGCTGCATCGGTGGGCCGTTCTGCAATCGGCGCGGGAAGGTTTGCGACCTGTGACGGCGGGGTGTTCAGCGTGGCGGCTTCCAGCGCTTCCAAGGCGACATCATACATTAGAATTTTCCATATACTTCTTCAAAGGCGTTTAGCTCCTCGGACGGCAAGGGAGGGGTGGGGCGCTCCTTTGCGGTTTCGGCAGGGGTGGGCAGCGGGCGGGCTGTAGTGGGCATCTGTGCGGCCTCTTTGGCGCTCTGGTGTGGTTTAAGGCGAGATATCGCGTTGCATTCGCGGTCGTACTGTTCCCAATCAACGGATTGACCAAAAAAGCGATCAACTGATTGGCGGCGATGCAGGGGGCACCGGGTCGCCCCTCGTGACCACCGATTGAAGTGGGCGCGTGATACTTGAATTATTGTTTCCACGGTCTTCAGGCGCGGCCCATTCACGAAATACGCTTGTTCAAAGGATGGTAACATTTTGCTTTTCCTTACATTAGACGCGGGTGAAATGTAGCAAAATACGCGCATATGCTCAATATTTATGAGCGCATATGCGCGCTAATATGCGCATAAATTCAATTACTTGGATGAGTTATTTCGTGTTTAAAGGGAGCGCGATAGGCAAAGCCGAAAAATCGGATTGCAGACCCTGAAATTTAAGGAAAATGACATGAAGGCAAACACAAAACTGTTCCTGACAATGGCACTTGGCGTTGCAGCAGGCCTCGCACTGGACAACGTGCTGCGCCGCAACCCCACATACAACGCGCTGGTGGGCTAAGCTCATGCGTCGTATCAAAACAGCAGGTGTCGGCAAGGAGCTGGCGCAGAAGGCGCAGACCACAACGGCAATCGCCAAAGTGCGCAACGTCTTCACCACCTCGCCCGCCTACGCGGACGGCACCGCAACCATGGACCTAAAGACTGGCGCCTATACCTATCAGGTGCTTCAGTTTTCGATCTGGTCTTCGGTTGCGATTGCCGGGGAGACGTTTCAGCGCGATGGCCGGCACATCGTTAACACCGCCAATCTGTCCAAATATATCACGCGTGTCCGCCTAGAGATTGACGGCGTGGTTGAACAAAATTTGAGCATGGCAGACTGGATCAAGTTCAACGCCAAGGATGGCTACAACGTCGCGGACGGCGTGTGGTGGATGCACTTCGGCGGGCCACATCAGTTTGACGATAAGCGGGTGGAAGACGTCTACGCTCTGGGAACCAGCAATCTGCGCTCCGTCCGCATTCTTGTCGATCTGACTTCTGATTGGAACGATGGCAACATGCAGCTTGCGGGTATGGCCGAATACACCTCAACACGCCGCCATGTGACCCACCTGCGCACGATTAAATCAAATCGGCATTCCCCTGCGTCGGCTGGTGAATATACCATTTCCGGCCTGCCGATCCACTCTGATATCGGCGCAATCTACGTCTTGGGCGAGGGCATCAAGAGCGCCAAATTCGTGGTTGATGACGTCGAGATTTTCGACGCTCGCAACTACCAAATCGAAGCTTTCAACCTGCTTTACGGCGCAGACACAACCGCCCTGGGCAATGGGATCGTTTTTGACTTCATGCGGTCCAATGAGATCACCAAAGCTTTGAAGTCGCTGGAACGGAGCGACCAGCGCAAGCGCAACGCCGATATTCGCATTGTCGTGGATATGGACGCGGCCAACGAGCTGAATGTGATTGTTGATCAAGTGGGCGCTTACGCCACCCAAGGCTAAATCCCCTAGCCCTGCGCAGCGACTGCGCGGGGCAAAACTGAATTCAAGGTGAGACATGGCGACAGAGGCAACCGGAGACGTCGGGCATCCTGACGACACGAACTATGCGGGTGACGGCTGGAAAAAGGTCTGGGGCTTCTTTGACGGGCTGGCCGGTGTGGCTGACCGTGTGGAAGGGGTCACTGAGGATCTTTCCGACACCTCGGATCACATTGTTGACGCCAAGCGCGGCTGGTTTGAATTGCGCCGCGACGAACGGGACGCAGAAACAGCCGATATGCTCGCAAAATCAGCTTGGCAGCGCGGCGATAATGTCGAGTTGACGAAATACTGGGCGCTTGGGGCTGCGGCCCTTGTCGCCGTTCTTATCATCGCCGGGAAATAGTCATGGCTGCACCCCCTCTTAGCTTAACGCTCAGCCCCTCATCGGCGGCAGACACCGGTGACAACCTTATTGATGCAGGAGATTTTACAGTGGATTTTGGCGATAAAATCACCGGAGACGGTGGCGCGGCGGCCAACTCTAACCCAATCGCAAATCTTGGCGGGCAAGTCATCCAAGGTGTTCTGGTGGCAGTGCTGGCGAAATGGGCTTTTGAGAAGGTTTTCAAATGAAGGCGTTGACAAATTCCCGCTTCTCAACATCGCTTGCACCACTGCCAGAGCGCTTTCATGGCCAGATTGCAGATGCTGCTGAACTTGCCCTAGCTCTTGAAGTCGGGGCCCGCCCGGATACGGCAACCATTAGCATTGAAAACCGCGACACTGGAGAACTAGCAGCCTATGCCGTGATCGGCCCCGACGATGATGGAATGGTGGTTATCTACGTGGCGCGGTCGTGGCTGACTGGCCTTGGCGCAATGGCAATTCGTGGCCTTTTTGGCGCGGCTCAATGCATCAGCAGCCCATTGCGCGTTCATGCTGACCAGATCCGCACCTATGCCCGAATTTTAGGGGCAGAGAATGCACTTTCAGCCATCGACGCTGACGGTGTTCCCATGGGTGTGTTTCATGGGTAGCAAGGCCAGTTCTGCAACTTCGACCGAGACAAACAACTACGCGATGGACCTAAGCGCCACCAACGGTTCAGGAACCCAAATTCTGGATAGCATTATTGTTGATCCGTCCGATCAGGTGATGATGAAAACCATTGAAGGCCATAAAGCGGCCTTTGAGGTCATGATGACAAACAGCAGCGTCCAACTGTCTGAATTGCTTACGCTTGGCTCTGAAATCATGACCTTGGCAGACAATCAACAGATCCGGCTTGAAGGCGCAAATTATCACATGCTGGACACCGGGGTTCGGATGCTTAAGGAGCAAATGGACGCGGGGAAATACGTGATCGACTTTGTGGATATGTCCACAAATAGAACCTTTGATTTGGCCGAGCAGTTGACCAACGACAGCAGCAGCGCCGTTGAGCAAGCGCTTGAAATCGTTGGGGATGTTAAAGCTTCAACTACTACTGACATGGTGCAGGCAATTTCGGCTTTTATGGTCATTTTTGGGCTTGGTGCCCTCTACCTCATCACAAGGAATAAACAATGAAAACGCCCCGCAATATGGTGCTTACATCGTTTGAGACAAAGCGGCTCGCGAAATCTGAAACAATTGGATACCTCGGGGGGCAGTTCCCCGGCGTTTTTGTCCGTATGAATGGAGAGGATATCTATTTGCGGGAGGGTCAATGCGTTGCCTGTGAGGGTGAATATATTGAACTCAAAAACCCTTTTTCTCGGACTGGCAGCGCAACGATCGTACAAGACGCGCCCGTAAACTTTACGGGAAATCATAGCATTGCATCCCGCCGCTACTTTCCCACAATCCGTTCGTTGGCAGGGGTTGAAAGTGTCGACGGTTCTAGCCTTGGCCTAACTGAATTTTACCGCGCGACGCTGTTTTTCACTGAAACAGTTCCAACTTCGATTGACTTGGAAATGTCGGTGGCTTGCAAGGTTATTTCCCTTGATGAGGCGGACCTTGGGGCATTTTCAGCAAGCGAGCTGATACGCAACATCAAGCCAAGTTTTGTTGACGGGATCGAGCATTTTTCAATCGGTGGCGAACTGCGCATTATCAGCCTGCCGGACTTTGCCGCGCTGGAAGATGCTGGCAAGCTTCTGGCTTATCAAGACCGAATGACCACCGTCACATTGGAGCCAGGGCGGCCCATCCTTGTCGCGCGCCTCCACGGCGGGAGTCTGCAAGTCAATTTTGAAGCGTTTGACCTGCCTTACGTGAGCGCCGAAGATGTCTAGGCTGGCCATTCTGGCGGCACTGGGCGGCGCTGGGTGGTATGCTTGGCAATCTGGGTACTTGGATCAGTATTTGCCGCCAGAATACGCCTACGGGGCTGTCATGGGGCAGGGCGGCTCTGGCCCCACCGTTCAGCCTGTGGGTTTTTCGGTTTCAACACCGGGTACGCTGGAAGAAAATTTACTGCGCGAGAATTGGACGTGGGTTTCTAGCTATGCGGCAACAGAGCCTGAATTGGCGGCCGCGATCATGTGGCAGGAAAGCCGCGGGAAGGTGCGCGCAATTAGCAGCGCCGGGGCGCGGGGTCTCATGCAGGTTATGCCGTCCACCGGCAGAGATTTGCATGACCGCTTAGGCTATGGCCGGATCCAACCGACAATGGCCAACCTCATGACTGCCGAGGGGTCAATTTATTTCGGCACTGCCTACATGGAATATCTGCACACGATCCGAAACGGGCGCTCTTGGGAGTGGTACATTCGGGCCTATAACGGTGGACCGGGTGGCGCCGATAAATTCATGGGCGGCGGAAAAAATGCCGAAAATGATGGCTATTACAGCAAGGTTTTAAGGCGATGGAATACCCTTAGAACAAGATCAGAAACAATCACCTAGGAGATAATAAAATGGTACTACCATTGGCCGCAATTCCGGTTTGGGCATGGTTTGCAGGCGGGGCCGGTGTCGGTGTCGCTGTGATGGGCGCAGGCGCAGGGGCTGGGAGCTTTGTTGCGGCCCGCAACATTAGCGAAGGACTTGAAGACGGTTTGCGCATTGCAGTGCCGGTCGGTGTCGGGGCGCTGGTGGTCTATGCAGCCTATCAGATGGCGTCAAAGAAATGAGCTATTGGGAAAGCGCAAAAGAAACTCTGGGCCTTGGCTCGGACGCCCCAGAACCTGCGGCCACCGCCCGCGATGAGGGCGGCAGCTGGGTTGCGGGTATGGTGGCCGGTCAATTGCCCGGTCATGGGACGCTGTTTGATTACGACGGCGGCGGGTTTCGCTTCACCAAGCCGCTGCAAATTGGCTTGGTACTCATGGCCGGGTACGGTCTGTTTCGCATGATTGGGCGTTAAACCATTGGATCATATGTATTTATCAAATTGGATCATGGGCGGCGGTGCTGGCGCTGTCATTTGGTTCTTTACGCGCAGGCTGATCGCGACCTTGGACAAGGTGGCCAACAAGGTAGTTGAGCACGGCGAAGAAATTGGACGCCATGGCGTCAAAATATCCAATATGGAACGGGAGGTTTTCAGATGAAATGGATTGCAGAACTGCTTGGGATTGGGAGCAAAATTGTAGAAGCGCGCAGCCGCTTAAAGGTGGCGAAAATTGAGGCCCAGACTACCGCCACGCAGTCGCGGGCGCAACAAGATGGCGCATGGGAGGCCATGGCGGCTGAGAACGCTCGCAACAGTTGGCTTGATGAATACTGGACAGCCGTTTTGACTGTGCCTCTGGTGCTGGCATTCCTTGGCGCTGGCGATGCCGTGGCAGACGGTTTTGCGGCGCTTCAGGGTGTGCCGGATTGGTACAAGTGGAGCGTTCTTGCATCGGTAAGTTTTGCCTTTGCTCGCAAGACGATGCCGGGCGTTGCTGATTGGGTTTCGCGCAAAAAGAGCTAAGGGGCTTGACCCGTCATTTGCGAACGCGCTAAACAGGGTTCACCACAACCGTAACGAAATCGCAAACTTGTCCATATCGAATAGTCGCATAATCAGTATTATGGTAAATTATCACATTCCGTTCCGTCACACAGGATTGGCAGAGTGTATTTTGCGCGATAGCCTTTCTTGCATAAAACCAGGGACAAGGCGATCGAAATGGATATCAAGGGCAGTTGTATTGTTGTGACCGGTGCCGCTCAGGGCATTGGCAAGGCGCTGGTGCAGAGGTTTGCCACTCTTGGTGCTTCGCATGTCATCTGCGCTGATATCGACCGCGAAGGTGCCCAGGATGTTGCAGCGCAGACCGGAGGTACCGCCTTTGCGGTGGATGTGCGTGATGAATCCAGCATCAAGGACCTGATAGAAACGGTCGAAGACACCATTGCGCCGATTGATCTATTCTGTTCCAACGCGGGCATTCTGACCATGGGTGGCTTTGAAGTTGCCAATGAGGAATGGCAAAAGATATGGGATATCAATGTGATGTCCCATGTCTGGGCCGCGCGTCACCTGGTACCCCGGATGATGATACGCGGTGGTGGCCATATGTTGAACACTGCCTCGGCGGCGGGTTTGCTAAACCAGATTGGCGCTGCGCCCTATGGCGTAACAAAACACGCTGCGGTTGGCTTTGCGGAATGGCTGGCCATCACCTATGGCGACCAGGGCCTGGGAGTTTCGGTTCTGTGCCCGCAGGCGGTGCGCTCGCAGATGACCAAGGGATTTGAAGGAAGCGTTGCCAGTGTCGACGGTATGCTAGAACCTGAAATCGTTGCTGATTTTTGTGTTAACGCGATTGAAAACAATGAGTTCCTGGTGCTTCCGCATCCACAGGTCAAAGATTACATGCAGGCAAAAACAGCGAACTATGGCCGCTGGATCACCGGCATGCAAAAGCTGCGCGACCGGTTTTCCGGCCGATAAGGTATCAACTGGTGATGGGTCGCATCAGGCCTTCCTGGGCAACACTGGCCACCAATTTTCCATCCCGAGTGTAGATAGAGCCGCGGTTAAAGCCGCGGCCGCCACCGGCAAATGGCGAATCCATGGTATAGAGATGCCATTCATCGAACTGCACCGGCGCGTGAAACCACATGGCGTGATCCAGACTGGCCGTCATGGCTTCGGGTTTATGCCAGGTCAGCCCATGCGGCCGCAGCGCTGATCCCAGTAAACCAAAATCGGACGCATAGGCCATCAGCACATGTTGCAACTGCGGCCCTGCCCCTTTGGCGGCCTCCATTCTGATCCACATATGGTTGATATCACTGCTAATACCAGGATTAAGCGGATCTCGGGGTTCGATGTCGCGAATTTCAAACGGCCGCTGGCGGATAAAGTCGGCGCGGTTTTCTTTGTCAATGCGATGGGCATTTTTCTGGTGCAATTCATCCCGCGACAACAGCCCCTCCGGTGGCGGGATATCTGGCATTTCATGCTGATGTGCCCAGCCCTCTTCGACGCGATGGAAAGAGGCCGCGAGGTTAAGAATCTGACGACCATTCTGAATGGCCGTCACGCGGCGTGTGGTAAAACTGCCGCCATCCCTGGAGGGATCCACGTCATAGATCACCGGCTTGCTGGGGTCGCCCGGACGGATGAAATAGCCGTGCAGTGAATGGCACAGCCGTTCTGGCACGCTCGCATAGGCCGCTGCCAGGGCCTGGGCGATAACCTGTCCGCCATAGATCCGCATTGGGGTTTCGCCACCAGATCCAATGCCCCGATAGAGATTTGTATCCAGCTCTTCCAGATCAAGCAGGTTGAGAAGAACAGTCCCGGCATCAGTCATTTGGCGCATCTTTCTAAAGCGGATATTGGCGTTACTGCCACAGGTTAATCGGTCAGCGTGCCGTGAACCAGCGCTTTCAGTTCCGCCCGCGCCGGATAAGAGCTGGAGGGCGCAAGCTGGGTAAAGAAAACAACTGAGAGGTCCTGCTTGGGGTCGACCCAAAAGAAGGTCGAGGCCATGCCACCCCAGCTGAAATCCCCAACAGATCCGGGGCAGCGCGCCCGCGCCGGGTCAAGCACCACAGCCCCGCCCAGACCAAAGCCCATGCCATCCATCGGCTGTTCAGCAAAGCTTTGCGGTCCCATCGAGGCAATATCACCTGGAAGGTGGTTTTTCATCATGAATTCAATGGTTTTTGGCGACAGGATATAGCCGTCCTTTGCCCGTCCTTTTTCGCGTAGCATCTCTGTAAAGCGCATGTAATCGTCAATTGTGCCAACCAAACCGCCGCCACCGGACATCATGTCAGCCGTTTCAAACGGAGAGCCCCCGTGTAGATCGGTAAGCCGTAGCCGCTCGCCGCCGGGCTCGGCAGCATTCAGCGCCATGGCATCGCCAGACAGCGGCGTATAGAGAGAGGCAAACCGGTTCCCCGCTGTGCGTGGCACCCTGAAAGTGGTCTCTCCCATGCCTAAGGGGGCGAAAATTTCTGCGGCGAAAAAATCGCCCAGGCTCTGGCCTGAAACCACCTCAATCACCCGTCCAAGCACATCAATGGAAACGGAATATTCCCATCGCGTGCCGGGTTGAAACGCCAAGGGGTAGCTGGCCAGATGCGCAACCATCTTGCCCAGATCGCCTTGGTTTGGCTTGAACATCAGCTGTTCGCGATCCATCGCCTGCGAAAGAACACCGGGATTGAAGGGATAGCTAAGGCCAGAGGTATGGGTGAGCAATTCATGCAGGGTTGGTGTACGGGCTGGCTCTGTCTGGTCAATCGAGGTGGCGCCAGGGATAAGCGCCTGCATCTCGGCAAATTCCGGGATGAAGTCCGACACAGGCGCATCCAGATGAAACAGCCCCTTTTCTGCCAGGATCATCAGCGCAACAGAGGTCACTGGCTTGGTCATCGAATAGATCCGCGCCAGCGTATCGCGAGTGAAGTCGAGGTTCTCTTCGACATTGCGCCGCCCGGCCGCATGGAAGTAGCATTCGGCGCCCGCCTGTTTTATCAACAGGGCACTACCGGCATATTTTCTTTCATCTACATAGCGCTGCTGCCAAAGCCTAATGTTTTCCAGCCGGGTCTGATCCATTGCCTACACCTTTCTATTTTCAACCGGGCGCGTTTGTCCGCGCCGCGCTGTTACCCGCGATCTATCATGCTCTGCATCGCAGCTTTGGTCTGGCTGTTGAACCAGCCGCCCTCGGGCGCATTGCCGCCAGCCTCTATCGCCGCTCTGATCCGCGCGATTGTGTCACCTCTTAGCTGTTGCTTGATGGAGGCATAGGCAATCGAAGGAAGTTCGGCGAGTTTGCGTGCCTCGGCGAGGGAATAGCCCATCAGGTCTTCGCGATCTTCTGCGACAATGTCGATAAAGCCAAAATTGCGCGCGGCGATTGGGCCAATGGGCTGGCCCGTTAGCATCAAGCGGCGCAGCGTATCGGCATCCAGCGTTGCCTTGGCGATTTCAAGCGGGCCAACCGGAAAATCGGCACCGACGCGAACCTCTGCCAGGCCAAATGAGGACTTTGTCATGGCGACCCTGCGATCACTGGCCAGCACAAAGAACAATCCTCCTGCAATCGCAGCGCCGCCGACGCAAGCGACCACCGGTTTGGGACAGGCGTAAAGGGCCAGAAAGCCCTCGTTCAGGCCACGCACAATGGCGTGTTGCTGATCAAGATCGAAATCCTGTGCCTCCTTCAGGTCAAGGCCTGCAGAAAACACCTTGAAAGGGCTGGATATAATGATTGCGCGCACCGCATCGTCGGTGCCAAGCCGGGTGATCAATGTGCCAAATTCCATTAGAAATTCAGCGCTCAGCGCATTGACCGGGCTGCGCCCCAACTGCAGCTCAACAATCCCGTCACCATGTTCACGGATACTAAGGGTGTCCTCTTCTGCCATTCCGGGCCTCCTTCGTTGGATAAAGGCCCGCGCTTGGCAAAGGCCTTTGGGGGACATATTGCACAGCCCAGGCCCAATCGGTCGAGGGCAAAGAGCTACGTAGAACCACGCATAAATTTGCGCGGCACGTAGGGTTTAGTCAAAGAGTGTAAAGAAAATCGCACCCAAGGAGCCGGGTAGCGCTTCTCAGCCTCAGAGGTTTTTGTTGAGCGCATCCAATCCGCTACGGGCAAAGCGAGAGACAAACCCGCCCAGCTTTATCGCGCGTTCCGGGTTGGAGGCATTGCCATCCATGGCACGTTTCAGCACGCCTTGCAAAATTGCCCCCATGCGGAAAAAGCTGAAAGAGAGATAGAAGCCAAAACCATCAATGCCATCTAGCCCGCGCCGTTGACAATAGCTGTCAACAAAGGCGTGATCCGAGGGCAGGCCAAGCGCAGCACGATCAATCCCCGCAAGGCCCCTGCCCTCGTCGCCTGGCGGCATTTGCCACTGCATGATCACCCCGGCCAGATCGGCATAGGGATGGCCAATTGTCGAAAGCTCCCAATCCAGGACCGCCCGGCAGTCAGGCCCATCTGCGGCAAAGATCATATTGTCGATCCGATAGTCGCCATGCACCAATCCACGTTGACCATCATCCGCAGGCATAGCGCTTTCTAACGCTGCGATCAGCTCGTTCATTTCGGGAATCACTTCGATTTCCGAGGCGCGGTATTGCTTCGTCCAGCGGCCCAGCTGACGTTCAAAGTAATTGCCTGGAGGGCCAAAATCCGACAGGCCGACAGCGTCGATATCAACCTGATGCAGACAGGCCAGTACCCGGTTCATCTCCTGTATCACATCCCGGCGGGCCGCAGGGTCGAGATCCGGCATGACCGGATTGGTGATATTGCGTCCAACGACATGATCCATCACATAAAAAGAGGATCCGATCACCGTGTCATCTTCGCAGAGCAGGTGCATTTTAGCGACGGGAACCTCGGTCTCGGAAAGGGCCTTTTGCACCCGAAATTCACGGTCCACCGCATGTGCTGATTTCAGCAGCATCCCCGGAGGTTTGCGCCGCAGCACATAGTTGCCCGCCGTCGTCTTCAGCAGGAAGGTTGGATTAGATTGCCCGGTTTCAAACTTCTGGACCTCAAAATCGCTGTCAAAGCCCGGCAAATGGTCGCGCAGATAGGTGCCAACCGCCTCTTGGTCGAGGGTCTGGGTATTTGTGCTCATCCTCTGCTCCTGTCAGCTGTAGGTCATAAGTGCGGCACGTTCCGTGTTATGAAAGTGCGGCACAGAATTGAATTCATGTAGGAAAAATTTCTCTTTCGAGAACACGAAACGACTGGTTGAACTGTTCTTGATCTGCAGGTTTAGCGCAATCATCTGATCATTGGGCAGCTGCAGGCTGGCAGCAACCAACCTGGCAATCACCCCGCCGGAACTGACCACAAGCACCCGCTTAGCCTGGGTCTGCACTGCATGCTGGCGCGCCTGTTCGACGCGCTGGCAAAAATGGCTCCAGCTCTCTTGCGCCTGGGAAATACCGCCGTCCTGCCACTCTGCAAGGGTTTCACGCAGGGCGCGAAAGTGGGTTTTGCGATCGGTGATCACATCTCGCGGGGCCTCTCCGCCAAACCGGCTGTGCAGCAGATCGTGGAAATCATATTCGTTCCAGCCGGTATGCTGTTCAAATCCTTGGTCAAATCCAAGATCAGTGAGAGTCTGCTTTTGCCGCTCTAGGCTGCCGCAGATCATGCGATCCGGCACCCAGTTCAGCGCGCGCAGCGTTTGCCCCAGAGCACGCGCCTGCTGCCGACCCAGATCGCTCAGCCGGTCATAATTGTCGGCCCCAAAAGAGGCCTGACCATGACGCACAATCAGCAGTTCAGCCATCTTCAGGCGCCAAATTCTTGCGCTAAGGCGCGGCCTGCGCGCTGGTATTCATCTGCGATACGGTCGATCAGCTCTTGTGCAGAGCAGATGGATTTGACGTCACCAATACCCTGGCCTGATCCCCAGATTTCCTTCCAGGCTTTGGGTTTTGACGATCCGCTGCCAAAATTCATTGAGGAGGAATCCGCTTGCGGCAGATTATCAGGGTCCAGCCCCGCCTGAGTGACGGATTTCTTCAGGTAGTTACCCCAAACACCTGTAAACAATGATGAGTATACAATATCCTCGGCGCCGCTATCAACGATCATCTGTTTGTAACCGGCCTGTGCGTTTGCCTCGTGGGTGGCAATAAAGGGGGAGCCGGCATAGCCAAAATCCGCCCCAAGTGCGCGCGCCGCCAAAAGCGCCTCACCGCTAGCAATCGCCCCTGAGAGCGCCAGCGGCCCGTCAAACCAACTGCGAATTTCGCGGATCAAGGCAAAGGGAGATTGCTCGCCCGCATGGCCCCCGGCACCAGCGGCAACCGCGATCAGCCCATCGGCCCCTTTTTCAATCGCCTTTTTGGCAAAGGTATTGTTGATCACATCATGCAGCACGATGCCACCACAGGAATGTGCGGCCTCATTGACTTCGGGACGGGCCCCAAGCGAGGTAATCCAGATTGGTACCTTCCAACGGTTGCAGATCTCCAGATCGCGTTCCAGCCGCGCGTTGGAACGATGCACGATTTGATTGACCGCAAAAGGTGCCGCCGGGCTATCGGGGTTTTCCTGATTGTGTCGATCCAGGGCCTCGGTGATCTGTTTCAGCCAGGCCTCCAGCAGGATTGGATCGCCCTCATTTTCCCGGGCATTGAGGGCAGGAAAGGCCCCAACGATCCCTGCCTTGCACTGCGCGATCACCAGCTCTGGTACAGAGATGATAAACAACGGTGAGCCAATGAGAGGAAGGCGCAGCCCCTGCAGCGCAGTGGGCAGACGTGTTTGGTGTGAAGGCACGGTTTATTTCCTTTTTCAGTAACTTATTGCCAAAAGCTGCATCTATTCGTCCAGCGCACCGGCAAAGATGTTTTGCCCGGACATAACATTGATGCCACCCGAGATCGGCACCACAGAGCCGGTCACATAGGCGCCGCCCTTGCCGCTTAGGAACAGGACAGAGCCGGCAATATCTTCATAGCGGCCGACCCGGCCCAGGGGCACATCCCGGCCGACTTTTTCTCGCTTTTTCTCATCCCCGGTGGCAAAGGCGGTCATGCGCGACACAAATGGCCCCGGTGCCAGGGCGTTGACCGTGACGTTCTTATGCGCCAGCTCTTTGGCAAGGATTTTGGACAGATGGATCACCGCCGCCTTGGAGGCCGCGTAGCTATAGGCGCCATCACCCATTGGAATTTCGCCCATGACAGATCCCACATTGATGACGCGCGCCGGATCGCCAGAGGCCCCGCTTTTGATCAACATCGGCAGCAATCGGCGCGTCAGGTCAAACACTGCTGTCACATTCACTGACATCACTTTTTCCCATCCGTCATAGGGGAAGTCCTGCAGCTCTGCCCCCCAGGTAACGCCAGAGTTATTCATCAAGATATCAAGCTGTTCCGTGCGGGACTTGATCTCTGCAACCAGGGCTTCAATCCCGCCCTCCGAGCCAAGATCTCCGCCAAAGCCTTCGGCAGTGCCGGGTGCATCCAGCGCGTTCAGCTCCTCTGCCACGGCGGCGCAAGCCGCCCCCTTGCGCGAGGCAATCAACACCCGTGCGCCAGCCCGGACCATGGCTTCGGCGGCCATACGGCCGATACCGGTGGCTCCGCCTGTAATCAGCGCGGTCTTGCCATTCAGTGTAAACAAATCCTGCACCTACGTCTCTCCTAAAAGCCGCGCAACTGCGCCACGATACCAGCATGATAACCGTAGTCACCCAGCCATTCCGCTGCGACCCGCGCACGTTTCATGTAAAATCCCATATCAAAGGCATCAGTCATGCCAATGCCGCCATGCATCTGCACACCTTCTTGCACCGATTTTTGCGCGGTATCTGTCGCCCGCGCCTTGGCAACCGACACTGCAAGCCGGGCCTCTTTAGGGGTCTCATCCAGGACACGACCGGCGTTCAAGACGGCGGATTTGGTCAGTTCTATTTCGCACCAAAGATGTGCGGCGCGGTGCTGAAGTGCCTGAAAGCTGCCAATGGTGGTGCCAAATTGTTTGCGTTCTTTCAGATAGCTAGAGGTCAGATCAAAGGCAGCCTGCGACAGGCCAACAGTTTCCGCGGCCAGCGCGGCCTGCCCGGCCTCTAGTGCCGGTTTCAGTATGTCATACCCGGCCCCAGCAGCCCCTAGAAGCGCATCGCCAGTGACTTCGACTTCGTCAAATGTCAGATCTGCAGCATCGCGGCTGTCGATCATTTCCAGCGCGTCACGCTGCAAGCCTTTGGTGGCAGTATTGGCAAAGTCGAACAAACAAGGCCCTTCCTCGCTCTCAGCTAGGATCAAGATGCGGTCTGCGTCGCATCCATCTACAACAAAACGCTTTTTTCCGTTCAATGTATAGCCATTGCCGCGTTTTTTCGCCGTAAGCTGAATGCTATCGGGGGCAAATTTTGCCGTTTCATCCAGGGCAAACGCATAGGTCAGCCCGCCACTGGCAATCTTTTCCAGCCTTGCCTTGGTGGTGGCGTCGTCGAATTGGCGCAACAGGGTTGCGGCCATGACGGCGGTGCTCAGAAACGGGCTGACGGTCAGGGTGCGCCCCATTTCACGCGCCAGAACATGGGCGGCAGCATGGCCCATATCAACGCCGCCGGCGGCTTCTGGGATCAAGACACCAGCCCAGCCTGCAGCGACCATTTCCTGCCACAGCGCCGGATCCGAGCGGGCACCGCTGTCGCGCATGTGCCGCAGATGCGACAGGGGGGCAGATTTATCCAAGAGCGAACGAGCGGCCTCTGCCAAGAGGTTTTCTTCCTCTGTTTCAATGAGTTTTGCCATGGTTATTATCCTGGAAGATTCAAAATGCGGCGGCTGATGATCGATAGCATCACCTCGGAGGTGCCACCCTCGATCGAATTTGCCTTGGTGCGTAGCCAAGCGGAG
This sequence comes from Pseudophaeobacter flagellatus, assembly GCF_021228235.1. Lineage (GTDB taxonomy): Bacteria > Pseudomonadota > Alphaproteobacteria > Rhodobacterales > Rhodobacteraceae > Pseudophaeobacter > Pseudophaeobacter flagellatus. The sequence continues at coordinate 457,400 of NZ_JAJQRG010000003.1, forward strand.
GCCGGTGTCTCACCCCAGGTGAGCGCAGCGCTGCCCTCGGCTTCCATCACCAGTTCCAGCCGCTGTTTGTTCAGTTCGGTTCCCATGTATTTCAACATGGCAGAGGCATCGCCAACCCCTTGCCCCCCCTCGGCCTGGTCTTTGTACCGTTCCAGCGTCATCTCAAACGCAAGGCTGTCAACCTCAGCCCGCATCGCACCGCCCCGCAGTACCGGGTCACCCTGTCCGGTTTCGCTTTCGCTCAGAACCGCGCCAAGGGCGCGCCCCGTGCCCATTGCGTTGCCGCCACTGCTGATCATCTCGCGCTCATGGGTGAGCAGATATTTCGCCACATCCCAGCCCCGGTTGATGGTCCCGACGACTTGCTGCTTGGGCACGGTGACATTATCAAAGAAGGTTTCGCAAAAAGGCGAGGCCCCAGAGATGAGCTGAATTGGCCGTGTGCTGACACCTTCGCTGCGCATGTCTATCAGAACAAAGGAAATTCCCAGATGTTTCTTGGCCTCCCGATCAGTTCTGAGCAGGGCGAAGATCCAGTCGGCGCGATCGGCGTAGGAGGTCCAGATCTTTTGACCGTTGACCAGCCAGGTATCCCCTTGATCGGCCGCATGGCACTGAACCCCGGCCAGATCTGACCCCGCCCCCGGTTCGGAATAGCCCTGGCACCAACGGATTTCACCGCGGGCAATTGGTGGCAGATACTGTTGTTTTTGCTCTTCGCTGCCAAATTTCAGCAGGGCCGGCCCCAGCATCCAGATGCCAAAGCTTTGCAGCGGCACACGGGCGCCGATGGCCTGCATTTCTTCCTTCAGGATCTTGTCCTGATCGCGGCTAAACCCTGCCCCGCCATAGGCTTTGGGCCAGGTCGGCACGGTGAGACCCCGCGCGGCACAGCGTTCTAACCAGTCTTTTTGCGCTTCAGATGTGAATTCCCAGGTGCTGCCGCCCCAGCAGATACTGTCTTCCCCGGCGGCGCCATCGCGCATCTCTGCTGGGCAGTTCTGCTGCAACCAGTTGCGGATCTCGTGGCGAAAATCCTCGCTGGTGGGCGGGGTGTGGTCCTCTACGGTAGCCATGTTCTCTCCTCCTCACCGTGTGCGCGCCTCCTCCGACGCGTCACGGTTTCACAATGTAGAATTACATTTCGCTATTGCATTGACAACGCGGCTGAGCGGCAGAAGACTTTACGTAATTTTAAAAATTGCACACTGCCGCAGCGCAGTTGAAGGGGGACGTATGAAATCCATGTTGAGCACCAGCCCGGGCGGGCCGGAAACCCTGGTCTGGACCGAACAGCCCGATTTGACACCCGCCAAGGGTGAGTTGCAGGTTGAGATTCGCGCTGCGGGCGTCAACTTTCCGGATACGCTGATCATTCGTGATCTGTATCAAATGAAGCCGCCGCGCCCCTTTGCGCCGGGCGGCGAGATCTCTGGTGTTGTCACTGCCCTGGGCGAAGGCGTGAGCGGGTTTGAGATTGGTGATCGGGTGCTGGCCCTGACCGGTCATGGCGGCTTTGCCACCCAAATCTGCATCAGTGCGGCGCAGGCGATCAAATTTCCCGAGGCAATGCCCTTTGAGGATGCGGCCGGCTTTGTCTTTACCTATGGCACCTCTTATCATGCCCTGAAGGACCGGGCTGCGCTGCAACCGGGAGAGACACTGCTCATCCTGGGGGCAGCGGGCGGCGTCGGAGCGGCGGCGATTGAGCTGGGCAAATCTATGGGCGCAAAGGTGATTGCGGCTGTGTCCACGCCAGAAAAGGCCGCCTTTTGCCGCCAGATCGGAGCCGATGAGGCCCTGGTTTACAGCCGCGATATGGGACGGGATGAACAGAAAGAATTTTCCAGATCTATCAAGGAGGTATCGGGTAAAGATGGTGTGGATGTCGTCTATGATGCGGTGGGCGGTGCCTATGCTGAACCGGCCCTGCGCGCCATGGCTTGGCTGGGGCGGTATCTGGTTGTCGGCTTTCCCGCTGGCATCCCCGAGATCCCCTTGAATCTACCCCTGTTGAAAGGCTGCGATATTCGCGGTGTTTTCTGGGGGGCTTCGGTGTTTCGGGATCCAAAGGGTCATGCGCAAAACATGCAAGAATTGCAGGCACTTTATGCAAGCGGCGCGGTAAAGCCGCAGATCTGTGCTGTTCTGCCGATGACAGAGGCCGCAAAGGCGCTGGACATGATGCAGGCCCGGCAGGTTCAGGGCAAGGTGATCCTGACCAATGCCTAACCAGATATAGCAGCAGGTGCCGGAAATCCCGGCACCTCTCATTTTCGTGCGATATTCGCAACATGGCCCGGGGAAAACACCGGGTTCGGGCCTCGCTTTCCCTGTGCAATCCACCTATTTCAGCTTAGGCTTGTAGTAGGGGAAATACGATGCAGAGCATATTGATCTTGAACGGCCCGAACCTCAACCTGCTTGGCACCCGTCAACCAGAGGTTTACGGAGCCGAGACGCTTGAGATGGTCGAGGCCCGCTGCCTTGCCCATGCGAAAAAGTCCGGGTTTCAGGCCCAGTGCCTGCAATCCAACCATGAAGGCATATTGCTGGATGCCATCCATGGCGCGCGCGGCGTACATGCCGGGCTCGTGCTGAATGCCGGTGCCTTTACCCATACGTCAATCGCGCTGATGGATGCGATCTATTCGGTAGAGATCCCAACCGTTGAGGTGCATCTGTCCAATATTCATGCCCGTGAAGAGTTTCGCCATCAGTCCTATATCGCACGGGCGGCCCTTGGCCAGATCTGCGGTTTTGGCAGCCAGGGATACCTGATGGCCATAGACGCCTTGGTGCAAAATATATCGCAGGCAAGTGACGCAACCTAATGGGAATAATGAATTATCTACACGTCGTTGCCGGTTCGAAAAGCCTGGAAGAGCTGTGGCATGCGCATGTATTGAAGATGGCTGAATACGGATTTGATCGCCTGATGTATGGCTATACCCGTTTCAAGACAGATACCTCGCTGGGGGATCCTGACGATTTCGTCATCCTGACCAACCATGACCAGAACTATGTTTCAGGCTTCCTGAACGAGGGCTTGTATCGCCATGCGCCAATGTTGCGTTGGGCGCTAGAGCATGAAGGGGCCGGCAGCTGGCAGATGATCCATGAAAAGCATGTCCAGGGTGCGTTGCAACCAGAAGAAGAAAATGTCCGCGCATTTAATGAGCGGATGCAGATGACGGCTGGCTATACCGTCAGCTTTTTCTCGGCTTCAAAACGCTATAAGGGCGCGATCTCTTTGGGAGGCCAGGTTGGCACCACCCAGAAAGAACTTGATGCGCTCTGGCAAGACTGTGGTGAAGACATCATTTTGATGAACAATATGGTGCACTTGAAGATTCTGACCCTCCCCTACGATCCGCCGAATCGCAGCCTGACACGCCGCCAGAGAGAGGCGCTGGAATGGGTTGGCGATGGCAAGACAACCCAGGATATTGCCCTGCTCATGGGGCTGACGCCTGGCACGGTTGAAAAACACCTGCGTTTGGCGCGGGCCTCATTGTCAGTGGAAACCACAGCACAGGCAGTTTTAAAAGCGGCCCTGCAAAACCAGATGTATGTGGTTGAAAGCTAGTCTTGTGGCAGCATTTCAACGAAGAAAGCCGGTCGGCATCGCTTTGGTTAAACCAAAGCAGAAGTTTACCCAGGGGCAAGACGCGGCATTCGGGTAAGGAAAACACGACTACACGTTCAACCTGATTTGGGGCAGACTGCAACTGTTCCGTGAGTGGTGGCTTTGGCCTAGGAACTAAAAGGAAATGATCCTTGCAATATCAAGGCTCTCAGACCTGTTCGGTTGCTGGCGTGTATTTTTCCACGCCGGTGCCGTGTTAAAGAGAGGCCCCATTCATCCCCATCGATGGGGTCTCTCAGCTCTCTTCCTCAATCGCTATCTGTTTACTGATCTTGTGAAATACCGACACTGCGCTGCGAATTTTGTCAGAGGCTAGGCTGGGATCGATCGCTAAACTTGCTGCAAAGCCAAGGTATTCGGGCATCTAACAAGAGTAGAGCCACTGCTCGCATCCTCGATCGGGCCACAAAAAAGGGCCGGCAGAAAAAATCTGCCAGCCCTCATAACTCACCCTCTGAATAGAGGATCTTAGCCCTGCGCTGCCTTGGCAACTTCGGCTGCAAAGTCTTCTTTTTCGACTTCGATGCCTTCGCCAACTTCCAGACGCACAAAACCAGTGATGGTGGCGCCAGCTTCTTTGGCAGCGGCTTCAACGGTGAGGTCAGGGTTCACAACAAAAGGCTGGTTCAGCAGAGTCGATTCGCCGACGAATTTCTTCATACGGCCAACGATCATCTTTTCGATCACGGCTTCGGGCTTGCCGGATTCGCGGGCGATGTCCATCTGGACCTGCTTTTCTTTCTCAACCACAGAGGCATCGAGATCCGCTTCGGACAGGGCCGCAGGGTTCACCGCTGCGATATGCATGGCAACCTGTTTGCCAAAGGCTTCGTCGCCGCCGGTCATCGCAACCAGAACGCCGATTTTGCCCATTCCGGCAGCCACGGCATTGTGCACATAAGAGATAACAGTCTCGCCTTCGGCAGCGGCCATACGGCGCACAGACATGTTTTCGCCAATGGTGGCGATCTTGTTGGTGATGACTGTTTCAACGGTTTTGCCGCCCATGTCGGCCGCTTTCAGCGCCTCAACATCCGCAACACCCAAGGCAGCCTTGGCGATGCCGCCAACCATTTCCTGGAATTCGGCGTTTTTACCAACAAAATCGGTTTCCGAGTTCACTTCAACGGCAACACCTTTGCCACCATCCACAACAACGGCAACCAGGCCTTCTGCTGCTGTGCGGCCGGATTTCTTGGCCGCTTTGGCCAAGCCCTTGGTGCGCAGCCAGTCAACCGCGGCTTCCATGTCACCATTGGTTTCGGTCAGCGCTTTTTTGGCGTCCATCATGCCGGCGCCGGTGGAGTCGCGCAGTTCTTTAACAAGTGCAGCTGTGATAGCCATCTGTGGCTCTCCTCATATCAAAACGGAATTGGGGCAGGTGATACCCTGCCCCACATGTCAAACCTGTGACAGGTCGCTTCAGGCAGATGCTTGTTCAGCAACAGCTTCTTCAGCGGGTGCCTCTTCCAGCGCGCCGAGGTCAACACCGGCAGCACCCAGCTGGGCAGACATACCGTCCAGCGCAGCGCGGGCAACCAGATCGCAATACAGGGTAATGGCGCGCGATGCGTCGTCATTGCCTGGGATAATGAAGTCAACGCCATCGGGCGAGCAGTTGGTGTCGACGACAGCCACAACCGGGATACCCAGTTTTTTGGCTTCGGCGATGGCCAGGGCTTCTTTTTTCACGTCAATGACGAAGAGCAGATCAGGAACACCGCCCATTTCGGCGATACCACCGAGGGAAGCCTGCAGCTTCTGCTGGTCACGTTCCATGCCCAGACGCTCTTTCTTGGTGAGACCTTCGGCGCCACCTTCCAGTTTTTCGTCAATCTCGTTCAGGCGCTTGATCGACTGGGAAACGGTTTTCCAGTTGGTCAAGGTGCCGCCCAACCAGCGGTGGTTCATGAAGTACTGAGCAGATTTTTCAGCGGCTTCGGCGATGGGGCCTGCGGCCTGACGCTTGGTACCAACAAAAAGAACGCGACCGCCCTTGGCAACGGTGTCACGCACGATCTGCAGTGCCTGGTCCAGCATTGGAACTGTCTGTGTCAGGTCCATGATGTGGATGCCGTTACGCGCACCATAGATATATGGTTCCATGCGGGGGTTCCAGCGCTGTGTCTGGTGACCAAAGTGTACGCCTGCTTCCAGCAGCTGGCGCATGGTGAACTCGGGAAGAGCCATGCTAATATTCCTTGTTTCCGGTTTCAGTCCTCGGTGGGGGTTCAGAGCGGTTGCTCCAACCGGCGGCCCATTTGGGGATTTCTCCCCCAGACAGGCCAAACCCCACCTGCGGGTTTGATGCCGCGCGTATAGGCCAGCTTTGCCCTACCTGCAAGCGCTATTTGCGCATCCGGGCATGGCCTGTGCCTACAAGATCTTCGCAGGCTGCGGCCAGGGTTTTGCGATTGGCAAAATCAGCCACCTTCAGCGGCGCATGGTAGATCAGTTCTGCACGGCCCTGACGCGGGGCTGCCAGGGTTTTCAAAAGATGCGGAGCAAAGGCCATATCGCCCCACCAGCCGTAAAACCGGGCGTCCTGCGCCTGCGGAGCATGAAACACCACGGACACCGGCTGTATATAACAGATATCGCGCAGATGATCGCTAAAGAACGCCGCGAACAACGTTGTTTTGAATGGCAAAATCCGCAAGCCATCGGTTGATGTGCCCTCAGGAAAGAACAAGAGCTTATGCCCCGCCTTCAGTCGCGTCTCAAACAGGTCCGTCTGGTCTTTGGCGCGGGCGCGGTTGCGTTCAATGAACAGGGTACCAGTGGCGCGGGCAAGCCAGCCGATGCCGGGCCAGGCGGCCACTTCGGCTTTGGACACAAAATAGATCCGCTTTCGCGCGTTGAGCGCAAAAATATCCAGCCAAGATGTATGGTTGGCAACCACAGCGCCGCGTTCCTGCATCAGGGTTCCATGGGTGGAAAACCCCATGCCAAGCACCCAAAAGGCGGTGCGGCAGACAAACTGGGTGATGAAGGGCGTCACTGGTCGGTGCAAACCGCAGAGCGGCCGTTCGACCAGCCGGACCAGCAACAGAACAAGCAAGCCACCAAATACCAGCACCGCCAACAGGCTGGCGCGCAGCGCGACCCGCAGCCAGCCGAGCGCAGTGATACGAATGGGCTTTGGCGCGTCGCCCCCCTGCCAGGTTGCGGACATCCCTATGCCCCGCCTGTTCGCGGCGAAAAGAGGCGGCGTTGGCGCGCTGTCATCTGGGCGGTGTCCAGGATCATGCAGACATCGGTGGTGTTGAACTCATGGTCCAGATAGGCGCCATCGCCGACCTTTCCGCCAAGTCGCAGATAGGCCTTGATCAGGGCTGGGCAGGCAACCATTGCTTGGCGACGGTCAATCTGGTCCTGCGGCAATAGGTCCATGCGCTGATACTGCCTTGAGCGACAGCGTAGGTCACTGGGGGCAAGATAGTCGTGCTGCAAGACCGACAGCGGCCCGGCCAGGGCCGCGAGATCGGTGCCCGCAAAGCTGGCAACCCCAAAGAGCACCTCGATCTGATGCCTGTTCACATAGGCGCTTAGCCCTTCCCAAAGTTGGAACAGCGCCTTGCCACCGCGAAAATCGGGATGCAGGCAAGAGCGCCCCAATTCTAGCAAGCGGCGCCCCGAAGCGGTCAGCGCGCCAAGATCGTATTCGCTGGCCGAATAGAACCGCCCTGCTGCCACGGCCTGATCGTTGCGCATCAAACGATAGACGCCAATCACCCGGTTGGTCGCGTTTTCACGGATGATCATATGATCGCAAAAGGCGTCAAACTGATCTGTTTCCAACCCGGATTGATGATCAACCTGCGCCCCATCTGCGCCCATTTCGCGCACAAAAACCTCATAGCGCAGCGCCTGGGCCGCACGCAGCTCTGCGGCGTTCTGTGCCAGAGACACAGAGAATTCGGACGGGGCATCAACCATATACCGGACCTTTCCAAAGACAACCCTGGCGGCAAATAGACCGCCAAACCGGGCAGAGGCAAGGTTTTCCTAAAACTCTAGGGGCTTTCTTAACCATTCATAAACCACTATGGCTCATTCACAAGAACCAGGGGGACACGTGCCCCGTCGAAGACCAGTTTTCCCTGGTCTGGAAAGTTGACAGTAATTTTGCCGCCTGCATTGGATTGGACCTCACCTGGTCCCCATTCAGGGTGATCCGGGTGCTGAACGCGCATGCCAGGGGCTAAGAAAGCATTGAGGTCGATCATTGGATAGGCCTAGTTCGGAGGAATGATATGGCCGTAGATACCGCCAATTTGGCTGCTTTGATAGGGTCCAGAATTTGTCACGATTTGATCAGCCCGGTTGGCGCGATCAACAATGGGCTGGAACTGCTGGAAATGTCCGGCGCCATGGCCGGACCAGAGTTGGAACTGATCTCTGACTCGGTGCTGAATGCCAATGCCCGCATCCGGTTTTTCCGCATTGCCTTTGGCGCAGCCGGAGACCAGCAGATGGGCCGCGCCGAGGTGGTTTCAGTTCTGGATGATCTCGCCAAGGCCGGTCGAATGAAATACCAGTGGGACCATCAGGAGGGCTGCAGCCGCAGCGAGGTGCGCCTAGCGTTCCTTGCGGCACTTTGCCTGGAAACCGCCCTGCCCTATGGCGGTACGATTCAAATTTCTTGTCGCGATGGTGCCTGGTGCGCGTCTGGCGAAGGACGTAAAATTGCTGTCGAGGCAGGCCTTTGGGGGCATCTTGATGGCAGCGATACCACAAACGCGGTGACCCCGGCGCTGGTGCAATTTGCCATGCTACCCGCCGCCGCGCAGGAGGCCGCCCGCAAGATCTCTTTTGATAACACGGCCGAAACGGTGAACATTCAATTTTAACCAAAGCCCGCAACATCTTGAAAGAACAGAAAAGCCCCCTCCAGATCGAGGGGGCTTTTACGTTTGACTGGCTCTGCCTATGTGATGTTGCCTGTTTTAGCTGCGAATGGTCCCATTTCCGCGCACCAGGTACTTAAAGCTGGTCAGTTGCGCCGCGCCAACAGGGCCGCGTGCATGCATCTTGCCGGTGGCAATTCCGATCTCTGCCCCCATTCCGAATTCACCGCCATCGGCAAACTGGGTCGAGACATTGTGCATCAGGATTGCGCTGTCCAATTCGGCAAAAAACTGCGTGGCGGCGGCCTGATCTTCGGTGATGATACAATCGGTGTGCTGCGAATGGTACCGGCGAATATGTGCAATCGCGGCGTCTATATCGGCAACCGGCTTTGCGGCAATCACCTTATCAAGGAACTCTTTTCCCCAGTCGTCTTCGCTGGCGGGCTGCATCGTGTCCGGGCCGGGCAATCCGGCAGCGGCGTAGATATCAACCCCCGCCGTGGCCAGCGCCGTCAGGACATCGCGGCCAATGGTCTCGACAATATCCTGATGGATCAGCAGGCATTCTGCCGCGCCACAAATGCCGGTGCGACGGTTTTTTGAATTCAACACCACCTCGAGCGCCTTGGTCGGATCCGCCGCCTTATCAAGGTAGATATGCACGATGCCTTCCAGATGGGCGAAGACGGGCACGCGGGCTTCGCGTTGCACCAGCCCCACCAGCCCCTTGCCACCGCGCGGGACGATGACATCTACATAGTCTGTCATTGTCAGCAGCGCCTGTACCGCAGCGCGATCCCGCGTCGGCACCAACTGCACCGCATCTTCCGGCAGCTCGGCGCTGCGCAGGCCCTGCGCCAGGCAGGCGTGGATCATCTGGCTGGAATGAAAGCTCTCAGAGCCTCCGCGCAGGATCACCGCATTGCCGGATTTCAGGCACAGTGCCCCGGCATCCGCCGTCACATTGGGGCGGCTTTCATAGATCACCCCGATAACACCAAGCGGCGTGCGAACCCGTTGAATATTCAGGCCCGAGGGTTGCTCCCATTCCTCAAGCACCTGGCCAACCGGATCTGCCTGCTGTGCGACAGCGCGCAGCCCGTCAACAATGCCCTGAATGCGCGGCTCATCTAGCATAAGGCGATCCATCATCGCTGGCGATAGCCCTTTTGTGCGCCCGAATTCAAGGTCTTGCTCATTGGCGGCGATGATTTCGGCGCGCCGCTCCCAGACCGCATCTGCGGCTGCTATCAGGGCTGCCTCTTTGCGCGCGGCGCTGGCTGTGGCCAGGACCTGCGCCGCCGCTTTTGCGCGAATGCCAAGGTCCACCATCAGATCGGGGATAGAGTGAATGTCGTTCATTGGTCAAATATGCCTTTGCTGATCAAAGCTGGTGCTATGGGGCCCGCCGCCGGTTTTGCCACAAGAATAGGCGCGACGGCCCGGCGGGTTCCAGCCCAAAGTAGGAGGATCAGAGCGCCATATCGTCCCGGTGGATCAAAGCTGCACGGCCGGGATAGCCCAGCGTTGCTTCGATCTCGGCGGACTGGCGCCCCTGAATGGCGCGGGCTTCATCGCTGGTATAGCGAGACAGGCCCTGCCCCAGGCAGCGTCCCTCTGGGGAAAGGATGGCCAGAGGATCGCCCCGGCCAAAATCACCCCCGATGTCTAGCACCCCTGCTGGCAGCAGGCTCTTGCCGTTTTGCAGGGCGCGCACGGCACCTGCGTCAATTGTGACTTCGCCGCGCGGTTTCATCGCGGCGATCCAGCGCTTGCGGGCCACCTGTGGGTCATCCTGTGCGATGAACCAGGTACATAATGCGCCATCATTAAGCGTTTTCAGAGGGTTCAGGGGGGATCCTTCAGTGATCACCATGGCACAGCCCGCCGCCGTAGCCATCTTGGCCGCCAGCACCTTGGTGATCATGCCCCCCTTGGACAGCCCTGAAACCCCATCGCCGGCCATGGCCTCGATCTCGGGGGTGATGGTGTCAATCTTGTCATAGCGGTGTGCGGCTGGATCCAGCGCCGGGTTGGCGCTGTAAAAGCCATCCACATCCGACAGCAGCACCAGGACATCCGCGCCGACAGTCACCGCCACCTGGGCCGCCAGCCGGTCGTTGTCACCATAGCGGATCTCATCGGTGGCGATGGTGTCGTTTTCATTGACAATGGGTACCGCGCCCAGCCCGATCAGGGTTTCCAGAGTGGCGCGCGCATTGAGATAGCGGCGGCGATCGGCGCTGTCTTCCAGGGTGACCAGAACCTGCGCCGTGGTGATGGCATGCGGTGCCAGCGCCTCTTCATAGGCGCGGGCCAGCCGGATTTGCCCGACAGCTGCCGCTGCTTGCGATTTTTCCAGCGGCAAGACGCTGCGCGGCAGGCCCAGCACTTCGCGTCCCAGCGCAATAGAGCCGGAGGACACCAGGATCACATCCTTGCCCAGCGATTTCAGCCAGGCCACATCGTTGGCCAGCGAATGCAGCCAGCCCGAGCGCAGCTTGCCCGTGTCGCGATCAACCAGCAGCGCCGAGCCGATCTTGATGACAATGCGCCGGGCGTCGGTCAGGGCCGCCAAGGCGCTTCCTCCTCGACAGGTTTCTGGCGGATGCGATCATCGTCGATCTCGGCACGCACGGCGCGCAGCACCTCGTTCAGACCTTCGCGGCTGACACCGGACATCATCAACACCTTGTCACCAACGGCTGCCTCAAGCGCCTGACGCGCGGCTTCGCGTTCTTCGTCGTCCAATGCGTCGATCTTGTTCAGCGCGGTCACGCGAGGCTTGTTGGCCAGTTCACCGCCATAGGCCTCCAGTTCATCAATGATGGTCTGGTAGTCGCCTGCCACATCTTCGGATGTGCCATCGACCAGATGCAGCAGCACCGCGCAGCGTTCCACATGGCCCAGGAACCGATCGCCGATGCCCTTGCCTTCATGCGCCCCCGCAATGAGGCCAGGAATGTCGGCCATCACAAATTCTGTGTTATCAATGCCAACCACGCCCAGGTTCGGGTGAAGTGTGGTGAAGGGATAGTCGGCGATCTTGGGGCGCGCATTTGAACTGGCGGCAAGGAATGTCGATTTGCCGGCATTGGGCAGGCCCAGCAGGCCGGAATCCGCGATCAGTTTCAGGCGTAGCCATACGGTACGTTCGACGCCCTCTTGGCCGGGGTTGGCACGCCGCGGCGCCTGGTTGGTCGACGATTTGAAATGCAGGTTGCCAAAGCCGCCATTGCCGCCCTTGGCCAACTGCACCCGCTGGCCGATCTCAGTCATATCCGCCAGCACGGTTTCCTGGTCTTCGTCGAGGATTTCAGTACCAACGGGAACCCGCAGAATGATGTCATCGCCGTCCTTGCCGGTGCGCTGACGCCCCATGCCAGACTGACCGTTATTGGCAAAAAAGTGTTGCTGATAGCGAAAATCAATCAGTGTATTCAGCCCATCGACGGCCTCGGCCCAGACAGAGCCCCCCTTGCCGCCATCACCACCATCCGGACCACCGTATTCGATGTATTTCTCACGGCGAAAGCTGACGCAGCCATTCCCGCCGCCACCAGAACGAATATAGACCTTTGCCAGATCGAGAAATTTCATGGTGGCTCCTTACTGCGCGACGGTCCCTGTGGGCGCGGCGCGGACATAGAAATGGGTCGTGGTGAAGGGCCAGTTTGTAGCCCATAGCGAGATCATTGCCGAGTGCCTTACCTGAAAGCGCAGGCCGGGCCAATCACAGTTTTCGGCTGTAGGTCCATGTTGGCACATTTGCGTTGCGACTGACCGAAAAGGATTCCGCATCGCCAAGATATTCAAAGCCGCAATGGATCAGCACCCGCGCCGAGGCCGGGTTATCCTGAAACACCGCCGCAAACATGGTGGCATTTTTAAGCGGATTTGCCGTGACCAGCGCTTCCAGCGCCTCTGACGCGAGGCCGCTGTTCCAAAACACCGGGGCAATCCAAAAGCCGACCTCGGATTGATCGCGGTCCATGCGTTTCAGGCTGATAAGGCCCTTCAGTTCTTCGCCGCCGTCGCGGGTGCCATCGATGGCCCAGATATCTTCGTCCCGGTCCGCCGCGGTTGCGCGTGCCACCAGGGCCTCTACCGCACCGGGCGGCATGGGATGCGGCAAAGAGGTGGTCATGCGGGCCACCCGCTCATCGCCGCTGTAAAGGGCAATGAGACCACTGTCGGAACTGCGCAGCGGCCGCAGCACAAATCGGCTGGCCTCAATCACTGGCTGATCGTTCACTGTATCCAGGCTCATATCTCTGCTCCTTTTCGCAAAGAGATCGGTAACGGAGGGGTTCCCGTCTAGATGGTGCAAAAATCCGGCATTTGAAGGGGGCGCGATATGCGCAATCCCAGGTTCAAACCACCCCATCCCTGAGGCGGCACTGCCAGTTTTGCAAAGGCGGGCCCCTTACAATATGTAACGCGGCGCTAGGGCGCCAAAATAGAAAAAGGGGACCGGCGGTTGCCGATCCCCTCATTGTTAAAACCTTGCGGGTTCGGTTTACTCAGCGGCCTCCGCCACTGGGAGAACCGATACAAAGGTGCGGCCTTTCAGGCCCTTGTGGAAGGTGACAGCACCGTCTGCCGTTGCAAAGATCGTGTGATCCTTGCCCAGGCCCACGCCTTCGCCCGGCCAAAATTTGGTGCCGCGCTGACGAATGATGATGTTGCCTGCGATGGCTGCCTGGCCACCATAGAGTTTCACGCCGAGGCGGCGACCCGCTGAGTCGCGGCCGTTACGGGAGGAACCACCAGCTTTTTTATGTGCCATTCTGTCTCTCCTTAGCCTTTAGCCAGATCTTTGGCCTGTTCAACCCACTCGGGTTTCACTTTGACCGCGTCAATACCAGCAATATCGTCTTCCGACAAGGCTGCGATCTGGGCAAAGCTGGTCAGGCCAGCTTCGTTCAGCTTTTTGGCGGCGGCAGGGCCTACACCGGTCAGCTGTGTCAGATCGTCAGAACCTGCTGCAGCAGCCGGAGCAGCCTTGGGAGCAGCTTTGGCGGCGGCTTTCGGAGCTACTTTGGTTGCGCCCGATGCCAGGATCTCGGTGATTTTGATCAAGGTCAGCTTTTGACGGTGGCCCTTGGTACGCTTGGAAGAGTGCTTCCGGCGACGCTTCACAAAGTGAATGAGCTTTTCGCCTTTGATCTGGTCGATCACTTCGGCTTTGACTGCCGCGCCATCTACCAGAGGAGCGCCCACAACGGGGGTGTCGCCACCAAGCATGAGAACTTCGTCGAACTGGATTGTTTCGCCAGCATCTGCAGCCAATTTTTCAATGCGGAGGATATCACCCGCTTGAACTTTGTACTGCTTGCCGCCAGTCTTGAGGACCGCAAACATATGCGTGTTTCCTTTATCAACCGCGTCCTTTGGTCCCTGGATCGATCAGATCCTGGCGTTTTAGCCCGATGGCCACCTCGAACAGCGCGCCCCTTTGGGGGACGTATTACAAATGAACCCGGCACAGAGAATCCGGGCCGGGATGGCGCATTTGCCCGATAATCCGCCCAGCTGTCAACCCATTGCGATAGGCTTCGCACAATCAGAGCTGAAAGAGGGACAAAGACTCAGATGTCTTCGCCCTGCTCCAGATCCTGCATCCGGTAGGCCAGTGCTTCGAACCGATCGGCGGTGATTTCAAACTGGACCGCGTTCAGCAATTCATAGACCTGCTGCATCAAGGGGGTCTCCAGGGCTTCGACATAGGCCTCTATCTCGGCGTCGCTGAAATCCTGATAGGTATAGGCCGAGGTCGCCAGACTGGCGGCCCGCAGCGCGATCCGCATTTCGGGTTCCTGCGCGCGTTGCAACGCGCGCAATCCATCGGCATCAAGCTGCAATTCGATGATTCCGGCTGCGCTGGCCGCCATCAGAAAGCGAAACTGGATCTGCTGTACCGATTTCAACCCGGCCCCCGCAGCGTCGATCGCCTGCCCCATCCGGTGATACAGCGCAATGCGGGGGCTGCCGGATTGAACCAGGTCGGATATGATCCGCTCGCCGGCCACCTGCTTGGTGTCATCCTCTGCCACCAGATGCGAGGCGTTTTCGGCAGTGACCAGCCGTTGCCCCAGATCGCTGGCATAAAAGGCAGCGGCATGGCTGAGCGTGTCGTCTTCCAGGGTTTCTTCCAGAATATCCAGCGCCAATTCACGCATTTTGTCCTGATCAAATACGCTTTGCGACAGGCGCGTCCACTCGCTGCCAAAATCACTGGCAGACAGTCCCAGCATCATCGGCGCGTTGCTGGCCGAGAGCGCAATACTGTCCAGTGCCACATCAAACCCCGTGACCTGTAAAAAGGCTTCGACCTTGCTGCGCTCCGCCGCCTGGGATGCGGGCGGTGCACCAAGGATCACCAGTCCAAGAAGAATTAAGGCACGGGCCAGATGTATAACCTGGCGGGAAAGCGGATTTAAAAACTGTGTCATAGGGGAAGCCTAGGCGAAATATGTGGCCAGACAAATGAAAAAATGCCTTTCTCCAGAGAAGTTGAAAAACCCTCTTGCACTACCGCCGCTTCCCCCTTAAACGCTGCCTCACCAGACCCCCGCGGAGAGGTGCCGGAGTGGTCGAACGGGGCGGTCTCGAAAACCGTTGAGCCTTCACGGGTTCCCAGGGTTCGAATCCCTGTCTCTCCGCCACTACCCCCCTTAAATTGCTAAGTAATCAGCGTTGTTAAGGGCGTGGTGCGCTTTCTGTCATTGTCGATGTTTTCGGCAAAAGGTGTCATACTATGACCCCTTTTGGCGCCAGCTATGGGGTGTTTTGGACTCCGAGCATGTCTTCTCGGGCGCGCTGTTCTTTTTCTTCTTGGCCGGGATGAACGATAGGTTCAGCCACCTGCATGCGCGACAGGTCCAGCCTGTGGCAAAGACAGACTGCCCAACAACCATTCGCGAAAGTCTAAAGCTTCGGGTTTGTCCTTGGCTGTCGACAGGTAGTAACCTTCGTGGCTTGATATCGAAGCAGGGTGCGCCCGCTCGACGAGCCCTGTTTTCAAGGCGTGGTCGGCAAGCAATTCGCTTACGAGGGCCACGCCGTTTCCATGGGCCGCAAGGTGCAAGGCCATGCCGTATGTATCGGTGTATAGCGATGGGGGCGGCGCGCTCCCAACCCGCTTGGCCCAGGCTTGCCAGCCGCCCGACGTTCCAACCGCCTCGATGAGCGGCAACTCATGCAGCTCTCCTCTTAGACTTGGGGATTTCAACGCAATAAGCTGGTTGGGCAAGAGGGGCTCGGCGTCAATCCCACCCTGTCTGGCCGAGCCGAACCGTATTTCGACATCCGCGCGGGTAGAGTGGAAATCATCTGGCCAGATCGCGCAGTGAATTCTTACTTTGAGGCCGGGGAAACGCGCTTGAAAATCTGGCAATCGCGGCGCGATGACCCAATGTGCAACGCTCACCGATGTCGCGATTGTCAGTAGGTTTTTTGCGGGGCCTGTGTCTACTATATCCATCGCGGCCGCCAAGGCTTGCAATGGTGCGTCGACTTCGGGAAGAAGCCTCCGCCCTGCATCCGTCAACGCCAATCCACGCGCCTGGCGCATAAAGAGCGGAACGCCCAGCCGAGTTTCAAGCGACTTTACTTGCTGGCTAACAGCCGATTGCGTGAGGCCTATTTCTTCCGCAGCGGAGGTGAAACTCAAGTGCCGTGCTGCTGCTTCGAACGAGCGAAGCCAACCGAAAGGGGGAAGGGATTTTGCCATGAGTCAATTCAGCCATTAGAAACACTAATAGATAAGCGCATAATTCAATCGTTTGTCAAAAATATTGCGGCTTCATAACGTTTCCTGCAGCGAACAGGAGGATGCAATGAAACCGGAAATCAGGAAAATCGTCACCTATGATGAGGAAATCTTCATAGAGGGGTTTCGCGAGACGGATAAGCCGTGGCGCATGTTCGCCGTCGCTGCCGTGTTACGCAACCCCTGGGCTGGTCGGTTTGTCGAAGACCTGACGCCGCAGATCAAGGCCTATGGCCCCGTCTTGGGCGAGATGATGACCAAGCGGATGATCGACCTTGCCGGGAACGGGGCGGCGATCGAGGCCTATGGCAAGGCGGCAGTTGTCGGTCTTGATGGTGAAATTGAGCACGCGTCGGGACTGATCCATACCCTGCGGTTTGGCAATTTCTACCGCGAAGCCGTTGAGGCCAAATCCTACCTTGCCTTCACCAATACACGCGGCACGGCCAATGCGCCGATCATGGTTCCGCTGATGGACAAGAACGATGCAGGGCGGCGTTCGCACTATCTTACCATCCAATTCTCGATCCCTGATGCCCCGCGCGATGATGAGGTTGTCGTGGTGCTTGGCGCAGCCATGTCCGGCCGACCTCATCACCGGATTGGTGATCGCTATCAGGATTTGAAGGACTTGGGCCATGGTCTCGACAATCCTGCCGCGGTCTGAAGTTGCAGGCCTGTCTGCTATCGTGGCTGGTGCGGGGCGACCCTTGCTGCTTTTGCACGGCGTGGGCCTCAGGGCCGAGGCCTGGGGCGCGCAGATCGAGGCGCTGCGCGGCAGCTATCAAGTGATCGCGCCCGACATGCCGGGCCACGGGCACAGTTCTTGTCCCTCTGGCCCGATCACGCTGGCGGAGTATGCACAGGCTTTTCGACCCGTTCTGCAAGAGCTTTCCGAGCCTGCGTTGGTGGTTGGTCATTCCATGGGCGCAATGATCGCGCTTGAATTGGCCTGCCGCGCCCCCGCAGAGGTCAGTGCCGTTGCCGCGTGCAACGCTATATTTGAGCGTCGTCCAGAGGCGGCGGCGGCGGTGCAAGCCCGCGCAAATAGCCTTGATGACACCGCAGTGCCAGACCCCGGCCCAACGCTTGAGCGGTGGTTTGCAAAGGCTCTATCTGCTGAACGCAGCGCCTGCGAAAGCTGGCTTCTTGCAGCAAACCCCAAGGGTTACAAGCTGGCCTATACAGCGTTTGCCCATGCAGATGGCCCACGCCGCCACGCGTTGCAGTCGCTGGCCTGCCCTGCCCTCTTTGCAACAGGTGCGCTTGAGCAGAACTCAACGCCTGAGATGTCACAGGCCATGGCCGATCTTGCCCCGAAAGGGCGATCCCTGATCGTTGAGGGTGCGGCCCACATGATGCCGATGACACATGCGGGCGCGTTGAACGGCGCGCTCTTGGATTTTAAGCAGGAGATCTGGCGATGAGCGCGATTGATCCGCGGGCGCTGCGCAGCGCATTTAGCACCTTCATGACGGGCGTCACCGTCGTCACAAGCAAAGCCGCTGACGGAACGGCTGTCGGATTTACGGCCAATTCATTCTCATCTGTCTCTCTTGATCCGCCGCTATTGCTGGTTTGCCCAGGCAAGTTCCTGTCTAGCTACGAAGCGTTTGCGGGCTGCACGCAGTTCGCGGTCAATATCCTGGCCGAGGGGCAGGAAGACGTGGCAAACACCTTTGCAAGCTACAAGGGCGACCGTTTTGCACGTGTGGCACATTACCAAGACGCCTTGGGCAACCTTCTAATTGACGGTGCGTTAGCGCAGTTTTCATGCACAACTCACAGCGTGGTCGATGCCGGGGATCATGCGATCCTGATTGGCGCAGTGCAGAGCTTTGAACACGATACCGGACGTGGCCTTGGCTATGTCGGCGGGCAGTTTTTCAGCCTCGGTCTCGAACGGGCGGCGCTTGAGCATTCGGGCACTATGACCCTGGGAGGTGCTATTATCACCTGGGGCGATACCGTGCTGTTGGAGCGAACTGAGGCCGGTTACCGCCCGCCCCAGTGTTTGGCAAAGGACCGCGACAACCTGCGCCAGTCCCTCACGCATGACCTTGAGACGCGCGGCCTGCCGGTAAAGCTTGGCCCGGCCTATTCTGTGTTCGACGATGGCAGAACCCATTGTTCGTTCTTTCTCGCCGCAGAGCCGTTCACCAGCAACGGCGGGTTCGAATCCCATCCGATCGGTGACATTTCCAAACTGAAATTTGCGTCCCAACCTATCACTGACATGATGAACCGCTTCGCGCTTGAGAGGCAAACCCGCAGCTTTGGTCTCTACGTCGGTGATGCACAGCGCGGTGATGTACACCACCTGCCTGAAAGGAACTGAAAATGGAGTTCTCACTCTTTTTGCATATGGAGCGCCTGACGCCCGAGCAATCGCACCGGCAGCTTAATGAAGAACTGATCGAGCTGTGCAAAATGGCAGATGATGCGGGGATGCGCGCGATCTGGACGGGAGAACACCACGGGATGGAGTTCACCATTGCGCCGAACCCTCTTATGTCGCTTGTGCATATTTCCCATCACACAAAAAACGTGAAGCTGGGAACGGGCACGGTGATCGCGCCGTTCTGGCACCCGGTAAAGCTGGCTGGCGAGGCTGCCTCTGCCGATCTGATGACAGGCGGGCGCATCGAGCTTGGGATCGCTCGCGGGGCTTACTCTTACGAATACGAGCGGCTTATGCCTGGCATGAACGCATGGGAAGCGGGGCAACGCATGCGTGAATTGGCGCCGCTTCTTCCCAAGCTGTGGGAGGGTGACTGTGCCCATGAGGGCGAGTATTACAACTTCCCAGCCACCACAGCCGCGCCCAAGCCTGTGCAGGATGGCGGCCCGCCGATCTGGATCGCTGCGCGCGACCCGAACAGCCACGAGTTTGGTGTGCAGAATGGCTTTAACATTCAGGTGACGCCGCTTTGGCAGGGGATCGAGGAGATCAAAACCCTGATGGCGCGCTTCAATGCCGCCTGCGCCAGCTATGACGGCCCACGACCCAAAATCATGCTGCTGCATCACACCTATGTTGGCGCGGATGCCGATGATGTGGCCCAGGCTGCTCGCGAGCTTTCGCGCTTTTATTGCTACTTTGGTGCTTGGTTCAAGAACGAGCGCCCCGTTGCGCAGGGGCTGATTTCCCCTCTCTCAGACGAGGAGCTTGCCGACAACAAACTTATGACTCCCGAGAACATGGCGCGGGATCTGACCGTCGGAACCGCAGAAGACGTTATTGAAAAAATACGAGAATACGAAGAACTCGGGTATGATGAATATTCGTTTTGGATCGACAGCGGGATGAGTTTCGAGCGCAAGCGCGCCTCTCTCGCTCGCTTTATCGACACTGTTATGCCGGCCTTCAGGTGAGGAACAAAATGGACCCCAAACCACATTATCAGCTCTTTATCGACGGCGCATGGACGGAAGGTTCCGAAGGTCAGGTCATGGTCTCGCAAAACCCCGCTAACGGACGGGACTGGGCCACGTTTGCCTGTGCCTCAAAGGCCGATGTCGCGCGTGCCATCACAGCTGCGCGCCGTGCGCTGAACGACCCGGCATGGCGCGATATGACCCAGACACAACGTGGCAAACTTCTTTATCGGCTCGCCGAACTGATCGAAGAAAACGCCGCCGAAATCGGGCGCATCGAAACAACAGACAGTGGCAAGATTCTTGCGGAAACTGCGAGCCAGTCTGCCTATGTCGGCGATTATTACCGTTATTACGCGGGGCTTGCCGATAAGATCGAAGGCGCGGTTCTACCGATCGACAAACCAGACATGCATGTCTTTACACGGCGCGAACCTATCGGCGTTGTCGCCGCCATCGTGCCGTGGAATGCCCAGATGTTTCTTACAGCAACAAAACTGGGCCCCGCACTGGCCGCCGGCTGCTCGGTGGTGTTGAAAGCCTCGGAAATTGCCCCCGCGCCGATGCTTGAGTTTGCCCGCCTGATCGAACAGGCTGGATTTCCAGCTGGCGTCGTTTCGGTCATCACAGGAGACGCCGAAAACTGTGCCATCCCGCTCACATGTCACCCTGATGTCGACCGCATAGCCTTTACCGGCGGGCCGGAAACCGCACGGCACGTCGTGCGAAACTCAGCCGAGAATTTTGCGGTCACCACGCTGGAACTAGGCGGGAAATCCCCCATTCTGGTCTTTGAAGACGCAGATCTCGACGGCGCGGTCAACGGGCTTATCGCAGGCAATTTCGGAGCCTCGGGCCAAAGCTGTGTGGCGGGTACGCGGGGCTTGGTGCATCGCTCGGTGTTAGGGGCCGTGGCGGCGAAGATCGAAGAGAAGATGAAGGGCGTCGTCATCGGCGATCCGCTCGAGCCAACCACCCAAATAGGCCCGCTTTGCACGGCCGAGCAAATCAGCAAGATCGAAGCAACCCTTGCTGCGGCCGTGTCAAGCGGCGCAACAATCCGCTTTGGTGGCGCGCCGTTGGAACGCCCCGGCAATTACATGGCACCTACGCTTGTTGAATGCGCTGACGCAAACGCCGAAACGCTTAAGATCGAAATGTTCGGACCTGTTATGTCGCTTCTGCCATTCGACACCGAAGAAGAAGCGATCGCAATCGCCAACAGCACTCCCTTCGGGCTCGGCTCGGGTGTCTTTACCGAGAATGTCGCACGTGCGCATCGTGTCTCTGCGCGGCTCAAGGCGGGCATCTGTTGGGTCAATACCTACCGTGCGGTGTCGCCCATCGCGCCCTTCGGAGGCTTTGATCAGTCAGGCTATGGGCGCGAAGCCGGGATGGACGCCATACATGACTACACACGCACCAAAACAACATGGATTAGCACGTCTGAAACACCAATGGCCAACCCGTTTGTGATGCGTTGAATGGAAGCTGAAGCTTTCTTGAGAGCCCCCTAAACCAAGAAGCCGACGTTCTGGCATAGTGTGGCCTATGTCGGCTTCTTTAGTTAGGCATCTGGGTCAAGATCGTTTCCTATCGATGGGAATCACCCGGTACGTGCCTATCCGTTACCCGCGGGTCTGCCTTTCCAACAGGAAGCTCTGGATTTCTTCTACATCGCTTGGGCCGGGTTGCGTTTCACCCAACAGGCCATCCGGAACCGTCCAGCCAGGTTCGACGCCAGTCATATCAGGCAATTCATGGGCAATCCCCTTGTGACAGTCGATGCAGGTTCTCTTGCCGGACAGCAGGTATTGCGTATGGATATCAGCCGCGCGCGGTGATTGACGACTAAGGTCCATCGCAACTTCGGAATGGCAATTGCGGCATTCCAGACTGTCATTTGCGCCAAGCCGCGCCCATTCGCGCTTGGCCATGACCAGGCGGTGTTCAAGGAACTTCTGACGCGTGTTGATGGTGCCGAAGATCTTGCCCCAGACCTCTTTCGAGGCCTGCATCTTGCGGGCGATCTTGTCGGTCCATTCATGCGGCACATGACAGTCCGGGCATCCCGCTCGCACCCCAGAGCGGTTCGAAAAATGCACCGTGTGCGACAGTTCTTCAAAGACGTTGTTACGCATTTCATGACAAGAGATGCAGAATTCTTCGCGGTTGGTATATTCCAACGCGGTGTTGAAACCGCCCCAGAAGATCACGCCGCCAACAAAGCCGCCAAGGGTCAGAAAGCCGAGGCCAAGCGTGACCGCTGGTGTCCAGAGCACATTCCAGAACCAGCGAAAGGGTTGTAAGATCCAACGCATTTCAGTCCCCCCCTGCGGCCGCAGCGCCGATGTCCGACATGTCGATGAAAGTATTGCCAATCAGCGCGGCGGTATCAGCCTGCGGAACGTGGCATTGGGTACAGAAATAGCGGCGCGGCGAGACATCCGCCAGCATCTGGGCTTCCCGCGTCATATAATGGGTGATCGAAATCATCGGTGCGCCCGAACCGAGCGAGTGCTCGCGTTTGTGGCAGGACATGCAGCGGTTGGCATTGACCGAGAGTTGATAGCCCTCGATCGAATGCGGAATGATCGGCGGCTGTTCTGGGTAGGCGCGCATCTGTCGCACATCATCGGTGACATAGCGCTCCAGTGGTGCGGCGGGTACCGGCTCCATCGGGTTCGGCGTTGGCCCAGTGAGTTCGGGGACATTCTGCGCGACGACAAAGCTGGCAATCATGCAGGCTGCGAAGGTGGCGGCAAAGCGGAGCTGTTTCATCACACCGCCTCCACGCGCACAGCGCATTTCTTAAAATCAGTCTGTTTCGAAATCGGGTCCGTTGCGTCCAGTGTCACCTTGTTGATGAGCTGGCTTGCATCGAACCACGGCACAAAGATCACGCCCGGCGGCATTCGGTTCCTGCCCCGTGTTTCAACCCGCGAGCGGATTTCGCCCCGGCGGGAAATCACCCGGACCTCCATCCCCTGGTTGAGCCCCCTTTCGCGCGCATCAATGGCGTTCATGAAGACCTTGGCACCAGGGAAAGCCTTGTAGAGTTCCGGCACCCGCATGGTCATGGACCCAGAGTGCCAGTGCTCCAACACCCGCCCCGTGACCAGCCACATGTTGAAATCATCATCGGGGCTTTCGGCCGGCGGTTCATAGGGGACCGAGAGGATAACCGCCCGGCCATCAGGTTTGCCGTAGAATTCCACATCGCTGCCCGCAGTTACATAGGGATCATATCCTTCGCGGAACCGCCATTTGGTTTCCTTGCCATCGACCACCGGCCAGCGAAGGCCACGCACCTCGTCGCTCTGGTAGGTATCATACGGCGCAAGATCATGGCCGTGACCACGCCCAAAGGCGGCATATTCCTCGAACAGGCCTTTCTGGATGTAAAATCCGAAATCGCGGGCTTCGTGGTTGTTGTAATCCTCGCGCAGTTCTTCCAGAGGATAGGCGTTGACCTGACCATTGGCATAACAGACGTCAAACAGCGTCTTGCCCTTGTATTCAGGATGCGCATCCAGGATTTCTGCCGGCCAGATCTCGTCGGTGGTGAAACGTTTTGAGAACTCGACCATCTGCCACAGATCAGAGCGCGACTCGCCCGGCGCGTCGACCAGCTGATGCCAGGCATGGGTCCGGCGTTCGGCATTGCCGTAGACGCCTTCTTTTTCGACCCACATGGCGGCAGGCAAGATGATATCGGCGGCCATGGCTGTCACCGTCGGATAAGCATCGGTGACCACGATCATATTGTCGGGATTGCGATAGCCCTGATAAGTTTCGTTCTGGGAATTGGGTGCCGCTTGCAGGTTGTTGTTGCACTGCACCCAGTAGAAATTCAGCACACCGTCCTTGAGCTTGCGATCCTGCAGCACCGCGTGGAACCCGGGCTTTGTGTTCAGCAACCCATGCGGCAGTTTCCACAGTTCCTCGGCGTGTTCCACATGCTTGGGATTGGTCACCACCATATCGGCGGGCAATCGGTGCGCAAAGGTGCCGACCTCGCGCGCTGTGCCACAGGCCGAAGGCTGGCCGGTCAGCGAAAACGGCGAATTGCCCGGCTCAGAGATTTTTCCGGTCAGCAGATGGATATTGTAGACCATCTGATTGGCCCAGACGCCACGAACATGTTGGTTGAAGCCCATGGTCCAGAGTGACATGACCTTGGTATCCGGATCGGCATAAAGCTCGGCCAGTTCTTCAAGAAAGCCGGGCTCGACACCCGACAGCTCGCTGACATAGTCGAGCGTATAGGTCGAGACATGTTCCTTGAAGGCCTCAAAATCGCTGTCTTCCATCAGGCCGGGATTGTCCGCCCCGGTGGCGGCGACTTGCAGTTCGTGTTCCGGGCGCAGCCCATAGCCAATGTCGGTGGCCCCCTTCTTGAAGGTGGTATGCTTGCCGACGAAATCCTCGTTCACCCGACCAGTCTGGATGATGTAGTTGGCGATGTAGTTCAGGATTGCCAGGTCGGTGCCCGGTTTGAACACCATCGGAATGTCCGCCAGATCCATCGAGCGATGCGTGAAGGTCGACAACACCGCGCATTTCACGCCCGGGGTGCCCAGACGGCGATCGGCCAGCCGGGTCCACAGGATCGGGTGCATCTCCGCCATATTGGAGCCCCAGAGCACAAAGGCATCTGCGTGTTCGAAATCATCATAGCAGCCCATCGGCTCATCAATGCCGAAGGTGCGCATGAAGGCCACCGCCGCCGAGGCCATGCAATGGCGCGCGTTGGGGTCGAGGTTGTTGGACCGAAAGCCTGCCCGCATCAGTTTGGTCGCGGCATAGCCTTCAAGCACCGTCCATTGACCGGACCCAAACATACCGATGCTTTCCGGGCCCTTTTCCTTCAGGACTGTCTTGACCCGATCGGCCATGACGTCAAAGGCCTCGTCCCAGCTGACCGGTTCAAATTCGCCCTCTTTATCGAAGACGCCGTTTGTTTTGCGCATCAGCGGCGTGGTCAGCCGGTCTTCGCCATACATGATCTTGGAGAGGAAATAGCCCTTCACGCAGTTCAGGCCGCGATTGACCTCATGCTGCATGTCGCCATGGGTGGCGACGACCTTGCCCTCCTTGACGCCAACCATGACACCACAACCGGTGCCGCAGAACCGGCAGGGCGCCTTTGACCACTTGATCTTCAGGGCCTCAACGCCGCCGGGGACGGGCTGCGCCAGCGCCTCCTGCGGGATACCGGCGGCAGATGCGGCCAGTGCGGCGGCCTGGGCTTTCAAAAGCTGGCGTCGGGTCACGTCGAGTGGCATGTGGGATCCTCCATATGGGCGGGCATATCGTCGGGGTCTTCGGCATGTTCAAAAACCATATTTGCCACCAGAACACCGGGCATCAGGTTGATCTTGGTCAGTCGGTCGCCCAGCTGGCCTGTACTGAACCCCTCAATGGTGATGATCAGACGCGTGGCATCCTCGCCATGCACCTCGACCCCGTCGAGAGCCTCTATTAGGGCACGTACCGTTTCTTTTGCATCTGGCGTGACACTCACCACTGCGGATGACACGTGCCAGCGATTCCTAGGCATAATTCAGGTCCTTCCTTACCGCGTCGATTGCACCAGCGGGGCAAACAGATGAGCAGGCCGCGCAGCCTGTACAGGCCGCAGCATCCAGCAGCGGCAGGAAAGGGGCGCCGACCCTCGGTTTTATTGAAATCGCCTCTTCGGGGCAGGCATCGCGGCAGGTCATGCAGGATATTCCTGCCTCCACAAAACAGCGCGCCGAGATTTCCATCACATGGCCCATCTCATGCGCCATGGGGGCATCATCGGCAAAGACAGTCTCGGGGCAGGATTCGGCGCATCTACCGCAAAAGGTGCATTCGCCCGCCTCGGGGTTGAGCATCACGCCATCTGGGGCAAGCCGCAGGATGGTTTCGGGGCAGCTATCAACGCAGGCCCCACATCGCGTACACCCCTTCAGTGTCAGTTCGGAAACGCCCGGTGGTCGCGCCAAAAAGGGTCGCGCCTGGGTGCTGCCTTTCAGCAGGTCGCGCCGGGATATACGCCCCTTTGCGGACATCCGGTCAGTATCCTGGCGGGCCAGGTGGCCCCGCAATCAACTGGAACATCCATACGAGAAACCCGTATCCCCCGACGACTCCGACGGCCACAAGAGGCCAGACGCCGAACGCCAAAAACAAGAAATGTGTTAACTCTTTGCGTCGTCCCGCCCCGCCTGATTGCGGGTTGGGATCAGTGGCTTGTCCATCAAACAATGCTGCCTCCCCCGCCCCTAAAAGAGCGGTAACTCAATCACAATCTAGTACAGATTGAGCCTAGAACACTGCATGGACAACATCAAGCGTACCGATTGCCGAGGCCGTGTTTTTTCATCTCTTAGGATAAAAACAGGGCGGAAAAACCGTCAAAATTTCAGTGCAAGTATTTGTTTTAAATTAATTTTTAATAACCCCCGGTGCGGCGTCAGGTGCCATTGCCGCGCAATTCTCTGAGACTTCTCCCTCTGCGTTGCGCAGTTTGCCTACCGCTTGTTACGCATGAAAAAGGCCGGGTTGCCCCGGCCCTTTTTTGACATGTCTTAGGTCTGGCGATGGGGCATGCCACCGCCGCCAGGCTTAGCCACGGCGCCGACGTCCGCCGCCGCTGCGGCCGCCACGACCGCGACCTTCTTCTCCGGCCTTTGCCGGGACTTTGTTGAACTTGATCCACTCGCCGCCATGCGGGTCATTGTTGGTCAGGAAGTTGGCGGCGCGGATGGCTTCCATTTCCTTGCCGGCGCGCGGCTGCATCGAGCCCAGGCCAAACATGGTCACGAAGGTTTCATCATCCATGTCCTCGGGCAAAATGATCCCGGACGCGGCCACTTCTTCCTTTTTGGCGGCCAGCGCTTTTTGCGTCACTGGCAGGCCAACGGGGTTCATGATCGCCGAAGTCATCCCGGCCCCCATTGCCATGGGCAAGAACGCATTGTTGATGCCGTGGCGGTTTGGCAGGCCAAACGAGATATTGGACGCGCCGCAGGTGGTGTTAACGCCAAGCTCTTCACGCAGGCGACGGACCAGGGCAAAAACCTGCAACCCGGCAGTGCCCATTGCGCCAACCGGCATCACCAGCGGGTCGACGACAATGTCATGGGCTGGAATGCCAAAATCGGCAGCGCGCTGTACGATCTTTTTTGCCACTTCAAAACGCACGTTCGGATCTTCGGAAATGCCGGTGTCATCATTGGAGATCGCCACAACGGGCACATTGTATTTCTTGACCAGCGGCAGGATCTCTTCCAGCCGCTCTTCCTCGCCGGTGACCGAATTCAGCAAGGGCCGCCCTTCGCAGATTTCCAGCCCGGCCTCTAGCGCGCCGGGAACCGAGGAATCGATACAGAGTGGCACATCGACGAGTCCCTGAACCAGCTCAACGATCTTTCGCATCAGCGGCGGTTCTGTCTCGTTGGGGTTGGGGTTGGAGTTGTAGACCACCCCGGCATTGATATCGAGCACAGTAGCGCCAGCCAACACCTGCGCGACCGCATCTTTTTCAACGGTGGAAAAATCGCCGGCTTCCAGCTCGGCGGCCAGTTTCTTGCGCCCTGTTGGGTTGATCCGCTCTCCGATAACGCAGAATGGCTCATCAAATCCCATGACAGCGGTTTTTGTTTTTGATTCAATAACTGTACGGGTCATTGTTTATCCTTGAGAGTTAGCAGGCTGCGCCGCGGCGCCACCATTGTTGATCGCCCAATTGGCATTGGTCTTGATGCCGCCCAGCGGGAAGAAGTGAACATGCGAGATGTTAAAGTCGGGATTGGCCGCCTTATGGGCTGCCAATTCGGTCAGCACATCCGTGGGCTCATAGGGCAGCAGGAGTTTCGACACATCCATCGCCCGCTTTTGGAGCACTTTCAGCGAGGGACCAACACCGCAGGCAATGGCAAATTTGATCAAGGTCTGCAGTTTGGCCGGCCCGGCGATGCCAATATGGATTGGAATATCAATGCCGGCCTCTTTCAGACCGTCTGCCCAGGCGATGATCGGCTTGGCCTCAAAGGCGAACTGGGTGGCCAGTGCCATCTTGGCCTCGGTGCGTTCAGAAAATTTCTGCTTCCACTGAAGCGCTTCGTCGATGTTCTTGGTCGAACCATCGGGGTCGATATCACGGTTGCCTTCGGGGTGGCCTGCCACATGAAGGTTTTCAAAGCCAGCCTTGTCGAACAGCCCGGTTTCCAGCAATTGCATCGAAGAATGGAAATCACCATAGGGTTGGGCGACACCGCCGGCCAGCAAGAGCGCCTGTTTCACATCGGCTTCGCCCTGATAACGTGCAATCCAGTCCGCGAGTGTCGCCTCATCTTTGATGATGCGGGCGGGGAAATGCGGCATCACCGGATAGCCTTCGGCATTCAGGCGCTTGGCGGTTTCGACCATTTCCTCGATCGGGGTGCCCTCGATGTGGGCGATGTAGACGCGGGTGCCTGCGGGCAGCAGGTCAGCAAAGCTGTCCACCTTGGCGGCCGTGCGCGGCATCACCTCGATCGAATAGCCCTGCAGCAGGGCCTCGACCTGTGGGTTTACGGGTTGCAGCGACTTTGCGTCACGCTTTTTGAAATTCAACAAAGCCATCACGGCCTCCCATAGTGGTGTCAGGCTCACGCCCATCCGTCGTTTGCGATCAGGGTTTTCAAGCGCTCCTGATCGTATTCCGCTTCCAGACGTTTGGCCTCGGCTTCGGCAACCTCTGCTGCCTCACCTTCTACCACATAGGGGGCCGCTTTGCGCCACTCTGCCAGATAGGCATCGCTGTCTTTGGCGTTGACCTTCATTGCGGCCCGGTCGATCGCCTGTTCAAAGCGTTCTTCCAATTGCCGTTTTGAGCCGCGGCGCCCTTTGCCTGCGATGACCTGCGCGGGGATATCGCGCCAATATACGATCGTAATATCCACCATGGCCTGTCCTCCTAAGACGTCTTCACTTGCCTGCTTTTAGTGCGTCCCGCGACAGCGCGTACGCCGGATTTCGACATCACTGGGAGTTGGAGCGACGTTTTCACCTGTGTCGTGAATACAAAACCGGCACCATTCTGGCCACAGTTGAGCATGCCCAAAATTTTCATCAAGCTTATGAGTTCGTTGCAAGGCTGCGCCGTCTCCACATGGGCTGTTTGGCGCAAACACAGCTGTGGCGCCTAATTCTCCGGCGCTCTGGACACCGGATCCCCTTGCGCCGCTGGGCTGCGCTCCATAGTCTAGGGGCAACACGATAATCGGAGGGCGTGAATCATGACGCCCAGGCGTTCTAAAGGTGCGGGCGCGTTTCCCAAGGTGGTTGAAACCCCTGTACCAGCCCGTCCGGATTCTGATGCGCTTTACGCGGCTCTGGATCTTGGCACCAATAGTTGCCGCATGCTGATTGCCCAACCCAAGGGCAGCGGGTTTCATGTGGTGGACAGTTTCTCTAAGTCGGTGCAGTTGGGCACCGGGCTTGAACGCACCGGGCGCTTGTCGCGGTCGTCCATGGCGCGCACCATTCAGGCGCTGCGGATCTGTCAGCAGAAGCTAAAGCGCAACCGCGTCAAACGTATGCGACTGGTCACGACAGAGGCCTGCCGCCGTGCCAAGAATTCGCGCGAATTCATCCGCCAGGTCAAACGAGAAACCGGCCTGCCACTGGAAATCATCCAGCCGGAGGAAGAAGCGCGCCTGGCGGTGATTTCCTGCGCGCCGCTGGTCTCGACCAAGACGGAACAGCTCTTAGTGGTTGATATCGGCGGCGGCTCGACAGAGCTGGTCTGGATTGACCTCTCCTCGGTGCCGGGCCGCGACCGTCCGGCGGCGATCATGCGGCTGCATGCCGGGTTTCACACAGCTGCAAGCCCCTTCCCCACCGCCAAGGTGGTGGATTGGATCTCGGTGCCGCTGGGGGTAGCAACCCTGCGCGACCAATTCAACGATGTCGAAGATGATTCTGCCCGTTTTGCGCTGATGAGCTGGTTCTTTGAAGAGCATCTGGCCAATTTCGCCCCCTATAAGGACGTGCAGGCGCGGGCCGGCTTTCAGATTGTTGGCACCTCGGGTACTGTAACCACTGTTGCTGCCTCTCATCTTGGGTTAAAGCGCTACGATCGTACCAAGGTAGACGGGTTGCGGATGACCAGCGATCAGATCGACAAGGTGATCCGTGGCTATCTTGAACTGGGCCCCAATGGGCGTCGTCGCGATCCCCGCATTGGCGAGGATCGCCAGGCGTTGATCATGTCGGGGTCGGCCATCTTGCAGGCCTTGCTGCGCTGCTGGCCGACAGATCGGCTCTCGGTGGCGGATCGCGGTCTGCGCGAGGGGCTGCTTTATGCGCAGATGAGCGCAGATGGCGTACTGGAAGACGGGCCTTTTTGAGACGGCGGGCCTATGTATAGGTGCGCAAATTGTAATTCACGCCCTGCCCCTGCGGGAGGCGGCGGCGAACACGGTGAAGATGATGGCAAAAACGCCCACTGGTAAAAACACCTCCGGCCGCGGCCAGCGTGACCTGAAGGTCAAGGTCAAATCCGCCCGCGGACGTCGGCTTAGCTCTACTCGCTGGCTGCAGCGCCAGCTGAATGATCCCTATGTCAAACGCGCCCAGGCCGAAGGGTATCGCGGACGTGCGGCTTATAAAATCATGGAAGTGGACGATAAATATCGCTTCCTTGTGCCCGGTGCGCGGGTTGTCGATCTGGGCTGCGCCCCTGGTGGCTGGGCCCAGGTTGCGGTCAAGCGGATCAATGTGATGGGCGAAAAACGTGGCAAGTCCCAGGGGCGCATCATCGGCGTTGACCTGCAAGAAATGGAGCCCCTGGCGGGGGCTGAATTCTACCAGCTCGATTTCATGGATGAAGGTGCGGATGACAAGGTCAAAGAATGGCTTGGTGGCTCTGCTGATGTGGTAATGTCCGATATGGCGGCCTCCAGCTCGGGTCATAAACAGACCGATCACCTGAAGATCATTGCCCTGTGCGAAGCAGCTGCCTATTTTGCCTTTGATGTTCTGGAAGAAGGCGGCACATTTGTCGCCAAGGTTCTTGCTGGCGGCGCCGAAGGGGAATTGCAAAAGCTGTTGAAGAACAAGTTCACCAAGGTGGCCAATGTCAAACCTCCGTCGTCGCGGTCTGACAGTTCCGAAAAATTTGTCGTGGCCATGGGGTATAAGGGCTAGTCTCAGCCCCTGCCATCATAGCATGTTGCGCAAAAGCGGCTGCCAATTTGCGCAACTCAAACAGGCCGCATAACGTGGGCAGCGCCAGTCTTGAGAATCCAATGAACGCGACAAGTCTAGGCGGATCGCTTCTGCCCCAAGAGAGATTGCGTTGCTCGCTTTTGCAGTATCAATACCTCTGTGCCCACGCCTTCGCTTTGCAGCGATACCCGGGCCGTGCGTTGCATTTGTTCGGCGAGGCCAGATTTACGCAAGACCTGCTTGGCAAGCATCAGAAGACGCCGGTTCTTGTGTGATAGGTTTGCTTTGCCGATCTGCGTCACACTGTGAAATGCCATTATCCTCGCCCTCTTCATCTTCTTCCCCCAGCTTTGGGGTTATGATCGAATAGAAAGCCGACATGGCCGAAATGTGGCAAAGCTGCCCCATTGTTTCCAATCAGGAAACATGTGGTGTTTTTGCCACCTGTACCGCGTCGGTTTTGCGCAGGTCAATCAGGGCGCTGTTATACTCTGCCCCAAGGATCAAAATCGCCGCATTCACATAGAGAAAAATCATTGCCGCCATCGCCCCGGCCAGCCCGGCATAGGTTGCCGAATACTGCGCGATCGCGCTGATGTAGAAGGCAAATCCAATCCCGGCGGCCCACCACAACGCCACAGTCAAAAGCGTACCTGGCAGGATATCCGTCAGCCGGTGGATCTGCCCCGGCAAGACCAGATGGCATAGAAAGACTGCCACAAAGGGCACCACGGCCGCCACCAGCCCATTGATGCCAAGCGGGATATTGAAAGACAGATCCACATTGGGAAAAAAGTCAGCCAGATAGTGCAGATACAACGGCAAGATAACCTCGAATATGGCAGCGAACAGGATGCCTGTTCCGCCCAGGATGACAAAGCCAAAACAGATCAGCCGCGATTGCCAATAGGGGCGTGTATCGCGCTCATGGTAGGCCCTCACCATGGCGACCCGCACCGCATTGACGCCATTTGCCGCAAAATAGAGCGCCAGTACACCGCCGATAGTGATCAGCCCGGTGTTTGAGCTCTCAAGGACTGCATAAAGCTCGGTCAGGATCGGCGCCGAGACCGCCTCTGGCCAGCCGCCAAAGACCAGATCGACCAGATCATCCAGATCGATATTGCGCGAAAAAATATTTGCCACCGCACCAGCCAGGGCGACGGTGAACAGCACAAACGGAAACAGCGCCAACATCATTGACATGGCGATATGGCTGCTCATGACCCAGCCTGCCTTGCGGTTGAACCGCTTCAGGGAAAGCCAGAGGGCACGGGCCCAGATCGGAGAGAAAGCGCTGTTTTTCATAGGCATAAACTTCCACAGCTGCGCCGGAATGACCAGCCCCATGCTGATCTTGGGGCCAGACCGAAGGCGCACCGCATCTGGACAGTTGGGCCGCCAGGGTATTGACTGCCGACATCGCCCAAACGGAGCAGAATGTCATGGTCCTGTCAATTTCCAACGTCAGCAAGACAATCCCCAATTCTGGCCTGGGGCGGCCAATTCTGGATCAGGTCTCCTTGCAGCTCGCGGCGGGGCAGTCGCTTGCGCTGACCGGTGAAAGCGGGTCCGGAAAATCAACTCTGCTGCATCTTGTCGGGGCTTTGGATAGCTTTGACAGCGGTGAAATCTATCTGGATGGCACAGCGCTGAGCGGCCTGCAGGAAGCCGCACGCGCCGCGCTGCGCCGATCAAAGGTTTCTATTGTTTTTCAGCAATTTAATATCATTCCTTCACTTGATGTCGCCGCCAATATTGCGCTGCACGCAAAGCTGGCAAGCCGACATGATGCCAGCTTGCAGGCGCATCTGGCAGAGCGCCTTGGCCTATCCGCGCTGTTGTCGCGTTACCCAGAGCAGCTCTCGGGGGGGCAGCAGCAACGGGTTGCCATCGCCCGCGCGCTGGCGCTGCGGCCCAAACTTCTGCTCGCGGATGAACCCACCGGCAACCTGGATGAGGACAGCAGTGATGCGGTTCTGGCGCTGATGCTTGAACTGGTACAGGAAAGCGATAGCGCGCTGTTCCTTGTGACCCATTCCCCCAGAATTGCCGCCAAGCTGGATCGCCGACTGCATCTGAGCGGTGGCAAATTGCGATGATACGTGCTGCTCTTCATACGCTGCTGTCTTATTGGCCGCGCCACCGTTTTCAGCTGTTTGCACTGATCGCAGGCCTGGCCCTGGCCACCGCCCTGTGGTCTGCCGTTCAGGCCATCAACGGCCAAGCCAGACAGAGCTATGCCCAGGCGCAGGTTTTTTTGCAGCAACTGGACGGGACCAGCTTGGTTTCGCCGGGCGGCAGTTTGCATCTGTCAGACTATGTCACCCTGAAACGCCAAGGCTGGAAACTGACTCCCGTACTGGAAGGCCATTATAGAAATGCCGGCCAAAGCATTGATCTTATAGGAATAGATATCTTGACCTCGCCACAGGCTGCGCGGCTGTTTCCAGCAGAAAGCCGAGGTGGAGATCCTGATTTTCTACGCGCCATGTTGCGCGAACCCGGTGGGATAGTTCTGCATCCAGAAACCGAAAAATTGCTCCCAGCTGTGTTGAAAGAGATGCAGATATTCCGCTCAGAGGCGGTTCCGCTTGGGCTCGCCGTTGCAGATATTTCCGTGGTGAGCAGGCTATTGAAGCGCCCTGATGATTTGAGCCGTTTGATCCTGCTGGGTGACACTCCGCCAGATGTGATGCCCTCGGATAGCCAGCCTGCGGGCAGTGGCGCAGATATGCGGCCACCGGATACCAGGGCGCTTGCCTCGCTGCCCGCGCATATCAAACTGGCCCCCGGTGGCACGGCCCGTATGAACCCTGGTACCCTAACAGAGAGCTTTCACTTAAATCTCACTGCCTTTGGATTTTTATCCTTTATTGTTGGGCTATTTATCGTGCAAGGCACCATTGGCCTCGCGATGGAGCAACGCCGTGGCCTGCTGCGCACACTGCGTAGCCTTGGGCTCCCCTTTGCGCAGATGATCCTGATCTTGGTGATAGAGACTACTCTGATTGCCGTAGCTTCCGCATTTATTGGTTTGATATTGGGTTGTTTTCTCGCCGCGTCGCTATTGCCTGGCGTGACGGCAACCCTCTCGGGGCTTTATGGTGCCGAGGTCAGCGGTGCGCTTTCCCTGCAGCCTGCCTGGATCCTATCGGGGCTGGCCATGACCCTGGCGGGGGCCAGTCTTGCCAGCGCCCATGCCTTTTATACCCTGTGGAAGCTGCCGATCCTGCAGGCACCCTCTACCCAGGCGCGCGGCCAACGGCTGCTGCAAAGCTATACCGCATGGGCGGTGGCGGGCATCGCGCTAAGCCTGGGCGGGGTGCTGGCCTTGACGCTGGTCGAGGGGTTGATCGGTGGGTTCATGTTTCTGGGCGGGGTAATGCTGGGCGCGGCGCTGCTGCTGCCCTATGTTCTATGGTCAGTACTGGGAATTGCGCAGGCCTGGGCGCGGGCACCGCTTATGCAATGGCTTTGGGCAGATGCACGGGCGCAACTGCCGGGCCTGTCGCTTGCGCTGATGGCTCTTATGCTGGCGCTGGCAACGAATATTGGCGTTGGAACAATGGTTTCCAGCTTTCGGCTCACCTTTGTGGATTGGCTGGATCAGCGGCTTGCGGCGGATCTATATGTGACCACCCTAGATGATGCCCAGGGCACAGAGGTCCAGGCCTGGCTGCGCCAGCAGGGGCTGACGGTGCTGCCGATCCGCAGCAAGAAGGTGCAGCACAGCACCGGCCAGATACAGATCTACGGACTGCGCGATGACAAAATCTACCGGGACCATTGGCCAGTGATTTCCGCCGGGCCTGATATCTGGGATCTGTTGGCACAGGGCCGTGGCGTCTTGGTCAGCGAACAACTGGCGCGGCGGGCCGGTCTGCAGATTGGCGCGCATATTGATCTGCCCACTGGCTGGCCGAGTGAGATCCTAGGCATCTATGCCGACTATGGTAACCCACATGGCCAGGCGATGGTGTCACTGCCGCAATTGCTGAAAAACGCCCCCGATGTGGACAACCTGCGGTTTGCACTGCGCCTCGATCCTGGGCAGCTTAAACAGGTGATCAACATACTGCAGGAACGGTTTGAAATTCCACGGGAAAACATCACTCAGAGTGACGTGGCAAAGGCGCGATCCATGGCGGTGTTTGACCAAACCTTTTTGATTACCGATGCGCTGAAGCTGCTGACCTTGGCAGTGGCCAGCTTTGCCATTTTCACCAGCCTGGCAACACTTTGGAATCAGCGGCTGCCACAGCTTGCCCCGGTCTGGGCCATGGGGGTGCGCCGTCGCAGCTTGGCACAGATCGATATCCTGCGTAGCCTGCTGATGGCCGGGCTAACGGCTGTTTTGGCCCTGCCGCTGGGGCTGCTGCTCTCTTGGGCGCTGCTTGTCGTGATTAATACTGCGGCCTTCGGCTGGCGTCTGCCTGTCTATCTGTTTCCGATGGACTGGTTGGCCCTGGTGGTGCTGGCCCTGCTCGCGGCGGGTCTTGCCGCCCTGCTGCCGGCCTGGCGCCTGTTCCGCATCAGTCCCAATGAATTGCTAAAGGTCTTCTCAAGTGAACGCTAAACCCCTGATTATCTGGCTGGTTCTTTGCTTTGCCGGGCCCGCGGTCAACGCCCAGGGCTTTGCCGGACTTGGCACCACCGCAGCAGAGGGCTTTGCCCAGCCCAGCCCGGATCTGCCGTTGGTCTTTCCGCGCGATCACGGGGCGCATCCCGATTTCCGCATTGAATGGTGGTATTTGACCGCGAATCTTACAGATGCAGAGGGGCGCAGATATGGGGTCCAATGGACCCTGTTTCGCAGCGCCCTGGCCCCCGGAGAGGCAGAGGGCTGGCAAAGTCCGCAAATCTGGATGGGCCACGCCGCCGTGACCAGCGCCCGGCAGCATTTCACCGCAGAACGCCTGGCACGTGGCGGGATTGGCCAGGCGGGTGTCTCTATCGCCCCCAGCTTTCAAGCCTGGATCGACGATTGGGATATGGCAGGCGATGCTGGCATCGGCCAGTTGGATATCACTGCTGCTGGCACAGAGTTTTCATATGCGCTGCGCGCCCGCACCCAAGAGCCACTGATTTTGCACGGTGCGGCGGGCTATTCGGTGAAATCCACCGAAGGGCAGGCCAGCTATTACTATGCCCAGCCCAATTACCAAGTCGCAGGCACGCTCACCCTGCCCTCTGGCCTGGTTGAGGTCACCGGTATGGGCTGGCTTGATCGTGAATGGTCCAGCCAGCCGTTGTCGCAGGATCAAAACGGCTGGGATTGGTTTTCGCTACGCTTTGACAGTGGCGAAAAGCTGATGGGGTTTGTGCTGAGACGGGCAGATGGCGGCGCGGATTTCCGCTCTGGCACCTGGATTACAGCCAATGGAACTGCGCAGCCGTTGCCCCCCGGCGCCTTTCAGGCAGAGCCGCTGACCCAGAGCACAGTCGCAGGGCGGCAACTGCCGACGCGCTGGCAAGTCACCCTGCCCCAGCGGGATGTTTCCGTGACAGTAGAGGCGCTTAACCCGCAAAGCTGGATGGATCTTTCCTTTCCCTATTGGGAAGGCCCGGTAGAGGTGAGCGGCAGCCATAGCGGCAGCGGCTATCTGGAAATGACCGGCTATGAATAGAAAGGGGGCGCCCTTGCGGCGCCCCCTTTATGGTTTGGTGATGTATTCCGCAGCCTAGAGTTTGATTGCGCATGTTTTGGATGCGCAAAACCGGTAGCCATCTTTGCGCAACATGCGCTAACGCACCACAAAAACAGAGCAATCCGAATGGCGGATCACCCGGGCTGCATTGGGGCCTAGCAAATAGTCTTTCAAATCCGGCTTATGGGCGCCAATCACGATAAGATCGGTGCCGGCCGCCTTGGCCACCTTAAGGATCTCTTGATAGGCGGTGCCGGTAGCGACGATATGGCGGATCTTGCTATTGCGATCCTTGCCCAAGACCTCTGCACAGAGAGTTTCGAGCTTTTCAGTGGTCTCTTCGATGGCCTTCTCGTGGTGATGGCTTTCAAAGAAACCAGAGACCCAGCTTTCACCAAAATCGGGCAGCACGTTGACCACATCCAACTGG
Organism: Pseudophaeobacter flagellatus; assembly: GCF_021228235.1. GTDB lineage: Bacteria > Pseudomonadota > Alphaproteobacteria > Rhodobacterales > Rhodobacteraceae > Pseudophaeobacter > Pseudophaeobacter flagellatus. The sequence continues at coordinate 494,340 of NZ_JAJQRG010000003.1, forward strand.
GCCTTGTCCAGATCGGCCAAACGGCCAGCTTGGGCCAGGACCATCTTGTCAGTGGCACTGTCGCTTAACTCGACCGCGCATAGAACAGATTTACTCATGCCACTACTCCTTCTTCTTCTTCCTTGCGGACGCGACCGCGCTGCATCAGGGCAATCAAACCAAGCAGAACCAGCGCCGGAATAAAGATGAGCTCTTTCGGAAGCTGATCGGCAGGCGCGAGTATTTCTTTCACAAAAACAGGGCTTTCACCATAAAAGTCAAAGCTTCCAAGATCCTGCTCGGCTGGGGTGCCAAAACCAGGCGCATCCAGGTTCATCTGTGTCTCTTCTGGCAGCAGGATCAGACCTGCCTGTTCCGCCATAGCAGCCCCGTCCAGACCATCCAGCACCGGCACGACAAGCGTCGTAGAGGCGATCTCACCGGTGTCGAAATCCGGCCCCTCGATCGTTAGGCGCAGCTCTTGCCCGCCGCTTGCCCGATCAAGTACCTGCACTAGTTCGATGGGCGCAACTTCAGTATGGGGCGGCATGATCCGGTTCATCCAGAAATCCGGACGGAACAGGGCAAAGGCGACAAAGACCAACAACAGGCTTTCATAAAAGCGGCTGCGGGTCACGAAATAGCCCATGGTGCCAGCGGTAAAGACAAGAATGGCAATGGTGGCAGAGATGGCAACCAATATGCCCTGCGTCCAGGTGACATCAATCAACAACAGATCAGTGTTGAAGATGAAGACGAAGGGCAAAGCCACTGTACGCAAGCTATAAAAGAAGGCGACAAAGCCGGTACGGATCGCATCCCCGCCCGACACAGCCGCCGCCGCAAAGCTAGCGAGCCCCACCGGCGGCGTCACATCTGCCATGATCCCAAAGTAGAATACAAAGAGATGCACGGCAATCAGCGGCACGATCAGGCCAGACTGGGCGCCCAGTTCCACCACAACCCCCGCCATCAGCGAGCTGACAACGATATAGTTAGCGGTGGTTGGCAGCCCCATACCCAGAACAAGCGACAACAGACCAACGCAAATCAGCACAAAGACCAGGATGGTGCCGGTCATATCTGCGGCGCGTTCCGCCACTGTGCCTTCAAAACTGGTGATCCCGATCAGATCGGTCAGCGGGCTGATGGCATGCACGCCAAGCGCGCTCAGATAGGTGAGCCCATAGGCCATGGTTTCCACCAGATCCGCCATCACCTGGCCCACCCCGGTCAGGGTGACCGTCCCGACGATCACACCCGCCGTTGCAGTCGCAAGCGCGATACCGATCATATTGCGTGACCCGTCGATCAAGCCGTTCCACAGATCATGGCAGCCATCAACAAAGGTCACCATGATATTGCTTTGGTTGCGGAAAAACGCCTTGATCGGTTTTTGGGTCAGCAAAATCACAAACAATAGCGCCGTGGCCCAAAAGGCGGAAAGTCCAGGTGATTTCTGTTCGATCATCAGAAAGTAGACAAGCACGATGATCGGCAGCATATAGTGCAGCCCGGCCTTGTAGATCTTGGAGATATCGGGCAGTTCCACCTCTTTTGCATTCGGGTCGTCCGGCTCAAGATCGGGAATGCGGGAGGCCAGCGCCACCAGGGCAAGGTAGATGGCCAGAACAGCCCCGAACATCAGCAGCCCCGCCACACTGGGCACCCATCTGTAGGCGGCTTCAACCGGGAATTGCGTACCGTAGCAAAGCCCGGCAAAGACGGCAAAGAAGCTGGCCATGCCCAGAATGGTGCGCGCCATGTGGACTTCGCGGTTGCCAATGGTTGGCATGTTCCGCTTCACCGCTTCCAGATGCACGATATAGACCAGCGCGATATAGGAAATGGCAGCGGGCAAAAAGGCATGGGTGATCACCTCGACATAGGAAATGCCGACATATTCCACCATCAAGAAGGCCGCAGCCCCCATGACCGGTGGCATGATCTGCCCATTCACCGAAGAGGCAACCTCAACCGAGCCGGCCTGCTCGGACGAAAACCCGACCCGTTTCATCAGTGGGATGGTGAAGGTGCCGGTGGTCACCACATTGGCAATCGAAGACCCAGAAATCAGGCCGGTCGCCGCAGACCCCACAACAGCCGCCTTGGCCGGGCCACCGCGCAGGTGCCCAAGGGCGCCAAAGGCCATCTTGATAAAATAATTCCCAGCCCCGGCCTTATCAAGAAGAGCGCCGAAGAGCACGAAAAGAAACACAAATTTAGTTGAAACGCCAAGCGCGATACCAAAGACACCTTCAGAGGTGATCCACATATGGCTCATCGCTTTTTTCAGGCTTGCGCCCTTCCAGCGGATGACTTCCGGCACCCAGTCGGATGATCCAAAGAACACATAGGCCAGAAAGATCGTCGCAATGATGGCCATGGCCGGCCCCAAGGCACGGCGGGCAGCTTCAAACAGGATCAAGAGCCCCGCCAGTGCGTAGAATTTATCGATGTCATCGGCCAAGCCGCCGCTGTCTACGATCTTTTGATAGTTCAGGAACCCATAGACAGAGACAAAGACACCCGCCGCCGCCAGTGCCCAATCCTGCACCGGAACAAAATGGCCCTCAGGGGTGGACCATTGCCGCAGATATGACAGGACAACCAAGGCGCCGGCTGCCAGTCCAAAAACAATCGTGGCGATCTGCAGACCGCTGCTCCAGCCGTCCAGAAAATATTGGCCAAGGATTGCAAAGCCACTGTAAGATAATACAGAAATGGCAGAAAAAACGCCCAGAGCGCTGACAATCTGTTCAAGCCGCGTCGCGATCCCGCTATGGTTCAGATAGGTGGGCGCGACCAGGACCAGCGCCACCACAGCACCAACCCCAACAGCCGTGCTCATCGAAATGCCCGGCGCTACAGTTACCATCAAGGCGACTGTAAAAGCCCCCAGTCCCAGCACGGTGCCAAGATGCCCCAGCGCAAAGGAGAGCAGGTTTCTGCTCGATCGGTTCATGGCCGGATAGGCCATGAACCCCAGCATCAAGGCAAAGGCCAGGTGGATCAGGCGTGAATTGTTGTTAACAGCTCCTGGCAGCAGGTAGTTCGCCAGAGGTGAGGCCAGAACGACTTGAAAAACGGACCAGGCAACAGCGATGACAGCCAGGGACAGACCAACGGCTCCGACAGGGTTACGCGCACCCGCATCGGAGGAGGCGACCAGTTCCTGCAGTTCTTCTTCGCTGAGCGGTCGATTTCCCTGAACATCGGATGTCATGAATAATCTCCCATACAGACCGGCGCCGTCATTTCAGGCGATCCCCTGGATTGTGGACCGTGTCTGTCTCTCTTTTGTTTTGGGGGCAGCCCCCATTTAACTGGAAAGGGGCGCGAAACCGCGCCCCTCCCTATGGTGTTGGATTAATTATTCAATCCAACCTTGTTCACGGTAGTACTGCGCCGCGCCATCATGCAGCGGAGCCGAAAGACCATCGGCGATCATCTCTTCAGGCTTCAGATGGGCAAAGGCAGGGTGCAGCTTGCGGAAGGCATCGAAGTTTTCAAACACCGATTTCACAACTGCATAGACGGCTTCATCTGCAACATCGGTCGAGGTCACGAAGGTCGCGCCGACACCAAAGGTCTGGGTGTCTTCGTCAGAGCCACGATACATGCCGCCGGGGATGGTGGCGGTGCGGTAAAAGGCATTGTCGCCAACCAGCTTAGTCACGGCATCGCCATCCACGGTCACCAGCACGGAATCACAGGCGGTTGTGGCTTCCTGGATCGAACCGGAGGGGTGGCCAACGGTGTAGACCATGGCATCGATCTGATTGTCACACAGGGCGGCGGACTGTTCTGCGGCTTTCAGCTCGGTTGCGAGGGCAAAATCTTCCATGCCCCAGCCCTTGGCGTTCATCAGAACTTCCATGGTGCCGCGCTGACCGGAACCGGGGTTGCCGATGTTAACGCGCTTACCTTTCAGGTCGTCAAAGGTGGTGATGCCGGCATCGGCCCGCGCCACAACGGTAAAGGGCTCTGGGTGGACAGAGAACACGGCGCGCAGACCTTCAAAGGGGCCCTGCTCAGAGAATTTGGAGGTGCCGTGATAAGCGTGGTGTTGCCAATCAGACTGGGCAACGCCAAACTGTAGCTCGCCTTCGCGGATTGTGTTGATGTTGTACACCGAACCGCCAGTGGATTCGACCGCGCACTTAAAGCCGTGTTCTTTGCGGTTCTTGTTGACTAGGCGGCAGATTGCACCACCGGTTGGGTAATACACGCCGGTAACACCACCAGTGCCGATGGTGATGTATTCTTGGGCCTGAACGGCAGGTGCCATGAAGGTCGCGGCGACAGCGGCGCCAATGCTCAACTTAGAATATTTCATGATGTGATTTCTCCCACGATATATTGGTCATGAAGTTTCGCCGTTCATGCGTTGGAACGACGATGGTTACGCACACTCATTTCGCAGGTCGGCCTGTTGGCCAGAGCCACGACAAAGGGGTGATCTGATCGCGCTGTCCAAGCTAGCCTGCAAGAGTCCACGCCTGTCAAGTTGTTCAAAATCAAGCAACAGGGGTGAGGTGACTGTTTCCTCGCATGTGACACAAGACTGCCAAATTTCCCCCAAGCCCCCCCTCTGAGAGTCGCCGTACTGTGTCAGAATGTCGCATATAGGTGCAAGCCCGTTATGCAATGATTCATCGATTTCCCGGCCCCAACTACTGTTTTTTTGTAAACCTGAACATCACACTAGCCACAGGCCCAGCCGCAAGCGGCCTATCGATGAGGGCTAGATTACCTGTGCCAATAACGTCTTGATCCATGTCAACAACGCCAACTTAACACACCCGGCAAAATACCCAAAGTGGCTGCGCCGCTCCCAGCCATCCCGCAGGTGTTGCACAGGGGGCGCGGTTGCTAGCCTTGCGTAGCTAAGATTGGTCGCCCCCGGCACGCAGGCGATTTAGCGCGCGCTGTTGCCCAGCACACCTGCGAATTTGTGGCCAGAGGCCCTGCCACCAGGGCGGCCTGCCACTTTGGCTGGTCTTGCGTCAGCGGCTATTTTCCGCGACACCTATAGGCAATTGTGCAGGGCTGTGGTGGTTTGCGCCGCGACCTTACAATAGGTTTTGCAAATCGCTCGCGGTGGCGAGCCAGCCAGGAGGCCCCCATGAAAGTTGACGGAACGCCCTACCGATCCCTCTGGTGGAGCACAGAAACCCAGTCGCTGCAAATTATTGATCAACGGTGGTTGCCGCATGATTTCCAGATTGCGCAGCTCGACAGCATGTCAGATTATGTGAAGTCTATCAAAGAGATGCAGGTACGTGGCGCGCCCTTGATTGGCGCAACTGCTGCCTATGGTATGGCATTGGCTATGCGGCAAGATCCCAGCGACGCGGCGCTGGACAGTGCCTGGACCACCCTGAATGCAACCCGTCCCACCGCGATTAACCTGAGATGGGCCTTGACGCGTTGCCGCGACCTGCTGCTGCCCCTGCCCCAGGATCAGCGCGGCGCGGCGGCCCTTGCCTTGGCGCATGAGATCGCCGACGAAGACGTCGAGATCAATCGCCGTATCGGCCAGCATGGGCTGACACTGATCCGGGACATTGCCGCCAGGAAAAGTGATGGCAGCCCGGTGCGGATCTTGACCCATTGCAATGCCGGCTGGCTGGCCACCGTCGACTGGGGCACCGCAACCAGCCCGATGTATCAAGCCCATGATGCCGGAATTGCGCTGCATGTCTGGGTGGATGAAACCCGCCCCCGTAATCAAGGCGCATTGACCGCCTGGGAGCTGGGCAGCCATGGGATCAGCCACAGCTATGTTACCGATAATGCCGGCGGCCATCTGATGCAGAACGCCGAGGTGGATATGGTCATCGTGGGCACAGATCGCACCACGCGGCAAGGCGATGTCTGCAACAAGATTGGCACCTACCTCAAGGCCTTGGCTGCCAAGGATAACAACATCCCCTTCTATGTCGCCCTGCCCTCGCCGACCATCGACTGGAGTGTCACAGAAGGGCAGTCAGAGATCCCGATCGAGGAACGAGATGCGCGCGAGATTTCGCATGTCTGGGGCGTTGGCGCAGAGGGCAAAATTGCCGAGGTACAGGTCACACCGCCCGGCGCGCCGGTTGCCAACCCGGCCTTTGATGTCACCCCAAATCGCCTCGTCACCGGGTTGATCACCGAACGCGGGATCTGCCCGGCCAGTGCGGCGGGACTGGCAGGCCTGTTTCCTGATCTGGCAGGCGCGCCCCCGCAATCACCACGCCCGAGCGAGGCTTGAGCCAGATGACCACGGCCTATTCCGACAGCCGCCAAACCCGTCAGGCCATCATTGATGCCTGCCTTCAAATGAATGCAACCGGGGTGAACCAGGGGGTTTCCGGCAATATCTCTGTGCGGCTTGAGGACGGCTTTCTGATCACGCCCTCGGGGGTCGACTATGCCAAGATGCGCCCAGACATGCTGGTGCGTCTGCCGCTCGATGATGGGACCGCGATGCCGGGCCAGATGAAACCATCGTCCGAATGGCAGTTTCATCGCGATATCCTGCGCGCCAAGCCTGCGGCGATGGCGGTGGTTCATGCCCACCCGGTGCATTGCACCGCCCTGGCGATGAACCATCAGAGCATCCCGGCCTGCCACTATATGGTTGCGGCCTTTGGCGGCGATGATGTGCCCCTGGCAGGCTATGCCCTGTTTGGGAGCGCTGCCCTCTCTGCCCTGGTGGTTGCGGCGCTGCAGGATCGCGCGGGCTGTTTGATGGCCAATCATGGCGCCGTCGTCACCGGCGACACACTGGAACGGGCGCTCTGGCGGATGACCGAGCTGGAAGCCCTGGCCAAGGGCTATATCACCGCGCTGAGCATCGGCGCCCCCAAGGTACTGGGGGCGCAAGAAATGGCCGAGGTAAAGCAGGCCTTTGCCGACTATGGCCTAAAGACAAAATGACACCACCCGGCAGCCACGATACCGCCGCCATCGCCTAGATTGCGTCGCAAAATGCAGCTGCCGCCCCAAGGGTCTTGCCCGTCGCGACGACAAGGAGACTTGGGGGGGGCCTGATGGAAACGTGTCTGCTGCGCCTCGCTTCGCCGCTCTGGGGTTGATCAATCCTGAAATGGCCAGGGTCCGGAGAAAACGCCTGTCGGGATCTGGTCAGACACCAAACCGGGGCCTGGCGCAGCAATCCAGCGACAAACGCTAAAGGCACCGGGTTCAAGGATCAATTGCGGCTCAGGTCCGGACCGGTGATCGGTCAGCACCGCATGGCAGGTCGCGGGGGCAATCTGGCAATTGATGCGGCCAATCTGGCCGGTCATCGCGCGGTGAACATGGCCCGAGAGCATCCGCACCGTGGCGGGATGCGCCTCCAGTCGTTCAATCAGCGCCGCGCCATTTCGCAGGTTGTCGGCATCCATCGCGGGAATACCGGTCTGCATCCAGGGATGATGGGTGGCGATGACAACCGGCTGATCGCCCATTGCGGCAAGTGCTGCATCAAGAAAGGCAAACCCGTCGCCGTCAAGATGCCCGTGATGCGCACCTTCCAGCAGCGTATCCAGGGCAATCACGGAAAACGGTCCGAAATCGCGCAACCAATGGATGGGGCCGCTCTGCGGCATCCAGGGCTTGGCAGCAAAGGCGGCGCGCATCTCGGCGCGGCGATCATGATTGCCGGGCACGGCCAGCCAGGGCAAGGTCAGCTCCTGCATGAGTGCGGCGAAATGCGCATATTCCTCGGGCCTGCCATGATCGGTCAAATCGCCGGTGACGATGACGCAGTCGATCCCGTCCAGCAGCGATCGTTTTGCGTTGATCGTCTCGATGGTGCGGCGCAGGGCAAGGCCGGTGTCAGAGCGCCCACAGGCGAGCGCGCCAGGGGCAACAATATGCGTATCGGTGATCTGGATGAATCCTGGCATCACGTGGTTCCCCCTTTGGGCAGGATCAAAAGAGATTCAGCGGCGATGGACAGGCGCAGGTTCTCTCCTGGCTTGGCGGCGCTAAGGCCAGAATGCAGCGCGAACAACGGTCCCTCGGTCGCCCCGGCCAGAGCAATACGGTAGTGCGTGCCCAGAAAGGTCACCGCTTCGACCCGGGCGGTAATGGGGCCTGTGGGATCGATCCGGATATCTTCCGCCCGAACCAGAACCTCTTTCCCGTCAGCCGGTTCCGGCAGGTTCAGGACACCGCCTTGCAGATGCAGCTGATCACCCTCGATCCGCCCCGGCAGCGGCATGGCATCCCCCACGAAGCGGGCGACAAAGCCGGTGGCTGGGTTACGATAGAGCGCCTCGGGCGTGCCAATCTGGGCCACCTCTCCGAGGCTCATTACCGCCACACGGTCGGCAATGGCCATGGCCTCGTCCTGGTCGTGGGTGACAAAGATCGCGGTGATCCCGAACTGGCGCAACAGCAGCCGCAGTTCGTCGCGCAGCTGGCCGCGCAACGCGGCATCAAGCGCGGAAAGCGGTTCGTCCAGCAACAGCACGCGTGGGCGCGGCGCCATGGCGCGCGCCAATGCAACCCGTTGGCGCTGGCCGCCCGACAGTACGGTGATCGCCCTGTCGGCGTAATCGGTCAGGCGACACAGCGCGATGACCTCGTTCACCCGCCTGTCGATGTCAGCCTTGGGCAAGCCCTGAATCTTTAGCCCGTAGCCGATATTGCCCCGCACCGACATGTTGGGAAACAGCGCATAGGATTGAAATACCATGCCGATCTTGCGGGTTTCGACCGATTGTTGGGTCACATCTTCTCCGTCAAACACAATCCTGGCGCCCGCGTCGGGGGTTTCCAGTCCGGCGATGATCCGCAGCAGCGTGGACTTGCCGCACCCCGATGGCCCCAGAAGCGACAGGATCTCGCCCTTTGCGATTTCCAGGTCGGTGGGCAGCAGCCCCTTGGTGCCACCGGGAAAGGTCTTGGCAATATTGGTAAGTGTCAGCGTCATTGCATATTCCTTTGAGCGCGGGCGCTGGCCCATTGCATGGCCATCAAAAGCGGTACGATGATCACGAAGAAGACCAGCGTATAGGCCGAGGCCACTTCGAGCCGCATAGAGGCATAGCTGTCGGCAAGTCCCACGGGCAGGGTTTTCAGATAGGGCGTGTGCAACATCCAGGTCAGATTGAATTCGCCAATCGACAGGGTAACGACGGTCAGTGCGCCAGCCAGAATGCCGGGCAAGGCGTTGGGCACGACGATGTCGAAAAACCGGCGCAGGGGGCCTGCACCAAGAGAGGCCGCACCTTCTTCCAGTGTCGTGAGGTCGATCGTGGCCAGTACCGACAGGGTAGACCGCACCATGAAAGGCAGTGTGTAAAGGACATGGCCAATTAGGATGAAGCTCCAATGGGTGCGAAACCCGTGGTAGCTGCCATAAAGCTGCAAAAGCGCCAGTGCGATGGCGAGCCCCGGAATGGCCAGCGGCAGAGAGATGAGTTCCTCCAAGATACGCGAGGCCCGGCCAGGGTTGCGCGCCAGCGCGTAGGCCGCCGGCACGCCAAGGATCAGGGTGACAACCAGACAGGCCAGCGCCAGCCAGATCGACAGAAAAATGCTGCTGGAATAAAGCTGCCAAACCTGGCCAACCCATTTCAGGGTCAGCCCCGAGGACAGGCCCCTGAAATAATTAACGGTCAGACCCGCCAATACCGATTGCATGATCGGGATGAACAAAAAGGCACAGGCCAGAAGTGTGACGACCATCGGGATGGATCTTGTCAGGGATTTCATTGCCCTAGCCCCCCGCCGCAATGGTTTCACCGGACAGGCTGCGTGCAATCAGCAGCAGTACCCATGTGACCAGGCCCAGAACCACCGACAGGGCCGAGGCCATGGCGATATTCGCGGACAGGGTGAATTCCGTATAGATGACCATCGGCAACACATCGATATCGGTGGCCAAGGTAAAGGCGGTGCCAAACGCGCCCATGGCGGTTGCAAAGGCGATGGCCCCCGCCGCGATCAGAGCCGGCGACAGCGCTGGCAGCAAAATATCCGTGACGATCCGCCAAGAGGGCGCGCCAAGCGTCTTTGCCGCCTCTTCCAGGGTCGGGTCGATCTTTTCCGCAGCGGCCATCACCGTAAGCAACACACGCGGGATCGAGAAATAGAGATAGCCCAGGAACAGCCCCGTGACCGAATAGGCAAACACCCAATACCCTGGCAGAATTTGATTGACCAAGCCCTGTCTCCCGCCCAGCAGGATGATCAGGAAGCCCACGACAACACCGGGAAAGGCCAGTGGCAGGGTCAGCGTCGACAGCAGCACATTGCGGCCCGGAAACTGATTGCGCACCAGATAGAGCCCAGCCGTTGTCGAAATCACCAAGGCTGCAGCCGTTACCGCAAGCGAAACGACCACCGTTTGCATCAACGCCGACAGGTAGCGCGGGGTTTGCAGGATGCGCAGGTAAATGGCCCAGCCATCCGCGCTTTCACCCGAGGCAAGGAACAGGCGGGCAATAGGAATGGCCAGAAAGGCCAGCGTAAAGATCACCAGCGGCAAAAGGCATAGCGATAGGAATTGGCGTTGCTTCACAGCGACATCTCCCGAAACCAAGGTATCCGGCAAGGGCCGGTCGGATAAGGATGGGCGGGACGGCACAGCGCCCCACCCAAAGTCAGGCATGTCGCTTAATCAACTTCAGCCAGATAGCGTTCGCCGAACCCGGCCTGCGCTTTTTCCATCTGGGCATAGTCAACCGCCACAGCACGTTCATATGCGCTGGCCGGCAGGAATTTATCCGCAACCTCTGCGGGCAGTTCAACCGGGCGTGCAGGCTGCAGATAGGCGTTGGTCCAGATTGCCTGGCCCTCATCCGACAGGATATAATCCAACACGCGCTTGCCCGCGTCCGGGTTTGGCGCATCAGCAACGAGGCTCATGACATAGGGCACGCGAACCGATCCTTCGCAGGGCATCACGAACTCGAAATTGCCGTCTTCTTCGTATTTACCGCGATAGGCGTTGAAGTCGTAATCAAAGAGGATGGGGATTTCGCCAGAGACAACGCGTGCGTAAGATGTCTGCTTGGGCACGATCGGATCATTTTTGCCAAGCTCATTGAAGTATTTGATAGCCGGGTCGAAATTGGTCAGATCCCCGCCAAAGGCCTGGTTGACCGCAACTGCGCCCGCATAGCCGACAAAGGCGGACGACGGGTCCAGATAGCCAACCATGCCACGATATTCCGGCTTGTTCAGATCGGCGAAACACTGCGGAACCTCGGCACCACCCAGCGCGTCGACATTCACGAAAAAGCCGAGCGAGCCATAATGGATGGCAAACCACTTGCCTTCGGGATCCTTCAGACCTTCGGGGATCTCGTCGAACCCTTCAGGCTTGTAGGCCTGCGCCACTGCTTCATTGCCCGCCTTGATGCCTGTGGTCACGCCATAGTAGGCAACATCGGCCACAGGGCTTGCCCGTTCGGCCAAAAGCTGGCTCAGGGTCTGGCCAGAGTTCTTGTTGTCATGCGGCATCTGGATGTCGAGCTTTTTGTCGATGGCGTCGAGCATCGAGGCCCAATCGGCCCACTGCGGTGGGCAGTTGTAGCAGATCGCATCTTCTGCCGCGGCGGGGGAAGCGATGGCGGTTGCGAAAAGCACCATAAGAGCAGTATATTTCATGGGTTCATCCTTGTTTGAGATCGGTCTTGAGCGAGTGAACAGACGGTGATCAGGGGGCAACCTGGTCACCGTCACGGCTTTCCATGTGGGGGCGGCCAAGCGTGGCCCCCAGACGGAAATCAAAGGGCAAGGCGGGCGGCTGCACTCAGGCCTTTCCTTGCAGCAAATCCAATAGGGTATGCGTGGCCTGTCGGCCCATGGCATCTGGTGCGGTCTCGATCGTGGCAAGGGGCACATCAAGCAGGCGACCTATTTCAATCCCGTCAAAACCCACCACGGACAGATCCTTTGGCACACTCTTTCCCATCAGGCGGGTGGCCTTTTGCACCGCGATGGCCAGGAAATCATTCGACGCAAAGATGGCTGTCAGCCCGCCAAGTGAGGCTAGAATTCCCGCCAGCGTCTCGGGCGTGTTGGCCTCGGCCTCGGTCAGTTCAATAAGGACCGGATCCGGCAGTCCCCTTGCCCGGCATTCCGCGCGAAATCCAGCATACCGGTTGCGCGAGCGGTCCGAACTGGAAAACCGCAAGGCTAGAAAGGCGGTGTTCGTGTGGCCCAGGGCGGCGAACCGCTGCGCGACGTCGCGCGCTGCAGCGAAATTGTCGACATGGGCAGAGAGGAAGCCATCGATCGGATCATGAAACATCAGCGACACCGGCAGCCCGCGCCGACGCGCCAGCATCAAGGCCGCGCTGCGTTCGGGGGCCACCATTGTCACGATGAGACCATCGACATCCTTCGCCGCAAGTGTCGCAATCGCCTCATTGTCTGCGTCGCCGTCATAGTTCGAACTTGCGATCAAAAGCTGGTATCCAGCCCCCGACAGCACGTCTTGCACGCCTTGCACAGCTTCGGCGAAAACCGGGTTGGCGAGCGAGGGAACCAGGCAGCCAATCGTCATACTGCGCCCGCCCTGCAGCGCACGTCCGATGGCGCTGAACGAAAACCCAAGCTCGCGCGCCGCCGTCTCGACACGTTCGCGCACCTCTGCACTGGCGGAACCGGATTTGTTCAGAACCCGGCTGGCCGTAGCGATACCGCACCCGGCCTCACGCGCGACATCTTTGATCGTAACCTTTTGCCGGTGGCCCATCTGCTCAGCTTGTCCAGTTTGAGTGGAAACGTTTCCAGAAGGGATACAGATGATTCAAAACAGGAATGTGACAAACAATGCTTTTGGCACGACCACATTCGCCAGGACCGTACCAACACGCGGTTGCGCTGCTTACATTGTGCCGACATGGATTTTGAAAAAAGGGGCGGCATAAGCGAATCACGGAACCCCTGGAAACCGATGCTTCCTATGTTTCAGCGCATCGCGACGATGACGTTGGCCACATGTGGAAACCGCAGAGAGCGACCGTCCAGACAGTCGCCCAGGCCTGCGAGGAATGCCTTCACCGCACGATCAATGGCTCTGTCTGCCAGGCCCGCAAGCTTGTCGCCGGTGTGCATTCCGCCCATCGCGCCTGCAGCGAAGGCCGCTGCATCCGGATGCTGAAGGTCAAGGGTGACAGACTCTACCTTGATATCCCGAAAACCAGCCCCCTCGAATAGGTCTTTCAGCGCGGCCCCGTCCGGAAGGCTACATATGGCGGCCACAGCGGCGGCGGCTTCCGCACCGACATGCGTTTCAAGTGCATCGGCCTGCGCCTTGAGCATCGGATTGACAGCCAGCTCTCGCTGAACACAAAAAACCGCGCGCCCCTCAGGTCTTAGCACACGCCACAGTTCCCGTAACGCGCCCGGCTTGTCCGGGAAGAATTGCAGGGCCTGCTGGCAGAGGGCAAGATCGAACCGGTTGTCAGCAAAGGGCAGCGCGGCAGCGTCGGCCTCCACCCATTCAACGTCCAGTCCGGCTTCATCAGCGAGTGATTGAGCGACGCCAAGCATCTCGGCGCTGTGATCGACTGCGGTCAGACGACCGAGACTGTGTGCCCGCCTTGCCACCTCCCTCGTTACGGCGCCGGTACCGCAAGCGAGGTCCAGAATATGCTCGCCAGGTCTTGGATCAGCGCGCCGCATTAACTCTCTTGCCCAAGGCTCGAAAATAACCGGAACCAAAACAGATTGATACCGGTGTGCAAAAGTGATCGCATCCGACATGTCCACCTCCTCCATCCATCAATGCTACCATGGGACGGCCATTAGGGTCAGGACCTTAAGTGAAGGGAGAGCTACATTCCGCTCCCGTCTGATGAAGATAGCACTGAGTTTGACCCCGCCTACTGGGCCATTTGATCGGGAAAATCTCTTGCGGGAAATAAACCCGCAGCGCATTCGTGGCAACGCCTGGTCATTTCTTACCGGCGCAGCAGAAAATTTTGAAATCTCGCCGACAGAAGGTGAACGAACAGGGAATGGCGGAAGTGATGGGGATTTTTTAGGAGGCTCTCAAGGGCTTGCATTAACTTAGCAACGCAAGCCCTTGAAAAATACGGTACCCAAGGCCGGACTCGAACCGGCACGCTGTCACCAGCGGGGGATTTTGAATTCAGTCGAAATGACTAGCTTTCATTAGGTTAACGGGATTATTTCCCCCTGACAAATCGAGAACAAAGAATGAACGGGGGAACACCTTTTGCACCAGTCTATCCAGGTTACGGCTGACGGTTCCCAACCGACGCTTTTGCAGCTGGACGAAGTGCTAATTGAGGCCATGCTATCCCCTGTCAAAAAAACCAAGGTGTTCTTGTTGAACCCCGTGTTTGATAACTATCTTTCCATAGCGGCGGTTGATGTGGTCAATGGTCGTAGACAGCCGTTCGGAGCGGCTAGCTTTTCCTGGCTCCAGGGGCAGAAACAGCTCACCGCTTCTGTCTTTGAGAAGAACCAAATTCGTAAGATTTATGCTGATTGAAGTTGTGTACTCCCTCCCCATGGCAAAGCGTGCGGTCAGCTTGTCGTAAATGGCGAGAAACGCGCGGGTGTCCTGTGTCGGGGTCAAGGTCTGCTGCCAATGGTGCCCTTGGCGTTTCCACAGACTGGCGTGGATGGATATGCGGCCAGCACAATAGCCATCGCGGCGCATCCGAGCTACGGCTCTTTCAGTAAGCCAGCGCCCCACGAGATGCGCCTTCGGTGCAGGTCTGTATTCAGGGGCCAGAACCTTTGACTGCCCATATCCGCCGCGCGATGTTTCGATGAGTGGGATGTTTTCCCCCTGCAAGGCGCGCACAAAGCGTTCCCCCTCAACAGATCGCCAGATTTTGCGGGCGTGCCGTGGATCCAGGGCATAAAGCTCCTCTATTCCCCAGACGTGCGCCTTTGATAGCCTCTCCTGCATCCGCCTGGAGATCCCAGGTAAATCATCGGGTTTAAGGTGGGAAATTGCACGCGGCATGTTTTCGGGCGCGAGCCATTGCAGCCCGTCAGGCTTTTCAAGCTTACCAGCAATCTTTGCCAGAAGCTGATTGGGGCCGATCCCGATTGAGCACCGCATGACAGAACCAACATCATCCCGGATCACCCGTTTGATATCCCGAGCAAGATCCATCGCCGCAGGCAATCTGCTGGTGCGCCCACCAAGGCCGATTTGCAGTTCATCAATTGAGCGGACCCGCTCCACTTCTGCGATCTTGTTGATGGCCTTTGAGATGGCTTGGTTGGCGCGGGCATATAGCTTGTGCCGGGCCTGCAGAAACACAATGTCGGGGCAGATTTGACGTGCCTCAGCAACGCGCATAATGGTTTTTACGCCCTGCGCCTTGGCCTCATAACTCGCGGCGACAACTGCGCCGGCCCAGTTGTTGTGCGGTCCTGTATGCAATGCGGTGATGGCCACCGGGCGCCCCCTGAGTCGCGGGTTTACCTGTTGCTCAACGCTGGCAAAAAATGCGTTCATATCAAGATATAGACAGCGCATAGGGGTCATGATCAAAACTCGGCATCTGTTCAATCAGGGTGAAGTGTTCTATATTTGTTCTCATGACTGATATAAAAAAACAACTCTCAAATGTGGCCTTCGGAGGGAGCTGGTCGGAAGAAATTCTGAGCACAGCAAGCCTGAAAGCTGCGCTTCATGTCATCAATCAGGCGGCAGAGGAATGCGCCGAAAGGGATGTTGCCACTGAGGAGCTTGAAGAGGCCCTGGGATATATCCGCGCCAAAATTGGCAAAGGGTCTGAGCTGGCGGGCCAGTTCTCAAAGGCCATCCGTGATCCAGATCAGGTTATGCGCAAACAGGGAGCATTGAGGGTGGCTAAGAGTATTACTCGATGGGCTGGTAGATAAGCCTACGTATCAGAAGTGACTCTTTGACGGGAAGCGACCGGTCCATTCACCATTCTCCCTGATGCTGTGCGTAGCCGCCGTTGGTGCAAAGTACGTCTAATGGCGGCTGCCCAGCCCAAACCGGACTCTCACCAAGGTGACCGACGCTGCAGCGCAGCTTCACCAGACCGGCCATTCGTGCATCGTGCAGCATTTTCGGAGGGTGAAAGGTCTGCTGAGCGGACGTAGCAGTCATTCGCTTCGACTGCGCCAAAGACCGCTTTCGGCAGTCTTACAATAACGGCGATTTTTGAACGTTAAATTCATGAATCTTGAATAATTTAGGTCTGCGGTTTACGCTCATTCTTTTATATCGGAGGCTGTTGTGCCTAAACACCTCGTCCTAATTTTAGCCGCCTCGATTGTCGCTTCATCTGCAAGCGCACAGTCATGGCGCACCTGCATCCCCGGAAGTATCGCATCAGGTGGGTGTGGATCAATTGGTCCGGGTGGCGGTCTTTCCATCGGCCCAGATGGTGGACGATCAATTGGTCCAGGTGGAGGTCTTTCCATCGGCCCAGGCGGTGGACAATCAATTGGTCCAGGTGGAGGTCTTTCCATCAGCCCAGGCGGTGGCTTGGGTTTTGACCGAGATCGAACTCGTGGAGTTGACACAAGAACGATGCAACCGTTCAACGGTTTTGGAAATATGATCTTGGGCAACTAATTTAGAAATTCGATTTCTATCGAAGCACCTCAAAACTGCTCGCGTTCGGGACAGACGAAAACCATATATTTTGAAGCTGCCACGAACCCCGTTCAAAACCCAAATGGTAGTTGAACGGTTTGGGCTCTATCATGGTAGGAGGCATTAGCTGCATTGCAGAAATTAAGTAAAGTGGGCTCCAAGCTGCCTTGCGGCGGTGCAGCAGCAAGATCACAGTGAGACCCTACCTGGTCTGCCGTGAGCTGATGACGGCAGCCAGCCCAGAACGGACCCGCCCTACCTTCACTATGCTGCGGTCGCAGCCCGCTTACCGGCCATTCGCTGCGCGTGCGAAATCCGGAGATGATCGAACTCACAGTCTGCGGACGAAGCGGGCTTTCGCTGTCGCTGCTGCAATGTCGGCTCTGACGAAACAGTCGAGCAGGCGTTAGTTTGTCGGGAGTCGAGCAAACGGGAGTAGTTTTTTCCGACCTTTTGAGTCAGC
>NZ_JAJQRG010000004.1 GCF_021228235.1 Pseudophaeobacter flagellatus
AATTCGTGAGCTGATGAAAGCGGTTGACGAGTATATCCCTACTCCTGCCCGTGCGGTTGACCAGCCCTTCCTGATGCCTGTTGAAGACGTGTTCTCGATCTCTGGTCGTGGTACCGTTGTGACCGGCCGTGTTGAGCGTGGCGTGATCAATGTTGGCGACAGCATCGAAATCGTTGGCATCAAAGACACCCAGACCACCACCTGTACCGGTGTTGAAATGTTCCGCAAGCTGCTGGATCGCGGTGAAGCCGGCGACAACATCGGCGCCCTGCTGCGCGGTATCGATCGTGAAGCTGTTGAGCGTGGCCAGGTTCTCTGTGCACCCAAGTCTGTGAACCCACACACCAAATTCGAAGCCGAAGCCTATATCCTGACCAAGGATGAAGGTGGTCGTCACACGCCGTTCTTTGCGAACTACCGTCCTCAGTTTTACTTCCGTACCACTGACGTGACCGGCACCGTGACCCTGCCCGAAGGCACCGAAATGGTTATGCCTGGCGACAACCTGAAGTTCGACGTTGAACTGATCGCGCCCATCGCGATGGAAAACGGCCTGCGTTTCGCCATCCGTGAAGGCGGCCGTACCGTTGGTGCCGGCGTTGTGTCCAAAATCACCGATTAAGGTCGAGTTTCCATAGGAAACTCTGGCCAGTGGTGACAGGTGATTTTCCCCACCGGGGAAATCACGGAGACCCACACAGGTGAATTCTACAAAAGGGCGCCCAAAGGGGCGCCCTTTTTGCATTGATACCGCAGCAGGTGGTAGGCACCATACGGAGCAGGAACAGGACGTAGACGGTTCCCGAGGGGAAGACTAAATGCCGGTTTTAAAATTTCTGTTCTGGATGCTGGTGGGGTGGCAAGGGGCGCTGGTGATCTGGCTGTTCAAACTTGTGCCATGGTGGGCTTTCTTTTTTCTGGCCTATTTCCTGCTAAGGCTCATGGGACCAGAGTACACAAAATACCAAATTGCGATGGATAATGTCGTCGCTGATACCGATCCCCCACGCGCGCCGCTTGTTTTGGTCGAAGACTTTGATGCCAGTCGAGATCTTGGTCCGATGGATGAAATTTTGGTTCAGGCCAGATGGTCCGAGGACCTGCCCGCCATCGCTTTTGATGGGGTATCAGTTTTGGACTTCACAGTGCTCCCTCTGTTGTCCACCGCCGAGGATCGGATTGCGGGGCTCGCCTTTGCCGGAAAGAGCGAGCGTGAGCAGCTGTTGCACCTGGTTCGCGCAGGTTTAGAGGCAGGGGCGCAGCTGCCTCTGCATGGGCGCTACGACAACGTGCCTTTTACTGACCAGCGCGTGCAAAAAGAGTTACAGCGCTATCGCAACAGGTTCAATCGCTTGGGTTACGAGATTGGGGAGCATCTGGTCCTCATCAGCCCCTATCTGGACGGGCGCCGTGCAGAATTGGTTCGGGCAGCGGAAGGCAATAGATTCTGGGCGCGTGTGTTGATGGTCCTGGCGGGCCTCAGCCTTGTCTTTGGCATTGTAAAGCTTGTTCAAAAGCGCCGATCTACCGCGGGCAAGGTCAGCATTGGGAGCTCTTGAAAGTCGAACCTCTTAGGTTGAGGCTAAGGGGGCTTCCTGAGGCTGCTCTGCTATCTTGGTTCGGGGGGGCGCCCGACTGCGAGGTCGGCCCGATCGGTGATCTCATCCAGCGCGGCTTGCAGGCTGAGCCGCAGGGTCTCGGCCTCGTCTTCGCTGGGCTTTTTCGGCACCGGATCGGTCCATTCCTGACAAATCAACACGCCGCGTGAAAAGGGCAGGGGCAGCATCTGCTTGTCCCAGGTGGGCAGCTTCAGCACCCGGGGCTGCGCAAAGGCGACGGTAAAGACCCGGCAACCGGTCATCCGTGCCCAGGTGATGGGCACCCCGGATGAGATGCGCGCCGGGCCACGCGGGCCATCGGCAGCGATACCGATAGAACAGCCCTCCTTGGTGCGCCGCAGCACCTCTCGTGACAGGGCGACATGCCGTTTGTGGCTCGACATCGGGATGGTTTCAAACCCCAGCCGCACCAGAATCTGCCCCGCCAGCCGCCCGGCCCGCGCCGCTGATGTCAGCGCGCAGATGCGCCCGAGCGAGGTGTCAAACAGGTAGGGCGCCATGATCAGCCGCTGATGCCAGAGCACAAAGATCACTGGCTCGCCACGGCTCACGGCCGCATCCATGTCCTCAAACCCAGTGCGCTGCCAGCGCGATGTGCGATGGGCGAAATCAACATAGCGGGCAAAAAGCGCCTCGATCATGCGATTGAAGCGAGGGCTGTCGGCAATTTTCTTTCGCAGGCTCAATAGTGGATCCCTTTTTTGCCTGTCATAGAATAGAAACCGTGCAAGAGCCAGTCTGCCGACTGGGCTAGCCCAGACTGAAGGCGGCACAGGGATTCGCCGACAAAAAACCGCACTATTTCTGCTGATTTCCCCCTTGCGAGTCACGCAGAGGTGGCTTAGGTACACCGGCACTGCAGGGGTATAGCTCAGTTGGTAGAGCGACGGTCTCCAAAACCGTAGGTCTCGGGTTCGAACCCTGATGCCCCTGCCAGTAAAATAAGGGACTTACCGCCCTTTTTGATCTCTACCGAAAAATAGTTTCCCACAAAGTTTCCCACGGTCTCGTTTCGTTTCCGTTCTGTTCGCGTAGTGCTTGCGCCTGCTTTGCGAGGACTTTTTGACTCGCGCCGCGTGAATACTTCTGGATCATGGACAAACTTTTGTGCCCCGTGATGGCTGCGATCTGGTGGTCAGTACATCCTGCCTCTGCCAGCTCGGCAGCGGCACTGTAGCGAAGGCCGTGCAGGCTGTATTCTTCCAACCCAAGTATCTTTTTGATTTTGAGAATCTTTTTCTGGATCAGGTCATAGCGCACCTGGCGCCCGAACTTGTCAGATAGGATGTAGTGCAGGCTTTGACGAGGCAGTGATCGAAGGGTCGCACGCAGACTGGCGGTGAACGGAATCCACAACCTTACACCGGTTTTGTTTTGAGTTACCCAAATGCCATCGTCTTCGACGTCGGACCATTTCATTCTAGTTAGGTCAGAGGCTCGCTGTCCGGTTCCAAGCGCCAGTTCAAATGCCAACAAGGGAAGCCCATCAGCGTTCTTACGAAACGTTGCGATTGCAGATTTTGGCCAGGGCTTGTGGCCGTCACCTGTCTTGATTTTCTCAATCCCTTTGGCTGGGTTGTCGCGCTGCCAATCAAGATTGATCGCATGCTCAAACAGAATCGAGAGCATGTGGGGAATGTAATTGGCAAAGCGGGCTCGATGCCGGTTCGCCATCTGGGCTTGGATCACAGCAGACCGGCGCATTTTGGTTGGTTTTTTTTCCCGATGGTGTCTGACAGGTATTCTAGGACTTTAGAATAATCCGACTTTGTGCGCGGCGCCAATCGTCAGCACTTTCCGAATGATGATGACGTGTTTGGATTTGGTCGAATGCGCCAAGGGCCTCTTACGATTCCCATCGAGGTGCGTCAGGTAATCCCGGACCATCCCTGTGGTAATCTTGGTGACATCATGTTTCCCGAAATAGCAGATCAAACCGTCTTTCGACCGATTCAGCAGCTTATTGTCGCCATCCGACCATTTTGACTGACCCTTCTGCATCGCTATCAGCTTCTTGGCGTAGTGTTCAAAGCTGTCCGACATTTGCGATGCAACAGTCCTGCCCGCCAAAGCTGCCATTCGTTCATCGCGCAGCATTTCAACGGGCTCGTCGTCAGTCAGCGGACAAGACAGTGATGGTATTGCGGGATTTTACAATCAACCTTCTGTGCCGCCCCCGCTCCTCGTTTAAATAAATTAATCTTCGACTAAATGCAGTTTCGCCAAGCAAGTGCCAGAGACTGGCGTTCAATATCGCTCAATTCTCCCCCTTCACGGAAGCCGCCCATGACGCGCGCGGAATCGAGCCTGAAGTCGATCTCTCGGGCACGGGTGACTGCTGTCTTGAGCGCCTCTATTGGAACAGTGATGAAAATTTTGTCATCGCCGTAGCGCAAGGTGAGATCCTGTCGCCCGATCGAATGCTGCTGGCCATCAATCGTCAGCTCGACTGCATGGAGAGGCAGGTCGTCTGGGTTTGGATATGACGGCGTTGCAAGATCCATAGTGAACAGAAGGCTCGGCGTTCCTGAACTCTTGCTGCAAAAGGCCGTAATTTGGTCGAGCATCGAGTCAGACCGGTGCGGCCTGGTTGCTCCTACAAGACCATCTCCGTAGGGTTCCATAAACCACTTTTTCAGCCCGCTTCCTGAGGAAATCGAGAGTTCCTCGAGCTCGGCGGTGGTAGGAAAGTAGAGACCATCGCTCGGGGTGGCGGATGCAAAGGCGACGATGCGTGCATCAACGCCCATCTCGATGGCGTAGAGCACAATCTGGCCGGTTAGAGCCTGGGCGATCGATAGGGTACTGGTTTCGATTTCTGTCACCTGCTCTGCTGTGAGCATGTCGCTCCCGCGCTCTGGATTTCCGTAAAACTGATGAAAGCCAAGTAGGCTGGGGCCCGTGGGGTAGTAGGGAGAGTCCACGAACCGCTCACGGCCACCCAGAAACGCATAGGCGCATGAGCTAGCACAGACGCCGGCCTTCACCTCGTCCCACCAAGTGTCGCAGGAGGCGTTGTAACCCTCAAAGACGCGTTCAGTTGTGCCGATATGTGTTGTCAGACCAGCCTGCCGGATCATGCGTCCGAGCTCCATCCCAGCTGCGAGGTTTCGGTTGGACGAAGAAAGCTGTGCACGACAAAGCGAAACATCCTGACGTGGTGGCCGGTGATAGTCACACCACGGACCTTGTCCCCACGCTTGGCACATTCCAATGCAGCCTTCATGAACCGCTTGTACTCTCTGTCCGTGAAGGTGTGCCTCGGGGTGTCAACGGTTTTGATCTTCGGCATGACCGGCAGGACGTTCAGGAGACCGTCTTCAACGGCAATAGTCAGGACTTTCCGAATGATGATGACATGTTTGGATTTAGTCGAATGCGCCAGCGGCTTCTTACGATTCCCATCAAGGTGCGTCAGGTAATCCCGAACCATCCCCGTGGTGATCTTGGTGACATCGTGCTTCCCGAAATAGCAGATCAACCCGTCTTCCGACCTGTTCAGCAGCTTGTTGTCACCCTCAGACCATTTCGACTGGCCCTTCTGCATCGCCATCAGCTTCTTGGCATAATGTTCGAAGCTGGTTGCCTTCACCTTGGCGTGCTCGCTGTTGGCTTTGCTTCGGAAGCTGTCGGCAAACTCATAGGCCACTTCAATCGCATCGAGTCGCGATCTCTCCTTGGAGGAGCGATGGACGTATTTCCCGGCAATCGGATCTCGGAGGCGGATAAGCCAGTATGGGCTGCGGGCCGTCAGGATGGTGGCCAGCCCCTTACGGAGTTGTTTTGATTTGAGTATTCGGTTTTTGGAAACTTTCGCCAAATCAAGCCCGTAAGAAGAGTGTATAACTGTGTGTAACTTTTACGGGGGAATTTCCAGGGCTTCAACAAACCAAATAAATCAACTATTTCAGTGATTTAGTGGTGCCCGGGGGCGGAATCGAACCACCGACACGAGGATTTTCAATCCACTGCTCTACCCCTGAGCTACCCGGGCACGGGAAAGGCTGTTCGCCTTGGGTGTGGGCCTTCTAAGACGTCCATGCGGCAGTGTCCAGAGGCTTTTTGCAAGAAAAGCACTAATGTCGGATTGGCGCTGAACTGTCGCTGGTCGCTTCAGCGCCAATGGGTTCTTCTATAGCTTTTTCAATGTCTTCGGGGTCGTTGCTGGGGATGGCATAGCTGCCATTGAGCCATTTGAGCAAATCCTGATCGGCGCAGCGTTTGGAGCAGAAGGGGCGGTGGCTTGGCGCGGTCGGGGCGCTGCAGATCGGGCAATTCATGTTAAAAGGTCCGCAAGGACGGTGCGACCGCGCTTGCGTTGCAGTTCAAAATTACCAAGATTGGTCCAGCCAACCAGGATGGTGTCTTCGCTGTCGGCGCGCAGGGCCCCGCGCAGCGCACTTTCAAAGGTGCTGCGGTCCTTCTTTGGCATCGGTGCCACGTCAATCACGATCTGGCCGCCAAGGCCGCGCAGGCGCAGGGCGCGGGGCAGGTGTTTGGCGCAGGCGATATTGGCCTTGGTCCCAGCTGCCAGAGAGGTGTCATTGCCGGTGTTCACATCCACAGCGACCAGGGCGCGCGTAGATTCGATGAACAGATAGGCCCCGCCGGGCAGCGGTTCGCGGATGGAGCGCGTTGTTTCCAGCGCATCCAGCACGCCGTGATGTTCGAAATCGCCGGCTTCGCGGTATATATCGGCAGGTGCGCTCCATTCGCGCCAGGCGCGCAGATGCGGGCCATCGCCTTCGGTCAGCACCTCTGTATCGCCCTCGGCATCAGCCAGAATCTGTGCTGCCAGATCGGCCATGGCTTCGATGTCCTCTGCCACTTCATCGGCATCGGCCCCCGCACAGGCAGAGCGCAGGATCATGCCATGGCTGGCGCCTTCCAGCACCCCGTGGGCGATTTCGAGCAGCCGGTCACGCTCTTCCTCGTCGCGGATAGAGCGAGAGATATTGAGCCCTGGCGCATCAGGCGTGGCAATGGCGTAGCGGCTCTTGAACAAGAGCTTCTGCGTCACCGGAATCGCCTTGCCCGGCTCGGCATAGCCGGTGACCTGGACCAAGAGCATCTGTCCTGGGGCCAAGCCCTTGACCTGGCGCAAAAAGGCGGGGCCATCCGGGGTCGACAGGAACATGCCACCTTGGCCTTTTACGGGGCGGTCGGCGCGGGCGCGGTACACGGTGCCGGGCAGCGGCGCATCGCCATCAATGAAGAAGTCTTCAAGCTTGCCATTCACCATCAGCGCAGCGGCTTCGCGGCCTTGAATGTGGTCCAGAATGATTGAGCGGCCCTTCATGCGGTGGCCTCCTTGTAGAGTGTGCAGCCTGCGGCCAGCAACAGATTTGCGGTCTCGGCCAGGGGCAGGCCAACGATGCCAGTGAAAGAGCCGCTGATCCAGGGAATAAAGGCCCCAGCAGGCCCCTGAATGGCATAGCCCCCTGCCTTGCCCTTCCAGTCGTTGCTGGCGAGATAGGCGTTGAGTTCGACATCAGACAGGCGCTTCATCTTGACTTGGCTGACCACCGCGCGCTGCCAGAGCTGATCACCCCGGCGCACGGCAACCGCCGTAATCACCTGATGGCGACGTCCTGCCAGGGTCAGCAGAAACTCGGCAGCCTGGCCCGCATCGGCGGGTTTGCCCAGAATGCGCCGTCCCAGTGCCACTGTGGTATCGGCGCAAAGCACCACGTCGCTGTCCTGGGCAGGCACAGCAGCAACTTTTTCGCGGGTGACCCGGGCGCAATAGGCGCGGGGCAATTCCCCCTTCAGGGGGGATTCGTCGATATCCGGCGGGCATATGTCATCCGGGGTGATCCCCAGTTGCGCCAAGAGCTCCAGCCGTCGTGGACTGCCTGATCCCAGAATGAACGCCATGCTTGGCTCTCCGCTATTCTTTGTGCCGGGCCTCTTTATCAGTCGGCCCTGTCTGTCAGCCTGTCATAAGCGCAGGCCGGAAAAAACAAAAGCCCGGCGGAACAGCCGGGCTTTGGTTCGATTGGTGGATCAACGGCTTACTTGAAGCGATAGTTGATCCTGCCCTTGGTCAGGTCATAGGGGGTCATTTCGACCTGGACCCGGTCGCCAGCCAGAACACGGATGCGATTCTTGCGCATCTTGCCTGCCGTATGTGCGATGATCTCATGGCCGTTTTCCAGCTCGACCCGAAACGTCGCATTGGGCAGGAGTTCCTTCACAACACCGGGAAATTCGAGCGTATCTTCCTTGGCCATGTTGTCTCCATCTTCGCATTACCCCGCCAGTCTGCGGGAACTGCGCCTAAATGATCCCATTTGGCCAATATATCAAGGGCGCAATCACCGCTTGAGGCGGATTCTAGAGGTTTTTATCCTCTGCTCTTGCTCTGGCCAATGGCTTCGGTTGCGTACTACACCGTCGGCGCGCACATCGGCAACGGTTTTTACGTCGACTTCGGCATAGGTCCAACCCGGCCGGTTGAGGTCTCCTTCAGCCAGTACACCGGTGGCGGGAAAACCGGTGTCGGGCGGGCCAAAGACGCCGCCGGTGCCAACATTGATGTCCACAGATGTGGTCCAGGGCGCCGCACCAACAACAGAGGACTGCACGGTCACACATTGGTTTTCCAGCGCTCGCGACATGGCGCCAATCCGCACCCGCCAATACCCGGCCAGGGCCTCAGTGCATGAGGGCATCAAGAGAATATCTGCTTCGGCCAGCGCCCGCCCCAACAGGGGGAATTCGCTATCATAGCAGATCAACACGCCAATTTTTCCAAGCCCCGTGTCAAATATCTTCAGCGGCCCGCCCGCGCCAATTTTCCACGGGTCTCGCTCAAACATTGTCATGATCTGCTTGTCTTGATGATCCCGTTTGCCGCAGGGGCTGTAGAATTCCGCCCGGTTAACGGGGAGATCATACCCCGCATGGACAGGGGCAGAAGCCCCTAGAATATATACATTATGCTCCGCCGCTAGGGCTTGATGCAGAGCTGAGGCCTGTTCCATACGTTCAGATACTGCCGCAATGGATCGCTGCAGGTCCGCCGCGACATCTTCACCTGCCAGGGTCGATAGCTCCATCGCGCCGTATTCGGGAAAGACAAGGAGATCCGCCCCTTGAGCGGCGGCTTCGGCGACCCAGGCAGAGAGCTTGTCTTCGTACTGCGCCCAGCTGTCGAGCCAATCAAGCGGATATGCGGCAGTTGCAATTTTCATCGGATCAGGCCCTCAAGTTATCTCTGGTTTGGCGCAACAAGACAGAGCGGCCGTGAAATGACAACCACTGCCCTGGCTTTGCGCAGGCTAAGCTGTCTGGCAGAGGGGGCATGTTCAAAATTGCAACGGTCTGTGCCTGGCGGTGCGGCTGCCGAAATCTTTCCAGGGGAAACGGATAATGGCTCCTGCCTGCGGACGATAGACGCGTTTGCGCCGCAAGGGGCAAGCGAGGCGTGATTTGTGGGCCGCATGGGCGCACCGGGGTTCTGCCCCCTACAAAAGCGGTGGGGTGAACCAAAGTTGCAGGCCTGGATACTGCGGCAATAGCAGCGATTCGGTGTCGCAACCACTTGGACAAACACTCGGTCAAATACCTGGGCAAAACTCTCGGCGTGGTCGACCAATGGCGTGCCGGTTGCCGCGTCAACCATCCGGACACCACCAAGGCGCTGGTCAGGACATTTCAGCACTATTGTGATAGCTTCGCGGATGGGAGAGACACCGGCGCATCACAGTCCAGCGCGGCGGCCATGTTGTCGGCGTAGAAGGCCGTGAAATGGCTGACGATGATTGTTGGCTTATGTGATCTCTTGCGGGGTGCCCCAGCGTGCGGTGAGATGCTTGATGATCTGGTCGCGGGTCTGGCGATAGCTGTCCAGCTTGGCCGCACGGGTTTCGCCCAGCCCGGTTGGGTCCATGATGGGCCAGTATTCGACCTCTAGATGAAAGACGCGCGTCAGTTCCAGTGCCCGGCGTTGGCTCGCGGGCGAGAGCGCCACCACCAAATCAAAGGAGGACAGATCGTCGCCCCATTGCTCCATCTCGTCGAAAGAGCGTGACCTATGGCGCGATAACTCCACATCGATCTCTTGACAGACCGCAACGCAAAAACCGTCAATCTCAAGATCATTCTTGACGCCAACGGATTGTACATAGGTGCCAGTGCCATAGAACTTTTTCATGATCCCCTCGGCCATGGGCGAGCGGACCGCGTTGTGGTCGCAGCAGAACAGGATGGACTGCGGCAATTCCTTCACCCGTCAGCCTCCGAAATGCAGCACGCAGATGAGCGTAAATAGCCGACGAGCGGTGTCGGTGTCGACCTCTGCTTTGCCCTCCAGGCGCTCTTGCAGCACCCGGCTGCCTTCGTTGTGAATGCCGCGCCGTGCCATGTCGATGGTTTCAATCTGACTGGGCGGCAGAGTCTTTACCGCAGAAAAATAACTCTCGCAGATCTGATAGTAATCCTTGACCACCTGACGGAAGGGAGACAGCGACAGATGAAATTCCGCAGCTTTCGCCCCAGCTTCGGTTTGCAGATCAAAGACCAAGCGCTTTTCACGAATGGCAAGACCCAGATGGTAGGGGCCGTCAATGCTTGGATGCCCGTCGCGGGCGGGCAGGGTAAAGGAGTTTTCCTCAATCAGGTCGTAGATCGCCACCTTACGTTCCTGCTCGATCTCCGCGGTGGGCAGAGGGAGGTTGCGGTCGTCCAACTCGATTTGGCTGATGCGGCTCATGGCGTTTGATCTCTGTCGGGATAGCGTTTCATTCAAGTCCTAAGCTATGGCGTGATCTGGGGCAAATGCCCAGTTTTCAAAACAGGCATTTGCGCATCAGAAAGGCAGCATTATTTCTGCGTCATTTTTCTATGAAAAATGCACGCATGCCTTCGGCGAGGATATTTAGGGCCAAATGAAGCTGGCATTTGCAATCTAATCTCTTTTAGCATGCCTTAGCGGTACATGCGGGGACGCCGATGACCGCGCCAAGTGAAGCCTCCCGGTTTTGTTTTACGGAATCGGGAGGTGAACCAGGTTTCATTTGGCGAAAAATATCCCGGGGGGAATTGGCCAGTGGCCAAGGGGGGCAGCGCCCCTATTTCTTATTCAATGCCTCCAGGCGAGCGGTGACCGAGAGGCCATGCGCTTCAAGGCTCTCGCTCCGTGCCAGGACCTCTGCTGCGGGACCAATGGCGCGCAGCGTATCGGGCGTCATCTGGCTGAGGGTTGTGCGTTTTATGAAATCCATCACTGACAATCCGGAGGAAAACCGGGCTGACCGCGCCGTGGGCAGGACGTGATTTGGCCCGCCGACATAGTCGCCGATGGCTTCAGGGGTGAATTGCCCGAGGAAAATGGCACCAGCGTGGATAGTTTTTTTGCTCAGGGCGCGTGGGTCAGCGACACAGAGCTCTAGGTGTTCTGGGGCGATGCGATTGGACAGGGCGGCGGCTTCGTCCAGGTTCCGCACCGTGATCACGGCGCCATAGTCACGCCAGCTGGCCGAAGCAATGGCCCGGCGTTCCAGGGTTTCCAACCGGGCTTCTACTGCAGCGGCCACGGCGCGGCCAAAGTCGGCATTATCGGTTATCAACAGCGATTGTGCGCTTTCATCGTGTTCGGCCTGGCTCATCAGATCGAGGGCAATCCAGTCAGGCGGCGTGTTTTTGTCGGCGATTACCAGAATTTCAGAAGGGCCGGCGATCATGTCGATTCCCACCTTGCCAAAGACCCGACGCTTGGCCGCCGCGACAAAGGCGTTGCCGGGGCCGGTTATTTTATCGACGGGGGCAATGGTTTCAGTGCCATAGGCCAGAGCCGCAATCGCCTGGGCACCGCCGACGCGGTAAATCTCGGTGACGCCAGCCAGACGGGCCGCCAGCAGTACCAGCGGGTTCAGCACCCCATCCGGGGTGGGGACGGTGATAGCCAGTCGTTCGACCCCGGCGACCTGGGCGGGGATTGCATTCATCAAGACGGAAGAGGGGTAAGAGGCCAGCCCCCCTGGTACATAGAGCCCAGCGGCAGACACTGCGGACCAGCGCCAGCCCAGCGTGGCCCCTGTGGCATCTTGCCATTCAGCGTCTTCGGGTAGTTGGCGGGCGTGGTAGGCCCGGATTCGTTCAGCGGCCAATTCTAGCGCGGCACGATCCTGGGCAGAGACTGTTGCAATTGCCGCGTCTACCTCGGCGGGGGTAATCGCCAATTGATCTGCGCTCAGCTCCAGCCGGTCAAATTTCGCTGTCAGCTCTAACAGGGCGGCGTCACCCCGGCTGCGCACATCGGCGATGATTCCGGCGACGGCGGCGTCCACATCGGGGCTGTCTTCGCGCTTGGCGTTCAGCAGGGCGGCAAAGGCGGTTTCGAAATCGGCGTCAGATGAATCAAGGAAAACGGGCATATTGGCTCTCTCTGGCTGGTAGTGCGGACATATCGCCCCGAGGGGCCGGCGACAAGCGTTAGCGCTTGGTTCACAGCCTTTTGCATATCTGTCGCATCCGTGGCTTTGGCGGATCCTGCGGTGCAGGGCTGTGGTCGTGTCGGCCTCTGGCGCACCTGGTATTCTGGCCATTATCGCGGCTGCACCTGCGCTGATCTTGAAGGCATCAAAGACATTGGCCGGGCGGCCTCAGCTTTCCGCGCTGGTTGCCGCCCTAGCCTATGGGGGGTCCCCGCACAAAGGAATCAGAGATTATGTTCGGGGGCTGATTTTGAAGGTGCCACATAGGGTTTAGTGACATCCCGCAGCGTGACCTCGAGCGCTTCGACCGACAGGCGGATGCTGCCATCGCCTGCAAGGGTCAGCAGCACATGGCCCGCGCCATCCTCGCCGGGTTCAAAGTGAACCGACAGCAGCGACAGCACCAGATCCTTGTTGTTGCGATCAAGCCCCTGCGAGGCCACGCCTAGTACCGTGTCGATAACCAGCAGCGACTGGACCCGTTCATAGGCGCGTGCGCGTTTTTCGGCGCTTGGCTTGTCTTCCCAGCGGAACCGATTCAGCAGCAGGGCAAAGCGGCGCTGCGAGGCCCGCCAGCTCATTTCTGTGACTGGGAAAACCGCGTCCTGTACTAGGCTGGATATCACCTCCAGATCCTCGGGGCTGAGTGCGCCGAGGTTTACCGGAGCTTCGCGGCCATCATGAAAGCTGGCGTCTGACATTGGCCTAGCTCCCTTTGATACGTTCGATTTTGGCCCCAACGGCAGAGAACTTGCGCACGACATGTTCATAGCCACGATCCAGATGGTAAACCCGGTTGACGATGGTTTCGCCTTCGGCGGCAAGGCCCGCCAGGATCAGCGAGACTGAGGCCCGCAGATCGGTGGCCATAACCGGTGCCCCCTTTAGGCGTTCAACCCCTGTTACCGTGGCGTGCCCGCCCTGTACGTCAATCTGGGCGCCCATGCGAATCAGTTCTGGCGCGTGCATAAAGCGGTTTTCGAAGATTTTCTCTTCCAGTACGCTGGTGCCGTCGGCGGTGCACATCAGGGCCATCATCTGCGCCTGCAGGTCGGTTGGAAAACCGGGGAAGGGTTCGGTGGTGACATCCACCGCCTTGACCCTGTCACCGCGGCGCTTGACCATCAGGCCTGCCTTGGTTTCGGTCACATCAATGCCTGCCGCATCCAGTTTTTCGACAAAGGCACCAATCAGATCGAGACGTCCGCCCAGCAGCTCTACCTCGCCGCCACAGATCGCCGGGGCCAGCATATAGGTGCCCAGTTCAATCCGGTCGGTGACCACGGGGTGGGTGGCCCCATGCAGCCGGTCCACACCTTCAATGGTGATGGTCCCGGTTCCGGCGCCATCAATATGGGCACCCATTTTTGTCAAACAGTCCGCCAAGTCGACGATCTCTGGCTCACGGGCGGCGTTCTTGATCACCGTGGTGCCCTTGGCCAGGGTGGCGGCCATCATGATGTTTTCGGTGGCCCCCACCGAGGCAAAGTTGAGCTCGATCATCGCCCCCTTGAGGCCGCCTGGCGCCTTGGCGTGCAGATAGCCGTCTTTCAGCTCGATCTCGGCGCCAAGCGCTTCCAGGCCGTGAATGTGCAGATCCATTGGCCGCGCCCCAATGGCACAGCCGCCTGGCAGCGAGACCACTGCCTGCCCCAGCCGCGCCAGCATCGGACCCAGAACCAGATTGGAAGCCCGCATTTTGCGCACGATTTCATAATCGGCGACGTGGTTGTCGATATTATGGCTGGAGAGCGCCTGAACCTGCCCGTCCTGCAGGCTGGACACCTCGGCCCCCAGGGATCGCAGCAGTTCGGTCATGGTTTTGATATCGCTCAGCCGTGGCGCATTGGTCAGGGTCAGCGGTTCTTCGCTGAGCAGCGTGGCTGGCATCAGGGCGAGGCAGGCGTTCTTGGCCCCCGCAATTGGGATCTGGCCCCTCAGGGGACCACTGCCTTTTACCAAAATCGAATCCATCTCGCCTCTACCTTTCCGACTCTTCGGTCGTCGTCTCTTGTTTCACTGCGCGTGCCTTTGCCTGCGCCTTTCGGCGCGCCATATTGGCTTTCAATGAGGCTTTCAGTCGATCCTCTCGCTGCGAGGCGGCCGGGCTCGGTTTTTGCGGTTTTTTCTCTGCCATAGACCTTCTGTAACTTAGTGTGAAAAAACCGTCCAGAAGCTCTTGCGCCCTTCTGAGTTTATCCCTAAAAGCCCCTTCACCGGCGCTGCTGTAGCTCAGAGGTAGAGCACTCCCTTGGTAAGGGAGAGGTCGAGAGTTCGATTCTCTCCAGCAGCACCAGTAAAGATGTTCAGCCTAAATAGCCATAAAGCCTTGAAGGTCAACGCAATTTAGGATGTGTTAAATCCCCCGATATAGCCAGCCCTAGGATGATTACGCGTGGATTTTCAACGCCGATTCCCGTATTTGCCAAGGGGTTGATCGGGTCTCTGGGGGGCAGAGGGTCGTTCCGTCCCGGTAGACGTCGTGCCTTCAGGGTCCTTGCATTGAAGCC
The DNA here is from genome assembly GCF_021228235.1 of Pseudophaeobacter flagellatus. Lineage (GTDB taxonomy): Bacteria > Pseudomonadota > Alphaproteobacteria > Rhodobacterales > Rhodobacteraceae > Pseudophaeobacter > Pseudophaeobacter flagellatus. The sequence continues at coordinate 14,569 of NZ_JAJQRG010000004.1, forward strand.
GCCTGCATAGGCGGCTCAGGTTTTACTGAGCCGCCCTGCATAACTACTTCAACAGGTCGCGGGCGATGATGGTGCGCTGTATTTCCGACGACCCCTCGTAGATTCGGAAGATCCGCAAATCGCGCAGGTAGCGTTCCAGCGGAAAATCGCGGGTGTAGCCGTAGCCGCCGTGAATCTGTAGTGCCCGGTCTGCAATGCGCCAGGCCGCTTCGCTGGCATACAGCTTGGCAAAGGCCGAGTCGGAGGAATAGCGCGCGCCCGTGCCCCGTTTGCGAGCGGCCTGCAGTCCCAATGCCCGCGCCGCCGCCAGTTCGGTGGCGCTGTCGGCCAGCATCCATTGTAGCCCTTGGAAATTGCCAATCGGCTGGCCGCCGACCTCGCGTTCCTTGGCGTAGGAGATTGCTGCATTCAGGGCAGCCTGGGCTATTCCGGTTGCCTGCGCGGCCACCTCGATACGGCCATTGTCCAGCACTTTCATCGCGGTGCGGAACCCCGTGCCTTCCTCGCCCAGCCGGTTTTCCTGTGGGACATGACAGTCAAAAGATATCGGGAAGACATGACCGCCGCGCAGTCCCATGGTCTCTTCGTGGCGACCGATCTCTATCCCGTCTGTCTTGCCTGGCTCGACCACAAAGGCGCTGACCCCGCGCGCGCCCGCTGCGCTGTCGGTTTTGGCATAGACCACGATGAAATCCGCTGCACCGGCGTTTGAGATGAAGCATTTGGCCCCTTTCAACCGGTAGCCGTCGTCGTCTCGCGTGGCCGTGGTGCGCATATCTGCCGGGTTGGACCCGGCCTGCGGTTCGGTCAGCGCGAAGGCACCAAGGAGGTCACCCGCCGCGGCCTGCGGAAGAAAGCGTTGTTTCAGCGCCTCATCCGCCCCCAGCAGCAGCGAATCCGTTGCCAGAAAATGCGCCGTCAGCATAGATGCGGTGGAGCCACAGGCCCCGGCAATCGCCTCGACCGCGTAATAAAGCGCTGGTCCGGACAGGCCAGTGCCGCCATAGGATTCGGGCAGGTTCATCCCCATGATGCCCATCTCTGCCAGCGCCGACTGATGCAGCGTTGCGAACTGTGCTTTGGCATCGATACCGGCAGCGGCAGGCACCAGAACCTCGTTTGAAAACCGTTCTATCTGGCCTATGACGGCCTGCTCTTCACTGTTCAGATCATCGGTCATCTGATATTTCCTTCTTTCAACCGTTGCAGAATTTCCGTGGTGTGCGCCCCCAGTTCCGGGGCCGCCTGTCGCCCGCCACGCGGGGCGCCGCTGAAATGCACTGGCTGTTCCGGCACGGTGAATTCCCCGAGGGAAGGATGGGCAACCGTTGTCGCCAGTTCGCGTGCCTGTACCTGGGGCGAATCCCAGGCCTGTCGCACCGAACACAGCGCCGCGGCGGGAATGCCCGCATCTGACAGCGCCGTAACCACGCTCTGCACGTCCTGCGTGGCGGCCCAGCTTTCGATATGCTGCGCCAGTGCCGGTTCATTCTGTCGCCGTAATGTGTCGCTGGCAAAGTGCGGGTCATGCGCCAGGTCCGGCGCTCCGATGGCCGTCGCAAAGGTCGCAAACAGCCGGTCGTTCAGCACCGCAACGGTAAAGCTGCCGTCTTTGGCCGGATAGGTGCCAAAGGGGGCCGAGAGCGGGTGCTTGCTGCCCGTCCGCTTTGGCATCTCTCCGGTCATCAGCGCCCGGCAGGCCCCCACCGGCATCATGGACACCAGGGAGTCATACAGCGCCAGATCGACATGTCGCCCCCTGCCGCTGCGGGTGCGGTCAAACAGCGCCACCATGGCCCCAAAGGCCGCAAACATGCCGCCCGCCACATCCGCAAAGGCATCCCCGGCCATCATCGGCGGGCCGTCCTCGGCGCCGGTCATATCCATCAGACCGCTCATCGCCTGGATGATGATGTCATAGGCTGGCAGGCTTCGGTTCGGGCCGGTCTGGCCGAACCCGGACACCGAGACATAGACCAGCTGGGGAAGGGCTGCGCACAGTTCATCCGGGCCCAGCCCAAACCGGTCCATCACGCCGGGGCGGAAGTTTTCAATCACAATATCGCACTCGGCCGCCAAGGCCCGCGCCGCTGCGGCCCCCTCTGCCGATTTCAGGTCCAGAACAATGGATTTCTTGCCGCGGTTCACCGATTGGAACAGCAGGCTTTCGCCGTCCTGGAACGGGCCGATGTGACGATAGTCATCGCCTGAGGGCGGTTCCACCTTGATCACCTCTGCGCCTAGATCAGCCATCAGCGCGGTACAGTAGGGGCCGGCCAGCACGCGGGAAAAGTCCAAGACCCGGACCCCCTCTAGCGGTCTGTGCCCCGTCGTTTCATCATGTTTGAACATATATCCACCATCAATTGCTTGCTGGAAGATAGCGCTTGTTTGGATATACTCAGAAATACAAGATACATATAAGGGGTATTCAAAATTGAATATACCGCTGAACTTTCGTCAGGTCGAAATTCTGCTGGCGGTTGCGGATACCGGCAGCACTGCTGCGGCAAGCCGCGCGCTGAATACCTCGCAGCCCGCAGTTTCGCTGGCCATTGCCCGCTGTGAAGAGGTCTTTGGGCAGAAGCTTTTTGTCCGCATTCCCGGTCGGGGAATGGAGCTGACCCCCTATGGGCAGCATAAGGTTGCGCAGCTGCGCGAGCTGGAAAAGCAGGCGCGCTGGGTGCTAAGCGGTGGCGAGGGCACACCGGAGTTTCTGAACCTAGGGGTGTTTTCCACCCTTGGCCCGCGCTATGCGCCGCAGTTGGTGCGCCGCTTTAAGGATACCCATCCCAAGGCTGAAATCCGCATCCTTGAAGGCGATCTGCAAACGCTGTTTGACTGGCTTAGCGAAGGTCGCCTTGATCTTGCATTGCTATATGATTTTGGGGTCCCGTCCGATTTTGCCATCACCCCGCTGATGACGGCGGAACCCTATGCATTGCTGCCCCTGGGGCACCGGCTGGCAGGGCAGGCCAACGTCAGCGCGCCGGAGCTGGCGCAGGAGCCGATCATCCTGATGAATCTGCCGCACAGCCGCGGCTATTTCCTATCGCTGCTGCAAAACGCCCGGGTCCCGGTGCGGGTGGCCCATGAAACCGGTTCGATCGAAATGCTGCGGTCGATGGTGGCCAATGGGTTCGGCGTCGGCTTGCTTGCAACAGACCTGTCAAATGGAGTGTGCTATGATGGCAATACGGTTGTCCGGGTGCCGCTGGCAGGTCGGCCACCGCGGCATCAGATCGCCCTTGCGCATCGCGACAGGGCTCTCAAACGGCCCATCATCCAGGCTTTCACCGCCTTTGCCGAAGCCTTTTTCAGTGCGCCCCCTTGAACGCCAGGCTGCCCCGGCGCGGCCCTGGGACCGCATGGATTGCGCAGGCCCGACCCGATGTCAGCGAAGCATCCTGCCCGCATTTGGTCGGTTGCGATGGCGGAGCAGTGTTGCCCGCCCTGATGGGGCGATGGGGCTGGTTTCTGGCAGGTTAGAAATACTTGCCAAAGGCTTTATAGTCGTCCTTGTAGATCTTCATCAGCTTTTGGCGCTGTTTTTCCGTCAGGTCGCTGGGTTTGAATTTTGGCCCCCCGGTCTGTTCCCGGCCAACCGTGAGCGGCTGCCCGGTGCGTTCGGTGAAATCGCTGACAAATTGCGCCATTTCGGAGAGCAAATAGACGCGAGAAAAATAGTCGGCATCGGTGCCCAGGAAGACCACCAGGGGCCGGGTGTGGTGGTGAATAGACGGATGTGCCTTTTGATAGTCTGCCAGCCGGTCAACAAAGAGATCCAGGTCCGGGGTTGGCTCCAGCTGCTGTTCCTCCAGGCCTTTCCGGGCAATCTGAAGTGAGAGTTCTTTATGGGCGATTACCCGGTTGCCATAGGCTGAAAGCAAGCGCGCTATAGGATCCCTGACAAAAGTCGTGCGGAAGTAATCTTTGATGCGGTGCTCTGGGTAGGCATACCGCAACAAGGTGCGATACCCAACGTTGTGGATGTGCTTTTTGTTGCGGTTGATGGTGTAAGCCTCGAATGGTCTGCCATTTTCCAACTCGAAAAACGCCAGCTTCAGAGAAGAGCACGCGATCTTTGGCGCAGCAGCGTAAAAAAATTTGTGCGTGTCTAGGATTACGGTCATGAATGTGTCTTTCCGAAGATCGAATTTGGGGCGGCCTGAGGTGGGGGTTGAGTAGTCGTATTTGAGTGTTAAGGCAATATGGCAGAGCAGGAGTTGCCCTGTGGGGGGCTATCTTTTTGCCGACAGGGTGGTGACGTTGTCGCGACAAAAAACCTTGCCAGAGTGGCTGGCCCTCTCGCAAAACTTGCAGTAATGGGGGCGTCATGCGCAAGACACTGTACCTTCATATCGGACACTTCAAGACGGGCACGACTGCCGTCCAGGCGTTCTTGAATGATAACCCCAGATTGCTCAAACGGCATGACTTTGCTCTTGCCCAGACGAGGCTGCAGTATTCCAAACATTCCGATCTTGCCTACAGCCTGTATAAGGCGGCAGGGGTTAAAAGCTTTCTGCATGGCTACAAAAAGCCAGAGACACCGCAGCAGGTCTGGGCTGCGCTATTTGATGAGCTGCGCGCCAGTAACCGCTCGCGGATGATTGTCAGCTCGGAAGAGTTCATGCGGCTCGCCTGTTTTCCAAAGGCGGTCAAGACGCTGTCCCGGATCATCAAGTCCGCGCGTGATATCGACTTTAAGGTGATCGCCTTCTTGCGCCCGCCGGACAGCCATTTGCAGTCCTGGTACAACCAGCTGATCAAGATGGGCGTAGAGACGCCCCCCTATAATGTCGCGATGACTGATCTGGTAGAGCCGATCCACTATGATTATGCTCTGGCACTGCGGCCTTGGATCGAGATTTTTGGAGCAGAGGCTGTCACCCTGCGTAGCTACAGCGAGGCCAGCCGCGAAAACAATTTGCTATTCAAGGATTTCCTCTCGGCCATTGGTATCACCCTGCCCAAATTCGGCCTGGTCCTGGCCAAGGCGGATCCAAACCCACGTCTGGACGATACCGTGCTTGAGATGGTGCGCATACTGCAAAACGCTGGAATTCCAAACAAGATGGTCCAACCACTGGCAGCGCGCTTCGTGACCCATATGGCCAGCGAAGAGGCGGGCGACCCTGCCGGGGCGGACGATGCGTTTGCGGCCCTTCGTCAAAGAACGCTGGACGGGCTGAAAGAGCTGCAGCGCGTGGCCCCTGAATTTGACGCAACCCTTGCGCCCTTTCACCAGCATCTGCCCAAGGAAGAGACACAGACCGCGCGTGAGGGCTGGCTTGTCGCCGGATACTTGCTGGGTGAATTACATGCGTTGCGCAAAAAGACGCAGCAGCAGAACCAGATGATGACGAAGCGGCTGGACGCGCTTGAGGCGCGGCTGCCCACTGATGATGGCGACCCGTCGTGAGGGTTCTTTACTACAATTGGGTTGATTACCTGGATGCAGAGAACCGGGGCGGTGGGGTGTCGCAATATCAGCGCAATATCCTGCAGGAACTGGATCAGGGCAGCGACATCGACGCGGTGTTTTTGTCTGCGGGGATTTCGTATGACCTGCGCAAGCGGCCGCCACGTTGGGAGCAGACCCGTCACGGTCCGCGACAGGATCGCGCACGGCGCTATGAAATTGTCAACTCTGCGGTCCTGTCGCCTGCGCATTTCTCCTTCGGCAGTGCGGCCCAGTGCGATGACACCGACACCGAAGCGTGCTTTTATGATTTTCTAGAGGCAACTGGCCCCTATGATGTGGTGCATTTCAACAATCTTGAAGGTCTGCCTGCGCGGGTACTGGAGCTAAAAGCCCGCTGGCCTCAAATGCGGCTGATCCTGTCTTTGCACAACTATTACCCGTTTTGCCCGCAGGTGAACCTGTGGTTTCAAGAGCGTGAGAACTGCCTGGATTTCAAAGGCGGCGTCAAATGCGGGAGCTGTCTGCCGCAGGCGCATAACCAAAAGCAATTGCGCCTGGCCCATGCCCTGGCCTATCGGTTGAAGGCTGCTGGATTTGAACCCAACAGCCGGATGTTTCAACTGCTGTACCAGCCGACGATCCGAGTAGGGCGGCGGCTGTCGATTGTGCTGAACGCAGCGCGACGCAGCCTGCGCAAGATCACCGGCACCCGGCGAAAGGTTTCACCAGAGGCGGCGAGCGGCCAGTCCCCGCAGCGCCAGTCGGCCCTGGGCACCGGGCAAAACCCCTTTGCCAAACGGCGGGCCGAGATGGTCTCTTTGATCAACGCGCACTGCGATCAGGTTTTGGCAGTCTCTGACTTTACCGCCGGTGTGGCGCGCCGCTATGGGGTGCATAGCGATCTGTTGCAGACCTCTTATATCGGTACCGCGCTGGCTGACTGCTTCCAACGAACCACACCGCGTCCGCTGCCCATCCAAGAGCAAGAGGTGCTTTCTCTTGGGTATCTGGGCTATATGCGGCGGGACAAAGGGTTCTTCTTTCTGCTGGAAGCACTGAAATCCCTGCCATCGCCCCTGGCGAAACGCATCCGGCTGGTGGTTGCGGCCCGGCGCGGCAATGCGGACACCATGGCAGAGCTCTCGGCGGTGGGGCAGCATCTGGCTGGGTTGGATTATCACGATGGCTATACCCATGACGAGCTGCCGGCGATCTTTGCGCAGATCGACCTTGGGGTGGTGCCGGTGCTGTGGAACGACAACCTGCCACAGGTCGCGATTGAAATGCACGCCAATCATATCCCACTGCTGACCAGCGATCTGGGCGGCGCGCAAGAGCTGTCGAACTGCGACGAGATGGTTTTTGCCGCCGGTGATATCCAGGCGTTCCAAGACCGGCTGCAGGCGATCCTGTCCGGCGCCGTGAACATGGAGGCCTATTGGGCTGGCGCGCGTGTGCCCAGTTCGATGGCGGACCATATGGCGCAGTTGACACAGGTCTATACGTCATCAGACGTCACCGGGTGCGCAGGAACAGGCCTGGGCTAGGTAGGCTGCGCGCACGGCGGGGACTGGGCGCGCAGTTGTTGTTCGGCGTCTGGCCTAGCCTAGGCCTTCTCGAGGCGGGATTTGACAAAATCGGCATCCTGCCAGTGCACCGAAAGCCCTTCTTCATAAATCACATCACGCCCCTCTGACATCAGGGCCAGGTATTTCCGGTATTCTTCCGCATCGTTGAAGTGCTGGCGGCGCGCCACCTCGATCTGGGCCTTGCGATAGAAATCGGCATTGTATTTGAAGTGGCCAAAGATCAGCTCGCGGCTGGACAGTTTGATATCGGTGACAAAGTGATAGCCGGCCGAGATCCGCATCCAGGGCTGATATTTCAGCAGAGCGATTTTCTGTGCCACAAACAGATCCATGCGCGAACCGGCAATCAACCGATGCCGCACGGCACTGGTCCAGGTGGGCATGTTGGAAAAGGGTCCCTGTCCGGTCCAATTGGCCAAAAACGGTTCGCGGTCGACATACCCCGCCTCGGCAAAGGGATCGGTTTGGAAGGTTGCGTCCCCCAAAGAGCCCTTGGGGTACATGTCCAGCATGAAGATGCGGGCGGCATCGGCCCCCTCAAAGGCGGCGGTTTGCAGCAGGGCGGGCAGGCTTTGCTTTTGGGGGGTCTGCCAGACCAGTAATTCATCGGTATCGGCAATCAGACTCCACTTGCCGGGACGGAAGGCTGCAATCATTGCTTGTTGCCAGCCCGCGCCATAGTGCGACAGGCTGTAATCGGTATCGACAGAGAACAGCGCCACATCAGGCTGTTCCATCAGGTATTCCAGGGTGCCATCATCAGAGCAGTTGTCGGCAATGAGAAAGCTCTCGACGCCTAGGCGCCGGTAGTGGGCAAGAAACTGCGGCAGCATGAACATTTCATTGCGCATACAGGCGACCACTGCGACCTCTGCGCTGCGCGCGGCATCCAGCCGATCTTCGCTGCTGATCAGTTCCAGCGCATTGCTTTGATAGACCAGGGCGGCATCCTGATAACTGGGCCAGATTTTCTTCGGCGTCAGGCTTGGCGCTGATAGTTTGGCGCAGGCCTGGGCCTGGCTTGCGTGTTCATCCAGATGCACCATAGAGACCGGCGCGGCCTGACTGGCGTCAAAGCTGTTGACCCAGCGCGAGACCGGTGTCGCCTTGCCCCAGGTGCGGCGGCGAATAGAGGTGCGATAGTCCTCATCCGCAGGATGAATACCCTGTTGTGCCAATAGATCCCCCAGCATCTTGTCTTCCATAAAGGACATCTGGATGAGGTGCTGCCCTTCCGGGCTTTCGCTTGCGGCACAGACTGCGGCCATGGCGGTGCGGCTCAGCGCATAGCCAGTGCCGCCATCGGTGTAGGTTGACGGTTCCGGCGATTTATCCAGTTCCAGTCGCCCTCGATCAGAGGTCGATTTTTCATTGTGCCAGGCCCGGTCCATATCGCCGGGGCGGCGGGTCAGGATCCGGCCGTAATAGTCGAATTTGCGATAGCTTTGCCCGTGAAAGAAGATATCCGGATTCAAGAAGCAGTCGTCATCGATCTTGATAAGATGTGAAAACCGGGTGTTTTCATAGACCCAGGCGATGGTGGCCAGGGTCTTTTGCGGCAACCCTTCGTAGGAGTCGGGTGCATCAAGATGCACGATATCCCCGTCGAGCTGTCCATCGCCATCGCCAACGATGATGACATAGGGGATGTCCAGCGCCTGAAGCAGCGTCAGCCAGCCTGCGCGCATGGCTGGAATGCGGCTGTTCAGGTTGGGCAGGCAGGAAAATACTGTGACAATTGTGTCAAACAGGGGCGAGCCCGCAAGCGCTGGCGCGCCTTCCGGCAACGGGTGGGGCGCTGGCAGGGCCTGGGCGAGATCTGGCAGAATGTCACGAACCCTGGCAAAGAGCGCCTGGCTTTCCGGCGTATCGCGCAGCGCCAATAGTGCCAAACTGGGCGCGGTGGCTTTGCGCATGGCATTCTTTTCTGTTGCGGTCAGATCCTCGATCAGGGCTGTCAGCAGTCCGATAAGGGCCTCCTGCGCCTCTTGCTGGGGCGCATGGGGATGAAGGGCCCGCAGCAGGGCAAGGGTGAGGCCAAGGCCGAGAAACTGACTGCGTTGAGTAGACAACAGGCGCAGATCACGGCCCAGATCCAGGATCTGTGTCGGGGAAATCGGCTGGGTCGCGGCCTGCTTGATCAGCAGGTGACAGCGCTGGCTGACCCTTTGCTGCAATTGGTAATAGGGCGCGCGTGGGATGTCGCGGTAAAACTTGGGCAGGGCGGAGGCGGTGGCAGAGACCAGATCCTGTGCCACAGGTGCCGCACCAGGAAAAGCCATGTGGCGCAGGCCGGCTTCGTCCAGCGGGATCTCGGCACGTTTCAGCGTCTCGACGCTCAGGGGGGCATCCTCGGCCAGGTAGGTGGCTGCGGGGCCAAGCAGCTCTCGGCGCATGCGCACCAGATCGCTACATTGATAGACCTGGAACAGGTCGAGTGCTTGGCTCACCTCGAAAGTTGCCGTTGTCCCGTGTTCGGCGCGGTCGAGCGCGGCTTCGATCACCGCAAAGGCTTGACGCAGCGCCGCTAGCTCGGGGAGGGTTTCCAGGGGGACATGGACATCCATCTGGTGCCAGAACTGTCGGGACAGGCCGTAGGCACGCAGGGTGAATTCCATGATCGGGCGTTGGATATAATCTGTAAAACTGTCGATATTATGCAGCAGATCTACCGCGACACTGGTCAGATCTTGGCAATGGGCCCGTCCCCAGTATTGCCCCGCCTGCCGGTCGACCAGATCCATATAGGCATAGATGATGTGTTCGCGGATCTTTTCCTCGACACCCTTGCCGGTAATTGCCCGGCGTAGCAGCCAGGAAACCGCCGGGGTGACAATCCATCCAGCCGTTGGTTCAATCAAGGAACGCAGTGTCGGGCAGATCTCGCTGTGGCGATCTTCCAGGAACAAAAAGGGCAACAGCGCCGAGCTTTTGTAAAGGTTGCCAGCCTCTGGTGACAGGCTGGCGCGCAACCCTTCGGCGCAATAGAGCTGATGAAACCCGTCAAAATCTTGATCTGGGTGGCTGAAAAACTCGCTGAGGCTGAGAAACAGATAGCAACGTAGATCTTTTGGAATGTCAGGCAGCAGTTCGGTTAGCAGCGCCAGCGGGTCGGTCTCTGGCGTTTTGCGCATCCGCTGGCCAAAGACACCATGGGCGTGAACCACCGGGTCCCGTGGTGCCAGTTCAGGCAGGCTCGCGGCTTCGGGCTGTTGGACGGCGCTGCCTTCAGGAGGTTCGATATAGTCGCTCAGGCCGTAGAACCGCTGTGCGGTTGTAAGGCGGGCGCGGCTTTGGTCGGACAGTTGGGTCTGCAAGCGGCCAAACTGCACATGTTCCAAGACCTGCATGGCGGTGAGAGAATCGCCGCACAGATCCACATCGCTGATAATCTGTTCAATCTGTTCTGCCAGATCCGCTGAGGTCAGGCGCAGGCGCGGGCAGGCGAGGGTGCCATCGGCATGCAGGAGCCCCAAATCCAGGGCGTTATCTTTGGCACGGCCTTCCCAGACACGCCCAGGCAGCAAAACGATGACATCTGCGCTTAGTTCGGTCTTGTCCCTGCGGCGATCTTGGTTGGAAGCCGGGTATAGAATGACCTGTGGCACTGTGTCCACTCCGGGGAGGTCCAGGTGCAGGGCTGGCAGAGTGGATGTGTACTTCACCCGCGCGCGCAGCTCTAGCCGGTTGCTGAGGCACAGCTGCCCTTTGTTGAGTTTGGCCTGGTTGCTCCGGGTGAGCGCCCCAAGAGAGAGCTTCTGGCGCGTGTCATCGCCAAAGTCGATGTCGGCAGCAGCAATACCGCCCTGGTAGGAAACAAAACTGATCTGGTCCAGATTCGGATAAGATCGGCGGATGATATTGTGGCCGAAGCGGAACACACGCACCCCATCTACCGCCACGGTAACATGCGGTGGAGCAAAGGTAATTGTGACTTCAGCCTCGGATTTCGCCAGAGATTTCTTGTAGGTTTTTTCGGCGGCCCATATCTCTCCGGTGCGTTTGTTACAGACGCAGAGTCCCTCGTCCTGGCGCAACGATAAATGGAACAGAATGTTGGCCTGCTCGCGATCAAAAAACGAGATATTGGCGTAGGGCACCTCAGAGAATCTGGCAGTGTAGCGAAACACGGTGGGACCCTGAACTAAGAACGACTGCATCTATTTTTCCATCTGTCTTTACGTGTTTGATCGTATTTCTTGCGCCGGATAGGGCGCCTAGGGACGGCGGCGAAGTTGGGCTTCAATACTAAGTAGGGTGGCTATCCGTTGCCCCTCCCCAGGGTCAAGGGGGCTTTGGGTTCGGGTTAGGCCGCGGCACAGGGCCGCCCAGACTGCGGTGAGGCATAAAAGCCCCAGCTTCAGCCGAGGCAGGGGGGCGCGAATCTGTGCCATGCGCTGCCGCAGCGCGCGCGCAAAGAGACGCCGTTGCCAGCCTTCGGGCAGCTGACAGGACTGACCATCCGCCTGCAACCGGGCAGTCAGTTGATCAAGCGAGCGCACAAAGGCGGCGGTAGTCCGACCAGGGGCATACTGTGCCAGCGCCGCGTCAGATTGGTTCACATCGCAGCCGGGCTGCGCAAAATACAGCGCCTTTGGCGCCAAAAGCGCCGCCTGAAGGGCCAGTTGCCATCCCGGCAAGGTGCCAGTGCCAAAGCCAAGCCCGGCCTGAATAAGAAAGGCACGGCGATAGAGCTTTGGGGAAATCTGGCCATCCAGGGCCAGGGCCAGTTCGGGGGAAAACGCAAAATCAGCGGCGGCCAGCGGCTGCAAGATCTGCGCATCATCGCAATAGATGGCGGCGTGATAGGTGCCGCCCTCTAGTCCCAGACGATAGGCTGAAACGGCAAAATCCGCCTCTGCTGCCAGCATTCCATCCACCCAGTCGTGCAGGGCCATTTCGCCCAATACATCCCCCGGCACAAGGAAGTTGACGTAGCGGCCGCGCGCCGCCGCAAGCCCGGCGGTGCAGGCGGCGGCGATCCCTGTCTCGGTGTGGCGCAGAACGCGCGCCTCTGGGTGGCCGGCCGCAACGAGGCTTGCCTGGGTTTCGGCCTGCTTGGTGTTGCACAGGATCAGGATCTCGCGCCCCGGTGCCCCCTGTTTTGCCAGCGCGTTCAGGCTGATTTCCAGCAGACCCGTATCGCTGCCAGACCAGGGAAGCACCACGCTCAGCGGTAGGATGCCAGTCATTTCGATACCCCAGGCCGCCGAGATATGCGGGTCCCAGTCCGGGCAATAGCGCAGCCCGTGGTGGTCTAGATATCTGGCACAGGCGTCGGCATAGCGGGCACGGCGTTCGGGCACGCGCAGGGCAGTGCTGCGTTCAAACAGCAGGCGGCTGGCGATCTGTTCAAAGGCGGCATCAGCCTCCGCGCGTGGTGCGGTGGCCATCAGGGCCTTGATGCGATCCAGCACCGGGAATTGTTCAAACACCCGGTCGCTGTCGCTGCCCGTTATCTGCCCCTCGCGGGCGCGGGTCTGCAGGTAGAGCGGCGCTTCGATATGCAGCAGGTGATCACTGCGCGCGGCGGCCTGGTAATAGAATTCGTGATCCTCGAACCAGGTCCCTTCACGAAAGCGCAGGTCCGCGATCAAGCTGCGGCGGTACAATTTGTTCCAGGCCGAAGGAAAGTGAACAATCGCCTGCTGCCACGTGGTCAGCGGGTAGGTCCTGCGCAGGCCAGAGCTGTGCCGCGCGGCCTGGCCGTGAATGGCGGAATGGTCACTGTGGCTGCCATCGGGAAAGCAAAAGCGAATACCGCAGGACACCCAGTCGGCGCCAGTGTCCTCAAGCGCCTGCCACAGCTGCGACAGATAGTCCGGGGCCAGTTGGTCATCACTGTCGAGAAAAGCAATGTAATCCGCCTGTGCCAGATCCAGCCCGGTGTTGCGCGCCCCCGACAGCCCCTTGTTGGGCTGTTGCACCAGTCGAAACCGCGGGTCCTGTGCGATGGCCTTGCGCGCCACGTCGGCGCTGTTGTCAGTGGAGCCGTCGTCGATCACCAGGGCTTCGAAATCGCACAGGTCTTGCGCTCGAAGGCTGCGAATGCAGGCCGCCACATGGTCTTCGACGTTATAGACCGGCAGGATGACCGAAATTAGCGGCTTTGGCGTGGAGCTTGGCATTCAGCAGGTTATCTTTTCAAAAGGACCAGGGGGAACCTAGAAACTGCTTTCGTATAGCAAAGGTAGGGGGGCTGTCATCAACCCTGTGGCAACCTGGGCAGAGACCCGCTGCGTACAGGGCGTGGTGGCGTCAAAACAGGCAAACCCAAAAGAAAAGAGGGCGTTCCCGCCCTCTTGCCTTGGTATGCTGCGCCGTATTGCCCGATTGGGTCGACGTTTGATTTACAGGCTGGCCTGCAGTGCGGCCACCACGGCATCGCCCATCTCGCTGGTCGAGATCGGATCAACACCCTCTTCGCCCAGCAGATCTGCGGTGCGTGCGCCATCGGCCAGCACTTTTTCAATGGCGCTTTCCAGCCGGTCAGCCTCATCACCCATGTCAAAGCTGTAGCGCAGCGCCATGGCAAAGCTGAGGATACAGGCGATCGGGTTGGCTTTGCCCTGACCTGCGATATCAGGCGCCGATCCGTGTACGGGTTCATACATCGCCTTGGGGCGACCATTGGCCATGGGGGCGCCGAGGCTGGCAGAAGGCAACATGCCCAGGCTGCCGGTCAGCATCGCGGCGCAGTCGGACAGGATGTCGCCAAACAGGTTGTCAGTCAGGATCACGTCGAATTGCTTGGGGGCCCGCACCAGCTGCATGGCGCCGTTATCGGCATACATATGCGACAGCTCGACCTCGGGGTAGTCCTGGCCCACGCGGGTGGTGACCTCGCGCCACAGGATGCCGCTCTCCATCACATTGGCCTTCTCCATCGAGCAGACTTTTTTGTTGCGACGCATCGCCAGTTCAAAGGCAGAGCGGGCGGCGCGTTCGATTTCGGACTCGGTATACCGCTGTGTGTTGATGCCGACGCGCTCGTTGCCTTCTTCAAAGATACCACGGGGTTCGCCAAAATACACGCCCGAGGTCAGTTCGCGCAGGATCATGATGTCGAGGCCGGCAACGATGTCACGCTTGAGCGAGGAGAAATCTGCCAGCGCGTCAAAGCACTGCGCCGGGCGCAGATTGGCATAGAGATCCATTTCCTTGCGCAGGCGCAGCAGGCCTCGCTCGGGCTTGACGCTGAAATCCAGGTTGTCATAGGCGGGGCCGCCAACCGCGCCAAGCAGAACCGCGTCTACCTCTTGCGCCTTGGCCATGGTCTCATCCGCGAGGGGCACACCGTGCTTGTCATAGGCCGCACCGCCGACCAGATCTTCGCTCACATCGAACTGAATGCTGCGGGCCTCACCAAACCAGGTGATGACTTTGCGTACCTCGGTCATGACCTCGGGGCCGATGCCGTCGCCGGGCAGAATCAGAATCGATGGATTGGACATGTGTGCCTCCTAAAAATCAGTTGGGATTGGCCTACCTCTCTGTGGCTGCGGGGTCAATAACAGGGGACGTTTCGGGAGGCTGAGGCGTTGATTTTTGGGTGTTTTGCAACGCCTTTGCCAAGAGGGACCAGACCCGCCGGATGCGGGGCGTCTCTCGCATCGCGCGGTGAGTGGTCAGCCAGACGGGCAGGGGCGGGATGTCAACGCCAAGGGACAGCTCTTCGATGCCGGGATCGGCGTGGGCAACCGCAGTTTGGCAAAACCCGATGCCGCAGCCCGCCCGCACCAACTGCCAATAGGTCGCCTGATTGTCACAGCGCAGGGCAAAGGCGGTGCGCTCGACCTGCCAGCCGATGGCTTGCATGCTGCGAAGGATCAGATCGTTGCTGTCGTAGCCCACCAGGTCATGCTGCCACAGGTCCTCGGCGCTTTTCGGACGGCCCCGCCTGTCGAGGTAGGATTTGGCAGCAAAGATCCCCAGCGGCCAATCGGTGACATGCTGGGTGATCACATCAAGCTGGCTGGGGCGGTACATGCGCAGGGCAATGTCGGCGGCGCGATACAGCAGGTTCTCGCTGGCATCTGTCGGCACCAGTTCCAGTTCTATCTGCGGCTCGGCGATGCGAATTTCGGCAAGGATGGGTGGCAGCAGATAATGGGCGGCAAAGACGCTGGCGGTGATGCGGACCGTGCCGACCAGCGCTTCGGATTGGCCCGCCGCCTGCAGCGACAGGTGGTACATCTGCTGCTGCATCTCGCGTGCCATTGGCAGCAGGGCGGTGCCAGCGGTTGACAGCTGCACCCCGCGGGGATGGCGTTCAAACAGTTGCTGGCTAAGCTGCGCCTCAAGGCTTTGTATATGGCGTCCCAGTGTGGGCTGGCTGCGCCCCAGCTGCCGGGCTGCCGCGGATAGCGACCCGTGATCTGCAACGGCAAGGAAGCTCTGGATCAGAGACCAATCGGTGATTTTTGTGGCATCCATTCAATAATGAATGGCAGATCAGAATCTTTTGGCAATGTTTAGTTTGTTTTGAATGGGTGAAAGTGCCTGCAGGAGATTTAAACAGGAGACAAGAGGATGACACAGGTTGCACTCATTTTAGGGGCCTCGGGCCGGTTTGGCCGGTCAGCGGCAGAGGCTTTTGCACGGGCTGGCTGGCAGGTGCGGCGCTTTCAGCGGGGGACGCAGGACCTGGCTGAGGCGGCAAGCGGCGTGCAGGTTATCGTCAATGGCTGGAACCCGGCCTACCCGGACTGGGCGGCGCAGGTGCCAGTGCTGCATCGGCAGGTGATCGCTGTGGCCGAGGCCAGTGGTGCGACGGTGATTGTGCCGGGCAATGTCTATGTGTTTGGGCCGCAGACCCCGTCACCCTGGTGTGAAAACAGCCCGCATGCGGCGCAAAACCCGCTGGGGCGCATTCGCATTGAGATGGAGAAGGCCTACCGGGCCTCCAGTGCCCAGGTGATCGTGCTGCGAGCTGGAGATTTTCTGGATACCGAAGCTTCGGGGAATTGGTTTGATACCATGATCACCGCCAAGCTGCACAAAGGGAAATTCAGTTATCCTGGGCGATCGGATATTGCCCATGCCTGGGCCTACCTGCCGGATGTCGCCCGCGCCGCAGTTGGCTTGGCCGAAATCCGGGCCAGTCTGCCGCGCTATCTGGATGTGCCTTTTGCGGGCTATACCCTGTCGGGGCAAGAGATGCTGTCAGCGATTAACAGACATCTGCGCCAACCCGCCCGGCTGCGGCAGATGTCATGGCTGCCGCTGCTGCTGGCCCGCCCTTTCTGGCCCATGGGGCGATGCCTGCTAGAGATGCGCTATCTATGGAATACACCCCACAGCCTGTCGGGGGATCTGCTGCAACAGCTCTTGCCAGATTTCCGCGACACGCCACTGTGTCAGGCCCTGCCGCAGTGCCTGCCAGAGGCGCTTTTGTCGGATCCCGGGCCTGCGCCGCTGGGCAAAGATCTGGCGGTTTGACCCGGCAATTGGGCTAGTCCAGGGTGATATCAACCCAGACCAGCCTGTGGCGGCTGGCCGTTGCGGCAGCAGAGACTGCACCGTCGGGCCAGACCACTCCGCCGCCGGTAACCTGCCAGTCGCGAGATGGCAGCACGTAGTCCACCCGCATACGGCGTTCATCGCCCCAATCGACAGTCTTTGTGCCCGCCTGTGACGAGGCCGGGCGCGGATCCTGCAGCCTGGGGTCTTGCAGCAGGGCAGCAATGGCCGCGCGGTTGCCATCGCCGGTGTCGGGATCCAGATTGGTGCCGCCGACCAGGACAAAGGCCTGTGTTGGTGGCGGCCCAAGCGTGCTTGGCAACTGCCCATCCAGAAACCGCTGCCAGAGGAGGATTTCATCCGCGTTGCGCAGCCCGTTTCGATCTTCGGGGCCATCAAACAGCGGTGGCGCGGCCTGAAAGCTGAGCAGGGTCAGCCGGGTCTCTGCATCCAGGGCGATTGGCAGGACCCAGTGCGCGGTCGAGGACAGGCGTTGGATGGCCTGGGCCTGGGGGGATGGAAAGGCACTGCCATCGGGGTGTCGTGGCAGGGTGGCTCCGGGTATATCGCGCCACAACAGCGGCGTCAGGTCGCTGATCTCTTCGGTTCGGATGGGGTATCTGGACAGCACTGCAATGCCGCCGCGTCCGGTGTAATTGCCATAGCCCTGGGAATCGCCGGCGCCGCCGCGCCGCTGATCGCCGTCCAGATCCAAGGGAGTGGCAAGGCCCGCATTGGGTTGCTGGGCAAAGAGATGCGGATAGGGCGCGCCAGCTGCGGCGAGACGCTGCTCCAGCGCCTTTAGCGCCAGATTGTCATAATCCCAGTCAATCCCCTGCAGCGCCAGAATATCGGGCCGGGTGGCTGCGATAACGGCGACCACTGCGGCGATCTGGGGATCCTTGCCCCGGTTGATATCGCGTAGCAGCAGGCCGGGGCCGGGTCGAGAGAGTTCGGTGTTGAAGGTTGCAATCCGCAGGCTGCCGGGGGCAGGCGCAGGGGCAGGGTCTGTTTGCGGGTCAGCCAGCAGTGTCGGGGGGAACAATAGGGGCAACAGGAGCTGCAGAAACCGCAAGATAGAGAGGGCGCTCTCTGCTGAAGGGCGCATCACACGGCCTGTAGCGTTTCGGCATGGGCATAGGCCGCCCGTCGTTTCTGCGCGATCAGCTCTGCAACACGCAGAAAGGCCAGGCCACGCATGATCATCGACACAGGGATAAAGGCCCAGGCGGCAACCAGCCAGATCAGCATCTGGGGTGTCGTCAGATGCGTAACATCGATAAGGCCGGATATCAGCTTGATACCGGCAGGAATGGCAAAGGGCAGCAAAATCCCCATGATAATATTGATGCGGCCATCACGCTGCAGCCGGGCAACCACATCGCCGCCCGTGGTCGGGTCAAACAGTGGCAGGTTCACCCAGACGTTGAAGGCCCCATTGGCAACGGGCCAGTTTCCCAGACGGATGGCCAGCACAAAGCCCAACACAGTCAGTCCGGCGACGAGATAGGCAATGCTGGCCGCGCTGCGCATCAGCTGCAGGGTCTCGCTTGCGGTGTCCAGCGGCAGCATCAACACGGTCAACTGCACCGGGGAATAACTGAAATCCAGCGCCGCGCCCAGGTGGGTTCCGAAGGCTTGCACCAGCGCGGTCAGCCCGGTGGGGTCCAGCGCATGGCGGGTCAGCAGGCTTAGTAGGCCGACCATGGCAAAGACTGCAATATAGCGCATTCGGTTCAGCGGTGGAGCTTCGCGGAATTCTACAAAGCTGGGATAATTGGAAAAATACTCGGCAAAGGTCAAAGCTCCGCCCAGGATCGCCATCAGGGCGATGATCTCTGGAGATTCTGTGGCAGAAACCGGCAAGAGCAGCGATGGCATTACAATCAGCAATGCAACCAATACCCCGCGGGTTGCTGCGCCTGTTATGCGAGCAAACACTGCTTATTTTCCCTTTCAAACTGGACTGGACGGTACTTTGCCGTGCCTTTGTTCCAACTTGATGCACTCTGGAACTCAGAATGCGCGCCTCAATTTCGCCCTATTTGTGCATGGATTGGCCGCAGGGCTCAAGTTTGCATTGATGCGAAATTCACTTTCGCTCTGCAAACCTCCCGGTCTGGTGCCGGAATGCATCAATATTCCCCTGTCGAAACAGTGGGTTTTGATGTGGTTACTATATCTAGTGTCTGTTTTGCCGCCGTCACCAAGCCCATCGGCGCGGCTGGCAGTGGCGATGAAATGTGGCGTCTTTGTGTCAAATTGACCTCAGCAAGGTGGAATCACCAGTTGGGGTGATGATCGGACGACAGGGGCGTGGCCTGGCACGAAAAAACCCGCCCCAGAGCGCAGGGGCGGGTTTGGTCTGTGTTATTTGGCCAGGGGGCAGGGCCGGTGCATTAGGCCCGGCACCTGATTACCGTCCTCAGACCCAGGGGCGTTCCTGGGCCATCTTGCCTTCATAGCTCTGGACTGCTGCCTGCTTTTGCAGGGTCTGGCCGATGTCATCCAGCCCTTCCAGCAGGCACTGCTTTTTAAAGGCGTCGACGTTGAACTTGATGACTTCACCATCTGAGGTGGTGATTTCCTGGGCTTCCAGATCAACGGTCATACGGGCGTTTTCGCCGCGTTCTGCATCTGCCATCAGCAGGTCGACTTGTTCTTGTGGCAGAACAATCGGCAGGATGCCGTTCTTGAAGCAGTTGCTGAAGAAGATATCGGCGAAGGAGGTCGAGACCACACATTTGATACCAAAATCCGCAATTGCCCAGGGCGCGTGTTCGCGTGAAGAGCCGCAGCCGAAGTTGTCACCCGCAACGAGGATTTCTGCGTTGCGATACTGCGGTTTGTTCAGCACAAAATCGGGAATTTCCGATCCATCACGATTGTAGCGCATCTCATCGAATAGGTTCTTGCCAAAGCCGGTGCGCTGAATGCTCTTCAGAAACGCCTTTGGAATGATCATGTCGGTGTCGATGTTGACCAGCGGCATGGGGGCCGCAACGCCGGTGAGTTTTTCAAATTTGTCCATTACCAGACTCCTAGATTTCGCCCCACAAGACCGTGGGTGCCCCGCACATGGCGGGGAAGATCCGTGCGCTGGGGGCAGGCTGTGTGTCAGCCCCAGCGTGGTTATGGCGGCCCCTTTGGTCTGCCGGGCGAAACGCCCTGACCGGGATTAGGCCGCCCTTATTTCTTTTTGTACGACGCGGAGGAAAAGCGCGGCAAACAGCAGGCCAAAGCCGTTGAACAGCATTTCAACGCCCAGCAAGATGCCAATCAGGTTCAGCAGGGATGCAGGTTCCGCCGCAGCGTTGGTCCAGATTACTCCGGCCAGAAGCAGCGATAGAATGCCCGAAATCAGGGTCGGCCAGTAATACGCGGTGCCGCGCATCTGGAACGACAGGTAGATCCGGGCAAGCCCCCCG
Source organism: Pseudophaeobacter flagellatus (assembly GCF_021228235.1). GTDB lineage: Bacteria > Pseudomonadota > Alphaproteobacteria > Rhodobacterales > Rhodobacteraceae > Pseudophaeobacter > Pseudophaeobacter flagellatus. The sequence goes on from NZ_JAJQRG010000004.1 coordinate 34,476, forward strand.
ACGATGAACAGGATCAGCACCAGAACCGATAGCGAAATGGTGCCTTGCAGCGGATTGGAAATGAACGACCAGCCAAGAAACAGCAGGACAGCCCCCATCAGGATGGAGGCAATCTTGCTGGGGGTGCCTTCGACCGAAAGCCCACCTGCGATCTGCAAGCCGCCGCTGATCAGCAGCAAAATGCCGGTGATTGCGGTGACCGCGATAGAGGCCACAACCGGGGCACCCAAGATGAACACCCCAAAGATGATGGACAAGATCCCCATCAACAACAGTTTTTGCCAATCGTTCATGACGCTTTCCTTCTCAAATTGCTAAATCTGAGATCAACCTACAGCATATTTCGGATATCTGTCAGCTTTCCTGTGAGCGCAGCCGCGGCGGCCATGGCTGGCGATACCAGATGGGTGCGTCCCTTGTAGCCCTGACGGCCCTCAAAGTTGCGGTTGGATGTGGCGGCGCAGCGCTCACCTTCCGACAACTGATCCGGGTTCATCGCCAGACACATGGAACAGCCCGCGAGGCGCCATTCAAAACCTGCCTGTTCAAAGATTTCGGCCAGGCCTTCTTGTTCGGCCTGGGCCCGCACCAGGCCAGAGCCGGGTACAATCATGGCGCGCAGGCCATCCTTGATCTTTTTGCCTTTGACCACTTCGGCCACGGCGCGCAGGTCTTCGATCCGGCCATTGGTGCAAGAGCCGATGAACACGGTGTCGATTTCAATATCGGTGAGCTTCTGCCCAGGGGTCAGCCCCATATATTCGATCGCGCGTCGCGCCGCTTCAATCTTGCCACCCTTAAAGTCGTCGGGGTGCGGGACAACGCCTGTGATCGGCAAAACGTCCTCGGGCGAGGTGCCCCAGGTCACAACTGGCTGGATGTCTTCGCCGCGCAGGGTGACGACCTTGTCAAAATGGGCGCCTTCATCGGTGAAAAGAGTTTTCCACCAGTTCAGAGCAGCTTCCCATTGGGCGCCTTTGGGCGCATGGGGGCGGCCATTGACGTAGGCATAGGTGGTTTCATCCGGCGCAATAAGGCCCGCACGGGCACCGCCTTCGATGGCCATGTTGCAGACGGTCATGCGCCCTTCCATTGACAGATCGCGGATCGCTTCGCCGCAGTATTCGATGACATAACCGGTGCCGCCGCCGGTGCCGGTTTCACCGATCACGGCGAGAGTGATGTCCTTGGCGGTGACGCCGGGGTTCAGCTTGCCGGTGATTTCCACCTTCATGTTGAGCGATTTTTTCTGGATCAGCGTCTGGGTCGCAAGAACATGCTCCACCTCAGATGTGCCGATGCCATGCGCCAAGGCACCAAAGGCCCCATGGGTGGCGGTGTGGCTGTCACCACAGACCACGGTCATGCCGGGCAGGGTCCAGCCCTGTTCGGGGCCGACGATATGCACGATGCCCTGACGGACATCTGATACTGGGTAATAATGCACGCCAAATTCGCGGGCGTTCTTATCCAGGGCTTCGACCTGGATGCGGCTTTCTGCAGTCATCTGTGCAGGATCGTTGCGGCCCTCCGTGGTGGGCACGTTGTGATCGGGCACCGCGATGGTCTTGTCCGGCGCATGCACGGTACGGCCGGCCAGACGCAGACCTTCAAAGGCCTGCGGGCTGGTCACTTCGTGGACCAGGTGGCGGTCGATATAAAGAAGGCAGGTGCCATCCTCTGCTTCATGCGCGACATGCGCATCCCAGATCTTGTCATAGAGCGTTTTGGGGGACATGTGTCCTCTCCCGTATTTTCAGGTGTGTGTAGCTGGCGTAGGGCGTGGGCTGCCGATTATAGGCGTGCCAGGACCGTGCGGGCGGCGCCATAGAATCGCTCGCGCAGGCGGGCGCGATCTTGCAATTCGATATTCTGGGCCAATACGAGGGTCATGCAGATCAGATACAGGCGGGCGGGCGTGCGATCAAGGGCACGCAGGGCGCGATCGGCGCAATCTGCCAATCTTTCCTTTCGAAACCTTGTAAATATGGTGCCTTCCCTCTTTCGGTGGCGGCGCAGATCAGGCAGAGAGTGTCGATGATTCGACTCCCGTTGCTGCTTTCATTGAAATGCGGCGCGGGAATTGCTATTTTTAGCACATCCCCAGCGCCGGGGGAGGGTCGGCGCGCCTTACTGGAGGACAGTGTTCTGTCGACCGAACCTCACGCGGCCCCTGCCGCTGATAGCGAGGCAGCCGAGAGTGCTGCCAAGAGCCGCCCAACCAATGTGGAGTTGCTGGAGCGGATCCTGAGCTCCCTTGACGAAGACAAGGCCGAAGATGTTGTGCAGATCGATCTGCGCGGCAAGACGGCGATTGCCGATTTTATGGTGATTGCTACCGGTCGTTCCAGCCGTCAGGTGGCTGCAATTTCCGAAAAGCTGGCTGATCGGCTGAAGCATGAATATGGTATTCTCAGCAAGATCGAAGGCCGTGATACTGGCGATTGGGTGCTGCTTGATACCGGTGACGTGATTGTTCACCTGTTCCGCCCAGAAGTGCGCGAATTCTACCAGATCGAAAAGCTCTGGCAGTCGGGCATGACCCCAGGCCAGGGTGAGGCCTAAACGGACCAAAGGTCTGATCCAATGCAACGCGGTGGCGCCTGACCTTTCGGCGTCATCTCTTTCTCTTCGCGCTGCGATCTTGTCCAAACGGTCCATCGGGCCGCGTCTTGGGCCGGGCGCATAGTTGGGGCAGGCGGTGCGAGGGCAGGGCCGAACAGAGGTGCTTTTCTGATGCGTCTTCACATCTGCGCGGTTGGACGACTGCGCGCTGGTCCCGAAAAATCCCTGATTGACGACTATCTCAGCCGCTTTGACCGCACCGGTCGGGCGCTGGGCCTGGGCCCTGCGCGCCTGATAGAGGTCGAGGACAAGAAAAACGCCGGTATGGGGGCCGAAGCCAGCCTGCTGCGCAGGGCCCTGCCCAAGGGCGCAGTGATCTGTACTCTGGATGAACGGGGCAAGCTTATGAGCTCGCCTGATTTTGCCAAGCGCCTGGGCGATTGGCGCGATACCGGGCGGCACGATCTGGCACTGATTATCGGCGGTGCCGATGGCATTGATCCTGCACTGCGAGCTGAGGCCGATTTTTCGATCTCGTTTGGCAAGATGGTCTGGCCGCATATGCTGGTGCGGGTAATGCTGGCGGAACAGATCTACCGCGCCGCCACCATCCTGTCCGGCAGCCCCTATCATCGCAGCTGACAGGGGCTGATGCGCGCCCTGAAAATGCCAGGGGCACAGGCTTTGTCAGCCCTCGGAGGGTTCGATCATTTCCATGCGGGTGGCATGGCGGCCGCCTTCGAATTCTGCCGCAAGAAACGCATCAACGATGTCCAGCGCCAACCCCTTGCCAACAACGCGCGCGCCAAGCGACAGCATATTGGCGTCGTTGTGTTGGCGGATCATGCGGGCAGAAAAGGTATCGGCACAGACGCCGCAGCGGATGCCTGCAACCTTGTTGGCCGCCATCATTATGCCCTGGCCGGTGCCACAGACAAGGATACCCAGCTGGCAATCTCCCGACGCAACCCGCTCGGCGGCGGCCCGGCCGTGTTTCGGGTAGTCGGTGCTTTCCGGCGTGGTTGGGCCGATGTCGATGACCTCCCAGCCCTGCTGCGCGATATGGTCGGCAATGGCCTGTCGGAGCGGAATGTCAGCATGGTCGCTGGAAAGAACGATGCGCGGTTTGGCAGTCATTGAGGCGGTTCCCGTGTCCTGTGGTGGCATGGTCTTAGGCGTTGAGCCACTACGGCCCGGCCCTTGAGGCAGTGTATCGCGATGCCCTGTGTCACAGGATAGCATGGGCCGCAAGGTGGGTCACCCATCTGCTGGCCGCGCCATGGGGGGCTCTGGGTCACTCCAGCTGGATGACAACAGTTTCCTGGGCCCATCCATCCAGCAGGCAGCGTGCCTGGATTTGCACCTGCGTAGTGCCTTTGGGCAGGGAGACATCGCCAAGCGATCTGGTGAAGGGCTGTTCGTGTTCATGCGGGTGGGCGAGGGGGCGCAGGCCCAGTTCCTTGCCCTGCATGTTCAGCGCGCGCCAGCCATCTGCGTAGTGTTCCCAGCCGGTATCGGGATGCGATAGCGTGACGGAAAACCGCCAGGTCGCACCGGTGCGTTGCGCGTCGACCGCCTCTATCTTGGGGGAATCTGCCAGCGTGGGCAGCGCCCAGAGGCTAGTGAACAGGCAGACGGACATGGGGAGGCTGTGGTATTTCATGCGGCCAGCCTAGCGGCGCTGCGACAGGGGGGAAGTCACGATGGCGTGTGCCGGGGCGATCGGGGCATCGCATGGGGTAAATCCGGGGGCTGACAACTTCAGGCTTGCCACTTGGGGTGAATTGGTAATATATTTTTACCAAATATCACGCCAATCGGTAGCCCCAAAGGAGAGCCCCATGGAGATGCCCCCCCCAGATCCCGCCATTCTGGCCCGCAAGGCGCATCTTGTTGCGCGATTGGCGGCGGTGCTGCCGGGGGATGCCTTGATCCAGGATCCGCGTGAAACCCGCGCCTATGAATGTGACGGGCTGGCGGCCTATCGCTGCCCGCCGTTGCTGGCGGTGCTGCCACGCAGCACACAGGAAGTCTCGGATATTTTGCGGATCTGCCATGAAGAAGGCGTGCCAGTGGTGCCGCGCGGGGCCGGAACCTCTCTGGCGGGCGGTGCGCTGCCGACGGCGGATAGCGTGATTCTAGGGGTGGCGCGGATGAATGGGGTGCTGGAAACGGATTACGAGGATCGGGTGATCCGGGTGCAGTCGGGGCGCACCAATCTCAGCGTTTCGGGCGCGGTCGAGGAAGAAGACTTCTTTTATGCGCCCGACCCGTCAAGCCAGCTGGCCTGTGCGATTGCCGGCAATATCGCGATGAACTCAGGCGGGGCCCATTGCCTTAAATACGGCGTCACCACCAACAACCTGCTGGGCGTCACCATGGTGATGATGGACGGCACAGTGGTGGAAATTGGCGGCGCGCATCTGGATGCGGAGGGGCTGGATTTGCTCGGGGTGATCTGTGGCAGCGAGGGCCAGCTGGGCGTGGTAACCGAGGCCACCCTGCGCATTTTGCGCAAACCCGAAGGGGCACGGCCCGTCCTGATCGGCTTTGACAGCAATGAGGTGGCAGGAACCTGCGTCAGCGATATCATCAAGGCGGGAGTGCTGCCGGTGGCAATTGAATTCATGGACCGCCCCTGTATCGAGGCCTGCGAGGCCTTTGCCAAGGCGGGTTACCCGATGTGCGAGGCGCTGCTGATCATTGAGGTAGAAGGCAGCGAAGCCGAGATCGCCCATCAGTTGCGCCTGATTGTCGAGATTGCCCAGAGGCACAACCCGGTAGAGCTGCGCGAAGCCTGCGACGCGGACGAGGCGGCGCGCATCTGGCTGGGGCGCAAATCCGCCTTTGGTGCCATGGGGCAGATCAATGATTACATGTGCCTGGATGGCACCATCCCGGTGGGCTCTTTGCCGCTGGTGCTGCGCCGCATTGGCGAATTGTCACAGGAATACGGCCTGGCCGTGGCTAATGTCTTTCACGCGGGCGACGGCAATATGCACCCGCTGATCCTGTTCGATGCCAATAAGCCTGGTGATCTCGAACTCTGCGAAGAATTTGGCGCCGAGGTCCTGAAGCTCTGTGTGGATGTTGGCGGCTGCCTGACGGGGGAACATGGTGTCGGTATCGAGAAACGTGATCTGATGCTGTATCAATATACCCCCCGCGATCTGGAGGCGCAGTTGATGGTCAAAGATGTCTTTGATCCCAAATGGCTGCTTAACCCGGCAAAGGTTTTTCCCTTGTCGATCAGCGAAGATCGGCGTCGCGCGGCGCTGGCGGCGGAATAGTTGGACATGAACAAGATGTTGACCCCTCACAGCGAGGCCGAGCTGGCCGAGTGCATCGCGGCGGCCCATGCTCCGCTTCATATCATTGGTGGCGGCACCCGCGGCTGCGCGGTTGCAGGTGATGCCCTGACAACCCAGGGCCTCAGCGGGGTTGAACTGTATGAGCCCGGCTCTCTGACGCTGGTGGCCAAGACCGGAACGCCCCTAGCCGAGATTGAGACCCTGTTGGCCAGCGAAGGCCAGCGCATGGCCTTTGAGCCAATGGATATGCGCGGCCTGCTGGGTTGCAGTGGCGCGCCAACAATTGGCGGAGCCTTTGCGGTCAACAGCTCTGGCCCCCGGCGTATCCAGGGCGGCGCTGCGAGGGATTACCTGCTGGGCGTGCGCTTTGTCGATGGCAGCGGTCAGGTGATCAAGAATGGCGGTCGGGTGATGAAAAACGTCACCGGCTATGATCTGGTGAAATTGATGGCCGGGGCGCATGGCACCCTTGGCGTGTTAAGCGAGGTTTCGCTGAAGGTGCTGCCGATTCCTGAGGCCAGCGCCACCGTGAGCCTGGCTGTGGCGAATCTGGCTGTGGCGGTTCAGGCGATGTCAGCGGCGCTGGGCTCTCCCTTTGATGTGACCGGGGCCGCCTATGATCCGGCGGTGGGGTTGGTGCATATCCGGCTGGAAGGATTTGCGCCGTCTGTTGCCTATCGCCAGGAAAAGCTGACGGCCGATCTGGCACGTTTCGGCACGGCAGAGACCCGGCACAGTTCTGAGGCGCTCTGGCAGGATATTGGTTTTGTTGCGGCCTTTGCGGGACGTGTCGGGGATGTTTGGCGCATTTCGGTCAAGCCCTCGGATGCGCCGCGTCTTGCCCCGCTGCTCGGGGCCGAAGCGCTGCAGTTTGATTGGGGCGGCGGGCTGATCTGGGCGCTGACGCCAGAGGGCGCAGACCTGCGGACCTGCATGGCGCAGGCCGGGGTGATGGGCCATGCCACCCTGGTGCGCGGCAGTGGCGAAACGCTGGCGACGCTGGGGCGTTTCCAGCCACAGGTCAGACCGCTGGAAGAGATTTCCAAAGGGCTGCGGCAGCGGTTTGATCCGCGTGGCCTGTTGAATCCGGGCCTTATGGATACAGCCTCAATGACACCTGGGGTGATGGGATAGATTATGCAGACGACATTCACCGAAGATCAGCTGAAAGACCCAAGTGTTGCGCGCTCGAACGAGATCCTGCGCGCCTGTGTGCATTGTGGGTTCTGCACCGCTACCTGCCCGACCTATCAGGTGCTGGGCGATGAATTGGACAGCCCGCGAGGCCGGATCTATCTGATCAAGGACATGCTGGAAAACAACCGGGTGCCGGACGCCAAGACGGTCAAGCATATCGACCGCTGCCTGAGCTGCCTGGCCTGCATGACCACCTGCCCGTCGGGGGTGCACTATATGCATTTGGTGGATCACGCCCGCGCCTATATCGACAAGAATTACCAACGCCCGTTGACTGATCGACTGCTGCGGGCGGTGCTAGCGCGCATCCTGCCCTATCCAAACCGGTTCCGTCTGGCCTTGTTGGCGGCCAAGATCGCCAGCCCGTTCAAGGGGATGATGCCGGATCCGCGTCTTAAGGCGATGCTGGAGATGGTGCCAAAGCAGATCCCCCCAGTCAGCTGCAATGATGACCCACAAAGCTTTGCGCCGCAAAGCCCGCAAAAAAAGCGGGTGGCGCTGATGACGGGCTGTGCGCAGAAGGCGCTGAACACCGATATCAATGATGCCACCATTCGTCTGCTCACCCGGCTGGGTTGCGAAGTTGTGGTGGCCGAGGGGGCGGGGTGTTGCGGCGCGCTGACCCATCACATGGGCCGCGAAGACGAGAGCCACGCTACAGCCGCCAAGAATATTCGCGCCTGGAATGCCGAAATAACCAACAAAGGCCTGGATGCGATTGTTATCAATACCTCGGGCTGTGGCACCACGGTCAAGGACTATGGTCATATGTTCCGCAATGACCCTCTCGCTGCCGAGGCGGCGCAGGTTTCGCAGCGCGCTATGGATATATCAGAGCTGCTGATGCAGCTGGATCTGCCGATGGGCAGCGACAAGGATCTGACCGTTGCCTATCACGCCGCTTGCTCGCTGCAGCATGGGCAACAGATCAAGACCCACCCCAAGACCCTGCTGAAACGCGTGGGCTTCAAGGTGGTCGAACCCGCTGACAGCCATCTGTGTTGCGGCTCTGCCGGTACCTATAACCTGATGCAGCCCGAAATCTCGGGCGAGCTGAAGGCGCGCAAGGTGAAAACACTGGAAGCCAAGTCGCCGGATCTGATTGCGGCGGGCAATATTGGCTGCATGATGCAAATCGGTTCGGCGACGGACCTGCCCATCGTGCATACGGTGGAATTGCTGGATTGGGCGACAGGTGGCCCGCAACCACCCGCGCTAAGCGCCGAGTCGCGGCCCTATACCGGGGTGCCCATCCTGCGCTAATCTGCGGGTTCCATGGCAACAGTCCGGTGGCATCAGGGTTTATTTTCACGCCGGGCTGTCATTTGCGCCCGCTTGCCGTATTTTTGCCGGAGCCTGCGGATAAACATGCGGGGAACTGGCGAAGGAGGCAGATGTGCAGGGATTGCGGTTTGGTGCAGGAGTGCTTGGGCTGGTGTTTGGCCTTGTGGTGGCTTTCCCATATCTGGCAGGGGCCAAGGACAGCCGTTTGCAACCCATGGAAACCTCTGAGGCCGGGCGCGGCTGGGAGGCCGTCGGGCGGCTGGATGTCGATGGCGAAGGCTTTTGCACCGGCGCGCTGATTGCACCAGATCTGGTGTTGACGGCGGCCCATTGCCTGTATGATGCGCGTAGTGGCACCCGGATGAAGCCAGAGACCATCGAGTTTCTGGCCGGCTGGCGCAATGGCCGGGCGTCTGCCTATCGCACGGTGGCGCGGGCAGTGGTGCACCCTGACTATATTTTTGATGGCGAGGTTTCGACCGACCGGGTGCGCAAGGATATCGCCCTGTTGCAACTGCAGCGCCCGATCCGCAATACTACGGTGATTCCTTTTCAAACGGATAGCCGCCCGCGCAGGGGCACCGATGTCGGGGTGGTGTCATATGCGCATGACCGCTCCGAAGCGCCCTCGATCCAAGAACTCTGTGCCGTGATGGCGCGGCAAGACGGGGTGCTGATCATGTCTTGCGACGTTGATTTCGGCTCTTCCGGCGCCCCGGTATTTTCCTTTGAAGGCGGCAAGCCGCGCATCGTGTCGGTGGTCTCTGCCAAGGCCGAGGTCGACGGCAAGCGGGTGTCCCTGGGCGCGGCGCTGGCAGAAGAGCTGCAATTGCTGCGCTCCCAGTTTACCTCTGCTCGGATTGGCAGTCGCCTGCCGGCCGGCGTGGGCCGCGTGCAGGTTGGCGGTGCGCGGCCCACTGGTGGGGCCAAATTTATCCGCCCGGGCGGATAAAACCCGGCGCGCACGCCCCTTGAAATCGGGTTGGACATGCATATTTTATCTGCTGTCAGGGTCGCCAAGATGGGGCCCCGACAGCAGCCGCCCGTCCCACTGGGAGGGCCTTTGAATGTCGCTCATATCTGAGGATATAACCATGCGTAGACTAGATTTTGCACCGCTGAACCGCGCAACCATCGGCTTTGATCAGATCGCTGATCTGATGGATCGCGCCCTGACCAATGATGTCAGTCAGCCCAGCTACCCCCCATATAACATCGAAAAAACCGACGATGACAGCTATCGGATCTCGATTGCTGTCGCCGGTTTTAGCGAAGATGATCTCTCTGTTGAGGTGAAGGAAAATGCCCTGGTGGTGTCTGCCCGCAAGGGGGAAGAAGACGAGAGCCGCAGCTTTTTGCATCGCGGCATTGCCACCCGTGCCTTTGAGCGCCGCTACACCCTCGCCGACCATGTACGCGTGACCGGTGCCAGCCACGCCGATGGCATGCTGCACATTGATCTGCACCGCGAAGTGCCCGAGGCCTCCAAGCCCCGGCGTATCGAGATCAGTACGACTGGTCCAAAACAAGCCTCGATCGAGGCCGAAGCGCAGTCTGTGAACTAACGCCTAGCCACGCCAAACCTTGTTCTGTTTGATGGCTTTCTCCAGAGGCCGAAACAGACCGTGCATAGCCCCAGGTCAGCTTCTGTCCTGGGGCTATGTGTGTTTACGCTGCCCTTCTGGGGCACTCCTGCCAGGAAGATGGATAAGCACTTACCAAGTGGTAGGTTGAATGACTTACCATTTGGTAAGTGCTTGGCGCCATGCTAGGATCTGACTGTCCCTTCAGGAGAAAGCGCCCATGCCGACCCTTGCCCCTACCCGTACCCGGCTGTTGCAGGTGGCCAGCATTAGGCTGGCAGAGCGGGGCTATCATGGCACTAGTCTGGCGGCAGTCGCCGAGGATGTTGGGGTTAGCAAGCAGGCCCTGCTGCACTACTTTGGCTCCAAGGCGCTGCTGTATCGCGCCGTGCTGGATCAGCTTGGCCAGGATCTGTTGCAGATGTTGTTTTCAGCCATGCAAGACGGGCAATCCGCCGAACAGCAGCTTGACAGTTTCTTTGCCGAGCTGACCGCAAGAGCGGTGCAGGATCCCTGGCTGCCCTCGCTGTTGCTGCGGGTGCTGATCGAGGACCGGGAGGCTGAATCCGGGGACGCAGCGCTACCGCTGCCCCTGCAGGATTTCCTGGAGCCACTGATTGCGGTGATCCAGGCAACAGAACGCTTGAAGGGCGCCAGCTTTGCGCAGGCTCTGGCCACGGCACTGCATCTATTAGGCGGTGCCTGCCTGTTCCCGGCGGCGCAGGCCGGGTTGGCCCAAAGGTTTGGGCCGGTGGTGGTTGAACAGCTGCGCGACATATCCCTGACCCAGATCCAGGCTTTGCGCGCGACCAGGCAATGAGATACCCTGCACAGCTTTAAGGTGAATTTGGCCAACATTATCACTTGTGCGATGTACCTATTAGCGATTTAGTTGGGGCAAATCTTCAAGCATTGCAACTAAGAGGCCAGGAAATGGATCCGAAGGACATTGAAGAGATGCAGGCAAGTTTTGCGTCAATCTATGGGCGAAAGGCGGAATTTGCGGATCGTTTCTATGTTCATCTTTTTGCCCGGATGCCAGAGGCCGAAGCAATGTTCGTCGGAGATTTTGCCAAGCAAAAAGAGATGTTTGCCGCGATGTTGACCTATTGTCTTAAGGGCATTTCGGACCACAAAAGCCTGGTGCACGCAGGTGATGCCCTGGCCAAGACCCATGCGCGTTTTGACCTTGGCGCACGTGAAGCTGAACTGGCGATTGATGCGATGATGGCGGCCTTTGATGATGTGCTGGGGGGTGATCTTGCCCCAACCCAACGCGAAGTCTGGCGGTTGGCAATTACCCGGATCGCGGGGTTGGTCCTGACGGACACAAGCCAAGAACACTGAATTTTGCCTATAGGGCCTACTGAGCAGCGGATAACCGGGCCGGGTTGTCACTGCGGGCTCCAGTTAATCTACTGGAGCCCGACGCATATCTGGACTGGGTGTTGCTGGTTGGCAGGTCGTTCACACAGCCATGCAGATGTATTTCATTTCCAGATAGTCTTCGATGCCGTGGTGGCTGCCTTCGCGGCCCAGACCGGACTGTTTGATGCCGCCAAAGGGGGCAACCTCGGTGGAAATGATGCCGGTATTGACGCCGACAATGCCATATTCCAGCGCCTCGGCGACCTTGTAGACGCGGCTTAGGTCCTTGGCGTAGAAATAGGAAGCAAGGCCAAAGATAGTGTCATTGGCCAGTGCGATGACCTCGTCTTCGTCGTCGAATTTGAACAGAGGCGCCAGCGGGCCAAAGGTCTCATCAGTGGCAAAAGCCATGTCGCGGGTGGCGCCGGTGACGATGGTGGGTTCAAAGAAGGTTCCCCCCAGATCAGATGCAGCACCGCCCAAGATAACCTCGGCGCCTTTGGCCTTGGCATCGGCGATGTGCTCTTGCACCTTCATCACAGCCTTGTCGGTGATCAGCGGGCCAAAGAGCGTGTCTTCCTCTAGGCCATCCCCGAGCTTCATCTTGGCGACGGCCACTTTCAGCTTGGCGGCAAAGGCATCATAGACGCCGGCCTGCACGTAGATCCGGTTGGCACAGACGCAGGTTTGCCCGTTGTTGCGGAACTTGCACATGATGGCGCCCTCAACTGCGGCGTCGAGATCGGCATCATCAAAGACGATGAAGGGCGCGTTGCCGCCCAGCTCCATCGAGCATTTTGTCACCGTATCTGCGGCCTGGCGCATCAGGATGCGCCCCACCTGGGTTGATCCGGTAAAGGTCAGCTTGCGCACGGCGTTGTTCTCGCAGAACTCCTTGCCGATTTCCGAAGCATCGGTGGAGGGCACAACGCTGAAGACACCAGCCGGAATGCCGGCACGATCAGCCAGAACGGCCAGGGCGGTGGCCGACAGCGGCGTCAGTTCGGCCGGGCGGGCGACAAAGGCGCAGCCCGCAGCCAGCGCCGGACCGGCCTTGCGGGTGATCATCGCATTGGGGAAATTCCACGGGGTGATAGAGGCGGCAACGCCAATGGGCTGCTTCAGCACCGTGATGCGTTTGTCACGCTGATGGCCGGGGATGGTCTCGCCGTAGATACGTTTGGCCTCTTCGGCAAAAAACTCGATGAAAGAAGCGCCATAGGCGATTTCGCCACGCGCCTCTGCCAGGGGTTTGCCCATTTCCGCCGTCAGGATCACCGCCAGATCTTCCTGGTTTTCCATCATCAGATCAAACCACTTGCGCAGTACGGTGGCGCGTTCCTTGCCGGTCCATTTGGCCCAGTCTTTCTGTGCGGCCTCGGCCTGGGCGATAGCGCCGGCAACCTGTGCACGGCTGAGATCGGCCACCTGGGCAATCACATCGCCGCGGGCGGGGTTGGTCACATCAAACTGGTTGTCGCCATCAATGAACGCGCCGCCGATATAGGCGCGGGTTTCCAATAGGGTGGGATCGCTCAAGAGCGATTTCAGCTCGGTGGTTTGTTGCAGCATTGGGGCCTCCCGGAGTGGATATGCAGGCATGGAAAACAGTTGCCCCTTCATATGTCCAGTAAGAACGATAAGTCCAGATTTGATCAAATCCATGCTGAACCGGTGCCAAGCATCTCTTGGGGCAGGGAGGGGCTGGGTCACCCAAGGGGCAGCCCAGTAGATAGTTTGACAATGGCAGGCAGAGCTTGTCACTTAGAGCGGCAAGCAGGAGAGACAGATGACGATCGATTTAGACGACGCCTATGCCAATGGGGCCTATATTGTCGGCGCAGAGGGCTATCCTGCGCGCTGGGCGGCCTCGGCAGAGGATTTTCGCAATAGTCTGCATGAGCGGGCGCGGCTGGATCTGCCCTATGGCGATGGTGCGCGGCAGCGATTTGATCTCTTCCTACCTGAAGTCACCCCAAAAGGCGTTTTGATCTTTGTGCATGGCGGCTATTGGCTAGCCTTTGATAAAAGCACCTGGTCGCATCTTGCGGTGGGAGCGCTCGCCCATGGCTGGGCGGTGGCGATGCCGTCCTATGATCTGTGCCCCGAGGTGCGGATCGCGGATATTACCCAACAGGTGGCCAGCGCGGTGACCCAGATCGCACAGGAACTGCCAGAGGTGCCGATCTCGCTGGCAGGCCACTCTGCGGGCGGCCATCTGGTGGCGCGTATGTTGGACCCGGAGGTGCTGTCGCCTGTCGTGGCAAAGCGGTTGAAGATTGTGGTGCCGATCTCGCCGTTGGCGGATCTTGTGCCGCTGCTGCGCACCACAATGAACAGGAAGTTTCAGATGGATGGCCCGGCAGCCAAGGCCGAAAGCCTGGTTGAAATGCAGGATCGATATAGCGTCGATGTCACCGTCTGGGTCGGCGCCGAGGAACGTCCGGCCTTTCTGGATCAGGCGCAGTGGCTGGCGGATGCCTGGCAGGCGGATCATGTGATTGCCTTTGGCAAGCATCACTTCAACGTGATCGACCCGCTGGCGGATCCGGCCAGTGACCTGGTGCGCCTGCTGACAGATTAGTCTGCCATCTGTGATCCTGGCTTGCTGGACGGGCGGCCGCGAGGCCGGGCTGGACCCGCGCGCAGGAATAGCGGACAGGGGCGGGTGCCGGAATCACTTGCCTCTGGCGCGTTCCAGGGGCATTTTACAGCCAGGCCGGGCGATGGCGTCGCCACATGGCAGTCTTTTGGGCGATATGCAGCACAGGCGCTGCCAGGCCCAATTGCGGCAGCCATGGGTCTTTCTCAACATTCCGTCCTGTACGCCAGGACCTTTCTGTCAAAAGGAAGGATCCAGCATGACTGCACGTCCTGACATGTACCGCTTTCACAACGGTGAAAAAGCACCCCTACAATTTACCACCTCTGAATATGAGGCCCGAATTGCCGGGTTGCGCAAGATTATGGAGCAGACCGGCACCACAGCCGCTGTCTTCACATCGATGCATAATATCTCGTATTATTCGGGGTTTACCTACTGCGCTTTTGGCCGCCCCTATGGGCTGGTCGTCACTGCGACTGAAGCAGTGACCATTTCCGCCGGTATTGATGCGGGCCAGCCCTGGCGGCGCTCTTTTTGCGACAACATCACCTATACCGACTGGCAGCGCGACAATTTCTGGCGGGCCATCAGATCGGTGACGGGCGAAAGCGCAGTGGTGGGCTATGAAAGCGACCATCTGACACTGCTGCAAAAGGCCAAGCTGGAGGCGTTTCTCAGCCCTGACCGGATGGTGGATCTTTATGCGCCGACCATGGTGCAGCGCATGGGAAAATCCGAGGCAGAGCTGGAGATGATCCGCGCCGGGGCTGCGGTGGCTGATGTGGGCGGCTTTGCCATCCGCGAGGCGATCAAGGAAGGCGTGCGCGAAATCGACGTGGCCATGGCCGGACGCGATGCCATGGAGCTGGAAATTGCCAAGCGGTTTCCAGAGGCCGAATACCGCGACAGTTGGGTCTGGTTTCAATCAGGGATCAACACGGATGGGGCGCATAACCCGGTGACGGCGCGCCGCTTGCAACGCGGCGATATCCTGTCGCTGAATACATTCCCGATGATTTCCGGCTATTATACGGCGCTGGAACGCACCCTGTTTGTAGGCGAGGTGGACAGCGAGAGCCTGAAGATCTGGCAGGCCAATGTGGCGGCGCATGAATATGGTATTTCGCTATTGCAACCCGGTGCCAGCTGCGCCGAGATCACCCATAAGATCAATGCCTTCTTTGAAGAGCGCGACCTGTTGCAATATCGGACCTTTGGCTATGGACATTCCTTTGGGGTGCTGTCGCATTACTATGGCCGCGAGGCCGGGCTGGAGCTGCGCGAGGATATCGATACGGTTTTGGAGCCGGGGATGGTGATCTCTATGGAGCCGATGCTGACCCTTGCTGAAGGACAGCCTGGTGCCGGGGGCTACCGGGAGCATGATATCTTGATCATTCATCCGGATGGAAATGAGAATATTACCAAGTACCCTTATGGGCCTGCGTTCAACGTCGTGGGTTAAGGGCCAGCGCTGCGTGACGGGCAGAGCCGAAGGCTCCCGCCCAGGTTTGATCCCTGCCGGGATCGAACCTCGTTGGGCTGGGCACCGCGCCAGTGCGCGGTGCTGTCGGGAGCGATTGCAGGTGGTGCATCTGGCCGCAGGCCGTTGCGCGACCTGCTGCTTTGCGCCGGTTGCACCCTGGGGCAGGGCTTCCCCCTTGCTTTCAAGGACAAACCACTTATGAGTAGCAGCCACCCCCTCTCTTGCAAAAGGGGGCTCTGTTGTGATGCTGTGCTGTACAGCCGCCCCTGTTTGCAGGGGAGACCCGCGTCAACAGATGATACCTGCTTCAGAAAAGTGACCAAGCCGCACCATGGATGACCCCCACGACCGAAGATTGACCGAGTTCGCACTGATTCAGCTATTGCCGAACATCATGACCGTGGGGGCGATCTGCGCCGGACTGTCGGCCATTCGCTTTGGCGTGCAGGGCAATTATGTCCTGGCGGTGCAGCTGATCCTAGCGGCGGCTATCCTAGATGGACTGGACGGGCGGCTTGCCCGCGCCCTGGGCAGTGACAGCAAAATGGGGGCCGAGCTGGACTCGCTGGCGGATTTTCTCAACTTTGGGGTTGCGGCGCCGCTGGTGATCTATTTCTGGGCGCTGCAGGACATGAGCAATGCCGGCTGGATTTCGGTGCTGGTGTTTTCGGTCTGCTGCGTGGTGCGCCTGGCGCGATTCAACGTGGCCACCAAATCGGAAGAGGTGAGCGAGGTCGCCAGCGGCTACTTTGTTGGCATTCCCTCACCTGCGGGGGCACTGCTGGCGATGCTGCCGATGTTTGTCTCTTTTGCCTTTGATACCGGGGGCGGATTTCCCAAGTTGTTGATCTGTTTTCACATGGTTGTCATCGGATTGCTTATGATTAGCCGTATTCCGACTTGGTCGCCCAAGATGGTCCGCATATCGCGCGAAAACGTGAAGTATTTTTTGGTGGCCTGTGCCTTTGCAGGCGCCGCAGTTCTGACCTACGCTTGGACCACATTGGTTGTGCTTTGCCTGAGCTATATTGTTCTGGTGATGTGGGGGTTAATTAAAAAAACGCCGGGGTAAACCCGGTGCCTTGGGAGAATTATACTTTGGATATAAAATCTGTTGAGACCTCGTATGCCCGTTGGGCACCGGTCTATGATAAAACATTTGGGGCCGTGACGAGCGCAGGTCGTCGTCGCACCGTCGAATTTATCAATACCCATGGGGGATCGGTGTTGGAGGTGGGCGTCGGGACGGGCCTGTCGCTGCCCGACTATGGGACAAATATTGCCGTTACCGGCATTGATTTTAGCGCAGACATGTTGGCCAAGGCCCGCCGCCGGGTGGCGGAAAAGGGGCTGAGCAATGTGACAGCCCTACGCCAGATGGATGCGCGTCAGCTGGATTTCCCGGATAATAGTTTCGACACGGTTGCCGCGATGCATGTGCTCTCGGTGGTGCCAGAGCCAGAACGGGTCATGGCAGAGATTGAACGGGTGCTGCGCCCCGGCGGCAAGGTGGTGATCTCGAACCATTTCAAAAGTACGCAAGGCGTACTGGCATCGATCGAGAAGTTTTCGGCCCCCTTTGCCAATGTGTTGGGCTGGCATTCCGATTTCGCGATTGAACGGGTGCTGCAGGAAGAGGGCCTGCGGGTCGAGATCCAGCAAGCCCTGCCTCCTTTTGGCATGATGACCTTTCTGGTGCTGTCGAAACCGCATCGTAACTAGACGGGCCTCTGCCGGGGTGGAGTTCTAGAGACTGGGCGGCAGGGAGACCCGCCAGGGCGGGGCAAGCGGCAGCCCCGGTTATCAGTGGCTAGATGTGCTGGCCATGGCAGAAGAGGAGCCGCACATGTTTGCCTTTCTACGCCTGATGGTGGTGCTACTGATCTGTCTGACCCCAATCTACTGGGGGCTGCTGCTTTACGCCCGGGCGCGATGTCGGGCGCGGCTGTCGCAGCGTTGGCAAGAGAAGGGGTTGACCACAGGTCGGCAGGCCTTCATCCAGCGGGGGTTGAAACGCTATGATCGCTCTTTCCAGCGCAGGCTGGTCTTATTGGTCTATATTCTGCCGCTGGGCGCGATTGCGCTGGTGATCTACCTGGTTAACTTTAGCTGAGAGGCATGTCCGATGGCCTATATCAAATGGGGTGTCCTGATCACGATCTGGTCCATTTTTGCGGGTTTTTTACACTATACCCTGCCGCAATATGATGTGGTGCGGATCGTCAACACATATGAAGAACGCCAGGAGCTGGACAATTGGAAACGTATCTTCTGGTCCACCCCAGATAACCCAACGCAGGCCGCTGTGACGCGTGATGTGCAGTTTATTCAGGCCTTTCGCGCCAATGGCGATGCCATCGTCTATCGCAACGAGGACACCGGCTGGCACTGGCCACCCTATTTCAAGTTCGATACCGCCAATCTGTATTCCGAGGCCAATGACGCGATCTCGACCAAGGATAATCCTGAATGGGTTTCGGTGCTACACTATGGCTGGCGCAGCGTTTTCCTGTCGACCTTTCCCAATGCGATCTCGATCAAGCCAGTGGCCGGCCCTGAGGACAAGCCATTCAATTGGATCAGCACGGTCATCCTGGTGCTATTGGCAGCGCTGTTCTGGGCGATCTATGTGCGCTGGCGCAGATTTCGCCGCAGTCGGATTGACCCGATGTTAGAGGATGTCGAAGACGGGTTTTATGCCGCAGGGGATGCGCTGTCCGAACGGCGCAGCCGTCTGAGGCGGTGGTTGTCCAGCTGGCGCAACTAGCCTGCTGGCGATCCTTGACACGAATGAGAGCTTGCCACGTTCATTTGCAGGCATGCGACGGGCTCTGCTTATTTGATTTCGCATGTCCTAAAAGCTAAAAACCGGCGCCCGCTTTTGCGCGATATGTTCTAGTCGGCAAACAGAAGTGGACTATTGGCCAGGGTCTGTGCAGTTTCCATTGGCAGGCCAAAGACCTCGGCCAATTGGGTAGCGTTGATCTCGGCACTGTCTGACTGGCGTATCAGCCGGTAATTGGCAAAGCCGGCGTCGCGCAGGCGGTCGGCTTCGTAGATGATGTCATTGCGAATGGTCGGCAGCAGCCTCTTCAGCGCCTGTTGTGGCGTGTGTTTCCCCGCAAGGCCAACCCGGTGTGCATGGCCAATCAGATAGTCATCGGAAAAGTCGCATTCGATCTGCAGCGTGCGGGTGGTAGAGCGATCACTGTTGAAGTCATTCATCAGATCCAGCGCAGCCGGGTCCAGGCAAATGACCAGCCGGTTGGTGTCAAAATACTCAAACAGCATCCGCATCAAGGCGCGCCGATGCCGGGTGCGTTTGCCCAGAGAGGCCTGAATGCCGCCCAGATCCGGCAGCGGTGTTGCCTCTTCGTGGAACAGATAGTCAATGGCGGCAATATCGGTGTGTTGCCGCAGCTGGGCGATCAGTCGTTTGGCCACATGCCATTTTTTGCAGACCACGATGATCAGTTCGCGCTCGCGCCCGAGAGAGCTTTCTTTTTCCCAGAACCGGGTGGCAAAGCGGCGACCAATACGGCCGCGCTGTACCAGAAATTTATAGAGACTGCGTCCCTCGTTTGAGACCTGGAAATCAACGCCTTGGGCTGCATATAGCCGCCCAAGGCGCAGTTTCAGCTCTTTCGCGTCTGGGCTGATTTTACGGGCAAACAGAAAATCCTGGCTAAGCAGTAGATCGTAGTGATCATTGTAGAAATTCACCGGCATGCCGTAATCGGTAAACATCAAGAATGTCAGGGTGCGGCTGTCGATTTCAGCATTGGGAACCAGATGGCGCACCAGAGTCTGGAAAAAGGTCTCATCCGGGATCCAGGTGCGCTGGAAAAAGCGCACCACATCTTTTCGCTGCTTTACAAAGTCAACGATGGCCTCAACCGTGCGCCGCCGTAGGCACCACCATTGGCTGCCAATCTGCACCTGAATGTCGGCCGGTATTTGCCGCTGCAGCCCCAGCTTCTGTTGCAGATTGAGGCTGGCGTAGAATAGGGTCTTGTGTTTGCGTTCGTTCAGAAAATGGCGATAAATTAGCCGCTCTTCCTTCAGGCCGGTTTTGATCCAGTCGCTTTCAAAGAAATCAAAGCTCTCGACAAAGTCGCAGTCCCGTCGATCCAGAAAGCCATGGGCGTATTCTGCGGTTTTGATCGCCATGCAGTCGCCAGACAGCATGTAGAAATGGGTGGCCCGCGGAAAGCTGTCGAGGGCGCTGTATAGGGCGTTTAAGGTGGCCTGCACCAGCGACCATTCTCCCCAGCCGCATTTGACGCGGGTCTTGGCAAAACAGACGTTTGGGTTGCCTGACAGGGCCTTGCGAATGCTTGCATAGTCTTCCGCACTGGCACTACGGTCAAAATGGATGGACATGTAGTCGCCCACCGCGGTGAGCTGCTCTGCCTGCAGGATGACCGCCTCTGGATCCTTATGGCAGAGCAAAATATACGCAATTCTTGCCATTTTGGAGACGATGCACCCTGTAGTGAGTTGATTGTTCCCTTGATAAAGGGGCAAGCCCATTGAATAAACCAGATTATTTGAATTTTATCTGTAGATGTGAATTGTACAGGTTCCGCTGTACAAAAGGAGGAAGGCTATATGGGATACCCAGGCACCTGGATGACCGAGTCCGAGAGCGTCATTTACCGCGTGGTGCCAAAATGCGCCTGTTCGACCATTGGCCAGATTCTCTACTATTCGGATCATGGTGCGTTTTTTGACGGTGACATCCATGATGCGCAGAGCGGGCTGCACAAATGGGCGCTAGAGCACAGCAAGGACCCGATCAGCCGCAAGGTGCGAGACAATAGCGGTTATGCTTTCACCTGCGTGCGCAACCCCTATACCCGAGTGCTCAGCTCGTTTTTTGACAAGATCTGCGGCATTCAGCGCAACGGTAAACGCTATCGGGGCAATCTGGTGCCAAAGCTGACCTATGAATATGGCATTGAAGTCGGCGGCGCGGACGGCAAGCAAGAGTTCGACCAGATCAAGAGCTTCCGGCGGTTTTTGCTCTTTGTGCGTGACAGCATCCGGTTTCGCCGCCCGATGGACCCGGATATCCATTGGTCCGCGATGTCGGGCCATGTCTCGACCTATGTCGGCAATGGTGGGCGTTACAACAAGATCTTCTGGACCGAGGATTTCAACAGCGGCATGCAGGATGTACTGGACGCGATTGAAACGCCGCATAGGGTTGATCTGGCAAATATTCCCCGCTTCAACGAAAGCGAAGGCCATGGCCCCAAGCGGGCGCATCCGGTTGCGGATTATTTTGACGATCTATCGATGCACCTGATCTATGAGATCTATAAACGCGATTTCGATCTGTTCCGCTATGATTTTGAGAATCCGGGCAACAAGATGCCCATTGGGGAAATTGACCTCGACGAGATCCACGCCAAGCTCGCAGAATAGCAGGCGTCAAACAGGCGGTAAACAGGAAGGGGAGGCTCCCGCCCGTCCGGCGGGCATTGCAATGCCCTTGTTCCGTTGGGCCCGGCGCCACGCCAAGGCGTGGCGCAGTTGCGCCAGATGGTACGGTGCATCTTTTGTGCTTGTTTTGTGCCTGCCAAAACGTCCGGGTCAAGGGCGGCAAAGCCGCCGCGCGATAGCGCGGGTTACTCTTGAGGCGGTGGTTTTGTCTTATACTTGATAGGGCGCGTTTGGGGCACACCTGCACCTAAACCGCTTCTCAGCAGATCTTTCTATCATTGCTCTTGGGGGGCGGGCTGTTTTTTCTAGGTTGGGTGGCGGCAGGCCCCGCGCCGGGCAGAGCCCGGCGCGGGGCCCAAGGTCGCGGAGGGGTTTTGCCATCAGGCAAAAAGCCTACAGAGAGGGCGGGAGGGCTACGTTGCAATGGCTATAATCGGCTGCAAAAGCCCCCCCCTATATTCAACATGCAGAGGGGGGCGAATTTGCGGTGCTGTTAGCCGTCGTAGTCTTCCGGTAGCTCGCGCACTGCGCCTTTGGCGGCTGATGTGGCCAGCATGCCATAGGCTTTCAGCGCCTTGGAGACCTTGCGCTTGCGTGGTTTGGCAGGCTTCCAGCCGATTGCATCCTGTGCGGCGCGCCGGGTGGCCAGAACCTCATCCGAGACCGCCAGATGGATTGTGCGGTTGGGAATGTCGATCTCGATCTTGTCGCCCATTTCAACCAGCCCGATCGTGCCGCCTTCGGCCGCTTCAGGGGAGGCGTGACCAATGGATAGGCCAGAGGTCCCGCCGGAAAACCGCCCATCGGTCAGCAACGCGCAGTCTTTGCCCAGACCTTTGGATTTCAGGTAGGAGGTTGGATAGAGCATTTCCTGCATCCCCGGACCGCCGCGCGGGCCTTCATAGCGGATCACCACCACGTCGCCCGCCTTGACCTTGCCGGTCAGAATATCGCTGACAGCCTGATCCTGGCTTTCGCAGACATAGGCAGACCCGGTGAATTTCAGGATCGACGCATCTACACCAGCGGTTTTGACGATACAGCCATCCAGCGCGATATTGCCAAACAGAACCGCAAGACCACCATCCTGGCTAAAGGCGTGTTCCTTGCTGCGGATCACGCCGCCTTCGCGGTCGGTATCCACCTCTTTATAGCGGTTCTCGGTGGAAAACGCCTGGGTGGTGCGCACACCACCGGGGGCGGCTTTGAACAATTGTTCGGCCTCGGGGTTATTGGCGACCTTGATGTCCCATTTGGCAATCGCTTCCCCCATAGAGGCCGAATGCACGGTGCTGCAATCGTCGTGCAACAGGCCCGCGCGCGACAGTTCGCCGAGGATCGAAAAGATGCCGCCGGCCCGGTGCACGTCTTCCATATGGACGTTTTCGATATTGGGCGCCACTTTGCACAGACAGGGGACATTTCGGCTCAGCCTATCGATGTCATCCATGGTGAACTTGACCTCGCCCTCATGGGCAATCGCCAGCAGGTGCAGCACCGTATTGGTCGACCCACCCATGGCGATATCCAGGCTCATGGCGTTTTCAAAAGCCTCAAAGCGGGCGATTTCCCGTGGCAATAGGCCTGGCTCATTGCCTTCGTAGTGGCGTTTGGTTATCTCGACGATCTTGCGGCCTGCTTCTAGGAATAGATGCTTGCGGTCAGCGTGCGTCGCCAGGGTAGAACCATTGCCCGGTAGCGCCAGGCCCAGGGCTTCGGCCAGGCAGTTCATCGAATTGGCGGTGAACATGCCAGAGCAGGATCCGCAGGTTGGGCAGGCGTTTTCTTCGATATGCTGGACCTGCTCATCCGTCATGGTTTCGCTGGCGGCGGCAACCATGGCATCGACCAGGTCGATCTTTTTCATGTCGAGATCGGCGATGTCGATCTTGCCGGCCTCCATCGGGCCGCCAGAGACAAAGATTACCGGGATGTTCAGGCGCATGGCGGCCATCATCATCCCCGGCGTGATCTTGTCACAGTTGGAAATGCATACCATGGCATCGGCGCAGTGGGCGTTGACCATATATTCCACCGAATCCGCGATCACCTCGCGCGACGGCAGCGAATAGAGCATGCCATCATGCCCCATGGCGATGCCGTCATCCACCGCGATGGTGTTGAATTCCTTGGCGACACCGCCGGCCGATTCGACCTCGCGGGCGACCATCTGGCCCAGATCCTTCAGGTGCACGTGGCCGGGCACAAACTGGGTGAAAGAGTTGACGATGGCGATGATTGGCTTGCCAAAATCATCGTCCTGCATGCCGGTGGCACGCCACAATCCGCGGGCGCCGGCCATATTGCGGCCATGGGTAGAGGTTCTGGATCGGTACATTGGCATCTGGCTGTTTCCCTTTTCTTTGCCCTCAGACACACGATTTGCGCAACAAACGCAATATCAGCGGGCGTGTTTTGGTTCTTTTAGCCCGGCGCGGGGCGTCGGGGGTGTTTTGGTCGGCCTTATGCGCGGGTGGCGGCGTTTGGCTGGGCCGGGTCCGGTTTCAGTCAGTTGGCGCGGCCGGAAGCGGGGGCTGCGTGGCGGGCTGTGTGGTTGGCGGGGCCTGCTCGGGGCGGCGATGCAAAAGGCTGTTCGCCAGCAGCCCAAATAGCAGCGCCCAAAAGGCGGCGCCAATGCCCCAGAAGCTGATGCCAGAGACTGCGGTCATAAAGGTGATCAGCGCGGCCTCGCGTCCACCTGCGCCCTGCAGGGCCTGCGACAGGCTGTTGCCGATGGTCGACAGTAGGGCCAGCCCGGCAACCCCGGCGATCAGGGCTTTGGGCGCAATCAGGAACAGGCTGATCACTGTTGCGCCGCCCAGGCCTACCAGGCAGTAGAAGACACCCGCGCTGGCGCTGGCCAGATAACGGGTCCTCGGATCGTCGTCCGCCTCGGGGCCGGCACATATGGCGGCGGTGATGGCGGCAAAGTTGAAAGCAAAGCCGCCGAAAGGCGCCAGAATCAATGTGGCGATTCCGGTCACGGTCAGGCCAGCCGATACCGGCGGGGTGTAGCCGGCTGCGCGCAGGGTGACGACGCCAGGCATGTTCTGAGAGCACATCGTCACGATATAAAGCGGCAGCCCAACCCCAAGTATCACCGGCAGAGAGAAGCTGGGTGGCACCGCTTCGGGCATGTGCAGGCTGGTATCCAACTGGGCGAGATCGCCAAAACTCCCGGCAGCCGCTGCCCAAAGGGCACCAACCAGTAATACCCCCAGCATGGTGTAGCGGGCAAACCATAGCCGCCCGGCCAGAAAGGCCAGCCCCATGCTGGCCACCAGGGCGGTATCCTGATTGAGCGCCAGAAAGGCCGAGAGCCCAAAATTGAACAGAATCCCCGCCAAAAGCGCATTGGCGATGCTGTCCGGGATCAGCCGCGCCAGGCGTTCGAACCAGCCACTGATGCCTGTGAGGGTCAGCAGCAGCCCGCAGAACAGAAAGGCACCAACCGCCTGGCTGATGGAGACATCCTTGAGCCCGATCGCCAGCAGTGCCGCCCCGGGGGTGGACCAGGCGGTCAGCACGGGCATACGAAACCACAGCGACAGGATCAGGCTGGTCAGTCCCATGCCCATGCCCAGTGCCATCAGCCAGCTGTTGGCCTGGGCCTGACTCGCCCCCAGGCTTTCAATCGCTTGAAAGATGATGGCAACGGAACTGGTGTATCCTACCAGAACCGCAATCGCACCAGCCGCCAGATGCGAGAGCTTCAACTGTGAGAGCATTGGGGGGTTTCCTTCCGGGGGGAGCGCGGTAGAGTGGTGTGCGTTATAGCGCACGATGATTTTTGCCCAGGATAGGCTTTGTGCGCTATAACGCACAAGGGAAATTTTCAGCCGCTGTCTCTGGGGCGCGATGGAGCACGCAACATGACCGAGGATGCTATTGCGATTAACCTGCGCCAGATCCGCAGGCAGGCAGGGATAAGCCTGTCCAAAACGGCAGAGGCAACCGGTGTCAGCAAGGCAATGCTCGGCCAGATTGAGCGCGGCGAATCCAGTCCGACCATCGCTACGCTGTGGAAAATTGCCAAGGGCTTCCACCTGCCGCTTTCGGCTCTGATTGCCCCGATGCCAGAGCCGCAGAGGGTGCGCAGCGCAGGGTTTCAAACAGTGCAGTTTCCCGGAAGTATCGCGGTGAAGATTGTCTTTCCCTTTGATCCCAGTCTCGGCGCAGAAACCTTTCAGATCAGCCTGACCGCCGGGCAAAGCCATACCTCGCAGCCACATGAGGCGGGCGTCACAGAGGAAGTGTTTGTCCTGCAGGGCGAGATGGAGGTCCTGCGTGATGGCCAATGGGTTGCCTTGCAACAGGGAGAGGGGCTGCGCTTTCAGGCGGATCAGCCGCATGGCTACCGCGGTGGCGCATCGGGCGCGGTTTTCCTGAATATGCACCACTATCCCCACCATGTGGGCGGGCTTGCCCCTGCATAACAGCGTAACGGCGCCAGAACTCGTCGGGTGGCGGCAGAGTTGTCTTGCACCCGCCCGCGCCTGCGCTTACATCTGCCCATTATGGCCCAGACGAAATCAGACCCGAACTATAAAGTGATTGCCGAAAACCGCCGCGCGCGGTTTGATTACGCCATCGAGGATGACGTGGAGTGTGGCATCGTGCTTGAAGGTTCGGAAGTGAAGGCGCTGCGTGAAGGTGGCACCAATATCGCCGAAAGCTATGCGACGGTCGAAGATGGCGAGCTGTGGCTGGTGAATTCCTATGTACCGCCCTATTCCCAAGCCAAGATGTTCAAGCATGTCGAACGTCGCCGCCGCAAGCTGCTGGTTTCACGCAAGCAGTTGTCCGATATGTGGAACGCGACCCAGCGCAAGGGCATGACCCTGGTGCCCATCGTGATGTATTTCAATCATAAGGGCCGCGCCAAGATCAAGATCGGCATCGCCAAGGGTAAGAAGGCGCATGACAAGCGCGCCTCTGAGGCGAAGCGTGACTGGTCACGCCAGAAAAGCCGCCTGCTGAAGGATCACGGTTAATCCCCGACCAGCGCGCTGCCGCTGACTGTGGGGCTTTGGGCTTTGGTGCAGTGTCAAAAGGCGCTGAACAGATACGTCGTTTCTGAAACTTTCAAAGTTGAATGCTATCTCTGGCCGCCCAAATGCGGGGGAACGGGCCGTGCTCTGGGCTGGGACGTCGCCGGGGCGTGAAAAGGGCTTGTGTATTCTTAGTGTTTTTGTCAGATAAGGTGCGGCCCAGTCAGATTGATCCTGCGTGATCCCGCCCGGCCTGTCTCGTTTAGCCAAAATGTGCCACCCGGCCAGAGGATCCTGTCATGACACGCCCCCAGAGCATTGCCGCCGCGCCGCAATCACCAAAACAGCCGGACCAGCCCGCAGGACCGAACGACAGGCTGCCGCTGGTCTTTTGCGATCTGGACGATTTCGAACAGGGGCTGCTGCCCGTTCTGCGCCATTTCATGATCAGCCTGGCGGACCCCGAGCGCCAGACCTGGCAGTTCGCCTATCAGATTGCCGCGCAGCGCTGGGGGGAAAGCCTGGGCCTGCCCGTGGCGCAGGCGCTGCTGGCGCTGGTGCAGCAGACCAGGCAGGCGCGCCGTCACCGCTTTGAGTGCCTTGATCCGTTGGATCTTGAAGACCGCAGCTATATCAGCCGGGATGAGCAGGCCTTCTTGCAGATGCTGCATCATATGCGCCGGGACGAAACACCCCGGGCCCGCGCAGCTGTGGCCAATGTCACTGGCTGCACCATGGACCCGAATGTCATCCGCGCGGGCCTGTCCTTTGCCGACCGCTTTCCGGCCGGGGACATGGCCGCAAAAGACAGGCCCAGCCGTCCCAGCCTGCGGCTGGTACGCTAGGGGCGGGGGATCGAAGATTTGTCGCGATAGATTGTTGCGTTCCCGCTCGGCCTCTCTTGCGACTCCCATCGCTGGGTAGTACGCAGGGGCAAAGGCATGTGCGGGGAGGCTTTTATGCGCGACGATCCAAAAACCCTTGTATCCACCGAGTGGCTGGCAGCCCATTTGCAAGACCCGGACCTGCGGGTGCTGGATGGCTCATGGTATCTGCCGCAGGAAGAGCGCGACGCAAAGGCAGAATATGACGCGGCTCATATTCCCAATGCGCGCTTTTTTGACATTGATGATATCTCGGATCACCGATCAGAGCTGCCGCATATGGTGCCGCCAGTCGAAAAATTCATGTCCCGTTTGCGCGCCATGGGCGTGGGCGACGGGCATCAGGTGGTGGTCTATGATGGCGCCGGGCTGAAATCTGCTGCGCGAGTTTGGTGGCTGTTCCGTCTGATGGGCCAGGCCAATGTCGCGGTTCTGGATGGTGGTCTGCCAAAATGGGTGGCCGAGGGCCGCGAGACCGAAGATCTGCCCCCCGTTATTCGTGACCGGCACATGACGGTGCGGGTGCAAAACCATCTGGTGCGGGATGTGACGCAGGTCTCATCTGCCGCCAAGCTGGGCGATCACGAAATCATCGACGCCCGCGCCGCAGCGCGCTTTCGTGGCGATGTGCCCGAGCCTCGCGAAGGGTTGCGCGCCGGGCATATTCCGGGCTCTAAAAACACACCCTTCACGGATTTGCTCGCCCCTGATGCCACGATGAAAGCGCCGGAAGAGCTGCGCGCTGTTTTCACGGCGGCGGGCGTTGATCTGAATAAACCTGCCATTACCACCTGCGGGTCGGGCGTGACTGCCGCCGTCCTGAGCCTCGCCCTGGAGCGGATCGGCAAGACCGATCATGCGCTTTATGACGGCTCATGGTCGGAGTGGGGCGCGTTTCCCACCCTGCCCGTTGCAACCGGAGAGACCTGATGTTTGAGACCCTGAAGCCGCAGCCTGCGGATAAAATTCTCGCCCTGATGCAGATGTTTCGCGAAGATCCGCGCGACAACAAGATAGACCTTGGTGTTGGCGTCTACAAAAATGCCGAGGGCCAGACCCCGGTGATGCGGGCGATCAAAGCGGCAGAGCATAAGCTTTGGGAGGAGCAGACCAGCAAATCCTATGTCGCTCTGGCTGGCGATCCCGCCTATAGCGATGCGATGATCAAACTGATCCTCGGCGATGCTGTGGCGCGTGACACTGTCGCGGCAGCGGCGACGCCCGGTGGGACCGGCGCGGTGCGTCAGGCCTTTGAGATGATCAAGATGGCCAACCCATCAGCCAAGGTGCATGTCTCGGATCCGACCTGGCCTAACCATGTGTCGATCCTGAAATATGTGGGCATCGAAGCTGTCACCTATCGCTATTTCGATCGCGAAACCCGTAGCGTGAACTTTGATGGTATGATCGAAGATCTGAAACAGGCGGCTAAGGGTGATGTGATCCTGCTGCATGGTTGCTGTCACAACCCCACCGGTGCCAATCTGAATGCGACGCAGTGGCAAGCGGTGATCGCGCTGATGAATGAACGCGGCCTGATCCCGATGATCGACATTGCCTATCAGGGCTTTGGCGATGGTCTGGAAGAAGACGCACGCGGCGTGCGCATGGTGGCTGCGGGCTGCCCCGAGGTGCTGATCGCGGCAAGCTGTTCCAAGAACTTTGGCATCTACCGGGAACGTACCGGACTGCTGATGGCGCTGTCGCAAGACAAGGGCGCGCAGGCGCTGAACCAGGGCACCCTGGCGTTTTTGAACCGGCAGAACTACTCTTTCCCGCCGGATCATGGCGCGCGTCTGGTGACGATGATCCTGAACGATGAGGCCCTGCGCGCCGATTGGGCCGCCGAGCTGGAAGAGGTCCGCCTTGGCATGTTGGGGCTGCGGACCGATCTGGCCGCAGAACTGCAGCGCCTCTCCGGGTCTGACCGCTTTGGCTTTCTGGCGCAGCACCGCGGCATGTTCTCGCTCTTGGGGACGACCCCGGATCTGGTCGAGAAAATGCGCGTCGACAATGGCATCTACATGGTGGGCGACAGCCGGATGAATATTGCGGGGCTGAATTCCGCAACCATTCCGACGCTGGCCAAGGCCATCATCGACGCAGGCGTCTGAGCATAGGTCGGCACCGCCCGTGGCAGATCTGAAACTGCAGAGCGCGCCCTTTGGGGCGCGTTTTCTTTTGCCGCAGGGCCAATCCGCAGGCTGATCCCAGCAACCTACGCACCAAAAAACGCGGCCCCGAAGGACCGCGTTTCCAGTGTTTAGGATCAGGGGGGCCGGATCAGCCGACCTTGAACTCTGGGTAGGCTTCCATGCCCAGCTCTGCCATGTCGAGACCGTTGATCTCATCTTCTTCGCTGACGCGGATGCCCATGGTGGACTTCAGGACCAGCCAGACAATACCCGAGACAATGAAGGTGAAGGCACCGATGGCAACAAAGCCGGTGATCTGGGTGATGAACGAAGTGTCCGCAGTATAGAAGGGAACCGCAAAAGTGCCCCAGAGACCGGCAACCAGGTGCACCGGAATGGCACCAACAACGTCATCGATCTGCAGCTTGTCCAGCAGTGGCACAACAAAGACTACGATCAGACCACCCACGGCCCCAATCCACAGAGCGCCAAACAGGGTTGGGTCAAGCGGACCGGCTGTGATGGAAACCAGACCGGCCAGCGCGCCGTTCAGCGTCATGGTGAGGTCGGGCTTTTTGAACATCACCTGAGTCAGGATCAGGGCGGTGACGGCACCAGAGGCGGCAGCCATATTGGTGTTGGCAAAGATGCGAGAGATATCGGTGATATCGCCCACGGTGCCCATCGCCAGTTGCGAACCGCCGTTAAAGCCGAACCAACCGAGCCACAGGATAAAGGTACCCAGGGTTGCCAGCGCCAGATTGGAACCCGGCATGGGCACAACCTTGCCGCCTTTGTATTTGCCAATACGGGGGCCAAGGATCAGGGCGCCGGCCAGGGCTGCAAAGCCGCCTGCTGCATGTACCAGGGTCGAGCCTGCAAAGTCAGAGAATCCCATTTCGGACAGGAACCCGCCGCCCCACTGCCAGGAGGCCTCGATAGGGTAGATAACGCCGGTCAGGATGGCGACAAAGATCAGGAAGGGCCAAAGCTTGATGCGTTCCGCCAAGGTGCCGGACACGATCGACGCGGTGGTGGCGCAGAACATCAGCTGGAAAAAGAAGTCGGACCCAACAGAGGCGTAGTCCAGCGAGGCATCCGCAGCCGCCAGGCCAACGGGTTCCAGCGAAGTCGGAGCAAAGGCACCCAGCAGACCGGGGATCGTCCAGCCGTCGCCAGGGTACATCAGGTTAAAGCCGATCAGCCAGTACATGATGGCCGCGATTGAAAACAGTGCGATGTTCTTGGTCAGCTGCATCGTGACGTTCTTGGACCGCACCAGGCCTGCTTCGAGCATGGCAAAACCAGCGGCCATCCAGAACACCATAAAGCCACCAATCAGGAACAGCAGCGTGGTAAAGATATAGGGCGTGATATCCGCAGGGGCCGCAGCGGCGGCCTCCTCTGCCAGGGCCAGGCCCGGCAGTGTCGTCAGCGTAAGGGCCGACAAGGAAAGGGGTAGTTTACGCATCAGTAGTCCTCCAAATGCGGCGCTTAAAGCGCGTCTTGATTGGTTTCGCCGGTACGCACCCGCATGGCCTGCGCAACATCGAGAACAAAGATCTTGCCGTCACCGATCTTGCCGGTGCGGGCAGTGCTGGCGATGGTTTCAACCACCTGATCGGCGAGGCTGGCAGGTACCACGATTTCCAACTTCAGCTTGGGTACAAAGTTCACTTCGTACTCGGCACCGCGATAGATTTCGGTATGGCCTGCCTGGGCACCAAAGCCCTTGACTTCGGACACCATCAACCCCGAGACGCCGATGCCTGTCAGGGCTTCTCGGACGTCCTCCAGTTTGAAGGGTTTGATGGCAGCTATGATCATTTTCATTTCGACATCCTTTCTGGAGGGCGCCTGTCTCCTGGGGTGATCGTGTCATCCAGGGCCAAAGGCGGGCACCCGCATCATTGCCAATGCAGCAAAGCCAAGGGGCCGCATTGGGGGAACCGAAGGGACGCTGTGGTATCGCTCCATCCGCCGTCGAGGCTAAAAAAAGAGCGGATTATTGCCCGTTCGCCTGCAATTTGAGCAGTCGGCGAAGGCAAATTCCCCGCAAACCCCCTCTCTACAATGCGCTGCGAAGCGGGTAGAGTGGTTAAAACGGGCAAACCGGGCAGGATTTTCAAGATGGCGCAAGGAACAGGGCGTAGGCCACTGGTGGCAGAGAAACGCTATGCAAAGAACGGCTCCAAGGGGGCTGCCAGGCGACCTGTGGCCAAGTCTGGCGGCGGGCTTTGGGCGCGGATTTTTGGAAAACCAAAGCCGCGCGCGCGGCCAAAGCCCGGCTCCAAACCCGGCTCAGCCACCAGAAGAGGCGGGCCACGCAGGCCTGTGCGCAGTCGGAAGCCCCGTGGTCTGATTGGAACCTTGCTGGCGCCGTTTCGCTGGATCTTGCGCCTGGTCTGGGGCTTTGCCTGGCGGGTTGGGATGGTTGTCATCACGCTGGTTGCCCTGGCGGTGGGCTACCAGACCTCGCAGTTGCCCGCTGTGGCGGATCTGCTGGATGGGCGCGCGCGTGGCTCTGTCACTTTGCTGGACAATACCGGCGAGGTCTTTGCCTGGCGCGGCGATCAATTTGGTGGCGTGGTGACCGTGCAGACGGTTTCGCCCTATCTGAAGAACGCCATCGTCGCCACCGAGGACAAGCGGTTTTACCGCCACTTTGGCATCTCGCCACGTGGTGTGGCCTCGGCGGTGCGCATCAACCTCAGCGAAGGGCGCGGGCCGCTCTCGGGGCATGGTGGGTCTACCATCACCCAGCAGACGGCGAAACTGCTCTGTCTGGGGCGGGTCTATGATCCGGACGACTGGGAGAACGAGGCCGCCTATGAGAATGACTGCCGCCAGGGGTCGCTGTGGCGCAAAGCAACCGAGGCAGTCTACGCCCTGGCGATGGAAGTTAAGTACAGCAAGGATGAGATCCTCTCTATCTATATGAACCGTGCCTATATGGGCGGTGGTGCCTATGGGGCCGAGGCTGCGGCGCAGCGCTATTTTGGAAAATCTGCCAACCAGCTGAGTGCCGCCGAAGGCGCCATGCTGGCTGGGTTGTTGACCGCGCCGTCCTCTCTGGCACCGACCAATAATCTGCAGCGTTCGCAGGATCGTGCCGCAACGGTGCTGCGTCTGATGGAGGAACAGGGCTATCTGACCACCGCCGAGGCCCGCGCTGGACAACAGGCCCCGGCAGAGCTGAGCGAGGCCGCCGAGGCCCGCGCGGGTGGCTATTTTGCCGATTGGATCATGGATAGTGTGCCTAATTACTTTGGGGCTCAGACAACCGAAGATGTGGTGATCCGTACCACCATCGATCAGCGGCTGCAAACCGCCGCAGAACAGGCGATGAAACACGTCTTTGAAAACAAGGTGCGAGAAGGCTCCAAGGCGCAGGCCGCCATTGTGGTGATGAGCGCAGATGGTGCGGTGCGGGCCATGGTTGGCGGGCGCAGAACCCGTGTGTCCGGCGTGTTCAACCGGGCGACACAGGCCAAGCGGCAGACCGGATCGGCCTTCAAGCCCTTTGTCTATGCCACCGCGCTGGAGCTGGGCTATTCGCCGCTGGATGTGTTGCTGGATGCAGAATACTGCATGACGGTGCCTGGCTCGGGTGAATGGTGCCCGAAGAACTATACCCGAAAATACTACGGCGAAGTGACCCTGGCGCGGGCGCTGCGGGATTCACTGAACATCCCGGCGGTCAAGCTGTCAGAGGCAGTCGGTCGTGACCGCGTGCGCCGTGTCGCGACGGATTTTGGTATCGACAATGACATGGCCGCAGGCCCGGCGCTGGCGCTTGGGGCCTCGGAAAGCACCCTGCTGGAAATGACGGGGGCCTATGCGGGCATTCTCAATGGTGGATCTTCGGTGACACCTTATGGCGTCGCAGAGCTGCGCCTGGTGACAGATGACGTGCCCTTGATGGGCCGTAGTGGCGGCATGGGCGAGAGGGTGATCCGTACCGAGGCAGCGAAACAACTGGTCTGGATGATGGAGAAGGTCATTGCCGAAGGCACCGGTCGCCGCGCCCAGATCCCCGGTTGGCAGGCGGCTGGAAAATCCGGCACCACCCAGGCGGCGCGGGATGCCTGGTTCATCGGTTTTACCGCCGATTATGTGGCTGGCGTCTGGATGGGCTATGATGACAACACTCCCTTGAGGGGCGTGACCGGCGGCGGCCTGCCGGCGGAGATCTGGCAAGAAACCATGGTGCGGGTGCATGAGGGGCTGACCCCGACGCCACTGCCGATGCTGGCACCAGCGCCGATTGCGCCACCGGTCGAAACGACGCCGCGGCGGCGCAACCAGATTCAACCCGGACGAGAACTGGGTCGAGCAGTGGACGGTCTGCTGCGGGATATCTTTGGCCGCAACTAGCCCTGGCGGCAGATCCGGAAAAACAAAAGGCCCCCTCGGGGAGCCTTTATCGATGTGGTGCCAGTCTGATGGGGCCACAGGGTGCATAGGGGCCGTGGGCGATTAGCTCTGGCGCTTCAGTTCCGCAATCATCGCATCGATATCGCCTTTGTTGCTGTCCAGAATGGCACCAATCTCGGTGCGTTCCGTCAGCAGCAGGTTCACCCCTTCGATATACATATTAAAGAAGAGATCCTTGCCAGAGCGATCAGAGACCAGGAAGGTCACCTCAAACGGGGCCTGGCCCTGCAGCCGTGCAATGGTGCTGACTTCGTACCATTTCTTGACCCGCTTGACGTCTTTTACTTCCAGGCTGCCGCCGATGAATTCGCGGAAGCGCTTACCGTATTTGCGCGAGATATAGCCCTGGAACGCCTTGGAGAAGGCGCGCTTTTGCCCGGAAGAGGCACGGCGCGCATCCACCCCAAGCGCATAGGCGGCAATATAGGAGGTATCGCTGAACTTTTTGAAAATGCGCTCAAAGTCGCGGAACATGGCATTTTCGGATTTGCCGGATGCGATTACTGTGTTGATGTCGGTGACCAGGCTGTTGATCAGATTGCTGGCGCCGGCTTCATTCAGCGCCCAGAGCGGGGCGGCTGGAACAAGGGCGGCACTGGCCGTCAGGCCGGTCAGAAAACTACGGCGGTGCATCATTTAAAATCCTTCGGTATCTAGTTCAAAGGGGTCGATCTCACTGATCTCTGCGGTTTCGCCCAGCTGGAAGCGGCGGTTCTGTAGGTACAGCAGACGCGCCTGGGCATAGCTGTCAGCGCTTTCGTAAAGAATCGAATCCACAGTATCTGAATATGTGCCACGGTCGCCCATGCGACGCACTATCTCTGCATAGATCGAGATGTTATCGGCGGGATTGTTCCGAGCATAGCCCATGGGATTGGTGAAAAAATCGACCAGAATGCCGGTTGCATCCCGCGCGGTCGAGGGGCCGTACATAGGCAGCTCGACATAGGCACCTTCACCCACGCCCCAAACCGCCAGTGTCTCGCCAAAATCTGTATCGACCTCTGGCATGCCAAAATCAGAGGCGGGGTTGGCAAGACCAAGGAAGCCAATCGTGGTGTTCATGGCAAAGCGCGCTAGGGCCTGACCGGCCATCTTCGGGTTGCCCTGCAGCAGGGCATTGACCGCCTGCCCCGGCATAGACAGGTTTTCAGCGAAATAGGAAAAGCTGTTGACCATCGGCGGTGGCACGATGGCAACATAGCCCTTAGAGGCGGGGCGGAAGGCAAAGCGGTCAATCGCAAGGTTCAGGCTGTGGACTGACCTGTTGGTGCGCTCATAGGGGTCAAAGATTTCTCCCGACGCTTTTGCTTCAGGGCTTTGGGTGGCGCAACCTGCCGTTGACAAGACCAATGCAATAAGAGCAAAGACATAGCGCGTTTTGACTAAAATTCGCATTCGAGTAGAGATCCACTTGGAGCGTAGTTGATAAATGTACGAGCCGTCTATTTAGAGAATAATTCCCGGGTTCCCAATTCGACAGCAATTTGTTTGTACGTTTGTGGCAGATACGGAACAGGTTTCGGGGTAAATGTCGGTGCCCAGTGGTCTAATGCGTCGCAGGGCAATTGAACAGGTAGTGCACAGGCAAGATGGCAAATAAAGTTTTCCAGCCGGGTTATGACGAGCTCATCTCTTGCCGTCGCCGCAGTCGCAGCCTGTATTGGGCCGTTGGGGTTTTCAGCTTTTTTGTGAATCTGCTGATGCTTACCGGTCCGCTCTATATGATGCAGGTTTATGACCGGGTCCTGGGTAGTGGCTCAGAGGCAACCTTGGTGGCGCTGTCGCTGTTGGTTTTGTTTCTCTACGGAATGATGGGCCTGCTGGACTACGTCCGTGGTCGGGTGTTGGCGCGAATCGGTGCGCGGTTTCAGGCGCAACTGGATCGGCGTGTCTTTGATGCCATGGTGCGCCGCTCGGCGGTGGCGCAGGATCCGGTTGCCCAGACGGGGACCGCCGATCTAGAGGCGGTCCAGCGTTTCATGTCCTCGCCGGTTTTGGGGGCCGCCTTTGATCTGCCCTGGACGCCATTCTTTTTGGCGGGCATTGCCCTGTTCCACCCATGGCTTGGGATGTTGGCCCTGGGCGGCGGGGCGGTTCTGGTCGCGGTTGCCTTGCTCAACCAGTTGTTCAGCCGGGCGCCGCTGCAACAGGCGGCGCTGTCGTCGCACCGGGCTAACCTGTCCTCCGAGGAAATCCGCAGTGCAGCAGAGATGATCCAATCCATGGGGATGCGCGGGGCGGCATTTCAGCGCTGGCAAAAGATCCGTAGAGAGGCGCTGAAGGATTCCTTGGTGGCCAATGATACCGGCGGGGGATTTACCACCCTGACCAAAACGCTGCGCCTGTTCCTGCAGTCGGCGATGCTGGGGCTCGGTGCCTATCTGGCGCTGCAGGGCGAGGTCTCGCCCGGGGCGATGATTGCCGGCTCTGTCCTGATGGGGCGGGCGCTGGCCCCTATAGAGTTGGGACTTGGTCAATGGGCCATGGTTCAACGGGCGATCAAGGGCTGGCATGCGCTGGCCGAGCTGCTGACCAAAGTCCCGGTAGAGGCGGCGCGAACCGAACTGCCCCGGCCCCGCGCGCATCTAGAGGTGAAGGCCTTGGCGGTGGTGCCCCCTGGTGACAGTCGCGCCCAGCTGCGCAATATCAGCTTTCAAGTGCAGCCGGGCCAGGCGGTTGGCGTCATCGGGCCGTCTGGTTGTGGTAAATCCACATTGGCCAAGGCGCTGACCGGGACCTGGCGTCCGGCAGCGGGGACCATCCGGCTGGATGGCGCGGCGCTGGATCAATATGAGCCGGATGTTCTGGGGCGTCATTTTGGCTATTTGCCGCAACGGGTGCAGCTGTTTGAGGGCACCATTGCCCAGAACATTGCCCGCCTTGCCGATGCGCCAGATGCTGAAAAGGTGGTCGCCGCGGCCAAGAAGGCCGCCGCCCATGATATGATCGTCAACTTGCCCGAAGGCTATGATACCCGGGTCTCGGCCGGGGGGGGGCGGCTGTCTGGCGGGCAGATGCAGCGGGTGGCATTGGCGCGCGCGCTTTATGATGCGCCGGTGATTGTGATCCTGGATGAACCAAATTCCAATCTCGACAATGAAGGTTCCATTGCGCTGAACCAAGCGATCAAATCGCTGAAGGCGGCGGGGCAGTCGGTGCTTATCATGGCGCATCGTCCGGCGGCGATCCAGGAATGTGACATGCTGCTTGTGATCGACAAGGGCAGCCAGGCTGCCTTTGGTCCGAAAGACAAGGTTCTGCAGGATATGGTGGCGAACCACCAAACCATCCGCAAGGCCTCTGGTGCGGGAGGGGTACGATGAGCCATGACGCCGCACAAACCGATGCCGAATGGTCGGCCCGCCGCCCGCTTTGGCTGGGAGTCTGGGCGCTTCTGATCCTGCTGGGCGGCTTTGGCTCCTGGGCGGTGATGTCCTCGATTGCCGGGGCGGTTGTTGCCTCGGGGCGGATCGAAGTCGATCAAAACCGCCAGGTGGTGCAGCATCTGGATGGCGGTATCGTTGCCGAAATCCTGGTGGAGGAAGGCGATAGTGTTGCGCGCGGCGAGATGCTCTTGCGGCTGGACGCCAAAGAGCTGCGCTCGCAATTGGCCATCACCGAGGGTCAGCTGTTTGAGATGATGGCGCGCCGCGGGCGCCTGGAAGCCGAGCGCGACGGCGCTGCCGAGATCAGCTTTGCCGCAGAACTGCTGGCGCTGGCGCAGGCGCGCCCGGAGGTGGCGGATCTGGTCGAGGGCCAGCGCCGCCTGTTTGTGGCGCGCGGCGAATCCATTGCGCGTGAGATCGAACAGCTGGACAAGCGCAGTGCGCAGACGCGGGATCAGATCACCGGGGTCAAGGCGCAGCAGGACTCGATGGAGTTGCAGCTAGAGCTGATCGCCGAAGAACTGAAAAATCAGGTGACCCTGCTGGAACGTGGATTGGCCCAGGCGGGAACAGTGCTGAACCTGCGCCGCACCCAAGCGGACCTGAGCGGTCGTTTGGGGGAACTTATCGCCACCGAAGCCCAGGCCTTGGGGCGCATCACCGAAACCGAGATTGAGATCCTGAAACTGGGCTCTGCCCGGCGCGAAGAGGCCATTACCCAGCTGCGCGACCTGCGCTATCAAGAACTGGAACTGGCCGAGAACCGCCAGACCCTGCTGGAACGACTGAACCGGCTGGATATCACCGCGCCGGTCTCGGGGATTATCTATGATATGCAGGTGCATACGCCGCGCTCGGTTCTTCGGGCGGCGGATCCGGTGCTCTTTCTGGTACCGCAGGACCGGCCACTGGTGATTGCTGCGCAGGTGGCACCCACCGATATCGACCAGATCTATGTTGGCCAGGATGTAACCCTGCGGTTTTCGGCTCTGGACCAGCGCAATACGCCGGATCTGTTTGGCACGGTGACGCAGGTTTCGGCGGATTCTTTTGAGGACGAAGGCACGCGGGTGTCCTATTATCGGGCCGAGATTGAACTGAACCCCGGTGAGGTACATCGCCTGCCAGCCGGTGCCGTACTGATCCCAGGCATGCCGGTTGAAAGCTACATTCGCACCCAGGATCGATCACCGATGGCCTATCTGGTGAAGCCGCTGGCCGACTATTTTGTCAAAGCCTTCCGCGAAGACTGAAGTCAAGCGCAAGGCGGCTTGTTGCGTTTTTGCTCTTTTCGGCGGCGCCCAAGGGCGCTAGCGTCGCCGCGAAACATGGGCGTTGAAGGAGCGTGGCAATGAGCATCGAAGCGAAACTGAAAGATCTGGGCGTTACCCTGCCAGAGGCTCCGGCTCCGGCGGCCAATTACGTGCCCTATGTCGTTGCTGGCGACATGGTCTATGTCTCGGGTCAGATTTCGTCTGACGAAAACGGGCTGATCACCGGCACCCTGGGCGCTGACATGGATGTGGCAGCGGGGCAGGTGGCGGCCAAGCGCTGTGCCATTTCCCTTCTGGCGCAGTTGAAAGCCGCCTGTGGTGGTGATCTCGACCGTCTGGTGCAGGTTGTGAAACTGGGGGCTTTTGTCAATTCCACTGCCGATTTCACCCAGCAGCCGCAGGTGGTGAACGGGGCCTCTGATTTTCTTGTGGCAGCGCTTGGTGATGCCGGGCGCCATGCGCGTGCAGCGGTGAGTGCGCCATCGTTGCCGATGGGTGTCGCTGTTGAAATTGATGCGGTGTTCCAGATCAAATGAGGCCAGAGCTGCCTGCCGCGTTCCTGACCTTGCCTGTCGCGCATCGGGCGCTGCACGATCTGCGGCATGGCCGTCCGGAAAACAGCCGCGCGGCCATTCGGGCTGCGATGGCGGCGGGCTATGCCATTGAAATTGATCTGCAGGCCGCCAGTGATGGCTGCCCGATGGTATTTCACGATGACCTGCTGGATCGGGTGACACCGGCCCAGGGCCGGGTGCGCGACCACAGCCAGGCTGAGCTGGAGGCGATCCCTCTGAGCGGCGGCAATGGCGAAACCATTCCCACCCTGCAAGAGGTGCTGGACCTGGTTGCAGGGCAGGTGCCCTTGCTGATCGAGATCAAGGATCAGGATGGCCAGCTTGGTGCAAACACCGGTGCGTTGGAAGCGGCCACGGCCCGCGCCCTGGCCGGTTATGCCGGGCCAGTGGCAGTGATGTCCTTTAATCCGCATGCCGTTGCGGCGCTGGCCAAATATGCGCCCGACATCCCCCGTGGTCTGGTGACCAGCGCCTATGACCCCAAAGACTGGGAGGGCCTGGCTTTGGACGTCTGCAATCGCCTGCGCGAGATCCCCGACTTTGACAGCAGCCAGGCCTGTTTCATCAGCCATGAGATCGGCGATCTGTCACGCGAACGGGTGCAGGCGCTGCGCGCCGCCGGAATTCCGGTTCTGGCCTGGACGCTGAAATCGCTCGAGGCAGAGGCCGAGGCACGCAAATGGGTCGATAATGTCACCTTCGAGCAATATCTTTCGCCGCTGTCGGGTTGATCCGCCCCAGACACTGACCAAATAAGAGCAGGGCAGGGAGAGCAGATGGATCAAGAACCGGTTGAAATTCACGTACTTGCCTCGTTGTCGCAGATCGCACCAGAGGCATGGGATGCCTGCGCTTGCCCCGAAAGCGCGGGCGGGCAGCGTGCTGTTGATCCCTTTACCACCTATCGGTTTCTTGCCGCGCTAGAGAAAAGCGGCTCTGTCGGGGCAGGTACAGGCTGGCAGCCACAATATCTGACCGCCTATATTGATGGCCAACTGATCGCCTGCGCGCCGCTTTATGCCAAATCCCACAGCCAGGGCGAATATATCTTTGATCACAACTGGGCCCATGCCTACGAGCAGGCCGGTGGGCGATACTACCCCAAGCTGCAGATTGCGGTGCCCTTTACCCCCGCCACCGGGCGGCGACTGCTGGTGCGCCCCGGTTTTGAGCGGATTGGCCAATCGGCGCTGGTGCGGGGGGCGGTGCAACTGGCGCGCGACAATCAGTTGTCCTCGTTGCATTTGACCTTCTGCACCGAAGCAGAGGCCGAGGCGGGCGCGCAAATGGGGCTGCTGCGGCGCACCAGCCAGCAGTTTCACTGGGTCAATGACGGCTACCCCGATTTTGACGGGTTTCTGGCGGCGCTGTCATCGCGCAAACGCAAGATGATCCGCAAGGAACGGGCCCAGGCGCAGGGCTTTGGTGGCTCCATCTGCAGCTATACTGGCGATCAGATCCGGCCTGAACACTGGGATGCCTTCTGGGCGTTTTATCAAGACACCGGCAGCCGAAAATGGGGTGCGCCCTATCTGACCCGGGATTTCTTTTCGATCCTGCAGGACACCATGGTGGATGACATGCATCTGATCCTGGCCGAGCGGGAGGGCGCGTTTGTTGCCGGGGCGCTAAATTTTATCGGTCGCGATGCGCTTTTTGGCCGATACTGGGGCTGTTTGGAACATCACCCCTGCCTGCATTTTGAAATGTGTTACTATCAAGCGATCGAGTTTGCCATCGCGCAGCGGTTGCAGCGGGTCGAAGCTGGGGCGCAGGGGGACCACAAACTGGCGCGCGGCTATCTGCCGGTTGAAACCCATAGCCTACACTGGCTGGGGGATCCCGGTTTTGCCGAAGCCGTCAGTCGCTATCTCGATGCGGAACGCGATGCCATTGCTGAAGAAATCGAGGTACTGACCAGCTATGGCCCGTTTCGGCGCGCCAATGTGGAGGAACAGGAATGAACGAGAAACTATCAGACGCCACCCGAGGGCCTTTGCTGGACCCATTGTTTCAAAGCGGATGGGAGATGGTCGAGGGCCGCGATGCCATCACCAAGACCTTTGAATTTGGCAGTTTTGTCGAGGCCTTTGGCTGGATGACCCGTGCGGCCCTTTGGGCCGAAAAATGGAACCATCACCCAGAGTGGAGCAACATCTACAATCGGGTGGTGGTGGTGCTGACCACCCATGATGTCGGCGGTATCTCGGCACAGGATGCCAAACTGGCGCGCAAGTTGGAAAGCCTGGCCTGAGGGGCCGCCCCCGGTGCCATGGGCTGCGCAGGGGAGGTATTCCTTGCGCAGCCAAGAAGCGGGTTTTAGCCCATTGCGGCCAGCAGGCCTTCACCAGCCGAGAGTTCGCACTGGCCAGGGTTTTCTTCCATGTTCAGCAGGCTGACCACGCCGTCTTCGACCAGCATGGCATAGCGCAGCGAGCGGCCGATCAACCCGGCAGGGGGCGCATAAAACCGCATGCCGATGGCATCGGTGAAGCTGCTTTCGGCATCTGCCAGCATGGTAATCCCTGCAGCGGTGGCGCCGGTGGCTTCGCCCCAGGCTTGCATCACAAAGGGATCATTGGCCGAGATGCAGATGATCTCGTCGACACCCTTGGCCGTGAACTGATCCTTGGTGCGGATAAAGCTGGGCACATGGGCTGAATGGCAGGTGGGGGTAAAGGCTCCAGGCACCGCAAAGATTGCAACTTTCCGTCCCTTGACCTTGTCGGTGATCTTTACTTGTTCCGGGCCTTCGGCGCCCATCTGGGTCAGCGTGGCGTCGGGCAGTTTCTCTCCAGCAGAAATCATTGCGGCTTTCCTCTGTCGTGGCGATTGCGTTTTGGTTCTTGGCCCCTGTAGGGTCACCGCGACAAGAGACCAGAATATGCGCGAAAGGCAAAGGGTGAAATGAGCCATATCGTTGTAATCGGAGCCGGGCAGGCCGGATCATCCCTGGTGGCAAAGCTGCGCAAGGATGGGTTTGACGGTGATATCACGCTGATTGGTGCCGAAACTGCCCTGCCTTATCAGCGGCCACCCCTGTCCAAGGCCTATCTGCTGGGCGATCTGGCGCTAGAGCGGCTGTTTCTGCGCCCTGAGAGTTTTTATACCGATCACAACATCACACTG
This sequence comes from Pseudophaeobacter flagellatus, assembly GCF_021228235.1. GTDB lineage: Bacteria > Pseudomonadota > Alphaproteobacteria > Rhodobacterales > Rhodobacteraceae > Pseudophaeobacter > Pseudophaeobacter flagellatus. Next base: position 76,137 of record NZ_JAJQRG010000004.1, read on the forward strand.
CGCCTGGGGTGTCGGGTGACGGCAATTGATCCTGCTGCCAAAACCGTTTCCATCGGGGATGAGGTGATTGCCTATGATCAGCTGGCCCTGACCACGGGCTCCGACCCACGGCATCTGCCTGCCGCGATTGGCGGCGACCTTAGCGGTGTCTTTGTGGTGCGCAGCTTGGCGGATGTGGATGCAATGGCGCCGCATGTGGTTGCCGGTAAGCGGGCGCTGATCGTCGGTGGTGGCTATATCGGGCTAGAGGCGGCGGCGGTCTGCGCCAAACGCGGCGTTAAGGTCACTCTGGTAGAGATGGCCGAGCGGATCCTGCAACGAGTCGCCGCGCCGGAAACATCCGACTATTTTCGCGCCCTGCATGGGGACCACGGCGTCGATATTCTGGAAGGTGTCGGGCTGCAGCGGTTGCACGGGGCGGCGGGCAAGGTCAGCCGGGCGGAGCTGAGCAACGGTTCTGTGCTGGATGTTGATTTTGTCGTTGTTGGTGCAGGCATTACGCCGGGGACACAACTGGCCGAGATGGCCGGGCTGACGCTGGAGAACGGCATCAAGACCGATGCGCAGGGGCGGACCTCTGATCCGGCGATCTGGTCGGCGGGCGATTGCGCCTCTTTCCCCTATAAGGGGGGGCGCATCCGGTTGGAAAGTGTGCCCAATGCCATTGATCAGGCCGAAGTGGTGGCGCAAAACATGATGGGTGCTGTCAAAGACTATGTTGCGACGCCCTGGTTCTGGTCTGATCAATATGACGTCAAACTGCAGATTGCCGGGTTGAACACTGGCTATGATTCTGTGGTGACGCGGGCTGGTGAGGGGCACACAACCTCATTCTGGTATTACCGGGGCGATCAGTTGGTTGCGGTGGATGCGATGAATGATCCACGCGCCTATATGGTTGGCAAACGGTTGATAGACATGGGAAAAACCGCTGACAAAGCGGTGGTGGCTGATCCTGCGGCAGACTTGAAACCGCTACTGAAAGCATGAGGATCATCGCAGGTAATTTCCGCGGGCGCGCCCTGACTGCGCTGGGCAAGGGGGATGCGGGCGCGCATCTGCGCCCCACAACCGACCGGGTGCGCGAAAGCCTGTTCAACGTGCTGGCGCATCAGGTCGATTTCGCGGGTATGCGGGTGCTGGATCTCTTTGCCGGCACCGGCGCGCTGGGGCTAGAGGCCCTGTCGCGTGGTGCGGAAAATGTCACCTTCGTTGACGATGGCCGTGTGTCACAGGGGCTGATCCGCAAAAACATCGACCTGTGCCGCGCCGCTGATCACTGCACCTTGATCAGCCGCAATGCGCTGAAGCTGGGGGCAAACAGTGAGGCGCCCTTTGATGTGGTGTTTCTGGATCCTCCCTATGGCAAGGCTCTGGGGGAAAAAGCCCTCGCGGCCGCTGAGGCCGGGGGCTGGATTGCTGGGGACGCCCTGATTATCTGGGAAGAGAACGCGCCGATGCCTGCACCAGACGGTTATGTGCTGCGTGATGTCCGCAAATATGGCGACAGCCATATCACCTTGATGTTGCGTGCTGTTTCAGAATGAAACAGGGGCGGCAGGATTGTGCCCGGGCGGGATTTGCATCCTTGCTTTGATCTGGGCAGGGTGCGGGGGCTTTGCAACAGGATACCGCGCCATGCCAGTGACATTTCCAACGCCAAAACTGATTATCTTTGATTGCGACGGCGTCTTGGTCGATAGCGAGCGGGTCTCTAACCAGGCATTGATCGACAATCTTGCACGGCACGGGCTGCATCTGACGCTAGAGCGATCGTTGGAATTGTTTGTCGGTGGCACCATGCTGGGGGTGATGCAGCAGGCCATCGCCTTGGGGGCTGATTTGCACGCGGACTGGGTGGATGAAATATATCGCGAAACCTATGCGGCCTTGGAAACAGGTGTGGTGCTGATGCCGGGTGTGACGGATCTGCTGGCCCGGCTGGAGGAGCGGCGCATCCTGATCTGCGTGGCGTCCAATGGCAGCGAGGACAAGATGCGCATTACCCTGGGGCAGAACGGGCTGTGGGAACGGTTTCATCCCGGCGCGATGTTCTCGGCGCATTCCTTGGGCGTGTCCAAGCCCGATCCGGGGCTGTTTTTGGCGGCGGCCAGCCATTTTGGTGTCCAGGCACGAGACTGCCTGGTGGTTGAGGATAGCGCCACCGGTGTCTTGGCGGCAGCGCGCGCCGGGATGCGCTGTCTGGGCTTTGCTCCAGACGGTGACGGCCAAGCCCTTGCAGCGCTGGGGGGCGAGATCTTTACCGAAATGGCACAGGTTCCCACGCTGATCGGCCTGTGATCCGGCGGTACCCGCAAACAGCAAAGCCCCAACCACAACGGTCGGGGCTTTGCTATGGGTCGCACCGAGTGGTGTGTCAGCCGTAGGTCGGGTGAAACTTGCCGCCGGGCGACAGGGTGAAGATGTCATAGCCATCTGCGGTCACGCCGATGGAATGTTCAAACTGGGCGGTCAGCGATTTGTCGCGGGTGACGGCTGTCCATTCATCGGCCAGGATCTTGGTTTCCGGGCGGCCCAGATTGATCATGGGTTCGATGGTGAAGAACATGCCCTCTTCCAGTTTCGGGCCAGTGCCGGGGCGGCCATAGTGCAGGACGTTGGGCGGCGCATGAAAGACCTGTCCCAGGCCATGACCGCAGAAATCGCGTACCACGCTCATGCGCTGGCTTTCGGCGTAGGACTGGATGGCATGGCCAATATCGCCAAAGGTGTTGCCGGGTTTAACCGCCTCGATCCCCTTCATCAGGCTGTCATGGGTGACCTGGATCAGGCGCTCGGCCTTGCGCGACAGCTTGCCTGCCACAAACATCCGCGAGGTATCGCCAAACCAGCCATCGACAATTACCGTGACATCAATGTTGAGGATATCTCCGTCTTTCAGCTTTTTGTCGCTTGGGATGCCGTGGCAGACCACGTGGTTTACCGAGATGCAGCTGGCGTGCTGATAGCCCTTGTAACCGATGGTGGCCGATTTGGCGCCGGCCTCTTCTACCATATTGGTGATGATGCGGTCGATTTCCCCGGTGGTCTGACCGGGCACAACATACACGGCGATGTCATCAAGGATCTGCGCGGCCAGCTTTCCTGCCACATGCATGCCGGCAAAATCGGCCTCTTGGTAAATGCGAATGCCGTCTTTGGTGGTGCGGCCGTCTTTTGATCTCATCAAGCTGGGCTCCGTAGGCTCGTGTTTTGCAGGGCTATGTAAGCGGATTTGGTGAAAAGAACCAGAGGGCGCGCGGCAAAACCGAGATCTGCGACCAAATCCTGAAGCCAGTTTGAAAGAAGCCTCAGCAAAAGCCAAGGGGCCAGATCGCGGGCGGTTTGGTCAGACGCCGGGCAGCGGCTTGCCGATGGTGATGGCCTGCGGGGAAATCTCGGTGGTGTAGATCAGCCGTTCCACCCCTGCCGCCTGGGCCCGCTTGAAGGCTGCCGCATAGGTTGGGTCGATATCGGACGCCAGGGCGAAACGGCTGCAATCGGTGCGCTGTACCAGATAGAATATCACGGCGCGATAGCCTTGGTTGGCCATGTTTGCCAGCTCGTTCAGATGTTTGGTGCCTCGTGCCGTGACGCTGTCGGGAAATTCTGCCAGCCCCGGCTGGCGCGACAGGGTGACGCTTTTGACCTCGACATAGCAATCGGGCAGGCCGGGCTGGGACAGCAGGAAATCAATCCGGCTGTTGTCGCCATATTTCACTTCGGGGCGCACCGTCTTATAGGCGGCTAACGCGGGGATTTTGCCTGCCATCAGGGCGGCCTTCAGGGCACGATTAGGCACCGAGGTATCAACGCCGGTAAAATTCCCATCATCATGCTGCACCAACCGCCAGCCGTATTTCAGCTTTTTCTTTGGATCATCATTGGGTTCCAGCCAAACCACCATGCCCGGTTCGGCCAGCCCCATCATAGAGCCGGGGTTGGCGCAGTGGGCGGTGATTTCGCGACCATCCGCCAGGCGGCAATCGGCAAGAAAGCGTTTGTAGCGGCGCAGCAGGGTGGCGCGGATCAGGGGTGTGGTAAAGTCCATGCGCCTTTGGGTAACGCAGGCGGCGGGGATGTCAATCTATCACAGGAATCCCGTCAATAGGCCGGGCAGATCTGCACCCGACTCTTGCGGGCAATTGGGCGCAATTGTCGGATGGGACAGGATGGCGTCTTGCCCTCAAGGCAGGAGGAGCTATCCTGCAGAACAGGCCAGACTCAGAGCCGCAACATGGAGCGAACGAATGCCCAACCCCAGTGCAGCGATGCTGGTCATCGGAGATGAAATCCTGTCCGGGCGCACCCGCGATACCAATACGCATTTTCTCGCCACCGAACTGACCAAACAGGGCATCGACCTCAAGGAAGTGCGTGTGGTCAGCGACGAGGCATCGGCAATTGTTGCGGCAGTGCAGGCGCTTAGCGCTGGATACGATCACGTGTTCACCAGCGGCGGCATTGGACCCACCCATGATGATATTACTGCTGACTGTATCGCCCAGGCCTTTGAAGCGCATCTGGATGTGCGCGAGGATGCCCGCGCGATCCTTGCGGCCCATTATGCCAACTCTGGTCAGGAGTTGAACGCCGCCCGCCTGCGCATGGCGCGGATCCCTGACGGGGCGCTTCTTATTGACAATCCGGTATCTTCGGCGCCGGGGTTCAGCCTGGGCAATGTGCATGTGATGGCTGGGGTGCCAATGGTGTTTCAGGCCATGGTGGCCAGCGTGCTGCCAGGGCTGAGCGGCGGCGCACCGCTCTTGTCCCAAAGCCTGCGCCTGATGCGCGGAGAGGGCGATATCGCGGCCTTCCTGTCGGATTTGGCGGCGCGCCACAGCGACGTGTCGATTGGGTGCTATCCGTTTCAGCACAACGGGGCCTATGGTGCCAATGTGGTGATCCGGGGCCAGGAAGGCGCGGCGGTTGATGCCGCCATGAGCGAACTGGCACAGGAGATGGGGCTATGACCGATGGATCGGCTGATGTTGCCACAGATACCCTGACAGATCCCAAATACTACGAGGTGGTCGAGGCCACCTGGCCACCTGCGAGCAAACGCCGCCTGGGTCCGGTTACGCTGCGCGAAGGGCAGGGTGCCGGCAGCCGGGTTTCGGCCGCCAGCGTCGAGGGTACGGCCACCGAGGCCGAGATCACAGTGGCAGAACAGGCGATGCGCGCCATGGGGCAAAGCTGTCTTTTCATGATCGGCGATGGCCAGGCAGAGCTGGACGCGCAACTGGCGGCTCGCGGTTATGCGATCAAGGATCCGGTCAACCTCTGGACCTGCCCCGTTTCCCTATTGACGCAGGTTGAAATTCCCCGCGTCACCACCTTTGCGCTCTGGTCGCCGTTGGAAATCCAGCGCGAGATCTGGATCGCCGGCGGGATCGGCATGGAACGGCAGGCGGTGATGGAGCGGGTGTCCGGCCCCAAGGCTGCCTTGCTGGGACGCTATGATGACAAGCCGGCCGGCGCCGGGTTTGTTGCGGTGCATGATGGTGTGGCCATGGTGCATGCGCTGGAAATCCTGCCCCACCAGCGCCGCCGTGGCATGGGGGTCTGGATGATGCGTCAGGCCGGGTTCTGGGCTGCCGAGGTTGGCGCGCATGAAATGGCGGTGCTCTGCACCAAGGCCAATACCGGCGCAAACAAGCTCTACGCATCCCTCGGCATGACCTGCTGCGGACAGTATCACTATCGCCATTTGCCAACAGGAGAGTAATTGACCATGACTGAGGAAACCGCCCCCACCGCGCTGGATCTGCCACCGCTGGATCCGCTGCCTGCTGGCATGCAGAAATATTTCAATGTCTGCCAGGATAAGCTAGGCATGGTGCCCAATGTGCTGCGCGCCCATTCTTTTGATGAAAACAAACTGAATACATTCAGTGCGCTCTATAACGAGCTGATGCTGGGTGACAGTGCATTGAGCAAGCTGGAGCGCGAGATGATCGCTGTGGTGGTTTCGGCAGTAAATAGCTGTTTTTATTGTCTCGCAGCTCATGGTGCGGCGGTGCGCCAACTGTCTGGCGACCCCAAGCTGGGGGAAATGCTGGTGATGAATTACCGGGTGGCCCCGCTGGAAGCCCGGCAGCGGGCGATGCTGGATTTTGCCGTCAAGGTGACCAAGGCGAGCGCCGAGATCGAAGAAAGCGACCGCGCCGCCCTGCGCCAGGTTGGTTTCACGGATCGTGATATCTGGGACATTGCCAATGTGACCGGCTTTTATAATATGTCCAACCGGGTTGCCTCGGCCACGGGGATGGCGCCGAACGACGCCTATCACGCCCAGTCTAGATGACATATGGCCAGATCACGCCTGGCCAGATGGCACCGGGCCAAGCAAGCTCCGGCCCGTCAAAGCGACGCCCTGTCGACCTCGCGGCCCTTGCCCTAGCTGGTGTGCTGGGCGCAGGGCTTTGGCTGGCGGCATCCCCGGTGCTGGCACAGGGGGACGCGGCAGTGGCAGAGATGGATTTGCAACTGCCTGCGGGTGCCAGCCTCAGATCGCGGCGGGAAACGGCATTGGGCAGCTATGCCCTGCCGATTGGCCCCTATTCCGAACAGGGCATCCCGCAGCGCCTGGCCGAAGGACGAATTCTGCGGCGCAGTTGGCAGCTGGAGGGCGAAGCCACGGTGCTGCAGGTGCTGGATCTTTTGCGCAGCCAGTTGGTGGCGCAGGGCTACGAGATCCTGTTCCAATGCGCCGCGCGCCAGTGCGGCGGTTTTGATTTCCGCTTTGGCATCGAGGTGATGCCTGCCCCCGATATGGTGGTCAGCCTGTCGGATTATCACTTTTTGGCGGCGCAGATCCCGGACAGCCCCGAACCGCGGCTGGCGTCTCTTTTGGTGTCGCACAGTGGTGAGGCCAGCTATATTCAACTGATCGAACTTGGCCCGCCAACAGAACCACCGCTGACGGTTGCAGGCGCTGAACGACCCGCGCCCAAGGTGCCACTGCAGCTGCGGCAACAATTGTTGCAAGAGGGTCATGCGGTGCTGAAGGGGATGGCCTTTAATACCGGGGCGATTACCTTGGGGCAGGGCGCAGGCCCCAGCCTGGAGCGGTTGGTGGCATTCTTGACGGGCCAGCCAGAGGCCAAAATTCTGATTGTCGGCCATACCGATACGGTTGGCGGGTTGGCGGATAATGTCGCGCTATCGCAGCGCCGTGCGGCATCGGTGAAAGAAGCTCTGGTGCAGGAATACGGAATAGAGGCAGATCGCATCGAGGTCGCAGGTGCCGGCTATATGGCGCCTCTGGCCAGCAACCTTACGGTTGAGGGGCGCGAGATAAACCGCCGGGTCGAAGTGGTGCTGCTGTCTAGGTAGGCCCGGCCCGATTGCCCTTGCTGACAGCGACGGGCTGAACAAGCAACAGCCCCCGCCTGGGCAGGGGCTGTTGCATGCTGGGGGGGTGCCAAGGGAAACGTCAGATCCCGCCCAGCAATTTGGTTCTGATGTCGGCAAGTTATCTCGCCATCCGGGGCTTAGGTCGAATGGGACCAGTTCATGGCGTCCTTGTCGGCAAAGGCATGTGCCAGAAAATCAATGAAGGCGCGCACTTTGGGCTGGGTAAACTTTCCGGGTGGATAAACCGCATAGATGCCCTGGGTTTCCATTGGCAGGTTGGGCATGACGTCTTCGACCAATCCTTCTGCCATGGCTTCAGAGTAGAGATAGCTGGGAAGATAGGCGATGCCCAAACCGGAAATTGCCGCGTTCAGCAGGGATTGACCGTCATTCACCGATAGCCAGCCGGTGGTGCGCACCTGGCGTTTTTCGCCGGACGGCGCGGTGATCTTCCAGACATTGCCGCTGGACTGGTTGGAATAATGCAAGAGCTTGTGGCTGTTTAGATCGTCAATCTTTTGTGGGCGGCCAAAGCTCTCAAGATAGCTGGGCGATGCGATCATGCGCTTGTTGGTTTCGGTCAGCTTGCGCGCCTTCAGGGAACTGTCTTCCAGCTCGCCAATCCGCAGGGCCATGTCGAACCCTTCCGAGATCAGCTCGACATAGCGGTTGTTGAGAACCATGTTGACGGTGATATCGGGAAAATCACGCAGAAATTCAGACAGAACTGGCGACAGGTGATTGACGCCAAAATCGGTGGCCACTGAAATGCGCAGCAAACCAGAGGGGGCGGATTGCATGGAAGAAACCAGGGCGTCGGCCTCTCCGGCATCATTCAGCACCCGGCGGGCGCGATCATAATAGGCGAGACCAATTTCAGTCGGCGATACCCGGCGCGTGGTGCGGTTCAGCAGTCGTGCGCCCAACCGGGTTTCCAGGCTGGAGACATGTTTGGAAACGGCGGATTTGGAAATTCCCATCTTCTTTGCCGCATCCGTGAACCCGCCTTGGTCCACGACATTGGCAAAGGCCTCCATTTCGGTCAGTCGATCCATTTGCAGGGTCCTTGTTGTACGTTTACTGAACCTTGGTTTGGCGCTGAATTCTGGCAAGAACGCGGCAGAGGTGGGATAATTGCAGGGTTTTTGCCGGATCGTTTGCATTGTGGAAACGGTGGTGTCTGGCTGAGGGCCTCGGCAATATATAGCCTGCACAACAGCTTAGCTGTGCGCCAAGACATAATCAGACTGCGTGTTGTGCGTGATACGGGGACTGCGTAGATTAAAATGTGAACGAAAAGGTAGGAAGATTTGTCCTGCTGCGCCCGCAAAATAGGAAAAGATAACAGAATATATACCTGTCCCCGGCACAGTAATACCCAACTGGACACCATGTTCTCGGCATCAATTCTTGAGGGTAAGCTACAATGCATCGTTTCTCTTTGCGGACACAGATCTTTATTTTGGGGGGCATCTTTGTGGCAATGCTTTCTGCAATTGCAGCAACATCCTGGCTGGTTAGCAATCGTTTGACCGATAGCATCTATCAGTCCCGTCTGGTGGTGGCGCAACTCAAGAGCCTCGATGATATGAAAGAAGACATCGAACAGGGGTTGGCGGATCTGCTGGGGTATACCGGAGGTGATGCCAAGGGGCTTGCCGGGTTGCGTGGCAACATCGACGAGGTGATTGCGGAAGTCGCCGCCGCCGAAGGTCGTTTCGTCTCAGTCTCTATCGAGAGTGCAAGGCAGCCAGATATCTTTGACGCTGTGATGGCGCTGCAGCCCATTCTGGATGAGTTTGCAGTGACAACCGCACGGCTGGAACAGGCCGAACCAGAGGCCCGCCGGGATATTGCATATAGTGAGATTATTCCTGCGATCTCGTCGTTGCGTGATGGGGTTGATGTGCTGCAAGATACGATGGGGCAACGCAAGCAGCTGGTCGAGGATCAGATCACGGCTTCGATCGCGCGCAGCGAGGCGATCCAATTGGGGACCAGTCTGGCGGCGATGATTGGCTCTCTGGTCATGGCGCTGGTTTTTGGTCAGTTGCTCAGCCGTCCGGTGGTTGAGGCCACAAATGCGGTCAGCCGACTGGCTGAGGAAGACTATAGCAGCGAGATCGAAGATACCCATCGGCGCGATGAGTTGGGCGCAATTGCCCGCAATCTTGCCGCGCTGCGCGACAGGCTGGGCGAGGCACAGACCATCGAGGTGCGCAATCAGGAGGAAAACAAGCGTCGGGTAGAGCTGTTTCAGACCCTCAGCAGTGCTATGGCGCACCTGAAATCTGGCGATATGCAGCAGCGTATCACTGCAGGGGACTGGAGTGATTTGGGCGAGAGCTATGAGATGCTTTGCATTGATTTCAATGATTTGGCCAGCGCCATTGGGGGGTTGGTTGATGATCTGCGCACCAGCTCCAGTGCGGTAGACGAAAACGCACGTGGCCTGTCGACCATGTCGGATGAGATGTCACACCGGGCAGAAACCCAGGCCGCGACCCTGGAAGAATCCGCCGCTGCACTTGAACAACTGTCAGCCAGCGTCCAATCCGCTGCAGAACAGGCCCAGGCGGCAGATCAGCAGGCCGCCGAAGGACGCAGACGTGCCGAACAGGGCGGCGAGGTGATGCAACAGGCAATGCAGGCCATGAGCTCTATCGCTGAATCGTCGGAAAGCATCAGCAAGATCATTACCGTAATTGACGATATCGCCTTTCAAACCAGCCTTTTGGCGTTGAATGCTGGGGTAGAGGCCGCCCGCGCAGGTGAGGCTGGTCGCGGCTTTGCTGTTGTTGCCTCTGAAGTGCGCAGCCTGGCCCATTTGGCGGCTAAATCTGCCAGTGACATCAAGGGGTTGGTCACTAACAGTTCGACGCAAGTTGCCGAAGGCGAACGCCTGGTGCTGGCCACCAGTGAAACTCTGACTCAGATTGTCGAGAGTGTGACCAGCGTTTCTGGCTTGGTGTCTTCCATCGCGTCTTCTGCGACTGAACAGGCATCGGGACTGCGCGAAATCAACGTCGGGGTTGCCCAGCTGGACAAGGTCACCCAAGAGAATGCGGCCATGGTTCAAGATACCAGCAACGCCAGTCAGACGATGCAGAACGAAGCCTCGCGGCTGGCGGATCTGTTGCAGAAGTTTACTGGCGAATCAGGGGGCGAACAGGCCGAACGGCGGATCGCCTGATCTTGCCACCACTGGAAACAAAATGGGGGCACCGCGCCTGTATGCGGTGCCCCCACCTATTTTGCGGGGCTTGTTGTCCGCGTTACAGCGTGGCTGCCAGGCGGGTGCCCTGATTGATGGCGCGTTTGGCATCCAGCTCGGCAGCAACATCGGCGCCGCCGATGACATGGCAGGAAACCCCCTTGGCCTCTAGCGCATCCGCAAGGCTGCGGTCAGGCACCTGCCCGGCACAGAGCACAAAGGTTTCGGCGGCGATCACCGTGGGGTTTTCCCGCGCCTCGCCAAAGCTGACATGCAGGCCCTCGTCGTCGATGCGTTCATAGTTGACGCCGCCGACAAAGTTCACCCCCTTCATTTTCAGCGTTGCGCGGTGGATCCAGCCGGTGGTCTTGCCAAGCCCCTTGCCATGGGCCTGTTTCTTACGCTGCAACAGGGTGACTTCGCGGGCCGGGGCCTCGGGTTGAGGCCCTTCGGGGGCGAGGCCGGCGCGATGTTCTGCTGGGTCGGTAACGCCCCATTCCTTCATCCACAAGGGCAGGTCTTTGGTTGGGCTGGTGCCTTCGTGCAGCAGGTATTCGCTGACATCAAAACCAATGCCACCGGCACCAATCACAGCCACGGTTTTGCCGACAGGCTTTTTGTGGCGCAGCACGTCGATATAGCTCAGGACATTGGCTCGATCCTGTCCCGGAATGCCGGGGTCGCGTGGGATGACGCCGGTGGCGATGACCACCTCATCAAATCCGGTCAGATCATCAGCTGCAACGCTGTGGCCCAGTTTCAGGGTGATGCCTGCCTCGGCCACCATTGTGCAGTACCAATCGACAAATCCCCAGAATTCTTCCTTGCCAGGGACTTGTTTCGCCATGTTGAGCTGGCCGCCAATTTCATCTGCCCTGTCAAAGACGGTGACCCGGTGGCCGCGCTCGGCTGCGGCGAGGGCCGTGGACAGGCCTGCGGGGCCTGCGCCCACCACCGCCACGGATTTGGCCACATCGGCCTTGCCGATCACCAGTTCTGTTTCGTGGCAGGCCATAGGGTTCACCAGACAAGAGGTGAGCTTGCCGCCAAAGGTATGGTCGAGACAGGCCTGATTGCAGCCGATGCAGGGCGCAATCTGATTGCCTTTGCCCGCCTTTGCCTTGGCAACAAAATACGCGTCCGCCAGCATTGGCCGCGCCATGGAGACCATATCGGCACAGCCCGTTGCCAGTACCTCTTCGCCCACCTCTGGCGTGTTGATCCGGTTCGAGGTGATCACCGGGATGGAAACTTTGCCCATCAGCTTTTTTGTGACCCAGGCAAAGGCCGCGCGGGGAACGGATGTGGCGATAGTTGGAATGCGGGCCTCGTGCCAGCCAATCCCGGTGTTGATGATGGTGGCACCAGCCTTTTCTATCTCTTGTGCCAGCTGCACCACCTCATCATGGGTCGAGCCATTGGGCACCAGGTCGATCATCGACAGGCGATAAATGATAATGAAGTTGGTCCCAACCGCCTCGCGGGTGCGGCGCACCACCTCAATGGGCAGCCGCATGCGGTTTTCATAAGATCCGCCCCAGCGGTCGGTGCGCTTGTTGGTATGGGTAACCAGAAACTGGTTGAGAAAATAACCCTCGGAGCCCATGATCTCCACCCCGTCATAGCCCGCTTGCTGGGCAAGCACGGCAGCATTGACGATATCTGCGATCTGCTTTTCGATACCTTCTTCGTCCAGCTCATTGGGCGGGAAGGGGGATATTGGTGATTTCACCGGGCTGGGGGCGACGCATTTGGGACCGTAGGAATACCGGCCCGCATGTAGGATCTGCATGGCGATCTTGCCACCGGCCTCATGCACGCGTTTGGTGACAATGGCGTGGCTGGCGACCTCCTCGTCCGTGGTCATCATCGAGGCCCCAGGCAGGACCGAACCTTCAAGGTTGGGGCCAATGCCGCCGGTGACCATCAGCCCAACATCACCGCGCGCCCGTTCGGCATAGAACTCCGCCACCCGATTCCAGTCCTTGGTTTCTTCCAACCCCGTGTGCATAGAGCCCATCAACACACGGTTTTTCAGTGTGGTAAATCCAAGATCCAGCGGCGCCAGAAGATTTGGGTACGCAGTCATGACACTCTCCCTTGCAGTTGCGGTGAAATTGCCCTGTGGGAGGGCGCTTGTCACGCCTCAACGCGGCGTCACCCCCTTGCCTGCCCCAGCGACACCGGGTCTAAAGGGGCGAAATCACTTTCCCGCATCGGCACCTTCGAACGCCGCCCCTACCCAAGGACCCCCAAAATGACGCCGCAAGAGATCGCAAAGCTGCCCTATCGCCCCAATGTCGGCATCATGCTGATCAATGCCAAGAATGAGGTTTTTGTGGCGCAGCGCAAAGACCGATTTCAGGATGCCTGGCAAATGCCCCAAGGCGGAATTGACCGGGGCGAAGACGCCCGCCTTGCCGCCCTGCGCGAGCTTGAAGAAGAAACCGGCGTCAGTCCTGATCTGGTTGAAATAATTGCAGAAAGCGATGGGTGGCTGCCCTATGATCTGCCGCAGGATGTGGTGCCCAAATTCTGGGGTGGCAAATATCGCGGCCAGGAACAGAAATGGTATCTGATGCGGTTTCTTGGTCGTGACGAGCAGATCAATATCGAAACCGAGCATCCGGAATTTTCGGCTTGGTGCTGGCAGCCGGTGGATCAGCTGGTGGAAAAGATTGTTCCCTTCAAGCGCGAGGTCTATGCCCGTGTGGTTCAGGAATTTGAGGCGCATCTGTAAGCGCCCCATTTGCTTGTTTGCCCAATGATCGCGACAGAGGGGCAGGCGCCCTCTTATCTTTATGGGGCATTAGGGCTGCGGTGCGGTTTTGGCACGAAAGAGGCGTAGTTTCGTCTGCCCCAGCCAGAGGCTGAACAGGGTCAGCGCCGCGCCTGCGATTTGCAGCGGGGTCAGGCGTTCCGCCAGGATGACCCAGCCCAAGAGCACCGCCGACAGCGGGCTGAGCACCCCCAGCAGGGAGACCTTGGCAGGTTCAATCCGTGATAGGCCACGAAACCACAAGATATAGGTCAGCGCGCCACCAATCAGGCTCATGTAGGCCAAGCCGATTACATTGGCGCTGGTGAAACTGGGAATGGTGTCCAGCCCGAACAGGGCAAAGGGGATCAGCAGCAGCCCACCGGCGGTCAGCTGCCAGGCGGTAAAGGTAAGCGGTGGCACCGGCGGCTGCCATTTGCGGGTCAAGACCACCCCCGCCGCCATCGAGGCCGCGCCACCCAGCCCTGCCAGAATGCCCCAGAGATCAAGCGTTGCCGCCGGAGACAGCACCAGAAGCGCCACGCCGATAATGCTAAGGCCCGCAGCGAGCAACGCGGCGGGGCGGATGGGGGTGTTCAGCGCATAGGCCGAGAAAAACACCACCAGAAGCGGCTGCGCCGCGCCCAGTGTGGCGGCAACCCCGCCGGGCAGGCGATAGGCAGACACAAACAACAGCGTCCAGAACAGCGAAAAATTCAGCGCCCCCAGTACCAAGAGCCGGGGAACCCAGTTCAACGGTGGCAATTGACGCACCACAAGCAGCAGCAATAGCCCGGCGGGCAGCGCCCTCAGCAGCGCCACCAACAGTGGGGATTGGCCGGGCAACAGGCTGGTGGTGACGATGTAGCTGCTGCCCCAGATAGCCGGGGCAAGCGCGGTAAGGATGAGATCCAGTCGGGGCATCGGGTGTCTCCTGTGAGTTATCTTGATGTCGAGATAATGGATCTTATCTTGACGTCAAGATAAAATACACCCAAAGATCAAATATGGACCATGTAGATTTTATCACTGACCAATGGGCGCAAGAGCGGCCCGACCTGGATGTCAGCGCCATGGCGATCATCGGACGGGTGGCCCGGCTGTACCTTGCCTATCAAGAGGGGATGCAGGTGACCTTTGGCCGATTTGGTCTGAATGCGGCGAAATTTGATGTGCTGGCCACGCTGCGCCGCTCTGGGGCACCCTATCGGCTGTCACCTGGGGCTTTGCTGTCTGCAACGATGGTGGCCTCGGGGACCATGACCAACCGGATTGCCCGGCTAGAGGCCGACGGCCTGGTGCTGCGCCAGGTTAATCCGGGCGACAGTCGCAGTTTTCTGATCGAACTCAGCCCCGAGGGGCTAGCCCTGATTGATCAGGTGGTCGAAGAACATGTGGCCACGCAGGAGCGCCTGCTCGCGGGGATGTCACAGGTCGAACGCAGCAGTTTCAAAACTCTGCTGTCACGAGCGCTGGTTGCCGTGAATCAGGCTTGAGCTCTTGCCCATGTCGCCAGGGCGCAGCACAAGACTGGCGCGCGGCGCGCGCGGTCTGACCGCGTGCCGCTTGCCCACTCCCCACAGCGCTGGCTGTGGGCAGTTACAGAAGGCCAGCCTCGCGCAGGAGTGCGATCATATTGGTCTCTGGCCGTGGGCCGATGTGGCTGATGACTTCGGCGGCGCAGAGGTTGCCGATCTTGGCGCAGGTCTCCAGATCGCGCTCGGTCGCCATGCCAAACAGGAAACCAGCGGCAAATTGATCGCCCGCGCCAGTCGCATCCACAGGCACCACGGTTTTTACCGGCACATCCAGGCGCGTCTCGCCGTTGATCACAGTGACGCCATCGCCTGATCGGGTGCAGATCACCAGTGGGCAGATCGCGCTGGTCTTGGCCAGAGCCGTTTCCAGATCGTCGGTTTCAAACAGAGATTTGATTTCGTCTTGATTGCCGATGACAAAATCAAGATCGTGTTCGATCAGTTGCAGGAAATCTGCTCGGTGGCGTTCGACACAAAACGGATCCGAGATGGCAATGCCGGATTTGCCGCCGCTCTTGCGGCAATCGCGCGCCGCTTCCAAAAAGGCTGACTTGCCCTTGTCTTTGTCAAAGAGATAGCCTTCGAGGAACATGATCTGGGCGTTGCCCGCCACCGCATCGGGTACATCGGCGCTGCTCAACTCGGAAGAGATACCAAGATAGGTGTTCATCGACCGCTCACCATCGGGCGAGACAAAGATCATGGAGCGCGAGGTTGGCAGCTCTCCTCCGGTGACTGGTGGATTGACAAAATCGACACCCTCTTCGTTCATCGCATTGGCGTAGAAATGGCCCAGGGCATCGTCGTGTACCCGGCCAATAAAGGCCGCATCCAGGCCCAGGGATCCGGCGCCAGCGATGGTATTGGCGACGGATCCGCCTGGGGTCTGCACCCGGCCTTCCATCGCGCCATAAAGCACTTCGCCCCGCTCCCGCTCGATCAGCTGCATGATGCCTTTCTCGATGCCCATATGGGCCAAAAAGCTGTCATCGCTTTGCGAGATTACGTCGACAACCGCGTTGCCGATGCCAACGATTTGGTAGGTTTTCATAGGTTCTTGTCCTCATATTGACAGAGATCGCGGATCAGGCAGGTGCCGCAAAGCGGCTTGCGTGCTTTGCAGTGGTAGCGGCCGTGCAGGATCAGCCAATGATGTGCATGTTGCTGAAAGTCAGCGGGAATATTATCTTCGACGGCGCGTTCCACCGCATCGACGTCCTTGCCCGGCGCAATGCCGGACCGGTTGCCAACGCGAAAGATATGGGTGTCCACCGCCTGGGCAGGCTGGTGCCACCACATATTCAGCACCACATTGGCGGTCTTGCGGCCAACCCCCGGCAGCGACTGCAGTGCGGCACGCGAATTTGGCACCTCGCCGCCGTAGTTATCCACCAGGATCTGGCTAAGCTTGATTACGTTCTTGGCCTTTTGTCGAAACAGACCAATGGTTTTGATATGTTCGGTGACGCCGTCCAGCCCCAGATCCAGCATCTTCTGCGGGGTGTCTGCAATTTTGAACAGGGCACGGGTGGCTTTATTAACGCCAGCATCGGTTGCCTGCGCCGACAGGGCCACAGCCACCAGCAACGTATAGACATTGACATGCTCCAGCTCGCCCTTTGGCTCTGGTTCGGCTGCCTGAAATCGCGAGAATATCTCGCGGATGGTATGATAATCGAGTTGCTTTGCCATTGCGGGTCTTATTGCCTTTTGGCGCGGCCCTGCGCAAACAAAAAAGGCGTACAGGGTTTCGAACTCCTTGCCTTGCAGCGGTCTGGCCTGCGATTTTGTGCTTCGCGCAGGTTTCGGGTCGCCGGGGCGGGCGGCCAACCGCTATGCTGGGGCAGAGGGCGACAGGGGAAAGCAGATGACCATTCAGCCAAGCGAAGACAGCTATCACTATGGTGTGATGCGCCGCGCCATTGAGTTGATTGATGCCAGTGGCGATGACTTGCCCCTGGAAGAACTTGCGCGGCGCATGGGTATGAGTCCGGCGCATTTTCAGCGCCTGTTTTCGGCTTGGGTGGGGGTCTCTCCCAAACGCTATCAGCAATATCTGCGGCTGGGCCATGCCAAGACCCTGCTGCGCGAACGCTTTTCCACCCTTGATACGGCCCATGCGGTTGGGCTGTCGGGATCTGGCCGGTTGCACGATCTGTTCCTGCGCTGGGAAGCCATGAGCCCGGGCGAATACGCCCGCAAAGGCGCCGGGCTGGAGATCCTGTGGGGCTGGTTTGACAGCCCCTTTGGGCTGGCCCTGGTGATGGGCACTGACAAGGGCATCTGTGGTCTTGGTTTTGCGGCGGAAACCGGGGCAGAGCCAACCCTGGCGGATCTGCGAGGGCGCTGGCCGCAGGCCCGCTTTGTCGAAGACCCAACCGCGCTGCGCCCGCTGGTGGATACTGCCTTTGCCCAGAAGGGCGAAACCAAGCTGCATTTGATTGGCGCGCCGCTGCAGATCAAGGTTTGGGAGGCGCTGCTGTCAATCCCCGATGGCCATGTTACCAGTTATTCGGAAATTGCCAGATCCATTGGCTCCCCCAAAGCCGTGCGCGCCGTTGGCACCGCCGTTGGCCGTAATCCGGTCAGCTGGTTGATCCCCTGCCATCGCGCTCTGAAGAAATCCGGTGAACTGGGCGGCTATCATTGGGGGCAGCCAGTGAAACGCGCGATACTGGCCTATGAAAGCGCCCGCAGTGAGGATCCAGCCCGTTCCCGCATGCCCGAGCAAAGCTGAAAGCGCGGCGCTTGCGCAGGTTTCCGCCCAGAGTCCCGCTAGGGTGGTTGAGCCAATTGCCACCAGGCATGATATAATGGCGAGATGGCGCAAACCCTGTGTCAATTGAGCAGAAAAATAGGTATCGAAATGACCATTTTGAAAATTTCCAGCGCGGGCCTTCTGGCCGTGACCCTTGGGCTCTCGGCTTGCACCGATACGGGCGATATCCGCCAGCCCGGCAATAAAGAGCGCAACGGCCTGATCGCTGGGGCGCTTGTGGGGGCCGGTCTTGCCGGGATTTCCAATTCCAGCAACAAGGGCGCGGCTGTGGCAGGCGGTGCTGTCGCCGGGGCGCTGGTTGGTGGCCTGATCGGCAATCAGCTGGACAAACAAGAGGCAGAGCTGCGCCAGAACCTGTCCAACTCTGGCATCACCATCGTTAATACCGGCGATCGGCTGATCGTTTCCCTGCCCAATGATCTGACCTTTGCCACCGATAGTGCGGCCATTTCCCCCGCCGTTCAGGGCGATCTGCGTCAGGTCTCGCAGAGCCTGGTGAAATATCCCAACAGCGCGGTGCAGGTGATCGGCCATACCGATAGCGACGGCGACGCAACCTATAACCAAGCCCTGTCAGAGCGGCGGGCAAATACGGTGGCCGATCAGGTGCAGGCGGGCGGCGTGCCCTATAACCGGCTGCAGATCTTTGGCCGTGGCGAAGAGCAGCCGGTGGCCAGCAATCTGACGGCCGAGGGCAAGGCGCAGAACCGCCGGGTTGAAATCGTCATTGTCCCCACCTCCGGGTGAACCCACGCCTTTGGGCGAGGGGCTGAAGACCCAAGAGAAGGGTCGCATGTGATGCGGCCCTTTTTCTTTGCCCGTTCGGCAGTTGCGCAGGTGCTGCCCGACGCTAAGATGGCTTCATGACAGACAAACAAGCCCCCGCCGCGCCGCCAGGCGCCGAAGCCTTGCCAGGGACGGCGCAGGTCATGCGCGCCTGTGACGTGATGGATCCAGCCCGCGCCGCCGCATTGCAGGTGGCACTGGGCCTGACGCCGGACATCACATCCGGATCCGCGCTGCCGCCGTTCTTTCATCAACTGTATTTCTGGACCCCCGTCCCGCCAGAGCAACTGGGCAGGGACGGGCATCCGGGGCGCGGTGCATCTGGGTTGATCCCGGACCTTGGCCTGCCCCGGCGTATGTGGGCAGGGGGGCGCTTGCGTTTTGAACGCCCGCTTCTGGCCGGACAAGAGGCGGAAAAGCGCTCTTGCGTTGAACACGCAGGGCGCAAACAGGGGCGCACTGGCCCGCTGGGTTTTGTCACGCTGCGGCATGAGATCTGGCAGGCAGGGGCACTGTCTGTGCAGGAATGGCACGATCTTGTCTACCGCGAAGACCCGGATCCATCCGCTGCCAAACCAGCCCCACCGCAGGCCCGTGCCGATGAAGAGGTGGCCCGCTGCGTGCAGTTCAGCTCGACCCTGTTGTTTCGCTATTCAGCGCTGACCTTCAATGGCCACCGGATTCATTACGATCAGGACTATGCCCGCGATGTAGAAGGCTATGCCGGATTGGTGGTGCATGGTCCGCTTTTGGCGCAGCAGTTGATGCTCTTGGCAGAAGATCTGATGGGTCCACTGGCAGAGTTTTCGTTCCGTGCCACCGCGCCGTTGATGCATTTCGAAGAGGCGAGCCTGTGCTGCAATGGGACAGATCTGTGGGTGCGGGCGCCGGATGGGCGCCAATGCATGCAGGCCAGCGCGATTCCGGCCAGCGCGGTTTTGGCCGGAGCCGCTGGATAAGGCCGCCGGATAGCGCTTACAGATTATCGCTGACGGCAAAGCCTGCCGGGATTGCATCCACCCCATCCAGCATCAGATCTGCCATGACACTGGCGACCTTTGGGGCCATGCCAAAACCAATTTTGAAGCCGCCATTGGCGATGAAATGTCCGGGCCGATCTGGCCATTGTCCCAGCATGGGGGCGCGGCTCTTCGCTCTGGGGCGCAGCCCGGCCCAGCGTTCGATCACTGCCGCATCTGCCAGCGCCGGAACTGCTGCCCGCGCCCGTGCGATCACCGCGTCGAGCTGGGCATCGGTGCTGTTCGGGTCGTCATAATCGCGCTCGCTGGTTGATCCTATCGCCACCGTGCCATCCGCATGCGGGATGATATGCAGCCCATCCGCATAGAGCTGTGGCACCGCACCCGCATCATAGCGCAGCAGCGCCGCCTGTCCCTTGACGCCATTGCCCATGGGGCGGTCGAAGGCGGTATTCAACTCTTGCAGCCCGGCATGGCCCTTGGCGTGCAGCACCAACCCGGCATCCGGGGCATCGCGCAGGATTGGAACGCTGCGCGCGGTCAGTGCGGCCACCAGCGCTGCGCAGGATTGTCGCGGATGTAGTCGGCCGCTCAGACTGTCCTGTACCACCAGGCCGGTGGGGCTGGGCGGGCACCATGGGCCCAGGTCCGTGACCGGGCGAACCTGCCATTGCGCCTGCCCCTGCCAGAGATCCTTAGCCGAAATGGCGCGCTGATGGGCCAGTTCTACGGCGCGCGCGTCTTTCAGCGGTTGCAGCCGACCGCAACGCCCGTAGCCAGCTGACAGATGGCCTGCGGCCTCGACCTCGGCCCAGAAGGTGGCGGCCATCAGCAGGCTTTCCAGCTGAAACTGTTTCTTGGGGTTCCAGTTCTCCGGTACATGCGGGGCCAACGCCCCTACGATCCCACCGCTGGCTCCGGCGCCGGGTCCCTGCGGGTCGACCACCTGAACGCGGGCACCGCGCTGGGTGCAGGCCCAGGCAATCGCAAGCCCAAAGGCGCCAGCGCCGCGCACGGTGATATCTGCCATTGCCATTTTTCCGACCTTTCGCCAGTGTCACGCTAGTTGCACGGAACTGCGATTCAACGCGCTCCAGCTTCAGACATCACTTAGGGGAAAATGGCATGACAGACCAGCAGGCCCGGCTCAGCTGGCGGGAAGAGCGTATTCCCGTTTCGGATCAGTTTGATGACCCCTATTTTTCGATACACGACGGGCTGGCTGAAACCGCCCATGTCTTTTTGGGCGGCAATGACCTGCCAGCGCGGTTTGCGCCGGACTACCATGTCGCGGAACTGGGCTTTGGCACCGGGCTGAACATGCTGGCAACCTGGCGCGCCTGGGAAGAAAGCGGCCAGAGCGGCGCGCTGCGCTTTACCAGTTTCGAGGCCTATCCCATGGCACTCGCAGATATGGCACGGGCGCTGGCAGCCTTTCCCGAAATCGCCCCCTGGGCCAGCCGTTTCCTGGATCACTGGCAGGGCAGCGGTAGCTGTGATCTTGGCACACTGAGGCTGGAAATGATCAAGGGCGACGCCCGCAGGTCGCTGCCAGAGTGGACAGGGCGGGCAAATGCCTGGTTTCTGGATGGGTTCTCTCCGGCAAAAAACCCAGAACTGTGGCAAGAGGATCTGCTGCAACAGGTGGCCAAGCATACGGCAGCAGGCGGTTCGCTGGCCACCTATACGGCGGCAGGCTTTGTGCGACGCGGACTGGAGGCGGCAGGCTTTGCGGTGACGCGGGTGCCGGGATTTGGCCGCAAAAGACATATGACAAAGGCAATGCTTGCATGAGCACAATCGCAACGGACCCCAAACCGCAGAGCAACAATGTGCCAGCGGGCATCCTGCTGATGATTGCCGCCACAATTGTTTTTGCCTTGCAGGATGGCTTGTCCCGCCACCTGGCTGGCACCTACAACACCTATATGGTGGTCATGGTGCGGTATTGGTTTTTTGCCGCCTTTGTCCTGTGCTTGGCCCTGCGCGCGCCCGGGGGCATTCGGGCGGTTGCCCGTACCCGCCAACTGGGCTTGCAGGTGTTTCGCGGAGTGCTCCTCGTGGCGGAAATATGCACTGCTGTTTATGGCTTTACCCTGTTGGGCCTGGTGGAAAGCCAAGCGGTCTTTATTTGCTATCCACTATTGGTGGCAGCGCTAAGCGGCCCGGTCCTGGGTGAGACCGTCGGCTGGCGCCGTTGGGCCGCCATCGGGGTCGGGTTGATCGGGGTCCTGATCATTCTGCAGCCGGGGGGCGGGGTTTTCAACCCGGCGGCGGTCATTCCCTTTGTCGCGGCCCTGATGTTTGCGCTTTATGGGTTGATCACCCGCTATGTCGCGCGCCAGGACAGCACCGCCACCAGCTTTTTCTGGACCGGAACTGCTGGCATGGTCTTTATGACCTCGATCGGGATCTGGTTCTGGGAACCAATGAGCCAGCACGACTGGCTCTGGATGGCGCTCCTCTGTGTCTCTGGGGTTGCGGGCCATTGGCTATTGATCAAATGCTACGAGATGGCCGAGGCCAGCGCGGTACAGCCCTTTGCCTATTTTCACCTGATCTGGGCCGCGATCCTTGGGGTTAGCATCTTTGGCGAAGTTATTCGCCTCAATGTAGCCACCGGCGCGGCCCTGATCATGGTGGCAGGCCTATTCACCCTTTGGCGCGAAAGCCGCAAGGCTCGCGCCAGATAGCTCTTGCGAGAAGGGGACCGGCAGCGGGGTCTTGCCCAGCCGAGCGCGATAGACAGGTAGGCTCTCGGTGACGCGCATCACATAGTTGCGGGTCTCGTTAAAGGGGATATGCTCGATCCAATCAATAATATCGGGGGTGCCATCACGCGGATCTCCGTAGCGTTCCATCCAGGCGGTGGGGCGATGGGGCCCGGCGTTATACCCGGCGGCCATCAGCACCACATTGCCTTTGAACCTGTCTGCCAGTCCGGCAAGGTACTGGCTGCCCAGTCTGGCGTTGTAATCCCATTCCGCGGTCAGGCGGCTGGTGTCGTGTTTGTCCAGAATGTCCAGCTCTCCGGCCACCAGCTTGGCAGTGGCGGGCATCACCTGCATTAATCCGCGCGCCCCGGCATGGCTGATGACCTTCGGGTCAAACTCGCTTTCTCGGCGGGCAATGGCCAGGATCATTTCCGGTGCCATCGGCAGAGTTTTTGACGCAACCGGGTGCAGCGGATAATAGGCCCCGCGCAGTTCGATGCCGGCCTGCGCGGCGCGCTTGGCAATCATCACCGCCAGATGGGGTTCGTTGATATCAACCGCCATTTGGCCCAATTGACGCGCCTGATCGGCAGGCAGGCTTTCCACCTGATGGGTGAAAAAGCGCTCTGCGAGGGAAAGATCGCCCGCCTGCAGCAGCAGCAATCCAGCTTCGATGACGGAGGAGTCCATAAACGCAGCGCCGCGCCAGGACGGCTGTTGCGGTGGCGCAGCAAGCGCCAGATCAAAGCTGCGCCCCAGGGCCTGCGCTGCCAACAGTCCGTAAAATGAACTCTGATAATCGGCGGCCTTGGCATAGGCCGCATGCGCCTTGTCCACGGTTCCTTGGGCGGCATAGGCGCGCCCCAGCCAATAGCCGCCACGCCCGACAGAAATCGGTGTCTCAACCGAGGCCAGGAAACGTTCAAAATGATAGGCTGCCAATTCGGCATCATTGAGCTTGCGCAGCGCGATATAGCCCGCCAGCCATTCGCAATCGGAATAGCCATAGCCGATATCAGGCGTGGCAAAATGATGCGCCGCCAGTTGATAGGCCCGCTCGTTTTCGCCATCGCGCATCAACTGGCGGGCCAGGTCGCGGCGCCGACGCAGCCATTTTTCCGGCTGCCCCAGGGCCTCGGCGCTGGTGCTGCGATCCATCATCAGGGCGATAGCGTCCTCTTGCCGCCGTTTTTGATCGCGCCAGGAAAAGCGATCATAGGCCAGCCCCGGATCCCCCTGCAGCGCGGCGGGGATGGCTTCGATCTTGGCATCAACCCCGGCGGCCTGCTTTTGCAGGGCAATGCGGGCCTCTGCAAGGGCGCGCGGCCCCTCTGCGACCAGGGGCAACATGCGACTGGCGCTGACATCATGGCCATCCCACAACAGCTGACTGATCCGTGCCGCGTGATGTGGTTGCAATAGCGCGGCGTGATCGGCCAGATAGGCGGTCTGGGTTTCCTCGCTCATCGGCATTTTCTGCCAGGCGCGGATCAGCTCTGCCTCGCCCTCCGTCTGGTTGCCCTTGGCAAAATGCGCCCGCGCCAGACTGGCAGCCCCTTCCGGAGTCTGGGGGGACTGATCGGCAAAAAATGCGCGCACCCGGGTGTGGGATTTCTCGATGATCAGCTCTTCGTTGCGTCGCCGCAGATAGGGCAGGCCGGGCCAGTCAGGACGGCGCGCCAGAAACGCCTCCACATCCGCCGCAGAGCCTTCCTTGGCCCGTAGCCGGTGCCATTCAACGATGTCATGCGCCACCGTGGTCTGCACCCCGACGGCGGTCAGGGCCTCGGGCCATTTCTCTGCACGGATCAGCTCCAATGCGCGCTGCAGGGGGTTCGCCTGAGCTTCTGCAACAGATCCAAAGGTCAGGATCAGCGATATCATGAGGAGAATGCGTGTCATGGCTTGCTTTTATAGTAGATCCGAGGATAGAGCCATTGACGATAATCCGTGTGTGGTTGGGATCAACTCCAAAACCAATCACGCCTTCACTGATGGCGGGCCTCCGCCTGCCAGACCCAACTCAAAGGGAGCGCACCCATGTTTAAAGGCTCTATGCCAGCCCTCGTCACCCCGTTACAAAACGGCGCGTTGGATCTGGATGCGCTTAAACGCTTGGTCGAATGGCACATTGCCGAAGGCTCTAGCGGGCTTGTTCCGGTTGGAACCACCGGTGAAAGCCCTACGCTCACCCATGAAGAACACGAGGCAGTGATCGCCGAGGTGGTCAAGGCCGCCGCCGGCCGGGTTCCGGTGATTGCCGGTGCCGGCTCCAACAACACGGTTGAGACGATTCGCTTTGTTGAATTTGCACAGAAGGTCGGTGCAGACGCGGCGCTGGTGGTCACCCCCTATTACAACAAGCCAACACAGCGCGGCTTGCTGGCGCATTTTCAGGCGGCCCATGACTGCGCCGATGTGCCGATCATCATCTACAACATCCCCGGCCGTTCCGTCGTCGACATGACGCCCGCCACCATGGGCACCCTGGCAAAACTGCCTCGGATCATCGGTGTCAAGGATGCCACAGGCGATATCGCGCGGGTCAGCCAGCAACGCGCCTCTTGTGGGGCCGATTTTGTGCAACTCTCGGGCGAAGATGCCACTGCGCTGGGCTTTAACGCCCATGGTGGTGTAGGCTGCATTTCGGTCACCGCCAATGTGGCGCCACGCCTCTGTGCAGAATTTCAGGCAGCAACACTTGCTGGAGATTACTCCAAGGCACTTGAATATCAGGATAAACTGATGCCCTTGCATGAGGCGATCTTTATTGAGCCGGGCCTTGTTGGTGCCAAATATGGCCTCAGCAAGCTTGGCCTTTGCAGCGAAGACGTCCGCTCGCCCTTGACTGGCCTGGAAGATACCACCAAGGCTGCAATCGACGCTGCCATGGTGCAGGCAGGCCTGCTGTAAGCCTCGGGCAGGTTTAGTATTAAATGGAACAGGCCCTGCAGTTCTGCAGGGCCTGTTTTGTTTTGCGCAATCTCCAGCACCTCGGCCGCACTTTCATCTTACGCAAAATACCTCGGGGTGAATGCGCCACAGGCGCAGAGGGGTGGACCCCTAAAGCCATCGCCAATGATCTTCCCGCTTGAATTTGGGCGCAGACAAAGCACCGCTCAGGTGCTGCGCCTTGTCTGGCATGTGGGTCCGGTATATCCGCCACATCCTCCCAACTCGAGCTGTGTTCCAAGCCGCTGTCGGCAATGGCGTCTTCCACTGTCAGTATGGCAATTGTCAGATCGGGGTACTGCCGCGGGGCTGCGCCTAGCGTTTGCCGTAATACAGGCCAACCACATGTTCAGCCTGGGCAAAGAACAGCCAGCGAGAGACCGCAACCCCGCTCATATGGGCCACTACGGCCAGGGCTGCCATCAGATGTTTCACCAGGTTGGAATCGACGGGCAGCACCAGCAGTAGGACCGGCAGGATAAAGCCCATAACCAGCGCAATGGCCCGCAGTTTCTGCGCGTGTTTGCGCCCGACCACATGGACAAATTCGCGTAGCAGATAGTTGCTGCCGGTATGGGGCGGCTCAAAGGCACGCAGCGTTGCGCCATCCCCTCCCAGTCCGGTGGCACTGGCCATGGTGGTGCCAGAAGCAGCAAAGGCCTTGTCGCCTTGCCACCAATAGGCCAATTGCACTGCCCCCGCGATGAGCAACAGCCAGATCGCGAGGCTCTCTTGCCCGGCCAGCAGCGCACCGCCTGCAAGGGAAAAACTGAGAAACACCACTGGCGTTAGCGGCATATTCCAGCGTGGAACGGTTTTGAGCTGGCAATAGATCATCGAGGTGGTGAACACAGTGCCAAGGCTGAGAACCGCACCAATCACACCCAGAGCAGGCCAGGTCCTGTCCATAAAGATGGCGCCAAAGGCATAGAGCCCCATCACCAGCAGCGCGGCAATCGCGCAGATCCCCTCTCGGCTGAGCCAGCTGGTCGTCCACTGGCGAAAGGCCTTGAGGGCCCGTTCTGGGCGGCCCAGGTGAAAGGTCGAGGCCAGCAAGCCGCCAACCGCCAGCCCGTAGGCAATGGCGTAAAAGACAAAGGCCATCCAACCGGTAACACCGGGATAGCCCAGCCCCAGAAAGACCAGCAGGCCAAAGCCAAAGCCGGACAGGGTGGTGAAAAGAATGACAGATGGTGCCGGATGCATCAGGCGCTCCCCCCTGGAAGTTTGTCCAGAGCCTTGTCCAGCCAGCCCAGGAAGCCGCCGGGATCTTCTGTCGCGGGGGCCAGCAGCGGTGCAAGGATGTCGACTTGATCCTCCAGCGTATCCTTGGGGCGCGGCGGCAGATATTTGTTCACCGGTTTGGTGCCCATTTCAGGCATCAGATCCATGCCGTCGCGGGCCTTTACCAACTGGCTGACCGCGCTGTCCGGATCCCCTAGATCGCCAAAATGGCGCGCCCCAGATGGGCAGGTGCGCACGCAAGAGGGCACGCGGTCCACTTCGGGTAGGTTTTCATTGTAGATGCGGTCGACACAAAGGGTGCATTTCTTCATCACCCCGGCGGCCAGGTCGAGTTCACGTGCGCCATAGGGACAGGACCAGGCGCAAAGTCCACAGCCGATGCAGTCGCTTTCATTGACCAAGACGATGCCGTCTTCGACCCGTTTATAACTGGCCCCGGTGGGGCAGACGGTGACGCAGGGGGCGTCTTCGCAGTGCAGGCAGGATTTGGGGAAATGGATCAGTTGTGCTGCCGGGGCGGGCTGCGCCGCTGTGGCAGCGGGCTGTACCTCGAAACTGTGAACCCGGTTGAGGAAGGTGCCGACAGGTGCGGCGCCATAGGCATCCTGATCTGACAGCGGCGCGCCATAGTTTTCGGTGTTCCAGCCTTTGCAGGAGATCACGCAGGCATGGCAGCCAACGCAGGTGTCCAGGTCGATGACCAGGCCCATCTTGCGGGTGGTTGTGGTCGGGAGTTCAGTCATCAGAGCGGGCCTCCGGTTTTGGGCTGGGACGGACTGGGGCGCTGCCCCAGACCCCGGGATATTTGGGGCCAAATGAAGGGGCGGGGAGCCAGAGAAAGAGCCTGGTCATTTGCCCACTTTCCACGCCAGGTTTTTGGGGCCGGTACCGACAGGAGATTTGATCGAGGCCAGTGTCGGCTGGCTTTCGGTGAAATCCTGTGGCGCGCCGGCTTTTTCGATTTTCACCTTGAGGTCGAACCAAGCGGCCTGGCCGGTAATGGGGTCGCTGTTGGCCCAGCGCAGCCCGTCGCCTCTGGCGGGCATGAGCTCGTGGATAAGGTGGTTGAGCAGGAAGCCCTTGGTGGCTTCGGGAGCGTCTTCCTGCAGGCCCCAGGTGCCTTTGCGTTTGCCGATGGCGTTCCAGGTCCAGACCGTGTTGTTGTTGAGCGCGGCCATTTCCATCACCGGGACCGTGATTTCACCATGGGGAGAGGAGACGCGGGCCCAGTCGCCATCCGCCAAATCGTGCTGCCGCATCAGTTTTGTCGGCAGATAGAGCGGGTTGTGCCCATGCAGCTGGCGGAGCCAGGCGTTTTGACTGCCCCAGGAGTGATACATCGCCATGGGGCGTTGGGTCAGGGCGTTGACGGTGAAACCCTCGTTGCCCTGCTGGTCGGTCTCATACCAGATCGGCAGCGGGTCCATGGTGTCTTTGATGCGCTGACGCAGGTGTTCCGGGGGCTGGCGTTCACCGTGGCCTTCGGCGGCCAGCTGGAATTTGCGCATCGGCTCCACATAGAGCTGAAACAGATAGGGTTGTGGGCTGTCATACAGCCCAAGGTCCACCGCCCAGTCCTGATAGGCCATGTTCCAGGGTTTGAAGTAGCTGGCCTCGGCGGGGATATGTTCGACAAAGAAGCCGCCGTTTTGGATATATTTGTCCAACTGCTGCGGGTTGGGTTCGCCACGTCCGGATCTGTTGCCATCGGGGCCTCGAAAACCTGCCAGGGGGCCGATGCCGGGTTTACGCTCGTGGTTGATGATATAGTCGGCGTAGTCCTGCCATTTGGCGCTGCCGTCCTCATGGGTGAAACCGGGCAGTTTCATCTTATTGGCCAGCTGCACCAGTACGGTCTGAAAGCCCCGTACATCCCGGTCAGGTTCGATCACTGGCCAGCGGATTGCGTCGGCGGCGCCGTCGGCTTCGCAGATCGGGCGATCCAGCATCGAAATACAGTCGTGGCGTTCCAGATAGGTGGTGTCAGGCAGAATCAGATCGGCATAGGCCACCATTTCCGAAGAATAGGCATCGGAATAGATAATACGGGGGATCTTGTATGCGCCGTCGGCGTCCTTGTCAGTCAGCATCTCGATCACGCCGCCGGTGTTCATCGAGGAGTTCCAGGACATATTGGCCATATACATAAACAATGTGTCGATCTTGTAGGGGTCGCCTGCATGGGCGTTGGAGATCACCATATGCATCAGCCCGTGGCTGGACATCGGGTTTTCCCAGGTGAAGGCCTTGTCGATGCGCGCCGGGCTACCATCGGTTTTCAGTGCCAGATGTTCTGGCCCGTGTACAAAGCCCAGATGTGGCCCATCCAGCGGTTTGTTGGGGGTGACACGACAATGGGGGGCCGGGTGGGCCTCAACCGGTTTGGGATAAGGCGGTTTGAAGCGGAAACCACCGGGGGCCTCGACCGTGCCAAGCAGGATCTGCAACACATGCAGAGCGCGGCAGGTCTGAAAGCCGTTGGCATGGGCTGACACACCGCGCATGGCGTGCATGGCCACGGGTCGGCCGATCATCTTGTCGTGTTTTTCGCCGCGAAAATCCGTCCATTCCTGGTCCAGCTCAAAGGCTTCGTCAAAGGCGACGCGGGCCAGTTCGGCGGCGATGGCGCGGATGCGGTTGGCCGGAATGCCGCAGCGCTCGGCCACGGCTTCGGGAGCGTATTCATCGCGCAAATACCGCTCGGCCATCAGCTGGAAGACCGAAACATGGGTGACATCGCCCATCGTGAAGCTGCCGCCCAGGTCGGGGCGCACACCGTGCATGTCAAAAGGGGCCAGTTTGCCGGTCTTGCGGTTGATCACCAGCGGGGTGCCGTGGTCGTCGCGCAGGAACAGGCCCTTGTCTGGTGAATTAGGGTCCTGGTTCACCAGCACCGGCGCATTGGTGTAGCGGCTGAGGTAATCGAGGTCGATCTTGCCGGCCTTCATCAGTTCATGCACCAGCGCCAGGATGAACAGCCCGTCGGTGCCGGGTGTGATGCCAACCCAGTCATCTGCGATGGCGTTATAGCCCGAGCGGATTGGATTGACGCCGATCACCCGCGCGCCGCGGGCCTTGATCTTGCCGAGGCCCATTTTGATCGGGTTGCTGTCGTGATCCTCGGCGACACCAAACAGCATGAACAATTTGGTGTGGTCCCAGTCGGGCTGGCCGAACTCCCAAAAGGCGCCGCCGATGGTGTAGATGCCGGCCGTCGCCATATTGACCGAGCAAAAGCCGCCGTGCGCCGCATAGTTGCAGGTGCCAAAGTTCTGCGCCCAGAAACCGGTGAAAGACTGCGACTGATCCCGGCCAGTGAAAAAGGCCAGCTTGGAGGGATCATCTTGGCGGATCGGTTCCAGCCAGCCAGCGGCGATCTCCAGCGCTTCGTCCCAGGAGATTTCCTCAAACTCGCCGGAACCGCGCGGCCCCACCCGTTTCAGCGGGGCCTTGAGCCGTGAGGGCGCATTGACCTGCATGATCCCGGCAGAGCCCTTGGCGCAAAGCACGCCTTTGTTGACTGGATGATCGCGGTTGCCTTCGATATAGGCGACCTCTTTCTTGCCATCCTCATTGGTCTTCATATGCACGTTGATGCCACAGCGACAGGCGCACATGTAGCAGGTGGTCTGGCGGATTTCGTCTGATACCTTGGGGGATGTCTCCACCTGGGGTTGCTGGAATGTCATCTGGCCTCCCTTAACCTGTTGGCTTGCCTGTGTGCAGGCTTGTCTGAGTGTTGGATCAGGTCAGAACCAAGATCCCCGCCAGGATAAACCCAGCAATAAAGAGTGTTTCCATGATCAGCAGGGCAATGGCTGCGCCTCCGACGGCCAGCACCTGTTTCAGGTTGGTTTTCATGCCCACCGCCGCAATCGCTGTTAGCAGCAACCAGCGTGAGGTCTGGCTTAGGAAGTTACTTGCCGCAGCCGGGATCAGCTCGGCAGAGCTGAGCCCGGCGAGCACCAGAAAGGCAATGACAAAGCCGGGCAGCAGCGGCGGGCGGGTGCCGTCTGCGGGCAGCTTTGCGTAGGCGCGGATCAGCAAAGAGGCGACCAGAACAATGGGGGCCAGCATGGCCACTCGGATCAGCTTGACCAGGGTGGCGCTGTCGCCGGTCTGTTCTGAAATGGAAAAGCCTGCACCGACCACCTGGGCGACATCGTGGATGGTGCCGCCCAGGAAAACACCAGCCTGATTGGCATCCAGTTCCAGGAGGTTGACTAGAATGGGATAGGCAATCATCGCAATGGTCGACAGGACCGTCACCCCCATCACGGTGAAGATCAGCCGCTCCTCGGAACGCTCATCGCGCGGCAGGATGGCGCTGATGGCCATGGCCGCCGAGGCACCGCAGATGGCGACGGAACCCGCGGTCAACAAGGCAAACCGCCATTTGTGGCCAAAGGCACGGGCCACCAGCAGGCCAAAGCAGATAGTGGCCACAACGCCCCCTGCCACCAGGGCGATCAACTGCCAGCCCAGCCCCATCATCACCCCCATCGAGACCCGCACACCCAGGAAGGCGATGCCAAGGCGCAGCAATGTTCGGGCCGAAAAGGCGATTCCGGGGACGGTTTTACCCTCTTCACCCAGAAAGCTGACGGCGATGCCCAGCAGCAGTGCCAGCAACATTGCAGGGGTGTCATAGTGTTCGGCAAGAAACTGCGCCGTGACCGCGACGATGATCGAGACCGCAACGCCGGGAAACAGATCCTTCGCATGGCAGCGCAGGGCCTGGGCTGTCAGCGTTATGCGGGCGGGCAGGGCGGTGTCAGTCAAGGCAGGGCTTTCGCGGCAGAGCTGCAAAACGCAGGTGTGGAATTTCAGTCGTCATTTGGGCATACCCCACGATACAAAGCAATTTTTCTATTCTGTGACCGAATAGAGGAAACCTGTTCCGGTTTCGTGGGAAATTCAGGGGGGGGGGCTTTTACTTCATGGCAGGGCCTCGATCAGGGTGCGGGCGTCCATGGCGATCTGGCGCTCTTCCTCGGCGGGGACGATCCAGGCGGCTGGTGTATCGGCTTGGCGCGTCAGGCAGGCGGCGTTTTGGGCGTTGCACTCTGGGTCGATGACACAGCCAAGCCAGGCAAAGCCATCCAGAATGCGGGCGCGGATGTTGCGGGCGTTTTCGCCGATACCGCCGGTAAAGGCGATGGCGTCACAGCCACCCATGGCGCCTATCAGGCTGTGGCCATGGCGGATGGCCCAGTAGCAGAAATGATCAATGGCAAAATCCGCGGCAGCCGTGCCCGCTTGTTCCAGCGCCCGCATATCCGACAGGCCGCCAGACAGGCCGGCAAGGCCTGAGTGGCTGTTCAGCAGAAGCTTGGTTTCACGCAGGCCGATTTCTTCCACCAGGCGCAGGGTCGCATTGGGATCAAGCGTGCCGACACGGGTGCCCATGGTCAGCCCTTCTAGCGGCGAATATCCCATGGTTGTGGCGACGGATTGGCCCGCATGGATGGCGCAGATGGATGCCCCATTGCCCAGGTGAAAGGCAAGCAGCCGCGAGGGCAGTGGCCGCCCCGAGATTTCGGGCAGGCGGCGGCAGAGGGCGGCGTAGGACAGTCCGTGAAAACCGTAGCGACGCAGCCCCAGGTCCTCGGCCTCGGGGGGCAGGGCATAGCGTTGCGCCACCTGCGGGGCGGTGGCGTGAAAGGCGGTGTCGAAACTGGCATATTGCGCCAGATCGGGGGCCAGGTGATCCAGCGCATCAATCGCCGCAAGCGCCTGTGGATTGTGCAGAGGCGCCAGTGGCACGCAGGCTTTGATCCCGGCCCGCACCGCGGCTGTGATAGGCGTGGGGCGGGTAAGGCTGGTGCCGCCATGGACCACCCGATGCGCCACCGCCCGCAGGCTGGCCGGGCCAGTGCCTGCCTCGGTAAGGTCTTGCAGAACCGCTGCCAGGGCGGCGCTGTGATCCGGCAGATCCAAGGCCCTGTCGGTGTTTGCGAGGCGTATATGGCCCCTGCCGCCAATGCCCTCGGCCACGCCGCTTAGCCGTTCTTGCAGGGTCGCGTCGAACAGGGCGAACTTCACCGAAGAAGAGCCTGTGTTCAGGACCAGGATGTCGGCTGGGGGGCTCATAGCGCCACCTTCACAATGTTGAGGCCCGCAAGCGCGGCAAGCAGCAGAACGACCTTGCGGCGAAACCGGGCCGGATCAGCGCGGGCAAAGCCCTGGCTGCCAAGCCAGACGCCAGCGCCAAGGATGGGAAAGGCCAGCAGGGCTGCAAAAACCGTTTCGCCCGTGACCAGCCCATGCGCGGACATCGCGGGCAGCGCCATCAGGTCGATCCCGGTCAGAAATACAATCATTGTGGCGCGAAAGGTGGCGGGCGCGATCAATTGCGCCGATAGAAAGGCGGCGGTGGGCAGGCCCCCGACACCGGCCGCATTGGCGGTGCCAGAGATCATGCCAACGCCAGTGTGGCCCAGCATGCCGATGGGGCGGGTGAACTGCCAGCCGCTCAGCAGGATCAGGCTTAGCACCAGGATCAACCCCGAGACGGCCAGCCGCGCCTGCAGGTGATCAAGCCGCGCCATCAGCGCCACCGCCGGGATCACCGTAAGCACCGCGCCCAGCAGCAGCGCGCCGGCCCGACGCCAATCGACATGGGCTCGAATGCCGCGCGCCTGAAACAGCGTCATGGTGATTTCGCAGGTAAAGATCACGGGGATCAAGGGCAGTGGATTGGTGGTAAGGGCAGCCAGAATGATAAAGATCGCGGAAAACCCAAAGCCGGAATAGCCACGAATACCGGCCGCCGCAAACAAGGCGGCGGCCAGATATGCCCCTTGGCCAGATGTCAGATCAAAGGGCAGGTTCATGTGGGTCAGACCTGCTGTTCGCGCATGTCAGCCGGGTCGATCCCTGCCACAGATACGGGCTTTTTCATCGCGTCGCGGCGGAAAGGCTCGCCCAGTTCCTGGTTGATCATCGCCTCGATCAGGGTTGTGATGCCATTCTTCTGGTCCGCAACCGCCTGGGCCAGGGCTGCCGTCAGCTCGTCCATGGTGCGGGCGCCAACGCCTTTCAGGCCGCAGGCGTTGGCGATACCGGCGTAGGACACCTGCTCGTCCAACTCGGTGCCAACAAAGTTGTCGTCAAACCACAGGGTCGAGTTGCGCTTTTCCGCGCCCCATTGGTAGTTGCGGAACACCACCTGGGTGACGGCAGGCCATTCACCGCGGCCAATGGCGGTCAGTTCGGTCACCGCAATGCCAAAGGCACCGTCGCCAGAAAAGCCGACAACCGGCACATCGGGGCAGCCGATCTTGGCACCGACAACCGCAGGCAGGCCATAGCCACAGGGGCCAAATAGGCCCGGTGCCAGATATTTGCGGCTGTCATCGAACGAGGGGTAAGCATTGCCGATGGCGCAGTTGTTGCCGATGTCGGACGAGATGATCGCGTCTTTTGGCAGGGCCGCCTGAATTGCCCGCCAGGCCATGCGGGGGCTCATCCATTCGGGTTTGTCGGCGCGGGCCCGTTCGTTCCAGGTGGTGCCGGGATCGTCGTCTTCGTGATCCATCGAGGACAGCTGCTGCGCCCAGGTGGATTTCGCGGTCGAGATCAGCGCAATCCGTTCATCTCGGCCCGCATCCCCTGCGCTGTCCGACAGGCACCCCAGGATCGAGGTAGCAACTTTTTTGGCGTCGCCGACAATGCCCACAGTGACCTTTTTGGTCAGGCCGATGCGGTCGGGGTTGATATCAACCTGAATGATCTTGGCCTCGGTTGGCCAGTAGTCGATACCATAGCCAGGCAAGGTGGAAAACGGGTTCAACCGGGTGCCAAGGGCCAGAACGACGTCGGCCTTGGCGATCAGTTCCATCCCTGCCTTTGATCCGTTGTAGCCCAGGGGCCCAGCAAACAGCGGGTGGGAACCGGGGAAGGCATCGTTGTGCTGGTAGCCAACGCAGACTGGCGCGCCAAGCCGTTCAGCCAGTTCTTTCGAGGCATCAATGCCGCCGGCCAGCACCACGCCTGCGCCGTTCAGAATGACGGGGAACTTGGCGCTGGACAGCAGATCTGCAGCCTCTTGCAGCGAGGTTTCGCCGCCACCGGGGCGTTCGAATTCGACGATCTGCGGCAGGGCAATGTCGATCACCTGGGTCCACATATCGCGGGGAATGTTCAGCTGAGCGGGGGCCGATGCGCGTTTGGCCTGCATGATCACCCGGTTCAGCACCTCGGCCACGCGGGATGGGTCGCGCACCTCTTCCTGGTAGCAGACGCAGTCGGCAAACATGCGCATCTGCTCCATCTCCTGGAAGCCGCCCTGGCCGATGGTCTTGTTGGCGGCCTGCGGGGTCACCAGCAAGAGTGGTGTATGGTTCCAGTAGGCGGTTTTCACCGCAGTCACAAAGTTGGTGATGCCGGGGCCGTTCTGGGCGATCATCATCGACATCTTGCCGGTGGCGCGGGTGTAGCCATCCGCCATCATACCGCCCGATCCTTCATGAGCGCAGTCCCAGAAGGTGATGCCCGCTTTGGGGAAGATATCGGAAATCGGCATCATGGCCGACCCGATAATGCCAAAGGCGTGCTGAATACCGTGCATTTGCAGGGTTTTGACAAAGGCTTCCTCGGTGGTCATTTTCATGGCGGGGGCTCCTGGGTGAAACATAAAGATCCCCGGTCTGGTACCGGGGGTTCCCACTGGTTTAGGCTAGAGAGGACGCGCGCAGATAGGGCCAGTTTCAGAGGCGGATATAGCCAAGGATTTGCGCCATGATGCCCCCCGACGCAAAAGTCCTGTTTTGGAGGTTCGTCGCGGTGCTGCCGACGTCTCTTCCCCAGATGCAGAAGATCGGACTTCAGCCCTGCTTCAGTGCCTTTGCCAAGAGCGCCAGCCCGGGTGTGATGCGATTGGCAGCAATCGAGGAATAGCCCAGCCGAAAGTAATTGTGCTGGCGGTTCTGGGCGGAAAAGAACGGTGCGCCGGGTTCGATAATCACGCTCTCGGGTTTCAGCCTAGCTGCGACCTCTGCCATATCAACACCGTCGGGGGCGCGCATCCACAGGGACGAACCGCCATAGACGCCAACCCCAGAGACCGTCAGCCCATGGGTGTTCACGGCCTCTTCGATGACATGGCGGCGGTCATGCAGCACCTTGGCGGTGCGACGGATCTGGGCATCGTAGTGGCCCAGCGACAGGAAATAGGCGACGGTGCGCTGGATATGGCCGGGCGGGTGGCGCAGCACATTGGCGCGCAGGGCACGGGCCTGGCGGATAAAGGCTTCGGAACCGACCATGTAACCCAGGCGCAGACCCGGAAACAGCGATTTGGAAAAGCTGCCAACATAGATTACCCGGCCATCGGCATCGAGTGATTTCAGCGCAGGTGAGGGGGCGCCAAGAAAGGACATTTCGAATTCGTAGTCGTCTTCGACAATCACCGCGTCGATATCATGGGCCCGCTGCAACAAGGCCTTGCGGCGGGCCATCGGCATGGTGGCGGTGGTCGGGCTCTGGTGGCTGGGGGTGCAAAAGATCACGTCGGTGTCTTCTGCGATGTCTTGCGGCGGCAGGCCATCGCCATCCACCGGAATGCAATCCACCTGGCAGCGCAGATGCGAAAGCTGGTCGCGCAGGGTGTAATAGGTCGGGTCTTCGATGCTGGCCTTGCGGCCGCGGTTCAGCAATAGCTGACTGGCCAACCACAGAGCATTCTGGGCGCCAAGGGTGATCAGAATTTGTTCTGGGCGTGCAATCACCCCGCGCCGGGGCAGGGTATGACGGGCGATATATTCGATCAACAGCGGATCGTCCTGATCAAAGTAATCATCCGTCAGCGCGGCAAAGTCTTTTTGCCCTAAAGCGCGCAGTGAACACAGTCGCCAATTGGCATGGTCAAACAGCGATGGATCCGCCTGCCCATAGATAAAGGGATAGCGATAGCTGCGCCAGTCGCGGGCCTTGCGCGGGGTGTCACCGCCGGTGAAGGTGCGGACCAGCGCCTGGCTCCAGTCCACCGCCTCTTCGGATTTCACGGGGGGGGTATAGCTGGGGGGCACAGGCGCATTTTCCGAGACAAAATATCCCGACCGACCGCGCGAGGTCAGATAGTCATTTGCCAAAAGTTCAGTATAGGCCAGCGTCACGGTGATACGGCTGATGCCAAGGTGAACGGCCAGCTTGCGCGAGGAGGGAAGCTTTTCTCCGACGCGGAAGCGCCCCGAAAGAATGCCTTCGGCGATCATTTCCTGGATCTGCGCCTGCAGGGTGCCCTGGGCGTCCGAGTTCAAAAAGAAGGTATCAACAGAAATTGCCATGGGGCACCTTAGGGTGGACATAACTGTGGCGCAATCTGGACTTACGCCCCAGGGTGAAAATTCCTTGGTTTGCGTCTCTGGTGCCTAAACCACGAAACGCGTTTTGTGGTTTTGTTGGCAGGGCTAGACGGATCTGGAACGACGCGGCGCAGGGGGCTGTCAGTTTGATCCCGGCGATGGCGGTAGTCTGGAGCTTGGTCAAGCCAAAGGTCTTTGCCACCTATCTGGCACTTCGCGTCAGCGGCGGCCTTGGTTCGGGGGCTGTCGCAGCGGGTCTAAGGATGCGGGTTTCAGGCGGGGCTCCCGCCCGGTGTCGGCCTTCAAAGAAGGCCTTCCACCCGTTGGGCCCGGCGCCGCGCTGACGCGCGGCGCAGTGGCAGTGGCCCTCATCTGGCGCTATCGCCTTGGTGGGGTAGTCTGGAAATGACAGGGTTTATTGCTGAGATGGCCCTTAAGGGCTGATCTGCCCTACAGGGCCGCTTTTGAGTGTATTTTGCAAAGCGCCTCAAGGACAAGCCGCCATTCGGCGGGGCCTTTGGCCTCCTTGACCCGCCGACGGATTGGATCAGCGCTGTATCAGGTGCTGCAGATGCGCCTGGATCATGGGCCATTCGGCGGCTGTGATTGAATAGGCCGCGGTGTCGCGAATGGTGCCATTGGCCATTTTCATGTGGGCGCGCAGGATGCCATCCAGCCTGGCACCGAGCCGTTCGATGGCGCGTCGGCTTTGATGGTTGATCACATGGGTGCGAAATTCGACGGCGATGGCGTCAAGCGTGTCAAAGGCATGGCGCAGCAACAGCAGTTTGCATTCAGTGTTCACCCCAGAGCGCTGTACCGATTGACGATACCAGGTAGAGCCAATTTCCAGCCGCTGATTGGCGGCGTCGATGTTCATATAGGTGGTCATGCCAACGGCCTGCCCTTCGGTATCAAGGATTGCAAAGGGCAGCATGCTGCCCGCTTCTTGCAAGGCCAGGCGGCGTTTGATCTCGGCTGGAACGGCCTCTGGTGCCGGGATCGTCGTGTACCAAAGCGCGGACAGGTTTCCATCGGCGCTGGCCTTCGCCAGATCTACTGCATGGTCCTGCGAGAGGGGGGCGAGAGTGACCTTTTGGCCAGTGAGCGTGACGGGTTTTGCCCACATGGGACGATCCTTTGAGCTGTTGCGGTTCTTTGCCCCGACAGCAATGCCAAAAAGGCGGCCCCTTAGACAGGGCCGCCTTTCTATAATTTCACCAGTCCAATTGGCCTGAGAGTTGCCTCTCGTTCATGGCCTGGTCTGCGCGGAGCTGCCCTAGCCAAAGACCTTGGTCAGGGCCTTGTCGACCGCATTGGTGATGGTGTCGATATCGTCTGCCGTAGCGATCAGCGCCGGGCTGAAGCAGAGGGTGTTGTTCTTGCCGGGGATCGACCGGTTGGTAACGCCAATCAGAACCCCCTGGGCCCCACAATCCGCG
Source organism: Pseudophaeobacter flagellatus (assembly GCF_021228235.1). Taxonomy (GTDB): domain Bacteria; phylum Pseudomonadota; class Alphaproteobacteria; order Rhodobacterales; family Rhodobacteraceae; genus Pseudophaeobacter; species Pseudophaeobacter flagellatus. Next base: position 114,211 of record NZ_JAJQRG010000004.1, read on the forward strand.
ACAACCTGTTGGGCCAGTTTTTCATCCACTGGGTCTTTGGTTTCGCGATCGGTGACCAGCTCGGCGCCAAGAAACAGCCCCTTGCCGCGTACATCTCCTATGATGGCGTGCTTTTCCTTTAGTGCCAGCAGGTTGTTCATCATCCGCTCGCCCATGGCGGTGCAGTTGTCCAACAGGCCTTCTTCTTCGATGATGCGCATGTTTTCAAGCGCCGCAGCCGGGCCGGCGGTGCAGCCGCCAAAGGTGGAGATATCGCGGAAATAGTTCAGCGGATCCGAGGCGTCATCCTTAAACATGTCAAAGACCTTCTCGGTGGTGACCAGCACGGCGATGGCCGCATAGCCGGAGGCAACGCCTTTGGCCATGGTGACAAAATCAGGTTTGATGCCATAGTGCTGGTAGCCAAACCAGGTGCCGGTGCGGCCAACGCCGCAGACCACTTCGTCGATGTGCAGCAGGATGTCATACTGGGTGCAGATTTCCTGCACGCGTTCCCAATAGCCTTCGGGGGCCTCAATCACGCCACCACCTGCCGTCACTGGCTCAAGGCAGAGCGCGCCGACGGTTTCAGGGCCTTCGCGCAGGATCACCTCTTCGATGGCGTTTGCGGCGGCAATGCCGAAGTCGCGTCCCGACAGATGTTCAAGCCCCAGTTCGTGCTTGCGGTATTCCATGCAGTGGGGCACGCGGATGAAATCGGGCGCAAAGGGACCATACTGGGCGTTGCGTTCATCCTGGCCGCCAGCGGACATCGCTGCCAGGGTGGAGCCGTGATAATCGCGATCGCGGTACAGGATCTTGGTCTTTTTGCCACCGTATTTCTTGTGCGCGATCTGGCGCACCATCTTAAAGGCTTTCTCGTTCGCCTCTGAGCCGGAGTTGTTGTAGTAAACGCGGCTCATACCAGGCATTTTTTCGATCAGCTTTTCGGCAAACAAGGCACCGGGGATCGAGCCTGCTGACTGGGCAAAATAGCACAGCTTCATCATCTGGTTGTAGACAGCCTTGCAGATGTCTTCGCGGCCATAGCCGACATTGACAGTCCAGACGCCGCCCGACACCCCATCAAGGAATTCTTTGCCGTTCTGGTCCCAGACGCGCATGCCTTTGCCTTCAACAATGATGCGGGGATCATTTTCTTCAAAGGGTTTGTGCTGAATCAGGTGGTGCCAGACATGGGCCTTGTCAGCCGCAACTACCCGGCTGAGATCGTTTTCGTTGAACGTGCCGTCCATGACATGTCCTTCCATAAATATAAAAGTGGGGGTGTCTGCCAGCTGCCTGTCAGCCGGAGTCGTTGTATTCTGACGAAACGCCAAAACCGCCAGATACTCTAGGTCCAGATGGTGGGGTGTTTTGTGTCCAGTTGTGCGCTGCGGGCTGTGTATAGGGCGCGCGGGGGGCTGCTTTTCATATCTTAATTTTTTAACCAACTGGTAAAATTGATCTTTTTTCCAATCGTGTTGGATCCGTCTCATAGCGCACAGTGGTAGGCGCTGACAAATGTGTAAGAAAAGATGCAAGAACGGCCTGTCTTTGCGCAACGCATCATAAAAGAGCAAATGATCTTATGTTAGGGTATTGAGATCAAATGGTCGCTCGACCCATCCTGTGCCCGGACAACATCCAGGCAGAAGGTCAGCTATGGCACTCTATCACGTCATGGTGGCCCCCAATGGGGCGCGCCGTCAGAAAACAGATCACCCGGCGTTGCCCCTGACAGAGGCAGAGCTGGCGCGGGTCGCGCAGCTCTGTCAGGCCGCCGGGGCAACGGCGTTGCACCTGCATGTACGGGATGACGAAGGGCGGCATTCTCTGGATGCAGGCCGCTACCGGGGCGCACTGGCAGCAGTGGCCGAGACCGCGCCGGGCATGGCGGTGCAGATCACAACCGAGAGCGCCGGGATCTATACCCCCGATGACCAGTTTGCCTGCCTGCAGGCGCTGCGCCCCTCTGCGGCCTCGATCTCTATTCGTGAAATGGCCCAGGCCCCAGAGGTTGCGGCGCGGGTCTACGCCCATTGTGCCGAAGCTGGCACAGAGGTGCAGCATATCCTTTATGGGCCGGGCTGTCTTGCGCAGCTCAGGATTTGGTACGACACTGGGGTGGTGGCCACGACGATGCGGGATGCGATCTTTGTTCTTGGGCAATACGTGCCGCCGCTATTGGCCCACCCGGATGCGGTGGCTCAGGTGGCGGTTGATGCCGCAGCGCTGGATCTGCGCTGGAGCCTCTGTGCTTTTGGCCGGGCCGAGCAGGCCTGTCTGCTGGCAGCAATTGCTGCCGGGGGCAATGTCCGGGTTGGGTTTGAAAACAACATCGAAACCCAGAATGGCCGCCCGCTTGCGGATAATGCGGCATCGGTTGCAGCCCTGATCGAAGCCGCAAGCGCAGCCGGTCACACCCTACAAAGGAGCCCAGCATGAGCCATGTTTTTCCCCGCCATACCAAGGCCGACTTGCCCACCGCCGTTGCTGGTGATGGTTGCTATCTAATTGATGAAAATGGAAAAAGATACTTGGATGGCTCGGGCGGTGCGGCTGTGTCCTGCCTTGGACATTCCGATGAGGCGGTGATCCGGGCGGTTCAGGATCAGGTGGGAAAACTGGCCTTTGCCCATACTGGGTTCATGACCTCGGAACCGGCCGAGGCGCTGGCGGATTTGCTGATTTCCCAGGCACCGGGTGATCTGGACCGGGTCTATTTTGTCTCGGGCGGCTCCGAAGCGACGGAGGCGGCGATCAAGCTGGCGCGGCAGTATCATCTGGAACGCGGCGAGCCTGCGCGCCGCCATCTGATTGCACGGCGCCAAAGCTATCACGGCAATACCCTCGGGGCCCTGGCGGCGGGTGGCAATGCCTGGCGGCGGCAGCAATTTGACCCGCTGTTGATCGGGGTCTCGCATATCGCCCCCTGTTATGAGTATGTCGAGCGCAAACCGGATGAGAGCGCCTTTGACTATGGTCAGCGGGTCGCCAATGAGTTGGAGGCGGAGATCCTGCGGCTTGGCCCGGAAACTGTCATGGCCTTCATGGCTGAACCAGTGGTTGGGGCCACATCGGGCGCAGTGGCCCCGGTGGCAGGATATTTCAAGCGTATCCGCGAGATATGCGATCAATATGGCGTCCTGCTGATCCTGGATGAGGTCATGTGCGGCATGGGGCGTACCGGGCATCTGTTTGCCTGCGATGCGGATGGCATCGCGCCGGATATTCTCTGCATCGCCAAGGGGCTGGGCGCCGGTTATCAGCCCATCGGGGCCATGCTGTGCAGTGGCCAGATCTATGACGCTGTGGCAGAGGGGAGCGGCTTTTTTCAGCACGGACATACCTATATTGGCCACCCGGTTGCTACGGCGGCGGGGCTGGCAGTGGTGGAACAGATGCTGAACCGGGATCTGATCAGCCGCTGTGCCAGCATGGGAGAGCAGCTGCAAGCGGCGCTGGTCGATCGCTTTGGCGATCACCCCCACGTCGGGGATATCCGCGGCCGGGGCTTGTTTCGCGGTATAGAACTGGTGGCGGACCGTGGCACCAAAGCCCCCTTTGATCCGGGTCTTGGGCTGGCTGCCAAGATAAAGCGCGCGTCGTTTGACGGGGGGCTGATCTGCTATCCGATGTCGGGCACCCGCGACGGGCGGCTAGGCGATCACATCCTGCTGGCACCGCCGTTCATTATTTCGGAACCTCAGATCACCGAGGTGGTGGACAAGCTTGGGGCGGCAATCACCCAGGCCCTGGCAACGGTGTAGCGGCCCTGCGGCCCTAACAGGCAAGTGGCCGCGCTGAGGACGCGCAGCCAACGGGCCTAAGATCACCTGATTGGTTTTTCGGGCAGTTTTCTGGATGGCACGCGCTCGTTCCCGAGCGCTGGTCACAATGGTGTGGGCTTGCCGGGCGCGAGCCCTGGACTGGGCTGGCGGGGGGAAACCCCAGCGCCCTATTGCAACAGGGTGTCGCTCTCTGGTCTACGTGTAGCCGCCCCCGCCCAGCAGGCGAGGGCGGTATCTTCATTTCAGATCAAAGCGATCTGCATTCATTACCTTGACCCAGGCCGCGACAAAATCCTCTACGAATGCTGCCTTGGCATCCTGCTGAGCATAGCGTTCGGCAAGGGCGCGCAGCTGGGCGTTAGAGCCAAAGACCAAGTCTACGCGGGTGGCGCGCCATTTTTCTGCGCCAGAGGTGCGATCACTGCCGATATAGGTGCCATCGTCTTGTGGTGCCCATTTCACCCCCATATCCAGCAGGTTCACAAAGAAATCAGGGTTCAGAACACCCGGTGCCTGGGTGAGGACCCCCAGGTCCGTTCCGTTGTGGTTCGCCCCGAGCACACGCAGGCCGCCGATCAGCACCGTCATTTCTGGCGCCGTCAGGGTCAGCAGCTGCGCCTTGTCCAGCAGCATTTCTTCCGGTGCGATCCGATACTTTTTCTTCTGATAGTTGCGGAACCCATCCGCTTCGGGTTCCAGCACGGCAAAGCTCTCGACATCGGTCTGTTCCTGGCTGGCATCGGTGCGACCCGGCGCAAAGGGCACCTCAATGGGGTGGCCAGCCTTTTCGGCGGCCTGTTCAACGGCGACAGACCCGGCCAGCACAATCAGATCGGCCATAGAGATCCGCGTATCCCCTCCGGCAGCGTTGAAGCTGGTCTGGATATCTTCCAGCGTGGTGAGCACCTTTGACAATTGCTCTGGCTGGTTGACAGGCCAGTCCTTTTGCGGGCTGAGCCGGATATGTGCCCCATTGGCACCGCCGCGCTTATCCGATCCACGGAAGGTGGAGGCCGAGGCCCAGGCGGTGGAGATCAGCTCGGGGCTCGTAAGTTCAGAGGCAAGGATCTGGGCCTTCAGGGCGGCAATGTCATCTGCGCCCACCAGCGGGTGGTCGACGGCTGGCACATTGTCTTCCCAGATCAGCTCTTCCTCGGGGACCTCTTCGCCCAGATAGAGCGAGCGTGGCCCCATGTCGCGGTGGGTCAGTTTGAACCAGGCGCGGGCAAAGGCTTCGGCCAGTTCTTCCGGGTTTTCGTGAAAACGTTTCGAGATCGGGCCATAGATCGGATCCATGCGCATCGCCATATCGGCGGTGGTCATCATGGTCTTGACCTTCTGGCTGGCATCATGCGCCGCCGGGGCGAGATCTTCATCGCGCACATTCACAGGTTCCCAGATCCAGGCGCCAGCGGGCGATTTTGTCAGATTCCAGTCATAGCCGAACAGCAGATCAAAATAGCCATTGTCCCATTGGGTGGGGTTTGCGGTCCAGGCACCTTCAATGCCGCTGGTGGTGGTATCAGCGCCTTTGCCGCTGCCATAGGCGTTGATCCAGCCAAGGCCCATTTCCTCGATCGGGGCGGCCTCTGGCTCTGGACCAACCAGCGCGGGATCGCCGGCGCCATGCGCCTTGCCAAAGGTATGCCCGCCGGCCACCAGGGCCACGGTTTCTTCGTCGTTCATCGCCATGCGCGCAAAAGTTTCGCGGATATCGCGGCCGGATGCCAGGGCATCCGGCTGGCCGTCCGGGCCTTCGGGATTCACATAGATCAGGCCCATCTGTACTGCGGCCAGCGGGTTTTCCAGTTCACGTTCACCAGAGTAGCGGCTGTTTGCCGCGCTGCTGTCGGCCAGCCATTCGTCTTCGCGGCCCCAGTAGACATCCTCTTCCGGTTCCCAGACATCGGCGCGTCCACCAGCAAAGCCAAAGGTCCGGCCGCCCATGCTCTCGATGGCGCAGTTGCCGGCCAGGATCATCAGATCCGCCCAGGAAATCTTGTTGCCGTATTTCTGTTTGATCGGCCAGAGCAGGCGGCGGGCCTTGTCGAGGTTGCCATTGTCAGGCCAGCTGTTCAGTGGTGCAAAGCGCTGTTGTCCGGTGCTGCTACCGCCCCGCCCATCCGAGGTCCGATAGGTGCCGGCGCTGTGCCAGGCCATGCGGATGAACAGCCCGCCATAGTGGCCATAATCTGCGGGCCACCAGTCCTGGCTGTCGGTCATCAGGGCAAACAAGTCCTGCTTTAGCGCCTTATAATCCAGTGATTTAAAGGCTTCGGCATAGTCGAAATCTGCCGCCATCGGATCCGACTTTTCAGAATTCTGATGGAGTAGTTTCAGGTTAAGCTGATTGGGCCACCAGTCCTTGTTGGAACGCGCAGCATGCGTGGCATTTTGTGCGCCACCGTGCATCACCGGGCAACCGCCTGTCTCTGGGGTGTCGTGTCCGTCCATCTGTGCTCTCCTGTCTGGTTGTTTTGCTCGTGTGTCTTCACCGGCCCGGCGCGGGGCTGGTAGCAAAACACACCGCTACACGTGTTGAGATGCCCAGAGGGTAGCAGGGTCAATCGATAAAATGAAATCGTACTTTTGTATATCTTCCATAGGAAAAAATTATGGATGAGGTGTAGATCTGATGGCGCGGCAGTTGGCCAGGGCGCGCATAGCCCTTTGGACAATTGCGCGCATGTTGGCACTGGCAGACCACACCTAGGCGTTCCGTATTCTACTGGCCCTCGCAATCCTGCGCGAAGGCCAGTAACTGTGTCTTAGAAGAAACCCAGTTTGTTGGGATTGTAGCTGACCAGCAGGTTCTTGGTTTGCTGGTAGTGATCCAACATCATTTTGTGGTTTTCACGCCCGATGCCGGACTGCTTATAGCCGCCAAAGGCTGCGTGGGCGGGGTAGGCGTGGTAGTTGTTGACCCAGACCCGGCCGGCTTGGATCGCGCGGCCCATGCGGTAGCAGGTGTTCATATCCCGTGACCAGACGCCGGCACCAAGCCCATACATCGTGTCATTGGCAATCGCCAAAGCCTCGGCTTCGTCCTTGAAAGTAGTGACCGAAACAACCGGGCCAAAGATTTCCTCTTGGAACACGCGCATCTTATTGTGGCCCTTGAGGATGGTGGGCTGGATGTAGTTGCCGCCTGCCAGCTCACCGCTGAAATTCGCCGCATTGCCGCCGATCAGAACCTCGGCCCCTTCTTCAGCCCCAATGGTGAAATAGGACAGGATTTTTTCCTGCTGTGCCTTGCTAGCCTGTGCGCCGACCATGGTTTCCGGGTCGCGCGGGTCACCGTGTTTGATGGCTTTCACCCGTTCGATCACCCGTTCCATGAAGGCCTCATAGATGTCTTCCTGCACCAGCGCACGCGACGGGCATGTGCAGACCTCACCCTGGTTGAAGGCAAACAGGACGAAGCCTTCGATAGCCTTGTCAAAGAAGGCGTCATCTTCGCGCATGATGTCCGAGAAAAAGACATTCGGGCTTTTGCCACCCAGTTCCAGGGTCACCGGGATCAGGTTTTCCGTCGCCGCCTTCATGATTGTGCGGCCGGTTTCCGTCGAACCGGTAAAGGCGATCTTGGCGATGCGTTTTGATGTGGCCAGCGCGGCCCCGACTTCGGCGCCAAAGCCGTTGACGATGTTCAACACCCCGGCTGGCAGCAGCTCATTGATGATCTCGGCAAAGACCATAATTGCAGCCGGGGTCTGCTCGGCGGGTTTCAGGACGATGCAATTGCCTGCGGCCAGGGCGGGGGCCAATTTCCACGCAGCCATCAGGATAGAGAAATTCCACGGAATGATCTGGCCGACAACGCCAAGCGGCTCATGGTAGTGGTAGGCAACCGTATCCGCGTCGATCTCGCTCATCGAGCCTTCCTGGCCACGCAAAACGCTAGAGAAATAGCGGAAGTGATCGGCGGCCAGAGGGATATCTGCCGCCATGGTCTCGCGGATCGGTTTGCCGTTGTCCCAGGTTTCAGCCTGTGCCAGCAGCTCCAGGTTGTCGTCAATCATATCTGCGATTTTCAACAACAGGTTGGCGCGTTCCGTGGCAGAGGTGCTGCCCCATGCAGCCTTGGCCCCATGCGCCGCGTCCAGCGCCAATTCGACATCAGCCGCATCCGAACGGGCGATATCGTTGATTTTCTCATTGGTGATTGGTGTTACATTCTCAAAATACTGACCGTTCACCGGAGCAACAAACTGGCCGCCGATAAAGTTGTCATACCGGGTTTTGAAGGGCGACGTATAGGTGCCGGGTGCAGTGTGTGCTAGATCTTTCATGGTATCTCCTCCTCTATGCCCAAGTCCTCCACCGGGGCTGACATCATGACTGCCGCAGCAAGACACAGCCGTCATCAGCGTGGAATCGATTGTTCAGGAAAAGTGTCTCAGCCCTGAGACAGGTCGGATCAGGTTTCGTTCAACCCGAGCCGCTTCATGCGCCGATAGAGCGTCGCGCGTGCCACCCCAAGCTGCCGTGCAGCCTGCGAGACATTGCCATCCGCCCGCGCAAGGGCCCGAACGACAGCGGCCCGTTCGGCCCGTTCGAATCCCGTAGGGCCGTCTTCGCGCCCCAGAAGATCCGACGCCGGACGGGCGCAAAGCGGCCCGGTCCCCGCCAAGCCAAATGCGCGGCGGGCTTCGCGCGTGGCCCCCACCACCAGATCATTGCCGTCAATTGCCAAAAGGGTTGCCGATTCCCCATCATCACAGTCTGCGACGATGATCCGCGAGGTTGCAAAGGCCGCCCGAAAGTTGGCTTCTTCGATCGCCCGTGCCGTTTGCGCCACCTGTGCTGCGATCAGCCTGTTGAAGGCTTCGGTCTGATCGGCCCGTGCAGATGACACATCAAGGGCGGCGACGATCTGGCCTTCAACGCCAAAAATTGGCGCGTCGATACAGCTCATCCCGGTGTTGCGCGCGTGAAAATGTTCATCTTGGTGAATGATGACATTCCGGCGCTCTGTCAGGCAGGTGCCAATCCCGTTGGTGCCTTCGCGTTCTTCGCTCCAATCCGCACCGGCGCGCAGGCCCCAGCCTTCGAAGGTCGGCTTATCCGCATCCGATACCCGTTGATCCAGGATGACCCCCTCTGCATCCGTAAGCAAAACGGCACACCCGGACTGGCCAACCAGGGAATAGAGCGCGTCCAGCCGCGGGGCGGCGACCATCATGAATTGCTCATGGATATTCAGCCGATCACGCAGCGCCGAATGTTCGATTAACTCGGGTGCGCTTGTATTATCTGGATGTAACCCATGTTTCCGGGCGGAACGATGCCAGCTTGCCGCCACTTGCGAACGCGCCGCAGCAGAAGCGGAACTGGCCGCTTCGAGCACCTTTTCGGCATGTGAGGTTTTTGGTGACATCAGCGCCTCAGCTTGGATTTGTCCGCCATACTCTACCATATCGGACACAATTGGAAGTTTGTCTGGCTGAGGCGCGATATTCAGTTTGCGATGGTTGATGGTCTGCTAACAGCCCTGCCCAGGTTTTGGCCTAGTCTCGTGCCGGGAAGAGGCAATGGTTCGCTCTGCCTTGGGGTGACTTTTTCTTTGCAACCAAAGGTGTCGTGCTGCAGGGTGGTTGCTATGTTACCCATCAGGCCTGAGCCATCGGCCGCCATTTGAAACCTGTTGCCCCCATGCTGATGCCATTGCGGGCAGGGGCACCGTGATACAGGAGGCACTGCACAATATGAGACTGGAACAGTGGCATGAATGTGGATAGCTTGTTTCTCTCACTTTTGCTGTCGCTGCTGGCGGGCGCCACAATTCCCCTTGGAGCCTATCTAGCCAGTATCGAGAGAATCCGACCGCTCTGGTTGGAAAGCGAATTTCGCCACGGCGTGATCGCCTTTGGCGGTGGTGCATTGCTGGCTGCTGTCTCGCTGGTGCTGGTGCCGGAAGGGGTTGCAGAGCTGTCGCTGTTCTGGGTTGTTGCCTGCTTTTCTGCCGGTGGTGTTGTCTTCTTTCTTGCTGATCGGTTGATTGCAAGACGCGGCGGTGCAGACGGACAAGTCATGGCAATGTTGCTTGATTTCATCCCCGAAGCCATCGCGTTGGGCGCAGCGCTTGCGACCGGAGAACCAGTCGGTTTTTTGTTGGCCTTGCTGATTGCCCTGCAGAATTTCCCCGAAGGGTTTAACGCTTACCGGGAAATTAGCGCCGATAGTGATCAGAAACCAAAGGCGCTTTTGGCTTGTTTCATGGCCCTGGCGTTGATCGGGCCTGTTGCCGCGTTTCTTGGCCATCAATTTCTTGCCGACAGTCCCGCCCTTATTGGTGGGGTGATGCTGTTCGCCGCAAGCGGCATCATCTATCTGACCTTTGAAGACATTGCACCGCAAGCCGTCCTGCAAGCCCATTGGGCACCGCCGCTGGGCGCGGTTGCCGGTTTTCTGCTCGGCTTGGTTGGTTCCATCGTCATTTCCTGAATGGGCGGGCCTCCTTCAGGACTGGAGGGGGCAGCAGCGGCCACGCAGATCATAAAATCGGACCAACCGTCGCGACAACGTTGTTCCAGATTCTATGCTGTGGTGACCAGGCTAATACATCAGCGAGATCAACCGATTGCGACCTGGAGATATAGGATTCCTGTCTTGCGTGAATACGGTCTGTCATCGCTTGATCTTGAAACAGGATGTTGTTTTCGTAGTTCAGGTCGAAACTGCGCAGATCTAGATTTGTTGACCCAATGACAGAGACCTTTCCATCCATTGTGAAGGTCTTGGCGTGCAGCAATCCACCCTGAAATTCGTGAATGATGCAGCCTGACTCCAGCAATCGGCGATAAAAGCTGCGGCTTGCGGCTGCTACAACCCAGCTGTCGTTCCGCGCCGGGAATATCAGGGTCACGCGAATGCCACGGTATGCCGCCGCGCAAAGCGATTCCAGCAATGTCGCATCCGGCACAAAGTAGGGCGTCGAAATTGTAATCTCGCTGCGGGCACAGGCAATCAGGCTGGAAAAGAGCTGCGGCGTCGCGCTGCGGCGCACTGTCGGGCCGTCACCGACAACGAGAGCGGGGAACCCGTCTGACTGGGCGGTCTCGCCGGATGGGATTTTGTCGAATTTCTCACCTGTTGCTGCTGTCCAGTCGCTTATGAACAACAACTGGTTCTGGGCAACAACGGGTCCTTTGAATCGCAGCATGATATCAACCCAGGGCGCATATTTCGGTTTCACCAGATATTCTGGATCGGCTGAATTGCGGCTGCCGCAATAGGTTATGCTGCCATCAATCACGGTAATCTTGCGGTGGTTGCGCATGTCAATGCGGCTGGTCAGTATCGTACGGACTGGATTGCTCAGCGAGAGCGATACGGCAAGTCGTACGCCGGCCGCCTCCATCCGTCGCCACAACTGCGAAGCGATGAGCCTGCGTGAGCCAAGCCCGTCGGCCATGGCGCGGCAGGTGACGCCACGGGCGCTGGCGCGCATCAGCGCTTCGGCAAGGCGGGTTCCGGTCCGATCACCCAGCCAGATGTAATAGAGCACATGAACATGGTCGGTTGCGCTGTCGATGTCCTGCACCATCCTGTCTACCGTTTCTTCGGGCGTCTCCAGCAGTTCCGCCTGATTGTTTGGCAGGGGGTAAAGCCCGTTTATCGAGGCGGCATATTGAAAGGCCGGAACATAGGCCGGGTCAATCAAGCTGGTGCCGGTCTCCGGATCCCCCGCCACCGCGCTGGACAGCGCATCGAGTTCTGCGCGTATCTCTCGGCGTTTTTTACTGGCGCGATGGCCAATATCGACTTCCCCAAAGAGAAAATAGGCAGAGCTGCCAAAGTAGGGAACGACATTGATCACGATAAACCAGGCAAGCCGTGCAGGCGGCGACAGGTCATCTCGCAGCAGGATTCGGATAGTAAATGCCAAGACCAGCAGAGCGTGGCCGACGCTTAGTACGATCAGCACGTGGTGTGCCCCCTTGAGATTACAAAGTCGAGCACCACCGGTAAGTGGTCCGATGCGCGGCGCGCTTTCAGTGACGTGTGAACGCTGGATGTAATCGCGGAAATCCCTCCGCATAGGATAAACCTGTCCAAGGCAGCAACCCGGCGGCTGGCGTGAAAGCTGAAGCCGGGGGTGATCACTTCATGTCCGTGCACCGGCAGTTTTCGGCCCCAGTGGTTGAAATCACCGGCGATAACTGTGGGAATGCCGGAATTGCCTACATGGGCGCAGAGCGCCTTGAGCTGCTGTTTTCTTATGCCGCTGGTAAGGGCGAGATGTGCGCCAATGACGATGAAGCCCGTCATCTTGAAATGGGCGGCAATCGCGCCGCGCGGTTCACGTGCAGGCAGGGCAATGCGTTCCGTGCCCGGTGTCGGAAAATGCTCACCCCGATACAAGATTGCATTTCCATGCCAGCCATGGCTCTGGCTGTTTAGCGAATGCCGTGCCAGAACAAGGCCATGCTCTTGTTGCAGACGGTCAAGCGGCAGGACGCCGGGGCGCTGGCCAAGGCGCTTGTCGGCCTCTTGCAGTACCACGATGTCTGCATCAAGTTCACCAATAACATCCACAATCCGGTGCGGATCTCGCCGCCAGTCAAGCCCAAAGGCCTTGCGGATATTGTAGCTTGCCAGTCTCATCAGCTACCTGCTGCCTCAAGTCATCATGTCGGGTGTATACTGGCAGGAGGTCCAGGGACATGAAAGCGAGAACCTGCGCAATAGAGCGCATTCAGATCTTCCATCGTGTCGCGGAATTCATCTATCCTAGATACGTTGCAGTGCGTGACGCAGGCCCTGCGCCCAGTCGATGCCAAACGCCGTTCAGACGGTCAGGCGCGCCAGATAGTCTGAGTGGGTAGCAAAGAAAGAGCGGATCAGGGTTGCAACCTGGCGATCGAGGCCGCGCAGCCGTGGCAATTCCTCAAGCACCCGATCCAGCCCAGTCAGCCCGTCTGCGTCACCCAGATCCTCGGGGCGCGCGAAACCCATCGACCAGGCGGGAAACAGGCGGTCGGGCACTTCGCCTTGAACCAGCCGTAGAAATTGTGTGTGGTTGGGGTTTGCAGCGATACGGGTGATACAGGCCTCGACCGCTTCACGCTCTCCCTCCAGCACCTGCAGGAATGATCCGTCGTGGTACATCAATAGACCACTGATATGATCGCGTTGATTATTGCGGCGGGCCACGGCCAGCAGGGCCTCAAGCTGTGCGTCTGAAAACAAGTTCGTCGCAGCACTTATATAGACAGTCCTGTACATGATCCGGCCTATGGTTGTTATAAGGAGACCCTAACCCAGGCTCGCCGATCAGGCTATTCATTTGGTTGACGCGGGGTATCATACCACCAACCCCTCGCTCTTGAGGCTCTCGATCTCGTCGGCGATGGCCTGAGCAAAGGCCTGCCCAACCGGGCTGAGCGGGCGGCCGCGCGGCACGAATTGGGCGATGTCCCAGGTGATTTCAGGGATCAGCCGATGCGCTGTGACCTTCTTGGTATCAATCAGCCGCAGCGCCACCGGGTCGACGATGGCCAGGCCGACGCCGCGCTCGACCAGCCGCACAACCCCCTGCAGGGTGCGCAGCTCGGCGGCGATGGTGCGCCGCACATCAATCGTATCCATCATATTGTCGACGCGCTGGCGCAGCGGACTGTCAGGAGAGAGGTCGATGAACCATTCCTTGCGCAGCCTGGGCAGGGGGATTTCCTCGACCGTGCCAAGCGGGTGACCCCGCGGCATGATGCAGCGTGCAGCGCAATGGCCCAATGGCTTGGCATCGCCGCCAAAGGCCTCGGCGTTCAGGGTGATTCCAAAAGCAAGGTCGCAGCGCTGTTCAGAGATCATCCGCAGCAGCTCAGCCATGCCTACATCGACGATCTGCACCGTCGCCTGCGGGTGGGTTTCACGAAATCTTTGCAGCGCGTCGAGCAGAAATGTATCGCAGAACACGGGCTGCGCGGCGATCACCAGATGGCCGACCTGGCCATTGGCAATGGCCACGGCCTCTTGCTCTAGATCATGTAATCCGGCGAGGTGACGCACCACTGTCTGATGAAAGCGAAAGGCCTCTGGTGTGGGGGCCAAGCGGTTGCGTTTACGTAAGAAAAGCGTAAATTCGACCTTGTCCTCAAGCCCGGATAAAAGCCGACTGATCATCGGCTGGCTGGTCTGCAAATACTCGGCCGCGAGCTTGCCGCCGCCCAGCCGCATATAGGCGTCGAAGGCTTCCAGTTCTTTGAGTTTGTACATGATTGCCCCTCAGTATGCATTTAATGCAACTGACGGCATGCCATTGTCAACAATCGCATACTGTGGATGGTGTCGCCAATCCAACAGCTCCGGATTTTCCGGACCAGACGTGAGGTGAACATGAAAAAACTACTCGGATCGATTGCTCTTGCTATGATCGCCATGACCGGCCCGCTTGCGGCTCAAACCTATCCAGATCAGGCGGTGACGCTGGTTGTTCCCTATGGCCCTGGCGGCGCCTCTGACCTTGCCGGTCGCGCCCTGGCAGAGACCGCTCAGCCCGCATTGGGCCAGCCCGTGACCGTGATGAACCGGCCGGGTGCTGGTGGTATGAACGGTGCCCGCTCGGTTGCGGCTGCTGATGCTGATGGCTACACGCTGCTGCTGGCCCGTGTTGGCATGGCGCTGTCACCCGCCGTGATGCCGGACTCTGCCGTGCCGTGGGATTCCTATACCTTCCTGGGCATGCTGGAAGCCACGCCAATGATCCTCGCCGTGCGCAGCGATGCCCCCCATGATTCTGTCGAGGCGCTGATTGCCGCTATCGAGGACGGCAAGGGTGGTATGACCTATGCCGCGTCGGGCGCCACTGCGATTGACGGTTTCACCACTCAGGCTCTGCTGGCTGACAACGACCTTGACCCGCTGACAGCGGCGACCCTGGTGCCTTACAAAGGTGGCGGCGCCTTGGCCACGGCACTGCTGGGCGGTCACGTGGATTTTGTTGCCATGTCCGCTGGGTCGCTGATGCCGCATATCGAAAGCGGAGATCTCAAGGCGCTGATGGTCTTTGCGCCCAAGCGCATGGACAGCCTGCCCGATGTCGCCACCGCGCAAGAGCTGGGGTATGAAACCGCTGGCCAGATCGGTGGCTGGAGTGCGCTTTACGGTCCCAAGGACCTGCCCGAAGCGGTTGTCGCCAAATGGAACACCGTTCTGGCTGACGTGGCCACTAATGAGCAGTGGCTGGAACTGGCGCGCCGTCGTGGTTCTATCTCGACAATCGGTGATGTCGACATGACCGAGTTTGCCAAGCAGCAGTATGAACTGTTCAACGGTCTGGCGAAGGACTTCGGTTACCTGCCCAACTAAGGGCGCGCCGTACAGGCCCCTTTACGACCTACTGGCGTGGCCCGGATCGGGCCGCGCCGCTCTCCTCATACGAGGACCTTTTCCCCCAGGAGTCTCGCCATGTCCAAGCCCGTCCTGCGGGGGCTGGTAATTGCCGCGTTCTTTGCGCTTACCGCCTTCGCCCTGGTTCCTACATTTGTGCCCCGTCCCGCGTTCATTCCCGGTTTTGCACCGCCGCCGGACATGTGGCCGCGCACTGTTTCGCTGATCGGGATCGCGCTTGGCCTACTGGCGTTGTGCCTGGCGTTGACCAGGCCGGCAGCAGAGGAAGAGCCCATCGAAACCGATGGCAGCAGCCCATGGCGCATGGGGCTGCGGTTCGCTGGATTGGTGGGCGTTTTCGGCCTGTTCCTGGCACTGATACCGTACCTTGGCTTTCTGCTCTCGACCATGGCGCTGACGCTGGTTGTGGTGCTGATGACCGGCGAGCGCGACCACAAGCTGTGGATCTTTTTGCTGTCTTTTGTCGGGCCAGGGCTGCTGCTTCTTTTCTTCACCTACTCGCTCGGCACCCAGTTTCCCAAGGGCGCGCTGACCAAGCCCTTTGGCTTCTGATAGGAGATATCCATGCTCAACGAAATTCTATCGGCGCTGCAATCGGTTGCCACGCTCCAGAACCTGCTGATCATGATCGCAGGTATCTGGGGTGGGGTCATTGTTGGAGCCATCCCCGGCATGACCGGAACTATGGCGGTGACCTTGGCATTGCCCTTCACCTTCTACATGGATCCGGTGCCCTCGATTCTCCTGTTAGTCGCCCTGTACAAGGGCTCCACCTATGGGGGGTCGGTCTCGGCCATCCTGATCAAGACGCCGGGCACCGCCTCGGCAGCCTGTACCGCGCTTGACGGCTATCCGCTGGCCCAACAGGGCAAGGCGGGCAAGGCGCTGAACATGGCGCTGTATTCTTCGGTGATCGGTGACTTCATATCCAATCTTTCGCTGATCTTCTTTGCCGCGCCGCTTGCCATCCTGGCGCTGCAGATCGGTCCGCCTGAATTCTTTATGCTGATGCTGTTTGCGCTGACCACCGTGGCCGGCGTGTCCGGCAATTCGCTACTGCTTGGCCTGGTGTCAGCGGCCCTGGGGCTGCTGTTAGCGACGGTTGGCGAAGACATGTACGGTTCGTTCCGTTTTGCCTTTACCCCTGACATGCAGGCGGGGCTGTCGATTGCGCCAGTGCTGATCGGTCTGTTTGCGCTGCCCGAGCTGATAAAACTGGTGGTGATGCGGGTGGCCAAGACGGAAAAGGCTGCGACACTTGGCGCACAACATGTGACACGAGAAGAGTTCATGGGCTCGTTGCGCAGTATTCTGAAAGGCTCTGTGATAGGCTCTGTTCTGGGGGCAATCCCCGGTATTGGCCCCTCATCGGCAGCGTTCTTTTCTTATGGCGAGGCGCAGCGCAGTTCCAAGCGCGGCAGCAAGTTTGGCAAGGGAGAGTTGGAGGGCATCGCCGCGTCGGAATCGGCTAACAACGGTGCCTGTGGCGCAACAATGATCCCATTGCTGGCGCTTGGGGTGCCGGGCGACGTGATCACCGGCGTCATGCTGGGGGCCTTTATGATTCAGGGACTGACGCCTGGTCCGCTGCTGTTCCAGACCAATATGCACGAGGTTTATATGCTGCTGATCGGCATGCTGATATCCTCTGTTCTGCTGTTCTTTGCAGGCAAGGCAACCATGCGTATGTTTGCCAAGGTGTCCTATATCCCGCAGACGCTCCTGACACCGCTGGTGCTGCTGTTGTGCATCTTTGGCATCTATTCGATCGCCTCAAGCACCTTTGATGTGGCGGTACTGCTGGTTATGGGGCTGGTCGGCTTTGGCATGTTCCTGCTGAACATTCCGGCCGCGCCATTCCTGATCGCCTTTATCCTTGGCCCGATGCTGGAAGAAAACCTGCGCCGAGCGATGGCAATCTCACGCGGGGATCCGTCAGTCCTGCTCTCCACCCCGATTACCTGGATCTTTGCTGCGCTGATCGTGTTTGCGCTAGGCTTTACGCTGCGCCGTGAAATCCGAAAATCCAAGACAGAAAGACAAGTTGCACAATGACATACCAGAGCGAGACCCTCTGCGCCGAGGATCGGGTGAAACGCGCAGGCCAACATCTTTGCGATCTGATCGCCTTTGATACGGTGTCGTGCAATGGCAACCGGGCTCTGATCGACCACATGGCCGCCTATCTCGGGGATCTCGGCGCACGCATCACCATCCTGCCCGACGAAACCGGTGCCAAGGCCAACCTCGTCGCGGCCTTCGGTCCCGAAGATGTGGCTGGTCTGGTCTGGTCAGGCCATACTGATGTGGTGCCCGCAGTTGAGCCAGAATGGCAAAGCGATCCCTTCGTTGCAGAGCTGCGGGAAGGTAAGCTTTATGGGCGGGGGGCCTGCGACATGAAGGGCTTTGCGGCCTGCGCCATGGCAGTTGCCCCCGATCTGGCCGCTGCAAAGCTGACCCGGCCCGTTTACCTGTGCTTTTCCTATGACGAAGAGGTGGGCTGCCTGGGCGCGCCTGCGATTGCGCGGTATTTGGCGGCGCTGCCCGCCCCGCCAGAATTCGCGATCATTGGTGAGCCTTCGATGATGCAGCTGGTGACCGGTCAGAAGGGCAAGATTGCCATGCGGGCACAGGTCAATGGCACCTCGGGACATTCCTCATTTGCGCCAGAGCATGTGAACGCCATCGAATACGCTGCCCAGGCCATCGCGCGTATCTCGGAGCGCGGCCGACTCTACGAGCTGGAAGGGCCATTTGATGCGGATTTTACGGTGCCACATGCGACCATGCTGGCAACCATGATCGAAGGGGGCGTCGCCACCAATGTCACCCCTGAAAGCTGCAGTTTCACCTTCGAACTGCGTGCGATCCCCGAGATGGACCCCGAGGCGGATATGGCCGTGCTGTTGGCGCAGATCGAGACAGAGGTGAGTGCGGCCATGGCAGCGAAGGCCGAAGGCACCGGCATCACCTTTGAACGCATTTTTGCCTATCCGGCGATGGGTGAAGCGCGCAATACTCCTGGGTTTACCCGCTACGCATCTCTGTTGCCGACCTGGGGCGGCAAGGTTTCCTACGGGTCCGAAGGCGGCGTGTTCGAGCAACTGGGGGGCATTCCCTCGGTCATCATCGGGCCAGGTTCGATCGCGCAGGCGCACCGGCCGAATGAGTTTGTCTCGCTGGAGCAGCTGGGTCTTTGCATCGACTTTCTGGGCAGCCTCATATCGCACCTGTCGCTACAGTCTGACGCAGGGATGACCTGAGGTCGGCTTCCTTTGAGGGATGGTTCAGAGAACGTCGCTTCGCCTGAAAATCATGTTGGCGCGCAGCCCGAGGGGGAGAGGCTTCGCCCCGCGATTGAGTTGGATCACGGCCTCGACGCCCGGCAGCCGCCCGCTTTCCGTTGCCAGTTCGACCACCGAGATATGGACTTTGGAAAACCGCTCCATTGACTTGGCGCAGACGTACCTCCTTATGCGCCCGCTCTTGAGCTCCTCAACCTCGCGGGACTTCAGAACGCCTGTGTCCATCAGGCTCCGTATCGTTCGAATGTTGATGCCGAGGATCTTGGCGGCACGGGTCGGGCGAACGGTTGCCTTGGCCGCTGCAGCGATGTGGGGCGGCACGGGGAGGCCGCAGAGCGTCAGGTAGCCCAGAATGTCGGGAATGCCGCGGTCGAAGATCACGAGGCCGGAGAGCGCCTGCGCGGCGCTGTAGGCGCGAAGGTCCCGCGCCAGCATCCTTTCGGCATAGGCCATGCGATCCGCCCAAGGGAGGGCGTCTCCGCCGCTCTGCATCTCCTCGCGGATGATCGTGCGGCCGGATTCGGGGGTTGTGTGGAAGCCGCGGCGGGCGAGTTCGGTGATCAGGCTGGTCTTGCCCGCTCCGGGGCCGCCCGTCACGACGAAGAAATGGTCACTCATGAGCCATCCTCGGGTTTGACAGGGGGAAGGGCTGCGAAGGGATCAACGCGCCATGGGCGCGGATCAAGGCAGCATGGTTTTTCGTAAGGAAAACAGCACCTGTCAGCGCGGCAAAGGCAAATTCTCTGACAGTAAAAGCAGACCTATCTGGTGCTTTTCAAGGGTGATTTGGTGGAGCCTAGGAGGATCGAACTCCTGACCTCCTGCATGCCATGCAGGCGCTCTCCCAGCTGAGCTAAGGCCCCAAATCACTCCGCTAGATGTCTAGGCTTTATGCCTGTCCGTCTCGCGGTGTGTGGGTGATTTAAGCGACGATGAAGCGGGCCGCAAGAGGAAAATGCACCATCGTCACGAGTTTTTTTGCCAAGGCTTCTTGCCTGATCCCCAGGCAGCCGGTGGGCTGCTTGGGAGAGGTGGCGCAGCCTGGGCAGGCCTTAGGTCTCGTCGTCTTCAGACGCGACATCGGCGATCTCTTCGAGCGGCACAGTATCGGTGTCGTCGTCATCGTCCAGAACGTCATCGCCCAGATCCAGATCGACGTCTGCGTCGTCATCGTCCAGAACATCGCTGTCTTCGGCGTCGGTTTCTTTGGCTTTGGCGCTGGCGGCATCCGCTGCGTCGGCTTCGATCATCCGGCTTTTGCCAGTGCTGAGCTCAACAACTTCGCCCGTGTAGGGGCTGACGATCGGATTTTTGTTCAGGTCGTAAAACCGCTTGCCGGTGGTTGGGCAGACGCGCTTTACGCCCCATTCTTCGTTGGGCATGTGGGTCCCCTTGATTTACTGGTGAGTCGTATCGACGATTCAGTTGCCTTGCCATATGAGGTAGGCACTGTCAAAGCCTTTGCCATAAAGGGACACCGCCATGAGCGCATATCACCTGCCCGGAGATCCGCCGGTCCCGCTGATTCTGCGGCGCTCGGCGAGGGCGAAACGGATCAGCCTGCGCATATCGGCGCTGGACGGGCGGGTGACGCTGACGCTGCCCAAGCGGCTGGCGGCGCGCGAAGCCCTGGACTTCGCCGCCGAAAAAGAGCCCTGGATCCGCGATCATCTGGCGCGCCATCCGGTGCCGGTTGCGGTTGGTTTCGGCAGCATGCTTCCTATTGAAGGTGTGCCGCGCCGCATTGTGCCGGGGTCGGCGCGCGGGGTGAAATTGGCCGAGGACGCGGTTGCCATTGGCAGTAGCAACCCGGCAAAGTCACTGCAACGCTACCTGAAAGAGCTGGCCCGGGATCGGCTGGCAGAGCGTTCCGATCACTATGCGGCGCAGGTCGGGCGCGCTTATGCAAAGCTAAGCCTGCGTGACACCCGCTCGCGCTGGGGGTCTTGTTCCTCTGCCGGGACCCTGATGTATTCCTGGCGCCTGATCCTGGCCCCGCGTGAGGTATTGTCTTATGTCGCGGCCCATGAGGTGGCGCATCTGGTCGAGATGAATCACTCGGCTGACTTCTGGGCGGTGGTGGCGAAGATCTATGGCGACAGCACGGTGCCGCGCCGCTGGTTGCGCCAAGAGGGCGGCGGGCTGCATCGCTACCGGTTTGAGCCTCTTTAGGCAGGCGTCGGCCGAAATCGGGGCTGGCTGGCCGCAGCAAATGGCGCGGTATGCATTCAGCGCTTGACCTGCGCCATATTTGTGATCACAGACATGCATCATGTCGAGACCAGTCAAACCCATTGCAGCACCTGCCACCGATACCAGTGCCTCGGCCCATGATAGGGTGTACCGGGCGTTGCGGGCACGGATCATGTATGGTGACATTGCCCCGGGTGAGGCGCTGACCCTGCGCGGTATTGGTCGCGAATATGGGGTTTCGATGACCCCAGCGCGCGAATCCCTGCGCCGTCTGGTGGCCGAGGGGGCGCTGTCGCTGTCCTCCTCGGGGCGGGTTGCCACACCTGAGCTGAGCAATGAACGGATCGAAGAACTGGCGGCCCTGCGGGCATTGATCGAGGTCGAGCTGTCCAGCCGTGCCTTGCCACGGGCGCACATGGCGCTGATTGACCGGCTGCAAACCATTAACATGACCATCGCCGAGAAGGTCTCTAAACGGGACGCGGTCGGCTATATTCGCACCAATCTTGAATTTCACCGCACGCTTTACCTCCGGGCGCAGGCGCCGGCCATGCTGGCCATGGCTGAAACGGTCTGGCTGCAGCTTGGCCCCACCATGCGGGCGCTGTATGGGCGGCTGCGGCGGACTGATCCGCCGCAGAACCACCGGCTGATCATTGCCGCGCTCAAGGCTGGTGACGAACCGGGCCTGCGTCTGGCGGTGCGATCCGACGTGACACAGGGGCTGCGGCTTTTGGTGGTCTAGGCCCAAACAAGGTGAACGTGGAAAAAGACTTGGAACAGATGCCTATAGAAATACGAAAGGCAAATGCCGCAGATGCAGAGGCTTTGACCGCCTGCATTGATGCAGCCTATGCTAAATATGCCAGCCGTATTTCCGACCTGCCCCCTGTCTCCTCTGGGATTTCAGAGGAAATCGACAAGTGTCAGGTCTGGGTCGCGACCGAAAGCGGACAAGTGATTGCGGGCTTGTTTCTCTCTACTCATGAGGGGTTTTTAAAGCTAGCCAATATCGCGGTTCACCCTGATCACGCCGGCAAGGGCTTGGGGCGTGCGCTGATGGAATACGCAGAAAGCGAGGCCAAACGGCAGGGGGTTAGCGAAATGCGCCTCAGCACGCATGTTGATATGCCTGAGAACGTGCGGTTGTACCAATTTCTGGGCTGGCAAGAATACGAACGCAAAGGCAATCGCGTTTCGATGCGCAAAAATCTGGGAACCGCTAAGAGAACGGTGTGAGCAAGCCAGCCTGCCAGAGAACTGAACGCGGATCTCTATCAAAAGCCAGCATAAAAAAACCGGCGAATTCGCCGGCTTTTCTGTGTGTTTGGATAGCCTTAGGCCGCCAGCCCTTTGGAGCCAATGTCGAGGAACTTTTGACGGCGATCTTTGATCAGCTCTGCGCTACCCAGGTCCTTCAACTCGTCGAGCATGTCCTGAATGGCAAGCCCAACCGAAGCTATCGCGGTCTTGGCGTCGCGGTGTGCACCGCCCAGGGGTTCGGGGATGATCCGGTTAATCACCGCGAGTTCATGCAGGTTTTGCGCGGTGAGACGCAGCGCTTCGGCCGCTTCGCGCATCTTTTCGGCGTCTTTCCACAGGATAGAGGCGCAGCCTTCCGGCGAAATCACCGAATAGACCGCATGTTCCAGCATCGCGACACGGTTGGCGGTGGCAAATGCCACAGCGCCGCCGGACCCGCCTTCGCCGATAATAACTGAAACCACCGGCACGCCGATTTTCAGGCTCATCTCGGTTGAGCGGGCAATGGCCTCGGATTGGCCGCGTTCTTCGGCACCCTTGCCGGGATAGGCCCCGGTGGTATCCACCAGCGTAACCACGGGCAGGCCAAAGCGGCCGGCCATTTCCATCAGCCGCACGGCCTTGCGATAGCCTTCGGGGCGGGCCATGCCAAAGTTGTGCAGGATGCGCGCCTTGGTGTTGGATCCCTTTTCATGGCCGATCACCATCACCGGCTGATCATTGAACCGCGCCAATCCCCCCATGACCGCTAGGTCATCGGCAAAGTTCCGGTCGCCGGCCAGCGGTGTGTATTCGGTGAAAAGCGCATCTATATAGTCGCGGCAATGGGGCCGTTCCGGATGACGTGCCACCTGGCATTTGCGCCAGGGAGTCAGCTCTTTATAAAGATCCTTCAGCAGCTGCTCGGCTTTGACGTCCAGCGCTGCGGCCTCATCGGCCATATCCATTTCTTCATTGGCCCGTGCCAGGGCGCGAAGTTCTTCTGCTTTGCCTTCGATTTCGGCCAGCGGTTTTTCAAATTCCAGATACTGTGTCATATCGCCTCGCTCTCGCGTTTTGCCGTATATGGCCCTCTGCGCGCCCAGATGCAACTGTTGCCCGCCTGCGCCGTCAATTTGTGCCTTGCCGGGGCACCGGCTGGGGGCGGAAAAAGAATGTGATGCGGGCATCTGTTCCGCAAGATTTGTGGATTGCAACCGTGCCAAATCTGTTTGGACACGAAAAAGGAAACCCCAAGGTCATGGCCTCTGCCTACGAAAAACGCATTCTGCGCGTCCTCGACTACATCCATGACAACCCGGCTGGAGACCTGTCACTGGACCAGTTGGCGGATGTGGCGGCGATGTCGCGGTTTCATTGGCACCGGGTGTTTCATGCTGTCACCGGTGAGACCTGCGCCCAGGCTGTTCGCCGCATTCGGCTGCACCGGGCGGCCTCGGCGCTGGTGATGACGGACACCCGGCTGGCGCAGATTGCTGTCTCTGTGGGCTATCCCAATGTGACGTCCTTTTCGCGTGTATTCACAGATGCCTATGGCGCCAGCCCTGCACAGTTTCGCAAGGCAGGTCGGCATGTGCCTCTGCCCCCTAAACTAAGGATCGGAGACTATCCCATGTACCCTGTTACCCTGCGCAACGACCCTCTGCGCCGGTTGGTTGGCCTGCCTCATCGTGGCGGCTATCACACCATCGGCAAACAGTTCGAAAGTTTTGCGGCACTGTGTGAAACCCGTGGTCTGTGGCCACAGATCGGTGCCTCGGTGGCGATCTATTATGACAACCCTGATGCAACGCCAGAGGCGCAGTTGCGCAGCTTTGCGGGGGGCGAACTCCAAGGTGGCCCAACGCCAGACGGTCTGGAGGACGCGACCATCGCTGCGGGCAGGGTTGCAGTGCTGACCTACAAGGGACCCTATGCCGGGATTTCGGCAGCCTATCACAGCCTGTTTGGCAATTGGTTGCCGGAAAGCGGCGAAGAACCGGCAGAGGCCCCCTGTTATGAGATCTATCTCAACAATCCGCGTGAGATCGCCCCTGAAGAGCTGCTAACCGAGATCTGCCTACCGTTGAAGTGATTGGAGATCCGGTGATCTGGCCGCAGTTATTGCGGCCAGATCACCGGATAGAGCGAGGCCACGAGCAGCCCAGCCATCAGCCAGTTGAACTGGGTCAGGCGGCGCGGATTGGTCAGGAAACGTGCCATCTGTTGGCCCAGGATGGTCCAGGATCCCACCGAAGGCAGGTTGATCGCGCCAAACACCGCCCCGACCAGAAAGATCGCCCATAGGGTTTGGTCGGGGGTGTAGGCCGTGATCGCGGTCAGCGCCATGGCCCAGGCCTTTGGGTTGACCCATTGAAAGGCCGCCGCCTGTAGAAATGTCATCGGCGTTCCCGTCGCGCCGCTGGCCTGCGCGGGACCGGCATTGGCAATTTTCCACGCCAGATACAGCAGGTAGACCACTGAACAGACCTTGAGAAGGGTATAGGTCAGCGGTATCGCATCAAAGATCTGTACCAGCCCCGCGCCCACCAGAACCACCATAAAGACAAAGCCAATTGCCACCCCGAGCATATGTGGGATGGTGCGGCGAAAGCCAAAGTTGGCCCCCGAGGCCATCAGCATCAGATTGTTCGGCCCCGGCGTGATCGAGGACACAAAGGCAAAAAGCGCAAGCGCCAGAAAGAGTTCATATGTCATTGGGTGAATTTGCTGCGTATTGCCCCAAATGAAATTGCGTTTTTGTGTGTCTTCTGCGTATTTTTGCAATCAATGGCAAAGAATGATCAGATAAACCAACATATATTGCGTGAACTTACCCGCGATGGCCGCATCAGCAATCTTGAACTGGCTGATCGCGTTGGGCTGTCGCCCTCGGCCTGTCTGCGCCGGGTGCAGGATCTGGAACAGGCTGGGGTGATCACCGGCTATCGGGCCGTGTTGGATCGTGATGCCATGGGCGCGGGGTTTGTCACCTATATCGGGGTTGGCTTGGGCGAACACACCAAAGAGGCGCAGACGGCCTTTGAACGTGCCATGCAAGAGGCTCCAGAGGTGGTGGAATGCCACAATATCACCGGCACCATCGAATACCTGTTGCGCATCGAATGCGCCGATCTGCCCAGCTACAAACGGTTTCACACTGATATTCTGGGAACTTCTCCCTTTGTGACTGCTATCACTACCTATGTGGTGATGGGCTCTCCCAAGGATCTGCGGGCCTAACTGCGGAGGGGCAGCAGTGTTTCCATTGCAATCGCGGGGGATGCAAGAACGGGCAGGACGGTGCGGTGCAGCAGTAGATCTTTTGCCCCCGCCATAGAGGCCTGGGCAAGCACTACGCAAGAGGTGTCAGCCGCCAGGGCCAGGCTTGTTTCGACCTGGGATGCAATTTCGGCATGGAACAGGGCGCTATCGCCGTTGGTGAAATGATGCCAGAGGCGGGGAAGCGGCAGGGTGCGGATTTCGGCTGCTGAGCCCCGTTCTGCAAAGGCGCGTTCTAACAGCGCGGTCGAAGGGGCGCGGGTGCTGTCCAGGCAATAGGCCATCATCACCGGCCCGCCGATCTCTGCGGCACGCTGCATCATCGGCCAGTCAATGCGGGTGGCGCCGGCCGCTTCGGCCACTGCGCCGATGGTGGTGCAGCTGCACAGGACAGGCCCCGATGTCGCCTCAATTGCGGCAGAGATTTCCAGCCGCAGCTCTGCCGTCATGCCGGTCTGCGCCCGTGTGAGCCAGTCGGGACGCACCACATGCGCCAACTGCGCCTGCGGGGCCAGCGCATCAAAGCTGGCCACATGGACTTCGGCGGTATGAAACAGGGTCAAATCGGGCATGGCGTCGCCTTGAGGAGAGCGTGACTATAAAAAAAGGGCGCCAAAGAGGCGCCCTTTGATCATTGCGGGTATAGCGCTTTGGGTCAAAGGCTTTAGCTTCTGGCGATCAGCTCTGACTGGGCCACGATGACCTCGGCCTGTTTGATCGAGGCGATATCGACCAGGCGGCCCTTGTAGACAGTGGCGCCTTCGCCATTGGCCTTGGCCTGTTCCATCGCGGCTAGAATTTCGCGGGCCTCGGCGACGGCGGTTTCAGAGGGGGTGAAGACCTCATTGGCCAGGCCGATCTGTTTGGGGTGGATGGCCCATTTGCCCACCATCCCCAGCGTGGCCGAACGTTTTGCCTGTGCGATATAGCCCTCATCATCTGAAAAATCGCCAAAGGGACCATCCACCGGCAGCACCCCATGGGTGCGGCAGGCAGCGACAATGGCAGTCTGGGCCCAGTGCCAGGGGTCGGACCAGTGCTTTTCGCCGTCGCGCAGCATGTAATAGTTTTCCTGGGTGCCACCGATCCCGGTGGTCTGCATCCCCATCGAGGCGGCAAAATCGGCCGCGCCCAGAGACATCGCCTGCATCCGGGGGGAGGCGGCGGCAATCTCTTCGACATGGGCGATGCCAGCAGCCGATTCGATGATGACTTCAAAAGACACCGGCTTGCTGCGGCCCTTGGCGCGTTCAACTGCGGTGACCAGAGCATCTACGGCATAGACATCTTCGGCGCAGCCCACCTTGGGGATCATGATCTGGTCCAGCCGATCACCGGCCTGTTCCAGCAGGTCGACCACATCGCGGTACCAGTAGGGCGTATCCAGCCCGTTGATCCGCACCGACATGCATTTATTGCCCCAGTCAATGGTGTTCAGGGCCTCGATGATATTGGCGCGCGCAATATCCTTGTCGGAGGGTGCAACCGAATCTTCCAGATCCAGGTTGATGACATCCGCCGCCGAGGCCGCCATTTTGGGAAACAGCTTGGTGTTGGAGCCGGGGCCAAACAACTGGCAACGGTTGGGGCGGGCGACTGGGCTGGGCTGAATGCGAAAGCTCATAGAGGCAATCCTTTGGGTAAGGAAATTACGATTTCATCTCGCAAAGTGGTAAGAAATTGCGCGCAGCCTTGCAACCCTTACTTTGCAGTCGCAGCATTGCCTGTGCGGCATGTGCGCAATAATGGGCGGAGGGGCGCAGGGATCATCAGTATTTTGAACAATGATCGAATAATCTTCGACAATTGTTGTTTTTGGTGGTGCATATTCCCAAAACTACTACGCTGCAAAAGCAAAAACGGGACCGCATCGCTTGGGGCTTCAATTAGAATCGCCCAGAATTTGAATTCCTTTGGAGGGCCCGAGATGATCGAGACACCATATCTGTTGTTCCTGGGCGATGCGCCCGACATGCTGGCTGCCAAGGTTGCTATTGGCATCCGTGACTGGCGCCCTGACCATGCGGTGGGCCAGATCCGTCTGCCTGGCTGTGGCGCGGATCTTGGTCTGACCGAGATGACCCTGGCCGAGGCCAAGGCGGCCGGCGCCAAGACGCTGGTGATTGGTGTTGCCAACCGGGGTGGGGTGATTTCTGCAGCCTGGAAAGAAGTGCTGATCCAGGCGCTGGAAATGGGCTATGATCTGGCCTCTGGCCTGCATAATCTGCTGCGCGATGAAGGCGATCTTGTCGCTGCGGCGCAGACCTATGGCGGCACCCTTCACGATGTGCGCGTACCCACCGATGGCTATCCGATCGCCAATGGCGTCAAGCGCCGGGGCAAGCGCTGCCTCGCGGTCGGCACCGATTGTTCTGTTGGCAAGATGTACACCGCCCTGGCGATGGACGCCGAAATGCAGGAACGCGGCATGAAGTCGACTTTCCGCGCCACTGGCCAGACCGGCATCCTGATTACCGGTCACGGCGTGCCACTGGATGCGGTGGTTGCCGATTTCATGGCGGGATCCGTAGAATATCTGACCCCCGACAATGATGACGATCACTGGGATCTGATCGAAGGGCAGGGCTCTTTGTTCCACATCTCTTATTCGGGGGTCACCATGGCGCTGGTGCATGGCGGTCAGGCTGATGCGCTGATCCTGTGCCATGAGCCAACCCGCGCGCATATGCGTGGGCTGCCGGATTACTCTGTGCCGAGCCTGGAAGAGCTGCGCGATGTGGCCCTGCCTCTGGCGCTGCGGGCCAATGCCGATTGCAAGGTTGTTGGTGTTTCCGTCAATACCCAGCATCTGTCCGAGGAAGATGCGGTGGCATATCTGGCCGAAGTTGAAGCACGTATGGGCATCCCGGCGGTTGACCCCTATCGCCACGGCGCTGGACGTTTGGTAGACGCGCTCGCCGCGATCTGATCTTTACACGGGGGCGTCTGGGAACAGGCGCCCTTTTTCTGCCCGCTGTTTGGCTCTGCCTACCCTTTGAAAGGATGCAACATGCATATCTCTGTGACGCCTGATGTTTTCAAACTGGCGCAGGTCTTTACCATCTCTCGTGGGTCGCGCACCGAGGCCAAGGTGCTGACGGTCAAGGTTGAACAGGATGGCGTCACTGGCTGGGGCGAATGCGTGCCCTATGCCCGCTATGACGAAACGCTGGAAAGCGTCACCGCCGAGATCGAGGCCCTGCCCGCCGATTTCACCCGCGCCGAACTGCAAGACCTGCTGCCTGCCGGGGCCGCCCGCAACGCGGTGGATTGCGCTCTTTGGGATCTGGAGGCCAAACAGGCAGGAAAACCCGTCTGGGAACTGGCCGGTCTGCCTGCGCCCGGCCCGGAAATTACCGCTTATACCCTGTCGCTGGCCAGCCCGGACGAGATGCGTAAACAGGCGGCGGAAAACGCGCATCGCCCGCTGCTGAAGATCAAGCTGGGCACCCCGGACGATATGCCCCGGCTAGAGGCCGTGCGCGCCGGTGCACCAGAGGCCAAGATCATCATCGACGCCAATGAAGGCTGGTCAGCCGAAGTCTATGCTGCGTTGGCCCCGCATCTGGTGCGTCTTGGGGTGGAGCTGGTGGAACAGCCGCTGCCAGCAGGCGAGGACGACGCGCTGATTGGTCTGGACCGCCCGGTGCCTGTCTGCGCCGATGAGAGCTGTCATGACCGAGCCAGCCTGCCCAAGCTGAAAGGCAAATATGATGTGGTCAACATCAAGCTGGACAAGACCGGGGGCCTGACCGAGGCTTTGAAGCTGCGCCAAGAGGCCCTGGCGCTGGGCTATGATGTCATGGTGGGCTGCATGGTGGGATCGTCATTGGCGATGGCTCCTGCGACCTTGCTGGCGCAGGGGGTTTTGGTGACAGATCTTGACGGGCCGCTGCTGCTGGCCGAAGACCGCGAGGTCCCATTGAAATTTGACGCCGAGGGTGTACACCCACCGCAGACCGCGCTTTGGGGATAGAACGACCAGATAGGCGATCCGGTGGATCCTTTTTGGTGAGGACGGGCAAGACCCGCAGAGACAAGGAAAATGACATGACCCGAACTGTTTATGTAAACGGCGAATACCTGCCCGAAACCGAAGCCAAGATTTCGATCTTTGACCGTGGCTTTCTGATGGCCGATGGCGTCTACGAAGTGACCAGCGTACTGGATGGCAAGCTGATTGATTTTGACGGCCACGCGGTGCGTCTGGCGCGGTCGCTGGATGAACTCGACATGCAGGCCCCCTGCAGCAAGGAAGAACTGCTGGAGATCCACCGCGAGCTGGTCGCCCGCAACGAGATCGTCGAAGGTCTGGTCTATCTGCAGGTTACCCGTGGGTCGGACGGGGATCGTGACTTTGTCTTTCCCGATCCCGAAACCACCAAGCCGACAATCGTTTTGTTCACCCAGAACAAACCCGGCTTGGCCGACAACCCTGCCGCCAAGAAGGGCGCCAAGATCATCTCTATCGAAGACATCCGCTGGGGGCGTCGCGACATCAAGACCGTGCAGCTGCTCTACCCTTCGATGGGCAAGATGATGGCCAAGAAGGCGGGTGCAGATGACGCTTGGCTGATCGAAGATGGCTATGTCACCGAGGGCACCTCGAACAACGCCTATTACGTCAAGGATGGCACGATCGTCACCCGCCCGTTGAGCAACGACATTCTGCACGGTATCACCCGCAAGGCGGTTTTGCGTATGGCGGCCGAGGCCCAGATGGTGGTGGAAGAGCGTCTCTTTACCATTGATGAGGCCAAAGAGGCCGATGAGGCCTTCACCACATCGGCCAGCGCCTTTGTGATGCCGGTGATCGAAATCGATGGCGTCGCGCTGGGCGACGGCACCCCGGGCCCAATCGCCAAGCGCCTGCGGGAAATCTATCTGGAAGAGAGCCTGAAGGCGGCGATCTGAATTTCCCCTCGGAAAAGCCAATAACAAGGCCAGGCTCCAACGGAGTCTGGCCTTTGTTCATGTCGCCACCGGGTTGATGTTTCTGCCCTGCTTCAGGTTAAAGGCGGGACGCTTTAGTGACAGTGTACGCGGCCTGTGCTGGTTTGTTTGTGACAGCACTGTCCCGGCGGTGACGATTTACGGCAGCCTCCGCCGTGTTCCAGAATGGTCCTCTCGCCGAGCGTCGTTATCTCTGCATATGGAGAGGGGCTTTGACTAAGGCCGGAGCTGACCGAAAAAGAGAAGGCGGCACAGGCTGCCAGAATAATGCGCAATCTATTTATCCTTGATAATTATATAGCGGATGTTGGCGCGATTTCGGCGATTACTCAAGCATCGTCAGCCGAAACGTGAACCTTCTGTCAGACTAGCCCTTGTCGCTCACGTTTTCTTTGAAGGCGACCTCGAACTCGGCCTGTTTCGCAGGGCTGGCATCGGTCTGGTAGTTGGCTTTCCACTCGTCCATGGTCATGCCGTAGTAGGCCTCGCGGGCCTCTGTCTTGCTCATCTCGATGCCGCGTTCATTGGCGGCTTCCTGATACCAGCGGCTTAGGCAATTGCGGCAAAACCCGGTCAGGTTCATCATATCGATGTTCTGCACATCGGTGCGGTCTTCCATCAGGTGCTTTTGCAAGCGACGAAAAGCGGCGGCCTGTAGTTCGATCTCTGTCTGCGGGTCCATGGTGGGGTCCTCAACTCTGTGCATGCGTCTGATCCCATTCTAGCAACCCTGATCTATCGGCACAACGAAACGTGCCTGACGGGCTACATAAGTTTAAGGGCCAGATAGGGTATCAGCGATGTAACGAAGATAAGGATCTTGTAGTTGGCCAGATAGGAAAAATAGCCTCGCTTGACCTCAGTTTCATTCAGTCCCAACAGGCTGGCGTGCAGGGCTGCCAGCCGATCACGAAAGACCACCAGGATCAGGGTGGTGACCAAAAGAAAACCAAGGTGCAAAACCGTTGTCCAACCAAAGAAGGTGGTCAGAATTTCTGGGAGAGCTGTTCCAGTCATCAGGTGCTCCTCTGCAAAAATTGGCGCTCTTGCTGCGTCCAGTTTGGAGGAACCTGCATATAGATACAAGACCGGGCGGGTGTCGTGGATCTGTTACCTATTGTTGCGAATACCATCACGGCAGTTGCAGCAGAATGGGAATTGGGCGATAAGCCCCTCAAAAGCTGTTTGCGGTAACATTTTATCTGTGTTGCCAGACTATTTTGACAGTGATCATCAAAACCCCTTGAGGAGAAGCCTGATGAAACGCTCGCGCAACGTAAAGATTGTCGCTACTCTGGGTCCCGCATCGGAAACCTATGATACCATTCGGGCCCTGTTCGAGGCAGGCGCCGATGTGTTCCGGCTGAACATGTCCCATGGTACCCAGCCCGAGATTGCAGAAAAACATGCGATCATCCGACAGGTTGAAGAGGATCTGGGCCGCTCTATCGGGATCCTGGCGGATTTGCAGGGGCCGAAACTGCGGGTGGGTGTCTTTGCAAATGGCTCGGAGGAGCTGGTGCCCGGGGCCGTTTTTCGCATGGACCTGGACGAAGCCGAGGGCGACCTGATGCGGGTCTGCCTGCCGCATCCTGAAATCTTTGCCGCGCTGGAACCTGGCGCGCATCTCTTGGTCAATGATGGTAAGATCCGGCTGAAAGTGCTGTCTTGTGGCGCTGATTTTGCCGATTGCGAAGTGATCATCGGCGGCACAATTTCCAACCGTAAGGGCGTGAATGTCCCGGATGTAGAGCTGCCGCTGGCGGCGCTGTCGGAAAAAGACCGGGCCGATCTGGAATTTGCCTGTAACCTTGGCGTTGACTGGCTGGCGCTGTCCTTTGTGCAGCGCGCCAAGGATGTGTTCGAGGCCAAGGGCCTGGCCGATGGCCGCGCTGCGGTGCTGTCCAAAATCGAAAAACCTTCAGCGATAGAGCGTTTTAGCGAAATTCTCGATGCTTCTGACGGGATCATGGTGGCGCGCGGTGATCTTGGGGTCGAACTGCCTGTGGCTGCGGTGCCGCCGATCCAAAAGCGCCTGGTGCGCAAATGCCGTGCGGCAGCCAAACCGGTGATCGTGGCGACACAGATGCTGGAAAGCATGATTGAAAGCCCGATGCCCACCCGAGCTGAAGTGTCTGATGTGGCCACCGCAATCTATGAGGGCACCGATGCCATCATGCTGAGCGCAGAAAGCGCAGCGGGCAGCTACCCGATCGAGGCGGTGCAGACCATGGACCGGGTGGCCATCGAGGTCGAGGCCGACCCGACCTATAGCCAGATCATTTCCGCGTCTCGCTCGGCCAAGGGCGATACCGTTGCCGATGCTATTGTTGCGGCGGCGCGTGAGATCGCCGAGAAAACCGAAATCAAGGCGATCTGCTGCTATACCCAAAGCGGCACCACTGCCCTGCTGACAGCGCGCGAGCGTCCAGGCGTCCCGATCATTGCATTGACGCCTTTGGCGCGCACCGCACGACGCCTGGCGCTGAGCTGGGGCTGCTACTGTGTGCTGACCCCGGATCAGTCGCGTTTCAAAGGCGCGGTTGTCGGCGCGGCGCGGGCTGCACGGGCAGGCGGTTTCGCCAATGAGACCGATCAGATCGTGGTGACTGCGGGGGTGCCCTTCAACGTGCCCGGCACCACCAATATCCTGCGGGTTGCGCCATGTGATGAACGTTTGATTTACAGCACAGACCCAGAGTAAGCTTCGCCCCTCGGGTCTTGGTGTTTTGTAGGGGGTGGAATGGATAGTGATCTTGCGTTGGTCCTGGGGATCTTCCTTGCAGCCCTATCCGTTCCCTCCATTTTGGCGGGCCTGAGCGAGAATCGCCCACCCCGCAGTTCGGGCCTGTTGTTGCTGGTGGGGGTGGGCTGTATGGCCTTTGCCATACTGTCCCATCCGGGCGGCTATCGGCTAGAACAGATCCCAGATGTGTTTTTCTCGGTTCTGGGGCGTTTTTTTGGATAATTCGCTTGCCCTTTACCGGCAGCTTTCGTACATGGCCCTCCTGTTCGCGTGGCCGGCCGGAAGTGGCATGCCGAGTCGCGCATAGACCGAACCCGCATTGAAGGAGACGGAAATGCCCAAAATGAAGACGAAGTCGAGCGCCAAAAAGCGCTTCAAGGTGACCGCGACCGGTAAGGTCATGGCTGCTCAGGCCGGCAAACAGCACGGCATGATCAAACGCACCAAGAAATTCATCCGCAACGCCCGCGGTACGGCGGAGCTGTCTGCTCCCGATGCAAAAATCGTCAAGGGCTATATGCCCTACGATCGCTAAGAGGAGTTTGAGACATGTCCCGCGTTAAAGGTGGTACCGTAACCCACGCCCGTCACAAGAAGGTCATCAAGGCAGCCAAAGGTTATTACGGTCGCCGTAAGAATACCTTCAAGGTCGCCCGTCAGGCCGTCGACAAGGCAAATCAATACGCAACCCGTGACCGGAAGCAGCGTAAGCGCAATTTCCGCGCACTGTGGATCCAGCGTATCAACGCCGCCGTCCGCAGCCATGACGAAGCGCTGACATACAGCCGCTTCATCAATGGTCTGACCCTGGCCGGTATCGAAGTTGACCGTAAGGTTCTGGCCGACCTGGCCGTGCACGAGCCCGAAGCCTTTGGTGCAATCGTGCGCCAGGCTCAGTCTGCACTGGCAGCCTAAGCACATCGCGCTTCAAACCGTATTGAAAGGGCTGCCCTATTCGGGTAGCCCTTTTTAGTTTTTTCTGATCTGTTTGCGCTGAGTGGCAGTTGCCCTTCAGACCCGTAGGGGCCTGCAGTGCGTTCTGGCTGAAGGGGCTCGCCTGCGGGCTTAGTCAGGTCGGCGCGTTTTAACCCGTGCCGCAAATCTCATCGATCATGGCTTCATACTCACCACACGCAAACATCATTGGAAGGATGTTGTGATCGTATATTCCCCGTTTGGGGAACAGCTGGACATTGGCAAGATCCTTCAGGTGTTCAGCATGGGCGCGGTCAGTCGGATTGTCCGCAGCATAGTGCACATGCACGCGGGGTGATGGCGCCTGTAACAGGATTTCTCTCCCGTCCCGGGCGTCTTTATGAACCAGATTGCCTAGGCGGACCTGAAGCGCAGGTGCGCGGGTGTCGCCGATCTTGCGTAGGAAGTCGATGTCGACACTGGTTGCCGGTGACATGAGGTGGATGACGTCGGCCTTCAGTCGTGCCCCGTAGATGATCGCTCCCAGGCCCCCGCCTGATGTGCCAAGCACGACTAACCGTTTGTGATGTGACAGATCCTTGAGGCACTGCCGCAGTGCCGCAACGGTTTCATCAAGTGTACTGCCGAGTTTTGGAATGCCTCCCAGCGTGAGCAAGCGGTTGGGATCGCGCGTATACAGGCCTGTGGCATTCCGTGCCGAGAAATACCCATCAAGCATCGGGTAGGAAATTCCAGCCGCCCGCCCCCCAATCCCCCCGAACACCAGAACACTGGTGCCGGATGAGCCTTCGGGGCTGATGATGAATTCTGACTTTTCGTCACGCAGCAATGGGCGCTGCAAACCCTTGGCGATATGCGCTTCGACAACCTGGTCGGCTATCGCCGCTATGGGGTCGTCCGGGGTGTACTCTTTGAGCGCGCGGGCGTCGCGTCGCAAATAGGCAATGTCGTCCAGATCATCGCCCGCCGTATCATGACGGCGAGGCGAGGTGCGCACTGACAGGTTCTTGGCAACAACCGGATCGTTTGGCCATGTGGTTTGGGCGCGCTGAACCAAGGCCGCTATCTTGTCATTGGCAGGGCCGATCTGCATGGCCCAGACATCAAAAGCCACGGTATGTTCGGGGCCTCCATTCTCTCCGAACACCTGTTCCTCGATGATCTTTAATGCGTCCTCCAGTCGGGTACAGCTGAGCAGAGAATTGTATAGCGGTCGCAACAAGACCGTACGATCCTTGGCAGGCACGCTCACCTTTCTGAGGAAGGTGTAGGCACCTTCCCAAAGGCCAAGCGTGCAGTAGGACTTATAGGCCCTGAGTGCGAGATTTCCGGAAATCTCGACATTCCTTTCTAGCAGGAGTTCCGCATGCGCGATCACCGCTTTCCAGTCCTGTTCCAGCAGGGCGAGGCGTAGTTCAAAACGTCCCGTTGCGTTTGCATTTGCGCCACGGTCCCGCGCTTGCCGCATGGTGTCGCGTGCTTCGTGAAGTCTGCCTTCGGTGGCAAGCATGCGCGCGGAACGCATGAGATTGCGCCAGTTGTCCTTTGCTGGGGCCTTATCCGGCGTCTGGTTGCCTTGGCTGGCTGCCTGGGAAAGGTGCTGGCCTGAGGTAACGGAGGTCATTCGGAACTCCTTGGTTTGAAGCGTTACAAATGGTGCATGAGTTTCTTGAAGGGTTGATGCAAGAGCTGGAAATGTCCAGCCGCAAAGATGTCTGCTTCAGATGCCATGTGTTGCCCACATAGGCTTGCAGTATGAAATCTTCGGTTTGCGGTCCTTGACAGGGCGTTGGGGTGCTTGCTTTCGCGCCCTCTTATGATAGCAGAGCCTAAGCTCAAACTCAGGGGACCGTCATGGACGATCTTAAAGCAAAATACCTCGGGCAGATTGCCGATGCTGCCGATGAAAACGCGCTAGAGACCATTCGGGTCGCAGCCGTTGGTAAAAAAGGCGAAGTCGCACTGAAGATGCGCGAGCTGGGCAAGATGACGCCCGAAGAGCGCCAGGTGGCCGGCCCGGCGCTGAATGCGCTGAAGGATGAGATCAACTCGGCCCTCACCGCCAAAAAGGCCAGCCTTGCCGATGCGGCGCTGGATGAACGTCTGCGTACCGAATGGCTGGATGTGACCCTGCCGACGCGCCCCTCGCGTCAGGGCAGCCTGCACCCGATCAGCCAGGCCCAGGAAGAGCTGACCGCAATTTTTGCCGAGCTGGGCTTTTCCGTTGCCGAAGGGCCGCGCATTGATACCGACTGGTATAATTTTGACGCGCTGAACATCCCCGGCCACCACCCCGCGCGGGCCGAGATGGACACGTTTTACATGCACCGTGCGGAAGGCG
Source organism: Pseudophaeobacter flagellatus (assembly GCF_021228235.1). Taxonomy (GTDB): domain Bacteria; phylum Pseudomonadota; class Alphaproteobacteria; order Rhodobacterales; family Rhodobacteraceae; genus Pseudophaeobacter; species Pseudophaeobacter flagellatus. Next base: position 150,337 of record NZ_JAJQRG010000004.1, read on the forward strand.
ACGACCGCCCACCGCATGTGCTGCGCACCCATACCAGCCCTGTGCAGATCCGCTCGATGGAAAAGATGGGCGCGCCCCTGCGCATCATCTGCCCCGGCGGCGTCTACCGTGCTGATTACGACCAGACCCACACGCCGATGTTCCACCAGGTTGAAGGCCTGGCGCTGGACAAGGACATCTCTATGGCGAACCTCAAGTGGGTGCTGGAAGAGTTTGTCAAAAGCTTCTTTGAGGTCGAAGATGTCGAGCTGCGCTTCCGCGCGTCACACTTTCCCTTCACCGAGCCTTCGGCCGAGGTCGACATCCGCTGCAGCTGGGACAATGGCCAGCTGAAGATCGGCGAGGGCGACGACTGGATGGAGATCCTCGGCTCCGGCATGGTGCACCCCAAGGTGATCGCCGCTGGCGGCATCGACCCCGATGTCTATCAGGGCTTTGCCTTTGGCATCGGCATCGACCGTCTGGCGATGCTGAAATACGGCATCCCCGACCTGCGCGCCTTTTTTGATTCCGACCTGCGCTGGCTGCGCCACTACGGCTTCCAGTGCCTGGACGTGCCAACGCTGCATGGTGGGTTGAGCCGCTAGAACACTTTTTAATTGTAGAAAATTTGGATAGGCTCGCCTCAATTGGCGGGCCTTTTTGTTTCTGGAGATTCCTATGAAGCGCAATGATGATTTGTTGAGAGATGTACTTTTTGAATTTGAAGGGGAAAAAGACTGGCTCATATTACTGCCTGAAACGGGGGATATGAGTGAACGCGAAAGGATCAGAATGGGGCATGTTCGGCTTTTGTGTGATGCATGTTTTGTTGCTCAGGTGGGAAATGGAACCTATCGGTTAACAAACTCTGGGCATGACTATTTGGATGCAATACGAGACGAGGGCATCTGGGAAAAGACAAAAAAGGCAGTTGCTGAAACCGGAGGGTCTGCGGGGCTGGAGCTTGTGAAGAAAGTTGCAACTGCCTTTGTGAAAAAGAAAATAGAGGATCATACTGGCTTGGAGCTTTAGGTTTGATTTGGCCACCGCCGGGCCGCTTGCGGCTCGGCACGCGCCTGCCCGCCCGTTTTGCCAGAGGCGACCTGCGGTTTGACGGCGGGCGCGTTGCGCCCACCCGGGCAGGAGCGTGCCTTGGGTCGGGAATACGCGCTACACTTCCACGTGAACTCTCTGCAATGACCTCGACAGGTCTTTCCAACACATTTTCTTCGCAGTCTTCCCCATGCTTGCTGAGTAGGGCCAGCAAGACTTGCGCCGGGCGCTAATCTTTGTCATTGCCTATGCCTGTATACGCATGGCTTGCCATAGGACTCTTGACCGATGAAATTCACTCTTTCCTGGCTGAAAGATCACCTCGACACTGACGCATCAGTGGATGAGATCGCTGAAACCCTGACTGACCTTGGCCTAGAGGTCGAAGAGATCAGCAACCCCGGCGATCGGCTCAAGGATTTTACCCTGGGCTATGTGAAGCACGCCGAAAAGCACCCGGATGCGGATAAGCTGCGGGTCTGCAAGGTGGACACGGATGAGGGCGAGATGCAGATCATCTGTGGCGCGCCAAACGCGCGGGAAGGCATCACCGTGGTGGTTTGCAAACCGGGCATGTATATTCCCGGTCTCGACATCACCATTGGCGTTGGCAAAATCCGCGGCGTGGAAAGCTTTGGCATGATGGCCTCTGAGCGCGAGCTGGAGCTGTCGGACGAACATGACGGCATTATCGAGCTGCCTTCGGGCGAAGTGGGCGACCGCTTTGTCGATTGGCTGGCGGGAAACCAGCCGGCCAAGGTGGATCCGGTGATCGAAATCGCCATCACCCCAAACCGCCCCGATGCGCTGGGGATCTATGGTATCGCCCGCGATCTGGCCGCGCGTGGTCTTGGCACCTTGAAAACCAAGGATTACGCCCCTGTTGTCGGCAGCTTTGAAAGCCCGATCAAGGTCAGCATTGACGAAGATACCCGCGATGGCTGCCCGCTGTTCACCGGGCGTCTGATCCGGGGCGTCAAGAACGGCCCCAGCCCGCAGTGGTTGCAGGATCGGCTGAAGGCGATTGGCCTGCGCCCGATCTCGACCCTGGTCGATATCACCAACTTCTTTACCTATGATCAGAACCGCCCGCTGCATGTCTTTGATGCCGCCAAGGTCAGTGGAAATCTGCGGGTGCACCGCGCGGCTGGCGGCGAGGTGCTCAAGGCGTTGGACGAGAAAGAATATACCTTCTCGGCCGGACAGATGGTGATCTCTGATGATAAGGCGGTAGAGAGCATCGGTGGCATTATGGGCGGCGAAGAGACCGGCTGCACCGAAGAGACCGTGGATGTCTTTGTCGAGAGCGCCTTTTGGGATCACGTACAGATTGCCCTCACCGGTCGTGCGCTCAAGATCAATTCGGACGCGCGCTATCGGTTTGAACGCGGTGTCGACCCTGAATTCACCATTCAGGGGCTGCATATGGCGACCCAGATGATCCTGGATCTTTGCGGCGGCGAAGCCTCGGATGTGGTGATTGCTGGCGACGCGCCCGACCACAGCCGCGCCTATAAGCTGGATGCAGAGCGGGTGCAGTCGCTGGTTGGCATGGAAATCCCCGAAAGCGACCAGCGTCAGACTCTGACCCGCCTTGGCTTCCGTCTGGAAGGCAACATGGCCCATGTCCCCAGCTGGCGCCCCGATGTACAGGGAGAAGCCGACCTAGTGGAAGAGGTGGCGCGCATTGCTTCGCTGACCAAACTGCAGGGCAAGCCCTTGTCCCGCATCACCGATGGCATTCCAAAGGCGGTGATGACACCGCAGCAGCGCCGCCAGCAGATGGCGCGGCGCACGGCTGCCAGCCTCGGCTATAACGAAGTGGTCAGCTATACCTTCATCGACCAACCCTCGGCGGCGTTGTTTGGCGGCGGTGATGACGCGACCATGCTGGCCAACCCGATCTCGTCCGAGATGTCGCATATGCGCCCCGCCTTGCTGCCAGGCCTGTTGCAGGCGGCGGCGCGCAATCAGGCGCGTGGCTTTATGGATCTTGCCCTGTTCGAGGTCGGCCCCGCCTTCCATGGTGGTGAACCGGGCGAGCAGCACAACCTGATTTCGGGCATCCTGGTGGGGCGCACCGGTCCCAAGGATGTGCATGGCAGCGCCCGCGCGGTGGATGCCTTTGATGCCAAGGCCGATATCGAGGCCATCCTGGCGGCCATCGGTGCCCCGGCCAAGGTGCAGATTCTGCGCGGCGCGCAGAACTGGTGGCACCCAGGGCGTCATGGCAAGATCTGCCTTGGCCCGAAAAAAGTGCTGGGTATCTTTGGCGAATTGCATCCCAAGGTGATCGCCGAGATGGGCATTAAAGGGCCGGTTGTTGCTTTTAGCATCTGGCCGGATGAAGTGCCGTTGCCACGCAAAAGCGGCACCACCCGCGCTGCCCTGGCGCAAAGCGATCTGCAGGCGGTTGAACGCGATTTTGCCTTTGTGGTGGATACCGAGGTCGAGGCCTTGACCCTGGTCAATGCGGCTGCCGGTGCCGATAAGGCGCTGATCTCCGAGGTGCGCATCTTTGATGAATTCATCGGCGGTGCCCTGGGCGAGGGCAAGAAAAGCCTCGCCGTGACCGTGCGTCTGCAGCCCAGCGACAAGACGCTGAAGGAAAAGGATATCGAGGCGGTGAGCGAGAAGATCATTGCCAAGGTGACCAAGGCCACCGGCGGCACCCTGCGGGGCTAGTGCCTGTTCGGCGCTATCAGATCCAACGCAGCAAAACGCGCCTTTCGGGGCGCGTTTTATTTTGCCGCAAAGAACTCGGCCAGCAGATCATAGACCAGACGAATGCGCCGGCTGCTGTGCAGCTCACGGTGGGTTGTCAGCCAGATCGGAAAGCGGATGGGGGGCTGATCCGTCAACAGCCGTTCGACGCCGCTGGAGTGTTCGACAACATCATCTGCCATTGCTCCGATGCCAAAACCCTGCCGGACCAGCTCCCAGGCTGCGAGCCCGCTGTTGGATCCGATGCGAAAATTATCTTGTGTCAGGTGGATGCCAAGCGGCCTGAGAAATTCGATAGAGCGCTGGATATCTCCGAAATTTACAAATTCATGGGAAGACAGCGCGGCCAGTGAGCCAGGCTGCCCCCGGCGAGCCAGGTAACTGGGCGCGGCGTAGAAATGCGCTGTGGCCTCTTGGACCAGACGGGTGATCAGCTCTGGCTGGTCGGGGCGGACATGGCGTATGGCAATATCAGCCTCGCGCCGCATCAAGTCTCGAATGTCATTGGCGGCCACGATATCAATGGTCAGACGTGGGGCTTGTTGGCGTAGCGTCTGCAACACAGGCGGCAAGACAAAGGCCGACATCATGTCGCTGGCGGTGATGCGGATTGTGCCTTCGATGGACTGGGCCTGCGCACTGGCGGCAAGGCTGAGCCCATCGGCACCGTCTAACATCTTGCGCCCATGTGGTAAAAGTTCGCGTCCGGCATCTGTCAAGGCAAGGCTGCGCCCAAGGCGTTCAAACAGCATGATCCCTAGATCTGCCTCCAGCGCGGAGACCTGCCGGGACAGTGTCGGCTGGGTCAGGTTCAGTTGGCGTGCCGCAGCGGACAGCGAGCCGGTTTCGGCGGTGGCGAGAAAGGCGCGGATATGGGTCCAGTCAGGTTTATTCATGCAAATATGTATAAGGTGCCCCCGAATTTTGGCAATTTATATGTGGTTTCTGTATGGATAAGCTGTGGCGAAATCAGGAGAGACAGAATGAAAACCGACGCGCCGTTCTGGGATAAAATTTCCGCCAAATATGCTGAAGACCCCATTCGCGATGAGGCGGCCTATCGTCAGGCGTTGGCGCGTACCCGCAGCTATCTCAAACCTGATGATCGGGTTTTAGAATTGGGCTGCGGTACGGGCTCGACAGCAATTGAGCTGGCGAGCCAAGTGGCAGAGATCACCGTTTCGGATCTGTCACAGGGCATGCTTGCCATTGCGCGGGAGCGGGCAGCCGCAGCCGGGGTGGGCAATATCCACTTTCATCAGGGCAGCGTGGCGGAGGCCCCAGAGGGCACATTTGATGTGGTCCTGGCGCATAACCTTTTACACCTGCTGTCTGATTTGCAGGCAGCGCTGGCGCTTATCTCTGCGCGCCTGCCAAAGGGCGCATTGTTCATATCCAAGACCCCCTGCCTGGGAGAATCGCGGGGCAGTGCCAAATATTGGTTGTTCAAGACCATGATTCCGGTGATGCGCTTTCTTGGCAAAGCGCCAACCAGTCCGGTGCATTTTTTCGATATCACCTCGCTTGAAGCTGCGATTAAGGCCGCCGGGTTTGAGCTGGTCGAGACTGGCAATTACCCGGTTTCGACGCCGGGGCGCTATATCGTGGCGCGCCGTCTCTGATTTGCGCTCTGGTGCGGCCGGGCGATCCGACATAGGTCTGGGGCAAACCAACTGGAGCAGGAGCGCAACATGACACTGAATGTATATCTATCCGGCGAGATCCACACCGATTGGCGTGAACAAATCATCGACGGTGCCAAGGGGCTGGATGTGGCCTTTCAAAGCCCGGTGACCGATCACGGGGCCAGCGACGACTGCGGTGTGGCGATCCTGGGCGCCGAGGACAACAAATTCTGGCATGACCACAAGGGCGCCAAGCTGAACGCGATCCGCACCCGTAAGGGCCTGGAAGAGGCCGATGTGGTGGTGGTGCGCTTTGGCGAAAAATACAAACAGTGGAACGCAGCCTTTGATGCCGGCTATGCGGCCGCGCTGGGGAAATCCATCATCGTGCTTAGCCAGCCAGACCATCAGCACGCCTTGAAAGAAGTCCATGCAGCTGCCCTTGCCGTGGCTGAAGAACCGCAGCAGGTGGTTGAGATCCTGACCTATGTACTGGGCGGCAGCTTGCCAAAATAATGGGGCTTGAATGGCAGAGACTGCGATGAAGGTGCCAATTCTGGAAACCGAACGCTTGATCCTGCGGCCACATGCGTCCGCAGATTTCCCTGATCTGGCCGCGCTATGGGCTGATCCCGAGGTGGTGAAACACATCGGGGGCACCCCTAGCAACCAAGAGGTGTCTTGGGCGCGCTTGCTGCGCTACATCGGCCATTGGCAGGCCCTGGGCTTTGGTTATTGGGCGATCTGTGATCGCAGTGATGGCCGTTTTCTGGGCGAAGCCGGATTTGCCCTCTATCACCGCGAGGTGACGCCAGCTCTGCCTATGGTGCCCGAGGCAGGATGGCTGCTGTCTCCTGTCGCGCAGGGGCGTGGGCTGGCACGTGAAGCCCTGGCCTGCGGCGGATGAAACCCAGGATTGGGCCGAGGTCGCGGCGATCATTGATCCGGATCACAAGGCATCGCTGCGGCTGGCTTCGGGGTTGGGCTATCAGCCAAGGGGGATGGCCCGTTACCAGGGCGCAGAGATACAGGTTTTGACACGCCTTAGACCGTCTGCGACATCTGCCTAAAGACATAACCCCCAGATACGCCACCAAGATCTGCACCTAAGGTTGCGGTTTTTGTTTGGTGAAAACCTATCTTTAACTGCCAACCTCTAGATTGCTCGGCAGATATCTCTCTTTCAGTTGTTTAGGGGCTTCGCCTGTGGGGCTCTAGCGGAAAATACCTATGCAGAACCGTCGCAGCGCGCTCAAATACATTACGCCCAAAGTCGAAGATGGAGGGCTGTTCAAAAAAGATCTCGGCCAGTTTCGGGTGGCCTTGGTGCCTCATATCAAGCGCAGCAGCCGGGGGGATCTCGTGATCCGCGGCTATCTCAATGGGACCGCTGAAGTCTTTGTCATCTTTGCCGGGCGCCGCACCAAAGAGGCCCTGGGGATCGAAAGCCGCCTAAAGGCCATGTTTGCACGCCTGAACCATGCGGCGGCAAAATCTGGCTCCGAGCCACCGCAGGTCAACAGTATTCGCCTGGGGATTCATGTGGAAGGATCCTGGCGGCCCCGGTTCCAAAGGGATGTTTCTGGCTGGGATCACCGCAGCTATCAACTGCTGGCCGCGCGCTGGGCCTATGCTGATGCCGATGGGATGACAAACCTGGGCGGGCGGCCGCCCTTTACCTGACCGGGGCTGGGCTGTGTACCCGCGCGGACAGATGCAAGCCTACTGGCCTTGCGACTAGATCCGAACGCAAAACACCCCGCCATTGGCGGGGTGCTGAGGCGCATAGACTGAAGGGGTGGTCTACCTTATGCGTCGCGTTTGATTTCCACGGTATGTGGGTAGGGGATGGAAATGCCTTTTTTGTCAAAGGCTTCCTTGACTGCCTGGGTCATGGCGAACTTCACCTCCCAATAATCCGCCGCGTCGCACCACAGGCGGGCGGTCAAATCAACAGAGCTATCGCCGAGATTGGTCACCCGCACCCAGGGTGCCGGGTCTGTCTTGATACGACCGTCGGCGGCGGCCAGATCAAGGATTACAGCCTTGGCCGCATCGGCGCTGTCGCCGTAGTCAATGCCAAAGACTAGATCTACCCGGCGCGTGTCGTGATGAGAGAAATTGGTGATGATTGCTCCCCAGGCCTGACCATTGGGCACAATGATCTGCACGTTGTCCGGGGTGGTCAATTCGGTTACAAACAGGTTGAGATCCTTGACGGTCCCGCTGGTGCCGCCAATGTCGACATATTGGCCAATCTTATAGGGGCGAAACAGGATCAGCATAAAGCCTGCCGCTAGGTCGCTCAGGGTGCCCTGCAAGGCCAGGCCAATGGCCAGGGTGGCGGCGCCCATCATGGCAACCAGGCTGGTGGCCTCAATGCCAAAGATCCCCAGAACAGCAATCAGTACCACGGCCAGCAGGACCCAACGCAGCATGCTGGCGATGAAATTGCCCAGAGTGGCGTCAATTTCCGGAGTGGAATTGATCCGCTTGCGCACGGTTTCGCTGATCATACCGGCGGCAATCCAGCCGAGGATTAGCACCACCAGCGCCTTTATGCCGCTTAATATCAAGGGCCAATAGGCCAGTCCGTGTTCCATAACGCTGTTCATCTCTGTCTCACTCTTTTTGGTTTGTTTAAGGCATACCTTTTGTCAAACACGTCTGGGCCCCGTCCCGCAAGGGGAGTTACACGGCAAAAAGCCCCCAAACGGATTTGGGGGCTTGTGAATGCTATGCGGGCCAGGGGGGGGGCTGGCGCGCTGCGCGACCTTAAGACTTCAGCGCGATGGCCGGAGAGATTACATCCAGCCCCAGGGCTTTGCCGACCGCGTAATAGGTCAGCTTGCCGGCGTGGACGTTCAGACCGTTCAGCAGATGCGGATCATCTTCGCAGGCTTGCCGCCAGCCTTTATTCGCCAGATTCAGCATAAAGGGCAGTGTGGCATTCCCCAGCGCCTGGGTCGAGGTGCGGGCAACCGCGCCGGGCATGTTGGCCACGCAGTAATGCATGATGCCGTCGACCTCATAGATCGGGTCGGCATGGGTGGTAGCCCGAGAGGTTTCAAAGCAGCCGCCCTGGTCGATGGCCACATCCACCAGCGCCGCGCCGGGTTTCATTTCGCTCAGCATGGCGCGCGAGACCAGCTTTGGGGCTTCGGCGCCAGGGATCAGCACCGCGCCGATCACCATGTCGGCGTCGCGCACCAGATCGGCTGTGGCACCAGCGGTGGAATATTGGTTTTTGAAATCGCGACCGAAGACATCATCAAGATATTTCAGCCGGGTCAGAGAGCGATCCAGAATGGTGACATCCGCGCCCATGCCTGCGGCGATCTTGGCCGCATGGGTACCGACAACGCCGCCGCCAATCACCACGACCTTGGCCGGGGCCACGCCGGGTACGCCACCCATCAGAATGCCGCGCCCGCCATTGGCCTTTTGCAGGGTCCAGGCGCCGACCTGTGGGGCCAGCCGCCCGGCCACTTCGGACATTGGCGCCAGCAACGGCAGGCCACCATGGGCATCTGTCACCGTTTCATAGGCAATGGCAGTACAGCCGGATTCCAGCAGATCGGTGGTCTGGGCAGGATCCGGGGCCAGGTGCAGATAGGTGAACAGCAATTGGCCTTCGCGCAGCATCTTGCGCTCGATGGCCTGGGGTTCCTTCACTTTGACGATCATGTCTGCGGTGGCGAAGATCTCTTCTGCGGTGTCGATCACTACAGCGCCAGAGACAAGATAGTCCGCGTCGGTAAAGCCTGCGCCCAGGCCTGCGCCTTTTTGTATGAGCACCTGATGGCCATGCTGAATGGCCTCGCGGGTGGCGTCAGGGGTAATGCCGACACGAAATTCCTGTGGCTTGATCTCTGTAGGGCAGCCGATTTTCATTCTCTCTCCTCCGTTTTCTTTCATCAGTCTGACGTAGGCGGTGGGATAAGTGCTGCTTTTATATGCGTAATAAAAACATGACATTCGAAGATTCTTCGAATACAACGCCTAAAACTAGCAAGGATCCTTGAAGAAATGTCTCTGGATGGCACGGATCGTCGGATTTTGCAGGTGCTACAACGGCGGGGGCGGATCTCTAACGCAGAGCTAAGCGAGCGGATCAACCTGTCGGCGTCAGCCTGCCACCGACGGGTACAGCGGTTGGAAAGCGACGGTTATATTAAAGACTACGTCGCGCTGCTGGATGCCCGCAAGATGGCAGTGTCGACGACGGTGTTTGTTGAGATCACCCTGCAAAGCCAGGCGGATGAGCTGTTGGATGCCTTTGAACGCGCCGTGGCGCGGATACCGGATGTGCTGGAATGCCACTTGATGGCGGGAACGGCGGATTATTTGCTCAAGGTGGTGGCGGAAAACACCGATGATTTTGCCCGCATCCACCGCCAGCACCTGACCCGGCTGCCGGGGGTGGCGCAGATGCAATCCAGTTTTGCCCTGCGTACCGTCTTCAAGACCACAGCCCTGCCGGTTTAGGGCGGTTTGTACAAGCTTTTGATGGTAAATAGGTTTTGCAGATTTTCCTCTGTCTTGCGGTGCAGAACTGTGCTCTGCTGAGGGGGTTGAGAGCAGGAGGCAGGCCATCGGGTCCTGCTGCTGGAAGCTGGCGGCAAGAATAGTTTCCACTGGGTGCGTATCCCTATGGGTTATCTCTATTGCATCGACAACCCGCGTACCGACTGGATGTATCGCACCGCCGCTGAACTCGGGTTGAACGGGCGTAGCCTCCTTTATCCGCGTGGGTGGCTGCGGGTGGCGGGTGCCAGCGTCTGCCGACCATCCCCAGCGGCAATACGAATGCGCCCAGCATCATGATTGGCGAAAAGGCCGCTGATTTTATCCTGGCCACTGCAAAGGTTGCCGCTGCCTAAATTCGGGGCACGCGGTGATGCCGCAAAGCTGTAAAGCGGGCAAAGATGGTTGCACCCGGCGGAAATCTCGCATCCATTGAGGCACAGGTGTCTTGTGTTAAGTTGGGCGTGCGGCCCGGCGCTGAGCTGACAGTGATGTGTACGTTGTTTGCTTTCGGGACTGACATCAAAGGATTACACTGGCGTGTTAGTGGCATCCGCAACAGATAACACAGTAAAGGAATAGGCCTGTGACCAGCGATATCGAACCCGACTCCTTTGATTGGCTTGAAGCCGAGCTTCAGGACACATTGGACGAGGATATCGAAATTGAATTCGCCGAACCGATGCTGTCGATGGAGCTGCGCAAGATCTACCGCGAGCAGCACCCCGAGATGCTGGATCGGCAGGTCTATTTCCGCAACCTACTGCGCCTGCAGGCTGAGCTGATCAAGCTGCAGGATTGGGTGGTCGAAACCGGGGCCAAGGTTCTGGTCATCATGGAAGGGCGCGACAGTGCCGGCAAGGGCGGGGTGATCAAGCGGATCACCCAACGGCTCAACCCGCGGGTGGCGCGGGTGGTGGCCCTGCCTGCGCCCAGCCGCCGCGAGCAAAGCCAGTGGTATTTCCAGCGTTATGTGCCGCATCTGCCTTCGGGGGGGGAGATCGTGCTGTTTGACCGATCCTGGTACAACCGCGCCGGGGTTGAACGGGTGATGGGCTTTGCCGATGACGACCAGGTCGAGACGTTTTTCCGCGATGTGCCCGAGTTCGAGCGCATGCTGGTGCGTTCCAATACCATCGTGCTGAAATACTGGTTCTCGATCACCGACGAAGAACAGCAGTTGCGCTTTATGATGCGTATTCACGATCCGATGAAACAATGGAAGCTGTCACCAATGGATCTGGAAAGCCGCATCCGCTGGGAACAGTATACCAAAGCCAAGGAAGAGATGTTCGAACGTACCAACATCCCCGAGGCCCCTTGGTATATCGTTGAAGGCAACGATAAAAAGCGCGAACGCCTGAATTGTATCGAACATCTTTTGAGCAAGATCCCCTATCAGGAGGTGCACAGCGAGAAAGTCACGCTGCCGGACCGGGAATATAATCCTGATTACGAACGCCGGGTGCTGCCGGATGAGCTCTATGTGCCAAAGGTCTACTAACCGCGACAGGCTCTAGTTCAGGGCATTGGCATTATCGAGAAAGCGTTGCAGATACTGCGTGAAGCTGACGGTTTCCGCCTCGGTGAATCCTTTCAGCAGGTCTCTTTGGCGTTCTAGTGCACGGGGCAGGATGCGGGCGTGCAGGGCCTGCCCCTCTGGGGTAAGGTACCAGGCCTTTCGCCGTTCATCGCCGCCCGTGGCAAGGGCACGTGCCAGCCCGCTGGTTTCTAGCCGCTGCAAAGAGCGACTGACGGCGGCCTTGTCGATGCCGGTGACGCGCGCGGCTTCGGCGACGGGGCAGCCGGGGCTGCGGGTCAGCATCACCAGCATACGCCAATCCATCACGCCGATGCCAAACTCTGCCTGATAGGCGTGGGTTGCCTCACGGGTCAGGCGGTTGCCGGCAAAGGTCACCAGAACCACGGGGCTGTTGCGATAGCTGAGGGTCGTTGCAGCAGGATCATCCGGGGCACCTGTGGCGGTGACCAGGAACAAATCATCACTCAGCGCCAAGGGATCGCGGGTATCTTGTACCTCGCGGGACTGATCGGGCTGGTCAGATAGGGATGGCGCGATTGATGGGGGGTGTGTCATGGCGTCATCTTATGGCTGCCGTGTTGACAGATCAACACGTACTGCCCGACTGGTTGCATGCTTCGCCCAAGGCGCGCCGCATTTAGATCTGTCTTGGATGTATCGGGGGAAGGCCCCGAGATGACAACTGCCTGTGCGCAGGGGGAAGGCGCGCGCCGCTATCGTACCAAAAGCCGCGCATTGTCATCTCGGGCAGAGCCGGGCGTTCCAAATCCGGCTGCAAGCACATGGGCTGTATACACCTGAGGTGTGTTGCCCAGTAAGATAACTATAAGACAAGTTGCGCAAAAATACACGCTAAAGTTTAGTCCTGAGCGGATTTTCGCGCTAATAGCGGTGCAGGGGGGCTCACATGGTTTCAAGGCCCTGAAAATGACAAACCCCCGAGCCAAGGCGCGGGGGTCATCATCTTGTGTCCAGAAGAAAACTGGAAGCCTAAAAGGCGGATAAAAGGAGCTTAGAGCATACCTTCGCGCTGTGCTTTCTTACGCGCCAGTTTACGGGCACGACGGATCGCTTCAGCTTTCTCGCGCGCTTTTTTCTCGGACGGCTTCTCGAAATGTTGCTTGAGCTTCATTTCACGGAAGACGCCTTCACGCTGCAGCTTTTTCTTCAGAGCGCGGAGCGCCTGATCGACATTGTTGTCACGAACACTAACCTGCATGTGGTTTTCACCACCTTTCTAGATAGAGTTGCAAGGATTTGCAGGAAATGGCCATATAGCAAAGCCCCTGCATCTTGTCTAGTACTGTGATATGCCGCTGTCAGACCCTATTTGTCAGAGCGCAAGCAGTTGCGATCCCATCTCGCATCAATAACCAGGAGAGGCCAAGATGAGCACCGAGGAAAAACAAGGCAATGCCGCTGGCAATGACGGTCTGATGGATCAGCTGCTGGATGCGGCCCTGCTGCATGTGGTGTTTGATGGCTGGTCCCAGGCGAGTTTTGACGCGGCGATTGCCGATGCCGAGGTCAATCCGGTGCTGGCACAGGCGCTGTGCCCGCGCGGTGCCCTGGATCTGGCGGTGGCCTATCACCAGCGCGGCGATCAGGCGATGCTGGCACGTCTGGCAGCGGTGGATCTGTCGGGGCTGCGGTTTCGTGACAAGATTGCCGCCCTTGTGCGCTATCGCCTAGACGCGACAGAGGACAAGGAAGCGGTGCGGCGCGGTGTGACGCTCTTTGCACTGCCCAATCACGCTGCCGAGGGGGCCAAGCTGGTCTGGGGCACCTGCGATGCCATCTGGACAGCGCTGGGCGACAGTTCGGATGATTTCAACTGGTACAGCAAGCGCGCCACCCTGTCCGGGGTTTATTCTGCGACGCTGCTCTATTGGCTGGGCGATGACAGCCCCGATCATCATGCCACATGGGAATTCCTGGATCGGCGCATCGATAATGTGATGCAGTTTGAAAAGGTCAAGGCGGACCTGAACAAGAATCCCTTGCTCAAGCCGTTCCTGGCCGGCCCTGCTTGGCTGTCAGCCCAGATTAAACGCCCGGCCCCGCGCGATGATCTGCCAGGGCAGTCGCGCGGCTCGTGACTGCGGGTTGTGACCCAGGGCAGGTTGCGTAAAACTGGGCATCGGTTTCGTGCTTCGGCAGCATGCAAGACTATTAAGTAAGCGCCAGTCGCGTGGCGGTGAAGGAACACGACAAGCTTTGGCATCAGGCTGGGCAATGCCCGACGGCCATGGCAAGCTGGTGCCAAAGAAGACACAGAGTTCAGACCTGACGGCTGGGCCGGAACAAGAGGATCCCCGCATGAGCGATACGATGCGTGCCATTGAAATCTCGACCCCAGGCGGGCCAGAGGTGCTGACCCTGACCCAGCGGCCCATACCGCAGCCGACCCATGGCCAGGTGGTGCTGAAGGTGGCCTATGCCGGGGTCAATCGTCCCGATGCGCTGCAACGCGCCGGGGCCTATAATCCGCCCCCCGGCGCCAGCGATCTACCGGGCCTAGAGGCGTCTGGCGAAGTTGTGGCGCTGGGCGCTGGTGTCACGGGGCTGGAAATTGGCGACCGGGTCTGTGCCCTGCTGCCCGGCGGTGGCTATGCGGAATATGTGGCCACCCCGGCGGCGCATTGCCTGCCCATTCCGGAAGGCCTGAGCCTGAAGCAGGCGGCCTGCCTGCCCGAGACCTGTTTCACCGTCTGGTCGAATGTTTTCACCCGTGGCGGGCTGAAAGCGGGCGAGCGATTCTTGGTGCATGGTGGGTCATCGGGGATTGGAACAACAGCGATCCAGCTGGCCGCGGCCCTCGGCGCGCGGGTGTTCACCACGGCCGGGTCGGATGAAAAATGCCAGGCCTGTCTTGATCTTGGCGCCGAGCGTGCCATCAACTACCGCAGCGAGGATTTTGTCGAAGTCCTGCGGGCGGCGGGCGGCGCTGATCTGATCCTCGACATGGTAGGCGGTGACTATATCCCCCGAAATATCAAAGCCCTGGCGGATGATGGCCGGATGGTTCACATCGCCTTTCTGTCTGGCCCCAAGGCCGAGCTGAACTTTGCCCAGATCATGGCGCGCCGCCTGACCGTGACAGGATCGACCCTGCGGCCGCAAAGCGATCTGGCCAAGGCCCGCATCGCCCAGGATCTATTCGAAGTGGTCTGGCCCCTCATCGAGGCTGGTAAGCTGGCGCCGGTGATGGATAGTGAATTCCCGTTGGAAGAGGCCGCGGCCGCCCATGCGCGCATGGAAAGCTCGGGCCATATCGGCAAGATCGTTCTGAAGGTTTCTGACATCTAGCCTGACAGGCGCGGCGCAGGTGCACTGCACCAAAGCCGGAGTGCACCTGCCGGAGGTTGGGGAAAGCGCGCCTGACCCCGGGGGACGGTGGGGATGGCCAGGCGCCGCCCGGTGGGCGCCGGGCGATACCTCCTCAGCTGTCCCCAGCAGCGTAAGAGGAGGAGGAGGGTCTCAGCGCACCGCGCGCCGATAGAGATGCCAACTGGCATGCCCCAAGATTGGGATCACCAGCACCAGCCCCGCAAAGGCAGGCAGGGAGCCCAGAAAAATCGCCAGCGCCACAAAGCCCCCCCAGGTCAGGGTCACGCGTGGGTTCTTCCGCACCAGTCTGGCCGAGGTGGTGACGGCAATGGGCAGGCCGACATTGCGCTCTAGCAGCAGCGGAAAGGAGACCAGGCTGACGGCCAGGGCGGTGATTGCAAAGATCGCGCCAGTCAGCCCGCCCCAAAAGATCATTTGCCAGCCCTCGGGCTGTTGCACGATGGAAAGCAGGAAAGAGCTGAGAGAGCTTGGCGCCTCGGGGCCGAGGGTGTGGTTGTAGATCGCATTCGCCACCATCAGCCAAGCCGTGAACAGCACCGCAAGGTAAAACCCGAGGGTCAGGATTGACAGCAGCGCCGGAGAGCGCAGTACCTCAAAGGCATCGCCCCAGCGCGGGGTGAAACCGGCAGCCCGGCGCGCCGACATCAGATACAGCCCGACAGAGGCCGCCGGGCCCAGCAGGGCAAAGCCCAGGATCAGCGGAAAGATCAGCGGCAGCATGTTGACGTGCAGGCTCATGATCACCAGGCCAAGGCCGATCAGCGGGTAGCACAGGATCAGAAACATCGCATCACTGCGGCAGGCGGCAAAGTCCTTGACCCCTGCCTTGAGCGCGGCACGCAGATCCGACATTTCCAGGTGGTTCACCTCGGGGCGGGCCGTGGTCTCATCGCTGCCCAGGTGTGCCACCGAATCCGAGACATGTGCCGTGGTTAAGCCCAGATGCTGTGCCAGCCAACTGAGCGGGTTTCCGATTGTGTGTGCCATGTACGTGCTCCCGTTCATCCCATATGAGGGCCCGGATCAAGGGTGCCGCAAAAGCCGCGCCAGGGGGCAGAGCCGTCTCGCGCAGTAGAGCCAGGCCAATGCGGCACAGGACCCATATTACCAGAATCTAGCGCGTAGCGGGATCACATCCAGTCCACCGGCCTTCACAAGCCCGCCAAAGGGGCGTGAGTACGAGCGATTAGCTTTGGTGCAAAAAGAACCAATATGCCAAGCCGGGCAAGCTCGGGATCGCAGTGGCCAAGGAATAGGCGCCAATTGGAATCACAAGGATGTTGACTGTCGAGATGCCCCAGAACGCCCACCGCCAAGAGTGCCAGTGCCGCGCTGCCAATTGGTTCGCGGTAAAAAGAACAACCACGACTAGCCAGAAGAGGAGCTGCCTTCGCTGCCCCTCTGCCAAGGCCTCTATCAGGCCCCTGATGCCCCAAGGGGCAGCCAGGTTGATTGCGACAAAGGTGACGACTGGTACGATTCTCATGTCACCGGATCGGGGTGAAATGCGCGTCTTTCAAAGTGCAGTCCTGGATCGCATCCCGCCCACAGGGCACCGGCTGCATGTCGCGTGACAGGCATAGGCGGACCTCTTGAATGTGGTGGTCGCGGCAGGTCACAGTGACGCTGTCTTTGTCAAACGTGGGATTGGCCTGCAAAAACGCCTGTTCGACCAATGTGGCGGGCAGGGTCACGGCGCGCTCCAGCTTGCGAAAGATCGCCGGGCGGGTGATGCTGTCATAGGCAGTGCGCGACAGATCAAGATAGGCGCGGGCGCTTAGGCCGGAACAGGTGCCGTGCTTCTTCCACTGATGCCAGGCGAGACCAGGAGTCCCCATGATATCAGCCATTTCTGCCGTATCACTGCGCCGGGGCTGGGCGTGGGGCGTGCGGCAATAGCTGGGCCAGCCGCGATGAAACTGCGGCCAAAGCCCATGTAGGGTCCAGCCATGGTCATGACGCGGATCACATTGGTCGGACTCCTTGGCATCGCCTTCGATCTCGCACCAGTTGGGTGACCAGCTGAGCGCCAGAACGTAATAGTCAAATTTACCGGCGACCTCGCCATCTGCCAAGGCGGCAAGAGTGAAAGGCCCGGTCAGGGCCAGGAATGCTGCTAAAAAGAACCTGCGCATCGCCTCTTTCCTTATGAAATCAGCACGACTATATAGAATGGAAGTTCCCCGACAATGGATACCGACCCCAAATGACCGGGGCAGCCTAATTCAGGCGACGGGAAAGTTGTATGTCGGGATAGGACACTAGGTTTAGGAGATGAGCACATGGCAAAACCATTGATGACCAAAGCTACCGCCGTGTGGCTGGTGGACAATACAACGATCAGCTTCAAGCAGATCGCGGATTTCGTCGGCATGCACGAGCTGGAAATTCAGGGCATTGCTGATGGCGATGTGGCGACCGGCGTCAAAGGTTTTGATCCGGTGACCAACAATCAGCTGACCCAGGATGAAATTGACAAGGCCGAAGCCAACCCCTTGTACAAGCTGAAGCTCAAATTCAACGCGGCAGCGGCCGGCGAGGAAAAGCGCCGTGGCCCGCGCTACACGCCGCTGTCCAAACGTCAGGACCGGCCCAATTCGATTCTCTGGCTGGTCAAGTTCCACCCCGAGCTGTCGGATGGCCAGATCGCCAAGTTGGTCGGCACCACCAAGCCAACAATCCAGTCGATCCGCGAACGCACCCACTGGAATATTTCCAACATGCAGCCGATCGATCCGGTTGCTCTGGGTCTGTGCAAGCAGTCCGAACTGGACGCGATCGTGCAGAAGGCCGCAGCCAAGAAAGCGGCTGAAGGCGGCGTGATGAGCGATGATGAACGGCGCAAGCTAGTCTCGACCGAGCAATCGTTGGAAATGGAGCCCGAATCCAAGATCCCAGCCGGGATCGAAGGCTTGGAGAGCTTTACTCTTGGCGGTGGCAGCAGGCGCCCCTCGGCCAATCCGGTTGCCGACGCGGATAGCTTTTTCAACCTGCCCGATGCAGAGGATGACGACGAGGATGAAGAGGGCGGCGACGACTCGCGCAGCTGATCTTTTCGCGGGCGGCGTTGTTGCTCCCCGCGCAGGAAAATTTTCAGACCATGCTCTTGCGGGCATGGTCTTTTTCTTTGTGCTGCGCGGCGGTCTCTCCGCCCCCCGTGTCCTATAGCTGTTTACGGGCCTTGAGGGCTGCGCTGATGGTGCCATCGTCCAGGTAATCCAGTTCGCCGCCGATGGGGACCCCCTGGGCCAGGGTGGTAATCTGCACCTGATCTTCCAGCTGGTCGGCAATGTAATGGGCCGTGGTTTGTCCATCTATGGTGGCGTTCAGCGCCAGAATCACCTCGCGGAGGCCCTCGCTTGCGACCCGGTCCACCAGGCGCGGAATGCGCAAATCGTCCGGCCCGATGGCATCCAGTGCCGACAATGTGCCTCCAAGCACGTGATACCGTCCCTTGAAAACCCGCGCCCGTTCCATCGCCCAAAGGTCGGAAACGGTTTCCACCACGCAGATTTCGCCGTTGGCGCGCCGCTCGTCGGTGCAAATGCCGCAGATATCGCTGGTGCCGACATTGCCACAGTTAAGACATTCGCGCGCCGTGGCGGCCACCGCTCCAAGGCTATCGGCCAGCGGCGTCAGCAGCAGTGCGCGTTTGCGAATCAGATGTAGCACCGCCCGGCGGGCAGAGCGTGGCCCCATGCCTGGAAGTTTCGCCATAAGGGCAATCAGGTGCTCGATCTCGCTGAGGCTGTCGTCGGTCATATAGGGTCCTTTGCGCTTGTCCGCATATAGGCGCAAAGCGGCGGGGTGCTGCAAGGCCCATGGGCAGGACAGGCGGGCTTTGTTTCTGGCTGCGGGTTTTTGCCTGGCTACGGTGCGCGTGACTTTGCCTTGCTTTGACGTCTTATGCCGTGTGAGTGATATTGCCTCTTGAAAAATAATCTTACCCCGCGCATATAGGCAGGGCTAACGTTTTTCTTTTTCGACCCACTGTCTCCCGTTTACGGCGTTCAGTCTTCGATCCAGACCTACCACGCCGGGCTGCCGCACCAACGCGGGCAGCAAAATTTAGGAGACTACGGACATGGCTTCAGGCACCGTAAAATGGTTTAACTCGACCAAAGGCTTCGGCTTCATCGCACCCGATGGCGGCAGCAAAGACGTATTTGTTCACATTTCTGCTGTTGAGCGTTCCGGTCTGACCGGTCTGGCCGACAACCAGAAAGTAACATTCGACATCGAACCCGGCCGCGACGGTCGTGAGTCCGCTGTGAACCTCGAACTGGCGTAAGCCTTTTCCGAGCCAGAATTTGAAACGCGGTCTCCCCAGTGGAGGCCGCGTTTTTCTTTGACCTATGCGCCCTGTCGGGATCTGTGATTCGCCCGAGCTGGCCATAAAAAAGGCGACCCCTAAGGGCCGCCTTTGCTGTTTTGCTCCGCAGGCCCGCTTAGAAGGGCAGCTTGATATCCTTGGGCAGGCCCATGCTTTCGGTCAGGCGGGTCATTTCTTCCTGCGCCTTCACGGTGGCCTTGGCCTGGGCATCCTTGATGGCGGCCAGGATCAGATCCTCGACAACTTCCTTGTCATCGCCAGAAAAGATCGAGGGATCAATATCGAGCTCTTTTAGCTCTCCCTTGGCAGAGGCGGTGGCTTTCACCAGGCCGGCACCGGCCTCGCCAACCACCATGACATTGTGCAGCTCTTCCTGCATCTCTGCCATTTTGGTTTGTAGTTCCTGTGCCGATTTCATCATCTTGGCCATGTCGCCAAGACCACCAAGGCCTTTGAGCATCTGTCTTCTCCTGAAGTGTTCTGTTGTGCCTTAAATACGGGCGGCGCGCCTGTGGTACAAGGGGCAGCACAGGATCAATATCCGGCCCTGCGATGCATATCAGGGCGGGGTCAGTCTTCCTCGAAGGGGTCCCATTCGTCTTCCACTTCCGGCAGGGCTTCGGCCTCGACCTCGGCGGCCATCTCTTCGGCGGTGCGAATGCGGGTGATCTTCGCCTTGGGAAAGCTCTCCATCACGGCCTGCACCAGCGGGTGTTCGCTGGCCTTGGCACGCAGGGCGTTGTCGGCGGCGTTTTCACGCTCTGTGATGGTTTCGCCACCGCCGTCATTTTCCAACGAGATGATCCAGCGGGCCTGGGTCCAGGTTTGCAACTGTTGTCCCAGCCGGGCGGCAAGGTCCTTGGGGGCGTCCCGGGTTGGCTGGATGGTGATCCGGCCCGGCTGATAGGCCACAAGGCGCAGGTAGGTTTTTACATATTCCAGCAGCAGCCCATCGCGGCGCATCCGAATCAAATCAACCACATGTTCAAAGCTGGGGTACTGGGCCAGCGCCTGGGCTGTTTCTGGTGCCAGCGCAGTGGCCGGGCCGCTGCCGCCCCGGGTATGCGAGACCGCCGCTGATGCCATGGGAGCGTTGCCAGAGGTCGTATTGCCCCCAGCCATGTGACCGCCCATGGCCTGCACCGGAGCCCCCCCCGTACCACTGACATTTGCCCCGCCACCGGGGCCATTGGGCGGCGCTGGGGTGTCTTGCAGCTTGCGGATCAGCTCTTCCGGGCTGGGCAGGTCGGCCACATGGGTCAGGCGGATCACCGCCATTTCAGCCGCCATCATGGCGTTTGGCGCGGCGGCGACCTCTTCCAGGGCCTTCAGCAGCATCTGCCACATGCGGGTCAGCACCCGCATTGCCAGGGCCTCGGCCATCTGTTGGCCACGGGCGCGTTCATCCGGGCTGACGGTGGGGTCTTCGGCGGCATCGGGGGTGATCTTCACCACCGATACCCAATGGGTGATTTCGGCCAGATCGCGCAGCACCGCCAGGGGATCGGCACCCTCGGCATATTGCGCACTCAGCTCGGTCAGTGCGGCCGCGGCATCGCCGCGCAGGATCATATCCATCAGATCCAGCACTCGGCCGCGATCGGCGAGACCCAGCATGGCGCGCACCTGATCGGCGGTGGTTTCGCCAGCCCCGTGGGAAATGGCCTGATCCAGCAATGAGGTTGCGTCTCGGGCCGACCCTTCGGCGGCGCGGGTGATCAGGGCCAGGGCGTCTTCGCTGATCTCGGCACCTTCGGCTGATGCGATCCTGCGCATCAGCGCAATCATCACTTCGGGTTCGATCCGGCGCAGGTCAAAGCGCTGACAGCGTGACAGGACCGTCACCGGCACCTTGCGGATTTCGGTGGTGGCAAAGATGAATTTCACATGTGCTGGCGGTTCCTCCAGCGTCTTCAGCAGCGCGTTGAAGGCGCTGGTGGACAGCATGTGAACCTCATCAATTATATAGATCTTATAGCGGGCCGAGGCGGCGCGGTATTGGACCGAATCAATGATTTCGCGAATATCGCCAACCCCGGTACGGCTTGCGGCATCCATTTCCATCACATCGACGTGGCGGCCTTCCATGATGGCGGTGCAGTGTTCGCATGCGCCGCAGGGGTCGGTGGTGGGCTGGCCGGTGCCATCGGGGCCGATGCAGTTCATGCCCTTGGCAATGATGCGCGCGGTGGTTGTTTTGCCGGTGCCGCGAATGCCCGTCATAATAAAGGCTTGGGCGATCCGGTTGGTTTCAAACGCATTTTTCAGCGTTCTGACCATGGCATCCTGGCCGACCAGATCGGTAAAGGTCTCGGGGCGGTATTTGCGGGCCAAGACTTGATACTGGGATTGGCTGCTGTCGCTTGTGCTATCGTTCATAGGTCTCTTGCCGGATTCGGATGGGCGGGATCGCGCGTGGGGCAAGGTACGCGGGCAGAGGGGCTTCGTCCACCGCTGTTGACCAATGCCGGGGCGCAGGCCAGTCTTTTGGTTCTGATCTGTTTTCGTAGCAGCCCGCCCGACAGGAGACCCGGCCATGGATGACAATATCGGTTGCCGTGATGTAACGCCCTTGACCCTGCACGCGCTCAGCGTGGGTGAGGGTATTCTTGCGCTCTGTCCTTTGCCGGGGGCGGGTGGGGATTTTCAGGGTGATATGGCGCATCTACATGACTGGCAGCCGGGGCTGGTGATTTCGATGACCACCGATGTGGAACATCTTGGCGCCGGAGCGGCCAGCCTGGGACAGGATCTTCAGGCCATCGGCTGTCGCTGGTATCATTTGCCAGTGCCGGACTATGCGCCACCAACGCCGGAAATGCTGGAGCAGTGGCCCGAGGTCAGCGCCCTGGCGCGACAGGCACTGCGCGGCGGGGGGCGGGTGCTGGTGCATTGCCGGGGCGGCTGTGGTCGCTCGGGCATGGTGGTCTTGCGGCTGATGATCGAGGCAGGGGAGTCGCCGGATCAGGCGTTGCAGCGGTTGCGCGCGGTGCGGCCCTGCGCCGTCGAGACAGAGCCGCAAATGCATTGGGCCGTGACCGGCGCTGGCCTCTAGGCCTGCTTGGGATCCAAAGGTTTTGTCAGCACTTGGGCAAGGGCGCAGGGGCGGTGTGGCAGGGTGCTTGCAACAAGGGGAAATGCCTCTTGGGACGGCACCAGCAAGGCATCGGCAAATCTGTCCAGCGCCGAGGTTTCTGCCGCAGGGGGCACGTCACAAAAGACGCGAATGCGGTGATGACTGGCGACAAAACGTGCGGCGCAGGTCCGGGGGCAGCCCTCTAGCTTGCTTTCACCGCAGAGCTCAAAATCAGGTGTGGTTACCGGGCGGGCCTTGTCCAACGCCCCGGTGAGAGCGGTGACCATACGTGCCAGGGCCGGGCAGGAGGTCCCTGTGTGCAGGCAAAGGCTCTGGCTGATGCGATGGACGTGGCTCTGGCCGATATCGCCGGGTGTTTCGCTGCGGGCCGGTTGCATGGCCCCTTTGGTTGATGTTGCTGTCATAATGCGCCCTCCGCGCGGGGCAGGGAGGCGCAAGAGGGCCAGCGTTTTACCCTGAGCGATGATCGCCCAGCCAACGCTGGCACCCGCCCGGACTCCCCGTCCAGTTTCGAGTTTCCATGCGATGGCAGGTCTCCTGACTTGCGGGTCGTTGCGGGTTCGGTCCTTCCCGGCTGGGGCGCGCCCTGTGCCAGTGGTTTATCCGAAGCGCTCACCGCCTACAGTTGCGGGGGCAGTCGTGGAATTGGCAAAGGTGTAAAACCCAGGCCGCACCACGTTCCCTTTTCATCCCGGACCCAAAATTATGCGCCGCGAGAACCATCACCTCATCGCTAACGCCGTCGGGGATGAGTCGTCAATCGCCATTTGCAGAGGGGCAGGAGTTGGCGCGAACAGATTCGCGGCATGGGGCGCGCCTCGCCCCAGAATGCGCCGGATTTGGCGGCGCTGACAGGGTGGCAGAGCTGATGGGCTTGAGGCCTAGGCTGTATGGTTCAGCCGGTCTTCGGTAAGGCTGGCAAATTCCGCCACCCGGTGGCGAAAGCGGCGATTGACCTTGGCGCGGGCCAGTTTCAGAGATTGCAGCAGCAGCCGTCCTGACAGGGTCTTGGCCTTTAGCTTCACCTTGACAGAAATGCGGGTGCGCTTTGGTGACAGCGCCAAAAGTTCGATCTGCCCCTGACCTATCAGGCTGTTGCTGTCACCGTTCAGGCCAATCAGTGTTGATGGCTCATAGGTGGCAAGTTCCAGGTGGACTTCGCGTGGCTTGCCGCGAAAATCTGCCCGCAGATCCCAGGCCAGACCAACCTGCGGAGTGCTGTCGTTGCTCAGTCGCTGGACTTCGATGCCACGCCGGATCGCCGAACGTTCAAAGTTGGCAAAGTCAGAAAGTGCGTCAAAGACGTCAGAGAGGGGCGCATTGACGTCCTCTTTGCTTGATAATTCCATGCTATGCCTTCTGGCGCTTGGCCAGCCCTCAGGGTGTATCGTCGAATTTTGATTGTAGAATGATCTTCTTAATCCAAGGTATCTGCAAGCCAGTTTTCCAGAAGAAAATGTGCAATTGAACCTTTTCTTGCGGCATGCATCTTTGGGTGGTCGCCAGCAAAAACCGTCATCATCTCTTGGCGGCTGACCCAGAACGCATCTTCGATTTCTTTGGGGTCGATGGTGATGTCGCGGCTGGTGGCACGTCCCTGGCAGCCGAACATCAGGGACATGGGAAAGGGCCAGGGCTGGCTGGACAGATAACCAACCTCGGCCACGGTGATGCCGGTTTCCTCCAGGACTTCGCGCCGCACGGCGGCCTCTAGCGTTTCGCCAGGTTCGACAAACCCGGCCAGCAGCGAATACATCCCGGCAGGCCAGCCCGGAGAACGGCCCATCAGCACGTCATCGCCCTGGGTGATTAACATGATGACAACCGGGTCGGTGCGGGGGAAATGTAGCGCCTTGCAGTCCGGACATTGGCGTTGCCAGCCACTCTGGGTGATCTGGGTCTTGCTGCCGCAGCGGGCGCAGAAGGGGTGCGATTGATGCCAGGACAGCAGCGCCTTGGCAGTGGCGGCCAGCTCGGCCTCCAGCGGGGTGAGTCGGGCCATGATCCGGCGCAGCTCGGCAAAGACATGGCCGGTTGGCAGGTCGGGATGCTGCTGCTCGCTGAGATCGGCAAAACTGGCCAGTGCCATTTCGTCCAGTGCATCAGGATGCCAGTTGCCCAGATCGCAGGCAAATAGATCAGCGCCGCTGGGATCCGCCCCAAGGTAAAGAGCGCTGTCTTGGCAGGCCGCAGCAACGGGGTGGTCTGTTCCAATCCAGGCCAAGCCGTCCGGACCGCGCGCCGGATCCGAACGCTGGCTAAGCACCTTGCCACGCCAGGTTAACAGAACCCGCGTGGCCGCAGCACCCCAGGCCTGGGCCAACGCGGTGGGGTCTTCGCGCAGCAGTGCCTTGCGATCTAACCCGCCGCCGCCGCCAAAGGTTACCTGTTCTGCACGTTTCATTCCTTGCTCCCTGTGCTGGCCTGTTGTGTAATGTGATGCCCCCTTGCGGCGCGAAAGGCCAGCCGATCTGACAGGAAATCCGCGCAGGCTCTGCGTTTTGGGTGGTTCTTGCCGTTCCGGCCTGTCTTGACTTTGGGTGTTTGGCGGCTAGCTGACCTGCAACCTGGTTACATTTTATCAAAGACGGGGCATTTGGTGGCTTTGCAAACCAGGGAAACGCTGATTCAAAGGTGAGGTCTCTCAGTAGGGGGCAGATAAATCAAGGATTGGAGCGGGCAGTGGCAGCTGCGAATTCGGCGGGATGACGGTGTTTACAGCATCTACATCGGTAGGCTCTGACCTCTTGGATGAGGGGGCAGAGGAAGGCTCTGGCCTATTGCGCATCCTTGCGACAACCGATTTGCACTGCAATCTGCTGAGCCATGACTATTTTTCTGATCGCCCTGATCCCGGAGTTGGCCTGTCCCGGATTTCCAGCCTGGTTGGCGAGGCGCGCCACGATGCAGAAGCCTGCGGCGGGGTCTCGTTACTGCTGGACAACGGCGATGCCTTGCAGGGCTCTCCGCTGGGTGAGGCGGCGATGCCGGGGGCGGATGGCACCCCAGGGGACGCAACCACTGGCCCCCACCCTTTGATGGCGGCAT
This sequence comes from Pseudophaeobacter flagellatus, assembly GCF_021228235.1. GTDB lineage: Bacteria > Pseudomonadota > Alphaproteobacteria > Rhodobacterales > Rhodobacteraceae > Pseudophaeobacter > Pseudophaeobacter flagellatus. The sequence goes on from NZ_JAJQRG010000004.1 coordinate 175,620, forward strand.
TTGCTGCGCTGGAGTACGATGTACTTGGTCTGGGCAACCATGATTTCAACTTTGGCCTACCTGTCTTGGAGGCCATCTTGCGCGATGCCCCCTGTGCGGTGGTCTGCTCCAACATGCACCCGGTTGTGCCGGGCCGAGACCTGCCTTTTGTCAAGACATGTATTCTGGAGCGCCGGTTTGCGGCCCTGCCGGATGCGCCGCCGGTGCGGGTTGGCGTATTGTCGGTGCTGCCGCCCCAGACGATGGTCTGGGATGCGCATCTGCTGCAGGGGCAGGTTCAGGTGCAGGATATGGTCCAGGCTGCCGCCGTAAGCGCGGCGGAGCTGCGCGCGCAGGGCTGTGATCTGGTCGTTGCCCTGGCCCATACCGGGGTGGGGGGGGCGGATGCGGTGCCACAGATGGAAAACGCCCTGTGCCCCATTGTCGCCACCGCAGGCATTGATGCAGTAATCGGCGGGCATACCCATCTGATTCTGCCGGACCCGGCGCATGCCTTTGCCAAGCCGGTGGTGATGCCGGGGGCGCATGGCTCGCATCTGGGGCAGATTGATCTGCAGCTGACCCATGGGCGGGATGGGTGGAAGATCAAGACCTGGAGCGCCTGCGCCAAGCCGATTTCACGCCGCGATGCCTGGGGCAAGCTGACGCCGAAGGTGCCCGAGGACGCAGAGTTTGTCGCGGCCCTGGCCGAGGTCCATGCCCAGACACAGGCCCGCATGAAAGAGCCGGTTGGCCATAGCGCCGAAGCCTTGCATTCCTATTTCACCTTCTTTGCCAAGGATCATGGGCTGGCGTTGTCGTCCTGCGCCCAGATGGCGGCGGTGCGACCAATGTTGCAGGGCACTCCGGCGGGTGAATTTCCGCTGTTGTCAGCGGTGGCTCCGGGCAAATTTGGCGGCCGTTCGGGGCCGGAAAGCTATACCGATATTGCTGCCGGGGATCTGTGTATGCGTAATGTCGCGGATTTGCAGGTGTTTCACAATGCCATCTGGGTGGTGCAGGTTAGTGGCGATCAGCTGCGCGACTGGTTGGAGATGTCGGCCGGTTTGTTCAATCAGATCGCTCAGGGGGCGCGCAATGTGGACTTGGTCAATCGCGACCGGGCGGGGCACAATTTTGATGTGATCTTTGGCCTGGAATATGAAATCGACCTGTCGCAGCCGCCTCGCTTTTCGTCGTCCGGGGTGCTGATCAACCCGGAAGCGCACCGCATTCGCAGGCTGCGGTGGAATGGTGAACCTGTCACAGACGCGCAACAATTTGTAGTTGCCACAAGTAGTTATCGGGTCAGCGGCGGTGGAAATTACAAGATGGTGCAGGACGCACAGCAGCTGCATCTGCCCACGGTCAAGATCCGCGATGCCATCTGTGATTATGTGTCGGGCCGCCTGCCCACAGACCCGCTGGCGCAGGCCCCCTATCCCTGGCGGCTGGCACCGATGCCGGGGGCGCGGGTGATTGTCTTCACAGGGCCGGTGGCCCGTAACCATCTGGCAGAGCTGCCTGCCGATCAGGTTGAAGATCAGGGTGTGACGCCAAATGGTTTTCTGAAATTGCGCCTCAAGCTTTAGCGTCAGTCCCCTTGTCATTGCAGGGATCTCCGCCTATATCGGGATTCGAGAGGTTGGCGCGGGCGAGCGCCTCGCCAACCTGGTCAGGTCCGGAAGGAAGCAGCCACAACGAGCCCCGCTTGGGTCGATGTCCAACCTCTCACCTTATTCCCCTTTAAGCTATTGATGTTAAATAAACGCCTTGCAAGCAAGGCCGTATGCCTGTTTTGGGCGTTCCGGCTATTGCTGCCGTACCAATTTTTGCCACTGCCCTGGTGAAATTCCAAAATTTGCTTTGAAGCGCCGGGACATATGGGCTTGATCACTGAAACCAGCGTCGCACGCTGCTTCAGCTAGTGTCGTCCCTGCCGCGATATCCGCGCGAACTCGATCAAGCCTCCGCATCATCAAATACCGATAAGGGCTTGTTCCAAAGGCACTTCGAAACTGTCGAGACAGCGCATACCGATCCATCCCTGTCGCATTCTCCAAATCATCCGAACTCACGATCTGGTCGAGGTTCGCATCTAGATACTCCCGCGCGCAGCAGGTGGCTTGATGATCTATAAACGAACCTGTCAGCAGGCGGGTGGACTGGTCATTCGAGATGAGGCCATCTGCAAGCAGGACAGCGACTTCATCAAGTGCCACCGGCTCAAGAGTTTCCGTCAAATCCGAAAATGCAGCATGTATCGCCCTTATCAGCCGAGGATCGTTCAGCACTGCCTGTCGGACGAAAGGCAACGCGCGCGCCGAGGAACCGAGTGCAGCGCGTACCAAGGACGGTTCAACGTACATCATGCGGTAATGGAAACCCTCGTCGGTCCCGGCCTCGCCGGTGTGTATCTCATCAGGGTGCAAGATGATGACTTGCCCAGGAAGGCTGTCAGACCTTTCCCCGCGATAATCAAAGCTTTGAACACCCCTGATCGTGTAACCGATCGAGTATGTGTCATGGCGGTGCGGTGCGTATGCCTCTCCAGAAAAGTAAGCCTCGATCCTCTGGATGCCGACCTGCCAAGGCGACGCGACTACCCAGTCACGCGCGCAAGATCGTTCAAGACCTGGCGTCAGATCATGTGATCTTACTTCGGAGGGTATTTCTTCGTGTGAGATAGCGCGTCTCCAGATGCACTCCACGATGGTCGCCAGAACAAGTTGATGAAGGAAACCAACAATGAAATCAATAAATCTCGCTGAAAAGCTGGCGCAGTTCTCTAGCCACTGGGATCCACATGTCATCGGGGACTACAATGAAAACGAGGTGATGGTTGTTAAGCTTCTGGGAGAATACGATTTTCACAAGCATGACACCACTGATGACTTCTTTTACGTTCTCGAAGGTGAATTGCAGATGGACATCGAGGGCGCAGCCTCGCACACGATCAGGGCTGGTGAGCTCTTCATCGTCCCCCGGGGTGTCGTTCACCGGCCGAGGGCGGAGAGTGAAGTTAAAGTGCTGCTGATTGAACCAAAAGGTGAGCCAAACTCCGGTGACGCCGATCGCGAAGCGGCACCAAAGACGCGTATCTGAGATGCATTTGCGGCGGGATAGCAGGCTTTCGATTCTGGCGCAGCACCTTTCAATCTGGGCTGGGAGCGGACTTGCGGCGTCGCAGCGGGGTAGCGTGAGGTCAACCTCGGGCGCGGGTCGCTCCCGGCGCATGGACGAAGCCGCTCACGCGGCAATGGCGCTTTTGGTTGATCTTCTGCCCCGCCCGTAACTGCCGCGACTTTAGGGGGCAATCGTGCTAGTCTGTTGTTTTAAACGGTGAGGTGCAAACAGATGGCGATATTAAAAAAGGGCACAACGGGTAAAGACGTCAAAGAGGTGCAGAAACTCCTGAACAGGGGCGGCGCGAAGCTGAAGGAAGATGGAATATTCGGCCCCTTGACGGAAGCCGCCACCCGGAAGTTCCAGAAAAAGGTGAAGCTGAAATCAGATGGCCAGGTCGGAGCTCTAACGCTGGCAGCGCTGAAATATGGCAAGCCGCTTCCGGAAATGAACACGATGGATTACGCGAAGTTCATGACGAAGATGAGGGTCGATTGGGACGACAATGCCGATATCCTTTCAATTGTCAGAACAGCAACAAAAGCGCTGTCTGAGACCTCGGCCAATGCCACCAAGGAAATCGCGGCAGCCTTTGATTTTATCAATGCCAACTATGCGTCCATGAAGGATGTCGTAAAGATGGGCGACGAGGTGATTGCCAAGCAGAAAGAGTTTGAAGTGCTGCTGTTAAAAAACCCGGCTGCAGCGGAGAAACTTTCCAAAGACTGCGCCGCATTGGACACCAAGATTAAGGCAATAGGGAAAAAGACGGTATCGCCCAATCGCGCCAAGGCCGCAGATGCCTTGAAACGTGCGGACAAGGCAATGGACATGGCAGTTGCGGCTGTGAAGGAGTGTCGCAAATCAATAAAGGCCGAGAGAGCAACCTGGTAGCTCTGGCATGGTATCAGGGGTGTGGCGGATGCTAAAATAGGGCGAGCCAAATGCCGATGAACATCAAAATGCCGCCGATATTCACCCAGCCGTGCCAGATGGCATAGCGAAATGGCAGGCGCTTGCGGGCGTAAAAGCCGGTGCCGATCACATAGCTGGTAGCTCCGGCGACAACGCACCACAGGGCAGAGCTTGGCAGTCCCTGTAAATCTGGCAGCGCTGACATGCCCAGGGTCCCCAAGGCCAGATAAGAGGCGGTGGACCAGCGGGTTTTAATGGTTTCATTGGTGATCTTGTTCCAGATCGCCACGGCGGTCAGCCCCCAGCACAGCCAAAGCAGGGTAATGGTCCAGAGGGTGCCAGCCTGTAAAAAGAAGGGCGTGAAGGTGGCGGTGATGCTGGGATAAATCGCTGCATGGTCGATCCGGCGCAGTAAAAGGCGTCGATGGTGCCAGGGCGAAAAGTGATAGCAGCTGGAGGCGATATTCGAGGCCAGCGCACAGAGCACATAGACCGCCAGGGCCAGAATCAGGGTGGGGTCTAGCCCGGCATTGGCCCTGAGCGCGAGAACTGTGCCGGCGGTGAGGATTAGCGCCAGACCAAAGATGTGCACCGCGATATCCGCGCGCCGCTGCAGTGGAACCGGGGTGGGGTAGTTTGACACGGTGGCGCTGTCAGTCATGGGGTCAGGCAGAGTGCCAGACTTGGGCTCAAACATCGGTTCCGAAATTGGCTCAGACGTTGGTTCAGACATTGGCAGGCCTCGCTGTGCTCTGGTTTAGGCGCTGGTTGTTTGGTTCAGCGATAGGCGCGGGATCCGCCGCTGTCCAGATTTCCGGGGCGTCAGGTTACCGGGGGCGACAGGATTGCCTGAAAAGCACCTGTCCCCATAGCACATGCCCTAAAGGTGTGCCGCCATTTCCTGGCAGGCGGTAATGGCGGGCCGGGTGCAAAACTGCGCCCTAGTAGCGGCCGTTATCAGCCGGATAAACGCCCAGAATTTCGACATTGGTGGTGAAATACGCCAATTCATCCATCGCAAGTTGCACATTGGCATCATCCGGGTGGCCTTCGATATCCGCATAAAACTGCGTCGCGGTGAAGGAACCATCGACCATATAGCTCTCAAGCTTGGTCATGTTGATACCATTGGTGGCAAACCCGCCCAGCCCTTTGTAGAGCGCGGCCGGGATGTTGCGGACCTGAAAGACAAAGCTGGTGATCATCCCGTGCGCGCCACGGCGGCTGGTGTCGGCGTCGCGTGACATGATAAGGAAGCGGGTCGTGTTGTCGCCGTTATCCTCGATCTTTTTCTCTAGGATATCCAGCCCGTAGATCTCTCCGGCCAATTCGCTGGCCAGCGCCGCTGTATGGATGTCGCCTGCCGCTGCAACATCGCGCGCCGCCCGCGCATTATCGGGGCTGACGCGGCCCATAATGTTGTTTTTACGTAGAAATTCACCGCATTGTGGCAGCAGGACCAGATGCGATTTTGCCTCGCGGATGTCTTCCAGTTTGGCACCGGGCACCACCAGCAGGTTTATATGAACCCGCACAAAGGCTTCGTCGATGATGTGCAGCCCGCTATGGGGCAGCAGGCGGTGGCTGTCGGCGACCCGGCCATAGGTCGAATTCTCGACCGGCAGCATCGCCTGCTCTGCCTCGCCTGAGCGTACAGCATCGATGACATCCTCGAATGTGGCACAGGGAAGTACCTCCATCGTGTGGCGCGCATTGCGACAGGCCTCATGGCTGTAAGAGCCGAGCTCTCCCTGAATGGCGATTTTTCCGGTCATGAGTGCGACTTTCCTGCAAAACTTCAGCAAACGGGCATTTCGTCGCGTTGTCTATACCTTGCCACTGACGAGTGGAAGCCTTAGACAACGACGCAGACAGCTAAAACGGACACGCGATTCATGTTTGACACGATGACCCTAACCAAAGCGACCGCAGGTGTCTGCGGATCGTTCCTGGTACTTCTTCTGGGCCAGTGGGCCGCGGATGTGCTCTACTCGGCAGAAGCACACGGTGAGCAATCTTATACGATTGAGGTCGCCAGCGCAGAAGCGGCACCCGAGGTCGAAGAGGTCAGCTTTGAAGAGCTGATGGCCTCGGCTGATGTTGGCAAAGGTGCCAAGGTCTTTAAGAAATGCGCAGCCTGCCATAAGATTGAGGAGGGCGTGAATTCCACCGGTCCTTCGCTTTATGGCGTTGTGGACCGCGCTCAGGCGGGCATGGATGGCTTTGGCTATTCCGACGCTTTGACAGCGCTGGGCGGGACCTGGACAGCAGAACAGCTGGATGCCTTCCTGACCAAGCCATCTGGCTATGCCTCTGGCACCACTATGTCGTTCTCTGGCCTGCGCAAACCAAAAGACCGGGTGAACCTCATTGCCTATCTGGACAGTCTCGACAACTGATCCCAACCGGGATCCGGACGAACAGATTGTTCTATCTTTCGGATTACCAAGGGTCGCGGCATGTGCTGCGGCCCTTTTCATGTTCTGCGCGGCGTTCTCGGGTTTGAAATCGCACCTGATCACGCGCTTGCGATCTGCACAGGCCTGTGTGGGTGCAATCTCAACTTGAATGTTACCGCCTGCCAGCTTTAGCTTGAGGCACAGGAAAAAAGTCGGGCCATTGCAAGGCCGGACAATGGAGGTTGTGGCGAATGACATCCCGTATGGCAAAGAAACAAACAGGCTATCAGCAGGGGCGGCGCCCGCAGATCCGCGCCGATCAGGCCAATCCAGCGGCAAAAGCGGTGGAGGCATCACCTGCGTCAATCCGCGTCGTCTTGCTGCTGATCCTGGGCTTTGCTCTTGCGCTGATCCATGCCTTGCCGCTGCGGGCCGAGGGAGCGAATATCAAAAGTCACGGCTTTGCCGAATTCGGCTCGCTGAAATACCCCGAAGGCTTTGCCCATTTTGATTATGTGAACCCTGAGGCCCCCAAGGGGGGCGAGCTGTCGATTTCAGCGGTGGGTACCTTTGACAGTATGAACCCTTATACCCGCAATGGTCGCGCCGGGGCTTTGGCCTCAAACCATTTTGAGAGCCTTCTGGTGGAATCCTATGATGAGCCGGGGGCTTATTACGGGTTGATCGCCGAAAGCCTGGAATACCCGCCGAGCCAGGATTGGGTGATTTTCAACCTACGCCCCGAGGCGCGTTTTTCCGATGGCAGCCCGGTCACGGCGGATGATGTGGTGTTTTCCCACAATATTTTACTGGATCAGGGCTTGCAGTCCTATGCCGAAGCCGTGCGCAAGCGGATCCCCAAGGCGGAAGCGCTGGGCCCGCATCAGGTTAAGTTTTACTTCTCTCCCGATTTCCCGCGTCGCGCCATGATTAGCCAGGTGGCAGGCACCCCGGTGTTTTCCAAGGCCTGGTTTGAGGCCGACCCCGAAAACCGTCGCCTGGACGAACCGCGCCTGGATCCCGGTATCGGATCAGGCCCCTATATTCTGGACAAGGCTGAAATCAATCAGCGCATCACCTATCGCCGCAATCCCGACTATTGGGGCAAGGATCTGAACGTCAATATTGGCCGCCACAACTATGATACCATCCGGGTAGAGTATTTTGGCGACAGCATTGCCGCGATGGAGGGCTTTAAGGCCGGCGTTTATACCCTGCGCCCGGAGAACAGCTCCAAAAGCTGGGCCACGTCTTATGATTTTGAGGCTGTTGCCAATGGCAATGTGATCAAGGATGAAATCCCCGATGGCAATGTGCCCGCCGCCAATGGGTTTGTGATGAACCTGCTGCGGCCCAAATTTCAGGATATTCGCGTCCGTGAAGCCGTGCAGCTGGCCTTCAACTTTGAATGGACCAATGAGAGCCTGCAATACGGGCTGTTTCGTCATCGCAGTTCTTTCTGGCAGGATAGCGCGCTAGAGGCCAAAGGCGTACCGCAGGGTCGCGAGCTGGAGGTTCTGAAAGCGTTGGGCGACCAGATTAATCCTGCCATCCTTACTTCGGAACCGGTGATGGCCCATAGCTCCAAACCCAAACGGCCCAATGATCGCCGCAACCTGCGCCGCGCCATGCAGCTGCTGGATGAGGCCGGCTGGGCAGTCAACGGTGAAGGGGTGCGCGAGAACGCAGAAGGGGAGGTGCTGAAGATCGAATTCCTGCTCGATAGTCCAACGTTGGAACGCATTGTTGGCCCCTATGTGTCAAACCTGCGCGCCATGGGCATTGATGCGGTGCAGAACCGGGTGGATTACGCGCAATATACCAGCCGCCGCCGAGAGAAGGAGTTCGATATGATCTCGACGGCTTATCCCATGTCGCTAGAGCCTTCGACCGGCCTTTATCAGTATTTTGGTTCGGCAGCGCATGAGTTTTCGGTCTTCAACCCGGCGGGGCTGGCGGATCCTGCGGTCGATACGCTGATTGACAATATTGTTGATGCCAAAACACCAGAAGAGCTGCACGCAAATGCGCAGGCGCTGGACCGGGTACTGCGGGCCAAACGGTTCATGGTGCCAACCTGGTATCTGGATGTCAGCTGGGTGGCCTATTGGAAGCAATATGCATACCCTGAAAACCTGCCGCCCTATGACACCGGTCTTCTGGATCTGTGGTGGGTGGATGCGGATCGCGAGGCTGAATTGAAAGCCTCGGGCGCTTTGCGGTAAGGGCGGGACATGGCAGCCTATATCCTGCGCCGGCTGTTGCTGGTGATCCCAACCTTGTTTGGCATCATGGTGGTGAACTTTACTCTGGTGCAATTTGTTCCCGGCGGCCCGGTGGAACAGATCATCGCCCAGTTGCAGGGCGGCGGCGACGTGTTCGAAGGCTTTGCGGGCGGCGGTGGTGATGCTGAAGGTTCCAGCGTCATTGAGGCCAATGACAGCTATGCGGGCCGTCAGGGTCTGCCGCCCGAACTGATCGCCGAACTGCAAGAGCAGTTTGGCCTGGATAAGCCACCGCTGGAGCGCTTTGGCCTGATGCTGTGGAATTACATGCAGTTCGATTTTGGCGAGAGCTATTTTCGCAAGATCGACGTGACCGAGCTGGTGTTGGAAAAGATGCCGGTCTCGATCTCGCTGGGGCTGTGGTCGACTTTGATCGCCTATATGATCTCGATCCCCATGGGCATCCGCAAGGCGCTGCGCGATGGCTCGCGGTTCGACACTTGGACCAGCGGCGTGATCATTGCGGCCTATGCGATCCCGTCGTTTTTGTTCGCCATCATGCTGTTGGTGTTGTTCGCCGGCGGCTCTTACTGGCAGATCTTTCCGCTGCGCGGCCTGACTTCCGACAACTGGGAGAGCCTGAGCCTGTTTGGCAAGATCGCAGACTACGCCTGGCACATCGCGCTGCCGGTGATTGCCTCGACCATTGGCGCCTTTGCGACGCTGACGCTGCTGACCAAGAATTCATTCCTGGATGAGATCAAAAAGCAATATGTCATCACCGCTCGCGCCAAGGGGTTGAGCGAGCACCGGGTGCTTTATGGTCATGTGTTTCGAAACGCCATGTTGATTGTCATTGCCGGCTTCCCTGCCGTGTTCATCGGCGTGTTCTTTTCCGGCAGCCTGATTATCGAGACGATTTTCTCATTGGATGGTCTGGGGCGTCTTGGGTTTGAGGCCGCCGTGGCGCGGGATTACCCGGTGATTTTTGGCACCCTATTCATCTTTGGTTTGATGAGCCTGGTTGTCGGCATCCTGTCGGACATCATGTATGTGCTGGTTGATCCGCGCATCGACTTTGAAAAGCGGGAGGGCTGATCCATGGCACTATCTCCGCTCAACCAGCGCCGCTGGAACACCTTTCGCCGCAACAAACGGGCCTATTGGTCGATGTGGATCTTTGCGGTGCTTTTTGGCCTGTCGCTCTTTGCCGAGTTTCTGGCCAATGACAAACCCATCCTGGTGAGCTATCGCGGCGAGATCTACACGCCGATTTTCAAGTTCTATCCCGAGACCAGTTTTGGCGGTGATTTCAGGACCGAAGCGATCTACCGCGATCCCGAAGTACAATGCCTGATCCGCTCTGGCGGGGTGGAAGACTGTTTTGACGAACCGGAAGAGATTCTCGACCAGATCAGCGCCGAGACGTTCGATCATGCGGAGTTCCATAAGGGGTGGAGCCTCTGGCCGCTAATACCTTATTCCTTCAACACCACCGTGGATCGCCCCGGCGCGGCACCATTGCCGCCCAATAGGCAGAACCTGCTGGGCACCGATGATACCAAACGCGATGTATTGGCACGGGTTATCCATGGCTTTCGTCTGTCGATCCTGTTCACGTTGATGGTGACTGGCGCGGCCGCGGTGATTGGCATTCTGGCCGGTGCGGTGCAGGGCTATTTCGGGGGCTGGCTCGATCTGGTGTTCCAGCGGGTGATAGAGATCTGGAGTTCGACGCCAACGCTCTATGTGATCATCATCATGTTTGCCATTCTGGGCCGCAGTTTCTGGCTGCTGGTGGGATTGATGATCCTGTTCAGCTGGACCTCGCTGGTGGGCGTGGTGCGGGCAGAATTCCTGAGGGCGCGCAATCTGGAATATGTTCGTGCGGCCAAGGCCCTAGGGGTGGGCAATATGACCATCATGCTGCGCCACATGCTGCCCAATGCCATGGTGGCGACGCTGACCATGCTGCCGTTCATCATCACCGGCACCATCAGCGCGCTGGCGGGGCTGGATTTTCTGGGCTTTGGCCTGCCGTCCTCGGCCCCCTCCTTGGGAGAGCTGACCTTGCAGGCAAAACAAAACCTTGAGGCCCCCTGGCTGGCCTTTACCGCCTTTTTTACCTTTGCTCTGATGCTGTCGCTGCTGATCTTCATCTTTGAAGGCATCCGTGACGCCTTTGATCCCAGAAAGACCTTTTCATGATCAGGAAAGGGGCTTTTCACAGCGGCCCGCCGGTCGGCCGGGCAGTGCCCGCCTGCCCCGATGGGGGGGCACGTCGTTTCCGCCCGCGGTCAGGCACCGCCCTCTTTGTTGCTGCAGGCAAGAGACAGACATGACAGAAAATCCTATCCTTCAGGTCAAAGACCTGCGTGTGTCCTTTCGTCAGGATGGCGCGATCAGCCAGGCCGTCAAAGGCGTATCCTTTTCCGTAGGGCGCGGTGAAACCGTGGCCCTGGTGGGCGAGTCCGGATCTGGCAAATCCGTCTCGGCCTTGTCAACGGTTTCGCTGTTGGGGGATAGCGCCATTGTCAGCGGCTCTGTCACCTATGACGGGGTTGAAATGGTCGGCGCCTCGGAAAAGCACCTGATGCAGGTGCGCGGCAATGACATCAGTTTTATCTTCCAAGAGCCGATGACTTCGCTCAACCCGCTGCACACCATTGAAAAACAGCTGGAGGAATCGCTGGCGCTGCATCAGGGGTTACAGGGTGCCCCGGCGCGGGCACGCATTCTGGAACTGATGCAAAAGGTGGGTATTCGCGACGCTGAAAGCCGCCTTGGGGCCTATCCGCACGAGCTGTCGGGTGGGCAGCGTCAGCGGGTGATGATCGCCATGGCCCTAGCCAATAAGCCAGAGGTGCTGATCGCGGATGAACCGACCACGGCGCTGGATGTGACCATTCAGGCGCAGATCCTGGAACTGCTGGCCGAGTTGAAGAAAAGTGAAGGCATGGGCTTGTTGTTCATCACCCACGATCTGAACGTGGTGCGCCGCATTGCTGATCGCGTCTGCGTGATGAAGGGCGGCGAAATCGTCGAGGAAGGCCCGGCGAACGAGGTCTTTGATAACCCGCAACATGCCTATACCCGGAAACTCTTGGCGGCAGAGCCGTCGGGCCAGCCGGCGCCTGTTTCATCAGATGCGGCCGAGCTGATCGAGACCCGCGATCTGAAGGTCTGGTTTCCGATCAAAAAGGGATTGCTGAAGCGCACCGTTGGCCATGTGAAGGCGGTGAACCCATGTTCCATTTCGGTACGGGCTGGAGAAACTCTTGGCATCGTTGGCGAATCGGGATCGGGCAAAACCACCATGGCGCTGGCGATCATGCGGCTGATCGCATCCGAGGGCGCTGTGCGGTTTTGCGGTGATGACCTGCGCCAATGGTCGACGCGCGATCTGCGAAGTCTGCGCAAGGATATGCAGATCGTGTTTCAAGATCCCTTTGGCTCGCTCAGCCCGCGGATGACCTGCGCCCAGATCATTGCCGAAGGGCTGGCCATTCACAAGGTCGATCAGCACCGCGCCCCGCGCGATCTGGTGGCGGAGGTGATGGTCGAGGTTGGATTGGATCCGGCGACGATGGATCGCTACCCGCATGAGTTTTCCGGCGGCCAGCGTCAGCGTATCGCCATTGCCCGTGCCATGGTGCTGCGCCCCAAACTGGTGGTGCTGGATGAACCAACCTCAGCGCTGGATATGACCGTGCAGGTGCAGATCGTCGAACTGCTGCGCGATCTGCAAACACGTTATGGGCTGGCCTATCTCTTCATCAGTCACGATCTGAACGTGGTGCGCGCCATGTCGCATCAGGTTGTGGTGATGAAGCAGGGCGATATCGTCGAAGCGGGGACGGCCGACGCGCTGTTTGAAAACCCACAGCAGGGCTACACCCGGCAGTTGCTGGCCGCGACCCGCTAGAGATTGTTGCCTTCACTTGCAGTCACGCGATGGGCTCTGCTTATTTGATTACGCATCTATTGGATGCGCAAAACCGGCCCCCACGTTTGCGCTGCTGGCTCTGACAGGCTGGGGACGATGCCAGGGGCACCATCGTCTAGGCTGCTGGTATGCGCTGCGGTGGGGTGTCGGTGTAGGCGTCAAAGGCGCGTGCGACCACCCGTGCCAGAGGGCGCGCACCAGGCGGCAGATCAGCGCCTTCGGCGGTGCGGATCAATACCTCGGGAAACGCTGCGCAGGCTGAGTCTAGCAGGGCATTGACCTGTGGCGCAGACCCTGGGAAATCGGCCACCAGATCGGCGCTACGAATTGTGAAATGACACAACAGCGTCTCGATCATGCGCCCCCGCAGGCGATCGTCACCCTGAAAGGCATGCCCCCGCGCCGAGGCCAAGGCACCGCGATCAACCGCGTCCATATAGTGCGCGGTGCCGGGGGAGTTTTGCACATATCCCTGCGGCAGTCGCGATATGGCCGAGGCACCAAGACCAATCAAGATATCCGTCGGCGCGTCGCTATAATCTTGAAACTCCCGGTGCAGATGCCCGCTGTCGCGGGCGCGGATCAGGCTGTCGCCGGGACGCACGAAACTCTCAAGCCCGATCTGCTGATAGCCTGCCTGCAGACAGCATCGTCTGGCACTCTCAAACAGGGCCAGCCGGGCCTCTGGTGTGGGTAGGGTTTCTGAGGGAATCATCGCTTGGCGACGGATCCGAGCCGGAAGATGCTTGTACCCATAAAGGGCAACGCGGTCGGGCGAGAGCGACAGCAGGTCTGTGATGTCTTGGGTGATCTGAGTCTGGCTTTGATGCGGCAGGCCAAACAGCAGATCGGTGCTGAGCGCGCGAATCCCACCACGCCGCAGCATTTCGATGCAGTCTTGCAGCGTTTCAAACTTCAGATTCCGCCCAATTGCCTGCTGTGTCTTTGCGCCAAAGCCCTGAACCCCAATCGAGGCCCGCGTCAACCCGGCCTTTATCAGGGCATCGCAGCGGGGCTGGTCGAAATCATTCGGGTCTATTTCAACAGAAAACTCGGCCTCTGGTGCCAGCGGGGCAAGCCCGGCGATAGCGGTTGACAGTGCAGCGATTAATTCAGGTGGCAAGATAGTCGGTGTGCCGCCGCCCCAGTGTAGCCGGGCCAGGTGAACTCCACGTGGCAGATGCGGTTTTAGCAGCGCGATTTCCTGTTCCAATGCTGCGACATAGGCCTCAACCTGCGCCACAGAGCGCGCCCCTTGGGTGCGGCACATGCAAAACCAACAAAGATTCTGGCAGTAGGGTATATGAAGATACAGCCCGATCTGACTGCCCTCGGGAATCTGCCCCAGCCAGGATGCAAAGTGTTCGGGACCGACGGTGGGGCTGAAATTCTCTGGTATTGGATAGCTGGTGTATCGCGGCACTTTGGCGCGAAACAATCCGAGCTTGGCCAATTGTGATTCCTGAGACATATCCCTATTCTAGGCGGCAATGGCACGACTGAAATTGACCTGGATCAAATGGGATTACTTATGACCGTCGAGACCCTGGCCCATGTCGGCTGCGCTGATTGTCCGATTCGCCACCGCGCCGTTTGCGCCCGCTGCGAAGAAGATGAATTGGCTGCGCTGGATGGTATCAAATATTATCGTAGCTATGAGGCTGGGCAGCTGATCATCTGGTCTGGAGACGTGATGAACTTTGTTGGTTCTGTGGTCTCTGGCATCGCGACGCTGACCCAGACAATGGAGGATGGCCGCACCCAGATGGTGGGGCTGTTGTTGCCAAGCGATTTTGTCGGCCGTCCGGGGCGCAGTGGTGCCGCCTATAATGTGGTGGCCACCACTGATCTGGTGATGTGCTGTTTCCGCAAGAAACCCTTTGAAGACCTGATGGCGCGGACGCCGCATATTGCGCAACGCTTGCTTGAAATGACCCTGGATGAGCTGGACGCTGCGCGTGAATGGATGCTGGTGCTGGGCCGGAAAACCGCGCGGGAAAAAATCGCCAGCCTGCTGACGATCATTGCTCGCCGAGATGCCTCGCTGACGCCGCAAGGGGTGGTCAATACGCTTACCTTTGATCTGCCGCTCACTCGCGAGGCCATGGCAGATTATCTGGGGCTCACACTGGAAACGGTCAGCCGTCAGATGTCTGCGCTGAAAAAGGACGGGGTAATTACCCTGGAAGGCAAGCGCCGTATCCATGTGCCGAATATGGCCCGCCTGTTTGAAGAAGCCGGCGATGACAGCGATGGCGGTTTCCTCAGCTGATAGTCTCTGGTTCGGCTTATCCGGACCAGACAGATAGCCCGCCGGACAGATAGCCCATGTGACTATCTAGCCAGGGTTTTTGCACAGCCAATCGGCAACCTGGCGACTAGCAGAATCGGCGCTTCGGCCGGACATGTGCCACAGGCGCAGGGCGCGTGTCAGGCGCGCGCGATGGGCAAAGGGGGCAACCAGGCGACCGCTGGCCAGATGCGGTGCCAACAAGGCTTGGTGCCCGATCAAGATCCCGGCTCCGTTCAGCGCCTCTTCCACCGCCAGCGCATAGAGCGAATATAGCGGCCCACGCGGGGTGATCTGGTGCTGCGGCGCGGCGGTGGCAAGCCAGTGATGCCAGTCGCCCTCCCAGGTGGTGTCAAACAGGCAGGGGTGATCTGTTAGATCCTGCGGGCTGTGCAGTCGGGCTGCCAACTGCGGCGTGCAGACCGGAAAGATCACATCCTCGGCCAGCACATCCCCGCGATCCGCGTCAAAGAACAGGCACAGATCATAGGGCGTGCGCTTGAGATTCGGCGGCTGCTCCAGCGCAGTGATAGAGATTTCGGTACTGGGGAGGGCAGCGCGCAGCTGCGGCAGGCGTGGCGACAGCCAGAATTGCGCAATCGCGGGCAGGGTGGCGATATGCACCACCCGCGGCGCAGCCTTGTCGCGCATCATTTGCACGGCCTGCCCCAGTTGGTCAAAGGCCTGGCTGAACCCCGGCAGCGCCTGCGCCCCCAGCGGGGTAAGCACCACCCCCTTGGCGCTGCGTTGAAACAGCGGCGCACCCAGGGCGCTTTCCAATGCCTTGATCTGGGCCGAAATTGCGCCGGGGGTAACGCCGAGTTCATCCGCCGCAGCAGAAAATCCGCCCAGTCGCGCGGCGGCTTCAAAGGCCCGCAGGGAGGTCATGGCAAAGGATTTGAGTCGGGGAGGGGAGACGGGCATGGATTAGCCTTAATTTTTCTGACCCTAGATTTTCAGAAAACTGATTTGCGCACAAGCCCGCCCTGGGGCCAACTGATGCAAAGCGCCCCCTGCGGCGGGCGCTGCCCTATTTGGAGACCATGAAATGACAAGACTCGGCAACCGCCCCTGGGTGCCCGCTCAATGTGAGGCCCGCGTTCAGGCAATTGATGCTGCCACTGATGGCTTGCCCAGCAGTGCCGTTGCCGCGCGCATAGAGGCTCTGATCCAGCGTAACAGTCAGATCCACGATCATGACTGTTTCAACCTCAACCCAGCAACCAATGTGATGAACCCCGCCGCCGAGGCGGTTTTGGCGCGGGGCTTAGGCAGCCGTCCTTCCCTGGGCTATCCCGGTGACAAATACGAAATGGGGCTGGAGGCGATCGAAGAGATAGAGGTCATGGCGGCGGCTCTGGCCGCACAGGTCTTTGGTGCAAAATATGCCGAAATCCGGGTGGGTTCCGGGGCGCTGGCCAATCTCTATGGCTTTATGGCGCTGACCAGTCCCGGCGATATCATCATTGCGCCGCCTGCGACTGTGGGTGGCCATGTGACCCATCACAGCGATGGCTGTGCCGGACTCTATGGGCTGGTGCCACATTCTGCGCCGGTCAATGCCGATGGCTACACGGTGGATCTGGCGGGGCTGCGCGACCAGGTGCAGCAGTTGCGGCCCCGGCTGATTACCATCGGCGGCAGTCTCAACCTCTTTGCGCATCCGGTGGCCGAGATCCGTGCCATTGCCGATGAGGTCGGTGCCAAGGTGCTGTTTGATGCGGCGCATCAATGCGGCATGATCGCGGGGGGCGTATGGGCCAACCCCCTGGAGCAGGGCGCGCATCTGATGACCATGAGCACCTACAAAAGCCTCGGTGGTCCGGCTGGCGGGCTGATTGTTACCAATGACAGCGCGATCGCCGAGCGACTGGATGCCATCGCCTTTCCAGGCATGACGGCAAATTTTGATGCGGCGAAATCTGCCTCTCTGGCATTGAGCCTGCTGGACTGGGTTGATCACGGGGCGTCTTATGCTGAGGCGATGGTCGCGTTGGCTCAGGCCCTGGCGACAGAGTTGGAAATGTTGGGGATGCCGGTCTACAAGCCGGGCGGCGGCAGGCATGCGCAGGCCACCAGTTCGCATCAGTTTGCGCTGGAGGCGGCGCGATTTGGTGGCGGGCAGGTGGCGTCAAAGCGGCTGCGCCAGGCTGGGTTCCTGGCCTGCGGGATTGGCCTGCCGATTGATCCGGTAGAGGGCGATATGAACGGGCTGCGCATTGGCACCCCGGAATTGGTGCGCCGTGGCGTCACCCCGCAGGATGCCCCGGCCTTGGCCCGTCTGATTGCGGCGGGGTTGACTGGAAATGACCCGGCTGCGGTGGCCCAATCCGTGCAGCAGATGCGGGCGCATTTCCAAGGTCTGCACTTTATGCGTCGCTGAGCAGCCGTCATGGCGCCTGGTGCCATCTGGATCGTAAAAAGGCCTGCCAGATTTGGCAGGCCTTTTGTGTTGTGGATGGGAAAAGCTTAATGCGCCATGAGCACCGGAACTGTCGCTTTTTCCAGCATGTTGCGGGTGGCACCACCCAGGATTGCCTCGCGAAAGCGCGAATGGCCATAGGCCCCCATCACGATCAATTCGGCCTGGGTGTCGCTCGCGTGCCGGATCAGCACATCCGAGACCCGTGGCAGTGTTTTGCTAAGCACATCAATTTCACAAGCCACCCCATGGCGCGCCAGCATCTGTGCCAGCAAGCCGCCAGGGTCGGAGCGATCAGGTCCGTGTTGCGGCGGGTCGATCACCACAATGCGTACCAAATCCGCGCCGGCCAAAAACGGCAGCGATTTGCGAATGGCGGCCATGGCTTCGGTACTTTCATTCCAGGCGACCAGCACGGTTTTGGGCTGGCCGATCTGCGGCGCATCATCCGGCACGACGAGTACCGGCGCGCGCCCTTCAAACAGTGCGGATTCGACCACTGGCTCGGCCTCTACCCCCTTGTCTTTGCCGTAGGGTTGCCCAAGAACCACCAGATCCGAGAACCGCGCCTGCTGTGCAACATGGCGGCCCATATCGGCAATCTGCGCGATGCCGGCATCGCTGGAAAACGGAATACCAGCCTTTTGCAATTCTGCGTCGGCATAGGCCTGCAGGTTTGCTGCATCTGTCTTGGCGCGGGTCATGGTTTCTTGCAGGATCATCGCATTGGTTCCGGCGTAGTAATAGCCGGTCTGGGTGTGATCGACCCCAAGACAGAGCGCCTCAACATGGCTGTTAAAGGTCGTGGCCAGTGCCGTCGCCTGTGCCAGAGGTGTCGCTGCGGTGTCCTGTGACGTCAGAACTGTGAGAATGGTTTTATAGGTCATGTTTCCCCTCATCTGGCTATAGGTTTCACCCCTCAAAGGTGAGGGTTGTGGTGGTTGATCGCTTTCTGATGTGTCACAATTGAAATGGGATTGTCTTGATGCAGATCAATGTATTCGCGGCATATGTTTTGCATTTAGAGTGTTGAATAGATGGGTTTCACGCGACTGCAAGAATCGCGGAAACATGGTGAAGGGACGTAATATGTCTAATTATATCAAGCTGATAGCGCTTGGTCTGGTCACGCTTTTTGCGATGATCGGGACCAATTATGCGCGGGACTTAGCCTATCAGGTGCATGCGATTATCGTTATGCTCGTGGCGGGTGGTCTGTTTTTGTATACGCTGCGCCGTACGGGGGAAGCCAAGCCTGCCGGAGAAGGTGCGCAAAACGAATATTTTGACAGCGTCGTCCGGGCTGGTGTGATCGCCACCGCCTTCTGGGGGGTTGTTGGCTTTATGGCTGGGACCTTTATCGCCTTTCAGCTGGCCTTTCCGGGGCTGAACTTTGAATGGGCGCAGGGCTTTGCCAATTTTGGCAGACTGCGTCCTCTGCATACCTCGGCGGTGATTTTTGCCTTTGGTGGCAACGCGCTGATTGCGACCTCTTTCTACGTCGTGCAGCGCACCAGCGCCGCGCGCCTCTGGGGCGGCAACCTGGCTTGGTTTGTGTTCTGGGGCTATCAGCTGTTTATCGTTCTGGCGGCAACCGGTTACCTGTTTGGCGGCACCCAGTCGAAAGAATACGCCGAGCCGGAGTGGCATGTTGACCTGTGGTTGACCATTGTCTGGGTTGCCTATCTGGCAGTTTTCCTTGGCACCGTGATCAAACGTAAAGAGCCGCATATCTATGTGGCCAACTGGTTCTACCTGGCCTTTATCGTCACTGTAGCGATGCTGCACCTGGTCAATAACCTGACCGTACCTGTCTCGATCTGGGGCTCCAAATCGGTCATCGTCTGGTCCGGTGTGCAGGATGCCATGGTGCAGTGGTGGTACGGCCACAACGCTGTGGGCTTCTTCCTGACGGCGGGTTTCCTTGGCATGATGTATTACTTTGTACCAAAGCAGGCTGAACGCCCTGTCTTTAGCTACAAGCTGTCGATCATCCACTTCTGGGCGCTGATTTTCCTGTACATCTGGGCGGGTCCGCACCATCTGCATTACACCGCGCTGCCGGACTGGGCTTCGACCCTTGGCATGGTGTTCTCGATTGTTCTGTGGATGCCCAGCTGGGGTGGCATGATCAACGGTCTGATGACGCTGTCTGGCGCCTGGGACAAGCTGCGCACCGATCCGGTTATCCGGATGATGGTAATCTCGATCGGCTTTTACGGCATGTCGACCTTTGAAGGTCCGATGATGTCGATCCGCGCGGTGAATTCGCTGTCGCACTACACCGACTGGACCATTGGCCACGTGCACTCTGGTGCGCTGGGTTGGAACGGCATGATCACCTTTGGCGCGCTGTACTTCCTGGTTCCGGTTCTGTGGAAGCGCGAAGGGCTTTATAGCCTGAAACTGGTGTCCTGGCATTTCTGGCTGGCGACGATTGGTATCATTCTCTACGCCGCATCCATGTGGGTGACCGGGATCATGGAAGGCCTGATGTGGCGCGAAGTTGATGCCAATGGTTTCCTTGTGAACTCTTTCGCGGATACCGTTGCTGCCAAGAAACCGATGAACATCGTGCGCGGTCTGGGTGGGGTCATGTTCCTCTCTGGTGCCATCATCATGTGCTATAACCTGTGGATGACAGTCCGTCGTTCCCCCGCCAAAGAAGCGAGCCTCACCGTCTCGGTTCCGGCAGAATAAGGAGGGATAGCAAATGTCCATTCTCGACAAACACAAAATCCTCGAGACCAACGCGACCCTGCTGCTGGTCTGCAGCTTTCTGGTCGTGACCATTGGCGGGCTGGTGCAGATCGCACCCCTGTTCTGGCTGGAAAACACCATCGAAGAGGTCGAGGGCATGCGTCCTTACACGCCTCTCGAATTGGCAGGGCGTGACATCTATATCCGCGAAGGCTGTTACACCTGTCACAGTCAGATGATCCGCCCGATGCGGGATGAGGTCGAACGCTACGGCCACTACTCGCTGGCGGCAGAGTCGATGTATGACCACCCCTTCCAGTGGGGGTCAAAACGCACCGGGCCGGATCTGGCCCGTGTGGGTGGTCGCTATTCGGATGAATGGCATGTTGACCACCTGCGCAACCCGCAGGCGGTGGTGCCGGAATCAGTCATGCCTAAATATGGCTTTCTGGAACGGGCCCACGTCGATGGTAAATACATCGGGGATCTTATGGCGGCCAATGCTTTGGTCGGCACGCCCTATAGCGATGAAATGATCGCCAGCGCCCAGGCCGACTTTAAGGCCCAGGCCGATCCGGATGCCGATTACGATGGCCTACTTGAACGCTATGGCGACAAGGTCAGCGTGCGCAACTTTGATGGCCAACCCGGTCTGTCAGAGGCTGATGCCCTGATCGCCTATCTGCAAATGCTGGGGACTTTGGTTGACTTCTCGACCTTCACCCCCGACGCAAGCCGCTAAGGAGACATACAGATGGAAATCTACACCCTCCTGCGGGAATTCGCAGATAGTTGGATGCTCTTGTTTCTGTTCTCGTTTTTCACCCTGGTTGTAATCTGGGCTTTCCGCCCTGGCAGCTCAGCGGTCTATGAGGACACAGCCAGCATTCCCTTTCGCCACGTAGACGCTCCGGCCCCCGACGAGGCCGAGGTGACACCCGCCGCACATAAGGAGGCGCGGACATGAGCAAACCCGTCAAAAAATACGATGATGATCCCAACACCACTGGTCACAGCTGGGACGGGATTGAGGAATTCGACAATCCAATGCCGCGCTGGTGGCTTTGGACCCTCTATGCAACCATTGTCTGGGCGATTGGCTACACCATTCTGTACCCGGCCTGGCCAATGGTGAACTCGGCCACCTCTGGGTTGTTGGGCTGGTCGACGCGGGCGGATGTTGCCGATGAAATCGCGGCGGTCGAAGAGGCCAACGCGCCGATGAACGCCAAACTGGAAGCGGCTGATCTGACCGCCATTTCCGGGGATGCCGATATGGGGCCCTATGCGGTTTCGGCGGGGTCTGCCGTGTTCAAGACTTGGTGCGCCCAGTGCCATGGATCTGGTGCGGCTGGGGCCAAGGGCTATCCTAACCTGTTGGACGATGATTGGCTGTGGGGCGGCTCGATTGAGGAGATCCATACAACCGTTTCACACGGGATCCGGAATGAAGAAAGCGACGATGCGCGCTATTCCGAAATGCCTGCCTTTGGCCGTGATGAACTGCTGGAGAAAGACGAAATCCACCAGGTGGTGAACTTTGTCATGTCGCTTTCGGGTGAGCCGCAGGATGCATCGGCGGTTGCCGCTGGGGCCGTGGTCTTTGAAGACAACTGTTCTGCCTGCCACATGGAAGACGGTAGCGGTGATCGCGGCCAGGGCGCGCCCAATCTTGGGGATGCGATCTGGCTCTATGGGGGCGATTACGCCACCCTGACCGAGACGGTGACAAATTCCCGCTATGGGGTGATGCCGCCTTGGAACACCCGCCTGACCGAGGCAGAAATTCGCGCGGTTTCGGCCTATGTGCATCAGCTGGGTGGCGGCGAATAATCGCAGCCCGGCACGGATGCCCTGATGACAGTTTGGGCCGCCCCAGGGGGCGGCCCTTTTTCGTGTGAATGATCCGGCGGGGCGGCTATATTTCTGGCCCCATTTGACAGAGGTCAAATCGCCACGCAACAAAACCGGCTTTATTGAAACGCAGGAGGACGCAGGCTGAGACAGCGCGCTGGGGGAATGGCGGGCCGGTCAGCCGGAGATCCCAAAGATCCCCTGTAGGATCCTTGGGCGGCGGCGTCGGCTTTTCGATCTGTTCGCGCGTTTCCTGAAAAGCCGACGCCCTTTCCTTCTCTCACACGACCGCGACCCAACACCGGACCCTAACCTGAAGCTGCTAGCCGAGTGGTCAGGGATTCTGCCATAGGGGTCATAGGCTTTTGACCTCACCGCAGCAGGCAGGCTGGCAGACCGGTTGCGCCGGGATGCGGGCTGTGCCCCAGAGCCTGAGGGCGCGCAGCAGCGTGGCGATTCTGCGCCGGGGCGGGGTGGTGGTCTTGGGAAGATCCCGCAGGGGCACCTGGCTGTGCCGGGTCGCGGTCAACAAGGAGCGGGCGTAGATATCAGTCAGCATCTTGAAACCTCCTATGCTGGTGTTCTGTGTCTGCACTCTGGTCAAATAGCGCGCGACATGCGACTCAGGAAGAATGTAGTTATGTAAGTCGAGGTTACATATGGACTGGCTATCCCTGCCGCCACTTGCGGCCCTTCGGGCCTTTTGTGCCTACGCAGAACATGGAAATATCGCAAAGGCTGGCATGGCCCTGAATGTCAGCCATGCTGCCATCAGCCAACAGCTGCGCAGCCTGGAGGACCACCTGGGTACGCCGCTGTTGGATCGCAGTCACCGCAGTCTGGAGCTGACACAAGAGGGCGCGCATCTGGCTCAGGCGCTGTTGCTGGGCTTTGGTGCCGTTCAATCGGCGGTGCAGGATATCAGCACCCAGGGGGCCGCCCGCCCCTTGCATATCAGCTGTACCCCGATGTTTGCCGCCAATTGGTTGATGCCGCGCTTGGCCGAATTTCGCCTGAAACACCCCGAGATCGACCTGGTTATCGACCCGCGTGGTGAACTGGTCGAATTGCAGCCTGGTGGCATTGATATTGCCCTGCGCTATGGCGCTGGCCAGTGGCCGGGCCTTGAGTGCGAGCCGCTGCTGCCGACGCCCATGGTGGTGGTGGCCAATCCCAGCCTGTTGCGGGGGCGGCAGGTGCACTGCCCCGAGGATTTGCTCGACTATCCCTGGCTTGAAGAACTGGGCACCACCGAGTCGGATCTCTGGCTGCGCTCGCGCGGGGTGGCAAAGGCGGTCCGGGGGGCCAGCATCAAATTGCCGGGCAATCTGTTGATGCAGGCCGTTCGCGACGGCCAGGGCGTCGCGGTGGGGGTGAAGGCCTTTGTCGCAGAGGATTTACAGGCGGGGCGGCTGGTTGAATTGTTCACCGAACACCAGGACCGGGGCTACCATATCGTGACCCGCCCCGGGGTGCAGCGGCGCCAGCTGCGCCTGTTCATTTCCTGGCTGCGGCGGCATAAAAATTCAGGCACAATCACCTAGGGCATAAGCGGGCAGGCTATAAAGATGCTTATCCGATGTGCTTTTTTTGATCCACGTCAAAGAGCCGCCTCGGAAGATTTGAAAGAACCGCAAGACAAGACACAAATTCAGTGGAGTGAGTCCGTGAGTGATTCCGATCCCGCCCCCAGCCTCTATGCCGCCAGAGAACCAGTTTTTCCACGGCGCGTCTCTGGGGCTTTTCGCAACCTGAAATGGTATATCTTGGTGATTACCCTTGGGATTTATTACATAACCCCTTGGATACGCTGGGATCGAGGCACGTCTTTGCCGGATCAGGCGGTGCTGCTGGATCTGGCCAACCGTCGCTTTTACTTCTTCTGGATCGAAATCTGGCCGCATGAATTCTATTTTGTCGCCGGTCTGCTAATCATGGCGGGGCTGGGGCTGTTCCTGTTCACCTCGGCGCTGGGGCGGGTCTGGTGCGGCTATGCCTGCCCGCAGACCGTCTGGACCGATCTGTTCATTCTGGTTGAACGTTGGATCGAAGGCGATCGCAACGCCCGCCTGCGGCTGCACCGGCAGAAAAAGATGGATCTGCGCAAGGCGCGTCTGCGGTTGACCAAATGGCTGTCCTGGCTGCTGATTGGCCTGGCAACAGGCGGTGCCTGGGTGTTCTATTTTGCCGATGCGCCAACGCTGTTTGTTGATCTGGTGACCGGTCAGGCGCATCCCATTGCCTATACCACCATGCTGGTTCTGACCGCGACGACCTTCTTCTTTGGCGGTATCGCCCGCGAACAGATCTGCATCTATGCCTGCCCCTGGCCGCGCATTCAGGCGGCGATGATGGACGAAGACACCCTGGTCGTGGGCTACCGCGACTGGCGTGGCGAACCACGTGGCAAGCTGCACAAGAGCAAGGGCAAGGCTGAAATCGCGGAACCGCCCCAGGGCGACTGCATCGACTGCATGGCCTGTGTCAACGTCTGCCCGGTGGGGATTGATATCCGTGATGGTCAGCAGCTGGAATGTATCACCTGCGCGCTGTGCATTGATGCCTGCGATGATGTGATGGAAAAGATTGGTAAACCACGCGGGTTGATCGACTATATGGCGCTCTCGGATGAGGCGCATGAACGCGCAGGCCAGCCGCCCAAGAATATCTGGAAACACATCCTGCGCCCGCGTACCATCCTCTATACCAGCCTATGGAGCTTCGTTGGCCTGGGGCTGATCTTTGCCTTGTTCATCCGATCTGATATTGATTTGACTGTGGCACCGGTGCGCAACCCCACCTTTGTGACCCTGTCGGATGGCTCGGTGCGCAATACCTACGATGTGCGCCTGCGTAACAAACACGGCGAACCACGGCCCTTTGAATTGTCGCTGAAGGGGGATCCAAGCATGCGGATCCAGCTGGAAGGCACGCCCTATGCCTCGGTTGAGGTTCCGGCGGATACTGCCTACCTTCAACGGGTCTATATCGTAACGCCCAAAGGCGCAGAGCCCTCTAGTGCGGAGGCTACGCCCGTGCGGATCTGGGTCGAAGATCTGATCACCGGGGATCGGGCCTATAAGGACACCACCTTCAATGGCAGAGGAAACTGACCAGATGGCAAAAACGACACGAGAATTTACCGGTCGACATGCGCTAATGATCTTTTGCGGTGCCTTTACGGTCATCATCGGTGTCAATCTGGCGCTGGCCTATAATGCGATCAATACCTTTCCGGGGCTGGAGGTGAAAAACTCTTATGTTGCCAGCCAGGAATTTGACGTGCGGCGCTCGGCGCAACAATCCTTGGGCTGGTCGGTCTACGCCTCGGCGCAGGAGGATCAGGTCACGCTGGAAATCACCGATGCCGAAGGACAGCCGGTTGAGGTCGCCAAGCTCAGCGCGACGCTGGGGCGGGCAACCCATGTCAAGGACGACCAGGAACCGGATTTTCAGTTCAATGGCACCGCCTATGTGGCCCCGGCAGATCTGGGGCCGGGTAACTGGAATATCCGTATGGTGGCACGGGCCAAGAATGGCGTCGAATTCACCCAGCGGGTGATCCTGCATGTAAAGGGATAGGCCCGATATGACTGCTCAGATGCGCCCCGCGATGGCCGTATGCCCCGGCTGTGTCGCCGCCCCGTCAGAGATGCCGGAACAGGCCCCAAGCGAGGTGCGTCTGGCCCTGTCGCTGCCAACGATCCATTGTCAGGCCTGTATCTCGACGGTGGAACGGGGGCTGAACGCCCATCCCGGCATTCATTCGGCGCGGGTCAACCTGACGCTAAAGCGCGCCCTGATCGAGGCAGATCCGGATCTGCGCGCTGCCGATCTGATCCCGGTGCTGGCAGGCCTGGGGTTTGAGGCGCATGAGCTGGATCTGGCCAGTCTTGCCGCCACCCAGAGCGACCGCGCCGGGCGTGATCTTTTGATGCGACTGGCGGTGGCGGGCTTTGCCTCGATGAATGTGATGCTCTTGTCGATCTCGGTCTGGTCCGGTGCCAGCGATGCGACCCGCGACATGTTCCACTGGATTTCGGCGGCCATTGCCTTTCCGGCGGTGATCTTTGCCGGGCAGCCCTTCTTCAAGAACGCCTGGAGCGCCCTGCGGGTAGGGCGGCTCAATATGGATGTGCCGATTGTTCTGGCGCTGGTGCTCGCCTTGCTGACCTCTCTTTGGGAGACCAGCCTTTCGGGAGAGCACGCCTATTTTGATGCGGCTCTGACACTGACCTTCTTTCTGCTGGCGGGGCGCTATCTGGACTATCGCACCCGCGCGGTGGCGCGGTCCGCAGCAGAGGAGCTGGCGGCGCTAGAGGTGCCGCGCGCCCTGTGTATGCAGGATGGCGCGCCGGTCGAAGTGCCGGTGGCGGATCTGGCCTTGAATGATCTGATCCTGGTGCGCCCCGGTGGGCGGATGCCGGTGGATGGTTGCATCACCGAGGGTCAGTCCGAGCTTGACCGCTCTTTGCTGACCGGCGAGACGCTGCCGGCTTTTGTTGAACCTGGCGCCCAGGTTTCTGCTGGCGAGGTCAATCTGACCGGGCCGCTGGTGGTCCGGGCTGAAGCGGTGGGCGAGGATACCTCGCTGCACCGGATGGCGGAACTTGTTGCCATCGCGGAATCGGGGCGATCGCGCTATACATCGCTGGCGGACCGGGCGGCGAAACTTTATGCGCCGGGGGTGCATATTCTGTCGGCCTTGGCCTTTGTCGGCTGGTATCTTTATACATTCGATCTGCGTATGGCGTTGAATATCGCAGCGGCGGTGCTGATTATCACTTGCCCCTGTGCGCTGGGGTTGGCAGTGCCGGCGGTGACCACGGCGGCCTCGGGACGGCTGTTCAAACGCGGTATGTTGATCAAGGATGCCACTGCGCTGGAACGGCTGGCCGAGGTCGATACCGTGGTTTTTGACAAGACGGGCACCCTGACAGCAGGCACACCGCAGTTGGAAAACCCAGATGATTTTTCGCAGGCCGATCTGGCGCTGGCGCTGGCGCTCGCGCAGGGGTCGGCCCATCCCCTGTCGCAGGCGCTGACCAGGGCGGCGCAGGCTGCAGGCGTCGATCCGGCTGCGGTCAGCACCCTGCAAGAGCATCCAGGCTATGGCACCGAAGGTCTGTTTCAGGGGCGTCGGGTACGCCTTGGCCGTGCGGCCTGGCTTGGCGCAGAGCAGGGCGGGCAGACGGCAGCCTGGCTCGACAGGGGCGATGGCACAGCACCGCGGGCCTTTCTGTTTCACGATGCGCTGCGCCCCGGCGCCGCACAGGCGGTGGCGCAGTTGCAGGCGGCAGGCAAAGAGGTGCTGCTGATTTCTGGCGATACCAGCGCCGCAGTGGCGGATCTGGCCACCCGTCTCGGGATCAAGACTTGGCAGGGAGAGGCCCTGCCCAAGGATAAGGCGACGCGGATACAGGCGCTGTCTGATCAGGGGCATCGGGTTTTGATGGTGGGGGATGGGTTGAATGACACGGCGGCGCTGACGGCGGCACATGTGTCGATCTCGCCGGCCTCGGCGCTGGATGCGGCGCGGGTGGCTTCGGATATCGTGTTGCTGGGGCAAGACCTCGAACCGATTGCCGAGGCCTGCGTTCTGGCCCGCAAGGCAACCAGACGCATCCGAGAAAACTTCCGCATTGCAACCCTTTACAACGTGGTGGCTGTGCCGCTTGCCATCGCCGGTTTTGCAACGCCCTTGATTGCGGCGCTGGCGATGTCTACCTCTTCCATTACCGTATCCTTGAATGCCCTGCGCCTGAAATAGGATGGCAGGGCCCGACCGACAGGACAGACCATGAGCGTTCTTGCCTATCTTATTCCCATATCCCTGCTGCTGGGTGGCGGCGCATTGGTGGCCTTTATCTATACGGTGCGGTCCAATCAGTATGATGACCCGGAAGGCGATTCACGCCGCATCCTAAGTGAAGAATGGGATGATCACCCCAAGCCCTGATGACGACCAGCCGGAATGGAACTGGCCCCGCCTGGGCGGGGCAAAAAAGGCCCCTTCGCTAAAAAGGGGCCTTTGTTCTTGTGCGTCACGCGCTAAAGCGGTGGCGGTGGTATTTCCGTTTGTCGGGCGGTTAGGACGCTGGGCCCAGCGTGTCACAGCTGATGTTGCGGGCGCGCAGGCGGCGACAGGCCAGCTCGGCGCCTTCTTTGCTCATTCCCAGGAAATTGGCGTCAAAGCCCAGTCGCGACTGGGCCACCTTGCGCAGGGTACCATCGAGGGTCTCCATTTCCGACAGGGCGGTGCGAAGAAGTACTTTTTCCGCCTGATAGCGGCTGGTGTAGCGCCCTACATTGATCCCCCAATAGCGCCCGCCAGAGGTGGACAAGCGGGTGATCACGATAGGTTCAGCCGCCGCCGCAGTGGCAGATTCTGCACGGGCCAACTGGGTTGGGCGGGCCATTGGCCGCAACCCGGTAAAGGGGCGCACCTGCACGGCGGGTGTTGCGACCTGTGTCTCAGCCTGTTCTCCGGCCAGTGCAAGGGCCAGGGTTGCGGTAGCTTCGCCAGCGGCAGAGGCGGTAGAGGCGGATGATCCGGTTGCGGAGGGCAGAACCTCGGCCTCGGCCATCGCGGCCGAGATGCTGGCCTGCAGCACTTCGGGGTCAAGCGTGGTTGTGTCCTCTGTTGCGGTTTCCGCCTCGTTTGTGGTTTCGGCGCTGGCGACCAATACCGGGGTTTCGTCTTCTATGACACTTGCGGGACGGCCCTGGGGGCGCAGGCTGGTGGAAACCAGGCCATTGACGCGCACGGTCTTGCCCGCCGTGCCATTGCTGGCCACCTGGGTAGAGACATTCAGCCCCCTGTTGCCCACATAGGCCGGCAGGGCAGGGGCGCGCACACGGGCCCGGGATGGGGCACGGCGAAAGCCCAGGTCCAGCAGCTCGGCGACCTTGGCGTTGCGCGAGGTGGAGGATTTGCCACCAAAGACGGTTGCAATGACGCGTTCATTGCCCCGTTTGGCCGAGGCCACAAGGTTGGAGCCAGCCGCGCGGGTATAGCCGGTCTTGATACCATCGGCCCCCCGGTAAGAGGCGAGCAGGCGGCGGTTGGTATTGGGCACGGTCCGCACTCCGGCATCCGCTGTCTTGCGCGAGAACAGGTTATAATATTCTGGATAGTCGTACAGAATGTGACGGCCCATGGTGGTCATGTCACGGGCGGTGGACAGATGACCAGATTCGGTCAGCCCATGAGCGTTTTTGAAGGTGGTGCGCGACATGCCTAGCGCCTTGGCGGTACGGGTCATGCGCCGGGCAAACGCAGCCTCCGAGCCAGAAATAGCCTCGCCGATTGCGGTGGCTGCATCATTGGCGGATTTCACGGCGGCAGCACGGATCAGATAGCGAAAGGCGATGTGCTGACCGGATTTCAGCCCCAGCTTGGAGGGGGGTTCAGCGGCGGCATTGCGGCTGATGCGTACTTTTTGATCCAGAGAGATTTCACCATTCCGCACCGCTTCAAAGGCAATGTAGAGCGTCATCATCTTGGTCAGGGAGGCAGGGTGCAGGCGGGTATCGGCGTTGCGCGAATGCAAGACCTCGCCGGTCCGGGCATCCACGACCATGGCCGCATAGGGGGCTGCCTGGGTCGGGCTCGGAGGCAGCAGAACCACCCCTAGAGTGAGAAAAAC
Source organism: Pseudophaeobacter flagellatus (assembly GCF_021228235.1). GTDB lineage: Bacteria > Pseudomonadota > Alphaproteobacteria > Rhodobacterales > Rhodobacteraceae > Pseudophaeobacter > Pseudophaeobacter flagellatus. The sequence continues at coordinate 205,125 of NZ_JAJQRG010000004.1, forward strand.
ACTCACGATCCACAGCACAAGCCGGGCACGTACCCGCTGTCCGCGAATCAGGTAAGCACACCTGATCTGCTCAAAAACTGCCATTTTTCTGCCTCTATGCCGCCGGTTTTCCGGCTGACGATTTTGCCTGCTATCCGTAAATGCTAGCATATGATGCGGTTGGAATAAACCGCAGAGATCCGGCTGGCGGCGCCCGGTATCGCTACATGTAGTAAGACCGGAAGGCGGTGCTTCTAGATCGGCGTTACCTTAATAAAGTGTGAATAAAATTCCGGCGATATGTGGTGGTTTATTGGCGGATGCAGGGGCGATTTTTAACAAGCTGGTGCCGATTGGCCACGCATTTTTCCTCGTACCGGCCTTGATTCGTCCAACCGGCTGCGGGATCAGCCATGTATCGCAGGCTGTTCCAGCCGCAGCGCATGCGGACCGGACGGGGGCGGGGTTATGCCGTCAAGCGGCGGGTCACGTAAAACGGGGTGGAATACTGTAGCCCGAGCGAAAATTCGCATGGCCGTGGCAGCATTGCGCCGATTTCCTGGTTCAGCTGGCTGAGCAGTGCGTTTGAAAAGGCGCTGTCTCGGTGCGCTTTGACCAGCAGAGTCACGCTGATGGCGACATGGCTGTGATGGTATTGCGCGAGGGGATAGGCGCGACCCTTGCAGAGCCCGGCGCTGGCATCATGGTCCTGGATGATCGTCTCGATCCTCGCCAGAATGGCGGCGCTGTCGATCTTCAGATCGTCAGAATATTTGAGCTCGGCATGGGGCATTGGGCCTGTCCTGTCTTATGGGGGGGGGCGTGTCGGGCCAGCGCAATGGGGCATTGGCGTATCGCGCTCAGAGGGCTTTGATCCTGGCAACCAGGTCCGGCAGCTGGCCCAGATGCTCTATCGCGTGATAGCGGGGGCTTTCGCTGGGGGGCTCGGCGTGCTCAACCTCCCAGATCTGGCCATGCGGGACATAGATGCCCCAGCCGCCTGCTGTGATCAGGGGGACCACATCCGAGCGCATGGAATTGCCTACCATCATGGCGCACTCTGGCCCCTCGGCGTGGCGGGTAAAAATCTCATGGTAGATTTGCGGCGTTTTCTCAGAGACAATTTCAACCGCGTCAAACAGATCGCCCAGGCCAGACTGGGCCAGCTTGCGCTCCTGATCCAGTAGATCGCCCTTGGTGATCAGGATCAACCGGTGGTGATTGGCCAGCTGTTCGACAGCGGCGCGGGCATGGGGCAGCAGCTCTATCGGATAAGTCAGCATCATCTGCCCCGCCACAATCAGCTCCTGGATCACCGCAGCAGGCACCCGCTGGTTGGTCACCTCAATGGCGGTTTCGATCATAGACAGGGTGAAGCCTTTGACGCCGTAGCCATAGCGCCCGAGGTTGCGCCTTTCCGCAGCAAGCAGGCGGCGTTCCAGCCCGGTGCGATCCAGCGACGCCGGGGTGTGATCAAGCAAAAGCGTGGCAAAGCGGTCCTGGGTGACCCGGAAAAATCGCTCGTTGTGCCAAAGGGTATCGTCGGCATCAAAGCCAATGGTTGTCAAATTGCTTGTCACAGTGCTGCGTCAATCCCTTTTCCTGCGCTGTCTTTACGCTATATAAGCAGTGAATAGAATTCCACTCATGACTGGAACCAAAAGCCGATGCCGTTGCTGCCTGTTAGGATGTCCAAATTTTCGGATGACGATGAGACCGATCTTGGCCTGCTGACCAAGACGCGTCCCAAAACCCAGCGCCCGCCGCGCTATAAGGTGCTGTTGCTGAATGATGATTACACGCCAATGGAATTCGTCGTGTTGGTGCTGGAGCGGTTTTTTGGCATGACCCATGCGCAATCCTTCGAGATCATGCTGACCGTGCACAAAAAGGGGCTTGCAGTGGTGGGGGTCTTTACCCATGAAATTGCCGAGACCAAGGTTGGTCAGGTGATGGATTTTGCCAGCCGTCATCAGCATCCTCTGCAATGCACGATGGAAAAAGAAGAATAATATCAAACTGAAAGAGGCACCTGTTATGTCCCTGCGCCTGTCCCTTGCCCTTGAGACGGGTGGCTGCGTCGTGCCCGATGAGGGCCGCATCGCCGTCTTTTCCCCGCATGCTGATCTGGATCTGTCTGCCCTGCCAAAGGAGCGGGTGCTGATCCTTCACCCAAGACGCCCTGAGTATGAAAGCCATGAGGCAGCCGGTTTTGCCTGCCTGCCCGGACTGGCAGATCTGCCAGAGGCCGAGCACTTTGCCGCTGCGGTGGTTTTTCTGCCCCGCGCCAAGGCCGAGGCCCGTCTTCTGGTGGCCCAGGCCGCGGCCGTGACTGCAGGCCCGGTGCTGGTGGATGGTGCCAAGACGGATGGTATCGATTCGATTCTGAAAAACCTGCGTAAACTTACCGAGACCTCTGCACCGATATCAAAGGCGCATGGCAAGATCTTCTGGTTCCAGGGCGGCAACAATGCCTTGGCAGACTGGGGCTGCGAAGCGGCGGCAGAGGTGGCAGGTTTCACCACCGCGCCGGGGGTGTTTTCTGCCGACGGCATTGATCCGGCTTCGGCGCTGCTGGCAGAGTGCCTGCCGCAAAAGCTGGGGCGTTCGGTTGTCGATCTTGGGGCTGGTTGGGGTTATCTGTCATCGCAAATTCTGGCTCGCGCCGGGGTAGAGCAGCTGCATCTGGTAGAGGCCGATTATACGGCCCTGGGCTGTGCCCGGCAGAATATCAGCGATAGCCGCGCCCGGTTCTACTGGGCGGATGCCCGCAAGTGGAAACCCGCAGAAGCGGTGAACACCGTGGTGATGAACCCTCCCTTCCATAGCGGACGCAGCGCTGAGCCAGAATTGGGGCAGGCCTTTATTGCGGCGGCGGCGGATATGCTGGTGGCCTCGGGGCATCTGTGGATGGTTGCCAACCGCCACCTGCCCTATGAAACTGTTCTTGGGGTCCGGTTCGCAGCGGTCAGCGAAGTGGCTGGCAATACGCGGTTCAAGGTGCTGCACGCGCAGCGCCCGCGCCGGATCAAGGCCTAGGTCGCGCCGCCGCGCGCGGTTTTACCTGCGCGGCCTGTTTCAGATAGACCCGCTTTGCGGCCAACACTTCTCCGTTTCCAAACCGGGCATCGGGGGCTAGGCTCGCAACCAAAATCAAACCCAGGGAGTATGCCGCGCATGTCCTTTTCCATTTCCGGCAAGACAGCCATCGTCACAGGGTCCTCGACCGGTATTGGGCTGGCCATTGGCCGCCAGTTTGTTGCAGCGGGTGCCAATGTGATGTTCGCCGACACCAACGAGGCCGCATTGGTGAACGAACTTGGCCCCAAAGTTGAGGATAGCAATATCCGCTATTTCGCCGGGGATCTGCGTGAACGGCTGACCATTGCTAACCTGCTTTCGGCCACTATTGATGCCTTTGATGACATCGACATCCTGGTCAATGGCGCTCGCCAGGTGGTGCAAAGCGATCCGCTGGACCCCGAGGATGACTCGCTGGAGCTCTTGCTCACAGAGAACCTGTTGCCGACCCTGCGCCTGTCACAGCAGGTGGCGCGGCGGATGATCAAACAGGGCGAAAGGCGGGATGATCTTGCCCCCCTGGGCGCGATCATCAACCTGTCGTCCATTGCTGCCCGGCGTACCCACCCCGAGCTTCTGGCCTATTCTGTCGCCTCGGCGGCGCTGGATCAGCTGACCCGCTCGCTCTCGGTGTCTTTGGCGCCGCATCGGATCCGGGTGAATTCCATCGCCTTTGGCTCAGTCATGAGCGCCTCAATGCGGTCGACCCTGAAGGACAACCGCAGCTACCGCGCAGATATCGAAGAGCACACGCCGCTGTGTCGTATTGCCTCTCCGACCGAATTGACCGAAGCGGCGCAGTTTCTCGCCTCCGAGGCCTCGGGCTTTATGACCGGACAGATCATGACGCTGGATGGTGGCCGCACCCTGCTGGACCCGGTCGCAGCGCCGGTACACTAATTTTCCAGACGACATCACATCCCTGTTCTGGGCCTAGCCTGCCCAGTTGTCCGTATCGCAGAAAGATCCCATGATGCCCGCCGAAACCCCAACCCACGCCGATATGACGCAGGAAAAGGCCCAGGCCGCCGCCTGGTTCCGCCAGTTGCGTGATGAAATCACTGCCGCCTTTGAAGGGCTGGAAGACAGCCATACCCAGGGTCCCTTTGCCGAACTGGAGCCGGGCCGCTTCGAGGTTAGCGAAACAAGTCGCGCCGCAGCCGATGGCATCGACGCGGGCGGTGGTTTGATGAGCGTGATGCGCGGTGGCCGGGTGTTTGAAAAGGTCGGCGTCAATATTTCCGAGGTCTATGGCACTCTGGGCGAGAAGGCACAAAACGCTATGGCCGCGCGCAAGGGGCTACCGGGGATGAAAGAGGATCCGCGCTTCTGGGCCTCGGGGATTTCCCTGGTGGCGCATATGCGCAACCCGCATGCGCCTGCGGTTCATATGAACACCCGGATGTTCTGGACGCCGCATGCCTGGTGGTTTGGCGGTGGCTCTGACCTGAATCCCTGCTTGGAATACGCCGAGGACACGGCGCATTTTCATGCCACCCAGCAGAAATACCTCGATCCACATGGCGCGGATCTCTACCCGCGTCTGAAGGAATGGGCGGATGAGTATTTCTATATTCCGCATCGCAATCGGGCGCGGGGCGTTGGCGGCATTTTCATGGATGATCACAACACCGGCGACTGGGCTGCGGATTTTGCCCTGACCCAGGACATTGGCCGCGCCTTTCTGCCGGCCTATCTGCCCCTGGTGGAAAAACGCCGCAGCCAGCCGTTTGACGCGGCCGACAAGGACGCGCAGCTGGTGCATCGCGGGCTCTATGCCGAATACAACCTTGTCTATGATCGCGGCACCAAATTTGGTCTCGAAACCGGCCATGATGCCAATGCGGTCCTGATGAGCCTGCCGCCAATGGCAAAATGGGTCTGACCCGGGCGCCTATCTTGCGGGAACACGCCCAAAAGCCTTTGCCGACGGTTTGGCCCTATGCAAGGCAGTGTCTTCGATAGAGATTAACAGAACCAGTGCTATCTGCGCTGGTTCTTTTGATTTCAGTCGTTGGGTTTTTGCATGCATAATAAGGTATTGAGCATTCTGATGGTGGCGGCGCTTGCCAGTTGCGGCCAAAAGGCACCGCCCCCGCCTGACATCGCAACAGCCCAGTCCGCGCCGTCGCAGCGCCCGACCCAGGCGCAGTTGTCGCAGTTGGTCCGCTATCCGCATTTTGACGATACCGATCCGCATGAATGGCAGGGTCGGGGGCCGCGCAGCTATCCGATCCACGGTATTGATGTCTCGCGCTATCAGGGGGATATCGACTGGGGACAGGTGCACCGTTCCGGCGTGTCCTTTGCCTATCTCAAGGCGACTGAAGGTGGCGATGTGGCTGATCCTGCCTTTGCTGCGAACTGGCGTGGCGCAGCGCGCGCCGGGGTGCCACGCGGGGCCTATCATTATTATTACTTCTGCCGCAGCGCGGCAGAGCAGGCCCGCTGGTTCATCAAACATGTGCCGCGCGATGCCAATGCGCTGCCGCCGGTGCTGGATATGGAATGGAACCCGCGTTCGCGCACCTGCACCAAACGCCCTGATGGCCAGGTGGTGCGGGCCGAGGCGCGCAAATTTCTCGCGCTGCTAGAGGCGCATTACGGCCAACGTCCGATGGTCTACACCACTGTGGATTTCTTTGCCGATACCGGTATTGGCCGCCTGCGCGATACCGAGTTCTGGCTGCGCTCTGTCGCGGGCCATCCGCGTCAGATCTATCCCGGTGCCCATTGGCGGTTCTGGCAATATACTGGCACTGGGGGGGTGCCGGGGATCAAGGGGAATGTGGACCTGAATGTGTTTCACGACAGCCCCGAAACCTGGCTGCGCTGGTCCGGACAGCTTTAGGCAGTGCGCGGGGCATGGGGCGTAGCGGGGTGTGGGCTCAGCTGCGTTTCCAACCCGCCTCTGCCAGGGCCTGACCATAGCCAGACGCAATCCGCATATCCGGACCTATTCCCTTGTCCAGCAGGGCCTTGTGCATGTTTTTCAACTGCCAGCAGGGCACATGCATGACCATATGGTGCTCTAGATGGTAGTTGACCCAATAGGGCGCCACAAACAGCCGCGCGATGGGGCCGGCCTTGGTGGTGCGCACATTCTGCAGCGGATTGTCGGATTGCTCGGTGGCCCCGTGTTCCGCAATATTGCGCACCCGCAGCACAAACTGAAACCAGGTCAGATAGGGCAGCACCCAAAAGGCCAGCCCCCACCACCAGTCGCCAACCAGGCTCATGCCCAGTGCGATGCCGATAAACACCGGCAGGGCGTGCCACAGATGTGATGCCTTGAAACTCTGGGCAAAATCAGAGGCTGCGGCCTCCATCGCGTCATCGTCCCCTGCCAGGCGAAAGCTCATGAGGATCTGGCCAATCAGCTGCTTGGTCCCGGTCTGTCCGGTCAGGTCACGGGTGAATTTTCGCTTCAACGATGCCTTTGTGGTGGGGAATTTGGAGCTGAGCACCAGATCGGGGTCTTTTTCGGACTGGGTAAACCGGTGATGCGTCAGGTGATAGTGGCGATAGGCCGCGAGCTCGGCCAGAATGGGCCGCCCACAGAGCCACTCGCCTATGCGATCATTCCATTTGCGGTTTTTGAAAAGCGCATTATGGGCCGCTTCATGCATCAGGATCGCCAAACCCAACTGGCGTGAACCGATAATCATGATTGCCAGTACAAACGTCAGCGGGTTGTGCCAGAGCGCAAACAGGGTCAATGCGCAGGCAATTGTCCCCCAGCAGTGCAGCACCAGCCAGGCCCCCATGGCATTCGAACGTGCCGCCAAGGGGCGGATTTCTTCCGTGCTGAGATAGGATTTTCCGGGTGTCATTTTGCGCTCCTCCTGTGACAGAGGGTCGCCTGCATTGGCGCAGCGGTCAAATGGGGCGTCGCGTCATACCCTTGGGTATGTTGTGCTATCTGGGCCGGTCTGTCGGCTGGTGGGGCTATCGACGCCAGTCAAAAAAGCCGGGTCCGGCAGCGGCCAGCAATTTTTCCGCCATCTCGCGTCCCAGGTCGGCGCCATCCGCAATGGTGCAAGTCTGGTCTTCGGAAATGGATTCGGATCCATCCGGGCGCAGCACTTCGCCGCGCAGCCGCAGGGTTGTGCCATCCAGTTCCGCCAGCCCCGCAATGGGGGTTTCGCAGGATCCATCCAACGCCGCCAGAAAGGCCCGCTCTGCCGCCAGCCGCTGGCCGGTGGTCTTGTCGTGGATCGCTTCCAGCATCGTTGCCACGCGGGTGTCATCGCCGCGGCGTTCAATACCAATTGCCCCCTGCGCCACCGCAGGCAGCATATCCGTGGTCTCGATTGCGCTTGCCGGTACCTCGGCCATGGCCAGCCGGTTCAGCCCCGCCATCGCCAGGAAGGTGCAGTCAGCAACGCCAGCGTTCAGCTTTTTCAGCCGGGTCTGCACATTGCCGCGAAACTCCACCACTTGCAGATCGGGGCGACGGTTCATCAACTGGGCGCGCCGTCGCAGCGAAGAGGTGCCAACCACGGCCCCCGCCGCCAGATCCTGCAAGCGCGACACCCGGGGCGACACAAAGGCATCCCGCACGTCTTCGCGCGGCAGATAGCAATCCAGCACCAATCCCGCAGGCTGCGCCACTGGCATGTCCTTCATCGAATGCACCGCAATGTCGATGGCTCCTGACAAAAGGTCCTCTTCGATCTCCTTGGTGAACAACCCTTTGCCCCCCAGCTCTTTCAGTGGCTTATCCGCTGCGATCAGCGCCTGATTGTCACCGGTGGTCTTGATCACCACAATTTCGAACGCCTCTGGCGGCAGATCAAAGGCGGCAGCCAGACGGCGGCGCGTCTCATAGGCCTGGGCCAGCGCCAGCGGTGATCCACGGGTGCCGATTTTCAGCGGAGAAGCGGGGGAGGGCAGGTTCTGTGTCATGCACAAACCACTAGTGCATTTTTCGCAGAAGTGGAAAGCAGTTTTGCGCCAGAAAAGGCTCAATTTGCCAGGCCAGCGGCGATTTGCCGTTGCAGCTGCGGCGTGGCTGCCCTTGACAATTCGCTGCTTTGGGTCGACCTGATGGGGCAAGAAAACGTAAGACAAGCTTGAGGATGATATGGCCGAACAGAAGAAACTGCTGCGCGCATTGGCAGGCGAAACACAGGATGTACCGCCGATCTGGATGATGCGTCAGGCTGGTCGCTACCTGCCAGAATATCGCGCCACGCGGGCCCAGGCCGGGGATTTTCTGTCGTTGTGCTACAATCCGGAACTGGCCGCCGAAGTCACCCTGCAACCGATCCGGCGCTACGGATTTGATGCGGCCATCCTGTTTGCCGATATCCTGCTGATCCCCCAGGCGCTGGGGGCCGATCTGTGGTTTGTCACCGGCGAAGGCCCTAGGCTGTCGACCATCACGACAGAGGCGGATTTTGCCAAACTCGGTCGGGCGACAGATATCCATGAGACCCTGAACCCGATCTACGAGACGGTGAAAATCCTGGCGGGCGCGCTGCCAAAAGAGACCACATTGATTGGTTTTGCTGGGGCGCCATGGACCGTGGCAACCTATATGATTGCCGGGCGCGGCACCCCGGATCAAGGTCCGGCGCATGCGCTGCGGCAGGAAAACACACCTCTGTTCGAGGCGCTGCTGGCGCGCATCACCGAGGCGACAATCGATTACCTCTCCAAACAGATCGAGGCCGGCGCCGAGGTGGTCAAGATCTTCGACAGCTGGGCTGGTTCGCTGAAAGGGGATGATTTCCGCAAATACGCGTTGCAGCCCTGTCTGCAGATCACTGCCGCCCTGAAAGAACGTCATCCTGGCATTCCTGTCATCGGCTTCCCCCGTGAGGCGGGTGAAAACTACCTCGGCTTTGCCAAAGAGACTGGTATTGATTGCCTGGCGCTGGACAATTCGGTTGATCCGGTCTGGGCTGCACAGCATCTGCAGGTCGATGGCTGTGTGCAGGGCAATCTCGCCTCGCGCCACATGGTCACCGGCGGACAGGATCTGGTCGACGAAACCCGCGCCATCGTGAAGGCCTTCAAAAATGGCCCGCATATCTTCAACCTTGGCCATGGGATTACCCCGGATGCGGATCCGGATAATGTGCAGGTGATGATCGACACGGTGCGTGGTGGCTGACAGCGCGGCAGCAAAGATCACGCTGCGGCCCGGCTGCCAGACCGATGCCGCCAGCCTGGCCGCCCTCTCGATCGAGGTCTGGCTGGGCACCTATCTGCGCCATTGCATCAGTAAGCGCTTTGCTGATTATGTCTTTGAAACGCTGACGCCAGATCGGTTTGCGCAGCACCTGCAAACCTCAAGCGAGATATTCATCCTGTCGCAGAACCAAGAGGGCATCGACGGTTTCCTGCGCCTGTCACAGGGGGTAGAACCGCCGACAGGCCCTGGCTCGGCGCTTGAAATTGCCACGCTCTACGTGCAGCCCCGCCACCAGGGGCGTGGCATTGGCCAGTCATTGCTGCAGGCCGCAGTGCAGCGCGCGCAGGACCTTGGCGCGCCAAGGCCGTGGCTGACCACAAATGCGCAAAACACCAAGGCCATAGGTTTTTATCAGCGCCAGGGCTTTGCAATCACTGGCGAGACCGCCTTTTGCCTCGGCGCCGAGAGCTACCCCAACACGTTGCTGACCTATTCCCCGGCGCTGGTGTAACCACCGGCCTTCGCCCTTCATCTTACTCGAAATACCGCGGGGTGAATTGGCCTTTGGGCCAAGAGGGGCAGCGCCCCTCTCTTGTTGCATCCACAGCGACACCCCCTTGCTGAAATGCGCAAACTGTATCATCACCCTTGCAGTCCCTAACCCAAAGGCCACCGACATGGATTACAGCAAAAAAGGCGGCCCGCGTATGGGCCGCAACAGCCCCCGGCACGCCGAGCACAATGCCAAAGGCAGCCAGAAAAACCCCTACGACAAGCGCGATGATAAATCCGCCCTGTTGGGACGGATGAAGGTCGCAGCGGAAAAAGCAAAAGAATCCTGAAGCTTGTCGTGTTCATGTGCAGTGACGCGACTGGCGCTACTTGTTGATTTTTCATGTTGCGCAATACCGGTACCCACTTTGCGCAACATGCGCGTGGCGCGGGGGCAGCGCACCCCTGCGGCGTGGTAGCCCTGTCGCGGGCCAAAGGGGGGAGCGGTGGGTCAGTCGGTCAGGCTGCGGGCGATCAACTCTTTCATGATCTCATTTGCACCACCATAGATTTTTTGCACTCGCGCGTCGGCATACATGGTCGAAATCGGATAGTCCGACATATAGCCATAGCCACCAAAGAGCTGCAGGCACTCATCCATGGTGTCGCATTGCATCTGCGTCACCCACCATTTTGCCATGGATGCCGTGGTGGCATCCAGTTCACCGCGCAGATGTTTGGCAATACAGTCATCCAGAAAGACCCGCGCGATATGGGCCACGGTCTTGACTTCGGCCAGTTTGAACCGGGTGTTTTGCATCTCCAGCAGCGGCTTGCCAAAGGCGTGGCGCTCTGCGGTGTAGGCGACAGTTTCCTCCAGCGCCTTGTCCATCGCAGCGGCGCCGCCCAGGGCCACCACCAGGCGTTCCTGTGGCAGGGATTTCATCAGTTGATAAAATCCCTGTCCCTCGCGGCCACCCAGCAGGTTTTCCGGTGGTACCCGCACAGTGTCAAAGAACAACTCGGAGGTATCCTGACTTTTGAGGCCGAGCTTCTCCAGTTTCCGCCCGCGGGCAAAACCGGGAGCCTCGGCGGTCTCCACCACAATCAGTGAAATACCTTTGGATCCCAGGCTCGGGTCTGTCTTGGCAACAACAATGACCAGATCGGCCTGCTGGCCATTGGTGATAAAGGTCTTTGAACCATTGAGGACATATTCATTGCCGTCCAGCTTGGCGGTGGTCTTGATGTTCTGCAGATCGGATCCAGTGCCGGGTTCTGTCATGGCGATGGCGCAGACCATTTCGCCACTGGCCATCTTGGGCAGCCAGCGCCGTTTCTGCTCTTCAGAGCCATAGTCGAGGATATAGCCCGCACAGATCTGGCTGTGCACCGAATTGCCAAAGCCGGAAAATCCGGCGGCGCGGTACTGCTCGGTGGCAATCACTGCCTCGTGGCGAAAATCGCCCCCCATGCCGCCGTATTCTTCTGGTACCGAAGCGCAGAGAATGCCAAATTCGCCCGCCTTGTTCCAGAAATCCCGGTCGATATGGCCCTGTTCCTGCCAGCGTTTTTCATGCGGGACCATTTCCTTGGCATAAAAATCGCGCAAGGACTCCTGCAGCATGGTCAGCTCGTCATCCATCCAGGGAGAAATATGAGGGGTCATCGTGGGTCTTCCTTGATAAGGCCGAGTTCGGCCAGGATGTTGTTGCTGTCTTGGCCGCGCTCGGGGGGGGCTGTGGGCTGCCACGCCGGGCTGTGATCAAAACGCGGGGCGGGGGCCGCCTGCAACACGCCGTCCTGTTCAACCCAGGTGCCTCGGGCATTCATCGGATGTGCCAGGGCCTCATCGGGGCTCAGTACCGGGGCAACACAGGCATCGGTGCCGTCAAACAGCGCCGCCCAATGGGCGCGGGGCTGAGCGGCAAATATCCCGGCCAGCCGCGCGGTCAGGACGGGCCAAGTGCTGGTGTCGAACTGATGTTTGAACTCCGCATCCTCCGCTAGCCCCATCAGCGACAGAAACTGTGCGTAGAATTTGGGCTCCAGGCATTGCACCGTCATGTAGCCGCCATCGGCGCAGGCGTAGGAGCGGCTCCAATGGGGGCCATCCAACAGGTTCTGCCCGCGCGTCTCGCCAAAGCCACCGGCCTGGCGGATGCTCATCAGCAGGTTCATCATATGGGCCGATCCGTCATAGATCGCGGCGTCGACCACAGTGCCGACACCGCTGGTTTTTGCCCGCAGCAACCCGGCCAGCATACCTGCCACCAGATACATCGCACCGCCGCCAATATCACCGACCAGCGTGGCGGGTGTCAGGGGCGCATCGCCCGGATTGGACGCATACCAAAGCGCGCCGGAGAGCGAGATATAATTCAGATCATGGCCGGCAGTCTGCGCCAGCGCACTGTCCTGACCCCAGCCGGTCATCCGGCCAAAGACCAGCGCAGGGTTCACCGCCTGGCAGGCCTCGGGGCCGATGCCCAACCGCTCCATCACGCCGGGGCGAAAGCCTTCGATCAGCCCATCCGCCGTGGCGACCAGTGCCAGGAAGGTTTTGATGTCATTCGGGTCTTTCAGATCCAACTCGATCGAGCGTTTGCCTCGATCCAGTATTGAACGTTCTGGCATTCCGGGGGTGACGCCACCGCCCTTGCGATGGACGCAGATCACATCAGCGCCCATATCCGCGAGTGTCATGGCGGCAAAGGGGCCGGGGCCGAGGCCTTCCACTTCGATAATGCGTGTCCCTTGGAGCATCCTGCCCTCCCTGTTGTGAACGTCTTGCGGGGTGGGCCCGCTGTCGGCCCCGCCCCGGTTGCCTCAGGAGCCGCCGAAACCACCGCCGACGATCAGCGTCTGTCCCGAGACATAGTTGCTTTCGGGAATGCAGAAGAGATAGACGCCACCGGCGGCTTCTTCGGCGGTGCCTGCACGGCCCAGCGGGATCATCATCTCCATGCCCTGTACCAGTTTCTTGGGGATGCCAATCGCGACCTTGTTGCCTTCCACCTCGATGGATTTCTTTTCATCTGTGGCTTCGGTCAGGCGGGTGGAGATCATGCCAAAGGCAACCGCGTTGACGTTGACCTTAAAGCGTCCCCATTCTTTGGCCATGGTTTTGGTCAATCCGATGACGCCGGATTTGGCGGCAGAGTAATTGGCCTGGCCTGCATTGCCGCCGGTGCCCGAGATAGAGGAGATATTCACCACTTTGCGAAACACCTCGCGCCCCTCGGCGGTCTCGATGGCCACCTGTTCGGCGATAAAGGGGGCTGCTGCACGCATGATCTGAAACGGCGCTTTCAGGTGCACGTCGATCATGGCGTCAAACTGTTCGTCGCTCATCTTGCCGATGAAGCCATCCCAGGTGTAGCCGGCATTGTTGACGATAATGTCGACGCCACCAAACCTGTCGATGCCCGCCTGGATGAAGTCATTGGCAAAACCGGGGGCGGTGACCGAACCGGCAACGGCCAGGGCCTTGCCGCCCATGGCTTCGATCTCTGCCACCACCTGCTGCGCGGGGTCTGCGTCCAGATCGTTCAGCACCACATTGGCGCCATCCCCGGCCAGTTTCAGCGCAATTGAGCGGCCAATGCCGCGCCCGGCGCCGGTGACATAGGCGGTTTTGCCTGTAAGTTTTGTCATGGTTCAAGTTCCGTTTCATTCTCAGTTGAAGGCCCACCCGGCCTTTGGCCGAGTAGCGCCCGTCCGCCCCCATGGGTGGGCGCTTCGCTTCCGCCCACGGACGGGCTGCTGTTATCGCTAGGGCAGTTCCACCACGGCTTTACCTGCCAGTTTTACGTCACCATTCTGATCTGAGGCCTCGATCTCCAGCGCCACCAGATTGCCCTCGCGTTTCTCCACCACGCGGCCGGTGCAGGTTACCACCGCATGCACCTGGGTGATGGAAACAAACCTGGTCGAGAATTCCCGTACCGCGCGCTGTGGTACCCAGGCAGTCAGCAGGTGGCCCAGATAGGCCATGCCCAGCATGCCATGGGCAAAGACATCCGGCATGCCGGCGGCCTTGGCAAAATCAATGTCGATATGAATTGGATTGTGATCGCCCGAGGCGCCGGCAAACAGCGCCAGCGTGGTGCGGCTGATGGGTTTTGAGGTCACGGCGGGCAGGCTGTCGCCCACGTCTACCCCGGCAAAGGTCACGTCATGTGCAAAGGTGCTCATTTTGGATCCCTCACGACGATGGTGCCGGTCATGCCGCCCAGATCTTCACCCAGCTGATTTGTGGCTTGGGTTTTCAGGATTACAAACTCCATGGCGCCGCCCTTTTTGTCGTAGATGTCCATGCAGGTGCAGGTAAGGGTCACGCGGTCCCCGGCGCAGATCGGCACACCATAGGTAAAGGCCTGTTCGCCATGCAGCACATGGCCCAGCTCAATGCCCATGGCGTTGATGAAATAGAACCGGTCCTCGCGCTCCTGATCCAGTGTGAACAGAAAAGTCAGCGGCGCGGGCACGGCGCGATAGCCTGCGGCCTTTGCTGCGTCCTCGTCCCAGTAGATCGGATCACGCTGGCCGGTGGCGCGGGCAAAGGCGCGCAGCTGGCCGGATTCTACATCTACATGCAGCGGTGGAAAACTGCGGCCAATGAAAGCTCGGTCAATCATGTGGCTCTCCTCAGGCTGCCTGGTACAGGGTGATGACGCAGGCTCCGCCCAGACCAAGGTTATGCTGCAGTGCGGTGCGCGCGCCCGCGACCTGGGTGGGGCCGGCAGTGCCGCGCAATTGCCGCGTCAGCTCATAGCACTGCGCCAGGCCGGTGGCCCCCAGGGGATGGCCCTTGGACAGTAGCCCGCCCGAGGGGTTGGTGACATATTTGCCGCCATAGGTGTTGTCGCCATCCGCGATGAACTTGCTGGCGCCGCCTTCGGGGCACAGACCTAGGCCTTCGTAGGTGATCATTTCGTTATGGGCGAAACAGTCGTGCAGTTCGACCACATCAACGTCGTCGATACTGATGCCGGTCTGTTCCTGCACCTGTTTGGCGGCGGCTGCGGTCATGTCATAGCCGACCAATTGCATCATGTCGTGGGCCTCAAAGGTGGAGGCATAGTCGGTGGTCATCGCCTGGCCTTTGATGCGCACGGCCTGATTTAGCCCGTGTTTCTTGGCGTAATCTTCGCTGACCACAATTGCCGCTGCCGCTCCGCAGGTGGGGGGGCAGGCCATCAAACGGGTCATCACGCCTTCCCAGATCATCGGGCTGTCCAGCACGTCCTGAGGCGACAATTCCTGCCGGAACAGCGCCAGCGGGTTGTTCACCGCATGGCGGCTGGCCTTGGCGCGGATTCGGGCCAGATCGGTGAGAGAGGAGCCGTGTTTCTCCATGTGGGATTTGCCGGCGCCGCCAAAATAGCGCAGCGCCAGCGGAATCTCTGGGTGGCCGACCAGATCGTCGGTCTCGGCGTCAAAGGCATCAAAGGGGCTGGGCCGATCGTCCCAATGCGAAGTCAGCGCGCCGGGCTGCATGTGTTCAAAGCCAAGGGCCAGCGCCACATCCACCGCGCCGGACTGCACCGCCTGGCGCGCCATGAACAGCGCAGTCGAGCCGGTCGAGCAGTTGTTGTTCACATTCATCACCGGAATGCCGGTCATGCCCACCTTATAGAGCACCGCCTGCCCGCAGGTGCTGTCGCCATAGACATAGCCCGCATAGGCCTGCTGCACCGCGTCATAGGGCAGGCCCGCATCCGCCAGAGCATCGCGCAGGGCTGCGGCCCCCATCTCGGTATAGGGGGCGTTTTGACCGGGTTTGGCAAATTTGGTCATGCCCACTCCGGCGACCAGTACATCTGATGTCATTGGTGTTCTCCTTGGTGCAGCTTTGCGTCGGGATGAAATTACACTTGCGGGTTACTATTGTGCCGGCTGGCAAAAAGGTCAATCTTGATGTAACTGGCAGGTGTAATTACTGGACGTCACAAGCAGAGCGGCCTCGGCCTGTTTTGGCTGTGACAGGCAAAACTGTGATGGGCAAAACTGTGACGGGGCAAAGGGGGCTGTGGTGAGCGACGGTAAAAAGAACGTAGGGCAATCCTGCTGGACCACGCCCGATGCCAGCGCGGCACCTGACCCGGGTGCCAGCCGCGACGCCAAGCGAGAGGCCAAGCGGCGTGCGGTCTTGCAGGCGGGAGCGCGGCTGTTCAATGATCACGGCTATGAGCAGACGTCGCTGGAAGACATAGCAGCAGCCCTGAAAATCACCAAGCGAACAATCTATTACTACGTTGAAAGTAAAGAAGATATTCTCTTTGGATGTCACCTGTTGGGGTTGGATTTTCTGGGGCAGACCATGGCGCAAAGTCAGGATGAAAGCCTGCCGGTGGTGGATCGCATTGCGCTGTTGGTGCGGGGCTATTGTTTCTGGGTGTCCACCGATCTTGGTGCCACGATTGCCATGGTGCGCGAGCAAAGCCTGTCGCCAGCGCGCCGCGCGGCGCTGCGGGCCAGCAAGGCCGAGGTTGATTTTCTGCTGCGGGATTTGATCAGCCAGGGTGTTGCCGAGGGCAGTCTGCAGCCCTGCGACCCACGGCTGGTGGCGGCGGCGGTCTTTGGCGCGCTGAACTGGATCCCCCATTGGAATCGGGTTGCAGACCCGGTGCCGCCCGAAGCCATCGCGGCGCAGTATCTGCAGCTGATCTTCACTGGGATGGCGGCCCCTTTGCCCTAGTGGCATATGGTTCGGACTGCGCGCTCTGAGACGGCTATCTGGTCTCGCTGACTGTTTGGCGAAACACTTTGGGCGGCAGGCCGGTACCCTTGGCAAACACCCGGCTGAAATGCGCCGGATCGGAAAACCCCAGATCATAGGCGATCTGCGCCGCTGTCAGGTTGGTGTAGATCAGCATCCGGCGCGCCTCTCGCAGCATGCGCTCGTTGATCAACCGCGAGGCCGATTGCCCGGCAGAACGGTGAGAAATGCGGTTCAGATGGGTTGGTGAGATCGCCAACTCGCGGGCATACTCGGCCAGCGGGCGGCGGCTGCGGAAATCACGTTCGATCATCGCCTCGAATCGGTTGAACAACGGGCTGCCGGCCAGCGGTTGATTGGCGCTGTCGGCCTCAAATATGGCCCGTGCCGCCAGGGCGATTAGGGCCCCGGCCAGCGACCGAAGCACCTGGGCGCGGGCAAAATCCTGGCGGTGATATTCGTCAAACAGATGCTCTGCCAGATTCCGCAACGCTGCGGGCAGGGGCAGCACGGCAGCCTGTTCCAACGGCGCGCGCAGTCCCTCGCCGGGATGGATGCAATGGTCCAGCAGATCCGAGGTCAGCGTCACCACCCAGCCCCGTGTCTGTGGTGCAAAGTCATAGCCATGTACCACGCCGCGCGGAATATTGACAAAACTGCCCTGCGGGATCGGTTCGGCCCGCCCGTCTATCTCTGCTTCGCCGCTGCCACTGGTCAGGAACAGCAGCTGATGCAGCCGCGTGTGGCGATGCGCCTTCAGCTGCCAGTCATGCAGTGCCGAGCGCGAGCGAATGGTTTCGACATGTAAAACATCGGCAAGTTCGGCAGTTTCGCCAAACAGATTGTAGCTACGGATATGAGAGGCGCTGGACATGTGCGAAATATACAAGGGCCTGCGCGCTCAGTCCATTCGCAAAGTGGTTTTTTTGCTGCACATTAAGGAACGCTCATTGGCCCACGCCGGGTCGTCGCGCGTTTGTGAGGGGCCAATCGGGCCAAAGTGCAGGGAGACGCGAACATGTCGCATATTACCACCCAAGTTGCCATCATTGGTGGCGGCCCGTCCGGTCTTTTGTTGTCGCAGCTGCTGCATCGGCAGGGGATCGAAACCGTGGTGCTAGAGCGCCAGACCCGTGCCTATGTGCTGGGGCGCATTCGCGCCGGAGTGTTGGAACGCGGCTTTGTCGAGCTGATGCGCGAGGCCGACTGTGCGGCGCGGATGGAGGCCGAGGGCGAAGAGCACCATGGCGTCTATTTGGCACATCAGGGGCGGATGGACCGGATCGATCTGGCAGCTTCGGCCGATGGGGCAACCGTCATGGTCTATGGCCAGACCGAGGTAACCCGCGATCTGTACGAGGCCCGTGATGCCATGGGCGGAACGGTCATCCATAAGGCGCAGGATGTGCAACCGCATAATTTAAAATCAGAAAAACCCTATGTAACCTATGAGATCGACGGCACAGAGCATCGTGTAGATTGTGATTTTATCGTCGGTGCCGATGGCTTTCACGGGGTCAGCCGCAAGTCTATCCCTTCGGATGTGCTGCGCGAATATGAAAAGGTCTATCCCTTTGGCTGGCTGGGGGTTCTGTCAGAAACCAAACCTGCCTCGCCCGAGCTGGTCTATGCCCGTCATGAACGTGGCTTTGCGCTGTGTTCGATGCGCAGCCAGGTGCTGAGCCGCTATTACATTCAGGTGCCGCTGACCGACAAGGCTGAAGACTGGAGCGACGCAGATTTCTGGAAAGAGCTGAAGGCGCGGCTGCCGCAGGAGGTGGCCGAGGGGCTGCAAACCGGCGACTCGATCGAGAAATCCATCGCGCCGCTGCGCAGTTTTGTCGCCGAGCCGATGCGCTACGGGCAGTTGTTCCTGGCTGGAGATGCGGCGCATATCGTGCCGCCAACCGGGGCCAAGGGGCTGAATTCGGCGGCGTCCGATATCTACTATCTCTATCATGGCTTTAAGGATCACTACCAGCGCGGCGACAGTGCCGGGTTGGATCAGTATTCTGAAAAAGCCCTGGCGCGGGTCTGGAAAGCAGAACGCTTCAGCTGGTGGATGACCAACCTGCTGCATCGCTTTCCAGATATGGATGAGGTTGATCTGCGGCTGCAATGCGCCGATCTAGACTATCTGTTTTCCTCCAAGGCGGCGCAGGCCTCTATGGCGGAAAACTATGTGGGCCTGCCCTACTAGCAGGGGGGGGCGGTCTGCCGGGTGGCTGGCCGTCGTCGTCGAAATCTAATCTTTGACCTTACTTTGCCGTGGGTCTGGCAAGAGCTGCATCCTCGGCCCTATCTGTTGTGGGCAGATCTGCCGCGCTTTGGCCGGTGGCAGGCTTGGGCACCATCAAAACGGTGCGATGGGTCAGTTCTTGCCCGCTCTTGCGGTCGGTCACGACCGGTTCGACCTCCTCGCCGCCATCGCGGGTGACAAAGGCAAAGGGCGTTGGGGTGGGGCTGGGCAGGTTGTGCTCGGCCCAGTCTTGCATCGCCAGCAACACCGGCGCAAAGCTCTTGCCGCTGGGGGTGAGACGGTATTCATGCCGCAGCGGTCGCTGTTGATAGGGGTGGCGTTCCAGTACCCCCATTGTTTCCAGCCGTTTTAGTCGCTCTGCCAGCAGGTGGCGGGTGACGCCAAGGCGTTTCTGAAAACCGTCAAACCGGCGCACCCCAAGGAAACATTCCCGCAGGATAAGTAGGGTCCAGCGGTCGCCAACCACGCCCATGGCGCGGGCCAGGGGGCAGGCGTCCGCGTTGAGATCATGCCATTTCATGGGCTGATTCCTATCATGGATTGACAGAGTTCTCAAATGGAACTGATAATGAGTTCTAAAATAGAACCGACTCAGTCCTGAAGGAGGACCCCCGATGGTCACTGCCATATCTGCCTGCCCTACCGCTGTCCGCCGCTCCGGTTCTGCGCCCCGTCGGCAAGCGCCCAAATGGATGCAGCGGATCACGCGGACGCTCAGCTTCTGCGCCCCCTCTGTCGCGGCCCAGCTCTTAGCCTATCTGTTCACCCGACCAAGACGGCAGAAACTACCGCGGCACGAACGCGCCTGGCTGCTGGCAGCGCGGGCGCGGCCTATGCGGCTGAGCACCGGAGAGCTGGTGCCGCTTTATGAGTGGCGCGACCAGACCCCGGGGCAGGGCGTTCTGGATGAAGCCCCGCTGCCGACAGTGCTTTTAGTGCATGGCTTTGGCGGGCGCGCCGGGCAGATGGGGGGCTTTGTCGCGCCACTGGTGGCAGCAGGCTACCGGGTGGTGGCCTTTGATGCGCCAGCACATGGTGCGGCGGCGGGTCACCGCAGCTCGCTGCCCGAAATGCGCCTGGCGGTGCAAGAGGTGGCGGCGGCGCTGGGGCCGCTGGCCGGAGTTGTGGCCCATTCCAATGGCGCGGCGGCAGTGCTTGTCGCGCTCAGCCGTGGCATGCAGGCGCAGCGTCTGGCGTTTCTGGCACCAATGCCCGATGTCGAAGGCTTCTTGCAGCGGCTGGCCGCGCAGCTCGGGTTTTCGCAGCGGGTGGCCAAGGCAACGCAACAGCGGATTGAGGCCCGCTATGGCCTGCCTTTTGCAGCGTTGAAGGCGGTGCAATTGCTGCCACAGCTGTCCCAAACAGCGCTGATCGTGCAGGACCGCGATGACCCGATTGTCCCCCTGGCAGAGGTCGAAGAACTGGCACAGCACTGGCCCGGCGCCAGGTTGCAGGTGACAACGGGTCTGGGGCACAATCGCCTGCTGCGCGATGCCACCAGCATTGCCGGTGTGGTTTCCTATCTGGGCGCGCCGCAACAGCCCTAGGGGCAGCGGCGGGTGCTGCTGCGCTCTGCCCCTTACGCCTTGGCAGAGCCGGTGCCTGTCGGTTAGATCTAGAGATGAGAGAGCTAACAGGTTTACAACAGGGCCCAGAGGTCGCGTTCTGCGCCAATCCCCCGACAGGAGAGCCACCATGCAGATGAGTGATAGCAAAGAAATCGCCGCCCCCCCGGCAGAGGTCTATGCCGCCTTGTTGAATCCAGAGGTGCTGAAGGCCTGCGTGCCCGGCGCCCAAGAGGTCAGCGGTAGCGTAGAGGACGGCTTTGAGGCCTCGGTGACGCAGAAGGTTGGCCCGGTGAAGGCGACGTTCAAAGGCCAGGTCACCCTGTCGGATTTGATCGAGAATGAAAAACTGACCATCACCGGAGAAGGCAAGGGCGGCGCGGCGGGCTTTGCCAAGGGCGGCGCGGTTGTCAGCCTGACCCCCAGCGAGACTGGGACGCTGCTGTCCTATGAGGTTGAGGCCAAGGTCGGTGGCAAGCTGGCGCAGCTGGGCAGCCGCATCATCGACGGCTTTGCCAAAAAGATGGCTGATCAGTTCTTTGTCAATCTGCAGACCTATCTGGCCCCTGCGGATCCCCCCGAGACTGCCGCCAGTGACGACGTGGCGGGCGAAGATGCGCCACAGGCAGGCAAAAAGGGCTGGTTCAAAAAGATCACCGGTAACTAACCGGCACGCGATCCGCCTGGGTCCGTCTGGGTCCAGCCGTCGGGTCAGGCCGCGCAACCCTCCGACATTGGATCCCTGCGCAGGCGCACATGTCCCTGCGCATCCTGTCTCTGGTGGCTGGCCTGCTGCCCCGGTAGGTTGTGCGAAATGAACTCTCAGTCTAGTGGAGGCTCCATGGCGGCGATCCTATCCATTTCCGATCTGCGCAAATCCTATGAAGGTGGCTTTGAGGCGCTGAAAGGGGTCTCTCTCGAGATCGAAGAGGGGGAAATCCTGGCCCTTCTGGGCCCCAATGGTGCCGGAAAGACCACTCTGATTTCAACTGTTTGCGGTATTATCACTCCCAGCTCTGGCAAGGTGCTGGTGGGCGGCCACTGCATCTTGGACGATTTTCGCGCCGCGCGCTCGCTGATCGGCTTGGTGCCGCAGGAAATCAACCTGGAACCCTTTGAAAAGGTCATCAACTCGGTTCGGTTCTCGCGCGGGTTGTTTGGCAAGCCCAAAAACGATGTGCTGATCGAAGAGATCCTGAAGAAACTGTCGCTTTGGGATAAGCGCAACAGTCAGGTCAAGGAGCTGTCCGGTGGCATGAAGCGCCGGGTGCTGATCGCCAAGGCGCTGGCCCATGAACCGCGCGTGCTGTTTCTGGATGAACCCACTGCGGGCGTGGATGTCGAGCTGCGCAAAGACATGTGGGATGTGGTGCGAGAGCTGAAAGCGAACGGCGTTACCATCATCCTGACCACCCATTATATCGAAGAAGCCGAGGCCATCGCCGACCGTGTCGGGGTGATTGCCGACGGTCAGATTCTGCTGGTCAAGGATAAGGACGACCTGATGGCGCAGCTGGGACAAAAGCAGCTCTGCGTGCATCTCAGCACTGCCATCGACACAGTGCCAGAGGCGCTGGCACCACATGGGCTGGCGCTGAATGGGGCAGGGGACGCCCTGATCTACACCTATGACACCAAGGCAGAGCGCACCGGCATCACCGCCCTGTTGAACGATGTTGCTGCGGCGGGGCTGGTCTTGTCGGATGTCTCGACCCGGCAATCCAGTCTGGAAGATATTTTTGTGGGTCTCGTGTCAGGAGATAAATCATGAACTGGATGGCAATCTGGTCTATCTACCGTTTTGAAATGACTCGGTTCTTTCGAACACTATTTCAAAGCTTTCTCTCGCCTGTCCTGTCAACCTCGCTGTACTTTGTGGTCTTTGGCGCCGCCATCGGCAGCCGTATCGACCAGGTGGATGGCATCGATTACGGTGCCTTTATCGTGCCGGGGCTGATCATGCTCAGCGTGATGACGCAGAGCATTTCAAACGCGTCTTTTGGCATCTATTTCCCCAAATTCATCGGCACCATCTATGAGCTGCTGTCGGCACCGGTGAATTTTCTTGAGATCGTGCTGGGCTATGTCGGCGCGGCGGCCACGAAGGCGCTGTTCATTGGCTTTGTCATCCTGGCCACAGCAACCCTGTTTGTTGATCTGACCATCGCCCACCCGCTGGCCATGGTGTTGTTTTTGCTGCTGACCTGCCTCAGTTTTGCGCTGATGGGCTTTATCATCGGGATCTGGGCCAAGAACTTTGAACAGCTGCAACTGGTGCCGCTGCTGGTGGTGACGCCACTGGTGTTTCTGGGCGGCTCTTTCTATTCAATATCCATGCTGCCGCCGATCTGGCAGAAGATCACCCTGTTCAATCCGGTGGTCTATCTGATTTCGGGCTTTCGCTGGTCTTTCTTTGGCACCTCGGATGTGCCGGTAGGGATAAGCCTGCTGGCCATTGGAGGCTTTACGGCGCTGTGCCTTGCGGTGATCTGGTGGATTTTCAAGTCCGGCTGGCGCATCCGGTCCTGATCCGGCACTGCGGTAGGGGATTGCGCAGATAGCGCGCACCCTGTCGTGGAGCGTTGCAAATATACACAGGCCCCCCCTCAGTTTTGGCTGGAACGGGTTTTGTGAGGGCGGTTCCCTTGTTTCACCTCCGGTGGGCATCTACATCGGCGCCATGATGCTGCGCATACCCTTTGTGAAAAACCCGCCCCTCGTTTCTGTTGTGCGTCTCTCCGGAGCCATTGGCATGTCAGGCCGTGGTGCCTTAAACGATGTCTCCCTGGCACCGGTGCTGGAGGCTGCCTTTACCAAGGGCAAGCCTGTCGCCGTTGCGCTTGAAATAAATTCCCCTGGGGGATCGCCGGTGCAAAGCGCCCTGATCGGCGCGCGCATCCGGCGTCTGGCCGAGGAAAAGAACATTCCTGTGCTGGCCTTTGTCGAAGATGTTGCTGCCTCGGGGGGCTATTGGCTGGCGGCCTCGGCGGATGAAATCTGGGCCGACGCCAGCTCTATTCTGGGCTCTATCGGGGTGATTTCGGCCGGCTTTGGTGCCCAAGAGTTGTTGATCCGGCACGGGGTCGAACGCCGCGTTTATACGGCTGGCAAAAGCAAATCCATGCTGGATCCGTTTCAGGCGGAAAACCCCGAAGATGTGGCCCGGCTGAAAACTCTGCTGGGCGAGATCCACACCAATTTCATTGACTATGTCACCCAGCGGCGCGGCGATAAGCTGGACAGCAGCCAGGATCTGTTCACCGGCGAAATCTGGCTGGCCAAACGCGCCAGCGAGTTGGGCCTGATTGACGGGCTTGGCCATCTTAAACCGCAGTTGGTGGCGCGGTTCGGCGACAAGGTAAAGCTGCGGCGCTATGGCGTCAAAAAGCCTTTCCTCAGCCGGTTTGGCCTGCAACTGGCGCAGGATGCCCTGGCCGGGATAGAGGAGCGGGCAGAGTTTGCCCGCTTTGGGCTCTGACGTGATTTTTAAGATTGTTACCCTGTTCTTGGTGGTCATAGCGGTGCTGGCGATGTTCGGGAAATTTACCTTTCCTGGACAAAAACGCCTGCAGTCTGCGCGCTGTCCGTCTTGTGGGCGGTTCAAAATTGGAAAAAGCCCCTGTGGGTGCAAACTAAAAGGACCGCGTAAATGATTCCGTGGCTGCTGTGTGGTTTGGGTCTTGTGATCCTGCTTTTGGCTGGGGATGCCTTGGTACGCGGAGCGGTGAACCTGTCGCTGCGCCTGGGCGTGCCTGCACTGATCGTCAGCCTGACCATTGTTGCCTTTGGCACCTCTGCGCCAGAGCTGCTGATCGCGATCAATGCAGTGGCGGTTGATGCCGACGGGATTGCCCTGGGCAATGTGGTGGGGTCCAACACTGCCAATATCTTGATGGTTCTGGGTATTCCGGCGCTGATTGCCACCCTGCATACCAGCCAATGTGACACCCGCAAAAGCTATGTCTTTATGCTGGTGGCGTCACTGCTGTTTATTGGTCTGGCCATGTGCGGCACCCTGACCATCTGGTCTGGGCTGATCCTGTTGGCGGCGCTCACCTTCTTTCTTGGGGATGCCTTCCGCGAGGCTCGCGCCCATCGCAAGATCTGTTGCGGCGATGCCGACGACGACCTGCTGGAGGGCCTGGAAGAAGCGGATCCCGATATGCCCTATTGGCGCGTTGGTATCTATCTTGTCCTCGGGCTGATCGGTTTGCCTCTGGGGGCGGATCTCTTGGTGGATAACGCCACAATCATTGCCCGGATGTATCATGTCAGCGAAACGGTTATTGGCCTCACACTGGTGGCAATTGGCACCTCGTTGCCAGAGCTATCGACCACGGTGATGGCAACCCTGCGGCGGCAGGCAGATGTCGCGCTTGGTAATGTCATCGGCTCTAACATGTTTAACCTGCTGGCCATTATCGGTATCGCCACCTTGGTTGGGCCGATCTCGGTTGATCCTGAATTCCTGCGTTTTGATCTTTGGGTTATGTTGGCAGCCTCGCTCCTGATCTTTCCGTTTGTCTTCCTGAAAAAAGATATCACGCGGGCCTGGGGGATCGGTCTGACCGGGCTTTACATCACCTATCTGGTGGTGCTGTTCTGATCCTGTTTTGAGACCGCCCCCAGCGATCAAACCGGGCAGAACGCAGCCGGGGCCAGCCAAACCCTGAGGGAGGGCATGATATGCGCGCATTGGTAACCGGGGCGGGCAAGCGGCTTGGTCGCGCCATGGCGCTCAAACTTGCCACCGAGGGTTATGACGTGGCGGTGCATTACAACCGCTCTGCCGCCGCCGCTGAAGAGGTGGCGGCGCAGATCCGCGCCATGGGGCGTCAGGCGGTGACCCTAGAGGCCGATCTGTTGTCAGAGGCGGCCAGCGCTGATCTGCTGCCCCGCGCCGCAGCTGCGCTTGGCGGGGCGGTGACCTGCCTGGTGAACAATGCTTCTATCTTTGAACCGGACCTGCTGGAGAACGCCACTGCTCGCAGCTGGAACCGGCATTTTGGCAGCAATCTGCGCGCGCCCTTTGTGCTGATCCAGGCGCTGGCGCAGCAACGTGTCGCGCCGCGATACGACAGCAAGGGCGAATCCCTGGCCTGGGGGCTGGTGGTCAATATGGTTGATCAGCGGGTCCGCAACCTGGCCCCGGATTACATGAGCTACACCCTGGCGAAATCGGCGCTCTGGACCCTGACCCAAACCGCGTCACAGGCGTTGGCGCCGGGGATCCGTGTCAACGCGATCGGGCCGGGACCAACCCTTGCCAATATCCACCAAAGCCCGGCGGAATTTGCTCAGGAGCGCGCTGCCACCCCGCTGCAACGGGGGGTACACCCCGAGGATATCACCGCTGCGCTTGGCTATCTGCTTGCCGCGCCTGCAGTGACTGGCCAGTTGATCTGCGTCGATGGCGGTGAACATCTGGGTTGATCGCCTCGCACTGGTGCCTGGGTAAAGCTTTGCCCGATTTAGCTGTTATTTGCGTTGACCCCAGAAAAGTTGTGCACCTACGTTGCCGCCGTCACAGATTCGTTACAAAAGAGTCTTTAAATTCAAAAACTTGAAAGAGCTTATAAAATTTATCCTTACATTACAGTGACTTAATAATTTGCCCAAATATTAAGCATCCGTCAAAATCTGGCCTGAAATAAGGGAAAAGCGCGGATAGCCCAAAGATATCTTCAGCCTTATCCACAGGTACCGTGGATTTGTTCAGCCCTTGAAATTGTCGGGCAGTCATTGCAGCGCGGCGCTGGGAATCATATGACTAACAGCATGACAGACGACAGATCAGAGCTCGCTGCCGAACAGCCCAGAACCGGCTACGGTGTCATCCAGGACTATGTCAAAATGCTGGATGCCTCTCCGGGGGTTTATCGTATGCTGGATAGCGAAAGCCGGGTGCTTTATGTCGGCAAGGCGCGCAATCTCAGGGCGCGAGTGTCGAACTATACCCGGCCGGGGAATTCGCCTCGGATTGAACGGATGATCGCGCTGACTGCGACCATGATGTTTCTTACCACCCGGACGGAAACCGAGGCGCTGCTGCTGGAGCAGAACCTGATCAAGCAGCTGAAGCCCAAATACAACGTGCTGCTGCGCGATGACAAAAGCTTCCCCAATATTCTGGTGGCCAAGGATCACCCCTTTGCTCAGCTCAAGAAACATCGCGGAGCGCGCAAACAGAAGGGCAGCTATTTTGGCCCCTTTGCCAGTGCTGGCGCGGTGAACCGGACGCTCAACCAGCTGCAAAAGGCGTTTTTGTTGCGCGATTGTTCC
This sequence comes from Pseudophaeobacter flagellatus, assembly GCF_021228235.1. Classification (GTDB taxonomy): domain Bacteria; phylum Pseudomonadota; class Alphaproteobacteria; order Rhodobacterales; family Rhodobacteraceae; genus Pseudophaeobacter; species Pseudophaeobacter flagellatus. The sequence goes on from NZ_JAJQRG010000004.1 coordinate 231,650, forward strand.
AATGCGATGTTTGAAAGCCGCACCCGCCCCTGCCTGCAATATCAGATCAAACGCTGTTCAGCCCCCTGCACTGGCGAGATCTCGCAGGAAGACTATGCTCTGGCAGTGCGCGATGCCGAACGCTTCCTCGCCGGGCGCTCGACCAAGATTCAGGAAGAGCTGGGCGCTGAGATGATGAAGGCCTCTGAGGCGATGGAGTTTGAACGCGCGGCAGCGCTGCGCGATCGCATCAAGGCCCTGACCCAGGTGCAATCGGTGCAGGGCATCAACCCGCGCGGCGTTGCCGAGGCCGATATCATCGGCCTGCATATGGAGGGTGGCCAAGCCTGTGTGCAGGTGTTCTTCATTCGCGCCAACCAGAACTGGGGCAATCAGGATTTTTATCCCCGCGTTGAGGCCGATATGTCGGCAGCCGAGGTCATGGAGGCCTTTCTCGGTCAGTTCTATGACAACAAAGAACCGCCCCGGCAGTTGATCCTGTCGGATGCCATTGAAAACACCGATCTGATGGAGGACGCGCTGAGCGGGAAGGCCGGACGCCGGGTTGAACTTTTGGTGCCGCTGCGCGGTGAAAAGACCGAGCTGGTCGCCGGGGCTGTGCGCAATGCCCGCGAAAGCCTGGCCCGGCGCATGGCCGAAAGCGCGACGCAAACCCGGCTGCTGAAAGGTCTGGCCGATGCCTTTGGCCTGAAGGCACCGCCGCAGCGGATCGAGGTCTACGACAACTCGCATATTCAGGGCACCAATGCGGTGGGTGGCATGATTGTTGCCGGGCCCGAGGGCTTTATGAAAAACGCCTATCGCAAATTCAACATTCGCGGTGATGATCTGGTGCCGGGGGATGACTTTGGCATGATGAAAGAGGTGCTGAACCGGCGGTTTTCGCGCCTGAAAAAGGAAGACCCTGACCGCGAAAAGGGAATGTGGCCGGATCTATTGCTGATCGACGGTGGCGCGGGGCAGGTTTCGGCGGTGGCAGAGATCATGGCCGAACACGGGGTGCAGGATATTCCCATGGTTGGGGTCGCCAAGGGGGTTGATCGCGATCACGGCAAAGAGGAATTCCACCGCCTGGGCGAGGCTGCCTTTGCGCTGCAGCGCAATGACCCGGTTTTGTATTTTGTCCAGCGGATGCGCGATGAGGCGCACCGCTTTGCCATCGGCACCCATCGGGCCAAACGCGCCAAGGCCGTTGGCGCCACGCCCCTGGATGAGATCCCCGGCGTTGGTGCCAGCCGCAAGCGCGCCCTGCTGGCGCATTTTGGCAGTGCCAAGGCTGTCAGCCGTGCCGATTTGCCAGATCTGAAAGCGGTCGACGGTATTTCCCTTGCCCTGGCAGAACGGATCTATGATCATTTCCACAGTGGGAAATAGGAAGCGCGCCCCAGGCTAGGAACGGGCGCCCCCCTGGTTGCCCTTGGCCCCGGTGCGTTGCACATATGCGCTGGAGTCACAGCATTCTGAAACCGAAAGTGTCTTATGCGTCTTTTATGTTTGCAGGGCGCATTGTAGGGTCCGCCGCATGAAATGGACCCTGCCCAATATCCTGACCCTGGTGCGCCTGCTGGCGGCCCCCGGTCTCGCCGTTATGTTTCTCTACTTTTCCCGCCCTCTGGCGGATTGGTTTGCCCTGATCCTGTTTGTGGGGGCAGCCATCACCGATTGGTTTGATGGCTATCTGGCCCGCGCCTGGAAACAGGAAACCAAGATGGGCGCAATGCTGGATCCCATCGCCGACAAGGCCATGGTGGTGATCGCATTGATGATCCTGGTGGGCTATGCTGACGAACACTGGACCCCCTGGCTGGTACTGCCGGCGACCGTGATTCTGTTCCGCGAGGTCTTTGTGTCTGGCCTGCGAGAATTCTTGGGCGATACGGCGGGAACGCTGAAGGTCACCCAGCTGGCCAAGTGGAAAACAACGGCGCAGATGGTGGCGATTGCCACGCTGTTCTCGCAGGGGGTTTTTGAACATTATCTGGTGATGTCCTCCATTGGGATGGATGAGACCTTGATCGAACAGATCCTGAACGGTCAGGTCGAAGACGTGAACGGGCTGCGCTGGAAGCTGGATGGTATGGTCTGGACCGGGCGGATCGGGCTGTGGCTCTTGTGGATTGCGGCGGCTTTGACCCTGATCACCGGTGCGGATTACATGCGCAAGGCGCTGCCGCATCTGAAGGAGAGCCGCTAATGGATATCGTTTATTTTGCCTGGGTACGTGAGCGAATCGGCCTGGCCCGCGAAGAAGTTGAAACCAGCGCTGCAACGGTTGCCGATCTGGTGACAGAGCTGAGCGGCCGCGAAGAGCGCTACGCCGCCGCCTTTGCCGATCTGTCGGCACTGCGGGTGGCGCTGGATCAAGAGCTGTCCGATTTTGACGCGCCGCTTGCCGGCGTGCGCGAAGTGGCCTTCTTTCCTCCGATGACGGGGGGGTGATCGGATGCAGGTGCGGGTGCAGGAGGCCGGGTTTGATCTGGGCGCGCAGAGCGATGCATTTGCCGCAGGCTGTTCTGGTGCCGGGGCCATTGTGACCTTTACCGGGGTGGTCCGCGATGCCGAGGGCGGAGGCCTGGTTGCGATGGAGATCGAGCACTATCCGGGAATGACGCAAAAGGCATTGGAAAAGATCGCCGCAGAGGCCGAGGCCCGCTGGTCCCTGGCGGATGTGCTGGTGATTCACCGCTATGGACGCCTGAAGCCGGGGGCGCGGATCATGATGGTGGCCACCGCAGCCCGTCACCGCAGAGATGCCTTTGAGGCGGCGGAATATATGATGGACTACCTGAAATCGCGCGCGCCGTTCTGGAAGAAGGAAATCCTGCAGGATGGGGCATCTGAATGGGTCTCGGCCAAGGCTGATGACGAAGATGCCCTGACGCGCTGGTAAGCAGCGGGCCTGGCATCCGGCGATCTGTTCACTGGGGCGGCTAACTGGTCACACAGGCTGGTGATACTGGCCAGGCACCTGGTGCGCGGTGCCGAAACTCTTTCAGACAGTCTAGTTGCCCTGGAGCGGGCATGCCTTGAGCAGAGCATCCTAGGCTGCGGGGGCAGGGGGCTCCCGCCTGTTGCGCCACATTCATAGAATATGGCTGCTCAGTTGGGTCCGGCTCTGCGCGAGGCGCAGAGCCGTCGCGTGCGGTGGCACCTGGTGTCCGCCTGTTTGCCGGGCGGTCTACCTGATTGGCCTGACAGGGACTGGCCGGTTTGTCGCAGCCTGCCCCTGTCAGTCCCGGTGCAACTGGCTGCGTATTTCCTCGGCCTCGCGGCGGGCATCGCGCAGGCCATCCATGGCGGCGCGCAGTTCCGCTTCGGTTTGGGTCAGCTGGTTGGTCAGCTCTGCCTCGCGCTGTTGCAGATAGGTGATCGCCTGATCGCGGGTTTCCTCGGCCTCGTGCAGTTCTTGGCTCATCCGGTCCAGATCGGCGACGTCGCTTTGGCGCACGCGGGTAAAGCGGTGGACCAGCCAGTTTGCAAACCAGCCCAGGGCAAAGGCGGCAAACAGGATGATTGCGGTGGTGAGGATGAACTCTGCTCTGTTCATTGTCCTGAGGTCTCCTGTTCGGTGTTGCTGGTGGTGTTGCTGTCCTGATCGGCGGGGGGATCTTGGGCGTCGTCGGTGTCAGCCTGGTCTTCGGTGGCGGCGGTGGCGGCTGCCCCTTCGAGGGTGGTTTCCCCTTCGGCATTGGTTTCCGGCAGGATCAGGCGGAATTCGATGCGGCGGTTGGCCTCGCGGCCCTCTTCGGTGTCGTTAGAGGCAATGGGTCGGCTTTCACCATAGCCGCTGGCAACGTAGGCAGAGGTACGAATACGCCGGGCACGCAGTTCGTTGAGAATTGACTGCGCCCGCGCCTGGCTTAGCGTCTGGTTCATGCCCTCACGGCCCTGACTGTCGGTATGGCCTTGAATTTCCAGCCGCACGGGACCGCAGCGTTCCAGAATGGTAGAGATATGATCCAGCACGACACTACTGCCGGCGGCAACGGTGGCAGAGCCGGGTTCAAAGCCGATCTTGCCAGAGCTGGCCTGCGCCCCGGCCAGCTGTGCGGCGCAGAGTTCGGCTGGCAGCGGCTGGTCTTCGGGGATGGGCGGTTCTTCATAGGTGAGGGCCAGCTCATAACTTTCGGCCTCTCCCAGTTTTTCCGCCAGAAACCCCGATACTACGGCGAGGGTGTCTTCCCGGTGGCTCATACCGCGCAGTTGCAGGTTGTCAGGGGTGACAGTGACCGCGCCGCGCTCCAGATGTGACAGGGCCTCTAGCCCGGCAAGAACCCGCACCGGCCAGTCGCGGGGCAAATCCGTCACCACGCGGGTGGCGGTATGCACCGCATCAGAGCCAAAGCGCGCCTGGGCATAGCTGCTTGCGATGTCGCGGGATATCTCATCATTGATACGCCCCCGCAGCTGGACCTGCCCCTCGGGACTAAGGGTTGCGGTGAATTCGGGCGGTCCGGCGCTGGCATCGCTGCTGGGCGTTGGCAGCACCGCATGTAGGGCAAAGACCTCGGGAAGGGCGTTTTCCAGCTCTCCGACCACCTTGTCGAACAGGGCAGGTGGGGTGGCTTCGGCGGCGACCAGGGTGATATCGGCATTGGCGATTGTTACGGTGCCCTGGCCCAGGGCGGCCAGGCTGGCGATACTAAGAGCGCTGGCGCGCGACCAGTTGGGTGAAGGCACGCCCATGCCGATGACGCAGTCCGCCCGCCCCTCTAACCCAGCGGCGCGGGCCGCATTCAGGATATAGGCGCGGCTCTCGGCGCTTTCGGCAGAGCAGGCGTCAAAATGGGCGCCGCCCTCGTCGATCAAAAAGCGCAGGGTAAAGGGTGTGATGACCGGCCGGGCGGCGGTGATGTCCAGCACCAGATGCAGCTCTGGTGGGGCCAGCCGGGTAAGCTGGTCCCGCAGAATGTCTTTGGCGGCGGCAGATTCCGCCATGGTGGTGATCTTGATGCGTTCTGCATCAACCGAAATCTTTGCTCGTGGCAGCAGCTCCAGCGCGGCAATGGCATAGCGCAGCGCAGCCTCCCAGCCCTTGGGCACCGGGTATTCGGCGGTTTCAAGCAGATCAGCAACCTGGCCTGCCTCGCGCAGCCCGTTCAGCTGTTTCACCAGATCGGCGCGGGAGGAGGAGGTCGGGATCAGCCCGATTATGGATATGCCACTATGATTGCGCAGAATTTCCGCAGAAAAACGTGGTGGCGCGATCCCCTTTGAGGGGGGGACGGACATCTCGTCGATCACCCGTGAGGCATCAACAATGCCCCCCGCCAGCGACAGCGCCGCAAAGCGCGTGGCCTCGTCCGGGGCGGTGCCTTGCAGGCGAACCCGCAATCCGTCAGAGGTGACCTCGGCCCAGCCCATATCTCTGTCATCCAGGGCACGACGCAGGTTGGTTTCGCTGTTCTGTTCTACTGCGGTCACGGCAAAACTGGCGGCAACAAGGCTGATACCAGCTGCTGCGGCAAAGGTCAGAGTCGGGATCAAAAGCGATGACAGGCGCATAAATTGGCTATTCCCCGGAAAAACTGCCTCTTGTGTATAGCCCCAAGCCCGGCGGTTCAATCAGGTGAACATGGCAAGGATAAAGAAAATAAGCGGAATCAAGCCGGTATCGCGGTTGAGTCGAAACAGTTGCAACAGGCGCTGGTTGTTAGAGGCGTCAAAAACCCGTAATTGCCAGGTCATATGCCAGCCCATGGCCCAGGGGCCAACCAGGGCCAACCCCAGGGTCCAGTAGTGCTGCTCCAGATCAAGGGCGAGAATGATCGCCAGTGCCATCAGGCTGACAGTGGCGACAATAAAGCGGCGCAGCCAGGCTGGGGTGTCGTCGCCAAACAGCCGGGCGGTGGATTTCACCCCGATCAGCGCGTCATCCTCGGTGTCCTGATGGGCATAGATGGTGTCGTAAAACAGGGTCCAGCTGATCCCGGCAAGATAAAGAAACACCGCAGGCCAGTGCAGAGCGCCTGTATGCGCCGTCCAGGCCAAAAGCGCGCCCCAGTTGAAGGCCAGCCCCAAAAACACCTGCGGCCACCAGGTAAAGCGTTTGGCAAAGGGATAGATGGCCACTGGCAGCAGGGCCAGAATCCCCATCGAGATGGCCATCTGGTTGAAGGTCAGCAGAATGCCAAAGGACAGCAAGGCCTGCACCACCATCCAGATGACCGCGCCGCGCAGCGTTACCTGCCCCGATGGGATCGGGCGCGAACGGGTGCGTTCTACTGCGCCGTCGATATTGCGATCAGTGATGTCATTCCAGGTGCAGCCCGCCCCGCGCATCAGCCAGGCCCCAAGGGCGCAGGCCAGGGCGATCCAGGCGTCTTCCCAGCGCGGCGCGCCATCCCAGAGGATCGCCAGCGCCAGCCCCCACCAGCAGGGGATCAGCAAAAGCCAGGTGCCAATGGGTCTGTCCGCCCGGCTCAGCCGCAGGTAGGGGCGGCTCCAGGCTGGTGCAATTTGATCAACCCAGTTGTCTTTGACCGCATCTGCGACCTGCCCATCTGGTTTTGGCGCGTCACCTTGCATATGTAGGCCTCATGAGTGCAAAAATCAGACTGTATGTAGAGCACCCCTTGGGGGCAGGGCAATCCATTCCTCTGGAGAAGGAACAGGCGCATTACCTCTTTGGGGTGATGCGACTGCGTCTGGGCGGGGCTGTGGCGCTGTTCAACGGCCGCGATGGCGAATGGCAGGCCGAAGTGACAGAGGCGGGGAAACGCACCGGCGTGCTGACCTGTCTTGAACAAAGCAAACCGTTGCAGATGCCGCCGGATCTGTGGCTGATCTTTGCCCCGATCAAAAAGGTGCGTACCGATTTTATCGTGGAAAAGGCGGCCGAGATGGGGGCCGCGCGCATCCTGCCGGTGGGGACTGATTACACCAATTCGGAACGTATCCGTCAGGACCGGCTGCAGGCCCATGCGGTTGAGGCCGCCGAGCAATGCGGCGGCACCTATGTGCCCGAGGTCGGCGAGTTGCAGAAACTGTCGCGCCTGTTGGATGACTGGCCCGCCGATCGCCAGCTGATGTTCTGCGATGAGGCCGAGGTGGGCAATGCGCTGCAGCTTGCCGCGCAGGATCACAAAGATGCGCCTTGGGCGATTGTGATCGGCCCCGAGGGCGGCTTTTCCGACAAGGAACGCAGCCGCCTGCACGCGATGGAACAGGCGCATGTTGTCAGCCTTGGCCCGCGCATCCTGCGGGCGGATACCGCCGCCGTGGCGGCCATGACCCTGTGGCAGCAAACACTTGGGGATTGGTGATAACTCGAAGACAGGCCTGGCCCTTCCCCAAGGCAGCCCCCAAGGCAGCGCCGCACTAACTAATATGAGCTTGCAATCAATGCCCCTGATGGGAGAAAGCAGATGAGTTTCATTCGGCCCGAGGCCCGCGAAGCGCTTTGGCGCTGGCGTGAATTGATCGTGGCGGCGTTGATGCTGCTGGTGGGGCTGAAATGGGCCTTTACCTCCTATGGTGTGACCGAAGTCACCGGCTGGGCCTTGGTGGCGGTCGGCCTGGTGATTGCCGTGATTGGCGCGCAGCGGCTGCGCTTTCGTATAGGGGCTGGTGGCCCCGGTGTGGTGCGGGTGGACGAGGGGCAGATCGCCTATTTTGGTCCGCTTACCGGGGGGGCGGTTGCCACCTCTGAACTGCAGCGGTTGCGGCTGGACCATACTGCCAAACCGCCGCATTGGGTGTTGGAACAAGAGGGACAGGAGCCTTTGGAAATTCCGGTCAATGCCGAAGGGAACGAGGCCCTGTTCGACGTTTTTGCCGCCCTTCCGGGCCTGCGCACCGAACGGATGCTCAGCGAGCTGCGCCGCAATGGTTCTCACCAGGTCGTGATCTGGGAGCGCAGCCCATCGCGCCCTGCGCACCAAAGGCTGCATTGACACCAGCATTGATTCCGCTCACCACTGTTTTCCCAAGATAACCCTACAGGACGGAGTGCCCGGCATGTCCATTCCCCAGTCCGGCGGCGGACCCATTGAGCGCCACGAACAATTGGCCGAATATCTGGCCAGCGGCTGCAAACCCCGCGATGCCTGGCGCATCGGGACCGAGCATGAAAAGTTCGGCTATTGCAAGGATACGCTCAAACCGCTGCCCTTTGAGGGAGAGCGCTCTATCGTGGCGGTGCTGCAGGGGCTGCGCGACAGCTATGGCTGGTCCGAGGTGACCGAGGGCGGCAAGCTGATCGGGTTGGAAAAGGACGGTGCCAATGTCAGCCTGGAACCTGGCGGCGCGCTGGAACTGTCTGGCGCCCCACTGGAAACCATTCATGAGACTTGCGACGAGGTGAACACCCACCTGCGCGAGGTCAAGGACATCTCTGACAAGATCGGCGTCGGTTTTATCGGTCTGGGCGCCGCCCCCATCTGGACCCACGATGAAATGCCGCTGATGCCCAAGGGACGTTATCGGCTGATGAACGACTACATGGCCAAGGTTGGCACCATGGGGCGCGACATGATGCGCCGTACCACCACGGTGCAGGTCAATATCGACTTTGGGTCTGAGGCAGACATGGTGCAGAAATTGCGCGTCGCTCTGGCGCTGCAGCCAGTGGCCACGGCGCTGTTTGCCAATTCGCCCTTCTTTGAGGGCAAGCCCAATGGCCACAAATCCTGGCGCAGCAAGATCTGGCGGCATCTGGACGACAGCCGCACCGGCATGTTGCCCTTTGTCTTTGACGAAGGCTTTGGCTTTGAAGCCTATGTGCAATATGCGCTGGATGTGCCGATGTATTTTGTCTACCGCGACGGCGAATACATCAATGCGCTTGGCATGTCTTTCCGCGATTTCCTGCAGGGGAAACTACCGGCCCTGCCCGGTGAAACCCCCAGCCTGTCGGATTGGGCGGATCACCTGACCACAGCCTTCCCCGAAGCGCGGATCAAGAAATACATGGAAATGCGTGGGGCTGATGGTGGCCCTTGGCGGCGTCTTTGCGCGCTGCCTGCCTTCTGGGTGGGGCTCACCTATGATCAGAGTGCACTGGATGCGGCCTGGGATCTGGTCAAACACTGGGACGCCGAGACCCGCGAAGGGCTGCGCGTTGCGGCCTCGCGCGATGGGCTGCAGGCTGAGGTCAATGGCATCAAGATGCACGACCTGGCACGTGAAGTGGTGGCGATCTCGGAGTCGGGACTGAAAAATCGCGCCTGTCCCGGTGCCGGCGGGTTGGTGCCGGATGAGACCCATTTCCTGAATGCGCTGAAAGACAGCCTCGACAGCGGCAAGGTGCCGGCGGATGAGCTGCTGGAGCGCTATCACGGGGACTGGGGCGGCGATCTGACCCGGATCTACGCTGATTACAGCTATTAAAGACCAAGAGACAAACAGATATAAAGGGGGCGCCGCTGAGACGCCCCTTTTTCTTGCTGCTGTTGGTCTTAGGCGGCGCCTGCCAGTGGATCGGGTGTGGCGACGACGCCAGTCCTTAGAGGGTGGGGCGATCCAGCAACTGGAAAACCGGAAGGCGGCTTGCGGCATAGCCCGGGACACCGGCGTCCAGACGGTTGGCCAGATCTGGCAAGCGAATGACGGGGACCCTTGGAAACAGGTGGTGTTCGCGGTGATAGAACATCAGATAGGCAAGTTTTGCCAGTACCCCGCGCTGGCTACGCCCTGCCAGACCAGATTGTGCAGTGCCCTGATGGGTAATCCAGACCGCAAAAAACGCGGTTAGGCATTGCGCGACGATCATGGCCACCATGTGGAGCAGCAAAAAACGATAGCCACTCCAGAGGCAGAGCCCAACAAAGAGGGCGACAAATGCCCCGTCTCTCAGGATCCGCCACCGCCACTTTTGTGCAGCAAGACGCCAGCATGCGCGGATCAAATCGATGGGAAAGCGTGGCCCGTAGATCAGCACCTGTGTCGCAGTCATGCGCCCGCAACGACCTTCGTGGTCATTTGGCCCCATGGCGTGGCGGTGATGTTGCATGTGGCTCCAGGCGATGGAGGTATTACAGCCAAGCATCACGGCGCTAAGCAGGTGCAAAAGCGCGATGTCCCATTTTCTGGAAATCCCGAGATTCCCGTGAATCGCTTCATGGTTCAGCCGTAGGGCGCAGAGAAAGAACATGAAGCTCGCCACTGCCCCAAATGGCCAAAGAGGCGAGACATACAGCCCCCAAGAGAGTATGAGCCAGGGCAGAGGGAGGCTGACTTCGAGCCAGAGTTGATACTTTGGCAGCTGCACCAGGTCTTTCCAGCGGACATTTTGTGGGGCGTGTTCACAGGGGGCGCACATTGGTACTTCCGTTCTTTCGCGAGGGTTTGGCAAAGAGGTTCAGGTCTTTCTTAGGTGGTCTTGATTTTCTATTATTTCTGCGCTGGTAGTCATTTCTGTCATTTGAGAAAGCTCTAGGTAAATTTTTTTGCGACTGGTTTAGTCCTTGGGTTTGCCGCCTGGCAGAAAGCGCACCAGCCTGGCGCCCAGCTTCAGCACTGCCAGATGCACGGATCGGGGCAGGCGGGCGAAATCGACATACCAGTCGTCAAACATCTGCATTACCCGCAGGGTCTCCCCCATGCGCTCCTTGACCACGGCGGGCGTCTTATCGGTCTCGGCCTCTTGCATCCCCGCGTCCAGCGCCCGCAGGGTGGGGGCAAATTCGCGCTCGCGCCGGGCTGCGATCACCGCATCCACCAGATCAAACATGTCGCGGATCGAGGTGAAGTGATCGCGCCGATCCCCCAATTGCCGCGAAGCTTTAACCAGCCCTTGGGATTGCAGCTCTTTCAGCCCGTTGGAGACATTGGAGCGTGCCAGATTCAGCGTCTCGCAGATTTCATCCGCCGTCATGGCATCGGGGGAGATATGCAGCAGCGCGTGGATCTGCGCCACCGACCGGTTCACCCCCCATTTGGAGCCCATCTCCCCCCAGTGGAGGATAAAGTTCTGCATTGCAGGGGTGAGGTTCATTTCGTAAGTCCTGTTATTTCTGTAATGACAGAAATGCATGAAATCAGTGCGGCGTCAAGATAATTTCCTTGTCAGGATACAGCAGGGGCGCGACAAATGTGGCCGTTGAACCTAGGAGGATAAAATGCGCGATACATTTATTGGTCTGTTTGAAAAACTGGTTGGGGTCTTTGTAATCCTGCTCTGTGTCGGTGTCCTGGTCGGCACTGTCGCGGCCTTTCTGGCCCCTGCGCCAAACGGAGGCCTATTGCCAGCCCTGGGCATCCTGGTGGTGGGATCCATCTACGCCATTTTTATGGGGGGGATGATGTATCTCTTTCTGGGCGTATATCACAACACAAAGCGCACGGCTGAGGCTATTGAAGAGCTGGCAAATCGCTAACCGCGTCTAAGGAAATGACCAACCGGCGAGGCTCAATTGCTCCGCCGGTTGTGAGCGGTGCAAGTTAGGATGGCCAAAGTAAAGCCGCCCTGACTGCCTGACTTACTGCTGCAAGGCTGCTGGCTCTACGTCGGCAATGGTTTCCCAATGGCCATTGGCGTCTTCCACGAAACCTGGGATATTGCCTTCCCAACGGGTCTGAATGTCCTTGGACAGGTTCAGGTACAGTGTGTTGTCGACGATCTTCCAGTAGGTTGGGTCGCCATCAAACTTGAATCCCATGGCGGTGCCAAAGGCGCAGTAGCCGCCATAGGCGGGCAGATATGCTTCGGGGTTGGCCTCAAACTGGGCTTTGTGCTCTTCCGAGGCAAAGCGGTATGTCGCGTCGTCAAATACAGTTGTGATTTTATAGCTGCCCTTGGCGGGGGCGCCGTCGGTGAAATAGGCGACGGGGTCATAGCCCTGCAGCGCAAGCCCGGTCGAGGAGGCGTTGATTTCGACGCCAGCGGCCAGGGCAGAAGTGGCCAATGCAACCGAAAGGGCCACGCCGCCCAGCAGGGTTTTGAATGTGTTCATGGGTCTTTTCCTTTCCATATCGTGCCGGGGCTGTCATCCTGCCCAGGACCGATGTTTCATTAATATCTGTGCTGACCAGTCTGCTGTGGACTTTGCGTTCTGGCTGTCACAACACCGATGTGGCGCGGGCCGTGTTCACGTTCAATCAAACTGTTTTTGATTGCGCGCCTGCCCAAAGGGGATGTTCGTATATGCACGCAAATATCGATCACGATGTGATGAGGTGCAGTAATGCAAATGTTCTGGCGCGGGCTAACCTAGTGAAGATATTGTGTATTAATTAATTTTTACAAATAGTTAGGTGAAGTGTGGCGCGTGACGACCACTCCGGTTAGGTCGGCGTGGGCAGGATCTTAACCCTCGGCAGTAGGACAGGCAAAACCGGCCCTTGCAGGCGAAGACACATCCAAACAGGAGCACGAAGCATGGCAAATCTATTTTCCCGACGCAGAGCGATGGGCGGCCTGACCGCGCTATTGACGCTTTCTCTGGTGTTTCTGGCCGATTTGGCGAGCGCCCAAAGCGTTACAGGCAGCTACCGCGTCGAGGGGCGCAATCCCGATGGCAGCGCCTATAGCGGCAGGGTGCAGATAAGCGGCACTGCCAAGGCGCTGGTTGTGGAATGGCAGGTGGCCAATCAGCGGTATACGGGCAAGGGCAGTCGCAACGGCGATGTGGTCTGGATCGATTGGGGGCAGAGATACCCGGTGGTCTATCTGCGCATGCCCAGTGGCGAGTTGCACGGCACCTGGGCTAATGGTCGCGGGTTGGAGCGGCTTATCCCGTGACGCCCGCGCCCGCCCCCATCGGGCTGGTACGCGCCGGTTTTCCGCCAGCGGCCTGTGCCCGTTTCAGGGGCGGGCATAGGCCTCAGTCACTTTTGGCCAATGCGGGGTTCCATGCCTGTGCGCAGCCGGGTGATATTGGCGCTATGGCGCCAAAAGACGATCACCGCCAGCAGCACTGCCAGTGCCATGCTGGATTGATAGTGCAACAGGTAGGCCCAGATCGGAGCAGCCAGTGCTGCGGTCAGGGCGCTGAGCGATGAAATCCGGCTGACTGCCGCTGCCGCAACCCAGCTCAGGCAGCAGGCAATGCCCACCGGCCAGGCTAGGGCAAGCATTAATCCGAGAAAGGTTGCGACCCCCTTGCCACCTTTGAATTTTAACCAGACCGGGAAACAATGTCCGACAAAGGCCATCAGCCCAGCCAGCTGCGCCGCATCCTCGCCGGCCAAAGCGCGGGTCAATAGCACCGCCGCCGCGCCCTTGCCGCCATCCAGGATCAATGTCGCCGCCGCGGCGGCCTTGCTGCCGGTGCGCAGCACATTGGTGGTGCCGATATTGCCCGAACCGATCTCGCGCAGATTGCCCAGCCCCATGGCGCGCGTCAGCACCAGCCCAAAGGGGATCGACCCCAAGAAATAGCCAATCACGGCCCAGAGCAGTAAGAGGGGAAGGGCGGTCTCAAATACGGGCATCAGTCTCTCCGGTATACCGGCGCGCCGGTGACATAGGTTGCCAGCACCCTGCCCTGCATGCGCTGGCCATCATAGGGGGTATTTTGCGATTTTGACTTCAATTGGAACCGATCCATCACAAAGGGTTGGTCAGGGTCAAACAGTACTAGATCGGCCGGAGCCCCGGTCGCCAGCCGCCCAGAGGCCAAGCCAAGCCGTTTGGCCGGGTTCAGGGCAAGGGCCCGGAACAGGGTGGGCAGGTCCAAAAGATCCGCATGATATAGACGCATCGCGGCCGCCAGCAATGTCTCCAGCGCCACGGCCCCGGCGGCGGCCTCTTCAAAGGGCAGGCGCTTGCTTTCTTCATCCTGCGGCGTGTGCATCGAGGAAATCGTGTCGATCAGCCCGGTGCGCACCGCTTCGGCGACCGCCAGCCGGTCGTCCTCGCTGCGCAGTGGCGGCTTTACCTTGAAGAAGGTGCGATAGTCCGCCACGTCCAGTTCGTTCAGGGTCAGATGGTGGATCGAGGTGCCAGCGGTGATGTCCAGGCCATTGGCCTTGGCCCGTTCCAGCGCGGGCAGGGCGCGGGCGGTGGTGATCTGGTCGGCATGGTATTTGGCCCCGGTCATTTCCAGCAGCGCAATGTCGCGATCCAGCCCCATTCGTTCCGCCATCGGCGATACGGCAGGCAATCCGCGAAGCGCCGCAAACTTGCCCGATGTCGCCGCAGCCCCGGCGCTGAGCAGCGGTTCCTGCGGATGGGCAATCACCAGCGCCCCGCAAGAGCGCGCATAGGTCAGCGCGCGGGAAAACACCTTGGTGTTGCTGACCACATGGTCACAGTCGGAAAAGGCCACCGCACCGGCATCCATCAGAAAACCGATTTCCGTCATCTCGCATCCCTCGCGCCCCTTGGTCAGTGCGGCCATGGGCAGCACATGCACCGGCGCATCTGCCTGGGCGCGCCGGGTGACAAATTCCAGGGTTTCCGGGCTGTCGATGCTCGGCGTGGTATCAGGCCGGGTGACAATGGTGGTTACACCGCCAGCGGCAGCGGCGAGGCCAGCAGTCTTATAGCTCTCCTTGTGGCGCTCGCCCGGTTCGCAGACCTTGACGCCAATATCGACAATGCCGGGGGCCAGACATTTGCCACCACAGTCGAAGACCTCGGCGCTGTTTTCGTCAATGTTTCGCGCACGAAACAGTTGCCCAGGCTCCGTTCCCTCGGGCAAGACCTCGGTAATCTTGCCATCCTGAACCAGTAAGGCCCCCAGACTATCGGTGTCGGCTTCGGGGTCAATCAGGCGGGCGTTGATAAAAAGAAGGGTCATGCAACGGGCCTTTCGATGGCGTGATTTAGGGCAGCGACGGTGGTGCTGGGCGACGATTGATATTTGATCAGGTGCTTGTCACCGCCTTTGGTGATCACCTGCACATAGGATCCCATGGTCTTGACCGCCTCGATCTGATCCAGCGGCACCCGGCGCTCGGCAGGGCCGGTCAGCACACCATCAGAAATACGCCAGACCACGGCCAGCTCTTCGCTCATCATGTACCAGCCACGCAGGCCGATGGCCCCCAGCCCGCCAATGGCTCCGGTCCAGACATAGGGGTTTCCAATTGCCCAGAGGATCACCATGCCCGCCACCATGGCAATCGCGGCCATCCAGGCATGGGCGGTGATATAGGCGCTGCGGTTTGGGTTGAATTCGATCACATTCATTTCAGAACACCAGAACATAGAGGATCAACGCAATCAGGCCCATCACCACGGCAAAAAAGCTGGCCCCAATGCGCCGGGCCTGATCGCGGGTGGCCCGGGGGGGCGGTTTGGCGGCAGAATAGGGCTTGCTGCTGTCGGGCGCGGGCATGGGGGGGGCGCTCCATTGGGTTTCCGGCTCGCCGTAGCTGGCCACAAGGCGGATTTGATCCGCTGGGGTCAGCCGGGTGGCCGTGCCGCCAAAGGCCCGCGAGCGCAGCAGCAGTACATAGCCGGACAGTGTCCGCAGCGCCGCCAGATCCGGCGCGATCTCGGCCTGCGGCACGCCGCAGCCCTGGGTCAGATAGCCGGGCAGGCCCAGCTCTTCGAGATCAGAGACCGGGAAGATTTCCACATGCGTCAGGTCAATTTCGGCAATCCCCAGCACCTGCGCCAGAGCACCGGGTTCGCGCAAGAATTGTGCCTGTTCGGGGGGCATCTGCAGGTCAAAGACCCGGATCACGCCGCGCTCGGAGGCGGGAATATGGAGTGTAGTTTGCATGGCTTTAGCCAGCGGTGGCGCTGCGCTCGGCGCGCAGGTTCTGGGCCAGAAGATCCATTGCGGCCATGCGTACGGCAACGCCCATTTCCACCTGTTCCTGAATGACCGAGCGGTTGATGTCATCGGCCAGGGTGCCGTCGATTTCAACGCCGCGGTTCATCGGGCCGGGATGCATGACAATGGCATCGGATTTGGCATGCGACAATTTTTCGGCATCCAGCCCGTAGCGGTGGAAATATTCGCGCTCTGAGGGGATGAACCCGCCGTCCATCCGCTCTTTTTGCAGGCGCAGCATCATCACCACATCGACGTCTTTCAGACCTTCGCGCATGTCGTCGTAAATTTCAGCGCCAAATTCGGCGAACTGACTAGGCACCAGGGTTGGCGGGCCAATCAGGCGAATGCGGTTTTCCATCTTGCCAAGCAAGATCAGGTTCGACCGGGCCACGCGGGAATGGGCAACATCGCCGCAGATTGCAATGTTCAGCCGATGCAGCCGCCCCTTGGCGCGGCGGATGGTCAGGGCGTCCAGCAGCGCCTGGGTCGGGTGCTCGTGCTTGCCATCGCCGGCATTCAACACCGCGCAGTTGACCTTTTGCGCCAAGAGATCCACGGCCCCGGAATGCGGGTGGCGCACCACCAACAGATCGGGGTGCATGGCGTTCAGGGTCATGGCAGTATCAATCAGGGTTTCGCCCTTTTTGATCGACGAGGCCTGCATCGCCATGTTCATCACATCAGCGCCCAGACGCTTGCCCGCGATTTCAAAGCTTGCCTGGGTGCGGGTGGAGTTCTCGAAGAACATATTGATCTGGGTCAGGCCGACCAGCGCATTGGCGTGTTTCTCCGGGCGGCGGTTCAGCTCGGCATAGCTGTCAGCCAGATCCAGGATTGCGGTGATCTCATGCGGTTTCAGCGGCTCTATGCCCAGCAGATGCCGATGGCCAAAGACGGGCTGGACCGGCGGCTGGGGGGCTGTGGAGGAGGGCGATGACACAGGAGTAGACATAGGGGGCAGGCTCCGCTCTGTTTGTCGCACCTTATAGGCAGGCTCTGGCCTATGGGCAAGGCGGCTGGCGGCTTTGTGCCCTGCGGGGCAGGGCGGTAAACCGGGGCGTGTCTTCCGCCTGGCTTTGGTTGTGCGGGGCCAGGTGCATAAGGCCAAATTAGGGGTGTTCCGCTTGCCGCCGTGGCAGGGTAGCTTGTGCTATGGAATCGGCATTGGATTATTGGAGCGCAAAAGCGCTGTTGGAATGGCAGGTGGAGCTTGGTGCCACCGAGGCGCTGTGCGAGGCGCCCATCAACCGCTATGAGCTGGCCGCCGCTGCCGCCAAGGCCCCAGTCGCCGGCCGCGCAGGTGAGACGCAAAAGCCCGGCAGCCCGCCGCCGCTGCCGCCCAAGCCCAAACCGGTGGACCCGGTTGTGGTGGCGCGCAGCTGCGCCCAGGCCGCGCCGGACCTGGCGGCGTTGCGCGCGGCGCTGGCGGATTTCCCCCACTGTGATTTGAAGCGCGGCGCCCGCAATCTGGTCTTTGCCGATGGCCAGCCCGGCGCGCGGGTGATGATCATTGCCGAGGCGCCCGATCGAGAGGAAGACCGCGCCGGTCGGCCCTTTGCGGGTCCGGCGGGCGATTTGCTGGATCGGATGCTGGCGGCCATTGATCTGGGACGCGACAAGACGGTCTATCTGGCCAATGTGCTGCCCTGGCGGCCACCGCAGGGGCGGGATCCCTCTGGTGATGAGATAGCGATGATGGTGCCGTTTCTGCAGCGTCATGTAGAATTGGCGCAGCCCGAGATTCTGCTGCTGATGGGCAATACCAGCTGCCAGGCGGTTCTGGGGAAACGCGGCATCTCTCGGCTGCGGGGGCAATGGGGACACGCCTGGGGCAGGATGGTGCTGCCGATGCAGCACCCAACCGCCCTGCTGGGCCAGTCGGCATTGAAATCCAGCGCCTGGGCAGATCTATTGGAGCTGAAGGCGCGTCTGGCCAGTGCAGAACAAGGCTAGCCGCTGCGCATCGCATGACGCGTGTCGCAACACACAAGAGGGCCGAGATGTCACGTATCGATGAAACCCTGGACTTTATTCCGGTCCGCATAGCCGTTCTGACCGTCTCGGACAGTCGCAGCCTGGCCGAGGATCGTTCTGGTCAGGTGCTGGTAGATCGGCTGCAGGCGGCGGGGCATCTGTTGGCGGACCGCAAGATCCTGGCCGATGAACGCAGCGAAATCGCCACCCAGCTGCGCGCCTGGATCGCCGATCCCGATGTTGATGTGGTGATCTCTACCGGCGGCACTGGGCTGACCGGCCGCGATGTCACGGTAGAGGCGCACAGGGATGTCTATGAAAAAGAGATCGAGGCCTTCGGCACTGTCTTTACCATTGTGTCGATGAAAAAGATCGGCACCTCTGCGGTACAGTCGCGCGCCACGGGCGGTGTCGCGGGTGGGACCTACCTGTTTGCGCTGCCGGGCAGCCCCGGTGCCTGCAAGGATGGTTGGGATGAAATTTTGGCGTTTCAGTTGGATTATCGCCACCGGCCCTGCAATTTTGTGGAAATAATGCCCCGTTTGAGCGAAACCCAACGACGGAAATAGCGCGCTGCTGCGTTTGGTCATAGGCACCTCATGTGGCCAGCGATACGGCATGCGCCCGATCAGGTAGAATGAAAACGGTAGCCAGAGCGATCTGCCGCCACCAAGGGGAAATAGGCATGCGCTTTTTGCGGCATAGTTTGATGGGTTTGTTTCTGACGGCGGTGACGGCGGCATTGGTGCTTTATGCCGGGCATATGGTGGTCTCTGCGGTGCAAGAGCGAATGGGTGCCGAGCCGCATACCCCCCCGGCGCGTGAACGGATCTTTGCGGTGAACCTGGTTACGGCAGAGCTGCAAGAGGTCACCCCCGAGCTGACCGCTTTTGGCCGTATCGACAGCCGCCGCCGTCTAGAGCTGCGCAGCGCCCAGGGCGGGCGGGTCATCCAACTGTCAGAACGCTTTGTCGAAGGGGGCCGGGTGCGCGCTGGTGAGGTGCTGATACAGATTGATCCCTCGGATGCGCAGGCGGCACTGGATCAGGCCAAGACCGATCTGCTGGATGCGCGCGCCGAGGAGCGTGATGCGGGGCGTGATCTGATCCTCGCCAATGATGAGCTTGAAGCCACCCAGGACCAGGCGCAGTTGCGTGCCCGCGCCCACCAGCGGCAGCTAGATCTGCAGGACCGCGGCGTCGGCACTACAGCCGCGGTAGAGGCCGCCGAACTGACCGCAGTTCAGGCCCGTCAGACGGTGATTTCGCGTCGCCAGGCCGTCAGCCAGGCTGAGGCGCGCGTTGATCAGGCTGCCACCCGTGTGGCACGCGCCCAGATCGCCCTGGATACTGCCCAACGCGATCTGGCCGACACCACCCTGCGGGCGGGTTTCGATGGTATTTTGCAGGCGGTCACGCTGGTCGAGGGGCGGCTGGTCACGGTGAATGAAAAATTGGCAGAGCTGGTCGATGCGGATCTGCTGGAGGTCTCTTTTCGGGTTTCAACCCTGCAATATGCCCGGCTACTGGACGCCGAGGGGGCGCTGTTGCCAGCCCCGGTGCGCGTCACGCTGGATGCGGCGGGGGCGGGGCTAGAGGCCATGGGCCAGTTGTCACGCGCCAGTGGCGCGGCGGGGGATGGGCAGACCGGGCGTTTGCTCTATGCCAGCCTGGCCAACGCGCCGGGGTTCAAGCCGGGGGATTTTGTAACTGTAAAGGTTAGCGAACCGCCCATCGCCGCGGTGGCGCGGGTGCCCTCTTCGGCGCTGGGGGCGGATGGCACCGTCCTGGTGCTGGGGCCCGAGGATCGGCTGGAAGCGCTGCCGGTTGAATTGCTGCGCCGTCAGGGCGACGATGTGTTGATCCAGGGCGCGGGCCTTGCCGGGCGTCAGGTGGTGGTCGGGCGCACGCCGCTTTTGGGGGCCGGCATTCGGGTGCGGCCCCTGCGCCAGGGGGCGGCGCTTGAAACCAGCCAGGCGCCTCGTCAGGCGCCCGACATGATTGAGCTTTCTGATGAACGCCGCGCCGCGCTGGTCCTGGCGATTGAAGGCAGCGCCCAGCTGCCCGCTGCCGATAAGCAACGGATGCTGGCGGCGCTGGCCAAGGAGCAGGTGCCAAGCGAGCTGGTCAACAGGATCGAATCGCGGATGGGGGGCTGATCCATGCGTGATCTGTCGCGCCCTGCTGGCGGCCTGCTTAGCTATTTCACCCGCCACCGCACTGCGGCCAATCTGTTTCTGGTGGTGCTGTTGCTGCTGGGGGCGGCCGCCATCCCCAATATGCGGGCGCAGTTTTTTCCCGATGTAATTGTTGAAAATGTCACCGTCGGTGTCATCTGGGAGGGGGCCGGTCCAGAGGATGTGGATGGTGCCATCGTGCAGGCGCTGGAACCGGCGCTTCTGGCGGTGGACGGTGTCGAGGAAAGCACCGCGACCTCGCGCGAGGGATCTGCCTCTATCCTCCTGGATTTTGAGCCAGGCTGGGATATGGCGCGGGCGGCGGATGATGTGCAATCGGCAGTGGATGCCATCACCACCCTGCCAGAGGACGCCGAAGACCCCACCGTGCGGCGTGGCGCCTGGCGCGACCGGGTGACAGATGTGGTGATCTCGGGGCCGCTAGCGGCGGGTCAGCTGGGGCTCTTCGCGGATGAACTGGTGGTGCGCCTGTTTGAGGTTGGCGTTACCCGGACAACCATTCGCGGCCTGGCCGCGCCCCGTACCCTGGTCGAGGTGCCCTCGGCCAACCTGATCACCCATGACATCACCATGAGAGAGATTGCCAATGCCATCGCCGCTGAGGTCGACGCTGATCCGGCGGGCGATGTCACAGGCGCCAATACGCGGGTGCGCACTGGCCGCGAAAAACGCAGCCCCGAAGAAATAGAAGGCATCGTGCTGCGCAACAATGCGGATGGATCGGTGCTGACCATCGGCGATTTGGCACAGATCACCCGCGAAGGGGTGGATCGCAAGCGATCCTATTTTGTTGGTGACAATCCCGCGATGTCGATCCGGGTGGACCGCGCCGACATGGGCAATGCCATCGCTATTCAGGCCCAGGTGCAACAGGTGGTGGATGCGCTGCAACGCACTCTGCCGCAGGGGGTCACGGCAGAGCTGATCCGCACCCGCGCAGAACGGATTTCCGACCGGCTGGATATTCTGATCGATAATGGCTTGATGGGGTTGGGGCTGGTGGTGGCTCTGCTGTTCCTGTTCCTGAACAGCCGTATTGCCTTTTGGGTGGCCGCAGGCATCCCGGCGGCGATGTTTGCCGCCGTGGCCCTGATGTATGCCGCGGGCATCACCATCAATATGATCAGCCTGTTTGGCCTGATCATCACCCTTGGGATTGTGGTGGATGATGCCATCGTGGTGGGCGAACACGCCGATTTTCGCGTGCGCCGTCTGGGCGAAAGCCCAATGCAGGCGGCAGAAAACGCCGCCCGACGCATGGCCATGCCGGTCTTTGCTGCGACGCTGACCACCATCATTGCGTTCTTTGGGCTGACCGCGATTGGCGGCCGTTTTGGCGATTTGATCCGCGATATTCCTTTTACGGTGATTGCGGTTCTGGCGGCGTCATTGGCGGAATGCTTTTTGATTCTGCCGCATCATATGGCCCATGCGCTGACCCATGCGCAAAAGCAACATTGGTACGACTGGCCCAACCGGATCGTCAATCGCGGCTTTCGCTGGGCACGCGATCATCTGTTCCGTCGGCTGATGGCCCTGGTGGTCCGCGCGCGCTATGTGGTGCTGGCCGGAGCGGTGACCATTCTGGCCAGCCAGATGGCGCTGTTCATCAGCAACGAGGTGCAGTGGCGGTTTTTTAACGCGCCAGAGCGTGGGTCTGTCACCGGCAACTTTGCCATGGTCGAGGGCGCAACCCGTGCCGACACCTTGGCGATGATGCAGGAAATGCAGCGCGCGGCGGCGGCCACCGGCGCTGCGTTTTCCAGCCGATATGGCGGCGTTGATCCGGTAAGTTTTGTCATTGCAGAGATTGGCGGCAATGCTGGGCGCGGCCTTTCGGGGGTTGAGGCCAAGGATACAGATCTTCTGGGCGGCCTCTCGATCGAACTGATCGACGCGGATCTGCGCCCCGAGTATTCCAGCTTTGCCTATGTAGCGGCGTTGCAGGAAGAGGTGGTGCATCACCCGCTGGTGGAAACGGTCTCCTTCCGTAGCTGGCGGTCAGGGCCGGGGGGCGATGCGCTGGATGTGCAGTTCTACGGCGCCGATGTACAGGTGCTCAAGAGTGCCTCGCAGGATCTGAAGACCGCCCTGTTGCGCTATCCAGAGGTCTCGGCGGTTGAAGACAACCTTGCCTATGACAAGGAAGAGGTGGTGCTGGAGCTGACGCCGCAGGGGCAGGCGCTGAACTTTACCATCGACAGCCTGGGCCGGGCGCTGCGGGCGCGGTTGAACGGGATCGAGGCGGCGACCTATCCGGAAGGGCCGCGCAGCGCTGAAATCCGGGTCGAATTGCCCCGCGATGAGCTGTCGGCGGATTTTCTGGAACGCAGCCTGATGCGCACCCCTAGTGGCATCTATGTGCCGCTGGCCGATATCGTCTCGGTGACGCAGCGCACCGGGTTTTCCACCGTGCGGCGGGAAAACGGCATTCGGGTGATCAGTGTAACCGGCGATATTTCCGAAGACGACCCGACCCGCGCCGCCGAGATCACCAAGGCGCTGGAGGAAGAAATCCTGCCAGATATCGCCAGCCGCCGACAGGTGGAATGGCGGCTCAGCGGGCTGAGCGAGCAGGAAAGCAATTTTCTCAGCGATGCCCGCACCGGGCTGGTTCTGTGCCTGGCGGGGATCTATCTGGTGCTGGCCTGGATCTTTGCCAGCTGGACCCGACCGCTGGTGGTGATGGCAATCATCCCGTTTGGTCTTGTGGGCACCATCTGGGGCCACTACGTCTGGGATGTGCCGCTAAGCATGTTCACCGTGATTGGCCTGCTGGGCATGACCGGGATTATCATCAATGATTCCATCGTTCTGGTCACCACGATCGACGAATACGCCGAAACCCGCGGCTTGGTGCCGTCGATCGTTGACGGGGCGGCGGACCGCTTGCGGCCGGTGATGCTGACGACCTTGACAACGGTGCTAGGGCTGGCGCCTTTGATGTATGAAAGCTCGCAGCAGGCACAGTTCCTGAAGCCAACGGTGATCACCCTGGTCTATGGCTTGGGCTTTGGCATGTTTCTGGTTCTGTTGGTGGTGCCGGCTCTGGTGGCAATCCAGCAGGATGCGGTGCGCCCCCTGACGGCGTTGCGCCGGGCGCTGCATGGCGGCAAGCAGGCGGGGTTGCACTGGTTGGTGCTTGCTGTTGGCTTTGTTCAGGTGGGCTGGCTGGCGGCGACGCTGGGCTGGACCATGGCCCGGGGAACAATACTGCCGCTTCTGCGGGATCTGTTGCCGGGGCTGGCGGCCTTTGATCCGCTGCGGGCTGCGCTGTTGCTGGCCCTTGGCGGCATCGCAGTGCTGACATTGCTGGCCTATCTGATTGCGGCGCTGGGCTATGGGCTGCGCCTGCGTCGCCAAGCCTAGGCGCTGCGGGCCAGGCAAGACGCCCCCAAGGCCGGGGGTGGGGTCAAAGAGACCTGGCGCGGGCCAGACGGGCAACTGCGGCGACCTGTTCGATCAGCGCTAGGCCTTGTTGTTCGATACTGTCAACTGCGAGCCAGCGGGCGTCGAGCGCATCATCCGCGGCCTGCGCCGTGCCGCCTTCATAGGCGCAGAGCACCGCTGTCAGAAGATATTGCTTTTGCACCTGCCCCTGCGCATCGCGCAGCATGACATCAATATTGGTGAGATATTCCAGCGGACGGGCATGGATGCCGGTTTCCTCGGCGAGTTCGCGCCGGGCAGCCGCGAGCGCAGTTTCGCCCAGTTCTACATGGCCACCGGGAAAGCCCCAGGCACCTGCATTGGGCGGGTTCTTACGCTGGATTAGCAACACCTGACCCTGATGGTAGACCACCGCAATGGCACCCAGAATCGGTATTTGCGGCGCGACGGGCAGCGCAAGCGGAGGGGGAGCGCCTGCCTGGGTCATCCTGTCTTGGTCATCCTGCGGTGCAGCCTGTAATATCTACAGCATGTTTGGACCCTAAAACAGTGATGCGCAGGCGCGAGCGATCCACTGCAGGCAGGGTGCCGGTCTTTGCCGCCATCAGTTCTGCCGTGGCGATCAGGGTATTGCCGCTGCGCCGGGTCTGGGTGCCCCCGGAATAGAGATGCGCAGAGCCGGGTTCGATCACCGCAATTTCTGTCCCGCCAGCGCTGGGCATGGTAATTCGGGCCTCAACCTTGATCCCGTATTTGGAGGGCTTTAGCTGGCAGGTCGTTGCCACAACCCCGGCTTCGCTGGCGGAATAGGGGCGACTGGCAAGCGCGGCAACAATGGCGGTATTGCGCCCGGCCTTGGCATCCAGCTGGTGATCAAAGCTGAGTTCGGAGGGCACGCAGACATCCTTGCAGATCCCTAATTCCATCCGCCCTTTCAGGCGTACGGGGCGGCCTGCGCGTTCTGGGGTGATTTCAATTGGTAGCACCAGCTGGTCGTGATAGCCGATGGTCTGGTAGCCAGAGGTTGAAAACACCTGCGGTGCGGGCCAGGTCATCGACATTTCGCCGACGTTGCGCGAACCACGCCAGGTAAAGCGCGGCGGGATACCGGCCTCGCCGGGGCTGCGCCAATAGGTTTTCCAGCCCTCGCGCAGGGTAAGCCGCAGGGCGCCGGTATAGCGGCCATCCGCTGTAAGCCCACCATCCAGCACCTCTATCTGTACCAGATCCGAGGTGTTGCTCGCCAGCGCGCTTTGGGCCGTCGCGGGTTGCAGGGGCAGACCCGCCCCAAGCAAAAGCGCCACCAAGGCAAGGGGGGCGGCCAGAGGCCACGCCCAAGAACGGCGGTATGGTTGATCAGGGTCGACTAGATCAGGCGGGGACGATGGCTTTGGGCGATGCGGTTTTGTCATGCGGTATAGATGGGCCTTTGGCGATCAAAAGCCAAGTCACGATCCGGTCATTCATAGGTGACGGCAGGCGCAGGCGGGCGGGTAGAAATCGCGCTGCCCCTTGCACCCGGCGCGCCCGGGCGGCATGCTGGTGTGGCGCTATTTTGGAATATGAGAAAGGGCGGAGCATGAATCTTACCGGGAAACTCTTGATTGCAATGCCGGGCATTGGTGATCCACGGTTTGAACATTCGGTGATCTTCCTGTGTTCCCATAGTGATGAGGGTGCCATGGGGCTGATCATCAACAAGGTGGCCCCTGATGTTCAACTGAAAAATCTGCTGGCCCAATTGGAAATCCCGGTTACCGATGCGGCACAGGGTGCCCAGGCGATCCGGTTTGGCGGCCCGGTAGAGACACAGCGTGGCTTTGTGCTGCACTCGCAGGAGTATGAGTCGCGGATAAAATCGCTGCGGGTGCCGCCCAGATACGGGATGACGGCGACGCTGGACGTGCTGGAAGATATTGCCCAGGGCAACGGGCCAGAACAACTGTTGATCATGCTGGGCTATGCCGGCTGGGGTCCGGGGCAGCTGGAGGCCGAGATCATCGCCAATGGCTGGCTGACCACCGAGAGCACGGATGCGCTGATTTTTGACACCGAAGATGGAGAAAAATGGGGCGCGGCGCTGGGGTCTCTGGGGATAGATCCCCTGTCGCTCTCGGCCAGTGCGGGCACCGCCTGAGAGGAGCCAGCGTCAGGCCATCAGTCACGCGGCGCGGCGGCGCGGCGCAACCGGTCATTGATCGCCGCGCCCAGCCCGGTTTCCGGAATCGGGGCCACGGCGATGGGCTGCCCCAGGGTATCCAGCTGATGCAGGTGACCAAAGAGATTGGCGGCGGCCTCGACCAGATCACCCGTTGGCGAGAGCGACAGATCGCAGGCGCGGGCGCCGCTGTAGTGGCCAAATCCAAGGTAGCATTCGCCCGCGCGGGGGGCTGAGGCGTTCAGCCGCACCCGCTCTTGTGGCGCGTAGTGTGACAACAACTGCCCGGGCGCTGTCAGGGGATCGTGCAGGTCACGTGTGGCCAGGGGCTGGCCCAGAGCGGCCTCGATATCCTCGGCGGCCAGACCACCCGGGCGCAGCAGAACGGGCGTGTCACCGGCCAGGCCCAGGATGGTCGATTCCAGCCCAACGCCGCAGGCTCCGTCCGCGACCACGGCGGCGATCCGCCCGGAGAGACCGGCCATGACGTGATCGGCAGTGGTGGGGCTGATGCGTCCCGAAGGATTGGCCGAAGGTGCGGCCAGCGGACCGTCCAGTTCTGACAGTAGCCTCTGTGCGGTCGGGTGGGCCGGAACACGTACCGCCAGTGTATCAAGCCCTGCAGTAACCAGATCGGAGATCCCATGATCCGGCGCCAGCGGCAGCACCAGGGTCAGCGGTCCCGGCCAGAAGGCGCGGGCGAGGGTTTCCGCCCAGGCGTTCCAGATGACGTAACGTTTTGCGGCCTCGGCCGAGGCCACATGGGCAATCAGCGGATTGAAACTGGGGCGTCCCTTGGCGGCATAAATCGCCGCAACCGCGTTGCCCTGGCGGGCGTCTGCCCCTAGCCCATAGACTGTTTCTGTTGGGAAAGAGACCAGTTCACCAGCGCGCAACAGATCTGCAGCATGGGTTATGCCAACCGCTGTCGCAGGCAGGATTTCGGTTGCTTTTGGGGCAGTGTTTTCTGGCATTTTTGGTGACGCGGCGTTTTGGTTGATTGCAAAGGGGCTGCAGTTAGGTAATCGAGCAGCTAAACAGACATACCGGGCGGCTGTGGCAATGCCAAGCCTTGCGCCCGGTATTCCCCGTGAACGGCCATTTTGGTCGATAAATTCAGGCCGACGAGAGTTTCAGGCCGACAAGAGGACGCCCATGACCTTCCGTGCCCCCGTATCCGAGTATGAATTCCTGCTGAACACCGTGATCGGTTTTGACCAGATCGCCCAGACTGAGCGGTTCAGCGAGGCCAGCGCAGATTTGGTTTCGGCCATCCTTGGCGAGGCGGGCAAGCTGTGCGACGAGGCGATGGCGCCGTTGCAACGCGGGGGCGACCTACAGCCAGCAGTGTTGAAAGATAACGTGGTGCAGACATCTCCGGGGTTTGGCGTGGGGTTTCGCGCCATCGCCGAGGGCGGTTGGATCGGCATGAGCGCAGCCCCCGAACATGGCGGCATGGGGCTACCGATGACCCTGACTAGCGCGGTGAACGAGATGATGAGCGGCGCCTGCCTGTCGCTGCAACTGGCCCCCTTGATGAGCCAGGGCCAAATCGAAGCGCTGGAACATCACGCCAGCGATGATTTGAAGGCGCTTTACCTGCCAAAGCTGATTTCCGGCGAATGGACCGGCACCATGAACCTGACGGAACCGCAGGCGGGATCCGATGTGGGGGCGCTCAGCTCCAAGGCGGAACCAAATGGCGATGGCTCTTATGCGGTGACGGGCCAGAAGATCTTTATCTCCTGGGGGGATAATGACTTTGCAGAAAACGTCTGCCACCTGGTGTTGGCGCGGCTGCCCGATGGCGCGCCGGGGACCAAGGGGATTTCGCTGTTCCTGGTGCCAAAATTCCTGCCAGAAGCAGATGGCTCTTTGGGGGCGGCCAATACGCTGGGCGTGGTCAGCCTGGAACACAAGATGGGCCTGCACGGCAGCCCGACCTGCGTAATGCAGTTTGACGGTGCCAGGGGCTGGCTGGTGGGGCCGGAACATGGCGGCATGGCGGCGATGTTCACCATGATGAACAATGCGCGCCTTGGCGTTGGGGGGCAGGGGGCTGGCATCGCCGAGGCCGCCACGCAGCAGGCGCTGGAATACGCGCTGGAACGTAAACAGGGCAAATCTGCCTCGGGGGTGATTGCGGATCACGCCGATGTGCGCCGGATGCTGATGGAGATGAAGGCCGATACCTATGCCGCCCGCGCCATCCTGCTGGCCTGCGCCCACGCCACCGACATGCACAGCGCCACCGGGGGCGCCGATTGGAAGGCGCGGGCCGCCTTCCTTACCCCGATTGCCAAGGCCTTTGGCACCGATACCGGCATTCGCGTTGCAGATATGGGTGTTCAGGTGCATGGCGGCATGGGCTTTATTGAAGAAACCGGTGCGGCGCAGTTCCTGCGGGATGTGCGGGTGACCTCGATCTATGAGGGCACCAATGGCATCCAGGCAATGGATCTGGTGGCGCGCAAGATGATGGATGGCGGCGATATGGCCTGCCGGATCATCGACGAGATCGAGGCCCAGGCCGAAGGGGCCCGCGCCACCCATCCCAATATGGGCGAAGCGCTATGGCAGGCCTGCGAATCCCTGCGTGAAACCACCGAATGGCTGGTGGAACAAAGTGACCTGCAGGATCGCTTTGCCGGTGCGGTGCCCTATCTGCGGGCCTTTGCGCGGGTGCTGGGCGGGCATTACCACCTTGCAGCGGCGATTGCCGACAAGGGCGGCCCACGGGAAAAACTGGCCCGCTTCTACATCAAGCGGATGCTGCCAGAGCATCTGGGCCTGCTGACCCATGTGCAGGAAGGCGCCGCTGGCACCATGGCGCTCTCTCTTGAAGAATTGGCAGGTTGATCATGGCAAGTGTTCCCGAAGTTGGCCCGCGTACGCCCTGGACAGAACCACCCGCCTTAGGCGAGGTGATCGAAGTTGCTGAAGGCGTGCTGTGGCTGCGCCAACCGCTGCCGATGAAGCTGGACCATGTGAATATCTATGCCTTGGATGAGGGCGACAGCTGGACGGTAATAGACACCGGGTTCAACACCCGTAAAAGCCGCGAGATCTGGGAGACCTTGATGGCAGGCCCCTTGAAGGGCAAGCCGATCAGCCGGGTGGTGGGCACCCATCACCATCCCGATCACATCGGACTTGCAGGCTGGTTCCAGTCGGAACATGGGGCCGAGTTGGTCACCAGCCGCACCGCCTGGCTGTTTGCCCGGATGCTGACGCTGGATGTGCAGGAAACCTGGCCCGAAGAAACCCTGGCTTATTATCGCAGCGCTGGCATGGCGTCTGAAATCTACGACAAACGGGTGGCCGACCGGCCCTTTAACTTTGCCGATATGGTCTATCCACTGCCGCTGGGCTTTACCCGGGTGCAGCAGGGCGATGTCTTTCGCATGGGCGGGCGTGACTGGGATGTGCACATGGGCAATGGCCATGCACCGGAACATGTCACCTTCTGGAGCCGTGATGACAATCTGGTGATCAGTGGCGATCAGATTCTGTCCTCTATCAGCCCCAATATCGGGGTCTATGCCACCGAACCGATGGCAGATCCTTTGGGTGAATGGCTGGAGGCCTGCGAACGTCTGGCGCTGCTGGCACGCCCCGATCATCTGGCGCTGGGCGGGCACAAGCTGCCCTTTACCCGACTGCCGCTGCGGATGCGACAGTTGATCGACAACCATCACGGCGGGCTGGATCGTCTGGTCGATTACCTGGACAGCCCCAAGACAGCAGCCGATTGTTTTGCACCGCTGTTCAAGCGCAAGATTGGCGAGGGCGAGTATGGGCTTGCACTGGTCGAGGCAGTGGCCCATGTCAATCACCTGTATCACACCGGGCGCGTCAGCCGTGTTAAACGGGCCGATGGTGCCTGGCTGTACCAGAGCAAGGAATAAATCGGGGGCAACCCCGGAAAGGGGAGTAACGCGCCATGGACAACAAGATTTCAACCAGTGCTGAGGCGGTCGAGGCGGCGGTGCTGCCCTGCGTGCATGAGGTCCATACCGACCCAGAGGCCTGCCAGGGATTGGGCGCGGTGCCAGAAAAGCTGCAGCAAAAAGACGCCGCCAAAAGCGAGGCCCGCTGGGCCTATGAGCGGCTGATCCTTTATATCCAGAACTTTGAGAAACAGCTGGATGCTGAGCATGAGGTTGCCATGGGCTTTGTCGGTGGCGACGCCGGGGTGCTGCGGATTGAGGGCATGGGCTATTATGACCCTGATATCATCACCTTTTATGGCAGCGATGGTAGCGGTGCCAAGACCCAGCTGGTGCAGCATGTCAGCCAGATGAATGTGATGCTGCGGGCGTTGCCAAAACCGCGCAAGGAAGTGCCGGCCAACCGCATCGGCTTTCGTCTGGCCAGCGATCTGGGCGCAGAACCTGCCGCAGCAGAGCTGCCCGAGGCTATCGATCCGGCAGCACCTGTCTGATCGAAACACCGCCGTCCTTTGGTGTTGCCTGCGGTGTCGCCAAGGGGACGATTCGAAGGGCGGCGGCCTGAATGGGGCTGCCCCAAAAGGTGGCTGGCGGTCCTGGCGGTCAAAAGCCGCGCTCTGCAGGCCGCAGGCCAAGGTTTTCACGCCCCTGCGCGCCAATGACGTGGTGACAGGCGATTTGAAATCCAGTATCCAGCAGAAAACATAGACGAATAGGAAGATCTGTCATGGCTGAACACAAACACGGCACCATGGACTGCAAAGTACAAGAGCAGACCTACCAAGGCTTCATCACATTCACCACGCGCTTTGGCATCTTTCTGGTGCTGCTGACGCTGTTCCTTGCTGTCTTTGCAACCTGATTATTGCAGATGACATCAGCTTCTGTGCTGTGGCACCAGGCACCACCGGGCCGTGTCGCGCTGCGGGCGGCTCTTTTGGCGGGCTGCGTTGCCCTTGCGGGCTGTGCGGCGCAAAAGAAACCCAATGCCGATGCGGCAACCCTGGCGGCGGCGACCCATGTGCATAACGGCCCGCCGGCGCTGACGCTGTTCACCATGGTGAACAACCGCACCGGGGCTGGGGGACATACATCATTGATGATCAATGCCTCCGAGCGGGTGATCTTTGATCCCGCCGGTTCCTTCTATGCGGATGTGGTGCCGGAACGAAACGATGTGCTTTATGGTATCACGCCATCTGTGGTGCTGGCCTATCGCGGTGCCCATGCGCGCAGTACCCACCATGTGGTGATGCAACGGCTGGAAGTCACACCTGCCCAGGCGCAGCGGGCCTATGAACTGGCGGTCAGCAATGGCCGGGTGCCGGGGGCCTATTGCGCCAATTCCACCGCCTCCATTCTGCGCCAGCTGCCCGGGTTTGAAGACATGAAGGTGACCTTCTATCCGGTGAAACTGTCTGAGCAGTTTGGTGCCAGGCCCGGTGTCGTCACGACAAAATACTACGAAGATGACGATCCAGACCTGCAAAAGGCCCTGGCCGAAGGTAACGTGACCCTGAGCCAGTGATCTGCATCACTGACCCCTAGACCATCGCGAAGATCGATAGCGGCTGAACGGTACTCCGTTCAGCCGTTTTTCTTGGCCGTCCTAGGCAGCTAGGTAGAACAACAGCAAAAACCCACTGACTCCGCTAAGCAGGGCCCAGAGCACATTGCGGGTCAGATAACCGACCACAAAGGTCAGCGCTGCCACCGCCAGATGCGGCAGGCTGGGCGCGCCGCCGGTGGTTGAGGGCCAGACCACAAGTGGTGCTACAAGGGCAGGAATGATCGCCACCGCCGTATAGCGTAGATGCCGCATCAGCCAGTCCGGCATGGGCCGCCCGCCCATGAAGCCGATAAAGGCAAAGCGCAGGCCAAAGCTGCCAAGGGCCAGCCCGATGATGACAAACCACAGCTCGCCCGGGGTGAATCCATTCATGACGGGGTCTCCTGTTTGTTGGCCTGTTGGGTGCCAGCCTGGACTGCCAGCCTGCGCTCAAACCACAGCTCGGCCTGGGCACCAGCCATCATGCCTGCCAGCCCGGCGACAATGAGCCCCAGATTATAAGGCATCAAGATGGCCGGCAGCGAGACCACGATGGCGGTAAAGCAGGCCACAAGATGCGCCGGGGTGCGCAGCATCGGTCCAATCATCGCCAGAAAGGCCAGTGGGAGGACAAAATCCAATCCCCAGCTTGCGGGGATCTGGGCACCCACCAGCGCCCCGGTCAGGGTGGCAATCATCCAGCCCGGTGCCACCAACCCATTGGTGCCAAAGAAATAGGCCATGCGCTGGGGCACGGTCATCTCAGGTTCGGTTTCGAATTTCACCACCGAGAGCGCATAGGACTGATCCACCACCAGATAGGCGGCGCAGGCCCGCTGCCACAGAGGCGCATCCCCCAGATAAGGCGTGAGTGAGGCGGAATACATCGCCACCCGCAGGTTGACTGCTAGCGCCGAGATCAGCACGATCATTATCGGCGTATTCTCTTGCAGCAGTTGCAGCGCGGTGAACTGGGCAGATCCGGCAAAAACCGCCAGCGAAAAGGCCAGGGCGTCAGCGACATTTAGTCCCGCCTCACCTGCCAGAACCCCAAACAACAGGCCAAAAGGGCCCGAGACCAGAAGAAAGGGCGCGCTGTCCCGCATGCCTTTCCAAAAAGCCGATTTCGTGGTGGTGAAAGCCATGCGCCCGTCCTAAGTTCAATGTGAACTTGGTAGGCAGCTTTGCGAGGCTCTGCAATTGGGAAATAATTCTGACCTGGCTAAGATTTTGGCAGACTATCTGATTGCGCCCAATCCCGGCGGAGCTGGCCTGACTCGCGCTGTCACTGGCCGCAATGAACACGGAGAACCTGTCGCGCTGTCGGTGGTCGAGGAACGACCGCTGACCATCTATCTGAATCGGCAGGAAATTGTCACCGCCATGACCATTGGCGACTACCCGGAATATCTGGCGCTTGGGTTCCTGCGCAATCAGGGGATGCTGTCGCCGGACGAAGATATCCTGCGCGTCGATTATGACGAAGAGCTGGAGACCGTGGTGGTGCGCACGGCGTCAGAGACCTCCTATGAGGAAAAGCTGCAGAAAAAGACCCGCACCTCGGGCTGCGCGGTGGGCACCGTCTTTGGCGATATGATGGAGGGGCTGGAGGGCGTGCAACTGCCCGCGACCCCAGTGAAATCCTCCTGGCTTTATACGCTGGCGCATAAGATCAACCGCACGCCTTCGCTGTACCTGGAGGCCGGCGCCATCCATGGCACGGTGCTGTGCCAAGAGGATCGCCCGCTGGTCTATATGGAGGACGTGGGCCGCCATAACGCGGTGGATAAAATCGCGGGCTGGATGCTGTCAGAAGGCGTCGAGGCCTCCGACAAGATCATGTATACCACCGGGCGGATGACATCTGAAATGGTGATCAAGACCGCGATGATGGGTATTCCGGTGCTGGCCTCGCGCTCGGGCTTTACTGCCTGGGGGGTTGAGATCGCCCAGCAGGTCGGCCTGACGCTGATTGGCCGTATGCGGGGCCAGCGGTTTACCTGCCTTTCGGGGGATGAACGATTGGAACGCGACATGGATCCCAAAGACGCGCCGGTTGAGGCAAAGAAACACCGCCGGAAGAGCGCGGGATGAGGCCAGAGGGGAGGGCCTGTTCGCGGGCGCAAGCAAAGCGCCCAGGCATCACGGCGGGCGAGCGGTACGGCGTGGGTGGGGCCTTTGGGCGCCAGAGCCAAGAGTCGCTGATGGTAAAACCTTCTAACGGGGCGGAGAATTGATGATGAGCAAACCTCTTGGTGTGATCCTCGCAGGCGGGCTTGCCACCCGGATGGGCGGCGGCGACAAGGGGCTGTTGCAGATCGGCGGTCAAAGCCTGCTGAACCGCGTGCGGGACCGGCTGGCACCGCAGGTCTCTGGCCTGGCGCTGAACGCTAATGGCGATGCTGCGCGCTTTGATGACATGGGTCTGCCCGTGGTGGCCGACAGCATTGAAGGCTTTGCGGGCCCCCTCGCGGGTGTGCTGGCCGGGCTCGACTGGGCGGCAACCCAGGGTGCAGAAGCAATTGTTACCGCCGCTGCGGATACGCCCTTTTTCCCAACCGATCTGGTGGTGCGGTTGGTTGCGGCCTCTGAAGGGCAGGCGCATCCGCTGGTGCTGGCAACAACGCCGCGCACCGGGGACGAGCTGAAATCCGGTGGGCGCAGCAAGGTGAATCGCCACCCGACCTTTGGCCTCTGGCCGGTGGCATTGCGCGATGATCTGCGCGCGGCGCTGAAGGATGGGCTGCGCAAGGTGGTGATCTGGACGGACCAGCACCAGGGACGTGAAGCCCGGTTTGACGCGACCCCCTTTGATCCCTTTTTCAACGTCAACACGCCTGCGGATCTGGCCCGGGCCGAGGAGCTGCTGCAATGAAACTCTACGGTGTCACCGGTTGGAAGAACTGCGGCAAGACCGGGCTGATGGAACGGCTGGTG
This sequence comes from Pseudophaeobacter flagellatus, assembly GCF_021228235.1. GTDB lineage: Bacteria > Pseudomonadota > Alphaproteobacteria > Rhodobacterales > Rhodobacteraceae > Pseudophaeobacter > Pseudophaeobacter flagellatus. The sequence goes on from NZ_JAJQRG010000004.1 coordinate 265,476, forward strand.
AGCGAGTTCACCGATCGCGGTCTCAAGGTCTCCACCATCAAACACGCGCATCACAGTACCGATGTCGACCAGCCCGGCACCGACAGCCACCGCCACCGCATGGCCGGCGCCTCTGAGGTGGTGCTGGCCTCGGCCCACCGGGTTGCCGTGATGCAGGAATTGCGCGGCGCAGAGGAGCCGACGTTGCAAGAGCTTTTGGCGCGTATGTCACCGGTTGATCTGGTGTTGGTCGAGGGCTACAAACATGCGCCCCATCCCAAGATCGAAGCCCACCGGGCGGCGGCCGGGCAGCCCTTGATTGCGCCGGGGGATGGTACTATCCGGGCTCTGGCCAGCGATGTGCCGCTGGAAAGCGACCGGGTGGTGTTCAACCTGGATGACACTAGCGGTATTGCGGATTTCATCGCCGCAGACCTGGCGCTCTGAGTTTGCGCGCCGATAACCACGCTTATGGCCCGGCCCATAGAGACGCCGATAGACTGCGAGCTACCTGATGACCCTGAAACCACCACCGCTGCGCAATGATTGTTTTTCCCTGCCCGCCGGGGTCAACTGGACGCCGGTCGACGAGGCGCTGTCGCTCTTGCGGGCGCGGTTACGCCCGGTGGTCGGACAAGAGGTTTTGCCGCTCTCTGCTGCGGTCGGGCGGGTGCTGGCTGCGGATGTGATCGCGCAGCGTGCCAACCCACCGCAGCCCAATACGGCGGTTGATGGCTATGGTTTTGCCGGTGCGGTGCCTGAAGGTACCCATGTGATGCCGCTGGTGGCGGGGCGGGCGGCCGCCGGGCTGGCCTATACAGGTGTGGTGCCTGCGGGGCAGGCGATCCGCATTCTGACCGGCGCGGCGCTGCCTGCGGGGGTAGAGACGGTCATTCTGGAGGAAGACGTTACCCTTGGGACGGGTGAAATCGCCTTTCGCGGCCCGCTGAAACTTGGGGCCAATACCCGTAAGGCGGGCGAAGATGTGGCAGCGGGCGATGTGATCCTACCGGCGGGCCGAGTGGTCACCCCGGCGGATCTGGCCCTGGCAGCTGCGGCCGGCATCTCGGATCTCTTGGTCTATCTGCCGCTGCGCGTGGGGGTGCTGTCGACCGGGGATGAACTGCGCGAGGCGGGTGAAGCGGCCGCACCGGGGCAGATCTATGATGCCAATCGCCCCATGTTGCTGGCACTGCTGGGCCAGATGGGGGTGAGGCCAGTGGATCTGGGGCGGGTGCAGGATGACCGCGCCGCCCTGCGCGACCGGTTTGACAGCGCCAGTGCCGAGGTGGATGTCATCCTGACCAGCGGCGGTGCCTCGGCGGGGGATGAAGATCATGTTTCGGCCCTGCTGCGCGAAAGCGGCGCGCTGCAGGAATGGCGCATCGCGTTGAAACCGGGCCGCCCGCTGGCGCTGGCCATGTGGGATGGGGTTCCGGTCTTTGGCCTGCCGGGGAACCCGGTGGCGGCGCTGATCTGTACCCTGATCTTTGCCCGCCCGGCGATCGGCCTGATGGCGGGCAGCGGCTGGCACAGTCCGCAGGGTTTTGATCTGCCTGCCGGTTTTGCCAAGCGCAAAAAGCCAGGCCGACGCGAATACCTGCGCGCCCGCGTGCGCGACGGGCAGGTCGAGGTGTTCAAATCCGAAGGTTCGGGCCGGATTTCAGGGCTGAGCTGGGCCGAGGGGCTGGTCGAGCTGGGCGACGCGGCTGCCGATATTCAGCCGGGCGATCTGGTGCGCTTTATTCCCTATGGCAGCTTCACGCTTTGAACCTGGCCCTGTTTGGGGCGCGGTGAAGTGCCCCATGTGCAGCGTTCCCGAGAACATGTTGCGCAAGACTGGGTGCGGTTTTGTGGATCTAAACCATGCGATATCAGATAAGTAGAGCGTGTCGCGTGATGGTGATGAACGCGACACTTTCTAGTCGAAGGTGCCTGCAACCCGGCCCACCAGCATAAAGGCGCGGGCGGTGCGGGTATCGCCAAGTGCGGTAATTTCGCTATCGCTTGCGCGGGCTTCGAACTCGGTGAACATGCGATCAAAACGGCGCAGGAAGTGATGCGCGGCATCGCGAAAGATCGGATCCTGTTTCATCCGCGCCGAGGTCAGCGCCAAAGAGGTCCGATCGCGCACCCCGCCAAGCGCGGCGACGGCGCGGCCTCGGGTTCCCTGAGCAAACTGCCGCCAGATCTCGGGGCGGGCCATGTCGGGGCGCAGGTCATCCATATAGATGCCATCCTGACTGAGCAGGGTCAGCACATCCTGCGCCGCCTGCACCACCTGGGCGGCCTTGCGATCCTTGAGCGCGGCGCGCAGGGCGGTAAAGCCTTCTTCGTCCTCGGCGGTTTCGGGGAAATTCAGGGCCCGGACGAATTGCTCTGCCGCCAGCGGCGGGGCGATGTCTTCGGCAGAAGTGCCAAGTGCCAGGCTGCCCTGATCCTCGGTGGTGAGACGCGTGGCTTCTGGCGGGACAGCCGGGCGGCCGGTTGCGGTGCGGCTGCTTTGGAAGGTGGCCAGCGCGGTTTCGGTCTTGCGCGCGGTTTCCGCAATTTCTGTCAGCTTTTGGCTGACGGTTGAGCCGTCCGTGGCATCCGACTGCTGCGCATGGCTCAGATAGCTGTGGCGCAGGCCGTCAATGGCGGCCTGCAGGCGCTGGCATTCGCTGCGCATTTGCCTGGCCGAACGCAGGCCGCAGGCGGTGACCCAGATCAGCACCAGTGGCAGGGTCACTGCCAGTGCCGTCAACAGGGTTGGGGTCCAGTGGGCCAGGCCCTGATCCGCCGGTGCCAGCAGGTAGAGTGTAAGTACCAGCAAGAGCCAGAACACCGACAGCAGAATTGCCACCACTTCGGCGCCGCCCAGACTGTTGCTGTCCTGGTCGTTGCCGGAGAGCAGTGATCCCGGTAGCCCCTTGCCCGCAGAGTTTGGACCTGAAAGGCCAGTGTCAGCACCGTGCCCGGCAAAGGGAGAGGGGCGTTTTGAGGCATCCTGGGCAGTCATGTGCGGGCTCGCAATGCGGAGGTTGGGTCAGTTGAAATCAGGGTTAGCACAGACAAGGCTAGTGGTTTTGTGGGCGCTGGCAAGACACACGGTGCGGGCCGCCAGCGCCTGTATCAGTCAGTTGGCGCGTCAGCCGTAGGCGATGGCCAAAATTTCGTACCCGCGCACGCCGCCCGGTGTGCGGACCTCGACGCTGTCGCCTTCGTCTTTGCCGATCAGGGCGCGGGCAATGGGGGATTTGATGTTCAGCAAACCTGCCTCCACGTTGGCCTCATGTTCGCCGACGATCTGCCAGGTTTTTTCTTCGTCGGTGTCTTCATCGACCAGGGTGACCTTGGCGCCAAATTTGACAGAGCCGGATAGCTTGGCCGGATCAATGACATCGGCAAGACTCAGGATGCCCTCAAGCTCTTTGACGCGACCTTCGATGAAGGACTGCTTTTCGCGCGCCGAATGGTACTCGGCGTTTTCTGACAGATCGCCCAGCTCGCGTGCTTCTGCGATTGCCTTGATAATCGTGGGGCGCTCCACCGATTTCAGATTCTTGAGCTCAGCTTCGAGTGCGGTGTGACCCGCAGAGGTCATTGGGATCTTTTCCATATCTTGGGTCCAGGTCATTTGGGCTAGGGCACTAGCTGTTGTTGCTTTTACCAAAGGCAGAGCCCCGCTACAGAGTGCAGCGGGGCCGATTTTGGTGTTAGCAATTACCTGACCCAATCCGGCCGCAAATTTCAAGAGGCGGCAGTAGGCTGTCCACAGGCAAATCCGCTCAATCGGTGGATTTCGCTGTTTTTATGCCCGGACTGCGCGGAAAAATGCCGTGATCGGGCAGGTGTGGTAGTTGGGCCTGCCACAAGAGATCAATCATCGTATTGCACCACTTCGTATTCAATGTCGTCCTGATCGAGAAAGTAAAACCGCCGCCCCGGTTCGTAATCTGCATGGTTTTGCGGGGTGAAACCGGCGGCGATCACCGCCTTTTCGGTGGCGTCCAGGTCGTTGACAGTAACCGCGAGGTGATTCAGCCCGCCGCGCATACCATAGCTGCGCGGCCCCGCGCTGGGTGGTGTTGCCGGGGTATAGAGCGCGATGTAACTGTCATCGCCGCCTATATGGATGGTAAAGCCATCCTCTTTGGCCGCCCCAGACCAGCGGATGTGCCAGCCAAAGACCGCTTGCATCCACTGGGCCGTGGTCTTGGGGTCGGTGACGGTAATATTGGCATGTTCCAAAATGGCGCTCATCGGTTTTCTCCTTAAATTCAGTAGCGTTTTGACCTGAGTCGCCTTACGGTAATTTCTAAACCTAACTTTAGCTCAAGCATTTTTTCAGGAAATGAGAGGTATCCGAGAAATGGTAAGATCAGCAGGGGTGGCCATTGGCTATCTGTCCGAACGCACCGGCCTGGCGGTTTCGGCGATTCGTTACTACGAGGCGCAGGGCCTGTTGGAACCCTGGCGCAATGCCGGTGGCCAGCGGCGGTTTCATCGCGCCGATATTCGCCGTCTCAGTTTCATCATGATTGCCCAGAAGTTTGGATTTTCGCTGCCGGAAATCCGCGGGCTGTTGAAGGATCTGCCGGGCGGACGCACCCCGACGCCGCAGGATTGGGCGCGTATTTCAACCGGGTTTCGGGCCCATCTGGATGCACGAATCGACACGCTGCAAAAGCTGCGCGACAATCTGGACGGCTGCATTGGCTGTGGCTGTCTGTCACTGCCCAACTGTGCATTGTACAACCCGCAGGATCTGGCGGCACAAAAGGGCAAGGGGCCGCGCTATCTCATGGGGGACAGCCCAGAACCGGCTGTGCCACCGGAAAATGGGACCTGAGCAAGAAAAACAGCTGTTGCCCCTGCGGCAAAGCGCGGATCTGATGCAACTAACGCAGAGTTTGGATTGACCTGGCATGTTGCCAAACGCTAAGCAACCGCGAAAGAAAATTACGCCCAGCTCGCCCCCAGCGATGGGACCGGTAGCGAATACAATAGCCAAGGAGCACCTCTATGGCCGAGATCGAACGCGAAACGATGGAATATGACGTGGTGATCGTAGGGGCTGGCCCCGCTGGTCTTTCAGCCGCGATCCGCCTGAAACAGTTGGACAGCGACCTAGAGGTCGTGGTGCTGGAAAAGGGCTCTGAAGTGGGGGCGCATATCCTGTCTGGCGCGGTGCTGGACCCCTGCGGTCTGGATGCGCTGATCCCGGACTGGAAAGAAAAAGGCGCACCTCTGAACGTGCCGGTAAAGGAAGACAATTTCTACATGCTGGGCGAGGCGGGCGGAATCCGCGTGCCCAACTTCCCGATGCCACCGCTGATGAACAACCACGGCAATTACATCGTCTCGATGGGCAATGTCTGCCGCTGGATGGCCGAGCAGGCCGAAGAGCTGGGCGTTGAAATCTTTCCCGGCATGTCCTGTTCCGAACTGGTTTACGGTGACAAGGGCGAAGTCAAAGGCGTGGTTGCCGGTGTCTTTGGCCTGGAAGAAGACGGGTCCTATGGACCCAACACCGAGCCAGGCATGGAACTGCATGGCAAATATGTCTTCCTTGGCGAAGGTGTGCGCGGGTCGCTGTCGAAAGAGGTCATTGCCAAATATGATCTTGGCGCGGGCAAGGACGTGCAGAAATATGGCGTTGGCATGAAAGAGATCTGGGAAATTGATCCTGCCAAGCACAAGGAAGGCACCGTCACCCACACCATGGGCTGGCCGCTGAACTCCAATGCTGGTGGTGGCTCTTTCATCTATCACCTGGACAACAACCAAGTTTACGTCGGTTTTGTGGTGCACCTGAACTACAAAAACCCGCATCTCTATCCCTACATGGAATTCCAGCGCTTCAAGCATCACCCGATGGTCGCGGATCTGCTGAAGGGGGGCAAGCGTGTCGCGTATGGGGCCCGTGCCATCACTGAAGGCGGCTATCAGTCGATGCCCAAGCTTGTCGCGCCTGGTGTGGCGCTGCTGGGCTGCTCGGCCGGTATGGTCAACGTGCCGCGCATCAAGGGCAACCACAACGCCATGCTGTCAGGGAAAGCCGCTGCCGAGGCCGCCTACGCGGCGATCAAGGCCGATCGCTCCGGCGATGAGCTACCCGACTACGAGGCCGTCGTGCGCGATGGCGCCATCGGCAAGGATCTCAAGATGGTGCGCAACGTCAAGCCGATGTGGTCCAAATGGGGGCTGATGGCCTCGTTGATGCTGGGCGGTCTGGACATGTGGACCAACAACATCCTGGGCCTGTCGCTCTTTGGTACGCTCAAGCATGGCAAAAACGATGCCGAGGCGACCGAGGAAGCCTCCAAGCACAAAAAAATCGACTACCCCAAACCTGACGGGGTGCTGTCCTTTGACCGCCTGACCAATGTGTCCTTTGCCGCCACCAACCACGAGGAAAGCCAGCCCTGTCACCTGCGTCTGGCTGATCCAAGCCTGCCGATCGCAACCAACCTGCCTAAATTCGACGAACCGGCGCAGCGGTACTGCCCGGCTGGCGTTTACGAGGTGGTGGAAAAAGACGGCAAGCCGGAGTTCGTGATCAACTTCCAGAACTGCGTGCACTGCAAGACCTGCGACATCAAAGACCCAAGCCAGAACATCACCTGGACCACGCCCCAGGGCGGCGATGGCCCGAACTATCCCAATATGTAACGACACAGGCCCGCAGTGGGCGCCTCTGTGCGCCAAGTTAGCGACTAATAGCCTGTAGCGCGGCAAAACGGCGGAAATTACGCAAAATTGGGGCGGCCTTCGGGTCGCCCCATTGCGTGTCGGGGCCTGCCGCACTACGCTTTCTCTCCAAGCGACGCGCACACGTACAGGAGGCCCCCAGGTGCCGGCATCATTTCTTCGCAACCTGCCTATTTTGACCCCAACGTTCTGTTTCCGCCCCTTCGTTTCCCTGGCCGTCTTGGCCGCCACAGGGGCGCTGGCGGCGCAGTCCGCAGTGGCCGAAGGGCTGGCCGGGGCCTATCTGGCGGGCCGGGCAGCCACCTATGAAAGCGATTTTTCCGCCGCAGCAGATTATTATACCCGTGCATTGGTGCGGGATCCGTCCAATCCGCTGCTGATGGAAAACGTGGTCTTTGCCCATTTGGCCCAGGGTCAGATGAAACAGGCAATCCCGGTGGCCGAACGGCTTTGGCAAAGTGGCGCGCGCAGCCAGGCGGCCAATATCGTCATGGTTGGTGGTTTTGCCCTGGCCGAGGATTTTCAAACCATTCTGGAGCGCGACGAAGAGAGCCGACAAATTCACCCGCTGGTGGATGGGCTGGTCGAAGCCTGGGCACATATGGGGACCGGCTCTGTTGATAAGGCGCTGGCGGTGTTTGATCGCATTGCCGAGGAAGAGGCCCTGCGCCCCTTTGCCCTTTACCACAAGGCGCTGGCACTGGCTTCTGCTGGCAATTATGGTGGCGCAGAGGCGCTGTTTGCAGCCGATGAAGGCCAGCTGGCGCGGCTGTCGCGTCGCGCGGCCCTGGCGCGGATCGAAATCCTGTCGCAGCTGGGTGAAAACGAACAGGCGCTGGCAACGCTAGAGGCCAGCTTTGGCAGTGCCACGGACCCAGCTCTGGATGACATTCGCGCCCGGCTTGCCGCTGGCGAAGCGCTGGGCTTTTCGATTGCCAGCACCGCCCGTGATGGCATCGCCGAGGTGTTCTTTACCCTCGCCGCCGTGATGAGCGGTGAAGCCGCCAGCGATTTTGTCTTGATGTATGCCCGCGTCGCCGCCGCGCTTAGCCCGCAGCATATTGATGCGGTTCTGCTCAGTGCCGATTTGCTGGATCAGCTGGGCCGCTATGAACTGTCGATTGCCACCTACAAGCAGGTGCCCAACACCCATCCCGAATACTACGCCGCTGAAATGGGCCGGGCCGAGGCAATGCGCCGGGCCGCCAAACCGGATGCCGCCGCCGAGGTGCTGGAACAGCTAGTGCAGGATTTCCCCACCCTGCCGCAGATCTCGATCAGCCTGGGCGATTTGCTGCGCCAGCAAGAGGACTATGCCGGCGCCGTTGCGGCCTATGACACTGCTCTGTCTCTTCTGGCCGAGGATGCCGGCAGTCGCTGGTTCCTGTATTACGCCCGTGGCATTGCCCATGAACGGCTAAAGGAATGGCCCAAGGCCGAGGCTGATTTCCGCGCGTCCCTGGCGCTGCGCCCCGATAGCCCGCAGGTGCTGAACTACCTTGGCTATTCGTTGATCGAAAAAGATGACAAGCTGGATGAAGCCCTGGGCATGATCGAACAGGCCGTCGCGGCGCGCCCGGATTCGGGCTATATCGTCGACAGCCTGGGCTGGGTGTTCTATCGGCTTGGCCGCTACGAAGAGGCCGTTGCCCATATGGAGCGCGCGGTCGAGCTGATGCCGGTGGATCCAGTGGTCAATGATCATCTGGGCGATGTTTACTGGGCGGTGGGCCGCCAGCGCGAAGCCGAATTTCAGTGGAAGCGCGCCCTCTCCTTCATTCGCAGTGGCAAGGGCGATGGCGAGGCTGATCCCGACCGGATCCGCAGCAAGTTGGAAATTGGGCTGGATCAAGTGCTTGAGCAAGAAGGCGCAGCCCCTCTGCAGGTCGCCAATGAAGGCTGATATCTTTGCCCCGGCAAAGATCAACCTGACCCTGCATGTCACCGGCCAGCGCGCCGATGGCTATCATCTGCTGGATTCCCTGGTGGTCTTTGCCGATCTGGGCGATCAGCTGCAGCTGGAACCGGCACCGCAGATGGCACTTAGCCTGTCTGGCCCCTTTGCCGATGGCGTGCCGAATGATCAGCGCAATCTTGTCTGGCAGGCTGCGCGTGGTGTGGGCTGGCAGGGGCATATTCATCTGAGAAAAGAGCTGCCGCATGGTGCTGGTATCGGCGGTGGGTCCTGCGATGCAGCGGCCCTGCTGGCGGCGCTGGCGGCACAGGGGCGGGTAGTTCCGCCTGGCTTGGCGCTGTCACTGGGGGCGGATGTACCGGTCTGCGGTCTTGCGCGGGCCGCCCGTATGCGTGGCATTGGCGAGGACATCACCAAGGTTGATCTGCCAGAGCTGCAGGCGCTTTTGGTCAATCCCGGCTGCCATGTTCCGACAGGGGCGGTGTTTTCGGGACTGCAAAGCCGCGACAATCCGCCAATGCCAGAGGCGATCCCCGCCTTTTCCAGCCCATCGGACTGTGCCGCCTGGCTGGCAGAGCAGCGCAATGATCTGGAGCCAGCAGCCCGGCGCATTGCCCCTGAAATTGATCGGGTGCTGGGGGATCTGGGCACCAGCTCTGGCGCGCTGCTTGCCCGCATGTCCGGGTCCGGAGCCACCTGCTTTGCGCTTTATACCAGCAAAAAGGCGGCCCACAAGGCCGCCTATCAGATCGGCACCGAACATCCCGACTGGTGGCTTCGGGCTGTCAGCCTGACCTGAAGAAGCCGGGCTAGTTCAGGCGTGACACTACATAATCGGCCAGATCATGCAGCATTTTGCGAATGGGATGATCCGGCAGCACGGTCAGGGCCTGGGTCGCAGCTTCCGCCCAACGCAGCGCGTCCTGACGGGTGGCCTCTAGGGTGTCGTATTTTGCCATCAAGGCAAGGGCCTGTTCCAGATCGCCCTCGGCTTGCTTACCCTTTTCGATGGTCCGCTGCCAGAACTGGCGCTCTTCCTCGGTGGCTTGGGCCACCGCCTTGATCACCGGCAGGGTCAGTTTGCGTTCGCGAAAATCATCACCGACATTCTTGCCGGTTGCATTGCTGTCTCCTTGATAATCCAGCAGGTCATCCGCAATTTGGAAGGCAATGCCCAGGGCGTCGCCATAGTCATAGAGCGCCTTGATCTGATCGGCAGGGGCCTCGGCGATCACACCGCCCACCTCGGTTGCGGCAGAAAATAGCGCGGCGGTCTTGCCCCGCACCACCTGCAGATAGATCGCTTCATCGGTAGAGAGATTCGAGGCGGCAGTCATTTGCAAGACCTCGCCCTCGGCGATGGTGGCAGAGGCATTGGCAAGAATGTCCAAGACCTGCAGCGAGCCAGTTTCCACCATCAGCTGGAAGCTGCGCGAAAACAGGTAATCGCCAACCAGAACCGAGCTTTTGTTATCCCACAACAGATTTGCCGTGGGGCGGCCACGGCGCTGGCCGCTTTCGTCAACCACATCATCATGCAGCAGGGTGGCGGTGTGGATGAATTCGACGGTGGCCGCCAGTTTGATATGATGCGCCCCCTCATAGCCACAGAGCTGAGCGGCGGCGAGGGTCAGCATCGGCCGCAGACGCTTGCCGCCGGCCTCGACCAGATGGGCAGTCACCTCGGGGATCCGGGGGGCGTGTTTCGACGCCATTCTGGTCTGGATCAATGTGTTGACCGCGTCCATCTCTGAGCTCAGGGTCGCGGCGAGCAAGTCATGTGGTTTCTGCGTTGTGATTTGGTTCATTGCTTCCCCGGCTTTCAGGCTCGACAAGGTCAGTGCCTTGCCCTTAGATCCATCCCCATGAAAGAACTTTTGCGCAGCACCGATCCGACTGTCCTGGCCTTTGCATCCGCCCTTCTTGAGGGAGAGGATATAGACTGCTTTCAGATGGACGTAAATATGAGCATCCTTGAAGGTGGCATCGGAATTTTCCCGCGCCGCCTGATGGTGCGCGCAGCGGATTACGACCTGGCGCTGCGTGCGATGCGGGACAATGACATCCCGCTTGGCCAGGCGACATGAGTGGCACGGGCAAAGCCGAGCCTGTGGCAGGGCTTAGTTTTGCCGATGAGGCGCTGTCCCTGAATGATTTCCTTGGCGGTCGGGTCAAGCTGTGGCAGCCGCGAGAGGGCTATCGCGCCGGGGTGGACCCGGTGCTTTTGGCGGCAGCTCTGCCTGCGCACGCGGGCGAACAGGTGCTAGAGCTGGGCTGCGGTGGCGGGCAGGCCCTGTTGTGCCTCGGCGCGCGGGTCCCTGGCCTGGGGTTGACGGGGGTAGAGCTTCAGCCTGATTACGCCAATCTTGCGCGGCGCAACGGCCGCCAGAATGGTCAGGTGCTGGAAGTGGTCGAGGCCAACCTGGCGAATCTGCCGAAACAGCTGCGCCAACGCCAGTTTGATCACGTGCTGGCCAACCCGCCCTATTACCGCACAGGCGCCCATAGTCCGGCGCTGGATGCGGGGCGGCAGATCGCCCTGGGTGGCGACACCCCGCTGTCGGTCTGGATTGAAACCGCGGCGCGGCGGCTGGTCTATAAGGGCTATCTGCATATGATCCAGCGGGCTGATCGTCTGCCGGAAATGCTCAGCGCCTGTCAGGCCTGTCTTGGCTCGCTTGAAATTTTGCCGCTGGCGCCGCGGCAGGGTCGCCCGGCCGAGCTGGTTTTGCTGCGCGCGCGCAAGGGCGGACGGGCTGATTTCCGGCTGCATGCGCCGCTGATCTTGCATGAAGGTCTGCGTCACACGGCTGACGCAGAGAGCTATCGCCCCGAAGTGCGGGCCATCCTGCGCGAGGGCGCGCCGCTGATCTGGCCCGCGCCAAAATAAGTATCTAGCGCCCACTTTGCAATCAATGTCCGTAAAAACGGCAGCATTTTTTGGTGATTTTGCCTATAGAAATATAGCTTTTGGCGGGCTTCAGCCGATATGACAATTTCATGACAAAAATATGCGTCTGCAGCGTGACAGATGGTAAAACTTGTGTTCCACTCACTTTGACCCCGTCGTTTCGGGGTCGCATATCTCGCTTTAAAGGAGGAACGCCATGAGCCTCAGCTCGCATCTGACCGAACTGAAAAAGAAGCATGACCACCTTAGTATGGAAGTAGAGACGGCCCAACGATCCCCCAGTGTTGATGGCCTGGTGATTGCCGGGCTGAAGAAGAAGAAGCTGAAACTCAAAGAAGAAATTGAGCGGCTGAGCTACGAAACTGAAACCGCATAGGCCCAAGCGCCGCGCGTTGCCATCAGGGCAAACGGCGGTAAATTGGCCGATAGTTGAAATTTTGGGCTGCCAGTTGTGGCGGCCCTTTATGTTTTCATCATGTTTTCATCCGCGCCTGAGAGCGGCCTTGGCCTGCAATCACCACGCGCCTTGACGGTTCAGACAGTTTTGGCGGCAATCGCAGCGCCTGCGGTGATCAGGACTGCAGCCAGGGCCAGGCTCCAGCTGGCATCGGCTACCCCGGCGAGCACCAGTATCAGGGTCGACAGCAGTGGCGCCGCATAAGAACTGGTGCCCAAGAGCTGAATATCCCCCTGCTTGACCCCAATGTCCCAGACATAGAAGGCCAGCCCTACAGGCCCCAACCCCAAGAGCAGTACCGAGGTCCAGCCCATCACAGCCTGCGGCCAGACCGTTTCCTCAAGCGCAAAATGCAGCCCCCAGGAGGCCAGCGCGGTCAGCAGGCAAAACACCGCAACCGAGCTGGTCGGCGCTGCCCCAACCAGCCGCGACAGCACGGAATAGCCAGACCAGCACAGGGCACATAGTAAGGCGAGCAGATAGCCGGGCAGGAAGGCAGTCTGAAAGCCGCCCGCGCCGCCGGTGATCAGCACCGCCGCCCCGACAAAGCCGAGGCAGGCGCCAATCAGATGGCCCCGACGCAGGCGCTCCCCCGGGAGCAAGCCGGAAAAGATCACGATCAGCAGTGGCCAAAGATAGGCAATCAACCCGGATTCGGCGGCGGGTGCTAGGCGCAGGGCGGAAAAGTAGAGCGCGTGATAGCCAAATAGCCCAAGCGATCCAAAGGCATAGACCCGCCAAGAAACGGCGCGCAGCTGCACCAATCCGCCAGAACAAAAGGTCCAGATCAGCCCCAAGATGCCGCCAAGGGTGAAACAGATCGCATTCAGTAACAGCGGTGGCACCGGCGCAGATCCGACAGTCAGCAGCGCCAGAAAGGCCCAGAGAAGCACGGCGATGAACCCCGTTGCGGTCGCACTGGAACGGGTCATAAGGCAGGAATGTCCTCAACCGGAATCACGGTGAAGCGATCGGAAATATGTGCGGTTTTTTCGATCTCTGCCAAGAACCAATCACGAAAGGCCGCGATCTGAGGCCGGTTTTCCGCCCCCTGCAGGCAAAGAAAGCGGAACCGGGCCTTGGTTTCAATCGCAACCTTGAAGGGGGCGACCAGGCGACCTTCCTGCAGATCGGCGATGATCATCGGACGGCGTCCCAGCGTCACGCCCATGCCGGCAACCGCGGCATTGATGGCGTGATCTGCGTTGGAAAAATGGGTGCCATGCAGGGGCGTAAAGTCAATCCCGCAGGCGCGAAACCAGGTGGGCCAGTCACAGGGAGGCTGCAAAAAATCGATGGAATCATCAAAGATCAGCGGCGCCTGTAACAGGCTTTGGGGGGTTGGGAACTGGGCGGCCAGCTCTGGCGACATTACCGGCGTCAGCCATTCCTTGCGCGCAGGCACGGAATATAACCCATCATCCTGGCCATAGCCAAAGCGGATTGCCACATCAACATCGTCGCGCTCTAGATCCATATTGCGCAGGGTTGCGGAAAATCGCAGGTCAATTTCGGGGTGGGCGCGGGCAAAATCATAGAGCCGGGGCGCCAGCCATTTTGCGGTCAGCGCCGGACCAGCCGTCACGGTCAGGGAACTGTTGTCCTGTAAGCGCGTCGTGGCCATCCAGGCAGCGGACAGGGTTTTAAACCCCTCTGCGGCACCGGGGGCGAGAGTGCGACCCGCTTCGGTCAGCTCTACCGCGCGGTTGAGGCGGCGAAACAGTGGCGCGCCCAGGTGCTCTTCCAGTGATTTGATTTGAAAGGACAGGGCCGCTGGCGTCACGTTCAGTTCCGCAGCGGCCTGGGCAAAGGACATATGGCGCGCGGCCGCATCAAAGGCACGCAGGGCTGTCAGAGGGGGCAGGCGATCTGTCATGTTCACACAAGTAAACCTTAACCGAAGGGTTGAATAGTCTCGTTTGTCAGTTTTCCTGTAAAAGGCCATAGTGGTTTCAGATAGACAATTTTGATCCGAACGGAGGCCGAAACGATGGGATATTCTGCAAATAGCGAGATCAAACAGGCGATGGAGCAGGCCCATGCGAGCCGTAGCCAGGCGTTGTTTTCCGGTGTGTCCTGGCTGTTTGGCCTACGCCGCGCTATGGCCGCTGGTAAACGGCTCGGCAAGGCCGCAGGTCTGGCTTAGAGATTTTACACCGAGTTTTCCCGCTGGGCAAAACGCGTTTGTCCTTACGGGATGCAAAAGGGCCGGTCGATAAGACCGGCCCTTGTTTTATGTGCAGCCTTGGCGCGGGCCTTGCTCTGCGTTAATTGGCGCGCCGGGGATCAGACGAAGAACTGACCGCCGTTGGCCGAGATGGTGGAGCCATTGATAAAGCCCGAATCGTCCGAGGCCAGGAAGGCAACGCAGCGGGCGATTTCTTCTGGTTCGCCCAGGCGACCTGTCGGGATCTGGTTGATGATTGATTCGCGCACTTTTTCCGGCACTGCCATGACCATTTCGGTGGCGATATAGCCGGGGCAGATTGCATTGGCGGTGATGCCAGCCCGCGCACCTTCCTGGGCCAGGGATTTGACGATTCCCAGATCACCGGCCTTGGTCGCGGCATAGTTCGCCTGGGCAAACTGGCCCTTTTGACCATTGATCGAAGAAATCACAATCACCCGGCCAAATTTACGCTCGCGCATGCCCGGCCAGATCGGGTGTACGGTGTTGAACACACCGGTCAGGTTGGTGTCGATGACCTCTTGCCACTGCTGTGGGGTCATCTTGTGGAACGGCGCATCGCGGGTGATGCCGGCATTGGCAACCACAATATCAATGGGCCCGAGATCGGCCTCGACCTTGGCGATACCTGCCTGGCTTTCCTCATAGGAGCCAACATTCCATTTATAAGTCTTGATGCCGGTTTCTTCGGTGAACTTTGCGGCCGCTTCGTCATTGCCGGCATAGGTGGCAGCGACGGTGCATCCCTGGTCTTGCAGGGCCTTTGAAATTGCTGCGCCAATGCCGCGAGAGCCGCCAGTAACGAGTGCAGTACGTGCCATTCTGTGTTCCTCCAGTTTAAAGTTCTCTTGGTAATGTTGTTATCTTCTGATTGATCGATGCGCAACAATATTGCGCAGTGAATTTATCTGCGTTGCCGCATAAATTGTCGCACCTGCAGCAAGTAACCATGAGTAAACAAAAAATTCCTTTCGAAAGCATGGTCGGGCTATGATCGTGCAGAGCAATCTGAGGCAACCCATAATAAAAAGGGCGCCAAATCGGCGCCCTGTTCTATGTCAATATCTACGGCCCTTATGGGCGCTCCAGGCACATGGCAACGCCCATGCCGCCGCCGATGCACAGGGTGGCGAGCCCCTTTTTGGCACCGCGCCGTTTCATTTCAAACAGCAGCGTATTCAGCACCCGGCAACCCGAGGCACCGATGGGGTGACCGATGGCGATTGCGCCGCCGTTGACGTTGACGATCTCTGGATCCCAGCCCATTTCCTTGTTCACGGCACAGGCCTGGGCGGCAAAGGCTTCGTTCGCTTCGACCAGATCCAGATCAGCCACCGACCAGCCGGCCTTGTCCAGCGCTTTGCGCGCGGCATATATCGGTCCGACACCCATGATCGACGGGTCCAGACCGGCGGTCGCATAAGAGGCTATCCGCGCCAGCGGCTCGATGCCGCGCTTTTCGGCGTCATCGGCGCTCATCAACAGGGTGGCAGCAGCGCCATCGTTCAGCCCCGAGGCATTGGCCGCAGTGACAGAGCCCTCTTTGGCGAAGGCGGGGCGCAGTTTTTGCATCGCTTCCATGGTGGCGCCGTGGCGGATGTATTCATCCTGATCGACGACAGTTTCGCCCTTGCGGGTCTTGATGGTGAAGGCGGTGATTTCATCGGCGAATTTGCCGGCCTTTTGCGCCGCTTCGGCCTTGTTCTGGCTGGCGACGGCGAATTCATCCTGCATCTCGCGCGAGATTTGCCATTGATCAGCAACATTTTCGGCGGTTTGCCCCATGTGATAGCCATTGAAGGCATCCCAGAGACCGTCGCGGATCATGGTGTCGATATATTTCATATCGCCCATTTTATGGCCGGCCCGCAGATGGGCGGCATGGGGCGACAGTGTCATGCTTTCCTGGCCACCGGCACAGACAATCGCCGCATCGCCCAGCTGGATATGCTGTGCGCCAAGGGCAACAGCGCGCAGGCCAGAGCCACAGACCTGATTGATCCCCCAGGCAGAGCTTTCCTGTGGTAGGCCAGCGTTGATATGGGCCTGGCGGGCCGGGTTCTGGCCCTGGGCTGCAGTCAGCACCTGCCCCAGAATGGTTTCAGAAACCTCGGCCTTATCTACACCTGCGCGCGCCACTACCGCTTCGAGCACGGCTCGGCCCAGATCATGGGCCGGTGTATTGGCGAAGGCTCCGCCAAAACTGCCGACAGCGGTACGCGCGGCGGATGCAATTACAACATTGGTCATTTATTTATGGTCCTCTGCCATCAAAATATCTGATAAAAACGCAGGCCCAGCGGCCCCAGCCTATGACTTGGCCGTTACGTTTTCACCTCCCTCTCCGGGAGAGATATAGCGTCTTGCTGCAGTTGCAGCAATTGACAGGGTGTCCCAGGGGCCGGGGCCGAGTCAACTCGCATATGTCGTAAATGAGAAAAACCGCCGAGTGTTCGGCGGGGGCAGGCAGGTGACGGGACGCAGTTTGCCGCAATGCAGCGTCAGCCTCGTAGCTTAGGTTATCTGGGCAGGAGAGCAAAAGGCGTGGCGCAGCCACCCAGAGCCGGGGCTGTGGCAGCGCGGTGCAATCCTTCAGGCGCGGTTGCGTTCTCTCAGCTCTTCCAGCCAGGGCGGCGAAACCGTCGGCGCGCCGTAGAGAAAGCCCTGAAGGCAATCGACCCCAATAGAGATCAGGAACTCTGCCTCTTGCTGGGTTTCGACCGATTCCGCGACCACCAGCATGTCGAACTGCTTGGCTATGCCGACCAGCGCGCGAACCACGGCCTGGTTGTCGTGGTTGTCACAGATGCCGCGAATGAATTGGCCGTCGATCTTGACCGCATCAAAGAAGAATTCGCGGAAGTGGGCAATGGCGGTGGTGCCAGCCCCAAAATTATCCAGCGCAAAGGCAATGCCGTGTTTTTGCATCCGGTCCATGAAATCGATCACCAGCTCTGGTGCGTTCATGGCCGAGGCCTCGGTGATTTCCAGCACCAACCGTTCGCCAATTGTCTTATCTTTCGTCAGGAAGGCGTCCAGCACCTTGGACCAGCGGCTATAGCCGATAGAGCGGGCAGACATATTGATTGAGAGCCTAATTTGCGGTGATTTTATCAAGGCGCGCAGCCCATGTTGCAGCGCCAGGCAGTCCAGCTCGCGGCCGATTTCCTTGTCATGAACCACATGCATGAAATCACGGGCGGGAATCACCCGCCCTGTGGCATCCAACACTCGGATATAGCCTTCGTAAAAGGCGACGCCATGCGGTGGCATCGCCTGCATGACCGGTTGAAAGGCAAGCATGGATTGGTCGTGCTTGACCGCCTCTGCCACCATGTCCAGGGTGCTGTGATCGCGCGCGACCACGGCAGCCGAGAGCGGATCTTCAGAGCCTTCGGCCATGTTAGCCCGTCTCATTTTCCGTTTGCTGACCACCTATTTGCCTCCTGGAGCTGGTGCCTTCCGCTAAAACTATGCTTTATCTGGACTGTGGCGCAAAAGGATGAAGTGAGGCTTAAATATAAAATTTTAGCGACCTGTCTGGTGAAAGATCTGTCGAATGAAAGTTTTTGCCAGTGTCGCGACTGGCCCCCAAAAAGGGCCAGGCCAGTATTTTGATCGTGGTTTTCGCGGCTGTTCAGCTGTCGTCGGGATCGGCAATCATTGCCGCAATAATCGCTTTGGCGCTGTCAGAGTTCCATTCGGCATCGCCGATCAGGCGCGCTATCTCCTCGCCCTCACGGTTCAACAGCACGGTGATCGGTAGACCAACCACCGCCATTTCGCGTGCCAGCGCCTGTTTTGGGTCTTGATGACGGGGCAGGTTGGTGATGCCGTTGTCATCAAAGAACTTTACGATACCCGTAGGAGAGTTGCGCCCGGCCGCGATGGTCAGAACCTCAAAGTCTGCGCCGCCAAACTCCTGTTGCAGCTCGGCTAACTGCGGCATTTCCTTGCGGCAGGGGGCACACCAGGTGGCCCAGAAATTCAGCAGCACCACCTTGCCCTTATAATCCTGCAGGCTGGCCATGCCGCCGTCATCCTCCAGGAAAAACTCTGCCTGCGAGACGTCGCGCGGTTCGGCATGCACCACTAGGCGTTTCAGGCTGTCGGCGCGCAGGGCCTCCAATTCGGCCACATCTGCGGCCAATGCCGCATTTGCACCCAGGCCCAGGGCGATATAAAGGGAAAGATGACGTAACAGACGCATATTATCTCCGGGATTCCACCATGACAGATCAAGCCTCGAACCAGATGTGGGGCGGCCGTTTTGCCGCTGGTCCAGACGCGATAATGGAGGCGATCAACGCCTCGATCGGGTTTGACAAGCGAATGGCTGCCCAGGACATTGCTGGCTCCAGGGCCCACGCAGCGATGTTGGCTGCAACAGGCGTTATAAGCGATAACGACGCAGAGGCAATTCGGGAAGGCCTGCTCACGGTCTTGTCAGAGATCGAGACTGGCACATTCCAGTTTTCCACCGCGCTGGAAGACATCCACATGAACGTCGAGGCCCGCCTGAAAGAGGTGATTGGTGAACCCGCAGGCCGTCTGCATACGGGGCGGTCGCGCAATGACCAGGTGGCCACCGACTTTAAACTCTGGGTGCGCGATCAACTGGATGCGGCGGAAACTGGCCTGCTGGCGCTGATCCGCGCGCTTTTGACACAGGCTGAGGCGGGCGCAGACTGGGCGATGCCCGGGTTCACCCACCTGCAGGTGGCGCAGCCGGTGACCTGGGGCCATCATATGATGGCCTATGTGGAGATGTTTGGCCGCGATCTGTCCCGCGTTCGTGATGCCCGCGTCCGGATGAACGAATCTCCTTTGGGGGCCGCTGCCCTGGCGGGGACCTCCTTTCCGATTGATCGCGAGATGACCGCTGCGGCGCTGGGCTTTGACCGTCCGGCAGCAAATTCGCTGGATGCGGTGTCTGATCGTGATTTCGCGCTTGAGTTCCTGTCCTGTGCGTCGATCTGCGCCATTCACCTGTCGCGCTTTGCCGAAGAGCTGGTGATCTGGTCCTCGGCGCAGTTCCGCTTTGTTGCCCTGTCGGATCGCTTCTCGACCGGCTCATCCATCATGCCGCAAAAGAAAAACCCGGACGCAGCAGAATTGATTCGCGCCAAGGTGGGGCGGATTTTTGGTGCCAATACCGCGCTGATGATGGTGATGAAAGGCCTGCCGCTTGCCTATTCCAAGGACATGCAGGAAGACAAGGAACAGGTTTTTGATGCAGCCGATCACTGGATGCTGGCGCTGGCGGCGATGGAAGGCATGGTCAAAGACATGAGCGCCAACCGGGCCGCGCTGGCCGAGGCTGCAGGCTCTGGCTTTTCTACCGCCACCGACCTGGCCGACTGGCTGGTGCGGGTGCTGGGCCTGCCGTTCCGTGACGCCCATCATGTTACCGGATCCCTGGTGGCAATGGCCGAAGTGCGCGGTTGTGACCTGCCGGATCTGAGCCTCGCGGATATGCAGGGGGTCCATGCGCAGATTACCGCAGACGTCTTTACTGTCCTTGGCGTTGAAAACTCGGTAAACTCGCGCCTGTCTTACGGCGGCACCGCGCCCGCGCAGGTGCGCGCCCAGGTGGCCCGCTGGACGGCAATGCTCGACGCCTGATTGGGTGTTGGGGATGTGAATTTGATCATGCGCCACCTTGATTTGTGGCCCATGATCGCCATTTTGTCTGGTGGTAAGCCGGGCCGTTTTGGAGGCGAGACAATGCGCAGATGGATGCTCAACGTGATTGCAATCACCGGCCTGGGTGCCAGTGTGAGCGCCTGCGGCGTTGACGGAGAGCCGATGCGCCCCTCTTTAAATGCGGGCGTTGGGGTATCTAACAGCGGTGTGCATGCCGGCGGCTCTGTTGGGCTGCACAAGGGGCCGTTGAATGTCTACCTCGGGTTTTGACGGACCTGAGACCAGTCTGAACAGATGGCCAATGAGCTGGCTTGACTGCCCCCGATGGGGAGCGCTGAACTGCAACCAAAAACCGGAAAAGGCCCGTTCCCTATGACACCTTCTCGTTTGCTGATCGGGCTTTTGGCTGCCTCTGTGACCAGCCTTTCTGCCTGTGATCTACCGCAATCCTATGCCCAGTCCCCTGCTGCGGAGCAGGCCGCGCCGACGACATCCGGCATACGGGTGTCTGGCTATGGCAGGGTGGGCGTGTCGCATCGATTTTGAACGGGGGCTCCGGGTTTGACCGGAGGCTCCCGCCGCTGACTTGATGCCCTGTCGGGCCCCGCGCAGAGTTGGGCCGAGCACCGCGCTGACGCGCGGTGTTTTCCTTTGCTGAGAGGCCTTTGAGGGGCAGGCTTGCCCTCAAAGAGCCAGTTCAATTGTGTTGCAGGAGGCGCCTCAAGGGTAAACGGCGCCCAGGCGCCGCCGCTGAGCGGCCCTTGACCCGCGAGGCTGGGGGCGGGAATCTGTTGCCACAGATCGTTGTTTTGGTCTAATCGCCTTTTATGGATCACTTTCTCTACCGCGACGGCGCGCTTTACGCCGAAGATGTGCCAGTTGCCGAGATTGCGGCTGCTGTGGGCACTCCGTTTTATGTCTATTCCTCGGCGACGCTGTTGCGCCATTTCCGCCTGTTTGACGAGGCGCTGGCGGGCATGGATCATCTGGTGTGCTATGCCATGAAGGCGGCCAGCAATCAGGCGATCCTGAAGACCCTGGCGCAGGCGGGTGCAGGGATGGATGTGGTCAGCCAGGGGGAATATCTGCGCGCCAAGGCGGCTGGGGTGTCTGGCGACAAGATCGTGTTTTCCGGCGTTGGCAAAACGGCCGAGGAAATCCGCACGGCGCTGAGTGGCGGCATTCGCCAGTTCAATGTCGAGAGCGAACCGGAGATGGAGGTGATCAGCGCCGTAGCGCAGGAGCTGGGCCAGGTGGCACCAATCACCATTCGGGTTAACCCGGACGTGGATGCCAAGACCCATGCCAAGATTGCCACCGGAAAATCCGAGAATAAATTTGGCATTCCCATTGCGCGGGCCCGAGCTGTTTATGCCCATGCGGCCAGTCTGCCGGGGCTGCAGGTGGTGGGGATCGACGTGCATATTGGGTCGCAGCTAACCGATCTGGAGCCCTTCCGCAAAGCCTATGAAAAGGTGGCAGAGTTGACCGAAAGCCTGCGCGCCGATGGCCATGACATCCGTCGTCTGGATCTGGGCGGGGGCTTGGGCATTCCCTATACTCGCTCGAATGAGGCACCGCCGCTGCCAGTCGAATATGGCCAGCTGATCAAGGAGACCCTCGGGCATCTGGGCTGTGAAATAGAGATTGAGCCGGGCCGCCTGATTGCGGGCAATGCTGGGCTGATGGTCAGCAGGGTGATCTATGTGAAATCGGGCGAAGACCGTGAGTTTCTGATCATTGATGGTGCGATGAATGATCTGATCCGCCCGGCCATGTATGAGGCCTACCACGATATTGTTGCGGTGACTGAACCGGCGCCGGGGATCGAAAGCCTGGCCTATGACATTGTTGGCCCGGTCTGCGAAAGTGGTGACACCTTTGCCAAGCAACGCACAATGCCGCCACTGGTGGCCGGGGATTTGATCGCCTTTCGCAGCGCTGGGGCATATGGTGCGGTGATGGCCAGCGAATATAATTCACGGCCTCTGATCCCAGAGGTTATGGTCAATGGGGATCAATTTGCGGTTATTCGTGCACGTCCGGACTTTGACGAAATGATAAACCGCGATACCATCCCAGAGTGGTTGTAGCTGCGCGGGCAGATGTCCCGGCGAGAGACGCCACCTAAGGCAAGGCCCAAGGGAGGCAGAGCTCTGATGGCGCGACACGGCAAGGCTGATCCACGCTTGCATCGCCTGCGATGGCCGCTCTGGCTGACGCAGGCCGGGATGTTTTGTGAACGCGCCCTGCGTGCCTTTTGGCCCCTGGCCTCTGTTGTGATGGTGGCAGTTGCGGTGCTGATGCTTGGCCTGCATGATCTTGTTGCTCCGGTTCTTTTCTGGATGGCGGTTGTGCTTGCCGGGGGGGGCGCGCTGGGGGCCCTGGCCTTTGGGCTGTGGCGCTTTCGCTGGCCGCACCGGAACGAGGCGCTGGAGCGGTTGGATGCCAACCTGCCAGGGCGCCCGGTTAGCGCGCTGCTGGACACCCAGGCGATTGGCCGGAAAGATGCCGGAGCTACCGCGCTGTGGCAGGCGCATCAGGCGCGTATGGCGCAGGCAGCGGCAGCGGCCAAACCCGCGGCACCAAACCTGCGGATTGCCGCCGCTGACCCCTTTGCGCTGCGCTATGTGGCGCTGATTGCGCTGGTGATGGCGCTGATCTTTGGCTCGCTCTGGCGGGTTGTTAGCCTGACGGCCATGGTGCCGGGCGGCGGCGATCTGGGCGCGGCGGGTCCCTCCTGGGAGGGTTGGATCGAGCCGCCGCGCTATACCGGCCTGCCTGTGCTCTATCTGAATGATCAGGCGGCAGAGCGGCTGGAACTGCCCGAGGGCAGCCGGATTACCCTGCGCTTTTATGGCAGCGAGGGGGCGCTGCATCTGAATCAGAACCTACAAACCCCCGATACAGAGACATTGCCCGATGAAACCGCTGCGGTAGAGACCGCCAGCGGGATGGACCATGCAGTGACGGTTCAGCGCTCTGGTCGGTTGGAAATCCAGGGGCGAGGCGGGCGCAGTTGGACCATTGCGATGCTGCCGGATCAGCCGCCGCAGATTGCTATCATGGGCCTGCCCGAGCTGACAGAAGAAGGCACCTTGTCGCTGCCGTTTCTGGCGCAGGATGACTATGGTGTCACCAGTGGAAAGGTGCGGATCGCCTTGGATCTGCTGGCGGTATCCCGTCACCATGGCCTGGTGGCGGACCCCGAAAATACCGAAGATATCGTGCTCGACCTGCCCCTGCCGATCAGTGGCTCTCGGCAGACCTTTGAAGAGGTGTTGATCGAGGATTTTGCCGCCCATCCCTGGGCCAATCTGCCGGTGACCTTTCATATGTCGCTGCAGGATGCGGCGGGCCAGAGCTCGCAGTCTGCGGTGCTGGGCGCGCCGCTGGTGGCGCCGCGTTTCTTTGATCCATTGGCGGCCGCCGTGGCGGAACAGCGGCGGGATCTCCTCTGGGCGCGCGTCAATACGCTGCGGGTGACGCAGCTGTTGCGGGCGCTGTCGCACCGCCCACAGACTCTGTTTCGCGCGGCGGGAACCTATTTGCAGATGCGGGCCATTCTGCGTCGCCTGGAGGCTGCACTGCAGCGGGCCTCGCTCACCGTCGCCATGCCCCGCCTGATCAGCACAGATGAACGGGACGAGGCGACTGCCGCGCTCTGGGCTCTGGCGCAGAGCCTGGAGGAGGGCGATATCGGCGATGCGCTGGCGCGGATGCAGCAGGCAAAAGAACGCCTGAGCCAGGCAATGCGGGACGGCGCCAGCGACGAAGAGATTGCCCAGCTGATGCAAAAACTGCGTGAAGCAACCCAGGACTATATGCGCCAGTTGCAGCGCCAGGCCCAGCGGGACGGCGAGGCGGGCGGCGAGTCGCCGGAAAACGCGATCACGCTTAGCCAGCAGGACCTCCAGGCGATGATGGACCGGATCCAGGATCTGATGGAACAGGGACGCATGGCCGAGGCTGAGCAGGCCCTTGAAGAGTTTCAACGGATGATGGAAAACATGCGGATGAGCCAGAACCAGCAGGGGCAGGGCGGCTCTGACGGGCAACAGGCGATGGAAGATCTTGGCGAGACGCTGCAGCAGCAGCAGGGGCTGTCGGATCAGGCCTTTCGCAATTTGCAGGAACAGTTCAACCCCAATGCCCAGGCCGGTGAAAGCCAGCAGAACGAAGGCCGCAGCGGCGGTCAGGGCCGGGGGCAACAGCACCAGGGCGGTCAGGGCGGTGAAAACGGCGCGGGCCAGCAAGGGCAAGACGGCCAGTCAGGCGACCGTGCGGGCCAGAATGGTAGCGGCCAGGGTGGGGGCGACAGCGGTGACCCCAATGGCGGGCAGGCGGGCAGCCAGAGTGCCGATAGCCTAGCCGCGCAACAGCGCGCCCTGCGCGAGGCCCTGCGCCGCCAACAACAGGGGCTGCCCCTGGGCCAAGGCTCTGAGGGGGCTGCTACAGCCGAGGCGCTGGATCGGGCCGGGCGGGCGATGGATGGTGCCGAAGATGCGCTGCGCCAGGGGGATTTGGCCGAGGCGATAGACCAGCAGTCCGAAGCCATGGAAGCGCTGCGCGAAGGTTTGCGCGCCCTGGGCGAGGCTCTGGCGGAAAACCAGCAGCCCGGGCAGGGGCAGGGCTCAGCCTCCCCCTCGGCGCAGGCTGACCCGCTGGGTCGCGACCGCAACAGCTCGGGGTTGGGAGATGAGCGCAATTCAGAGTTTGGCGAGGGTGTCGGCCATCGTCGCGCCTGGGATCTGTTGAAAGAGTTGCGTCGCCGGGCGGGCGAGATGGAGCGTAGCGAAGAAGAACGCAGCTATTTTGAGCGCCTGCTGGAACAGTTCTGAACGGACCAAGCCTCACCTCAGGCCTAGGGCTTGTCGCGTTCATTTGCAGTCACGCGACTGGCTCTGCTTATTTGATTTTGCATGTCGCTCGAAACTGGGCGCCATCTTCGAGCGACGCCCACTGCCTGATAGCCCCGGCTTGCCCTTTGCGCGTCAGCGATTTCGGCGCAGAGGGGGGGCTTAGATCTGTGGCTGTTGCAGCGCGCTGACCTGGGCATCCAGCCAGAGGCGGGCCTGATCCATCCAAGTGACATAGCTGCTCAAATAGGGGTCGGCCTGAGGTATGACCTCGGCGATTTGCGATGCATTGCTATAGGTCATGACCAGCACCACGACGAGCAGGATTACCAAGGCAAACCCGCGGGTGAATCCCGATTTGCGTCGTGGCGCGGGGTGTTCGTTCGGGCCTGGCGGCGGCATTGGCGTATCTGCAGTGCGCAGGGTTGAGTTGATCTCTTCGATGTCGGGCAGAACGCCGCGTTTTAACCCGCTGGCCTCGGCAGCGAGGCGGCGTGGATCTTCGCCGCGCAGACGTGCCATGCGGTCCTGCGCTTGCCGGGACCGCTGGGCTGCACCGTCTTCGGGCAGATCATCCAGCCCCAGATTGGACTGGGTTTCTAGCGGTTGTGGCCGCGGCTTGCCCTGGTCGGCGGCGCGCAGGGTGGTCTCCCGCTCGGCCTCTTCGCGTAGGATGTCGCTTAGTGCAGGGTCAAGGCCGCGCGGTTGCGGGGCAGGGTCTGCCGCGTCACTGGTCTTGTCATGGGCCTCATCACTGGCCGGATCTGCTGCATCCGTGGCAGCGGTGGTTGCCGCAGGCGGGGCTTCGGGCTCTGCTGGTTCCTCGGTCTCGGGGGCTGTGTATTTGGCGTCAGAAGCCCCGTGAGAGGCTGGGGGCTGATCGGGGGCTTCGGCCTTTGTTGCTGCCGGGGCTTTAGGCTCTGGGCCTGGCACGGGCTCTGGATCAGGCTGGGATTCTGGCTGGGGCGGCGTTTGTGCCGCAGCAGTGGGATCTACCTCGCCGGGATCCGTGTCAGCCACAAAACCGGCAGGACGCTGAAACCAGGTATCGGCGCAGTTGGAGCACTGCACATCACGGCCTTCTGGTGGAATGACGTCATCCGGCACTTCGTACTGGGCACCGCAATTCGGGCAGGTCAGGCGCATAAAGATCTCCTTGGCCCCGGAGGCATCCGGGTAACTGTCGGCAGTATTTCCAAATAACAATAGGCAGTTCGGGGCTGTCGCGAAAGGGTGAATTGCGATTTGTCCCGGCGTTGCGGGGCTTGGTTTGGCGGCTTTGCCCCATGGCCCATTGAAACTGGCGGGCTGCTGAGGCAAAACTGGCTGGCGTAAACAGGGGACCGTCGTGATAGAGCTGGAAAACGTTGGCTACAACTACGGTGGCGGGGAGCTGCTGAGCGATGTCTCGGTAAAGCTGGCACCTGGATCATTTCATTTCCTGACCGGGCCATCGGGTGCGGGCAAGACCACTCTTTTGAAACTCTGCTATGGGGCTCTGACGCCGACCTCGGGGCGGGTGCGGGCAATGAACATGGATGTGCGCGGGCTGGATCGTGACCAGATGGCGCATCTGCGCCGTCGCGTTGGCGTGGTGCATCAGGACTGCCGCTTTCTCGACCATCTGTCGGTGATCGAAAACATCGCGCTGCCGCTGACTGTCGCTGGTAAGGATCTGAGCCAGGAAGACGCCAACCTGCGGGAACTGTTGACCTGGGTTGGCCTGTCGCAGCGGGCTGATGCGCTGCCACCAGAACTGTCCGGTGGGGAACGGCAGCGGGCGGCTCTGGCGCGCTCGGTGATTCTGTCGCCGGATGTGATCATCGCGGATGAACCCACGGGCAATGTCGATTGGGACATGTCGCAGCGCCTGCTGCAGCTGCTGGTCGAGCTGAACCGCATGGGCAAGACCATCCTGGTGGCGACCCATGATATGTCGCTGATCCGGGCCGCCAAGAAACAGGTGCAGGCCCGCGTGCTGCGGATTTCAGCCAAACAATTGCACCAAGCGGGGGCAGACCTATGAGCGAAGGACGCCTGCGCAAGTTGATTATGGGCGATGCCCAGGCCGATCGGGTGGTGCCACCAAGCGGTTTCACCGCGCAGTTGACGCTGTTTGTGGCCGGGGCGATGGCCTTTCTGGCGGTTTTTGCCCTGGCGCTGTCGCTTGCCTCGGGGCGGTTGGCCACCCGCTGGGCGGATGAGCTGGCCCGGGCGGCAACCCTTCGCATCAATGCACCTGCCGAACAACGTCTGGCGCAAACCGAGGCGGCGTTGACGATTTTGCAGCAAACCCCCGGTGTGGCCTCGGCCCGCGCCCTGAGTGACGCGGAACAGGCCGCGCTGTTGGCCCCCTGGTTCGGGTCTTCGCTGGTGCTTGACGGCCTGCCGGTGCCGCAACTGATTGAGGTGATCGAAGATGATCCGGGCTATGATGGCACCGGGCTGCGCCTGCGTCTGCAGGCCGAAGTCCCCGGCGCGGTGCTGGACGATCACACCCGCTGGCGCGCCCCTCTGGTGGACGCTGCGCGGGCGCTGCGGCGTCTGGGGACAGTTGCGATCCTGCTGATTGCGGGGGCGACGGCGGCGATGATCACCCTGGCAGCCAATGCGGCCCTGGCAGCCAATGCCCAGGTGATCGAGGTGCTGCGCCTGGTGGGCGCCCTGGACAGTTATATCGCCCATGCCTTTATCCGCCGCTTTACCCTGCGTGCCCTGGGCGGTGCTGCGGCTGGCATGGCCCTGGGGATGATTGGTGTCTGGCTGATGCCGGCCGCCTCGAATGAAGGCGGTTTCCTGACGGGCCTTGGCTTTCAGGGCTGGACCTGGGGCCTGCCGCTGCTGATCCCGCCGCTGGGGGCTTTGGTGGCCTTTGTCGCGACCAGTCGCGCCGCCAAGAAACGTTTGGGAGATTTAGCGTGAGATTTGCAATTCAGTGGCTTCGGTCATTTCTGTTTGTCTTTCAGATCTATCTGATGATGCCGATCTTTGGTTTGGTCTTTGCCCCCTGGGCGATTTTCAGCAAACGCGGCGCGCGGGCCTGCTGCAAAAGCTATTCGCACTGGGTGTTCTGGACCGCGCGTGTCATGGTCGGCATCCGCTGCGAGGTCCGCGGCACGCCGCCACAAGGTGAAGTGCTGATCGCGGCCAAACACCAGTCCTTTCTTGATATCATGATGATTTTCGCCGCCCTGCCGAGGGCCAAGTTCATCATGAAGAAGGAAATTCTGCGCACGCCGGTGATTGGCCAATATGCCAAGCTGCTTGACTGTGTGGCGGTGGATCGCGGCAAACGCGGCGCGGCCATCGACAAGATGGTGCAGGACGTCAAGACGGGCCATCAAGAGGCCGGCCAGTTGATCATCTATTCCCAGGGCACCCGCGTCGCACCGGGCGTCAAGGCCGACTACAAGGTGGGCACCGGGGTTCTGTACGAACAGCTGGGCCAGCCCTGCGTACCTGTTGCCACCAATGTCGGTGTGCTCTGGCCTCGTACGGGCATTCTGCGCAAGCCCGGTGTCGCCGTGGTTGAGTTCCTCGATCCGATCGCGGCGGGCATGGACCGCAAGGCCTTCATGGAGGTTCTTGAAACCCGGGTTGAGGCAAAATCTAATGCGCTAATGCGAGAGGTAGGATTTGATCCCGATGCAGTACATTGACAGCATAGCAGATCTGGAAGCGCTTTACGGGAAACCAGGCGCGGCTTCGCTGCGCAAGGTCGCGCGGCGGATGACGCCGCTATATCGCAAATGGATCGCGGCCTCGCGGCTGTGCATGCTGACAACGGTGGGGCCCGCAGGAACCGATGACAGCCCGCGCGGCGATGATGGCCCGGTGGTGCAGGAACTGGATCCAGGCACCCTGGCGCTGCCGGATTGGCGCGGCAATAACCGGCTGGATTCGCTACGCAATATCGTCCAGGATGGCCGGGTTTCAGTGATGTTTCTGGTGCCGGGATCAAACAATGTGGTGCGTATCAATGGCACCGCGCAGGTCACTGCGGATGCCGGTCTGCGCGCCCGCTTTGATCGCGGCGGCAAACAGCCTGCCACGGTGATTGTGATCACGATTGATGAGATTTACAGCCAATGCGCCCGCGCCCTGATGCGGGCGGGTACCTGGAGCGCGGGTGATGAAAGCGCAGGCCTGCCCAGCATGGGCGAAATCCTGGCCGAACAGACCGCAGGCGAAGAGGGTGGCCAAGACTACGACCAAGCCTGGGGCGCGCGCGCTGCCGCGACCATGTGGTAGCCGGTGGAACCGGTGCCGACAGAGCCTGAGGCGACGGCGTTTTTGACCTGGCTGGCCGGATATCTGGCTGCTTTTCTGCTGCTTTTGTGGCTGTCGCGTCAGTTCCGCGAGAGCTTTCTTGACTGGATCACCCTGAAAGATCCGCTTGGCCTGCGGTTCTGGCGCCAAAACATCCTGTTTGCGGCTTTCAGCCTGGCCTATTTCGCTGTGGCTGTCCTGTTCCTTGGCAGCTGATCGACGGCGGGACCGGTCGCGCTATTGATCCTTGAACGGCGATATGCGCGCGGCCAGAGGTCAACCAATCACATCACCGATCAAAATCTGGGGCTGAACATTGGTGAAATTTGGCAGGTCTGCCATCACCGGCCCAGAGACCTTGAGCGCAGCAGCCAGTGCCGTCTGGTCGGCAAAGATGATGGTGGCAATTGCATGGAAGGGTGGCGGAAGATCTGGCCCACCTGCAACCCCCTTGGTGACAAGCGTTTTATCGATATGCGGCCCCATGTGTTTTGCCACTAGTTTCATATGGGTTTGGCTATAGTAGCCATAATCGAAGGTTGTGTCTTCGCTGATTGGGTAGATTACCTGCAGTGACACGGACATCCGCTTTCCTTCCCTATGGTTCACAGGGAATAGAGCGCGAATGGTGGCCAAATTCCATCAAAAACGCAGTCACGATCAGGCGGAAAGGAAAAGGGCAGCCAGGATGGCTGCCCCTTGGGTCTGGCGGTGATGGTGGGCTGGATCAGCTGTGGATCGCGCCATCGCCGCAGGCCAGAGCGGCCTCGCGTACCGCTTCGGAATAGGTCGGGTGGGCATGGCAGGTCAGAGCAATATCTTCGGCAGAGGCGCCAAATTCCATCGCTACGCAGATCTCGTGGATCAGATCGCCGGCACCGGGGCCGATGATGGCAGCCCCCAGTACACGGTCGGTTTCCTTGTCGGTGATGATCTTGACAAAGCCACCTTCGGCCTGATGCACTGCCTTGGCGCGGGCATTGGCCATGAAGTTGAACTTGCCAACCTTGATCTTGCGACCCTCGGCCTTGAGCGCATCCTCGGTGGCGCCAACAGTGGCAACCTCTGGGGTGGTGTAGACCACACCGGGGATGACGCCGTAGTTTACATGGCCATGTTTGCCGCCGATGACATCCGCCACGGCCATGCCTTCGTCCTCGGCCTTATGGGCCAGCATCGGGCCTTCGATCACATCGCCAATGGCATAGATGCCGGGGACATTGGTGCGCCACTGGGAGTCGGTGGCGATCTGGCCGCGCTCGGTCAGCTTGACGCCTAAAGCCTCCAGACCCAGCCCATCTGCATAGGCTTTGCGCCCGGTGGCAACCAGCACCACATCGGCGTCGATGACTTCCTCGGTGTCAGGTGTCTTCTTGAGGGCGTATTTCACCTTGGCCTTGGTCTTGGTGGCGTCAACGCCCTGCACTGCGGCGCCCATGATGAAGTTCAGGCCCTGCTTTTCCAGGATGCGTTTGAAGCCGCGCTGCACGTCCTTGTCCATTCCGGGGCAGACTGCATCCAAATATTCAACCACGGTGACCTCGGACCCGAGGCGGGCATAGACCGAGCCAAGTTCCAGCCCGATAACGCCCGCGCCGATGACGACCATCTTTTTAGGTACCTTGGGCAGATCCAGCGCGCCGGTAGAGGTAACGACGATCTTCTCGTCGATCTCGACACCGGGCAGGGAGGAGGGCACCGAGCCAGAGGCGATCACGATGTTTTTGGCCTCATGGGTGTCATCGCCGACCTTCACCTGACCAGCAGCGGGGATTGAGGCCCAGCCCTTGATCCAGTCGATCTTGTTCTTTTTCATCAGGAACTCGATGCCGCCGGTATTCTGGCCCACGACGTCTTCCTTATAGGATTTCATCTGGTTCCAGTCGACCGAGGGGGATTTCCCCTTGAGGCCCATGCCGGCAAAGTTGTGTTCGGCTTCGTGCAGCATATGCGTTGCATGCAGCAGTGCCTTGGAGGGGATACAGCCAACATTGAGGCAGGTGCCACCAAGGGTTTCGCGGCCTTCAATGATCGCGGTTTTCAGGCCCAGCTGGGCGCAGCGGATGGCGCTGACATAGCCGCCGGGGCCTGCACCGATGATAATGACGTCATAGCTTGCCATGTTTTAGGGTCCTTTGTGGTTGGACGGGGAGAGGGCGCTGCCCCCGGCCCATGCGGGCCTCCCCCGAGGTATTTGTGGAAAGATGAATGAGAGGGGAGCGCATTCAGAGCGTCTCCACGATGGTGATTGGGGTTCCGTTTGGAACAAGGGACCAGATTTCGCGCATCTCTGTGTTGGTAACTGCGATGCAGCCATCGGTCCAGTCCCGCATAAGGTGTAGCGCGCCCAGAGCGCCCCAGCCGTTGGGCAGGCCGTGGATCATGATATTGCCGCCGGGATCGCGCGCGGCGGTCTCAGCTGCGGCTTTATCTGAAGCATTGGGGTAGGAGATATGCAGGCTCAGATGTGCGACGGAGTTTGGATTGCGCCAGTCGATTTCATAGCGACCTTCGGGCGTGCGTTCATCGCTCTCAAACCGTTTGTGGCCTTCGGGCGCGGCGCCGAGCGAGATGTCATAGCTGCGGATGGTTTCGCCCTCACGGCGCAAGTGCAGAGCGCGGGTGGATTTGATGACGAGGATCTCATCCGCCTGTTCGTGGGCTGCAGCCATCGGCGGCGGTGTGCCCGAGCCTGCGCCCGCCATCAGCGTGGTATAGCCGAAGGTGGCCACGCCAAGCCCAAGAACGAGCACGGTCGCGCGCAGGATATGCCGGGCAAGTCTCACAGCAGGGCTGCCACAAGCATCGCCGCTGTCGCGATATACCCCACCGCCCAGATCAGGCTGCGCCAGGGCACCCAGCCAAAGGCATAGGCCGGTATGTACAGGACGCGCGCGCCGAGGTAGGCAAAGGCGCAACCGGTGGTGAAGGGAGAGGAGGCTTCGGCCAGAGTGACCACCACGCAGGCGATCGAGAACAGGATCAGCCCCTCGAAATGGTTGTTCATCGCGCGATAGAGCCGCGCGGTGCGTTTGGAGACCTGATCCTGCAACTCACCGCCAAGACGGTCGCGGTCACGCGGCGACAGGGTCTTGCCCTGGCCGAGTTCCAGGTTGGCCGGTACTGCCATTAGGGCGATTTGGATCACTTGCAGGAGGGCGGCGAGGGTGAGGGCGGTGAGTGCGGGGGTCAAGGTGCTGTTGCTCCGAGAGTAACGAACAGAACACCGGAAATGAATGCAGCCAGCGACGTCAAAGCAGCAATCGAATTCAGAAGCACTATCCAGTTGTTCCAAAAGCGGGAGTAGGGTGTTTCCGGGGCGCTTGCCGTAAAAGAGTAGGAAATTGCCAAGGTAAGTAACATCACACAAATTGCGAATGTGAAACTGCTTATTGCCCATTGGAGTGAGTCAAGCGGCACTACAATAGCAGTCTCAGCTTTCACATTGCCAAAATATGTTAGTAGGGCCAAGATGGCCCCACCGTTGAGAGTTAGCATTGTACGCAAGTAGGCTAGGCCCAGCGTATTCGCTTGCTCCAAGCGCGAAATTTCCGAGCTTTCTCCAACCAATTTCTGCTCCAGGATAGCAAAGGTGACCGTCATATTGGTCGAGCAAATATGCTCGACCAAGCCGTTTTACAGATCCATCAGCAGGCGGCGGGGATCTTCCAGGGCTTCTTTGACCCGCACCAGGAAGGTCACGGCGCCTTTGCCGTCGACGATGCGGTGGTCATAGCTCAGCGCCAGATACATCATCGGGCGGATCACCACTTCACCGTTGATCGCCATCGGGCGGTCCTGGATCTTGTGCATGCCCAGAATACCGGACTGTGGTGGGTTCAGGATCGGTGAGGACATCAGCGAGCCGTAGACGCCGCCGTTGGACAGGGTGAAGGTACCGCCCTGCATGTCAGCCATGGAGAGCTTGCCGTCCCGGGCCAGCTTGCCTTTGGCCGAGATGGCTTTCTCGATTTCGGCAAAGGACATTGCATCCGCATCGCGAATCACGGGGACCACCAGGCCGGTTGGGGTGCCGGCGGCGACGCCCATGTGCACGAAGTTCTTGTAGACCACATCGGTGCCGTCGATCTCGGCGTTGACTTCGGGCACTTCTTTCAACGCGTGGCAGCAGGCCTTGGTGAAGAAGGACATGAAGCCCAGGCGCACGCCGTGCTTTTTCTCGAACTGGTCTTTGTACTGGCTGCGCAGGGCCATCACCTCGGTCATGTCCACCTCGTTATAGGTGGTCAGCATGGCAGCGGTGTTCTGGCTTTCCTTCAGGCGCTTGGCGATGGTCTGGCGCAGGCGGGTCATCTTCACCCGTTCTTCGCGGGAGGCATCATCTGCAGCGACAGGTGCGCGTGGGGTTGGTGCTGGGGTGATCGCAGGCGCTGGGGCTGCTGCTGCGGCCGCCATGGCGCGGGCGACATCGTCCTTCATGATACGTCCATCGCGGCCGGTACCTGCAACATTGGCGGCAGAGAGCCCGGCTTCGGCCATGGCTTTTTCCGCCGATGGCGCATTGGCGATGTCTTTTCCGGCAGCGGCGGGGGCCGCCTGGGCCGCAGGGGCGGCGGTTGGGGCCGCTGCTGCGGATGACCCTGCGATCACGCCGAGTTTTGCATTGGCTTCAACTGTTGCACCTTCTGCGGCGGTGATTTCCGACAGCACCCCAGCGGCGGGGGCGGGCACCTCGACAGAGACCTTGTCGGTTTCCAGCTCGCAGAGCATTTCGTCCTGCGCCACGGTGTCACCGACCTTTTTGAACCAGACAGAAACAGTTGCCTCGGTCACTGATTCGCCGAGGGTTGGCACCATGACATCGGTGCTGCCTCCGCCGGTGGCGGCGGGGGCGGCTTCTGCCTCTGCTGCGGGGGCAGGGGCGGCGGCTTTGGGAGCGGAGGCAGCGTCGGCGGCGCTGATATTGGCCAGCAGCGCGGCAACGCCGACGGTCTCACCTTCATTGGCGACGATATCGGCCAATACGCCGGCAGCCGGGGCGGGCACTTCGACGGTGACCTTGTCGGTTTCCAGCTCACAGAGCATTTCGTCCTGCGCCACGGCATCGCCGGGTTTCTTGAACCAGGTGGCCACGGTAGCTTCGGTAACGGATTCGCCCAGGGTGGGCACGCGAACTTCGGTTGTCATGTCTGTCTTCCTCAGATGCTCAGCGCGTCGTTCACGAGCGCAGCTTGTTGTGCTTTATGTTGGCTGGCGAGGCCGGTTGCAGGCGACGCCGAGGTGGCACGGCCGACGTAAGCGGGCCGGGTGTGCTTGGCCTTGATCCGGCTGAGCACCCATTCGATATTGGGCTCGATAAATGTCCAGGCGCCCTGGTTCTTGGGCTCTTCCTGGCACCAGACCATTTCGGCACCTTTGAAGCGCTCCAGTTCCTTGACCAGCGAGATCGCCGGGAAGGGGTAAAACTGCTCGATGCGCATCAGGTAGACGTCATCAATGCCACGGGCATCGCGTTCTTCCAGCAGGTCATAGTAGACCTTGCCCGAGCACATGACCACGCGCTTGATCTTGTCATCCTTGACCAGCGTTGTTTCGGAATTGCCGTGCTGGGCATCATCCCACAGAACCCGGTGGAAGCTGGAGCCAGTGGTGAATTCCTCGGCCTTGCTGACGGCCAGCTTGTGGCGCAGTAGCGATTTTGGCGTCATCAGCATCAGCGGCTTGCGGAAGGAGCGGTGCAACTGGCGGCGCAGAATATGGAAGTAGTTTGCCGGGGTGGTACAGTTGGCGACAATCCAGTTGTCCTGACCGCACATCTGCAGAAACCGTTCCAGACGGGCCGATGAGTGCTCAGGCCCCTGGCCCTCAAAGCCGTGGGGCATCAGGCAGACCAGGCCGGACATCCGCAGCCATTTGCTTTCGCCTGAGGAGATGAACTGGTCGAACATGATCTGGGCGCCATTGGCAAAATCGCCAAACTGGGCTTCCCACAGGGTCAGCGCGTTGGGTTCGGCGAGGGAGTAGCCATATTCAAAGCCCAGAACCGCATATTCCGACAGGGCGGAGTCGATCACATCGTATTGCGACTGGCCTTCGCGGATATTGTTGAGCGGGAAATAGCGCTCTTCGGTGTCTTGGTTGATGATGCCTGAATGACGCTGCGAGAAGGTGCCGCGGGTGGCATCCTGGCCGGACAGGCGAACCGGGTAACCTTCGGTCAGCAAAGAGCCAAAGGCCAGTGCTTCGCCGGTGGCCCAGTCAATGCCGGCCCCGGTTTCAAACATCTTGCCACGGGCAGCAAGAAAGCGCCCGACGGTTTTATGCATCGGAAATCCTTCGGGGACCGAGGCCAGGCTCTTGCCGATTTCGGCCATGGTTTCCGGTGGGATCGCGGTGCGACCGCGCTGATAGTCCTCGTCTTTTTTGTCCAGATGCGACCAGCGCCCATCCAGCCAGTCGGCCTTGTTGGGTTTGTAGTCCTTGCCGATCTCGAACTCTTCGTTCAGATGCGCCTGGAAAGAGGCCTTCATGTCCTCGATCTCGCCCTCGGGGATCAGCCCATCCTTGACCAGACGTTCAGTATAGAGGCTGAGCGTGGTCTTGTGGCCCTTGATCTTCTTGTACATCAGCGGGTTGGTGAACATGGGCTCGTCGCCCTCGTTGTGACCAAAGCGGCGGTAGCAGAAGATATCCAGCACCACGTCCTTGCCAAATTTCTGGCGGAACTCGGTGGCCACCTTCGCGGCATGGACTACGGCCTCTGGATCGTCGCCATTGACGTGGAAGATCGGGGCCTCAACAACCAGCGCGTTGTCGGTGGGATAGGGTGAGGAGCGCGAGAAATGCGGCGCGGTGGTGAAACCGATCTGGTTGTTCACCACGATATGCATGGTGCCGCCAGTCTTGTGACCCTTGAGGCCAGACAGCGCAAAACATTCCGCCACAACACCCTGGCCGGCAAAGGCCGCATCGCCGTGCAGCAGGATCGGCAGCACTTTGGTGCGCGCATCGTCGTTTTTTTGATCCTGCTTGGCGCGGACCTTGCCCAGGACAACCGGGTTCACCGCCTCCAGGTGCGAAGGGTTTGCGGTCAGGCTGAGGTGGACAGTGTTGCCGTCGAATTCACGGTCGGAAGAGGCCCCAAGGTGATATTTCACATCGCCCG
Organism: Pseudophaeobacter flagellatus; assembly: GCF_021228235.1. GTDB lineage: Bacteria > Pseudomonadota > Alphaproteobacteria > Rhodobacterales > Rhodobacteraceae > Pseudophaeobacter > Pseudophaeobacter flagellatus. The sequence goes on from NZ_JAJQRG010000004.1 coordinate 301,522, forward strand.
AGCCATCGACGTCTTCGGGTTTGAAGCTGCCGCCCTGAAATTCGTTGAAGATAGCGCGATAGGGTTTTTGCATCACATTCGCCAGAACCGACAGACGGCCCCGGTGCGGCATGCCGATGACGATTTCTTCGACTCCAAGGTTGCCACCGCGTTTGATGATCTGCTCCATCGCTGGGATCAGGCTCTCGCCACCATCCAGACCAAAGCGTTTGGTGCCCATGTATTTGACGTGCAGGAATTTTTCAAAACCCTCGGCTTCAACCATTTTGTTGAGGATCGCCTTACGGCCTTCGCGGGTGAAGGTGATTTCCTTGTCGTAGCCCTCGATGCGTTCTTTCAGCCAGGCGGATTGCGCCGGGTCAGAAATATGCATGTATTGCAGCGCAAAGGTGCCGCAATAGGTGCGTTTGACGATGTCGACGATCTGGCGCATGCTGGCGACCTGGAGCCCCAGCACATTGTCGATAAAGATCGGGCGATCCATGTCCGCTTCCATAAAGCCATAGCTTTGCGGGTCCAGTTCGGGATGCGGCGCATCGGAACGCATGGCCAGAGGATCAAGGTCAGCGGCCAGGTGACCACGGATCCGGTAGGCGCGGATCAGCATCAGGGCGCGGATCGAATCCAGCACGGCGCGCTGCACCTGCTCATCCGAAACCTCAACGCCAACCTTGGCGGCCTTTTCCACGATCTTTTTGCCAGCGGCCTTGGCTTCGACGGGCGCAGGCCATTCACCTGTCAGCGCCGCCGTAAGGTCATCAGTGGGGGCGGGCGGCCAGTCGGGGCGCGCCCAAGAGGGGCCAGCCGCCTCTGCCGTCACATCTGGTTCTGCATCGCCCATCTGGCGGAAGAACTCTGCCCAGGCGGCATCCACCGCATTGGGGTCTTTGGCATATTGCGCATAGAGCTGCTCAAGATACTCGGCATTGTGCCCCTGCATGAAGGAGGAGGCGTGGAACAGGTCGTTGGGCGAATTATCTGTCATGGATGTGCTCACTGCAGAGGATCAGAGACTGAAAATCAAAAGGGACAAGCGGTGTCGTGCGAAAGGGGGTCGCGGACGGGTATATTGCGGATGTGTTTCGCAATACTTACGGCGCGCAAGGCGGAGCAAAGGCAATCAACGCAATCACGTGCGGTGCCTGTTGCGGCCTGGCTCGGGTATCGGAAATTCTGTGTCATGTGACCTGCCATATCCGGGTAGGGAGTTCGGGGCGACCAAGGCCGCCCCAAAGGATCTTTAGCCTTTGATCGCCTTCAGCACGGCTTCGCCAAGGCCTGCGGGACTTTCGGCAACAACGATACCAGCAGAGCGCATGGCTTCGATCTTGTCCTCGGCACCACCTTTGCCACCGGCAACAATCGCGCCCGCGTGGCCCATGCGACGACCGGGAGGGGCCGTACGGCCAGCGATGAAGCCAGCTACGGGCTTCCAGCGGCCTTTTTTCTTCTGCTCGGCGAGGAATTCAGCGGCTTCTTCTTCAGCGGAACCACCGATTTCACCAATCATGATGATCGACTGTGTTTCATCATCGTCGAGGAACAGGTCCAGCACGTCGATATGTTCGGTGCCTTTGATGGGGTCGCCACCAATGCCCACGGCCGAAGACTGGCCCAAACCAATGTCAGAAGTCTGTTTCACGGCCTCATAGGTAAGGGTGCCGGAACGCGATACAACACCCACAGAGCCACGTTTGTGGATATGGCCGGGCATGATGCCGATTTTGCAAGCGTCAGGCGTGATCACGCCGGGGCAGTTGGGGCCGATCAGGCGCGATTTAGAGCCTTCCAGCGCGCGCTGCACCCGCATCATGTCCAGCACCGGGATGCCTTCGGTGATGCAGACGATCAGTTCCATCTCGGCGTCGATCGCCTCGAGGATCGAATCGGCAGCAAAGGGGGGCGGCACGTAGATGACAGAGGCGTTTGCTTCAGTCACGTGCTTGGCTTCGTGCACGGAGTTAAAGACCGGCAGGTTCAGGTGGGTCTGACCACCCTTGCCTGGGGTGACGCCGCCAACCATTTTGGTGCCATAGGCAATGGCCTGTTCAGAGTGGAAGGTGCCCTGCGAGCCGGTAAAGCCCTGACAGATGACTTTGGTGTTTTCGTCGATGAGGACTGCCATTTTAGGAGTCTCCTATTGATGGTTTTTCACCTGAGCGCTCAGTTTTGGCGCTCGAAGTACACAAATGTTGAATAAGAGCCGTAACCAGAGGACACTCTGCCGCCGATCCGAAGGACTGTATTGCCCCTCTGGTAGGCGGTTGCGGTCCCTTTGCTGGTTTGAAGCGCGACGGTACTATAACCGCGTGCCAGAGTGTTGCGTCTGGCTTCATCAATGAGGGAGTATCCGTCATTTCGACCGATGATCCCGAATTGAGCGGAGCACGAAGCCCCGGAACGCGTCTGGCGTGGCTCGACAGTTATGACGGGCTTGGTGCCGCCGATGATCGAAGCGTTGTAGGACTTCTTGTACTTACTACCTTTTGCAGTAAAGCCCGCACCCAGCAACGAGCCGACTTTCTGATCCGTTTCTATATAGTTCAGGCAGAATGCAGAGATATTGTGCATATCACTTACAATTCCTGATCCATACATAGGAGCAGAAGAGGCGGTCGCAGCTGGAGCGGGTTGCGGAGTTGAAGGCGCCAGCGCTGCAGCTGGCCGTGGCTCTGCAACCGAAACAGGCACTACAGAAGAGTGAGTTTGAGCGGCAATGAAGGTGTCAGTTGCGGCATCGTATTGTCCTTCTGCAACCTGAGCTGTTCCGGTATTGTATGCGACTTGCTCAGATTGGCCAACAGGCGTTGGAACCACTACTTGCTGAGTGTTCCCAGCAGAGTAGTCAGAGGAGCAAGCCGTCGTCACCAAACAACAGCAAATTGCGGAGAAAGGACCGAACCGCATCGACGTTACCCCTTAACCGCTTTTACGATCTTTTCGGCGCCGTCAGACAGGTTGTCGGCTGCGATCACGTCAAGACCGGAGGTGTTGATGATCTCTTTACCGGCTTCCACATTGGTGCCCTCAAGGCGCACAACGAGCGGAACCTTCAGGCCCACTTCTTTCACCGCAGCAACAACGCCCTCGGCGATCACATCGCAGCGCATGATGCCGCCAAAGATGTTGACCAGGATGCCTTTGACCTGTGGGTCCGAGGTGATGATCTTAAAGGCCTCGGTGACTTTCTCTTTGGTAGCACCGCCACCCACGTCGAGGAAGTTTGCAGGCTCAGCGCCGTACAGCTTGATGATGTCCATGGTGGCCATCGCCAGACCCGCACCGTTGACCATGCAGCCGATCTCACCGTCGAGCGCGATGTAGTTCAGGTCATACTTGGATGCTTCCAGCTCTTTGGGGTCCTCTTCGGTGGTGTCGCGCAGTTCGGCCACATCGGCGTGGCGGTACATGGCGTTGCCATCAAAGCTGACCTTGGCGTCGAGCACTTTCAGATCACCGGTGTCGGACACGATCAGCGGGTTGATTTCCAACATCTCCATGTCTTTGTCGACAAAGGCTTGATACAGCTGCCCCATCAGTTTGACGCACTGCTTGATCTGCTGGCCTTCAAGGCCCAGCGAGAAGGCGATGCGACGGCCGTGGAACGCCTGATAGCCGGTGGCCGGATCAACGCTGAAAGACAGGATTTTCTCAGGAGTTGCCGCTGCAACCTCTTCGATGTCCATGCCACCCTCGGTGGAGCAGACAAACGAGATGCGCGAGGTCTGGCGATCAACCAGAAGCGCTAGGTACAATTCGGTCTGAATGCCCGAGCCCGCTTCGATGTAGATGCGGTTGACCTGCTTGCCCGCGGGGCCGGTCTGATGCGTGACCAGGGTGCGGCCCAGCATTTTCTTGGCTTCCTCGGCGGCCTCTTCAACCGATTTGGTCAGGCGGACACCGCCCTTTTCGCCGGCCCCGGCTTCTTTGAAGGTGCCTTTGCCGCGACCGCCGGCATGGATCTGTGCCTTGACCACCCACAGCGGGCCGTCAAGCTCCCCTGCGGCGGATTTGGCTTCGTCGGCCTTCAAGACGATGCGCCCGTCGGAAACCGGCGCTCCGTAGCTGCGAAGAAGGGCCTTGGCCTGATATTCGTGGATGTTCATGAGAAACTGTCCCGTCTGGCTTCAATTATCTTTGTCATAACGCCGTCATATGGCGAATCTTTAAAGGCTTTTTTGAAGGCTTACGGGGAAATGATGAAGATTTTCGAGTTTTGTGATCACAGCTTTCCAGCGTGTGATCACAAACATTCAGTAGCTCAATTTGTTTGATTCGTGATGATCGGAAAAAGGCGACAAAGTGACTTATCCGCAAATGCGGCGCGACACTGGCCGCTGGCGGGCCTACGGGCACTGAAATTCGCAGATTTGCTTGGAGCAGATCGCAGGTGATGGCAAACCAGGCGGCCGGAAAAAATGCACGCTCCGAGGTAGGAGCGTGCATTGGGATCTTGTTGCACTGGCCTGTTTGGTAGAACAGATCAGCCCTGTTGTTCGACTTAGGCGAGCGAGCCGTCGATGCCTTTGCAGGCGTCAACCAAGCCTTGAACTGCTTTGACCGAAGTGTCGAACATCTCTTGCTCGTTTTTGTTGAGCTTGATGTTGACGACGCGTTCGATACCGCCGGCGCCGATCACGGTGGGTACGCCGACATACATGTCCTTGACGCCAAGGTCACCGTCACAATAGGCGGCGCAGGGCAGAACGCGCTTTTGGTCTTTCAGATAGGCTTCGGCCATCTCGATCGCCGAGGCGGCAGGCGCATAGAAGGCAGAGCCGGTTTTCAGCAGGCCAACGATTTCGGCGCCGCCATCACGGGTGCGCTGAACCATTGCATCCAGTTTTTCCTGGGTGGTCCAGCCCATGTCGATCAGATCGGGCAGGGGGATGCCGCCAACGGTGGAATAGCGCACCGAAGGTACCATGGTGTCGCCGTGGCCACCCAGTACAAAGGCGGTGACGTCGCGCATGGAAACGTTGAATTCTTCGGCCAGGAAGTGGCGGAAGCGTGCGGAATCCAGAACGCCCGCCATGCCGCAGACCTTGTTGGTGGGCAGGCCAGAGAATTTCTGCAGCGCCCAGACCATCGCGTCCAGCGGGTTGGTGATGCAGATGACAAAGGCGTTGGGCGCATGGGCCGCGATGCCTTCGCCAACGGATTTCATCACTTTCAGGTTGATGCCCAGCAGGTCATCCCGGCTCATGCCGGGTTTGCGGGCGACACCAGCGGTGACGATGCAGACATCGGCGCCGGCAATGGCGGAATAATCGCTGGAGCCAGACATGGCTGCGTCGATTTTCTCAACAGGGCCGGATTGGGCGATGTCGAGCGCTTTGCCTTGGGGAAGGCCGTCAGCGATGTCAAAAAGAACGACGTCGCCAAGCTCTTTGATGGCTGCGAGATGGGCGAGCGTGCCGCCGATGTTGCCTGCGCCGATAAGCGCGATCTTGGGTCTGGCCATGGGGATTTCTCTCCGGTCCGGTTGAAATTTGGGGGATGCCTACGCCCTCAGGCGCGCTCGCGCAAGGCTTCTGCGCTGCGGCATGATGCGTAGGCGGGGCGGTGCCGGGGTGGAAAGGGGGCTGAAAGGCTTGCAAATAAGGCGGTTTTGCGGATTGGCGTTTACAGCATCGGGCAGGAATGTTTTTCGTATTTCACTGCCAGAGTGTCGCTTTTGCGGAGGTTTTCGGGGCTTGACTGCTGACATGGCGCAGGCAGCTGCTGTCGTAGCATAACAACGCAAAGCGCCCACCTTGTGACAGGCAGGCGCCATTTCTGCGCGAATGTCAGGCCAAAGACCGACGCCTTTGGGCCTTGTGGGGGGCGGGCGAAGGACAGTGTCAGGCGTCGTTATCAACCGTTGGGATAGCTTCTGCCAGGGCCTCAAAGGACTGGCCCGAAGCCATCAGGCAGGTCATGCCGGTGGGCATGGTGACGGTGATTGTCCAGCTGCCGCTTTCGGCCGAGGCAAAGGTTTCCATGACCATGCCCTGCTGACCAATACCGATGGCCTGACGGCTCTCGCCATATTTTTCTGCCAGGCGTTCAATAACAACCTTGCGGGGGGCACAGTTGCGGGTCTGGGCGGCAACGGGGGCGGCGGTCATCAGGCCGAAGGTAAAGCCCAGTACAGACAGGCCAAGTACAGTTTTAAACATCGTCTTCTCCTTGGGTTTTACCCTATGCGGAATGCCCGAGCCGAGAGAGAGGGGTCACTTGACCTCTCTGCGTACCCATCAGATCTGGGGCCGTTTTCCATTGACGTAATCGTTATGCGGGCCTTTGGCCCAGTTTCTGCGAAAGCGGGCTTCTGCCCACGCGGGGGATGATCTTGGAATGGCTGTGGCCTTTGAAAATAAGGCTTTGAACCGGATGAGATCCCCGACCTGAAGGTCGTTGCGATAAGGAAAGTTTGCCAAGGACACTTTGAGAAATGGTTAATCTGCCGTGCCAGTCCTGTCGAAGAATAAAGGGTAGGATATTATTGTTATGCGCAGGCGTGTTACCCAGGGGCACCTGCGATTTTTCTGCAATGCGGCGTGATCGCACTTGAAAGTAATGATCCGAATCTATAGCCGTTTGCGCAACAAAATAACCTGGAGACTTTCTGATGGACCCGCGTATTCGCCCTTATCGTTCGGTACTCTACATTCCCGGTTCCAAGCCGCGTGCGCTGGAAAAGGCCAAAACTCTGCCGGTGGATGCTGTGATCTTTGATCTTGAGGACGCGGTCTCGGTTGAGGAAAAGGACAATGCGCGCGACACGCTGAGCGCGGCACTGCAGGAAGGCGGCTATGGCGCCCGGATGAAGATCGTGCGGATCAACGGGTTTGACACGCCCTGGGGCGAGGCTGACGCCCGCGCCGCTGCCGCGATGGACTGCGATGCGGTCCTGCTGCCCAAGGTCTCGAGCCCGGCGGATCTGGATGCGCTGGCGGCGCTGACCGGGGATAAACCGCTCTGGGCCATGATGGAGACACCGCGCGGAATATTGAACGCCGCCGCGATCGCCGCCCACCCCAAATTGCAGGGCATGGTCATGGGCACCAATGATTTGGCCAAGGAGTTGCAGACCCGGTTCCGGGCGGATCGCCTGCCGATGATGGCGGGGCTTGGTCTGTGCCTGCTGGCGGCCAAGGCTGAGGGGCTGGTGATTGTCGATGGCGTCTATAATGCCTTTAAGGACAACGATGGCCTGTTGGCCGAATGTACCCAGGGGCGCGATATGGGCTTTGATGGCAAAACCCTGATCCACCCGGCCCAGGTTGACGTTGCCAATGATGCCTTTGCCCCCAGTGCGGATGAAATTGACCTGGCCCGCCGCCAGATCGAAGCCTTCGACGCGGTCGAAGCCTCGGGGCAGGGGGTCGCGGTGGTTGACGGCAAGATCGTCGAAAATCTGCATGTTGCGACAGCACGAGAAATTCTTGCAAAAGCGGATGCAATCGCTGCGTTTTCCGCCTAGGTGTTAACTTAATTAACATCTATTTGGAGACTGACATGACACTTCTGGTCCTAGGCATCCTGCTGTGGTGGGTGGCGCATCTGTTCAAGCGCCTGGCCCCCGGCATCCGTGAACCAATGGGCAACAAGGGCAAGGGTCTTGTCGCCGTTGCCCTGGTAGCCAGCATCGTGCTGATGGTTCTGGGCTATCGTTCCGCCGAGAGTTACGATCTGGCGCTGTTCCCGCCGTTCTTGCAGCACATCAACAATCTGTTGATGCTGATTGCGCTTTATTTCACCAGCCCCGGCCCCAGCAAGGGCGCGATCTTCTACAAGATGCGCCACCCGATGCTGACCGGCTTTGCACTCTGGGCGGTTGCCCACCTGCTGGTCAACTGGGATCCGGCGTCCTTTGTGCTGTTTGGTGGCCTGCTGGCCTGGGCGCTGGCCGAAATGGCTGTGATCAACCGGGCAGAGCCCAACTGGACCCCCAACCCCAAAGGCAGCATTGCCAAGGACGCGATGTTCCTGGTGGCCTCTGTCGTGCTACTGGTGGTGATTGGCTATGTGCACGGGATGGTCGGCCCCTCCCCCTTTCCGGGGGGCTGAGATATGAAACTCTACCGATTTTTGAGTGAAGACGACACCTCTGCCTTTTGTCACAAGGTGACCGATGCGCTGAACAAGGGCTGGGCGCTCTATGGCAGCCCCACCCAGACCTTTGATCCTGTCAAAGGCATCATGCGCTGCGGTCAGTCGGTGGTGAAAGAGGTGGATGGCACCTATACCCCCAAGACAAAACTGGGAGAACACTGATGACCAAGACCAGAGCGGCAAAAACAAATCCAGGCAGATTCTTTGAAGACTATGCCCTGGGCGATGTGATCGCCCATGCGGTGCCGCGCACCGTTTCCGGCGGAGAGCGGGCGCTGTATCACGCGCTGTATCCGGCGCGCCATGCGCTATATTCTTCGGATGAATTTGCCCGCTGCTCTGGTCTGCCTCAGGCGCCGCTGGATGATCTGGCGGCCTTTCACATCGTCTTTGGCAAGACGGTACCTGATATTTCGCTGAACGCGGTGGCCAATCTGGGCTACGCCGAGGGGCGCTGGTTGTTGCCTGTCTATGAGGGCGACACCCTGCGGTCGACCAGCGAAGTGATTGGCGTCAAACAGAACTCCAACGGAAAATCCGGGGTGGTCTATGTGCGCACGCGTGGCCTGAACCAGCGCGACGAGACCGTGATGGAATATGTCCGCTGGGTGATGGTACGCAAAGGTAACCTGGAGGCACCAGCCCCCGAAACCGTGCTGCCGGATCTGGCAAAGGTCATTCCCGCCGATCAACTGGTGGTGCCTGCAGGGCTGGATTTCAGCACCTATGACTTTGATCTGGCTGGTGAGGCCCATCGCTGGGGCGACTACGCGGTTGGCGAGACCATCAACCACGTGGATGGTGTCACCGTTGAGGAGGCCGAGCATATGCTGGCCACCCGTCTGTGGCAGAACACTGCCAAGGTGCATTTTGACACCACCGCCCGCCCCGATGGCACCCGGCTAATCTATGGCGGTCATGTGATTTCGATGGCGCGGGCCCTGTCGTTCAATGGTCTGGCCAATGCGCAGATGATCGTGGGCCTCAACGGTGGCGCCCATGCCAACCCCTGCCTGTCCGGCACCACCATCCGGGCCTGGTCCGAGGTGCTGGACAAGGCCGATACCGATGCCCCCGGCGTTGGTGCCATTCGGCTGCGGCTGGTCGCCACCTCGGGCAGTGATCCCTTTGTGCTGAAGGGCGAGGATGGTAAATACCTGCCAGAGGTGCTGCTGGATCTGGATTACTGGGCCTTGATGCCGCAATAGCGGCCATCTTCAAAACGCTGTGTCCTGTCCGGCGCGGGGATGACGCAGCGGGCAGGACATCCTAGGCTTGCTGGCATGAGGATCACCACCCATCTGTTGCCAGCAGCCCGCCTGTTTCTGGCGGTGGCGGCGTTGCTGCCGTTGCCGGCGCGGGCCTGCGATCTCGCGCTGGTGCTGGCTGTGGATGTGTCCGGCTCGGTGGATGCCACTGAATACCGCATCCAGATGGATGGTCTTGCGGCGGGGCTGCGCGATGGTGTGGTGTCCGAGGCGCTGGTGACCGCCAAGGCGCAGGTGAGCCTGATCCAGTGGTCCGGGCGGGCGCGGCAGGAAGTGTCTATTCCCTGGACCACGATTGGCAGTTTTGACGATGTCGAAGCCCTGGCCCAGGCGATCGAGGCAGCACCGCGCCCCTGGCGCAACTTTTCCACCGCGTTGGGCGAGGCTCTGTTGCTGGGGCTGAACCAGTTTACCCAGGCACCGGATTGCAGCCGACGGGTGATAGACCTGTCTGGCGATGGACCGTCAAACGAGGGTTTGGAACCGGCAACCCTGAAACCGATGCTGCGCGCGGCAGGGGTCACCGTCAATGCTATCGCAATCGAGCAAAGCGCGCCGAATCTGACCGCATATTTCTACGAACATGTAATCCGGGGCGATGGTGCCTTTGTCGAAACTGCCCGCGGATTTGCCGACTATCCGGACAAAATTCGCCGCAAGCTGGTGCGCGAGGTCGCGCGCAAAACAGCCGGGCATCACCCCGATATACCGCCTGCGTCGGGGCCCGCGCCAAGCGGCGCGCAGGGATCGGCGCAGGGGGGTGAGAATTGGCCAACTGAGGTGGGTTTGCAAAAAACGCACAAAGGGGGCTGATTCTGCAAAAGATTTTTAGTAAGACATTTTTGTGATCACTGGGCTGCAGCCTGTGATCACGAAATGCGTTTTTTTGCAAATCTGGTCAAATTACCGCAGAAATTTACCCGCTGTTCGGGTGACAGGACGTAAAAAACCGCTAAAACGGCTTCAGCTAACTGGAAAGGAGCCAACATGGCCGATGTAAATCGGGGCAATCGCCCGCTTTCGCCACATTTGTCGATCTATCGCCCGCAGATGACCTCTATGTCCTCGATCCTGACACGGATCACGGGCAATGCGCTTATCGTCTCGGTGCTGTTGATTGTCTGGTGGCTCCTCGCGGCGGCGACCTCGCCTGCCTACTTTGCCACTGCCAACGGGGTGATGACCTCTTGGTTCGGCGATATCGTTCTGGTGTTGTCGACACTGGGCGTCTGGTATCACTTTCTTGCCGGTCTGCGTCATCTCTATTTTGATGCCGGTCACGGGCTGGACATCGAGACAGCCGAAAAACTGGGCTGGGGCATGATGATCGGTTCCGTCATCCTCACCATTATTACCGTGCTTGTGGTTTAAGGAGGCAAACATGCGTTATTTGACCGCTCGTAAACGCGCCGAGGGCAAAGGGGCCGCTGGCACCGGAACCCAGCATCACTGGTACATGCAGGTAAGCGCCGTGGCGCTGGCCTTTTTGGTCCCCACTTTTCTCTATGTCGTTGGCTCTGCCATTGGTGGCACGCAGGAAGAGGTGCTGGCGACATTTTCGCGGCCCTTTCCAGCCATTCTGACGGGGCTCACGCTTTATGCAGGTGTGATGCACTTTAATAAGGGCGCGCAGATTATGATCGAAGACTATGCGCGCGGCTCAGTGCGCAAGGCGCTGATCATGTTTGTGATCGGCCTGAGCTATGCCACAATCGCCACCGGGCTGTTCGCCCTGGGCAAGATCGCGCTGTAAGGGACAATAAATATGGCTGCATACGAATACGAGACGCATGACTATGACGTCGTGGTCGTGGGTGCCGGCGGTGCCGGTCTGCGCGCGACGCTTGGCATGGCGGAACAGGGGCTGCGTACCGCCTGCGTGACCAAGGTGTTCCCCACCCGGTCCCATACGGTTGCGGCACAGGGCGGCATTGCTGCCTCGCTGTCGAACATGGGCCCCGATAACTGGCAGTGGCACATGTATGACACCGTCAAGGGCTCTGACTGGCTGGGCGACACGGATGCGATGGAATACCTCGCTCGTGAAGCGCCCAAGGCGGTCTATGAGCTGGAGCACTACGGCGTGCCCTTCAGCCGCACCGAAGAAGGCAAGATCTACCAGCGCCCCTTTGGTGGCCATACCACCGAATTTGGCGAAGGCCCCCCGGTGCAGCGGACCTGTGCCGCAGCTGACCGCACCGGTCACGCCATTCTTCACACGCTTTATGGCCAGTCGCTGAAGAACAACGCTGAATTCTACATCGAATATTTTGCCATCGACCTGATCATGTCGGACGAAGGCGAATGCCAGGGTGTTGTCTGCTGGAAGCTGGACGACGGCACCATGCATGTCTTCAACGCCAAGATGGTTGTGCTGGCTACAGGTGGTTATGGTCGTGCCTTTTTCTCGGCCACCTCGGCCCATACCTGCACTGGCGACGGTGGCGGCATGGTGGCGCGGGCTGGTCTGGCGTTGCAGGATATGGAATTTGTCCAGTTCCACCCCACCGGCATCTACGGCTCTGGCTGTCTGATCACCGAGGGCGCGCGCGGCGAAGGCGGCTATCTGACCAACTCCGAAGGCGAACGCTTCATGGAGCGCTACGCGCCCCAGTACAAAGACCTGGCGCCACGCGATTACGTGTCACGTTCGATGACCATGGAAATCCGCGAGGGTCGCGGCGTCGGCGAACATGGTGATCACATTCACCTGAACCTCAGCCATCTACCGCCCGAAGCCCTGGCAGAACGTCTGCCGGGTATTTCGGAAAGCGCCAAGATCTTTGCCGGTGTTGACGTCACCAAGGAACCGATCCCGGTTCTGCCAACGGTGCATTACAACATGGGCGGCATTCCGACGAACTATTGGGGCGAAGTGCTGAACCCGACCACTGACAACCCAACCGCCGTTGTCCCTGGCCTGATGGCCGTGGGCGAAGCGGGCTGTGCCTCGGTGCATGGGGCCAACCGTCTGGGCTCCAACTCGCTGATCGACCTTGTGGTCTTTGGTCGGGCTGCTGCCATCCGGGCCGGTAAAACCGTTGACGCGGAAGCGCCTAATTCGACGCTGAATCAGGCCTCGGTCGACAAGGCCTTCGATCGCTTTGACGGGCTGCGCAACGCCAATGGCGGCATCGCCACGGCGGATCTGCGTCTGGAAATGCAGCGCACCATGCAGTCGGATGCAGCGGTGTTCCGGACCGATAAATCGCTAAAAGAGGGCGTCGAGAAGATGACCACTATTGCGGGCAAGATGGGTGACCTCAAGGTCACCGATCGTTCGCTGGTGTGGAACTCGGATCTGATGGAAACGCTGGAACTGGCGAACCTGATGCCCAACGCCCTGGCCACCATTCACGGTGCCGAAGCCCGCCGCGAAAGCCGCGGTGCCCATGCCCATGAAGACTACAGCACCCGCGATGATGAAAACTGGCGCGTGCATACGGTCAGCCGGGTTGAGGGTGAAAAGGTGGACCTGACCTATCGTCCGGTCATCCTGGACCGTCTGACCACCGAAGACGAAGGCGGTATCAGCCTGGCCAAAATCGCACCAAAAGCGCGGACCTTCTGATATGGCAGGGCACCGGGATATCAAGCTACTGGCACTGGGCCTTGCGGCTCTGCTGCTGTCGGCCTGTACAGAGTATGAGGTCTCTCCGGTGCCCCTTCCGTCGGATTACGCATTGATGCCTGGGGATGCGACCCTGTGGGAAACCCTTTCTCAGGATGAACAGCGGCGTGCATTGGCCTATCTCTCGGATGGGTCAACCATCCGGTCCTCTTTGGTAGAGGATTACTGAGTTGGGCCGCGTGACGCAAAGCACAGGGGGCGTTGCCTCTTTTGGGCGGGAAGGGGGCTGTTGATGGCCACCTCTCACGGACAGGATTTGCCACAAGAATGGCAGGCGTTGGGGTTCACCCCGGGGCTGAGCCTGCGGGTCTTTGGTATGCGGCGGTCGGGCAATCACGCGATCCTGTCCTGGCTGCAACGCAATGCGCCAAATCGGCGTTCCGTGTTTCTGAATAACTGCAAGCCGGGCAGTGACCCGTTGCAAAATGCGCGCGGGATAGCGGTGAATGGTGTCCATGCGTCGCAGCGCAAGGCCAATCGCAACATGGCCTCGGTCGCGCAGGATGCTGGCGATGGCGCGCTATTTCTGGTCTCATATGAGGACACCAGCCCGGCTGAATTTGATATCAACCGGCAGGTATCTGGCCGTTTTGATGAGGCCTTGTTTAGCCATAATCTGCTGATCTATCGCAGCTTTCTGAATTGGTCGGCCTCTTTGCTGAAAAAGATGCAGGCCAATGCTGGCTATACCTTGGTGCGGCGCAATGCGATCGTTCTGCGGGCGATGGACAATTATATCCGGCTGTTGGCACTGGTGCGCCAGGCGCGAGATCTGGATCTGGTGGCGATCTGCTATGACCGCTGGGTCGGTGAGGCCGACTATCGTGTTGGTCTGTTGCAGGGTCTCGGGCTTGAGGCGCAGGACAACAGTCTGGGCGCGGTTCAATCCTATGGCGGAGGCTCTTCGTTCCAAAAACAGGCCAGCGCTGCCGCGGATTTGCAGGTGGGGAACCGCTGGCAGCAGATGCGCGACGATGCCGAATATCAGGGGCTGTTGCATCTGGCGGCCCGCGACACGGCGCTGCTGGCGCAGCTAGAGGCGCTGTTTCCAAAAGATGCCAGCTATTTGAAAGCGGTTGCGCAAGATGCGCCAATGCCGCGCCGGGGGCCAGATGATCTGTCATAGCCCCCAGCCATCACAGACATATGCCGCCATTGCGGCACTTATTGAGTATCGGAGGGGCCTAAGCGCCCAGCCGTTCCACCCGATCTCCTGTCAGCGGGGGGCCTTGGCCTCTTGTGTGGCAGGCAGCTAAGCAAGGAGAACGATCTATGGTCGAATTCGCACTTCCGAAAAATTCCAAGATCACCACGGGGAAGACGTGGCCCAAGCCGACCGGCGCGAAAAATGTGCGCAAGTTTAAGATCTATCGCTGGAACCCGGACGACGGCAAGACCCCCCAGGTTGATACCTATTTCCTCGACATGGACAAATGTGGTCCGATGATCCTGGACGCGCTGATCAAGATCAAAAACGAGATTGATCCGACGCTGACCTTCCGCCGGTCCTGCCGCGAAGGCATCTGCGGCTCCTGCGCGATGAACGTCGATGGTATCAACACCCTGGCCTGTATCTACGGATTGGATGAGGTCAAGGGCGACGTCAAGATCTACCCGCTGCCGCATATGCCGGTGGTGAAGGATCTGATCCCGGATCTGACGCATTTTTATGCTCAGCATGCGTCAATTATGCCCTGGCTGGAAACCAAGACCAATGCCCCGGCAAAAGAGTGGCGCCAGTCGATCGAGGACCGTAAGAAACTGGACGGCCTTTATGAATGCGTGATGTGCGCCAGCTGCTCGACCTCCTGTCCCAGCTACTGGTGGAACGGCGACAAATACCTCGGGCCAGCTGCGTTGCTGCATGCCTATCGCTGGATCATCGACAGCCGCGACGAGGCCACGCCAGAGCGGCTTGACCAGTTGGAAGACCCTTTCAAGCTGTATCGCTGCCATACCATCATGAACTGCACCAAGACCTGCCCCAAGGGGCTGAATCCAGCCGCAGCAATTGCCCATATCAAACACATGATGGTTGATCGCGCCGTTTGATCCGGTGCCAGGCCATGGATCAGCCTTTTAGGTTTTGAAATCACCCCCGGACAGCGCGCCTGTCCGGGGGTTTTGTTCATTGCGGCCAGATCGGCCCTGCAAACAGTGCATGGCGCGTTTGCAAGATTGGCCGATGCAGCGCCTGCTGTCTGGGCGTATAGTGAGCGCAGGGAGAGGTTTAACAACTCAGGACCGAGATGATGAAGACCGTAAACTACCTGCCAGAGATCCGCGAAACCGCCAAAGCCCGCGCCCTGCTGGACGCCTTGGATCAGGCTTGGGCCTATTATACGCCAGAGCCGCTGCCTGAGGCAAAGACTGACCAGCCTGCCAATGGTTTTGTGCCCTATTACGACGCTGCCTGATTGCAGGTAGACGCTGTTTCAAAACCCTCGCGTCCTCCCTCGGTGCGGGGGTTTTTGTTTGAGCAAACAGCCTGGGCGCGGTATGGGGCGCTATGCCTATTTTGATCCTGCTTCTGCTAACCGGCGTGTTTGGCTATTTCATCTATCGCCGCATGACCACTAGCCTCACGCGGGCTTGCCGTTGGCGGCAACAGCGCAGCAAGGGGCAGTGGGTATGTGGTCATTGCGGTGCGGTTCAGCCCGGTCTTGATGCCCCGCGTCACTGTCGGCGGGCGCGCGATTAAGGCATGTTGCGCAAAAGCGGCGCCGGTTTTGCGTCCCTGGAACACGCATGGTGAATAGGCTCTGGCGCTAACGGCGATCATTTGCCTGGCGCAATCGTGTCGCCAAAATGCGGTGAACCTGCCGTATCCGGCTTGCAGAGCGCACCGGAACAGGGCCAAGTTGGGGCAAACAGAGAAGAGGTTTCCCCATGGCTGATACTCCGGGACAGGGCCCCGCCGATGCTGCGGCGCGCCGCGCCGTTAAACCGGTAATTTGCTACCCAAATGACAGCCTGCCGCAGCCGGATTTGGCGCTGTATCGGCGGGCGCGGGCGGGTGCGGCAAAGGTTGCCGAGGTGTTGGTTCCCCCACGTGATGCAGGGTGTTTTGAGGTCCCGGCAGGCCAGTTCTTTCGCATCTCTTCGGTAGAGGGGGCGCAGGTCGGCGATTTGAACCTGTGGAACAGTGCCGACCTGACAGAGCGGTTTTATTCTGGCAAGACGCGGGCGCTACATGGCACCCATCTCACCACCGGTGAACGGATGTGGACCAGCCTGCCCAATCTGCGCCCGATGGCCACGATTGTTGAGGACACGCTGGGCTGGTACGGCATCGATGCCTATGGCGGCTCGGTGCATGATGTCATTGGCACCCGCTGCGATCCCTATACTGGCAATCTATTGGCGGGTAGCCAGTATCATCACTGTTGCCATTCGAACCTGACCCGCGCCCTGGCCGATCACACAGGCCTGAGCCTGGCCGAGGCAGAACCCTATGTGCATGACGTGCTGAATGTTTTCATGTGCACCGGATTTACCCGTGATACTGGCCAGTACTTCATGAAGCAAAGCCCGGTGCGCCCCGGTGATCACCTAGAGTTCTTTGCCGAAATCCCCCTGCTGGGAGCGCTGAGCGCCTGCCCAGGCGGTGACTGCGCAGCGCAGCATTCCAGCGACACTGCCACCTGTCACCCGCTGCTGGTAGAGGTCTTTGCGCCCCAGGATGGCGCGTTGGATGGCTGGCATAGCCCGCAGCGCAATGGCTACGATCAAAGCCACGGAAGGTAATGCTGGGCACGCAATGCAAAAGGCGACCCTGAAGCGGGCCGCCTTTTATCCTGTCCAATACTGGCCCGTGCGGGGTGGCAGCCCTGTCATGGTGGGTTAGGCGAAGGCGGCTTCCAGCGCGATTTCGACCATATCGCCAAAACTGCGCTCGCGCTGATCGGCAGGCAGCGCTTCACCGGTGCCCAGGTGGTCTGAAACCGTTAGGACCGCCAGGGCGCGGCATTTATATCGTGCCGCCAACGTATAGAGCTCAGCCGCTTCCATCTCGACGCCAAGGATGCCGTGCCGGATCATTTGTTCATTCAGATCGGCGCGTTCATCATAAAAGGTATCAGAAGAATAAATACCGCCCACGTGGGTGCCGATGCTGCGCGATTGCGCGGCCTGTACCGCTGCGTGCAAAAGCGACCAATCCGCCGCTGGCGCAAAATTCAATTCTTTGAAAATGCTCTGCGAGGGGGATCCGACGGTGGTGGCGGTCATTGCCAGAATGACATCGCGCAGTTTCACCTGTGGCTGCATGCCACCACAGGATCCAATACGAATAAGTGTTCTGGCACCAAAATCGCGGATCAATTCATTAGCGTAAATGGAAAGGGAGGGCATTCCCATGCCACTCCCTTGGATTGTGACGCGATGCCCATTCCAACTGCCTGTGTAACCCAGCATTCCGCGGGTTTCATTTACCAGCTTGGCCTCGTGCAGAAAGTTCTCAGCGGCCCATTTGGCGCGATAGGGATCGCCCGGCATAAGCACCGTTTCAGCGATATCACCCTTTTGGGCGCCGATATGAATGGTCATTGTTTTCTCCAGTCCGGATTCAGATTTCCAGGTCAGAGATATCCATACCAGAGGAGATAGCGGAATGCACCCAATGTGGTTTACGACCCCGGCCACTCCAGGTTTCGTCTGGGTTGTGCGGGTTACGATATTTTGCAGCGGCTTTTTGCTTCTTGCCACTGGCCCGATTGGGGCCGGTGATTTCATCAAGTGAGAAACCATATTTGGCTGCGGCGTCTTCGGCTGCCTTAATGGCTTCTTTGCGCTCGCGTTGCTCGGCGTCTTTCAGGGCATAATCAATGCCCTTTCTGAGCTCAAGCAATTCTTTACGAGACATTTTTGAAAGGTCAGGGCTCATTTTGATACTCCAAGGCTTGCAGGCCGGACATATTTCGTTGTCCGGGACTCTTTAAACGCCAAGCATAACTGCAATTACCAGAGTAATATTCAAATAAATTAGTCGTATTTGCAAAAAGAGCTGAATTACGCCGTCTTTGGGGGGTGCGAGAGTTGAACAATATCCGCCATGATTGTGTTCAGTTCAAAATCCTTGGGGGTGTAGACGCGCGACACGCCCATCTGGCTCAGCTTTTCAGCATCATCGTCGGGGATGATGCCGCCAACCACGACGGGAATATGCCCAAGGTTTGCTTCGCGCATACGTCGCATCAGGTCTTCCACCAGGGGTATGTGGCTGCCGGATAGGATCGACAGCCCGACCACATGGGCGCCATCATCTTGGGCCTGGGCAACCAGTTCTTCGGGGGTCATGCGGATGCCATCATAGGTGATGTCCATGCCGCAGTCGCGGGCGCGAAAGGCGATTTGCTCGGCGCCATTGGAATGGCCGTCAAGGCCGGGTTTGCCAACCACGAATTTCAACCGACGGCCGAGCTGATCCGAGACGGCGTTGACTGCCTCGCGTAGGTCATCCAGACCTTCGGTCTTGTTTGAAGGCGAGCCTGAAACCCCGGTGGGGCCGCGATAGGTGCCGTGAACTCGGCGCATTTCTTCGGCCCATTCGCCCGTGGTGACACCGGCCTTTGCCGCCGCAATCGACGCGGGCATGATATTGTCGCCTGCGCGCGCGGCGGCACGCAGATCGGCGAGGGCGGTTGCAACGGCACCAGCGTCGCGGGCTTGTCGCCAGGCGTTCAGCCGCGTGATCTGTTCCTGCTCAACCGCAGGGTCCACCACCATGATGCCGCCGTCTTCGGTTTGCAGCGGCGATGGTTCGCCCTCGGTCCAGCTGTTTACCCCAACCACCACGGTTTCATTGCGCTCGATCCGGTTCAGGCGTTCGGCGTTGGAATCTACCAGCCGTGATTTCATATAGTCGATAGAGGCGACCGCCCCGCCCATAGATTGTAGGTTGGCAAGCTCGGCACGGGCATCGTCTTTCAGCGTTTGGACCTTTCTGTCGACGGCCGGGTTGCCTTCAAACAGGTCTTCATATTCCAAGAGATCGGTTTCATAGGCCAGGATCTGCTGCATCCGCATCGACCATTGCTGATCCCAGGGGCGAGGCAGGCCAAGTGCTTCGTTCCAGGCGGGCAACTGCACGGCCCGGGCGCGGGCCTTTTTCGACAGGGTCACCGCTAGCATTTCGATCAGGATGCGATAGACATTGTTTTCCGGCTGCTGCTCCGTCAGCCCTAGAGAGTTCACCTGCACCCCATAGCGGAAGCGGCGGAACTTGGGGTCTTCGACGCCATAGCGATCGCGGCAGATTTCATCCCACAGATCGACAAAGGCGCGCATTTTGCACATCTCGGTGACAAAGCGGATGCCGGCATTCACAAAGAATGAAATCCGTCCCACCATGGCCGGGAAATCCTCTGGCGCGATCCGGGGCTTCAATTCATCCAGCACCGCTTGCGCTGTGGCCAGGGCAAAGGCCAGCTCTTGTTCTGGCGTGGCACCGGCCTCTTGCAGGTGATAAGAACAGACGTTCATCGGGTTCCACTTGGGCACATGCGTATAGCAGTATTCGGCGACATCCGCGATCATCTTGAGGCTGGGCGCAGGCGGGCAGATATAGGTGCCGCGGCTCAGATATTCCTTGATCAGATCGTTTTGCACCGTGCCTTGTAGCTTGGAAATATCTGCGCCCTGTTCTTCGGCGGCAGCAATATAGAGAGAGAGCAGCCAGGGCGCGGTGGCATTGATGGTCATCGAGGTGTTCATCTGGTCGAGCGGGATCTGATCAAACAGGCTGCGCATATCGCCCAGATGCCCAACGGGAACGCCCACCTTGCCCACTTCGCCACGGGCCAGGACATGGTCACTGTCGTATCCTGTCTGGGTGGGCAGATCAAATGCGACCGACAGCCCGGTCTGCCCCTTGGCCAGATTCGCCCGGTAGAGCGCATTCGAGGCCTCGGCAGTGGAGTGGCCAGCATAGGTTCGGATCAGCCAGGGGCGATCAGTTTTGCGGTCATTCTGCATCTGCGACATAGGGTGCCTCGCGGGTTTGCTTTGGTAATTATGTTTCGCTCAACAGATCTAAACTGCAATTTTAAACCCATGTCAATTCGCTGCGTTGCGGCGAAATGGTCCTGCACCCAAAAAAAGCGCCCCCTGCGACAGGCAAGGGTACGCTTTTGATCACGGCACAACGGGCATCAGCAGCAGCCGACTATGTGATTAGTTGTAGGTATAGGTGCCGATCTTGCACACATTGATGTCCTTGGCGACTAGAACGTCGTCGTCATCAAAAACAGCCCGAAAGTCAAATTTACAATAGCCGGTGCCATCGTCAAAATCGATGCGAACCGATTGGCCAGGGCGCAGCACATCGCGGCCGAGGATGTCTTCTTCCCACGAATCCGTGCCCTTATTCGAGCCATAGAATTTCATGATTGTGTAATTGGTATCATTTACGATTGTGACCCGGCGGTCCAGGGCTGCGGCTGGTAGGGCGGATAAGCCTGCCATGAGTATGGCGAGTGAGGTTGTCAGAATAATTCT
This sequence comes from Pseudophaeobacter flagellatus, assembly GCF_021228235.1. Classification (GTDB taxonomy): domain Bacteria; phylum Pseudomonadota; class Alphaproteobacteria; order Rhodobacterales; family Rhodobacteraceae; genus Pseudophaeobacter; species Pseudophaeobacter flagellatus. Next base: position 322,018 of record NZ_JAJQRG010000004.1, read on the forward strand.
ACGGTTCATGCTGTTAGTTTCCTCCTGCTGTCTTGAAGCTAGCCCCCTGCAAGCAGGCGAAGCCTGATTCAGCCTAGCACAAGTTGGGAATGGCCAAGTCGCGAATTTTAATTTTTTCTCATATGTGACTTGGGTGTTGCCTACTTGGGCGGCGGGCGTTTACCCCCGCTGCAATTGCTATAGGCTTGGTGCATGACGCGTACCGTTGAACTCCCGATTTGGCTTTTAGCCCTGATCCTGCTTTTTGCGGCGGTCACCTTTGCCTCTCATTTTCTGTTTCCATCGGTACGCTGGTTTTTTCGTCGTCGCTTTGAACGCGCGGTGACGCGGATCAACAGGCGGCTGCAACGACCAATCGAGCCGTTCAAGCTGACCCGGCGTTACGATATGATCCAGCGGCTGATCTACGACCCCGAGGTGGCACAGGCGGTGGCGCGCCATGCCACCGATCAGGGTATTCCCGACAATGTCGCCTTTGAACAGGCGCGCCGTTATGCCCGCGAAATTGTCCCGTCTTTTTCCGCTTTTGCTTATTTTGGCCTGGCCATTGGGGCTGCGCGCTGGCTGTCGAATGCGATTTACCGGGTGCGGCTGGGCTATCAGGATAAGGCGGCATTGCAGCAGCTAGATCCTGATGCGACGCTGATCTTTGTGATGAACCACCGTTCTAATATGGATTACGTGCTGGTGACCTATTTGGCAGCGCGGCGTTCGGCGCTGTCTTATGCGGTGGGGGAATGGGCGCGAGTTTGGCCGCTGTCGCGGCTGATCCGGGCGATGGGGGCCTATTTCATCCGCCGTAAGTCGCGCGACGATCTCTATCGCCGGGTGCTTGCCACCTATATTCGCCTAGCGACCCAGGGCGGGGCGACGCAGGCAATCTTTCCCGAAGGCGGGCTAAGTCTGGATGGTGCCTTGGCGCCGCCGCGACTGGGGCTGTTGAAGTATATTATCGAGGCTGGGTCGCCGGATCCACAGGGGCGGGATGTGGTCTTTGTGCCTGTGGCGCTGAACTATGACTGGGTGCTTGAAGATCGCATCCTTACCTCGGCTGCCCGCGCTGGTGAGCGTCGTTTCAAGGCCCGAATCGGGGTGGTCATGGCGCGGATCCTGCGCCAGTTTTGGCTGTGGCTTACCGGGCGCTACCACCGTTTTGGCCATGCGGCGGTGGTCTTTGGTCGCCCGCTGAGCCTGCGTGAATTTGCCAAGAGCACGCGGGCCGAGGACCCCAGCGCAAATCCTGCGGGGCGACTGGCAGAGCCGCAGGCAGAGGTGGACGGCCTCACCCTTTTGCTGGCGCAGGAGCTGTTGTCGCGCATTGGCGCAGCCGTGCCGGTGTTGCCGGTTCCTATGGCGGCCTGGCTGTTGCTGCGCCATGGTGCCATGAGCGCGGAGCTGCTGACACATCATATGAAACAACTGGAAAGTCAGATAGCGCCAGTCAGCGCGCAGCATCACAGACTGAGACTGGAATCCGCCGGAAAAGAGGCGATCCGCATTTTGCTGATGCGTGGTTTGGTCGTGCGCCAACAGGGGCAGCTGGTGCCAGTACGGGCCAAACGCGAGCTGCTGGTCTACTATGCGAATTCTATCGTGCATCTGGTACCTCAGGCCCCGTTGGGCCTGGTGGAGGGCTTGGATGCTGCGAGTGCGAGGGCTCTTTCTGCATCCGCAAAGTCATAAAATTACAATATTAGGTCAAATGGGGTTGCAATATTGCTTGGCAATTTTTATCCATCAGAGAGCAGCCGCGATTCTGCATCGCAGCAATGACCCTTGGAAATGGAGGCCACCATGGCTTTGGACACACAGACCGGACCGCTGTCTTACGAGGCTCCTGAGAAAGATCTTTATGAGCTCGGTGAAATGCCGCCCATGGGATATGTCCCCAAGTCGATGTACGCTTGGGCCATCCGCAAAGAGCGCCACGGCGAACCGGATAGCGCCATGCTGCAAGAGGTGGTCGAGGTGCCAGCTATCGACAGCCATGAGGTGCTGGTTCTGGTGATGGCCGCTGGGGTTAACTACAATGGTGTCTGGGCCGCCCTTGGGCAGCCGATTTCTCCTTTTGATGGCCACAAGGCCCCCTATCACATTGCCGGATCGGATGCGGCGGGCATCGTCTGGGCGGTTGGTGACAAGGTCAAGCGCTGGAAAGTTGGCGATGAAGTGGTGATCCACTGCAACCAGGACGATGGCGACGATGAGGAATGCAACGGCGGCGATCCTATGTATTCGCCCAGCCAGCGGATTTGGGGTTATGAAACACCGGATGGGTCGTTTTCGCAGTTCACCCGCGTCCAGGCGCAGCAGTTGATGCCGCGGCCCAAGCATCTGACCTGGGAAGAAAGCGCCTGCTATACCCTGACGCTGGCCACTGCCTACCGGATGCTGTTCGGTCATGAACCCCATGATTTGAAGCCGGGCCAAAACGTGCTGGTCTGGGGTGCTTCGGGGGGGCTTGGCTCTTATGCGATCCAGTTGATCAATACTGCTGGTGCCAATGCCATCGGTGTGATTTCAGACGAGAGCAAGCGTGATTTTGTCATGGGGCTGGGCGCCAAGGGCGTGCTGAACCGCAAGGATTTCAAATGCTGGGGGCAAATGCCCACCGTGAACACCCCGGAATATGCCACTTGGTTCAAAGAGGCGCGCAAGTTTGGCGCCGCCATCTGGGAAATCACCGGCAAGGGCAACAATGTCGATATGGTGTTCGAACACCCCGGCGAGGCGACTTTCCCGGTTTCCACCTTCGTGTGCAAAAAGGGCGGCATGGTGGTGATCTGCGCCGGGACATCTGGCTTCAACCTGACCTTTGATGTCCGCTATATGTGGATGCACCAGAAACGCCTTCAGGGCTCGCACTTTGCCCATTTGAAACAGGCCGCTGCCGCCAACAAGCTGATGGTTGAACGCCGGTTGGATCCTTGTATGTCCGAAGTCTTTGCCTGGGCTGATCTGCCCGGCGCACATATGAAGATGCTGCGCAATGAACATAAGCCGGGCAATATGTCGGTGCTGGTTCAGGCGCCCAAAACAGGGCTGCGCACGTTGGAGGATGTGCTGGACGCTGGTAAATAGGGCTGTAATCTTGGTTGGGCCTGTCCGCGCGATAGATCTGGCCCTCCGCTAACATCTGACCTTTGGTTGAAACCGGGCGTCGCCTTTCCTGCTATGCGAGGGGAGTGCGGCGCCTTGGCATCGTTTAGAGGCGGGGCAGGTATAAAAACCAGTGACCGCTCAGGATTACGTTGACCTGGCCCCCTTTAGTGTAGAAAAAACGTCAGGAATGGGCGGCTCTTGCTTTGCCCTGGCATTTGGCGTGTGTTTCACCGCCCTGCCATTTCCAAATGATGGGCATTTAGACCGATGGCGACCAATACGGAATTGGACAAAATACTCGAGGCGCTGGACGCAACCACAGCCCTGCCTGGGCTGCAGGCGATCATTGATAGAATTTGTTCCGTTTTTGCGATTGACCATGCCATGTATCACTGGGTCGACAGCGCCGGGGACCACTATTATTTTGGCACCTACTCGCCAGAGTGGACACAGCTGTACCAAGAGAAGAATTACACCCGCATAGATCCGGTTGTGACGGGCTGTTACCAGCGGTTTCACCCAGTGGATTGGCGTCGTCTTGACTGGTCGCCGAAACCGGTTCGCGAATTTTTCAAGGATGCAATGGAACACGGGGTGGGCAATCAGGGGTATTCGATTCCCATTCGTGGCCCCAATGGCCAGTTTGCACTGTTTTCGGTTAGTCACCACAGCGATGGCGCGCATTGGGATAAGTTTACCGAGCAGCACAGCCGAGATCTGATCCTGATCGGGCATTTCCTGAACCGCAAGGCGCTGGAATTTGAGCCGGACCGCGCACCGGAGAAAGCCCAGCCCCTGTCGCCGCGCGAACTGGACGCGCTGACCCTGCTGGGGATCGGTTACAGCCGGGCGCAGGTGGCCCAGACCCTGTCGATTTCCGAGCACACGCTGCGGGTCTATATCGAAAGCGCGCGCTTTAAGCTGGGGGCATTGAACACAACCCATGCAATTGCACGCGCGGTGAGCTGTGGTATGGTTATTATCTAGCGCCTGATTTCAACCGCTTGCGCCCGTTGGCGCGGTCGGAGCCCTGTCGGACCTCTCTTGTGGCTTGGGGGGACTCGCTTGTCGCGCGTAGACTCCCCTTGCATTTCAAGCAAAAGGGGACAAATGCTATGCTTCGTTATATCTATGCCGATGACTTAAAGGCCCATGCCAAACTTGCACATGCGATGTTTGTTGACCGGGCTGATCAGTTTCAAACCCGGCTGGGCTGGGACGTTCAGGTCGATGACAATGGCGAAGAACGTGACCAGTACGATGCTCTCAACCCGCTGTATGTTATCTGGGAAATGCCGGATGGCAGCCATGGTGGCTCTATGCGGTTTTTGCCGACAACCGGGCCGGTCATGGTGAATGACGTCTTTCCAGAGCTTACCAGCGGCAATCCGATTTCAAGCCCGCTGATCTGGGAATGTACCCGGTTCTGCCTGTCACGCGAGGCCAGTGGCTCGGTTGCTGGGGCGCTGACGCTGGCTGGGCTGGAAATCATGCGCAACCTGGCCATTCCGCATTTTGCCGGAGTATTTGATCGCCGCATGGTACGGATCTATCGTAGTCTCGGGTTCAGCCCGGAAATCATCAGCTCAATGGGTACTGGGCGCGACCGCATTAGCCTGGGGCTGTGGGAATACAATGTGCAGGCCTATCACCGGGTGGCGCAGCGGGCAGAGGTTTCGCCACAACTCTCGCAGCGGTGGTTTGATCTGTCCTTTGGCTCCACAGTCAGCCCCCTGTCGCTGCGCCGTGCCGGCTGACAAGGAGGGAAGATCGGGTCCTAAGGGTCGGTTGCGCTGGCGCAGCCGATCCCGGCGTTATAGGGTCGCGCCATGACAGATTTGACCGTGAAATTCTCCGATGATCAGGCCACTGCCTTTGACAGTGTTGCCGCCCTGTTGCGCCAGGCTGGGGTGGATCTGGAGGATGGTTTGCTTCAGCCTCCCATGGGGGAGGCAGGGGTTATGGCGGTGATTGGCAAAGCCGGGTCGGGTAAGACGCTTTTGCTGGCAGAATTGTATAAAACCCTGGAAGGTGCCGGGGTCGAGGTGGTCTCTGGCGATTACGAAAGCCGTAAAAAGACCGGTCGCCGCAGTCTGGCGATTCTGGCCCCCACCAACAAGGCGGCAAGCGTGTTGCGCCTGCGTGGGGTGCCGGCCACCACCATTCACCGCATCCTTTATACACCGGTCTATGATCCCGAATATGAACGAGTTGCCGAATGGCTGGCGGGCAATGGCGAAAAGCCCGAAATCGAAGGGCTGAGCGAAGAGGCTCTGGCTCGTGCAGCGGCCTTTTATGCAACCAACAAATCCATTCCCGGTGCCCTGGCAGTGGCGGGGCTGCGCGGGTCTGATTTCATCACCGGCTGGAAGCGCCGCGAGGATCCGCTTGATATCGGTTTTGTCGATGAGGCCTCGATGCTGGATGATCGCCAGTTTGAAGATCTGAAAGAGATCTTTCCAAATCTGGTGCTCTTTGGGGATCCGGCGCAGCTGGCACCGGTCAATCAATCTGGCTCTATGGTGTTTGAAACCCTGCCACCTGCCCGCCAGTTGGTGTTGCACCGGGTGCACCGCCAAGAGGCGGATAACCCGATCCTGGATCTGGCGCATGCCCTGGCGGATCCGGCGCTGAGCTTTGAAGATTTTGAGCGCATGATCGAAGAGACGGCAGCCCGTGATGACCGGGTGGTCTGGGGCAGCCGGGTCGAGGTGGACCTGATGGCGCGCAGCCCGGTGCTGGTTTGGCGTAATGCCACTCGTATTCGCCTGATCAATGCCTTCCGCGCCGTGCATGGTGCGCCAGCCGATGCCTTGGCCGAGGGAGAACCCTTGATTTGTGATGGCCTTGAATTGCCCTTGAAACATCGCAAAAAGCGGCTTGACCTAGAGGCGCGCGGCCTGATCAAGGGGGCGCAGGTGGTCTATCTTGGACCGGGGCGCAAACCGGGATTTTCGCGCCTGCATGTGATGGGGGCCGAGGATCCGCAGGTTTCCGCCGCTTCGATCGTCAAGATCGAAATGCCGGACGCGGAAGAGCCCTTTATTCCCTATGCGGCCCGTATGGGCGCCACCTTCCTGCATGGGGCAGCGGTGACCATCCATAAGGCCCAGGGCTCGCAGTGGGATACCACCCAGGTCTTTGCCCCGGATATCTATGCCGCCGCGCGCATGGGCCGGGTTGAGGCGGGGCAGCCGTTGTGGAAACGCCTAGCCTATGTGGCGATCACACGTGCCCAGGAACGCCTGATCTGGGTGGTGCGCAACCGTCTGTCCAAGCCGACAGGCCCGCTGCGGGTCGATGATCTGAAGGCCGCCCCTGCTGCTGCCTTGACCTTGGAAATGCAAGAAGAGGCACCATTATGAGCCAAGATTTATCGGCAAAGTCCATTCTGATCACTGGGGCGAGTTCTGGCATTGGGCGGGCGGTCGCAGAGCTATGCCTTAGCAAGGGCTGGCATGTGGGGCTGTTGGCGCGCCGTCAATCCGCGCTGGAAGACGTGGCCATGGGGCATCTCAATGCGACGGTGCTGCCGGCGGATGTGACCGATGCCACTGCGGTGGACCATGCGGTCAATCACTTTGTCATGCAGACCGGGCGTCTGGATGTCTTGTTCAACAATGCCGGGATCTTTACCCCGGCTGGCACCATTGATGAAATTGCGCTGGAGGATTGGTATGCCAGCGTCAATGTGAACCTAAACGGCATGTTCCTGGCGGCGCGTGCGGCCTTTCGACAGATGCGGCGGCAGTCGCCCCAGGGCGGGCGGATCATCAACAATGGATCCATTGCCGCCCAGGTGCCTCGGCCAAATTCGGCACCCTATGCGGCGACCAAATCTGCCATTACCGGCCTCACCCGGAGCCTGTCCCTGGATGGGCGTGCCTTTGATATTGCCTGCGGCCAGATCGATATCGGCAATGCCCGCACCCCCATGGTTGAAGATCTGAGCGCCCGCCAGACGGTGACCGATCCGCAAGGCCCCCCAATGCAGAGCTTTGCGGTGGAGGACGCGGCCCGGTCGGTGCTGCATATGGCGGAACTGCCGCCAGAGGCGAATGTGCAGTTCATGACAGTGATGGCCACCAAAATGCCCTATATCGGTCGCGGCTGAGCAGGTGTCCTGGGCCCGCGGCTCTCCCGCCCGGCTTCAAAGCCCTGTCGGGCATTTCAGCCCGTTGGGCCGGGCGCCGCGCTTGCGCGCGGCGCAAAGACAGAGGCTGCTGAGAGGTCGTGACGCAGCAGTATGCCGCATCACGGCGGTCCTGAGGATCTGTGGATTTTGCCGCCGCCTCAAGGGTGAACCGCGCCAAGGCGCAGCCGCCAGAGGCGGCCCTTGACCCGGCGGCAAACAAGTAGGGCCAAAGCGCCTGCGCCTAGCTGTTGCGCAGCAGCCGGAAGGCGGCAGAGGCACCCCAGCCGGCCAGAATGGCAATGGCCAGCGACATCAGCCCATAGAGGAAGGGCTGTTCGCGCGACATGCCGTAAAGAAACCGCTCCAGTCCGACCTTGCGCACATCGATGTCGGTTTCAAAGCTGGAGATCACCTGTCCGGCGCGGGTCAGGAGAATGCGGGCACTATAGTGTCCCTCGGTCACATCGGCGGGCATTTCAATGGCGGTGCGAAACAGGGTTTGTTGATCTACCGCCACAGTGTTTTCACGCAGGGAATACAGTCCCTCTTTTTCGCGGATGCGCACTACGGCCCTGGCAAAACTCTGGGCGTTGCGGATATTCATTGCGGCACCCACAGACCGGATGGCACGGGCAATAGAGACCCGATAGCGCAGATCTTCGGTATCTGTGATCGTTTCACGGAAGGGGGCGCTGGTGGCGATAGCATAAAAGCTCGGTGCTGAATCAACCAGGACGCTGTCGGTATTGACCCAGATCCCCATGCGTTTGGCCTTGCGGCGCACAGTGACTGGCGAGGTTGGCCCAGAGACCGCCACGATAACCTGCAGGGGCGGGCCTTCAGGTATTTTGGTTTCGCGTTTGATGGCACCAAAGATCAGGATTTCAGAGCCGTCAAAATTGGCGGTGATGGCCACCCGGTCCTGGCTGAGGCCAAGAACCACCTCTTCCTGGGTGGCATATCCGGCTGTGGCCAGGGTGATCAGGGCAAGCAGCACAGGCAAGAGGGGGCGGGAAAACATGGTCAATGCTCCCCTGCTGCGCCAAGCGTGTAGAGTTCATCCGGCATGAGCAAGAGGTCGAGCCCCAGTTTGAGGCAGACGAAGATGACCATCAGTGCCAAGAGAATGCGCAGCTGTTCGGCCTTGAGGTAGACGCCAATGCGGGTACCGATCTGTGCCCCGACAACGCCGCCGATCAGCAGCAGAACCGCCAGCACGATATCGACGGTCTGATTGGTCGTGGCGTGCAGCATGGTGGTAAAGGCCGTGACAAGAATGATCTGAAACAACGAGGTGCCGACAACCACCTTTGTTGGCATCCCCAGGATGTAGATCATGGCGGGCACCATGATGAAGCCGCCGCCCACCCCCATGATGGCGGTAAGGATGCCAACCAGAAGGCCAACCAGAATTGGTGGAATAACTGAAATATAGAGGCCGGAGGTGCGAAACCGCATCTTGAAGGGAAGGGCATGTACCCAGCCCCGTTGTCGGCGCAGGGTCTTGGCACCGCCGGCGCGTCTGGATTTGAAAAGAGCATTGAGGCTCTCAATGAACATCAGGCTGCCAACAATCCCAAGGAAGACGACATAAAAGAGCGTGACCAAAAGGTCGACCTGGCCGAGGCTCTTGAGATAGTTGAACACCAATACCCCGACAGCAGCACCAACGAGGCCGCCTGCCTGCAGTACCATGCCCATCTTGACATCAACCGTGCGCCTTCGGAAATGCGCCAGCACACCGGAAAAGGAGGACGCAACGATCTGGTTGGCACCAGTGGCGACGGCAACTGCGGGCGGGATGCCGATGAAAAACAACAAGGGGGTCAACAAAAAGCCGCCGCCCACTCCAAACATGCCAGAAAGAATGCCTACGATGCCGCCAGCGCTGAGCAGGAGGAAGGCGTTGCCCGATACTTCGGCGATGGGGAGATAGACTTGCATACATAGGTTAGAGCGCAGGGCCACAAAAAAATCAACTGAGGATGCCGCTTTGCAGCAGGCAGGACTGATTTTAAAAAGGAAACTGGACCTATCCCCGGCTCTGCGCATGGCGGGGCAGATCGGTTGGAAAATTTAGCAAAAGGCCCGCAGCCAAGGGTGGTGCGGGCCTTTCGAACTGGATCAGTCAGGGGCGCTTAGCGCTCTTTTACATAGGGCTCGCCGCCAGAGCGCGGTGGGATCGCCTTGCCGACAAACCCGGCCAGAATCACCACGGTCAGAATATAGGGTAGGGCGTCCATGACCTGCACCGGGATGGTCACAGAACCCAGTTCGATATTCTGAAACCGTAGGGCCACGGCCTGCAGAAGACCAAAAAGCAGACAGGCCCCCATCGCCTGCCAGGGACGCCATTTGGCAAAGATCAGTGCCGCCAAGGCGATAAAACCGCGCCCGGCTGTCATATCTTTGACAAAGCCCGCCTGCAGCGCGGTGGCCAGATAGGCGCCGGCAATACCGCAAAGCAGGCCACAGATGGCAACGGCGGCAAAGCGCAGCCCGATGACTGAAACGCCAGCGGTATCCACCGCAGCCGGGTTTTCCCCCACCGCACGCAGGCGCAGGCCAAAGCGGGTCCGGTACAGGATCCACCAGGTTGCGGGCACTGCCAGAAATGCCAGATAGACTAGGATGGAATGCCCCGAGAGCAGTTCGGAATAGATCGGGCCAAACATCGGCACATCGCGAACACTGTCGGCAAAGGGAAAGGTGAGGGGGCCAAAGCGGCCCTCGGTTAGCAGCGAAGGCGTGCGCCCGCCCTGTTTGAACCAGTCCTGCGCGATCAACACGGTCAAACCTGCGGCAAGAAAGTTGATGGCCACACCGGAAATCAGCTGATTGCCACGAAAGGTGATTGAGGCCAGGCCATGCAGCCCCGACAGAAGCATTGATGCGGCGATCCCTGCCAGCAGGCCCAGCCAGACATTGCCAGTGACCGAGGCAACCGCCGCAGAGAAAAATGCCGCCATCAGCATCTTGCCTTCCAGGCCGATGTCAAAAATACCGGCCCGTTCCGAATAGAGCCCGGCAAGACAGGCCAGCAACAGTGGCGTGGCCAGGCGGACGGTGCTGTCCAGCACTTGAATCAGAGTGATGAAATCCATCAGTTGCTCTCCTTGCGCAGGGCCAGGAAGATCCGTTCAAGCGGGATGCGCACCATATTGTCCAATGCTCCGGTGAACAGGATGACAAGCGCCTGGATCACCACGATCAGTTCGCGCGGGATATTGGTCCAGAGTGCCAGTTCTGCGCCGCCCTGATAGAGAAAGCCAAACAGGATCGCGGCCAGAAAGACGCCAAAGGGGTGGTTGCGCCCCATTAAGGCCACGGCAATGCCGATGAAACCGGCACCTTCCGTCGCGTTGAGCACCAGACGCTCGGCCTCGCCCATGACGTTGTTGATTGCCATCATTCCGGCCAATGCGCCCGAGATCATCATGGTGATGATGGTGATTTTCACTGGCGAAATACCGGCGTAGCGTGCGCCTGCCTCGGATTTGCCAAAGGCGCGGATTTCAAATCCCAGCGGCGTGCGCCAGATCAGCAGCCAGACCGCCAGACAGGCGGCAATGGCCACCAGCAGGCTGACATTGGCAGGGGCCGATTTGGAAAAGGCAATGCCAAGCGGCGTCAGCAATTCATGCAGCGTGGGCAGATGTATCGTATCGCTGAACCGGGCCGAGGCCGGATCCATCGAACTGGGGGGTTTCAGCACGTTGACCAGCACATAGTTCAGTACCGCAGCGGCGATGAAATTGAACATGATGGTGGTGATGACGATATGACTGCCGCGTTTGGCCTGCAGATAGGCCGGGATGGCCGCCCAAGCGGCACCAAACAGGCCTGCACCAAGGGTGGCAAACAGTAGCGCCAGCGTCCAGTGCGGCCAGGGAATGAATAGGCAGATCAGCGCAACGCCCAACCCACCAAGCATGGCCTGACCTTCGCCGCCGATATTGAACAATCCGGCATGGGCTGCAACCGCAACCGCCAAGCCGGTGAACATGAAGTTGGTGGCGTAATACAGCGTGTAGCCCCAGCCGTAGCTGGAGCCAAGCGCCCCATCAACCATGAGCTTGACCGCCGCCGTAGGGTCTTCGCCAATCGCAAGGATCACCAGCGCCGAAAGGCCGGCAGCCAGCAGAAGGCTGATCAAGGGAATAAGCACCACATCGGCCCATTTAGGCATTTTTTCCATTTACGCGACCTCCCCCGCGACGCCGGCCATCATCAGGCCAAGCTCTTTCTCATCGGTTTCGTCGACGGCACGTTCGCCCATGATTCTGCCGTCAAACATCACCGCAACGCGGTCGGCCAGCGACAGGATCTCTTCCAGCTCGACCGAGACCAGCAGGATCGCCTTGCCCTGATCGCGCAGCGCGACGATTTGTTTGTGAATGAATTCAATGGCGCCAATGTCGACGCCACGGGTGGGCTGACCAATCAGCAGCAACTCTGGGTTGCGTTCAATCTCGCGGGCGACCACGATTTTCTGCTGGTTGCCGCCAGAAAAGCTCTTGGCTTCAAGCCAGGGATCCGGGGGACGGACGTCAAACTTGGCCATCTTCGCTTCGGTATCGGCGCGCAGGACGGCATTGTCCATCAATAGCCCTTTTTGGTATTCCGGCGCGTGATGATAGCCAAAGGCGACGTTTTCCCAGGCGTGAAAGCCCATGATCAGCCCCTCGCTTTGCCGGTCTTCGGGCACATGTGCCACATGGGCGGCACGGCGGGCACGGGCATCTGATCCGGCCCCCTGCAGCGGCAGATCCACCCCATTAAGCCGGATCACACCTTCGCCGCTGCGCATACCGCCGAGCACCTCTAGCAGTTCCGACTGGCCATTGCCCGCGACCCCTGCGATGCCCATGATCTCTCCGGCGCGCAGGGTCAGGTCGATACCCTTGAGCCGCTCGACGCCAGCCTCGTCCACCACTCGTAGCTGTTCGATTTCCACGATCGGTTTACCGGGTTTGGCAGGTACTTTATCAACCCGGAGCAACACCTTGCGGCCTACCATCAGCTCGGCCAGATGTTCTGGGCTGGTCTCAGACGTTTTGACCGTCGCGGTCATCTGACCACGCCGCATGACGGAAACGGTGTCGGTGGCATCCATGATTTCGCGCAGCTTGTGGGTGATCAGGATGATGGTTTTACCCTCGGCCCGCAGCCGGTCCAGAATGCGAAACAGCTGGTCGGCCTCGGGTGGGGTCAGCACCCCGGTTGGTTCGTCCAGGATCAGGATGTCGGCCTGACGATACAGCGCCTTGAGGATCTCTACCCGCTGCTGCATGCCCACGCCGATTTCATCAATGCGCTTGTCTGGATCGACATGCAGTTCATATTCGGCGGCAAGCTCTTTGAGGATCTTGCGGGCCTTGGACAGCGACGGCATCAACAAGCCGCCGTCTTCGGCTCCGAGCACAATATTTTCCAGCACGGTGAAGTTTTCCACCAGCTTGAAATGCTGAAAGACCATGCCGATGCCCGCTGCGATGGCGGCCTGGCTGTCGGGGATTTCAGTGCGGTTGCCGTTTATCCAGATCTCACCCTTATCGGCTTTGTAAAAGCCGTAGAGGATGCTCATCAGGGTGGATTTTCCAGCGCCATTTTCCCCGATGATACCGTGGATGGTACCGGGGGCGACGCGGATCGAGATATCTTTGTTTGCTTGAACCGGGCCAAAGGATTTTGAAATCCCTTTGAGTTCAATGGCGGGGGCAGTCAATCGGGCTCTCCCATGCGTGAAATCCGATCATGGGGCACCGTTTGGATGCAGGATGCCGCACCGTATTGGTGGGATCCATGGCCAAAGACACAGCCAGATGCCCCGGCTTGGATATCGGCGCGTTTCGATCAGAGGATTTGATGTTGAACCCAATTGCCGTCTGCCACTGGCGGGCAGGCGCATCAGGCGATGGGGGGACCCAGGCCGAGAACAAGGTATGATGACACATTGTCATGGCCTGGGGGTCTTTGCTTAGAACTTCAGCGCGGGGCAGCTGTTGTCGGTATAGTAAGAGACAACCTCGATCTCGCCGTCGATAATCTTCTGGCGCGCGGCGTCAACGGCGGCCTTCATTTCATCGGTGACTAGGTCTGCGTTATTTTCATCCAGCGCATAGCCGACGCCATCTTCGGCCAGGCCCATCGAGAAGACACCGGGCTCGACGGCTTCGCCTGCGATCATCGCATCATAGACGGCGATGTCGACGCGTTTCAGCATCGAAGTCAGGACCTTGCCTGGGTGCAGGTGGTTCTGGTTGCTGTCAACGCCGATCGACAGGATGTTTTCGTCCGCAGCAGTTTGCAGGACGCCAACGCCGGTCCCACCAGCGGCCGCATAGATTACATCTGCGCCCTGGCTGATCTGCGCCTTGGTCAGTTCAGAGCCTTTGACCGGGTCATTCCAGGCAGCAGGTGTGGTGCCGGTCATGTTGGCGATCACCGTTGCATCGGGGTTCACCGCTTTGACGCCCTGGGCGTAGCCACAGCCAAAGTGGCGGATCAGTGGCACATCCATGCCGCCAACAAAGCCAACCGTGTCGGTCTTGGAGGCCATCGCGGCCATCATGCCAACCAGATATGAGCCTTCGTGTTCGGCAAAGCCAACCTGACGAATATTGGGCACATCCAGCCAGGTCACGTCGATCACGACGAACTTGGTGTCAGGATAGTCCGGCGCAACCGAGCTGAGCGGATCGGCCATGGCAAAGCCCATGGTAACGATGGGATTGGCACCAGCCTCGGCAAAGCGGCGCAGTGCTTGTTCCCGCTGTGCTTCGGACTGCAGTTCAATTTCGCGGAACGATCCGCCGGTTTCCTCGGCCCACCGCTGAGCACCGCCAAAGGCCGCTTCGTTAAAGCTCTTGTCGAACTTGCCGCCCAGATCAAAGATCAGCGCAGGTTCCGCCAGGGCAGCGCCCGCAGTCAGAGCCAGCGTCGCAGCCGCGCCCATCAGGGATTTCATCAGCGTCATAAAGGTACTCCCGGTTTGTTATTCCGCACGGTGGCCCGTTGCGATCCGCCAGAGCAGACCTGATTGGCCCCACAGGGTGTGTTATAAAAAAGGTGTGGCAATTTAGCCCTTTGCGCAGGTAGGGGGTCAACCGCTTTTTGACCAATCGGTGCGAAATCCGCGCCGCTTGCCTAACGTAACCCTCTTTGCATCACAATCGCGTCGACCGAAGCGCCATTTGCGCGCGGATAATAGCCCCGTCGTCGGCCGCAGGCAGCGAATCCCTCGCTTTCGTACAGCAAGAGAGCCGGGGCATTGTCGGCGGCCACTTCCAGAAAGCTCTCTGTTGCGCCGCGCAGCTTGGCCTGGGATTGCCAGGCTTGCATCACGGCCCGGCCCAGCCCCTGGCGTTGGTGCGCGGGGTGGGTGGCAAGGGTCAGCAGCTCGGCTTCACCCGCGACAAGCCGCACCAGGGCAAAGGCGCGAGCATCGCCACAGGCTAGCACCAGCGGGCTGTCCAGCAGGGCGGTGAATTCCGTTTGTGACCACGGGCGCGATTGGGTGAAGGCGGCAGCATGGATCTGTGCCATCTGCTGCGAGGTCAGCGGATCAGCCATCAATCAATTGCGGCGGCACATCGCGGGCTGGGGCCGCATCGGCGGCACGCAGATACAGCGGTGCAGGGGGGGGGATCTCGGTCAGGGCACCCGTCTCTAAATGTGCCAGATAGCGGCGGCAGGCCTGTTTTGCGATCTGCTGGGCCAAACCTGCGGGAGAGGCCTCAGGCGCAAAGCTCAGCCCGGCGCAGCGGGCGGCGTCTTCGGCCTCTGTCTCGGGCATCAGACGCGGCGCGTCCTCGTCGGGTAGCTGGGCGTAGACCTGGCCACGGGGCGCGGGTACCGCCGCCAGGGTGCCGCTGCGTGCCCGGGCATCAAACCCCGAGACACCAATTGCAGGCACCTCCAGCCCCAGCGCAAGACCGCGGGCGGCAGAAACTGCGATGCGGATGCCGGTGAAGTTTCCAGGTCCGACCCCAACCCCGATGGCATCCAGATCAGACCAGTTCTGGCCTGTCTCTGCCAGAATCTCTTCGATCAGCGGCATCAGCCGTTCTGCCTGGCCGCGCGTATGGGCTTCAAAACGTTCTGCCAGCACCACATCGCCTTGCAGCAAAGCGGCCGCGCAATGCGCGGCCGAGGTGTCAAAGCCAAGAATCAGGGGCTTGGGGCCCATCCGATTTTCCTTTCAGGTTGCGTGCCAGTGGTCCGCAGCTGTTCGGCATTGCCCGATCTCCTGATCAGGCGGCGACAGGTCAAACGGCGACAGGGCGCACTTCAGTGACTTCGGGAATATAGTGGCGCAGCAGGTTTTCGATGCCCATTTTTAGCGTCAAGGTTGAGGAGGGGCAGCCCGCACAGGCCCCCTGCATATGCAGGTAGACAACACCGCGATCAAAGCCGTGGAAGGTGATATCCCCCCCATCCTGGGCCACGGCAGGGCGCACGCGGCTGTCCAGCAGCTCTTTGATCTGGTCGACGATTTCGCCGTTCTCACCGCTGTGTTCTGCATGGCCAGAGGCCTGTTCGCCGCCCGCATCCACAATGGGCTGGCCGGATTGATAGTGCTCCATGATGGCACCCAGGATGGCGGGTTTGATATGGTCCCATTCCACAGTATCCGCTTTGGTTACCGTGACAAAATCATTGCCAAAGAATACGCCGTTCACACCAGAGACCGCAAAGATGCGCGTCGCCAGAGGCGAACTGCCGGCGGTATCGGCGCTGGGGAAATCAGCGGTGCCTGCGTCCAGAACGGTCTGACCCGGCAGGAATTTCAGCGTCGCCGGATTGGGCGTGGATTCGGTCTGAATAAACATTGGGGCCTCCAAGAATTGTCTGAGCGATATGCGCCCCGAGGGGCATCAAGTCAAGGTTTAGAATTATTCTAAGTTTGTGAGCGGCACCTGGCAAGTGCTTTTTGCTACCAGTACGCCCACCAGCATATCCCGGCCTGCCCATGCCAACTGCTCTGCAGTGGTTGCGGCGCTTAGGTGATGGCGTCCAGGCGGTCTTTCGACAGATCGCCAGGCACGATGGTGATTGGCACCTGCAGGCTGCCCGAAGATTTGCTGAGCTGGGTCACCAGCGGGCCGGGGCCTTTGCGATCGTTTCCCGCGCCGAGAACCAGCACGCCAATTTCGGTATCGGTTTCGATCTGAGCCATGATTTCAGGCACGGCCTCGCCTTCGCGTATGACCAGTTCGGGGTCCACGCCCTGCCGATCCCGCATCCATTTGGCGAAAACTTCAAAATGGGCGTGGATGCGTTCTCGCGCCTCTTCACGCATGACCTCTCCGACGCCAATCCAATGATTGAACTCATCCGGGGGGATGACCGACAGGATGGCGACACCCCCGCCGGTCTTTGCTGCGCGCATGGCGGCAAAGCGCATGGCATTCAGACATTCACGGCTGTCATCAAGTACAACAAGGAATTTGCGCATGGTTAGCCTCTGGTTGATCTGGCAGGGATCATGCCGCAATCGGGGCTGCGCAACAATAGCCATGACACAGAAGCCTGTCGCGCCCCCGGTTAGTTTTTGCTGGCGGCCCAGTCCCAGTATAGCGCGCGGGCGCGTTTTGTTACTGGCCCCACCGGATAACTGCGGCTGTCAAAGGCGGTCACAGGGGTTACCTTGCTCATATTACCAGACATGAAGACTTCATCCGCGGTTTCAAAGTCCTGATAGCCAAGCACGGTTTCATGCACGGTGACGCCGTCTGCCCGCAGGTTTGCGATGTGGCGCGCGCGGGTGATCCCGGCCAGGAAAGTGCCATTTGCAATCGGGGTAAAGACCTCGCCATCGCGCACCATAAAGATGTTGGCAGTGGCCGTTTCCGCCACATTGCCCATGGCATCCAGAGCCAGCGCATTGCTGAACCCCTTGTTGCGGGCTTCACGCAGCATCCGGGCGTTATTGGGATATAGACAGCCGGCCTTGGCGTTGACCACGGCGTTTTCCAGCAGCGGGCGGCGGAACTGGGTGCGGGTCAGGGTGGCGCTGGCCTCTGCCGGGGCCATCGGGATTTCTTCCAGGCAGAGCGCAAATTCGGTGCTGTCTGCTGCCGGAGCGATCAGCGTGGCATCGCCATTTGTGGCCCAGTACATCGGGCGAATATAGACCGCCGCGCCGGGGGCAAACCCTTTCAGGCCTTCCAGCGCGATTGCAACCATATCCTTGGTCTGAATGCTGGGGGTCATCATCAGCGCCTCGGCCGAGGCATTGGTCCGGGCGCAGTGCAGATCCAGATCCGGGGTCATTCCCTCAAAAAAGCGCGCCCCGTCAAACACGGAGGAGCCCAGCCACATGGCGTGATCCGCCGCCTTGAGCACCGCCAGATCGCCGTCATGCCAGCTTCCCTGAAAATAGGTGCGAATGGTTTTGCTTATGGCCATGGTCTTCCCCCCGTCAGTGTGTGCTGCAAAACTATGCATTACAAGGTCAGAGAGCCAGACCTTTTTTTCGTCCCGCCTGCCCCTGGGTCTGCCCCGTCACGGGGGCCATCAAGGGGCAGGGGGCAAAGCTATGGCACCACTATGCGGCAGGCGGTGTAAGCCCCAGCTGTGTCACCAGGGCGCTGGCCTCTGCCTGCCAGCGGGTCCTGAGCACCTCATTGGGGGTGCGGCGCAGGCCAAGGGCTTGCAGGCCCTCAAAGGCGGCAGAGTCTTCGGTGCCAAAACTGGCGGCGACCCGTGGCCACCAATAGTCGATACTGTCTTGCAACCCGGCCGCCCCGTTGGTCTTGATCCGCCAGGCCAGCCCCTTTTCGGCAAGATCGGCATGGTGGGCTTCGACCGGGGCTACGGCGCGAAAGACTTCGGCCAGGGGCTGATAAGAGATCAGCGAAAATTCAGCCAGTTGCAGTGTGACGGCGCGCCCCATCAACAGGTTCATCACTACCGCATCGTCCCAGCCCTGCAGCGGGTAGTTGAAGACCGCCAGCCGCATATCATGATCCGAGCGACGCTGGCCGATATCGGCGCTGCGCGCCAGCCGGGCGGTCCAGGGGTGATGGTCGGCATAGCGTTTGGTATCGGCGCCAAAGGTTCCCATGATGGCCAGTACCCGGTCGGCATTGTCGCTCTTTTCCATCACGATTCTGGCGGCGGCAATACGCGCCTTGATGCCGGGGCCCTGGTTGATCACCTCGGCGAAACCCGCTGCCCCGGCCAGTTCGCTGTCCACGAAGGTTGCCATCAGTTTCAACAGTGCCGCACGGTAGCGCGGCGGCACATTGGCAGGATTGCTCAGCATGCCGCCCTGGGCCAGGTAGCTTTCGATGCTCATGTCTTCGGCCATTGGGTCTCCCTCCCTCTTGAACGCGTTATTGATCGTAATCGACAACAACCCTGTCGGTCACTGGAAAGGCCTGACAGGACAGTACATAGCCCTTTTCGACCTCGTAATCTTCAAGCGCATGGTTGGCGACCATCTCGACCTCGCCTTCGATCACCTTGCAGCGACAGGTAGAACAGACCCCGGCCTTGCAGGCGTAGGGCGCATCCATGGCGTTTTCCAGCGCCGCATCCAGTAGCGTTGTATCCTTGCCCATCTGCACGGTCTGGGTGGCACCATCCAGTGTGATGGCGGCGCTGGTCTGATTGTCGCGGCTGGCTGCGGTGCTGCCGTTTGCCTTGCGCTTGGCCCGGCCCGGCTGGGCGCTGGCGAAGAGTTCGAACTTGATCTGTGCTTCGTCCAGCCCGGCGTCGCGCAGGGCAGCGGCGATGCCCAGCATCATCGGTTCGGGGCCACAAATGAAGGCGGTGTCGACCGATTTGATATCAATCCAGCTTTCAAACAGCTGGGCGCATTTTTCCTGCGTGACCAAGCCGGTGAACAGATCAATGTCCTGAGCGTCGGATTCCAGAATATGGATGACGTTGAACCGCCCCATATACAGGTTTTTCAGATCCTCCAGCTCTTCGCGGAACATGATCGTGTTGACGCCCCGGTTGGCGTAAACCAGCGTGAAAGAGGCGTTTGGCTCGGCTGCCAGTGTGGTTTTCAGGATCGACAGCACCGGAGTGATGCCAGACCCACCAGCAAAGCCAAGATAGTTTTTCTGACTTGCCGCATCCAGCGGGGTAAAGAAACTGCCCATGGGCGGCATGGCTTCGATCTTGTCGCCTGGCTTTAGATCGGTATTGGCCCAGGTCGAAAAGGCACCGCCATCCACCCGTTTGATGCCAACCTGCAGGATGCCGTCGTCTTTGCCTGCACAGATCGAATAGCTGCGCCGGAGTTCTTCGCCGTCAAAATCGCGGCGAAAGGTCAGATACTGGCCTTGGGTGAAGTCAAAGTCCCCTTCGGCGTCTGCGCTGGGTTTCAGCGAGACGACAACCGCATCGCGGATGGTTTTGCGGACATCGGTAACGTCGAGTTGGTGGAAGCGCGCCATGGAGCTCTCCTCAGATGCACTTGAAATAATCAAAGGGTTCAAGACAGTCCTGGCAACGCCAGTGTGCCTTACAGGGGGTAGAGCCGAACTGGCTCACACGGGTGACATTCTTGCTTTGGCAATTGGGGCAGCGTTCAGGGCCGCCCGCCGCCTGGGGGGGCGCAATGCCATAGTCTTCCAGCTTGGCCCGGCCCTTCTTGGACATCCAGTCGGTGGTCCAGGCGGGTGAAATCTGGGTTTTGAGCTGGATCTTGTCGATCCCCCGGTCCCGTAGCGCGGTTTCGATATCGAGGTTGATAATCGCCGTTGCCGGGCAGCCGGAATAGGTGGGCGTGACAGAGACCACAAGGGTGTCATCCTGCCATTCAACGCCGCGAATGATGCCCAGATCGACCAGGCTGATCACCGGGATTTCCGGGTCTGGCACCGTGTCGAGCCATTCCCAGATCTGGTCTGTGCTTGGCTGAGTTGTAGCTTGGCTCATACGATTTACCTCGTTTGAAAATCCCGCCCGGCGGGTTGCCGGGCAACGCCAGGATTTTCCCGTCAAACCAAAGGCGTGCCTCTGGCCAAGCGGGAAGACGCTTGCGCCCCCATGCGGGGGCTGGCACGGCCCTTCTGTTTTACCAGCTGGCACCGGGGTAGGCGCGTTGCAGCCATTGCATCTGGGTTAGCAGATGGCCCAGGTGCTCGGTATGCATGGCACCGGTGCGGCCCCCCTTATGGGCGAACCGGCTGTCGGGAACGGTCAGCGTTGCATCCTCCAGAACCCGTAGGACCAGCGCGTCATAATCGCTGCGCAAAGAGGCTGGATCCGGCGCGATACCCGCGTCGACCATGGCCGCATCGACGGCGTCTGATGTGAACATCTCGCCGACATAGGGCCAGAGATAATCCAGAGCGGCCTGTATGAAGCCATGGCTTTCCTCGGTGCCGTCGCCCAAGCCCACAACCGTATCGGCAGAGCGCTCCAGGTGGTAGGCCACCTCTTTCGAGGTCTTTGCGGCAATGGCAGCAATGCGTGGATCTGAAGATTTCATCAGATGGCCCAGCTGGATCGAATGCCAGGCATCAAACAGGAACTGGCGCATCAGGGTGCGGCCAAAATCCGCGTTTGGAACCTCGACCAGCAGCACATTGCGAAAATCCCAGACATCACGCAAAAACGCCAGATCATCTGCCGATTTTCCTGCGCCCTGCACCTCTCCGGCGAGGCCCAGCCACATCTGGGTCTGACCAATCAGATCCAGTGCGGTATTGGCCAGGGCAATGTCTTCTTCCAGCACTGGCGCATGGCCGCACCATTCGCTGACCCGGTGCCCCAGGATCAGGGTGTTGTCGCCCATGCGCAGCAGGAACTGAAACAGGGCCTCATCTTGTGTAAGCGTGGCGGCCATTACATTGCCCCCACTTCATCTGGGATGTCAAAGAACGTGGGATGGCGGTAGACCTTGCTCTCGGAAGGTTCATACAGCGGACCCTTGTCGCTGGGCGAAGAGGCCGCGATATTATTGGCCTCGACCACCCAGATCGACACGCCTTCATTGCGGCGGGTATAGACATCGCGAGCGTTCTTGATCGCCATTTCCGCATCCGGCGCATGCAGGCTGCCGACGTGACGGTGGCTTAGACCGTGCTGACCACGGATGAAGACTTCCCAGAGGGGCCATTCGTTTTTCATAGCTCAGTTCTCCTGGCTGTGCAGTCCTGCGCGAGGGGCAGGGAAGCGGTTGTTTACTCGGCGGCTACCTTGCGGGCGGCCTTCTTGCGGGCATGCGCCAGCAAGCCATCGCGCACCCACTGGCCGTCTTGCCAGGCCTTGTTGCGCGCTGCGAGCCGGTCGGTGTTGCAGGGGCCATTGCCCTGGATCACATCAAAGAATTCGTCCCAATCGGGATCGGAATAGTCATAGTGACCGCGCTCTTCGTTCCATGTGATGCCTGCGTCTGGCAGGTCGAGCCCCAGGAATTCGATCTGCGGCACTGTCTGGTCGACAAATTTCTGGCGCAGCTCGTCATTGGTGTTCATCTTGATCTTCCAGGCCATCGACTGGGTCGAGTGCACGGAATCGGCATCTGACGGTCCAAACATCATCAGTGCCGGGAACCACAGCCGGTTGAGCGCGTCCTGTGCCATTTTCTTTTGCGCGGGCGTGCCGTTGGCCATCTTGCGGATGGCATCAAAGCCCTGGCGCGCATGGAAGCTCTCTTCTTTGCAGACCCGGATCATGGCGCGCGAATAGGGACCAAAGGAGGTCCGCTGCAGCGGCACCTGGTTCAAAATGGCCGCGCCATCCACCAGCCAGCCTACTGCGCCCATATCGGCCCAGTTCAGCGTCGGGTAGTTGAAGATGGACGAATATTTCATCCGCCCATCCAGCAGCATCTCGGTCAGCTCATCGCGGGAGACCCCCAGCGTTTCAGCTGCGCAATAGAGGTAGAGGCCGTGGCCAGCCTCGTCCTGCACCTTGGCCAGCAGGATCGCCTTGCGTTCCAGTGTCGGCGCGCGGGTGATCCAGTTGCCTTCGGGCAACTGGCCGACAATTTCCGAATGGGCGTGCTGACCGATCTGGCGGATCAGGGTTTTGCGATAGCCCGCGGGCATCCAGTCCTTGGGCTCGATCTTTTCTCCGGCATCAATGCGGGCCTGAAAGGCGGCCAGTTTTTCCGGATCATCCGTTGAGGCTTCGGATTTGACCATCTGTGCATACATGACTTGCTCCTCCCGATTGGGGTTACTGGCTTAGACGCGTTCCAGGATCAGGGCGGTGCCCTGACCGACACCAACGCACATGGTGCAGAGCGCATAGCGCCCGCCGGTGCGTTGCAATTGATAGGCGGCTGTCAGCACCAGACGGGCACCGGACATGCCCAGCGGATGGCCAAGGGCGATGGCGCCACCATTGGGATTAACATGGGGGGCGTCATCGGCAATGCCAAGCTCCCGGAGGGTCGCCAGGCCTTGACTCGCAAAGGCCTCGTTCAATTCTATCACATCCATCTGTTCGATGGTCAGTCCAGTGCGGGCCAGAACCTTGCGGGTGGCGGGCACTGGGCCAATGCCCATGACACGGGGTTCAACCCCGGCGGCGGCCATGCCGACGATGCGGGCCATTGGTGTCAGCCCGTTCTTGGCCGCGGCGGCTTCGTTTGCCATCAGGATGGCGGCAGCACCGTCATTGACGCCCGAGGCATTGCCGGCAGTCACCGTCAGATCAGGGCCATTGACGCCCTTCAGCTTGCTCAGCTTATCCACACCAGTGCCAGGGCGGGGGTGTTCATCGGTGTCGACGATCAGCGCTTCGCCCTTGCGCTGGGGCACAGATACAGGCGTGATCTCATCGCCAAAGACACCTGCGGCATGCGCGGCGGCCCAACGGGCCTGACTGCGGGCGGCAAAGGCATCCTGGTCGGCGCGGCTGATGTCATAATCGGCCGCGACATTGTCGGCCGTTTGCGGCATCGAGTCGGTGCCATGCAGCGCCTGCATTTTCTTGTTCACAAAGCGCCAGCCGATGGTGGTGTCATAAACTGCATTGGCGCGGGTAAAGGCGGACGTGGCCTTGGGCATTACAAAGGGTGCCCGGCTCATGCTTTCGACCCCGCCTGCGATAGCCATATCATAATCGCCTGCGCGGATCCCTCGGGACGCCATGCCAACCGCATCCATGCCAGAGGCACAGAGCCGGTTGATGGTAGTGCCGGGCACATCCACGGGCAGACCTGCCAGCAGGGCGGCCATACGGGCCACATTGCGGTTGCTTTCGCCAGCCTGGTTAGCATCGCCAAAGATCACATCATCAATGCTGGCCCAATCGACCTGCGGATTGCGGGCGGCCAGCGCGGCGATCGGCGCAGCGGCCAAATCATCGGTGCGAACCTGGGATAGGGCGCCGCCGTAGCGGCCAATGGGGGTGCGGGTGGCATCGCAGATGAATGCATCCATGGTGAGCGCGTCTCCTGATCTGTTGGCTGAATAAGCCGACCGTTGGGTCGGTGTTAAGCCTATCGCCGATTCGTGGCAAGTAAAACGTAACACTAAAATGTCATATTTGATAACTCTGTAACATGTCTGAGTTTGTGACTTAACGTCCTGTGCGGATGTTCGGGTTTTTCCTTGCGCGTTGGACGTTGTCTGCACCACGCTAAACAGAACGATCGGTCTGTTCTTGACCGGGGGAGACAGGATAGGGGAGAGGCGCAGATGTCACAGCAATTGCGCATTGGCGGAGCCAGTGGATTCTGGGGCGATGCCAGCCTGGCGACACCGCAATTGCTGGCGGCTGGCGGGCTGAACTTTATCGTTTATGATTACCTGGCCGAGATCACCATGGCGATCTTGGCGCGGGCCCGGTCGCGGGATGCGGCGGCGGGCTATGCCACGGATTTCATCACTTCGGCCATGGTGCCAAACCTGACCGAGATCGCCCGGCAGGGCCTGCGGATCATCTCCAACGCGGGCGGCGTGAACCCAGAGGCCTGCGCGGCAGCGCTGCGGGCCGAGATCAAGGCGCAGGGTCTGGCCCTGCGGGTAGCAGTGATCACCGGCGATGACCTGATGGCGCAGCGCGACGAGATCGCCGCCCGTGCGCCGCAGGATATGTTTTCTGGCGCTCAGATGCCGCCCCGGGGGCAGATTGCTAGCATCAATGCCTATCTGGGGGGCTTTCCCATTGCGCAGGCACTGGACCGTGGGGCCGATATCGTCATCACGGGCCGCTGCGTTGACAGCGCAGTGACGCTGGGCGCGGCGATACATCATTTTGGCTGGGGGCCGCAGGATCTGGATGCCCTGGCAGGCGGTAGCCTGGCGGGCCATATCCTGGAATGCGGCCCCCAGGCCACGGGCGGCAATTTCACCGATTGGCGCGCGGTGGCGCAGGATCTGGATAACATTGGTTATCCGATTGCCGACATGCGCCCCGATGGCAGTTTTGAAGTGACCAAACCTGCAGGCACCGGTGGTCTGGTTTCGCGCGCCACGGTGGGAGAGCAGCTGCTTTATGAGATCGGCGATCCGCAGGCCTATCTCTTGCCGGATGTGGCCTGTGATTTCTCGGATGTGACGCTGACAGAGACCGGTGTCGACCGGGTTCTGGTTCAGGGCGCGCGTGGGCTGGCGGTGCCGGACAGCTACAAGACCTGTCTGACCTGGCACGATGGCTTTCGCACCGGGCATGTTTTCACCTTTTACGGGTTGGAGGCCGAGGAAAAGGCGCGCCACTTTGCCGACACGGTGCTCCGGCGCTGTCGCGCGGCTTTGCGCCGGATGCAAGCGCCGGATTACACCGATGTCAGTGTCGAGTTGCTGGGCGCGGAGAGCCAGTTTGGCGCGATGCGTCAGGCAGGTCCGCAGCGCGAGGTTGTGGCCAAGGTCGCCGTACGCCACCCAGATGCCCGCGCCGTTGCCTTGTTCCTGAAAGAGGCCACCGGCCTGGGCTTGGCGACGCCTCCGGGGCTGAGCGGCTTTGCCGGGGCGCGGCCAAAACCGACGCCGGTGCTGGCACTGTTTTCCTATCTGACGCCCAAGGGTCAGGTCTCTGCGCGGGTGTCGGATGATTTTGGCGCAACCGAATATGTTGCCCAGCCCGGCCCGGCAGCCCCGGCACACCAGGCCCCGCCCCCCCCAGCGGCCCCGCAGGCCGACCAACTGTGCGAGGTGCCGCTGATTGATCTGGCCTGGGCGCGCAGTGGCGACAAGGGCAATATCGCCAATATCGGTGTGCTGGCCCGCGATCCCGTCCTGATGCCCTGGATCTGGGCGGTGCTGACGCCTGCGCATCTGCGGCGGGTTTTTGGCCACTTTTTACAAGAGAGCGACGCGGCAGAGCAGGCCGCGATTGAACGCTTCTACCTGCCGGGATGCTTTGCGATGAACATATTGCTGCATGGGGCGCTGGGCGGTGGCGGGACCTCGTCATTGCGCAATGACCCGCAGGCCAAGGGCTATGCCCAGCTCTTGCTTGCGGCCCCGGTTCTAGTGGATGCTGACCTTCTGGATCGACTGCGAGGGCAGGGTTGATGGCGTTTGATTATCCAGTGGTGCAGCAGGCCCGGCCTGCTGCTCGCCGCTCTGCTCTGGCTTTTGCAATAAGGACCTCCCGATGACGGCGTTTCACAGCAAGATCAAACCCACCAGTGACAGCTTTGCCAGCAACCGCGCCCAGATGCTGGCACTGGTTGACCGGATGCGCGCCCTTGAGGCCCGCGCCGCAGCCAAGTCAGAGGAACGCCGCCCAGTCTTTGACAAACGCGACCAGCTGTCGCCGCGCGAACGCTTGGCGGCTTTGCTGGATCCCGGCATGCCATTTCTTGAGCTGTACAACATGGCCTCGTATCTGGTGGATGACCCGGATCCTGAGACCTCGATCCCCGGAGCCTCTATCATCCTGGGAATAGGCTATGTCTCTGGGGTGCGCTGTCTGGTTTTTGTTGATGATGCGGGCATCAATGCTGGGGCGATGACCGGGAAATCGGTGGACAAGGCGCTGGGTGCTATTGATATCGCGCTGAAGCAAAAGCTGCCTTTTGTGCATCTGGTTGAAAGCGCCGGGGCGGATCTGATGCGCTATACGGTTGAACTCTGGGCGCATGGCGGGGGCATGTTTGCCGGGCTGGCGCGGCTGTCGGCGGCGGGCAATCCGGTTATCACGGTGCTGCACGGAGCCTCAACCGCTGGCGGTGCCTATCAGCCGGGGCTATCGGACTATGTGATCGGGGTTAAAGGCAACGGCATGGCGATGCTGGCGGGGGCGGCACTGGTACAGGCTGCGACGGGTGAAGTGGCCAGTGACGCCGAGCTGGGCGGTGCCGAGATGCATGCCGAGGTCACTGGCCTGGTGGAGTACCTGGCCGAGGATGATGCTCATGGGCTGGAAATTGCCCGCGATGTGGTGGCGGGGCTGGGCTGGCCCCGCAGCAGCGCCCCGGTTGCCGCCTATGACGCGCCGCTGTATCCGCCAGATGAACTTGCCGGGGTGGTGCCGGTGGACTACGCCAAACCCTATGATATGCGCGAACTGGCGGCGCGACTGGTGGATGGCTCTGTGCTGCGTGATTTTAAGCCCGGCTACGGCGCGGCGCTGGTCTGCCTGCAGGCGCATATCATGGGTCAGCCAGTGGGCATTCTGGGCAACAATGGCCCGATTGACCCGGATGGTGCCACCAAGGCGACGCATTTTCTGCAACTGATGGATCAGGCGGGCACACCGGTGATTTTTCTCGGCAATACCACCGGCTATATGGTGGGCAGCGCCTATGAGCGCGCGGGCATGATCAAACATGGTGCCAAGATGATCCAGGCGGTGACCAACCTGCGGGTGCCCAAGATTTCGCTCTATACCGGTGCCAGCTTTGGCGCGGGCAATTACGGTATGTGCGGCCATGCCTTTGGTGCCGATTTCCTGTTCACGTGGCCCAATGCCATGACGGGCGTGATGGGCGGTGCACAGGCAGCGCTGACCATGGAGCAGGTGGCGCGCCGCACCGCCGCGCGCAAAGGTGTCGAGGTGGATGAAGCCCGCCTGGCCAAGCAGCGCGTGGGTATCACCGCCCATTTTGATGG
Organism: Pseudophaeobacter flagellatus; assembly: GCF_021228235.1. Lineage (GTDB taxonomy): Bacteria > Pseudomonadota > Alphaproteobacteria > Rhodobacterales > Rhodobacteraceae > Pseudophaeobacter > Pseudophaeobacter flagellatus. The sequence goes on from NZ_JAJQRG010000004.1 coordinate 349,234, forward strand.
CCAGTCGGATGCGTTTTTCACCTCGGGGCGGATGCTGGATATGGGGATGATCGACCCACGCGACAGCCGGGCGGTCATCGGCTTTTGTTTGGCCACCTGCCAAGAGGCGCGCCACCGTGATCTGAACCCCAATGTCTTTGGCGTTGGGCGGGCCTGAGGGGGGCACAGTTATGACAGATTTCACATCAATCCTGGTGGCCAACCGGGGGGAAATTGCCCTGCGCATCATGCGTACCGCGCGCCAGCTGGGGCTGACCTGTATCGCCATCTATACCGAGGCGGATGCCGATGCCCCACATGTGGCGTTTGCCGATCGGGCGATCTGCATTGGCGCAGGGCCGGTGAGCGATAGCTATCTCGATATGGGCAAAATCTTGCAGGCTGCGCAGGACAGCGGTGCAGAGGCGCTGCATCCCGGCTATGGATTCCTGTCGGAAAATGCCGAGTTTGCCGCCGCCTGCTGTAAGGCGGGGCTGGTCTTTATTGGCCCCAGCACCACTGCGATTGCACTGATGGGCAACAAGGCGGAAGCCAAGCGGCGGATGGTCAAGGCCGCGGTCCCCTGCCTGCCGGGCTATGAGGGGGCGGATCAGTCGTCGGCACATCTGCAGGCGGAGGCGACGGCGATTGGCTATCCGGTGATGATCAAGGCGGCAGCCGGGGGCGGCGGTCGGGGCATGCGTCTGGTGCGAGAGCCCTCAGAGTTTGCTGCGGCGCTGGAACTGGCCAAAAGCGAGGCCCTGTCTGGATTTGGCTCGGATGAGATGATCCTGGAAAAGGCCCTGCTGCGGCCCCGCCATGTGGAGGTGCAGATCTTTGCCGATGCCACCGGCCATACCATCCACCTGGCAGAGAGGGACTGTTCCGTGCAGCGCCGCCACCAGAAGGTGGTCGAAGAGGCCCCCTGTCCGGTGGTGACGCCTGCGCTGCGTGCCAGGATGGGGGCAGCCGCCGTCGCGGCGGCACAGGCCATTGGCTATCTGGGGGCGGGTACGGTTGAATTCTTGCTGGATGACAGCGGCGATTTCTACTTTCTTGAAATGAACACCCGCCTGCAGGTGGAACATCCGGTTACTGAAATGATCACCGGGCTGGATCTGGTGGCGCTACAGATCAGCGTGGCCAGGGGCCATCCTCTGGGCTTGCAGCAAGACGACATTGCCTTGAACGGTCATGCCATTGAGGTGCGGCTCTACGCTGAAGATCCGGCGCAGGGGTTCTTGCCGCAATCCGGGCAGATCCGTGATTGGCAACCGCCGGTGGGGCCGGGGATCCGGGTGGATGCAGGGATCCGCACGGGGCAGGAGGTCAGCGCCTTTTATGATCCGATGCTGGCCAAGGTGATCGCCCATGGTTCCACGCGGGATCAGGCATTGCAGCGGCTGGTGGCCGCCCTGCGCCAGACGGTGCTGTTCGGGCTTGCCTGCAATCGCGATTTCCTGCTTGCGGTGCTGTCGCATGACGCCTTTGTCGATGGCAGGGCGACGACGGGTTTTATTGCGGATCATTTCGACCCGCTGCCGCCAGCACAAAACCCCAGCGCGGATCTGGCGCTGGCGGCGGCGCTCATCTACCAGACCGAACGGGCGCGACAGGCCGAGCTGACCCAGACCCCTGCCGAGCTGATAGGTTGGTCCAGCCAAGGGCACGATCTAGGCGGCTTGCAGACGCAAATGCTGCTAGAGGTGGCCGGGTCTGGCAGCGCCCCTGTGCTGGCTTTGCTGCGCCAAAGCGGTACGGGCATAGAGATCAATCTGGGCGGCACCCGGCATTTTGTGCAGGGCGATACCGGGCACAACGCGCCCCTGCGCGTGGATGGCAATCGGGTTGATTTGCGCGGCTACCAGATGATCGGGCAGGATTTGTTTCTGGCCACCGGGGATCGCCTATTGCAGGTGACGCGGCTGCGCGCGGGCAGGCCGGGCCAAGCTGCGGCAGGCTGCGGGGCGCATCAGGCCCCAATGCCGGGCAATCTGTTCGCGCTGCATGTCGCGGCGGGGGATGTGGTCGTCTTGGGGCAATCCCTAGCGGTGCTGGAGGCAATGAAGATGCAGCATGAAATTCTGGCGGATGTCGCGGGCACCGTGACCCAGATTGCCTGCGCTGTTGGCGAGCAGGTCAAGGCTGGGGATCTCCTGGTCGAAATCCGGCCAGAGATCACCGGCTGAGGATCGGCGAACCGGCAGTAGGTGTCGCAGAGAACTGAGACCACCGCGGGGGCGATTCGGGGGCGGAATGGGGCGCAGATGATTTTCGTTTTGGCCTCGCATTTTTGCTTCACCTGTTCAATAGTTGTGACAAGTGGAAGAGGAGGCCCGCGATGAACATTCTCTACATTATGTTTGACCAGCTGCGGTTTGATTACCTGAGCTGCGCAGGCCATCCGCATCTGCAGACCCCGCATATTGACGCCATGGCGGCCAAGGGGGTGCGCTTTACCCGCGCTTATGTGCAATCGCCCACCTGCGGGTCTTCGCGCATGTCGAGCTATACCGGGCGCTATCCGTCCAGCCATGGGGTGCAGTTCAATTCTTACCCCCTGAAGGTTGGCGAATGGACCATGGGCGACCATCTGCGCAACATTGGCATGAGCTGCAGCCTGATCGGCAAGACCCATATGGTGGCGGATGCCGTGGGAATGGAGCGGCTGGGCCTGGCCCCGGACAGCGTGATCGGGGTACGGCAAAGCGAATGCGGGTTTGATCCCTATGTGCGCGATGACGGGCTCTGGGCAGAGGGGGAGGCGGGATTTTATGACCCAAAGCGCAGCCCCTATAACGAATATCTGAAACAGCGGGGCTATCCCGGCGACAACCCCTGGAATGATTTTGCCAATGCCGGCATCACGCCGGGCGCGGCGGGGGATGAGCTTGCCTCGGGATGGTTCATGGTCAATGCCGACAAGCCGGCAAATATTGCCGAAGAGGACAGCGAAACGCCCTGGCTGACCAGCAAGGCGATAGAGTTCATGGAAGACCAGCGCACCAACGGGACAGGGCCCTGGTGCGCGCATCTGAGCTATATCAAGCCGCATTGGCCCTATATTGTTCCCGCCCCCTATCATGACATGTATGGCCCCGAGGATGTGCTGCCGGCCGTGCGCTCCGAGACCGAGCGCGAGGGGGCGCATCCGGTTTTTGCCGGTATGATGAATAATCCGATCGGCAAAAGCTTTAGCCGCGAAGAGGTGCGCCAGAAGGTGATCCCAGCCTATATGGGGCTGATCAAACAGGCGGATGATCAAATGGGCAGGCTGTTTGCCTATCTGGAAGAAACCGGACGGATGCGTGACACCATGGTGGTGATTACCTCGGATCATGGCGATTATCTGGGCGATCACTGGCTGGGCGAAAAGAACCTGTTCCATGAGCCTTCGATCAAGGTCCCGCTGATTGTCTATGACCCGCGCGCCGCCGCGGATGCGACGCGGGGCAGCACCTGTGACGCCCTGGTCGAAGCCATCGATCTTGCACCAACCTTCCTTGATTTTGCCGGCGGAGCGCCATTGGAGCATATCCTGGAGGGGCATTCGCTGGTGCCCTGGCTGCATGGGGTGCAGCCGGACTGGCGCGATTATGCGGTGGCAGAGTTCGACTATTCCACCATGCCGCTCTGTGCCAAGCTTGGGTTGCAGCCGAAAGATGCACGGCTGTTCATGGTGACCGATGTGCGCTGGAAGTTTATGCATGCCGAAGGCGGGCTGCCGCCGATGTTGTTTGATCTGCAAGAAGACCCGGAAGAACTGGTCGACTTGGGACAAAGTCCGCAGCACGATGATGTCATATCGCTGATGTATGATCGCTTGCGGCACTGGGGGTTGCGAATGTCGCAGCGCACCACCATTTCCGATGATCAGATCAAAGCCGGGCGCGGAAAATCTGCGGCAAAGGGGATCTTGCTTGGGGTTTATGAGGCCGACGAGGTTGCCCCCGAGTTGACCCGGAACATTCGTGGTCCAGTTCCGCATCGCACCGGTTGAAGGCTCCCGATATGACAGGCGCCGTCACGCCCCCGGGGGGCTTTGTTGCCATGGTCGGTGCGGCACCTTAATGTGCGGGCGAATTTGGCAACAGACAAGACAGGATGCTGGGCAGTGGCAGGGCAGACCGAAGGGCTATTGAATGCGATCCTTGAGGATATCGACGCAGGGGCGTTAAATCCTGGGGACCTGCTGGATGAGGCGGGGCTGGCCGCGCGCCATAACGTGTCGCGTACCCCAATTCGCGAAGCCCTGATCCAACTGGAAGCGGCGGGGCTGATCCGGCGTTTGCCGCGCAAGGGGGCGGTGCTGTTCAAGCCGACACTGGAAGAGTTTCTTGCGATCCTTGAAGTGCACGCCAGCCTGGAGGGCCAGGCGGCAGGGCTGGCGGCGCGGCGTATGACCCCCGATCAGGCCCGGGCGCTGGAGCAGGCGGTGCAGGCCTGTGAAGCCCATGCCGACAAAAAGGGCGATGGCGATCCCAATGGCTATTACCAGTTGAACCTGCAGTTTCATGCGGCGGTGGCCATGGGGGCGGGCAATCCGTTTCTGCTGGAGATGATCAAGACCAATGCGCGCAAGCTGATGGCCTATTATCGGGCGCGCTATCAGTATCCGGGGTCGATAGCGCAATCTGCCCGGGAACATCGCGAGATTGCCGAGCTGATATTTGCCCATGACCGCAGTGCGGCGCGGGCCAAGATGACTGAGCATGTGCAGTTTGATCAGGTCACGGTGATGGACCTTTTGGCGGCGCTTGGCTAGGTGGCTGTTACGCAGGCGCGTTGCGCCGTTTCTATGCCTCCGGCGGAGGTATTTAGGGTAAGATGAAATCTGCCGGGGCCGTGGCGCGGGGCTGTGCGCAGCGGGGCTGGTTAAGCGGCCTAGTTAAGCGGCCTGGTCAAAGAACTGAGCCAGGCTTTGTGCGAAGAGCGCTTGATCTGCCTGTTGGCGCAGGCTGTCCTTGGCCCGGGCGTAGGCGGCAGTGCCAAGGCTGTGGCGCATTTCTTCGGTCAGGGCGGTGATGAAGTCATGGCTCATCTCGGGGTGGTGTTGGCTGGTCCAGATGTGGCTGCCTATGCAAAATCCCGCATTCAGCCCTCTGCTTTGTGCGGTTTCAATGGCATCGCCGGGCAGCCGGGCGACGTATTCGCTGTGAGAGCCGTAGAGGGAAAAATCTGCGGGCAGTTCCTGTGTCCAGGAGGGGCGGGTCTGCATATGATTCAGGATCAGCCCATGTACCCAGCCTTCGGGGTTTTGCGCCACCTGGCCACCAAGCGCCAGCGCGATGGCCTGATGGCCAAAGCAGGCACCGAACAGGGGCAGCTTTTGGGCGTGCATGTCCTGTATCAGTGTCAGGAGTGGGTCGATCCAAGGCAGGTCGCTACGGGTTGAGGCGGGGCTGCCTGTGATCATCACGCCATCAAAAGCCTGCAGATCTGTCGGAAAATCGTCGGCATGAATTTGAAAGGCGCTGCAGAGCCAATCGGGGCGCGCCATTTGAATAAGATGAGTGAACTTCTCTTCATCAAGGGGGTGCTTTGCGGCAAAGGTGCTCTTGTCGGTATTCGTGACCAGAATGGCTAAGTGCATGGAATAGCTCATCAGTTTTACATTTACATATTTATGAGCTTCAATAGTATACATAGTAGAGATATTCGGGAAGCCCAATATGACCATCTGGACACCACAGGACGACGGCTATGCTGATCTCAGCAGCCATGACAGTTTTGCCCATGGCGCGCCGCACAACACCTTTGCCCGGCTACGTCGCGACGATCCGATACATTGGACCCAGTACCCCGGCGGGGAAAATTTTTGGTCGGTGACCCGCTATGAGGATATCACCCGGATGAACAAGAATACCGAGGTGTTTTCCTCGGCGCGCGGGATCCGCATGGAGGATCAAAGCTATGAGGAATATCTGGCGCGACGGACCTTCCAGGAAACTGATCCGCCAGAGCATTCGCAGGTGCGCATGAAGCTGATGAAGGCTTTTTCCAAGACCAGTATGGCGCAGTATGAGCAGGAAATTCGCGATATCTGCGCGGAAATTCTGGATCCGGTACTGGAACAGGGGGAGTTTGATGCCACCAAGCAGATTGCCCGGGCCCTGCCGATGCGGATGCTGGGACGGGTGGTTGGCCTGCCCGAGGCGGATTTGCCCTGGTTGGTGGAAAAGGGTGATGCGCTGATTGCCAATACCGATCCGGATTTTACGGCCCATGTAATGGACAAGCTGGATACCGATGAGTTTCGGTTGATGCCTTTCAATTCCCCGGCCGGGGCGGAACTGTATCTTTATGCCAAGCAGTTGATGGCCGACAAAGCCAAAGCGGGCGATACGGCAGGGGTGCTGAACATGATCCTAAAACCGGGCAAGGATGGCTCGATCATTTCCGAGACGGAGTTTCGCAACTTTTTCTGTCTTTTGGTGGCGGCGGGAAATGACACCACGCGCTATTCCATTGCGGCAGGGATCCAGGCGCTGTGTCACCAGCCTGAGCTGTTGGCGCAGATGGAGGCGGGCGGTGCCATCTGGGATACGGCAGCGGATGAGATCATCCGCTGGGCCACCCCGGCGATCTATTTTCGCCGCACCGCAACACGCGATATCGAGGTGCACGACAAGCTGATCCGCGAAGGGGATAAGGTGCTGTATTGGTTTGCTTCGGCCAATCGCGATGATAGCTATTTTGACGATCCTTTTCGGGTCAACCTAATGCGCAGCCCCAACCGGCATCTTTCTTTTGGGCAGTTTGGCCCGCATGTCTGCCTGGGCATGTGGTTGGCGAGGCTGGAGGTGACGGTGCTGTTTCAAGAACTGGCCAAGCGCATCAGCCATATCGAGGCTGCCGGGCCGCATAAGTTTCTGCGATCAAATTTTGTCGGCGGCATAAAAGAGCTGCCGGTACGCGTGACACTGTGCTCGCGCCACTTTTGCCAGGATGCGCGAAAATAGTAGCCCCCGCCTAGCCTTGAATATGTTAAGTAATGCCATGTTTCTGAAACCGGAACAGGTCTCTGTTCCAAGATGAAGACGGACTGCAATAGATCAAACACAGTCGCCTCTGCAGATTGACCAACCTAGAAGGATCAAAGCCATGAAAACCCGCTTGCGTGCGATGTTCTGCGACCACCTTAGCATCATGCGGGGGAAGTATCTGCCAGCGGCCAAGATTGGCGATGATGACACCCGGTTTTGTCGTTCAGTTTTTGGGACACACTATGATCGCGACCTGTTGGATGCGCCGGGGGCGATGGTCAAACAGGGGATGCCAGATATGGAGCTGCGCTGGCAGCATGACGATATTCGCAACAGCTGGCATGCCAATACCAATGTCGTGCTGGGCGATCTGTTTGATGTGGATGGGGTGCCGCTGTCCCTGTGCCCACGCGGGGCGCTGAAGCGGGCTGTTGCGGGCTGGCAGGCGCGCGGCTTGCAGCCCAAGGTGGGGATCGAGCTGGAAGCCTATGCGCTGCAGGCGGATGAGCGCGGCCGCTTGATGCCCTATGACGCGCCGGGTGGCGTGGTCTACGGCACTGGGCCATTTGCCGATCCTTTGCGGTTTAACGACCGGATTTGGGCGATGGCAGATGAGATGGGTTTTTCGCTGGATATGATCACGGCGGAATTTGACTCGCCGCAGTTTGAATACACCTTGACCTTTGATGATGCGGTGAAGGCGGTGGATGATATCGTGCTGTTCCGTCTTATGGCGCGAGAGATCGCGCTGGAATATGGGATCGTCCTGACCTTCATGCCCAAACCAGTGCCCGAGGCCGGCGGGTCTGGTATGCATATCAACTATTCCTTCGTGAACGAGGTGGGCGGCAATGCCCTGTCCTCGGGGTCGCGTGGCGGGCCAGAACATATGAACGATCTGGCGCGGGGCTGCCTGGCGGGTGTTGTGAATCACCATAAAGGGCTGGCGGGGCTGATCGCGCCCACCGCCAACAGCTATATGCGACTGCAGCCGGGGTCTCTGTCGGGCTATTGGCAGAATTGGGGGGGGGATCATCGCAATGTCACCACTCGGATCAGCTCAGAAGGCGGGGCCAAGGCTCGGCTGGAGCATCGCATGGCGGATGCATCCGCCAATCCGTATACGGCGGTTGCTGCAGTGTTGCAGGCCTCTTTGTTGGGGGTGGAGCAGGGCTACGCACTGCCTGCGATGGAGACAGGAGATGGTTTCGATCGGACGGATGCGCGCGAGGGTACGGCGATTGACCTGAAAGGCGCGGTGGCTGATTTGGAACGCGACCATGCTCTGTGCAAAGCGGTGGGGGGCGATCTGATTGCCAACCATGTCTTTATGAAGCGCAAGGAAGCACGCAAGACCCGCGATCTGGAAGGCGACGGGATGCGCGATTTTTATGTGCATTTCGTCTGACATTCTGGCGCTTTTCCGCTTTGTGAAGCGGGAGGTGTTCTGTCCCGAGCTTTGCGGCATCAAGGGTTTGCGGGATTGTAAGCCTTTCGTCACATGGATTGCGGCAAGTTAATCCGGACAGTTCGGGCCGTTTTAACCAGTTGGCGGCCTGAAATCAGTGCGGATACCCAGGGCGAACCGGTGTTCAAGACGGCAAACGATACCGGTTGATCCTGCGACAGCGTCGTTGCTTGCCATATCACGGTGCCGCGCCGCGTGCGCAGCGCTATGAGAGGCAGCGGGCCCAAAGCATATGCTTCGGGCCCGCCATGGTATCTGGTGGCAGCCTCCCTTTGGTCGGCTGCGGTTGTGTCTTGGGCCGGTGCTTGGGCCATTTTCCTGCGCTGTCCTGTGCGGGCAGGCGAGAGGCATTATTTGGTTGGGGTAATTTCCACCTCGCACCAAATTTTCAGTCTTATATCAACTGACTGCGGCAAAACCTATGTCGAGAGCAGCAAGGATGTCGGTGACGTCCTGCGCGCTAAGGATCAGGGGGGGCGACAGGATGATATTGGGGCCAGAGACCCGCACCATGGTACCGTTCTGATAGGTGACCTCTTGCAGCGTGGCGAGGGTCTTTTTGTCGGCTGCCGATTTGGTGTCGCGGTCTGCAACCAGCTCCATTGCGCACATCAGCCCGTGACCACCGCGCACATCGCCGATCAGCGCGTATTTTTGTTGCAGGGCCTGCAGCCCTTGGTGCAGCTCTTGCCCACGGGCGGCGGCGTTTTGTGGCACATTCAGGCGCTGGGTTTCCTGTAGGCAGGAAAGGGCAGCGGCGGCACCCACGGGATGGCCTGAATAGGTATAGCCATGGCCAATGGCGGCGCGGCCTGTTTCGTCCTGTTCAAATACCTCGGCCACCTGATCCGCGATCATCACTGCGCCAAAGGGGAAATAGCCATTGGTGATCGCCTTGGCGGTACACATGAAATCTGGCTGCACCCCCCAGTGGCGCGATCCGCTCCAGGATCCGGTGCGGCCAAAGGCGGTGATCACCTCATCCGCGATCAACAGGATACCATATTTGTCGCAAATTTCACGCACGCCGGGCATGAAGCTTGCATGTGGGGGGATCACCCCGCCGGCGCCCAGGATCGGCTCCATGATGAAGGCGGCGATGGTGCCAGCCCCCTGAAAGGTGATCTCGTCCTCCAGCGCCTGCAGGCAGAGCTGCGCCAGGCGTTCCGGGTCGCTCTCGTTGAAGGGATTGCGGTAGGTATAGGGCGCGGGGATGTGATGGCAACCGGGCAGGAGCGGTTCATACTGGGTGCGGAAGTTGGCATTGCCATTGACCGAGGCCCCGCCCATGTGGGTGCCGTGATAGCCCTTCTTCAGGCTGAGGAATTTGGTTCGTGCAGCCTCGCCACGGATCTTGTGATACTGCCGTGCCAGGCGCAGGGCAGTTTCTACGGAATCAGACCCCCCCGAGGTAAAGAATGCCCGGCTGAGACCATCTGGGGCAAAGAAGGTGCGCAGCTCTTCCGCCAGCTGGATCACCTGATCGTTGCTGGTGCCGCGAAAGGTTGAATAATAGGGCAGCACATCCAGCTGCGCGGCGATGGCATCTTTGACGGGCTGGCAGGAAAATCCGAGGTTGACGTTCCACAGCCCCCCCACTGCGTCAATGACTTCATGGCCATCGATGTCGCGGATCCGCACGCCACTGGCCCCCGTGATGATCGTTGGCGGATTGGCCAGGCTGTCGGCAGGATGCGCCATCGGATGCCAGAGCGATTTTGCATTGTGTTCTTTGAGGAAATTGGAATCGTTCATCTGGTAAACTCCTGATCAGGTCCGGAGAGGACCGGGGTATCTTGAAGGAAAAACGGCAGGGTCACGAGGCTGCGCTCTGGGGGTAATCCGCAGGCGCGCGGCCCCCGATACGATGGGTTAGGGCTGCCCCGGCGCGCCGCAGGGCTGCGCGAATGGTGTCTTGTTGCGCGGCAGTCATGCGGGCAGCGGGGGCGGCCACCGCCAGTGCCCCAATGGCGCGATGGTCGGCACCAAAAATCGGCACCGCATGGGAATGCACTTCCAGCTCAAAGCTGCCCAGCGTATCGGCCAGACCGGTCTGGCGGATCTGTTCCAGCTTGCTGCGGATGAGATCGGGGTCAACCAGCGTTAGGTTTGTGTGACTTTTCAGGGGTTGCGACAGAATGCTGTCGACAAACTGTGGATCGGCATAGGCCAGGATCGCGAGGCCCGAGCTGGTGGCATGATAGGTTACCGTCTGGGCATCCTCCATCGTGACCTTGGTGGCATGGCGCGGCGAATAGGCATGGCTGAGGGTCTGCACCCAGCTGCCATGTCCCAACGACACATGGGTGGTTTCGCCGGTTTCATCGCTCAGCTCGCGCAGGATCCGGCGCGAAACGGACAGGATCGGCGTCGATGCCTCGCGCAGGGCGGCCAGATGCAAAACCTGCGGTCCCAGCCGATAGGCGCGGTCGCCTTCTCCCTGCTCAACGAATCCCGCCGCCTGCAACTCGCCCATCAGGCGATACACCGTTGCCTTGTTCATGTTTGACAGGCGGGTGAGGTCGCTTAACCCGATTTCGGGTCGGTCGGGCGCGAAATAATTCAACAATGACAATGCCTTGGTGACAGTTCCCATGCGCTGATCTGGTCTCCATCTGGGTGAATACAGGGCATTGGTTCGCAAAAACAAACACCCAAGATGTTATTTTGTTGACAGATAAGCGGGTGGACTGTCAATCTAAATTCAAACCGATGGTTCAAATAATGAACCGCACCTGCTGAAACCTCAGCACCAACCGGGAGACTAAAATGCAATTGACCAATCTTGTGAAAGGGGCCGCTGCGGCGGCAGCTCTGGGCATGAGCGCAGTGGCTGCGCAGGCGGAATACCCAGAAAAGCCAGTTAGCTTTATCGTGCCCTGGCCCCCCGGCGATCTGGAGGATGTGCTGACGCGGATGATTGCCGATGATTTTGAGGCCGAATATGGCGTGGCAGCTGCCGTGGTGAACAAGCCCGGCGGCGGCGGTGGGCCGTTCCCCGGCGCAATCGAAGTGGCCAATGCGCCGGCCGATGGGTACACAGTTGGCTCTTTTGTGATCGGCGTGCCGGTAATGGGTCACCAGATCGACATCCCGCCGCTGACGCCGGCCAAGTTTGACCCGCTGGGGATTTTCCTGACCTATCCCTTTGTGGTCGCCACCTCGGCTGATGCGCCATATTCAACGATGGAAGAACTGGCCGCCTACGCCAAGGAAAATGACGTGGCGCTGGGCCATTTTGGCGATGTGCTGACGCCAACCCAGGTGACCAAGGCCTTTGCCAAGAACGCCGGATTCGAGTGGGGATCGGACGCCGCATTTGATGCGCTGGATTGCAATACGCTGGCCTCGGGGGATGCGGATGTCATTAACACGACACTGCAGCTGATCCTGCCCTGTCTGGACCAGATCAAAGTGCTGGTTTCGATCACCGATGAGCGCATTCCGCTGGTTCCCGATGCCCCCGCCATCGGAGAGCTGGATGCAGATCTGAACATCGCCCTGTGGAACGGCTTGTTTGTATCAAAGGATACGCCGCAGGATGTGCGTGAAAAGATCATCGCCGTGGCCGAGAAAACCATGATGAGCGATCGTGCCCAGGCCGTGGCGGAAGAGACCGGTGCCTTGGTCTACTGGCAGGACGCCGACCAAAGCGCCAGCCGCGTGGCCACTGATATTGCCACTATGGCGAAAATCGGCGCTCTGCTTGAGTAGTCAGCCAAATATCTTGCCGGGGCCTGCTGTGGCCCCGGCTTTCTGTTTCTGCGCAAAAAAGATCCCCCAATGACAACGGAACGAGAACGCCGCTTTGTCGGACCCCGACGCGGCCAGCTGATTTTTGCCCTGGTTTTTCTGACCCTTTCAGTGCTGCTCTTGGCGCTGATCGGAGAGCAGACCGCTTGGGTCAAAAAAACCCAGCTTTTTGCCCAGCCCCGGTTCTGGCCTGCGGTCAGCCTTGGTGGCATGGTGCTTCTGGGGGGCTTGCATGTCTACGCCCTGCCATGGCGCCGCACCTCGCGCTATGACCTGTGGGAAGCCAGACTATGGGGGCGCAGCCTGGAATTTGCAGTTTGGTTCATGGGCTACGTGCTATTGGTGCCGCTGGTTGGCTACCTGCCTGTGACCCTGGTCTTTGTGCCGCTGCTGGCGCGCCGCATGGGCTATCGCAGTGGCTGGATGCTGGGCATTTCCGTCGGCTTTGCGGTGGCGGTTGTGGTGGTGTTCAAGGTGGTTCTGGGGGTGAGAATTCCCGGTGCGCTGCTTTATGACTACCTGCCGGCTGGTCTGCGCAGTTTCTTTATTCTGTATCTCTAAGGTCGGGGTGTTCGATGGATCTTTTCCTCTCTGCGATTGACATCCTGATGCGCTGGGACGTGGCGCTGGCGCTGCTTGCCGGATCGGTTGGCGGGGTTTTGATTGGTGCGATCCCCGGCGTTGGCCCAGCTGTGGCGATTGCCATTTTGCTGCCCGCGACCTTTTCGATGGATCCCATCGTTGGGCTAACGGTGCTGTTGGGGATCTATGGCTCGTCGATGTATGGCGGTGCGATCCCGGCGATCTTGATTAATACGCCGGGCACGGCTGTCAATGCGCTGACCACCTATGATGGTTATCCGATGACCGCCCGTGGAGAGCCACGCCGTGCCCTGAGCCTTGCCTATTCAGCCAGCTTTTTTGGCGGAGTTTTCTCTGTCATCTGCCTGATCCTGTTTGCCCCGGTTCTGGCCAAGGTGGCGCCGATGTTTGGCAGCCGTGAAATCTTTCTCGCCGCCCTGTTAGGTCTGCTGCTGGTGGTTGTGGCACATCGTGGCCAGGCGTTGATTGCCGGGGCACTGGCCTGTCTGGGGATCTTTTTGAACTCTGTCGGTATGGAGCCTGTGAAATACACCCAGCGCTATACCTTCGGGCAGGATTTTCTGAGCAGCGGCGTCAATCTGATCGTGGTGGTTCTGGGGCTTTTTGCCCTAAGCCAGGCCTTCGTCTTGCTGATGGATGAAGACGAAAAAGTACATCTGAACAAGCTACGCGGCGGCATGTTCCAAGGGCTGCGCGAACTGGCTCGCCATCCACGTGTCACCGCGGTTTCAGCCAGCTTTGGCGTCTTGATGGGGATGATTCCAGGTGTCGGAGAGTTCACTGCCCAGTTCATGTCCTACACCTACGCGCAGAAAACCTCTAAGCGGCCGCAGGATTTTGGCAATGGTTCTTCCGAGGGGCTGATCGCGGCGGAAACCGCAAATAATGCCGTGCCGGCGGCGGCCATGGTGCCGCTCTTGGCGCTGGGCATTCCGGGCGAGGCGCTGACAGCAATGATGCTAAGCGTCTTTTATGTGCACAATGTGGTGCCGGGGCCGGCGTTGTTTCAGAACGACATGGATTTTGTCGTCGCGCTCTATCTGGCGCTGCTGGTGCTGAATGTTCTGGTGCTCGTCTTTCTGCTTTTTGCGACCCGGTCGCTGGTGCAGGTTGTGAAAATCCCCAATCGGTTCCTTGGGGTGTGCATTCTGACCCTGAGCTTTGTTGGCGTCTATTCGCTGCGCAATTCAGCCACGGATTGCCTGATTGCGGCGGGGTTCGGCATCTTTGGCTTCATCCTAAAACGGCTGTCGCTGCCGGCGGTTCCAATCATTCTGGGGATGGTGCTGGGCGGCATCATGGAGGTCAAGCTGCGGGCTGGTATGGCTCGGGTCAAAGAGCCGCTTGATTTCATCAATCGACCGATATCATTCATTCTTTTCATCATCATCATCTTGGTTCTTGCAAGCCACCTGCTGCGCGTCTGGCGGGATCGCAAGGAGCTAAAGGAGGCCGAATGGCAGACCAAAACCGCATCAACCAGCTTCGGGCAGCTGATGTCGCGCCGCAAAAACTCTTTCTTGAAGGATCGTGGCAAAGAGGTTCGGGCACGCCACTCGAAGTTACTTCGCCGATTGAGGGGGCTGTTCTAACCACGCTGGAAGGTGCCTCTGCGGCTGATGTCGAAAAGGCGGTCGCCTCGGCGCGCCGTGCCTATGATGATCGCCGTTGGGCGGGGCAGTCCCCCGCCGCACGCAAGAAGGTTCTGTACCGTATCGCAGAGCGTATCGAAGCCGACGCGGTTGAACTGGCCGTCCTGGGGGTGCGTGACAATGGCACCGAATTCAACATGGCCCTGAAGGCAGAACCAGGATCCGCCGCCGGGACCTTTCGCTATTATGCCGAGGCTCTGGACAAGATTGCGGGCGAAGTGGCCCCGACGACATCGGATGTTCTGGGGCTGGTACACCGGGTGCCGGTTGGCGTGGTGGGGGCGATTGTGCCCTGGAACTTTCCCCTGATGATCGGTGCCTGGAAGCTGGCGCCAGCCCTGGCTATGGGCAATTCGGTGGTGCTGAAACCGGCCGAGACAGCTTCGCTGACCTTGTTGCGACTGGCTGAGATCTGTGTCGAGTGCGGCTTGCCGGATGGGGTGTTCAATGTGGTCACCGGCAGCGGCGCAGAGACGGGCGCGGCGCTGGCAGGGTCGATGGGGGTTGATGTCCTGGCCTTTACCGGTTCGGGCGGGACGGGGCGCAAGCTGCTGGAGGCCTCGGCGCGCTCGAATCTGAAACGCTGTTATCTGGAGCTGGGGGGCAAATCCCCCAATATCGTTTTTGCCGATGCACCGGATCTGGCCAAGGCGGCCAAAGTTTCGGCCATGGGGATTTTTCGCAATTCCGGCCAGGTCTGCGTCGCCGGGGCGCGGCTCTTGGTGGAGGCCTCGGTACATGATGAGTTTGTTGCGCGGCTGACGGCTGAGGCAGAGGCGCTGCGGGTGGGGGATCCGCTGGATCTCGGCACGCAGATCGGCGCAGTGAATTCTGAAGAGCAGCTGCGGCGCAACCTGTCTTTTATGGATATGGCCCGTGCAGAAGGGGGGCGGGTGATCACCGGTGGCGCGCGGATCCTGGCTGAAACGGGCGGCAGCTATATGGCGCCAACAGTTGTAACGGGCGTCGCACGCGATCACGCCCTGTTCCAGCGCGAGGTCTTTGGTCCGGTCCTGTCAGTGAGCGCCTTTGACAGCGAGGCAGAGGCCTTGAGCCTGGCCAATGCCACCGACTTTGGTCTGGCGGCGGGGGTTTGGACGGCGGATCTGTCGCGGGCCCATCGCATGGTCGCGGGCATCCGGGCTGGCGTGGTGCATGTGAATACCTATGGCGGTGCGGATAATACCGTACCGCTGGGCGGGGTTGGCCAATCGGGCAATGGGCATGACAAATCCCTGCATGCCCTGGACAAATACCTGGATCTCAAAACCGCCTGGATCCAGTTGTAAGGGATGCTGTGAACAGGTTTTGCAGTGCAAAACCTGTGGCCTCCGGCGGAGGTATTTGGAGCAAGATGAAATGGGCGGCGCCAGGGGCTGCTGGGGGAGTGAGCGATGAAGGTTGAAAAGACCATATTGGTGGTCGGCACCTATGATACCAAAGAGGATGAGCTGTGGTATTTGGCAGAGATCATTCGTGGCCAGGGGGGGGGCGTTTTGTCGATGGATGTGAGCGTGCTGGGAGATCCGCTGCGCCCGGTGGATGTGAGTAAGCACGAGGTGGCCCGTGCCGGAGGCGGTAGCATCAAGGCGGCGATTGCGAGTGGCGATGAGAATATCGCGATGCAGATCATGGGGGCGGGAGCAGCTGCTGAGGCGCGTCAGTTGCATCTGGCTGGGCGCATTGATGGGGTGGTGGTCTTGGGGGGCACCATGGGCACCGATCTGGCGCTGGATCTCTGCGCGGCGCTGCCAGTTGGGGTGCCAAAATATGTGGTTTCTACTGTTGCCTTTTCGCCCTTGATGCCGCCGGATCGGATCCCGGCGGATGTGCAGATGATTCTTTGGGCTGGCGGGCTGTATGGGTTGAATTCGATTTGCAAGGCGGCACTGAGCCAAGCCGCCGGGGCGGTCTTGGGGGCGGCGCGTGCGGTTGAGGCGCCACGGCGGCAGCGCCCACTGATTGGGATGACCTCTTTTGGCAAGACCGTGCTGCGGTATATGGTGCAGCTGAAGCCCGCGCTGGAGGCCCGGGGGTTTGAGGTTGCAGTGTTTCATGCCACCGGCATGGGGGGGCGCGCCTTTGAGAGCCTCGCAGGCGAGGGCGCCTTTGCTGCGGTGTTGGATTTCGCACCGCAGGAGGTTTCAAATCATTTGTTTGGTGGGCTGTCGGCGGGGGCGGATCGCATGACCAATGCGGGCCGGGTCGGCACGCCGCAGTTGGTGGCTCCGGGGTGTTATGATCTGGTGGATTTTGTTGGCTGGCAGGGGGTGCCAACCGCACTGGAGGGCCGCCCGACCCATGCCCATAACCGGTTGTTGTCTTCCGCAATACTGGATGGGCAGGAGCGCCGGGCGGTGGCGCGGTCGATCTGTGATAAGTTGTCAGGGGCGAGGGCACCAGTGGCGCTGTTTCTGCCTGAACGGGGCTGCAACGAGTGGGATCGCCCCGGAGGAGACCTGCAGGATGCGGCGGGGCTCGCGGCGTTTTGCGCAGAGATTCGCGCTGTCTGCCCTGATAGTGTCGATCTGTACCCACTGGACTGTCACATCAATGACGCGGCGTTTTGTGACAAAGTGTTGGAGGTTTTTGACGCCTGGGTGACAAGTGGGGTCATCAAGGCGGGGCTATAGGTGCAGCTGGTCGGCGGGGGCTGGGATCTCGCGCCGACGCTTGACTGGACTGGCCAGGTTGGACTGGCCGGGTTGGGCCGCGGAGATATCTGAAGGGGAGGGCATCTGCAGAGGCAGGTGCCCTTTTTCCTTGATCTGTGGCTGTCGGTTGATGCCGCTGTTTGGGGCAGGAATTCCGCTAGGTCGTCTGGATTGTTTATGGCTTGATCCTAAGAAGGCTCTTGCCTAAGGTGAGGTGAATTTTGTGGAATAGATTTCCGCAATGTGGAATTTTCGAAAGCCTATCATTGCCCTTGGTTGATGTGCCGGGGGTGACGTGAGGTTCTGCATTGGCGCTTTGCGCTGGGACTTTGCGCTGAGACATGGCTTATGCTGAGATTGACGAAATACAGGGGCTAACCGGGCGGTTGCGCTGGGGCCCAACGGGAGAGAAGGAATTCGAATGACAGATGCCATCGGTTATGAACGCGTCGGAGAGATTGCCGTTTTGAAAGCACAGAACCCACCGGTGAATGCGCTGGGTTTTGATATTCGCGAAGGCCTGCTGGCCGGGATCGAGCGGGCAGAAGAAGAGGGCGCCAAGGCGGTTTTGATCTATGGTGAGGGCCGCACCTATTTTGCCGGCGCCGATATTCGTGAATTTGGCGCGCCACCGCGGGGGATCTTTTTGCCCGATCTGTGCAACCGCATCGAGGCCTCGCCCTTGATGGTAGTCTCGGCGCTGCATGGCACTGCCCTGGGGGGCGGGCTAGAGGTGGCGCTGTCGTCGCATTATCGTGTTGCTGTTCCATCGGCGAAAATGGGGCTGCCCGAAGTGCATCTGGGTATTCTGCCAGGCGCGGGTGGTACGCAGCGTTTGCCCCGTGTGGCGGGGACCGAAGCCGCGCTGGAGATGATTACATCCGGGCGCCAGGTGGGGGCCAAAGAGGCGCTTGCCATGGGGATCATTGACAAGATTTCCGAGGGAGAGCCGCGGGAGGTTGGCCTGGCCTATGCGCAGGAACTGCTGGATCAGAGCGCGCCGCGACGCGCGGTAGGCGAATTGCCCGCACCGCAGGCCATTGATTTTGATGCGGTCTATGAGGCAACGCTGAAAAAGGGTCGGGGCCAGTTGTCGCCTGCGATCTGCGTGCGTGCCGTGCAGGCAGCGGCAGAGTCCAGCTCTCTGCAAGAGGGGCTGAAGCGCGAGCGTGAATTGTTTATGCAGCTGATGAATTCAGACCAGCGCGAGGGGCTGATCCATGCCTTCTTTTCAGAGCGCGCGGTTAGCAAACTGCCCGAGCTGAAAGGCGTCGACCCGCGTGATCTGGCCGCCATCGGCGTGATTGGCGGCGGCACCATGGGGGCAGGCATCGCCACTGCTGCGCTGTTGGCTGGCCTGACTGTCGTGATGCTGGAGATGACCGCCGAGGCGGCCGAGGCCGCCAAGGGGCGCATCAGCGGCAACCTGCAGGGGGCACTGAAGCGCGGCAAAATCTCTGAGGCGCAGTTCACCCAGTTGACCGAAGAGGCGTTGACCCTGGCCACCGACTATAGTGCGCTGAGCGAGGTTGATCTGGTGATCGAGGCGGTCTTTGAAGAGATGAGCGTCAAAAAGCAGGTCTTCACCAAGCTGGATGAGGTCTGCAAGAAGGGCGCGATCTTGGCGTCCAACACATCTTATCTGGATGTGAATGAAATCGCCGCCTGCACTTCGCGTCCCGAAGATGTGATTGGGCTGCATTTCTTTTCGCCAGCGCATGTGATGAAGCTGCTGGAAATCGTGGTTGCGGATAAGACCGCGCTGGACGTGGTCGCCACGGGCTTTGCCCTGGGGCAGCGGATGAAAAAGATCTCGGTACGGGCCGGCGTCTGCGATGGCTTTATCGGCAACCGGATCCTGGCCACCTATCGCAAGGCGGCGGATCATATGGTGCTGGATGGGGCCTCTCCCTATCAGATCGACAAGGCGCTGACCGATTTTGGTTTTGCCATGGGGCCCTTTGCGGTGGCCGATCTGGCGGGGCTGGATATCGGCTGGGCGGTGCGCAAACGCAAACGGGCCGAGGGCATGGATCCACGCGACCGCGACAGCAATTATATGGATAAGGTCTGCGAGGCCGGACACTTTGGTCAGAAGACTGGCAAAGGCTACTATGTCTATGAGGCTGGCAAACGCGGTGGCACGCCAAATCCTGAAATCACCGACCTGATTGCGGCGGAACGCGCCGAAAAAGGCATCACCCCGCGCGCCTTTAGCGACGAGGAAATCGTCACCCGCTATATGGCGGCCATGGTGAATGAGGCAGCCAAGGTGCTGGGCGAAGGCATCGCGCGCCGTCCGCTGGATGTCGATATGACATTGCTGTTTGGCTATGGGTTCCCGCGCTATCGCGGCGGGCCGCTGAAATGGGCCGACATGCAGGGGCTGGATAAGATCCTTGCCACAATCACCGAAGGCGCCAAGGTGGATCCCTACTTCTGGGAGCCCGCACCATTGTTGGAAAAACTGGTGGCCGAAGGCCGCAAATTTGACGATCTCAACAAGGAAAACAGCTAATGAAACAAGTCGTTATTGTCTCTGCCGCCCGCACCGGGCTGGCCAAATCCTTTCGCGGGTCGTTCAACATGACCCATGGGGCCACCATGGGCGGCGCTGCGGTCGAAGCAGCCGTTGCCCGTGCCGGTATCGAGGGGGCCGAGATCGAAGACTGCATCATCGGCTGTGGCACGCCCGAAGCCGAAACTGGCGCTAATATCGCGCGCCAGATTGCGCTGCGCGCCGGGCTGCCGGTGACCACTTCAGGGATGACGGTGAACCGGTTTTGCTCTTCCGGGTTGCAATCCATTGCTCTGGCGGCGCAGCAGATCATCTGCGAAGGGGCCGGCCCCATGGTTGCAGGTGGCGTCGAGAGCATCTCTATGGTGCAGCCCAAAGCGCGATCAGCGCATGAAAGCTGGCTGCTCGAGCATAAGCCAGAGGTCTATATGACCATGATCGAAACCGCCGATATCGTGGCGCAGCGCTACGGTATCAGTCGCGAAGATCAGGATGCCTATGGCTTGCGCAGCCAGCAGCGGATTGCTGCGGCGCAATCGGCGGGGCTGTTTGCCGATGAAATCATTCCAGTGACCACCACCATGGCGGTCAAGGACAAGGAAACCGGCGAGATCTCGATGAAAGAGGCGCTGGTGGACCGGGATGAATGCAACCGTCCCGGCACCACGCTGGACGGGCTGTCTGGTCTGGCACCTGTGCGGGGCGATGGCAATTTTGTCACGGCTGGCAATGCCAGCCAGCTGTCCGACGGTGCCGCTGCGGTGGTGTTGATGGATTCCAAAGAGGCAGAGCAGCGCGGGATTGAAGCCATGGGCGCCTTCAAGGGCTTTGCGGTTGCCGGTTGTGAACCCGACGAAATGGGCATCGGCCCGGTCTTTGCCGTGCCCCGCCTGCTGGAACGCCACGGGCTGACCGTGGATGACATCGACATCTGGGAGCTCAACGAGGCCTTTGCCAGCCAGGCGTTGTATTGCCGCAACCGTCTTGGGATCGATGATGCCAAATGCAACGTCAACGGCGGCTCTATCGCGATTGGTCACCCATTTGGCATGACGGGTGCGCGCATGACGGGGCATATCCTGCGTGAAGGCAGACGTCGCGGCGCCAAGCTTGGCGTTGTGACCATGTGCATCGGTGGTGGCATGGGGGCTGCTGGCCTGTTCGAGATCTACTGATCTCGCTCATCATTCAACAAAATGCGCCCAAACGTCGCCGTGAAGAGACGTCTGGGCGCCCCTCTGGAGCGATATCTGGGGGTGGCTTTCTGGGAGGAAGCACCAAATGGATCTGAATTATTCTGCCGAAGAGCAGGCGTTTCGCAGCGAAGTGCAGGATTTCCTGGCACAAAAGCTGCCAGCAGAGATGGCCGATGCCGTGCGCAACGGCAAAGAACTGGGCAAAGAGGGGCATGATAAATGGCATGCGATCCTCAACGATCAGGGCTGGTTGGCCCCCAACTGGCCAAAGGAATTTGGCGGTTGCGAATGGAACGCTGTCCAGCGCCATATCTTTGAGGAAGAGTGCTGCCGAGCCAATGCACCACGCATTGTGCCTTTCGGTCTGTCGATGCTGGCGCCTGTGTTGCAGAAATTCGGTTCCAAGGCGCAGCAGGACCACTACCTGCCGCGCATCCTGTCGGGTGAAGACTGGTGGTGCCAGGGCTATTCTGAACCAGGCGCAGGCTCTGACCTGGCCAGCCTGAAGACACGCGCGGTGCGCAACGGTGACCACTATGTGGTCAATGGTCAGAAAACCTGGACCACCCTGGGGCAATACGCCAACTGGATCTTCTGTCTGGTGCGGACCGATCCCGATGCGAAACAGCAATCCGGCATTTCCTTTCTGCTGATTGATATGGATACCCCCGGCATCGAAGTGCGCCCGATCATCCTGCTGGACGGCACCCATGAGGTGAACGAAGTCTGGTTCACGGATGTCAAAGTGCCGGTTGAAAATCTGGTGGGCGAGGAAAACAAAGGCTGGACCTACGCCAAGTATCTGCTGACCCATGAACGCACCAATATTGCCGGTGTTGGCTTTAGCCGCGCAGGCCTTGAGGCGGTGAAACGCATGGCGCGCAGCCAGATGCACCGGGGTCGCCCCCTGATCGAAAATGCGCATTTTGCCGCCCGTGTGGCGCGGGCCGAGATCGACCTGATGGCCATGTCCACCACCAACTTGCGGATTATCTCGCGGGCTGCTGCCGGACAGGCCCCAGGCGTCGAGAGCTCAATGCTCAAGGTAAAGGGGACAGAAATTCGTCAGGAAATCAACGACTTGGCTCGCCGCGCCGCCAGCGCCTATGCACTGCCCTTCGTTTCCGAAGCCCTGGAAGGCGGTAATGAGCCTGCGATGGGCCCAGAGGGGAGCGCCGCCGCCGCACCGCAGTATTTCAACAATCGTAAACTCTCTATCTTTGGGGGCTCTAACGAGATCCAGAAAAACATCATCGCCAAAGTCAAACTGGGAGGCGGGGCATGAACTTCGATCTGACAGAAGAACGCCAGATGCTGCAGGATACGCTGCGCCGTTTTCTGCGTGACAACCAAGAAGCGCTGCGCGCCAGCACCCGTCTGGGCGAGAGTGACAACAAGCTGGGCTTTGACGCCGAAATCTGGGCCAAACTGGCCGAACTGGGCGTCATTGGCGCGCTGTTCAGCGAGGACGACGGCGGTTTTGGCGGCGCGGGCTTTGATCTGAGCACCGTATTCGAAGAGCTGGGACGTGCAGGCGTGGTTGAACCACTGCTGGATAGTGCTGTTCTTGGCGGTGGCCTGATTGCCGCTCTGGGCAATGAAACACAAAAAGAGCTGGTTGAGGCGGTGATTGGCGGCACGGTGCATCTGGCCCTGGCCCATGGGGAACCCAACAGCCGCTATGACCTGTCCCATGTGGAAACCACCGCACGCGCGGCGGGCGATAATATCGTTCTCAGCGGGCGCAAAGCCGTCGTGGTCAATGGCGAAGCGGCAGATTATCTGCTGATCTCGGCCCGCGAAAGTGGCGCATCTGACGCGCAGGATGGCATTTCTCTGTTCCTGGTGCCGCGCGATACGGCGGGTCTGTCGCTGCGGGGGTATCCGCTGTTGGCCGGGGGCCGCGCTGCTGAGATGGACCTTGACGATCTGCACCTGCCGGCCTCTGCCCGCCTGGGCGCGGCTGGCGCGGCCTATCCGGCGCTGCACCGCGCCATGATGCGTGCCGAGGTTGCGCTGGCAGCGGAAACGCTTGGTGCGATGGAAACCGCGACCGAGCTGACCCGCGAATACCTGTTGACACGGCAACAGTTTGGCCGCCCGATTGGCAGCTTTCAGGCGCTGCAACACCGCATGGCCACCCTGCTGATCGAGCTGGAACAGGCGCGTTCGGCGGTGATCAATGCCGCTGGTCATCTGGACACCGGCCCAGAGGAACAGGCGCTGCAGATTGCCGCTGCCCGCAACCTGATTGGCCGCGCCGGGCGCCTGGTGGCAGAAGAAAGCATCCAGCTGCATGGTGGTATTGCCATGACCGAAGAGTATGAGCTGGCCCATATCGCCAAGCGTATCGTGATGGCGGATCACCGCTTTGGCGATACCGATACCCAGCTGGAGCGGTTCCTTGACCTTAGCGCCGCCTGATCAGGCCCCGGATCCTTTCTTTGAGATCGAAGATCCGGGCGTTCAGCAACTGGTGGGGTATAAAACCACCATTGATCGGCGCGATGGCAGCTGTCTTGTCACACTGGATCTGGAACCGCCGCACCTGAATCGCCATGGCATCCTGCATGGCGGTATTGTGGCGACGGTTCTGGATGTGGTCTGCGGCAATACCGCCTCGCAGTTCTTTGATCGGAAAAACCACGCGCCGCTGGTGACAGTCTCGTTGACGCTGTCCTATGTGGCAGCGGCAAGGGCGGGCCGGGTCAGCGCCACTGCACGGGTGACGGGGGGCGGGGCCTCTATCGCGCATGTCTTTGGCGAATTGGTGGATGCAGAGGGCCAGCTCTTGGCTACGGCCACCGGTGTATTCAAGAGGATCAAGAGATGAGCCCCTTGGCCCGGCTTGAGGATCAGGGCGACCGCGCGGTTGTCGTCAATATGAACGCTGCCCGCCGTGGGGCGCTGTCGCCGGATCTGTATGAAGCCATTGCGGCGGCGATTGATCTGGCCAAAGAGCCGCGTATCCGCGCCATTCTGCTGACCTGCGAGGGGGGCTTTTTCTGCGCAGGCGGTGATCTCAATGTCTTGATCGAACGGCGTGGGCTGAGCGAAGCAGAACGCCGCGATAAAGTGGATCAGCTGCATGGGCTGATCCGCGGATTGCGCGCAGCCCCGGTGCCAGTGATCGCAGCGGTGGAGGGCGGCGCTGCTGGGGCGGGTGTCTCCTTGGCCCTGGCTGCGGATTTGATCGTCGCGGCTGAGGGCGCAAAGTTCACCGCGGCCTATGTCAAGGCCGGGCTGGTGCCGGATGGCGGTTTGACCTCTGCCCTGGCGCGCAGCTTACCGCGCCCGCTGGCCATGGAAATGTGCCTTTTGGCGCGCCCGGTTATGGCGCAGCAGATGGCGGATCTGGGTGCGGTGAATCTGGTGGTGCCAGAGGGGGCTGTGCTTGCAGCGGCCCATGGTCTGGCCGATCAGCTGGCCGAGGGACCGCCAGCTGCGCAACGGGCCATTCGGCATCTGGTGTCTGACGCCTATGAGGCAAGCGAGGCGGCGCAACTGGATGCAGAGCGAAACGCCATGGCCCATGCCGCCGGTGCGGCAGAGGCGGGCGAGGGTATCGCAGCCTTTCTGGAAAAACGAAAACCTCGCTTCCCGTCAGAATAATGGCGCGAAACAGGGATCTATAAATCAAAACCGATGGGGAGAAGCGGTGATGAAGCGATGGCACGATCTTTTGGCGGCGCAGGCGGCAACCCGCCCCGAAGCTGCGGCTTTTTCTGACAGTCTGGGCCTCAGCTGGAGTTATGGCGAACTGGCCGCCGCCGTGGCTGAGCTTGGCGATCTATTCAAGGGGGCTGGGGTTGTCCCCGGTGACCGGGTGATGGTGCTGTCGGAAAATTGCTGCGCCACCGTGGCGGCTTTGATGGCGACCTCGCAGTGCGGCGCGGTTGCGGTTCCGGTCAATGCCCGGATGAGCGCGGGCGAGGTGGACAGGATTATCGACCACGCCCGTCCGGCGCTGGTGCTGATTACCACGCAAATCGAAGGCGCAGCCCAGGGCCATGCTGACCGTCTGCAGGCGGTGCCGATTTCCGGGGGCTTTGGTGCGCTGCATATGGCGGATCTCACGGCCAAGAGACCGGCCGATGCGCAGGCCGCTGACGATGGTGTTGCCCCGGAAGAGGTTGCAGTTCTGCTCTATACCACTGGCACAACCGGCGCACCCAAGGGGGTGATGCTGACCCATGGCAACCTGCTGTTTGGTGGCCGGACTTCGGTTGAACTGCGCGATATGGTGCCGGGGGATGTAATCTATGGCGTCTTGCCGATGACCCATGTCTTTGGGCTGGCCTCGGTGATGACCGCCGCGCTCTACTCTGGGGCAGAGGTCTGGCTTGAGGCCCGGTTTTCTGCGGCGAAGCTCTATGCGGCGCTGCGTCGTGGGGTGACGCGGCTGGCTGCGGTGCCGCAGATGCACGCACTGGTGATGCAATTCGCCAAGGAGCAGGGGTTGGAGCGCCTTGATAGCCCGGTGTTGCAATATGTCTCTTCCGGGGCGGCGCCACTGGACCCGGACTGGAAGCGTCGGGCCGAGAGTTTTTACGGTGTTGCGCTGCAGAATGGCTATGGCATGACC
Source organism: Pseudophaeobacter flagellatus (assembly GCF_021228235.1). GTDB lineage: Bacteria > Pseudomonadota > Alphaproteobacteria > Rhodobacterales > Rhodobacteraceae > Pseudophaeobacter > Pseudophaeobacter flagellatus. Next base: position 374,628 of record NZ_JAJQRG010000004.1, read on the forward strand.
GAGGCCACTGCCGGTGTCTGTGCGACCAAGAATAGCGTCTTGGGGGATCCCGATATCTCTGTTGGGCCACCGTTGCCCGGGGTCGAGGTGCGGATCAACGAAGAGGTGCCGGGCGGCGGCGATGGCATCGGCGAGGTGCAGATGCGCGGTGCCAATGTCATGCTGGGCTATTATCGCAACGTTGAGGAAACCGCGCGGGTGCTGGATGCCGATGGCTGGCTGAGTAGTGGCGATCTGGGGCGGCTGGATGAAAAAGGCTTTCTGCATATCGAGGGGCGCTGCAAAGAGCTGATCATCCACGGTGGCTTTAATGTCTTCCCGCCAGAGGTCGAGGCGGCGCTGAATGCCCATCCACAGGTGGTGCAGTCTGCGGTGGTGGGGCGCCCTACCAAAAGCGACGAAGAGGTTCTGGCCTTTGTGCAGATCAGTCCGGATGATCGTCCGGAGGTGGCGGATCTGATGCAATTCGTGCGTGCCCAGCTGGCGGGGTATAAATGCCCGGCCCAGATCGTGCTGAGCGAGAGCCTACCAGCGGCACCGACCGGGAAAATCCTGAAACATAAGCTTCTGGCCGAGTTTGCCGCTGACCTGAAGTAAGCTCATCCAGTCGTCTTTGGGGCGCGCTTGAGGATCGTTTGATCTGCTGCGCGCCCTAAAAATCCTGCCACTTGCCGTTGTCAGTGTTGTTCGCAACAACCCGGAGCGGCTGGGCGGGTTTCTGCGCCGCCGGGTCAGGTTGCGGCGCGGCCTTATCGCCCCAATCAAGGTAGTCATAGGCAACGCGGTCTTGCACTGTCTCTGACGGGGTGTGCTGCGGTTTGGGTTTTGGGGCCCCGCCCTGGATCTGGAAACCAGACACCACCTTGGTAAGCTTCTCGGCATCCGCCTTGAGCAGATAACCTGCGGCTGTCGACTCTTCTACCATGGCGGCATTCTGCTGGGTAACCTGATCCAGTTGGGTCACGCCGACGTTGATTTCGGCGAGGCCGGTTGATTGCTCGACAGCGCCTTTGGTAATATCAGAGACCAGTTCGGAAATCTGGTTCACCCGTCCGACAATGGCAGAAAGCGCATGGCCAGCCTTGCCCACCAGATCGACCCCGCGCCCGACCTGTTCGGCACTGGCGTCAATCAGCTCCTTGATTTCCATCGCCGCCCCTGAGGACCGACCGGCCAGCGCCCGCACTTCGGCGGCAACCACGGCAAAGCCTTTGCCCGCTTCGCCCGCGCGGGCGGCTTCGACCCCAGCGTTCAGGGCTAGCAGATTGGTCTGGAATGCGATGTCGTCGATAACGGTGATGATCTGGCCGATATGCTTTGAGGATACTGAAATCTCGGTCATGGCGGAAACGGCGTTTTCAACCACCCGGCTGCTGCTCTTGGCCTCTTGCTTGGCCTCTTCCATGGTGGCCTCGACGCTGCGGGCGCCGTCTGCGGCCGCCTTGACCGAGGCGGTCATCTGATCCAGCGCGGCGGCGGTCTGCTCCAGGGTTGCCGCTTGGCTTTCGGTTCGATGTGACAGATCATCGGAGGCCTGGCTAATCTCGATGGCGCCATTGCGAATAGAGCCGGAGGCTTCAATCACCTGGGATACCGTGCCGGAGAGCGTATCTATGGTCTGATTGTAGTTTTGGCGCAGTTTTTCATGCGCGCCAGAAAATTCCGCGGTGATTGGCCTTGAGAAATCCCCCTGCGACAGCCTGACCAGACCAGAGCTGAGGTGCTGCACCACATCATGCTGTTCCTGTTGGAGCGCCGCCCGGCGCTCTTCCCCACTGCGGGCCCGTTTCAGATCGTCCTGCAACCCAACGAGCGCCTTGCCGATCCTGCCAATTTCATCCCCGCGCCCGGCCGTGCTGATCTCGCTGTCCAGATCGCCATTCGAAACGGCGGCAATGTCGCGGCAGACACGATTGATCGGGCGGGTTACCGAACGGGCGACCAGGAGACAGGCGACAAGCAGCAGAACGGTGACCAAAGCCATAGCCATGAGGATCTTGCCCGACAGGCTCTGGGTGCCAGCCAAAATAGTATCGACATTGCGGCGCACTTCGATCACGCCACGCAGATCCCCCAGCTGCCAATCGGTCTTGGGTGAGCCAGCATGGCTATTGTGGCAGGCAACGCAGGCCTCTGCGCTCATCTGATCGGCGACTGCCACGCGCAGTGTGGTGCTGCCATCAATGACTTCGGTCCGTTGAAAGGGCGTTTCTGGGTTTTTGGACAGGGCTTCCCAGGCGTCTTGCATAAAGGTGTCTGTTGGCCGGTCAGCCCGGTTGTCAAAGGGGTAGGGGCTATAGAGAGAGATATTGGTTTGTTCAGGGGACAGCAAGGCGCTGAGATCATGCACCATGGTCGCAGGCAGGGGAATGACTGCGGGATCGGTTTCATGATCGTGGCCGGCTGACAAACTCTCTACGGTGTTAACATCGCCAATCACATATTTAGTGTAGTAGCCGCGGATGGTTTTAATCTGGTTGGCGGTCTGGGTGGCTGCCTCGGTTGCCGATGTCATGGCGGAGTCGCGCAGCGCCGCTGGCAGGGTCAGCCCGGCGAGCAAAAGTGCGAAACATAGGCACAGCGGGACTGGCAGAGCCAATTTGAAAACAAGAGAATTTCTATTCACCTAAGACAAACCTTTTCTGCTCTAAGGCGTTGCACAGGGCAAACTGCCAGCAGCAGATCCTGTTCGGATGGAGCACGATCTGCCTTGCCAAGATTACGGGTTAATCTGCAGTGATTCGGTTAATTTTCTGCAATCAGGCCTTCCTGGCAGCGCTTTTCCAAGCGCAGATGCGCAGCAGATAGGGCTACATCTCTGGCTGGTTGCGCCGCAAGGGGTGTGGTCAACCTAAAAACTCACAAAAAAGAGCGGATCCAGGGATCCGCTCTGCTGTGTCGAAGGTGTTCGCCAGAGGTTACTGTCTTGTGAGAGGTCGACCGCTGGCGATGGTTGTCGGATCCAAATGGGCGACAGGGGTTGAGGCGGGGACGGTCGTAAGGGGTGCTTAGACCCAATGCCCTTCGGCTGCGGCACGGATAAGGCGCATGTTTTCACCGTAAACCTCAGGGGCGGTAACCGATCCGCCTTTGAAGACGGCAGAGCCTGCGACCAGTACATCTGCGCCGGCTTCGACCACAAGAGGCGCGGTTTTGGGATCAACCCCGCCGTCGATTTCGATATGTACCGGGCGGTCGCCAATCATCTGTCGCAACTGGCGCACCTTGGTGGTCATGTCGATGAATTTCTGCCCGCCAAATCCTGGGTTTACCGTCATCACACAGATCAGGTCGGTCAGGTCCAGCAGATGCGCCACGGCCTCGGCTGGGGTGCCGGGGTTCAGGGCGACACCGGCCTTCATGCCAGCGGCACGGATGGCCTGCAGGGTGCGGTGGATATGCGGCCCTGCCTCGATATGGGCGGTCAGCACATCGGCCCCGGCATCGGCATAGGCGTCGATATAGGCATCCACCGGTGAAATCATCAGGTGTACATCCATCACGGTTTTGACATGCGGGCGAAAGGCTTTGACCGCCTGCGGGCCAAAGGTGAGGTTGGGCACAAAGTGGCCATCCATCACATCGACATGCACCCAGTCGGCCCCCTGCGCCTCAATGGCCTGGATCTCTTGTCCAAAGTTGGCGAAATCGGCGGATAGGATAGAGGGGGCAATCTTGATCTTGCGGTCAAAGGACATCGGGCAGTTTCCTTTTGGAAGGGCAAAAGAGGAGTCTTCAGCCGCCATATAGCGCCTTGCCGAGGTGCTGCACAGGGGCAGTTTGTCCCGCCAAGGGGGGTGCAGTTTACAAAAGCTTCACGGCCTTGACACAAATCGGTTGTTTGCCCGGCTTAGGCAGTGCCTCAAACGAGAGGAATAAACTGTGCTGCGTATCGACAAATTGACCAAACGTTTTGGGGACAAGGTTGCGGTGGATACCGCCACGCTGGATATCGACCAGCCCTGCATGATCGGGATCATCGGACGTTCGGGGGCGGGGAAGTCTACATTGCTGCGGATGGTAAACCGTCTTGCCGATGCCAGCGCCGGGCGCATCCTGTTTGAGGGGCGCGATATCACTGCGCTGCGCGGCCGGGACAAGCGTGCATGGCAGTCGGACTGCGCGATGATCTTTCAGCAGTTCAATCTGGTGCCGCGTATGGATGTGGTCTCCAATGTATTGCATGGCACGCTGAACCGACGCTCAACCTTTGCCACCATGTTTAACCTGTTTCCGATGGAAGACATCCACCGGGCGATTGATATTCTGGATCGTCTTGGCATCGCAGAACATGCCGCCAAACGCGCCGAGGCCCTGTCGGGTGGGCAGCAGCAGCGCGTCGCCATTGCGCGCGCCCTGATGCAGGATCCCAAGATCATTCTGGCGGATGAACCGATTGCCTCGTTGGACCCGATGAATGCCCAGACCGTGATGGAGGCATTGCGCCGCATCCACGAAGAGGACGGCCGCACCGTCATTGCCAACCTGCACACGCTGGATACCGCGCGGCGCTATTGCGACCGGGTTGTTGGCATGCGCGACGGGCGCATCGTCTTTGATGGGTTGCCCGAACAGCTGACTACCGGTGTTGCCCGCGAAATTTACGGTGCCGATGCCAGCTTTTCGGAGGCCGCGACCTCGACCGAGATCGAAACCCTGGATGCCACCATCCGGGCAGAGATGGCGCAAGCCTGATACCTAATAACCCCAAATTTCATCACCCGCACCCGATGGGGGGACGGGCATACTTAACCGGAGAAAAAGATGAAAAAACTGCTGCTGGCCGCATTGGCCTCGACTGCCCTGACAACACCCGTCATGGCCGAAGAAATCACCCAGTTCCGCATCGGTCTGTTGGGCGGCGAGAACGCCCAGGACCGTCTGAACAATAACGAATGCCTGCGCGAAATGACCGAAGAGCTGTTGGGTGTTGAAACCAAGCTATTCGCCCCGGCCGATTATAACGGCGTGATCCAGGGCTTGCTGGGCGGCACGCTCGATATGGCCTGGCTGGGGGCTTCAGGCTATGCCAAAACCTATCTGTCCGACCCGGAAGCGGTGGAACCGATCCTGGTCAAGGTCAACAGTGACGGCGGCTATGGCTACTATTCGGTTGGCTTTGCCCGTGCCGACAGTGGCATCACCTCGCTGGAAGACATGCAGGGTAAGGTCTTTGGCTTTGGCGACCCCAACTCGACCTCCGGTTTCCTGATCCCTTCAATCGAGATCCCCGAAATCACCGGTTCCACTATGACCTCGGGCGATTACTTTGGCGAAGTCAAGTTTTCTGGCGGCCATGAGCAAACCATCGTTGGCGTCAACAATGGCGATTTTGATGGCGGTGTGACCTGGGCAGATGGTCTGGGCAACTGGGAAGACGGTTACAACTCTGGTGCGCTGCGCCGGGCTGTGGATGCCGGCCTTGTCGACATGAACGACCTGGTGCAGATCTGGCAGTCAAAGCCGATCCCCGAAGGCCCCATCGTGTTGCGCAAGGATCTGCCCGAAGATGTGAAGGTCAAGTTCACTGCTCTGATGGCCTCGCTGCCCTCGATGGATCCTGAATGCGCCTATGGTGTTCTGTCCGGCGAAGCCAAGGGCGTAATGCCAATCACCCATGACGCCTATCAGGCGATCATCGAAGCACGCCAGTTGAAGTCTAACTAAGACGCCTCACTGGCATGGGTTTGGGGTTCGGGCAGCTTTGTCCGAACCCCGTTTTTCAGTGAAGACGTGGCCCAATGCGGCTGCGCGCACGCCTCTCAATCAGGATGGCAAGGATGGCAGATCTAACCGCAGGGCCGATGACAACCGCAGAAATTCGGGCCGAGTACGATACAATGACCCGGCGCAAGCGTCTCTATGGCGGTATCATGTTGGTTCTGTTTGTCGCCATGATGATGGCAGGCTTTCGCACCGCAGATGGCCGCAACGCCGGGTCGTTTCGCGATGGTATTACCCATGTGTTTGATTACCCGGCCGAGGTTCTAAGCGAGGCGGGCGAAAAGCTGGCATTGCTGCCGGGCCATCTCGTCACCTTTTTTCCTGCCCTGATCGAGACGCTGAACATTGCTGCCGCCTCGACCCTGGTAGGGCTGGTCTTTGGCACACTGCTGTCCCTGTTGTCGACGCGCGGTATGGCGCGCTGGCCCGCATTTATTCCGCTGTTTCGCCGGATCATGGACATCTGCCGCGCCATTCCCGAAATCGTCATTGCGCTGGTGCTGATCTTTCTCTTGGGTGGTGGCCCGGTGCCCGCGATGATTGCCATTGCGATCCATACCGCCGGCGCGCTGGGCAAACTGTTTTCCGAAGTGAATGAAAATGCCTCGCTCAAACCGGTTGAGGGTCTGGAATCCGCCGGTGCCAGCTGGGGCCAGCGTATGTGGCTGGGGGTGATCCCGCAGGTGGGGCCAAACTATGTGAGCTATGCGCTCTTGCGGTTTGAAATCAACATTCGCGCCTCTGCAATCCTTGGTTTTGTTGGGGCGGGCGGCATCGGCTATGAGCTGAAGAACGCCATGTCCTGGGGCCAGGGGCGCTATGACGAAGCCGCCGCCATTTTCCTTTTGCTGTTTATCACCATCACGCTGGTTGATCAGATCTCCAGTGGGATGCGCGACCGCCTGATCCATGGAGCCAAGGCATGACCTATCTTGACGCTGAATTCTGCCCTGTCGCCGCCAAACGGGATATGGATCACCTGTTCTGGAAGAAAAAGTTGTGGAGCTTTGCCCTGCCGGCCCTGGTGCTGGTCTATCTGGCCTATGTCTTTGTTGCCTTTGACATGGCCGGGCTGTGGCAGCGGGTCAGCCTGCAAAACGCCCAGACCCTGGTGAGTGATACCTACAGCTACAAAACCCATGTAACGCGGGACAATCGCAACGGAGAAGTTTCGGTCGCCATCGAAGGAGAGCGTAAGGGGGCCTACCCAAAAGGCGAGAGCCCGGCCTGGGTGACATTGGGGGCAACCTCGGTGATTGATCTGGAGCAGGGTCATGAGGTGCGCTTTGGTCCCGAAAGCATTGAATACGCTATCCCAGGGTATGGGCTTGTGCGCGCCACCCCCAGCCGCAGCAAGGGGGTGCAGGCCGAATTGCCCCCCGGTGAGGTGCCTGACTGGATCAGCGTTTCCAAGAACCGGCTTGCAGTCAAAACGGATGCTGGCCGCCTGACGGTTACCCGCAATCGGTCCGAAGTGTTCCGCTATTTCACTGGCTGGGAGCTGTTCTTCTTCACTCTGGACAGCCCCTATCACGGGCTTGGGCTTGTGGAGCTGGCACAGCGCGCCGCCACGGGCGAAGCCGGGGCGATCTTCAACGATTTCTGGACCAACAAGATGTGGCGGCATCAGGATGTGGCCTGGGCCATCGTTGAAACGCTGTTGATGGCCTTTCTGGGCACCATTGGTGCTGGCATCATTGCCCTGCCTCTGGCCTTTCTGGCTGCCCGAAACTTTGCGCCGCTTGGTGCCCTGCGGTTTGCCATGCGCCGGGTGTTTGATTTCCTGCGCGGGGTGGATTCATTGATCTGGACTGTTGTGCTGGCGCGGGCCTTTGGGCCGGGGCCTCTGACCGGGGCCTTGGCCATTCTGGTCACTGATACCGGCACTTTTGGCAAAATCTTCTCGGAAGCGCTGGAAAATGTCGATGACAAGCAGATCGAAGGCATCACCTCGACCGGGGCCAAACCGGCGCAGCGCTATCGCTTTGGGGTGATCCCGCAGATTACCCCAGTGCTGCTCAGCCAGCTGTTGTATTTCCTGGAATCCAACACACGCTCGGCCACCATTATTGGGGCGATCACGGGGGGCGGCATTGGTCTGCTGCTGACCCAGGCAATTATTACCCAAAAAGACTGGGAAGAAGTCGCCTATTACATCGTGCTGATCATTCTGATGGTGATGATGATGGATTGGCTGTCGGGCTGGCTGCGCCGCCGCCTGATCAAGGGCGAGGGCGGCAAGGCCAAGCGTCGCGGATCTGCGGCTGGCAAACCCTTCGTGCTGCCGTGACCATCTGCCCGTTCTGATTTGCCACGCCCCAGTCAAATCTGGACTGACTGGGGCTGATTATGGGAGCCCCCAATGGCACGATTATCCGCCGATCATCCTTTCCTGCACCCCGATTGCCAGATCAGTGACAGCAGCTTTGGCACCTATGTCGAGATTGGTGCTGGCAGCCGGATCTCAAATAGCACTATTGGCGATTACTCCTATTGCGATCGCGGCTGCGACATCGCCAATGCCACAGTGGGCAGGTTCGCCAATATCGCCAGCGCCACGCGTATCGGGGCCACGGATCACCCGATGGAGAAGGCCTCGCTGCATCATTTTCATTATCGCTCGGCGCTGTACTGGGACGATGTGGCGGATGATGCGGATTGGTTTGCCCACCGGGCGACACGGCGGGCCTATATTGGCCATGACACCTGGATAGGACATGGCGCGCTGATCAAGCCAGAGGTGCGTATCGGACATGGCGCCGTTGTGGCCTCGGGTAGCGTGGTGACCAAGGATGTGGCCCCCTATACCATTGTTGGTGGCAATACCGCCCGTCTGATCCGCCGCCGCTATCCCGCCAAAGTCGCAGAGCGCATGATAGAGCTGGCTTGGTGGGACTGGACCCATGCAGAACTGCGCACCGCATTGCCAGATTTTCGCACTATGACCGCAGAGGCCTTTTTGGAAAAATACGCCTGACCGCCCTCCTCGGCAGCAGGACTTGCCCAAGATCTCTCAGAGAGGCCAGCGGCCGCCACAGCAAAAGGCGGAGCTCCCGCGCCCGCAGGCTCAACAGGCTTAGCCAGTTGAGCCCTGGCGGCCTTGGGCCCGGCACCGCTGCGCGGTGCATCAAGAGAAAAACCTGCTGAGAAGCCCCTGAAGGGCTGGCTTGCCCTTCAAGGGGTATAAGTTGGCGGAGACACCTCAAGGGTAAACCCTGCCTGCGGCAGGGCCGCTCTGCAGCCCTTGACCTGTCTCTGCCTGGAAGGGGCGCCGCGTCAGCGGCGCCGGGCCCAACGGGAGAAGATGCCGCAGGCATCTTTCGACGGGCGGGAGAGCCACGTTGGGGCGTTTAGCTATCTGGAGTGACGTGAATGGCGAACTGTTCCAGATCCGCCGACTGCGGGGCAATGCTGCGGTAGCTTTCATGCACCCCGGCATCGCGCAATTCGCGGGCCACCGTTAGCAGGGTATTGGCCTCGTGTTCGGCGCAGATCTCCTGCATCTGGCGCAGCTCTTCCTGCGCGACGGGGTGGGCGGTTGCCTGATCGGGGGCGCCATAGTGGCTGACAAAATGCTGCGCCAGCTGATTGATGAGCTCTTCCAGCTCACCCTCCTCAATTTTGGTCACCGCGACAAAGGTGACCCGCCCGGCAGTCTCTAGCCCCAGCCAGCCATTGGCAAAGGCCTGGCGTTGCTTGCCGGTAAGATCGCCCTCGACCCAGTTGGAAAACTCAAAACCGCCCGAAATGCACCATTCACCGGTGCGGGCGGGGTTGGCAAAGATGTTTTGGTCGCTCTCGTCAAAGTGGATGGCACGGGCCAGTTGCATCATGGGGTCTCCAGTCGTGTGGTCAAGGGGATCAGCCGGGTGCCGCTGGCATCTCGCAACAGCATGCCAAAATCTTCATCGACCCCCAGAAAGGTGCCGGTGTTACCGTACCAGTCCCTCTCTTCGCCCAGACCATGGGCCAGGCCGCGCCATTCGGCATGCAGCGGCTCGGTGCCGTCCTGTTCCCAGCGGGTAATCCAGTGCAGCGCGTGACGCGCCCAGCTTTCCAGCAGGGCAGGGGCGGTCACATCAGCGCAGCCTTCGGCGTAAAGCGCGGTCTGGTCTGGGGTGTCGCCGCCGTCCTGATCGGCTGGCCAAAGCGGCAGCTGCAGCGCCAGCACCAGCCAGTCGGGCACCTGATCCGGATCGTCGGTGCTGGCAGCCACGCGCAGGTTGCCGCAGCGCCCGCCATTGATCCGCAGCCCGCCGCCCCATTCCAGGTGGACCGCCACCTCTGGCGGGGCCAGGGCCCCTAGGGCATTTTGCAGACCGATGCCACAGGTGGGCAACATGGCCATGGCCTTTTGCAGCGGCACCTCTGGCGCAAAAACGATGGCGGCGCGCAGCTGATCTGCACCTAGGTTATAGACAATCAAACCGGCATCGCAGCCCAGCACCGCCCGCTGGCAGGCGGTCTCGAAAGGATCCTCTTGTCCGGTCACGGCAAGGCCAGACATCAGGGGCGGGAAGGTGGGGGCTGCGTTCATGCAGCGCCCCGTTCAACCAGCGCCTTTGCTACATCGAGAAAGGCCTGCGCCTGGGCACTGTCGGGTTTGGCAGCCACAATCGGCGCGCCACTGTCTGCCGCCAGGCGCACATCCAGATGCAGCGGGATTTCTGCCAGCAAGGGCACGTTCAGCTTGGCCGCTTCGGCCGCAACACCGCCATGACCAAAGACATGTTCTTCATGGCCGCAGTTGGAGCAGATATGGGTCGACATGTTTTCGATCATGCCCAGGATCGGCACGTTTAGTTTGTTGAACATATCGATGCCTTTGCGGGCATCAATCAGCGCCACGTCCTGCGGGGTGGAGACGATCACGGCACCATCCACCTGCGCCTTTTGGGCCAGCGTCATCTGCACGTCACCGGTGCCGGGCGGCAGATCCACGATCAGTACATCGAGGGCGCCCCATTGTACCTGCATCAGCATCTGCTGCAGTGCCCCCATAAGCATTGGCCCGCGCCAGACCACGGCCTGATCATCATTTGTCATCAGGCCAATCGACATCATGGTGACGCCGTGATTGCGCAGCGGCAGGATGGTCTTGCCGTCGGGGCTGGCGGGGCGTCCGGAAACCCCCAGCATCCGGGGCTGCGAAGGGCCATAGACATCGGCGTCCAGCAGGCCGACACGCCGCCCCTGGGCCGCCAGCGCACAGGCGAGGTTGGCGGAAACGGTGGATTTCCCCACACCGCCCTTCCCCGAGGCAATCGCAATAATGCGATCAACGCCGGGGATTTTTTGCGGCCCCTGTGGCGTGGCTGGCTTGGAAGCTTTCAGATCCGGCGGCGCCTTGGTGGAATGCCCGGTCAGCATCACCGAGACCTTGTCGACGCCCTGCAGGTCCTTGATCACAGCCTCTGCCTGATCCCGGATGGGCGTGTAGGTTTCTGATTTTGCAGGGTCGATTTCCAACACAAAGAGCACAGAGCCTGGTTCAACCGTGAGGCCACGCACCAGGCCTGCGGCGACAATGTCCTGGCCGCTGATGGGGTCGGAAATGCTTTTGAGGGCCGCGAGGACGGTTTCTCGGGTAATGGACACGCGGGACTTGCTCCTTTGATGTGGCCCGACGGGCGGGCGCTGTCTGTCTGATGGCAAAGAGAAAAAGGGCCAATTGGCACCTGCTGCTCTCTTGGGTTTTCATCTGTCTATCTGATCTGCACCGCTGGTGCATCCGCCATCTGTAAACAGCCCGGCGAGCGACTATTGACGCGTGGACCGGGGGAACAGGCTACGGATGCGGCGGGCTCTTGCGGCGGGATTCAATGGTCGCGGCGTTTGCTGAGGTAATCCTCCGTTGTGCGTACCCGCGGGCGTTCCGCCCCGGCAAGGGGGCTGTCTTTTTGGTGGAACTGGGCCTGAACCCGGCAGTCATCACACATCTGGATCATTCGGGCCATTTCAGGGCGGGCAAACATCGCGTGTTTCCCGGCCAGTTTTTCCGTGATCTTTTCGATGGTGGATTTCACCCCAAAAAGCGCGCCGCATTCAACGCAGGCAAAGGGGTCTTCTTCATGCAGAACCACTTGCGACAAGGCCGCCGGATCAAGGTTGAGCCGTGGCTGAAGGGTGATTGCATCCTCTGGGCAGGTATTGGCACAGATCCCGCATTGCAGGCAGGCTTCTTCCTGAAACCGCAGCTGCGGCAGATCCGGGTTGTCGCCCAGGGCCCCCGAAGGACAAAGCGACACACAGGACAGGCAGAGGGTGCAGCTGTCCTGATCCACCAGTACCGCCCCATAGGGGCTCTGATCGGGCAGGGAGAGCGGGGGGGGCGCCGCTTTGCCCTGCCCTGACGTTGCGTGCAGGGCGAGGGCGGCCTGGCGGGTGATCTGGCGCCGCGACCCCATGGGGCGAATAGGCGTGGCGATGGGCGTGGCTGGCTTGCTGTCATAAAGCGTATCGCTCAGGGCATCCGGGTCCTGGATATCCAGCAGGCGCGCCGTGTTGCTGCCGCTGATGGCCTGTGCCAGGGCCAGCTCTGACGCCTGCACCTCTGGGTCGGCACCTGGGGCGAGCAGGATCGAGACATCGGCAAACCCTGCCGCGAGGGCAGCCAGGATTTCCGCATGGCCAAAAGCATTGAGGGCTGTCACCTCAAGCGGCACAACATCGGCCGGCAGGCCGCGGCCAAAGCGGGCGGCAAGCTGGATCATCTCGCCGCCATGGTCATTGACCACTAGCAGGCGTGGGGCGGTGCCGCCTGCGTCTTGATAGGCCTTGGCAAGGGTCTGGATCCGACGAAACTGGGCCTCGGTTGGTGGCGCGTCATAGGTGATGGCCCCTGAGGGGCAGAGCGAGGAACAGGCCCCGCAGCCGGCGCAGATCATCGGATCAATCGTGACGTGATCCCCGGCGGAACTGATGGCAGAGGTGGGGCAGTGATCCAGGCATTTGTTGCACCCGGTCTGCGAGGCACGCGAATGGGCGCACAACAGCGGCTCATGGCGCAGGTAGAGCGGTTTTTCAAAGGTCCCGACCAGCTGGCTGGCAGCCAGAATGACATCCGCCACTGCCTGTGGGTTCCTGGGGTCGGCACGCAGATAGCCTTCGCGTTTTTCCGGGGCCGGAAACAGCGGCGTGCCGCCACGCAGATCCAGCAGGATATCGCAGTCTGACACAGCCCCATCGCGCGGCGCGCTCCAGCCCCACTGGCGGCCCGTTACATCGCGTTGCTGCAGGGCGTCAAAGCGCAGCTGAAATTGCCCCAAGGCCCCTTTGGCCTGGCGTAGTTGGCCCCGGATCAAGTCAAAGCCGCGCCCCAATCCGGCGATGTCCAGATCTTCGCCTGGTGTTTCAATCAAGACCGTCACGCCGAGCAGATCCTGCAACCGTGTGGCGGCGGCCAGGGCAATTTCTGGCGCGCCCAAAATCAGGCAGAGCCCCTCTGATGTGACATCCAGGCTCTTGCTCGGGGGCAGGTCTAGCGCGGCCTCGGCCACAAGGGCGGACATTTTGGGTAGCAGATCCCCACTATCTGCGGTCCAACCCGCCCGGTCCCGCAGGTCGAGACCGGCAGGGGCGGGGGCCTCCAGATCGGCGGCAAGATCGGCAAAAAATCTTTTTTCCTGGGCGCAGCAAATCACCGATTCTCCCGAGGAAATGGCGGCAGAAGCGGCATCGATCTCGGTGCTGCACAGGGCCGAATAGACCGGGCTACAGCGCAGGCCAGTGGTGGTTGACAGGGCCTCAGGGTTGAGCGCCTGTGTTCCTGAACAATCGCATAAAATCAACTGCTTGGCCATTGTATTCCTCGCGAGAAATTGTGGCAAAACACCCATGGTTTTGCCGCTTGCTGGGAGCCTAGACTAGCTCTGATTCTTTGACGAGGTAAACCGGTTTCCAGTGGCGGCAGGCCGATCTGGCGGCCCTGGCGTGGCCTGTGATTCGCCAAATGCAGCACAGCCCGTTTTCCGAGCCATTTTGTCGAGATAGACATTTAGACCGGCTTGGTCCGGCGGTGCCGCGTCGGTGTCCCAATTTGTCCCGTCCTGGCAGTTTTCTGCAATGGCGCAAAATTCATCCTTTCGTTGGGTCAGCGACCCGGCGCAATCTGATCAATAGGAATTGACGCCTCGGCCCGACAGCATCTGCTGCGGCGACAGGGGGGGCAGACAGAATTATGAAGCTTATAAAGGGCGTTGTGACGGGGTGAGCCAAAGCGCAGAGAAAACTGATGTGATGCCAGTCGGGGTGGTGATACGTCGCGCGCCTGGCGTGACCCGTTGGGCCAGATGGAGCTGGACCGTTTCGGGGTTGTTGCCTGCTGCGCGTCCGGCGGACTGGCATCTGCTGCGCACAGAGGCGGGGGTGAGCGAATATCACGCCGCCACCTTGCCGCTGGAGCTGCACCGCGCCGAGGCTGAGGCCTATATGCAGGCGCTGGCCACCCATCCCCCCAGTCTTTATGTGATCCTGCGCGAGGCCGAGCATGGCAGCTTTCCTTTGGAGGTGACGCTGATCACGGCCTCTCCGTTTGAAGCGCAGGACTATGCTGACAGTGGCGAAGAACTGGTGGAAAAGGTGGCGATGCCCAGCGGGCTGGTGGCCTGGCTACGCGCCTTTACTGTGGCACATTTTCGCGAAGAAGAGTTCGTAAAGCGGCGTCGCGATAAAAAGGATATTGGTGGCGTCGAGGATGGTATCGGCGATCCGCGCATTGCTCAGCTGACCGATGTATATCGCTCTCCGGCGCTGGCCAAGAAGGAGCGGCTGCAATGACCTTCTGGGCCCGCCGCCAGGCCGCCGTCGCCGCCGAAGAGGCAGCTGAAGAACAGGCGCAGATCGCGGTCGAACGCGCTGCCCGCGATGAGGCCGTCGCCGAGAAAAGCGACGAAGATCTGTTGGCGGAGCTGAACCTGCCGGAGCCAGAGAGCCTGAAAGCTGGAGATGATTTCAAGGTGTTCTTGGACGAGCAGGTGCCCGCGCGGATCAAGACACGCGCTCTGCGTCACCTGTGGCGGGCTAACCCGGTGTTGGCCTGCGTTGACGGGCTGGTGGATTACGGCGAGGACTTCACCGATGCCGCGCTGGTGCTCGAGGGAATGCAGACCGCCTATCAGGTGGGGAAGGGCATGACCCTGCATGTAGACGCGCTGGCCCGCGAAGCTGCGCAGGCAGAACAGGATGCCGCGCAACAGGTCGATTTGGCTGATGCGCAGCCCGTGGAGCAGAGCGCAGAGCACAGCGAGAGCGCAGAGCCAACCCCAAGCGTCGATGCGGCGGGGCAGGTTCCGCTGGCTGACAAGCAGACCCCTGATTGGGAGCATGTTGTCGGCAGCCCAGCCCCGGTTGGGGCACCAGACCCCCGTGCCGAGATGGCCCCAAGCCAGCACTATACTGCCCTTCGCCGTATGCGGTTCTCTTTTGAAGGGACGCTAGAATGACCCCCGACAGCCCTCAGATGGAGCCCCAGATGTCAGCCACTCTTGAGACCCCCACGACAGGGGCAAAGCCACCGATCGCCCTCGGTGCCGAGGATCAGATGCGGGCGGATCTCTATAATTACCTTGGGGTCATGTTGGCGGGGCCACCGGACCAGATGTTGCTGCAGCAGACTGCTGGGCTGTCTGGGGATGACACCGACCTTGGCCAAGCGATCAATGGGCTGGCCAAGCTGGCCGCCCATAGCAAGCCTGCCGCCAGCGAGCGGGAATTCAACAAGCTGTTCATCGGCCTGGGACGCGGTGAGCTGCTGCCCTATTCCAGCTACTACCTGACCGGGTTCTTGAACGAAAAGCCGCTGGCAATGTTGCGTCAGGATATGGCGGCGCAGGGGATTACCCGGGCACCAAATGCCTTTGAACCCGAGGATAACATCGCCTCTCTGATGGAGATGATGGGCGCGATGATCGCCGGGCGTTTCGGCCCCTCGGCTGATCTGGAGCAGCAAAAGCAGTTTTTCAGCAAGCACATCCGCCCCTGGGCCGGACATTTCTTTTCAGATCTCGAAACCGCCAAGGCGTCGGTTCTCTATGCGGCCCTCGGCGCTGTCGGACGGCACTTCATGGACATCGAAGCCGAAGGTTTTCGGATGAACGCGGAGTAATCCGCAAAAGGGCGCAGGGCTTCGGCGCTGCGCTGTAACCCAGTGAAACAAGAACCTGGCCCCTGCGCCGGGAGGAGGAGTTCACATGAGCAAGAAGGAAGAGGGTGGCAGCAGCCGCCGCGACTTTCTGAAACTGGCGGCGACAACGGCACCGCTGGCTGCGGTGGCAGTGGCCACCAGCGGTACTACGGCTGAGGCTGCAGTACCCGATCTGGCATCCGACAAGATGCAGGATACTGCGCATACCCGCGCCTACTACGAAAGCACCCGGTTCTAACCAGCGCCGGTCGCACGCAAGACCTTCATCAACCACGGGGCAACTGGTAGCGAGACGCCCGACCGTCCATGTGGTTTTCCATAAACCCAGCAGGCCCGTATTTCTGGGCTGGCAAGGGAGGTTTACATGCTTAGGAAAAAGACCAACGGGGTTGCGAGACGCCCCCAGCGGAGCTCGATCCTCAATCAGGTTGCGGAAGCATCCGTTGACCGGCGCGCCTTTTTGCGCGGGTCTGGCCTGGCCATTGGTGGCCTGGCTGCGATCAGTGCCACAGGTGGCACGGTCACACAGGCGACTGCGGCAACAGCCGCGACAGGCGCGGTTGAAACAATCAAATCCGTCTGCACCCACTGTTCGGTTGGTTGTACCGTCATCGCCGAGGTGGAAAACGGTGTCTGGACGGGGCAGGAACCCGGCTGGGACAGCCCCTTCAACATGGGCGCGCATTGCGCCAAGGGTGCCTCGGTGCGCGAACACGCGCATGGCGAACGTCGCCTGAAGTACCCGATGAAAAAAGAGGGTGGTGAGTGGAAGCGCATCTCCTGGGATCAGGCCATCGACGAAATCGGCGGCGGCATGATGGACATCCGCGAAGAAAGCGGTCCTGACAGCGTCTACTGGCTTGGCTCGGCCAAGTACAATAACGAACAGGCCTATCTGTTCCGTAAATTCGCGGCCTATTGGGGCACCAATAACGTCGACCACCAGGCGCGGATCTGTCACTCGACGACCGTGGCGGGTGTTGCCAATACATGGGGCTACGGCGCCATGACCAATTCTTACAACGACATCCATAACTCCAAATCGATCTTCATCATCGGTGGCAACCCGGCCGAGGCGCACCCTGTCTCGCTGTTGCACCTGCTGAAGGCCAAGGAGCAGAACAATGCGCCAGTGATCGTTTGCGATCCGCGCTTTACCCGTACGGCGGCCCATGCGGATGAATATGTCCGCTTCCGTCCCGGCACCGATGTGGCGCTGGTCTGGGGTATTCTGTGGCATATCTTTGAAAACGGCTGGGAAGACAAAGAGTTCATCCGCACCCGTGTCTGGGGCATGGAACAGATCCGCGACGAGGTGAAGAACTGGACGCCAGAGGAAGTCGAGCGCGTCACTGGTGCGCCCGGTGAGCAGCTGCAGCGCGTTGCCCGCACCCTGGCCAACAACCGTCCCGGCACCGTGATCTGGTGCATGGGGGGTACTCAGCACACCACGGGTAACAACAACACCCGCGCCTATTGCATCCTGCAGCTGGCGCTTGGCAACATGGGTGCCTCTGGCGGCGGCACCAACATTTTCCGTGGCCACGATAATGTGCAGGGCGCGACCGATCTGGGCGTGCTGTCGCATACGCTGCCTGGGTACTATGGCTTGTCCAAGGGCGCTTGGGCCCACTGGGCGCGCGTCTGGGAAGAAGACCCAGAATGGCTCGCCAATCAGTTTGATACGCTGAAAGGTGCAGATGGCAAAGACAAGAGCCTGCAGAACCTGAAAGGCATCCCTGTCAGCCGCTGGATTGATGGTATCCTGGAAGACAAGGACAATATTGATCAGCCCAACAACGTGCGGGCGATGGTTCTGTGGGGCCATGCGCCCAATTCGCAGACCCGGATGACGGAAATGAAAACGGCAATGGAAAAGCTGGATATGCTGGTCGTGATTGACCCCTATCCAACGGTTTCGGCTGTTTTGCAGGACCGTACCGATGGCGTCTATCTGCTGCCGGCCTGTACACAGTTTGAAACGCGTGGCTCTGTAACTGCCTCGAACCGGTCCTTCCAGTGGCGCGACCGCGTGGTTGAACCCCTGTTCGAGAGCCTGCCGGATGAAGTCATCATGGCCAAGTTCGCCAACAAGTTCGGCTGGGCGGATCGTCTGTTCCGAAACATCGAAATGGATGATGCGGAAACCCCCAATGTTGAAAGCCTCACCCGCGAATTCAACAAGGGGCTTTGGACCATTGGCTACACCGGTCAAAGCCCCGAGCGGCTGAAACTGCATATGGCCAACCAGCACACCTTTGACCGCACGACGCTGCGGGCTGTGGGTGGTCCGGCAGATGGGGATTTCTATGGTCTGCCATGGCCCTGCTGGGGCACAGCAGAGATGAAGCACCCCGGTACGCCGAACCTCTATGATATGTCGCGGCCGGTCTCTGAGGGCGGTCTGACATTCCGCGCCCGATTTGGCGTTGAACGCGATGGCGACAATCTGTTGGCGGAAGGTGTCTACAGCAAGAATTCCGAAATCCAAGACGGCTATCCCGAATTCACCATGCAGATGCTGATGGATCTGGGCTGGGACAGCGATCTTACCGACGAAGAGCGCGCCTCGATCGAGGCCGTGGCTGGTCCCAAAACCAATTGGAAGACCGACCTTTCTGGCGGTATCCAGCGGGTGGCGATCAAGCACGAATGTGCGCCTTTCGGCAATGCCAAGGCCCGTGCCGTGGTCTGGACCTTCCCCGATCCGGTGCCCATCCACCGCGAGCCGCTCTATACCAACCGGCGTGATCTGGTTGAGGATTACCCAACATACGAGGATCGTCACGATTATCGCTTGCCGACCCTCTACGCCTCTATCCAGAAGAATGATGTCTCCAAGGATTATCCGATCATCCTCACCTCTGGGCGATTGGTGGAATATGAGGGCGGCGGGGAAGAGACCCGCTCCAACCCTTGGCTGGCCGAGTTGCAGCAGGATATGTTCGTCGAAATCAACACGCGGGATGCCAATAATCTGGGCGTGCGCGACGGCGAACAGTGCTGGGTCGAAGGCCCCGAAGGAGGCAAGGTCAAGGTTATGGCCATGGTCACCGAACGGGTCGGCGCGGGCGTCGCCTTTATGCCTTTCCACTTTGGCGGCCACTACCAGGGCAAGGATCTGCGGGATAAATATCCCGAAGGATCGGCCCCCTACGTCTTGGGCGAAAGCGCCAACGTGGCCTTTACCTACGGCTATGACAGCGTCACGCAAATGCAAGAGACCAAGTGCACTCTTTGCAAAATCACTGCAGCATAAGGAGAAAGAAAGATGGCAAGAGCAAAGTTCCTCTGCGACGCCGAACGCTGCATTGAATGCAACGCCTGTGTGACCGCCTGTAAAAATGAGCACGAGGTGCCTTGGGGCATCAACCGGCGCCGTGTTGTTACCATCAATGATGGCAAACCCGGTGAGCGCTCGATCTCGGTGGCCTGCATGCATTGTTCCGATGCGCCCTGTATGGCCGTGTGCCCGGTGGATTGCTTTTACCAGACCGAAGACGGTGTGGTGCTGCACTCCAAGGATCTGTGCATCGGTTGTGGCTATTGCTTCTATGCGTGCCCTTTTGGCGCGCCGCAATATCCGCAGGCCGGCAGCTTTGGCAGCCGTGGCAAGATGGACAAATGCACCTTCTGTGCCGGTGGCCCTGAAGAGAACAATTCCAATGCGGAGTTCTCGAAATATGGCCGCAACCGGATTGCCGAAGGCAAGCTGCCGATCTGCGCCGAGATGTGTTCCACCAAGGCCCTGCTGGCCGGGGATGGCGATACGGTCTCTGCGATTTACCGCGAACGGATCGTGGCGCGCGGCTTTGGCTCTGGCGCTTGGGGCTGGGGTACAGCCTATGAGCTAAAGGGCGGCTAAACGCTGGTATCTGCTTGCGTAAGACAACCTGCGTAAAAGAACGACGGCCTGCCCAGTGCAGGCCGTCTGCAAACTGGTATTTTTTCAAATTTGCGACCCGCAAAGGAGTGTGGCCCATGCTGCGCCTGGCATTTCCCTTTTTCCTGCAGCTGATGCTGTGGTTCCCCTTTGGGCCTGAACAGGCGCTGGCACAGGAGGCTAATACCGCTGTCGGCACCCCTGCGGCAGATGCAGCCGTGGACCGCAGTGCAACAGGCGGGGCGCAGACCTTGGCGGATATCCTGGCCCGGCAAAAGGGGCAGGCGCTGGATGAAGGCTTCCGGCGGAACAATATTGGCGACCCTGCGGCCGCTGCGGCCATGACCCAGCAGCTCGGCACGCTTGGCGGTGCCTCGGATCCCGATCTGTGGCGACAAATGCGCTATGGCACTGCCGAGGTTCGGGTTTCGGCCGGTGGAGATGTGGCCAAGGTGCTGATCCAGGATGGTGGCATGACCTGGCTGAACTTTCGCGCTGGACCGCTGCGCCACTATGGCGGCTGGCTGCTGCTGGGGACTATTGGGGGGCTGTTGCTGTTCTTTCTGCTGCGGGGCCGGATCATGATTGACGGAGAAAAGACCGGCCGCACGGTGACGCGTTTCAAGGCGACTGAACGCTTTGCGCATTGGTTGATGGCGGGGTCTTTTGTTATTCTTGGCGTGACCGGGCTTTTGTCGCTGTTTGGCCGGGTGGTCATCGCCCCCTATCTGGGCAAAGCGCCCAATGCAGCGATTTTGGACCTGGGAAAATGGCTTCACAATATGGTGGCCTGGGGCTTTATCGTCGGGCTGGTCATGGTCTTTGTTATGTGGGTGGCCCACAACATTCCAAACCGTACCGATCTGGTCTGGTTGCGCCAGTTTGGCGGCATTGTCGGGTCTGCGCACCCGCCGGCCAAGAAATTCAACGCCGGGCAAAAGATGATTTTCTGGTCGGTCATTCTGTTTGGAACGTCGATTGCGGTGTCAGGGATTTCCCTGTTGTTCCCCTATGAGCTGCAACTCTTTGCCAAGACCTTTGCGGTGATCAACTCCACTGGTCTGCCAGAGATGCTCGGCTTTGGTTTGTTGCCGGTTGACCTGGCGCCACAAGAAGAAATGCAACTAGCCCAAGCCTGGCATGCCGCGCTTTCCTTTGTGTTGATGGCGATCATTATTGCCCATATCTATATCGGCTCTCTCGGGATGGAGGGCGCCTATGATGCCATGGGCTCGGGGCAGGTGGACGAAGCCTGGGCCCGTCAGCACCACTCGATTTGGCTAGAAGAGGTCCTGGAAGAAGATCAGGCCCCCGCAAGGCCGGACAAGACGCAGCACCCGGCGGAATAAGACAGGCATGAAAACAGATGGCGCAGGCAGGCCCGACCCTGATAGGTTGGGCAGGCCTGCTTTGGTACGACCGGGGCAAGTGAGGCAGCAATGAAAGACAGGGCAGTAGCGGCAATGACGCGGGCAGAAGGCGCAAGCGACGAATACGGAGAGAACCTGGCCAATGCCTCGATCCTGGTGATTGATGACGAACCGGGCATGCGCAACTTTCTGACCAAGATCCTGGCGCCGCGCTGCAAACGGGTTGAACAGGCCGCATCGGCTGCCGAGGCCTCGACCATTCTGGATCAGGCGCATTTTGATCTGATCATTCTGGACAATATCATGCCAGGCAAAACCGGGCTGGAATGGGTGCAGGAACAGCGCCGGGTGGGGCTGTTTGCCGATACCATTCTGGTGACAGCCTACGCCGATCTGGAAACGGCTATTCTGGCGCTGCGCACCGGAGTTGCCGATTTTGTGCTGAAACCGTTTCGGGCCAATCAGATCCTCAACTCTGTGGCGCGGGCGCTGGATCGCAAATATCTGCGGCGCGAAAATTATTTGTTGAAGCATGAGCTTCTGGCCGAAGGCAGCGCGGCACGTGGGCGGCTGTTGGGCATATCGCCTGCCATCAGCCAGGCACGCGATATGCTGCACCGTCTGGCACCATTGCCAACGCCGGTATTGTTCACTGGGGCCAGTGGTACGGGCAAGGAAATCGCCGCGCGCACTCTGCATTCGTTGTCTGATCGCGCGATGCAGCCCTTTGTGGCGGTGAACTGTGCCGGGATTGCACCTGACCGCATCGCCTATGAGCTGTTTGGCCAGATTGATGAGCAGAACCGCCGCAAGGACGGATTGTTCCTGCATGCTGACGGGGGCACGCTGTTTCTTGATGAGGTCGCTCAGATGCCGGATCAGGTACAGGCGGCGCTGCTGCGGGTGCTAGAGGATCAGCGGGTACGCCCTGTTGGAGCCGAGCGGGATATTCCATTGAACCTGCGGTTCCTTTTCGCCACCAACGCTGATCTGCAGGCCGCAGTTGAAGACGGGCGCTTTCGGGCAGATCTGTACCACCGGATCAATGTTGTTGAGATCCAGATGCCCCCCTTGAAAGAGCGCATTGAAGACATCGTCGAGCTGGCAGCCCTATTCATGGAACAATTCGCCAGCAGCCTCGGCATGGAGGCACTGGAGTTGAACGAAGAGACCCTGTTGAAGTTTGCGCGCTACGACTGGCCCGGTAACGTGCGCGAGCTGCGCAATCTGATTGAACGTTCGGTGATCCTGGGGGAATTCCCGGAAGAATTTGCCGGCAAGGGGGCCATCACCGGGGCGGCGGCGGTAGAATCGCTGGATTTGGTGACCCAGCGCCATATCATGCATGTGCTGGACGCCTGCGATGGCAACCGCGCTGAAGCAGCGCGCCGTCTTGGGGTATCGCGGAAAACCGTTGATCGCAAATGCGCCAGCTGGGATCTCTGAACTCGCGTGCTCCGCGTCTGCTTTAGCCTGAACCAGCCTGCGCTTGGTCAGGCGATACTACCCTGCTCTGATGCGACGGCGGGCAGCCAGATCGAGAAGGCAGCCCCGCCTTCGGTGCGATTGCGGGCTGAGATGATCCCGCCAGCCCGCTGCACGAGGGTCTGGCTGATAGAGAGCCCCAGGCCAGTCCCTTCGCCCAGTTTTGTGGTGAAAAACGGATTGAACACAGCGCCGATCTGATCTTCGGCAATGCCGCAGCCTGTGTCAGCGACCGTCAGCAGCGCCCCCACCTTGCCGTCACGCTCTGCCGCGCAAAGAGACAGAGTCAAGCTGCCGGCCCCGGCCATCGCCTGGGTGGCGTTGAGGATCAGGTTGATCACCACCTGCTGTAGCTCTCCGGGGTCAATCCGCACTGGCGGAGGCGCGTCGTCGCCGTCGGCAAAACGCTTGTCCACCTGAATGGCCTGACGCGAAATCACGTGGTCCACCAGCACCAGACAATCGCTGACCAGAGGCGCAAGATCGAGGCTTTCCTCAAAGGTGCCAAATTCAGACGGGCGGGCGAATTGCAGCAGCTTGCCGACGATGGCGCCAATGCGCATGACCTGATTGTCGATCAGGTTCAGTTCGGTCTGCAACTCATCGGCAGCCTCGCCCAGGGTCATGCGGATGACATCAACATTGCCCTGGATCACCGCCACCGGGTTGTTGATCTCATGGGCGACACCGGCGGTAATTTCCCCAATCGAGGCAAGCTTTTCGCTCATCACCAGCTGTTTGAAGGTTTCTTCCAGTTTCTTGTTGGCATCACGCAGTTCTGCGGTGCGCCGATCCACACGGGCGTTCAGCTCGTCCGCCCAATCGCGCAGGCGCTGATCACGGTCCTGGATCTGGTCCAACAGGCTGTCGAGGTGGCCTGCCACCTGGCCAATTTCATCCTGCCGCCGGGTGGTGCCGTTGCGGGCGGTCAAATCTCCACGTTCGACCCGCTTCATGGTCTGGCTCATCCGTTCCAGCGGCGCAAATATCCCCTTGGCCAGCCACAAGAAAAGCGGCGCAGATAGGACCATGACCAGCAGGAATACCGCGACAATGGTCCAATAGGCCTCGCCTTTGGCAGCGGTATAGGGCGCTTCGAGAAAGCCGACATAGAGCATGCCAACGCGGCTGCCAAAGCTGTCGGTCAGTGGCAGATAACCCGAGATATACCAGTCATTGACCACAAAGGCGCGGTCCAGCCAGGTGCGCCCCTCGTCCAGCACCTTGTTGCGCACCACGGCAGAGACGCGGGTGCCAAGCGCACGCACATCCTCAAACAGGCGCACATTGGTGGAAATGCGGGTGTCATCCAGAAACAGGGTGGCCGTGCCCTGCCGGTTCTGTTCGGCAGGCCCGCCGAGATAGACCAGTGCATTCAGGGTGTCGATAAAGTCGAGATTACGGTTCAGCAGGCGCCCACCGCGCAGCACGCCGTAATGGCCAAGAGCGGCGACGGGGGCCGTGGCATGCAACATCATGCCGCGATCTTCGACCTCTCGTTGAGTCGGCGCAGCGGCCTCGGTTTCAATCAGTGGAATGCGGGCATCTTCCACCATATGCGGCAGGGCCTGTGCCAGGTCCTGCGGCGAAAAAATGTCAATCTGTGCCGCGCGCTGCCCGTTGACGGCTGCCTGTACCACTGGCCACTCCCCTAGGGGTGAGCCCAGATCCTGAGGCGTAAGATATTCCAGAAAATCTAGCTGCAACGCGGCGCGCAGGGGGGCCAGATGGGCCTGAACCGCTGCTGGTCCTTTGGTCAGAGCCTGTTGAAAATCGGTGGAGTTTGCAATGCTGTGCAGGCTTTCGGCACTGCCGGTCTGCAGGTGGCCAAGATATTGTTCCGCGATACGCAGATCGCTTTCTACCTTGGCGATGAGGACCGCATCATAATCCGCGTTCCAACGCGCCATTGCCAGGGTCAGCAACAGCGGCATCAGCACCGCTAGGGGCAGCAGCGCCAGCAAAAGCAATCTGAGGCGGACGGATTTCAGGCCTTTTCCCCTTTGGCTGGAACCGCACGCGGCGCTGGCATTTCGATGCGGTCAGGGTGCCATTTCTTGGGGAGGGCTGGCAAGGGTTAGCAGGAAAAGGGCGGCACCCAGGGGGCATGCCTGCCAGGTGCCGCGCGGGTGGCTTTAGATCAGGCTGCCCATATGGCGGCCAGTGTCAAGCATCCGGTTGGAAAAGCCCCATTCGTTATCATACCAGCTGACCACGCGGACCAATCCGCCCTCGGTGACCGAGGTCTGCCCCGCTGCAAAGCAGGAGGAATGTGGATCATGGTTGAAATCAATCGAAACCATGGGATCGACTTCATAGGACAGAATGCCCTTGAGCGCGCCATTCGCCGCCTCTTGCAGGGCGGCATTCACTGCATCAACGGTGGCGGGGCGTTCCGGCATAAAGCTCAGGTCCACCACGGATACATTGGGCGTGGGCACCCGAATGGCAGAGCCTTCCAGCCGCCCTTTTAGCTTTGGCAGCACCTCTGCGATGGCGCGGGCCGCCCCTGTCGAGGTGGGCACCATCGACAGGGCCGCCGCGCGACCGCGATAGAGATCACTGTGCGGGCTGTCATGGGTTGGCTGATCCCCGGTATAGGCGTGGATCGTAGTCATATAGCCAGTCTGGATGCCAAAGCTCTGGTCCAGTACCTGCGCCACCGGGGCGAGGCAGTTGGTGGTGCAAGAGGCGTTGGAGACAATCAGATCGGCGGCTGTCAGATCGGTATGATTGACGCCGTATACCACGGTGCGGTCCATGCCCTTACCCGGAGCCGACAGCAGGACGCGCTTGGAGCCATTGCCCAGATGTGCGGCAGCGGCGTCGCGGCTGGTAAAGCGCCCGGTGCATTCAAAGGCGATATCGACATCGTCCCAAGAGAGGTCCTTGGGATCGCGCAGCGCGCTAAGCCGAAGGGTCTTGCCTGCCACTGTAAGGCTGTCTTCGCTGTGCTGCACCGCAGCCTTTAGCCGCCCATGCACAGAATCATATTTCAGCAGATGCGCCAGGGTTTGCGCTGGGGCGAGATCATTGATTGCGACGATTTCAATGTCCTGGGCGCCGCTTTCCAGCAGGGCCCGCATAACACCACGGCCAATGCGGCCAAATCCATTGATGGCGATTTTCAGGGTCATCAGAGAGCTCCAGTTTACGGCGCAGCACACCTGCGCCGTGATTTTGTTTTGTTATCGCTAACGGTTGCGCTATCGGTAGCGATAACAGTGGTAAAATGCAACCCTCAATGCCGTGAGCTGACCCTGCGGCCCTTGCGGCGGGGCGCGAAGTGCAGGACCATGCGACATGATCAAAAAGATGCTCTTGAAGGACGTTGCCCGGCTTGCCGGTGTCAGCGAGATGACCGCCAGCCGGGCCCTGCGTGGCGCACCGGATGTGTCCAACGCAACCCGCGCCAAGGTCGAGGAGATTGCTCGCGCCCATGGCTATGTGCCCAATCGCATTGCGGGGTCTCTGTCGTCGCAATCGGTAAACCTGGTGGCGGTGGTGGTCCCCTCGCTCAACAGTTTTGTTTTCCCGGAGGTGCTTTCGGGGATTTCTTCGGTGCTGAAGCAAAGCCCGCTGAAACCGGTGGTGGGGATCTCGGGCTATGAAATGGACGAAGAAGAAGAGGTGATCCGCGAAATGCTGAGCTGGCGGCCCTCGGGGTTGATCGTCGCCGGGCTGGAGCATAGTGAAGCAACCCAGAAAATGCTGCTGCAGGCCGATTGCCCGGTGGTCGAGGTCATGGATGCGGATGGCACCCCGCTGCGCCACTGCGTTGGCATCTCGCATCTGCAGGCCGGGCGGGACATGGCGGCGCAGATTTTGGCGCGGGGCTATCGGAGTATCGGCTTTATTGGCACCAAGATGCCGCAGGATTTTCGCGCGCGAAAACGCTTTGACGGCTTTGTTGCGGGCCTGGCAGAGCAAGGCGTCGCGCTGACCGATTTGGAACACTATGCTGGCGATAGCGCGATTGCGACGGGGCGGCTGCTGACAGCGCAGATGTTGGCCCGCCAACCCGATCTGGATTGCATCTATTACTCTAGCGATGTGATGAGCGTCGGCGGCTATATGCATTGCCTGGCAGCAGGCCTGTCGGTGCCGCAGGACGTGGCGCTGGCCGGTTTCAACAACCTGCCGATTCTGGAAGGCCTGCCCCTGCAGCTGGCCACAACGGATGCCTGTCGCCGCCCCATTGGCGAACGCGCCGCCGAGATTGTGCTGAAAGTCCGCGACAGCGCTGCCGATCTGCCGCTCATCCGTGAAACCCTTAGCCCGCGCATAAACCTCGGCCAATCGCTCTAGAACACATCGCGTTCATCTGCACTCCCGCGACGGGCTCCCCTTTGGGAGTTCACATGTCCCAGGGTCACAAAACAGGTGCCCATTTTGCGCAGCATGGCTGCGCGCAATAGAAAAGCCCCCCGGCAGGATATGCTGACGCATTCCGGCTTTTGGGACACAAAAATGACGCTTGCTGAGATTTATCTCGGCAGGCGCTTGTTTTTTATGGCTTATTCATTTTTACACTGCATTGAGCGGTGAGGGACTTTTGTCCCGCAGCAACACTATTCAAAAAAGTACGATCAGCATTTCTTGTTTTGAGAAAATGGCCAACATCTTTGTTGGCTTACGGAGGCCATCTTGACACAACGCCGGAAGGGCAAACTAATGGTCAAGAGAATTCCCAGCTTTCGCTGAAAGTAATATACCCACATCCAACGCCAGAAATCAACATGAACACCTGCGGTGATATTGATTGCGGGAACTATGGTGTTGCGCCAAACGTTTCTCTTCCGGTGTTCAAGGGAAGTGGGGCCGCACAAAGGAAACTGCTGGCTTCAGTAAAGATGCCTGCGCTTGCAACTGGACTGGGCGGATATTCACTTACCAGCAATAGCAAAAAGAGCACGGTCTCCCAAGCTTTCGAGTATCAAAACGACCCGAGGGCCTGGGATGACGGAAGGGAGATCGCGTGCCATCACCAAAAGGGGAATAGTGAATGCGGCATAGAGTTCAACATTATGTCCAACGAACTTTTGCTCGAAGAAATCGACCGGCTGCGGACGCATAACGGGCTCCTGGAAGGGCCTAAATGCGGTCATTGCGGCACCCGCTATCTCGATACGCCGAATGAGTTCATCTTCAATGGCGCACACGGCAAACTTGCTCCTGAGGGAAACAGACGAAAAGAAAAAGCAGCCGGATTTCGGATGATCCACAAGCCCTGCAAGGGGAAGTCTGGCGCACGTATTTCGACAACACTTGATCACCAGGGCCAGAAGAAGCAGCATGACAACGTTCGACTACTTCGAGCGTTGGTAAATGGCGCGAGCATAAACGACCTTGCGCGGCTGCTGTCCGATCCAGACACAGGCAAGAAATGCGGTGTCAGTCAGATATACAGCCGCATTTTCTGGCTTGAGAAGACAATGCTTGCTTTTGAGCAGGCCAAGCTGCGCGATTGGAAGAAGAAACAAGAGGACACTGGACGCTTCATTCACACGCGTATCGCCCACGACGATGTCCTCATTTCAATCAACTGGGAAAGCCGTCAGGATCGCCGCCTGACGCCCCTGACCTGCTCGGTAAGTGCGGATATCCGTAGTGGCTATGTATTCAGAATTGATGCCAATTTCGATACCAGGGTCGATCCCGCATTGTTCTTCGAGGAGCATTACATTGATGAAAATGGACAACCCAAGAATATCAGGCAGCAATACACCCGGAAATCCTCTGGCAAAGTTGTAAGTGCGCCGAAACTGCATTTCCAGCGACCCAGTGGCCGCTTCGATGAGGCGGCATTCTTTGCGAGTGCTGAGGGAAGTTGGCGTATCTTCTCTGAACGCATTGAGCGCGCATACGAAGACGATATCGCCGCGGGGTTGGCATTGCCGTCATGGACCTGTCGCGCTTTAGTGCCGCCCCAAGTGCTCGTTTAAGCCACCTTCCGTTCGAAAGCGACAGGGCTTTTCCACCCCAGTGCTGAATGCCGGCGACGCGGATTGTAGAAGCCATTGATGTATTCGAAGATCGCCATCTCTGCTTGCCGCCGTGTTGCCCATGACCGCCGCCAGATCGGCTCAGCTTTGATCGTTTTGAAGAACGTCTCGACAGCGGCGTTGTCATAGCAATTTCCTTTGCCACTCATCGAGGTCCTGAAGCCATGTTCGCGCAGGATCTTTTGATAATCATGGGAACAAT
>NZ_JAJQRG010000005.1 GCF_021228235.1 Pseudophaeobacter flagellatus
ACTAAATCACTCAATCGTAGCAAGCCAAAAGATACAACAACCGTCGCGGGATGGAGCAGCCCGGTAGCTCGTCAGGCTCATAACCTGAAGGTCGTAGGTTCAAATCCTACTCCCGCAACCAAAATTACCAAACAAAATAAGACACTTAACGCCTCCCCTGGGAGGCTTTACGCGTTGCTGCTATATGCGCAGTGCTACGGTGGTGCTACGGCACACAGCAAACAACAGCAGCATAGGCGCACTGCTTTCCCAACCCGTGGAAGCACTCTGGAAGCAAACGGGGCGCGAAACACAGCGACAAGCTCCCGCCCAATACAATCCTCACATATAAAACCAGCACAACCCACTGTCGGGGCTGTCAGCACTGTCAGCCGCATGGGACAGGCCCAAACGAAAAGCGCCCGACCGTTGCCGGGCGAGCGCTTGAACAGTTTGCAATAATGGTCATCTTAGCCGTTGGTCAGCTCAACCACCCGCATTCCGGATTTGCCGCTCCGGCTGAAGCTGATGTTCAGCCCCTGACGGCGCAAGACCGGCTGGACCCGGCGCAGGGCTGCGCCAAAGCGCGCTTCTGAGCGGGGAAAGCTGTGGCTGTCCTCAGTGAGGGCCGGGAAGCGTTCCCGCAAGGTTTGGCGCAGATCTGTTGCCGTGCCGCTCCAATGCGTCCGCCCCTCCATCAGAGACAGAATTGCCAAGGCTACAGGGTTGCCTTCAATCGCGGCTTGGTCGCTGCGGGCACGATTTGCCCCGTAGGAGTCCAGAAACGCGCCCTGAGTCCATCCTAGCGATGGTTCGGCGGCTACCACCCATTTTGCGAAGTCCGCCATTCTAGGGGCCTCTGAGAGGCGCACAGAGTCAATCCGCCCTAAGGCGCAAGACACAGCGTCTAGCAAAGCGCCCAAAATGAAGGGTTTGGCCTTGGTAAAGTCTCGATTGAAGGCCCCCAGGGTTTTGCGATTTCTGGCGGGGATCACCGGCAGGTGAATACCAATGGAACGGTCTGCCAGGTCGGGCCGCGCCGCCAGGTCGGGAATGCCATTCAGTAGGCAGGGGCGGGTGGCATTGAACAGCACCTCGTCGCTGTCGCTGTGCAGTTTACGGGTGCCAAAGCCGCCGCCCGTGGCAATCCGGCAAAAGGCGTCTGCCATTGCGGGGCGGATAGTGGAGAGGTTGTCAAAGCTCAGGACGTGGTTGTGCATGGCGGCGATCACCAGATCCTGTTCGGAATTGGGGGTGCTGCGGGTGCTGGGCTGTGCCGGGTCGATCAAATCCCGCAGGGTTTGTGCGGTGGTGCTTTTGGCGCTGCCTTGTTCGCCGGACAGGATCAAAATGGGGTAGGGGCCTTTGGGGTGGAAACAGCCCAGTAGCCAGGCCACCAGCATACGAAAGTCATCCTCGCTGCCGACGTTCAGAAAGTCCCGCAGCAGGTTGATCCCGTCGGGGTGGCGTTCGGGCCGGGGTAGCGCCTGCATGGCCGGAGAGCGGCGGAACCTGGCGGGCGAATGGTCGATGACCTGAGCTACCGCGTCGATCTTGAACTCATCTGAATAGCGAATTTGCCCTGACATGTGCATCGTCCTTTGCTTCCAAAATTACCAAGCAAAGCGTCTACAAATCTAGGGGCACCTCAGGCATGCCCCTATTGATGTTCTTACCTGAGTGTTCGCTTCGGCGGTTAGTCACAGGCTAATCCGTGCTATCAAAAATCGTTATTTTAGTTAATCAATGTCGGTTATAAGGAGGACGGACAGCGCCCTTGAGCCACCTGTAGGCATCGGGCTAAACCGTTGGGGAATACACCGATGAAGCTTGAGACCACCGACACGCTTGTCATTGGGGCTGGACAGGCGGGGATCGCCATGAGCGAGCACCTGACGCGCCGTGGAATTGCGCATATCGTCGTCGAGCGAGCGCGCATCGCAGAATCCTGGCGCACGCGCCGCTGGGACTCGCTCGTCGCAAACGGACCGGCCTGGCATGACCGCTTCCCGAACATGGAATTTGAGGGCCACTCTCCGGACGAGTTCGTCGGGAAGGACGATGTCGCCGCCTATTTCCAAAGCTATGCCGAGCGCTTCGCGGGTCCAGTGCGCAGCGGTGTCGACGTGACAGCGCTCGCGCCGCTCAAGGGGCGTCCTGGCTACCGGGCGGAAACCTCGGACGGCGCGATCGAGGCGCAGAGCGTCGTCGTCGCGACCGGTGCCTTTCAGAAGCCGGTGATCCCCCCGATCGTGCCCGAGACCGAGGGGCTCACCCAGATACATTCCAGCGATTACCGCAATCCCGCTGCGCTACCCGAGGGCGCGGTGCTCGTCGTTGGCGCAGGCTCTTCCGGAGCGCAGATCGCGGAAGAGCTGATGCAGGCCGGGCGGCGCGTCTATCTTTCGGTCGGGCCGCATGACCGGCCGCCGCGCAGCTATCGCGGCCGCGACTTCGTCTGGTGGCTGGGGGTGCTCGGAAAGTGGAACAGGCAGGCGAATGCCCCGTCCACCGAGCATGTCACCATCGCGGTCAGCGGGGCGAATGGGGGGCAGACGGTCGATTTTCGGCGGCTTGCCGATGACGGCATCACCCTTGTCGGGCGCACCGAAAGCTGTGCTGACCACGTGCTGTCCTTCGGCACCGACCTGGAACGCAACATCTGTCGCGGCGACGCGAACTACCTCTCCGTCCTTGATGAGGCCGACGCCTATGTGACGCGTAACGGGCTTGACCTGCCGCCCGAACCATCGGCCCGCACCCTTGCCGCGATGCCCGCCTGCGTGACCGCCCCTCTGCTGGAGCTCGACCTCAAGGTGGCGGGCCTATCCACCATCGTATGGGCGACCGGCTTCGCCAACGATTACGGCTGGATGGCGGTCGACGCCTTCGACGAGGCGGGCCTGCCTGAACACCAGCGCGGCGTTTCGCGCGCGCCGGGGATCTATTTTCTCGGCCTGCCATGGCTTTCGGGGCGCGGCTCCAGTTTCATCTGGGGCGTCTGGCACGATGCGAAATACCTCGCTGATCACATCGAGATCCAGGCGGGCTATCGCGCCTATCACCCCGATCCCGACCCGGCCCGCGCCAAAGCGCGCGCCGCCTCCCGCACCGCCTGATCTGAACTGGAACCAGCCATGACCCATACCCGCATCCGCGCCTTCAATACGAAGGACACCTATCCCGAGCAGAACCTCGACAACGATCTCGCTCAGGCCGTCGTGGCGCGCGGGCAGGTGATCTTCCTGCGGGGTCAGTGCCCTCAGGATCTCGATACCGCGACGAACATCGACAGCCACGACCCGGTGGTGCAGACCCACAAGGTCATGCGGAACATTCGCCAGCTCATCGAGGAGGCGGGCGGCGAGATGGCGCATCTGACCAAGCTCGTCGTCTACCTGACAGACGTGCGCCACCGCGAGGCCGTATATCGAACGATGGGTGAATATATCCGTGACGTGCATCCGGTCTGCACCGGCCTCGTCGTCGTCGCTCTTGCGCGGCCCGAATGGCTGGTGGAGATTGACGCAACAGCCGTAATCCCCGACTGACCCAAGATCGGCACCAAAACGGAGCGCCCCATGACCTTTTCTATCGTAGCCAGATGTGTCCACAGCGGGCAGTTCGGCGTGGCACTCTCTTCGTCTTCACCGGCAGTCGCGGCGCGCTGCGCGCGGGCGCGGGCCGGGATTGGCGCGATCTCGTCGCAGAACGTGACCAATCCCGATCTGGGAACCCTGATGCTGGACCGGATGGCATCGGGCGAGGGTGCAGCGGTCGCCGTGGCCGCGGCACGGGACGGCGACGCACATCCCGATTACCGACAGCTTCTGGCGATTGATGCGACCGGCGCGACATCGGTGCATTCGGGCCCGAAGGCCCTCGGCATCTGGACCTCTGCCGAGGGGCGCGACTGCGCGGCGGGCGGCAACATGCTGGCGAGTGAAGGCATCCCGGCGGCGATGGTTGCGGGTTTTGAGGCAGCAGAAGGCCCTCTTGGGGACCGCCTGGTCGCGGCGATGATGGCCGGTCTTGCGGCGGGCGGCGAGGCGGGGCCAGTGCATTCTGCGGGCCTGCTGATCGTGGACAGGCAAAGCTGGCCCTATGCCGACCTGCGCATCGACTGGCTGGACGGGGCCTGCCCGATAAAAGCGCTGTCCGATCTCTGGACGCTCTACCGCCCGCAGGCCGACGACTACGTCACCCGCGCGCTGAACCCCGGTGCAGCGCCGTCCTATGGCGTGCCGGGCGACGACTGATGCCGCTGCGGATTACCCTCCGGCAGCTCGAATACTTCATTGCCGTCTGCGATTGCGGCTCTATCGCGCTGGCTGCGCAGAAGCTGAACGTCTCCTCGCCCACCATCTCCACCGCCATTACCCAACTCGAGGCAGAGGTCGGCCTCAAGCTCTTCATCCGGCGCCATGCCCACGGCCTTGCGGTGTCGCAGGTGGGGCGCCGGTTCCTGGAGGGCGCGCGCGAGGCCGTCGAGCGGGCGGAGGCGCTCGGCGATCTCGCGAGCGAACTGGCCGGTACGGTGCGGGGCGACCTGCATGTGGGGTGCCTGATCACCTTCGCGCAGATCGTGCTGCCGAAGCTGCGCCGCAGCTTTATCGACACCTATCCCGAGGTTGTCTTCCACCAGTTCGAGCGCGATCAGTCCGAGATTTTCGAGCAGCTGCGCGATGCCCGGCTGGACGTGGCGATAACCTACGATCTCGACATCCCGCCCGATCTCGACTTTCAGCCGATGATCGACCTGCCGCCCGTCGCCCATTTCGCGCAGGGCCATCCCCTGGCCGGGCGGCGCGAGGTCGCGCCCTCGGAGCTTGTCGACCTGCCGATGATCCTGCTCGACCTGCCGGTGAGCAGCAACTATTTCCTGTCGCTCTTCGCCGAGACCGGACAGCGCCCGCGCGTGGTCGAGCGCACCCGGGATATCGCGGTGATGCGTTCGCTCGTGGCGAATGATTTTGGCTATTCCATCGCCAACATCCGCCCGATCACTGACGAGGCGCCCGACGGCGGCACGCTGCGCTTCGTCCCGATCTCAGGTGGGCCGAGGCCGCTCAAGATGGGTATCTTAACCAGCCGGGGGGCCGAAACCTCGCGCACGGTCGCAGCCTTCGTCGAGCATGTCCGCGATAACCTGGGCGATGCGAGTGAATTCAGCTTTGGTGCGGGGGCGGGGTAGACCATGGATCTCTCTACCAAGGACATCCTTGCCGCGCTTGTCGGATTTCCGACGATCACGGACGGGCCGAACGGCGCGCTTGTGGACTGGGTCGCTGCCTTCTTGCAGGCGCAGGGATTCACGACATCGCGCCTCGTCTCCTCGGATGGCGTGAAGGCGGGACTGCTTGCCAAGCGCGGGACGGGAGACGGCGGGCTGCTCTGCTCGGCCCATTCCGATGTTGTGCCGGTTGCAGGACAGGACTGGTCGCGAGATGCCTTCACCCTTGACGAGTGCGATGGTCGATATGTCGGCCGGGGCACGACTGACATGAAGGGGTTCCTTGCCTGCGTTCTGGCCGTGGCGCAATCGCTGAAGGTCGAGGACCAGAGCATGCCGCTGAGCCTTGCGCTCAGCTGGGACGAGGAGATCGGCTGCCGTGGCATTGCCGAGATGATCGACGCGGTGATCCCGACACTGGGCCGCCCGGACCTTTGCATCGTGGGCGAGCCGACCTCGCTGAGGCTCGTCACCGGCCACAAGGGCAAGGCAAGCTACCGGGCCGTCACGACTGGCGAGGCGGGGCACTCGGCCATGGCGCCGCAATTCCGCAACGCGCTGCATCCCGCCGCCGAACTGATCCGGGCGATCAGAGACCGGCAGACGGCGCTCATGGAGCAGGGCGCTCGGGACATGCGCTATGACCCGCCGTTCTCGACGATCCATGCTGGGGTCTTGCGTGGCGGCACCGCCCTCAACATCGTGCCCGATCGCGCGGAACTTCTGTTTGAGATTCGCCACCTCGCCGCCGAGACGCCGGAGGCGATCCTGGCGGGGCTTGACCTGCCGCGCGACGTGACGGTCACGCAGACCGGGAGCTATCCGGGACTCATCAGCGATGCGGGTCAGCCGACAATCCAGGCCTTCGCATCGGGTCTTGCGCCGACAGAGCCCGGCACCGTTGCCTTCGGAACCGAAGCGGGGTTCTTCGCAGCCCTCGGCCTTCCCACGATCGTCTGGGGGCCGGGGGACATGCGCGATGGCCATCAGCCCGACGAATCCGTCGCGATCTCCGACCTCAATGGCTGCATCCGGATCCTGCGCGCCTTCCTGTCCCGCTGATGACGGCTTTGCAGGCATCGTGCTTCTTGACGCCAAGGGCGCGCTGCGTGCGATGTCGCATGTCTGCTGCCACCGGATGTCGACGCTGCTGGAAGGGCGCGGCACCGTGCGGGTGCAGGTGCGGCGGCAAAATAGCCATCGCCGGGGGCCAAAATCCGCGGTATGAGGGCACATGAACCATACAGACACATTTGAGATCTTCCTGACCGCTGCGCCGGGACTTGAACCCGCCCTGCTGGCCGAGGCCAAAGAGGCGGGCTTTGCCGCTGCCAAATCCGTCCCCGGCGGCGTTACCGTCCAGGGCGACTGGCGCGAGGTCTGGCGGGCGAACCTGTGCCTGCGCGGGGCCGCCCGCGTGCTGGCACGCATCGGCGAGTTCCGCGCCTTTCATCTGGCCCAGCTGGACAAGCGATCGCGCAAATTCCCCTGGGGTGACATCCTGCGGAAGGATGTGCCCGTGAAGGTGGAAGTGACGACCAATAAGAAATCCAAGATCTATCACGCTGGGGCCGCTGCGCAGCGGGTTGAAACGGCGCTGGTAGAAAGCTTTGGTGCCAGCCTGTCCAAAGACGCGGCGCTGACGCTCAAGTTGCGTATTGATGACAATATGTGCCAGTTCAGTGTCGATACCTCGGGCGAGGGGTTGCACAAGCGCGGCCATAAATCGGCTGTCGGCAAAGCGCCAATGCGGGAAAACCTGGCGGCGCTATTCCTGCGCGATTGCGGCTTTGACGGCAGGGAACCTGTGGTCGATCCGATGTGTGGCTCTGGCACCTTTGTGATCGAAGCCGCCGAAATTGCGCTGGGTCTGGTGCCAGGGCGTAGCCGCGCCTTTGCCTTTGAACAGCTGGCCAGTTTCGACGCCGAGGCCTATGCGAAGCTGAAGGCCGAACTGACCCCCGCAGATGTGGATATGACGGCGTTGCACTTTTACGGCTCTGACCGGAATGCGGGCGCTGTCGAAATGGCCAGTGCCAACGCAGAGCGCGCCGGGGTGGCCGGGTGTACGACGTTCAGCCATCAGGCCGTCAGCGACCTGATGCCGCCCAAAGGCCCGCCCGGATTGGTCATCGTCAACCCGCCTTATGGCGCCCGGATTGGCAACAAGAAGCTGCTCTTTGCCCTATACGGTGCACTGGGCAAAACCCTGATGGAGCGGTTCTCGGGCTGGCGGGTGGGTATTGTCACCAGTGAAACCGGGCTGGCCAAGGCCACGGGCCTGCCGCTTTTGCCCCTGGGGGCTCCGGTGGCGCATGGTGGTCTGAAGATCAGGCTGTTCAAGACCAAACCCTTGCCGTGACGCCCAGCGTGCCACGGGGGCAGGGGCCACAGCGGCAGCTCTACCAATTTCGGGCCGATGATGCGGCACGATCGAAACCGGCCGCCCCGCGCCCCGTCGCGTGTGTATTGAAGTCGCGCGTGTACTGAATAGGCAGGGCGCGCAGTTCTTTGGCTCTAGGGCGGCGCGGCTGGGGGGGCTTCAGTCGGGGCGCTGGGCAAGAGGTGTGGCGCCATGATGCGGCCAAACAGATCAACCATTTTGGTGATGATTTCCGGGTCACGTTCATAGGCTGCCTGGCTGTGCAGCCCGCGCATAAAACTGCGGCAGATCGACCAGAGCAAAGAGAACTCTTTGGCGTGGACAGCACTGGCTTGGTACAGATGGGCAATATTGCGGTTGAAATCATCATTATAGGCCCAAAGCGCGGGGGTGATGCGGGCGCTCAGGGGGGGATCGGTGCGGGCCGCAACCAGGATCTCCATCAGGGCGCGTCCCTCGCGGGTGTTGATCACCCGGTGCCATAGGTGTTGCAGCTGATCGGGCAGGGGGCCGGTCTCGGGGGTGGGCCGCAACAGCTGGGCCTCTTCGGTGGGAGAGGCAGGGCCGCGCACTGGCGCCAACAGTTGCAGCAGTGTCTGCACCATGATGTCTTCTTTGCTGGGAAAGTGATGCGTCAGGGCACCACGCGATACGCCAGCAAGCTGCTGCACCCGGTTGATCGAACATTCCGAATACCCGACCTCGTCCAGGCTGGTGATCACCGCTTCCAGAATGCGGCTGCGGGTCTGGGACACGCGGCGGGGCGTGACGTTCGGTTGGTCTTTGGTTCCTGTGCCCATCTGCCTATCCTTTTTGCAGAATCGTAAAACAGAACGCATGGTCTGTCCAATCAGGTGTAGAGGATCGGACGCAGCGGCATTTGATTGAGACAGTGTGAGAAAGATGAGGGAGAAGACCATGCAACAAGCGAATGATTTTCGCGCCGAAAGCCAAGCCTTGGCAGCGGTGCTGCAGGATCTGCCCGAGGCAGATCTCCACCGGGTGACCCAGTTCAAGGACTGGACGATTGATCACGTGCTGGGGCACCTGCACCTGTTCAACGTGGCGGCCGAGACGGCGTTGCAAGGGACCGCGCCGTTTGACGCCTTTATCAGCCCGATCTTGGCAGAGATGCAGGCGGGGAAAACGATCCTGCAAAGCCAATTCGGCTGGCTCAATGGTCTGTCAGGGCGCGCCCTGTTCGAGGCTTGGCGTGTCGGCGCCGACAGCTGCGCCGATGCCTATGCCAAGGCCGATCCCAAGCGGCGGGTGAAATGGATTGGCCCGGATATGAGCGCGCTGAGCGCGATTACCGCCCGCCAGATGGAGACCTGGGCCCACGGCCAGGAGGTCTTTGATTTGTTGGGGATTGAACGGACAGAGCAGGACCGGATCCGCAATATCGCCCATCTGGGGGTGTCGACCTATGGCTGGACCTTTGCCAATCGCGGCGAAACCGTGCCAGACCCTGCGCCTTATGTCGAACTCACCGGCCCGTCGGGGGCCGTCTGGACCTGGAATTCCCCGCAAGAGGACAACCTGGTGCGCGGTACAGCGGTGGAATTTGCCCAGGTGGTGACCCAGGTGCGCAACATCGCCGACACCAGCCTGGAAACCTGCGGCGCGGCGGCAGCGCGCTGGATGGCGGTTGCACAATGTTTTGCAGGACCCGTGGAAACGCCCCCCGCCAAAGGGGCGCGCCACCAACAGCAGGCCTAGGTTGCTGGGGGCTCTGCGTTGGTTTTGTCGTTCAGGCGGCGCCAAGCGGCAATCAGGCCCTCTAGAGCCATGCGCGCAGGGTCGGCCTGGGTGACGGGCAGCCCCTGGGCCGACAGGGCCGCCAGATAGGGGGCCGCCTGGTGGTCCGAACCAATGAGGGCCAGGTTTTGTCCCAGCCAATAGGGCCGGGCCGCTGACAGTTCTGCCCCCAGCAAATAGCCCCAAAGCCTGCCAGAGATTTCGGGGCTCTGCGCCACCTGTAGCTGGTGGTTTGCATGCAGCTCGGCCAGCCGCGCCGCAAGGCGTTCGGGGCGCGACATGGTTTCGGCGACGGCGTCCTTCAGGGCGCTTTCAGACCAGGTACCATCAACGGATAAGTGCTGCGCCAGGGCGGCCTGGAGACCGCTGGACAGGGTGCTTTGAAAGCTGACCACCTCAGCGGCGCTGACCTGAACCCAATGGGTGACTGTACCTGGTAGGCAGATTACCCCGTCCCATTTCGGGTTGAGTGCCAGAAAGCCGCCAATCTGCGCGGTGTTGCTTTGCATCAGCGCCAGAGGATTTTTCTGGCGCAGACCGGGCAGGGCCAGCGGCTGCCAGGGGGGGAGATCCAGCTGCACAGGTGCCAGTTCAGCGGGCTTGGCAGGGACTTCTACCGCTGCCGCCTGGGGGAGACCACAGACCAGAATTGGATTGCGCGCCGCCACCTCTGCCAGGTGAAGGGCCGTCAGTAAATCCTGCTGCGCATCGGACTGGCTGCGGGTCATGCTATGGCGTTGCACAATCTGGCGTGCCGACATGGTCCAAAGGGTGACCTCGTTCTCCCCAACCCATGCGGCGGTCCAGTTGTGTTGGCTGTGGGCTGAGCACATTGTCCTGTTCCCTTTGTGAAACCTGTCCGGCCTGATGCCTGCCATCAGGATGATCGCCCGTGTCATAGCCTGTGCTGCGCCGGTTTCAAACCCTCTTGGGCCAGCCCGGTTCCCGTCCTCTGTTTGCTTCTCGCGCTATTATCCGAGGCAAAGGCTGCTGCGCGGAGCTGAGAAGAACCGGGTCAGGCAGGTGTCGAGAATCAGGCAATTTGAGGGTCGAAAAAGGGTGTGACTTTCGTCGGTGGCAATCATTTGGGGATAGTTTTGGGTCTAGGGGTGGGATTGTTTCCGTTTTTTTCCCTGCAAGGCACTGTTTTGTCATATTCCCTATCCTTTAGTTATAATTTTCGCAAAAATGTCTAAAGTGTAAATGTCACGTAATTGCTGTCGCTCGAATGGGCAACGCGGCCATTGGGCCAAGCATATTATCAGGGGCGAAACATGTGGGGGCATGTTTCGCGTCACTCTCTGAACGTGATGGTATCGCCTGCTTCGCTGCTGTTGTGGGCAATAAAACATTTGAAAGCCGAGGTTTTCAGGGGGCAGTCCCTGGGACACCAGCTGTGAGCGCAGGGGAATACGATGGAAGATTTCGTCTCGGAAAGAGCGGAGCAGGCTTGGGCGCTGTCTGGCCTGCCTTTGTCGGCGTCGAAGGTCTCTCAGGGGGCTTCTTTGCGCGGCAGCGTTGCGCCCGTCACAGGATGCAAGAAAACGACCTATGCTGCGGCAGGTAAACGCGTGCTGGACCTAACCTTGGTGATGTTGGCGCTGCCGGTGGTCCTGCCTGTCATAATGGTTTGTGCCCTGCTTTTGTGGCTGGAAGGCGGGCTGCCGTTTTACAGTCAGGAACGCCTGGGCCAAAATGGCAAGCGGTTTCGTATCTACAAACTGCGCACCATGGTGCGGGACGCGGATGCGCGGTTACAGGGATATTTGCAAAAAGACCCCAAGCTGCGCCATGAATGGGAAACCACCCAAAAGCTCAAATCTGACCCGCGTATCACCCGGATGGGGCGCATTTTGCGCATGACCTCTCTGGATGAATTGCCGCAAATCTGGAATGTCTTCACCGGAGAGATGAGCCTGGTTGGCCCGCGTCCGATGCTGCCCGAACAATTGCCGCTCTATGGTGAGCCTTTCGCCTATTTTGCCGTTAAGCCTGGCATTACCGGGATCTGGCAGGTCTCTACCCGCAACGAAAGCAGCTTTGCTGCGCGGGCGACGGCCGATGCCAGCTATCTGCGCCAGATGGGGGTGCGGCAGGATCTGCGCCTGCTGTGGCGTACTATCGGCGTGGTGGCCAGGGGCACAGGATATTAATCTCTATGCGATTGAGTGTGGCTGTCACAGGCAAAGCCCCGAGATCTGGATCAGTTGTGCGGTATTACAGTCGGTTCGACATATGGGCACAGCAACCAAATGGACCGGTCTGAGGTTTGCAAGGGCACGAATTATAAGGGTAGCATGTGCAGGCCCCCGGAACAGGATGCGCGTAGCCGGGGCTTTGCTGACTGTTGACCAGGGCATTTTGCGGCCCCCAATGTTGGATCTGTCAGGAGATGACGCATGAAGCATTTTGCTGTACCAGCCCCAGTTGGTCGCCCCATCGGTCGCCCAGCCGGCTGCGGTGCCAGCGACGGGCCGCTGCGCGCTTTTGAACCGGACGGTGAGGATCGCATGACGCAACAGGGATTCAAGAGGTTTCGCCGCCGTAACCGGCAGGCCATATCGGATCAAGCAGCAGACCAAAGACCGGAACCAGCCGCAGAACCATTCCTGGATCGCGGATATCGCCCAGAGTCTGAGGCTGAACTCGGGCAGGAAAATGCTGCGCCTGCCGCCAAACCGGCGGCGGCTGTAGAACATGCGCCTGTGACAGGCCGACGTCGGCGCCCGCTAAATCTGGCCGCGCAATCGCGTGTGGATATCATGCAGCCGCCAATGGAAGTGCTGCCAACCCGCTTTGATCCCTGGAAACAGATCGAACAAATTCCTTTTGATTTTCGCGGACAAAAAGTATCTCGCCTGCCTTTGGTCAGTGCGTTTCGGACCTCGCCAACGGCGCGTGCCTTTGATCTGTTGCGCACCCGGCTTTTGCACAGCCTCAATGCGCATGGCTGGTCGCGGGTCGCAGTTACCAGCCCCAGGGCGGGCGGCGGAACCACTTTCTGCGCGGTCAATCTGGCGCTTAGCCTGGCGCGGGTTCCCGAAAGCCGCAACCTGTTGATGGATATGAACTTTCGCCAACCCGGCATCGCCCAGGCGCTTGGCATTGCTCCACATGGCAATATGGCGGCGTTCCTGGCGCAGAAGGTGACCTTTGATCAGCATCTACAACGCCTGAGCGATACATTGGCCGTGGGCAGCAATAGCGCGCCTGATCAAAATGCTTCTGACCTGTTGCATGATCCGCGCGCGGCGGCGGCTATTGCCGATATGATAGAGGCGACCAGCGCCGAGACGGTGCTGTTTGATCTGCCACCGGTGCTGGAACATGATGACGTTGCTGCCTTCTTGCCGCAGGTCGATGGGGTGCTGCTGATCTCGGATGGCACGCGTACCACCGCCGCAGAACTGGCAGCCTGCGAAAAAATGCTGGCCG
Organism: Pseudophaeobacter flagellatus; assembly: GCF_021228235.1. Classification (GTDB taxonomy): domain Bacteria; phylum Pseudomonadota; class Alphaproteobacteria; order Rhodobacterales; family Rhodobacteraceae; genus Pseudophaeobacter; species Pseudophaeobacter flagellatus. The sequence goes on from NZ_JAJQRG010000005.1 coordinate 12,789, forward strand.
GGCACGCGCCGCTGCTTGGGGTGGTGCTGAACCGGGCCGAACAGGCAGACCACAGATAGAGGGCGTCCTGACGATCACTTACGCTGACTGGTTGCTCGCTTGACTGGCCATCTGTTGACCCATGCCGGTCACAGTTTTGCCCGGTTGCTGTGATCTAGGCTGGAACAACCGTGACCCAGTGCTGGGGCGGGGACGCGACCACAAAGAGAGCAGAGCCATGGGGCCTATTTTTTCACTGGCGGATTTCTTCCGTATGCTGCGCCGCCGTGCCGCCGTGATTGTCTATGTCATTGTACTGGGTAGCATTCTATCGCTCTGGGTGGCGCTCAACCAGCAGCATATGTACGATAGCACAGAGGTACTGCAGGTCACCCGCCCCACCATTGCTGATGATTTGGCGCGCTCTACGGTCGAGGGATCTTCGGCGCGGCGGATGCAGCTGATCGAACAGCGCCTGATGGCGCGCGGTAGCCTGCTGGAGATCATCGAAAAATTCGGCCTCTATCAGGACCAGCCGAACCTTACCTCGACCGAAAAGGTTGTGCGGCTGCGCAACGCGGTGAACATCACTGGGGTGGCGGCGGCGCGCGAAGGCTTTACCGATGACGGCACCATTTCGGTCCTGACCATCTCGGCGACGATGCCAACGGCTCTGCAGGCGCAGCAGGTGGCCAGCGAATTTGGCCGCCGCACCATCGAGCTGAGCGTCAGCAGCCGGATCGAACAGGCGCGCGAAACCCTGAGCTTCTTTGCGGAAAAGGAAGCCGCGTTGAGGGGGCAGATTGTCGTGCTGGAAGATGAAATCGCGTCCTTTCACGCAGCCAATGACGTGGTCCTGCCGGGGACGGTCGAATTCCGCCGCAGCGAAGTGACGGCAATCAATCAGGGCCTGCTGGATATCGCCCGTGAAAAAATTCTGATCCGGCGTGAGGCCGATCAGGCCAGCGCTACCGAGCGCCCGGCAACTGCACGCCGTCTGCTGGCAGAAGCGCAGGAACAGCTTGAAACCCTGGACGCCCAGCATACCCTGTTGTCGCAACGCAAAAGCGAGCTGGAAGCAGCCTTGCAGACCACACCCGAAGTGCAGCGTCAGCTAGGGGTCTATACCCGGCAGGTGCAGGCCCTGCAGGGAGAGCTGGAGGTGGTGTCAACCCGGCGCAACGAGGCCGAAGTGGGCTTTCGTCTTGAAACTTCGCGGCAGGGAGAGCGTCTGACCGTTCTGGAGCCCGCCGGATTGGCGGATTATCCCTCGACCGGATCACGCAAGAAAAAGGCCCTGATGGGGGGCGTGGCCAGCATCCTGGTGGCGTTAGCTGTCGCCTTTGCGCTAGAGTTGCGCACCCCGGTTCTGCGTACGGCAAAACAGATGGAGCGTGAAACGGGCCTGGAACCGGTGGTTGCGATCCCGGTGTTGCGCGCGTCATCCGGGCGCGGTGCCGGGCTCTTTGGGCGTCTGTTCTCGGGCCTGCGCGGTAGGGGCGCTGCCCGACGGCAAAAAACAGCCCGCCGCTGATTTGCCCCCCACTGTTGATTAGCTAACTAGAGGCGTCAGGGTGGTGACCAGGGCATGGATCCGCTCGAAATGCCAACAGATAGCGCCGGTGCCACAGATCCCGGCAAGGATGGCAAACAGCAGATCATGTACCGGATCCCAGGCTTGGTGCTTGCGCGCCAGCCAGATCAGTACCGGGTAGGCCAGCAGCATGCCCCCACCCATAGCAACAATTCCACCGGGCAGGCCAAACCACAGGGTTGCCAGTAAAAACAGACCCGTTTGCAGCAGGGCTCGACTGGCGGTAAAGATGAAAAATGAGCGGCTATCCCCCGCAGCTAGCGCTGCCTGATCATAGGTCATGGTAATCACCGCAGGCACCAGCGCCAGCGAGATCAGCACGATCATGGCACCCGCCGGTGCATAGCGAGCATCATATAGAATTTCGACCAGCCAGGGGCCAATCCAGGCCATCAACAGCAGCATCGACAGGATGGCACTGGTCAGCCCGGCCCGCAGCAGGCGCTGTTTGCGCCGATTGGCTGGACTGGCGGAAATGGGCTTGTCGCGGTAGACGGGGATCATCAGCCGCTGATTGATGGCATGCCCCAGAAGCATCGGAAAACTCGCCAGAAAAAAGCCAATATTGTAGATCCCCAGGACCTCTAGCGAGACAAATTTTCCTAAAATGGCGCGATCCCCCTGCGAGGTTAAAAACCAAAAGGCGGTGGACAGAAAGATCCATTTGCCAAAGCGTACCAGCTCTTTGGCGGCCGCAGGCTCCCAGCGGAACCGGTTGCGCTGCCCCGGCAGGCCATAGTGGGTCAGCATCAGCTTGGCTGCGGCCTGGATTACCCCGCCCAGCACCAGCGCCAGAACAGATCCGCTGAGCATGGCGAAAAGCACCATGCAGCCAATGCCAATCGCCTGCGCGCAGAGATCCAGCAGGGTGACGCGACCCACCAAAAGATGGCGGTGCGCAGTCTCGATCCGGGTGGGGAAAAAGCCGGCAATCGCCAGGCCAATCCCGGCGATCGGCAGATAGTACAGCAGTTCTGGCGCTGCGTAGAACCAAGCCATCGGCCAGGCCAGCGCCAGCGTCAGCACCCACAGTGCAAACCCGCGCAGCACCTGAAGGCTCCAGGCGGTATTGAGAAAATCGGGGTCATCACCGCGGGCGTTCTGTGCAATTGAGGGACCAATCCCGAGGTCTGAGAACAGCGACAGGCCCACCGTGACCACGGTGACCAGCGCCATCAGGCCAAAGGCCTCGGGGAAAAGCAGGCGCGCCAGGATCAGATTGGCGGCCAGTCGCAGGGCCTGACTGCTGCCATATCCAATCATTAGCCAAGAGGCCGAGCGCAGCACCCTGGCCAGTAGTCCCGTGCCCCAAAAACGCTGCGCCATCTGTTTCATGTCTTCTCCTGCTGGCCAGTCATATGGGCCACGGTGGGGCGGGTTGCCCCTGCGGTCGTTTGGGCGGATTTTGCGAGGCTATGCAGTGCTTGGCAGGGCGTCAATTGCTGCCGCTTCCCTGTGATGAATTCATCGTAGGTAAAGGCGGGCTGGCAAGACAGTCCGGCAGCTGGTGGGCCATTGGGCCTGCTTAGAAAACATGGGCTGAATTTTTGCGAACCCGATCCGGGAAAGCCCCCTAGGCAAGCCACAACAGAGCCGCTACCTTGACCAGGTACTGGCTGACCGACGGGAGCATGAGCCTTTGAAAATTGCTTATATCCTAAACAGTTACCCGCAGCCTTCCCATAGTTTTATCCGCCGCGAAATTCAGGCGCTGGAACGTCAGGGCCTGACCGTGCTGCGGCTGGCCATGCGGCCTGGCTCGGCACCACTGGTTGATCCGGGCGATCAGGCCGAAGCGGAGAAAACACACTATGTCCTGCAGGCGGGCGCTGGGCACCTTCTGGCGGCCACACTGACGCAGGCGGCGCGTGCGCCAGTGGCCTGGCTGCGGTCGCTGCGGCGGGCAATCCGGCTGGGACGGGCGTCGCAGGTTGGGCTGCTGCGCCATCTCATCTATCTGGTCGAGGCCTGCTATGTGGCGCAGCGATGCCGTGCCGAGGGAATTGCCCATTTGCACGCCCATTTTGGCACCAATGCCAGCGCTGTTGCCCTGCTGGTGCAGGCGCTGGGCGGGCCGGGATACAGTTTCACCACCCATGGGCCAGAAGAGTTCGACGCGCCCCTCGCCCTGTCGCTGGGCGAAAAGGTCAACCGGGCGCGCTTTGCCGTGGCGATCAGCAGTTTTGGCAAGAGCCAGCTGAGCCGTTGGGCTGATTTCACCGCCTGGGAGCGGCTGCATGTCGTGCATTGCGGCATTGAACCGGCGCGCTTTGACGCGCCCGCGTCGGTGCCGCAGGGGGCGCTGCGTTTGGCGGCCATTGGCCGCTTTGTCGAACAAAAGGGCCAGATGATCCTGTTGCGCGCGCTTGGCGAGGTGGTGAAGACCCACTCGCAGGTACATCTGTCGCTCATTGGGGATGGCGAGATGCGCGCCGATCTGGAGGCGGCGATCACCGAGCTTGGGCTGCAAAACAACGTTACCCTGACTGGCTGGCTATCAGAGGCCGGGGTGCGACAGGCGTTGGCTGAGTCGCATGCGCTGGTCATGCCCTCCTTTGCCGAAGGTCTGCCGATGGTGGTGATGGAGGCCATGGCGGCTGCGCGTCCGGTTCTTTCCACTTATATTGCGGGCACGCCAGAGCTGGTCTTGCCGGGCAAAACCGGCTGGTTGGTCCCTGCGGGTGAGGTGGGCGTTTTGGCCCGTGCCATTACCGATCTTGCCGAAACACCGCAGCCCAAGCTTGACGCCATGGGGCAGGCTGGGCGTGCCCGTGTGTTGGAACGCCATGACAGCGACCGCGAGGCGGCGAAACTGGCGGCGCTGTTTGCCGCAGCAAGCCCTAAGGCCTAGGATATATCTCCCGCGTTCTGCGGGCTGGCCGCGCAGGGGTCAGCGGCCTCGGGTCCAGCGCTGAGTTGATCGAAACAGCGGCGTCTTTACGGCCAGCGTGACTAGGGCATAGGCGGCAAAACCAGAGGGGTCCTGCCCAAGCAGGCGCAGGGTGTCACGCCAGCTCAGGCCCGCTTTGTCATCATTTTCCAATAGCTTGGGGTGGGTTGCCGCCAGTTCCGCCACGCCTGCGTTCTGTCGTCGCCTGACGCGGGTCAGATTGCGAAACCCCTCTACCAGTGGCCAATGATACCTCCCCGGCAGTTTGATTCGTTCGCTGGGGGTAAAGGACAGCCGGGCAAAACTGTCGTCTGCAATAATGTCGGGCCAGTCCTGCCAGCGCCCCCGCCCGGCGCGGTTCATCGCAAAGAGCCCAAAACCGGGCACCCCCTGTTGCACAAAGGGCAGGCGCGTCCAAAACCGGCCATAGGCCCGTGTCAGGGCACTTTGGGCTGCGGTAATCTGGGGGGTGCCGCTGGCATAGCGCGGCTGATCCGTGCTGAGCGCGCCCGTGATCTGGCCAATCAAGGCGGGGTCTACCGTGACATCTGCGTCCAGATAGATCAGTACCCGGCCACGCGCCACCGCATCGCCTGCATTCAGCGCCTTTAGCTTGCCGCCTTCGGGCAGATCCAGGACGGTGAAGTGCCAGTCGGGGACCTCCGCTCTGGCCGCGGCAAAGGCGGCCCTGGCATTTGCAACCGTGGCATCGTTGCAGCCATTGGCCAGCAGCAGCACCTCGCCCTGCTGCCCCTCTGGTAGCGGATCAGAGGCAAAGACCGCCTGCAGGCAGGCCGCAATATAGGCGGCCTCGTTATGGGCCGGGATCAGGATGCTGACCTGAGGCGCGGCGGCAGCATGCGGGACAGAGCGGGGCTGCGAGGTCATTTCACCGCCTCCAGTGCGGACCAGCGTGGGTTGCTGTCGCTGAGGTTGCGCAGCGCCCCCCAGCTGCCCCATTTCCCCGGCACGGAGACATCGGCATAAGCGGTGAACAGACTGCCGCCTAGCTCCTGCCAGCCCGCCAGCAATTGTGCATAGAGCGCGCCCATCTGGGGCGTATAGTTGAAATGGGTGAAAAAGCCGGTGAGCAGCGCATCCTCGGCCATGGGGCCGATGCCCACCACATGGCTGCCGCCTTCATACATGATCAGATCCAGCCCGTGCCGATCGGCAACCTGCTTGTGGTAGGGCAGCACCCGGCCCAGCAAATCGCTGAGCGTATCGGCGGCATCGCCGGTGACCAGACCGTCGGTCAGCTCTATCGCGGCCTGTTCGCTGGCGACATCGTATTGATGCGCCGCGATGAAGAGGCGGGCGGCATCGCCACGTAGGCCTTTTGCGGCGGCGGCCTGTTGGGCGTGTTGCTGGCTGTCGCCAATCCAGGCGCGCACAATGGGCGCGCGCTCTTTCACCCCAAGGATACCGCCAAAATAGCCGGTCACCGCATAGGCATCAAAATAGCGGCCAGGCGGCAGGCGGTCGGCTTCTTCGGCCTGCCAAAGCGGCGCGGTCAGGATTTGCTCTTCCAGCCCCAGCCAGCCGGTCTGGGTGGCCAGAACCCGCACCAGCCGCTCTGGTTGCGCGGTGCCGAAAATCGCGCCCCAGATCTGCGCGACCTCGGCGGCGCGGCCGCCATAGAACTGCATCCACAGTTCCCTGCCACCCCAGCGGGCCTGCGCCTGTTCATCCGCCCAGCGGGCCTGATCAAACTGCCAGTTCCAGACTTCGTTGGAATATTCCACATAGGTCTTGAGGTCAGCGTCCAGATCTGCCGCTACCTGCCTGGCAAAGTTGCGGATATAGCTGTCATCGGCCTGATGCGGCATGTTGAACCAAGGATCGGCGCCCAATTGATTGGCGAGCTCCAGCATGATCTCCAGTGGCACGCCTTTGCGCGCCCAGGAATAGTCGCGGGTTCTGGGCCGGTCTTCCCAGCCGATCAGTGGTGAATTATTGGTCTGCATCCAATCCATGAAGCGCAGCGCCGCAAAGCCGTCCAGCAGATCGAGCCAGCGCGGATTGAAGATCTCGCCGGCGGCAAAGGCCTCTTGCTGATCTTCTCTGACCACGGTGATATTGCGCGGATAGGTGCCATCGCGGCCAATGCGCTGCAGACGAATTTCAACCGGGCCGGGGCCGGGGGTATAGTCAAATGACACCTTGCCCTTGCCATAGCGCTGATTGCGCGCCCGGCCTGAGACTTCGACAATGCCCTGGCCCTCAAACCGCAGTACATAGCGCCCGGCCAGCGACTGCGCCGTTTCTGGCAGGTCGGTTAGGATTACCGTCCCGATAGAGCCAAGCTCGGGTGGCAATGCAGTGGGCCAGCCGTCGGGGTCAAGATAGCCTGCCGCCTTCAGGTCGGCCTCTGTGGCACCGCCCCACTGGCCCGGCAGGTGCCCAACCCATGGCCGCGCTGTCTTGAAGTGATCCAGAAACGGTGCCTGTGGGCTCCAGTCGGCCAAGGGCATCAGGTTCATGGCGATGGGCTGGCGTTCCGGGGACTGCGCCTCTGGATGGCGTGGGGAGGTCGCATTCGGTACAGGCTGGGGTACAGGCCCATTGAGCTGCGCCATAGCTGGTTCTGTTGGTAGCGGCGGTGGATCCTGCGGCAGCGCGGGCGAGGTAACATCTTCGCCCTGGGCGGCGGCCCAGGCCAGGTCTTGCAGGCGCGCGGCCTGTGTGGGCGCTGGCGCGGCAAAGGCCTTGCCCCATCGGTCATGCAACTGATGCGGCAGCCCGCGCGGATCTTGTCCGGTCAGCACCGCATATTGCACCAGGCTGAGGTAATAAAACCCAATGGCATTGGGGTGGATATCATCGGCAAAGACCTGCGAGATGTTGCGCAACCCCGGCACTGTTCCGGCCTGAATGGCATCGTCCAGCCGCGCCATGGCCTGGCCGGCGGGCAACAGGCGAATATCGCCCTGCGTGCTGTTGTTGACCTCTTCCACCAGGGCCTGCCAGCGCGGAAAATCCTGCTCCAGGCGGTCGCGCCAGGGCTGGTCGGCCCCGTCATCAAACGGCACCTGCACTCCGGTGCCGCTGGCAAGACTGTGCCAGGTTTCCTGCAGGTAAAAGCGCACCTCGGGATTGGTGGCGCGGGCGAGTTCGTAATACTGGGTGATGGCCTGTTCGGTGCCGCTCCACTTCAGATGATTGGCCAGGGGAATGGCCTCGGTCACGATGACCGCATCCACCGGGGCGGCCAGCCGTTGCCGGGCATTGATGCCTTCGGCACTGTCACCATGCTGCCAATTGTAGCTGAGCGGTGCACCATTGATGATCTGGGCCTCGACGGTAATCTTGGCCGGGGTGGCGGGTTGTTCTGCCAGCAGCTGTTGCAGCATGACCGGATTGTCAGGGCCAAACAGCGAATGCCCCACCATCAACACCGATGTGATCAGGGTTTCCAGGTTCATGGGTCTGTCGACGCCTGGGCGCCCTCCTTGGCGGCGAAGCCGCTGCGGGGCTGGGCTTGCACCACCTGCCAGACAAGGCGCTGAACCTGGGCGGCCCCCTGGGCTGACAGGGCCTGCGCTGGGTGGCCATTGGCGCGGGTCAGCCGATGCGGCAACCCCAGCGGCGGGCGCATGTAAAGCACTGAATAATGGGTCAGCGCCACCACATAGGCCCCCAGATCATTCAGGTGGATGGTATCAATGCCGCCCTGATCATTGCGGCCAAACAGATCGCTGCGCGCGTTCAGCCCGTCGATCTCGCCCGCTTCGGCGGCGCGGGCAACGACCGCCAGCACTTGTCCTGCGGGGATCAGATAGGCGGCGCGATCGGGCACGGCGCGGCTGTCCTTGCCGGTTAGCTTTTCGAGCCAGAGCGGCACCAGATCCTGCGCGATCCGGGTCTCCCAGCCTGCCGGGTCATCCAGATGGTGCCAGGTTTCATACAGAAAGATCTGGGTGTCGGGGCTGGCGTTGCGGGCCAGATCGGCCCAGCGGTGAAAATACTCTGCCCCGTCAAAATAGCGCAGGGCGTCGCGCAGCTCGACCATCTCGGTCAGGATCACGGCGTCATATTCACCCGATCCAATGGCGCTGCGCGCGTCACGGTAGACGGGGGAGGTGTTGGCGGTGTCAAAGTCGCGGATGACCAGTTCCGGTTCCCAGTGTTCTTTCAGCGCGGTGCCAGAGCCAAGCTGGCTGTTCCAGAGATGCCCTTGGGGGGCCAGTTGTGCCAGCATGTGCGGCACGTCCGACCCGACCAAAGAATGGCCAAGGTGAAAGACCGCAAGCGGCGCCTGTGGGGGTTCGCGTGTCGCGACCGGCGGCAGCGGCACAGGCGCAAACCAACGTGCCAGGGGCCAGAGGACCAGCGCGGTTGCCAGTGCAACAAGAGCCATAAGGGCAGGGCGCGTCCGCATCGGCTCAACCTCGCAATTCTGCTGTGGTGACAATCAGCCCGGCACCAATGGCAAAGCCCCCGGTGATGCGGTCGCCACAGTGAAACGGCGGCTGATCCGCGCAAAAACGGGCCGAGAAGCGCTGGCGCTCCGGGTCGATATCCAGTTCCATCCCGTCAAACCCATAGTAACGGGCACTGACGGAAAACTGGCATTTATAGGCTGCTTCCTTCGCGGAAAAAATCACCTTGGCCATCTGACCGGGGTTGGCCTGGCGGCGCAGCCAGCTCTGTTCCTGGGGGGAACAGATGGCGGGCCACAGATCATCGGCTAGCGGCTTGTTCTCTTCAACGTCAATGCCAAGCCCGCGGATCGCGCCTGCGCGCGCCACCACGGCCATGGCGCAACTGCGGGTATGGGTGATCGATCCCACCAGCCCGGTGGGCCAGATGGGCGCACGGTTTTTGCCAACGCGGATGGGCTGAACCTGCAGTCCCAGTTGCGCCATCGCCTGATGCGCTGCCGCCCGTCCGGCAGCAAATTCATTTCGACGCTTGGCCACGGCGTTGGGGGACAGGCCTGCGGCCTCGGCGCTTAAGGGGGCGGGTGGATTGGCCAATGGATCCGACAGCCCCAAGGCAATGTCATCGCCAAAGAGCGGCCGCACCAGGGTCAGCCGCTCTTGGTTTTGTGGTGCAATCGCTGTCGTCATCCGGCCCGTGCTTTGCGGTTTGCCCGCATGGCGCGCCGTTTCGACATGGTGTCTGACTTGGCGGCCTGCGTGGTGTCATCCTGGCCCGGATCATCGGGCTTTGCGCCGCCGCCTGCAAGGCCTTCTATATGGCTGGAAAGACCAGCCAAGGTTGGGAAGCGGAAGATATCGGTGATCGACAGGCTGGGCAGGTCCAGCGCCGTGCGCAGGTCACGGTGTGCTTGCACCGCCAAGAGAGAATGCCCGCCCAAGGCAAAGAAATTATCCTGCGCCGTGATGCCGTTGATCCCCAGAATTCGGGACCAGACCTTGACCACTTCGCGCTGCACCCCGCCTGCCGATGCTTCGTCCGTCTGCCTTGCGCCACTGTCTTGCGCCCCGCCAGTGGCGGCCTGCTGGGTCGATCCTGCCGCTGCGCCAGCCTGGGGCAATCGGCGGGCAGTGCTGGGGACGGGCTGCAGGGTGGCAAGCACCTTGCGGTCGATTTTCTTGTTGGGGGTCAGGGGAAAGGCCTTGAGCGGAATGATATGGGCCGGCACCATGACGGAAGCCAGCTGGCGCGCCAGATCCAGCTTGATTGCGGCGACATCCAGGTCGGCCTGTTCGGCACCGAAGCTGTGCGTCACATAGGCCACCAGCTGCAGATCTCCGCCCTGCGCGCGCGGGACCACGACAGCGCCAGTGACACCGGGCTGATCCGCCAGCGCCGCCTCGATTTCCCCCAGCTCGATCCGCTGGCCGCGCAGTTTGACCTGATGATCGCTACGCCCAAGAAAGGCGAGCTGACCATCGGCCCCCCAGCGCACCAGATCGCCGGTCCGATACAGGGTCTCTTTGGTGAAGGGCAGCTGGACAAAGCGCTCTGCTGTCAGGTCGGGGCGCTGCCAATAGCCGGCGGTGACACCCGCGCCCCCGATATAGAGCTCTCCGGTGGCACCCAGCGGCACCGGGCGCTGGGCAGCGTCCAGCACATAGACGGTGGTATTGACCACCGGCTGTCCAATGCTGGCGATCCCCTTTTGCTGGGTGGTGAGCGTGGTGCTGGTGGACCAGATCGTGGTCTCGGTTGGGCCGTACATATTGTGCATCTGCGCTGGGGTGGCCTCGCGCAGGGCGCTGGTCAGATCACCGGGCAGGGCTTCACCACCCAGCAAAAGATGTTGCAGCCCCGACAGCACTTGGCGGGCCTCATCATCCTGCACCAGCATCCGCGCCATCGAGGGGGTGCATTGCATATGGCTGACACGGTGGCGCATCATCTGGGCGCTGAGAGAGAAGTCATCCGGCGCCAGCTCTTGCGCGCGGTTGGTGCGGTCCAGCACTTCAGCCAGGGGTTTCAACCCTTCCAGAACCACTTCTGGTGCGATGCCATAGTCGATGAGGCAGGCGATTTCGTCGATGCCGATGGCTTTCAATTGTTCGCTGCGCGCCAGCGCGTCTTCTACGGTGCCGAACAGGCCAGAGTCTTCAAAGTAGCGCTCAAAGGCAAAGTCGAGGATTGCCTCCAGCTCATCTTCGCCGAGCATATCCAGCTGCATTTCAAAGGCGTTGTTGACCCCTTTGGGCCGTTTGAAGGCCGGGAAGGCCCAGGCGTATTGCTTGATCAGCCCTGCTGCCGCGCGCAGGTAATCCTTCATCGGTTCGCGGGCAATCCGGCGGGATTCTTCGCGGGTTTCGGCCAGATAGCTGTGCAGCATCAGCGTGACCTTGTAATCGGCCGGGCTGCGACCACTGGCGCGCAGCGCATCGTGATAGATGCGTATTTTGTCGCCCACCTCTTCGATGCTTTGCCCCAAGAGATGGGTCAGCACATGGGCACCGATTTCGCCTGCCTCGCGCCAGGTGTCGGGGTTGCCCGCGGTGGTGACCCAAAGCGGCAGCTCTTTTGACACCGGCCGGGGTTGGGTGATGACACTGTGCAGGGTGCCATCCTGACGCGCAAAACTTACGTTTTCGCCGCGCCAGAGTTTGCGAAGGGTGTCGATGCAGTCATACATTGCAGGTTTGTTGGCGGGTGGGGTATTTTCGGGGCGCAGGACAAAATCATCCGGTTGCCACCCCGATGCAATGCCAAGCCCGGCACGCCCATTGGTAAGGTTATCGATCACCGACCATTCCTCGGCGATACGGGCCGGGTGGTGCAGCGGGGCGACGCAGGACCCCGCCCGCACGCTGATATTCTGCGTGACAGCCGCCACCGCCGCACCGGTCACCGCCGGGTTGGGGTAGGGGCCGCCAAAGGCGTGGAAATGCCGTTCAGGTGTCCAGACCGCGTTGAAACCATGGGTGTCGGCAAATTTGGCACCTTCCAGCAGCAGGTGGTATTTGCGCGGTCCCGGCCCATCGTCGTTGCCCCAGTAGAATAGGTTGAAATCCATCCGTCGATGGGAAATCGCCACGCGCCCCCGGGATAGCTCAAGTCGGCTTTCATCGCTGGACAGCACCAGTTTGAAGCCGCGCGACAGGGTCCAGAACAATTCAAGCACCGAAATGTCGAACGACAGCGAGGTCACCGCCAGCCAGGTGTCACCGGCCTTGTGGGGGATACGCGCATCCATGGCGGCAAAGAAATTTGCCACATTGTCATGGCGCACCTTGACGCCCTTGGGCAGGCCGGTCGACCCAGAAGTATAGATCAGATAGGCCAGATCGTTGCCGCTGGCGGTGCTGGTGGTGTTTTCTGCATGTTCGCCCTGGGGCTGGGCATCCAGCACCAGGATCTCTGCCTGGCTATCGGGCAGATCCGCGCGCAGGGCCTGCTGCGTCAGAACCACGCTGGCTTGGCTATCGTTCAGGAAATGGGCGATGCGGTCGCGCGGGTAGGCTGGGTCCAGCGGCACATAGGCCGCCCCAGCCTTCAGCACTGCAAGGCTGGCCACCAGCAGATCGACAGAGCGCTTTATATAGATGCCCACATGGCTGCCGGGCTGCACGCCCATCTGTTGCAGCCGTGCCGCCAGCGCATTGGCGCGGGCGTTCAGGACGGCGTAGCTCAGGCTTTGGTCTTCAAAGACCAGCGCTGTTGCGCCAGGGCTGCGCGCCACCTGGGCCTCAAAGGCGGCCTGGATGGTGGGGGCTGCCCCATGCCCATGTACTGCCCCTGCAGCCGGATCTGCATTGCACTGGTTCCAGTCTTCCAGCAGCAGCCTGCGCTCGGCCTCGGGCAGGGCGGTCAGCTCCGACAGGGCGCGGTCGGGGTGCATCTGGGTGACCTCAAGCAGGTGCTGCAACCGCGCGGCGAGCAGCTCTGCGGTTTTGGCATCCACCTGGGCATCATCCACATGCAGGACCAGCCCGCCCTGATACAGCGACACACTAGCGGCGCAGCCGGGCAGTGCTGCATCCCGGTCCAGTGTCAACCCGATGGCAGGCTGCACCAGCGGCGCAAGTTCGGGGGCGCGGGCCACCAAATCGCGGGCAAAGCCGCCAGAGTTCTGCGCGCGTTCCAGTCTGGGTTTGATGTGATCAATCAGGGCATTGGCCGAAAGGTCACGCCGGGCCTGTAGCGGCACCCAGGCAGAGAGAGCCTGTCCGATCAGCGGCACCGCCGCGTCTGGGGTGGATAGGGCTATATCTGCCTGATCCTCACCAGTGCCCAGCAGGGCCCAGGCCAGGATCGCGGCCAGGATTTGATCTTGGCTCATGCCCTGCGGTAGGGTCACGGCTTGGCGGCTTAGGCTGGTCTTCCCTGTGGTCTGCCTAGTTGGTTGGGCCAGCGGCAGGGGGACAGGTTGCAGGTCTTGCAGGGCGGCGCGCCAGGGCAGATCCGCCTTATGGGCGCGCGCCAATGCCGCCTCCAACTCCTGCGTGTCTTTATCCGTCCAGCTTGGCAGCTCTGCGCCGGTGGTGAATAGGGTGGGCAGATCGACAGGCGCGCCCTCCAGGCTGGTGACATCTGTGAGCAAAACAGCCCCGTCAGAGGTGGCTACCGTGACTGCGCCCCCGGTGACGGCAAGCACGGTTCCCGCAGGTGGGATTTCCTGGGCCGACGGATCCACCGCAGAGATTTTTCCAACCCGCAAGATCTGATCGTCAAGGCGCAGCTTGGCGCAGCTCAGCGGATTCCAATAGGCGCCAAAATCAAGGCCGCGCACCAGGTGGCACAGGGTTGTCGAAGGCTGGGAAAAGGCCAGCAGCCCACCTGCCGCCGGGCGCTGGTCGCGGGCAAAATAGCGCCGTTGCGACAGATCCTGCGGCTGACGCTTCAGCGCATTTTGCGCTAGCTGTTCCAGAACCTCGCCAAAGCTGTCTATTGCGGCGGCATAGCATTTGGAGTTGAGGCTAAAGGCGGTATCATCGGCGTCGATCTCGAACAGGCGCTGGGCCAGAATATCGCCCTCATCAATGCCGCCTTCCATCATATGCCAGGTGATCCCGTGCTGGGTCTCGCCGGTGATCAAGGCCCAGTTGGGAGTGTTCAGCCCGGCCATTTGCGGCAGCGGTCCATCATGAAAATTCACGGCCCCGTGGCGCGCCAGTGCCAGCACCGGATCAGGGATCACTTGCAGGTTGGCAATTGACAGCAGCCAGTCAAACCCACCTGGAACCCTGTCTGCAATCTCGGCGGGGCGGTCCAGCACCACCAGCGATTTTTCCTGCGCCCAGGCGCGGATGTCTCGGTCGGTGGAAACCACCGCAGTGATCTGATGCTCCTGATCCAGCAGCGCCTCGGCACAGCCTACCAACAGCGATTCATTGCCAACTACAACACAGGAAAACGGGGTCATTTTAAATCCTTTGACATTGAAGTGCGCAGGCGCGCTTCCCCCTGTCGTTGAGGGCTGTGGCGCGATGGTACAAGCGCATGGGTAATTAGGTCGCGCAAAAAATGGTCCGGGTCGGCCTGGGGCTTGCCCTGGATCAGGCGGCGCAGCCCGTAGAGGCCACACCCGGTGATTCGCGCCAGGGTGGCCAGGGCGGCATAGGCGCGCCCATGTGATTTGGTGAAGTAGTGACTGCGTGAAAAGAACCAATAGGCTGGGGTGCGGCTCCAGGTCTTCATGCCCGTCGAGGCAGAGCCCAGATGGGCCACCCGGCTGTCCGGCACATAGTGGGTGCGCCAGCCGGCCCGCGCGGCGCGGCGACACAGATCGGTTTCCTCAAAGTACAAAAAGAAGGTCTCGTCAAAGCCGCCGATGTCTTCCAGCACGGGGCGGCGGATCATCAGGCTGGCACCGGCGGTCCAATCGACCTGGGTCTCGGTCGCTGGCATGTCCATGGCGACGACCCAGGGAGCAAGCAGGCGGGTAAAGATCCCTGTGCGCGCGGCCATCTCAAACTCTCCGGCGATTGAGGGAAAGCGAAAGGCGGTGCGATGTGGGGTGCCATCGGTGCCCTGCACAAACGACCCCGCCAGCCCGGCGCCCGGATGCTGGCCCAGAAAATCGCGTAGGGTGGCAATGGTTTCGCCCTGCACAAAGGCATCAGAGTTGAGCAGATAGTAGTAGTCAGGTGCGGTCCCATCCGACAGCCCGGCGGCAAAACCGATGTTCATGCCAGCACCAAAGCCGCCATTGACCAGGGATTGCAGCAACCTGATTTTACTATCGTTGTGCCAGCCGCGTTGCTGAAAGGCATCTTGCAGCGCCTCCCAAGAACCATCGCCAGAGCCATTGTCGATGACCAGCACCTCTCCCGGCAGGTGCTGCATTTCCGCCAGAGCGGCCTCGGCCGCCTGCAGCGTCATCTCGGGCGTGCGGTAGTTCAGAATGATGGTGAGGATGCCGCCGGTGCTCATGCGCGTTTACTCTGTTGGTCATCAAAGGACGCTGCTTGCCCTGAGGCAGGCGCGGTTCGCATGGCAGGGGAACTAGCCGGGGAAGATGGGGTCAGCTGTGGTTTTATGGCGGCCGCTAAGCTGCTGACATTGGGCACCAGAACCATGCTGTCATGATCGCCGGGGACCTCAATTACCTCAAGATTTGGCGCCCAGCGGGTCCAGTCATTGTCGGCAAAGACATATTCGCGTTCACGGCTGACCCAATTGCCGCCCGAGACCGGCCAATGGCGATCCAAAGGCGGACGCAGTAGTGTCAGGGGCCCATCCCAGGCGAGCAGCCTGTAGTTTTCCACTGCCTGACGAAAGGCCTGCTCGATCTTGCGATTGTTAAAGCCGGGTGCCTGTCCGGTTTCCGCTGGCGGCTGGCGGCGTTTGCTAATTTCCCACAGGAGCCGGTTGCGGCCCCATTCAAGCAAATATCCTGTGCCTTTATTTTGCAATTCGCGCAGTTTGATCAGTGCCTTGTCAACAGATTTCAGCGCTGGGCGTACCGGCAGTGGCGTGTCCAGCAGCACCAGGGCGGCGGTTTTCTCGCCGGTGGCCTGCAACTGATGGGCCATTTCATAAGCGGTGATCCCGCCGCCGGAAAAGCCGCCCAGGTAGTAGGGGCCTTCGGGCTGGATCTGTTTGATTTCAGACAGGTAATCGGCGGCGGCTTCTGGGATGGTGGCATGCGGCGTCGCGCTGCCAATCAACCCGCGTGCCTGTAGCCCGTAAACCGGGCGTCCCTGGCGGCCGTTGCTGCCCAGTTCCTGGGCCAGATGGCGCAGGTTTAAAACATTGCCAAACATGCCTGCCACCAGAAACAGCGGGGCGAGATCTGTGCCCGATCCTGGGTGCAACTGGACCAGATGGCTATAGCTGGTTGGCGCGGCGGCGGCGCTTTCCTCGGCTGTGTTGTTGGCTGTGCCCACGCCGCGCTGTATCAGAAGATCCGCCAGCGCGGCGACGGTTGGGGCCTCGAACAGGGTCGACAGGGGCAGCTCTATGTTGAACTGCCGCTTGATCTGGGCAAACAGGCGGACTGCAATCAACGAATGGCCGCCAAGATCAAAGAAGCTGTCGGCCGTGCCAACCTGACCCAGGCCAAGCAGGCTCTGGAACAGGGCGGCCAGTTGCTCTTCCACGGGGGAGGCGGGGGCTTGATATTCGGTGTCGAGATCGGGGCGTTCAAAGCTCTGGCTGCTGTCGCTGGCCTGTTCTTGCGCGGGGCTATCGCTTTGGCGGATCAGGGCGAGCAGGTCCAGCGCTGATATCACGACCTGGGGGCGGCCACTGGTTACGGCGCGCAGCAGTGCTTCGGGGCCTTCACTGGCGCGGATGCCATTGGCAATGGTCAGCTGCAGACGGCGTTCTTCTGCCGAGAGCGGCTGCGCAGCGCCCCCCCCCGCAGCAAGGCCCAGGGCCTCTGCGCTGTGATCGGCGGTGGCTGAGGCCGGGCTGGCCTCAAACCCGCCAGCAAGACGCGTCATTTGGAAGCCAGTGATTTCAACCAGAACTGCCCCATCGGGATTGGTGAGGGTCACATCAAAGCTGGCGCTGTCGGCATCGACTGTTTCCTCGGTAGTCAGTCGTATGTGGCTGTGGATTTCTTCCGGCAGGGGTGCAAAGATGCGCAGGTTGCTATAGGCCATCGGCACCCAAAGATCGGCCCCGTCATAGCCGGGGACCAGCGACAGCGCCCAGCCGGTGGCCAGATCCATCAGGCTGGGGTGCAGCAGGCAGTTGTCGCCCCTTGCGGCCTCGGGCAGATGTAGGCGGGCAAGGCCTTCCTGCGGGCCAAACGCCATCTGTTGCAGCACCTGCCAGCGCGGTCCAAAGGCAAGATGACCATCCTGCGGAGAAGAGAGCACCGCACCTGTTTGTGCCGTTTGCACCGCGCCGCAGCGCTGCTGAATGGCCTTCAGATCCAGAGGGGCTGGCGGTTTGCAGTCCGGCGCAAGGCGGATCTCTGCTTCGCAGTTGAGGGCAAACCCACCGCCGGGCAGGGCGCTATGGGTGGCAAAGGTATAGCCGGTTTCCTCTGCCTGCAGGCGCAGTATTATCGGCTGTGGCGTGGCCGGGGCCACCACCAGTGGGCGCAGGAAATACAGATCGCGGATTTCAAACGGCGCGGTCAGATCCAGCGCCGCCAGGCTTTCTGCGATCCATTCGATATAGCCAGTGCCGGGCACCAGCGCGGTGCCTGCCTGGGTGCGATGTTCGGCCAGCAGCCAGGTGTTCTGGGCGTCAAGTGTCGCGGCAAAAACCGGATTGCCAAAACTGTCATAGCCACCTTCGTCCAACAAGGGCTGGGCGCAGCCCTGACGTGGGCTTGGGCCGGTATCGCCTTGGCGTGCGCTCATTGCTTCATAGGCCATGCCGGTATCGGCCCAGACCCCCCAATCCACCGCAATGACGTGGGTCTTGCTGCCCCGGCGATGGGCGGCATAGGCGTTCAGATAGTCATTGGCGGCAATATAGTCGACCTGCCCGGCGGGCCGGGTCACGATAGAGGAAGAGGAAAACAGCACCAGCAGATCCAGTGAACCATCGGGGAACAGTTCTTCCAGCACCCGCAGGCCGGTGACCTTGGGGGCCAGAACGCGGGCCATCTGCGCCTCTGTCTTGGCCAAGATCGGTCCGTCATCAATCACGCCGGCACCGTGGATCACACCGTTTACAGGGCCAAACTGGCCCTCTACCTGGGTGACAGCGCGGCGCATCTCGACGCTGTTGCAGCTGTCGGCGGCGAGGGGCATAACCGCGCCGCTGCCGATGGTCTCAAGCTCTTGTACCGCACGGATACGCTGCGCCTGGCGGTTGGCGGGGCTGTGGGTGGCCAGGTAGCGGTCCCATTGGTCGCGCGGCGGCAGGCCAGAGCGAGACACTAGCACAACCTTGGCGTCAAAATGCTGCATCAGATGCGCCGCAGTCCGCAGCCCGATGCCGCCGTAACCGCCGGTAATCAGATAGCAGCCGCCCTGTTTGAAGCCGGATGGTGGCGGGGCACCTGCAGCCTCTGCCTGTGTCGGTAGTGTCCCTTGGGGCAGGGGGAGCGGACGCCAGGATTTTTCAAACCGCTTGTCGCCGCGCCAGGCGGCGGTGGTATTGGCGGGCTCTGCCAGAAGTTCTTCCAGCAGACGCGGGGTCAGATCGTCAGGCGCGGCCCCGCGCAGCGTGGCAAGCAGCCCCGGGGACTTGGGCAGTTCGATGTCCACGGTGGCGCAGGTAAAGTTCGGGAATTCGCGCAAAATGGCGCTGGCCGGGCCAGAGATCATGGCCTTTTCCGGATAGGGCAGCGGCTCATCCGTGACCTGTGCCGCACCAGTGGTAAAGAGCGTCAGATGCACCGGCTCTGCCAGATCCAGCGGCCCCAGTTCCTGCGCCAGGGCGGTGAGACCGTGAAACCCCATTTCCAGATTGCGATTAAAGAAGGAGGAACCGGGGCGGAAGTTTTCGCTGTCGGTGACCAGCCAGAAATGTGCTATACGGGTGGGCAGGGTCTCGGCCTCGGCCAGATCGGCAAGCAGCGCATTGTAGCCAAAGCGGCCCTGTTCAGGGGCCAGGATATACTCGCCTCCCCCCAGTTTGGCGTAGGTATCGCCGGGGCGGACCAGATCAACCCGGTGCCCGGCCTGGCGCAGTCGTGCGGCCGCAGCACTGGCAAGCCCGCAGTCATCTGCAAAGATCAGCCAGTTTTGCGGTGCCTCGCCCAGATCGGTATCGATATCCAGGGCGCAATCAGCAAGCCGCGGACGCCAGCAGGGACGATAGCCCCAATCTGCGATATCCGCGGTGCGGGATGGCAGCGGCATCTCTTGCGGGGCGTTGTTGCTGCCGGGTTCAATGAAATAGCGACTACGCTGGAAGACATAGCCGGGCAGGGGCAGGCGATGGCGCTTTGCTTCGCCCCAGATCTGATCCCAGTCGGCCTCGACGCCGCAGGCCCAAAGACGGCCAATGACACCAAAGAAATAGGCATCATCTAGCACTACCTGATCCGGGTGGCGCAGCGCGCTTAGCACTTGATTGGGCAGCACGGCGGGCGACATCTGAGCCAGGGCGCTCAGGGCTTTGCCGGGGCCGACCTCTAGAAAGACGCGGCCCGGTGTGGCGGCAAGCGTGGCGATGCAATCGGCAAACTGCACGGTATTGCGCAGCTGGCTAACCCAGTAGTCGGGATCCTGTGCCTGTTCTGCGGTCAGCCTCTGGCCGGTTCGGTTTGAAATCACTGGCAGTTGCGGCGCAGAGAGCGACAGGCCACGCAGAAAATCACCGTAGTCCTGCAATATACCGTCAAGCATGCGCGAATGGGCGGCGATATCGATCTGGATGCGCTGGAAATCAACCTCTTGCGCCAAAAGCTGTTCGGCCAACCGATCCAGCGCGGCCTGTGGCCCAGACACAGCGGTCAGAGCGGGCGCATTGACGCTGGCAATGTCGAGGTCCTGGCCGATCATGGCCTGCACATCGGCCAGGGGCAGGGCAATCGACAGCATGCCACCCGCCGGAACCGTGTCAAACAGACGCCCGCGCAGCAGTACCAGATCAATGCAGTCTTCAAAGGACAAGACCCCGGCCAGACAGGCGGCGGTGTTTTCCCCCATGGAATGACCAACCAGCGCCGCCGGGCGAATGCCCCAGCTTATCCAGAGCTGCGCCAGCGCATATTCCAGGATCATGATCAGCGGCAATTGTACCGAGGGGCGTTGCAGCTGGGCGTTGGCAGCGGCCTCATCGCCGGGGGTCGGCAGCCAGAGCGCGCGCATGTCATAGTCGATCTGCGGCTGCAGATGATCCAGCCCACGATCCATCCAATCGGCAAAGACTGGCTCTGTCTCATAGAGGTCGCGCGCCATGCCGGCATATTGCGCCCCGCCACCGGGAAAGGAAAAGACCACCTCTGGGGCCTCGCCCAGGCGGTCGTGGCTGAAAACCTGGCGCGGATCACCGTCCCGCAGCGCAGCGGCGGCCTCTTGGGCGGTTTCTGCCACCAGTACCCGGCGTTTGGCAAAGCCGCGCCGCCCCTGTTTCAGGGTATAGGCGACATCAGCCAGATCGACATCCGGGTTGGCCTCCAGATAGCTGGCAAGCGCCTCGGTATTGGCTTCAAGTGCCGCTTTGGACTGGCCCGAAAGGCACAGGACATGAAAGGGGAAATCGCTTTCTTGCGAGACCTCGCGGACTGGCGCTTCCTCCAGAATGGCATGGGCATTGGTGCCGCCCACCCCTAGTGCATTGATCCCGGCGCGGCGTGGCCCCTGCTGCGAGATCCAGGGAGTCAGGCGGTCATTGACCCGGAAGGGAGTATTGTCAAAATCAATTGCCGGGTTTGGTGCCTCGTAGCCCAGTGAGGGCGGAATTTCACGGTGCTTTAACCCCAGTGCGGTCTTGACCAGCCCGGCAATGCCAGCAGCGGTATCAAGATGGCCGATATTGGTCTTGACCGAGCCGATCCGGCAGGGCTGGTTGCCCGCCTGGCCATCGCGAAAGGCTTCGCCAAGGGCCGAGACCTCGATCGGGTCACCCAGATAGGTGCCGGTTCCGTGGCATTCGATGTAGTCGATGCTGGCCGCCGGTATATCCCCCGCCGCAAGCGCCTGCCGGACTGCGCCTGCCTGCCCCCCGACCGAGGGCGCTAGATAGCCAGCCTTGTCGGCGCCGTCGTTGTTGATGGCGCTGGCCTTGATGACGGCCCAGATATGGTCGCCATCGGCCAGGGCATCCTCGATGCGGCGCAGGGCCACCGCCCCGGCGCCTGATCCAAAGACCGTGCCCTGGGCGCGGTGATCAAAGGCGTGGCAGTGACCGTCGGGCGACAGGATCTCGTTTTCTTTATACAAATAACCGTGCCCCTGCGGCATATCGATGGTGACACCGCCGGCCAGGGCCATGCCACATTCGCCGTCGCGCAGCGCCTTGCAAGCGTAGTGCACCGCCACCAGAGAGGTCGAGCAAGCGGTTTGAATATTGACTGACGGCCCTTTCAGATCAAACACATGGCTGACACGCGTGGTCAGGAAATCCTTGTCGTTACCGGTGTGGCGCAACAGGAACATGCCGACTTCGTCCACCAGGCCGGGGTTGGAACAGATATTGAAGTAGAAATAGCTGCCCATGCCGCAGCCAGCATAGACGCCGATGGGCTCGTCCAGGCTTTCGGGGGGGTGGGCAGCATTTTCCATTGCGCTCCAGGCGACCTCAAGAAACTTGCGGTGCTGGGGGTCCAGAATGGCGGCCTCTTTGGGGCTGAAGCCAAAGAACTCGGCGTCAAAATCGGCAAACCCGTCGAGCAGCGCTGCATGCGGCACATAGTTTGGGTCGGCCAGGGTGGTCTGGGACACGCCTGCGGCCTGCAGGGTCTCGGGGCTGAGCGGCACGATGGATTCGATGCCCGTGCGCAGATTATGCCAATAGGCCTCCAGCCCTTCGGCACCGGGCACATTGACCGCCATGCCAACGATGGCGATATCGCCGCTATATTGCGGTGCGTCTGAGATCTGATCTGCGGTCTTTGCCATGAAAAACACGGCCCCTCGTTCTATGCGGCTGTATGGTGGCTACCCTATCCCCTGTCGACGACCCGCCCTGCCGAGAGGCGATGCCGCATCCCCTGGGGAGGGAGCGATGGAGTTCCTGGCTGGGTTCGTCGCAGCGTCTGCGGAAGACGCACAAACGCCGTCCCCCGCAGACGCGCGGCGGTCTCACCCAAGTCTGAAATTGCTTTACCACTGCGGCAAAGTTGTGAAAGCAAGGTGGCCAAATTGGTCGCAAGTGCAATAATAATAAGGCATTCCGTTGTGCCATAAAATGCGTCATTTGCAACTATATCCGGCTGCGTGACCTGGACGATGGCGGCTGCGGCATCAAGATCTGCCTGCCATGGAACAGGGGGCGGCTGCGCGTAAACAGAGTTGGATCGCGCAGGCGTTCTGCATAGCCAAGGATTGATCCGGCACAGAGCCAGGTCATTGGCACCAGCGTATCATTGAGCAGCATATCCACCAAAGTGGCGGCCAGGATCAGCGCGATGGCGGTTGAATAGGGAGAGATATCGCGTCCCCGTCGCCGCCGGATCTCGATCCCCAGCAATAGCAGTGGCGAACAGAGAAGCCCCATTTCCGCGAGATAGCCAAACCAGCCAAAGGTGCCAAAGACCAGGATCCAGTGGCCATCCGGGATCGAGACAATCGCGCCGGTTTCCATATCCCGGATCAGATTGCGCCCCCAACCGCCCCAGCCAAACCAGGGCTTTTCGGCGGCCCGCTCGAGCAATATGGCTTCGTTGTCAAAGCGATAGCCAAGCGATTGCGCCCGCGCCGGGCTGATGGCTTCGGCCTGCGCCAGTATGGCCTCGGTTGGGATGAGCCCGAGATTGCGCAGCATTGGGTAGGTGATGGCGACAGCGGCTAGGGCGAGCGCGACCCGGATCTGCCAGCGCGCCGAGGCCAGTGCCACCAGCGGGACAAAGCTTAGCCCATAGGCCAGCGAAGCAAAGCTCTTGCACAGGAAGAGAACCCAGAACAGATAGAGACTGGCCAGACCAAAGCGCAGTCGCCTAGGCCCCTGGGCGGCGCGGGCCAGCGCGGTGCAGGCCATTAGCGCCGAAAACATGAACAGCGCCAGCCACAGCGGATGCGGCAAGAACACAATGGGACGAAACCCCCCTTGCCGCATGGTCTGGGCAAAATCATGCTGGAAAAACCCATAGACCATGGTGTTTATCTGCGGGCTAATGCGGATTTCCAACAGCGCGGGCAGCGAATAGGCAAGGCCGGCAATGCACAGCGCCAGCAACAGCTCTTTTTGGCTCTCCGGGCTGGACAGGTAGCGCCGCGCCAGCAAGAAAGGCATCAGGACAATCACTTGATTGATCATCACCGAGCCCAGATCGCGCCAGCGCAGCCCTGGGAGCATATCGGTGAGAAAGACAATGGGATCAGATCCGGCGAGTACCTCAAATATGATGGGGTCGCCATTGGTCAGCACCGTAGGCACCACGGCAAAAACAAACAGCACCATCAGCACTCGGGCCAGCGGATGATGCGGCAGCAACGGCACTTTCTTGTGTAGCAGCCCGGCACAGAGAACAAAGGCCATGATTGCGGGAATGGTGAATTTATCCATATCCGGCACCAGCGGCAGATCGAATTCCGCCACCGGTGGCAGCAGAAGATAGCCACCCAGAATGCACCACAGGATCGCGCGCTCCAGTGGTAGGCGGCGAAACAAGACTAGGCTGACCAAAGGCCAGAGTAGCAGCATCAGGTAGGCTAGGGCGTTGGGCATGGTGGCAGGATACTTTTCAATTGCGGCAGAGCAATGTGCATATGGTGGCCAGGATGGGTCAGTTTATTTTCATCGGAGACTAAAAGTTCTGGCCTGATTTGTTGATCTTTAGGGCGCGTAATATCAGGCAAGGTTCTGTATAATATCGTGAAAGGCCAGATTCGGCCAATCTGAAAGAGAGCGGCCGTGCAGCGCAAACTATAAGGTTGCGCAGATCTGGATGACATTGCTCGCTTTGGTTCCAAGAGCGCGCGCCGGGGGGGGAATGTTTGTTTTTTGAGTCTCAGGGCCAGTGTGTCACAGTCAATGTGCCCAGCAAGGCCGCGTTGAAAAACGAAGTTCTCGCGCGTTTCGCAGCGGGAGAGGGCTTTGCCCTGGCGACTGTGAATCTGGACCATCTGGTTAAATTGGCGCAGAGCGAACCCTTCCTGGAGGCCTACCTTGGCCAGGATCTGGTGGTGGCGGATGGGCGCCCCATTGTCTGGCTGTCCCGCTTGGCCAAGCGCGAGGTGGAACTGATGCCGGGATCTGATTTGATACTGCCCCTGTGTCAACTGGCCGCCGCCGCCGGTGTGCCGGTTGCCCTGGTCGGCAGCACCGACAGAGCCTTGCAGGATGCAGCAGACTATTTGGGGGCACAGGTTGCTGGGCTGGACCTGGCCTGGTGTCATGCGCCCTCGGGCGTGTTCGATCCACAGGGGGATGAGGCAAAAGAGATCCTTGAAACCCTGAAGCGCAAGGGCATCCGGCTTTGCTTTTTGGCCCTTGGTGCGCCAAAGCAGGAAAGCTTGGCGCATCGTGGTCGCCAGGTCGCGCCTGCGGTTGGCTTCGCCTCTATCGGGGCAGGGCTTGATTTCTTTGGGGGGCATCAGACCCGCGCGCCGCTTTGGCTGCGAAAAATCGCTATGGAGTGGCTGTGGCGCGCGCTTGGCAGCCCGGCGCGGATGATCCCGCGCTATGCCAAATGTTTTGCCATTCTGCCCGGGCAAATCTGGGCGGCGCTGCGGATTCGCGCGTCGAAGTAGCGCGCTCTACCGTGGCTACTTATACTCTATGATCTTGCGGTGGGTGCCGCGCAGGCGGTGCCAGAAACGCTCGGCTATGCCGGTGCTTTCGGCGAACTTGCCGAGAATGGAAAACAGCGCCGGGCGCAGCCCCATACGCGGGCTCAATCGCAGCAGTTGCAGCGGATAAAGCAGCCAGAGCAGCAGTGCCCAGGGCGAGATCAGCGCGGCCAGAAGGACCGGACTCACTGGCAGCACTATCCCCCAAAATACCGCGCGGCGGGTTTCTTTGACCCAGTGGCGTTCTTGTGCATTGCCATGTAGCGCGGCGCCTGCCGCAAAGGCATATCCGGCGCGGCGGCTGCGCATCCACCACTGGCGAAACCGGGTCATCTGGGCGTCGTGAAGGGTCATCTCGGCCTCTAGCCGCCAGATTTTCCAGCCCTCTCGGCGCAGGCGCAGGCAGAGTTCGGGTTCTTCCCCGGCGATAAGGTCTTCGCGGTAGCCCGAGACCACGCGCAGCGCCGACAGCCGCATCAGAGCATCGCCACCGCAGGCCAGGGCCTCACCAATGGGGGTGTCCCATTCCGCGTCGCAGATCTGATTGTAGATAGAGACTTCGGGAAAGCGTTCGCGGCGGCGCCCACAGACCACGGCAACGCGCGGGTTCTGGCGCAAAAACTCGGCCGCCTGCGGGATCCAGGCGGCATCGACCTCGCAGTCGCCATCGACCAGCTGTACAAAGCCCTCCTGCGCGTTCAGCTCTGCCAAACCGGCATTGCGGGCGCGGGCGGCGGTAAAGGGCCGCGTCATATCCAGCGTCACCACCTCCACCCCAAGGCTGCGGGCAGCGGCCACCGAACCATCGGTTGATCCGCTGTCAACATAGATCAACCGCCGCACCTGCGGTTGCAGCGAAGCCAGGCAGGCCAGCAGGCGCGCGCCTTCGTTTCGGCCAATCACAACCGCGCTGATAGAAGTGGGCTGTTCTGGGTGATCTTCAGTCATTTGGCACCTTTATGGGTGCTTTGCGTGGCCTCTGCTGACTGGCCTATCGCGGTGCTATAGTCGGGGTCGCGCAGCAAAAAGCCCTGTTCTTGCAGGGCGGCAATACCGGGGAAACGCTGGGCACTGGCGGACCAGAGGCTTAGATCTGGGTTTTCACGCAGGACCATAAGGCGCTGGCGGTCTTCGCCGTGACCAATCGCGCCCTGTTCCACAGAAGCGTGATCGCGCGCCAGCGCGTCATTGGCAAATTTGTAGTGCTTGATCAGCGCGCTCATCGGGGCCAGCCGCAGCCCGCAAGAGACATGCGGATGCACGGCAGGGGCGACACCCGGGTCAACAAAGATCAGCGGGTGTTTGCTCAGGCAGCAGTTCTCGCCAAAGATCTTGCCGCGCAGCCCGCCAAACAGGATTTGTGGCGCATGGGCTGGGGGGGCATTCTGGCGTAGAAAATAGGCCAGCCCACTATCTTCGCTGTGGTAATCATAGGCTGTAACCGTGCTGATATCGCAGTAGCAGAACTGTTGCAGCACCATTTCATAAGGCAGGGCGGCAAGGCTGCGTAGCGGTGCCTTTGGTACCATCTCCAGCATCTGGGCCATCAGCCCGGAATAGCCGTGATCTGCCAGATAGCGGGTCAAACCTGCAAGGCCGATTGCGGCGCTGCCTTCAAAGTCAAACAGCTCATCCATGTCGACAATCAGGCACCAGCGATTGCTGGCGTAGCGTCTGACGGCATAGTTGCGGAAGTCGTTTTCAAACTGGCCCCAGGGCAGGTTCGACTGCAGGATCACCACCCTCGGCTGTTGGCGTAATTGCGCCAGGGTGTCATCGCTGGAACCATTGTCAAAAAAGACAAAATGCGCCACTCCAAGGCGGCGATAGTGTTCAAAAAACGGTTCCAGATAATAGGCCCCATCGCGTACGAGTGCGACGAGCACTACCTCATCCGGGGCTGCGACGCTGTGTCTGGCTCCGTGCAGGTGGCGCACAGAGGCCGAAAGGCGCGCCTGGTGCCGCAGGCGAGCAAGCCGTTTCCTAATGCGCCCCAAGAGCGAGGGCCGGGCGGGGTGGTCCGTCATGCGTTCGATCCAGATACTAGCCTTGGCTTTGGGCAGACTAAACCCTTGGTGGTGTTTCGAAAAGGGCGCATGAGACATAGGGTTCCTGCGCTGGCCTGTCTACCAAGGGGGCAGGCTGCCCCCGCTTGTGGGATGCTTCAGTAATCGCGTTTGAAAAACAGGCCAAAGCCGCTTTCACCCTGGTTGTCGACAGTGCCGGTGACGGTGACGTTATCGGTCAGATCCACATTGAGGCTCAACTCGCTGTCGCCACGGGTGTTGACGTTGAAATCGGTATAGGCCTTGTCGCTGATGTATCCGCCAATCCCCAGCAAGCCAGAGCCGATATTATCCAGCCCCAGTTCGACCTTGTCGGCACCTGTCTTGTCGCGCAGCGCGTTCTTGTTGCCCAGGCCCCGGCCGCTTAGCTGCAGCGCCGAGTTGGCCAGGCGTACCAGCGCCAGGGGTGACAAATCGTCCAGGTTGTCACCAAAGAGCAAGAGCGCCAGCGCCTGATCGCTGGGGCGTGGAGGATCAGAGGTGACCTCGATTTGGGGGGCGTCAATTGCGCCTGTGATTTCAAGCGTGGCGGTGCCGGTCGAGGTGCTGGCAGAGGATCTGAATTCCAGATAGGGTTTCAGATCGCCCAGCAGGGTAATGCGGCCCTCGTCCAATTCAAGCCGTCGCCCCAGGATATCAAAGGTGCCGCGCACCAGGCTGATCTGCCCCGAGGGCGCCAGGGCTACGGTATTGCCACGCAGATGAACCTGCCCGCCCAATTCCGCGTTCAAGCCGCGACCACGGGCATAGATCCGGCCCGGTGCGTCGATGATCACATCTAGGGAAAGGGTCCCGGCAGCACCACTGCTGGCGCCGCTTTGGATCAGCCCGGCGCGGGCACGAGTCTGCCGGACGGCGCGGGGTTCATTGATATGGCGCAGCGGTGGAATGGGCGCAGCAGAGACCGAGCCGCCAGCCGTATTGAGGTTGATCGTGGTCTCGCCGATATCGATGCGCCCGCTCAATTTGCTGTTGCTGGCCAGCTGTCCCGTCAGATCGAGATTGCCGCTCAAAATCGTCTCATATACCAGCTTATCCGTCAGCACGGCTTCTTGAATGGCGATGTTGATGGCACCTTCAAAAGGTGGGGTGAGGGCGACAGGGCCGCTCACGCGCAGGCTGCCACCATCGCGCGGTCTGGCCGAGATCTCTATCTGTGCGCGGGAGTCTTGCAGCGTCACTGTGGCACCAATGTCATCAAGCCGTTGCGCTGCGGCGGGCAGGGCCAGCGACGCCCCCGCAGTGGTGATCTTGCCGCGCAGCGCAGCAAGGCTGGGCGATCCCTTCAGCGCCAGGTCAAAACGCGCTGTGCCTTTCAGCAGGTTGGGCTTGATAAAGGGGTTTGCCCCTTCCAGCCGGGCCGTGCCGCTGCTGGTGATATCAGCTTTACCGCTGGCTTCGTCAAAGCTGCCAGAGAGTTCGGCTTCGGCGCCTGCCGGGGCCTTGGTGCTGGCGTTGATCTGCCAGCGGGCATCCCGGCGCTGGACCTTGCCGGTTGCGGTCAGGGTGCCGGGCAGGTCCGGCACAAAACGCTGCAGTTCTTCTAGGGCGGCGTCAAAGGTGAAATCGGCGGCTCCATCCAGTGTGGCCTGGCCCTTAAGGTCCGCAAAAGAGGCATGTGGCCCCTCAAGACGCAGGGTACCGCTTAGGCTGTTGCCGCTGCGGGTGACCTCGCCTTGCAGATCCAGTGGTCCGGACATCTGCGGTAACAGTGGGTTCAGATCCTTGAGGCGTGCGTTCAAGGACAACGCGCCGACCTTGCTGTTCAGCCGACCGCTGGCTTGGGCCGTGATCAGGCCGCTGTTGAGTTGAAAGCCCTCGACTGCCAAGCCCGAGACATCGCGCCCACCTGCAAAGGTCAGTGCAAGGCTGCCGCCAGTCAGCCGGTCAAGCTCGGTCAGGCCAGTTGTCAGCCCCTGACCTTGCAGGGCCAGATCGGTGTCAAACGCCCCTGACAATGGCGTAAAGGCCCCTTTGATTTGCGCCTGTAGTGCCCCTTCCAGTGGGCGGTCGGCGAGCGCAGAAAACCGTGCCAGACTGGCAGCGCCCAGACGCAGATCGGCTGTGACCTCCAGCCCGGCATCTAGCCCGTGAAAGGCCAGATCGCCGCTGGCCTGAAAATCATCGCCCTGCAGCAGCAGATCTGACAGGGCCAGCGCCCCTGGTCCTTCGGATGTGAGATTGGTCGAGAGCGAGATGTTGCTCCCGATGGCTGCTGCAAGACCGGGATCGCGCATGCTCAGCCCCGTAAGATATGCCTTTATATCACCGTCGAGCGAAAGCGGCGCGCCCTCACCTTGTTGCAGCAGGCCCTGGGCGCTGATGCTGCCCTGCGAAATCAACGCCTGAGGATGGCTGAGCTGGCGAAGATCGGCATTGATAGACCAGGGGCCGTTGCTGGTTTTTTGCGCCAGAACCTCGGCCTGGGCCAGGGTGGTATCGGCGCCGGGCAGCGGCAGCATCACCGCTGTCTGCCCCTGTGGCGCGGTGATGCTCGCGCGCAGATTGGCGGTGTCCAATTGACCTGCTGGTGTCATCGACAGGGCACCCGACAGATGCAGTGCGCGGCTGAGCAGCGCAAAACTGTCCAGCGTCAGGCCTGCGCCGTCGGATGCGGTGGTTCCGCGAAGCGTCAGCCGCAGGTCTGGCCCAAAGAAGGGACGGAAATCGGGTTGTAGAAGCACGTCGATATCGCCGCCAAGATCGGCGGCAAAGTCGATACCCCTGGCGGTGGACGCTGTTGTGTCGGTGGTGGCACCGTCTGGCTGCGCGTCCGGAGAGGGCCGTGCCTTCAGCACCACCTCACCGGACAGACGTTCGCTGCCATTTGTTGCCAGGGCAATCTTGGCGGTGAAATCCTCGACCGGGCCGCTGCCCGCCGCCGTAAGCCGCAGGCTGGGGCGGGTCGGCAGTTGCAAGCTGGTGGCGATCAACCCGTCTGCGGCCTCGGACAGGTCCAGATCCAGATCAATCTGGCGGCTTTCATTGCTGTATCCAGCTACCAGCCGCAGCCTGTCGCCAGGCTTGTCCAGCCGGTTTACCTTTAGCTCAGTTTTCAGGCTGCCATCGGCAAGTTTCAGGTTGCCATTGAGGTTGAGCGTGGCAGTAAAGCCAAGCAGGGGCTGCCCCAGCTGAATGCGATCCAGACTGATCTCGCCCAGCTCAACCGAGACCGGCAGCTCTGGTAGTTGAAAGGGCGTGGTCTCGGGGCTGGGTAGGCTGGGGTCTTCTGGCAGGGGCTGCGGCGCCCGAAGAACCTTGATTTCTGCGGCAGTCAGATGATTGACCTGAAACTCGCCGCGCAGCAGCGCCAAGCGGTTCCAGTCCAGCTCGGCATCGGTCAGTTCCAGCCAGACCCCGGTCTCATCCGCGACCGTAAGCTGCTTGATGCTCGCCTGCGAGGAAAAAGCGCCGCTCAGCCCGCTGACGGTAATGAACTGATTGTCGCCCGACAGGTTGTCTTGCAAAAAGCTTTCCAGGAAACTTGGGCTTGCTGCGCTGTCCTGCGCAGCAAGCGGGGCGGGGCCGGTCAGGCACAGGGTCGATGTGACCAGCATCGCTGCGCGAAGGGGGGAAAGATGTCGCATCAAAAGGCCTGCCCGATCCCAATGTAAAACTGCAATCCGTCGCTACTGTCGCCATCCACCGGATAGGCAAAATCCACCCGTAGTGGCCCGATCCCCGCCACATCATAGCGCAGGCCTAGTCCGGCGCCAGAGTGGTGCTGCGACGCGCTGGACACAAAAGGATCGCGATCCACATAGCCGATGTCGAAAAACCCGACCAGCGACAGCTTGTCGCTCAGCTTGCCGCGCAGCTCTGCCGAGAGGGCAAGGTAGCCACGCCCACCCGCCGAGGCATTGCCAACCGGTATGCCCAACGACTGATATTCATGCCCGCGCACAGATCCTGATCCACCGGAAAAGAACAGCAATGTCGGAGAGGCATTGCTAAGCGAAGGCCCGATCAGCGCGCCCAGCTGCGCCCGCCCCGCCAGGACAATACGGTCATCGCTGCCCAGCCCATGATAGAGCCGCCCGTCCATTTTGACCTGAAGCCCAGAATCCGTGCCATCAATCCCGATGAAGGGCATCAGCCGCGCGTCGATGAAATAGCCGTCTGTTGCATCGACGCGGCTGTTGCGCTGGTCATATTCGGCCCGCAAAAAACCGGCGGCATATTTGAAACGCCGCTTGCCAAAGGCATCGCTGGCCAGAATGCTGATGCCGCCGATACCCGCCTCGGCAAAGAACTGATCCGAATACACTCTTCGGACCCCGATGCCAGCCAATGCTTGGGTGGCGGTATAATGCTCTTCGTCCAGGCGCTCGACTTCGAGCAGGTAAAACAGGTTGTCATCAGGGCCAAGCGTGGCTGGACGATCCAGCCGCAGGGCAAGGCGCCCGCCGATGTCATTGCTGCCGCCCAGACCGGTGATACGGCTTTCAAAGCGCAGTTTCTCGGCGCCGCCAAACAGGTTGCGATGCATCCAGGACGCGGTGAGTTCAACCCCATCAGAGGAGCTGAGCTCTGCGCCAAATGATAGGCGCCGAGGTGGCATGTCTTCGACTTTGGCCACATAGTCGAGTGTGCCATCGGGGTTGGCCTGGGGTTGCGGCTGGAGCGTGACAGTCGAAAAGGCACCGGTGCGGCGCAGGCGGGTGGCGGATCTGGCCAGCAGGTCAGGATGGTAGACTTCTCCGCTGGGCAGGCTGGCAATGCGCTGTATCGCTGCTTCTCGCACCGCACTGGGAGTGGCAAGAATCATTTTCCCAAAGCGCAAGCGTGGTCCCGGTGCCAGTGCCAGTCGGGCATCCAGCCTGGCGGCACGGTGATCTGCGGTGATTGCCTGTTGGCCCAGGCGGGCCTGGGGATGCCCGGCCCGTTGCCAGGCCTCTACACCTGCGGCGGTCACATCGCGCAGGATCCCGGTCTTGGCGGGCTGCCCAGTTGCAAAGCTTTCGGGGATCTCGACCTCGCTGGCCTGTGGCCAGGGGGCGATCTGGGTGCGGCCAAAGCGGAAACTGGGGCCAGGCACCACGGTGATCTGCACCTGATTGATATGGCGCGGCGCGTTCAACGGCTGGATCTGCGCCGCCTCGCGGCCGTCGATCCGGATGTTTACCTGCGGTGAAAAATGCCCTGCATCATAAAGCACCTGAACCAGCGTGCGATAATCCGACAGGGCAGCGGCCAGCAGCTCTTGCGGATCAACCGCATCCTGCGCGGCCAAAGAGGCAGAGGCCCCCTGCAAGCGCTGGCGCAGTGTATCCGAGGCACCCGGAGCGGTTAAAACGGCCTCGGCGCTTTGGCCTGAATTGGGCAGGGCGAGCATGGCAAGGCAAAGCGACAGAGGCAGGGATAAGCGCGTAAGCCTGGCCGAGAACAGAGGCGAAGCAGCAGTGCGCAGGGGCGAATATAGAAACATGGGCACTCCGGGCAGCGTGCAGGGGCGGGTGCAGATCAGCCCTCAAAGGTTGCAGGGCTGATCAACCTATTAAGGGCAGTGTCGTGGTGTTCCGGAGAGTCTAGCAGAGCGGGGCGCAAGGTAAAGCGGTCAGGTGTGAGATGCCGGAAAAGTCAGCCGATGCGGCAACAACTTGCATAGCGATTCGATGCGCTTCTGGGGTTTGCGCCCTGTGGCGGCAGGCACGCGGAGCACCGCCGGAGAGGTGTAGGAGGCAATTACATCTGTGCGTTTTTGAACCAGCGGCGGATCGCGGCACGATCTGCGGGCTCCATATAGGTGATATTGGCAGGGGGCATCGCATTGGTCACCCCGGCATGTAAAAACACCGCTGCTGCCTGGCGGGCGAGGTCTGCTTCGGTTTCCAGCAAGACCCCCTTTGGGGCAGTGCGGATGCCATCCCAAAAGGGTTCGCGCGCGTGGCACATGCTGCATCGGCCCAGAACAATATCATGTACCTCTGCAAAGCCCTCGGCCTGGGCCATCACTTGTGCGGTGCCGGTCAGGGCGGCCTGGTCTTCGCCTTCGCCGTCATGTTCCAGCCCCAGGGTGGACAGGATGATTACCGCAAAGAACAAGAAGATGGTCACCAGCCATGTCCAGGTAGGATTGCCGGTGCCGGCATGTTTGGTGTTGAAATAATGGCGGATGGTTACCCCCATCAGGAAGACTAGCGCCGCAATCAACCAGTTGTAATTACTGGCGAAGGCCAGGGGGTAGTGGTTTGATAGCATCAGGAAGATCACCGGCAGGGTGAGGTAGTTATTATGGGTCGAGCGCAGCTTGGCAATCTTGCCGTATTTGGCATCCGGCGTGCGTCCGGCCTGCAGATCCGCCACGACGATGCGCTGATTGGGCATGATGATAAAGAATACATTTGCCGTCATGATGGTGGCGGTAAAGGCCCCCAGATGCAGCATCATCGCCCGGCCGGTAAAGACCTGGTTTAGCCCATATCCCATCGCCACCAGCAAGCAAAACAGCAGCACCATCAGCAGGGTGGGGCGCGCCGCCAGGCTGGCAGTCTTGCACAGGCGATCATAGACCAGCCAGCCAATCGACAGGGTCGCGGCAGAAATGGCAATGCCTTGCCACAGGCTCAGCTCGGCTTTGGCTTGGTCGATGAGGTAAATTTCTCCGCCGACCCAGTAGACCACCATCAAAAGGGCAAACCCCGAGAGCCAGGTGCTGTAGCTCTCCCATTTGAACCAGATCAAATGTGCGGGCATTTCAGCCGGGGCCACCAGATACTTGCGGATGTGATAAAAGCCGCCGCCATGCACCTGCCATTCTTCGCCATGGGCACCAACGGGCAGATCCGTGCTTTTGCGCAGGCCCAGGTCCAGCGCGATGAAATAAAAGGACGATCCGATCCAGGCCATGGCTGTGATCACATGCAGCCAGCGAATGGCAAAGCCCAGCCAATCCCACATCATCAGAATTTCATACATGCCGTACCCTCTGCCTTACGATTTGGTCTGCGCCGTGACGCGATGGGGTTTCCCCAATGGCCACCCTAGGCAAACCGAAGTTTATTCGGTATTCCAGTAAACTTCCAAGCTGTATCAAAAAAACAAGAAGAATGGTGCCGCAATGGGATTGGGGCCTGGTTGGCGCAATGATTGAGCATGAAATGACTGGGGGCGCATGTCTTATCTCGACAATATCCGAACTTTTGTAAGGGTCTATGAACTGGGCTCCATGTCGGCGGCAGGGCGGGATCTGCGCGTCTCGCCGGCGGTCACCTCGGCGCGGATCTCGCAGTTGGAGGACTACCTTGGAGTGCGTCTGTTCCAGCGCACCACGCGCAACCTGACCGCAACGGAGCAAGGCCAGGCGTTTTATGCCGGGGCGGTTGCGGTGCTGGACACGGTGGCCCAGGCCGAGGCTCAGGTGATGCATCTGACGGATACCCCACGCGGCAGCCTGTTTGTGGCCGCCCCCCTTGGTGCCGGGCGGCGGCTGGTCGCACCGGAAGTGCCTGAGTTTTTGGCGCAGTATCCGGAAATCAACATGCGGTTGCGGATGTCTGACCGTAGCGTCGACTTGACCACCGAAGGGCTGGATCTGGCGTTCTTTCTGGGCCAGCCAGAGGATAGCAATCTGCGCATTCGCAAGATTGCCGATTGCCAGCGGGTGCTCTGTGCTGCCCCCGGTTATATCAGCCGTCATGGTGCCCCCCGCAGCGGTGCGGATCTGGTTGGCGGGGCGCATAACTGCTTAAACCTGCGCTATCCCGGCGCCAGCGAGTTCCAGTGGATGTTGCAAAGCGACGAGGGACCAAAGCGGTTTGCGGTTTCGGGGCGCTATGAATGTGATGACGGCGATGTTCTTACCGATTGGGCGCTGGCGGGCGAGGGGATCGCGTTGAAGCCGGTGTTCGAGGTGGCCGAGCACTTGACCTCGGGGGCCCTGGTGGCTGTTGCAGAAAAGACGCCGCCAGTTTCCGTTCAGATGGCCTGTCTTTATACCCATCGCCGCCATCAGGACCCGAAAACGCGCCTATTCATGGACTTCATGACCCAACGGATGGGCGCCTCGGTGCGAGCGGCTGAGGCTTTGGCCTTTGGGGCAACTAAAACTGCGGGTTGATTAGTGATTTTGCCAAAGGGGGGGCTCCCGCCCCCGATGGCAGGCCCTTGCGGGCCCGCCCCGGCGTTGGGTGCGGCGCCGCTGCGCGGCGCAGGCCACGGCGTGGCCCTGTCTGGTATTGCCTTGGCTCAGGTCTGGTGCGGTTGGAGCTTGGGCGATAAGAAAGAAAGTTGCTGAGAAGCGCTTCAGGGGGCTATCTGCCCCTGAAGGCGCTTGAACAAGTGTATCTGTGTTCTGCCCGCCTCAAGGGCAAGCCGGGCGATGCCCGGCGGCTGCGCCGCCCTTGACCCGCTCACAACACGGCAGGCGGTGGATGCCCGCAGTCAGCTGCCGCGATAGGTTGAAAACCCAAAGGGCGAGAGCAGCAACGGTACATGGTAATGAGCGCTGGCGTCATTGATGCCGAAGCGGATCGGCACCTGATCGAGGAACAGCGGATCGGTATCGCCCTGACCGGTCGCGCGCAGGTAGCTTCCGGCGTCAAAGACAAGTTCGTAGGTGCCGCAGGCAAAGGCGTCTTGCGGCAGGATCGGGCTGTCAGTGCGTCCGTCTGCATTGGTGGTCATTGTTGCCAGTTTGCTGCGCGTTTCGCCCTGCAGGTGGTAAAGGGTGATTGGCAGGCCAGCGGCGGGGCAGCCTCGGGCGGTGTCCAGAACATGCGTCGTCAGGTATCCGGTCATTTGGGCGTCGCTCCTTGTTGCAGTGCTGCTTTTTCCTGCACCAGTTCCATTTCTGCTGCAAACACCCCCGTTTTGACAGTGTATTCGGTAATATTTGAAAACCAAGCCGCCTGTTTTGCAATAGCAAGGAATGACAGGGGGCTTTGCAGAGTGTCACATGTTGCTGCAAGCCATAAGTGAAGAAAGAGACGTAGCCCATGAACCGATATCCGCGCAACATGATTGGTTACGGGGCGCAGGCCCCGAATGCCGCCTGGCCGGGCGAGGCCCGTGTGGCGGTGCAATTTGTGCTGAACTATGAAGAGGGCGGCGAGAATTGTACGCTGCATGGGGATGCCGCCTCTGAGGCCTTTTTGTCCGATATCGCCGGGGCGGCCCCCTGGGAGGGGCAGCGCCACTGGAACATGGAATCCATTTATGAATATGGTGCGCGCGCCGGATTCTGGCGACTGCATGACATGTTCACCCGTGCCAATATTCCGCTGACCATCTACGGGGTGGCAACCGCGCTGGCGCGCTCGCCCGATCAGGTGGCGGCGATGAAGGCGGCAGACTGGGAAATTGCCTCGCATGGGTTGAAATGGGTTGAACACAAGACCATGCCCGAGGCCGAAGAACGCGCCGCCATCAAAGAGGCCGTCCGGCTGCATACCGAGGTTGTCGGCTCTCGCCCGCGTGGCTGGTACACCGGGCGATGCAGCAGCAATACGGTGCGTCTGGTGGCCGAAGAGGGAGGGTTCGACTATGTGTCGGATGCCTATGACGATGATCTGCCCTACTGGCTGGAGGTGGGCGCGCGCGATCAGCTGGTGATCCCCTATACGCTGGAGGCCAATGACATGCGCTTTGCCACAGCGCCTGGCTATATCACCGGCGAGCAGTTCTTTCAGTATCTGAAGGATGCTTTTGATCTTCTCTATGCTGAGGGGGCGGCGGGGGCGCCGAAGATGATGAACATCGGTCTGCACTGCCGCTTGATCGGACGTCCTGGCAAGGCCGCCGGCCTGAAGAAGTTTATCGACTATATCCAGGGCTTTGACGGGGTCTGGTGCCCGCGCCGGATCGAGATTGCCGAACATTGGGCCAAGCGGCATCCGCATCAGCGGCGTGAACGCCCCAGCCAGATGAGCCTGGCGCGTTTCATTGAGGTTTTTGGCAGTATTTTTGAACATTCGCCCTGGATCGCCGAACGCGCCCATGGGCTGGAGCTGGGGGCGGCGCATGATACGGCTGGCGGGGTGCATAATGCGCTGTGCCGGATGTTTCGTTCCGCGAGCGAGGCCGAACGTCTGGGGGTGCTGAGCGCGCATCCCGATCTGGCGGGCAAATTGGCGGCGGCCAAACGGCTGACGGCAGAAAGCACATCGGAGCAGGCCAGTGCCGGGCTGGATGCGCTGACAGATGATGAACGGGCACGCTTTGGTCAGTTGAATGAGGCCTATGTTAACAAACACGGGTTTCCCTTCATCATTGCGGTGCGTGACTATGACAAGGCGTCAATCCTGGCGGCCTTTGAACAGCGCATCGACAACAGCCGCGAGGTGGAATTTTCCGAGGCCTGCAGGCAGGTGGAACGGATTGCCGAATTCCGCCTGCGCGATTTGATGCCCGCATGACGCGCGCCGATGACCGAATCCTGATCCAGCCGATCAGCGCCGGGGGCTTTGCCCCCTATGGCGATTTTCTGGAGGCGGCTGGCGCGCCGGACAAGCTGATCAATCAAGGGCTTTGTGGGCGGTATCATGATCGTGCCCATCTCGATTTTGCGGATGGCCGCGCCGGGATCAGCCTGTTCAAGGCTGAACCGCGCGACCTGCCGATGCCCCTGGCGATGATGGAACGCCACCCCGAGGGCAGCCAGGCCTTTATCCCGATGAGTGAACATGGGTTTCTGGTTATTGTTGCGCCGGATGTGGATGGCAGACCGGGACAACCCCTGGCCTTTGAAACCCAGCCGGGGCAGGCGATCAACTATCATCGTGGCACCTGGCATGGGGTGCTCACCCCGCTGCAGGCACCGGGGATCTTTGCGGTCGTGGACCGGATCGGTACTGGTGCGAACCTGCAGGAACATTGGTTCGACACCCCCTATGTGGTGGTGCGCCCCGAATAGATACAGACCCGGAAACCAGCCGCCCGGCAGAAGGTGGTGGTTTCCACCATGACCAACAGAACGAGGAAAAATAGAATGGCTGATGGATCAATAGGGAGCCCGGCACAGCTGCGGGATCCGAATTTCACGCCGCCCCTGGCGCGGGCGGTGCCGCTGGGCATCCAGCATGTGCTGGCGATGTTTGTGTCAAACGTGACGCCCGCGATCATTGTCGCGGGTGCGGCGGGCTTTGGCTTTGGCTCCAACTCGCCGGATTTTCCGGAATTGTTGTATCTGATCCAGATGTCGATGCTTTTTGCCGGAGTGGCGACGCTGTTGCAGACTGTGACGCTGGGGCCTGTGGGCGCGGCTTTGCCGATTGTGCAGGGGACGTCGTTTGCCTTTTTGCCGATCATGATTCCGCTGGTGGCGGGCAAGGGCGTTGATGGGCTCGCCGCGCTGTATGGCGGGGTACTGATTGGCGGTATCTTCCATGGGATGCTGGGGCTGGTGATCGGCAAGATCCGCTTTGCCCTGCCGCCGCTGGTGACGGGGCTGGTTGTTACCATGATCGGATTGGCGCTGGTCAAGGTCGGCATTCAATATGCTGCTGGTGGGGTGCCGGCGATTGGCACGCCCGAATATGGATCATTGTTGAACTGGTCGGCGGCGCTGGTGGTGATCTTTGCCACCCTTGCGCTGAAGTTCTTTGCCCGTGGCATGCTGTCGGTTTCGGCGGTTCTGCTGGGGCTGATCGTGGGTTATATCTATGCGCTGATGATGGGCATGATCACTTTTGAAGCGATCGGGAACAGTTGGTCGCGGGCCGCCGGTTTTGCGCTGCCGGTGCCGTTCAAATATGGTTTTGAGTTCTCTTTTGCAGCGATTCTGGGCTTTTGTCTTATGGCCTTTGTGTCGGCGGTTGAAACGGTTGGCGATGTCAGCGGCATCACCCGTGGCGGCGCCGGGCGCGAGGCGACAGACAAGGAGATCGCTGGTGCGACCTATGCCGATGGCCTTGGTTCAGCGGTGGCCGGGATCTTTGGCGGCTTGCCCAATACCTCGTTCAGCCAGAACGTCGGGCTGATTGCCATGACCGGGGTGATGAGCCGCCATGTGGTGACCATTGGCGCGCTGTTCCTGATCCTCTGCGGTCTGGTGCCAAAGGTTGGCGCAATCATTCGCACGATCCCGATTGAGGTGCTGGGGGGCGGCGTGATCGTGATGTTTGGCATGGTTGTTGCGGCGGGCATTTCGATGTTGTCGGATGTGGATTGGAACCGGCGCAATATGGTGATTTTTGCCATCGCGCTCTCGGTTGGTCTGGGGTTGCAGCTAGAGCCGGGCGCGGTGCAGTACCTGCCCGATACGCTGAAGGTGCTGATGACCAGTGGCTTGCTGCCGGCCGCGCTGATTGCCATTGTCCTGAATTTGATCCTGCCGGCCGAACTGGCGGAGGAGGCCACCGAAGAGGTTTCAGGTGGGATGGCCGGTCACGGCGATGGCAGCCTGCCCGGAGAGTAACCCCCTGGTGCTAGATTGAGCGGGCCGCTCCCGCCCAATCTAGGAAAATCAAAGATTGGCCTAGATCCGTTGGGCCCAGCGCCGCGCTATCGCGCGGCGCTTTTCTTTTGCTGAGACGCCCTCAATGGGCTGTCCTGCCCAGTGAGGGCCTTGGCGAGGATAACGGACCCCATCCCGCCTCAAGGGTGAAGCGCGCTGGCGCGCGCCAGCCAGGGCTGCCCTTGACCCGGGC
The DNA here is from genome assembly GCF_021228235.1 of Pseudophaeobacter flagellatus. Classification (GTDB taxonomy): domain Bacteria; phylum Pseudomonadota; class Alphaproteobacteria; order Rhodobacterales; family Rhodobacteraceae; genus Pseudophaeobacter; species Pseudophaeobacter flagellatus. Next base: position 52,091 of record NZ_JAJQRG010000005.1, read on the forward strand.
CGTGGCCAGACGGAAGGCGGCTGCCGAAACGGTCGCGCTGGATTGAACTGGGGTCAGCGGCGGGCCATCAGGCGGGCGACATCAAGCATGCGCGCGGAAAAGCCCCATTCGTTGTCATACCAGCCAAAGACCCGTATTTGCTGTTCGCCAACCTGGCGTAGTTCAGGGGCGGCCAGCACCAGGGATTCTGGTCGAGCGCGCAGATCGGAAGAGACCAGCGGCATTTCGGTCCAGCCCAGGACCCCGGTTGCGGCGGCACCGGATTTGAGCGCGGCGGTGAAGTCGGCCAACTGCATCGGCTTTTGCAGTCGCGCCACCAAATCGACAGCCGAGACACTGGCGGTAGGCACCCGCACGGCGGCACCGCTAATCCGGCCTCTCAGGTGCGGCAGCACCTCGTCGATCAGATGGGTGGCTGAGCTGGTGGTCGGCACCATCGATAGCGCCCCGGCGCGCGAGCGGGCAAAATCGCCGCGTGGGGCGTCTACCATTGGCTGCGAGTTGGTATAGCAGTGAATGGTGGTCATATGGGCGCTGTCGATGCCGCCGATCCCATCCACCAGCTTGACCAGGGGTGCCAGCCCATTGGTGGTGCAAGAGGCATTGGAGACGATGCGCGCGGTGCCAAGCTGGTCGTGGTTGACACCATAGACCAGTGTCTGTTCCGCAGCCGGTGAAGGGCCTGATATCAGTACCTTGGCCGCACCTGCCGCCAAGCCGCGTTGCGCAACATCAGAGCTGCGGGCGATGCCGGTACAGTCCAGCACCACATCGACACCCGAGAGATCAACCCCTGTCAGGTCGGCCTTGTGATGCAGCGGGATCGAGCGGCCCAGCACCCGCAGCCGTCCGTCACCGTGGTCAACCGGGTGCGGAAAGGGGCCAAAGGTGCTGTCGTATTGAAACAGATAGGCGCACATCTCCAGCGGTGCGATGTCGTTGATGCATGTCACCTCTAGCCCATCGCCGCGCGATGTGGTGAGGATTTGGCGTAGGATAGCGCGGCCAATGCGGCCAAATCCGTTGATGGCTATTTTCATGAGAGCAGGTCTCCGGGGCTCTGCATGTCCGGCAAAAGGAAAGGGCAGAGGTCTTCAGGGGCAGATTGGATAAGGCAGGCAGGGTGACGCAGGCGCGCTAGTCCTGCGGGCAGATCAGAGTGGCAAAATAGCTACCGGAAATGTCGCGGTATAGTGTGTCACGATTGGCGCTGCATCCGGTGGCGCCATGAAAGGCGCGAATGGCCTGGCGCACGCTGAGCACCGCTGGTGGGCGTTTGGGCAGCAGTTCGGTATTGAGCCGGGTGGCCCGGTAAAAGCCGGGAGCCTCCTCTGCCGGGCCGACATGCCAGGTGCGCTCCAAGACAGAAACCGCTTTGGTTTCTGCTATATCCTTGGCGGTGGCGGCCAGGGGTGGCAGGCTTGCTGCAAGGGTCAAGACGAGGCCCAGGCAAAGGGCTTTGCCTAGGCGGGCGATAGGCTTACCTGTCTCCAGATTCCGGATCAGGCCGCATGGCTGTGTGCTGTGTCTCATGCTCCAAGGCTCCCACTGGGTGAAAAACATTGACCACAGCCTAGCGTGGCGATCTGGCTTTGCAATGGGCATCCCTGCCAAGTGCGGCAAAGAAAGCGACAGGGATGCAGATTTTGTGGCTGGTTTTGTGGCGGGTGCCGGTTTGCGCCGGTGCCGGGGCTACAGGCCGAGAGGCATATGTCTGTTGACGTCCTTATACAGCAGATAGCGGAACGGACCCGGCCCGGCGGCGTAGCAGGCCTGGGGGCAAAAGGCACGCAGCCACATGAAGTCGCCGGCCTCGACCTCGACCCAATCTTGATTCAGCCGGTAAACTGCCTTGCCCTCAAGCACATAGAGCCCGTGCTCCATCACATGGGTTTCTTCAAAGGGAATGACGCCGCCGGGCTGGAAGGTGACGATGGTGACATGCATGTCGTGCGACATGTCTTCGGGATCCATGAAGCGGGTGGTGGCCCAGCGGCCTTCGGTGTCGGGCATCACACTGGGGGCGATGTCCTGTTCCTTGCAGACAAAGGCCTGCGGTTTGGACAGGCCGGGCGCTGCTTGCCAGCGTTTGCGGATCCAGTGGAAGCTGGCAGTTGCGTCGTCAGAGTTGCGCAGGCCCCAGGTGCTGCCGGCGGGCAGATAGGCGAAGCTGCCGCTGGTCAGCGTATGGTGGGTGCCGTCGATAGAGATCTTTAGCGTGCCACTGGTGACAAAGAGACTGCCCTGGGCGGCGCTATCGCTTTCCGGCGTGTCAGAGCCGCCACCGGGTTGCAGTTCGACAATGTACTGCGAAAAAGTCTCGGCAAAGCCTGTCATCGGGCGGGCGATGACCCACATGCGCATGCCGTTCCAGCCGGGCAGGTAGGAGGTGGTGATATCGCGCATCGTACCCTGAGGCAGCACGGCATAGGCATCGGTGAAAACCGCGCGTCCTGTCAGCAATTGGTCCTGGCCGGGGTGGCCGCCTTTGGGGGTGAAATAGCTGCTTTGGGTCATCCTGGTCCTCGTTCAATCCGGCGCGCCATATCGCGTGCCTGTCGCGTCGCCTCTGGTGCCAGTGTGGCACATTTGGGGCTGGTCTTCGCGACTATGCGCTCGCTTTGACCTGGCTCCTAGCGGCACAAGGAGGATAGCTTTCTTCGTGATTTTTTGAAAACAGGTCCCAGTGTGGGATGGCCGGGAAACCGGTCAGCCCGCCTGTAGGGGCAGTGGCAAGCAGCAGGCGCTAAAACGCACTGATCCGGCTATAGATCTTCGACCACATTGGTCTGGCGCAGATCAGCGGCGCAGATCTGCAGGGCCTGTAGCAGGGCTTCGGTGTTTCTGCCCGTATCGCGGCCACGCGGCGCAGAGCTGCCAACCACCACGGGGGTTTGGCCGGGGCGCGATACCGGGACAGCATAGCCGATGATACCGGGTTCAAATTCGCTATCGGTGAGGCAATAGCCCTGGCTGCGTGCCTTGGTGATCTGCGGCAAGATCTCTGCTGCGTCGCGCCGTGATTGTTCGGTGTGCTGCGGGATATCGGCGCTCTCTAGCAGGGCTACGGCTTCTTCCTGCGCGAGGCAGGCCATCAACATGCGGCCCAGGCTGGTATGGACCAGCGGGATATGTGCACCAGCGGTGAACCCATAGGTGATGGGGCCATGTTCGGTGGTGGATTGGGCCAGCAGTAAGACCCGCCCTTGATCAAGCGTAGCGAGGCTGACCTCGGCGCCGATTTTGCGGGCGTGCTGGTTGAGGATGGGCTGCACCCGGCGGCCAAACTGGTTGGCCTGCAGGAAGCCGCCCGCCAGTGCCAAGACCCGTGGGGTCAGCGATAGCATGCGGCCTTGCTGACGCAGATAGCCGGCCTGCACCAGGGTCAGCGCGCCGCGCCGCGCGGTGGCGCGGTCCTGCCTGGTGCGGCGTGCGATTTCCGCCAGCGTCATGCTGGGGGTGGCGGCATCAAACACGGCCAGAACAGCCAAGCCTTTGGCAAAGCTCGAGGAAATATTGCGGTCTTGTTCTGGTTTGGTCATGGGCCGGTCGCTTTGTGTTGTCTGAAGGGCAGGGGAGGCTTGGCCTTGACAATGGCCGGTACATATCGCAAAAGTTGATCGTATTTAACATCATAAGTACGAATAACGAACCAAGTCAAGTCTGTTTTGCCAGGCAGATCCCTACAGTCTCATCGCAAGAAGGAAGGCCAGCCATGATTAGCCAGGAAATGAACGACAGCCTCACCCGGGTTGGCAAGGGCAGCGATGCGGGCGAGGTGCTGCGGCGATACTGGCAGCCTGCGGCGCTGCTGGATGAACTGGACGGCCCACGCCCGGTGGTGCCGGTGCGGCTGCTGGGCGAAGATCTGGTCCTGTTTCGTGATAGCGAAGGGCAGTTGGGCCTGATCGGGCGACACTGTCCGCATCGTGGTGCTGACATGTGTTTTGGCCGCCTCGAAGACAACGGGCTGCGCTGCCCCTTTCATGGCTGGCATTTCGATCGCGCGGGCCAATGCGTAGAACAACCTGGCGAGCCGGAAGGCAGCCGGATGCATGAAAAGATCCAGAACACGGCCTATCCGGTGGTCGAACGCAATGGGATCATCTGGGCCTATATGGGTCCCGGTACGCCGCCGGAATTCCCAGCTCTGGACTGTTTTCGCGCCCCCAGCAGCCATGTCTTTGCCTTCAAGGGCCTTTGGGAATGTAACTGGCTGCAGGCGATGGAGGTCGGCATCGACCCGGCGCATGCTTCGTTCCTGCACCGGTTCCTGCAGGACGAAGACCCGGCCGAAGCCTATGGCAAGCAGTTTCGCGACACCGCTGGTAACACCGAAATACCGATGACCAAATTGCTGCGCGATTTCCCCCGTCCCGAAATCATCGCGGAAGAGGCCGATCACGGGCTGAAGGTCACGGCGCTGCGCGATCTGGGCGATGGACGCACCCATGTACGCATCACCAATCAGATCTTTCCCGAAGCGATCTGCATCCCGATGTCGCGCGAGATGACCATCACCCAGTGGCATGTGCCGATCGACGATGAGAGTTGCTATTGGTACTCTATGTTCACCAGTTTTGATCAGCCGGTGAATAAAGACCTGATGCGCGAACAGCGCCTGAAGGAGCACCGCTTGCCGGATTATGCACCGCTGAAAGGGCGTCATAACAACTATGGTTTCGACCCCAAGGAACAGGCGACCGAGACCTATACCGGCATGGGGCTGGATATCAACGTGCATGACCAATGGGCGGTGGAAAGCATGGGGTCCATCCAGGACAGGACGCAGGAACACCTGGGCAAGACCGATGTTGCCATCATCCGCTACCGTCGCCAGTTGCGCGCCGCCATTGCGGCGGTAAAGGAAGGTCGGGACGCTGATCTGCCAATGCATGGCGGGCTGGACCTTGGCACCGTTTTTGGGCCAGTTTCCAACGACTCGATTGCGCAGGATGGTGATTGGGAGCGCGCCGCGCAGGAAGCTGACCTTCAGCGTCGCGGTGCCTGTCCCTGGAATGCCAAGGTCTAGGCGACCAGCCAGTGCATCACGAAAGACGGATCCCGGAGGCAGCCAGTGGGCTGTCGCCGCAATAAAAGGCGGAAAGTGCAATGGCTGAAGATCTGGCAACAGGGCGGTTGGCGCGTGCGGGGCTGCTCAGCCCAGAGGCACTGGCGCAGGCAGACGAGGTTCTGGCCGAGGCGCGTGCTGCCGACCTAGAGACGCTGCGGGTGCTGATGGTGGATCAGCACGGCATCCTGCGGGGCAAGACCCTGGTGGCTGACGCCTTTGAGGGGCTGTTTCGCTCTGGGCTCAACATGCCCTCGACGCTGCTGCTGAAAGATACCTCGCATCGCACTGCCTTTGCGGTCTGGGGGGCAGGGGGCGAGGCCGATGACCAAGGGTTTGAACCGATGCGTGGTGCGGGTGATATCCTGTTGGTGCCCCGCCCCGAGACATTTCGCATCCTGCCCTGGTCGCCGCATTCAGCCTGGATCCTGTGTGAAACGATGCAGTCCGATGGCACGCCGATTGGTTTTTCCTCGCTTGAGGTGCTGCGTCGAGCCGAGGCCGATTTGCAGGCTGGGGGAAAAGAGGCAATCTTTGGGCTGGAGGTTGAATTTCAGGTCTTTGAACGTCAGGACAGCGGGCTGAACCATGGGCAAAGCACCATGCCCGGCGCGCCCATTGCTACCCGCAACCTGACCCAGGGCTATCAGTATCTGACAGAAACCCGCTATGGCGATTGCGAGGCGATGCTGGACCAGATCCGCCGCAATGCCCAGGCGCTGGGCCTGTTGGTGCACTCGGTCGAAATCGAGATGGGGCCGAGCCAGTTTGAATTCACCTTTGCGCCGCTGCCCGCCGTGCAGCAGGCTGACGCCATGGTGATGTTTCGCACCATGGTAAAAGAGGTCTGCTCCCGCGCTGGGTTGCACGCCAGTTTCATGGCCAAGCCGCGGCTGGAAAACGCCATGGCAAATGGCTGGCACCTGCATCAATCCTTGGTGGATCGTGAAACTGGGCGCAACCTGTTTGAACCCAATGCCGACGGCAGTCTCAGTGCGGCCGCCTCGGGCTGGATCGCGGGGCTGTTGACCCATGCGGCGGCCTGTTCGGTGATGATTGCGCCGACGGTGAACAGCTATAAACGCTACCTGCCTTTTCAGCTGGCACCGGATCGCATCCAGTGGGGGCAGGACAACCGTGGTGCCATGCTGCGCGCCCTGATGCAGCCGGGCGACGCGGCCTCGCGCATTGAAAACCGCGCGCCGGACAGTTCTGCCAATCCCTATTATGCCATCGCCGCGCAGATCCTGGCGGGCTCTGCCGGGATGGCGGCAGGGCTGCAGGCGCCGACTGCAACCACCTCGCCCTATGAAGGGACGGCGGCGCGGCTGCCGCGTTCTCTGGGGCAGGCGCTGGGGGCTTTTGAGGGTTCGGATCTGTTTGCCACCACCCTGGGGCCAGAGTTCGTCAGCTATTTGTCGCAGCTGAAACGGTTTGAATGGGATCGCTATCTCAATACCGTCAGCGAATGGGAGCAGGCAGAGTATTTCAACCTGCTTTAGACTGTGTTTGTGCGGGCTTCGGCGCGCATTTGCATCTTGAACGCACCTCTGGGCGCTGGTACTTTACGCTCCTGTCTATGGCAGGCCCAGGCGGCAGGTGCCTTCGCGCCCGATCGAACCAAGATTGGATCGGCACCACCCCCGATCTGGATGGCCAGACCTAGATAGGCAAGCGATCTGGATAGGCAAAAAGACAGGATGACAGCGATGAAATTTACCGAAGAACACGAATGGCTGGATGTGGATGGCGATGTGGTGACTGTTGGCATCACTGCCCATGCCGCAGAGCAACTCGGGGATGTGGTCTTTATCGAGCTGCCCGAAGTTGGCGATGAATTTGCCAAGGACGACGAGATCGTGGTGATTGAATCGGTCAAGGCGGCTTCGGATATTCTGTCGCCGCTGGATGGTGAAGTGGTCGAGGTGAATGAAGCCCTGACCGAAACCCCCGGCAAGGTAAACGATGACCCGCAGGGGGATGCCTGGTTTTTCAAGCTGAAGGTCGAAGACCTTTCTCCGATGGAAGACTATATGGAAGAACCCGCCTACAAGGCCTTCATCGGCTGAAGATGCTTCCCCGTTGTACCCAATGTGCAGCGGGGAATTGGCATCAGTAGCCGCGCTGCCTGTCAACCAGATGCAGCAGCGGCTCTTTTGCGCCCAATCGGCGGAAATTTTCGGTCACATCCCCCAGGGCATCCCCCAGATGCCAGCCAGAGACATGCGGCGTGATGGTGACCTTCGGGTGCTGCCACAGGGGATCTGACGCGGGGAGAGGTTCGCTGCACAGAACATCCAGCACCGCATGGCCAGGGGTGCCGCGATCCAGCGCCGCAATCAGCGCGGCCTCATCCACCAGATCTCCGCGCCCGGCATTGATCAGCGTGGCACCGGGTTTTATTGCCGCCAGGCTCTCGGCATTGATCAAAGCGCGGGTCTGCGCGGTTGAGGGCAGGATGGCGCAGACGTAATCGCATTGTCCCAACATCGGTTTCAGCGTGGCGCTGCCATGGTGGCAGGTCACGCCGGGGATCTCCTTGGCAGAGCGGCTCCAGCCGAGCACGTCAAAGCCGAGATCGCGCATCAGCAGCGCCGTTTGACTGCCGATATGGCCCAGCCCCAGCACCCCGACGCGGGTTTTGTGATTTTGTTTTGGCGCCAGCGGTTCCCAGGCGGCACGGGTCTGGCTCTCGGCGTGGGCGGCAATATTACGTTGGGCATGCAGCACATAGGCCAGGCAATACTGGGCAATCTCGCGGGCCGGTTCCAGTGGTTTCAGCCGTGCCACCTGCACCTCGGGGGCGATGGCGGGATGGGCGATGATGGTTTCCACCCCGGCGCCCAGTTTCTGCACCAGGGCCAGGTTTGGCAGTTTTGCCGGCAGATCCGCGGCCAGCGCTGATACCGCCAGCATGGTGATGTCGGCCAGATCTCCGGGGGCGTCCAGGGTGCGAATATCGGCCTCTGGCATTTGCCTGCGCAGCTCCTGTGCCAATTCGTCGTCCTTGTACCAGCCGTCGTGCCCAATGTTCACCAAGAGCGCCATGCCCGTTCCTTTCAGTTGTTTTTCCTTTGTCAGCCAATAACGTTCCGTCACTGCGCTGGACAGATCTTGCCAGACTAAGCCATGGTTTTTGTTAAAGCTAAAGCGGCAGTGGAGGAGATTCTGGGATGGATATGAATTTTGGCATGCGGGCAGAGAACCGCAAGCTGTTGGAGCGGGTCGCCACCATGGTGCGCGACGAGATCATGCCACTGGAGGCCGAATACCAGGCCGAAGTCGCCACCGGAGATCGCTGGCAGTATACTGCTCGCCAGACCGAAATCTTGGAGGGATTGAAGGCAAAGGCCAAGGCGCAGGGGCTGTGGAATTTCTGGCTTACCGATAGCGACAAGGGCTTTGGCCTGTCGACGGTGGAATATGCCTATTTCGCCGAGGAAATGGGTAAGACACCGCTGGGGGCCGAGGTCTTCAACTGCGCCGCGCCGGACACCGGCAATATGGAAGTGTTTGAGCGTTACGGCACGGAGGCGATGAAACAGCAGTGGCTGGCACCGCTGCTGGAGGGCAAGATCCGCTCTGCCTATCTGATGACCGAACCGGATGTGGCCTCTTCGGATGCGACAAATGTGTCGATGTCCTGCGTGCGCGACGGTGATGACTATGTGCTGAACGGTGAAAAATGGTGGGCTTCGGGGGCGGGTGATCCGCGCTGCAAGGTCTATATCGTCATGGTGAAAACCGGCGGTGAGGAACAGCCCAAGCATCAGCGCCAATCCATGATCGTTGTGGGGGCGGATACCCCTGGCATCGAAGTGCTGCGCCCGATGGAGGTCTACGGCCACGACGACGCACCACACGGCCATATGCATATCCGCTTTACCAATGTGCGGGTGCCTGCGGAAAATCTTCTGCTGGGCGAAGGCCGCGGCTTTGAAATTGCCCAAGGGCGGCTTGGGCCTGGACGGATTCACCACTGTATGCGCGCTATCGGTCAGGCGGAAAGCGCGCTGGAGCAGATGTGCAAACGGTCGCTTAACCGCGAAGCCTTTGGCAAGAAACTGGCCCATCTGGGTGCGAACTATGACATCGTTGCGGAATGCCGGATGGAAATCGAAATGGCGCGTCTGCTGTGCCTCAAGGCGGCCTGGTACATGGATCAGGGCGATGGCCGTGCCGCTGCACCTTGGATCAGCCAGATCAAGGTGGTGGCACCACGCGTTGCGTTGAAAGTGATTGACGAGGCCGTGCAGATGTTTGGCGGGCAGGGTGTAAGCCAGGATACGCCTCTGGCAATTGCCTGGACCCATGTGCGCACCCTGCGCCTGGCCGATGGCCCTGATGCGGTGCATCGCCGCCAGGTGGCGCGCGCAGAGCTGAAGAAATACACCCAGGAAAAGGTCTGATCCATGACGTCCAAGGCTCTCACGGCGCCATCGTTCTTCTCGCAAAACTCTGATGGGGTTTTTGTGGGCAATGACCCGGCGCGGGGGCCTTGGTCCGCCGATCACTGCCATGCCGGGCCGGTTACCGGCCTGGCCGCCCGCGCAGCCGAGATCGAAATCGGTGCAGAGAAAATGCTCTGCCGGATGACACTGGATATTTTGCGCCCGCTGCCCCTGTCAGGGCTGCGGGTCGCGGCTGAAACCACCCGGCATACCCGCACATTGGCCACGACACAGATCACCGTGCATGATCTTGACAACAGCCTTTGCGCGCTGGGCACGACGATGCATTTGGTGCGCAAGGATCTGGGCGATGTGCCAACCGCAGCGGTGGTGCCGCTAGACCGCGCCAAGGCGGTGCCGGGCCCCTTTTCCATTGGGGCGGGTCTGCATGACAAACCCTATTTTGGTCAGTTTCTGGATGTGGCCTACCCGCCGGAGTTTGGTCTGCATCCGGGCCCCAAGACGCTGTGGATGCGCACCCCAAACCTGCTGGAGGGCGAGCAGCAATCGCCGATTCAGTCGCTCTGTGCGCTGGCGGATTGTGGCAATGGCATCTCGTGGAATGCGCACCCCAAGGAGATGGGGTTTATGAATACCGATCTCACCCTCAATGTGCATCGCGAACCCCAGGGCGATTGGCATGCCTCAGAGTCTATTTCGCATTGGCACAGCACGGGCATCGGCATGTCGCAGTCGGTGTTGCAGGACGAAGACGGCCCGGTGGCCACAGCGCTGCAGACACTTGTGCTGCATCCGCCCAAGGTCTGAGGACTGTTGGTAGTCGGTTTGGCCTGCCAGCCCATAGGGATCAGCCCCGTGGGCGTTTGAAGACATCCACCGGATAGCCCACCCGTGCCAAATAAAGGCCGTGGCCGGGACAGACGGGCCCGCAGGCGGCCCGCTCTCGGGCCTCAAGCGCGGTTTTTACATCCAAGGGATCCCAGGCACCCGCGCCGACGCGTTCCAGTGTGCCGACAAAGCTGCGTACCTGGTTGTGCAGGAACGACCGGGCGCGCACGTGGAAATGCACCTCAGGACCGGACAGGCCCGCGACCCGCTCGATACGCAGCTCGTCCAGGGTTTTCTGCGGGCTTTGCGCCTGACAGATGGAAGATCGGAAGGTGGTGAAATCATGGTTGCCCAGCAGGTGATTGGCACCTTCCTGCATGGCCTCGACGTCCAGATCATTGTTGATCTGCCAGACTTGGCCTGCGTCATGGGTTGCGGGCGCACGGCGGATCAGGATGCGAAACAGATACTGCCGCTCAATTGCGGAAAAGCGGGCATGCCAGTCGTCATCGACGGCAGCACAGGCCACAATCGCCACAGGGTTAGGCTTCAGGTGGTGGTTCAGGGCCTCTGACAGGCGAAAGGGGCTCCAGTCTTTGACCATGTCGCAATGGGCCACCTGGCCCAGCCCATGCACCCCGGTATCGGTGCGCCCGGCTGCGGCGATGGTATGGGGGCCGGGTTCCAGTCGCGCCAGGGCATCCTCTATCGCGCCCTGTACCGAGGGCTGATCCTTTTGCCGCTGCCATCCGGCAAAGGGCTTTCCATGATATTCGACTTTGAGGGCATATCGGGGCATGGGCAGCACGTAACCCGGCAACACCGTCGAGGCAAGTGGCCTGACGCTCTGGAAACCGGGACGGGGTCTGACTATCTTGGGCAGTGATCCAAAACAGCAGGTGCGGCGCGTGGTAGTATCGATAGTGACGGATGGCGCGGCGCGCGGGCTGAGCAGCCTTGGCAGCGCTGTATCATCGCGATTTTTTGAACCCAGTCTGCGCCTTGGGGTGACGGGGCTGGCGCGGGCTGGCAAGACCGTCTTTATTACCTCTCTGGTGGCCAACCTGTTGAACCGGGGCCGCATGCTGCAGCTGGCCGCGGCGCGACAGGGACGGATCGAGAGCGCCTATCTGCAGCCACAGCCCGACGATACGGTGCCGCGCTTTGCCTATGAGGATCACCTGGCCGCATTGACGGGACCCACGCCGCACTGGCCCGACAGCACCCGCGCGGTGTCTGAACTGCGGCTGAGCTTGACCCTGCGGCCAGGGGGGCTGTTGTCCGGGATACAGGGGCCGCGCCGCCTGCATCTGGATATTGTCGACTACCCCGGCGAATGGCTTCTGGATCTGGGCCTGTTGGATAAAACCTATGCCCAATGGTCGGTTGAGCTGCTGGCGCGGCTGCCCGCCCGGCCGGTGGCGGCCGAATTCCTGCAATTGCTGACCACTATCGAGACAAAAGCCCCGCATGATGAACCCAAAGCCCAGGCGCTGGCGGCGGTCTTTACCGACTATTTGCAGGCCGCACGCGCTGCTGGGTTTTACGATTGCTCTCCGGGGCGGTTTCTGTTGCCGGGCGATCTTGCCGGCTCTCCGGTCCTGACCTTTGCACCGATCCCCCCCGAGGAGGCCGCGACGCGTCGCAGCCTGTGGCACGAGATGGAACGCCGCTACGAGGCCTATAAGGCCAAGGTGGTGAAACCCTTTTTTCGCGACCATTTCTCGCGGATTAATCGCCAGGTGGTGTTGGTTGACACGCTGAGCGCCATTCATTCCGGCCCGCAGGCGGTTGAGGATCTGCGCGGCGCCATGGGGGATGTACTGGCGGCCTTTCGCCCTGGTCGCAATGGCTTTCTTACCTCGCTGCTGCGCGGCAAACGGGTGGAAAAGATCCTCTTTGCTGCAACCAAGGCCGATCATCTGCATCACCTGCAACACCCGCAGATGACGGCCATCATCGAGGCCCTGACCCGCGAGGCGCGCGATCGGGCGCAGTTTGCCGGGGCCGAGACCGCCGCGCTGACGCTTGCGGCCCTGCGCGCCACCACTGAGGAAACGCGACAGCACGACGGGGCAGAGCTTCCCTGCGTGCGCGGCCGCCTGTTGGACAGTGGCCGTCAGGCCGCCTTTTATCCCGGTGCGCTGCCAGAGGATCCGGCGCAGCTGCTGATCCCGGCGCGACAAGGGGCCGCGCGCTGGCTGGAGGGGGAGTATCAGGCGATGCAGTTTGCCCCGGCGCCGCTGAACCTGAAACCGGGGGATGGGCCGCCGCATATCCGGCTGGATCGGGCGGCAGAGTTTTTAATCGGGGATCAGCTATGATCGCGCCACGATCCCCCAAGACGGCCCCGATGTTGCGCGCCGCTCAGCCTACCGATGCCGGACGGCTGGGCGCGATCCTGTTTCAGGCGCAGCAGTATGCGCAGTGGCTGCCCAAGCTCTATGCCGAGGTGGAAATGATCGCCTTTTGCGGCGTGATGATTGACCGTGGCTGGGTCACGGTTGCGGTGCAGAATGGCGTGATTCAGGGCTTTGTGGCGCGCGATGGGGCCGAGATCTGCAGTTTGTATCTGGCTCCGGGGGCCTGCGGGCAGGGGCTGGGGGCGGCGCTGATGGCTGCGGCCAAGGAGGCTGGGCCAATGCTCTGGTTGCGGGTGATTGCCGCCAATGAAGCTGCCCGCAGATTCTACCTGCGTCAGGGGTTCAACGAGGTCGGGCGCAGTGATGGCTCTGATACTGCAGAGGCCCTGCCCAATATCCGCTTTGAATGGCACGACAGCTGCCAGAAAGAGACCGCCTCATGAGCCGTAAACCTGTCTTGTTCGATCTGGAAGCCGACGCACAGCGCGATGCGCAAAGCCGGGCGGCTGGGCCTGAAATGCCGGATGTGGCCGCCGCGCCGCCGGTGCCTGACTTTATGTCATCGGATCAGGCCAGGTCTGGCGGGCAGGCGGCAGGACTGGCGACCCGGCGCCCGTCACGGCTCAGCCGCTGGTTCTGGGGTGTGGTGCTGGCGCTCTTGGGCTGTGTGGTCTCGGTTGCGGCCTGGGATTTTGCCACAGGATTGCTGATCCGCTGGCCGTTGCTCGGCTGGGCGGTCAGCGCGGGTCTGGGACTGGCGCTGTTCTTGGCCCTGATCCTGGCGCTGCGGGAATTTGCCGCGCTGGCCCGGTTAAAGCGGGTGGATGGGCTGCGGCGCGACAGCCCGGTTGCCAGTGCAAATCTTGCCGCCGCCAAGGCGCATCTTGCCCGGCTGGAGGCGTTTTACGCCGGACGACCGGATATGTCCTGGCAGCTGGCGCGTCTGGCCGAACGCCGCGCAGAGGTGCTGGATGCGGATACCTTGCTGATGCTGGCAGAAGAAGAGCTGCTGCTGCCCCTGGATGCCCGTGCCCTGCGAGAGGTCGAGGCAGCTGCCCGGCAGGTGGCCACGGTGACCGCGCTGGTGCCGCTGGCGCTGGCGGATGTGGTTGTGGCGCTGCTGGCCTCGGTGCGGATGATCCGCCAGGTGGCACAGATCTACGGCGGGCGTTCTGGGCTGTTCAGTTCTTGGCGGCTGACGCGGGCGGTGCTGGCACATCTGGCCGCGACGGGGGCGGTTGCCGCTGGGGATGATCTGCTGGAGTCGGTGCTGGGCGGGTCAGTGCTGTCAAAACTGTCACGCCGGTTTGGCGAAGGCGTGGTGAACGGTGCGCTCTCAGCGCGGGTGGGGATTGCCGCCATGGAGGTCTGCCGCCCGATGCCGTTTTCCCCACCGCACCGCCCGTCGACCCGCCGGGTGATCCAGGGCGCATTGGCGGGATTGTTCCGCCGCGAGACAGACACCCCATAGCTGCAGAGCCTCTGCAGATCATTGACACTGTTGGCTGGGCGCGGCGCTGGCACGGGGAGATCCCCCAGTGGATAAGTCGGTTTATATGCCTGTGGATGTTTTTCTCTGTACGTCAAAAGTTAATGAAATAGAAAGACTTCTGTCCTTGCCTTAAAGAGACACGCGCAGCTGCCCTGGCGGGCGGAGGCTGCATCTGGCGCTTTGGTCTTTCAGCCACGAGCGCTGAATAGAGCCTGTCGCGCATGTGAAACCGATACCAAGCCAGGGTCAGTTGGCTTGGTGGGGCGTAATTGGATTTCTCCACAGGTTTGGCAGGGTTATCAACAGATCAGGGATATTCATGCACAGGAAATCTGGTTGAGATTTTCATTTTTTGCCGCCGCACAATTGCCTTTTATCAACTTAATATAAGGGTATTTGCGTTGATTCAGGGAAGTAATTCGCTTTTTTCCACTTTTTACCCTGTCGGGAGGGCTCGGGCTGGTGAGATCGGCTATGTCGGTTGCCAATTCATCCGATAGGGTCATCAGAACAGCTTGGGCGGCGCGTCCTTGGGCTGTCGCATGGCCACAATTCCGGTGCGGAAGCCTTCGCCGATACGGTCCGCCAGGGTTCCCCACTGCAGGGCAAGCCGGGGCGAGAGTTCGGCCTGCAGCACCTGGTGAAACAGCCCGAGCCAGATCGCAAAGTGTTCGGCCTGGATCTCTGGCCGCGACACATGCACCCGCATTGGATTGCCGCTATAGCTTTTCTCGCGCAGGATGGCGTTGCGCCAGAACCGGGCGATCTTGGCCTCGTGCTCGGGCCAGTCGCCATCGGCCACATAGCGGGCAAAGATCGGACCAAGCACCCTGTCAGCGCGCACGCGGATGTAGAACAGGGTGACGACCCGGTCGATCTGGGCGGCAGAAATGTCAAAGCGTCGCATGGGGTAGTCTCGGTCGGGGTGATCTGGGGCTGGTTGATCTGTGGGCTGGCGCATCATCTGTCCTGTTTCACGTAGATTTGGCGCTGTCCTCTGCGCCAGCCCTCGGGCCAGCGTGGGGTGCCAATGCTCTGCTGGAAATTCCTGTTAGGCATATGGCAGGGGCGCGGTTCCGGGGCAATGGGTGGTGGCGGTGTGACGCAGTTGCTGGTGGTGGCTGCTCTGATCAAATTTGACATGCGGCGAATAGAAAACCCGCTTTGGCGGCGGGATCACAACCCCGCTTTACCCCGGCGCTCTAGCGGCCTATAACGCCCCCATGTCCCATATCGTGGCCATCATTATTCGAATTATATCCCCGGCGCTCTGATTGAATGAGACGCCGGGCAAAGGCGCTTGAGCTATCGCGCCGCACTAAAATACCCAGTTTCCGAACCGATTATCCAAAGGACGCCACCCATGTGCGCCGAGACAGCTGATACCCCTGAATACAAGCAGACCCTCAACCTGCCCAAAACCGATTTTCCGATGCGCGCAGGCCTGCCCAAGCGCGAACCCAACTGGTTGGATCGCTGGGCCAAGATTGGCGTTTATGACCGGCTGCGGGAAAAGCAAGGCCGCAAGCCTTTCACGCTGCATGACGGCCCGCCCTATGCCAACGGCCATCTGCACATCGGCCATGCGCTGAACAAGACCATCAAGGACATGATCGTGCGCAGCCATCAGATGATGGGCTTTGATGCGCGCTATGTGCCGGGTTGGGATTGCCACGGTCTGCCGATCGAATGGAAGATCGAAGAACAGTATCGCAAGAAGGGTAAGAACAAAGACGCGGTGGATGTGGTGGAATTCCGCCAGGAATGCCGCGCCTTTGCCGACAAATGGGTGGATATCCAGCGCGAAGAGTTCAAGCGTCTTGGCATTACCGGCAATTGGGCCGATCCCTATCTCACGATGGACTACCACGCCGAGGCGGTGATCGCGGCTGAATTCCAGAAATTCCTGATGAACGGCACGCTGTATCAGGGCTCAAAACCCGTGATGTGGTCGCCAGTTGAAAAAACCGCCCTGGCCGAGGCCGAGGTGGAATACAAGGATAAGGACAGCTTTACCGTTTGGGTGAAGTTTGCGGTTTCTGGCGGTGCCGACGATCTGGCGGGTGCCAGCGTCGTCATCTGGACCACAACCCCCTGGACCATCCCGTCCAATAAGGCGGTGGTCTACGGCGAAACATTCGATTACGGCCTCTATGAGGTCACCGATGCCCCCGAAGAATGCTGGGCTGCCAAAGGCGACCGCTTCCTGCTGGCCGACAAGCTGGCAGGCGATGTCTTCAAACGGGCCCGTCTGGAAGAGGGTATGTATACCCGTGTGCGCTCTGTGTCGGCCGAAGAACTCTCTGGCCTTTCGCTGGCCCACCCCCTTGCCGGGGCCGAAGGCTCCAATGGCGAATGGGACGCGCCGCGCGATTTCCGCGCTGCCCCCTTTGTGACCGATGAAGAGGGCACCGGTTTTGTGCACTGCGCCCCAAGCCACGGGATGGAGGAATTCGAACTCTACCGCGATCTGGGGATGCTGGAGGACGTCATCACCTATAACGTGATGGACGATGGTGGCTTCCGCGCTGATCTGCCGTTCTTTGGTGGTAAGTACATCCTGAACCGCAAGGGCGGCGAGGGTGATGCAAACAAGGCGATCATTGACAAACTGGTCGAGGTCGGCGGGCTGCTGGCGCGTGGTAAGATCAAGCACAGCTACCCGCATTCCTGGCGTTCCAAGGCGCCGATCATCTATCGCAATACGCCGCAGTGGTTTGCAAGTGTTGACCGTGCGGTTGGCGATGGCCAGGACGAGATGGGCACAACCATCCGCGAACGCGCGCTGCGTTCCATCGACGAGCTGGTGAAATGGACGCCGCAGCGCGGTCGAAACCGGCTCTATTCGATGATCGAGAGCCGCCCTGACTGGGTGCTGTCGCGCCAGCGTGCCTGGGGTGTGCCGCTGACCTGCTTTGTCAAAAAGGGGCTGTTGCCTACGGACGACGGGTTCCTGCTGCGCGACGATGCGGTCAATGCCCGTATCGTTGCAGCCTTTGAGGCTGAAGGCGCGGATGCCTGGTATCTGGACGGTGCCAAGGAACGCTTCCTGGGATCGGACTACAATGCAGAGGAGTGGGAGCAGGTCTTTGATGTGCTCGACGTGTGGTTTGATTCTGGCTCTACCCATGCCTTTGTGTTGCGCGACCGCGAAGATGGCACCGAGGACGGTATTGCCGATGTCTACATGGAAGGCACAGATCAGCACCGCGGCTGGTTCCACTCTTCCTTGTTGCAGGCCTGCGGCACCAAGGGGCGCGCTCCTTATCGCAATGTGGTGACGCATGGGTTTACCCTGGATGGCAAGGGCAACAAGATGTCCAAATCCCTGGGCAATACCATCGTGCCGGAAGAAATCGTCAAGCAATACGGTGCCGATATTCTGCGGCTCTGGGTGGCGCAGACTGATTATACCTCGGATCAGCGCATCGGGCCTGAAATCCTGAAAGGCACTGCTGACAGCTATCGCCGCCTGCGCAATACCATGCGCTATATGCTGGGCTCTCTGCACGATTTCACCGAAGATCAGCGGGTTGCGGCAGACGATATGCCCGAACTGGAGCAATGGGTTCTGCACCGTCTGGCAGAGCTGGATCACCAGGTGCGCACAGGCTATCAGGCCTTTGATTTCAATGGCGTTTGGCAAGCGGTCTTTACCTTTGCCACTGTGGATCTTTCGGCTTTCTACTTTGATGTGCGCAAAGATGCGCTCTATTGTGATGGTGACACGCTGAACGCGCACGCCGCTCGCACGGTCCTGGATATCCTGTTCCATCGGCTCACCACCTGGCTGGCCCCGATCCTGGTCTTCACCATGGAGGAAGTCTGGCTTGAACGCTTCCCTGGTGAAGAGAGCTCGGTACATTTGACCGATATCCCCGAGACACCGGGCGATTGGCTGAATGAGCCCCTGGCGGCGAAATGGGCGAAGATCCGGCAGGCCCGCCGGGTGGTCACCGCCGCGCTAGAGATACAGCGTATCGACAAGGTGATCGGCGCCTCTCTGGAGGCCCATCCGGTGGTGCATCTGCGCGATGCAGAGGTTCTGGAACTGCTGAAATCGGTGAACTTTGCGGATATCTGTATCACCTCTGATATCAGCCTTACAGGTGATCCTGCACCGGCCGAAGCCTTCCGCATGCCAGAGGTCGAGGGGATCTCGGTGGTGTTTGAAAAGGCCGAGGGCGACAAATGCCAGCGGTGCTGGAAGATCCTGCCGGATGTCGGAACCCATGACCATGCGGGTGTCTGTGGGCGCTGCGAGGCTGCGCTGGCCTGATCCTCGGATGAAACCGCTGTACCGACCTGAAAAAGGCCCCCGAAACCGGGGGCCTTTTGTTTTGCTGAACACTGGAAATCTGGAGGGAACTGATGTCAGCAGGTATGCGCAATAACACTGCGGGCGTCGCGATATGCGCGCTCTGCGATCAGGCTGCTGGTGGGCTTGGGGCCGGGGGCATAGTTCGACGCCTGGACCAGAAAATGCGTCATCAGAGCCTGTTCGCTATAGCGACCGCGCCCCAGCGCCTGATCGCGGGCAACATCCAACGCCGGGCCTTGAGACTGGTTCGGGGAATGGGCCGTGGGCTTGCCGGAGGCAGGAGAGACGCCTCCGGTCAGCGCGGTCTGGTGTTGGATGGCGCGATTCCAGCCTTGGGACTTGCCCTCATTCAGGCTTGCATCCACCGCCGGAACACCTGCCTTGTAAGACGCTGCTACGCTATTGACGTGAAAGCCGGACCCAACTGCCGAAATCATGATACACCTATTTGTTGCGATCCTCTTAGTTTAACTGAATTTTAATAAAGCCGAGCAGCCCCTTGGGTCACCGGAAGGGGAAATCAGAATAGGATCTATACGAATGTGTCTCTTGTCGCTGTGGGATACCTTGCGAAAGGTTTGCACTGTGCTTTGGCAGATCCGCGTGATTAACATGATTCCATACGCGTAATGTGGAGAATGCCAAGGTGCCTTCAGCGACAGTTGATACCCCCGTCGGCCCCCTGTGCCTGAGTGAAACTGATGGTGCTATCACCGGGTTGGGTTGGCAGTGGGGCGGCGCGGATGATACGGCCCTGCTGCGCCGGGCAGTTGATCAGATAGAGGCCTATTTTGCCGGTGATTTGCAGGTTTTTGATCTGCCGCTGCATGTCGCGGGATCTGATTTTCAGCGGGCGGTCTGCGACGCCATGCGGCAAATCCCACTGGGAGAAACCCGAACCTATGGCGATTTGGCCAGGGTGCTTAAGGCGCCGCCACAGCCCATAGGCAATGCCTGCGGGGCCAACCCCATTCCAGTGATCATTCCCTGTCATCGGGTGCTGGGCGCCAATGGTCTGGGTGGGTTTTCCGGCCGGGGCGGGGTTGAAACCAAGGTTGCCCTGCTAAAACACGAAGGTGCCGCCGGTCTGCTGATATAGCGCTGTGAGAGATGCGGGCACCAGCATCAGGTCTTTGGCTTGACGCTGGTTTTCATGTTTTCCAACTTTACAGCCAATGCCATGCCCGGCGCAGGCTCAGGTAAAGAGCGCGCGGAGCTGATCACAGAGTGGGATCTGTCGGCCTAGGCTGGTCTGGGCGGCTTTGGTCTGGGCAGGCTGTTTCGCAGGGATCGCGTTACGGAGCCGGGTGCCTAGCGTTTTTCGGGGATGATCTGCTGGGCAATGCCGACAAAGACCAGATAGATTGAGGTCACAATCAGCCCCCAATGCGCCCAGCTTTCAGGATGGAAATCGACCCAGGCGGCCCAGCCGGCAAAAAAGGTCCAGGCCAGCGCGATCGGCAGCGACAGGCGACGCCAGCGCTCGGTGCGGACGGGATGAATGAATTTCAGGGGTAGGAACATGGCAATAGACAGCAGCGTTACCAGTACCAGAATGGTCCAGTGATTTGGCTCTAGCGCAAAAATCACCAGGACGAGCATATTCCAGCAGCCGGGAAATCCGGAAAAGGAATTGTCCTTGGTCTTCATCCGGGTATCGGCAAAATACATTGCGCTGGCAAAGGTGATGACGATG
Organism: Pseudophaeobacter flagellatus; assembly: GCF_021228235.1. Lineage (GTDB taxonomy): Bacteria > Pseudomonadota > Alphaproteobacteria > Rhodobacterales > Rhodobacteraceae > Pseudophaeobacter > Pseudophaeobacter flagellatus. Next base: position 72,274 of record NZ_JAJQRG010000005.1, read on the forward strand.
ATCGCAAACCAACCGGTCCAGCCCGACATCAAATCTGATTTGAACAGGGCAAAGGCCGGAATAAAGACATATGTCAGGTAGTCGATGATCAGATCCAGCAAGACGCCGTCAAACTGCGGCGCATAGCGTTTCACCTGGTAGTGGCGGGCCAGCGGGCCATCGACACCATCCACTGCAAAGGCAACCACCAGCCAGACGAACATCAGGCTCCATTTGGCGTCCACGGCTGCCAGCATGGACAGCATGGCAAAAACAGCGCCTGTTGCGGTGAGAAGGTGAACGGAGAGGGCGCGGATCTGTGGTGTCATGCCCCCGTGATGGCGAATTTCATCCGCGGCTGCAAGGCTTCAGTGCAACCAAACGGGCGATTCGTCATGGGCCTGGAGCAGTTTTTTTGCATTCAACTGTGCCTGCCGCAGCACCATTCTTGCCCGGCTGGTGCCTGGAGCCGGTAGGTCGGGTCTGCGGTTTTTGTGCGGCATCTGGGGAAAGCGGATCTGCGAGGGCGCAGGCGAAGGCGCCGCTGGGGCAGGATGAAGCGAGAGCGTTTCAAATGTCATCTTTTGGCATCCTTTCTGGAGCATCGGGTGCTTTTAGATACGGGGGAAGGGATTAACCGCAGATGCAGTTCCGCGCGAATATTAGCTCAAATTTTAGGGGGTGCTTGGGGCAAGGGGGGGAGTACAGGCCGCTGATGACGGGTCACGCCTTGGGATGGCTACGGTTGTACACCGCCATCAGATGGGCGGTATCCACGGCGGTATAGGCCTGGGTTGTCGACAGCGAAGAATGCCCCAGCAGTTCTTGAATGGCGCGCAGATCGCCGCCCGCTTCCAGCAGGTGGGTGGCAAAGCTGTGGCGCAGCGCATGTGGCGTGGCGGTGGCCGGTAAGCCCAACTGGGCACGGGTTTGGGCCATCACCGTCTGGATCTGGCGGGGGTTCAGCGGCCCGCCGCGCATGCCACGAAACAGCGGTTTGTCGTTCTCTTGCGGATGTGGCGACAGGGCGAGATACCGATCGACGGCGTTGCGGGCGGCTGCGATCACCGGAACCAGTCGTTCCTTGCCACCCTTGCCTGCTATGCGCAGGCTGTTTGGCAGTGGTGCCGCGCTGCCGGGCAGCGCCAGCGCTTCGGAGATGCGCAGGCCACAGCCATAGAGCAGGGTCACCACAGCCACATCACGCGCAGCCACCCAGCTTTTGCTCGACTGCATCTCGACGGTGTCCAAGACGGCGCGGGCGGCATCTTCGGCCAAGGGACGCGGCAATTTCTTTTGAAACTTGGGGGCGCGTGCCGCCAGAACGGCTGTCGGTTCAAACCCTTCACGTTCGGCCAGCCAGCGATAGAAGCTCTTCACCGCCGAAAGCTTGCGCGCCAAAGAGCGCGGGCCAGTGCCGCTGTTGCGCTCCTGCGCCATCCAGGCCCGCATATCCGAAGTGCTGATCTGCGCCAATGCGCCAAGCCCCTGACGCGCACCGCTATGGGTGGTCATGAAGGTGAGAAACCCAGTCAGATCCCCCTGATAGGCGTTGATGGTATTGGCCGCTGCCCCTTCAAGCGCGCTGAGCCCCTGTAGCCACAGCTGCAAGGCGTCGCGGCTGGCGGGGGAAATCAGAGAAGGTGCGGCGTCTGTCGTCTTCATGCGGGGGCCTTCATATGGAAGCCGTCATGTGTGGTTGCCAGTGTTTCCGTGGTGCACTAGCCAGGCTGCAGGGTTCAGGACAACCATCGGCACATGCTGCGTTCAAATACGCCGGCAAAAAAGGTCAGAAGATCAGTGCCATGCTGCGGGGTGAACTGGTTGGGATCTGCGGACCCCAGCACCAAGAGGCCCGGCAGGCGTCCGGTGCCCAGGTCCAGCCTCAGGCAGGCCTCTGAGCGGATATCCTGCGCCTTTGCGCCAAACACGGTGTCCGTTCCAGCCTGCAATTGACGCAGCAGAACGGGGCGCTGTGGATCACCCCGCCCGGTATCGGCGTAGGAGTTGATAAATCCGGGCGCGGCAACTTTCAGCACTTCTCCCATGCGCGCAGCCGCGGCGGTGCCGTCATCCTGATGCGTTTCCAGCACCAGCGCCACGCAGTCCACCCGCAGTATCTCTGCCAGGTCGGTGTTGAGGGTGTGCAAAAATCCAGGGAAATCGACAGGATCCAGAAGGCGCAACACGGCGCGGTGGATCTGATTCGTACCGGCCAGGTTTTCATAGGCCGCCGCAATCACCGAACGGTGGGTATCTTCCAGCCGATCCAGCCGTGCCTCCATGCGTTCCATCGCGATGCCACGCAGGTCAACGATATTGGATCCCATGGCGCGTTCATTGGCTGTAACCAGAGCATTCATCACGCCCAGATCATCCAGGATGGCGTCTGGTTTAGCCAGGATTGCGTCGCGCAGGGGGGGGGCGAGTTTTGCGGTAGGGCTGCTCATTCTTGAACCTCTATTGGGCGTTTGGCCTGGGGTATAACACAGGCTTTGCGGCAAAGTGGCTAAAAAATCCTTACGGGCAGGAAAAGGCCGAAGGACCCTGCGTAGCGCCGGAGTGTCGCTTGGGAGAGGGCAGAGCGGTTTTCTATGGGAGGGACACGACGAGGGGGCGCTCCCGCCCAGGGCGGCTGGATCAAAGATCCCTTGCCCCGGTTGGGCCGGGCGCCGGGCATTGCCCGGCGTAAAAGACAGGGGGCTGAGAAGCGGTTTAGGGGCTGGACTGCCCCTAAACGCGCCTTTGCAAGTTTAAAGGGCTTTTGCTGCCTCAAGGGCAAGCCGCGCCATGGGCGCGGGCGCTTGCGCGCCCCTTGACCCCGAAAAAGCAGAAATTGGTGGCTACCTGGCTGGCAACGATACTTGGCCGAGCCGGGCTGGCAGAGCCATGACCTGTGTCAGCGGATATCTTTGATTGACGAGCCGCAGCCTGGGCGCTGCGGTGGGATGCGGCGATTGTTGCGTCCCGCGGTGGTGGCCCCGATCTGTTGGAGCCACCATCACCAGGTTCATGCCGATGAGAGCATGCGGAATATCCTTACAGGATTTTGATATCGGCGGCTTTGATGTCATCCAGGAAAGTGGCCAGGCCCTTGTCGGTCAGCGGGTGGTTGGCCAGGGACTTGATCACGGCGGGGGGGGCGGTGATCACATCGGCACCGATCAGGGCGCTGTCGAGGATATGATTGGCCGAGCGGATCGACGCGGCAAGGATTTCGGTATCGAAGCCGTAGTTGTCATAGATCTGGCGGATATCGTTGATCAGCTCCATGCCGTCGAGGTTGATGTCGTCGAGGCGGCCGATGAAGGGTGAAATGAAGGTGGCGCCGGCCTTTGCGGCAATCAGCGCCTGATTGGCGGAGAAGCAGAGCGTCACATTGACCATATGGCCATCAGCAGAGAGGGTTTTGCAGGCTTTCAACCCATCCCATGTCAGCGGCACTTTGACGGCGATGTTTTCGGCGATTTCGACCAGTTTGCGGCCCTCGGCGATCATGGTTTCGGCGTCAGTGGCGGTTACCTCGGCAGAGACGGGGCCGGTGACCATGGCGCAGATCTCTTTGGTGACCTCAATGATGTCGCGACCGGATTTTTTGATCAGCGAGGGGTTGGTGGTCACACCGTCTACCATTCCAAGGTCGTTCAGCTCGGCGATGGCGTCGATTTCGGCGGTATCTACAAAGAATTTCATCGGCAGGGATCCTTTTGGGAAAGTTTGGCCTTGATTGCGCTAGCCTTTAGCGCATGGCGCAGGCATTAAAAAGCCCCGAGGTTTGGAGGCAGCACAGGTGAGCGCGCAGGATTTTTTCCATCATGGCGACAGGGTGGCGGTTTTGACCGCGCAACCTCTTGATCGCTTGTTGGATTATCGCGCTCCCGAGGGGGGCTGTTTTCGGGGTGCCTTTGTCGAGGTGCCGCTGGGGCCGCGCAAAGTTCTGGGAGTCATCTGGGGCGCGGGGGACGGTGAGTTTGATTCGGCCAAGCTGCGGCAGGTCAATCGGGTGCTGGATGTGGCACCGATGCGCGAAGAGATGCGCCAGTTCCTGGGCAAGGCCGCCGAATACACCCTGACGCCGATGTCGGCGATGCTGCGGCTGGCCACGCGAGCCCCGGGGCTCGCGGATCCGCCGTCGATGCGCCGGGTGCTGCGTCTCGGCGATAAGAAACCCGACCGGATGACTCCTGCCCGTGGCAAAGTGCTGGCGGTGATGGATGAGTTTGCCACCATGGCCTTTACCCCGAAAGAGCTGGCCGACATGGCTGGGGTGACGCCTTCGGTGGTCAAGGGGCTGGTGACCCAGGGGACCCTGGGCGAGGAAGAGACCCCGCGTGATTTACCCTATCCGGGATTGGACCCCGCACGCCCCGGCAAAGTGCTGACAGAGGATCAGGCCAGTGCGGCGGCAACCCTGGCGGCGGGGGTCGAAAGCGGCACCTATGGTACCACCTTGCTGAAGGGGGTGACGGGATCGGGCAAGACCGAGGTCTATCTGGAGGCGGTGGCCGCCTGTCTGCGCCAAGGGCGCCAGGCGCTGGTGCTCTTGCCTGAAATCGCCCTGACGGCGGAGTTTCTGAAACGGGTTGAGGCGCGGTTTGGCGCCACCCCCGCCGAGTGGCATTCGGGTGCCACCATGACAGAGCGCCGCCGGGTCTGGCGAATGCTGGGGCAGGGAAATGCGCAGCTGGTGATCGGTGCGCGGTCGGCGTTGTTTCTGCCATTTCGCGATCTGGGGCTGATCATTGTCGATGAAGAACACGATACGGCCTATAAACAGGAAGAGGGCGTTTTGTATAATGCCCGCGACATGGCGGTGCTGCGGGCGGCCATGTGTTCGGCGCAGGTGGTTCTGGCCTCTGCCACGCCCAGTCTGGAGACTTGGGCCAATGCCGAGGCGGGCAAATACCAGCGCGTTGATCTGACCGCGCGCTTTGGCGTTGCCGTTTTGCCGGTCATGCGGGCGGTGGATATGCGCGACGAGGATCTTGCCCCTGCAACCTGGATCTCGCCACGGTTGAAATCGGCCATGCAGGATCGGATCAGCCGGGGCGAACAATCGCTGCTGTTCCTCAATCGGCGTGGATTTGCGCCACTGACCATCTGCCGGGCCTGTGGGGCGCAGGTGGCCTGTGACAATTGTGATGCGCGCATGGTGGAGCATCGCTTTATGAAGCGGTTGATGTGCCATCAGTGCGGCGAGACGAAGCCGATCCCCGAAATATGCCCTTCCTGTCAGGTGGAGGGTAAGATGGCGCCTGTTGGGCCGGGGATCGAACGTCTGGGAGAAGAGGCCGCGGCGCTGTTTCCTGAGGCGCGCATCGCGGTGCTGAGTTCTGATCTTTTTGGATCAGCCCGGGCGCTGAAGGCACGGATCGAAGAAATTGCCGCCGGAGAGGCCGATATCATTCTGGGCACCCAGCTGGTGGCCAAGGGGCATAACTTTCCGCTGCTGACCCTTGTGGGGGTGATTGACGCTGATCTCGGACTGCAGGGATCTGACTTGCGGGCCGGAGAGCGCACCTTTCAACTGATGCGTCAGGTGGCGGGTCGGGCCGGGCGGGCGGAACGTCCCGGAGAGGCCCTATTGCAGACCTTTCAGCCGGAGCATCCGGTCATTCGCGCCATCCTGAGTGGCGACGAAGAGGCCTTTTGGGCGGCAGAGGCTGCACAGCGCCGCGAAGCCGGGGTGCCGCCCTATGGGCGGATGGCGGGGATTATCCTGTCGGGAACGGATCTGGCGCAGGTGTTTGATCTGGGCAATGCGCTGGCCCGCAACGACGGCCCGCTGCGTCAGGTTGGTGCCCAGCTGTTTGGCCCGGCGCCAGCGCCGATCGCCAGGGTGCGTGGGCGTCACCGGGTGCGGCTGCTGGTCAAGGCAGCCAAGGGGGTGCCGCTGCAGGCGGCCCTGACCCGCTGGACCCGGCCCTTTCGCATGAAGGGCGATCTGCGGCTGAGCATTGATATCGACCCTCAGAATTTCTTCTGAACTTCCCATTTTCGCGCGTTGACGACAGCGGTTGGCTCTTGTTTAACGCGTGGATGAAGTGTGAATTCCCGTCTAAGAAAGGTATTTAGGCCCTCTGATGAAACAAGATTTCCTCGATCCCAACATGAGCAGAGCTACCGTCTATGAGACACCGGAAGGCCTGCGCATTGTGGTGCCGGCCACGCGGAGAATCCTAATAGCGCTGTTTTTGTCATTCTGGCTTTGCGGCTGGGCCTTTGGCTGGATCGCGGCCTTTACCACCTTAGCGTCGGGCGCGGCTGGATCTGGAGGGCTGTTCTTGATTTTCTGGCTTTGCGCATGGACCGTGGGTGGCATGTTTGCGATAAGTTTCGTTGCTTGGATGTTGGCCGGAAAGGAGGTTGTGACAGTGACTTCTCAGGGTATCCAGATTGCGCGCAAGATTGGTGTCTTTCAGCGCAGCAGGAGCTGTAAAGCAGACTACATCACAGATCTGCGGGCGGTAGATGAGGCCCCATCGACGTCTTTTGGCAGATCACAGCCGCCTTGGATCCTCTCTGGTTTTAGGCACGGCAGCGTTAAGTTCGATTATGGCAATCTTACCTTGGGGTTTGGCCTGGAACTGGAACGTGGGGAGGCCAGGAAGATTTCTGGATTGCTGGCAGAGCGTTTCGCCTATCTGCAATCCAGATAGGTGATCAGGTGGCTAGTTGAGCCCCGCGCTGATCGACCAATAAATCCGTCGCCATGGCGCCGACCCACATGAAGAAAAGCGCCAGCCAAGCGGTGCCGACAAAGATTGACCCGCCGGTCACCCCGGCGCCAATGGCGCAGCCGCCTGCCAGCATACCACCAAACCCCATCAGCACCGCGCCAATCATCGCCTTGCGCATGGTTGCGGTATCGTCAAAGGCCTGCAGTTTCATCTCGCCCGCAGACCAGGCCGCCAGCATCGCGCCGATAAAGACGCCAGGCACCAGGCCGATGTCAAAGTCCAGAATGGCATTGCGGTCGAGAAAAAACATCAGCGTATGCGCCGAGGGCCCGGTGAAGGTGGCGCTTTCGATCTGCACTGGATCAAAGGCAACCTGGCTCAACCCATAGGTCAGTACCCAGCCCAGTGCCACGGCAAAGCCGACGCCTGAAGCAAAGACCAGCCGCACCGCGCTAATCTGATTGTGCCGCGACAGTGCCAGCGCAATAGCTGCGATGGCCAGCCCAAGCGCCAGACCGCCCCAGTCGGGCAGGCCAAATTCCACCAGCAAATCCATATTGCGCCCGCCCGTGGTAACCCAGAGCTGGGCAAGTGTGTCGCGCAGTGGGGACAACATGCCAGAGAGGCTCATCTGGGCCACCACGGCAAAGATCAGGCCAGAAACAACAGAGCGCAGATTGCCAGTTGCGGCCAACACCAGCAGCCGACCCGAACAGCCCCGCGCCAGCACCATGCCAACGCCAAAGATCAGCCCGCCCAAGATGGCACCAGACCAACTGCCCGGTACTGCCATCATTCGGGCGTCTGCCCTGTGCATCAGGCCCGACAGTTCGGCCATTTGCACCCAGACCACGGCGGTGGAAAAGGTAAGCAACCAGACCGCCATCCGATCTCCCAGCTGGCCGCGGGCAAATTCCACCGTGGCAGCACGCAGGCAAAACCGAGAGCGCTGGGCCGCAATGCCAAAGGTGACGCCGGTCGCCAGACCAAAGAGCGCCGCCAGGGACGCTTCGCCCAGGCGATCAGCCAGGGTCTCTATGAGCAGAAGCAAATCCATGCCTTGGCCCTTTCCAGTAAAATTCAATAAATCATATACGTGAAGTTGATGCCTGCAACTTTGATGCAGATCAGCTTGCAGGCAGGGGCTGGGCGGTGGCTCGTTCCGCCTGCTGTGCGTGGATGCAGCGATCTATGTGCGCGATGTCTTTGCACTCGCGCTGGGTCAGAAAGAGGCGTAAACCGCGTCTATGATGAAACCTCTTTCCCTGGAAGCGGCCCATGATCTGCCGCTATGGCGTCGCCCGACCACATTGCTGTTTGTGATGGCGATCTGCATGCCTATTGCCTTCAATGGCTGGTTTGCTTTGCTCAACAACTTTGTCATCGAGGTGGCACAGTTTGACGGAGCCGATATTGGCCTGTTGCATACGGTACGCGAAATCCCCGGCTTTTTGGCGGTGGGGGTCATCGCCATCATTCTGTTTGTACGCGAGCAGGTGCTGGGTCTGATTTCATTGGTAATGTTGGGCATTGCCACCATGCTGACAGGCTGGTTTCCCTCGCTCGGGGGGATCTTGATGATCACCTTGCTGAGCTCAATCGGGTTTCATTACTACGAGACGGTAAATCAGTCACTGCAACTGCAATGGCTGCCAAAGGACCGTGCCCCACAGATGCTTGGCTGGCTTATCGCCACCGGGTCTGCCTCGACGCTGGTGGTCTATGGGCTGATCGTGCTGCTGTGGGAGACATTCGATCTAAGCTATAATCTGGTCTTCATGACTGCGGGCGGTGTGACCACAGTGATTGCTCTGCTGTGCCTGCTGGTTTATCCGCAGTTCGATTCACCCACGCCACAGAACAAGAAGTTGATCCTGCGGCGGCGGTATTGGCTCTACTACCTGCTGCAATTCATGGCGGGGGCGCGACGTCAGATCTTTGTCGTTTTCGCCGGCTTCATGATGGTTGAACGCTTTGGCTTTGATGTGCATGAGGTCACAGGCCTGTTTCTGATCAATCTGGTGATCAATATTCTGGTGGCACCGCTTTTGGGGCGCTTTGTTGCCTATTTTGGCGAACGCCGGACATTGGTCATCGAATATACCGGGCTGACCCTGGTCTTTGCCCTTTATGGCGGGATCTACTGGTTTGGCTGGGGGGTACTGCTGGCGGCCTGCCTCTATGTGGTGGATCATGTGCTGTTTGCCCTGGCGCTGGCGCTCAAGACCTATTTCCAGAAAATCGCCGATCCGGCGGATATTGCGCCAACGGCGGCGGTGGCCTTTACCATCAACCATATTGCTGCGGTGTTTCTGCCGGTTCTGCTGGGGTTGTTGTGGGTGGTGTCGCCGGCGCTGGTCTTTGTGCTGGCGGCCCTTATGGCGCTGCTGTCGCTGGGCCTGTCCTGCCTGATCCCGCGTCACCCCAGCCCGGGAAATGAGACGATCTTTACCAAGTTCCGCCTGGCTGCAGCTGCAGAATAAGGCCAAGCCGGGAACGGGCGTCATAGGCTTTGAAAGAGCTTTGGTCTTGACCCTGCCAAAGCTTGGGCCTAGGCGCTTGGCAGCCCTGATGGAGATCCGATATGCCGACCTTTACCGCTTTGACCACCCTACCTGGAAAACCTCAGGCGGAAGCCCTAGGCGCGGCGATGGAACATCTGATCCCCGAACCCACAGGTGTTGGCGTTTTTGAAATGGAAGATGGCTCTGGCCTGTGGGAAGTCGGCGGCTATTTCACCGAAACCCCCGACCAGGCTGGCCTTGCCCTGCTGGCGAGCATGCATGGTGCCAAGGAATTTGCCGTGTCAGAGCTGCCGGAAACCGATTGGGTTGCGCATGTGCGCCGCGAACTTGCCCCTGTCGAAGCCGGGCGGTTTTATGTCTATGGCAGCCATGATGCCGAAACCGTGCCCGAGGGGCGCATCCCACTGTTGATCGAGGCGGCAATGGCCTTCGGTACTGGCCACCATGGCACCACGCTGGGCTGTCTCAAGGCGTTGGATTACCTGATTGAAGAGGGCTTTACCGGTGCCAAGGTGGCGGATATTGGTTGCGGCACCGCCGTTCTGGCTATGGCCGCCGCACGGGTCTGGCAGGGAGAGTTCATCGCCAGTGATATCGACGAGGTCGCCGTAGAGGTGGCCGAGGCCAATCTCAAGGCGAATGGCATGGCCGGAGCTGTCACCTGCCTGGAAGCTGCCGGCTTTGACCATCCGGGCCTGAAGGCGGCGGCCCCCTATGATCTGATCTTTGCCAATATCCTGAAAGGTCCGCTGGTGGCCCTGTCGCCGGATCTCTGTGGCAATCTGCGGCCAGGCGGATACGCCATTCTTTCGGGGATTCTGAACGAACAGGCCGAAAGTGTGATTGCCGCTTATGCCGAAAATGGAACCAATCTTGTGCATCGCGACGTGATTGGTGAATGGACCACCCTGCTATTGCAGAGAAGCGTCTAATTTTACGAAGGATTGAGTTAGATTTTAGGCAACTGCCTTGGAATCGCCTCAATTCAGTTCTATAAACTTTCATCCGCTGGTGGGGGCCAGTTCGGGGCAAGTTTATGACTGTTCAACATAAAGAGTTTCACGGCCGTGTGGCCCGTTTGCAGACCAAACATGCTGCTTTTTCACGGGGCTATACAGCGCGCGTTCAATCGGACGGGCTTATCATTGTGGAGCCACGCAGGCTCCGTTCGCGGGTCTCTGGCCGTGTTTTCCTGTTGATATTGACCGGTTTTCTGATCTTCAAGGCCTTCCTGATGGCGGCTGTCGGATTTGCCAGCTATGATGAACGGGTGAATAAATTGGCCTCTGGTGCCATGATCGAAAAGCTGGGCGCGGTGTTGATGCAGGCGGATCCGGTTTCGACTTGGGGGGCGCATAAAATAGGCCCCATCCTGCGCTAACATCTGCCAGTTCTCATCCCGCTTTGCAATAACGCCGGGGGAGAGCTGCGAAACCATCAATTTACCAGTTTGCCAGGATTGCAGTCTGCGGCGGCCAGTTTGCGGGTGCCAGTCTGACAGCGCGGAGGGACTGCAGCACGTGAATGATAATAGGGACGGTATTCAGACAGGGCTGCGTTTGCGCTGATCCGGTTTGACGCCCGCTTCGCATATAGAAACCGCCGCGGCCTGTTTGGCGCGCGGCGGTTTTGGTTTGCCCGGTATGCGGCGGGTCACCCGTAAATGGGACCGCTCTTGTCTGGGTTTGATCTGTAAGGTGGCGGCCTTAAAAGACTGGCTTGCCTGCCGCGATATCTTCGATGTCGCCGCGGCACAGACCGATGTCTGCCAATTCGCGGTCGGTCAATGATCCAAGCGTCTTTTTGGCCGTGCGGGCGTCACTCCAGGACATTACGGCGGCGGCTGCCGCGACAAAATATGTGCCGATACGGCCAAACAGGCCGGTGGAGCCATAGGTGGTGCGGGTGGTGTCAAATGCAGCCATATCCTCATCCTTTTTTATTTGAGTGAACGTGTTTCTGCGCTGGCGATGCCCAGCATTGTCTTCGTACGGATTCCGGCTCTAGAGGCGATTTTTCCGCCAGGCAAGAGCGAAATTTGCATGTGTTCCATGTGCAAAATGCATATCTTGAACATGACAAAATGAGGCAGTTTTTCCCTTGTTAACAGGGCGTCAAAAAATGTCGCGACACCCGCTGCAAAGAGTCGGTTTTGGAATAGGATTCCGGCCTTTTCCCAATGCGGGCGCCCTGGGAAAGCAATTGGACATGTTCGCGTTTTGTGCTATTTGATGGAAAAATAATTCAAACACTCAGGCAAAGGCCGGGCAGCACATGCGCATTTTGGGAATTGATCCGGGGCTTCGTAACCTTGGCTGGGGTGTGATCGAATCACAGGGCAGCCGGTTGAGCCATATCGCCAACGGTGTTTGCACTTCGGATGGTGATGATCTGGGCGAACGCCTTTTGTCGCTGCATAATCAGGTCACCGAGGTCATAGCGACCTATCAGCCAGACCAGGCGGCGATCGAACAGACCTTTGTCAACAAGGACGGGGTGGCGACGCTGAAACTGGGCCAGGCACGCGGCGTTGCGCTGTTGACTCTGGCCAAGGCCGGGCTGCCAACGGGTGAATATGCGCCCAACCGGGTCAAAAAGACGGTTGTCGGGGTGGGGCACGCCAGCAAGGAGCAAGTGATCCATATGGTCAAGCTGCAGCTGCCGGGCAGCGACCCAAAAGGGGCCGATGCCGCAGATGCGCTGGCGATTGCCATCTGTCACGCCTATTACGGGGGCACCCAGCAAAGGCAGCTCAAGGAGGCACGGGCATGATTGGCAAGCTGACAGGACGATTGGAGTATCGCGCCACGGATCATGTGCTGATTGATGTGCGCGGGGTAGGCTATCTGGTCTATTGCTCGGAACGTACGCTGATGCAGCTGCCCGGTGTTGGCGAACCTGTTGCGCTCTATACTGACCTGGTGGTGCGCGAAGACCTGATGCAACTGTTTGGCTTCACCTCCCTGGTGGAGAAAGAATGGCACCGCCTGCTGACCTCGGTGCAGGGGGTTGGGGCCAAGGTGTCGCTGGCGATCCTGGGCACCCTGGGGCCGGATGGGGTTGGTCGGGCGATTGCTCTGGGCGACTGGGGCAGCGTCAAGGCGGCCAAGGGGGTTGGTCCCAAGACCGCGCAGCGCATCGTGCTGGATTTGAAAGACAAGGCCCCCGGCGTCATGGCCCTGGGCGGCACCTTGCCCGAGGCGATGGAAGGCATGGATCTTGACGCGGTGGTTGAACCGGCAGATCCGACCCCGGCCAAGAAGACCGGGCGTAAATCAGTCGCCAAGCAGCCCAGCGGCGCGGCAGCTGCTTCGGCTGGGGCGCTCTCGGCGCTTGGCAATCTGGGCTACAGCCCTGCCGATGCGGCCTCTGCCGTGGCCTCTGCCGCAGGCGAGAGCCCGGAGGCGGATGAGGCCGCGCTGATCCGCGCCGCCCTGCGGCTCTTGGCGCCAAAGGGATGAGTGCGGCGATGCCTGATCCAACCGCGCCCGCCGACCGTCAAGAATTGCAAAGCCGCGAGAGGCAGCTGCCATGATCGATGCAGACCCGACCCTGCGCCCCGAGCCGATACCTGAAGATAGCTTGGGGGAGGGGGATCGCGCCCTGCGCCCGCAGGGGTTGAGCGAATTCATCGGCCAGGCCGAGGCCCGCGCCAACCTGCGGATCTTTATCGAAAGTGCGCGTCGGCGCGGCGAGGCAATGGATCATACGCTGTTTCATGGGCCGCCCGGTCTGGGTAAGACCACGCTGGCGCAGATCGTGGCACGCGAGTTGGGGGTGAACTTCCGCATGACCTCGGGGCCCGTCTTGGCCAAGGCAGGGGATCTGGCGGCGATCCTGACCAATCTGGAAGCGCGCGACGTCTTGTTCATTGACGAAATCCACCGACTGAATCCAGTGGTCGAGGAAATCCTCTATCCGGCGCTAGAGGATTTTGAACTGGATCTGGTGATTGGTGAAGGGCCCGCCGCGCGCACCGTGCGCATTGAACTGCAGCCTTTTACCCTGGTGGGGGCAACGACGCGCATGGGGCTACTGACTACACCGCTGCGCGACCGGTTTGGCATTCCAACCCGGCTGCAGTTCTACACGGTGGAGGAGTTGTTTGAGATCGTACGGCGTAATGCCCGCAAGCTCGGCACTCCAGCTGATGACGATGGCGCCCGTGAGATCGCGCGGCGCGCCCGCGGCACACCAAGGATCGCCGGGCGGCTCTTGCGCCGCGTGGTGGACTTTGCGGTTGTGGAGGGCGACGGTCATATCACCCGAGATCTCGCCGATGGGGCGTTGACCCGGCTTGGTGTGGATAAGCTGGGGCTTGATGGCGCGGATCGGCGCTATCTGCGGCTTATTGCGGAAAACTACAGCGGCGGGCCGGTGGGGATTGAAACCCTGTCAGCCGCCTTGAGCGAAAGCCGGGATTCGCTGGAAGATGTAATCGAGCCCTATCTGCTGCAACAGGGGTTGATCCAGCGCACGCCACGCGGGCGGATGCTGGCGCAAAAGGCCTGGACGCATCTTGGCATTGCCCCGCCGCAGCGGGCAACGGATTTGTTCGGCTAAGCGACTCTCACCAGCAGCCATATCGCTGCTGGCTGGCCGGATCCGTTACCTAACTCGGTCGGAGGGGAGGGGCACCGCCTTGTCGTTTGGCGCTGCAGCAGGCATAAGCCCGCATTACGATGTTTCAGCCTTGATGGAGCCCTTGCATGTCCCTGGATCTGACGCCGGAAGAAATCCAAGCCCTGTTCACCCGCAGCGATGGCTCTTACGGGTTTGCCCGCTGGGGGCGGCCGATTGCGCCAATTGTCTTTGGCGTGCAGGATGAAACCCTGAAGGTGGTGAAGGGGGCGATTGAAGCCGTTGCGACCCTGGCAGGACAGCCCATGGCAGAGACCGATCCTGAGCTGGGATCCAATCTTATGTTCTTTTTCTTCCGCAATTGGGATGAGCTGTTGGATGTGCCGGATCTGGATCGCCTGATCCCGGATCTTGCGCCGCTGGTGGCGCGGCTGCTGGCGGCGGATGCCAGCCAGTACCGTGCCTTTCGATTTGATGACACAGGGGCAATCCAGGCCAGCTTTGTCTTTTTGCGGATGCAGGGTGCCATGGCGGAACTGCCTGCCGAAACCCTGGCGCTGAGCCAAGCGGCACAAATCATCCTGCTGTGGGCGGATCAGGCCTTTGCCCAGACCTCGCCGCTGGCGATCCTGCCAGAAACCGGCGCCACCATTCTGCGCCCTGAAATTGCCGCCATCATTGCGGCGGGCTATGATCGCATGATGCCCCCCAGCGCCAATGATGCCTCGCATGCGCTGCGGCTGTTTGCGCGGCTGCAGGGGCAGGCGGGGCCACAGGTCGGGCCCGAGCAGTGATCCGCGCCTGATCAGGGCCGGGCTTGCGGGGCCGGGCGGCAGATTCTAGGGTGGCGCGACGAAACAGGATGCTTTCTGATGCCGCATATCTTCCCGGTTCGGGTATATTACGAAGACACTGACATGGGTGGCATTGTCTATCACGCCAACTATCTGCGCTTTATTGAACGCGCCCGCAGCGATTGGGTGCGTGGTCTGGGCAACGACCAGAACGCAATGCGTGACGCCGGGGTGATCTGGGTCGTGCAACGGATCGAGGCGGATTATCTGGCCCCGGCCAAATACGATGACCTGCTTTCCATCGAGACCGAGGTGCGCAACCTTTCGCGCGCGCGACTGACCATGGCGCAACTCGTCAAACGGGGGGAGACCGCGCTGTTTCGCGCCACTGTCACCGCCGTTTGTGTTGCCTCTGACACAGGACGGCCCACCCGGCTTCCGGCAGAGATTCGCGCATTGCTGTAACATTCCGGCGCTTGGCGCGTTGTTTGCTTGGCTTTTGGCATGAAACTGAGCTAGCCTCGCCGCAATGAAAGCCGCAACAGACGGCTCGGGGCTGAAGGCGCTGTGCTTTCCCTTATGGGGGCAGTAGGGCGATAACGAGTAAGACCGGAGCGATCCGGCAGAGATAGAGCAGGCAAATGGAAGCAGAAACTCTGGCGTTGGCGCAAGAGATTGATTTCTCTATGTGGGGTCTTTTCGCGCGGGCCACCCTTACCGTGAAACTGGTGATGTTGTTGCTGACCGGGGCTTCGATCTGGTCCTGGGGTATCATTATTCAAAAGCAGATCAACTATCGTCGTGCCCGTCGGCAGGCTGCCCTGTTTGATCAAGCGTTCTGGTCCGGAGAGCCGCTGGACGGGTTGTTCGAACAATTGGGTCCGGATCCCTCTGGTCATTCAGAACGTATTTTTGCGGCAGGCATGACCGAATGGCGGCGCAGTCATCGCAGTGATGGCGGCCTTATTCCCGGAGCGCAGGCGCGGATTGACCGCTCTATGGATGTGGCAATTGCCAAAGAGACCGAAGATTTGCAAAGCGGGCTGTCGGTGCTGGCAACCGTGGGATCAACCGCGCCCTTTGTCGGGCTGTTTGGGACCGTCTGGGGTATCATGACCGCCTTTATCGAGATTGCGCAGCAGCAAAGCACCAATCTGGCGGTGGTTGCCCCCGGCATTGCCGAGGCGCTTTTGGCTACCGGGCTGGGGCTGCTGGCGGCGATTCCGGCAGTGGTGTTTTATAACAAGCTGAGCGCCGATAGCGATCGCATCCTTGGCGGCTATGAAGCCTTTGCCGATGAATTTGCCACTATCCTCAGCCGACAGTTGGATTCCTGATCTATGGGCGCTGCTGTACAACAGTCTTCCGCTGGTGGGCGCCGTCGTGGGCGACGTCGCAACCGGGCCAAGCCGATGGGTGAAATCAATGTGACGCCCTTTGTGGACGTCATGCTGGTCTTGCTGATCATCTTTATGGTGGCGGCACCGCTGACCACGGTTGGCGTACCGGTTGATCTGCCCAAAACCGCCGCTGGTGCTCTGCCAAGTGAACAGGAAGAGCCCTTGACCATCACCATGATCGCCGGTGGCGAAATCCAGATCCAGACGACGCCAGTGGCACGCGAAGAGCTGGTGGGCAAACTGCGCGCCATCGCGGCAGAGCGGAGCTCTGATCGGGTCTATCTGCGTGCAGATGGGGGGATTTCCTACCGCGAGGTGATGCAGGTCATGGGGGCGCTGAACGCCGGGGGCTTTGCCAATGTCGGACTGGTCACGGATACGGCGGGCCCTGCGTTGGACGGTGGCACCACGGATGGTGTCTCAGCCGGCGCGACGGAATAGGCGGGGGCACGCAGCGTGCAGACCGGAACCAAAATTTCTCTTGCAGCGCATGGCTTTCTGGTGAGCTGGGCAGCCCTGGGCGGCTGGTTTTCGTCGGAACCCCTGCCTATCAAGGTGCAGGAGGTTGCGGTGATCTCTGAGGCGGAATTTGCCAAGTTGAGCCAGCAAACCCAGGCCCCCGATGTGATCGAAACGCCGAGCAGCCTGGCCGCGCCAGACCCCACTCCAGAGCCGCCGGAGGTGCCAATGCGCCCGGCGGATCGCCCCGATGTGACGCCCCCCGAAAGCCCCGCTATCCCCGAAGCTGAAGCCCCGGTTCCTGCCGAGCCCCAGCCCGAACCGGAGCCAGAGGTGAGCGATAGCCTTCCCGATCCGTTGGTGCCGCCAGAAACGGCAGAGCCGCTGTCGCCGCTGCTGGACACAACAGAGCCTGAAGCGCTCCGCCCGGCGGATCGTGTCGCCCCGGTCCCGGTGGAGGCGCCGGAGCCAGAGGTGGCGCTGGATGATCTGGTGCAACCGGAAGTGAGCCCTGATGCGGGCGCTGAAAGCGCGCAAGAGGTGCAAGAGGCCACTGCGCCCGAGGCGGCCAGCGATCGTATCGTCACCGAAGCAAACGAGAACGACGAGGCTGACCCCGCGCCGCCGGTGACTGCTCCTGTGACCTCGGTACGGCCAAAAACGCGCCCCCGCAGGCCCGCGCCCGCGCAAGAGCCCGCAACAGAGGTGGCTGAAACCACACCAGAGGCGCCGGAAGAAGATGCGCAGTCTTCAGCTATTGAGGATGCGCTTGCGGCGGCCATTGCAGGCGGCGGCGAGGTGGCGGCGCCTGAACCTTCTGGCCCGCCGCTGACACCGGGTGAAAAAGAGGTCCTGCGGGTGTCGGTCTCCAAGTGTTGGAATGTCGGCTCGCTGTCTTCTGAAGCGCTGAAAACCACTGTTGAGGTTGCGGTTTCGCTGGAGCGAGATGGCCGTCCAAGGGCTGGAACCATTCGCATGGTATCCAGCACCGGTGGATCCAGCGGCGCGGCACAGCAGGCCTATGAGACGGCGCGGCGGGCGATCATCCGCTGTGGCGCTGCTGGCTTTCAATTACCGGGCGATAAATATGACCACTGGCGCGACATCGTGATGACATTTAACCCTGAAAAGATGCGTATCAAATGAGACACGAAAAAGTGACAGCGCCGCAGGCTGGGCGCGGCTATGACACTGGGCAACAGGCGGGCGTTTTGGCCGCCACATCCCGGCGCGGACGACCCAACACTCACATGAAATCCATTTCTGAAAGGACGCGAGGCAAATGAGGCGCAAACTGACAGCCCTGGTGGCAAGCCTTCTGCTGGCGGCACCGCTGCTGACATCCGGCGGCGCAGCCCTGGCCCAGAATGGCCCGCTGCGGATCGAAATCACCGACGGCGTGATCGAGCCCTTGCCCTATGCGGTGCCGGGTTTCCTGGCTGAAACCCCGGCTGCGGCCGATCTGGCCAATCAAATCACCCGGGTCGTTGCGGCTGATCTGAACGGCACCGGATTGTTCCGCGAAGTACCGGCAACGGCGCATATCTCAACGGTGAGCGACTTCAACGCACCGGTGAAATTTGCCGATTGGAAAGCGGTGAATGCCCAGGCGCTGATCACCGGGGCGGTGTCGGTCAATGGCAAGCAATTGACGGTGCGGTTTCGTGGCTATGACGTTTTTGCCGACAAAGAGCTGGGGGCGGGGCTGCAATTCAGTGGTACCACCGATGGCTGGCGGCGTATGGCGCATAAGGTGGCCGATGCCATCTATAGCCGGATCACCGGCGAAAGCGGCTATTTCGACAGCCGGGTTGTGTTCGTTTCCGAAACCGGCCCCAAGAACGACCGCCGCAAGCGGTTGGCAATCATGGATTACGACGGCGCGGAAGTGCAGTACCTGACCAATAGCGCCGCCCTGGTGCTGGCGCCGCGGTTTTCGCCCACTGGCGACAGGGTGCTGTATACCAGCTATGAAAGCGGCTTTCCGCAGATCCATGTGCTGGACGTGGGCAAGGTGCAGCGGCGGGTCCTGTCGGCAGACAAAGGTATCATGAGCTTTGCCCCCCGCTTTGCGCCGGATGGCAAGATGGTGGTCTATTCGCAGGCCGAAGGCGGCAATACCGATCTTTATACCATGGATATCGCCACCGGCAGCCGTACCCGGCTGACCAATGCCCCCTCGATCGAGACGGCACCCTCCTATTCGCCCGATGGCAGCCAGATCGTGTTTGAAAGCGACCGCTCCGGTTCGCCGCAGCTTTATGTGATGGCCGCCTCGGGCGGCGAAGCGCGCCGGATCAGTTTTGGCAAGGGGCGCTACGGTACCCCGGTCTGGTCGCCGCGTGGTGATCTCATCGCCTTTACCAAGCAGAACAAGGGGCGTTTCCATATTGGCGTGATGCGGGTGGATGGCAGCGAAGAGCGCCTGCTCACGGCGTCATTTCTGGATGAGGGGCCAACCTGGTCGCCAAACGGTCGGGTGATCATGTTCACCCGCGAAACCCAGGGTGCCAATGGTCGGGCGCTGCTCTATTCGGTGGATATCCTTGGGCGGAACCTCAAACCGGTGCGCACGCCGGACGGGGCCTCGGATCCGGCCTGGTCGCCGCTGCAGCAATAAGGCACAGTTCGGCGCAATCCGGTGCCGATAGGCAAGACAGGAAGACCTGCATAGAATCGACCCCGCCTCTGTGGTAGGTTGTGGTCAGAAACCAAAGGAATAGGCATTGTGATGAGCGGTTTTAAAAAGGCATTCGTACTGGTTGCGGCCCTGGGGCTGGCAGCCTGTAGCAACACCTCCTGGAATGATGCCGGGGCGGGCAACGCGGGTGGCAGCGGAATTGCCGGGTCCAACCTTGATCCTGCCAGCCCGGCCTATTTCCAGGAAGCCATTGGCGACCGGGTGCTGTTTCTGATCGATCAGTCCACTCTGAACCCCGAAGCCGAAGCGATCCTGCAGGGACAGGCGCGTTGGCTGGCCAGTAATTCTGATTATGTGGTCACCATTCAGGGCCATGCGGATGAACAGGGCACACGGGAATACAACCTCGCCCTGGGCGCACGCCGCGCTAACTCTGCCCGTGAATATCTGATCTCGCAGGGCGTTGCCGGCTCGCGCATTCAGGTGGTCAGCTATGGCAAGGAGCGTCCGCTTGAAATTTGCTCGGCTGAAAGCTGTTATGCCAAGAACCGGCGCGCGGTGACCGTGTTGGCTGGCGGATTGACGGGGTAAGATGATGCGCCTGTTGCAAGCCGCCTTTCTTTCGGCCACCCTTTTGACTGTGCTCCCCGTTGCGGGGCCTGTTTTGGCGCAGGACCAGCAAACCCTGGCGGATATCCGCCAAGAGTTGACGGTGCTGCACGTGGATATCCAACGCCTGAAACGTGAACTGTCGACCACCGGCGGTGTTGGGTCTGGCGCGGCGGCGGGCAGTTCGGTGCTGGACCGCGTCGGCGCGATTGAGGCCGGGCTGCAGCGGCTGACCGCGCAAACCGAACAGTTGGAATACCGGATCAATCGCATCGTCGCAGACGGCACCAACCGTATTGGCGATCTGGAATTTCGCTTGGTTGAACTGGAAGGTGGCGATATTGCCGCTCTTGGCGAAACCACCACCCTGGGCGGCGTAGAAACGCTGGATCAGGCTGGGGCTGGCTCTGCGGCAGGTGGCGACGCCATGGATGCGCAAGATACCGAACTTGCAGTGGGCGAACAGGCGGATTTCAACGCCGCCGCGCAAGCCCTGAGCGAGGGGGCGCATCAGGTGGCTGCAGAAAAATTTGCCATCTTCTCGCAATCCTATCCTGGCAGCCCATTGGCACCAGAGGCAGATTTCAACCGGGGCAAGGCGCTGGATGGGCTGGGCGATACCCGTGAAGCCGCGCGCGCCTATCTGGCATCGTTTTCTGGCGATGCAACCGGCTCCATCGCGCCCAAGGCGCTGTTCGAGTTGGGAGCGGCTCTGGGGCGGCTGGGGCAACTTGATCAGGCCTGCATCACCCTGTCTGAGGTTGGTGTGCGCTTTCCAGGGGATGAGACCGTCGCGCAGGCCAATTCTGAAATGGCCACGCTGGGGTGCTCTTGACCGGAATGAACCCGGATCAGACAGATACGGAACAGCGGCGCCAGGCACTGGTAGAGCATCTGCGCGGCCAGTTTTCGTCGGATCTGCCAGCGCGCATTGGCATTGCAGTGTCAGGCGGTGGTGATTCTGTCGCCTTGATGCATCTGCTGCAGGACTGTTTTTGCGACGCCCCGGTGGAGCTGATGGTGGCAACGGTGGATCACGGTTTGCGCCCCGAAGCACATCAAGAGGCCGTGCAGGTTGCCGACATGGCGCGGGATCTAGGCCTGTCGCATACCCTGTTGCGTTGGACAGAGGGGCCAACAAAGACTGGTAACCTGCAGGATCAGGCCCGCCGCGCCCGCTACGGGTTGTTGACGGGCTGGGCGCGTCAGAACGGTATTGCGAAGCTGGCGCTTGGGCATACGGCGGATGATCAGGCTGAAACTGTTCTGATGCGGCTGATGCGCGCCTCTGGGGTTAATGGTCTGGCGGCAATGCCGCGGCGGCGCACCCAGGATGGCATCACACTGATACGGCCGCTGCTGGGTCTGCGCCGGGCAGAGTTACGGGCCTATTTACGTTCTCGTGGGCAGACCTGGATCGAGGACCCCTCGAACCAGGATGAACGGTTCGATCGCATCAAAACCCGCAAAGCTCTCGGCGCGCTGGAGGATCTGGGGCTGACAGTAGAGGCGCTGTCTACGGTTGCTCAGAATATGGGCAAAGCCCAGCGGGCATTGGGATGGTATGCTTTTTTGGCTGCACGTGATATGATTCAGCATGAGGTCGGCGCCATCGTGATTGAGTTGCGAAAGTTTCGCGCTTTGCCGGATGAAATCTCTCATCGGTTGATGTCGCAGGCGCTTTTGTGGATCTCTGGCAGCCAATACCCGCCCAGACGCCAACCTATGATCGATGCTGTCGCACTTGCGCAACGGGGGGGCTCTCTGACGTTGTCGGGCTGCCGCATCCTTGGCCATAAAGGCAATATCTGGATCTGCCGTGAAGGTGCCGCTGTGCAACAAGCGACCGCCTTGCCAGGGCAGATTTGGGATCAAAACTGGCGCGTTTATGCAGGTAAATTAAAGGCTTGTGAGGTCAGGCCTCTTGGCGAACAGGGGTTGAAATCCTGCCCCGACTGGCGTCAGATCGGCTGTCCTGCCCCGGTTCTGGAGGCCACACCTGCGCTGTGGCGCGGGGGGGATCTGATGGCCGCGCCGTTGGCCGGATTGAGCAATGGAAGCCGGGCAGAAGTAGTAAATAGTGTAGAAGAGTTCTATGCATCGCTTTTATCGCATTGAACCTGCCTGAATGTTCCTTATTTTATGCGTAACGAGGGCACCCTGTGAAGGGGCCCGGATATTGGGAGATATTCCTTGGGTAACGCACGTAACATCGCTTTCTGGGTTGTTCTGTTCGTCTTGATCCTGGCGCTGTTCAATTTGTTCAGTGGCTCAGGCGGAACGATGCAGAGCAATGAACGCACCTTTTCTGACTTTGTCACCTCGGTTGAGTCAGGGCAGGTCGCCACTGTGGTTCTGGATGGGGAGCAGGTTCGCTATTCCACTTCGGATGGCAGCAGTTTTGTCACCATCAAGCCAGCCGATGCAGAAGTCACCTCGCTGCTGATCGAAAACAACATTCCGGTTCGCGCCGAAAAGCAGCAGCAGTCTGGGTTCCAGTCTTTCCTGATCACCCTGTTGCCCTTTGTGTTACTGATCGGCGTCTGGATCTACTTCATGAATCGGATGCAGGGCGGCGGCAAAGGCGGGGCTATGGGCTTTGGCAAGTCCAAGGCCAAGATGCTGACCGAGAAACAGGGTCGCGTCACCTTTGACGATGTTGCCGGCATTGATGAGGCCAAGGAAGAGCTGGAAGAGATTGTTGAATTCCTGCGCAACCCGCAGAAATTCTCGCGTCTGGGCGGCAAGATCCCCAAGGGCGCGCTGCTGGTGGGCCCTCCCGGTACTGGTAAAACCCTGCTGGCCCGCGCCATCGCAGGTGAGGCCGGTGTACCGTTCTTCACCATTTCGGGCTCTGATTTTGTTGAGATGTTTGTCGGCGTCGGGGCCTCTCGTGTGCGTGACATGTTTGAGCAGGCGAAAAAGAATGCGCCCTGTATTGTGTTCATTGATGAAATCGACGCTGTGGGTCGCCATCGTGGCGCCGGCTATGGCGGCGGCAATGATGAACGCGAACAAACCTTGAACCAGCTGCTGGTTGAAATGGACGGGTTTGAGGCCAATGAGGGCGTCATCATCTTGGCCGCAACCAACCGGAAAGATGTGTTGGACCCTGCCTTGCTGCGCCCCGGTCGTTTTGACCGCAACGTCACCGTCGGCAACCCCGACATCAAGGGCCGCGAAAAGATCCTGGGCGTACATGCCCGCAAGACCCCGCTGGGTCCCGACGTCGATCTACGCATCATTGCGCGTGGCACCCCTGGGTTCTCGGGTGCTGACCTGGCCAACCTGGTGAATGAATCTGCCTTGATGGCTGCTCGTGTTGGCCGCCGCTTTGTCACCATGGAGGATTTTGAAGCCGCCAAGGACAAGGTGATGATGGGGGCTGAGCGTCGCTCTATGGTGCTGACGCAGGACCAGAAGGAAAAGACCGCCTTCCACGAGGCAGGCCATGCTGTTGTTGGCCTGAAGCTGCCGGAATGTGATCCTGTCTATAAGGCGACAATCATTCCACGCGGCGGTGCCTTGGGCATGGTTGTGTCTCTGCCGGAAATGGATCGGTTGAACTGGCACAAGGATGAATGCAATCAAAAGCTGGCCATGACCATGGCGGGCAAGGCGGCAGAGGTCATCAAATATGGTGAAGACCATGTCTCTAATGGACCTGCCGGCGATATCCAGCAGGCCAGCCAGCTGTCGCGCGCGATGATCATGCGCTGGGGCATGTCAGACAAGGTGGGCAATATTGACTACGCCGAGGCCCATGAAGGCTATAGTGGCAATACCACCGGTTTTTCGATCTCAGCCCATACCAAAGAGTTGATCGAGGAAGAGGTCCGCGTCTTTATCCAGAATGGCTATGATCGTGCCTTTCAGATCCTGACCGATCATAAGGAAGAATGGGAACGCCTGGCGCTGGGGCTGTTGGAATATGAAACCCTGACGGGCGAAGAAATCAAACGTGTCATGCGCGGCGAGTCGCCTCATGAAAGCGGTGATGATTCCGACGAAGACGAGGGCAATTCTTCGGTGACTGCCATCCCCAAGGCCAAGCCGAAAAAGCCATCTTCTGAGGCTGACAAGGATTCCGGGCTGGAGCCTGAACCCACCTCATAGGGGCTAAGGGCCTGCGTCCTTTGCCACGGTCAAAACGAGAGAAAGCCCCAAAAACCGCTGCTGGTTTTTGGGGCTTTCTATTGGGTTCATTGCCTTTATGGTTGCGCGCAGAAAAACTGCTGCAACAAGGATAGGAACGGACATGCCGGTCTTGCTGGAAACCGAATACAAAGGCGATGTGGTCTGGGCAGGTGCAACACCGGCTGATGGTGGCGTTTCGTCGACGTCTTCTGGGGTGCTGACCCTGGGATTTCACGGGCTGCTGGGCGAACGCCACCAGGGTGAAAATCGCGCCTCATGTGTGCGAGTCTCCAACCTCTATCCCCAGGGCACCACCATCCGCAACGTGCGACAGCTGAGTATCCTCTCAGAGGAAGAGCTGGCGCTGATTGCCGCGGATATGGGGCTGGAGCAGGTTGACCCGGGTGCATTGGGGGCGAATCTGGTGCTGCGCGGGATCCCGGATTTTACCTATGTGCCGCCCTCGTCGCGGCTGCAGGGGCCAGATGGTGTGACCTTGACGGTGGATATGGAAAACCGCCCCTGCATCTTTCCGGGGCGTGAAATCGAAAAAACGCACAAAGGTTTTGGACCCAAGTTCAAACCCGCTGCAGGCGAACGACGGGGAATCACCGCCTGGGTCGAACGCCCCGGCCAGTTGAAGATCGGGGACAGCCTGCGCTTGTTTGTGCCCGATCAGCGCGTCTGGGCCCCCTGAGAATGGGCAAATTGGGGCAGGGATTTCGTTTGCACGTCATTCGTTTCCGGCAAACTGTAGAGGAACGCCGCTTCATGGCCGGATAATGTCGGAAATCACGCGCGCGTTGTGCCGCATTCTGTCTAGATCTGAAACAGAACCGGCGTTGACATGCCAATGATCTATACTCTCAGTCAGGAACCAGGCCATGAGCTACAAGAGTGATATCGAGATTGCCCGCGAGGCACAGAAGCTCCCGATTCAAGAAATCGGTGCCAAGATGGGCATTTCCAGCGACGATTTGCTGCCCTATGGCCACGATAAGGCCAAGGTAAGCCAAGCGTTCATCAATTCGGTGCAAGACCGCGAAGATGGCAAGCTGATCCTGGTGACTGCGATCAACCCGACGCCTGCGGGCGAAGGCAAGACCACCACCACTGTGGGGCTGGGCGACGGGCTGAACCGCATTGGCAAGAACGCCATGGTCTGCATCCGCGAAGCCTCGCTTGGGCCAAACTTTGGCATGAAGGGCGGCGCAGCAGGTGGCGGCTATGCACAGGTTGTGCCGATGGAGGATATGAACCTCCACTTCACCGGCGATTTCCACGCCATTACCTCGGCGCACTCGCTGCTGTCGGCGATGATCGACAACCACATCTACTGGGGCAACGAATGCGACATCGACATCCGTCGCGTGGCCTGGCGTCGTGTGGTCGATATGAACGACCGCGCCCTGCGCCAGATCACCGCCTCGCTGGGGGGGGTGTCCAACGGTTTCCCACGCGAAACCGGCTTTGACATCACTGTGGCCTCCGAGGTTATGGCAATTCTGTGCCTGGCCACCGATCTGAAGGACCTGGAGACCCGCCTGGGCGATATCATCGTGGCCTACCGCCGCGATAAAACAGCTGTCTACTGCCGCGACATCAAGGCCGAGGGCGCGATGACCGTGCTGTTGAAGGATGCGATGCAGCCAAACCTGGTGCAGACGCTGGAAAACAACCCCGCCTTTGTGCACGGCGGTCCCTTCGCCAATATCGCCCATGGCTGCAACTCGGTAATTGCCACCAAGACCGCGATGAAAATCACCGATTACGTTGTGACCGAAGCGGGCTTTGGTGCGGATCTGGGCGCTGAGAAGTTCATGAATATCAAGTGCCGCAAGGCCGGAATCGCGCCCTCGGCTGTGGTGCTGGTTGCGACTGTGCGCGCAATGAAGATGAACGGCGGCGTTGCCAAGGCGGACCTGGGGGAAGAAAACGTCGATGCGGTGAACAACGGCTGTGCCAACCTTGGTCGTCATATTGAAAACATCAAGAGCTTTGGTGTGCCGGTTATTGTCGCGATCAACCACTTCGTCACCGACACAGAGGCCGAAGTCGATGCGGTCAAGGCCTATGCCGCCACCCATGGCGTCGAGGCGGTGCTGTCGCGCCACTGGGAACTGGGCTCGGAAGGCTCTGCCCCACTGGCGGAAAAGGTTGTGGAAATTGTTGATGCCGGTCAGGCCAACTTTGCCCCGATCTACCCGGACGAGATGTCCCTGTTCGACAAGATCGACACCATCGCCAAGCGTATCTACCGCGCCGATGAGGTGCTGGCCGATACCAAGATCCGCAATCAGCTGATGGAATGGGAAGCGGCCGGCTACGGTAATCTGCCGGTCTGCATGGCCAAGACGCAGTATTCCTTCTCTACGGACCCAAGCCTGCGCGGCGCCCCAGTAGGGCATTCGGTGCCGGTACGTGAGGTACGGCTTTCGGCGGGGGCAGGGTTTATTGTCGCAGTCTGTGGTGAAATCATGACAATGCCGGGTCTGCCCCGTACTCCTGCGGCGGAAAGTATCTGCCTGAATGACGGTGGCCAAATCGAAGGCTTGTTCTAAGCTGAAAAAAGCGCAATCTGCGGCCCGAGACATTCTCGGGCCGCAAGAGTTTTAACTGATGACTGAATTGATTCCGGCGCAGCACTGCGCTGACATGAGCGAACTGCGTAGCCAGATTGATGATCTGGATAAAATACTGGTAGAGCTGCTGGCCAAGCGGGCGGGATACATTGACCGCGCGGTTGAGCTGAAAACCCAAAATGGCTGGCCCGCGCGGATCCCAGCCAGGGTGGAAGAGGTCGTCGCAAACGCCCGCGCCAAGGCGGGTCAGGCCGGGCTGGATCCGGATCTGATCGAGAGCCTGTGGCGCCAGCTGGTGGAATGGTCGATTGCGCGCGAAGCATGCGTGATCCACGAGACATAATGCGGGCCGGTTTGGTCTCGCGGTAGAAGGAAGAATGCAATGGCAGCAGATCTCATTGACGGCAAGGCCTTTGCCGCAACTGTACGTGGCAAGGTGGCAGGCCATGTTGCGCGCCTGAAGGAAGAACACGACATCACCCCCGGCCTCGCCGTGGTGCTGGTAGGGGAAGACCCTGCTTCCCAGGTCTATGTGCGCTCCAAGGGCAAGCAGACCGTCGAGGTGGGCATGAATTCATATGAACACAAAATGGATGTAGAGACCTCGCAAGAGGATCTGCTGGCAGTCATTGACAAGCTGAACAATGATCCTGCGGTGCATGGCATTCTGGTGCAACTGCCGTTGCCGGCCCATCTGAACGAGGATCTGATTATCAATTCCATCGCGCCCGAGAAGGACGTGGATGGCTTCCATATCTCTAACGTTGGTCTGCTGGGTACCGGGCAGAAAAGCATGGTTCCCTGCACCCCGCTGGGCTGTCTGATGATGCTGCGCGACTATCACGGCAGCCTGTCGGGTATGGATGCGGTGGTGATTGGCCGCTCCAACATCGTGGGCAAGCCGATGGCGCAACTGCTGCTGGGCGACAGCTGCACCGTGACCATTGCACATAGCCGCACCAAAGATCTGGCCGATGTGGTGCGCCGCGCGGATATCGTGGTTGCCGCCGTTGGTCGCCCCGAAATGGTGCCCGGCGACTGGATCAAGGAAGGTGCCACGGTGATTGACGTCGGTATCAACCGTATCCCGGCACCTGAAAAAGGTGACGGCAAGATGAAACTGGTAGGTGATGTTGATTTCGCCAGCTGTTCAGAGCGTGCAGGGGCAATTACGCCAGTTCCCGGTGGTGTGGGTCCGATGACTATTGCCTGCTTGCTGGCAAATACGGTCACGGCCTGCTGCCGCGCGCATGGTCTGGCAGAGCCCGAAGGCCTGACTGCCTGATCCTGGCCACGGTGGGTTGAGATTGGACAGGGGCCCCCATTTTGGGGGCCCTTTTTGTGCCGCTGTCGCGCGGGGGCGGGGCAGAGGGCAGGAAAGGAAGAGGGCCGCGTCAGGTTTCGCCCAGTCTCTGGGACATTGCGTCCGCTGGTTGTGGTTGCCAAAACAGGATCCGCAAAGCCCGTCCCAGAAAACTGCCCGAGGCCAGACCCAGCAGGGTGGCAAGGATCAGCCCAAAGGCCAGCGAGGCGCTGATTTCAGGCGCAACTGCGTCCACCAGCGCGTTGGCAAAATTGACCCAGAACAACAGCATCATCATAGCCATGCTGAACCATTCGCCACGGACCCAGGCTTTCAGCCCTCGGCGTGTGATCATCCACCGGGCCTGCAGGCGATGACCCAGCAGCGCACCACAAAGATAGGTCACGCCCCAGACCGCTAGCGCCAGCTCTAGGTTGGGCTGCGCCTGTAGGGTGGGCAAATTGCTGATCGCAATCAGGGGCATCGCCAGATAGGTAGGGATCAGCACCGGGTGATCGCGGGAAGAATGCAGCCCCAGAAGCACCAAGACCAGCAGCAATGGCCAGATCCAGACCGGTGCGCCGGCCAGAATGGCAAAAAATATTTCCATCACAGAATTCCTTTCAAAGACAAAAAATAACCATGTGCATCAGTCGAGTCGGCAGTAGGGTAAAGGCACCCGCCCCCAATAGGGCACCAAAGCTTAGCCAGATCATCACGCGACGGTGGATCTCCAGGTGTCTTCGGGGGCACCATATGGATCGCGTAGCAGAGAGCCCCTAGGGTCAGAACCGAAAGCAGATGAATGGGGCTGAAGCCGCCAATCAGCCGGATCTCCTGGAGCCAGAAGCTGGTGACGGCACCCAGGGACATGAGGCTAACCCAACTCGAGCCCATCCACCGATGCCACCTGTTGCCGCGTGGCGGGGCAAATTGCGCGCTGGTGATAGGCAGCAGCGCCAGGGCGGCACCCGCGTGGATTTGAATGCTTGGCGGGGCGGCAAGTAGCGGTGCGAGGGACATGTTGGCTCCAGGGCTGGGATAGGTTCTTGCCAGAGCTGGCAGGTTGCCCCTTGCCTTGGCAAAGCCCATTGCGCCAAATACGGCGAGGTTTCGTGACTTGCAGGGGTTTGCAACCAAATGTCATTGACGATGCGTGAACAGAGCAGGGCGGTGCAGCTGGTGGCTCTTTGGCTGTTGATCACTGTTTTTGCCGCCGCTGTTGGACCCTTTGGCACATTTGATGTCTTGGCTCTGCCCGGGCGTTTGGTCTATTGGGCGGTAATTGTCGGGGCTTCAATTGGGCTTACAAGGGGGCTGCACCAGCTGTTGCGAGGAAAATCCGAGCCCCTTCGACTGATGGCGCAACTGCCCTATGCGCTGGTTCTGGCAGTGCTGGTTCAGGGGATGAACCTGCTGATCTTTCCCAATTGGGGCGGCTGGGCGGATTTTGGGTTTCTCTTCGCCGCCACCGCCTCTCTTGTCCTGCTGGTTGAGATCTTTGTGTTTCTTGCCCGCCATTTCTTGTTTCAGCCTACCGGTAACAGCGCGACACCTGCGGCAGAACCCGCAGCGGAGCTTGGCTTTTTGCGGCGGCTGCCCCTGGATAAACGCGCGCCTCTGGTGCGGTTGGAAGCGCAGGATCACTATCTGCTGGTAGTAACAGATCGCGGTCAGGAGACGCTGCTGATGCGATTGGGGGATGCCGAGGCCGAACTGGCAGAAACCGGGCTGCGCGTGCATCGCTCCCACTGGGTGTCGCGGGGCCGGGTGCTGCGACACCAGCGGCAAAAGGGCCGTGATTTTTTGCATATGGCGGATGGTACGGCGGTGCCGATCAGTCGCAGCTACAAACCCGCCGCCCAGGCCTGTGGCCTGATGTAAGAATGGGCCAGCGCCTCTACTTCACGATATGCTCGTCCTTGACAAACATATTGTCCCAGGCGCGGTCGATCAGTTCGGGGGTCATCTGATAGGGGATGCCTTCGAATTCGCAGATGGCGATCATCTGATCGATCAGAAAGATCGGTTGGTAATTGGCGTAGATGTTGTCGATTGTCGGGTACTTTGCTTTCAGCAGATGCACCAGCGCACCTTCGTTCAGCGGCATGCCTCGCTTGCGTGCCACCATGGCAAAGATCTTGAGAAAGTTTTCCTGGTTCGGCCCGTCGATCTTGATCTTGAAAAAGATCCGCCGCAGCGCTGCCTGGTCAAAGATCTCATTGGGGTGAAAGTTGGTGGAAAAGATCACCAGCGTGTCAAAGGGCACCTCAAACTTTTCCCCGGATTGAAGGGCCAGGATATCCTTGTTTTCTTCCAGCGGTACAATCCAGCGGTTAACCAGCGATTGGGGCGGCTCTGCCTGCCGTCCAAGGTCATCAACGATGAAGATGCCACCGGTTGATTTCAGCTGCAGTGGCGCCTGATAGGTGCGCGCGGTGGGGTTGTAGACCAGATCCAGCATATCCAACGTCAGCTCGCCACCGGTGATCACCGTGGGGCGTTCACATTTCACATAGCGGCTGTCAAACCGTTTGGGGCGGCGCAGGGCGGTGGGGTCCTCGGGGGCTTCCTCTATCAGGCTGTGTACGATCGGGTCATAGACGGTGATCACCTGCCCGGCATATTCAATCGCCCGCGGCACATAGACATGATCGCCCAGGGCATCGCGAATGCCGTTTGAAATCGAGGATTTGCCGTTGCCGGGGGGGCCATACATCAGGATAGAGCGCCCGGCGCTGACTGCCGGCCCCAGATGGTCCAGCAGGCTGTCTGGTAGCACCAGGTGGCCCATGGCACTGACCAGCTGTGCACGGGTGACCATGATATTGCGGATCGATTGGCGTTCGATCTGTTCGCGGTAGACCGCCAGAGGCACTGGCATGGCACCAAAGTATTCAGATTGGCTCAGCGCATCCTGCGCCCGCGCCTTGCCCGCATCTGTCAGCTGATAGCCCATTTCATTGCCGCTATTGGCGTTGAGCGTGCCAGTGGCCTCCAGCAGTTTGTGTTCGCGGGCCAGGTCGATCAGCTCTTGGGTGACGGGGATGGGCAAGCAAATGGCCTCGGCCACCTCACTGACGACATTGACGTTTTTGCGGTAGATCGTTTTCAGCAGGATATCTCGCATCATCACGATGGGAAGTTGCATCTGCACCAAGCCCTTGGGGGCGGGGGGGGCCGTTACGGGGCTGTCGTGCATATTCATCTGGTGGCCTGCTCATCTGATCGCAAAGGTGTCGGGGCCTGCCAACGGGGGGCAGGGGGCTTGCGCAACAGTCTATTCACCACTGCGGCAAGACTGAGGCAAAGCCAAAGCATTTTGGCGGTACAGTACGACAGATTTGAAATGGATTGGAGCCAATACCTGCAGTCCACGCCCGACGGTCATTTTCAGAGGGTCGGGTGGTGAAAGCTTAACCATCAGAGGCTTTGTTGATTACGGGGTGGGGCAAGGACCAGGAGGGCTTGACCTTAACCGGAAAACCTCGGCCGGCAGCGGTTCGCACAGGCGGATTTTGTCCTAGTGATTCGTAACCCATGCTGCTGTGGGCATGGCCTGGCTGCACTTAATAGGGGAAATAGGTCTCAGTTCTATACTAAAGGGGGGCCAAATACGCCTAAATTTCTACCCTGAGGAGAAGCGGGGAGTGTTAAGCCTTTCTAGGTGCAGGGGTCACATACTGCTGCTTAGTAAGGCGTTGTTATTTGGGATAAGGTTGATGACATTGTTTGGTTCAAAAAGACGCGACGAGGCCAGGGAACTGGCAGAGAAACGAGCATTCATGGACGTCATTGACCGCACTCAAGCGGTTATTGAGTTTAAAACAGATGGAACAATCCTGAAAGCCAATGACAATTTTCTTTCAGCATTGGGATATGATCTGGATGAGATCGTTGGGAAACATCATTCTATGTTTCTCGACCCTGAATACGTCAAGACAGAGAGCTACAGGGTGTTCTGGAAAAACCTCGCTGCGGGTGAATTTTTTACAGACCAGTTCCCAAGGGTGACCAAGAGCGGAGAGGAAATCTGGATCCAGGCAACCTACGCCCCTGTTCTGGCGGCTGATGGAACTGTTGACTATGTCATCAAGCTGGCCACCGATGTAACCCAACGTAGAAAAGATACCGAGGACATCGCCAGCGGTTTGGCGGAAATGGCCAGTGGGAACCTAGCGCATCACGTTGAGATCTCTAGTCTGGAGGACCTAAGTGTTCTGGGCCGGTCGCTGAACCAAGCAATGAAACAGCTTTCAGAGGCCATGGAGACTGTCAAAACCGTGTCTGTGGCAGTTTCCGCCACGGCTCAGGAAATCAACGGATCAACCTCGGAGTTGTCAAACCGAACCGAGACACAGGCGGCGACCCTGGAACAAACCGCAGCAGCGCTTGAAGAACTGACAGCGACCGTACGGTCCGCAGCTGAGGGTGCAAAGCAGGTCGAAGATATTGTTGCCGCTGCAACAGCAGCCGCCAAAGGCAGCAATCAAGTTGTGCAAGATGCCATTGTCGCAATGGATAATATCCGCGGATCCTCAGACAAGATTTCTCATATCATTTCAGTCATCGACGATATTTCCTTCCAGACAAACCTTCTGGCCCTGAACGCCGGGGTCGAAGCGGCCCGTGCAGGCGAAGCAGGACGTGGTTTTGCCGTGGTTGCCTCGGAGGTCCGGGCTTTGGCACAACGATCCACGGAGGCTGCTGGAGAAATCAAACAGCTAATCGCAGAAAGTTCCGGTCATGTGAACAAAGGGGTGGAGCTGGTTGGCAAAGCCGGAGTTGAGCTGAATTCCATTATCAGCAATGTCAGCAATATTTCAGGGCATGTGTCTGATATCGCCCGTGGTGCACAGGAACAATCGATAACACTGGAAGAAATCAATACCGGTGTAAGCCAGCTGGATGCGGTGACGCAGCAAAACGCAGCCATGGTGGAAGAGACCACAGCAGCAAGCCAAATTCTGGCAAATGATGCAACAAATCTGGCGCAGCAGGTGGATAGGTTCAGCACCCAGCCTGGAAACATCGTATCACTGCCTTCGAGGGGGGCTTCAAATGGCGATCGCTACGATGACAGTGCTGCATTTGGAACTTGATGCGCCGTTCCTGGACCTGTGCTTTTAGGCTCCGATAGCGCGCTCTTGGCGACTTTGCCGACACAAGTTTTTGCGAAACCCTGGCTAGCGTTATTGCCCGAAACTGGCCACCAGGATCAGATAGATGGCCAGGGTCCCGCCGAGGCTAAAGCCCATGGGGAATTTCTTGCCGGCGCTCCAACTGCCCCAAGTGGGGGCGAGGCTGCGCAGGGGGGTGAATTTGGTCAGGCGATGGGTGGCAAAGGCGGCCAGCAGGTTGGCAGAATAGATCATCATCAGGGCGGGAAGGTCGGCCAGGACAACCAGCGGCGCAGCCGCGCCGATGAATTTGGCGTCACCTGCCCCCATGACGCCGGCAGAAAAGAACACAAACCCCAGCGCCACGCCAATCGGCAGATGCAGCAATTGCCAGCCATAGTCTGCCCAAGTCGGCATGATGAACAGCCCAAGGATTACATAGACCGCACCGAGGCTGTCATTGATCCAGTTGGGGATGCGCATCATGCTCAGGTCGGTATAGGCGGCCGCAAAACACAGGGGCAGCACAAAGGGCAGGAACCAGCGGGCGACTTCGGCCGAGCCGACAAGCCCCACCATGATCAGCCGTTCTCCAGAGCGTCCAGCGCCTTGGCTGCGGCCTCAAAGTGTTGCGGGTGGGTGGCCACGGCCTGACGCAGCAGGCCTTCGCCCGTCTTTACATCGCCCTGTTTTACCGCTGCAAGCGCCAGCGTGTGCAGCAACTTGGCCTGTTCGGTCTGGGTCATGGACATCACTGGCAGATCATAATTGCGCTGTGCGCCGCGGGCCAGAACCAGATTGTTCTTTGCGGTGAACAGGCTTTGATCCTGATGGATGGCCTCGCCAAACAGCCGCTCTGCTTCGCTGTAGTCGCCGCGGGTCAGCTTGGAATATCCCCAGTTGTTCATGATCTTGGCGGGTCTGGTGGTCAGGCCAGCGGCGATTTCATAAAAACTGTCGGCGCGTTTCCAATCCTCATTGGCATCTGCCACCATGGCCTCTAGGCGATAGCGTTGGTAGGTTTCATGGGTGGGCGGAATGGCGTTCAATGCGACCTTGGCGCCGTCCCAGTCGCCAGTGCGGATCTGGGCATCGGCCAGGCCGAGATGATCATCGTTGGTTGCCTCTGGCAGAGCGACTACTTTTTTCCAGGCCGCCACTGCTTCGGTGTTGCGCTTGGCACGGATCAACGAAACGGCCAGGCCGCGCTGCAGGTCGATCCTGTCGGGGCTGTCTTTGACGGTGTCGCGGAAGTAGTTCACCGCCTGATTGGGATCAGCCACCGTCATCATCACGTCGTTGAGATTGCTTTCGTCAATGACATTGACGTCCTGAAAGGCGCGTTCAACGGTTTCATCCGCATCTTTTTCGCAGGCTGACAGTGCCAGCGCGCCTGCCAGACATGCAGATGTTAGAAATACGTGGCGCATTTTGCGTCCCTTTGCTTCTCTGCCTCTAGAGATCGGGGGTTTTGCGAATTGCGTAGCTTCCCCCGCCCTGTTGCACCAACTTATAGATGTTGTTTTCGGTGCTTTGCGGCACAGTATGGGGGGTATTTTCAAATTTTTCGAGGGCCAGACGCAAATTATCCCGAATTGCGTCACTTTCGCCATTGTCGAGCGCATAGGCGCGCTTGAGAATCTGCACCGCCTCGGCGGTTTTACCGCGTTCAAGCAGCACGACCCCCAGATTATTGTACGGGGCAGCCCAGTCAGGGGCGGCTTTGGCTGCGCGTCGCAGTAGGTCTTCGGCCTGACCCAACCGCCGAAGCCCAAGATTGGCAGAGCCGAGGCTGGACAGGATTTCCGGCGTCAGCCCATGGTCCAGCGTGGCGCGCGTAAAGGCATCCAGGGCCAGTTCGTATTCTTCGGCCGCCATCAGGCGATGCCCCACCACCAGCGGATCTTCGCCCTCTTGTCGGGTATCGACGCCGGGGGCCCAGGTGTCAGAGGTATTTTCGGAAATTGCAGCCGGGGAACAGCCAACTGCCACCCAGCAAAAGGCAAGGGCGGCAGCGCGCGGTCCATATCGGAAAACGGAAAAGATCCGCTTGAATGTCATCATCATCAGTTGCCAGCGTTGCCCATATTCGCAATATTTTGCATCGACGGACCAACGAGAATTATCAGCAGCGGCGGCACCGTCAGCATCATTGTGGCGATGGTCATCTTCACTGGCAACTTATTTGCAGCCTCTTCGGCGCGCATGACCCGTTTATCTCGCATTTCGGAGGCATAGACCCGCAGCGCTTCGGCGATCGAGGTGCCAAAGGCTGCAGATTGGATCATCACGGTCACAAAAGAAGAAATATCCTGCACGCCACAGCGGGTGCCCATGTCGCGCAGCACCTTTTCTTTGTCCTTGCCGGCCTTCATTTCCTGGGCGACAATTTCAAATTCAAAGGCCAGTTGCGGGTAGGAGGCCTGCAATTCAGAAGCAACGCGCACGATGGATTGATCTAATGATTGACCGGCTTCAACGCAGACCAGCATCATATCAAGCGAATCCGGGAAACCGGACTCGATTTCTTCCTTGCGCTCGGCAATGCGGCGGGTGACCCAGTATTTCGGCAGCAGATAGCCCGCACCACCGGGGCCAATGATCCGCAATACCATGGCCTGGGTGTCGAATTTGAAATCGGCGTTCAGCACATAGACATAGAACAGTCCGGCCGCCAGACCAAGCAACCCCAGGGCCATCTGGGCGAAGTGAAACACCCGCACTGCATCCTTAGAGCCATAGCCCGCCTGGCGCAGCTTCAACTCCATCGCTGAGAGCTCTTCGGCGTTTTGTGGCTCCAGGAAGCTGGCAAATTTTTGTAGCTGCTCGTTGCGGTTTTTTTGGCGCAGGCGCTCTGTTTGCGGCTTGTTGTGGGGGCCGGGGGCGATGTCGCGCTGCAGCTTGCTGAGTGGATCTTCGGGCTGGTTCAGCAGCAAAACAACGGCCAGCAGAACCATGAACACGCCCAGTACCCCCAGCACCAAAAGCGGGCCAAAGGCGCCAAATTGGTCGGTCAGGAAGGTCTCTGCTGTGGTCAGGATGCTCATGTCGTGCTCCTCATACCTTGATGTTGGTTAGGACGCGCATGACAATCAGATTGATCGTCAGCATGATCCCAACAAAGAAACAGGCAGGAATGAACCAGGGGTGATCCATGACGCCGTCGTAGTAGTGTGGATCCTTGACCAGGGTGGCAATCAGCGCCAGCAAGGGAAAGGCAGACAGGAATTTTCCTGACCACTGGGCCTCGGCCGTGATCGCCTTGACCCGGCGAAACAGCCGGAACCGCGCCCGGATCACCTTGGCCAGGCCGGCCAGAACTTCGGCCAGGTTGCCGCCCGATTGCTGCTGGATGGTCACTGCCACCGACAAAAACCGCAGATCCTGAATATCAAGCCGTTCGGCCATTTCCTTCAGGGCTTCGCCAATATCGCGGCCATAGGTACTTTCATCTGCGATGATGCCAAATTCGGTGGCCAGCGGGTCTTCGATCTCATTGGCGACGATCTGCACGGTCGAATTGAACGGATGGCCGACGCGCAGGCTGCGCACCATCAGTTCAACCGCGTCGGGCAGTTGCTCTTCAATCATGCTCATGCGTTTAGAGGCTTTTTTGTTGACCCAGAAGAACACACCGCCAATGCCGATGACAATCGCGGCCAGGATCCGCGCGGGCAGGGGGGTGCCGGTGCCGATGCTCAGCCCGATAAAGGCAAAGGTGGCAAGGCCCGCCATTATCAGCATCAGTTGCTTGGGGCTAAAGGCAATTGCCGCCTTCTGTGCCCGTTCCGCCAGCAAGGAGTAGAGCGGGATGGTTTTGGATTTCCCATGTTGCCCCATCTCTTTGCGCAGCTGCTCTAGCACCTGTTCGCGGGAACTGCCCTTTTCCATCATTTCAAGGCGACGGTTGACCTGATTGTTCAGCCGGATGGATTTTCCAAAGGCCACCAGGTAGATGCCTTCAACCAGCACTACCACCCCAACAAAGATCAATAGATAGATGACCGGCTCTGCGCTCAGTTGCATGTTCAGACCTCCACTTGGCTGGGTTCATAGATCGACGGCGGCAGATCGTAGCCCCAGAGACGGAAGCGCTCGGAATAGTGGCTGCGCACACCGCTGGCGGTGAAATGGCCAATAATCTTGTTATCCGGCGTCAGGCCAACGCGCTGAAAGCGGAACAGCTCTTGCATCGAGATGACATCGCCTTCCATGCCTGTGATTTCGGTGATCGAAGTCATGCGGCGAGAGCCATCCTGCAGGCGCGAGGCCTGTACAATCACGTTCACCGCTGACGAGATCTGGCTGCGGACTGCTTTGATTGGCATTTCCATGCCGGCCATGGCGATCATGTTTTCCAGTCGCGAAATCCCATCGCGCGCCGAGTTGGCGTGAATGGTGGTCATCGACCCGTCGTGGCCGGTGTTCATCGCCTGCAGCATGTCGATGACTTCTTCGCCACGGGTTTCGCCAACGATAATGCGATCAGGCCGCATCCGCAGGGCGTTTTTCAGACAGTCGCGCGGGGAAACTTCGCCCTTGCCTTCCACATTGGGCGGGCGGCTTTCCATCCGGCCCACATGGGTCTGTTGCAACTGCAGTTCGGCGGTGTCTTCGATGGTGAGGATACGTTCTGAATTGTCGATGAACGATGATAGCGCGTTCAGCGTGGTGGTTTTACCAGAGCCAGTCCCGCCCGAGACGATCACATTGAGCCGGGTAGAGACGGCCGCCTGAAGATAGGCTGCCATTTCTTCGGTGAAGGCGCCAAATTCAACCAGGTCATCAATGCCCAGCTTGTCTTTTTTGAATTTCCGGATCGAAACCAGCGAGCCATCCACTGCGACCGGGGGCACCATAGCGTTGAAACGCGAACCATCGGCAAGGCGGGCATCGACATAAGGGTGGCTTTCATCGACCCGGCGACCAACGGCCGAGACGATCTTGTCGATGATCCGCATCAGGTGCTTTTCATCCTTGAAGGCGATATTGCTCAGCTGCAGTTTGCCGCTGCGCTCGATAAAGATCTGATGCGGACCATTGACAAGAATATCGCTGACGGTGTCATCCTGCAGCAGGGTCTCTAGCGGGCCAAGGCCGGTAACCTCGTCGTAGAGTTCCTTGTTCAGGGTCATTCGGTCTTCGCGGTTGAGTACAACGCCCTTTTCCTCAAGCAGCTCTGAGGCGATGGCCGATATCTCGCCGCGCAGTTCTGCTTCGGGGGCGGTTTCTAGGGCTGCCAGATTGAGGTTTTCCAGAAGATCGCGGTGGAGTTGAACCTTGATGTCGCTCAGTCGCTCCTGGCGTTTGCGCTCCTTGTCCTGGGCTGTGGCCTCGGCGGCAATACGCGCGGTTGTGGGGCGGCGCAGGCTGGCGCTTGGCCTGTCAGCCGACGCGGGGGCAGGGGCTGGGACCGCTGGTTTGGCGGTTTCTGCTTTTGGTTTTGCGATTGGCTTCTTGTATTTGGAAAACATGAGAGACCCCCAAGGTTGCTCTATGACGTTTCAGAGGTTCGAAACTAGGCGGCGGCCTCGGCCTCACTGGCCCCCAGATCATGCAGAGAGCGCGCCAATTTGGCGATCTCTTTGCGCAGAGGGTTCTTGGCGTTGGATGTGGCCAGCGGCA
The DNA here is from genome assembly GCF_021228235.1 of Pseudophaeobacter flagellatus. Classification (GTDB taxonomy): domain Bacteria; phylum Pseudomonadota; class Alphaproteobacteria; order Rhodobacterales; family Rhodobacteraceae; genus Pseudophaeobacter; species Pseudophaeobacter flagellatus. The sequence goes on from NZ_JAJQRG010000005.1 coordinate 110,709, forward strand.
GCCCGTGGTCGCAGCTTTGGGTGATGGGCTTGCCGCCATCGGGCAGTTGCAGATCGATGGCAATGTCCAGGCTTTCGGCCATCCGTTTGACCCGGCTTTTACCGCTGAGATCGGTGAACTTTGGCGCCCGATTCAGGGCAAAGCGCAGCTTGTCAAAAGGTAGGCCTTCGGATTGCAGTGCCCGTTTCAGCCGCAGCGCGTTCTGGGCAGAGCGCATGTCCAGCTCGATCAGGGCGAAATATACATGCGCCATCTGCAGGATGGTTTCAGACCATTGCACCAGCGTATGAGGCATATCAATGACGACAAAATCAAAATGGCTGCGGGCCATTTCCACCACGCGTTCCACATCTTCGACTGTGATGTATTCGAGCGGAATCATTTCGCTGGGGGCGGTCAGAACCTGCAGTTTTTCCTGAAACGGCAACAGGGCCTGGCCAAACATTTCGGCATCCATGTTTTCGGTTTCGTTGAACATCTCCATCACCACCTCTCGGCGGGGCAGGTCCAGATAGGTGGATACAGATCCTTGCTGCATATCGAAATCCAACAGGCAGACCGAAGGCGATTTCTGCGTGCTCATTTCTGCCAGTTCCCAGGCGAGGTTCACGGCCAGGGTGGTCGAACCAGTGCCCCCGGCCAGCCCATGGCAAACGACAACCGCGCCTTCACGGCGGGCATTTTTCTTCAGCGGGTGCAGGGTGCTTGCAGCGACGGGCTCTGGTTCAGGGGTGCTCAGCCGGTCAATTGCCGCCTGTAATTCGCGTTCCGGCAGCGGGTAGGGGATAAATTCATCGGCCCCCTGGCGCAGCAGGGTATGCAACGCCGCTGGGCTGACCTCTTCGGCGATCAGGATTACCTTGATGTCGCGCGCCTTGGCCTGGCTGATGATCTCTCCCATCTGGGCCAGGTTAGCTTCGTCTTCGCCATCCATCGCCAGGGCGACAAATTCGAGCGTTTCGGCTTCAGGTTGGGCAAAGAACGCTAGGGTTTCGTTAAAGCCCAGATCGCCCCAAGCCTCGCCCAGGGCCGCTTCCATATCTTCAATCAAGAGGTCAAAGTTCTGCACGTCGCGGCTGATGGTGCAGGCGACAATGGCAGGGGTTTCTGTTTGTGATACTTCACTGCTCATCGACATCATCCTCTTGGTTTCAAAGTAGCCTGACGTAAGACGGAACGCAGGTTACCTCTGAGGCTTAATGTCGATGAAGATCTGGGCAAGATTGGGGCCAAAAAGCCCCAAATGTAGGGAATTATTAAAGGAACCTTACCTATTCTAGGTTGGCGCTCAGTGCTTGCTTGGACGTGAGCGTGGTAGTGGACACGGCGCTGGCCACATAGTCGCGGTAGACTATCTGCGCATATTTCCCGTCCAAAACCGTAGGATGGCGCTTCAGGAAGCCGCTGACCTCGGTCACTGTGCGGCGATTGCGGCGCTCGGCCTGTTGGGTCAGGATCAGGGGCTGGCTTTCACCCTGCGATACCATGGCCTCTAGGCGATTGCGGCTGATGCCACGGCTGACCAGATGGTTGACGGCAGCGCGAGCGCGGCGCAGGCCCAGGCGTTTGTTGTAGCTGCTGCTGCCAACAGAATCGGTATGACCATAGACGCGGAAGCGCACTTCGGGAAATTGCTTGATCCAGCCGGCCTGACGATCCAGAACAGCGCGGGATTCGCCGTCCAGTCTGGCGTCATCAAAAGCAAAGTTGATGGTGGTTGGGACTTCCTCGGCAAAGCGCGTCGCCAGTTGGATGGCATAGCCATTTTCGCCGCTCATCATCGCGGCGTTATTGCGCGTCGAGGCCCCCAGAAGGCTTTCATCCAAGGTCTCTCCCGCTTGGTTATAGCTGCAGGCTGTGATGCTAAGAACCAGCCCAACGAGGGTCATGCTTTTGATCATTTTCCCGGTCATCCTTTAGATCAGTCCATCACATAGCCGTAAGAGCCGTTGAAGTCTTGCCTGGCGACTTCGCTGGCGGGGCCTTTCTGTGTATTGGCCGTACGGCCCAGCAGGAACAGTTCGGCCTCGCTTGGCGGCTTGATGCGATCGGTCGGCAGGCTGAGGGCTTCGCCACGGGTGGGCGTGACCAGGTGGGCGCTGACAATGATCACCAGTTCGGTCTGATTGCGCTGATAGTCGGCGCTGCGGAACAGGCTGCCAAGAATGGGCACATCGCCAATCCAAGGTACCTGCGAGCTGTTGTCGAGGAAATCATCCTGCACCAGACCAGCCACCGCAAAGCTTTCACCGTCGCGCAATTCAACCGTGGTAGAGGTTTCGCGCCGGGAAAAGGCGCTGACTTCCACCCCGCCGGTGGTGACGGAATTGGTGGTGTCGATGGCGGAAACGGCCGCGCGGAGTTCCAGGTTGATCAGATCGCCATCAACCACACGGGGAATAAAGTTCAGCTCGATGCCAAACGGTTTGAATTCAATGGAAAACGTGCCGCCCTCTTGTGCCACCGGGATCGGATATTCACCGCCCGCAAGAAACTTGGCCTCCTGGCCTGAAAGGGCCGAGAGATTTGGTTCGGCCAGGGTGCGAACCACCCCCTTTTTCTCAAGAGCCTCCAGCAGCAGGCCGACCTGCATGGATCCGATGCCAAACTGAAAGGCCAGGGCACCGGCAATGCCGTCTTTGACTTCGAGCGGGCTGCCGAGGCCATTACTGCCAACCAGAAATTGCCCGGTCTCGCCAGCCGTATTGCCGTGTTGGCTGCCTAGGGCGATTGACGAATGCAGCGCCTTGGAGACCGAGCGCTGCATTTCAGCAAAGCGTACCTTGAGCATAACCTGCTGCACACCGCCGACGCTCATCAGGTTGCTGACGCGTTCAGGGGCATAGCGTTCGGCCAGATCAAGGGCACGTTGCAGCCGGGCCGCGCTAGAGACATTGCCGGACAGCACGATACCGTCATTGGCGGTGCGGACCTCGATCTTTTCACCGGGCAGGATCTGGCCAAGGCGCTGTTTGAATTCAGACACATCGGCCGCAACCCGTACGTTCACATTGGTGATCAACTGACCAGAGGCATCCAACAGGGTCAGCGTCGTCAACCCCGGCGATTTGCCCAGCACATAGATGGTGCGATCCGATAGGGATGAGATATCGGCGATATTGGGGTTGGCAATGCTCAGCTCGGCAAAGGGGTCGTCGCTTTCGACCACCACCGCACGGTTCATTGGTACGTCCAGGGTGACAGAGGTGCCGCGTTTGACAACCCGCAGCCCATTGGCCTGCGCCATATCTGGCGCATTCATGCAGAGCAGCGAAAGCCCAGTGAGCGCCGCCGTCATAATTCTACGAATTTTCATGTGACCTGCCTTTCCGATCACGCCTCGATTTCGGGTCTTTTTGCCCGGTGTTGTGAGGCACTGTGCTGCAATTCGTGAATTATTGCAAGAATCAATGGCTTCTGAGGCGGCTTTGCTGTGGGTCGGCAGCAACAGACAAAACCGAGCCCCCCTGTCTGGGCGGCTCGGCACATGGGGCAATTTGTTGAGAACACATCAGTTATTGCCGGGGCTAGATGGTGGCCCCTGGGGCATCAGTCCCGATCAGTTGGTGCAGGGGATCGGGATCTCGACCACCTCTGCGCCGCGCCGGGTGCGGATGGTACAGACGCGTTTTTGCTCTACCGGCTCTGGTGTCTGGCGTTCGCCCAGCCCCAAAAGACTGCGCTGGTTCACCTCTATGACAGAAGCAACGGTATCGTCACCGGCCCCAACTAGCGATAGCGACAGCCGTCCGGTTGTCTGTGCCTGAGCCAGGGCCGCAACCTGTCCGGGCTGGACCGCAACGGTCACGGTACGGGCGATGGTTGCACCATTGGTTTCAGAGCTTGCGCTTTGGTCAACGGCGATCAGTTCAATGCTGGGTTCAATCAGTCGGGTAATGTCCTGATTGCCACCACCACTTTGGCCGCGTACCGACCCGGTCCAGTAAACGTCGACACGATCACCGGGGCGCAAAAAGCCGGAAACGCCAGAGGACACATCAACCTTGATCGCAAAGGCGCGCATGCCGCGCCGCAACTGCGAGGTAATCCCGGCACCCTGGCCAGGCTTGGTCAGCTTGGCGGTCAGCAGGGCCTCGTCCTTTTCCATGGTCCGCAGCACAACGCGCAGATCGCCGGGATTGGCCGGGGGAAACAACTCGTCAAGCGAGGTGAAGGCGCCCTCGGGGATGGATTCGCTGGGCCAGCGCACCTTGCGCACGGCCTCTTTTGTCAGGCGTTCGCCGTATTTCAGGGGCTTGTTGGCAACAAATACATCTGTTGTCGGGATCACTTGGCCACGATTGGCGCGTTCCCGGGCAAGCTCAGTCTGGTAGGCGGTGATGTAGTTCTTGGCCATCATCACGGCGCCACCGGCGAGGGCGACCCCGACAATCAGGACTAATCCAAACACTGCGCGCATGGTTGAGACCTTTCAATTTTAGTCCATACCCGACCAGAGTTCCCTGGCAAGGTCGGAGCTGTGTCGTGGGAACAGGGGAGGCTCTGCATTCTGCATTAGCCTGGCTGGCGGAGGCGTCAGAAGAAATCGATGCTTTCCAGGTAGATTTTAGTATTCTCCGCTACGGTAGAGATCGCAGTGGGCATCGTTGTGTAGATAATGGTAGCCAGTAGAACCACAACTGCGGTCATTACCACCCAGTCTACGGTTACGGCGCCGTCATCGCTGGCAATGAACAACCAGAACTTTTTCATAGCACCCTCGCAATCGTTCAGCCTAGGACAAGAGGCCACGTCCTTCGCAAAAGACGTGGCCTCGGAACTTATGCAGGCCTAAGCCAATAGCCTAGGAGACAAGACCTTATGGCGTCACGGTTGCATTCGCGCCATCCACACCAACGGTATTGCTACCAGTTCTGGTGATGAAGGTTGCGGTGTCGGCGGAAACGGTGTCGGTGGCGGATTCGATGGCAGTGTATGCGGCACCGGCCAGGGCAGCAACGGCAGCGGTCAGAACAACCCAGTCAACAGTCACGGCGCCAGAGTCGTCTTTACGGAAGTTTTTGATGAACTTGATCATTGTGTTGTCCCTCCAAAGGATCACTAAATATATTCGATGTCCTGACGACGTTGTTTCAGGGTCTGTCTCTCTCTCTCACCGACCCTGTGTCGCTTGGATGAATATATATAGCCGGGAGAGCATGGCAGCATTTGGGCTGGAATCTGGAAAACCCCGCCCAAATTTAACTTTTCCGCAAGGGGAGTTTTAACTAATTGATAATGTAGGTTTTATTTCTTTACCTTTTATCAATCTCAGAGGCCGTTCAGGGGCATAAGGGGCGAAATAAGGCAATTTTGCCCGATTTTCCCCGCTAAAACTGGCTTTTGTCGCCGGGATCAGCGAGTCTGCTGGGCAAAAGACCCTTTGAGCGAGCACGGATATGACCAAGAGACCATTATTGGGGCTGCAGGTGCTATGTGTAGCTCTTGCCCTGGCCCAGGCTCCAGAACCTGCCGCAGCCCAGCAAAGTGGCGGCGCGACTGGCAGTGGCACCGATAATGGCAGGGGGGCGGATCGCGCCAAATCGGCGCCGCCGCCTTTTCCCAGTTTTGAAGCGCGGCGTGTCACCGCGCCAAAGCCGGGCACACCACCAAAGATCACCATCCAGATTACCGAGCCCGGGCCAGCGCCCGCAGATACGGTCACCAGCCCAGAGACCGCAAGCGGTCCGGCAGGGGACGCAGCAGAGGTTGGCCGCTATGGCTGGTTCTGGCAAAGGGTCCCTGCCGGGCTAGAGGGCGAGGGGAAGCGCAATCGGCTAGAGAGCGCGCTGGCCGCCCTGCAGAGCGCGCCGACGCCTGTTTCGACGCCAGGCCTGCAGCTGATGCAGCAGATCATACAAGAGCAGGCGGTGCCGATCCTGCTGTCTTCGGCGGGGACAAAGGTCTCGCCCGCGCTGGTCCTGGCGGTGATCGCGGTGGAATCCTCAGGTGAAAGCGATGCGGTGAGCACAGCGGGCGCCAGTGGGCTGATGCAGCTGATGCCGGATACCGCTGCGCGCTTTGGTGTTGATGATGCGCTGAACGCCGCGCAAAATATCAGCGGCGGGATTCAATACCTGGATTGGTTGCTGGAAGAATTCTCGGGGGATGCAGTTCTGGCGCTGGCGGGTTACAACGCCGGAGAGGGCGCAGTACGGGCGCATCAAGGTGTGCCGCCCTTTGCCGAGACCCGCGACTATGTCCCCAAGGTGCTGGCTGCCTACCAGGTGGCACGGGCGCTTTGCCTGACCCCACCTGAGTTGATTTCCGATGGCTGCGTTTTTCGCCAATTGAAATAGGCGTCTGCGGGGCAGCGGGCAGAGAGAGCGGAGCCAGTCTCAATGGCCCCGCGTCTATTGGTTTTGCTCGGCTCAGCCGTAGAGCGCACGCGCTTGCGAGAAGGACAACAGGCGTTTTCTATCTTCGTCCCAGAGATGCAGCCGGGCACAGGACAGGCTTTCTCGGATGGTGAGCCGGTTCTTCATCCCCAGTTCGGAATGATCGCGGATCACCTCTGTCAGGCGATAAAACGGGATTCGGCTGTAAAGGTGATGCACCTGGTGAATGCCGATATTGGCAGAGAACCATTGCAGCACTGCTGGCAGCACATAGTAAGAGCTGCCATTCAGCGCCGCATCGTGCAGCTGCCAGTCTTCGGCAGATTCCCAGTGGGTGGTTTCAAACTGGTGCTGGACATAGAACAGCCAAACGCCGGCCGTGGCGGCCAGAATGGTCGAGGGCAGAAAGATCAGCAGCAGCGGCAGCAGCCCGCCAAAATACCAGATCACCGCCAGCGCTGCCAGGATGGCCAGATTGGTGCCCATGGCGCTGGTCCAGTAGCGCAGGCTGTTCATCAGCCCCAGCGGAATACGGTTCTGCAACAGGAATAGATAGCTTGGCCCCAAGCCAAACAGGGTAAAGGGGCTGCGATAGACCCGGTAGTGCAGTTTGCCAAAGGGCGACAGCGCCTGGTATTCGGCCACGGTCAGCGTATGCACATCGCCCATGCCGCGTTTGTCTAGGTTCCCCGCCGCGCTGTGGTGTTCCGAATGGGTGCGGCGCCACACGTCATAGGGGGTGAGAGTCAGAACCCCCAGCACCCGCCCGACCCAGTCGCTCAGCCGACGGTTCTTGAAAAAGGCACCATGGCCGCAATCATGCTGGATGGTGAACAGGCGCAGTAAAAAGGCCGCATTCAGCACCGAGATGCCAAAGGTCAGCCAGTAGCTGATCGAAAGGGCCCACCATGCCAGGGCCCAAAGCAGGACAAACGGGATGGCACTGACACCAAGCTCAAAGCTGCTGCGTAGTTCATTCGGCTCGCGGTACTTTGCCAGAATTTTCACCCAATCGCGCGAAGACCGCTCCGTTGGTTGCGGTTTGGGAAGGTCATTGGGGTTTGTCATGCGCCTGCCGTATTATCGTTGGAATGTGGACCATCGGATAAACTACCTGTGCTGCTTGGCAAGGTATTTGTGGCAGCAATCTGTGCACATGGTCTTTATGTTATCAAAAAAGACGCAGGTATTCTTGGTTTTGCGCCGCAGACCGGCCTTTGGATCCAATGGCAGTTGACCTTACGTTGAGGTCAGGATTTGGAAACACGAAGGCGGTGCAATGACTTGGCCGTTCAGATGTGAAAAAGGGCCCAACTGCACAGGCAGATGGACCCAAGGAGTGCCTGTAAGGTCTGAAAACACCGCAGCCGATACTTAATGCGGCCAGCTCGGCGGAAATCAGCGCTTCCCGGTTTCAGTTGACGATGGTTGCCTGGGTGGCGGCCCGCAGCTCTTCTTCGGAGACTCCATCGGCGCATTCGACGATCTTCAGGCCGCCTTCGACCACATCCAGCACGCCAAGATTGGTGATGATGCGATCCACAACTTTCTGGCCGGTCAGAGGCAGGGTGCAGTCTTTCAGCACCTTGCTGTCGCCATGTTTGTTGGTGTGATCCATGACCACCACAACGCGGCCAACACCAGCAACCAGATCCATGGCGCCGCCCATGCCTTTGACCAGCTTGCCGGGGATCATCCAGTTTGCCAGGTCGCCGTTCTCGGCCACTTCCATCGCCCCCAGGATCGCCATGGCGATCTTGCCGCCACGGATCATCGCAAAGCTCTGCGCCGAGTCAAAATAGGCGGTCTGCGGCAGCTCGGTGATGGTCTGCTTTCCAGCATTGATCAGATCGGCATCTTCTTCTCCATCAATGGGGAAGGGACCCATGCCCAGCATACCGTTTTCCGATTGCAGGGTCACTTCGACACCTTCGGGAATGTAGTTGGACACCAGAGTTGGAATGCCGATGCCGAGGTTCACATACCAGCCATCCTGCAGTTCCTGCGCTGCGCGGGCGGCCATTTGATTGCGGTCCCATGCCATGGATCAAGCCTCCTGTTTTGCGCGGACTGTGCGCTGTTCGATGCGTTTCTCGTGATCACCCTGGATGATGCGATGCACATAGATGCCGGGCAGGTGGATGCTGTCTGGATCAAGCGAGCCAGTTGGCACGATCTCTTCCACCTCGACCACACAGATCTTGCCACAGGTGGCGGCAGGGGCATTGAAGTTGCGCGCCGTCTTGCGGAACACCAGGTTGCCGGTTGCATCTGCTTTCCAGGCCTTGATGATGGCCAGATCGGCAAAGATGCCTTCTTCCATGATATAGGTCTCAGATGCGCCATCGGGGCCAGTGGGGAAGTCTTTGTGCTCTTTGTTGTCGGCAATCACCGTGCCAACACCGGTTTTGGTGTAAAAGCCTGGGATGCCCGCACCGCCTGCACGCATGCGCTCGGCCAGGGTGCCTTGGGGATTGAACTCCAGCTCCAGTTCGCCGCTCAGATACTGGCGCATGAATTCAGCGTTTTCACCCACATAGGATGAAATCATCTTTTTGACCTGCTTGGTCTGCAGCAGGATGCCAATGCCAAAGTCATCAACGCCCGCGTTGTTGGAGGCAAAGGTCAGATCCTTGGTGCCTGCCTCCTTGATTGCATCGAGCAGAAGCTCGGGAATGCCGCAGAGGCCAAAGCCGCCTGCCGCAATGAACATGCCGTCATGAAGCACCCCATCGAGGGCTTCGGCGGCGTTGGAATAGATCTTTTTCATCGAGTTCTCCCATCAACTGCCAGTTGGGCTTGGTTCTGGTGCCAAGACGGCCCAGAGTCAATAATACCGAGACCCGCGCGTATTACTACGGAGCGCCAGGGCCAGGGGGGGAGGCTCCCGCGCATTTGTGGTGTTTTGGTACCCAAAACCCCGACAACCCTTGGGCCGGGCGCCGGGCTGTGCCCGGCGCAGCCGCGCGAACCTGTGGGCGCAGTCTTGAGTTGGAAGGTCACGGTGGACATACAGCAAACGCGCCGCGCCAAAGGCGCGGCGCTGGGCCCAACGGGAGAGGGGGATCCAATGGATCACCAGATCCGGGCGGGAGCGCTCCGCTGATGACTAGGGCGGATACGCTGATGGCGGGCCCAAACACTGGCTTAGGCGTCGCTATCAGCCTTTTGTGCCGTCAGCCTTTTGTGCCAGTGCCTTTGGGGCTGCGGTGGTTTTCTTGGTGCCGGCCTTTTTGGCTGCTGGCTTTTTTGCCACGGTTTTTTTCGCAGGGGCTTTCTTCTTGGCCGGTGCCTTTTTCTTGGTGCCGGATTTGCCTGCCTTTTCTGCGATCCATTCCAGCGCCTGTTCCATGGTCACATCTTTGACCTCGACCTCTTTCGGGATCGTGGCATTGATCTTTTCCCATTTCACATAGGGGCCGTAGCGGCCGTCCATGATGTTTATCGCGCCACCGTCCGGGTGGTTGCCCAATTCCCGCAGAGCCTTGGCAGCAGTCCGGCGCCCGCGCCCCGGGTTGTTGCGCTTCTCGGTGATCATCTCCATCGCCCGGTTCATGCCGATTTCAAAAACGTCCAGCGTCTCTTTCAGATTGGCATAGACCGGTTTTTCCTCATCCGGCAGCTGGTGCATGATATAGGGGCCAAACCGCCCGAGATTTGATGAAATGACACCGCCTTCGGGGTGAGGGCCAATATCACGCGGCAGTGTCAGTAGGGTGACAGCCTGTTCCAGCGTGACCTCATTCGGTCCCCAGCCCGGTAGGAAATCTTTGCCCTGCTTGGGCAGCGAAGAGCGCGGTGGTTTTTTGTTTTCGGGCGTGGCCTCACCGCGCTGGACATAGGGGCCAAACCGGCCGGATTTCAGATGGATTTCATCGCCATCATCCTCGCCCAGAATCCGTTCATAGCCCTCGGCGCCTTCGCCTGAAATGGGGCGGGTATAAACGCATTCGGGATAGTTGCCGCAGCCGACAAACCCGCCGGTACGCGAAGTCTTCAGGTGCAGCTGCCCCTGGCCGCATTTTGGGCAGATACGGGGGTCGGTACCATCGTCGCGCGGTGGGTACAGTTGCGGCGCCAGGGTTTCGTCCAGCACATCCAGCACTTCCGAGATCCGCAGATCCGAGGTTTCTGAAATCGCAGCGGAGAAATCGCGCCAGAATTTGCTCAGGATGTCTTTGTAGTCGCGCCCGCCGGCGCTGACGTCATCCAGTTCGCCTTCCAGATTGGCGGTGAACTCATAGCCCACATAGGTGCGGAAAAAGTTCAGCAGGAAGATGGTGACAATGCGCCCCTTGTCTTCGGGGTAGAGACGGTTCTTGTCCTTGCGGACATATTCGCGATCCTGGATCGTGGTGATCACAGAGGCATAGGTAGAGGGGCGACCAATGCCCAGCTCTTCCATGCGCTTGACCAAAGTCGCCTCGGTAAAGCGGGGCGGCGGTTGCGTGTGGTGCTGCAGGCCCAGAACCGCCGCATTGTCCGACAGGATTGAGGCGTCTTTGCCAGCCTTGTCGGCCTGTGGCCCCATGGTGGCGGAAAACTTCATCGCTTCGCCCTGCATGATCTGCGGCAGACGCTTGTCGTCCTCGTCGACGACATCGTCGCGGCCTTCCTCGTAGACCCGAAGGAAGCCGTCAAACAGCATCACCTGACCTGTGGCGCGCAGCACCACCTGGCCATCGTCCGAGCCCAGATCAACCGTGGTCCGTTCCAGACGTGCGCCTTCCATCTGGCAGGCGAGGGTCCGCTTCCAGATCAGATCATAGAGCTTGCGCTGGTCGTCTTCCGATACCTTCAGGCCCTTGGCATCGCGGCTCATTTCGGTGGGGCGGATACATTCGTGCGCCTCTTGCGCGTTCTTGGCCTTGTTCTTGTAGATGCGCGGGCTGCTGGGCACATATTCGGCACCATAGCGGGTTGCAATTTCAGCGCGTGCTTCCTGGACCGCTTCGGGCGCCATGTCGATGCCGTCTGTCCGCATATAGGTGATATAGCCCGCCTCATAGAGCCGCTGTGCTGTGTTCATGCACTGTTTAGCCCCCATGCCGAACTTGCGACTGGCTTCCTGCTGCAGGGTCGAGGTCATGAAAGGCGCAGACGGATTGCGCGCGGCTGGCTTGGCTTCGACCGATTGGGCCACCATGTCGCGGCTAGACACCGCCTGCACGGCCAGTTCGGCTGCAGTGGAATTGGCCAGGCTGTATTTGTCGAGCTTGTCGCCCCCCAGAACCGTAAGCCGGGCTTCGAATTCCTGGCCGCGCGGGGTGGCGAGGTTGGCCTTGACCGACCAATATTCCTGCGGATTGAAGGCTTCAATCTCCATCTCGCGCTCAACAATCAGGCGCAGACAGACCGATTGCACCCGCCCCGCAGATCGGGCACCGGGCAATTTGCGCCACAAAACTGGCGAAAGGTTGAAGCCAACAAGATAGTCCAGCGCGCGGCGCGCCAGATAGGCCTCAACCAGGGGCATATCCACCTGGCGCGGGTTGCGCATGGCTTCGGCCACCGCCTCTTTGGTGATGGCGTTAAAGGTCACCCGGCTTACGGGGGTGTCCTTTTTGATTGATCGCCGCTTGGTCAGCGCCTGTTGCAGGTGCCAGCTGATCGCCTCGCCTTCGCGGTCAGGGTCAGTTGCGAGAATCAGTTCGTTGTCTTCTTTCAGCGCATCGGCGATGGCTTTGACATGTTTGCGGCTGTCATTGCCAATCTCCCATGTCATCTCAAAGTCGTTGTCGGTATCAACTGATCCATTCTTTGCGGGCAGGTCACGCACATGGCCATAGGAGGCCAGAACTGTGTAGTCCGAGCCCAGATACTTATTGATAGTTTTGGCTTTGGCCGGGGATTCGACAACAACAACTGGCATGTAATTCTTTGGCCTCTTATGTGCACTAACGGGCGTTCTATGGCTGCGCAAGTTCAGCGGCGCAAGGGGAGAATGTCAATGAGAGAGCATTGGACGTAGCCCAGACGCCGGAAGCAGAGGGTGAATCTGCGGGCAAGCGGATCATAATTTCGGGTGGGTTCCCGACCGGTTTTCGGCGGATTGGCCTGCGCCAGATCTCGGTGCCAGTCTGGGCCCCGGTCCCGCGCGGCGGCGGGCGCGATGACGGTGGGGCGCCGCGTTTAGGGCTTGGTGCCATGGCGGGCCAGGAACCCACCTGGGAAACGTTCGATCTTGCCTTCCAGCTCCAGCTCAGTGATCGCGGGGGAAAAGGTCTGGGGCGAAACCTTCAGATCTCGCATGACTTGTTCCGAGGCGGTGGGGCTGGGCCCAAGGCGGGCCAGAATTTGTTGATGCAACGCTGCGGTTTCTTGCAGGCTGCGGATCTCGGGCGCGGCGGCGGGCAGGTTTGACAGTGCCTGGCTGAGCGCGGAAGGCTGGCCCAACCTGTCTTGGGCCTTGTGGCGGCGTGCAGGCGGGGCAGTGTCTGGCGGAAACAGGTCAGCGGCGGCTTGCGCAACCGGTGCTTCGGGCAGGCTGGGCTGCATATCAGAGCCAAGCGGCGGCAAGGCCGCAATCACATCCTCGGCGTTGCGCACCAGAATGGCCCCATCGCGGATCAGAGCATTGCAGCCATAGGCGCGGGCATCAAAGGGGTGGCCGGGCACCGCCAGTACATCGCGGCCAAGATCCAGCGCGTCGCGTGCGGTGATCAGGCTACCAGATCGGCCGGCGGCTTCGACCACGATCACCGCCAGGGAAAGACCGGCGATAATACGATTGCGGGCGGGGAAATGCCGGGCCTGGGGCGTCTGGCCCATGGGTTGTTCCGACAGGATCAGCCCCTTGGCGGCAATATTTTCAGCCAGCGAGGTGTTTTGCGGCGGGTAGATCACATCACATCCCCCGGCGAGCACCGCGATTGTGCCACTGTCGAGGCTGGCAAGATGCGCCGCGGTGTCAATGCCGCGCGCCAGTCCGGAAACGACCGCATAGCCGGCCGCCCCCAGGTCCTTGGCAAGGCTGCGCGCCATGCGCGTCCCGAGGGACGAGGCATTGCGGGCGCCGACAATGGCAATCATCGGCCGGGTCAGCAGATGCAGATCACCAATCGCCCAAATCAGTGGCGGGGCAGACCCAAGCTGCGACAGGGGGGCAGGATAAAGGGGGTCATCAAAGCACAAAAGCCGCGCTTTGGCGGCTTTTGCGGTTGATAGTTCTTTGGCTACTGCTGGTTCAGGACATGTTTCATACCCTGTGAACCCGGCAGCACGTGCCATTTTAGGCAACGCTTCCAGCGCGTTCTGCGCTGAACCATACTCTGATAGTAGGCGGTAAAAGTTTACCGGCCCTACGCGTCGAGAGCGCAAAAGACGAAGCCTGGAAAACAAAGTTTCTTCCGTGGTGGGTGGGAGTGGGGGGTGAGTGGAAGAATGTGCTTCTTCAGTCATCCGCAGCTCCGTCTATTTGCTGTTAATAAAATACCCCTGCAATGGTTAACAGGGCGTGAATGTCTGCAAGTTATCCAAAGTTTTTTGATAAAGACGTCATGCATTCCAGTCACCTCCGTTGTGATGCAGCAGGGCCTTGAAATCCAACGTGAAATGTTGGATTCGCCGCAACAAGTCTGCCCTACTTTTCCCCTTATGAGGCGTTAAAAACACAAAAAAACGCAACCACAATGGACGCGTTTTCTGGTCTTGGGCCGCTGGGGGGCGGAAATATGCGATGGAATTCTGACCTTCTTCCGAAGGGATTCTCTTAGGTGGCAGACCCGCCAACCGTCAAGCCGCCCATCAATACGCTGGGCTGGCCAACGCCAACGGGCACCCATTGCCCTGCCTTGCCACAGTTGCCCATGCCGGGATCCAGCGCCATGTCATTGCCGAGGGCGCGAATTTGTTTCAGCGCGGTGGCACCGTCGCCAATCAGCGTCGCGCCCTTGACGGGCGCACCGATCTTGCCGTTTTCCACCCGATAGGCCTCGGTGCAGGAGAAGACAAATTTGCCATTGGTGATGTCAACCTGGCCACCACCAAAGCCAACGGCCCAGATGCCATCCTTGATATCGCCGATCAGATCGCTGGGATCGCTGTTGCCGCCCAGCATGTAGGTATTGGTCATCCGGGGCATCGGCGCATGGGCATAACTCTGGCGGCGGCCATTCCCGGTTGATTCCCCCCCCATCAGGCGGGCATTCTGGCGGTCCTGCATAAAGCCGACAAGGATGCCATCTTCGATCAGGGTGGTCTTTTGCGAAGGGGTGCCTTCGTCATCCACTGTGATGGAGCCGCGCCGGTCGGCGATGGTGCCATCGTCCAGAACGGTGACGCCGGGGGCGGCGATGCGCTGGCCCATCAGGCCCGCAAAGGCGGAACTGCCCTTGCGATTGAAATCACCTTCCAGCCCATGGCCAATGGCTTCGTGCAGCAAAATTCCCGGCCAGCCGGGCCCAAGCACGACTTCCATCGCTCCGGCTGGGGCTGGGACGGCCTCTAGGTTGACCAGGGCAATCCGCAGGGCCTCTTTGGCTTTGGCCCCCCAGGCGGCGGGATCGATCAGTCCATCCAGGCCGATGCGACCACCGCCCCCGGCCGAGCCGCTTTCGCGCCGCCCGTCCTGTTCGACAATCACCGAAATGTTCAGCCGGGTCATCGGCCGGGTGTCGCGCACGCGCACGCCATCGGCGCGCAGAATTTCAATTTCCTGCAGAGAGGCGGCAATCGAGGCCGAGACCTGCACCACCCGTGGATCCAGATCGCGGGCAAAGGCATCAATTTCGCGCAGGGTTTCGACCTTGACGGGGAAGGCGTGATCGCCAATCGGGTCGGCATCGCCGTAGAGCTTGGTATTGGTGGGTTTCGGGGCATCGGCATAGGTACCGCCGCCACTGCCAACCGCCAGCTGCGCGGTCTGTGCCGCGCGTTTCAGGGCGGCAATCGATACATCGGTCGAATGGGCATAGCCTGCGACTTCGCCGTTCACCGCCCTGAGCCCAAAGCCTTCGGCGGCATCATAGCTGGCGCTGCGCAGCCTGCCATCATCAAACATCAAGGCTTCGGACTTGTGGCGCTCGACAAAAATCTCGCCATCATCGGCCCCAGCGAGGGTCTTCCGCAGGATGGGCAGCGCCTCATCCTCGGGGAGAAGGGTTTCAAAGGGTCGAAAGGCTGGGTTTTCCATGTCACGGACCTCGGGTTTTTTGATCTAAATCAAGAAAGCGACGCTTTGACGCTTGCCTGCCTCTTTATCTGTACGCCTGAATATGATTTTAAGCAGCATCAAAGACAACGGGTCAGACGCGTTTTGTGGAATCATCATTTCTGCGGGCGTGATCGGCTGTAGGAACAACACGATCAATAAAGATCAGGACATGATATGAAGAATGCTTTGATGCTTTCGGGCCTTTTTGCTGGCCTTTCCAGTCTTCCAGCCGTCGCGCAAGAAGGATTGGAAACTATTGGTAAGCCGACAAATGGCGGCCTGAACTTCCAACCGGCGGGAACTGAACTTGCCGAAGGCATCCACCAACTCGACTGGATGATTCTTATCATCATCACCGTCGTTTGCCTCTTTGTCGCTGGGCTGATGCTCTACGCTATTGTGCGGTTCAACCGCCGTGCCAACCCAGAATCGGCGAGCTTTACCCACAACACCCCGATCGAAATCGCCTGGACCCTGATCCCCATTCTGGTGCTTGTGTTCATTGGTTCTTTCTCGCTGCCCGAACTGTTTCGCCAGCAGGAAATCCCTGAAGGCGACATCACAATCAAGGTGACCGGGTATCAGTGGTACTGGGGCTATGAATATGTAGACCACGAGTTTGGCTTTGAGAGCTTCCTGTTGCCCAAGGAAAAATTGGCTGAAAACGGCTTTGCCGAAGATGAATATCTGCTGGCCACCGACACTTCGGTTGTTGTGCCCGTCGGCAAGACCATCGTAATGCAGGTGACAGGCGCGGATGTGATCCACTCCTGGACAATTCCTGCCTTCGGCGTGAAGCAGGATGCGGTTCCCGGCCGTCTGGCGGAGCTGTGGTTCAAGGCTGAAAAAGAAGGCATCTACTTTGGTCAGTGTTCCGAACTCTGTGGTAAGGACCACGCCTATATGCCGATCACCGTCAAAGTGGTCAGCCAAGAGGCTTATGACGCATGGCTGAAAGGCGCGATCGACGAATATGCCGGTCTGCCCCAATCTTATCTGGTCGCTTCCAACTGAAGCGGTAGCCGATGATATCTCGTTTTGGCGCGTGAAGGCGGGCTGAAATAGGGTGGAAACTCAAAGAAATGCGCAGATCGCTGCGCATTTCTTGTCGACAAAAGGGTCAATGATGAGCGACGCAAGCATCAATGCCAGCAGCACGTCCCGCGAAGACGAGGCCAGCTTTGGCGACTATTTCGCGCTGCTGAAACCACGGGTCATGTCACTGGTGGTCTTTACCGCCTTTGTCGGCCTGCTGGCGGCGCCGGTTGGCGTGCATCCGGTGATCGGCTTTTGTGCTGTCTTGTTCATCGCCATTGGTGGCGGGGCCTCTGGCGCGCTGAACATGTGGTGGGATGCCGATATCGACCGGGTGATGAAGCGCACCAAATCGCGCCCCATTCCGGCGGGCAAGGTTGAAGCCGGCGAAGCGCTTAGCTTGGGACTGGCGCTGTCGGGGCTGTCGGTGATCATGCTGGCACTGGCAACCAATGTGCTGGCCGGGGCCTTTCTGGCCTTTACCATCTTTTTCTACGTGGTGGTCTATACCATGTGGCTGAAGCGGGTGACGCCACAGAACATCGTGATCGGTGGCGCTGCGGGGGCCTTTCCACCCGTTATCGGCTGGATCGCGGCCACTGGCAGCATGTCGGTCGAGCCCTGGCTGATGTTTGCCCTGACCTTCATGTGGACGCCGCCGCATTTCTGGGCGCTGGCCCTATTCATGCGTTCGGATTACGATGATGCAGGTGTGCCGATGCTGACGGTGACCCATGGGCGCCGCTCTACACGGGTTCATATTCTCGTCTATACGATCCTGCTGGCTGTTCTGGCCGTTGGTACCGCGTTTTCCGGCATTGGCGGACCGATCTATCTGGCCGTCTCAGTGGTGATGAACGCGCTGTTCCTGCTGGGTGCCTGGAAAATTTCCCGCCGCAACGAAGACAACTCTGAAGCCGATAACTTCAAGGCAGAGCGCGGCTTCTTTAAGCTGTCCTTGCTCTATCTGTTTTTGCACTTTGGTGCCATTCTGGTGGAAGCAAGCCTGAAACCCTATGGACTGGGAGGCTGGTAAAATGGCTTTGAATAAAGAACACGACCTTCACAAACGCCGCTTTGGCCGCAATATGGGCGTGGGCCTTTTGTTGGGCAGTTTTGTGGTGCTGGTGCTGGCCCTGACCATGGTCAAGGTGACCTCGAACGGGTTTCAGTTTCCGCAGGAACAGGGTGCACAGGACTGATGGCGATGCAGGGTCCACAAAAGACGGTTCTGCAACTGGTGGCCGTTGTTATCACCATGGGCGCTCTCTCCTGGGCTTCGGTGCCGTTTTATGACTGGTTCTGCCGGGTCACGGGCTTTGGTGGTGTCACAGGTGTGGCCGCGCGCGGTTCTGACACCATCTTGAACGATACCGTTACGGTGCGTTTTGACGCCTCCAAGGCGCGCGACTTTGCCTGGGAATTCAAACCCGTGCAGCGCGAAATGGAGATCCAGATCGGTGAAACCGGCCTGGCATTCTATGAAGCCTATAATCCAACGGACCGGCCTATCGCAGGCCAGGCCTCTTACAATGTGACGCCCTATTCCGCAGGTGCGTTCTTTGAAAAAATCGACTGCTTCTGCTTTACCGAGCAGGTGCTGCAACCGGGGGAACGGGTGGAAATGCCCGTAACCTTCTTTGTCGACCCGGAAATTGTTACCGACCGGGACGGAAAATTCGTGCATACGATCACGCTTTCGTACACGTTTTATGAAATCGATCTGCCCGAGGGCTATGCCGCCCTCGAGACCGGGGAAAACACCGGGGCAGATCTTACCACGAACCAGGCCGATGGGTGAGGGACACTTAAATGGCGCACGCTAAAAATCACGATTTTCACATTCTGCCTCCATCGATTTTGCCGCTTATGGCGGCTGTTGGTGGCTTCATCATGCTCTTTGGGGCAGTTCTCTGGATGCACGGCATCACTGCCTGGATGTTCTGGATCGGCTTGGTTGCCGTCCTGTACACGGCCTTTGACTGGTGGTCCAAAATGGTCGTAGAGGCCCGCGAGGGCGATCATGCCCCAGTGGTACGGATTGGTCTGCGCTACGGCTTCATCCTGTTTGTGATGTCCGAAGTCATGTTCTTCTTTGCCTGGTTCTGGTCGTTCTTCAAACATGCGATCTACCCGATGGAGACCTATGTCGGCACTGAATATGTTGCCCCTGCGATCCATGCTGTGGATGCGTTCCATCTGCCGCTGATGAACACGCTGGTGCTGCTGCTTTCGGGCTGTGCCGTTACCTGGGCGCACCATGCGCTGGTGCATGACAATGACCGCAAGTCACTGGTACAGGGCCTGGCCATCGGCATCGTTCTGGGCGTCTTCTTTACCCTGTTGCAGGCCTATGAATATTATGAACTGCTGGCGCATGAGGGCTGGAAGTTTGGCGAGGATGAATTCTACTCGAACTTCTTCATGGCGACGGGCTTCCATGGCTTCCACGTTCTGCTGGGCACCATTTTCCTTACCGTCTGTCTGATCCGGGCGATGAAGGGCGATTTCACCCCTGAACAGCACGTCGGTTTTGAAGCCGCAGCCTGGTACTGGCACTTTGTCGATGTTGTCTGGCTGTTCCTGTTCTTTGCCGTCTACCTCTGGGGTGCCCCTGTCATGTAATCTGGCAGCTGTACCCGGTCGAATGTACCGGGTACATGTTTGAGGTTTTAAAACCCGGCAACAGACCGTATCAAGCACAGCGCATGGGGAAACTCATGCGCTGTTTTTTATGGCAACAGGACTGACATGCAGCGATTGGTTTTTCTTTCCGTCATTGGCGGGCTTGGCCTGGCGGCCTTGCTGAGTCTGGGCATCTGGCAGATGCAGCGCCTGGCCTGGAAAGAGGCGGTCCTGGACCAGATTGAAACCCGTATTGCGGCGGATCCGGTGGCCCTGCCTGCCGATGTGAATGAGGCCCGCGATAAATACCTGCCGGTGCGGTTGGAGGGGGAAATCCTGCCGGGCGAGTTGCATGTCTTTACCAGTATCAAGGATCTGGGCGCGGGCTATCGGATCATTGCGCCCTTTGTCACCAGTGATGGCCGTCGAGTGATGCTGGATCGCGGCTATGTGCCCGCCAGCGCCAAGACCAAGGCACGCCCCATTGGCGCTGCGGCCTTGGTGGGCAACCTGCACTGGCCGGATGACACCGATGATTTCACCCCTGCACCTGAGCTGGAGGCCAATATCTGGTATAGCCGGGATGTGGCCCAAATGGCCGAGGCGCTGAACAGCGCGCCTGTGTTGCTGGTGCTGCGCGAGGCTCCGCCAGAGCACAGCGCTATCCGGTTGATGCCGGTGGGCACCGCCTTGATTCCCAATGACCACTTGCAATATGCGATCACCTGGTTTTCGCTGGCCTTCATCTGGGCCGCGATGACCGCCTCTTTCCTATGGCGCTCAAACGCTAAATCAGAAGGTTGAAGCGATGAAATATGTCTCTACCCGTGGCCTGGCGCCCGAACTGTCATTCGAAGACGCGATGCTGACCGGGCTGGCCCGTGATGGCGGGTTGTATGTGCCAGCCGAAATCCCACAGATGAGCCAGGCAGAGATCGCAGCCCTTGCCGGGCTTTCCTATGAGGAAACCGCCTTTCGGGTGATGCGCCCCTTCCTGGGCGACTGTTTTACAGATGAAGAGTTCCGTGGCATCATTGCGCGGGCCTATGCCGGGTTCGACCACCGCGCCCGCGCGCCGCTGAAACAGCTGGCCCCGAACCATTTCCTGCTAGAGCTGTTCCATGGCCCGACGCTGGCCTTCAAGGACTTTGCCATGCAGTTGATTGGCCAGCTGTTTCAGGTGGCGCTGGAACGGCGCGGCGAGCGGGTGACCATTGCCGGGGCGACCTCGGGCGATACCGGGTCCGCCGCGATGGAGGCCTTTCGCGGCCTCAGCAATGTTGATGTCTTTATTCTCTATCCGCATGGTCGCGTGTCCGAGGTGCAGCGGCGCCAGATGACCACGCCTGCCGACAAGAACGTCCATGCTCTGGCGCTGGACGGCGATTTTGACGATTGCCAGGCGCGCGTCAAAGATATGTTCAATGATTTTGAGTTCCGCGACGGGGTGAAGCTCGCCGGGGTGAATTCGATCAATATCGCCCGGGTGCTGGCGCAGGTGGTCTATTACTTCTCTTCTGCCGTCAGCCTTGGCGCGCCCGCCCGCGAGGTGAGCTTTACCGTGCCCACTGGCAATTTTGGGGATGTCTTCGCCGGCTATATCGCCAAGCAAATGGGCCTGCCGGTCAAGGATCTGGTGGTTGCCACCAATCAGAACGATATTCTGCACCGCTGCCTGAGCGGGGCCGGCTATCACAAGGGTGACACCGTGCCCTCGATCTCTCCGTCGATGGATATTCAGGTCTCGTCAAACTTTGAACGCGCCCTGTATTTTGCCTATAACAAGGACGCAGGCGCGGTGGCGCAGTTGATGGAAGAGCTGAAGTCGGGCGGATTTGAGGTGAGCCAGGGGGCCATGCAGGCCCTGTCCGAGACCTATAAATCGGGTCGCGCCTCCGAGGCAGAAACCCTGGAGACGATCAAGTCTGAACTTGCCGCCTCAGGAGAGTTGCTGTGTCCGCATGGTGCCGTGGCGGTCAAGGTCGCTGCCGAGCAGCGCGAATCCGAGGTGCCGATGATTACCCTAGCCACCGCCCATCCCGCCAAATTCCCTGCCGCCGTCAAAGAGGCCTCTGGCCTTCATCCGGCCCTGCCTGAACGGATGGCGGATCTGTTTGAACGCGACGAACGGGTCAGCCAGATCGCCAATGACCTTGGCGCCATCGAATCCCATATCAGAAAGAACATCACAGAGTGAGAAACAAACAGTGAGCGTCCAGCAACATCAACTTGCCAATGGCTTCCGTCTGGTGACGGAGTCCATGCCAGGGCTGCAATCCGCCTCTATCGGGATCTGGGTCACAGCTGGCGGGCGCAACGAGCGGCTGGAGCAAAACGGTATCGCCCATTTCCTTGAACATATGGCGTTCAAGGGCACCAAGCGGCGGTCTGCGTTGCAGATCGCCGAGGCGGTGGAAGATGTCGGTGGCTACATCAACGCTTAT
This sequence comes from Pseudophaeobacter flagellatus, assembly GCF_021228235.1. Taxonomy (GTDB): domain Bacteria; phylum Pseudomonadota; class Alphaproteobacteria; order Rhodobacterales; family Rhodobacteraceae; genus Pseudophaeobacter; species Pseudophaeobacter flagellatus. The sequence goes on from NZ_JAJQRG010000005.1 coordinate 132,305, forward strand.
ACCAGCCGCGAGGTCACGGCCTATTATGCGCGGGTGCTGAAGGATGATGTGCCGCTGGCGCTGGATGTTCTGGCTGATATCCTGCGCAACCCGGTGTTTGATCCGCGCGAAATCGAGGTAGAGCGCGGCGTGATCCTGCAAGAGATCGGCCAGGCGCTGGATACGCCGGATGATGTGATCTTTGACTGGCTGCAGGAAGAAAGCTATCACAACCAGCCCCTGGGGCGCAGTATCCTTGGTCCGGCAGAACGGGTCAGTGCCTTTAGTCGCGAAGACCTGACGCAGTTTGTTGATGAACACTACGGGCCAGAGCAGATGATCCTTTCTGCTGCTGGCGCTGTGGATCATGCCACTCTGGTGAAATTGGCCGAAGATCTGTTTGGCGATATGGTGTCCCGTCCCAGCCGGGTGATGGAACCGGCCCATTTTACTGGCGGCGAGTCACGCCATACAAAAGAGTTGGAGCAGGCACATTTTGCCCTGTCTTTTGAAAGCCCAGGCTATCGGGACGATGCGATCTATACGGCGCAGATCTATGCCGGTGTTATGGGCGGGGGCATGTCCAGCCGCCTGTTCCAGGAGGTGCGCGAGAAACGCGGGCTGTGTTATAGCATTTTTGCCCAGGCCGGCGCTTATGCTGATACCGGCAGCACCACGATCTATGCGGGGACTGCGGGCGATCAGCTGGAAGAACTGGCGCATATCACCATTGATGAGATGAAGCGTGCAGCCCAGGATATGAGTGACGCCGAGGTTGAACGCGCCCGTGCCCAGATGAAGGCAGGCATGCTGATGGGGCTGGAAAGCCCGACCAACCGGGCTGAACGTCTGGCGCGTCTGGTGCAGATCTGGGAACGGGTGCCGCCGCTGGAGGAAACTGTCGCCCTGATTGATGCGGTCACCACCGAGGATGTGCGCCAGATGGCCGAAGGGCTTGCCCTGCGCGCCCCCGCAGCCATGGCGCTCTATGGTCCGGTTTCGGGCGCCCCCAGCCTTGCCGCGCTGCAGGCGCGTCGTATCGCCTGATGCTGCTGAGCCGTCGCAAACTCCGACTTGAAACAGAGCGCCTGACGCTGCGCCCGCCGGTGCATTCGGATTTTCAGCCCTGGGCAGCGCTGCGGTTGAAAAGTCAGGCCTATCTTACCCCCTGGGAGCCAGCCTGGGCGGCGGATCATTTGGGGCGCAAATCCTTTACCAATCGGGTCTATTGGGCGCAGCGCTCGATCTCTTCTGGAACGGCGCTGCCACTGTTTCTGATCCGGCGCGAAGATCAGGTGATCGTCGGGGCGATCACCCTGGACAATATCCGGCGTGGACCGGCGATGGCGGGAACGCTGGGATATTGGACGGGTCAGCCCTTTGGCCGACAGGGCTACATGCGTGAAGCCATAGGCACTGTGGTGCACTATGCCTATGGCAAGCTCGATCTGAGCCGGATCGAGGCGGCCTGCCTGCCTGAAAACACCGCCTCGCGCGGGTTGCTGGAAAAATCCGGCTTTAAATACGAAGGCGTGGCGCAGTCCTATTTGCAGATTGCCGGGCGCTGGCGCACCCATGTATTGTACGCGGCGCTGCGTCATGATCGCCGGGGGCGAACCCAGGTCGGTTGAGTGGGTTTGCAGCCACCCGGTGAAATCGCACAGCTGCCGGGCCGAGTTGCCCATGATCTGGGCCAAGAGGCTTGCCATCGGGCGCCGGATTGGGGATGCAGGGGGATGACATATAAATCCGCTGATGCTGTCTTTGCTGCTACCCTCTCTGCTGCGCTGCCAGAGGGGGTGCTGTGCCCATGTGAACCGCGATATCTGGAAGAGCCACGTGGCCGCTATCAGGGGCAGGTGGGGCTGCTGGCCAAGCCGACCTGCACCGACCAGGTTGCCACCCTTGTGCGCGCTGCCAATAACGCCCGTGTGCCGGTGGTGCCCTATGGTGGCGGCACCGGGTTGGTTGGCGGACAGGTCATGCCCGACGGGGCTGCGCCCTTGTTGATCTCGCTGGAACGCATGGCGCGCATCCGGGCTGTCTATCCACAGGAAAACGTTCTGGTGGCCGAAGCCGGTGCCATTTTGGCCGATGTGCAACAGGCAGCCCTGGCGCAGGACCGGCTGTTTCCGCTGTCTCTGGCAGCCGAAGGCACGGCGCAGATCGGCGGCAACCTGGCCACCAATGCCGGCGGGGTCAATGTGCTGCGCTATGGCAATGCCCGTGATCTCTGTCTCGGGCTTGAGGCCGTGTTGCCAAATGGCGAGATCTGGAACGGGCTGAGCCGCCTGCGCAAGGACAATACCGGCTATGATCTGCGCAACCTGCTGATCGGCGCCGAGGGGACTTTGGGCGTGATCACCGCAGCCACAGTTAAGCTGGCGCCAATCCCGGCCCGGCAGGGAGTTGCGGTCTTTGTTGTGCCAACGCCTGAGGCCGCCATTGCCCTGTTGGCCCTGGCGCGTGATCGCCTGGGCGAGGGGGTGAGCGCCTTTGAGCTGATGCACCAGCAGGGGCTGGCCTTTCTGGCAGAGCACCTGCCACAGCTACGCCAACCCTTTGCCGAGCCGCCCACCTGGTCGGTGCTGATCGATCTGGGGTTGTCGCGCGGGCAAGATCCGGTTGCGGCTCTCACAGACCTGTTTGAAGCGGCGCTAGAGGCGGGGCTGACCGAGGACGGGGTAATCGCGCAATCGCAAACCCAGGCGCAGGCGCTCTGGGCGATGCGGGAACAGATACCCGAGGCCAACCGCATGGTCGGCTCGATTTCCAGCCATGACATTTCGGTTCCGATTTCGCAGATCCCTGATTTCATCCAGGCCGGCGGTGCGGCAATTTCCGCCCTGGGCGAGGGGGATATGCGGGTCAACTGCTTTGGGCATCTCGGCGATGGGAACCTGCACTATAACGTCTTTCCGGGCCTAGGAAAATCGCGCGCAGACTACGAACATCTTGCCGCAGCTGTCAAACGCAGGGTGCATGATCTGGTGCAGGAACGGGGCGGTTCTTTCAGTGCCGAACATGGGGTCGGCCGGATGAAAGTTGCCGACCTGCAGCGCTATGGCGATCCGGTGAAACTGGCAGCGATGCAGGCGATCAAACAGGCGCTGGACCCCAATGGGATCATGAACCCCGGTGCGGTTCTGCCACTGTAGCGCGTTTGATACGGCCCTGCGAGGCAGCAAAGGGGGGCTCCCGCGTAGCCCGTACTCTTCCTGAGGAAGGATGGCCACTTGGGCCCGGCGCCGCGCATCCGCGCGGCGCGCCTTTATGGCTGTTCCAGCCATAAAGGCCATGCCCAACGGGAAGTTCTCCATGTTGATGGAGGCCTGACGGGCGGGAGGGCACCGCTGCGTCAGGGACAGGGATGTGAGGTTACTCGCCCTCGAATTCGCATAAGACGTGCACATCCATTCCCATGTTTTCCAGAACCTTGCGGCCACCTAGATCGGGCAGATCAACGATAAAGGAGCAGGAAATGATTTCCCCGCCCAAGCGCTCGATCAGTTTGATCCCGGCAGAGGCGGTGCCGCCCGTGGCCAGGAGGTCATCAACCACGAGAACCTTTTCGCCTGGCTGAATGGCATCTTCATGGATCTCGACGATGGCTTCGCCGTATTCCAGCTTGTAGTCTTGGCTAATGGTGCGGCCCGGCAGCTTGCCCTTTTTGCGGATGGGCACAAAACCGACGCTGAGCTGGTGAGCAATGGCTCCTCCCATGATAAAGCCCCGCGCCTCAAGCCCGACGACCTTGTCTATCCGCTCACCGGCATAGGGGTGCAGCATCTGGTCGATGGCCATGCGAAAGCCACGCGGATCAGCAAAGAGCGTGGTGACATCGCGGAACATGATGCCCTCGTGGGGGAAATCAACAATGGTGCGGATATAGTCTTTGACGGCTGTCTTCTTTGGCATGGTTCGGCTTTCTGTTATTGGCAGATGGTATCGTAGGGCGCGCCTTCAGGCCAACAGGGTTTGGCTGATGTGGCGGATGCACGCAAGGGGGCGGGGTGCGGCGCATCCCCATCGGGTCACCGAAATACCCGGGTTGTCAGGCGCATCAGGCTTTCCAGCGGGCCGCGTCTGGCAATGAGGGCCCAAAGCCAGCTCACCAGCATGGAGAGCGCACAGAAGCCAAGGCTGTAGCCAAGAATCTGTTGCGGGGTGAGACTGCCATCCAGCTGCCCTAGGGCCTCCAGCGTGCCCATGCCCACCAGTATATGCGCAATATAGAGGCTCAGCGCGATCCGTCCCGGCGCGGCCAGCCATTCGCCCAGGCCAAGCCGATCCAGCGTTGGGGTGACGCGCAGCACAAGGCCCAGGATCAGTGCGGCACTGCCGCTGGCCGCGAGGATGTAGAACGGCCCCGGCGGTAGCGACGCGGTGCCGAGAACTGCGGCCAGATCCGGAACTTGTATCATCTGGCCGGGAAGGCTGGCGAGCAGGGCGCAGGCGCCCCCCCAGAGGACCAGCCGGTTCTGAACTGCTTTTTGCCCCAGATCCTGCCGCCCGATCCACATACCAATAAAGACAAAGCTGACCCAGGGAAAAACCGGGTGCCAGCCATTGAAGAAGGCGTGGCGCAGAAATCCTTCCAAGGTCCAGAACTCGGCGTAGCTCAGGTTATTCCAATCCCAATGCGCCTCATAGTCCAGCAGGAACAGTCCCAGAAGGCCAATCACTACAGCGCCAAGCGCGGCGGCCAGCAGGTGGCGGGGGGCGGCGTTCACAAAGGGCAGGGCGAGCAGAAAATACAGCGCATAGAAATGCAGAATATCCGCCTCGAACACCTGCAGGTTCAAGAGCCCCAGCGCAAAGAGAACCCCGGCCCGTGCCAGGATTTCGCGTTTTCTGCTTGTGCCCATGGTCAGGCCAATTCCGGCCAGTACAACAAAAAGCGCCGCGGCACGGCCCTCTAGGTTATTGGTCAGCAGCGAGGCAAAATCCGGCCCAGCAGTGACCTGCGCTGCAATCCTGAAATTCACCAGAACCATGCCGCAATAGGCTAGAAACCGTGCAATATCCAATCCATTTTGGCGCATGTGGTGCTCTCTCAAATTTGTTTGATAACTATGAATGCGTCGTATCACGACGCCGTGAAGCTACCTGTCTAATGAAGGTGCGGGCGGCGAAATAAAAAGGGGGCAGGCCAAATGGTCTGCCCCCAGTTGCAAAAAGCTGCCTGTTGGTGTTGGTCAGCCCAGCACCCGGCCCGCCACCGCATCCAATTTTGCCAGCAAGGCCGGATCGCGTTTTTCGGGGGCGGTCATCACGGCGAATTCCAGCGCCCGGTCGCAGCCCTGCGGGCAGGGGGCGCGTGTTGCCCCCAAGAGCGCGGGCAGGTGACGCACCAGCGCGCGGGCATGGCTGGAATTGCCCTGTAGCGTGGCCAGAATGTCGCTGATATCGACAGCCCCGTGATCAGGGTGCCAGCTGTCGTAATCGGTAACCATGGCGATGGAGGCATAGCATAGTTCGGCCTCACGTGCGAGCTTGGCCTCGGGCATGTTTGTCATGCCAATCACATCACAGTCCCAGCTTTCGCGGTAGATTTTGGATTCTGCTATCGACGAGAACTGCGGCCCCTCCATGCAGAGATAGGTACCGCCGCGATGCACCGTTACGCCTGCCGCGCGGGCGGCCTGTTCGGCCGCATCGGACAGGCGGGCACAGGTGGGATGGGCGACGCTTACATGGGCGACGCAGCCGGTACCAAAGAAGCTCTTCTCGCGGGCAAAGGTCCGATCAATGAATTGATCGACGATGACAAAATCCCCCGGCGCCATTTGCTCGCGGAAGGAGCCGCAGGCGGAAACAGAAAACACATCCGTCACCCCAAGCCGTTTCAGCGCGTCGATATTGGCGCGGTAGGGAACTTCGGTTGGCGAATGCACATGGCCGCGTCCATGACGGGGTAAAAAGGCCATTTTTACCCCGTCCAGCTGCCCGGTGAGGATCTGATCCGAGGGTGCGCCCCAGGGGGTTTCAACCGAGGTCCAGCTGGCATCCTGCAGCCCGTCGATTTCATAAATGCCGGATCCGCCGATCACGGCGATCATGGTATCCTGTGTCACGCGTCTTGCTCCTGTTGTATTTGGTTGGTTTTTGCTCTGCCTGCCGGGGTGGGGCTTTGCTGTTGTGCCCGTTGATTTGTGCCTGTCTGGCGGGGGTTTGACAACTGCAGCGGCCACTGTGTCGGATGGCTGGCGGTCCGTGGTGGCGCGGCCTATGGGGGGCTGCGATCGGGCTGCAGCAGGGTGCTGTCCATCATCTTGCGAAAGGTCGGGCATTGGGAATGGCGCGGCGCCTTGCAGCGGGCGACATGACGTAGGGCACGCGACAGGATGGTCAGTTCGCGTATGCGCTGGTCAACTTCCTTTGCGCGGCTGAGCAAGCGGTCCCGATCAAGGGTAAAGTCCGCCTGCGCCGCACTGGCTGGGCCAAAGATGTTGGCAATATCACTCAGCGAGAACCCGGCCCGCTGCCCCATGGCGATCAATGCCAGACGGTCCAGCACCGAGGCATCATATTGCCGACGCAGCCCCTTGCGGCTGTCGGCGGCAATCAGGCCCAGCTCTTCATAATAGCGCAGGGCAGAGGGCTTCAGACCAGCCCGTGCAGCCACATCGGCGATATCCATCGATTTCATCTTGACCTCAAGCTCGCTTTAATTTGCAAACAAGACACCTGTTACAATCATCCGTCAAGAAAAGGAGTTTTGGATGAGCGGGTTTTATCTGGAAATGGGGCGCATTTTGTTGGTGGGGCTTATCGCGACGGGGTTTATGGATCTCTGTAACGTGCTGCGCAGTCGCCTGTTGCACGAGAAATCCATGGATTGGGCCCTGGTGGGGCGCTGGCTGGGACAGGTTGCGCAGGGCCACTGGGTGCTGAAGGACCCAAAGACCGCCCCGGCGCAGTCCTTTGACCGGGCCCTGGGCTGGCTGTTTCACTATGTTGTCGGCGTTGGGCTGGCGGGGGCGATGTGGCTGCTGCTGGGGCGTGCGGCATTGGCAGAGCCGCAGCTGCTGGCGTGCCTTGGTTTTGGTGCGCTGACCGTGGTGATCCCTATGACAACCCTGCAGCCGGGGCTTGGGCTGGGGCTTGCGGCGCGCAAACTGCCCAACCCCTGGGCCGCGCGTCGACGCAGTTTACTGACCCATGTCAGCTTTGGGCTGGGGCTGTATTTTGCGGCAGCTGCTGTGGCCAGTGTTCAGACCAGTGTCTTGGCCTGGCCGATCTGATCGGCCAGGTCGCCACCAGCGGCCCCAGCCCTTGTGCCATTGGCGAAATTCCGCTAGGGGCGGGCAGCGAACAAAGCTCCTCCAATCACAGGTATCCCCCATGAGACGCGCCGCCATGGCCCTGCTGGCCAATCATATATCCCCGCCGAACCTTTCAATCATGCAGGACGAAGGCTGGTCCGTTGCTCGGGTGCGCACCGAGATCTTGTCGGGTTTCACAGTCTCGCTGGCCCTGGTGCCCGAAGCGGTGGCCTTTGCCTTTGTCGCCGGGGTGCACCCTCTGGTTGGGCTTTATGCGGCGTTTATGGTTGGGCTGGTAACAGCCTTGATTGGCGGGCGCCCGGGGATGATTTCTGGCGCCACCGGTGCGCTGGCCGTGGTCATGGTGGCGCTGGTGGCCCAGCACGGGGTTGAATATCTTTTTGCCACCGTGGTTCTAATGGGCATTTTGCAGCTGATCGCCGGGGTGATGCATTGGGGGAAATTCATCCGTCTGGTGCCGCATCCGGTGATGCTGGGCTTTGTGAATGGTCTGGCGATCGTGATTTTCCTGGCGCAGATGACGCAGTTCAAGGTGCCCGGCAGTGGTGGCGCCGAGTGGCTGTCTGGCCTGTCGTTGATGTTGATGCTGGGGCTGGTAGGGCTGACCATGGCAATCATCTGGGCCACGCCCAAGATCACCTCGATCATTCCCGCGCCGCTGGCCGGGATTGGTATCGTGGCCGGTATTGTGATCATCTTTGGCTTGGATGTGCCGCGGGTGGGGGATATGGCGTCGATCAAGGGGGCCTTGCCCTCGCTGCATAATCCCTTTGGCCAAGGGCTGGGCATCTACGGGGATATGCTGGCACCGTTCAATCTGGAAACACTGAAGATCATCCTGCCCTATGCGGTGATCCTGGCCGCCATTGGCCTGATCGAGAGCCTGCTGACGCTGAACCTGGTGGGGGAAATCACGGGCAAGCGGGGCGGCGCCAGTCAGGAATGCATCGCCCAGGGCACCGCAAATGTGATCACCGGCTTCTTTGGCGGCATGGGTGGTTGCGCCATGATTGGTCAGTCGATGATCAATGTGAAATCGGGTGGCCGGACCCGGATTGCCGGTATTGTGGCCGCGCTCTGCCTGTTGTTGTTCATTGTCGTGGCCTCGCCACTGATCGAGCAGATCCCGCTGGCGGCGCTGGTCGGTGTGATGTTCATGGTGGTGATTGGCACCTTTGCCTGGAACAGCTTGAAAATCATGACCAAAGTCCCGCCGATGGATGCCTTTGTGATTGTCCTGGTGACTGTCGTCACCGTAATGAGTGACCTCGCCATTGCGGTTGTGGTTGGGGTGATCGTCTCGGCGCTGGCCTATGCCTGGAACAATGCACGCCGTATTCATGCCATTACCCGCGAATCCGAAAGTGAGGAAGGCGCCAAGGTCTATGAGATCGAAGGGCCGCTGTTCTTTGGCTCTACCGATGGCTTCATCGAGCTGTTCGACGTGGAAAATGACCCCGACAAGGTGATTGTCGAGTTTGAACGCAGCCGGGTTGTGGACCAGTCCGCGTTGCAGGCAATCGAGGCCATCGCCGGCAAATATGAGGCGGCAGGCAAGACCTTGATGCTGCGCCACCTCAGCCGGGATTGTCATGAGTTGCTGGCTAAGGCCGGCCATCTGATGATCGATAGTGATGATGATCCTGAATATCAGGTCGCGGTGGATTATTCGGTGAAAACCGGCATTCTGGGCGGTCACTGATCCAGCGGCCACCCGGCCAGTTTGTTATGCGGTCGCGCCCCTGACGGGGCGCGGCTGTTTTGTTTGTTTGGGGGCTCGGATTCACCCAAGCAGCATCTGCTGCTTGCGGCCTCTCCTCTTTTCTTGCCTATGCCTGGCAGATCGGTGCCCGGCGCGACAAGCATAATAGCCGCATCCCCGCCCCGATGGGGCGCGGAGCCTCGGCGATTTGGCCTGCACTTCGGACGCCGATCTGCACTGCTTTGGGCAAGACGAGGATGGCTCCGAAGCAGCAGGTCAGGGGTGGCGCGGGGGGGGCGGGTCAGTCGGGGGCGAGGCTTTCCAGCATTTCCAGATCACCCGACAGCAGGGCCGGTTCGGCGCGCGCCAGCAGCTCTTGTGGCCAGTGCCACCATTTCAGCGACAGCAGCCGCGCGATCTGCGGTTTTGGAAAGCGAAAGCGGGCAACAATGGCGGGGTTGCCTGTCACAATCGCATAGGGCGGTATGGTGCCGCGCACGACCGCGCCCGCGCCGATGATGGCGCCATCGCCGATCCGGGCCCCGGGCAGGATCATCGCGCCATAGCCAATCCAGACGTCATGCCCGATTAGCGTGTCGCGGATATCTGGCTGAAAATCGGCCATCTGGGCCGGATCAAACACCGGGAAGGGATAGCAGCTGATCCCCTCTTGGGCGTGATTGGCAGAGGCGGTGATAAAGCGTACGCCATGAGCGATCTGGCAAAACCGGCCAATCACCAGCCGTTCACGCGCGCCGGCAAAGAGATAGGGGGCAAGATGGCTGGCCCAATCCCGCGGTGGCTGAAAATCGGAGGCATAGCTATAGTCCCCAATCTGGATATTGGGGTGCGAAATCACACGCGACAGCATGACTGTTCCGGCATGGGGCTGGCCATCTGGCAAGACAATCGGGTTGCGCAGGGCCGGGTTGGGCAGGGGCATCAGAAATCCTTAGTCATCAGGGCGTGCCAGTGAGAAGACCTCTCGGATCACGCTATAGTCACGATAGCCCATCCGGGCCAGCGGTTGGAATGTGGTCACATCAAAGATGCCATCGCGCAGGCAGTCGTCGCGCAGATGAATGCCGGTGACCTCGCCAAAGGCGACCCGGTTGGCCGCGCCCGGCAGGGTGACGATCTGGGTGAGCCTGCATTCCAGCGCCGCTGGGGCGTCGGCGATTCTGGCGCAGTCAATCGTGTCGCAGTCTACAGCCGTGAGGCCGGCATGGTCGAATTCGTCCACCTCTTTGGCCAGCGCCTGAGAGGTGGTATTCATCGCGTCGCGCATTTCGTAGGCGACAATGTTGACGCAAAAGACGCCGGTTTCCTCGATATTTGCCAGGCTGTCCTTGGTGCCGGGCTGGTCGTCCTTGCTGCCGGTCGAGGCAAACATCACCTGCGGCGGCGTATAGGCAACGCCATTGAAAAAGGAGTAGGGCGCCAGATTGTCCTGTCCGTCGGCGGCGCGTGAAGAGATCCAGCCGATCGGGCGCGGCGTGATCAACGCGTTAAAGGGGTTGTGGGGCAGCCCGTGGCCGTCTTCGGGGCGATAGAACATGACGCGTCTCCAATTGTTTGCTCCAGACTTACGCCCGTGCTAGGGCGAATTCCAGCCCCGAGAGGTGCGGGCAAGCGCGCGGAGGTCAAGTGGCGTGATCGAACTGATGGCAGAGCAACCTGATGATCGCTGGGAGGTCGAGGCGCTTTATGACCTGTGCTTTGCGCCGGGGCGCGAGGCGCTGTCGTCTTACCGCCTGCGCGATGATGTGCCCCCGGTGCCGGGGTTGAGCCAGGTGGCCCGTGATGAACTGGGTATTCTGGCGGGCGCGATCCGGTTCTGGCCTGTCCATATTGAATGCTGTGACCCGGTGCCCCAGGTTTGCGATTCCCAGGCTGTTGCCCGGCAAGCCACCAATGCCGAAGATGCGCCGAATACCCGTGTCACCGCGCTGCTGCTCGGGCCGGTTGCGGTCCATCCCACCCACCAGGGAGAGGGGCTTGGTGGCTCTCTTATTCGTGACAGTCTGGCCAAGGCGGCAGAGCATGGCTGGCAGCGGGTGATGCTGGTCGGCGACGCGCCCTACTACCAGCGCTTTGGGTTTCGCCGCCTTGCGGGGGTCGAAATGCCGCCGCCGACCAACCCGGATCGGGTGCTGGGCTTGGCTACGGATCCGGGGGCCTGGCAGGGGGTTTCCGGGCGGGTGGTTCGCTGGGAAGCCGCTGGCGCCCCCCTGTCCAGGCCTTGAAACCCGTGCCCTGCGGGCCAATCTTTTCTTAAAGGAGTGCGGCAGGATGACTGAGATACTGACAGATCGGCGCAGCCTGACAGGGGCCGAGTTTGAGGCCGAGCTTGCGGCCCTCGCGCAGCGCTACCAAGCGGCAAGTGGCCTTGGGGTTAATCTTCTCAATTTGCTGGGCGGTCGGGTCGAAAGTCTGTTGGCGCGGTTGCCAGCTGGGCTGCGCGGGCAGTTGGAGCAGTCGACCCATCAGGCGTTGCATCTGGCCATGCAGGCGGCACGTCAGTCCCGCCGGGTGATGCCGGGGCAAACGCCCAGGGTCAATCGTTTGGTCAGTACGGCCATGGGGGCAGCGGGCGGCGCTGCTGGGCTGCCGGGGGCGCTGGTGGAACTGCCGGCGACGACCGCGTTTTTATTGCGCACAATTCAAGATGCCGCCGCATCCGAAGGGTTCGACCCTGATGCGCAAAGCGTGATGTTTGACTGTATGCGGGTCTTTGCTTCTGCCGGGCCATTGGCGCATGATGATGGGGCTGAAACGGCCTTTTTCTCGCTCCGTCTGAGTCTGTCTGGCCAGGCGATCAATCAGCTGATCGGCACTGTGGCCCCCCGTCTGGCCACTGCACTGGGGCACAAGCTGGCAGCGCAATCGGTGCCTGTTTTGGGTGCAGCTGCCGGGGCGACGGCGAACTATGTCTATTCGGGCTATTATCACGAGGTGGCCCTGGTCCATTTTGGCCTGCGCCGCCTTGCGATTGACGCGGGGCTACCCGAGGCGCAGGTGCTGGAGGGATTTGTCAGTCACCTGCCGCTGGCCCCGTGACCCGCTGGCCCCGTGTCTTTGCGCCCTGTGATCGCCGATGCATCCTGACGGCGAAAGCTGAATACAGGTGCTGTTCCCCTGCAGGAGGGCCATTTTTCCTCTTGATTTTGAATTTACTGCCCCGCTAATCAGCAAAGCCTGCTACGAGTAAGAGAATGATAAACTACAGCCTGAAATGCGCCGAAGGTCACAGCTTTGACAGCTGGTTCCAGTCGGCCTCTGCCTTTGATAAACTGGCCTCTGCCGGGCTGGTGACCTGTTCCTTTTGTGGCAGTGCCAAGGTCGAAAAGGCCATCATGGCACCGCGGGTGCGCACCGGGCGCAAGGCGGTTTCAGGTATTGGTGAACCAGAGCAGGGCAGTACTGTGTCGGATCTCTGTCAGCAGGGCGCGGGCAGCAGCCCGCATAGCCCGGTGGCCGCCGCGATGCCCACTGCAAAGGTTGACCCAGCGATCAGCCATGGCACCCGGGGCGGTCCTGTCGCCGGGCCTGGCGCGCTGAGCGCCCCGGCAGAGGGGCAGGCCGCAGAACTGCAGCGTGCCCTGCGTGTTCTGCGCCGTCAGGTCGAGGCAAACTCTGACTATGTGGGCAAGGATTTTGCCAGCGAAGCGCGGGCGATGCATCTGGGAGATACGCCGGAACGCGCCATCTATGGTGAGGCCAAGCCAGAGGAGGCCAAGGCCTTGATCGAGGAAGGTATTCCGGTTTTGCCGTTGCCCTTTGGGCGCAATCGGAAGACAAATTAGACCAGCGAACACAGATTTACGAGGCAAGATCCCATGCATATTGTGATTACCGGCGCCAACCGTGGCATTGGCCTTGAAATGGCCACTCAGCTGAGCAGCCAGGGTCATGAGGTGACCGGCACATCGCGAGATGGCTCTGGCCCTGCCCAGCTGGATGTGACCGATCCCGCCGCACAGGCTCGATTTGCCAGCGAACTGGAGGGGCGCCCTGTTGATCTCTTGGTGTGCAACGCAGGTGTCTATCTCGATAAAGGGATGGCGCTGGAAGACTATACCGCCGAAATCTGGAGCCAGAGCCTGGCGGTGAATGTCACCGGAGTCTTTTTGACGGTGCAGGCGCTGCTGCCCAACCTGCGGCAAGCGGATGCGCCCAAGATTGCTATTATCTCTTCGCAGATGGCCAGCCACGCGCGCGCACCCGGCGGCAGCTATGCCTATCGGGCCTCCAAGGCGGCGGCGTTGAATGTGGGTCGCAATCTGGCCACGGATCTGCGCCCCAAGGGCATTGCCGTTGGGATCTATCACCCGGGCTGGGTGCGCACCGATATGGGCGGCGACCAAGGCGATATCTGCGTGGAAGATGCAGCCAGGGGCCTGATTGAAGAAGTCGAGGTGCTGACCCTCGGGACGACGGGATGTTTTCACACCTGGGATGGCCGCATCCATCCCTATTGAACGGCCACCCGACCGGAGCACAGGGAACAGCGCGGTCCCAAGGCTCGCATCCGTATCGAATAAAAAGACGCCGGTGGTTTCCCACCGGCGTCTTTTTGTATTTGTTCTGGATTGCGGCCCAGTAACAGGCGCCGCGATCTTGGCTGGTTGAACTGGGGTTAGTCCCAGCAGCTGACCAGAACGGTCATGCCTGTGGCGCGACGGGTCAGCGCCTGATTGGTCAGATCCGCGCCTGCAGGTTGGGTCTGGACGCTTAGCCCGGCGTTGTCGAGCGCGCTGCGGATGGCCGCAGCATTCACCGCAAAGCTGACGCCGTCGGGCAGTTGGCGATCATCGGCCGCCTGCGGCAGCAGCATGCCCAGTACGGCACCCGAGGCATCGACAACCGGTCCCCCGGCATCGCCGCTCTGCGCTGTCAGCTCAAGCCGGGCGACATCGGGATTGCCATCCAGGCTTTTCACATCCGCCAGCTTACCCCAAGTGAGGCTTGGTGCGCCCAGAACCCCCTCGTAGGAGAAGCCAGAGACCGCAATATCGGACTGCAGGCGCGGGCTGTGGCCGCTAAGCTCTGCCACGGCCATGGGGGCCAGCGCCTGTGCGGGGCGCAGGATGGCTAGGCCATTTTTGCTATCACGCGCAAGCACCTCTGCCGTGTAGCCATGATCCAGCGTCACGCGGGTGCAGCCCTGCACCACATCAGATGTGGTCACAACCGCGCCATCGGAGCTGACAAAAAAGCCAGAGCGCGACATCTTGGGTTTGCGGATTTCCAGGCCGGACAGCAGGTCGATATCCTGTTGAATATCGGCGCCGGCGGCATCATCCAAAACGCCGTCACGGCGTTCAAAGCTGTCCTGCATGGCGGCCAGAACCCGGCTGCGGCGGGCCTCGTCGTTGGCGGGCCAGATCAGGGTAAAGCCCTTGATTTCACCATTCTTCAGGCTGGCCTGGGTGAAGGAGGTAAAGCGGCTGTTGCGCCCTTCCAGGGTAAAGCTGTCGCCGCTGCGCGAACGCGGGCCTTCCAGCGGCACGATTTCCAGTGTCTGCATGATATCATAAAGACCATAGAGCGTGCGCTTGTCGCCACGCTGGCTAATTAGCAGAACCCGCAGGCCCAGATCGCCAGAACTGTCGTAATGAGCAAAGGGCGGCTCGTAGCGGGCAAACGCTACCTCTGCGGCGGGAATCTCCAGCGAAATGCCAGCCTGTTCATCGGTAATCCGGCGCATGCCAACCGAAATCAGCGGTGCGTTATATTCATCCATCAACGCCTGGCGCTGCGCGGTGGTCAGCACACCTGTCGCCTCATAGCCGTTCGAGACCTGCCAGTCTGCCATGGAACTGCGGGTGCCGCGACCAAAGGCGCCATCGATGGCAGAGGTGTAAAACCCGGCCGCCTTGAGGGCGGTTTGCAGATCTTTCCGCTCGTCCCTGCTGAGGAGGCTTTCACTGCGCCGCGCCTGTGCCGGGGTTTCGTCGGGCAGGGTTGGCGCAGGGTCCGCAATGACAAGAGGCGCGGTTTCGGGGGCCTGGTCGGCCTCTGGGCTGGTTGGTGCCGTGGCCGCTGTTTCCGCTGTTTGCGGTGCAGGATCTGCTGGTACTGCATTCGTTTGGGCGGCATCTTCGCCCAGCGGATAGAACTGGGTGCGCAGGTTGGCGGGAAAGGCGATGAAACTGTCGCGCGGGATCTGCCCTTCAGAGCGATAGACCTGCAGCACGCGATTCGCATCTTCGCGAGTATAGGGGCCAATCAGCACCCCGTACCAGCCGCCGCCCAGGGAAAACCCGGCCACATCCGGCAGTCTGGCGGCGATTGCGCGCGCCTCTGCGCTGGCCGAAGCCAGAGAGGGCCGCGCGGCCACCTGGATCCAGACGGTTTCCTGCGTGTTTTGCTGTGCCTGCGCGGGCACGACAAAGCCAATGGCTAGCGCCTGCAGCGACAGAACCAATGCGGCGATCAATTTTTTCATTATCAGGACCCTATCCCGGTAAACCAAATTATTGCGGCGCAGATAAACATTTTGCAGCAGTAAAGGGAACGCCTCTTGCAGGGGGGAATTCGCCCGGCGTTGCAGCAATCTGAGGATTATGGCCTTATTGTCACGGCAAACCCGTTTGGCCGGGCAATTGTTGTGGACAAAAGGCGGGTTTCGGCCCGCGCTATGTGTGGCTACGGCCCTCTGGCGGGGTTTGGCGGCGTTCTAGCCGTTGACCCTGCCGGGGGGCTTGCATAGGAAGAAGCGCGCATTTGCTGCTGCACTTCGCCCCATACCAAGGATTTGGACATGACCCAGACCACCGGCCATACATCTGAGATGACATCTGGCGCGGCCAGAGCCGCTCCGCGCTCTTTTCAAGAGATCATTCTGCGGTTGCAAAATTACTGGGCCGACCAGGGCTGTGCCATCATGCAGCCCTATGACATGGAAGTGGGCGCAGGCACCTTTCACCCGGCCACCACGCTGCGCTCGCTGGGAAGCAAGCCCTGGGCGGCCGCCTATGTTCAGCCCTCGCGCCGCCCCACCGATGGGCGCTATGGTGAAAACCCCAACCGATTGCAGCATTACTACCAGTTTCAGGCGCTGATCAAACCCAGCCCGCCCAACCTGCAAGAGCTTTACCTCGGCAGTCTTGAGGCAATCGGCGTTGACATGGGCATGCATGACATCCGCTTTGTCGAAGACGACTGGGAAAGCCCAACCCTGGGGGCCTGGGGCCTGGGCTGGGAGGTTTGGTGCGACGGCATGGAAGTCAGCCAGTTCACCTATTTCCAGCAGGTCGGCGGCCACGACTGCCACCCGGTTTCCGGCGAGCTGACCTATGGGCTGGAACGTCTGGCGATGTATGTGCTGGGCGTCGATCATGTGATGGACATGCCCTTTAACGATCCGGATGCGCCGATCCCGCTGACTTATGGCGATGTCTTCAAGCAGACCGAAGAAGAATACGCCCGTTGGAACTTTGATGTGGCCAACACCGATGTACTGCTGCGCCATTTTGAAGAGGCCGAGGCCGAATGCGCCACCATTCTGGCCCAGGCCTATGACGACCCCAAGACTGGAAAACGCATCATCATGGCGCATCCGGCCTATGACCAGTGCATCAAGGCCAGCCATATCTTTAACCTGCTGGATGCCCGCGGGGTTATTTCGGTGACGGAACGCCAGGCCTATATCGGGCGGGTGCGCAACCTGGCCAAGCAATGCGCTGATGCCTTTGTGCAGACCAGCGCCGGTGGGTTCGCGGCCTAGGGCGGCTGGCCCAAAGGCGGTGGTCACATCTGGCCACCGTGCCCCAAGCGCGCCGCTGTGCGGGCGAAATTATGAAGGTTATTGCTAATGTTGGGTAAGTTTCTTGCCATTGTTCTTGTCGTTTCCGGGCTCGCGGCGGGCGGGGCGATGTACTACCTGCAGGTCTATGGCTACTATGACGATGTTGCCCTGACCCCGGGGGAGGATGTGGTGCTGCTACCACTGAACGCCGAGACCCCCAAGCCGATCGCCTATGAAAATTTCCAAGCGATTGACGCAGAGAGCTCTCCGATCCGCTATCGCGCCTGTTTCACCACCCCGCTGCGGCCGCAGGCGCTGGCGCAGCTGTTCCAGGTTTCCAGCCAGAAAGACCCGCGCAATGCGCCGGGCTGGTTTGATTGCTTTGATGCCCAGGCCCTAGGCGCGGCTCTGGCGGATGGCACTGCGACGGCCTTTGTCTCTGTCAAGAACATCTCTTACGGGGTGGACCGCATTGTTGCGGTGACGGAACAGGGCCAGGGCTTTGCCTGGCATGAGCTGAACGCCTGCGGAGAAAAAGCCTATGATGGCACCGTGGTCGGGGAAACCTGCCCGCCGCGTCCAACCCAGGGTGACTAGCCCGACGATAATATAAATGCAGCGGCCACTTGTGACGAGATGGCCGCTGCCCCGTGAGACCAAAGCGCATATCTATCTGCGCGCCCGCCGTCAAAAGATGGCGCAACGACTGTGCAAGGAACTTCGATGCCTGATCTGCTGATTGAACTGTTTTCCGAAGAAATCCCGGCCCGCATGCAGGCGCGTGCAGCCGAGGACCTGAAAAAGCGCATGACCGATGGCCTGGTCGAGGCCGGGCTAACCTACGCCGGGGCTGTTGCCTTTTCAACGCCGCGCCGTCTGACCCTGGCAATCGAAGGTCTGCTGGCCGAGAGCCCGACGCTGCGCGAAGAGCGCAAAGGCCCCAAGGTGGGGGCGCCGGACAAGGCAATCGAAGGTTTCTTGCGCGGGGCCGGCCTGACGCGGGACCAGCTGGAAGAGCGCGACACCCCCAAGGGGGTGATCTACTTCGCCAGCATCGAAAAAGCCGGACGCCCGGCCTCTGCGATCATCGCCGAGGTGCTGGAGGCGACCATTCGTAACTTTCCCTGGCCCAAGAGCATGCGCTGGGGGGCGGGAACCCTGCGCTGGGTGCGCCCGCTGCATTCCATCCTGTGTGTGCTGAGCGACGAAAACGGCGGCGAAGTGGTGCCGCTGGAGCTGGACGGCATCACGACGGGCAAGACCACCCGCGGCCACCGCTTTATGGCGCCGGGTGAGATCACTGTCTCCGGTTTTGAAGACTATGCTGCCAAGTTGAAGCGCGCCAATGTGGTGCTGGACCCGGCCGAACGCCGCGAGGCGATCTGGCAGGAGGCCAGCAATCAGGCCTTTGCCCGTGGGCTGGAGCTGGTCGAAGACAAGGGTCTGTTGGCCGAGGTTGCCGGCCTGGTGGAATGGCCAGTGGTGCTGCTGGGCGATATCGACGCTGAATTTCTGGAGCTGCCGCCAGAGGTGCTGCAGACTTCGATGAAAGAGCACCAGAAGTTTTTCAGCGTGAAAAACCCCAAAACCGGTCGGATCGAAGGCTTTGTCACCGTGGCCAACCGTGAAACCGCTGATCACGGCGCGACCATTCTGGCAGGCAACCAGAAGGTTCTGTCGGCACGTCTGGCGGATGCCAAGTTCTTTTGGGAGAATGACCTGCGGGTGGCGAAATCCGAGGTCGGCATGGAAGGCTGGCTGGAGAGCCTTGGCAATGTGACCTTCCACAACAAGCTCGGCACGCAAGCCGCACGGATCGACCGGATCGCGGCGCTGGCACGTGAAATCGCGCCCGTTGTGGGCGCGGATGCGGACCTGGCGGAACAGGCGGCGAAACTCGCCAAGGCGGATCTGTCGTCGGAAATGGTTTATGAGTTCCCCGAGTTGCAGGGCCTGATGGGGCGCTACTACGCGCAGGCCGCAGGCCTGCCGCAAGAGGTCGCCAATGCTTGCGAGCAGCATTATTCGCCGCTGGGGCCAAGCGATGACGTGCCGACGCAAGCAGTCTCGGTCGCCGTGGCGCTGGCCGACAAGATCGACACGCTGACCGGGTTCTGGGCGATTGATGAAAAGCCGACCGGGTCCAAAGACCCCTACGCCCTGCGCCGTGCGGCGCTAGGGGTGATCCGATTGATGCAGGAAAGTGGTTTGCGTTTGAACCTCGCGACTGTACTGGTTCCGGCGTTTCGCCGTTCTAGGGCTGACATTGTCACTAACGGCGTTGAGTTCGGAATGCACTGCGGAGGTTCTGCTTGGTCAGAACCGCTGCTTCATTCCGAAGAAAGTTGGCAATACACCGAAGTGCTCGCTCAATGTGTCCATTTCAATTTCGGTGATGACTTGAATGCTGATGAAGAAGAGAGCTTGGTCCTGAAAATCCAGTCCAATGTGTTGGCAGGTAGCCCTGAGATGGTTGCTGATCTCCTCTCCTTCTTCCACGACCGTCTAAAAGTCTTCCTGCGCGATCAGGGCATTCGTCACGATGTGATCGATGCCTGTATCGCCATGGAGGGCAATGACGACCTGACGCTCCTGGTGAAACGCGCCCGGGCGCTGGAGGACTTCATGTCCTCAGAGGATGGCGGCAATCTGCTGCAGGGGTTCAAACGCGCCAACAACATCCTGTCGCAGGCCGAGGAAAAAGACGGGGTCGAATATTCCTACGGGGCCGACAAGAAATTCATCGAGGACCCGGCAGAGACGGCCTTGTTTGATGCGCTTGCAGCGGGCGAGGGGGCGATCTCCTCGGCCATCGAGGCCGAGGATTTCGCGGCCGCCATGGGCGGCATGGCCGCACTCCGCGCGCCGGTGGATGCGTTTTTCGAGGCGGTGCAGGTGAACTCTGACAATCAGGTGGTGCGCCGCAACCGGCTGAACCTGTTGAGCCAGATCCGCAAGGTCTGTGGCCAGGTGGCTGATTTGACCCGGATCGAAGCGTAAATCTGCCAAGACGACTGGCCCGGTTGCCTGGCCAAGCGGATCAAACGATCAAACATCTCAAAGGGTCGTGCTGTGGTGCGGCCCTTTTTGATTTTGCTGAGAAGCGCTTCAGGGGGCGGTCTGCCCCTGAAAGCGCCGCTGCGAGTTTTTGAGGCCGCGCCGGGCCTCAAGGCTGAACCCTGCTGTGCAGGGCCGCTGCGCGGGCCTTGACCCCCGTCGCGGCAAAAAAAAAGGGGGGCTTCTGGCCTGCTTTTGCGGTTTGCGGTGCTGTTTTATGGCTTTTCCGGCCTGGTGCTGGGGCTTGGGCCTTGCGGTGTGATCTTGGAGGATTATGCTGCAGGATAAAGAAGAGGTGCCGCAGTGCAGAATCCCCCGTCTGAGACTCCGCTTGCTTCGTTGATCACCGCAACGGCGCCCATTGCCACGGCCAGCCACGGCGGCCGGGCCAAATGCTTGCAGCGGCTGGTTCGGCTTGATTTGCCGGTGCCCTGTACCGTGGCCCTGTCCTTTGCTGCGGTGAAAAATACCGCCGCGGGAGAGTTGCCCGATATTCCCGCCATCCTGGCAGAGTTTTCCGAGGATGCGCTGCTCTGTGTGCGCCCCTCTTCAGAGGTGCAGGATTGGGGCGGGCCAAGTGCGATCCTGAATATCGGCATGAACGACGCGCGCTACCTGTCGTTGAGCAAGGTCTTGGGGCAGGAGGCCGCGGCCTCGCTGTATCTGCGGTTTGTGCAATCTTACGCGGTGCATGTGGCGCGGCTGGACCCGGATGTTTTTGACGATGTAGAAGATGGCGGGCCGGATGCCTTGAGCGAAATCCTGCAGGCCTATGAGGCGGAAACCGACGAGGTGTTCCCGCAGGATCCCGGAGAGCAGCTGGCGGCGGTTTTGCGTTCTATGGCGCGGGCCTGGGAGGGGACCTCGGCGCGGCTGCTGCGTCAGGCCAAGGGCGCGCCGGCGGATGCGGGCCTGGGGCTGGTGGTGCAAGAGATGATTCCGGGACTGGGTCAGGGGGAATGCGGATCTGGGGTGTTGCAGCTGGTGGATTCGACAACCGGGCTACGGCAACTGACGGGCCGCTACCTAAGCCAGAGCCAGGGGCGCGAGGCCTTGGGGGCGGGGACAAATGCGCTGTTCCTGGAAAAGGATGCGCGGGGGCCGTCGTTGGAGGAGCTGGCACCAGAGGCCTTTGCCAGCATCAAGGCGGATGCCGCGCTGATGCGGCAGCGTCTGCGCGAAGAGATGCAGGTGGAATTTGTTATCCAGAACGGAGAACTGCATATCCTTGACGGGGTGCGGGTGCTTAGATCTTCGCATGCGGCCGTGCGGATTGCGGTCGCCCTGGCCCAGGATGGGATTATCCCACCGCATGAGGCGGTGATGCGGGTGGATGCCCATGTGCTGAACGAATTGCTGCACCGTCAGGTTGCCCCAAGCGCGGCGCGGGATGTGATCGGCTCGGGCATTGCGGCCAGTCCCGGCGCGGCGACCGGGCATCTTGTCTTTACGGCGGCGGATGCCCAGTCTGGCGCGGCGCGTGGCGAGCCCTGCGTGCTGGTGCGGCGCGAGACCTCGCCAGAGGATGTGCGCGGCATGCATGCGGCGGTGGCGGTGTTGACTGGCAAGGGCGGTATGACCAGCCATGCGGCGGTTATCGGGCGTGGCCTTGGCCTGCCCAGCATCGTCGGAGCTTCGGATATGACCTTTGATTCCCGTAAGAAACAGCTAATTTCCTGCAAGGGGCAGGTCTTTCGCGCTGGCGATATCGTGACCATTGATGGCAGCAGCGGCGAGGTGCTGGCGGGCGAACCCGAGATGTTGGAGGCGGCGCAAGATGATGCCTTTCAGGCCTTGCTTGCCTGGGCAGACGAGGTCCGTGACATCGATATTCGTGCCAATGCCGATACCCCGGCGGATGCGCAGACGGCGCGCAATTTCAACGCCCAGGGCATTGGCCTGTGCCGGACCGAGCACATGTTCTTTGATCCGGGCCGCTTGACAGTCATGCGCGAGATGATCTTTGCCGAAACCTCCAGCCGCCGCGCCGCGGTTCTGGCCCGGTTGCTGCCGATGCAGCGCGATGATTTCCATGAACTGTTTCGCATCATGGAGGGGCTGCCAGTCTGCATTCGTCTGTTTGATCCGCCGCTGCATGAATTCCTGCCGACCTCCAAGTCGGGCCAGCGGGAGCTGTCAGAGGCCCTGGGCATTCCGGTGAGCGATGTGACCCGCCGGGTCGAGGATATGGCGGAGTATAATCCGATGCTGGGCCTGCGTGGGGTGCGTCTGGGTGTGACGGTGCCGGAAATCTACGACATGCAGGCCCGCGCCATTTTTGAAGCCACGCTTCTGGCTTCTCGCGATAGGGCGCCAGTGGTGCCCGAGGTGATGATCCCGCTGGTTTCCGCCAAGCGCGAGGTCGAACTGGTCAAGGCGCGCATCGATGCGGTGGCGGCGGCTGTCGCGTCAGAGCAGGGGGAGACCTTTGATTACCGTCTTGGAATCATGGTCGAAACCCCACGCGCTGCGCTGCGGGCGGCAGAGATCGCGCCGCATACTTCTTTCTTGAGCTTTGGCACCAATGATCTGACACAGATGACCTATGGGTTGTCGCGGGATGACGCCGGCCGCTTTATGTCCAATTATGTGCAGCAGGGGGTCTTTCCCGAAGACCCGTTCCATGTGCTGGATGTCGATGGTGTCGGAGAGCTGTTGAAGCTGGGGGTGCAGCGGGGCCGTGAGGCAAATCCCGACGTGACCCTGTCGATCTGTGGCGAACACGGTGGCAACCCCGAATCAATCGCATTTTGCCGAGAGGCCGGCTTTGATTATGTCTCGTGTTCCCCTTTCCGGGTTCCGGTGGTGCGCTTGGCGGCGGCGCAGCTCGCAATCCAAGAGAAAACCGGGGTGGTTTCTCCAACATACGAAAAAATATAAGAAAAATCTCATCTTTCCACCTCTGCTGCCCTTTGGTTCCTGCGGAATTCAGAGGGTGCTGTGTGGGTCCGATTCTGCCAGAACTGGACGTTTTGCCAAAATGCGCTTAAGGGAGGCGCTTGTGACGGACTGGGGAGGCCGCACGCAAGCGGAAAAATGAGGATCCCTGAACATGAAATTCCTGACCTTGGCTGCCCTGGCGGCAGCAACAACAATGATGGGACAAGTGGCGGCGGCCGAAACCAGCTTGGGTGCCCTGTTCAAGCGTGAACAATCCACCCTGAGTGCGCTCCCCGATACCCGCCTGTCCGGTTTTCTTGGCTTTCAATTCCGGCGCAAAGACACGCCAGCAGATGATCTTTCGTTTTCGAAAGCCTGGTTGGATGAGCAGCCGATGGCCAAGGGTGGAAAAAACTTTGCCTGCCTGGCAGAGGCCTTGTATTTTGAGGCGCGCGGCGAGACGGTCAAAGGTCAGTTTGCGGTTGCCGAGGTGATCATGAACCGGGTTGAAAGCGCCCAGTTCCCCAATTCGCTGTGCGGGGTGATTAACCAGGGCACTGGGCGGCGCTATCAGTGTCAGTTCACCTATACCTGCGATGGTCACGAAGAGGTGATCCGCGAAAAAACCGCCTATGAGCGGGTGGCCAAGGTGGCCAGGGCGGTGATTGATGGGGCGGTCCCGGATCTGACCGAGGGCGCCACCTATTACCACACCACAGCGGTGCGTCCGCGCTGGAGCCGCAGTTTTACCAAAACCACCCGCATTGGGGTACACCAGTTTTACCGCGACGACCGTTACCGCACCGCGATGAACGACGAGAGCTGACGTCCAGGCTGCTGTCAGTTCTGTATCAGGGTCGGCCCACAACCTGCCAAGGATCTAGGCAGTGGCAGACTGACCTGCGCGACCCTTTGGTGCGACGGGGGCGGGTGTATTGCGCCGGACGAAGCGGCTATGACGCCGCATTCGCTCTCTAGTCTGGCGCATGCAGGCCTGTTAAGGCCCCGGCACAAGAGTAAACAGAACCAACCTTTTCCCGTTAGCCAGCCAAAGGCCCGTCTTTGCCCATGTCTTCAGAAGTTCGCCTTGCCTTTGAACACCCCAGCGAACGCGCAGCTGCAACGGCGCGGCCTGGCCCCTTGGACCGGATCTCTCTGCGCGATCACATGGTTGAGGTCGAGATCGGTGCCTTTCAGGCAGAACGCGGCAATACCCAGCGGATCAGCTTCAATGTGGTGGTCGAAGTGACGCCCCTGCCTGCC
The DNA here is from genome assembly GCF_021228235.1 of Pseudophaeobacter flagellatus. GTDB lineage: Bacteria > Pseudomonadota > Alphaproteobacteria > Rhodobacterales > Rhodobacteraceae > Pseudophaeobacter > Pseudophaeobacter flagellatus. The sequence continues at coordinate 156,228 of NZ_JAJQRG010000005.1, forward strand.
GATCTGGACGATGATGTGGACCGGATCCTGTCTTACGACAAGGTCACGGAAGCTATCGCTTATGAGCTTGCGGCAGAGCGGCTCAACCTGTTGGAAACACTGGCAGAGCGCGTGGCAGAGCGGATCTTGTTGGAGCCCCAGGCCGTGCGGGTTTTTGTGCGGATCGAAAAGCTGGACCGTGGCCCCGGTGCCCTCGGGGTCGAGATCGCGCGCTCGAAGGATCAGGTGAGCCACATTGTCGAAGAGGATGAGCCACCGCATCCCCGGCTGATGTATCTGTCCAATGCAGCCATCGAGAGCAAAAACTTCTCTACCTGGATCGACCAGATGGCCAGCCGTCAGCGACCACTGATTCTCTGTGTTGGGGCGCATCCACTGGAGGTGCCTAAAACCGGCCATAAGATGACCCAGCGCCGCATTGATCTGTTGTCGATCGAGCAAAACGCCTGGCGCGTGGCGGCAAAAGATGACCGCTGCGTGGTGGTCTCTACCCGGACAGAGCTCGATTGGGCGATGAAAAATGGGCAGATCTGTGTCTGGGCTCCGTCCAAAATTGTGCTGGACGCGGTGGACGGGCCATCCGCGGCCCCGTCTGAATCGGTTGCATTGGCTGCCTGGTTTGCGGCAACCTTCGAGGCAGGCGAGATGATCGTCATTGGCGCCGAGCTGCCTGCCTGTCCTCAGGTTCCTTTGCGCGTCGTGGATGTGGAGCAAACACAGTTGTGATGTATTACCGGCCGTTGGTGCGTCATGGAGAGACAAGACCAGAAGGTGCGCTACCGCTTGCCGGCGGGGCGCTGTGGTTTTCCGAAGTCGAATTGCTCAGCCGGGATGCGCCGCCGCGTATCGTTCCAGCTGGACTTATCCCGGCAGAGATGCGCCATCGGCTGAGTTTTCGCCGTGCCGCCATTGCCGGGCTGGATATGACGCGTCCCCAGATTATGGGGATCTTGAATGTAACACCTGACAGCTTTTCAGACGGCGGGCGCAGTATCGGCGTCGCCGCGGGGCTGAGTGCAGCCCAGCGTTTGATTTCTGATGGGGCCAATATCCTTGATATCGGGGGCGAATCCACCCGTCCCGGTGCGAAGTTTGTGCCCGAAGCAGAGGAGATCACGCGCACTGCCCCAGTGATTTCTGCCATTCGGGCGGTATCTTCGGTGCCAATTTCCATCGACACCCGGAAGGCGCAGGTCGCGATGGAGGCCCTGGACGCTGGTGCGCAGCTGATCAATGATGTGTCCGGCTTTACCTATGATGCGGCGCTTGCACCGCTGGCGGCGCAGGCAGGGGTTTCGGTTTGCGTGATGCATGCGCAGGGCAGCCCAGAAACCATGCAGGACGATCCAAAATATGCCAATGTCTTGCTGGATGTGTATGATTTTCTGGCGTCTCAGGTGGATCGATTAGAGGCAACCGGCGTTCTGCGTGATCAGATCGTGGTGGACCCGGGCATCGGCTTTGGCAAAACGCAGGCGCATAATCTGGCGCTTCTAAAGGGGTTAAGTCTGTTTCACGGGCTTGGCTGCCCAATCCTGCTGGGGGTCTCCCGCAAGAAGTTTATCGGCAGCATCGGCAAGGCCCCTGAGGCCGACAAACGGGCGCCCGGCTCTATTGCGCTGGCGCTTGCGGGGGTGGCCGAAGGGGTGCAATTGCTGCGGGTGCACGATGTGGCCGAGACCGTTCAGGCGCTGCACCTGTGGCAGGCGGTACATTAGGCTCGCTTTGTCTTTGGCGCAAACATCCGGGTCAAGGCCCCCCATTGGCTAATGCAAACCCCGGATAGAATAAGCCCCAGCGCCAACAGCAGTGTCGCGGGCAGCGGCTCTGCCAGAAACAGTGCGCCAAGCAGGACCGACCAGATCGGCACCTGATAGCTGGTGAGGCTCATGAAGGTGGGACCAGCGCCGCGAATGACCAGTATGCGCAGGAAATTACCTGCCGCAGTGGGCAGCAGACCCAGCAGGGCGATCCAGAACAGGGTTTGGCTATCGGGCAGGGGGGGCGCTCCCTCCGAGATCAAGGCGAGGGGCAGGATCAGCAGCGCGCCAAGGCACAGCAAGACAGCCGCCAGCCCCACCGGATCCACCGGGGGCAGGCGCCGGGTCAGGATTGACGAGGTCGCATAGCAGGCGGCAGCCCCCAGACAGGCAGCCCGGCCCAGGGATTCATGCGCCGCCCCAGTGCTGTCAAACGCCTGGGTCCCTATCAGCAGTGCAACCCCAAGAAAACCAATCAAGAACCCGATAAAGCGGCGCAGCGACATGCGTTCTCCGGGGACGAGGAAATGCGCCAGTGGTAAGACCATCAGCCCCGTGCCCGCCATGGCAACGCCGGTAAAGCCAGAGGTGACATATTGCTGGCCCCAACTGATCAGCAGAAAGGGCAGCACCGTGCTTGTCAGGCCCAGGATGGCTATGATTGGCCAGTTGGGGCGTCCCAGAAACAGGCGAAAACCACGCGCGCCCCAGATGCAACCCATCACCAGCGCGGCAAAGACAATTCGTCCAGTCGTTAGCCAGACCGGGGTAATGCCCTGCAGCGCCAGTTCGATCACGAGAAAGGTGGATCCCCAAACGAGCCCCAAGGTGGCAATCATCAGCCAATAACGGCCCATTTGTTCCGGCATGTTCTGGCCCTTTATGGTCGTTGGCGATGGGCGGCCGGACGGCTGAGCAACAATCCGGCAAGGATGAGAGCCAGGGCTGCAAACAGTTGCGGCGGCAGGGTTTCATTCAGCAAGAGCGCGCCAAAGAATACCGACCAGACGGGTACTTGATAGTTTACGGTTGCCAGGAAACTGGGCCCGGCACTGCGCGCCACCTGCACCAACAACACCTGCGCCAGCGCGGTCGGTACCAGGCCAAGGTAGAGCACCGCCAGCAGCGATCGCCCCTGTGGCAGGCTGGGCAGGCCTTCCTGCCACAGGGCGGCGGGGACGATCATCAACGCGCCGCAACTTAGCGCCGCTGCAGAAAGCGACAGCAGGTTCACGCCAGGGCACAGCCGGGTGATGATGGAACCAACCGCATAGCACAGCGCTGCGCCAAGGCAGGCCAGCCGTGCCAGTGATTCATAATCACTGCCGGCACTGGCAAAGGCCTTGAACCCGATCAGGGTCAAGACGCCGCCAAAGCCAATAAGGAAGCCCAGGGCGCGGCGCAGGGTCATGCGCTCGCCCGGTACCAGAATATGCGCCAGTGGCAGCACAAACAGCGGTACCACTGCCATGCAGACCCCGGCGAAGCCGCTGGCCACATAGGTCTGGCCCCAGCTGAGCAGCGAGAACGGCAGCGCATTGCTGAAAAACCCCATCCCCAAAGCACAGAGCCAGATAAGACGCCCTTGGCGGTTGACCAGCGAGGGCAGGCCAATGCGTATCACTGACGTGATGGTCAGCAGGGCGGCCGCGCCCAGGCTGATCCGCCCGGCGGCGATCGTCATCGGCCCCAGCCCTTGCAGGGCAAGGGTGACCGACATAAAGGAGGAACCCCAGATGAGCCCGAGAATCAGCAGCTTGATCCAGTTGATGGTGCCGACTCCTGTTTGGGCGGGCAGCGTTCGGGCTGGGCTCTGCATGGGTGGTGCTCCTGAGAAAATAGCAAGGGCGTTCCAAAAAATGGAACGCCCGGCAGAGAAGTAAGGCCAAAAGGAACTAGACCGGGCAGATTTTGCCGCCCAGCCAGTTCGGCAGCTTAGTTTTTCTCTTTGTCGACCATTTTGCCGGCCGAGATCCAGGGCATCATACCGCGCAGCTTGGCGCCGGTGGCTTCAATCCCGTGCTCATCATTGGCACGACGCGAGGCCTTCAATGTGGGCTGACCAACGGCGTTTTCGAGCATGAAGTCACGTACAAATTTACCCTGCTGGATGTCTTCCAGAACCGCTTTCATGCGGGCTTTGGTTTCGTCGTAGGGCAGGATCCGGGGGCCAGTGACGTACTGGCCATATTCTGCAGTGTTGGAGATCGAGTAATCCATGTTGGCGATGCCGCCTTCATAGATCAGATCAACGATCAGCTTCACTTCGTGCAGGCATTCAAAATAGGCCATCTCAGGCGCATAGCCCGCTTCAACCAGAGTTTCAAAGCCGCAGCGGATCAGCTCAACCAGGCCGCCGCACAGAACGGCCTGCTCGCCGAACAGGTCGGTTTCGCATTCTTCGCGGAAGTTGGTCTCGATGATGCCCGAGCGGCCGCCACCAATGGCAGAGCAGTAGGACAGGCCGATTTCCAGTGCCTTGCCAGTGGCATCCTTGTCGACGGCCACCAGGCAGGGCACGCCGCCGCCTTTGGTATATTCGCCGCGCACGGTGTGGCCGGGGCCTTTGGGGGCCATCATGATGACATCAACGCCTTCTTTTGGCTCGATCAGGCCAAAGTGAACGTTCAGGCCATGGGCGAATGCAATGGCAGCACCTGGCTTGATGTTGTCGTGGACGTATTTCTTATAGGTCTCTGCCTGCAGTTCATCGGGCATGGTGAACATGATCACGTCACACCAGGCTGCGGCTTCGGCGATACCCATGACTTTCAGGCCTTCGCCTTCGGCTTTCTTGGCAGAAGGGGAGCCTTCGCGTAGGGCCACTACGAGGTTCTTGGCACCGGAATCGCGCAGGTTCAGCGCATGGGCGTGGCCCTGGCTGCCATAGCCCAGGATGGCTACTTTTTTGTCTTTGATCAGGTTAACGTCGCAATCGCGGTCGTAGTATACGCGCATATCAGAGATCCTCTTGGTTGTCTGTTGCAGGCATCATAGGCCGACAGTCGGGAAATGCACCGTGATTGAGGTTGCTAATTCTGGTAATTTTGAGTTTATCATTCGTCAGATGAATAGTTGCTGTAAGTTTCATGCTTGATGATCTTGACCGGCGCATATTGCGCCACATGCAAAGTGATCCGGAACAGTCGATTCCAGATCTCGCCGCCGCGTTGGGTCTTAGCGCGGCGCGCCTGTCGCGTCGGCTGGATAAGCTGCGCGAAGCTGGGATCCTGCTGGGCAGCCGGGCGGTGATTGATTGGCGGGTGCTTGGTTATACGGTCGAGGTCTCATTGCGGGTGACCCTGGACAAAACCCATCCACGCGCCTTTGATGAATTCATCACCCAGGCGCGGGAAATCCCAGAAGTGTTGGAAATCCAGACCTTTCTGGGCCAGGTGGATGTGCGCCTCTCGGTGATTGCCCGCGATATGGCGCATTATCAGCAGATCTATCGCAGTGCTATTCTGACCCTGCCGCATATCGCGGATATCGAGGCGCTGATGCATGTGGCACGGATCAAATCCAACGAAAGCCTGCCCCTATGAGCGACCTGGACGAGATCGACCTTGGCCTGCTCAAGGCGTTGTCGCGCGATGCCAACCAAACGGCCGGGGCACTGGGGCGCAAACTGGGGCTGAGCCAACCGGCCACCTGGCGACGGATCAAGCGCCTGCAGGACCTTGGGATTATCACCGGGAGTCGGCTAGAGCTGGATCGCGAAAAGCTGGGCTTTAGCGTGACGGTCTTTCTGGGCGTCAAACTGGGCACCAAAGGCCGCGTCAGCCTGGAAGATTTTGAACGCGCGGTCTGCGCCATTCCCGAGGTTCAGACTGTGGAACATGTGCTGGGGCTTTACGACTATCGTCTGCGGGTCACCGCCCGCGATATTGCCGATTTTGAACGGGTACTGCGTCGCCGCATCATGTTGCTGCCGGGGGTTGGCTCTGTGGATGCCAATGTCCTGTTGTCCGAGGAACGCCGCCCCGGCCCCTTGGGCTAGGCTCTTTCGGCGGCATTGTCTTTTGATTTTGGACAGAGCTATCGCCGATTGCCGGGTTTCGAGCGGGCGCGCAATTCAGTATATCTGCAAGGCAACCGCGCCCGGCATCCAATGCGGGCAGGCAGTCATGCAAAAACATCGGAGACTATAATGGCGCTTTTGAACACTGTGGACCCGGACGGTCTCGACGAATTCTCGGTGGTCTTCACCGATCGCTCGCTCAATCATATGTCAAAGACCTTTCAGGCGGTGATGCTGGATATCAACGCCATGCTGAAAGAGGTCTACCAGGCCGAGGCGGTGGCGTTGGTACCGGGCGGCGGCACCTACGCAATGGAGGCTGTCGCGCGTCAGTTTGCCAAAGGCCAGGATGTTCTGGTGGTGCGCAACGGCTGGTTTTCCTATCGCTGGAGCCAGATCTTTGAAACCGGTGGCCTGACGGCCTCCTCCACGGTGCTCAAGGCCCGCCGGGCAGGAAATGAAGACCAATCGCCTTTTGCACCTGCCCCCATCGAGGAGGTCACCGCGACCATCCGCGCACAAAAACCGGGTATCGTCTTTGCACCACATGTGGAAACCGCCGCCGGGGTCATTCTGCCCGAGGGCTATGTGCAGCAGATGGCTGCCGCCGCGCATGACGTCGGTGCGCTGATGGTGCTCGACTGCATCGCCTCTGGCTGCGCCTGGGTGGATATGCAGGCCAGCGGTGTCGATGTACTGATCTCAGCCCCGCAAAAGGGCTGGAGCGCCGCGCCCTCTGCAGGCCTGGTGATGTTCTCGCCGCGCGCGCTTGCCAGGCTAGAGGATACGACCTCCGACAGCTTTGCCCTCAACCTCAAACAATGGCGCGCCATCATGCAGGCCTATGAGGATGGCGGCAATGCCTATCATGCAACCATGCCCACCGATGCCCTGCGCGCCTTCCGCGATACCATGCTGGAAACCCGGGACTACGGGTTTGAGCGCCTGCAACAGGCTCAGTGGGACTTGGGAAATTCTGTGCGCGCGCTGCTGGCCGCCAAGGGCGTCACATCGGTGGCGGCGGATGGGTTTGGCGCGCCGGGCGTTGTGGTCAGCTACACCAGCGACCCAGAGGTGCAAAACGGCAAGAAATTCGCCAGCCTCGGCCTGCAGATCGCCGCTGGCGTGCCGCTGCAATGTGATGAACCAGTGGCATTCCGCACTTTTCGGATCGGCCTCTTCGGCCTTGATAAACTCTATGACGTCGAGGCAACGCTGGCGCGCCTGCAAACGGCCCTGGATCAGATACTCTAAGGCCCATTTGCAGGTAAAAGGTGTCAGGTGCGGGGCCTTGATTTCATCTTGCTAAAAATACCTTCGCCGAAGGCCCCGGCTTTCCCCTTGGGAAAGCCGGTTTCCTATGCTCTCCCCCGCGTGCCGCGCCCCTAGGATTTCACCCCAAGCCCCATCTGCATCAGGCTGCGCCGTACAGGAGCCAGTGAATAGAGCGCATTGAGTCCCAGCGCACGGAGGTCGCGCAGCGGGCGGGCTTCAATCATTGAGCTGCGGTTCAACAGATCAATTCCCTTCACCCGTATCAGGATCTCGCGGTGGCGCGCCCGGTGGTAGGTGGCCAGCATTTCAGCATCCCCCAACCCCTCTGGGCGGGCTTCGGCCAATTGCAGCAGCAGGCGCAGATCACCCAGTGACATATTCAGTCCCTGTGCCCCGATTGGCGGCACCACATGGGCGGCTTCGGCCATCAGGGCCAGGCGCTGATTTTCCAACCGCGCTGCATACTGGCTGATGATGGGCCAGATGCTGCGGCGCGAGGCCAGCGTCAGCGGGCCAAACAGCCCACAGCTGCGGCGGGTCATTTCCGCCTCAAACTCGGTGGGATCCAATGCCTGCAGGGCATCGGCGCGCGCTGCCCGTTCCATCCAAACCACCGCAGAACAGGGCTGGCCCTCGTGATCGGGCAGCGGCACCAGGGTAAAGGGCCCTCCCGAACGGTGGATCTCGGTTGAGACATTCTCATGCGGGATGGGATGGGTAACAGCAAAGGCCAGTGCCTTTTGTCCATAGCGCGTTGTCTTGACAGGAATACCCGCTGCCTGCCGCATCGGTGATGTGCGGCCGTCACAGGCAATCACCAGCCTAGCGCGGATCTGGCTGCCATCGGTCAGGGTGACGCGGGCTTCATCACTGCGGGTAAACAGGGTTTCTGTGCCGGTGCCGACGCGGAAATCCACATTGGGCAATTGGCTGATCCGCGCCAGGATCTCGCGGCGCAACAGCCAATTGGGCAGATTCCAGCCAAAGGGTTTGTCGGAAATATCAACGGCATTGAAATCCTTGGTCACCCGCGGTTCCGGGGTTGCTCCACCGGCATCGACAATGCGCATGATCTGTAGCGGCGCGGCGTGATCGGCCAGGCTCTGCCAAAGGCCAAAACGCTCAAGCAATTCCTGTGCGGGCTGCAAAAACGCCGTGGTGCGCAGATCCGCCCCGGCGCCATCGCGGGTGGTTACCGGGGGTGTCGGATCAACGCAGATCACTTGAAACCCGGCCGCCCCAAAGCCTGCCGCAGCGGTGAGACCGGCAACACCGCCACCGGAAATCAGAATATCACATGTTTCACCCATGGCCCTGCCTCCTGTCGTTCTTGTTCAGATAGGCTGGCAGTTGCAGCAATGACAAGCAGCATCTTCGCTAGGCGTCGCAGGGCAGGGCCAATTCCGTGCCCCAGGCCCAGAGCCTAGCCCCGGGTGATGGCGATGAGCAGGGTAAAGATCACCGGCACCAAGGCAACGGCGGGCAAATAGAGGCCTGGAATGCCAAACAACAGGACCGAGCACCCCCAAAGGCAAACCAGGCTGATTAGGGCGTAGATGAAGTTTTCTTCCGGGCCATAGGCGACTTCTTTGGCGATCCGTCCCAACAGGGGCAGGGCAAAGAGGATACGTTGCCATAGGGGCAGGCGGTCGGGAAGGTTAAAGGCAAGAGCCATGCGCGCGATCCTTATGAGTGTCTCGCAGCTGCATATAGGATGGAAAAGATACCTTTTGGAGATCTGTTTGCCGCTTCCTGACGATCTTGGCTGCGGCAGAATGTCCCCGCCGCGACCGGTCCCAGGCGCAGTTACAGGATCTGGGCCAGAAATCCGGTCAGATCATCGGTTTGGTGATGGATGTGGCTGCTTTCATGGTCTTCATCAAGTGGTGTCGGGGCGACATAGACAGTGCGCATGCCCATGGCATGGGGGGCTGAGAGGTTGCGCGGATCATCCTCGAACATGGCGGCGGTGGTGGCATGAATGCCGGCTTTTTCAAACACCATATCAAAGGCGGCGCGCTCTGGCTTGGGCCGAAACTCTGCGTCTTCCACCCCGTAAATCCCATCGAACAACCCGCTAAGGCCCCGGGCGGCTAGAACGCGTTTGGCATAGGGCGCGCTGCCATTGGTATAGACGATACGCTTGCCGGGCAGCGCGTCAATGCGGGCGGCCAGGGCGGGATCCTGTTCCAGGTGATCCAGTGAGATATCGTGCACGGCATCCAGATAGGGCAGGGGATCCATATCATGGTCACGCATCAAGCCGGCAAGCGTGGTGCCGTGATCTCGCCAATAGCTGCTGCGCAGATGATCCGCCTCGGCTTGGTTGACCCCCAGTTGGGCCATCACGTAGTTGGTCATCTTGACCTCGATCTGGTCAAACAACCGGGCTGAGGGGGGATACAGCGTATTGTCCAGGTCAAAGACCCAGTGGCGCACATGAGAGAAGGATGTCTTGATCATGGTGCTGGCTTAGGCAGGCTGGAGCCGATTTGCAATCGTGTTTTCTGGCGGGCCAGTGGCGCTATGGTGGTCGGGCTGCTTGGTTTCTCGCCTGGCTTCTGGCCTGGTTTTCTGGCTGATCGGTGCGCCAAGGCTTGTATGCCATGGCATGACCTGTAGGAATATACAGCGACCGTCTAAGTGGGAAAGCCGATGAACCAGAGCCGCAGCAACCAGAACGATGCCTATTCCCTGATCCTGGAAGCGATCGACGTGGGTGTCTATAAGCCGGGCGACCGTCTGGTGGAAAGCGATCTTGCCGAGAAATTTGGCGTCTCGCGCACGCCAATCCGTGAGGCCCTTCAGCGGCTTGAAACCCAGTCGCTGCTAGAGCGGGACGGGCGTTCACTTATTGTCGCCTCGCTGGATCACAATCAGATGGCTGAACTTTATATGGTCCGGCGCGAACTGGAAGGCCTTGCCGCCAGTTTGGCGGCGCGCCACGCTACCGAAGAAGAGGTGCGGGTGCTGCAGGATATGGTCAATGCGGATGACGCGCTGGTTGATATGCCCTCTGATCTGGCCAAGGCCAACCGACGGTTTCACGAACAGATCCACCTGGCCTCGCATAACCGGTATCTGGTGCAGCAGCTGAACCTGGTGCATCGTTCCATGGCGCTGATGGCGACCACTTCGCTGGCGGCCGAGGGGCGTGGCGAAATTGCCCAGGCTGAACATAAACGCATCGTCGCCGCCATCCAGGCGCGGGATGAAGAGGCGGCGGGGCAGGCGCTGAAGGATCACATCTCTGTCGCCTTTATGACCCGGTTGAAACAGGATGCCGGCGAACGTGGCAAGGGCCGCTAGCGGGTTTTGCGCCGGGTTCAGGCGCTATTTCTCAGGCAGAGGGCATAGGGTTTTCAGTACCTTATCAGACCTGCTCGGCATTGTCGGCGCGGTTTTTGGTGCTGGCGGTCTTTTCGGTCTGCGACCGCGCTTCTTTTGCCTGCGCTGACTGGGACTGTGCTGACTGGGCTTCGCCAAGATACGCCGCGACATAATCGGGCTGGGCTGTCTGTTTTGGCCGGGGCGGCGGTTCTGGTTCAGTGAAAGCCGGATTGTCGGAGGGGCCAAGATGGTGCTGTGCATTCGTGTCGGGGGGGTGAACCCCATGGCTGGTCTTGTCCCAGAAATAGGGATCATACAGCAGTTCATACAGGGCTTTGTATACGGCAATAGGCCCCATCAGATAATAGAACGGCAGCACCGGCACCCAGAGCGCCAGGCCAGGTCGGCCTGAGGCAAAGGCCCCGAATGCGGCGATGATCATGCCGCAAAGCTCAAAAAATACTAGCCAGGAAACCCCAAGATAAAGCAGATGTTCAGGAAGAATTTCGGCGCTGGGATGGGGCACGCCAAAGGCGATCAGCCAATAGGTCCACAAAAAGGGGGACAGCAGAAACTGGCCAACCGTGCCCAGAAAAAACGCCTGAAAGCCCAAGAAGCCGGCCCAGCCGAGTTCACGGGCCAGTCGAACGGGCTGGCGCATATTGACCAGATAGGTGGCCATAAACCCCTTTAGCCAGCGCGAGCGTTGGCGGATCCAGGCGGGGAGGTGACAGGTGGCTTCTTCATAGGTGGCAGTGGGCAGCATCTGGGTGCGATGACCCGCGCGAAACAGGCGCACCCCAAGATCGGCATCCTCGGTCACATTATGGGCATCCCAGCCGCCCAGATCATCCAGCACAGCGCGCCGTATAAACATGGTGGTCCCGCCCAGTGGCACCACCAGCTTAAGCTGCGCAATCCCCTGCAATACGATGCGGAACCAGCCTGCATATTCCAGGGTGAAACAGCGTGACATCCAGTTGGCCCGAGGGTTGTAATAATCTAGAACGCCCTGAAAACAGGCCACATCGGGCGGTGCCTGGGCAAAGGCGGCGGCGACCCGGTGCAACTGATCGGGTTGCGGTGCATCTTCGGCGTCCCAAACCCCGACGATGTCGCCGCGACAGAAATTCAAAGCATAGTTCATTGCGCGTGGCTTGGTGCGCAAGCTGCCCCAGATTGGCACTTCGATCGCCTGCATCCAACTGGGCAGGCTGGCCTTGGAAATGGCTTGCTGCGTGACGGTATCACCTTCTTCCAGCACCAGTATTACATCCATCCGCTCTGCGGGATATTGCAGCCGCCCCAACCGTTTGAGCAGGGCAGAGCTGATCGCGGCCTCCTTGTAGAGGGGCACGAGAACGGAAATCTTTGGCAAAGCTTCCGCAGGGGGGGGCGGGCTGGTGACCGACTGTTGCGGCTGCGCGCCGCTGGCAAGTGGCGCTTGGTGTGCCTTCGCCCGTGTCATCAGGTGGGCTGCAAGCCCAGCTAGTTTCAGCACCGTATAAAGCATCAGCAGGATCAGCGCTGCGCCGCAACAGACAGCAAAGACCTCTAGCGGGAAAACGATAGAGAGCGACACGAACGAACTGACCGGCAGCAATTGTTTCAGCCGCTTTGAGCGTGAAAACAGGGTTCTGGTACTCAGCTCGGGTGCGATGCTGATATTGGCCTGCCGGGCCATGGCGGTTTTGAAATGCTGCTGCAGCAGTGGCAGGATCTGGGGTTCGGTGGCCAAGACCGGGATGAAGGGGCCAAAGCGGTCTGTCAGAACTTGCCTTTGGCTTTCCGCGACCTCGGCGCTGCCAAATGCGATGGCAACGGTATCGCCAAGTTGTACCCAGGGAATTGCGCAGTTGCGCAGCCAAAAATTGGCAGGCATCCGGTTCAAGAGCGGTATGCTCGGCTTATGTTTGCTAAGGTCTACGGTGCGCAGAGCAAGGGCCTCGGCGCGGAAAACGCCATCGACCGCCGATGGCACCGATGGGGGCGTTGATATCGCAGCGGAAGAAGGCACCGTGGCGGCCAGTGTGGCCCACGGGCTGGTCTGAGCCATCTTGGCAATGCGCCCTGTCTGGTCCGCAGGGGGCGTTTGATCCGCAAGGCCCGCCGATTGCAGTGACGCCGCCTGTTCGGGCAGGACAGTGGCGGGCAGCGCAAGGAGGTGCCTGTCAGTGGGCGTCGGCGGATGTCGCAGTGGTGGTGGCAGCTGGCCCTTTGTTTCGATCTCTGCCGGTCGTGGCGTCCTGTGTTTTCCCGGTTGTTCGTACCGGGGCGCGGCATTGGAAACGGGTGTGGCCGCCCCTACTCTGGTTGCCCAGACAGAGCGGCGAAGTCGTCTAGATCTGGGAGGCTGCGAACCGGGCATGCGATCACTCAACACCAAAAAATCTCAGATGCTTGATGCATCCGAGATTGTTTAGCGTGACCTAGGCAAGGGGAGAGCTCAACAACCCTGGCGCGATTTTACCAAGAATTTACACAGGCTTTACGAGACTTTTCTGGTCGCCATAGCTTCGGCAAAACGTTCAAATAAATAGAAGCTGTCTTGCGGTCCAGGGCTTGCCTCTGGGTGATGCTGGACGGAAAATACCGGGCGCCCGGTCATGCGAATCCCACAGTTCGACCCGTCAAACAGCGAGACATGGGTTTCTTCCACTCCTTTGGGAAGGCTCTGGGAATCGACAGCAAAGCCATGGTTCATCGAGGTGATTTCAACCTTGCCAGTGGCGTTTTCCTTGACCGGATGGTTGGCTCCGTGGTGGCCGTGGTTCATCTTGACGGTCCGGCCGCCAAGCGCCAGTGCCAGCATCTGATGGCCAAGGCAGATGCCAAAGACGGGCAGGGTGGTGTCCTGCAGCAGGCTTTGGATCATCGGTACCGCATATTCGCCAGTGGCAGCGGGATCGCCGGGACCGTTGGATAGGAACACCCCATCGGGGCTATGCGCCAGAACCTCTTCGGCGGTGGCGGTTGCTGGCAGGACGGTCACGTCACAGCCAGCCGAAGCCAAGCAGCGAAGGATATTGCGCTTGGCGCCATAGTCGAGCGCAACGACCTTATGCACAGGGGTTTCCTGGCGGGGATAGCCCTCGGGCCAGGCCCAACGCATTTCATCCCAGCGATAGCTTTGGGCGCAGGTTACCTCTTTTGCCAGATCCATGCCTTCCAGCCCTGCCCAGGCGCGGGCTTCGGCAATCAGGGCCTCGACGTCAAAATTGCCGTCGGGATCATGCGCCAGGGCCACATGGGGGGCACCCAGCTGGCGAATGGCGCGGGTCAGGCGGCGGGTGTCGATACCGCCAATGGCGATCCGTCCAGTACGGCTGAGCCAGGCTGCCAGTTCTTCGGTGGCGCGCCAGTTGGAGGATTGTGTCGGATCCCATTTGACCACCATGCCGGCGGCCACGGGATCTGTTGTTTCGTCATCTTCTGGGGTGATGCCGGTATTGCCGATATGCGGAAAGGTGAAGGTCACGACCTGCCCGGCATAAGACGGATCGGTCATGATCTCTTGGTAGCCGGTCATAGCTGTGTTGAAACACAGTTCGGCCACGCATCGACCGGTGGCGCCAAACCCGGCTCCGTAAAAGACGGTGCCATCGGCAAGCGCCAGGCATGCGGTTGGCTTGGACGGTGCGGAATCGGCCATGACGAGACTCTCCTGAGGGTTAAATTCATCGGCTTTTAGGGGGCGGCGGGCGTGGGGTCAAGCCTGCCTGGTTTGCTTGGGCGGTTGGAAAAGCCGCGCCCGGAAAATGAACTGTCGTGCGGCGCACTGAAACTATTGCTTGCCGTCAGGTAGGTTGCAACGGCTGGTCCTTGAAATGCGCGGAGGGATTGGCTAGAGGTGCCAATTCCGCTTTCCTGAGGATGGATATAACGTATGGATATGCGCACCCTGGTCAATCAGGCTCTGAAAAAGGCAATGAAAGACAAGGACGCCCAGCGGCTAAGCACGCTGCGCCTGATCAACGCTGCAATCAAGGACAAAGAAATCTCGACCCGTGCAGATGACGGCGAGATTGCCATCGGCGATGACGACGTTCTGGCGATTCTTGGCAAAATGACCAAACAGCGCAATGAAAGTGCCCGCGCCTATGAAGAGGGTGGTCGCCTGGATCTGGCCGAGCGGGAACTGGAAGAAATTGCAATTATCGAAGAGTTCCTACCCAAGCAGCTGAACGATGCAGAAATCCGCGCTGCCGTAAAGGCCGCCGTGAGCGAAACCAGTGCCGCATCAATACGTGATATGGGCAAGGTGATGGCGACCCTGAAGGGCAAATTCACCGGCCAGATGGATTTCGGCAAAGTCGGTCCCATGGTCAAGGACGAGCTGTGTAAAGACGGCGGCTGTTAGCAGGCGGCAGATCAAACGCGCGTAGATGGCCTTGGCAGTCATCGCTGCGCGAAAGTTTGTTGACTTTTGCAGACATAATCAGTGCGGTGTGAGTATTCATAGAAGGATATTCTTGATGGACCGCATTGTAATGATCGTTGTCTCTATCCTGTTGGGTGGGGCTATTGGGTATTTTGTCACGACGCAGTTTGGCGAGAAGGTCGATGCTCGCGTACAGGCGGTTATATCCGAACCCAAGCTGGTTAGGCGGGTAGAGGTGACAGAGGTCTATTCTCAGAATACTGCGATCGCGATCAGAGAGAACACGACCTTCGGCTATGAAAACAACGCAGCGATGATGAAGCAGTGGGATTCGACGGCCCAAATTGGCGTTGATTTCACGAGCTTTGATTGGACGCAGCTCAACGGTATCGGACAGCCGGTGCCTGATGTCGGAACCGTTATCGTTTCCGGAGAGCTGCCGCCGCTGGAGGTGTTGAACAACTTTGCGGTCACTGGTGCCGAGGAGAACACGGTTGTCAGCCGCAACCGGGGCTATGACGAAGAGTCGGAGCTGGGGCCGCTTTTAGATGCACAAAAGCAAAGCCTGATGGATTGTATTGCAGACCGCGCCCTGTACCGGCAGGAAACGATCGATAACGCACATGAGGTCATCCTGTCGCTGGTCTCTGCCGCGATCCCGCCTCGCGAGGATGGCAGCGCACCCGTCGCCTTTTCGCTGAAGTTTGCCAATGAGCAGGAGTTGAAGGCGACGATTGCGCAGCGGATGGCTCAGCCGCAGGCCTGTGATCAGGTCGTCTATGATTAGCCATCACTGATTTCAGCGCGCCAAAGGCGGCTGTCGTCAGGGCGATAAGCCCCAGGAACCGCTAAGTGATAAGTCTTCGACAGTTGCCTCCATATATCTTGGGTATATATTCAAGGCGCATATGAGGATCCGACCCTGGGGGAGGTAGCAGCATGAAAGCCTTTATTATTGGTAGGATGCAAATCCATAACAGGGATTGGATGGGCGAGTACTTCGCAAAAATTCCCAAGGTCGTTGAAGAGCATCGGGGGCAATTTCTGGTACGCGGCGGCGATCCCGAGACCATGGAAGGGAGTGAACCGCTGCCGGATGCTGCGTTCGTCATCTCGTTCCCGGACCGTGCCCATGCCAGGAGTTTCTGGAATTCTGATGCCTTCCAAACGCTTGCGGTGTTGCGCCAGTCAGGCTCCACGTTGAACGCCATCTTGGTCGATCTGCTTCCGTGATGAAATGGCGGCTTTGTCACGCACAGTCGTCTTTTAGCCGACAGTTTCGCAGTCAAAAAACGCCCATAAGCTCGTCATAGAGTGCCTTGCGCTCATCCTCAGACAAAAACGCGCCGATTTCCACTTCGCGGTTGCCACCGCGCAGCGTGATATAGTTGGGCACGGGGCCATCCGTGGGGTGTAGTTCCACCGTCACCCAGTAGCGATTGCAGTGCCAGCTTTGCTGCGTGCCATCCGAATTACGCCGCGCCAGCCTGGCTTCGGCGGTGTCGATTGTCAGGACTTCGATAACCTGGGCATCGCGGCGGTTGCGGTCTAGCGCCCATTTCATGCCAAACAGCGTCACGACCAGAAAGGGTAGAAGCCCCCAAAACACTGCAGACCCGGCAAAGACCAGCAGTGGCAGGGCGATCAGCAGCGCGGTTATTGCAATGAAGCGTGCGTAGCCTTTTGGCGGCAGTGACTGATGCGGCCAGAGGTGCATTTCGCAGGGGGCCTTAGCGGTGCTTGGCGGTGGGGTGATCCAGGAATAGGGCATCGGGGGGCTTTATTAGTGGCGCGGTGCTGACGAAGTGGTCTTGGTATTTATCTATGTCCCTGCCGACTTTTCAAGCAGGCAGCTCCATGCAGTGAATGGCCAAAGAATAAGGCCCCGAAGCGGATGCTTCAGGGCCTTATTAATTATGTGTCACGTCACCTTAGTGGGCGTGGGGTTTATCCCAGTCTTCCTGCTTGGGCAGGATCTCGAAGGTATGCTCTGGTGGTGGGCAGGGCAGGGTCCATTCGAGAGTGTCGGCGTATTCATTCCAGTAGTTGTTCTGGGTGATCCGGGCGCCGCGCAGCAGCGAATAGATCATCACACCAAAAAACAGAATGAAGGATGCAAAGGACAGGAAGGCGCCATAGGACGAGATCTTGTTCCAGTAGGCAAAGCCTTCGGGATAGTCGATATAGCGACGTGGCATGCCCTGACGACCCAGGAAGTGCTGGGGGAAGAAGGTCAGGTTGGCACCAATGAAGAACATCCAGAAGTGAATCTGTGCGCCCAGCTCGTTGTACTGCCGACCAGTCATCTTGCCAAAGTAGAAGTAGATGCCCGAGAAGATCGCGAACACAGCACCCAAGCTCATGACATAGTGGAAGTGTGCAACCACATAGTATGTGTCATGATAGGCACGGTCCACAGCGGCCTGGCTCAGCACCACCCCGGTTACACCACCAACGGTGAACAGGAAGAGGAAGCCGAAGGCAAACATCATCGGTGCTTTGAACGAGATGGAACCGCCCCACATGGTGGCAATCCAGGAGAACACCTTAACGCCTGTGGGCACCGCGATGACCATGGTGGCCAGCATGAAATAGGCCTGTTGGTTCAGGGACATGCCAACGGTGTACATGTGGTGCGCCCAAACGACAAAGCCCAGAACACCAATTGCGATGATCGCCCAGACCATGGGCAGATAGCCAAACACGGGCTTGCGCGCAAAGGTGGCGATCACATGAGAAATGATACCAAAACCCGGCAGGATCACGATGTAGACTTCGGGGTGACCAAAGAACCACAGAATGTGCTGATACAGGATCGGATCACCGCCACCGGCCGGATCAAAGAAGGTGAAGCCAAAGTTGCGGTCCATCAGCAACATGGTGATTGCGCCAGCCAGAACAGGCAGGGACAGCAGGATCAGCCAGGAGGTGACAAAGATCGACCAGCTGAACAGTGGCACCTTGAACAGGGTCATGCCAGGGGCACGCATGTTCAGGAAGGTGGTGATCATGTTGATCGCCCCCAGGATCGAAGAGGCGCCAGATACGTGCACCGCAAAGATCGCCAGATCCATCGAATAGCCGCCTTCATTGACAGAAAGCGGTGGGTAAAGAACCCAGCCAACACCGGAGCCAAGCTGATCATTGCCGCCAGGCGACAGAACAGAGGCAACCGCCAGCGAGGTCCCGGCCACATAAAGCCAGAAGCTGAGGTTGTTCATCCGGGGGAAGGCCATGTCGGGCGCGCCGATTTGCAGTGGCATGAAGTAGTTGCCAAAGCCGCCAAACAGCGCCGGGATCACCACGAAGAACATCATCAAGATGCCGTGGGCGGTGATCAACACGTTCCAAAGGTGACCGTTCGGGGTGCATTCGCTGGAAGCATCCGCAAAGAAGCGGGCGCCTTCTGCACACATGTATTGAACGCCGGGATCCATCAGTTCAAGCCGCATATAAACGGTGAACCCGACAGAGATGAAACCAACAATCGCCGAAACGATCAGGTAGAGAATGCCGATATCCTTATGGTTCGTGCTCATGAACCAGCGGGTGAAAAAACCGCGCTCGTCTTCGTGGCCGTGACCATGAATGGCTGCGTCTGCCATTAGGTGCCTCCTGTTGCATAACTTTCGGCCCCAGGAAACACTCCGGGTGGCCATAGACTCATATGCGGTTTTAGTGTGCCGTGTTGTGGCCTTCAATGGCGGAGTTTGATCTGGATCAAGAATAATTGTCGCGGGGGCTTGTTTTTGACAGCCTTTTTGCCAAATCCTATGGCCCCACCCCAGATTGGTCGCGGCCAGGGCGTTTGGGGCAGGTTGCCAAGACCGGGGGTGCCAGGCTGGGGGACGCGACGGGGCGCTGCAGCGACTGGGCTGTGCAAGACTTGACCCGCAGGCGCAAACCCGCAAAACCATGGCATGACCTAGCAATCAAGGAGCGCCCGTGATGACGGCCTATGACCCAGAAAACATCTTTGCCAAGCTCTTGCGCGGGGAGATTCCGGCAGAACGCGTTTATGAAGACGACGAAACACTGGCCTTCATGGATATCATGCCGCGGGCCGATGGACATCTGCTGGTTATCCCCAAGACACCCTGCCGTAATGTGCTGGATGCCAGTCCCGAACAGCTGGCGGCGGTGATGGCGACGGTGCAAAAGCTGAGCCAGGCGGTCCTGCGGGCCTTTTCGGCCGATGGGGTGACGCTGCAACAGTTCAATGAAGCGGCGGGCGGGCAGGAGGTTTTCCATCTGCATTTCCACATTCTGCCACGCCACGAAGGCGACAGGCTGCGCCGACCCGGAAAGATGGCAGAGCGCGAGGTGATCGTCGCCCATGCCGCCCAGATCCGCGCCGCCCTGTCCGACGTATAGCGCCCGCGCATAAATCCCCTGGCAGGCGCGATCAGATCCCTGATGGCGCCTGCCCGAGTTCAGGCAATCTCCGCCGCAAAAACATCGTAAAAGCTGCGCTTCAGCGCCACATCAACATCTGCCAGGGTGACAGGTAGCCCAAGAGCCACCAGGCTGGTGACGCCGTGTTCCTGGATGCCGCAGGGCACGATGCCGCCAAAATGCGCCAGATCGGGTTCGACATTGATCGAAATTCCGTGAAAGCTCACCCATTTGCGCAGGCGGATGCCGATGGCGGCGATCTTGTCTTCAGCCAGGGTGCCATCCGCGTGCCGTGGCTTGTCGGGGCGTTCCACCCAGACGCCAACGCGTCCCTCGCGGATATGCCCCGTGAGACTGAATTCCGCCAGCGCCCCGATCACCCAGGCCTCTAACTCTTGCACAAAACGGCGCACGTCATGGCCTCGTTTGGCAACGTTCAGCATGACATAGACCACCCGTTGGCCCGGCCCGTGATAGGTGTATTGGCCGCCGCGTTTGGAGGCATAGACAGGAAACCGATCCGGATCGGTCAGATCCTCGATTTTTGCCGAGGTGCCGGCGGTATAAAGCGGCGGGTGTTCCAGCAGCCAGATGCATTCTTCTGCAGTGCCCGCAGCGATCTGTGCAGCCCGGTCTTCCATAAATGAAATAGCCGTTTCATAGTCGACCAGACTGTCCGACGTGATCCATTCAACCATAAAATGCTGTCCTATTTGGTTACGGCCTGGAAACCCTGACCTCGGATTGCTGGTGAAATCATTAGGTTCACAAAGGCAAATTTGTTATCCTGATTCCATTCATGAGATCTATAAGGGGTGAGTGGCATGTTATCAAAGTCACTGAAGACGGCATTGGCCGCATCAATTGTTTTTACATCCGGGGCAGGCTCTGTTGCTGCCGATAATCTGGGCGCGGCCCTTGTGGGGGGGCTGATTGGCGGTGCCATTGTCAACGAGGTTCAGCGCAATAATCGCAACAATCGCACCACGCGGCGCAGCACCTCCAGCACCTATTCTGCGGCGCGGGTGCAAAACCGCGAAACCCAGACCTCGCTCAACTATTTTGGCTTTCCTGCGGGTACACCCGATGGGGTCATGGGGCGCAAGTCGCGCACCGCAATTGGGCAGTATCAGGCCTTTATGGGCCTTCCCACAACCGGCGAGCTGACCCCTTATGAACGCGATTTCCTGGTCTCATCCTATAGTCGCGCGCAGATTGGCGGGCCACAGGTCATCAAGGCGATGCAGGGCAATCAAGGCGTGCGCGGGCTGCTGCATGTCTGGCGCGACGAGGCCGCAGGGGTGCGTAGCACCGGGTTGAGCTATAGCGGATCGGGATATGGCGGCATGCCCATTGAGGTGAGCCAAGCGGTGGATGAGATCGCCGCCAGTTCTGATCCCAGTGCCGAACAGCTGTTGCAGCGCTCTGGCTTCATGCATCTGGCCGATCTGAACGGCGATGGCAAAAACGACTATATGATCGATACCTCTGTCTCGGGCAGTTCCTTCTGGTGTGGGGCAACGCATTGTTCGGTCATGGTCTTTGCTTCGACGCCCCAGGGCTATCAGCGCAATGACTTCATGGCGCGCGGAGTCACCACGGCGAGTTTCTCTTGTCATCAGGGCGTCTGCCGGATGAACGAAGATACGCAGATGGCCAGCGCTGCCGCCCCGGCGGCCCCAGCGCCAGGTGGCACGGTGATGGCCACGGCCACGGCCCCTCCTGCGCCGACCGCTGCGGCACCAGCACCGGTTGCGACCGCTCCAGCGCCAGCTCCGGCGCAGCCGCTTGCCGGCATCCAGCTCTTTGCTGCCCCAGCGGCACCCGCCGCGACCCTGTCGCTGGCCAGCCAGTGTAGCAAGCTCAGCCTGCTCACCGGTTCTAATGGTGGCTACATGACGGCGGCGACCATGACAGACCCTGAAGTGGCCCTGGGAGAGCAGTTCTGCCTGGCCCGGTCATATGCAATCAACTCTGGTGAAGGCATGGTGGCCAAGCTGGGGGGCGTTACCCAGGCGCAGGTCGATAGCCAATGTGATGCCTTTGGGCCTGCGGTGCAGCCTTTTCTGGCCAAGCTTGGCACATCTTCGAGCCAGGCGCTGGTTGGCGAGGTGCAGAAGTTCGTGCTGCAATCCAACATGTCGATTGAGCAGTTGGCCAATACCGCCGGGATCTGCATGTTCTCTGGCTATCGCCGCGACAATATGGAGGTCGCGCTTGGGGCGGCTCTGATCATGGTTGGCATCGGTCAGCGCCCCTATGCAGAACTGCTTGGCCATCATCTGTCGCAGGGGTTTGGAGTGGAGAAATCCACCGCCCGGGCGCAGGATTGGTACGGGCTTGCGCTCACCGCGCTTGAGGCTGGTGCCGAGCCGGTCTTTGCTCCGGGTCAGCCGGAACGCTCCGGATTGATCAAGGCGGCCTCTGCTGGCCTGAGCGGTGGCGCAATGGTGCAGCCAGTCCCCGCTGCAGCAAGCGGTACGGCACTGCCAACCTTCTCTTCGGACTGACGTTCAGGGGCGATCTGACGCGATAATTCAACGGTCGGCTGTCTTGTCCGGCCGTTGATTTTGCTTTTCGCCAAAACTTGCACAAAGGTTGAATTAGCCTCTTCACATCTGAGTGCGGCTCGTCTAATACGCCCTCACCAAGCCTAGATCGTGCGGTCGTGGCGGAATTGGTAGACGCGCAGCGTTGAGGTCGCTGTGGGGTAACACCCGTGGAAGTTCGAGTCTTCTCGACCGCACCAACATCTAAACCGATATGAACGGTTTTGAACGTTTTTCCTTACAAAATAAGAGCTTTGTAGATTTGGCGGCATTGGTTGGCTGGCCATGATGTGCAGGAATGTGTATTCGTTTACGCATATTTTCCGCACGGTGCGTAATTCATGGCGTCTATTCGTAAGCTAAAATCAGGATACCGGGCCGAGGTTGCCCGCAATGGTATCCGAAAGTCAAAGGTATTTCTGACAAAGCAAGAGGCCAAAGATTGGGCTGCTCGGGCGGAATATGAGATACTGCACGGCGATAAGATCGCTGCCAAGCTGACATTGGGTGAGGTGTTCAACCGCTATGCGCGCGAGGTGTCGCCATCGAAACGCGGTCACAGGTGGGAAGTCATCAGGCTGGAGAAGTTTGGGCGAGACCCTATTGCCAAAATTCGCCTGGAGGATCTGTCTGCGAAGGATTTTGCCAAGTGGCGAGACCTGCGGCTGCAGGAGGTCGCCCCGGCAAGCGTTATTCGCGAAATGCAGCTCATGTCTTCGGTGTTGACTGTCGCGCGGCGCGATTGGGAGCTGATTTCAATAAACCCCATCAGCGATGTCCGCAAGCCCTCCAAGCCTCAGCCGCGTGATCGATTGCCGACCTCTGCGGAGATTGAGGCAATGCAAATTAGTGCGGGGGAGGATTTGAGCAAAGCCACGGCGCGGGCCTTTCATGCGTTTAAGTTCGCAATGGAAAGCGCCATGCGTGCTGGCGAGATTGCGGGGCTGAAATGGGATCGGGTGGATCTGGAACGGCGGGTGGCTCTTTTGGTGCATACCAAAAACGGCAGGCCTCGCGAGGTGCCGTTGTCGACCAGGGCTGTTGAGTTGCTAAGGGCGTTGCCGGATCTTGATCCGGTGTTTGGCCTTTCATCGCGTCAATTAGATGTCTTGTTTCGAAAGCTGAGGGATCGGTCGGCGGTCTCGGGCTTGACGTTTCATGATTCCCGTCATGCCGCCATTACTGCACTGTCAACCAAGCTTGATGTGCTAGCGCTTGCCCGAATGGTGGGGCACACGGATTTGCGGCAGCTGCGGGTTTATTACAATGAAAGCGCCGAAGAGCTGGCTAAGCGCCTGGATTAGGTGCCAAAAGTTTTGTCACCTATGTCGGCTGTGCGCAAAAGTGGACTTTGCAAAGTTGTAGTCAGCGGAAGGTCGTGAGAGGCACAGACTGCACAGACCGAACCTTGGCGTTCGTGGTTTCGTGGCAGCGCACAGCCGTCGAAGCGGACCTTTCCCGTCAAGACACTAGAGAGCCGTAGGTCGGCCCAAGCAGTCTTGCAGCCTCCTTCAAATCAATGATTTTTTCACTTCGATCTCAACTGTTCGAACGAGGTTACCTTGGGATATTGGTATTAATCAGGTCCGTAATTCACGTCTGATGCCGACTTCGAGCCGCAAGCTCAAGATGCAGGGTTGCTTTGCCATCGCCAGTAGCCATATCGTTGCTATACTACTATTCACTTCCTAGGATTTTCACGGATTCAATATTGCAATAATTATCAGGTTGTAGATGAGAACTGAGACACCCACCTCTCCGCCCGTGCTCCCCTTGCTGTTCCGCACTGCAACGCGGCGCGTGACGGGACCCGAGATTCCAGGCAACTACGATCCTGCCCTAGGCGTCTGGACAGTGGTCGCTGACGGCATGAGCCAGCCGATCATTACTACCGCCGAGGATGCACTGCTCGACATCAGGACTTCAACAAAGGTGGCAGCGGAAACCGACGACGAAGAGATCTTTGCCGATAGATCTCTCGGACGGCTTGCTGAAATAGTTACAAAGACGGAGACTTCGCAGGAGACAGATGATGAGCATATCAATGCATCTCAGCGCCTCGGGTTGCTCGCAGAGATTGTGACCAAAACCGCAATTCAGTCTGAAACTGACGATGAGGTTAACGAAGGTGTCCTCTCTGAGGATTTTGCCCGATCCTTTATTTTGCCGGAGCTCGCGACTAAGACTGATGTTCAGAGAGAAAGCGATGATGAGATAAGCGCTGTTGGCATGGAACCTCACGTTCACCCTCGGGCGACCTATAAGAATTACTAAATTGGGTTATCGCTTCATTATTTGACTGAAAGCGAACACGGTGAAGAGAACCCAAATTTAATCAGAGAGCTTTTCCATTGATATTACTGGTCACCAATAAGCGCGACATCACGACTGATTTCATTGTATTGGAGTTGAAGCGGCGAGAGATTCCCTTCTTTCGACTTAACAGTGAGGACTTGCCTCGTGCGATTGTCCGCTTTGAGCCGAAATCCGGGTGGGTGCTCCGCTTCGGCGATACAGTCCTGAAATTGTGTGAGGTGAAGGCTGGCTATTATCGGCGCCCTGGCGCTCCCGAAGTGCCCGAAGCCGCAGGAGATGCTGCAACTCGAGATTACATCGCCAACGAGTGGTCGGCGGTGCTTCGGTCTCTCTGGAATGCGCTCGAGGGCCGTTGGCTTAACTCACCGTTTGCCATCCTGCGCGCTGAGGACAAACCAAGGCAGCTCAGCGAGGCCTATGCGCTTGGATTTAGTGTTCCAGAGACAATGATCGGCAACGATTTCAATGCGGCAGCCACTTTTATTGCAGAAGGGCCGGCGGTAGGAAAACCACTTCGCCACGCTCTCATCGAAACTGAACCAAACGGAGAGGTCCTGTTTACGCAGCGGCTTGGCACACTTGATGCCGATGATCGCGCCGCGGTGGCACTGGCTCCAGTCATTTATCAACGCGAGATCGCCAAAGCACATGACCTTCGCGTAACTGTGATCGGGAGCAAGATATTCGCTGTCGCCATTCATTCGCAGCAGGAAGCGGAAACACAAGTTGATTGGCGCCGAGGCAGCCGGCTTGATCTTCCGCACGAGCTGGTCTCATTGCCCGATGAACTCGCGCACCGTTGCCTTTCTCTCACGAAAACTTTGGGCCTACGTTACGGCGCCATCGATCTCATCCGCGACACTGCGGACCGTTATTGGTTTCTTGAAATTAACCCGAATGGGCAGTGGGCTTGGATTGAGCGCCGCACGGGAGCGATGCTCTCATCGGCGATCATCGACGAGATTATGAGCATCGCTGCATGAAACGGCTAAAATCTTTGAGAGAATGGTTGTGGCCGGTTCTCGAGCTCTTGCCTACAGACAAAGAGCAGGAAGAGGAGCGGCTTGCCCGCGACAAAAAGTCGATTGAGGCGCTCGAACTGAGTACGGCGAGCGACGCGGCAGTCGATGAGGCCCGGCGCTTCTCTGATGCCGAGGATGAGCGTCGGCGCGGTGCCGATCAGAAAGCTACCACCTATTTAGCTGTGGTGGCTGCACTCGTGCCTTTGATAGTGACGCTCGCGACGGCGGTCTGGGACAAGAAGATGGGCGCGGCTCCAACTTGGGTTAATATGCTCGGGTTGGGTGCAGCTGTGGCCTATGCGTCCAATGTAGGTGTCTGGGCCTTTCGGGTGCTGGAAGTCTCCATTACGTACCGTATTGGGGTCTCTGATCTTGTAAAGGCTTGGAAGAGTAGTGAACCCACTCAAGAACTCGCGCGGCAAGCGCTGCTTTGCGGCCGACTGAACCAAAAGGGGGTCAACACCAAGATCACCAACATCAAGATGGCGCATGCTTTTCTGCTGCGTGCCTATCTGACTTTCACAGCATTGCTGATGATCAACATCGTCTATTTTCTTGCAGCATCTCTTGCACCGGTTGCAAATGATGCGTTTGATTTTTGGGTGTCTCCGCCGCAGTCTGTTCTGGCCGTCAGGCGCAAAACTGCGCCGATGGAATGCTCTGGACAACTAGGCCACTTGGGCTGCATTGGACCGACACTATCTGGGTCGGCGGTGCGGGTTTTTCTACCGCGAGATTGCGAGGCGCAGATTTGTCTTCCGAGATGTACTTCGGAGTACTTTCCTGATGAAGGCAGATGAGGCGCAAGTAGTCCGCTCTTCCGCTCTTCCGCGCTTCTCGGGTCTTTGCATCAAATGCAGCTAAAGTCAGTATCCCGCCCGGTCGGCATGAGCGACCCCGGCGATCTGATAGAGCAGGCTGGAGGTCCGGTTTGGACTGGCTGCCGCTTTCTCGCGATGGGTGCCTGGTGCCGAAGCGTTGGGCCTGGGATGTCGCGTCGCCGCAAGTCAGTTTTGAGCCCAAGTTGACAGATGCTGAATCCAGTCATAATTGCAGCGAATCTCGCTGGCAGCATACTTGTCAGCACCCGGAAATACGGCTGATTCGCGTTCCTATTTCTGCAATTCCTTACTCAATTTCATTGCGTAGGAAACTTCGGGTATTACGCGTTCCGATCTGTTTGCACCAATAGTTTTAACTAGGGATTTTAGCGCGGCTTGAGCGCCGACCGCACCAGCAGGAACCAAGCCACCTGAAATGTATGCTGCTCCAATTGCTGGGACGCCATCTTTCCAAAATGAATATCCCGCCTGCCTCAATTGACGAGCAGCCAGCGATGAGACTGCTTCCTCGAGAATTCTCGCCTTTGGCGCCAACTTGAAAGCGGCTTCGCTTTCCGCCCACCTAAGGACATCTATGTAGTCTCCATCTTTCAGCCGAAGATAGGATTGGTCAGCCAACTTGGCTACGACCTCAAGGTAGCCATGTCGCTCATCCTTCAGTTTTTCTTTTACTCGCTCAATTTCTTCGTCAGCAGCGAGTTCGAAGTTTACGTTGGGAAGCATGATATCTAACCCTACGGCCGCAAGGCAGAGAATTGCTGTCTGTGCGTTCAATCCACTATCTTTAAGATGGGCTCGGTGAACTACCTCTGAAGTTGAAAGCACGAATTCCCGTTTAGGGACTGTAAGGCCTGACATAGTTCCGGTTTCGGAATCTGGTGTCCGTTCCCAAGCACCTTCTTTCAAATAAACTAATGTCGGCATCTCCAGTGACTTTTCGTCACCCGGGTCCAGGTCATGTTGTTTGAGTATCGGTTTCAGTTCTTCCGGGATTCGCTTCGGGTCGACACCCATCCCGCTGAGAACATCTCGTTTTGCCCATTCCGAGTTGAGATAAAAGACGGCTGGCGTTGCTTCGTCAGCTACAAACCGAACACAACTTATGAATCGCTTATTCGGCGGACCATTTTTTTCGTTTATGTCCAATGCGGCTTTGTAAAACACTGTTGGCCCTCCCGAATGTTGCAATCCTGACTATAACAATCTCAAAAGTCTGAACAGTGTCCGTTTCATGCCTGTCAAGTTGGTTGGCCGCAAAGGAAAGAAAGGCAGCTTTGTCCCGCATCCCCGGCGTTCGAAGGTGGTCGGCGGCTGCGCCTGCGGCGAAGGTCAGCTCTTCCTTGTGCGCCTGCCGCATGGATCGCTCGCCATGTCGCCAGATCCGCCCACTTTGCAAAGGTCGCTATCTGCGCTTCGCTGCCTCTGGTGCTGACTGCAGCATCAGCCAGAGCCGCCGCCGCTTGCTGAATGGCAGCTTTCGGGAAACCCGTCGCACATGCAGCGGAGATTTCGCTGCACCTCGAATGAATGTCGTGTTTGGGCTGATTGCTACCTACGCTAAAGCGCGATAGCGTCCGGGGCCCGCATACTCAGACAGCCCGATCAGAGAAAAAATGCCCCCGATGGTAGTAAAATTGCAGCTCCCCTCTTTGCTACAGGCAGGAAGGTGGACGTCGAACCACGAACGCTTGAATTCGCCCGATTGCATCAGTTGTTCAAATGCCTTGCGAAATTCTTCGATGGTCACACCCTTCTTGTGGGGATTGGTTGGTATTTGGTGGTTGGGTATTTGGTAGATTAGTGCCGGGGACCTTCTCCTTATCCCCCACCTTGCGATCTCAGCTTGTCCAGATTTCGGTTTGGGTATTAGAGTGCCAACTGGAAGCTCTTTGATCAGGAAAATAGCTTCGTTGAAGTTCATTGCTGTTTCTCCCTTGATGCAAATGCTTCAATCTGATCGACCTTAGACACGGTTCATTTGGACGGCAAGACGCTGGTTCTGAGAGGTCCGCTTCGGGCTGGCCGTAGCCATTCATCTGTGGCGGGCATGGAATTGTGAAGGATAGGGCCAGCACCTAGCTATCGAGATTTTTGACCAGCCCCTTGTTGCGTTCCAGTTTTCCATCTCTGACCCAGCGGCGGACTGTCGCTTCAGACTTTCCCGCCTTTTGGGCGTATTCCGCGACTGTGATCCACTTAGCCGGCGGACTGATTTTGGAAGATAGGAGTAGCTTCTTGATCTCGGTCAGTTCATTCTGGAGACGTGAAAGGGCGTCAGCATCTACTGCAATAAGTTGCTGTGTCATTGTTGGTTCCTGGTTCGCGCTGCAGTAACAGCTGGGGTGGTTGTCGTGTCAGGCGGTAAATTTGTGATCTCTGGCATAGTTACCCCATTGGCTGGCCATTGCGCTGGCAATGCCGGGGAAGGTCTTGCTGCGGATCTGCCAGCGGAGTTCGCCCGGTGGCGCGCGGTGGATAGCTGACCAGTGCTTGTGGGCTTCCGTGCCTTTCGCTGGCGGCGTCAGCTTGTTGGTGGGGGTGAGCTTGGGCAGGCCACGCAGATAGAGCCCGGTCGACTTGAAGGCAGGCTCCCCAAACCACCAGGGCTGCACATGTTGGGTAGCGGGCTGAAAGTTCTCAATCCGCTGTTTTGCATGTTTGTGCATCACGGGGTTTTCCACCGCTACGCGCGCGATCGGCGCATTCCAGCAGGCTGAAAACAGCGCGGCACCTTCATCGAGATCCGCCCACATCTCTGCCAGGCTGCGCCCCTTTGGCGGCTGGTGCAGCCAGCGCACCCCGCTATTGCACAGCCGGGTGCAGGGCGGGTGCATCACGGCGAGCAGATCCCAGCCCATATTCAGTACCTCGCGCACGTCGCATTGCATATGGCGGTTGCTGCGGTCCTGTGCGGGCAGCAGATCGCAGGACCATGCGTCATGGCCGCGATCGAGAAAGGCGCGGCGCACCTCGCCGCTGGTTTCGCAGCCGATAAGAACTTTTAGCTGTTTCATGGTGGCTCCTGGTTTCTGTCGATGCCCCCTCGGGTGATGAGGGGGCAGAAAGAGAAATCAGGCGGGCTTAGCTGGCTTCTGGGCTGCCGTAGAAAAGCGGCAGCTCTGTGCCTTCCTGGGCCTGTTCAACGGCTTCGCGGTATGCGGCTTCAAAGTATTTCTCAGGATTGAAAACCGTCATGATGAACTTCACGGTGCTGCCACTTTTACGGTAGCGAAAGCGCACGGCCATGCGGTAGGGAACGCCGCCACGGAAAACGGGAATGGCGATGATGATCAGATTGGGAATTTGCAGCGGTGCGCCCTCGGCGTCCTTATGCTCGTTCATGAAATTGATCTGGGATTCGCCGGTGTCTCGGTTGGTGCTGACCTTCAGGTCGCTGGTCTCAAACACCTGAAACTGTCGGCTCATCTGCAGCAGCTGGTGCAGCTGGCCAAAACGGCCTTCGATTTTGTCTGCAGTTTCGATCAGGCGGTTTTCCCAGCCTTGGTTCTTGTCAGATGCAGATCCTTTGATGATCGCGGGCGTTGGGTCCATGACCTCGGTGGCGTGGATCTCGATGAACTCGCCCATCTCATCCTTGGCCAGTGCCTCGCCTGAGATCTTCATCCAGGCCTTCCATTCGTCTGACAAGGGGAAGCTGTAGATTGCCTTGTGGTGGCAATGGCGCGCTGTTGCATCGCCAGTGACGGACATAGGATCGATCGCGCCGCCCGCGTGGTAATCCGCAATGCAGGTCAGTTTGGGGGCTGTCATATCTGCGCGCGCAAACAGGGCAGAGGTTTCGCCTTTGAACCGGTTGGCCCAGTCGATCAGGCTTTGCAGATCTTCCAGTTGCGCGGTGCCCTTGCGGCGGCTTGGTTTCAGATACTCGGCTGCGGCGCGGATCTCGCCTGTCAGGTTCTTGGTGTCGCGGTGCTTTGGGCTGCTGATGATGGCGGGTTTGGTCAGGTCCAGTGCATCTGGCAAGGTGACTGGAGTGTGATTGCCGATTTCTTCCATGACCTTGCGCATGGTTTCAGCCGGGTTTTGCATTACGTCTGGAACGTCATATGCCATTTGGTTTTCCTTTGGCGGTAGGTTGGGTGGGGTGGCGAATGCGCGGCTGTTTAATCCACGTCTCGGATTTCGCCGGTTTCAGGGTCGTAGTCGGTGACATCGCGCGGTTGGTGCATCTGCTTCATGAAGGGGCTGTAGAGTGTCAGTTCGCCCTTATCGTTGATGAAGGCGGCGGCGCTGGATGGGGGTTTCTTTGGCCCTTTGAAATTGGCCGTTGCGCCCATCGCCACATCGCCGGAATTGCCCAGGGCGTAGTTCAGGGTGATGGTCATGCTGCCGCTGCAGCCCTTGGCGCCATGATCGGCCTTGTGTTCCAGCAGGTCGATCTGCAGCTGGCGATGGTCTGTCATCAGCTGCTGCAGAAAGTCACCGCTATCAAACAGCGACAGGATCTGTTCGATCGAGCGCATTTTGTAGGGATCGTTTGGTTCCGGCTTGGTCATGGCGGGGGGCAGGTGAGCGGTCATCACTTGAGGTTCCTTTCGGGTTAGCGTGGGGTGGGCAATCGGCCAGCGCTGATTTCAAAATCAGTGTGCAGGCGCTGAAAACGGTGGAAGGCTTCTGCATCGGTGGCCAGTTCCTTGCGGCTCTGGATCCGGCAGACGGTGCGCAGGTGTTCGGTCGCTGCTGTCGGGCTGAACTGTTCGCCGTGCATCCCGTTGCGGGTGGCTGCGTAGCGCTGAAAGGCGACATCATGGGCCAGCATGGCGGCGCGCTGCGGTGCCTTGTCCTGGGTGATCTGTTGCATGGGTGCCTCCTGTTGATCGGTTGGGGCGCGGCGGTTGTCCGTGAGTGATGGCTTTCTGTGCCGCGCCCCTGCGCAGCGCTCACGCTGCGGGTGTGTCGGGGGCGCTGGGTGCGAGGCCTTGGCCGTTGTAGGGGCAATCCGGCCTGCCATCGGTGGCGCGGCGGTTGCGGGTGCCAGCCTTATGGGCGGCTGCGGTCCAGGCGGTGATGGCGTCAAAGAAGTTGTCGGCGCTTGCCTTGATGCCATGCAGTTCGGCGCGGTGTGTTAGGGTTTCCGGTTCCCACCAGTCCTGCGGGTCATCGCTAGGCGGGGTCAGTGTGCCGCCAAAATCCTGAAATTTCAGGATTTTGCAAAGACCCTGCTGGGCAGCAATTTCAACCGCGGCGGCGGCAAGGCTATAGGTGGGCATGATCTGACCTCGGCTGGTTGTCGTGCGGGCGGTGGGTTCTTTGGAGGAGGACTGAAACCGCCCGCACTATCCGCGCGAGAATTGGAAACTGCGCGGAAACTGGGTAAAACAAGACCTGCGATGTCCTCCTTGTCGCAGGCCTGTTGTTGCTAGTGGGGCGGGGGTGGTGCCCGCTGTGATGCGGGCGGCAGAGTGCCGTGCCGGATGATGGGGCAGGCAGCGTGGCGGGGCAGGTTCAGATCACGCGGCATGGCGGCGCTGAACCCGGTATCCCTGTTTTTCGGCGTAACAGCGCACGGTTTCGCCAACCCGGATCAGGGTTTGATCGATCGGTTCCGGCGAGGGTTCGGGGCGGTCGATCAGATGTTGGGGGCGCAGGCGCTGTGGGTCAAAGCCCTGCCCGCGCGCGGCCTTCATTGCCGCCCAAGCGGTGGTGAACAGGGAAGGATCGTCGATGTGATCTTCGGGCGATCCTGCGATGTGCTGGGCATCGCGCAGCACGGTATTTGATTTGTCTTGCATTCAATCCTCCATCGGTTGATGAAGGGGAGTGTATAGGAGTTTTCTCCTACGTCAACACAAAATAGGAGAAAACTCCTATTGATGGAGAATCAAAGGCCCGCACGGGCGGGGTTAACTGGAAGAGGAGTGAGTGGATGGATATTTTATTGTGGGTGCTACAGGACGTGGCGCCTTACGTCCTTTCGGGTATCAGTATCGGAATTTCGATAGTTGCTCTTTTGCGGTAACGTCTGCCCGTCGAAAGGTGCACTTTGACGGCAGGGGCGGTACTCTCAGCTAGAATTGGTATGGCAAACTTTTCTTTGATTAGTTCATTTGGGAGAAGTTGTTTGTTTAACTTTATCTCGGAAAGCTCTTCACTGTGAAACCCTTCTTGCCCCTCCTTCTTTATTGATATCATGAAGGGGCCGCTTGTGCTGGTTAGAGACAGGAGGCCAAACGGCTTGTCTGTATGGTTCTCAATGCAGACCAGGTAGGTGCTACCTTTTTCGCCGAGCCCTACGACCTCTGTCCATCCCCTTGGCGTCTTGGGGGGTGGCGTGGTGCGCCGGATAGCAGCAAATGATACGGCGAGTGAAAATAATGAAAGCGCCGTAGGGATCCAGACTTCCAGGGATTTAGCAAGGTTCGCAATCATCTTTGGATTTCTATTTGGTGTTGTGGGTTGTGATTTGCACAATTTCAGATTGTGGTTGGGTGTCGGTCTCGTTCTTGTTTGCCGTTGGGTGGCAGGAGGAGATTTCCATGACTGATATTGAACTTATTCGTTTTCTGAGGCGTCTTTTGGCTGAGACTGATCCGCAGCAGCAGCAAGACCTCGCCCGTAGCCCAGAAGCTGCTGTTTTAGCGGTTCGGGTAGCTGGGCAAATAGACGCACAATTTCTTGCTCTTCTGAGGTCTGAGCATTGCTCATGAACTCTTCCAGCGTCGTCCCTAGGGCGGCGCAAATCTTCCGCATGGTTGCGACGCGGGGGCTCGCATTGTTCTTGAGCATGGACCGGATGGCAGAGTTGTCGAGGCCTGCCTTTATTGCGAGGCCAGCCGCAGTCAAGTCTCGGTCGTTTTCGATCCGATCTTGAAGACGTAGGAGGAATGGCTCTGTGATGTGATCGCGGTTCATGTAGGTATTTTCTACTATGCAGAGTTAAAGATAAATCGGTGTAAAGTCCCTTGACGCATATAGGAGTTTAATCCTATCCATGAGCCATGGAACAATTCATGGCAGATGTTCGCGCCTATGCCGCGCAGTTTGGGATCACCCCATCGACCGTCATTCAGAAGGCTGGGGTCGGGGGTGGTGGAACCTGGGCAAAATGGGAAAGCGGAGACGGTAGCCCAACGCTGCGCACCGTTGACCGGCTGCGCGCCTATATAGCGAAAAACCCGGCTCCGGATGCTGACCAGACGGAGGACGCCGCATGAGCCGCCCCCGTCTGACCCTGATTGTGAACAATGATGTGTCATGCGCTGACGCTAGCGCGGTGCAGGTGCAAACCTCTTGGTCAAATCAATTTGACCCCTACGCCCTAAAGGCCAGCGCGCCGGATCTGTGGTCCAGCTATTTCCGCGCCCGGTTCAACAGCCCGCGCGAGGTAGCGCTGTTCTGCGATGTCAGTTTCCAGACCGCGCTGAACTGGTGGGGCGCAGTCACCGCCCCCGCCAGCCACATCGCGCTGTTGGTCATACTGACAGACCCCGCCGCGCCGGGTTTCTTTGGCGCGCAACTGGGGCAGGCGGCATGAGCGGCACCGAAAAAAATAGGGGTGGGTTTTCCGTCGCTCATGTCAATGGTGAGCGGGGGCAGGCATGCCTGCAAGTGGCGCCCAATCCCTCCCTGTTGAACTTGGGGCGTGTTGTCGCCGATCGCGTCACGCGCCCCGTTTTTTGGGGGGCGTTTGCAATAGGAGATAATAGGTCTGATGATCGAGTCCGTTTTGTCCGCCGAAGTGGTGATGCTAGCTATTGCATTGGCGCAGTTCGCCCTGGCCTTCGCTCAGATTTCGATTGTATGGCTTTTGATTTCATTGATCAGGTCCCTGTAAAAATAGTCGAACCGAATTCGAACGCTTCTCCCCTTTCTTCCCTGAAGATTGAAGTTGAAAAAAGCGTCGGTCGCCCCTGGTCTGACCGGGCGAGGGCTATCGAAATTAAGCGTTCTTTCGCCTTGAGGTGGGGAGGGTGGTTTGGAGGGGCGCAGCCTTGCTTTCCAAGAGATGGCAGTGGCGGATTTTACTTCCAGCACGACGTTGCTGGGGTTTGTCACAAGGATGCGGACCGGACGCCAATTGTCAGAGCCGCTGATTTCTTCTCCCATTCGCACTACCTCAAAAATTGGCTCCGGGCGTTGCGCTTGTTGGTTAAGAAGGCGGGTTTGTTTGAAGCTGCTATAGGCGGCAAAACAGGCGGCAGCGGCAGAGACTGCGGCTGCGAGAAACGTCGCGTGTTGCAGGTCCAAGACAGAATCCCTTTCGAAAATCATTGGCGTGTGACGAAGGGTGCAGTCAATCGGGGTGGTAAACAAGCCCCGGTTGTCTGCGAAAACACTGCAGGCTGCGGATTGCCATCCGCTGCCTACGCTGACCGGGGGCAGGCGCGCCTGCAAGTGGCCCCCAAATCCTCCCTGTCTAACCTCGGGCGCGTTGGCGCAGTTCGCGCTGCGCGTCCGCTTTTTCAAGGGGCACACAATGGGTGACCGGCGCGAAGCGATTGAGGCAAAGGTCCGCGCGCGGATTGAGCTTGTCTGCTGCCCGGTCTTGGGCAGTGATTGCTGGCGGTGGACCGGCCAAGATTCGGGCGATGGGCGCGGTGGTGATTATCCCCGCATGTGCCTGGACGGTCAGACGGTTGCCGTGCATCGGGTGATGTTCACCAATAAGAACGGCTTCATTCCTGGCAAAAAACAGATCGATCACAAGTGCCGCAACCGGCGCTGCGTCAATCCTGACCATTTGGAAATGGTTACTCACAAAGGAAATCAGCGGCGGCGTGACCGGGCGCTGAGGATGGCGGCAGAATGACCGCGCGCCTCGCAACCCGGCGCAGCCAATTCCCACCCCGGCCGGATTGGGCATGGCTGCGTTGGCATTGGCAGGGTCAGCCGATCCTGCATGAAGGCCTGGCGCTGGCAGAGATTTCTACGCGTGAAACCGGCCAGCTGGCCTGCTTGGCCACGCCTTATAGATATTCTGAGGGCGGGCCTGTGCTGGGTGCTGATTATGCCGGGGCATGGCTGCAAGATCTCGCCCAGGCCCAAATCATGGCGATCTCGCCCGCCTTTATGGCCGGTTGGTCCGGGCAGGATGTTGCCCTGCCTGCGCCTGCTGTGCGCGCTTGCGGCTGCATCATTGTTCCGCCTGCTGTTGGCTGGCGAGACGCGCCGGATGTCTGGCAGGCGGTTTGTCTGGCATTGGCGGCGGTAAAACCTGTCTATCTGTTGGAGGGCTGCGCGTGATCCCTGAAATCCTGTTCAATTGGATCGTCATACGAGAGTGGCGGATCAGTTTGCATCGATCTCACTGCCGGTTCCATCCGTTAACCGGTGTCTGGTTGCGCGGCGGTTGGCATTTCGAATTTGGGCCTGTGTCACTGTTTTGGGAAAGGTACGACTGATGAAAGTTAATCCAAGCAAGGCCATTGGGCACAGGCTGGCATCGGACCCGGTGGCGGTCATTCTTGGTGTCGTGCGCGGCTATTACTGCCTGCGCGCTGGCGAAATGATTGGGCCCAGCCGTGCGCGGCGCCTAGCTTGGCCGCGCCAGATGGCCATGGCGCTGATCCGGCAAAAAGCAAATCATAGTCTGCCAGAGATTGGCCGGCGCTTTGGTGGGCGGGATCACACCACTGTCATGCATGCGCTGCGCGCTGTTGCTGATCGGCGCAAAGCGGATCCGCGGTGCGCCGCTGAATTTGTCGAAATTGAACGCCGGGTCGAGATGGCCCTGGGGAGATATTACGTCCGACGCGAACATATCTGGGGCAAGCCGTTTGTTTCAGTCAGAGGGGGGATAAAATGCCATGTCAGAGTTGATTGAACGGGGCAAACTCGGCAAGTTTGGTGCTTTCCAGTTTTGGTTCAAGGAGCGCGAAAGTGAAAAGGCAAATTGTCGAGTATCCATACCCTCTCGATTTGCGGTGGAGCTATATAACCTGGTTTCCTGTGATGCACCGCCGCTTGCTAAATTCCGAATTTGGTCGCATGGCGGATTTCGAAGTGTTGGGCGTGGCACTGAGGCTGTGGTCGCATTCTATGGACCACTTACCGCCCGCAACGCTGCCGGACGACGAAGATATACTTGCGCATCTGCTACACATTTCGCCGGAACAGTGGCGGGAGTTGATGGCCAGAGAGTACAACCCTTTGTGGGGCTGGGTGAGGGTGCAGTGCGGCAAAGAGATGCGTTTGTCCCATCCGATAATGCTGGAAGGGCTGGAGGCAGCCGTGAAGTTCAACAAGTTGCGCCAGCGCGGCACACGAAAAAGGCAGCCGTTCACGCCGCCCGACGCGGGTCGCGCGCCAGACCAAAAGAGATAGTTCCGCGTCTTTGTGAGCCTGCGGGGTTAGCGCTGGTTCGCCCCCTTTGTTTGAACGCAGGGGGCGTGTGATGGCTGACCTGTGCAATTGGGATAGCTACCCTGAGCCTCCGATTGAAGCTGATGTTTCTTTGGGCGGGTTTGAACGCATTGACATGCCGATTGATTGGCTGAGCGAGGAATGGGCTCTTGGTTTGTCCTCTGCGGGTCTAGGTGCAGTTTTCCGCTTGTACGCGGTCAGTTTGCGTCAATCCCCAGCAGGTTCCTTGCCTTGTACAGTGGCTGACATTGAGCAGTTGGTACCGCGCAGTGTCGCTTCTGAGGAATTGAAGGAAGCCCTATCTCTCTGGCATTCGTGCTCCGATGGGCGGCGGTATTGGTCTCGGATTGTTCCCCTGATCGAGGATGCCTGGGGGCGCAAGAAAGGGAAGAAGACCAAAGATGCGATGCGTAAGCGCCGTGAGCGTTTGGCAGTCAAGCTCATGGAGTGTGGGATGACTGAGAACGGCGCCAAGTTTCATGAGGTGCAGGACATGGTTCTTGCCGCCTTGCCTGATGGCGCACAGCTAACAACAAAAAATGTTATGAACGCAGCGACGGCGGCGGGCTTGGTTGGCAACGTTCGCCCTGTCCGAACGGACACATTGGGACAGTCCTCGGACGGTCCGAAAGTGTCCGGCGGACAGTCCTTGGACAGTCCGAGGACAGCAAATGGACAGCATTCGGACAGTCCGAATGTGTCCGCTGGCATCCGTCCCACTAGATATAGTGAAAGTCACGGGCGA
The DNA here is from genome assembly GCF_021228235.1 of Pseudophaeobacter flagellatus. GTDB lineage: Bacteria > Pseudomonadota > Alphaproteobacteria > Rhodobacterales > Rhodobacteraceae > Pseudophaeobacter > Pseudophaeobacter flagellatus. Next base: position 193,187 of record NZ_JAJQRG010000005.1, read on the forward strand.
TGAGCTTTTTTTTGAGCGAAAACTGTCACGCTTTTTTCCGCGATGAACAGACCAGATCAGATCAGAACCCCCTTACCCCCAGTGACAGTTGGACGAAAGAAAAGGCAAACGTTGAAATTGCTGAGAAGGATTAGAGGCGATGGAAGAGAAAGCGCAGAGAGAAGGTGAAAAGCAGGTGCTGTCGGTTCTGATTGAGCCGTTAGAGGCGCTGGGGCTTGTCAGGCCATCAAAGGCGACTAAGGCCGATTTTGAACTGCAAAAAAAAGAACTGGCCCAGAAGTTAGCGTATATGAGCGACACCGGGCTGGCTGAGTTGCGCGAGTGGGTCGAAGCTCACCCCGGCGGCAAGGATAAAGATCGGTTTCCTATTGCCCTTCATATCTTGCAAAAGGCCCACAGGATTGAGACGCCCGAGGCTGGCCCGTCGCCCTTTATCCTCAAGGTGTTCGCCACCCATCATCTGGTGCCAGAGGCGCTGGCCAAGGGATGGGCGCCTGAGCTGTTGCGGCAGGTCACAGCTGAACGCGGCATTTGGCCCGGTGACTGGACCTGCTCCAAGCTGCGCAATGAAGGCATCGAGCATGCGCGCCGCCTAGAGGATATTGAGCTACGGATGTCGCGCGGTGAACAGATCCCACCAGATCAGTTGGCGTTTCGGGATCGGCGTCTGGCCGCGATGCGCAGGTGTCAGGACATTGCCGATCAGGCGCGGGCTGGGCGGGCGGCATGAATATGGTTGTGGATATGGCGGCACAACTTGAGCCGGGATTGGGATCGAGCCTGACTGCGGTACGGGCCCCACGCACGGGAAGGCGTGACGTCGGAGTTCTCGATCTGATCGAATGGGCTTTTCAGCGTGAAAAGGTTGGTCTGGACTTCGATGAAATTGAGAGAGAGACCGGAGCGCGCCCCGGTGTTGGTGTGGAATACCTTATGATGCAGCAAGCAAAGCTGGGCTGTCGGGTCCAGGGTGGCGGATCATCCCCGCGCCATCACGACGCTGATATGGTTGCGGCATCCCTCGCCTGTCTGCCCGAGGTCTACGGCGGGCGCCGGATGGCGATCGGGATTGCGGAATTGGCCCGCGTTGGTGAGCGTCCTGATTGGATGCGGGGTGCGCGAATGACCTGTAAGCCGGTTGCTTGGCGCACAAGTAAGCATGGCCAACACGCTCACCGGGAGCAGTGCAGGCAGATAGGTCTGCGATGGCCTGCACATCAGGCGACGGGTCGCGATGATGGGTTTTGGTGTCCGGTTGGGTATTCCAATTCTGCGCACGATGTTGCTGCTGCGCGCAGGCGCTACCTGGGGTGGTACGGTGCTCTTTTGCATCTTCGTCACGTCCTGCAGGTGGCCTGCCCGTTGACCTCTTTTGTGGTCACTGACCGCATGCCTGAACGCACACCTTGGAAAAGTGTCTTGACTTGAATGTCACTCTCTTGCCAATGTGCACTCGACCTAATTGCGCCCGGAGCGGAGACCCCGCCTCGGGCATTTTGCGTTCTGGGGGCCAGTGAATGACAGCCCGAAGCGACTACCACCACCTTTACAATCTGTCGGCATGGCGGCGTCGGTTGCGTCCGCAGCACCTGGAGCGGGAACCGCTGTGCCGGGCCTGTCTGCGGCGCGGCATCCTGAATGATGGGTCTCTGACCTCGGCGGGTGCGGATCAGTGCAATCCACGGCGGCGGTTTTTGGTGGTGGATCACCTGATCCCGCATCGGGGTGATCGGGGTTTGTTTCTGGATCCGGGCAACCTGCAGACGCTGTGCCCGGATGACCATGACCAGAACAAGCAGCGGCTGGAAACACGGGGCTTCTCGCAGGAACGCGGCAGCGATGGCTGGCCGATCGATCCGCTGCATCCCGCCAATCAGTAGACCAGCCTCGCACCCCGTGATGGGGAGGGGGAGGGTCGGCAGGAAAATCCCTTTTGGTGGAAACCGGAGAGGGAACCTTTCTGTGTGCAAAGCCGTAATTGAATAGAAAAAGCCACAGGTTATGGGAAGGAAACAACGCAATGGCACGGGGCCGCAAGCCAGCAGAGGAAAAGGTTGTTCCGCTCACCGATGAGGGCGTGCAGCCGCATAATCTGCAAGAGCGCGCCCGCGCCCGGCTTGAGGAATTGCGGCCCGAGGGTCTGACGGGTCAGCTGCGCTGGACCTTCGATCGGCTGGCGCTGCCGCTGTGTCATCCCACGGTTGATCGGCTGAAACCGCAGCACCTTCAGCCCTTTTTGCAGCTGTGCAAAGCGGTGGTGCGCCATGACCGGATCGAGCTGGAGCTGGAAGAGCTTGGGGAGACCTATGTGAGCCAGACCCGCAACGGCACCCAGATCAAGGCACGGCCAGAGGTGGCGCAGCTGAATGAAACCTTCCGGCAGATCCGGGGGCTAGCAAATGATTTTGGCATGACGCCCGCTGCCGAACGGGGGCTGTCGGGCGGTGGCCAGATGGGCTTTGACTTCCCGGATCCCAATAGCCCAGAGGGGTTCATGACGTGAGCGAGGCGGTGGCGCGGATCAGCTATGAGGAGGATCCGGTCACGGCCTGGGCGCAGGATGTTGTCGCCGGGGAAATCATTGCCGGGCCTTATGTGCGGGCGGCGGCGGAGCGTCATCTGCGCGATCTGATCGAGGGGCCCAAGCGGGGTCTCAAGTGGGATCTGGTGGCGGCGCAGAGGGCGATCAGCTTCTTTCCCCAGGTGCTGCGGCTCAATGGCGGTCAGTTTGAGGGGCGGCCCTTTCATCTGCATCCCAGCCAGGCGTTCCGGATCGGGTCTCTGTTTGGTTGGAAAAAGTTCAGCGCCACCCACGGGGCCTGGCTGCGCCGGTTCACCCGGTTTTATGATGAGGAAGGCAAGGGCAACGGCAAGTCGCCAATGCTGGGCGGCATTGGTCTCTATATGATGGTGGCGGATGGCGAGCCGCGCGCCGAGATCTATGCGGCGGCTGCGAAAAAAGATCAGGCGGGCATTCTGTTCCAGGATGCGGTGGCGATGGTGGATCAGTCGCCGGTGCTGAAACGCCGGGTGAAACAGCTTGGGGAAAACCCGGTCTGGCAGCTCACTTATGTGGGCAAGTCGGGCGACAAGCGCAAGTTCAAGCCGCTGTCGGCGGAAAAGGCGCAGTCGGGTCCGCGCCCCCATTGCGCGCTGACCGATGAGGTGCATGAGCATCCCAACCGGGATGTGATCGATATGCTGGAGCGGGGCTTCAAGTTCCGCAAGCAGCCGCTTTTGTGCATGGCGACCAATTCGGGCACCGACAAGAAATCGATCTGCTGGGAAGAACACCAGCACGGGGTCAATGTGGTGACCGGGGTACATGAGGATGACAGCACCTTTGCCTTCATCTGCGCGCTGGATGACGGCGACGATTGGGAGAACGATCCCAGTTGCTGGGTGAAGGTGAACCCGCTTTTGGGGGAGACGATCGAGGAGGACTATCTGCGGGGCGTTGTGAAACAGGCGCGGATGATGCCGGGCAAGCGCAACGGCATTGCACGGCTGCATTTTTGCCAGTGGACGCAATCGGTAAAGGCGGCGATCAAGCGCGAGGCCTGGGTTGCCTGCCATGGTGCGGTGGATGCAGAGGCGCTGACCGAGAAGGGATACCGCTGTTTTGGTGGGTTGGATCTCAGCCAGGTGCGGGATTTTACCGCCTTCACCCTGACCTGGGTGCTGGATGCCACCAAGGACGCTGAAAAACTGGTGTCAAAGACCTGGTTCTGGACGCCGAAGGATACGCTGCTGGAGCGCGCGGGCCGCGATCAGGCCCCTTATGATTTGTGGGCAGATCAGGGTCATATCGAGGCGATCCCCGGCGAGCGGCTGAAATACCCCTGGTTGGCGGATGCGCTGGCGGATCTGAACGCGCGCTATCTGCCAGAGGTGATTGCCTGCGACCAATATGGGTTGGAGCGGTTGAAGGACAGCCTGACGGAAAAGGGGCTGCTGCTGCCAAGTGAGGTGCATCCGCAGGGCTTCCAGAAGCGGATCCTGGACAAGGTGCCGGATCCGACCAAGCCGGGGGAAGAGGTCGAGATCTATCTGTGGATGCCGGATTCGATCAACAAGCTGGAAAACGCAATTTACGATGGGCGGCTGACAGTGGCGAAAAACCCGCTGCTGGACAGTATGGCGGCCTCGGTGACCTATGCCGAGAACCGTACCGGGCACCGGATGTTTGACAAGGAAAAGGCCCATGGCCGGATTGATGGCATGGTGTCGCTTGCGATGTCGGCGGGCATGGCGCTGTGCCGGGACCGTGGCTTGGCGGAGCAGTCGCCCTGGGCCGATGATGGCTATTCAATGGAGGATGACCTGTGGGATTGATGGGCAGATTGCGGCGTGACCGGGCTGTGGCCGAGGTGTCGGCAGAGGATCGCGCCCAGGTGCTGATGGACAGCACTGCCACCAGCATTGCCGATGTTCTGAATGGGGGCACGTCCGAGGGCGTGACCATGAAAGAGGCGCTGTCGATGCCGGCGGTCTGGGACGCGATCAACTTTCTGTCGGCGGCGATGGCGGGATTACCGATCGAGGTGTTTGAAAAGACCGATGAAACGGGCGGCGACAAGAAACTGATCGGCGGCGTGGCGGATGTTTTGGGGGCTGCGGTTAATGACAGCACCACCTCGTTCAGCTGGCGCGAGACCTTCTTTTCCCAAGTCTTTGGTCCGGGGCGCGCCTATAGCTACATCGAGCGCGACCGGCGGGGCGAGGCCATCAACCTGTTTGCGATGGAGTATGAGCGGACCACGGTGCGCAGGGTGAAGGGGCGTCTGTTTTATGACTACATGGAGCCATCGGGCCGGGTGAAAACCTATGCCGGGAAGGACGTGATTGATATCGCCTATATGCTGAAGCCGGATCATGTGAACTGCCATAATCCGGTGATGACCTGCGCCAGCGCCATCCGTCAGGGGCTGAATGCCAACCGCTATGCGCTGACGGTTTTTGGCAAGAATGGCGTGCCGCCCTATGTGCTGAAAGGCCCGTTTACGGCGGCCAAGGAAATGATGCGGGCGGCGGCGGATCTGATGAAGGTGACGCGCCGGTCGGCAGAGGACGGCAAGCCGATCCTGCCGATGCCAGCGGGGCATGATCTGGTGCGGCTGGGGGATGACCCTGAAAAAATGCAGCTGACGCCGGTGCAGATCTTTGCGGTGGGGCAGGTGGCGCGGATCTATCAGCTGCCGCCGGTGTTTTTGCAGGAGCTGAGCAAGGGCAATTACAACAATATCGAGCATCAGGATTTGCACCTGGTCAAACATACCCTGCGGCGTTGGGTTGAGAAGTTTGAGCAGGAGCTGACGCTGAAGATCTTTGGGCGCGGCTCCAGGCGCTATGTGAAGCTGGATCTGGACGGCATCATGCGGGGCGATTTCAAGACCCGGATCGAGGCGATTGTGAAGGCGGTTCAGAACGCGCTTTTGACCCCCAATGAGGGGCGCGAAATGATGAACAAGCCGCCGCTGGCGGGCGGCAATACCCTGTTTATCCAGGGGGCCACGGTGCCGCTGGAAATGGCGGGCACGGCCTTCAACAAGAATGCGCCCCCGGCGGGTGAGCACGACAGCGACACGCCTGCCGAAGAGCCAGAAGAGACAACAGAAACCGACTAACAGGAGGCCGCGATGAGTGAGCCGAAACGTGAGGTGCGCTATTGCGCCCTCGCGCCCGTTGAGCTGCGTGAGGCTGCGGGCGATCAGATCCATGTGACCGGCTATGCCGCTGTCTTTGGCGAGGCGACGGAGATCGGCCCGCTGGACAACTGGGGCTGGTCCGAGGTGGTGGAACGGGGGGCCTTCACCGATGCACTGCAGCGCGGTGATGACGTGACCTTTCTGATCAATCACCGGGATCTGCCGCTGGCGCGCACCAGCTCCGGCACGCTGACGCTGACGGAAGATGAGCGCGGGTTGCGGGTGGATACGGCGCTGGACGCCAGTGATCCGGACGTGATGCGGATCCTGCCAAAGATGCGGCGGGGGGATCTGTCAAAGATGAGCTTTGCCTTTCTGGCGGAGAAAGAGACCTGGGATGAAACCGGTGATCACGCGGTGCGCAGCCTTCAGTCGGTGCGCCTGTATGATGTCTCGATCGTGACGGACCCGGCCTATGAGGGCACCGAAATCGGCCTGCGCTCAAAACAGTCAGCACTTGGCAGCGGCGGGGATCTGCACCGCCGCCAGATGCAGATGCGGATGCGATTGGCCAGCGGCAGCTGAACGCGCATTCCACCGCCCAGATACATCGCGCGCCCAGGGCAGGCGCAGCTTTCCAAAACCAATCTTCAACATCAACCAATCTCAGCATCAAAGGGTGACCCCATGAGCAAGATCAAGGAACTGCGCGAACGCGCCAAGAAAATCGAAACCGAAGCGCGCTCCATTCTGGACAGCGTGACGGACACGACGCCCAAGGCCGAGGCAGAGGCGGCGCATCAGAAATTTGATACCATGATGGATGAGCGCGACGGCGTGGTGGCGCAGGCCGATCGTGAAGAGCGGGCCTATAAGGCGGCGCAGCAGGAAGAGCAGCGGCGCGAGACCCAGGAACGCGAAGAGCGTGAAGCGCAGCGCCCCGGTCAGGAAGAGCGTCAGCACAGCCCGGCGCAGGGTGTTGGGGATGAATACCGCGAGGCCTTCCGTCAGTATCTTGCCAATGGGGCGGATATGTCCGAGCTGGACCGCGAGGTGCGCGAGGCTCTGCGGGCGGGGGCGCAAGAGATCCGGGCGCAAAATACCGGCACCGGGGCGCAGGGCGGCTTTCTGGTGCCCACCACGCTGGCCAATACCATCAATATCGCCGCTGCCGCCCATGGCCCGATGATGGATGGGACGATTGCGACCGAGATCAATCTGGCCAATGGCGCGCCGTTTGATATGCCCATGGTGGATGACACTGACGCGGAAATGGATCCCCATGCCGAGGGCGCTGAAGGTGTGGATGACAACAGCGGCGACATTGTGATCGGCAAGACGCAGCTGCTGGCGCATGTGATGAAGACGCCCTGGATCAAATGGTCATTTGAGTTGGCGCAGGATTCCAGCTTTGGCTTTGAGGCGCTGCTGGGTCAGTTGATCGGGGAGCGCATCGGGCGCACCGGCAACAGGTGGCTGACGGTGGGTGCTGGCGGCAATGAACCGCTTGGCTTTGTCACGGCCGCGCCGGTCGGCCATGCGGCAGCGGCTGCGGCTGTGCTGACCTTTGATGACATCATCGAGCTGGAGCATTCGGTCGATCCTGCGTATCGCACTGGCCCCAAGGTGCGGTTCCAGATGCATGACCAGTCGGTCAAGGCGCTGCGCAAGATCAAGGATGCCAATGGCCGCTATCTCTGGTCTGATGGTGACGTGACCAAGGGTGTGACGCCCTCGCTGAATGGCAAGCCTGTGTCGTTCAACCAGGCGATGGCGCAGATTGGTGCCTCGGCCAAGCCGATCTCCTTTGGCGACTTCTCGCAGTATTATGTGCGCAAGGTGGGCAACCCGCTGATTGGTGTGGCGCGCGAGAAGTTCTTTCCCAACCTCGGGATTATGGGGGTGCATCGCATTGACGGCGCGCCGGGCCAGACCAAGGCCATCAAGACACTGCAGATGGCGGCCTGATCTGTCGGCCTGATCTGGCTGTGTCTGGGCGGTCCCTTTGGGGGCCGCTTTTCTGTTCCTCATTCCAAGGGTGGATCCCATGAAAATCAAAATCATTACCAGCTGTTCCGGTGTCCGTTGCAGCTATACCGCCAATACCGAGCCGACCGTTGCTGATGATATTGGCCAGGATCTGATCAAGGCAGGCTACGCCGAGCTGCTTGACGCTGAGGCGCAGCCCGTTGTGGCGGTTTCCGAGCCCACCGAGCCCACCGAGCCCACCGAGCCCACCGAGCCCACCGAGCCCACCGAGCCCACCGAGCCCACCGAGCCCACCGAGCCCACCGAGCCCACCGAGCCAACCGGGGAGTGATCCTATGGCTTTGACGCGGCGTGTTGCACCGGGGCTGCCGCCGGTGGATCTGGTCCGGTTGCAGGCGCATATGCGGCTGGAGGCGGGGGAAGATGATGACCACCTGCAGCACTGCCTGGATGTGGCGATCGCGCAGTTTGATGGGGCGGATGGCGAGTTGGGCCGGGCGCTGATGGATCAGACCTGGCGGGAGACCTTCTCGGCAGTGCCGGGGAATGGCCAGGGCGTCGCGCTCACGCTGTTGCCGGTGCGCGACATCGTGCAGGCCGAGATCCGCGACGCCGCTGGCAACTGGATCGCGGTTGACGGCGTGACGCTTGAAGATCTGGAGGGCGGGCGCAGCGGGGCGTTTGCGCCGTCCTGGGGCGCGCCGGGTCATCACCGCACTCCGTTGCGGATTGATTATGTGGCGGGCTATGGGGCCGCGCCGGGTGTGGTGCCGCTGCCGATCTGTCATGCAATCCTGCTGTTTGCGGCGCATCTTTATAAGGCGCGGGAACCTGTGAGTTTTGAGGGCACGCCGGTCGAGGTGCCGCTGTCGATCGCGCGGCTGGTGGCGCCGTTCAAAAGCTGGTGGCTCTGATGCGGATTGCTGAGCGGGATCGGCGGATCACCATTCTGCAGGCTTCATTTGAGGAAAACGACGCCGGGGAAATGGTGGCAACGGGATGGGCAGCATATGCGCGCCCCTGGGCCAGCTATGCGCCTGTGTCCGATGGCGAGCGCCTTCGGGCGGCGGCGGTGGAGCAGAAATCAGACGCCCGGTTTGTGCTGTCCTGGTCGGCGCGGCTTGCGGTGATCACCGGTGCCTTTCGGCTGCGCTTTGACGGGGATGATTGGCGGATCACTGGGATCAAGGAATTGGGCTTTCGTAATGAGCTGGAAATCAGCGCCTGGCGGATCAAGAAAGCAGGGGGCTGATATGGTTGCAAAACTGCGCATTGAAGGGGCGGGGGATATCGAGCGCGCCCTGGTGCAGCTGACGCGGGGCCAGTCGAAAGCCTCGGGGCGGCGGGCGCTGAAGAAGGTGCTGAAACCGGTGGCACAAACGGCGGAAGGTATGGCGGGCGGCAAGTTCAAAGTCGCGGTGACCAGCAAGCTGGACAAGGGCCAGAAGCGGGGCGCTCGGGGGGATCAGGGTCGGAGCCGGGTGGCCATGTATGTGGGGCCGGTGCAGGCGGATGGCAGTCATTCGCCGCATGCCCATCTCTATGAGGATGGCACCGCGCCGCGTTATCAGCACGCCACCGGCAAGTTTACCGGCGAGATGCCGGCCAATCCCTTCCTGCGGCCTGCCTGGGATCTCTATGCGCCCAGGATGCTGGAGGCTCTGGGTCTGGAGATCCGCAAGGATATCGAAAAAACACTGGAGCGGGCACGGCGCAAGGCTTTGAGGGCGGGTAAATGAGCATGGAGCGCGAGTTGAAAGATCTGCTCAAGACCCTTGGGCTGCCCGTTGTCTGGGGCCTGTTTGACCGCGATGTGGGCTTTCCCCGGATCAGCCTGCAACGCATTGGCACGGTGTCGGGCTACTCATCGCAGGGCCGGGCGGATGTGGAAACCGCGCGGGTGCAGGTCAATATCGACGCCAAGTCTTATGGTGAGCTGATCTCGCTTGGGCCTGCCGTGTCACATCTTTTGACAGGTTATCGCGGCGGGTCGGTGATCCGCTGCAAAGACCTCTCGCGCCGGGACGGATCATCCGAGACCGGCGGGGAAGTGGTCCGGCGTCAAATGCTGGACCTCCAGGTGCGCTACCGCACCTGAAACATGGCCGGGTAACTGGCTGAATACTCTGACAATCTGAAAGGAATAAGCCAATGGCAGAAAATGTCATTCCGGGCGATCTGTGCGATGTGCAGTGGTCCGAAGACGGGGTCGCCTGGGAGGTGATCAAGGGGTGCAAGACAGTCGGCATCCCCGAGGAAAGCCCGGAATACCGGGATCGGACCTCGCTGGACAGCCCAGGGCGCAACAAGGAATACGGCGTCGGGCTGACCGACACGGGCGAGCTGACGCTGTCGTGCTTCTACTCGGCTGATCTCTATGAGAAGGCGCTGGCCCGCAAGGGCAAGGTGATCTTCTTCAAGGTGGATCTGCCTGCTGTTGAAGGGGAGCAGCTCACCGGGGATGCCTTTGATTACAAGGCCTTTGTGAACCCGTCGATCCCGTCGGTGGATGTGGATGGTGATCTGATGACCGACCTCAAGCTGCGCCCAACGGGTGTGGTTGGATGGACCAAAGGGGATCCAGTCGTATGATCCGCAGCGCAACCATGAAGCTGGGCAAAAAGACCCTGAAGCTGAAGTTCTCGACCCGTGCCCTGATCCGCATTGAAGCGGAAAACGGCGGGCAGCCTTTTGATACCCTGCTGGATCAGCTGATCACCGGAACGGGGGGCGTCACCCTGATGGCCTCCGCTTTGGCGGCGGGGCTGAATGATGGCAAGGGCATCGATCAGGATCAGGCGCTGGATCTGATCGACCAGGCGGGCGGGGTGCGCAAGATGCTCCCGCTGGTTGGTGACGCCATTGGTGCCGCCTTTAACGTCAAATCCGCAGCTGATGAAGGCGGCGGGGCTGATGACCTCAGTGACCCCAGCGAGGCTGGCGAGGCTGGCGAGGCCGCGCCGGGAAAGGGAAATGCCGCCGCAGAGGCGTAGATTGGGAGGCCTTGTTCTCCACGTGGTGCGGGTTGGACCTGCACCACGATGACTTCTGGGATGTCACTCTGCGGGAATACGATCTGATCACCACCGCCAAGATCAAAGCCAAGGATCAGGAGTTCAAAGCCTGGCGGGTGCTCAATCAGGAGTTGGGCATTCTGGTGCAGTTTGCCTTCCACGATCCCAAAAAGATGCCGGACTTCTCCAAGGTGGCTGATCCGGCAAAACCGGCAAAACGGGATGCATCGCAGGATCTGGACAAGCTGCGCGCGGGTCTGATGGCGCTGCACTTTCAAAGTAAAAAGGGAAAATAGATGGCCATTATTGGTTCGCTTCGGGGGCTGTTGTCGCTGGAATCCACAGCTTTTGAAAGCGGTGCCAAGCGTGGCATTGCGGCCATGGGCAACGTCGAGCGGCGCATGGTGCGGCTCGGGAATACGGTTGAACGCCAGGGGCGTCGGCTGGCGCTTGGCCTCACGGTGCCGATGGTTGGTGCGGCGGCGCTTGCGGTGAAATCCAGCCTCAAGATTGTGGATGCCCAGGCCAAAATGGCGCAGTCGCTTGGGACCACGGTGGCCTCGATGCAGGTTCTGGAGCGGGCGGCGGATCTGTCGGGGGTCTCGATCGGCGAGGTTGAGCAGGCCACCATCCAGCTGACCAAACGGCTCAGCCAGGCGGCGGCGGGCAGTGGCCCTGCGGTGAAGGCGCTGGACCGGCTGCACCTCAGCGCCGAGGCCCTGCAGCGCCTGCCGCTGGATGAACGTCTTGCCCGGATCCAGGGGGCCATGGCGCAGTTTGTGCCAGAGGCGGAACGCGGCGCGGTGGCCTCGGAATTGTTTGGCAGCCGGGCGGGTTTGATCTTCACCCGCATCGACAGTTCTGCGCTGCGTCTGGCGACGGATGATGTCACCCGCTTTGGCGTGGCAATTTCTGAGGTAGATGCAGACCAGATCGAACGCACCAATGATGCGCTGTCGCGCATGGGTGTTGTCGGTCGCGGTATGGCCAATCAGCTCACGGTGGCGCTGGCGCCGTTTCTGGAAGATCTGAGCGACAAGGCGGCCAGCGTGGCGGAGTGGTTTGCCAATCTGTCCGATGGCAGCAAGGCGCTGATCGCGAAGGGCGCGGCCCTGACGGCCACCCTTGGGCCTTTGGCGCTGGGGTTTGGTCTGGTGCTGAAACTGGCGATCCCTCTGGTTGGGGCGGTTGTTGCGCTGGCGTCTCCGGTTGGATTGGTGGTTGCCGGGTTTAGCGCGCTGGCAGTCGCAAGCACAGTGCTGGCCGGTGACGTGTCTGGAGCAGTCTCGTTTGCAGAGGCACATGAGATCGCAATGGACAATGTGACCATTGCGATGGGCGATCAGATCCACGCATCGGCGCGGCTGTCGGATGCCTTGCGTAAAGGTGGGCCAGTTACCCTAGCCACGATCGAAGCAAAGATGGCAGAGGCAGCAGCGCGGCGCACTGTTATTGAGCAGCTTCAAGCAGAGCGGCGCGAAGCGGTTCTGGCGGCGCTCGGCTATGGCGATCTGCTGGTTGAGTTGCAGGCCGCAAGAGCAGGACTGGATGAACTTGCCAAGCCTAGCGATAAAGATCTGGTTGAAATGCCCGCGCTCATGGCCGCAGGCTATGAGGCTGCAGAGCGCAATGTTGTCCGGCTTCTTTTGAAGCAAGCAGAAATGATCAAACTTGTGCAGGCTGGCAATGTTTTGACTGAGGAAGAAGCGGCAAACAGAAAACAGATCGAGGCAAATATCGCTGAGCTGCAACGGCGCTGGAATGAGCTGAATGGCATTACGTCTGAGAATGTCACTCTTACCGATCGCGGCACTGTGGCGGCTGACCAATTGGCGCAGGGGCTTGGTGGGGCGGCGGGACGGGCGGCGGCTCTGCGCGGCTATCTTTCTGGTCTGCCTGGGGCACTGGCGGGGGCTGAGGCCAATATCGCCGGGCTGAAGGCTGGCATGGCGGTTTTGGCAGGTGGCGGCGGCGAGGCGGCAGCCAATGTGGCCAAGTATCGCGCCGAGCTGGTCGCGGCCCTGCCGCCTTTGGAAGAGATGCGCGATGGCCAGCGCCGCACTGTGGAAGAAGGGATCAATCAGCAGGTGCGCCTGTTTGAGGAAAACCAGCGCCTGAGCGGCGAGTACCGGGCGCAGATCAGTGCCCTGAACAAGGTGAGCTCTGCCGGGGGTGCGGCCAGCAAGAGCGCGCTGGCGGGGTTGCAAAAAGAGATCCGCGACCGGCGCGCTCTGGTGGGGCTGACCGATGAGCAGCGCCGGAAACTGGAAGCGGTGCGCGCGGTGCAGCAGAAGCTAGGCCGCGAAGGTGTCGGCATCGGCAAGGCGCAGATCGAGGCGCTGGCGGATCAGGTGATCGAGCTGGACCGGACAGAGGCGGCGCTGGACCGGGTGCGGGATCAGCAGGAACGCTGGGCGGAAAACATCACCCGCACTGCCTTTGAGGGCGGCAGCCTGACTGACACCATCAAGGGCATGCTCAAGGATATCGCCTATCAGTTTGCCCATTCAAAGATCGTGCTGCCGGTGGTGGCCTCTGTCTCGGGGATCCTGGGGCTTGGTGGCCTGAGCCTTGGTGGCGGCGGCGGTGGCGGCGGCGGTGGTGGCCTAGGTGATGGCCTGGGTGGTGGCGGCGGCGGTGGTCTTGGCAGCTTGTTGAGTGGCGCAGGCGGGTTGCTCAAACTGACCGGCGCCGGTGGGGCCTTGTCGGGGGTTGGCTCGGGTCTGTTGGGGGTTTTGTCTGGCGGCGGTATTGGCTCCAGCTTTGCCAATCTCGGCGGGCTACTTTCTGGCGCGTCTGGCGGTTGGGGGGCGCTTGGGGCTGCCCTGCCTGCGCTTGGCATTGTCTTTGGCGGGATTGCCCTGCTGGCCAAGGGGCTGAGCCGCAAATACGCGGGCAGCGGCATTCGGGGCCACTTTGATACCAATGGCTTCAATGGCTCGCAGTTTGATTTTTACAAGGGCGGGTTTCTGCGCGGCAACCGGACCAACTACAAAGGCCTGGCTTACGAGTTCGAGGTAGCGCTGGATGACAGCATGGCCGGGCTGACCACCGGACTGGAGACCATGGCGGAAACCCTGGGCCTCGGCACCGAGGCGCTGGAAGGATTCTCCGGCGCGGCCTTCACCATCTGGACCCATGGCAAGAGCGCCGAACAGATCCAGGCGGAGCTGGAAACGCAGATCAAAGCCACGGGCAATTCCATGGCCTCGCTGATCCTGGGCACCAACACATTCAGCCGTGCCGGGGAAAGCGCGCTGGAAACGCTGGCGCGGCTGTCGGGCAGTTTGCTGGCCTTCAATGGTGTGGCGGATCTGCTGGGGCATCGCGCGTTCAATATGTCTCTGGAGGGCGGGGAGAATGCCTCGGCTCTGGTGGATCTCTTTGGCGGTGCCGATGGCATGAATGCGGCGGCCAATACCTACTTTGCCGGGTTCTATTCCGAAGGCGAGCAGGCCGATGCCATCCTGGGGCGTCTGCGTGATCGGTTTGAAGAGATGGGCCTGGCGATGCCGGAAAGCCGGGCGGGGTTCCGGCAGCTGGTCGAGGGTCTGGATCTCACCAGTGAACACGGGCGGGAGCTTTATGCCAGCCTGTTGCAGATATCGGGGGCGATGGATCAGGTTCTGCCGCAGCTCGACAGTCTCAGCCTGTCGGTTGCGGGCATGATGGATGAGATCGGTGGCGAGATTGGCCTGCAGATCGAGGTGGCGCGCGATATGGCGGCGGATGCACGGGCTGCGGCCGCGCTTTGGGCGCGCACGGCGGACAGTCTGCGCGACTATCTGTCTGGTCTGGGCACATCCGAGCTGGGCGGGGCCAGTCGGGATCAGGCGGCGGCGGCACAGCAGCGCCGGTTTGATGAGGCTTATGAGGCGGCGCGCGGCGGCGATCAGGAAGCGGCGGCGGGCCTGGCTGGTCTGGCGCGGGACTATCTGCAATCGGCCCAGGATACAGCCAGATCCGATCTGGAATATCGCCGCATTGCCGCCCTGGTGCAGGGCAAGCTGAACCTTGTCGCCGGGGTTGCTGAGCTGGAAAGCGGCAATGATGAGGTGCTGGAAGCGCTTTATAATCGGCAGATCGAGGTTCTGAGCGAGCTGGGTGCCTTCCTGCAGCTGAAGGGGCTGACCGGCGATCAGGTGAGCGAACTGAGCGACGGGGTGCAGGCGCTGCACTCGGATTGGGATGGCACGGTCGAGGCGTTCCAATCGTCATTGGGGGCGCTGGAGGATGCCATCACCGATGCGGAGGCTTTTTCCTATGATGATCTGGTGGGGCGTCTTGATGTGGCTGTCGCGCTCGATGACAACGCGCCGCTCTGGCTGCGCCGCCTGGTGGATAGCGCCGGGACGGGGATCCAGACAACACTGGATTTTGTCATTCGCCGCGATGATCTGACTGCGGCGGATCGCTGGATCGCCAGCAACGCGCTGTCGGAACATGTGGCAACGCTGGACCTGGTGTTGGGGCAGGATCTCGATCCCAAAACCCGGCGTCTGGCGCTCACCACCGATGCAGAGATCCGGCGCGATATGCGGCTGAAGCTGGTTCAGGATCTTGATGGCGACACGCGGTCCCTGTTGTTGACACAGGCGGCAACGCTCTCGCGCCAGGTGCATGTTGCGCTGACCAACAAGGGCAATGCAGCCATTGGCCGGTTGAACAAGCTGCAGGATCTGATCGGCAGCACGGGCGGCAAGCTCACGTTTGACGGCGGCGTCAGCCTGACCGCAGACCGCGTGTTCAGCGATCTGGTTGCCTCTACCAGCGGGCTGGCGCGCCCCATGACAAAGCTGCAGGACATGCTGGGTTCGCTCAGGGATGCGGTGAATGATGATGTGGCCCATCGGAAAGGGCAGCTCAAACTTGTTGGGCTGCAATCCAGGGGTGTCGCGATTGCCGGACGGCAGCAATCCCAGTCAGAGGGCACCCTGGCCACCTTTGAGGCGCTGCGCCGCAAGTATGGTGTTTCTCTGGTGGGGCAGAAGCAGAGCGTTGGTCTGGGGCCAAACGGGTATTTGACCTCTTCCTTTGATTATTATGGTGGCGCGGCGGATAACCTGCGGGCCTTCAAGGCGGAGCTGCAGGAGCAGCTGGGATCCTCCTCTTATGGCGAGATCATGCGGCGGGTGAACGCCTCAACCACTGAGAAAAAATCCCGTCTGGCCAAGCTGCGCGAACAGATCCGGGGCCTCGGGGGTGTGCCGCAGTTTGCCGCTGGCGGGGTGCATGCCGGGGGCTGGCGTGTGGTTGGCGAGCGGGGCTGGGAGCTGGAGAACACCGGATCCAGCCGGGTGATCAGCCATTCCGATTCCAGGGCCATGCTGGACAATCGCCAGGTGGTGGCGAGCGTTGACACTCTGACGCGCCAGGCCGGGGTGCAGGGCCAGAAGATGGAACTGCTGATCAAGACAATCGCGCGGGTGGTTGAGAGCTGGAATGATGCGGGCCTGCCGAAAGAGGTGGTGTGATGGACTTCAATATTATCGCGCCGATGCCGGTCACGGATGTTGAGCTGGTGGCGTCCAATATTGCCGAGGATGATCACCCGGTCTGGGATGCGGGTGCCACCTATGGCCAGGGGGATCGGGTGATCTCCCTGGTGACGCATCGCATTTATGAGAGTGTGCAGCCCGGCAATCTGGGCAATGACCCGGTCTCGGATGATGGCACCTGGTGGCTGGACCTCAGGCTTGCCACCAAGCGCTGGTCGGCCTTTGACAACCGCCGCTCCAACAAGGCCAGCCGTGCTGATGAGATCACCTATTCGATCGTGCCGACGCGGGACTGTGATGCGATCTCTCTCTTTGGGCTTGCAGCCGGGTCGATGCGGATCGAGGTCTGGGATGGATCCTTGAAGATCTACGATCAGAGTTTTGAGCTGGCAGACACGGGCCATGTGGTCAGCATGTACACCTATTTCTTTGGTGGCATTTTCTATGCCCGCCAGAAGGTGTTGAACGGCTTTCCGGGCTACATTGGGCACCGGATCGATATCACGATCTCTGCGCCTGGCGGGACGGCTGAGGTTGGTCATATCGTGCTGGGGCGCAACCACATCCTGGGCACCATCATGGATGGGGCCGAGATCGGCCATGTCAGTCACAGCCGGAAAGAGTTTGACCAGTTTGGCGATGAGCTGCTGATCAAGCGTGGCTCCACCCGCAAGGTGACCGTGCCGCTGCGGGTGCCGACGCTGCAGGCACCGCGTGTGATGGATCTGGTGTCCGAGGTGGATGGGTTGGTGACCGCCTTTTACGGCTCCAGCGAATACGCGCCAAACTACGGCATCGAAGATCTCGGCTTTGTCGATGACCACACGCAGCCGCTGGATGCGGCTGGGGATTCAATCTTCACCCTTGTTCTCAAAACCATCAAATAGGATCGCTCAACCATGGCAGCACCCCTTGCCCCGGCTTCGCCGCATATACCAACACGCTCTGCGCCAGAGGCAGATTTTGACGTCAAGATGTTTGCCCTGTTCAAATGGGCAACAGATGATTTTATCGGCTTCATGGAGGCCTGGCGGAGCTATCTGGAAACCAATAGCACCATTATTGGCGGTGCGCTGAATGACACCAAGATTGGCCTGATCACGCCAAGGGCTGGGGCCTTTACGGCGCTGACGGCGGCCAGCCTGGATGGCACTGCGGTGCAGGCCAGTCCAACTGACCCTGCGGCGGGAAAGCTGCTGAAGACCGGGGCCTTTGGGCTTGGGGCGGCGGCTGCCCCGGCCTTGGTGGATCTGGATGATCAGTCCATTGCAGTGGGGTTTTATGGCGTTAATGAGGTCACTGTTGGGACCCGACCTGATGGGGCGGCCAACTATGCCATGTGTATTTGTACGCGCGCGGGTGGCACCGGGATCGGGCAAATATATATAAACAGCTTCAATGGCGGCATGTATCACCGCACATCTGTCGCAGGTACCTGGAATGCCTGGGAAAAGATCTTCACGTCATCAACCATCGTTGGCCCGGTCTCTGAAGCTGTCGGCGTTCCCACGGGTGCCGTGATCATGCGCGGCAGCAATGCCAATGGCGAATATGTGCGCTTCGCGGATGGGACGCAGATCTGCTGGAAGACCTCTCTGCCAGTCGGCCCTGGTGCCACCACCTGGACGTTCCCGGCTGTATTTGGTGCCACCCCGGTTATCACGGCGACGGGCAGGGATGTCAGTTCGGCGCGCACCATCAACATTGGCTCTGTGGGGTTTACCTCGGTTGACGTTGCCGCGTTTGATGCCTCTGGCGCAGCTGCGATCAATAACGTCGACCTCCTCTCTATTGGCCGCTGGTTCTAAAGGAACTCTCCCATGCACATTACATTTATCTGCAGCGCCGGTCTGCCCGGTCAGCCTGAAACCACTGCCAGCGTTGCGGGCGACACGCTCACCGTTGACGGGGTGGGTTATGATTTATCGGCGGTGCCCGAGGGCGGCTTTGCCGAGCCTGGTGGCGATCACCCTTTTGCGGGCCGCATCGCGCGCAGCGGTGGCACTCTGACCCTGTCGCTGCACTGGCGCTATGACGCGGCCACGGCCCAGGCCCATCAGCCCGCCGCTTCGCCGGTGTTGACCGTTGCTGCCGGGGCCGTTCCCGATCCCATCATTCGCAAACCTGTAGAGCTGGAGGCATAGGCCCATGACATTCTTGCTCAATATCACCACCGCACAGGACCAGGCCGTTGAGGAGCTGGCGCAGGCCAAGGCCGCGAGCCTGGCTGAAGCGTTGGATCGGCTCACCACGTCTGCCTCTGCGATCACGGGGCGGGTGCCCCAGGCGGAACGCGACAGCTGGGCAACCAAGGCCGTTGCGGCGCGGGCCTATCTGGCAAGCGCGGCGAGCGTGGAACAGGTGGCCATGCTGCAGGCCGAGGCCGCCATCACAGGCGAGGAGATCGAGGATCTGGCAGCGGCCATTGTTGCTATGGCAGATGCCTATGCCGGCATCGCCGCACAGCTTGCGGGGCTGCGCCGCAAAACCCGGACTGCGATCGAGGCCGCGCTGACGCCAGCGCAGGTGCAGGTGGCATTGGCGGCGCTTGATGCGGCGCTGGTCGAACTGGGGGAGGGGTGATGCCCGAGGCGGGACTGATCGACTGGATGTCGAACCTGCTGGGCGGCGCGGCGACCACGCTGATCGGGGCCACCATAGGCCGCCTGATGTGGCATTCCGGCGAGGTGCGCAAAGGTGAGCGCCGTTTCTTTGGCCCGGAACTGCTCTGGGAAATCCCGGTTGCCATTGGCATGGCGATCATTGGCGAGGCCATTGCCAGCTACATGGGTGCCGGTCCCACCGTGACCACCGGCATCGTGGCCCTAGCCGCCTATATCGGCCCGCGCGGGGCTGAGGTGCTGCTGACCAAATGGCTGCTGCGCGCCAAGCCGTAAAACCACCACAAAACCCAAAACCTAACCGAAACCAACCCTGCCTCTGGCGGGGTCTTTTGCATTGGAGCAACCGCAATGAAACTCATCTCGAACTGGCGCGCCACTCTGACCGGATCCTGGTCTCTCTGGCTTGTCCTTGCCAGCCTGGTTCTGCTGGGCGGATACTTTCTGGCCCTGGTTCAACCCGGCATGCTGGGCTGGGATCCGCTGTATTTTGCCATGGCCTCGGCCACGTGTCAGGTACTGGCGATCCCGGCGCGGCTGGTGCTGCAGAACGGCTTGTCCGGCCTTGCCGCCTTCCGCCGCGATACGGGCGGCGCGGTCCGCCGGCGCACGGTTGGCGTCATCGCAGGCAGCGGCATCGCGTTGACCTCGGCCATTACCTTCATTGGCCAGTGGGAAGGTCTGCGCGTGGATGCCTACCGCGATGTCGTGGGCGTCTGGACCGTCTGTTATGGCGAAACCAAGGGCGTGCAGCCCGGTGATCGCTACAGCAAGGCGGACTGTGATGCGATGCTGGCGCGCGAGATCCTGGCCTATGAGGCAGCGCTGGATCGATGCCTGAAACACCCGGTGCCGGTTGGCATGAAAATCGCCCTGGTCAGCTGGACCTATAATGTCGGGGCAGGGGCCGCCTGCACATCGACCCTGGTGCGCAAAGCCAATGCCGGGGATCTCGCCGGGGCCTGCGATGAGCTGCCACGCTGGAACAAGGCGGGCGGGCGCATCTGGGCCGGGCTGGTCAATCGGCGCGGCGCAGAACGGTCCATGTGCCATCAGGCCCTGAAAGCGGCGGCATGATCCGGGCTGTTATCTTGCGCAATCTGCCGGGCATTGCTCTGGTGGCGGTGCTGGCCGGGGGTGTCTGGTCCGTGGCGGATGCCTTCCAGGACCGCGCCAGGTTGCGCGCCGATCTGGCCGCTACCCGATCGGATCTGACCAGGGCGCAGGCCACCCTGCAGCAGGCCGCCGAGACCGCCCGCATTCACCGCGCCCACCTCGATCGCGCCGCCGATGAGGCGCGCCAATGGTCTGCGCTTTCCAATGACCTGCAACAGATGGAGGGCCGCGATGCGCCTTTATCCCCTTTGCTTGCCGCTACTGCTCAGCGCCTGTTCTCAACCAGCCAGTGAGGCGGTTATGCCGCCGCCCCAAGTGCCTCCCGATCTGCTGCAGCCCTGCGCTGGATACACCGGCCCGCTGCCGCAGACCGAAGGTCAGATCTCGGATGCTCTGATCGCCGAGGCGCGCGGGCGGACCTGCGCCAATGGCAAGCTGGCAGCTGTGGCTGAGATTCTGCATCAATCGACT
This sequence comes from Pseudophaeobacter flagellatus, assembly GCF_021228235.1. Classification (GTDB taxonomy): domain Bacteria; phylum Pseudomonadota; class Alphaproteobacteria; order Rhodobacterales; family Rhodobacteraceae; genus Pseudophaeobacter; species Pseudophaeobacter flagellatus. The sequence continues at coordinate 213,544 of NZ_JAJQRG010000005.1, forward strand.
CTGTAAGGGGCCGACCATTCATCCAAATTACATAGTGTATCGTTGTTGTGTTACGCATAGTTTACGCAAAGATAGTGTTATCTTGTTGTCTTTAATGCAAAAAATGACGCCTCTCGACCGCACCATTATCAAGACCTGAGATTTTGATAATACTTGATGGAATGGCAGTGGCGACATCTTTGCCCCGCAAGATACCCACACAATGTGCCATGCAGCACTGCACAACGCTCAATCCTGCTGTGGCGCCTGAGGCATTCAGTAACGATTGGCTTTCTGCCTTGCAGATCTTGATTGCTCCCTTCTTTTTCGCCCTATAGGCCGTGTCCCAAGAAATGCCGCCCCCTTTCGCCACCTCGATTAGTGGTAGCTGGAGTGGTTCTTGAGCCGTTTCGTGGTGCTCGGTGATATGGTGTGCGTCAGCAGTGTCTGCTTCTTGATCCGAAAACCAGATTTCTCTGCATGGCTTGCCCGCGTTCTTTTCACCAGGAATGAGGTCGGATTTTCATGGATGAAGAAACCTGGGTGCGGTGGGGCGCTATTTTTCTGCTTTCTTTTCGAATATGCGAACCAGGCAGCCCAACGGAAATCAATTTATCTTGCCGTTACAGTTTCGAATCGCCGGTACAGGCTTTTGCTGGATCACCGTCAATTATTCGAGTTTCCCGTCGAATTTAACAAAATGACACTACCTGAAGCTGAAATCAAAACTACCTTCACGAGAATTATTTGGGGTAAATCGAAAGGCTATACCATATTCAGTATGGTGCAGGGGGGGATAGCACTAGTCTATACATTTTATTGAAAATTTTATTAGACTGTGGCAGATTAAAATCTCGGAAGTCGTAGAGACATCTGAACTGACGAGTTCGGATCTGTCGGAAATATCACGTCCTTCCAAATCGCATATATGCCAATAGCTGCCTTATTTTTCTCGGAATCTCCTGGGGAGGAATGCATTTGCGTACCAATATTATGCCACGCGTCGTTACGCGAAATCACAAAGTAATCCTTGTTGCCGGTGGTGCCGGTTTTATTGGATCAAACCTCTGCCGTCGGTTTTTGGATGATGGGCACGAAGTTATCTGTGTCGACAATTTTCAAACCGGGTGCAGGCGTAACATCGCACCGTTTTTAAAGCGGCGTTATTTCCGATTGATCCAGCATGATATCTGTGACCCGATTGATATATCGGGGCCTGTTCATGAGATCTATAACATGGCTTGTGCTGCCTCTCCGGATAGGTATCAGGAAGGTCCGATCCACACCTCTAAAACTTGTTTTCTAGGCGCTCTCAATCTGCTTGAACTGGCGCGCAGAAAGAAAGCCCGGATTTTGCAATCCTCCACCTCGGAGGTCTATGGCGATCCGGAGGTTTCTCTGCAGGATGAAAGCTACCGCGGCTGCGTCAATACCTGCGGCCCCCGCGCCTGCTATGATGAAGGTAAGCGCGTGGCGGAAACATTGTTCTGGGAATATGGTGCTCATAAGGGGGTTGAAACGCGGATTGCCCGGATATTCAACACCTATGGTCCCAACATGGATCCAGAAGACGGGCGCGTTGTGTCAAACTTCATTGTGCAGGCCCTGAAAGGCGAGGATTTGACCATTTACGGAACCGGCAAGCAGACCCGCTCTTTTTGCTACGTGAGTGATCTTGTTGAGGGGCTGATCCAGTTGATGGCATCGGATGAGAAGATGCCAGTGAACCTGGGTAACCCCTGCGAATTCACCATGCTGGAACTTGCCGAAAAGATCGTCAAAATGGTGCGATCGCGGACAGGCGTCGCGTTCTGGCCGCTGCCGCAGGACGACCCCAGACAACGCAGACCCAATATTGAACGTGCCAAGACGATCTTGGGATGGGCGCCGAACGTGGGCCTGAACGAAGGTCTGAGCACCACAATTGAGTGGTACCGTGAACGATTGGCGGCAGATAAGGAAGCGGAGGTACCAGTAGGACAATGAGTCAGGTCTCCTCAATCCTTGTTTCGGGCGGTGCTGGATTTATCGGATCGCATAGCTGCAAGGCTTTGAAAATGGCAGGATACCGTCCCGTTGTTTTTGATAATTTGTCAACCGGACACGAAGAGGCCGTCCGCTTTGGCCCCTTCGTGCGGGGCGACATACGCGACTGCGATGCGGTTGCCACCGCGATTTCGCAGCATAAGATCACCGCCATTTTGCATTTTGCGGCCTCCGCCTATGTCGGAGAGAGCGTGCAGCACCCTAATGCCTATTACGATAATAACGTCGGCGGCATGATTTCATTGCTAAAAGCCGCAAGCGCAACCGGCATCAAGCGGATAGTCTTTTCATCAAGCTGTGCCACCTATGGTGTGCCTGAAACATTGCCAATTGACGAAGCAACGCCACAGGTGCCGATCAATCCATATGGTCGGACCAAGCTGATTGGCGAGCAGATGCTGGAAGATCTCGCCCGCGTGACCGATCTGACATTTGCCTGTCTGCGGTACTTTAATGCGGCGGGGGCAGACCCCGAAGGCCAGCTGGGCGAGCAACATGATCCCGAAACCCACCTTGTTCCACTTGCCCTGATGGCCGCGTCGGGGCAGCGGGATGTCTTGTCGATCTTTGGTGATGATTACCCGACGCCGGATGGAACCTGCATTCGTGATTATATTCACGTGGCTGATCTGGCCAGGGCGCATGTTCTGGCCCTGCAGCATCTGATGCAGGGGAAACCGTCGATCAAGCTGAACCTGGGCAGTGGGAGAGGGCATTCTATCCTTGAAATCCTGCGCGCCATCGAGGCGAAGACCGGCCGGAAATTGCCTGTCCGGATTGAACCCCGTCGCGCCGGTGATCCGCCCTCGCTGACAGCAGATCCTTCGCGCGCCGCCGAGGTGCTGGGGTTTCGCGCCGAGCTGTCCTCGCTTGACCGGATTATTGAAGACGCAGCCCCCTGGTTCGGGCTGAAATGCAATGTCGCGGCCTGACCCCGGATATCACAACCTGTCCCGCATAATCGTGGGACGTAAACGGGTGCTGTTTTGGGCCCTGCTAGGGATATGGGGGGCGGCGACGCTCTGGTTCTGGATCTGGTGGTTCGCGCCTGAACATATCGCGTCGCCCTGGCGGTTTGCACTGGTGACTGGGCTGTTGGCCTGGCTGAGCTTCTTGCAATGCTATTTCATCTATTTTGCGATGCGCGCCGTTCGCTCCAGCGCGCCCGATCCAGTGCCGGGGCAGTTCCGGGTTGCGATGATCGTGACCAAGACGCCCTCAGAACCGTTTGAGGTTGTTCAAACCACCCTCGAAGCGATGCTGGCACAGGACTATCCCCATGATACCTGGCTGGCAGATGAAGATCCCAGCGCGGACACCATAGATTGGTGCAACCGCCACGGTGTAAAGATTTCCAGCCGCAAGGGGGTTGAAGACTATCATCAGGCGACCTGGCCAAGGCGAACACGGTGCAAGGAAGGCAATCTTGCCTATTTCTACGATCACTGGGGCTATGCGGAATACGATGTCGTCAGCCAGCTTGATTCCGATCACGTGCCGCAGCCGGGATACCTGCGCGAGATGTTGCGCCCCTTTGCGGATGCGGACGTGGGCTACGTGAGTGCACCATCAATTTGTGCCTCCAACGCCTCTCGGAACTGGGCGGCGCGCACGCGACTACACACCGAAGGGGCGTTTCACGGGGTTCTGCAGGCGGGCTATACCGCTGGGTTTGCGCCGATGTGCATCGGATCTCACTACTCGGTGCGGACCTGTGCCTTGCAGGAGGCTGGCGGATTGGGTCCTGAACTGGCTGAGGACCATTCCACAACAATGCTGATCAATGCGGCAGGCTGGCGGGGGGTCCATGCGCTGGATGCGATTGCCATTGGCGACGGCCCGACAACGGTGGCCGATCTTGCGATTCAGGAATTCCAGTGGTCCCGCAGCCTGGTGACCCTGTTGTTGGTACATACGCCGCGCTATCTGCGACAAATGCCAATGCGGCTGAAATGGCAGTTCCTGTTTTGTCAGCTGCTCTATCCGATATTCGGCGTGACCTTTGTGCTGATGTACCTGTTGCCCATCCTGGCGGTTGTGTTCGATTTCCGCTACGCGGAAATTACTTTCCCACAGTATGTGTTGCACGCGATGCCACAGATCGCGGCCTTGCTGCTGCTGGCAAGCGCGCTGCGGCGGCTCAAGGTTTTCCGGCCGGTAGATGCCCCCCTTATTAGCTGGGAACGAACCTTGTTTCTGATGCTGCAATGGCCCTGGGTTTTGTGGGGCTGCGTTTCAGCCGTGCGGGACAGTTTAACAGGGCGCTTTGTCGATTTCCGAATTACCCCCAAGGGTGACACCGGGCCAACCCGTTTGCCGGTCAAGGTCTGGGCAGTCTATGCGATTCTGGCTTTGGGGTGTATCCTGCCCGTATTGTTGGCCGGAAACCTGGAACAGGCACAGGGGTTTTATCTTCTGACGTTGTTTTCCGGGAGCCTTTATACTGCGACGCTGTCCGTGACGGTGTTGAGGCATTTTCAGGAGAACGGATGGCCTGTCAAACTACAGTGGCGCGATGTTGTGGTGCAGGCAGGTGTTGTGGCCACCACAGCGACTTTGCTGTTCAGCGCCTTTACGATCCGCGCAGCAGAAAGCGTCTATGCGCTGTCGATTGGTCTTGAACCGCTGAAGATCGTTGAGGTGCAGGTCAACGTTGCAGGGGCGGGCAGCGCAAGTCGAGATCCGTTTGTATATAGATTTAATTTTGACTGGGGTGATGAAAGCGCCCCAGTGTGGTGACCAAAAACAGGAGGACCGGGTCATGGAGCGTTTCAAACCAGTCTCTCGCGTCAGGCGCATGTTTGCGGTGGGTGCAATCGCAGGGGCTCCCTTTATTCTGGCCGCTGCGGCTATTCCGCCAGGCAGCATGCCCTATGGCGCATTTGATCCTGTAGGGGATTACAGCGAGGCAACCAATGTGATGATCGAGCATGTCTTCCTGCCGTGGGAGGACGTGTCGCTGATTTCCCTGCTGGATGCCGATGAATATGCGCTTGAGCGCGGGCGTGCCCTGATGGTCACGGTGGAACCCTGGACCTGGACGGTGGACGAGCGCAACACACCGGAATTTCTGCGCAATGGCATCCTGAATGGCTATTATGATGCAAACATGCGCGGCATCTGCCAGGTGCTCAAGGATCTGCAAAGCCCGATCTCTGTGCGGTGGGGGCAGGAAATGGAGCGCGATGAAGGCCAGTTCATCTGGTCAGGCTGGGAGCCGGAGGACTATATCACCTCGTTCCAGCGGATGATTGATATCTGCCGGGACCAGGCACCTGACATCAGCATTATCTGGTCGCCTGCAGGGGATGACGGGCTGGAAAAATATTATCCCGGTGACGACTACGTGGACCTTGTGGGGCTGTCGATTTTTGGGCTTGAGCAATGGGAGACCGAAATTCTAGGTGGGTCGCGACCGTATCAGCAATGGCTGGACGAAACCTATGCCCGCGTAGCCGTCTTTGGAAAGCCGGTCATCGTTGCCGAGCTTGGCTTTGCCGGCAGCGCCAGCTACGTCGAGCAATGGGAAGGCGAAGTCCGTCAGCCACAGCCCGAAAAACCGCTGTTGTCCGGTGTCGTCTACTTCAACCAAAAAGAGGTCTACCCTTGGCCCGATGGCTATGGCTTGCCGGATTGGCGCTTGGAAAACCGGGTAATCGGCAACTAGCGAGAATTCGCCACTCATAGAGCCGACACAAATCGACCGTTGCTTAAACATATAAATACCTTATTCAGGCGCAATCAAGGTGGGGAAACCACCGATGTAAGCTAGAGGCAGCGAGCAATGTTTATCAAAACGGCGACCGATTTTGTGTCAGCGACCCTCAGTGTTGGGCTAGTCGTGGCAATCTCTACGTTTCCAGTGGCTGCAGTGGCCGAGCAGCAGAGCAACAATAGAACTCAGACTGTTTCTGGTTTCAATTGGATGGCCAATGGCAATACTGTTGACAAACGCGCAGCTCGTGCACGCAAGGCTGCTCGACGGGCCTCATTGATGAGCACGCGCGGGGGGGCCACGTGGATTTGTTCTCCGGCGGGGTTTGGTCAGCCTTCACGTTGCCATCGTAGCTAGAACTTTGATCTCTGCGATACAGGGCCAAATCTGAACGACGATCCCAAGCGAAGCTGACCTGTCCATTTTTGCGGTGCAAGGCTGCAGCCTACAGGGTTGGCCTGCGGCGAGGTGTGCCGCGGATCTGGGGTTCTGTATGGAAACGACATTCTGCCCAAAGACCGCCATAGCTTTCGACAACTACAGGTAGGTCTTTGGCATATCGGTCCGGCACTGCCGCACGCAGCGCTGCCCGGCAGTGATATATCACTCCGGCGGTAGTGCAGGCGCATTATCGTTGGGCCAGCAGCTCTCCGATGACTTTGGGTTGCATGACGGTATCACGACAGGGGCTGGTATCGGGCAGTGTCCGACAGGCTTTCGATAGGGCTTTCAGGGTCCGCCTGCCTGCAAATCCGTCCGTAGGGCCAACAGCCTTGCCCTGTTGTTTGAATCTTGATTGCAAAACGAAAATTGCAAAATTCGGATTACTTGCAAAAATATCCATGCCAAAGGCAGTGGTTTTCAGGTCTGGTCGGCTTTCGAATTCCGTAGCGAATTTGTCAAACTGGTCAAAGCGCCGTGTGCCCGCCAGTTTCAGGGTGAAGTCCAGCCGCTCCCGATCTGCCAGGTCAAGAAGGTGGGAATATTTCTCCAGATAAATGGCCGCCTGTTCCGGTGCCTTTCTGACATTGAGCCGGTTGCCATCACGGACCAGCTGGATCAGGAATTTGGCGGCGTCGGCATTGCCATCCTCTGATGCCTGCTCCAGCAAGTGGATCGCATCGGGGCCGCTTGCGCGCATATTGATGCCGTATAACTGGCGCAAAGCCTCCAGCTTGGCGACACGGGTTTCACCTGCGGCACGCGCCTTTTCAGCAAAGGTTTCAAATTGCCCGCGCCGGTCTGCCCCCAGATATCCGAACATCGCACCTTCAGCCAGGGTTGTCCAAGCGGCACCAGTGCCCAGCTCTCCGCTTTGGGTCAGCAGGGCTTTTGCGGCCTGGGGATCAACCCGACGCCACATCATATCCGCGCCGAGGTGGAGGAGGCCTTCGCCATTGCCCGCCTTTGCCGCTGCTTCGAAAAGCGCGGTCGCGCGGGGCCGGTCTTTGGGGAGGTTTCCGCCGTAAAACAACAATGTGCCAAGCGCAACTTTGGCCTTTGCATCACCTATGTCCACGGCGCGTTCCAGCAGCAGAACTCCGGCAGCAATGTCTTGGTCCATGATCCGGCCATCGATAAGTTGTTCACCCAGAATGCGCATTGCATCTGGGCTTCCCTTCATCGCTGCCGAACTTAGATAGGTGTGCGCTTTGGTGCGGTCAGGCTGTGTTCCTTCCCCCCACAAGAACGCCCGCCCCAGCGTTTCCTCTGCCAGCCGATTGCCTTTGTCGGCGGCCTTCTGCAGGAGGCCCAGCCCCATTTCAGGCTCAGCTTCGACATAAAATCCGTCCAGCAGAACTTTTCCCAGCACCGCTTGCGCTGCCGTGTGTTCCGCAGCTGCCGCCTGTGAAATCAGCGTCAACCCCCGGTCCTTGTCCTGGGGCTGGCCCCTGTTGCCATAAAGGAGGATCTCGCCAAGCTGAAGTTGCGCGTCTACTGCCGCCGGATCTTTGGCAGCATCCTGCAAGGTTTCAAATTCAAGCGTTTGGGCGTGGGTGGCTGGTCCGGTTGCGCTGAAAAATACAACAAGACTGATGCCAATCAGTTTCAATAGAGGAGGACGTGCGGACATTTCCTTTCCCTCATTATTTGCCCCTATATTAGACGTCCTTGGGGGTGTCTTTGTCAAATAAATACGGCAGACATAGATTGCCGATTATTAAGTTCCATGAGGGTCTGCCACGTTTTTGGGATATCTGAATTTTCCGATATTACCATAACGTGCAAATCTGCGACCTAATTCTAATTCCGGAAGTTTGGTCTAAAGGAGCACTGAAGAGTAAGGCGTAATTTTGCAGTAATATGAGCATGGGGAAACGGCGGTCGGCAAATGCCAATCATAGCCTGTTAATTGTCTCTGCTGGAAACCCGGCGGGCGTCCATTCTGCTTAGGACTCTGTCGAATGCCTGGCCCGTGGGGGTCAGGACCAGATCATCATTGACCAGGTTCAGCTGCGGCGTATGGCCATGCCAAGTATAGGGATTAGCTGCGAACCAGGCATGTCTTTCCACGAACGGCAGCCCCTCCATCATGCGGATCGCGCCTTCAACGAATTTGGCGTTCTTCTGATAGGTTGTGGATCCGGGGCGGCGCCAGTTGATATAGGCAAATTCGGTAACCCAGATAGGGCGCTTGTATTCCTTGTGTACGGCTTCGAGCCAGTCGCGAAACTCTGTCAGACTTCCGTTTCTGGAATAATAATGGACCGCCATGAAATCGACCCGCAGCCCGCGCGCTTCGACTTCGTTCATAAAGCGGCGCTGCCAGGAATTCTCGCCCAGGGTTCCGCCTTGCTTGGTGGCGGGGCTGCCAAGGCGCAGGCCGCGCCGTTCCAGCTTGGGCCACAGTTTGACCGCCCGCGCAACTGACAGCCTGCGTTTGCCGTCGGGTTCGTTGAAACCCAGCAGATGCCGCAGGGGCAGGTCAGATTGTATCGGCTTGTTCACATCCGACGCATTGTGAATCATCGGGACGAATTCCACACTGCGCCGATGGCGGGATCTGGAATACATCTGATCGGGCCGCCAGTTGTAATACCAGCCAAGTGCGGGCGTATCTTCCAGCCACTTCAACATGGTGTAGCTGGAATTCTCCCAGGCACCGACACCGGCCTTCTGGGCTTCTGCTGATCCAACCATCATCATGGCCAGAAGTGTAGCAAATAAATAGCGCAGCATGGGTCTGTCTTTCCAAATTGTTGCGAACTCAAGCCGCCTGCCACGGCTTGTGGTCAGGACGGACTAACGGGTTAAAGCGGCCATTCTTGGGCGAGAAATGGGTGCAAATGGTTAATTCTGTCGCTCATTTTTTTGCCGCAGGGCCTAATTTCTGCTAAATTATTGGGACAACTCTTGAAGAGTTGGTTTCTGGGGAGGAAATCATGACTACATTTCAAAAAATTATTGGAGCTGTTTTGGCTTGCCTTATCGGCCCCACCGGTGCTGTCGCCCAAAGCCAATCCTCTGAGATGCCGCTGGTCTCATTTTGTGATCCTTTGATGTCGTCCGACGACAGGGGCATTGAAAGGAGCGATCGCGACGAGGATGAGCTGAGCGAGAGGCGTCGGTACGACTTGGAACAATCGGAGCCTCTGACCACGCCAGAAAACATCATGGATGTGATGTTCGAGGAGAAGTGGAGCCTTGAGACAGGCGAGCCGATCGCGCGTTACGAATTGTGCAGCGCTGAGCCAAGCTACGTCGTGCTATGGACCAAGCTGATGCGCGAGGTTGATGCTGGTGAATTGGACGTCGATGCCGAAGGGTACATGGCGATCCAGAAAGACGGGGCATTTGAACTGGTCTTTGCCAAACGCCCTTACACCGGATCGTGGGAGTTGGATGGCACTGAAATGGTGCTGTCAGCAGATTGGCTGAACAAGGGGCAGCCGTACCGAAGCGCGGTTGAAATTGTTGAAACGCCTGTGGAGACCACGGATTCCGAGGGTAAGCAGAACAGCTATACTGAAACGATGTATCGGCTTGGGGCGTTCCGCTTTTTCAGGCTGCCGACTACGTTGAAGGGCGCTGAAAGGGATTGCAGCTGCGCGAATGCCAATAATTAACCCCACCTCGCGGCGCCCGGTTTTGAACGGGCCTGCAGCGGTTGGCTGGGGGCAAAAGGCAGGCGCTATGGAGCGTGGATCTGGCACCCTGTATTTGCCCGCTTGGGCGTTTAGAATGTGCTTAAGTCGTAATCATATGGGCGTTTCGGTGCTTGTGATTTAGGCGGATGCGGGGGCTCTCTCGCGCTCTCGCGAGTGGGATCTTGTGATCCTGCGGGGCGCGAAGACAGACTGGGGGCATGACAATTCCCCTGCGTCTTATGGTGTTTACCGATCTTGACGGCACGTTGCTTGATCACGACACTTATTCTTGGGCGGCGGCACAGCCAGCGCTTGCTGCACTGAAAGACCTGTCTGCGGCGGTTGTCCTGGCCAGCAGCAAAACCGCCGCCGAGGTGGGCACGCTGCGCGCTGCTTTGGGGCTGCAGGACTGGCCCGCCATCGTCGAGAATGGGGCAGGGCATCTGCCGCCTGGTGTCAGCTCTGTGCAGGGGGGCAGCGGCTATGCGGATTTGCGCCAGATTCTTGCCGGGCTGCCGCCGGATCTGAGGCAGAATTTTCGCGGTTTCGGGGATGTCACGCTGGCACAGCTGGGCGAGATGACCGGGCTGCCGCCCGCTGGGGCACAGCTGGCACAGCAGCGTGATTTTTCCGAACCAGGACAATGGCTGGGGACGGTGCAACAGCAGGCGGACTTTCTTACCCATCTGCAGGCGCAGGGCGTGAGCGCGCAACAGGGCGGGCGTTTTCTGACGCTCTCTTTTGGCGGCAACAAGGTCGATCAGCTGCGCAAAATTGTTCAGCGCTATGCCCCCCAGCATACAATTGCGCTGGGGGATGCGCCGAACGATGTTCAGATGTTGGAGGCAACTGATTTTGGGGTGGTGGTGGCCAACCCGCATCGTGCCCCCCTTGCCCCGCTTCAGGGCGAGGCAGAGGGCCGGATCATCCGCAGCACAGCCGCAGGTCCGCAGGGCTGGAATGCGGCGATGCTTCATTTCCTAGATCGATTGCAATTGAACAAGGGCTAAGGCGTATGGCTGATTTTCATCAGAACGGAAACATCACAATACTGCACAATCTGCGCACCCGGTCGGCCGATCAGTTGGAGCATGAGCTTGCCGTTTTTGCCCAGTCCCGCAAAATCTCATTGATCCTGCCTTGCCTGTATTCCGAACTTGAAGGGGAGGCCATGCCGCATATCCTGACAGAGCTGGCAAGTGTCAGCTATCTGTACAGGATCATCATTGGCCTGGATGCCGCGAATGAAACCCAGTACCGCCGTGCCAAGGAATTCTTCAAGGGACTGAAGCAAAATCATATCGTCATCTGGAATGACAGCCCCAGAATGCTGGCACTGGGGAGCCGCCTAGAGGCGTTGGGTCTGGCCCCAACTGAGAAAGGCAAAGGCAAGAATGTCTGGGCCTGCCTTGGCTATCTGATTGGCTGCGCCGATAGCGCAGTCATGGCAATCCATGATTGTGACATTCTGACCTACAACAAAGAGATGCTGGCCCGGCTGGTCTATCCGATGGCCAACCCCAGCTTTCCCTACCAGGTGGCCAAGGGGTATTACCCGCGGATCGGCGGCGACAAGATCAATGGCCGGGTCACACGCCTGTTGGTCAGCCCCTTGCTGATTGCGCTCAATCGGGTGATCGGCAGCCGGGATTACATCGACTATCTACGCAGCTTTCGCTATCCCCTATCGGGGGAGTTTGCAATGCGCACGGCCATCCTGCCGGATCTGCGTATTCCATCGGATTGGGGTCTGGAAATCGGAGTCTTATCAGAGGCTTGGCGCAATCTTGCGCCCAAAGCGGTCTGTCAGGTTGATATCTCGGATGCCTATGATCACAAGCACCAGGCGCTCAGCCCAGAGGAAGAAAACACCGGCCTGAACCGGATGTCGACGGATATCTGCAAGGCGATTTTCCGCAAGCTGGCGGCGGACGGTACGGTCTTTACCCCCAATGTGTTTCGCACGTTGAAGGCCACTTATTATCGCTGCGCCCTTGACTTGCTAGAGGCCTACTACAACGATGCCAAGATGAATGGCTTGTCGATCAATCGCCATACCGAAGAGACTTCGATCGAGTTGTTTGCGGAAAACATCATGCGCGCCGGGCAGATCTTTCTGGAAAACCCGCATGAGACGCCCTTTATTCCCACCTGGAACCGCGTCCATGCCGCCGACCCCACCTTCCTGTCGGATATGACTGCCGCCGCCAAGGCAGATGAGATGGACTATACCTAAGCGTGCTACGCAGTATCGCGCACCGGATTTTGGTTGCGTAGAACGTGCAAAATACAAACGAGAGCCTGCGTGCGTGAATGCACGTGACGGCGCGTCGCGCTAACCCCGGTTGGTGATCCAGCGACATTGATAGGGCGAAAGCACCAGCGCTTCCTGCATCATATCGACTTCCTCTCCAGTCAGAAGGTCAATCCAGGTTTCATCCTCGATCAGGTTCATCGACATATGTGGCAGGGTTGTGGGCTGGTCGCTGACATTGTGCAGCGCAAAGATCGACTGATGTCGATCCAGGCTTTGCCGCCAGACGCCAAAGATCTTGTTGTCCAACGGCATGGTGAACTGGGTCGCATTGGGGTGAAAGGCGGGTTGCCTTGCCCTGATCTTCAACCGTTCTGACAGCCTCGCCAGAACCCGAGCCTGCAAGGAACTGGGGTCATCCAGCAGGGCGTTTAGCGTTGGATAGTCCCAACGGTGACGGTTGATCGCACGGTTCATCCCACGCCGCGCGACCTGGTCGTGATCATTGGGCGTGGCCAGCATCGCGTGAATGTAGAATGCGGGGATCCCCTCTAGCGACATCACGATGGTTTGCGAACATAAAAATCGATCAAAGTGGTGGTCGTCTTCGCCCAAGAATGTCCGCCGGGTTGCCTCAAAGAAGGTGGTGTTGATTTCATAGGGGGCCTGGCCCCCGTCGGCCAAGGCCCGCATCGAGACCAGCCCGCCGGTTTGCCTGATCGTATCAATCATCTTTTCCTGCTCGCGGTCCGGCAGGATGCCTTCGACCGGACGCATACCGATCCCATCGTGACTGGCAGTGAAGTTCAGATAGGCGCATCCCAGCTGGGCCGGGGGCATGCCGCTCTGCCAGCGGCGCAAATACTGAGCCGACCCGGACATGATCGCATGCAGGATCAAGGGCGGCAGCGGGAAATTATAGATTGCGTGGGCTTCGTTGCGGTTGCCAAAATAGCTGAGATTTTCAGCCTTTGGCACATTGGTTTCGGTGAGAAGGATAATGGTCTCGGCGGCGTAGTCGCACAGGAGCCGCATCAGTTGCACAATCGCATGGGTCTGGGGCAGATGGATTGAGGTGGTGCCAACCTCTTTCCATAAAAAGGCAATTGCATCCAGGCGGATGGTTCGCACGCCGTTGTCCACATGCAGGCGGATAATTCGCAGGAACTCTAGCAGGACCTCGGGGTTGCGAAAGTCGAGATCGATCTGGTCATGGCTGAAGGTACACCAAACATGGCGCGGGCCATTGACTGTTTCGACCTCTTGCAGCAGCGGCGTTATGCGGGGGCGAACCACCGCGCGCAGGTCATCCATCGGGGAGGCTTCGAAGAAAAAATCCGCATAGGGGGCCTGGCCCTGACGGTAGCTGTTGAACCAGGTTCCCTGGCTAGAGACATGGTTCAGTACCAGATCGGACATCAGGTGGAAATCTTTGCCGATCCGGTTGATATCTGGCCAATCCCCCAGCTGAGGGTTCACAGTCCGAAAGTCCGACACCGCAAAGCCATCATCAGAGGTGAAGGGAAAGAACGGCAGGATATGTACCCCGTTGACGACCCCCTTCATCCGGCGAAGAAGGAAATCATGTAGAAGATCCAGCGGTTTATGGGCACCATCCAGGATAGAGTTGCCATAGGTGATCAGCAGCGCATCCCGTTCCGTCCAGAGATTGTTGCTTGGCCGCCGTCCACGTTTGCGACGGTGTCTGTTGTCGGGCCAGAAGGCGGCAACAATTTTTCTGGAAAGCGCTGCGGCATCCAGATCAGGATAGATCTGCCGTATCAGCGCCGCCAACCGGTTTGCGAATGCATCTGTCTGGTCTTTAGGCATGTGAAAAGGAAATCCGAAAACCCACGCGACACAAGGCTTTGGCGGTGTCTTGGGCTGCAAAACCCGGATCATCGGCAGCCCCGGTGGCGCGCCGTCAGATTTTGACCATCTCTGCCTAAATTTTACGCATGTCGTGGGTCAGTTCCGGTGCCAGTCGGAGAGGTGGCAGCTAGTCCAGGAACAGGCCAAAATAGTCCTGTGCTTCGGACAGTTTTTTGACCCGGCGTCCGGCGGTATCGCCAAGGCTGGCGCTAACATCCTGCAGCAGCAGGTTCAGCCCGGTGGTAATTCCCTGCGGCATCGCCAGGAAAAAGTGGGTCTCTGCCGGGTAGCGCAGGACATAGGGCGTGATGCCGCCAGCCCAGTCGCAAAATTCATCAGCTAAAACAATGACATCAATGTCACGCTCTTGGGCGAGTGCAGCCAGGCGGGGGCCATGCGCCCCGTAGCGGTAGACATCCATCATGATCAGCGCAACATGTTCGCCGGGTTCTGGCAATAAGCCTGCATAGACGCCATCAATCCCATCCTCGAGGTGAACCTTGTTGCGCAGATAGGACAGACGGCGGAAAAAACCATCGGCAAGGAAATGCATGGTTTGAAAGCCGGTGACATGCACCGCATCCGAGTGCGCAACCAACTCGACGATCTGCTCCCAGATGGCGCTGCCGCGCAGTTCATAGGCGGCCTCAACAGAGGCCCGGCTTAGCTGAAGATCCTTTATGGCCTTTTCAGAGCTGGGGCGCGAAAAGCTATCTTCAAACCGTTTGTCGACGCGGTCATTCCCTGGCCGATAGGTCTTCTGGATGGACTGTGCGCGCGCATCAGCCGTATCGGTGAAGCCGATTTTGCGGAAAAACCGGGTCAGCGTCATGGTGCTTAGGTCAAGTTTCTTGGCAATGTCAGCGTTCTTTTCGACAATCACCGCATCGGGGCGCGCCAGAAAATAGGCCGCGATCCGCTTCTCTTTTTGGGTGAGCTTTGATTCTGCCTTGGCGATGGCATTGGCCAATAGATCCTGCTCTTCCTGCACCTTTCGCCCCTTTTCCCCTGTGCTTACGGTTTCATCACATGTAATTTTTGAGTATATTCAACTGTATAACAGTAAATGTTTTGTAGCAAACTTTTTTTATTAGGATGTTTGCTTGATAACATTTTCAAACTTTTCTATTTCATGGTCACGCCCGAACCGCGTGCCGCCACTAAGGCAACACCGTGAAGTGCCGAGGACGTCACGCGTTTGGCGGCAGATCATATATCGCTCAACAGGAAGGTTTCTGAAATGAAATTCAAGTCTCTCGCCCTTGCCGCTTTGCTGACCAGCACTGCGGTTGCCGCCCAGGCTGACGCCATCAAACTTGGCTATAACGGTCCCCCAGACGCCGAAAAGAACGCGGTGCATTTCTTTGCTACCAAACTGGAAGAGATCGTCGAGGCCAAGACCGATATCGAGCTGGAGCTGTTTGCCAACTCGCAGCTGGGCGAAGAGCAGGAGCGTATGGAAAACACGCTGGCCTCGCCGATGTTGAACATCGCCAGCTTTGCCGGTGTGTCGCCGGTGGTGCCAGAGGTCTTCGTTTCCAACACGCCCTTCATGTTCACCAGCCCCGAAGAGGCCCGCAGCTTCTTTGATGACGGCAAATACTGGGGCATGGTCGAAGAGGCCTTTGCCGAGCGCACCGGCGGGTCGGAAATCCTGGCCGTGGTGGAAGAGGGCGGTTTCCTCGCGTTCACCAGCACAGAGAAGCCGATCCATTCGCCCGCCGATTTTGACGGCATGAAGTTCCGCGCGATGGATCCATCGCAGGTGGCGCTGTATGAAGCTATGGGCGCTTCCGGCACGCCGATTCCATGGACCGAAGTATATAACGCGCTACAAACCGGGGTTGTCGACGGGCAGATGAACCCGCCGCTCTATATTATTATCGGATCCTTGAACGAGGTGCAGGGCTATATGACCCGCGCCAACATTCAGTATTCCATGCAGTTCTTGACCGCCAATGGCGCATGGCTGGCAGGTCTTTCCGAAGAAGAGCGCAGGATCTTGGAAGAGGCGGTTATCGAGGCCAACGCGCTGACACGCGAAGATGTGCAGGCCAATGTCGAGGGCCGGGTAGAATGGCTGTCGCAAAATGGCGTCGAGGTGATCACCCCCACCGCCGAGGCTATGGCAGAATTCCAGAAAATCGGTCAGCCCGGCTTTATCACATGGCTTGGCACCCAGGATATCGACAAGAGTTTCCTGGAAGCCGCCTTCGCGGATCTCGGCAAATCTGACCTGATCAAGTAATGATCCTCGCTTTGCAAAAATTGCTGACACGCCTTTCAACAGGCGTGTCAACGCTGCTCATCGCATGGGTGACGGTGTTTATCCTCTATGGGGTGGGGGCGCGCTATTTCCTTGGCGCTTCGCCTATCTGGTTTGATGAGTTGGCCCGCTATTGCATCATTGGGTCTGCGATGCTGGGGATGGGCGCGGTTTGGATTGAAGGCGCGCATATGCGTGTTGCGATCCTGGAAAACCGTGTTTCGGCACCGATCAAGCGTGTGATCATTTGGTATCAATGGCTGTTGACCCTGGCGCTGACGGGGGCAATGACTTGGTTTTCTTATGAATATGTTGGCAGCGTCGGCTTTTTCAAAACGCCGGGTTTGCAGATTTCGCGCTCTATCCCGGTGGCGATCCTGCCGGTTGGTTTTGGGCTGCTTTTCCTTCTGGCACTGCTAAATGGCCCCAAGCCAATGCCTGCCCAGACCGTTGAGGACGACGAATGATTGCCACCATGCTTGCGGTGATGCTGCTCAATGTGATCATTGGGATGCCGCTTTTCCTCAGCCTGATGACCACCGCGGTGATCGGGTTTTCCTTTGTTGGCTTTGAACAGATGAGCCGCATCATGCCGCAGCAGGCCTTTGGCGGCATTGACGTGTTTTCCCTAATGGCCATTCCGTTGTTCATTCTGGCAGGGAACCTGATGAACAATGGCAATATGACGCCACGGCTATTGAACCTTGCAACGCGCCTTGTGGGGCATCTGCGCGGCGGCCTGGGCCATGTGAATGTTGTGGCCAGTGTCTTTTTTGCCGGCATCAACGGCTCTGCCGTGGCCGATACCTCGGCGCTGGGCACCCTGCTGGTGCCGGGGATGCGCAAAGCCGGGTTTCCCGGCACCTATGCGGCAGGGCTGACGGCCGCCAGTTCGCTGATCGGGCCGATTATTCCGCCGTCGATCTTTATGATCCTCTATGCCAGCCAAACCGGGACCTCTGTCGGGGCGCTGTTCCTTGGCGGGGTCTTGCCGGGGCTGGCGCTGGGCGGCGCATTCATGGCGATGAACATTGTTTATGCGCGCATCTATAACGTTGAAAAACTGGACAAACCTGCGCGCTTTAGCGAAATTCTCTGTGCGGCCTATGCCGCGTTACCGGCCCTGATTGCGCCGCTGATCATCGTCGCGGGGATCGTATTTGGCGTGGTGACGCCGACGGAATCCGGCGCCCTGACCGTGGCCTATGTGGCAATCTGGGGGGTGATGTCGGGCAATCTGAACCTGCGCAGTCTTTGGATGTCTTTCAAAGACACGGCGATGCTGACCTCGGCGGTGTTTGCCATTATCGCGATTTCCTCAATCATTTCGTGGCAGCTGGCCTTTGCCAATGCGCCCGAAGCCTTTGCCGATATCCTGGCACCCTTTGCCGATAATCCGGCGCTAACCCTGATCGCGATCTCATTTGTGACCTTCATCACCGGTATGTTCATGGAGGAGGTCTCGGCGCTGATGCTGTTGACTCCGATCTTTTTGCCTGTGGCCCAGGCGACGGGGATTGATCCGGTACATCTGGGCATTGTCATCACCCTGAACATCACCATCGCGCTGATTACGCCACCGATGGGGGCCTGTATCTTTGTCGCCTCTGCGGTTGGCAAGGTTGATATCGCCCGTCTGTTCGTGGCGATCTGGCCCTTTATTGCCGTGGCGCTGAGCGTGCTGTTGATCATCATTCTTGTGCCCGGGCTTACCACCTGGCTGCCAACACTGTTGCACTAAATGTCTAAACCACAGTCAAATGTTCTGAATTGGGAGGCCGCCGCGCGGCTTAACATCGCTGAGAACGGCGAAGTGCTTGTTTCGACCTCCGGTTGTGCATGCTGGCTGACGCGCCCTGTTTACCATGCCGATGGCCTGCCAAACGCTCTGCCAGATGTCTGGGTGCGCGCCGGGGTCTATGATCGTTTGCGCATGGCGGCGCGTGCTTTGCCGCAGGGCTATCGGCTGGTCCTGCTGGATGGATGGCGTTCCAAAGCCCTGCAGCAGGCACTGTACCAAAAGATCCGAAGCGATGTTGTCGCACGCCACCCAGAGGCCAGCGCCCCGGAGATTGACCAAATTACCATGCAGTTTGCGGCACCGCCCTCGGATAGCCAGACAAGACACAGCCCGCATGTCACCGGCGGCGCGATCGACGTGACACTGGCGGATGAAACCGGCGCAATCTTGCCTATGGGCAGCGGCTTTGACGAACCCAGTGCGCGCAGTTGGACAGGTGCGCTTGTAGGATCCCCCGAGGTCGAGCGCCGACAGCTGCTGTGCCAGGCGATGTTTCAGGCTGGGTTTACCAATTTGGCAAGCGAATGGTGGCATTTTGACTATGGTAACTGGGTCTGGGCTGTTGCCGCAGGCCAGCCAGCCGCCTTTTATGGCCCAACAGGCCTGCCTGACGGATGCCAGAAAAAATAGCGGAGCAACGTGAATCCTGGCTCTGCCTGTTAATTGTGCAACCTGCGTCTGAACGCAGGGTTTTCGCGGGAAGATGCCTTCAAACTTGCATAAATTGTTAGGATAGGATCCTATTCTTTCGAACCACCGCCATCTTTTGGCCTTATGTTCAGGTGAAAGTACCGGACCGTCCATACGCGTGCTCAGGCGATGGCGGTGATTGGGTGCCTTTGGTGTCCGTTCAGCGAGAAAAAGGACGACGTGAATGACGCTTCGGGGATGATGCGCATGTTTGAATTACCAGCCGATTTGAAGGCTTCGGTTGCTGCACAGAACCGGCTTGTACGCGGCGACCTGCCATCTCGGTTTGCCTCCATCACGCTCGTCTCGGTTCTGTCCCTATATTACCTGCCTTTTGTGACGGTTTGTGCGATCTATGCCTGCCTTTGCCTGATCGAAGTGATCGGTATTTTTGCCTATCGCAAGCTGGACCGCGAGGTGACGCCTGGCGGGGTTGTGTTGTTGCTTGGCTCTGCCTTTGTCGGGATTTGGGTCTTTAATGCGATTCCGGTGCTTTTGTTTTTACAGCCAGAGCCCTTTCCCAAACTGGCCGGCACGATGTTGCTGATCATTGCGCTTAATCATAGCGTGGTTGCACGGTCGGAATGGATGCTATTCGGTCTTTTGACTGCGGTGCCGATTATCTGCGCTGTGGGCTTCATGATCATCAATTTCCTGTACTCCTTTGCCAGCCCGATGGAATTTGTCATCGCGTTGATCATCATGATTTTGGGGGCCTGTTATGTTGCCCATAGCATGTGGGTGCTGCACCGGCTGACCAGGCGCTTGCGCGTGGCACTTAGCGCCGCCGAAGCCGGTAGCCGTGCCAAGAGTCGCTTTTTAGCGGCCATGAGCCATGAAATCCGCACGCCTCTGAATGCGATTTGCGGCATGTCTGAACTTATCGATGAGGAAGATACCGATACAGAGACTCGGCGCGAGCGCACGGTTTTGTTGCGCAAATCTGCCCAGGCGCTGACGGGAATTCTGGACGATGTTCTGGACCACGCCAAGGTCGAGGCCGGCCATATCGAAGTAAGCCTGGCTGCCGCAGCCCCCAAGCTGGAAATCGCCAGCGCGGTAGAGATGTTTCGCGCGGCTGCGGATGCGAAGGGGCTGCGGCTGGATGTTGAAATTGGCGAAGGCTTGCCAGCCTATGCCGAATTTGATGCGCTACGCCTGCGTCAGGTGATTGGGAATCTGGTCTCCAATGCGATCAAATTCACCGAAATAGGTTATGTTTCTGTCAAGGCGAGCGGCGTGCTGGTCCGGGGCGAAACCCTGCTGGCAATTGAGGTCTGCGACACGGGGCGGGGCATTGCGGCAGATCAACTTGGCAAGCTGTTTACGGAATTCTACCGCGTTGAAGACAAAAACGCGCCTACGGTGCCGGGCACTGGGCTTGGCCTGGCGATCGCGCGCCGCTTTGCCCGCATGATGGGGGGGGATATCACGGTTGTTTCAACGTTGTCTGAGGGCAGTTGTTTTACGGTGACCTGCCAGATCAAGGTTCTGGAAGAGGCCGATGTGCCGCTTGAGACCGAGCAGCACTCAGGGGCGGCGGCGCAGCCCAGCAGGGATGACCTGCAAGATCTGGCGCAGGATCTTAATATCAAATCCATCCTGCTGGTTGATGATACCAGATCAAACCGAATGGTGGTGCGGGCCTTTCTCAAGAAGGGGGATTTTGAAATATTGGAGGCCGGCAATGGTGTCGAGGCGCTGGACTGTCTGGAACAGCGGGCAGTTGATCTGGTACTTTTGGATATGAAAATGCCGGTGATGGATGGCGGTGAGACCCTGATGGAAATGGCCCGGCGTGGCGGGCGTATCGGTGCTACGCCAGTGATCATGCTGACGGCAAATGCCGGAGCAGAAGACCGCGAGCGTTATCTGGCTCTTGGGGCCTCGGGCTATATCGCCAAACCGGTGAAAAAATCAGTCCTGGTGTCAGAGATCCGCAAGGTTTTGTCTGCGCGGGGGCTGGCGTCAGGTGAGCCGCAGCAATCGGGTCAATCGTCAGGCCCAGATCGCCTGCCTACAGAGGCCGGAGAGCAAGCCATTCCGGGGCAGGGCACAGAGACCGGTCAGTTCTCCTCGGCAGAGACAGAGGATGCCACCGTTTCGGTTGACACAGAGCTGCGTCGTGCCGTTAAGTAATACTAGTTGCGTTAATGTAAAATTTACGATTGCCTGTAAGAGTTGTGTTGAATTTTATTAAAACCCCCATGAGGGGGGCTAGAAATCCTCCAGCGAGTGGACAGGCGCACCGATGCAATCGACAGAGATCACCTTTGACAATTTTGGTGAAACAGGAACCTTATTCACCGCGCTTCTGCGCGCTAGGTATCACCACTTTATTGAAGCCCGTGGCTGGAAGCTGCCAAATACACGTGGGCTTGAATTTGATCAATATGACAGCCCGGAAAGCATTTACTATGTGATCCATGATGGGCTGACAGTGTATGGCGGGCTGCGGGTAACGCCGACAACGGCGCAGAATATCAACGCCAGCTACATGTTGCGCGATGCCCAACTGGGCCTGTTGCCGGATCTTCCCTCTGATATTCTTGACGAGCCAGCCCCGCAGGACCCTAAAATCTGGGAGGTCAGCCGGGTTTTTGTTGCCGACACCCTAAGCAGCCGGGAACGGATGCAGGTGCGGGGAGAGATTGGCATCAGCCTTGCCCGTTTGGCCGAGTCCTGGAACTTCAAGGATTATATCTGCCTGACCTCGGTGGCGGCGGGGCTACTGATGCGGCGAACTGGTTTGACCATTTCCCCAGCCGGGCCGCGCGTTGAAATCGGCGGCGAGACCTGCCAAGCCTACCATTTGAAGGTGGATGCCAAAAATGTCCGTCGCTACGCCGCCTGACCCTTTGGCCGCGAAGGGATGGGGGGCATTTTAGCGCCCCGCCCCGAGGCTTGGTAAAGGAAATCTCAATTCTGTCACGATATCACAGCAGGAACCTGCGGTTTCAGACAGAAGGCTGATATGAGCAAATCCCAATTAGGCCCGCGCCTTATTTCTTTGAGCTTGGCTCTTTTTCTTTCGCCTGCCAGCTTTTCAGCTGTTGGGGCGACAGAACAGTTTTCTATCGTCAACGAAGGGTTCTTTCGTCAGGGATCTACGACAGCGGCGCAGCCGATGTTGGCGCGCCATAGTCCGGCTTCGGTTCTGGCGGGTGAGGTAGCACTGGGTCAAGACCATCTCCAGGGGCAGGAGCTTGAGGCCGAGATGGAAGCGGTGCAAGCCAATCTGGCGAGCCTCTTTGCCGATCGGCGCGGCACTAGCCTGTTCCGCGCCATGCCCCAGAATGGTAGTGCCCGCGGTGCGGTGGCCAAGCTGATGCAGCTGATCGCCAGCGCCGAGGCCGGCAGCGCACAATATGATGCGGTGCAGCATGCCGCCAAGGTCCGCCCGCAAAAACAGCCAACCCAGCTGACGCTGGGAGAAATATACGACTGGATTGCACGCACCCCTGGACAGCAGCACGCCATCGGGCGCTATCAGTTCATTCCCGCCACCCTAAAACGTCTGGCGCGTCAGATTGGTGCTGAACGCGGAGAGGTCTTTTCCCCCGCGTTACAGGACCGTCTGGCACATCAGTTGCTGGAAGAGGCCGGCCTGAGTGCGGTGATGGCGCGCAAGATGGACCGGCGCGATTTCATGCATAACCTGTCCAAGATCTGGGCCGGGCTGCCCACCTCGACTGGTAAATCCTATTATCATGGCTTGGCTGGCAATCGTGCGGTGCTTAGCTGGGCGCGCTTTGACGCAGAGATGGCGCGCATCTTCCCCAGCTGAGAGACGGTGCCGGAGGTTAGCGGCCTGTTGCCCAGGCTTTGGCAGAGGTCCGACGCATTACCACGGTAGTCAGATACATTGGCACCTGATAGCAGCCCAGAAAGATGGGCAGTGGATCGGTGGTGGCGGCCGGTAGTGCGATCAGAAACAGGGCAAAATTGCGATTGCCTGCACCGACAGCGGTCGACACCGCGTTCTGCCTGACCCAGCGCCACAGCAGCCAGCAAAAACACAGGCGCTGCGACCCAGGGTTGGCAAGGGTCACTACGCAGCGCCACTGGAACACGTCGTAAGGGGCGTGGTGCAGCGTCGGCCCCAGCTCTCCCATCAAAGCCAATGACAATGATGCCAAGGGCTGGAATGGTCACCCCGTCCACCGCGCGGGCACGCTATTCCGGCAGGTGGGGTGCCAATAGGTGCCGACACAGAAAGGCCAGCTCAACGGTCACAGGCATCAACGTCAGCTGTCCCTGCCGGGCGACTAGGCCCGGCAGGGATATCATCCGCTATCCGCCGACAGGCCCGCCGCGCTGGGTGTTGGGGAGCCAGGTTGCCAGCTCTGGCCAGGCCACCAGGATAACTACCATCAATAGCATAAGCCCCACCATCGGAAGGGCGGTCTTGGCGATATAGGAAATTTCGTGCCGGGTCATGCTTTGCAAGACAAAGAGGTTGAAGCCAATCGGCGGCGTGACCTGCGCCATTTCAACCACCACCACGATAAAGATGCCAAACCAGATCACATCAATGCCAGCTTGCCGGATCATTGGCTCCACAATCGCCATGGTCAAAACAACCGAGGAAATCCCATCCAGGAACATTCCCAGCACCACGTAAAACAGGGTAAGCGCAATGATCAGCACTAGCGGGGACAGGTTCATCTGATCAATCCAGGCCGCCAGCGCCCGTGGCAAGCCGGTAAAGCCCATGGCGAGTGACAGGAAAGAGGCCCCCATCAGGATCAGCGCGATCATCGCCGATGTGCGCGTCGCCCCCATCAAAGAGGCGCTGAAGGTCGCCCAGTTGAGCGAGCCCTGCAATAGCGCCAGCGTCAACGCCCCGACAACGCCCACGGCGGCGGCCTCGGTGGCGGTGGCCAGGCCCAGATACATAGAGCCAATGACGACGGTGACCAGGATCAGCACCGGAATCAGGAATCTGCTTTCGGCAAGCATGGCGCCAAAAGACATCGCGGGCTCGGGTTTGGGGCGCTGGTCTTTGGCCAGAAAATGCCAGGCCATGATATAAGCCATGAACAGGCTGGCCAGCACCAGGCCGGGGAAAATGCCGGCCAGGAACAGCTTGGTGATCGATTCATTGATTGAAACGCCATAGACGATCAACGTCAGCGAGGGCGGGATCATCAGCCCAAGGGTGGCAGCCCCGGCCAGGGTGCCGACGATCATATATTCGGGATAACCGCGCTTGCGCAGCTCGGGGATCGACATTTTGCCCACGGTGGTCAGCGTCGCCGCCGAAGAGCCCGAGACTGCAGCAAAGATGGTGCAGCCCGCAATATTGGTGTGCAGCAGGCCCCCCGGTAGCCAGCGCATCCAGGGGGCAAGGCCGCGAAACATGTCTTCCGACAGGCGGGTACGATAGAGGATCTCTCCCATCCAGATGAACAGTGGCAGCGCCGTCAGGGTCCAGCTGGAGGCCCCAGTCCAGATGGTGGTGATCATGGCATCGCCTGCGGGGCGGGTGGTGAACAGTTCCATGCCGAACCAGGCCACACCCATCAGCGCCAGCCCAATCCAGACGGAACTGCCAAGCAGCGCAAACAGCACAAAGATGAAGATAAGCGTTGTGTAGATCTCGCCCATTATTCCACGGCCTCCGATGTGATGCTGGCCTTGCGGGTGATCAGCAGACGGCACAGATAATCCCACAGGGCCAGGGCCAACAGGACGGTACCAATCGACATCGGCAGCTGTGGCAGCCAGACGGGGGTATAGACCCAGTCGGATCCGGTTTCAGCCCAGAGCGTACCCCATTTTGAGGGCGCTGTAACAAACATGGCAAAAAACGATAGCAGCCATTCCGGGGTGAAATCCTGCCCCTGGGTGCGATCATTCAGCATTTCCGACATGATGTTGGTCTTGATCGCGTAGCGGGCGAAATAGGTGGCGGTCACGGCGGCAATCCACATGGCCACCGCATCCAGCCACAGGCCAAAGCGATAGCCCATATTCAAAAAGACCGAGACCCGGATATGGGCGCCACGGGTCAGCGCATGGGCCAGGGCCAGAAACGAGGTCGCCGCCATGGCATAGCCGGCATATTCGGTTGAGCCGGGGAAGGTCAGGCTGCTCCACCGCGCCACCATTTGGGCCAGGATCAGTGCAAGAATGGTAATCATGCACAGCGAGGCCAGTATGCCTGACAGCAGATAGACCCGGTCCAGCAGCCGTTGCACAGGCCGTAATGCCCGGCTCATAGGTGTCGGCGACAGCAGACAGGCCAACGCCAATACTGTTGGAATCACAAAGAGCCAAACCCACAGGGGCAAGCCCAGAAACGGTTGCCAGTCACGCATGCCCATCCCCTAAAGACGTCAAAGAAAAGACGGCTCCGCCCACACCGGGGCAGAGCCGTCGGATTTTTGGTTAGCTTAGTTTGCGTTATAGGCGTCCAGAATGGCCTGGCCGTCTTCTCCGGCACTGGCCAGCCAGTCGGCAGTCATCTTGGCGCCGATCTCTTCCAGCTCTGCCAGGAATTCGGGGCCCGCATCGGTGACTGTCATGCCGTTTGCAGAGAGCTGCTCAAAGTACCAATTGGCCAGCTCTTCCGATTTGGCCGCACAGGCCGCGCCGGTTTCATCTGCAGCCTTTTGCACCTGCCCCTGGGTTTCGGCGCTCAGCCCTTCCCAGACCTGTTTGTTGACCATCACATAGTTGCGCGGCAACCAGGCGTTGACCTTGTAATAATGGCTCAGATTTTCCCAGACCTTGCGGTCATACCCGGTCGAGCCGGATGAGATAAAGGCCTCGGCGACGCCCGTGGCCAGGGCCTGGCTCAACTCGGCGGCTTCAACCTGCACCGGGATCATGCCCAGTTCTTCGGCAAAGGTTGCGGTTGCGGTGTTATAGCTGCGGAACTTGATGCCCTGGGTATCTTCGGAGGAGGAGACCTCTTTGTTGAAGTAAAAGCCCTGGCCCGGCCAGGGGCAGGTGTAAAGCGCGACAAGATTGAGATCGCCCAGCTGGCTATTCACCCGGTCTTTTGCGGCATGCCAGAGCTTTTCGTTATCGGAGTAGGTGGTGGCAATAAAGGGCAGGTTATCCCAGCCCAGCAGCGGCGCCTCATTGGCATGGGCGGACATGAAGCGTTCACCAATGGGGGCCTGACCGGTCTGCACCGCGCGCTTGATTTCGCCGCCCTTGAACAGCGATCCACCAGCATGCACGGTGATGTCAATATTGCCGCCAGTGTAGTCGCGGACCTTGTCGGCAAAAACCACGCCCATTTCAGAATGGAAGTTGGTTGCCGCATAGGCCATCGGCATGTCCCAGCTTTCGGCCAGGGCACCCGTGGCGGCAAGGGCCAGCGTCGACGCGGTGAAGGTCATTGTGAGCGAGGTTTTGGCTGTCATTTCTGTTCTCCCTGAAGGTTCGATTTTGCTGTTTGTCAGCTTGTTATTCTTGGTGGTGCCAAACGGTGTTACCTGAAACGATCAGGGGCATAGGCGTGCATGTCAAGGTTCATTGGCTGACCGGTTATCAGCCCGGCCACCATGCGTCCGGTTTTTGCGCCGCCTGTCAGGCCGATGTGATGATGGCCAAAGGCGGTATAGACGCCAGTGCTGCCAACCTCGCCGATCAGCGGCAGGCTGTCCGAAGGGGCAGGGCGAAAGCCCAGCCACTCTTGCTCACCGGTGGCGCGCATCTGCGGAAAGGTCTCGGCCACGGTGCGGCGCAGCAGGGTAAGCGGTGCCTTGGACGGCGTCGGGTCCAACCCGCCAAATTCGACGATGCCGGCACAGCGCAGCCCCTGATCCATCGGGGTTGCCACGAATTTACCAGAGGCCACCATCAGCGGCGCGCGCGGGGTAATGCTGGGGGATTCATAAACCACGTGATAGCCGCGCTCTGTCTCCATTGGGACCGAAAGACCAAGTTTTTGCATCAAAGGCTTTGACCAGATCCCGGCAGAGATGACCGCCTGGTCACAGTCAAAGCGTCCCTGATCCGTTTCAACGGCAGAAATATGCCCGCCGCTGAGATCAAAATTCTTGACCTCTGCCTGCACAAATGTGCCACCCATTTCCACCAGAAGCTTGACCAGATCCTTGACGTAGTTCGCCGGGTTCAGGATGAAGCCGTGGTTCTTGTTCACCGCCAGCAGGCTGGTGTTTGACCCCAAGGCCGGTTCGTGTTCCTGCACGGCTGGGCCTTCGATCAGGTCGGGGACAAATCCGGCTTCGCGGCGCAGATCCCAGACATAGGAATCCGCCTCAAAGGCAGCGCGATCCTGATAGGCAAAGTTATACTCGCTTTCCTGGATCCACTTGGCCGCCGGGGTGCCCAGAGTCAGCGCCTGATGCTGTTCGACGCTGTCGCCAATAATATGGGTCAGCGATTTTGCAATGCGCCGGGTGTCGCGATCATTTGCATGCGAGAGATATTTCATCAGCCAGGGCAGCAGCCTGGGCGTATAGCCCCAACGCAGGAATAGGGGGAACTTGGGGTCCAGCAGATATTTTGGCCCCTTGGGCAGCAGGCCGGGCGTGGTCACCGGCACAATGGCGCAACTGGCGAGAATACAGGCATTGCCATAAGAGGCCCCCATACCAGGTTCGCCTTTATCGATCAGGGTGACGTCATGCCCGGCGCGTTTCAGCCAGAGCGCGGTGGCCGCGCCGACGATGCCTGCACCTACCACGATTGTATGTTGTGTCGTCATTCTAGGTGGCCTTTTTGATCGCGGCTGAGCGCTTGCGGTGGGTGGATGGTTTTCACATGGATTGTCGCCTAAGCCCTGTCAAAGGACTAATCTTTTCCCAGACCATGCCGATTTCGCGGGGGCATTTCAAATGATATCTTATGGCGTTGGTGTGGCTGCGGGCGAAATTGTGCGGCGGTGCGCGTTCCGCAGGCGCGGGGCTTGGGCCGGGCGGATCTCTGGGGTTGGAGGCCGTGGTGCGCCATCAGAAACGGGTCTCTTGGGGGATGCCCGGCCTGGGTAAAGCTGCTAGGGATATGGCGAATTTACGGGGCATCCAGCGGAGAGACAGCATGCAGCAGGGGGCAAGACAGTCTATGGGGCTGCGGTTGGGATCTTGATGCTTGAGACGCAGTTTCCACGCATTCCGGGCGATATTGGCAATGCTCTGAGCTGGGATTTTCCGGTGCACTACCGGGTGGTGCGCGGCGCTACACCGGATCTGGCGGTGCGCCAGGATCCCGGCCAGATTGCCGATCTATTCATTGAGGCCGGGCGCGATCTGCTGGCCATGGGCTGCGATGGGATCACCACCAGCTGTGGCTTTCTGGCGCTGATCCAGGATCAGGTGAAACAGGCCCTCGGTGTGCCGGTGGCGACGTCCTCGTTGATGCAGATCCCCATGGTGCAGGCGCTGTTGCCGCCGGGCAAGAGGGTGGGGGTCCTGACCATTTCAGACCACTCTTTGACCCCGGCTCATCTGCGCGCGGCGGGGGCCCCCGAGGATACGCCCATCGGCAGTCCCGAGGGGCTGCGTTGTTTCACCCACGACATTCTTCGCGATGCGGCGCAGACATTGATTGGGCAAAATCCGGATCTGGGGGCGCTGGTGCTGGAATGTACCAATATGGTGCCCTATGCTGCAATGCTGCGCCGTGTCACCGGGCTGCCGGTTTTTACCATTCACAGTTTCATCACCTGGTTTCAGGCCGGGTTGATGCCGCGTCAGTTTGAACGGGGCCTGATGGACCCGCGACCCTAGCGCGGGTTTGCATTCTGGATGGTTAGCTTAGCACCAGCAGCCAGAACCAGATCGTCAGCACCGAAGCGGCAGTTGCGATAAGCACCGAAGAGGCGGCAACCCGCTTGGCCCGCCCATACATATTGGCAAAAATATAGGCATTGAAGCCCGGTGCCATGGCCGCATTCAGCACACCAGAGCGGAACAGATCCTGTTTGACCCCAAGCGTGCCGCCCATGAGCCAGACAATGCTGGGGTGCACCATCAGGGCGGTCACACAGACAAAGCCGATGGTGCGCAGATCGCCTTCGGGGCGGTATTGCACCAGCACCCCACCCAGGGCAAACAGCGCTGTCGGTAGCGCCGCACGGATCAGCAATTGCAGCGCGGCATCAACTGCACCAGGAATGGACAACCCGGCCAAGTTAAAGACAAAACCAAGGGCAATGCCCAGGATCAGAACATTCTTGAACATGGCGGTCAGCACCGAAGAAACGGTCTTGAACCCGCCAGCGCCGCGGTTTCTGACCACCTCCATCGCGGTGATACCCAGCCCATAGCAAAAGGGTGAGTGAAAGGCGATGATCGCATAGTTGCCAGTCAGGTTCTCTGGCCCAAAGGCGCGCTCCGTGATTGGCAGTCCCAAGAGGACGGAATTGGAGAACAGGCAGCAAAAGCCAATGGCGACGCAGTCTTCCCAATCGCGTTTGAAAATCAGCCGTGCGCCGGTCAGGCCGATGCAGAAACACACCGCCGCCCCGGTGTAAAAGCTGATCAACAGGGCCGGGTCAAAACTGCTGGACAGGTCCAGATTGGCCATGGCGCGAAACAGCAGGCAGGGGATGGCAAACCCCTGGGTGAACTTCATCAGCCCATCAATCTGCGCCGGGCTGAAAAATCCTTTCTGTGTTGCGATATAGCCCGCTGCAACCACCAGAAATACTGGCAGGATGACATCAATCAAGCTTTGCAGCATTGTAATCTCCTGTCGGCCAATAGGTGGCATCAATACGCGGACACCGTCGGGGCCAAGACCCGAGGGGCAGAATGAATTTGCAGTCGGCACCCAGGCGTCAGCCTTGGCCCGACCAAAGTCAAATGGCAGCTAGAGCGGGCAGCGGATCACCATTCCGTCATAGGCGGGGGTAATGTGGTCATCGGTTTCTGCCGCGATCGTGTCGTGATCAAGATCGATATGCATATTGGTCAGGACTGCCCGCTTAGGCTGCATCCGCGCGATCCAGGACAGGGCCTGTTCCAGGCTGAAATGGGTGGGGTGCGGGGTGCGACGCAGCGCGTCCAGGACCCAGCAGTCCAGCCCTGCCAATGCAGCGAGAGAGTGATCGGGGATCTCGGCCACATCTGGCAGATAGGCAAGAGAGCCGATGCGAAAGCCCAAGGCATCCATCGCGCCGTGATTGACTTCAAACGGGAGAAACGGAATTTCCCCGCCCGGCCCGTCAATGGTAAACGCGCCGTCGATGGTGCGCAGCTCCAGGATTGGCGGATAGGGCGATCCTTCGGGCTGCACAAAGGCATAGCCAAACCGCGACAACAGCGCATTTTGCGTCTCGCCATCAGCATAGACCGGCACCCGGTTATGCATGTTGAAAACAATCATGCGCAGATCATCAATGCCATGCACATGGTCTGCATGAGAATGGGTGTAGATTACCGCGTCCAGCCGCCCGACCTCGGCGTCCAGCAGCTGGTTGCGCATATCCGGACTGGTATCAATCAGCACCGTGGTGGTGCCATCTGGGCCATCCCGCTCAACCAGCATGGAACAGCGGCGGCGGCGGTTGCGGGGGTTTTGCGGGTCGCAGGCCCCCCAATGGCCGCCAAGCCGCGGCACCCCACCAGAAGAGCCGCAGCCCAGAATTGTGTAGCGCAGCTCAGCCATCAGGCCGCGGCCTCATAGCGGGCGGCCTTGCAGAACAAGCGGTCAAAATTTTCCTGGGTGGCGGCGGCGAAATCGGCATAGTCCAGACCAAAGGCCTTGGCGCCGATCTGCGCGGTCAGGGCGCTATAGGCGGGTTCATTGCGTTTGCCACGATGCGGTGGTGGCGCCAGATAGGGCGCATCAGTTTCGACCAGAATGCGATCCAGCGGCGCGGCGGCAAAGATATCACGCAGATCCTGGCTCTTGGGGAAGGCGGCGATGCCGGACATCGACAGATAAAACCCCAGATCCAGCGCCGTACGCCCCAACGCAGCCGAGGAGGAAAAGCAGTGCATCACGCAGCTATAGGCACCGTTCTGCATCTCTTCGCGCAGGATGCGCGCCATGTCGTCATCGGCAGCGCGGGCATGAATGATTAGCGGCAGCTTGGTTTCGCGCGCGGCGGCGATATGGATCCGCAGCGATTGCTGCTGCATTTCGGCGCTTTCGCTCGTGTAGTGGTAATCCAGCCCGGTTTCACCAATGCCGACAAATTTCGGATGATCGGCCAGGGCAGTCAGCTCGTCGAAGCTGGCCATGGGTTCGCTTGCCACGCTCATCGGATGGGTGCCTGCTGCATAGAACACCGGGGGATGGGCCTCGGCGATGGCGCGGACCTGTGGTTCGTTCTTGAGCTTGGTACAGATGGTGACCATGCGGGTCACCCCGGCCTGGGCGGCGCGGTCGACCACGGCCTCCAACTCGCCTTCAAAATCAGGGAAATCCAGGTGGCAATGGCTATCGGTGATCTGTGCCAGCCCTTGGGTCATAGCTTGGGAAGGGGTGCTCGTCATGCCTGCCTCGTCTTGTCGTCATTGGCCGGATCCGGGCGCTGCCGTTGGTGGGTCAGCGGGACGCGGTCTCTTGCATCTTGAAAACCGTATCTAGGACAAGTGAAGCCGGGTCAAGGTTCACTGCTTGGCCATGCCGCGCCCGCGCCGTTGCTTCGGCGGAAAGGTCGGCCCAGGCGCGCGCCTGGTGCGGCGTAGCGGCCAGGCGGGACAGCATGGCGCTTTCGCCGGGGGCGGCTTCGGGCTGGGGCGGCTGGCCCATGGCCCCGGTGCGCGCCAGTCGCGCCAGCGCGATTTCGATCAGGGTTAGCAAGAGCTCAAACTTCTCTGCCGCGCCCCGCTGGGCGGCAGTTTCTGCCAGGGCCATGGTGCGCTGTCGGTCCAGCCGGGGTAGGGTGGTCATGATCTGCACCAGCTCGCCATAGGTCTTTAGCCCGCCAAGATTCAACAGGCGCAGAGCCGCCCCGACGGATCCCGCCGCCAGAGCCGCCAAATGCGCCGTGTTTTCTGGTAGTTCCGCCCCTGCCTGGGCCAGAGCCGCCTGCATGTCATCGGGGCCGAGCGGCGCGAGCCGAAGGCTGCGGCAGCGCGATCGGATGGTGGGCAGCAGTCGCGAAGGCTGATGAGAAATCAGGATCATGGTGGTGCGGGCGGGGGGCTCTTCCAGCATTTTCAACAGCGCATTGGCGGCGCTGATATTCATGTCGTCCGCCGCGTCTACAATTACCACCCGGCGCCCGCCATCGGTGGCGGATAGGCCAAAAAAGCGATTCAGTTTGCGAATATCATCCACCACGATCTGGTCGCGCAGCTTTTCCTTGTCGTTATAGCTGCGGCTGATGGAGGCCAGCCCCGGCTCTGCCAGGGCCTGAATGCGATGAGCGACAGGTAGCTCTGGGTCTACCGACAGCGATGTTACCGGCGGTGGCGCGCCAAACAGCCCTTCGTCGGCAGGCGGGGTGGCCAGCAGAAAGCGGGCAATGCGCCAGGCCAGGGTAGCCTTGCCGATGCCCTGCGGCCCGGTCAGCAACCACCCGTGGTGCAGGCGATTGGAATTGAAGGCGGTCAGGAAATCCTGCTCTGCCCGGTCCTGGCCAAACAGCTGCGCGGTTTCCCGTGGATGCGGCGCGCCGAGCGCTTGATCAGCACGGGGCAGGGCCTCTGCCTCTTTGGTCTTGGTGGCACGGCTCATGGTGTTGCGGTGCCGCGCGCGGCAAGCGCCGCAGTGGCCTGCTGCAGAATATCCGCTGCCACGCTGTCGATGTCCTGGCTGCCGTCGATGACGCAGAAGCGATCGGAAAATTCCTTTGCAAGTGCAAGAAACCCGGCACGCATTTTTTCCTGCAGCGCTAGGCCGAAATCTTCAAACCGTTCTTCCGAACCCTGACGTCCCTTGGCACGGGCCAGGCCGGTGGCGGGGTCCATGTCTATTAGCAGGGTCAGGTCGGGTTCGCGGCCGATCATCAGGCTGTGCAGCTGGTCGACGGTGGCGCGCAGGTCGCCGCGCGACAGCCCTTGATACATCCGGGTACTATCGGCAAAGCGATCACAGATCACCACCTTGCCCGCCGCCAGCGCGGGCGCGATGGTGCGTTCCAGATGATCCCGGCGCGCGGCGGTGAACAGCAGGATTTCGGTTTCGGCGGACCATTTGTCGGGGTCGCCTTCCAGCACCATCCGGCGGATCTCTTCTGCTCCAGGAGAGCCGCCAGGCTCGCGGGTGACAAGCGTGTCATGGCCTGCGGCGCGCAGGGCTGCGGCCAGGCGCTGACACTGGGTGGATTTACCCGACCCATCAATGCCTTCGAAGGTCAGGAATAGGCCTTTTTCGGCTATGGCGCTGGCCTGCGCCTCTGACTCGACCGGGCTCACTCTGTGGCCTCTGGTCCATTGATCAGCCGCTTTGACAGAACCTGAGCAGCGGTCTTGATGCGGACAAAAAAACCGCCTGCAGCAATGTCCTCGGCGGCCACCAGAGGCAGGCGCAGTTCCGGCAGATCATCGGGCTGCAGCACCAGTTCTGCCAGGGGATCGCCCTTGCTTATAGGCGCATTGATGGGGCCGGAATAGACCACCTCGGCGGCGATTTCCTTGCCCGCCAAGGCTGGTAGCAGGATTTCCAGATCGGTTTGTGGCACCAACCCTACCGATTGTTCAGCTCCCTGCCAGACCTCTGCGCGCGCAACCGGGATGCCGGCTTTGGCGATGATCTTTTTGGCAAATTGACGAAACGACCAGTTAACGACGGCTTCGGCCTCCTCTGCGCGGGCCTTGGTGCTGTCCAGCCCCGAAATCACAAAGATCACCCGGCGATCCCCCTGCACGGCAGAGCCGACCAGCCCATAGCCCGCTTCGCTGGTGTGGCCGGTCTTGAGCCCATCTGCGCCAATGCCCAGCCCCAAAAGCGGGTTGCGGTTGCGGGTGTTAGAGGGGGCGCGCCCATCAAAGGCAAAGTTTTCTTCAGAAAACAGCGGGTAATACTGCGGGAAATCTTCGATCAGATGCTGCGCCAAAATGCCCAGATCGCGCATCGACATGCGATGCCCGGCCGCAGGCCAGCCGTTGGAATTGGCAAAGCTTGCGTTGTTCATGCCCAGCTCCTGGGCGCGTTTGGTCATGTAGCGGGCGAACCCGGCCTCGGTACCATCGGGGCTCAGCGCTTCGGCAATCACCACGCAGGCATCATTGCCGGACAAGACGATAATGCCGCGCAACAGATCCTCGACACGCACCCGGTCAGTGGTGTCCAGAAACATGGTTGATCCGCCATAGCTCATGGCGTGGGCGCTGACGGGCAGTTGTTCATCCAGGGTCAAACGGCCATCGCGCAGCGCCTCGAAGGCCACATAGAGCGTCATTAACTTTGACATTGACGCGGGGGGCAGAGGGATTTCGGCATTTTTCGACAGCAGCACGGTATTGGTGCCTTGATCCAAGACAAAGGCGGCTTCGGCGCGGGTATCAAAGGCGGCCAGCGGTAGTGCAGTCAGGCAGAGCCCAAGGGCGGCGGCCAGAAGCTGTTTGGCAATGGGGCGAAACGGTGATTTCACGCCTGCGTCCTCCTGAGGGTCGGGGGTATGGGAATTAGTTGGTGACGGCATAAGCATCGGTAAATCCGGCGGCTTTGACGGCTTTCAGCAGATGGCTGCGTTCCGAACTTGACTGGGCCGGACCAACCACCACCCGCCAAAAGGGCTTGCCGTTGCTGGTCTGCGCCAGAACCGTGGGGATCAGCCCGGCATTGCGCATCTGGCCGGCGGTGTTCTTGGCGTTGCTTTCCACGCTGAAGATGCCGATCTGGATATAGGGTTTGGCCAGGGAAGAGACGCGCTGTGCGACGGGCGCTTGCGGCGCGCTTTGGCTTGGTGCGGCCTCGATGGCGGCAGCGGCACTGGCAATCGGGTCCAACGGGCTCGCCTCGATGTCATCGGTGCTCAGGGCGCTGGCGGCCTCTGCTTCCAGGGGGGCATCTCCGCCGGTGGCGGCGGGCAGTGGATCTGCGGGCATCTCTTCGGCTTCGCGCCGCAGGGCGGTGACATTCAGTTCAACCGGCGCCCCGGCCAGCATACCAAGCGCCGCTGCCGCATCCGAGGAGGTTTGCAAACGCGGACCGGGGATTTCACGCTCGCGGCGGAACAGGGCGCCGATGACGAATTTGCCATTGGAGGTGTTGCGAATGATCACCCGTTCTGGATCTTTGGCATCCGGGTGCGCGACCCAGACCCCGCCCAGCGATGGGCGCCCATCCCAGAGCCCGGCCTCGTTCACCTGAAAGACATCCGGCGCTTCGACGTCGCGCTCTACCAGCTGGGTGCTGCTGGAGCTTGCCACCTCGGGCTTTGCTGTTTTGGGTGACAGAAAAGAGAGGTTGGGTCCCTCTTCACAGGCGCCAAGGATCAGCAGCGAGAGCGCCGCAAAGGTGAGGCCCGCGCCGGGGCTTCGTCTTGGCATGGGGTGTGTCATGATGGTTTCCTTGCCTCTGCTCTTCCACGCCATAGCGCGCTTGCCGGGTTTCCCGGTCATCTCTGGGATTTGGCGGATGATAGCCTGCGATGGCTGGCATGAAAACCCTATGGTGCAGCGCCATTTGTGAAAGCCGGGCGATGGGCATCTTTCTGCGCGTCGTGATGGCCCGACTAGGTAAAGTTCCGATATTTCCCCACAATAGCGGATCGACAGCGCAGAGCCGGTAATTTTCTCTTGCGTGTTGGAGTGCCGCACCTTAAACCGCCCGCAGACCGGGGAGGTGGCAGAGTGGTCGAATGCGGCGGTCTTGAAAACCGTTGAACGTGAGAGCGTTCCCAGGGTTCGAATCCCTGTCTCCCCGCCACTAAATCAAGCACTTACAGGTTCTTGACACGCCGATCGGGTTAGGCCGATTTGTGGGTTTCCCACTTTGCTTCCCACGTCATGTTCTGTTCTCGAAGGCTTTGCGCCTCCTTTGCCAGGCGCTTTTGTCTCTCGCCCTTCGGATATTTCTGCACCATCTGGATTTTGTTGCACAAATTACTTGAGGGATTCGCTGTGTGCATTCAGCTTGATAGCTGGAAGGCATGAGCAGTGGGCATCTACGAAGTACAAGACCAGGAATTGGCCTTCGTATCGTGAGACAGTGAAGATGCCACCAGTTCGAGCCTACTGGCGAATGCACTGAAGCAACGCGGATCGGTTTCGATCTGGTTCGATTCAGAGATGACCTGGATGCCACCGCCAGCGGGCAAACATGGCGACCCAAAACGCCGAATATGGTGCAAGATCCACATCAGCGTCGACGAGGCACCGCTGGATGTGCGGGCGCTCGGCAGACCTGTCACAGGGGGGGCAGGATAAATCTGTCCGGGGAAAGGAAGATCCGGTCAAAATCCGAGTTGTGAAGCAAAGCCGTATTAGGGCGCCGTTATTATTTACGCTGAACTTCTGCAAGAATTATAAAATTTGCCTTTAATACAAGGTAAAGTTCTCTAGCATTCGCAGTGTTATAGGTGTGATCGGTTCGGTTGGGTCGAAAGATAAAGTAAAACGGCTTGTTGCATTTTGTCTATTACATGTAGAGTGTTGCAAGTTCATGTTCAGTGGGGTCTGTTTTCGGAAATGCCAGAACGAAAACTATATATCGCCGATGATAATTACGAATTCGTCGAATACCTTCAGGCGGTGGCAAGCCGCGCTGGGTGGCAAGTGTATACCTGCGCTAATGGCAATGAATTGCTTGCGCTTCTTCTGTCTGGCCAAGATCCCGCTGTCGTATTGGTTGACATCAATATGCCAGAAAAAGACGGCATCGAAGTGATTGAAGAGCTGACTAATATTTCGCGCCCGCTGCGATTTCGGTTTATGACCGGGGGCGCAGATGCCCCGATGTTGGCGGCGAAATTGATGGCGCGGGCCAGAAATCTTTCGGTTGGGCGAAATCTCTACAAACCCATTCCAATGGACACGTTGAAACGTGTATTGGTGGAGGAGTGGGAGGCGCTTTTGCTTTTGCAGGAAAGCCCCAGCCAGCAGGTGCAATAAGCGTGGCTGCCAAGCCGACAGACCGCTTGATATCCGCAGGAGCGGCCTCGCCAGGGTGATCCTGGCCTTCAGAGGGTCCAGGTGATCGATGATCGGTCGACCGGGAACACATGCGTTTGCCGCAGGGATAGGGCGTGAGCAGGTCACCGCGTTGCAGGCGACCGCTGGATTGGTCCATACTGGCTTGCACTATCGGAAACGTCACCGGCTGTTGGCTGGAAGGCGGGCTGGCGTTAAAAGCCGTGCATGCGTTTGGCCCATTGATAGGCCACAACCAGCCCCTTCATGCGGGGCAAGAGCGTCAGCGAGGCGCCGATGGTCACCACAGACATGATCAAGGCCAGGGTCAGCGGATCGGGGCGGTAGGTGATGTAGGTGATATGCAGTACGAACCCCAGCAGATGGCCCACCAGTAGAATGGTCAGGTAGGCCGGGCCATCATCGGCGCGGTTGTGGTGTAGCGGCTGACCGCAGTTCTCACAACTGTCTTTTACTTTCAGGTAGCTATGCAGCATCTTGCCTTCACCACAGTTGGGGCAGCGCAGCCGTAGCCCGCGCAGGACAGCGGGTTTCCAGGGGCGCGGCTCTGCGTCTGCCGGGGTGGTTTGTGCAGGGGCTTTATCTTGCGAGGGTGTCGCCGTGATGTCGGGGGTGGTGTCTGCGGTGAACTGGGGCGTGGTCATGGCGACTCTCCTGTATTGCACGGTTTCTAAAAGGTCCGAAAATTGATTGCAATCAATTATGCAATCAATTACCCATCAATTTGACTGCACCGGGGAACCGCCTGCGGGTGCGCCCGGATCCAAAAGCGCTGCACAGCCTGCCATCGGACCGCCTGCCAAGGGAGAGAGTTTTGAAACAATGGCATCCAACCCTGCCGGGATCTGATCGGCCGCGCTATGTGGAGATTGCCGACGCCATTCGCGCCGATATCCGCGCCGGGGTGCTGCATCCAGGCGACCGCCTGCCGCCACAGCGCGGGGTGGCACAGGATTTGGGCGTTGATTTTTCTACGGTTTCAAGGGGATACGCCGAAGCCGTGCGCCGGGGTGATATCGAATCCTTTGTTGGGCGCGGGACCTTTGTGCGCGCACCTGAGGTCGCTACAGAACCCGACAAAACCCTGCCTCCGCCAGATCCGCGCCGGGTTTTGGAAGAAGACCCTATGATGAATATGCCGCCAGAGCCCAGCGATCCGGTGCTGGTCGCCCGGATGGCTGCTGGCGTCTCCGATATTGCTGCCAATCTTGTACCGCTGCTGCGCTATCAATCGGTGCGGGGCAGTGTCGCCGACCGCGACATTGCCCAGAGCTGGATGCAGGCCAATGGGCTGGAATATGCCCCGGATCGCTTTGCCATCACACCGGGGACCCATGCCAGCCTTTATGCGATATTGACGCAACTAAGCGAGCCGGGGCAGGTGCTGCTTTGTGAGACCCTGACCTACCCAGGTATTCGCGCCATCGCAGCCCGCCTGGGTCTGCGTCTGGTGGGAGTTGCTGCTGATCAGGACGGGATGTGCCCGCAGGCGCTGGACCAGGCGATTACCAGCCATTGGCCAGTGGCGCTTTACCTCAACCCGACATTGCAAAACCCAACGACCCAGACCCTGAGTGAGGGTCGCCGCCGCGAGATTGCCGAGGTGTTGAAACGGCATGAGATGCCGCTTATCGAGGATGATGCCTACCGCTTTGTCGCGCGTAATGCGCCGCCGCCCCTTGCCCAGTCTCTGCCTGATCTGGCCTGGCATGTGGCAGGGATTTCCAAATGCTTTGGCGCCGGGCTGCGGCTTGCCTATACCACGGTGCCGCAACGGGCGGATATGGGCGGATTCTTGCAGGCCCTGCGCAGCATCAATGTGATGGCCTCGCCACTCAGCCTGGCGCTGCTGGGGCGCTGGATCGAAGAGGGCACCGCTGCCGAGATCCAGGCCTTTGTGCGCAGCGCAGCTGCAGAGAGACAGGCGCTGGCGCAGAGCTGCCTGAGCGGTTGCGCACTGCGTGGCGCGCCCGAGGCCTTTAACCTGTGGATTGATTTGCCCGCAGGCACCAGCCGGGCAGAAATCATGGGTCGCATGGCCAATCATCAGATTGGCATTATGCCCAGCGATGCCTTCACCGTTACTGCCCCCCCCAGTGAAGCCCTGCGCGTGTGCCTTGGCGGACCCATCGGCCTGCCGCAGTTACGTCAGGATCTGATGGCGCTGCGCGATGCCATCCTGCGTAAGGATTGGCTGGGATGACGGGTGCCGCGATCCCCCCCCCCTCTAGGAGAGCGCCGATGACCTCACATATTCCGTTTCGGGTTCTGGGGGTGGTTGTCCTGGCCATGACCCTGATTGTCACCGGTGATGCCGCTGGCAAGACTCTGACCATGGCGGGGGCCAGCCCATTTTTCGTGGCCTGGTCGCGTTTTGCCGTGGCGGCGGTGGTGCTTCTCCCCTTTAGCGGCTTGCAAGCGGCAGAGCTGCGCGGGTTTCTAGATTGGCGTATCCTGTTGCGCGGTCTGCTGATCGCCACT
Organism: Pseudophaeobacter flagellatus; assembly: GCF_021228235.1. GTDB lineage: Bacteria > Pseudomonadota > Alphaproteobacteria > Rhodobacterales > Rhodobacteraceae > Pseudophaeobacter > Pseudophaeobacter flagellatus. The sequence goes on from NZ_JAJQRG010000005.1 coordinate 252,711, forward strand.
GGCATCCTGTGCATTTTGACGGCTCTGCGTACCGAACCGATTGCCAATGTCTTTGGCGGTTTTTTTGTTGGGCCGATTGTGGCCTTTGCGCTGTCAGCGCTGGTGCTGAAAGAGCGCGCAGATCCAAGCCGGGTGGCACTGTTGCTGGTCAGTTTTGGCGGTGTGCTTTTGGTGGTGAAGCCGGGGTTCGGCATGCAGGCCGGTATGGGGTTCGCCGTGCTGGCGGGTTGTTTCCATGGGTCCTACCTGGTGGCAACGCGCAGCCTTGCAGGGCAGTACCGACCTCGGTTCTTGCTGATATCACAGTTGATTATTGGCGCTGTTGTGCTGCTGCCCTTTACCCTCGAGGCGCTGCCGCAAAGTCTGGACCCAACGCAGACCGGGCTGGTCTTGATCAGCGCCCTTGGATCGGCGGCGGGGAATTTCCTTTTGGTGCTGGTGAACAGGACAACCCCTGCCAATGTCGTGGCGCCGCTGATCTACAGCCAGCTGCTGGCTGCCACGGTGCTGGGCGGTGTTGTCTTTGGCACCTGGCCTGATTGGGTGGCGCTCTTGGGGCTCTGCGTGATTGTCCTGTCGGGGCTGTCGTCGCTGTGGCTGGCAGGGCGGCGGCTGGCGCAGCCTTGAACCCAGCGTCTTAAGCGGGGGATGTGCGGCGTAGCAGGTAGATATCCATGATCCAGCCGTGATCGGCGCGGGCCTGGGCGCGGGTTTGGATGATCTGTTCGGCGACCTCAGCCAAGGGGCCAGAGAGGCTGATCTGGTTTTCCATGCCGGCATAGGCGGACCACCAGATGTCCACCCCTGTGGGGTCGATGGCCTGAAACGAGCATTCCCCATCCAGCATGATCACCAGGGTATCGGCACTCTCAGGCCAGCCGTTCTCGCGCAGCTGTCGCCCGGTGGTCACGGTAAAGGGCGCGCCAATCTCGTTCAACGGGATGGCATGGGCGGCGGTCAGCGCCTGGATCGAGGTTACGCCGGGAATGACCTTTAGCGTAATATCCTGCGTGGCCTTCAGGCGCTCGGCGATGCGCATGGTGCTGTCATATAGCGATGGATCCCCCCAGACCAGAAAGCCAACCCTGACCTTGCCGCCGGGGCAGTGGTCGCGGATGGTTTTGATCCAGACCTCGGCAATGGCATCGTGCCAGTGATCCACACGGGCGGTATAGTCCCGGATCGCAGGGTCGCGCACCGGCAGGGAAAATTCAACAATGCGCGGGCCGGGGGGCTGGATCACCTGGGCACAGATCTGCTGGCGCAGCCCGGCGAGGTCGTCTTTGCCCGCGCCCTTGTGCGGGATCAGGATCAGATCGCAGGCATTGAGCGCGGCGACCGCTTGCAGGGTCAGATGCTGCGGGTTGCCGGTGCCAATGCCAATGAGCGAGAGCTCAATCATGGCGGCCGTGCTGTCATTGTTCATCTGTTGGGCTCCTGCCAAAAAGAAACACGGCCCGCTATGGCGCCGTGTTTGAGCATAATCAAGCCCGGATCCGGCTGCTTCGCGGGATCGGGCCGCTTTGTATCGACTTCGCGTCAGGTCAGGCGGCAGACCGGGGCTGCAACCGGGGCATCAAGGGGGTCAGGGGTTGTCGATGATCACGCTGTCAGCAATCGGGTCTGTCCCGATCATCAGCGGGCTGTGGCTATTGGCGTTCAGCCCTACGGTGATTTCGACCCTGCCCTTGGGCAGATCGCCCAGATGCAGCCAGTTGCCATAGAGCCGGGTCAGCTTGCTGCCATTGATATAGACATGGGCATGGCCTTCGCCGGGGCGATCCGCGGTAGAGACATGCTCGGGCGAGAAGAGGAAATTCTCTGTCGTGACCTGCAGGTTCCAGCCGGACATCGGGTCTTTGTGGACGTCTATTGCGATTTTGGGCGCGGTGCTGCCTGGGGTGATCATCAGAGGTTGGCTATGGGCATGGTGCTCTGCGCCGCCGTGCTGGGCAGGGTCGCCGTGGTCGTGGCCGGTGAAAGTGATTCCATTGCCGGCAGCGACAACAAAACCAATGCCGCTGCCAAAGGTAAGACCAATGGCAAAGAGAGCGAGGGAGCGGGACATTCTTGATCCTTTGAAACGGAAACCTCCGCCGGTGGAGATGCACCGACGGAGGTTTTTTCGATTACGCTGCGGCGGTGCGCGGCGCTTCCGATTGCCAGAAATGGCCGGCAAAGGTGCCAAGCAGAACCCAGGCGGCCATGCCAACGCCAAGGGCGCGTGCGGCAAACAGCGCGCCGATCTCGGTTGGAACCGGACCGGTAAAGCTATCTGGCTCCGGGGCGCCAATCAGATGCGGCAGCAGCAGCAGCGCCACGGCAATGGCATAAGAGACCAGATTGCCGCCAAAGGCGATGAGCCACATGGCAATGCCGGCAGCAGCCACGGTTGCTGTCCACCAGATCTGGCGGTCAAAGACATCGGCAGCAGCTACGCCGGGCACTTCTGGTGCCAGGGTCAGCGCCGGCGCCAGATGGAAGGTGACAAAACCTGCCAGCCCCCAGAGGATGCCTGCCCGTGCGGTGACAACATGGCCCTTGCTCTCGGCAAGTGACATCATGGCAACCATGACCAGCGCATAGCCAGTGTAGGTCAGCATGGTGAAAATGATGCTCAACCCGTTGCGCATGACGTCAAAGCCGGGCAGATCCGGATGCGCCGAAACCGCGGCACCGCCAAAATGCACCAGCTCGCCGCTCTCATAGAGTTCGGCATGCAAAAGAACAGGCTGCACAAAAAGAAGCTGCAGCAGAGCGGTTAACAACCCTGCTGCAGCACCAGCGAACAACGCGCTGGTCAAGATACGGTTCATCATCTGCTTAGTGGCAGGGGAAGCCGGTTGCGTGACGGACGTCATGGGCCGCGTCATGCAGGGCAGAGGCCTGTACGTGACCGGTCAGGGTGACAATACCCAGGCCAAGGATCACGGCAAACAGAGCTGGTGCAAAACCAGTGCCTGCAGCGGATTTGTTCAGTGTCTTTGTTGTCATCATTTTCTCCACGTCGTCACACCCGACGACAAAAGTTTCAGTCCAGTACATGGCCGGTCTCCTGACTCGCAGGTCACAGCGGTTTTTCCCCTTCCCGATGGCCAGATTGGCCCCAGTGGATATGAAAAACCACTCGCTGCTCACAGTCGCGGGGGCGGTTGAGGGCGTGGCGCCGCGATTTGGTCCGCCATTCCTCATTCCCGTTTCAGCCCTGATGCTTTGCACCGTTGGACACCATGTTCATTTGTTGTGCCCTTTGTCATACTGCCCGGTCAAGTTGGAAACCGTCCCGCTTGGACAAAGATGCGATTTTTTCGGTGGGCAGGGCGATTTTGACCCTGTTGTAGGATCTAGTCCAGATTTGCCGGGATTCGCGCGATGGCCTTCATCCGCAGGGTTCCGAGCGGACGGGCATCTGCCAGGGTGCCATCGGAGCTTTCGTTAAAGAGCCGCAAAAAGGTGAGGATGTCCGGCAGGTCCGCTGCGGTGATCTCGCCAAAGAGATAGGCCGTCTTGCCGCTTTGCCGCACTGCAAGGGTCTGCGGGCGAGTGCAGCCGGACATGCAGTCCACCTCTTGCACCCGCGCCGAGATCCCGACCTGTATCAGGGCCTCTGTCAGACGGCCGGGCAGGGCCAGATCGGCGCTCTTGCAGCTCCGGCAGAGGGTCAGGGTTGGCCGCGACACCGGTTCAGCCTCCCGGGGTCAGATCGGTATCGGCCAGCGGGCCGTAGAGGATCAGCACCGGCGCAGTGGTCTCCATCGCACGCAGAACCTGTGGCAATTCACCGACCGTATGGCAGCTGAGCTGCTGGTCGGGGGTGGAGACCCCCAGGGCCACCAGCGCATGGGTTTCAGGTGGCAGACCTGCTTCGACCAGCTTTTCCGCCAGGGCAGCAAAGGTGCGTTTGCCCATATAGACAACCGTGGTGGCATCCGGGTCGGCCAGAGCCGCCATATTCAGGCTATCTGGCAGGCCACCGGTGACGTCGTGACCGGTGATGAATTGCATACGGCGCGCCGTCAGTCGCCGGGTCAGCGGGATATTGGCCGCAGCCGCCGCGGCTGAGGCTGCGGTGACACCGGGGATGATCTCAAACGGGATGCCCGCAGCACGCAGGGCGAGGATCTCTTCTTCAAGACGGCCAAAGACACCACTGTCACCTGATTTCAACCGGACAACCTTGAGGCCGCTTTTGGCATAGTCCACCAGCAGCTGGCTGACGTGGTCCTGTTTGGGTGAGGGCCGCCCGGCGCGTTTACCAACACCCACCAGATCGGCCTCGGCGCTGGCATGGGTCAGGATTGGCCCTGAGGAGAGATCGTCAAACAGCACCGCATCTGCCGCTTCCAGCCGTTTCACCGCCTTGACGGTCAGCAGCTCAGGGTCACCGGGGCCGGAGGAGACAAAACTGACAAAGCCGCTCATGCGCCCTCTCCGGTGATCAGATGGAAAAAGGTGCCGGTGACATGGCCCTTGATGGATCCGGTTTCGGGGACCGGATTGCCATCGGCGTCCATGACATGGGCCAGTGGGGCGTCAGGTTCATCCAGTATGGTGGAATAGTGGAACTCATGCCCACGCAGGGGCGCAGCTGTCGCAAAGCCCGGCATCGGCGCCAGCAGTTCGGCGCGGCGATAGCCCAAATGGAATTTGCGTTTCTCATAGGATGTGACCAGCCCCAGCAGCCCGGCCATCTGATGGCGGTTGCCCTCCTTGTCGATCAGCGCCGCGCCGAGCGCCATGTAACCACCACATTCGCCATGCACTGGCTTGGTCTCGGCATGTTTGCGCAGGCCCGCACGGAAGGTCTCGGCGGCGGCCAAAGTGCCGCCGTGCAGTTCCGGGTAGCCTCCGGGCAGCCAGACCAGATCGGCGTCTTGGGCCGGGGCCTCGTCTGCGAGGGGGGAGAACGGCAGAATTTCAGCGCCAGCGGCGCGCCAGCCGGTCAGAAGGTGCGGATAGGTAAAGGAAAACGCCGCATCCCGTGCCAGCGCGATGCGCTGCGCCGGGGGCTTTGGCAGCGTGTTGGGGGCTGGGGCGGCTGCGCCCATGGCTGCCGATTTGAGCGCCTCAAGATCCACATGTTCGCGCAGGAAATTGGCATAGCCTGCGATGGCGGCTTCCAGATCGGGATGCTCCACCGCCTGAATCAGGCCCAGGTGGCGTTCGGGCAGGGCAAGATCGCCGCGACGGGGCAGCGACCCCAAAACTTTGACGCCAGCCCGTTCCATACCCAGTCGGGTCAGGCGTTCGTGGCGCGGGCTGGCGACCCGGTTCAGGATTACGCCCGCAAAGGGCACCTCTGGGTCGTAGGACTTGAACCCCAGCGCGGTAGCGGCGGCAGACTGCGCCTGACCGCCCACATCAATCACCAGCACCACTGGCCAGCCCATGCGCTTGGCGGTTTCGGCAGAAGAGCCAAAGCCGGTTTGCCCACGGGTGGCAACACCGTCAAACAGCCCCATCGAGCCTTCGCCGATGCATATATCAGCCCCTGTTGCCTGTCCGGCAACCGCATCCAGCAGCCCCGCGTCCATCGCCCAGGTATCCAGATTGAAGCTGGGGCGTTTGGCAGCGGCAAAGTGAAAGGCCGGGTCGATATAATCGGGGCCGCTTTTGAAAGGCTGAACCGCCAGGCCGTCTTCGGCAAGGGCCCGCAGCAGGCCCAGCATCACCGTAGTCTTGCCGGTGCCAGAGGCCGGGGCGGAGATCATCAAACCTTTGGGGAAATCAGTCATCACCTTCGCTCCAGTTGGCCCATTGGCTATCGGCGCTTTGTGGCCGGTAGCGGCGGTCATAATCCTGCGCGTAAAGGCAGCTTTCGTCAAAACCTTCATTCCCAAGCGCCGGTCCGACCAGGATCAGCGCGGTGCGCCCGCGCATCCCGCCGGTAGCCTCTTCCAGGGTGCCAAGCGTCGCCTTGACCACCTTTTGATCAGGCCAGGTGGCGCGCCAGACCACGGCAACCGGGCACTTGGCGCCATAGCTTGGGGTGAGCCGGGCGATCACATCCTCCAGCACATGTACCGAGAGGTGAATGGCCAGGGTCGCACCGGTGCGGGCAAAATTCTCCAGCGTTTCGCCTTCGGGCATGGCAGAGGCCTTGCCAGAGGTGCGCGTCAGCACCAGCGATTGCGCCACACCCGGCAGCGTCAGCTCTGCACCCAGGGTGGCGGCGGCGGCGGCGAAGGCCGGTACGCCGGGGGTAATGTCATAGGCGATGTCCAGCGCGCGCAACCGGCGCAGTTGTTCGCCAAGGGCCGACCAGACTGACAGATCGCCGGAATGCAGTCGCGCGACATCTTGCCCGGCGGCATCGGCGGCCTGGATATGGGTGATGATCTCATCCAGTGACAGGGCGGCGGTATTGACCACCTTGGCGTCTTTGGGGCAGTGCTGCAGCAGGGCCTCGGGCACCAGAGAGCCCGCATAGAGACAGACCGGGCAGGCGGCGATCAAGTCGCGCCCGCGCAGGGTGATAAGATCGGCAGCGCCGGGACCGGCGCCGATGAAGTGAACGGTCATGGCTCAACTCTTTCTGCAATGGCCGCGGTGGCGAACCCATCCGCGGTGATAACTCGGGGGGCGATCAGGCGGGCCTGTACGCCCTGCGGCTGGCCCTTGCGGGCGGCAACCAGGGCGCAGGCCTCGGCAAGAGAGCCGGTGCCAAATCGGGTGAGGATACGCGACGACGACGTGAGGGTCGGCGTGCCGGTAATTTCGTCTTCGGTCAGGGCAATCAGCGGCACCGACAGCGCCTGCGCCAGATCCACAAGGGCGGATTGGCTTGCCTTGGTTGTGATCGAGGCCAGCGCATCGGGCTGCGCGCCGGTCAGGGCCAGGGCGGCGCGCAGATCGGCCAATGTTGCGGTGCTGCGAAACCCAAATCCGGCGATCATCATCGGGTGACGCTCCACTGGATGACCGGGCGGGCGCGCTGCCAGTCACGCATGGACCCTAAAGGCCCAGCTTCGGCGATTTCCGCCTTCAACAGATGGCCGCCGTGCTGGGCGTGGGCCTGCATCAGCAGGGTTTCTGTTTCCAGGGTGACGCCATTGGCCACCAGCCGGGTGCCGGGTGGCAGGATTTGCCACAGGTGATCGAGCAGCTCTGGCGAGCCACCCCCGCCTAGAAAGACGCAGTCGGGCAGGTCATGCCCGGTCAGTACCGCTGGCGCCCTGCCCAGAACCCCGGCCATGCGGTGGCTCAGGCCAAAGCGGGCGGCATTGGCACGGATATTGTCCAGACGCTCGGCGCGGGGTTCAAAGCTGATGGCGCGGGCTCCGGCGGCCGCCAGGCACCATTCCACCGACACAGAGCCAGAGCCGCCGCCAATATCCCAAAGCAGTTCGTGCGGGCGCGGCGCCAGGGCCGACAGGGTCAGCGCACGAATGGGGCGCTTGGTGATCTGCCCATCGCTGAGGAAATGATCGTCCGGCAGGCCTGAGGCGCGCGGCAGGCCTTTGGAGCCGCTTGGGGTTATGGCAACTGCGACAGGGGCCTGTACCCGTGTCAGATCAAAGGTATCAGCGGTGCAGTTGCGGATGCGTTCCCGCGGTCCGCCAAGCCGTTCCAGCACCCGCAATTGCGCAGTCCCAAACCCCTGGGTCACCAGAAACCGCGCCAGTTCTGCCGGGGCCGCGCCATCGCGCAGGGTGCATATCAGTTGTTGGCCGGGGGCCAGCAGCGGCACCAGCTGTTCATAGGGGGCGGCGTGTAGCCCGATGCACAGACTGTCTTCCAACTTCCAGTGTAGACGGTTGGCCGCCAGAGAAAACACCGAAGGTGCCGGGTGTGATGCCCATTCTTCAGGTTCCAGATCGCAGGCGAGCGAGCCGCCGGCACCATGCCAGAACGGATCCCCTGAAGCCAAAACCACCACCGGGCGGCCGCGCAGCGCCAGCACTGGTGCGGTTGAAAAAGGCACCGGCCAGGGCAGCCCCTTGGCCCCGGCCTGTACCAGATCAAGATGACGTGGCCCGCCAAAGATGGTTTCCGCATCCGCCAGCGCTTTGCGGCTTGCCTCTGACAGGCCGGCCGGTCCATCTTCGCCCAGACCAATCACCGTGAGCCAGGGTTGGCCTGCGCTTTGCAAGACAGGATCAGACATGACACGCACACTTGTTCTGGGCGGCACCACCGAGGCCTCTACGCTGGCTCTCGCCCTGGCCGACAGCGGCGCCGATGCGGTGTTTTCCTATGCCGGGCGCACCGCCAAGCCGGTGCCGCAGCCCTTGCCGATGCGGGTGGGGGGCTTTGGCGGTGTGGCCGGCTTGCTGGCCTATCTTCGGGAAAATGACATCAGCCATGTGGTGGATGCCACCCATCCCTTTGCTACCCAGATGAGCCGCAATGCGCTGCAGGCCTGCGCCCAGGCGGGGGTTGCGATCTGCGCGTTTGAACGCCCGGCCTGGCAGGCCAGGGTAGGCGATAAATGGCGTCATGTGCCAGATATGGCTGGCGCAGTTGCCGCTTTGCCCGAACAGGCCGCGCGGGTGTTTCTGGCCATTGGCAAGCAGAATTTGGCAGTCTTCGCGGCAAAGCCGCAGCATCACTATCTGCTGCGTCTGGTCGATGCACCGGCTGCGGATCTGCCGTTGCCTGACTGCACGGTGGAACTGGCGCGTGGACCGTTTGATCCGGCGGGCGATCTGGCGCTTCTGCGGCGTCATCGCATCACTCATATTGTGGCCAAGAACGCAGGTGGCGCTGGCGCAGCAGCCAAACTCACTGCCGCGCGTGGGCTTGGCCTGCCGATCGTGATGATCGACAGACCCGGGCTGCCAGCCCGGCGTATGCTGGGCACTCTGGCAGAGGTTTTGGCCTGGCTGTCTCATGTGTCAGACGCGTAGCGCGGCGTGTAGACATGCGGGCCGACACGGCGGGTGTCCTTGTTGCCGACGATGACCACGGTGCGCATATCCGCCATCTCTGGCCGCGCCTCGGTCAGGGTAACGGTGGTGATTTCCTCCGTCGGTTTGGACACATCTCGGGCAAAGGAGATCAATGTCTCGCCACCGCAGGCCTCGCGTAGGATCTCTAGTGCCCGGCCAAACTGATGTGGGCGCGATTTGGAGCGCGGATTGTAAAATCCCATGGCAAAGCCCGCTTCGCCGGCAAGGCGCAGGCGCTTTTCGATCAGGCCCCAGGGTTTTAGATTGTCGCTAAGGTTGATAGCGGCAAAGTCATGCCCCATCGGCGCGCCAATCCGGGCCGAGGCCGCCAGCATCGCGGTGATGCCCGGCAGCACCTGAATATCGAGATCCAGCCAATCGGGGCGATTGGCCAGGTCCAGCGCTTCGAACAGGGCCGAGGCCATGGCAAAAACGCCGGGATCGCCAGAGGAAACAACCGCGACACGCTTGCCTTCAGCTGCCATTTCCAGCGCATGGGTGGCGCGCTCCACCTCGACCCGGTTATCGGTGGCATGCAGGGTAAGGCCAGGGCGTTCGGGAATGCGTTTCACATAGGGGATATAGCCCACCACATCGGTGGCCTCGGTGATCACCTGCTGGACCTGGGCTGTCACCATGGTTTCGTCGCCGGGGCCAAGGCCGAGGATCTTTACCCAGCCTTTTGTCGCTGCATCTGTCATGGTCTGCGTCCCTGTCCATGCACCAGAACGATCGAAAAATAAGGCACATCGCCAGAGAGCTCGGAGAGTTTTTGCACGCTTTGGCTTGGCATGGTGCCGCGTTCCACCAGCCAGGCATCCTGCAGTTTGTCGGCGCGCTCCAGGGCGCGGCGTAGTTTCGGCAGGTTGCGGCCAATCTTCATCACCACCAGCGCGTCGGTTTCCCGGATGCGGCGGGTCAGCTCATCCTCGCTTAGGGTGGCCATGGCCACGGTCAGCACATCATCGCCCCAGGTGATGGGCTGACCCGTGGCTGTCCAGCAGCCGGACATGCCGGTGATGCCGGGAATGATCTCTTGCGCGATACGACCCTGCAGCCGGGTATAAAGATGCATGTAAGAGCCGTAAAAGAAGGGGTCCCCTTCGCAGAGCACCACCACATCTTCGCCGTCGCTCTTGGCAATACCGGCCAGGGTTTCGGCCCATTGATCATAGAAGGCAGCAAGGATGCGATTATATTCGGGGTCAGAGAAATGGATCTCGGTGGTGACCGGATATTCCATCGCGTGTTCGATCACCCCGGCGGGCAAAAGACCGTCTACCAGAGCGCGGGCCTGACCTTTGCGGCCTTCCTTGCGGAAATAGGCCACATGTTTGGCACCCTGGATGGCACGCCAGGATTTGACGCTCATCAGGTCGGGGTCGCCAGGGCCAAGCCCGGCGCAGATCACTTTACCCGGTGTTACTGTTGGCATGGTCACTCTTTCCAGCTGGCAAGCGCATTGACCGCTGCCACGGTGATGGCAGAGCCGCCCAGGCGGCCCTTTACGATCATCGAGGGCACCGGAAGATCCTGCATCAGGGCGTCTTTGGATTCCATCGCGCCGACAAAGCCAACCGGGCAGCCGATGATGGCGGCGGGGCGCGGGCAGGCGGGATCCTTCAGCATGTTGAGCAGGTGAAACAGGGCAGTGGGGGCATTGCCGATGGCGACGACGGCGCCGTCAAGATGCGGGCGCCAGAGCTCTAGCGCAGCGGCCGAGCGGGTATTGCCCATCTCTTTGGCCATCTGGGGCACACGTTCATCGCGCAGGGTGCAGATAACCGGGTTATTGGCGGCAAGGCGTGGGCGGGTGATGCCCTCGCTGACCATATAGGCATCACAGAGGATCGGCGCACCACCCGCCAGCGCGGCGCGGGCGGTTTGTGCCATTCCTGGGGAAAAATGCACGTGCTCCTCCAGGCCAACCATGCCTGCGGCATGGATCATGCGAACGGTGACGCTTTCTTCATCCTTGTTGAACCGGGCCAGATCGGCCTCGGCGCGGATGGTGGCAAAGCTCTCGGCATAGATGGCCGCGCCGTTGGTTTCATAGGTGTGGAGCATGTCAGCTGCCCTCTGTCAGGATTTGCGGCGCGGCGCGCAAGGCACCGGCCCTTAGGGAGTCTCTTAACGGGTGATCCCCGGCCTTGCCATGGTGGATCAGGGCAAATGTGTCGGGGGCGGTTGCGGTCAGCACCAGCGGCGCCGGGCGGGGATGGGCACAGCCCTTGGCACAGCCCGAGACATGCAGCACTTGCCCCTCTGGTACAAAGGGGGCCAGATCGCGGGCCAGATCGCGGGTGGCCGAAAGCGCCTGCAGGCAACCGGGCGCACCGGTGCAGGCGCTCACCCGCAGGCGCGGATCGCGGGCGTCAAGGATCAGGCCGGGCAGGCGTGGGATTTCAATGTCGTGCCTGCCCTCGATAAGGAGCATGCGCCAAGGGGTCAGGCGCAGGGCGCCTTGCTCTGCCAGCGTTGCGAGGGCCTGAGCGGTGATCTGGCCGAATTCAAGCCCGACCAATTGGCCAATGGCGCAGTTTCCGATCGTTGGCGATGGAGTGCTGGCGCTACGGGGCGTGATGTGTGACGCGGGTAGCCCGCGGCGCGCTATGAGCGGGTGCATTCTGCCGCGCCCCTCGGGCGCGCCGCCCTGTTGCAAGAACCAGCGCGCCAGATCAAGTGCTGCCTCGGCGGCAGTCTCGGCGGTAATCGATTGGCCACATTCTGCACCGTCAGCCAGGAGCAAAAGCTCGGCACCGCTGGTCTCAATTCGAATATCGCCGACGCAGTCGCGTAGTTGGGGGCTCTCCCCGGCATCGACCACGAAGCCGAATTTCCCGGGCAGCAAGAGATCCTCGGCATCGCGGAGCGCCTGTTCAAGCTGGGCGGCGATGCGGTGACTGATGTCCTCGGGCTTCCACAGGGGGGTCAACATCACGTTGCGCCGCGCCTCGGCAGCGCTGTCATGATCCACTAGGCCGAGGTCTTGCAGGGCGGCAATCAGGGCAGGATAGCTGTCGGCAGTGATGCCGCGCAGTTGCAGGTTGGCCCGTGCCGAGAGGTCGATCAGACCATTGCCAAAGCGTTCAGACAGCGTCGCAACTGCCGACGCCTGGTCTTGGCTCAGCTGTCCCAGTGGCGCGCGAATACGCACAACCAGCCCATCCCCCGACATCATCGGTCGCAGGGCGCCAGGGCACCAGCCATAGACCTTTGGGTCGGGGGAGGCAGCAGGGCCGGGGGCTTTGGTCACGCGGTGTCCTCCAGCAGGGCCATGATGGAATTGCGCCGCGTGGTCCACAGATCGGCCGCTGCCAGGGCGCGAAAGCGGTCGCGCATTGCCTCCAGGGCTTTGGGATTTTCCTGTTCGAGAAAGGCAACAAGATCTTCGCGCCCCAGGGTGGCCTCGAAGTAGAGATCAAACAGATGCGGCGGCACCACCTGGGCCAGATGGGCAAAGGCCGCCATATGATCCAGCGTGGCCGCAATCTCGGCCCCACCACGAAAGCCGTGTTGCATCATGGCGCTGGCCCAGTCCGGGTTGCTGGCGCGGGCGCGGGTGACGCGGGCAATCTCTTCGCCCAGGGAACGTGCCTGCGGACGGTCCGGCCGGGTGGCATCCAGATGATAAAGCGCAGGTGCCGGGGCGCCGATCCGGGCCATGGCAGCGGCAAAGCCTGCCTCATGGGCGGCGTAGTCTTCGGCGATCAACAGGTCCGTTTCGGGCAGATCCTGCAGGTGAACAAAGCTGTCGGCCCCCTTTAGGCGGGCCTCCAGGGCGCTGCGGGCCTCTGATATATCGCCCTGGGCGTCAATGGCATGTGACGAGGCGGTGATCCAGGCCTCGCCTGCTGCTGCGCGTGCGTCGTCACTGTAGCTGTCGATATGTGGCCCCATGGACAGACCGTAGAGGCCCGGTTTGGGGCCAAAAACCCGTGGGCCCTGCACCAGATAGGGATTGTCGCTGGGGTCTTCGTCGCGCCCCGCCAGCGCACCAGCGGCGGCTTCGAACATTTGGGCCAGGCCGGGAAAGATATCGCGGAACAGACCTGATACCCGCAGGGTGACATCAATGCGGGGGCGTCCCAACATGGAGAGGGGCAGGACTTCAAAGCCGGACACTCGTTCCGAATTCTTATCCCATTTGGGGGCCAGCCCGGCCAGATGCAGCGCCATGGCAAATTCCTCGCCGGCGGTGCGCATGGTGGCAGAGCCCCAGAGATCAATCACCAGCCCCTGCGGCCAGTCGCCCTGGTCTTGCAGGTGGCGGCGCAGCAACTCTTCCGCCAGTTTGACCCCCTGCGCCTGCGCCGCCCGTGACGGCACCGCGCGCGGGTCGGTGGTGAAGAGGTTGCGCCCGGTGGGCAGCACGTCCGACCGGCCGCGAAACGGAGAGCCAGAAGGGCCGGGAGGCACCAACTGCCCATTCAGCGCAGCGACCAGCCCAGCATGTTCTGCCGCGCCGCAATCGCCGGTGCCAAAGATATGCAACCCCTCGCCATACTGGCTTTCCTTGATGTCGCAGACAAAGGCATCGATCCGGGTGATGGCCTCTGCCGCAGAGGTCTCCGGGGTGAGGCCGAGATCTGCCTCGACGCCGGTGCCCTGGGCCTCCGCGCGGATATCATCAAGCAGACGGTCGCGCCGCGCCGGGTCCAGCCCATCGGCGGTGGAATATTCATCCAGCAGGTTTTCCAGCCGTGCCATGCCCTCGGGCAGGGTGGTCTGGGCCAGGGGTGGCGGCACATGGCCTAGGGTTACGGCTCCAATGCGGCGCTTGGCCTGAGCGGCCTCGCCGGGGTCGTTCACGATAAAGGGATAGACAACGGGCAGCGCGCCGGTCAGCGCTTCGGGCCAGCAGGCCGCCGAGAGTGCAACGGATTTTCCGGGTAGCCATTCGAGGGTGCCATGGGCACCGATATGGACCAGCACATCGCTGTGCTGGCGCAGCCAGAGATAAAAGGCGACATAGGCATGGCGCGGTGTGCGTTCCAGAGCATGGTAGTCGTCAACGCGGGTCTGCACCTCGCCACGTTCGGGCTGCAGGGCGATCAGCGCCTTGCCCGCCTGAAGTGCCTTGAAGTGAAACGCGCCATCCTTGCAGTCGGGATCCTGCTGCGGCTGCCCCCAGGCGGCGGCCAGGTCCTGCTGTAGCACCTGCGGCAGGCTGGCCAGCGCGGCGGTATATTCTTGCAGCGAAAAGCGCAGAGCGGCGCTGTCCAGCCGCAGGCCAAGATTCCCCTGCGGCGCGGCGTCATAGCCCTGCCTGGCCAATTCTGCCAGGATTTCGTCACAGGAGGCCAGCGCATCCAGCCCCACCGCATGGGCCAGATTGTGGGCCTTGCCGGGATAGGTCGACAGGATGAGCGCCGGGCGCTTGGCCGTATTGGGCTGGGCTGCAAGGCGCAGCCAGCCTTCGACCCGGTCGACAACCGCCGCGATGCGATCGGCAACGGGGCGGTGGGCAAAGCGGGAATACTGAAGGTCCGGATCCTGCTTGCCGGGGGATTTGAAGCTGACAACCCCTGCCAGGATACGGCCGTCTACTTCGGGCAAAACCACATGCATCGCGAGATCCGCAGGCGAGAGCCCGCGCGCCGCTTCGGCCCAGTCTTTTTTGCGGGCGGTGGACAGAGCCACCTGAAACACCGGACAGCCGGTGGCATTCAGCGGCGAGGCGCTGCCATCACTGCCCTGGGCCGAAAAGGCGGTGGCGTTAACAATAGCGGCTGGCGTCAGCGACGGCAGGGTCTCGCGGAGCCAGGCGGCGGTCTGTGTGGATTTCAGGCTGGCGGCAAACACGCCGTAGGCGGCGTAGCCACGGGCGCGCAGTTCAGCAATCAACGCATCCACCGGGGCGGTATCGGCGGCAGTCAGATAAGAGCGGTAGAAACTGGCCAGAACCAAGGGTTTATCCTGCACATCGGGGGGCGAAATTACCCCCTGATCAGGATCATAGAAACCGTGCTGCGGCGTGGATTTCAGCCCCAAAACTGGCCCGGCATATAGCCCCGCCGCCAGCGAGAGCTGCGCCAACGCCGCCTGCGCCGCCACCGCGCCGCCCGCATCACAAAGCGCCTGCAGCCGCCGCAGGGTCGAGGCTGGTAGTGTCGACAGGGCGTCCAGCCGAGGGTCTTCACGGCCGTCGGCTGGCAGGATTGCCAGTGCGATGCCGCGGCGGCGGGCCAGATCCTGCAGGGTGGCCAGCCCATATGGCCAATAGCTTTCGCCGCCAATCAGCCGCACCAGCACTCCCTTGGCCCCGGCGAGTGTCTGTTCGGCATAGGTGTCGACCGACAGCGGGTGTTTCAGCGCCACCAGATTGGCCAGCCGCAGGCTGGGCAGTGTGCCATCGGCACGATGCCAGCCTGCCGCAAAGGCCCCAAGGTCGCTGTCGGAAAAGGACAGTACCACCAGATCGGCAGGCGATTGCCCCAGATCCTGTGGCGTGTCGGTTTGATCCAACCCGTGGCTTTCACGAAAAACGACGTGCATTGGTGTGGCCTCTTGCAGAGTGTTTAGGGTGCCGCCCGACCTTGCAGCCAGAATGCGGCACCCGCGTTTGCTTTGTCTTTGCCAGTGGCCTAGGCGCCCAGGTCTGCCCGGATGGCGGCCCCGTCGATATTGTCATGTTCGGCAATAACGACCAACTGGGTGCGACGCGGTGCATCGCCCCAGGGCTGATCGTATTGTGCCCGCAGACGTTCGCCCACGGCCTGTACCAACATGCGCATTGGCTTGCCCTTTACTGCAACATAGCCTTTGACCCGCAGGATATTGCGAGTCCGGGCCAAGTTCACAATGGCATCTTGCAGCGCTTCCGGGTCAGATACTTCGCCCATTTCGACAACTATGCTTTCAAAATCGTCATGTTCGTGGTCGTGGTGACCATCGTGATGGCTGGGACGTGCCTCCAGATCATCTTCGGCGGCTGCATTCAGCCCTAGAATGATGCGCGGATCAATCACCCCTTCGCTCATTGGGAGGATTGGCACCTGGCGCGGGGCTTCGGCCTCGATCACCTTGCGGGCTTGTTCCAGCCCGGCCTCGCCTGCCAGATCGGCTTTGGACAAGAGCACGATATCGGCGCAAGAGATCTGATCCTCAAACACTTCCGACAGCGGCGTTTCGTGATCCAGGCTGTCGTCGGCAGCGCGCTGGGCCTCAACGGCGGCGAGATCGGGGGCAAACTGCCCTGCGGCCACGGCTTCGGCATCGGCCAGGGCAATGACGCCATCAACGGTGATGCGCGAGCGGATGGCCGGCCAGTCAAAGGCCTTGAGCAGCGGCTTGGGCAGGGCCAGGCCTGAGGTCTCGATCAGAATATGTTCGGGGGCCTGGGGCAGGGCCATCAGGGCCTCGATCGTGGGGATGAAATCATCCGCCACGGTGCAGCAGATGCAGCCGTTTGCCAGCTCCACAATGTTGTTTTCAGGACAGTTTTCATCGGCGCAGGATTTCAGGATGTCGCCATCGACGCCTGCGGTGCCAAATTCATTGACCAGAACCGCCAGACGTTTGCCCTGTGGGTTTTGCATCAGGTGGCGGATCAGCGTGGTCTTGCCCGCGCCAAGGAAACCAGTGATGACAGTGACAGGAATTTTGTTGAGATCGCTCATGTGGTTTCGTCCTTGCAGGGGAATGTGATTGGGGGAATGCGGGCAATGGATTGCTTGCGAAACACCTGCGGGCGTTCGCGCCAGGGTACCAGCCCATCGGTGGTGGCAGCATAGGCCGCAGCGCCCGCCAGAATGTCGTCCACATGGGCTTCGGGATCGAGATCTCCGTAGATGTAGCTCCAGCGGGTGTCGCCGCCGGTCAGCACCATGGCGCAGCCGCGTTTGCAGGCCGAGAGGCATTCAACACCGCGCACTGCGACCCCGGCTGGCAGTGTCGCCTCGGAGAGGGCCGACAGCAGCAGGGTACCGGGGCGTGTGGCCTCGGGGTCAACACCTTCGCGTTTGCAGGTTGTGCAGATCGTCAGGGTGACCTCTGCGGTATTTGGGGCGGGGCGTTCCGCCATATCGTCTGCCATCAGCGCGCACATCCATTGTGGGGCCAAGGGGGCAGTGCCAGCAGGGGGAGGGCAGAGATGCGCTCCCACAACCAGTTGCGACACACCCCGTTCGCCCGTTGTCTCATGCGTTGGCAGGTCTCCCGGCTTGCGGATTTCAACGGGCCTGGGGCCTGTCTGCGGCTCTCTTGCCTTCCCGGCGCTGGGCACCAGTGGCATCAGAGACCTCTCCGGTCACGGTCGCGGGGGCGGCTGTGCTTGAGACAGATGCCAAGGGGCACCAACCTGTCACATTCCCTCTTCGCCTGCAATTTGCAGGAACCAACGAAAACCCCTTGCGCTATTGGGGGCTTCCTTGTCAAGACTTGCACAAACAGCAGGAGTGACCCCAGTGAGCGAGAAGTCCGAAACCGGCGTTTCAGAAGAGGAAGCGGCACGGCATGCTTCTAAGATGGCCAAGAAAAAGGCCGCCCGCGATCGCATGATGAAAAACAAGGATGGTGAAAAGGGGCTGATCATCGTCCACACCGGCCCGGGCAAGGGCAAGTCCAGCTCGGGATTCGGTATGATCATGCGCTGTATCGCCCATGGCATGCCCTCGGCTGTGGTGCAGTTCATCAAGGGCGCTTGGCAGACGGGCGAGCGCAGCCTGATTGAGGAAAACTTCAGCGATCTGTGCCAGTTTTATGCAATGGGTGAAGGCTTTACCTGGGAAACTCAGGATAAGGCGCGCGATATTGCTGCGGCGCAAAAGGGCTGGGAAAAAGCCAAAGAAATGATTCGAGATGAGCGTAACACCATGGTGCTTTTGGACGAGATCAATATCGCCCTGCGCTATGATTATCTGGATCTGGACGAGGTGCTGGAATTCCTGGTGGAGGAAAAGCCGCCGATGACCCATGTGGTGCTGACCGGGCGTAACGCCAAAGAAGAGCTGATCGAGATCGCCGATCTTGTCACCGAAATGGGGCAGATCAAGCATCCTTTTCGTGCCGGTGTTAAGGCACAAAAAGGCGTCGAGTTTTAAGAGAGCGTCGGCCCAGAACATGCTCTGGGCCGACGTGGCTGGTTTTCTGTGTGGACGCGGTGGTTATGCCGCCTTTTCGCGAATGTAGCCATCCACTGCCACGCGCTGGGCTGCATCCAGCCGCAGGTTCAGCTTGGTGCGGCGCAATAGAAAATCCTCGCCCGTGCGGACCCATTCGTTTTTGATCACCCAGTCCAGCTCTTGCGCGGTGATGGTGGCGCCAAAATCCTGGCCCAGATCCTGTGGTGCTTTTGCCGCACCCAGAACGTCCCAGGCTTCCAGCCCATAGGCACGGATCAGACGGCGCGTGGCATAGGCGCTGAGGAAAGGATAGTCGCTGGCCAGTTTGGCCGTCAGCTTGGCGACATCTTCGACCGGGAAATCACCTCCGGGCATTGGAACGCCAGCGGTCCAGTTGCCTGAAAGACCTGGCAGGGCCTCGCCGATCTTGGCCAGGGCGGATTCAGCCAGCTTGCGATAGGTGGTGATCTTGCCACCAAAGACATTCAGCAGCGGTGCCTGCGTTTGATCCAGCGTCAACACATATTCACGCGTTGCCGCAGTGGCCGAACTGGCGCCATCATCATAGAGCGGGCGCACTCCGGAGTAGGTCCAGATTACATCGTTGCGGCTGAGCGGCTTTGCAAAATACTGCGAAGCAAAATTCACCAGATAGTCCTGTTCCTCTGGCGTGCATTCGGGCGCGATTTCAGGATCTGGGTGATCCGCATCGGTGGTGCCGATCAGGGTGAAATCTTCTTCGTAGGGAATGGCAAAAATGATGCGGCCATCGGTGCCTTGAAAGAAATAACAGCGGCCGTGGTCAAACAGTTTTGGCACCACGATATGGCTGCCGCGCACCAGGCGCACGGTTTCGCGGTTGTTTTGTCCCAGCTTTTGCCGCAGCAGATCGGCCACCCAGGGCCCGCCTGCATTGACTAGCATCCGGGCGCGATGGGTGCGGGTCTCGCCGCTTGTGTGATCCTTGACCGTGATCTCCCAGTGGTCGGCGTGGCGCTTGGCACTTAGAACCTCTGTTCGGGTCATGATCTGGGCGCCACGCGCCAAGGCATCGCGGGCATTGAGCACCACAAGGCGGGAATCTTCGACCCAGCAATCAGAATATTCGAAAGCTTTTTTGAATTTCGATTTCAGGGGTTTGCCTGCAATATCGGTGGTTAGATCCACTGTGCTGGTCCCCGGCAGGATGCCACGCTTGCCCAGAGAATCGTACAGAAACAACCCCAGCCGGATCAGCCAGGCAGGGCGACGCCCCTTCATCCAGGGCATAAAGGTGGTGAGCAGTTTAGAGGTCGGCGTATCATTGTCGAACCGCATATCTTTATGAAATGGCAGCACAAAGCGCATGGGCCAGGAGATATGTGGCATCGCCTTCAGCAGCACTTCGCGCTCGATCAAGGCCTCGCGCACCAGCCTGAATTCAAAGTATTCAAGATAGCGCAGCCCGCCGTGAAACAGTTTGGTCGAGGCTGAGGATGTGGCAGAGGCGAGGTCGTTCATCTCGGCCAGCGTGACCGAGAGGCCACGACCTGCGGCGTCACGGGCGATGCCGCAGCCATTGATGCCGCCGCCAATGATAAAGAGATCGGTGATCTTGGGATCAGTCATTTTCGTAGCTTTCGTTTGTGGCGGTGGTCAGAATGCGGGTGCCAGCGGCGTGGGCGACATCGCAGAATTGGGCTGGCGGCAATTGGTCGGTGATCACGACATCCAGGTCTGACAGGTCACAGATCCGCACCGGTGCAGAGAGAGAAAATTTGCTGCCATCACAGAGAAGGATCTTGTTGCGGGCATTTTTCAACAGGGCGCGGGCGACAGAAACCTCGTTGGCGTCATGGTCCAGAATGGCGCCATCCGCATCCAGTGCCGAGGCACCGATGATGGCATAATCCACTTTGTATCGCGAGATGAATTCAACCGCATCCTCACCAATAATTGCGCCATCGCTTTGCCGCACAGTGCCGCCGACCAGAACCAGTTCCTTGGCCTCTCCGCCGATCATCAGGTTGATAATATTTATATTATTAGACAGAACGGTCAATCCCCGGTGGCTGCTGAGCGCCCGTGCCGCCTGTTCGGTTGAGGTGCCGATATTCAGCGCCACAGAGCAGCGATCGGGGATCAGATCAGCCAGAACGGCGGCCATGGCCTGTTTGGCGCTGGCGTTTTGTTTGCGCCGATCTGCATAGGCACGATTGGCCGCCGAGCTGATGCGCACTGCCCCGCCATGGACTCGCGACAGCGCGCCTCGCGCGGAAAGGTCGCGCAGATCTGTGCGGATGGTTTGCAGCGAGACTGCAAAGCGGCGCGATAGATCCTCCACCTCGACCCGTTCCTGGGCGTTCAGTAGATCCAGAATGTGAGAATGACGAGTCGCTGCATCCATTGGCTTTCCTTTTGATGCGGAGATTTAGCCTATTCTATTTCAGGAGTCATCATTTGTTTTCGTTTGGCTTTCGAATTAAGAATCTAGCGAAAGAAAAAAGGCGCGATCAGAGACCGCGCCTTGCCATGGATTACAGTTTTTGCCCCAACATCAGCCCAGGATGAAACCTGCCAGATTACCCTAGGCGAATAAGGTGGTTGTCCCAGGCCAGATCATGGCTCTGCTGTTGGGTGACTGTGGGGCCATCCAGGGTAAGAACCTTGCCAAGCCCGGTGCTGGCCATCAACCCGCTTGCAGTTGCCGCTAGGCCGCAGACATCCGTCAGCGGGATTTCCTGAATGATTTCGGCGCTTTCGACCTGCATGATTTGCACCAGCCCGCCACGCGGAGAGCTGACCGCGATCTTGCGCCCATCCGGCGTAAAGGCGACGGAGCCACCATATCCCTGCAGATGCCGCAACCGGGGATCACCTTCGCCCATTAGCTGGGGGGGCGTGTCCGGACGGTAAAGGCCGACAATCGGTACTTCCGCGCCCAGATCCCCCTGCCACTGCATCGCAAACCCCACCGTCCCATCAGCAGAGAGCGCAAGATGGCGGATTGAGTTCAAGCGCAGATCCGGGGCCAGCTCCATCACGTCCTGCAGATCGCCCTCCAGCGATAGCAGGCTGAGGTTGGGCCGCATCTGCGGCAGGTTCAACTTGGCGCGGCCACTGTCGGGGTGGGTTTCAATGCCGCCATTGGCCACGACGATGTGCAGGCCTGTCCCGTGGTGACGCAGCAGCATGTCGTGGGGTCCGATCCCGCCAGAGCTAAAATTGGCGCTGCGCCGATAGCCCTGTGCGATCTCCCAGACGCCGATGATGCCGCGGCCATTTTCAAAATCATTTTCGGTGGTGTACAACCGGCTGCCATCGGGGCTAAAGACGCCATGCCCATAGAAATGGTGCCCCTGTGGCGGCTCTAGTCGGGCAAGGCGCGCGCCGGTTCGGCAGTCGATCACATCGGCAAACCGTCCGGGACGGCGGGCAAAGGCCACGGCTTCGGGGCGTTGCGGATGGGCGGCTGCGGCATGGCCCCGGCCGGGCAGGGGGCAGGTAAAACGGATTGCCCCCTGATCAGAGAGCCCCGCGAGCAGATAGCCGCCCTGCGGGGTTTTGGCGGCGGCCAGAAAGGCAGGGCCGCCAAGATCAGCCCAGGTGGGGCTGGGGGCAAGGCTTGTCGCCAAGAGTCCGGCGAGAAAGCTACGTCGTGTTGTCATCTGTTGTTCCCAATCTGACAGAGGGTGAGTGGGGCCAGAGCCTAGTCGCCATCCAATGAGTTGAAGCCCGCCAAGACCACAAGCGCCGTGCCGAGATCACTGGTGATCAGGGCACGTAGGTCATTGATCTCTTGCTGCAGGGCCTCAATGTGGATGCGTTTTGCGGGGGCCGCAACACCTGCAAGGATGGGGTCCTCAAGTCGCAGCGCACGTAGGGTCGGCTTTTCAAAGGCGGCATCAAGGCGGGCAATCAGGGCCGCATCGCCATCTGCCAGCGCAGTTGCCAGCGGATGCAGCGCTTGCAGGGCCAGCACGATATGGTGTTGGCTGCGACCAGAGCGCCAGGCCTCGGCCCGTTTGGGGCGCGGCGCATCAAACCGCCCCAGCGGCCGCCCCAGCCGCATATCCGCCAGCATCTGCAGCCCTGTGTTCAGCGATTTGAACAGCTCCTGCTTGACCTCTGATTTGTCCTGATAGCGCCCGGTGGCATTGCGCATCTGCGCGGCATAACTGTTCTGCCAGTCCTGCTGGATCGCTCTGGCGGTTGTGGCGATATCCTGGGCCATGACGGCGGCCAGCGCGCAGCGATAGGAAGCTGCGGGTGTCTTGGCGGCTGCGGGATCAAAATAGAGGAACTCCAGCGCATAAAACCCGCGCCCGGCGATTGAAGACTGCACAAAGGTTTTCGGCTCCAGCAGGGTGGGATCCGCTGCTTGCAGGTGTGTCGTCAGGGTTTTGGGGATCTTGCCACGGCTATCGGGCCAAAAGGCCAGGGCAAAGGCGCGGTTTTCGGTCTCGCTAGGGCCAAAGCGCAGGTGGCTGACACGGATCCAGTCATCAAAGGCTTGATCATAGGCATCCCGCAGCGTGCTCTCTTCGGGGGTGCAATTGGTCTGCGCGGTCTGTGCCAGATACGCGCTGCTATCGACCAAGGCCTGCATTCCGGGCAGGATCTGATCGTCGAGAACCTCATCCACAACATCAGCCCGCAGCGCAGGCGGGGCAAGGCAGACAATGGCGGCGACGGCAAAAAGGAGGTGTTTCACATCAAAGACTTTCCAAGAAACGAAGAAGAGCAGCGCGATCCGCTGGGGTAAGGGCGATGACCCGGTTGCGCGCAGGCTCTGCCTCGCCGCCATGCCAGAGCACGGCTTCCAGCAAGCTGCGGGCGCGCCCGTCGTGCAGGTAGGTTGCATTGGGGTTGATCTGTCGCGTCAGGCCAATCCCCCAGAGCGGCGGCGTGCGCCATTCCCGGCCCGTCGCGCGGCCCTCGGGGCGATTGTCGGCCAGATCCGGCCCCATGTCATGCAGCAAGAGGTCGCTATAGGGCCAGATCAGCTGAAAGCTGTTTTCCGGACGATCTGTCAGCCGCTGGGTGACAAATTTGGGCTGATGGCAACCGATGCAGCCGCTGCCATAGAACAGGGCCTTGCCGCGCAACACCTGCGGGTCGTCCAGGTCGCGCCGGGCAGGCACGGCAAGGTTGCGGGCGTAAAAGGTCACTAGATCCATATTGGCCTGATCGATTTCTGTGCCGCGTATATCACCATCGCCGTGCGGCGTCGTAAGGCAGTCTGTTTGGGCGGCGGTGCAATCGCCCGCAGCAGCGCCAAACAGCGGCGTTGAAATGCCGATATCGCCGGAAAAGGCCGCCGCTGACTGCTGATGCAGCGTGGGCATTCCGGCCTTATGGCCGAATCGCCCCAGCATGATCTGGTCGTACTCGGCCGACCAAACCAGGTTGGCGCGCCCGGATATGCCGTCGCCATCGGCGTCGGCCTCATCTACATTGGCCAGGATATCAGCGGTTGAAATTGCCTCGATCAAGCCAAGGCCGATCATCGGCGGCGCCAGCCGGGGCGACAGCATCGCATCCGGGTGCAGCGGCCCATACCCCAGCGCGGCGGCGGTGTAGGTTGGGCGGCGCAGGGTGACGCTTTCGCCGCAAGCCAAGGTCAGGGTTTGCGGGGTATAGCTGACCCGCAGGCGGTATTCCGCGGGCACACCGGGGCGGGAAAAATCCTGCAGCTGGCCGCCATAGTTCGGGTCCGGCGCGGTGCCAATATAGTCGCGCACGGCGCGCATCTGCACAGGTGGTGGTGCAGGGATTGAGACGCGCAAAAACATCGAGGCGGCGCGGTAATCCAGGTCTTGCGGCACCTGGCCGCGCCCGTCCTTGATATGGCAGCGCTGACAGGACCGCGCATTATACAGCGGCCCCAACCCATCTGACGCAAGCGTCGAGGCCGGGGAAAACACCCAGATTTTTTTGAACAATCCATTGCCCAGCTTGAAGGCCAGTTCCTGTTCAAAAGAGAGATTGGCACCATGTTGCGAAAAGGCGGTGGTGTCGCTGCGCGCGGGCACGGTGGCGCTGCCGGCGGGACGGGCCTCAAAGGCTTCGGGAGCGGTGAAATCCAGTGTCGGCGCGGTGGCGGCTGCGATACGGGTCTGTTCTGCGGCGCTGCGAGGCAGGCTGTTCAGATGCGGATCCGACAGGGGGATCGACGAGAGTTTAAAGACGGGTTCCCCAGCGCATGCAGGGGCAAGACCGGCAAAGGGGGTGGCCACCGCCAGAGCGGTAACCACCAAGAAATTACTCTTCGACCGCTTCCATTTTGGTGGCGTTGAGCTGTGCATAGTTTTCGGCGCCAATTCGGTCGTGCAGGTCTAGCTGGGTTTCGAGGAAGTCGATATGACCTTCTTCGTCTGCCATCAATGTTTCAAACAGTTTCATGGTGACGTAATCACCCGCCTGGTTGCAGATCTCGCGGGCCTCTTTGTAGAGTGCGCGGGCACTTTCTTCCGCCGCCAGGTCACATTCCAGCGTTTCCTTGGGCGTCTGGCCAATGCGCAGCGGATCCAGCTTTTGCAGGTTCGGATGACCGCCAAGGAACAAAATACGTTCGATCAGATTATCCGCATGCTGCATCTCTTCGATGCTTTCCTCGCGGCTTTTCTTGGCCATGCTGCCAAGACCCCAATCGTCCTGTAGGCGATAATGGAGCCAGTACTGGCTGACAGCTGTCAGCTCATGTCGCAGCGCTTTGTTGAGGTAGTCGATGACTTTGGGGTCGCCCTTCATAGGTGATCTCCTGATTTGTGCGGCGGCGCAGGTTCTGTAATTGCGCCGGTACGTTCACCTTATCATTGCTGCGCATGGTGTCGAGGAAGAGTGGCATGCATCCGCCACAATCAGCCGCTTTCCCAAGGGCATGGTAGATTTTGCCGGGGGTGATGATGGTCTCTGGGTCGGCGCTGCGCATCCAGTCGATGGCGGCGTGGATATCGTGATCAGAGATAGAGGTGCAGTGGCAGATAATCATGCGAGGGTCCCAAGGATGTGTCTCGTGGGGGGTGGTCTGAATATCCGACAAAAATAATGGGTTTTCAAGAGTGAAATTCTGAGCGTTTTAGTCGGGCACGAATTTTCGCCGGTATCCCCTGTAAAATCGCGCTCCTTCTTTTCGGTTTTGGCCTGTTTATATGCGCGGCTTCTGGTCTGATCCGCAAAACCTGACCGGCCGACCCCGAAAAAAGGATAGCCAGCCAGTCAGGCCTGATTTTTGGGGTTAGCTGCCCAATGGAACCACCAGATTGAGGCCAAGAATAGTGTCTTTGATGCCGCTGTCGTCCTGATAGGCCAGTGCGCCACCCAGGGTCATCCCGTTCTGGAACTCGTACTCCGCCGCGATCGAGTGCAGATCTGTCTTGCCGCCTGCGTCAAGATCCCGTTGCGACAGAGTGCCAGAAAGGGTCAGGTCGCCGATAGCATAGGCGGCGTTGAGGGTGGCAAAGGTCGCGTCATCCACGCCGCCGCCAAAATTGTCAAAGCTGGCAAATTCGGCAAAGAGATCAAGGCCAATGTCAAAGCTATGACCAAGACCAACCACGATCCCCCGTTCGTCATCCACATCGCCGGTTCCAGCGCTCAGGTGGCGGGCACCAGCGTGGAAACGGGTCCCGTCAACTTCATGGGCCCACTGAATGGCAAAGTTGTCGAGGTTGCCAGTGTTGCCCGCGCCGCCTGCGTCGGACCTGTTGCGGCCCCGATCTGTGCCCCAGGACCGGCTTAGCCCCGTGTCATCGGCGAAAAAAATACCAAAGGACAGGGTGCCTGCGCCGTTCAGTTCCACATCGGCCAAAACGCCGATCTGCTCTGCCAGTTCATAATCTTCGGCCAGGGTGCCGCCAAAGAAGCCAGCCGTATCGTCCCAGGCGGTGCCAAAGACAGGGTGTAGTTTGCCAAGTGTCACCGTGGTGGACTGACCCAGACCAAAGCTGAGGCCGAGCTCTTCAATATAGAGCCCCATATCGTCAAAGCTGCGGTCTACAGTTGGATCTGTCACGCTCTCGGCGGTGAGGGTGGAAAAGATCGAAACGCCAGAGCCAAATGTATAGGTGCCGGTGGCGGTGATGATGGCATAGGTGTTGCGGATTTCATTGCCTGCAACATCAGAAGAGACAACCTGTTCGTTGCCGATTTCGATTTCGCCTTCCCAGGAGAAACCTTGTTCCGCCAGGGCCACATTGGCGCACAGCAGCAGGGGCGCGCCAAAGGCCAGCGCAGCAGTTGTATTTCGTGTCATTTCAGGAGATTTCTTTGCTGGAAAAGGGGGCGGGCGGGCAGACACGCTGGCTGCCCCCTTTTATGTTTTGGTATTATTATAGAGGGTTACTGGAAAACCGCATTGGGATTATCCAAGCTGTCAGAACCTTCGAAGGCCAGGCCATCCAGGTCGAGAACTTTAACCACGCGTTCAATGGATCGTGTCTGATCGACCAGGCCATTGACGCCACCCATGATCAGGGCTTCGCCAGCAGCATTGCCCTGTTCCAGCATCTGATCATAGGAAAAGCCTGCCTCGGCGGTGGTTTTGATGCGGCCCAGGGCCTGCATGGTGGTGGACAGTTTGCGGCGCAATTCGCTGTCCAGATCGGCGTCGGCTGCGGCGACCAGATCCGACAGCGACGGGCCAGAGACCAGTGCGCCATTCACCCGCACATATTCACCCAGATAGACGTTCTGCACCCCAAGCCCATCGTAGTAGTGGCTGTTGTGGGTGTTGTCGGAAAAGCAGTCGTGCTCTTCTTCCGGATCGTTGAGCATCAGGCCCAGCCGCATGCGTTCGCCGGCCTGCTCGCCATAAGACAGTGACCCCATGCCGGTCAGCATGGCCGAAATGCCTGCACTTTCATCCGCCAGCAGGGTGCTGCGGGCCGCGCCGGTGTCGGACCACTGCGCCGCCATCCAGTCCAGATCAGCGACCAGCAGATCGGTTGCGGCCTTCAGGTAGGCACCACGTCGATCACAATTGCCATTGCTACAGGTTTCGCCTGCCGCATAGTCGGTCCAGCTGCGCTGGCCCGCGCCGGGGTTGGTGCCGTTCAGATCCTGCCCCCAGAGCAGGAATTCAATGGCGTGGTAGCCAGTGGCCACATTGGCCTCGACGCCATCTGCTTCGTGCAGGGTCTCGGCGAGCAGGACAGGGGTGATTTCGCTGGTGTCGATGGTTTTGCCCGAGAGTTCAAAGGCCGGGTTGGCCACCACATTCAGCGCCGCCAGGGCATTTTCGTTGGTGGCCCCGCCATAAGAGGCATCTGTATAGTCAATCAGACCTTCATCCAGCGGCCAGGCGTTTACCTTGCCTTCCCACTCATCGACGATGGCATTGCCAAAGCGAAAGACTTCGGATTGCTGATAGGGCACACGCGCGGCCAGCCAGGCCTGGCGCGCGGCGGTCAGGGCCTCGGCTGAAGGCGCGGCTATCAGGGCCTCGACGGCGGCCTGCAGGGTCTGCGCCGTCGACAGGCTGTCTTGGTATTTCGCCTGGGCGATATTGGCGTAGTTGGTCAAAACACCGCTGGCATCGGCGGCCAGGGCCGAGGTGCTGCCAAGGGCAAGACCTGCCAGAGCGGAGCCCGTCAGAAACAGAGATTTCATATATAAAGTCCTTGATGGTTTTGCGGAGTGGGTCGGTTGAAAAGGGGATCAATGCAGGGTTGCAGCTTCCGGACGATAGTGACGCCGTAATGGGGCTCTACCGGCGAGATGTTGCAAAAACAGACCGGTCTGGGCCGCAAGGGCGCTGAGCGCCCGGGCCTTTTGCGGTGCGACAAGCAGCGCCGCAAGGAGGTCGGCATCGGCGGCCTCGCCCTGGGTTGCCGCAGCGACAAGATTGGCAAAACAATTCTCGTCAGCGCCCAGGCAGGAGCAGGTCATGCCGTGACGGATCAGCGGGCGGCGGCCATGGGTGACGCAAAAATCACAAAGCCTGCCAAAGCTGTCATAGGCGCTTTGGGCGCTGTCGGGGCCAAGGCTGTTGCAAAAGGCCTGCTGAAGATCGGCGCGGGCCGATGGGCCGCTGAACCAATAGCGAAAATACCGCACCGTCCCCGCCTCTAGCGGGGGAAGATCGGCCAGCAGGCCGACAGCAGCGCCGCCGCGAAGGGAGGTCTGCGGCTGAGTCATTTTGTCAG
The DNA here is from genome assembly GCF_021228235.1 of Pseudophaeobacter flagellatus. Classification (GTDB taxonomy): domain Bacteria; phylum Pseudomonadota; class Alphaproteobacteria; order Rhodobacterales; family Rhodobacteraceae; genus Pseudophaeobacter; species Pseudophaeobacter flagellatus. The sequence goes on from NZ_JAJQRG010000005.1 coordinate 280,794, forward strand.
GATCAGCTTTCCGGCTCGGGTGATGCGCAGGCTGTAGATCTGACCATTGAGCAGAATGCGCGCCTGAATGCCGCCGCGCGTCAGGTCCTCTGCGTGATAGGTCGGGAAAACTTCGGGGGTGGCGGTGGTTGCCACCGGATCAGATGTCATCTGGTTCATAAGGATTGCCCATTGTTGAAGTCCGCCTTGTCCAAGAGCCATTCCAGATTTGCGTCCGCCGGGGGGAACCCGATCAAGGACAACTCGGCCAGCTCGGGGCTGGAGAGGGGGTCGCGGTCGGCGCCCGGCGTGGTCTGATATGTATCAGGCCTGGCCTTGGGGGGAAGGCGGGGTAGGGCCGTGCGAGACTGGAGAGGCTTGGTCGACATTGCGGCGATTTCTAAGTTGTGAAGCTGCGGTGGGCTGGCCTGTCGAGTCAGGTTGGCTAGGTCTTTTATATCTTATTATTTTAATCAGGAAACCCTTTCTGACTGTTTTTATCGGAAAAAGTATCTCAAGAAAATATCTATGCATACCTGCTTGTCATATTTGCGGGGGGACTGGACGCGGAATGTCTCGCGGCCGTGGCGGGCATCGGTGGATCAGGGGCTAACAAAAGGAAAAGCCCACCTGAAGTCAGGCGGGCTTTGCAGATTGTGGCGGGCCTGAGGGCCCGCCGGATTGGAATTTGTTGCGCGGGAGCGGATTAATCGCGGCTACCGGCGAACCGGGCCTGCCAGTCTTCGCGCTCTTCGTCGGTGATCTTGGCAAAAAGGTTTTCTGGCACCGTAAAGCCATGGCCTGCAGGCAGTGCAGCCAGGGCGGTTTCTATGTCACTGGGCCAGCTGTTATCGGTGCAGTTCAGGGCCTGCATCAGGGTGGCGCTGGCGGTGGGAATGAAAGGTGCGCTCAACACGGCATAAAGACGGATCAGGTTGAGCCCCAGGCGCACCTGTGCTGCGGCCTGGTCGGGGTCGGTCTTGAAGGTGGACCAAGGGGCCGTGCTTTGCAGATATTCATTGCCAGCCACCCAGATGGCGCGCAGTTCTTGCGCGGATTTGCGCACTTCCATGTTTTCCATGTGCTGCTCATAGGCGCGGACCCGTTTGGTCAGATCTTCCATCAATGCCTGCTCTGCTGCGCCGTAGCTGCCGGCCTCGGGAACGGCTTCGCCAAACTTGGAACGGCAGAATTTGGTGATGCGGCTGACAAAATTGCCCAGAACATCCGCCAGATCCTTATTGGTGGACTGCTGGAAGTTTTCCCAGGTGAATTCAGCGTCAGAGCTCTCGGGGGCGTGGCTGAGCAACCACCAGCGCCAGTAGTCGGCAGGCAGCAGTTCAAGCGCCTGATCCATGAAGATGCCACGTCCCTGGCTGGTAGAGAACTGGCCGCCATCATAATTCAGATAGTTGAAGCTTTTCAGGTGGTCGACCAGTTTCCAAGGCTCGCCAGAGCCCAGGATGGTGGCCGGGAAGGACAGGGTGTGGAAGGGCACGTTGTCTTTGCCCATGAACTGGACATATTTCACATCTTCGGCGCCCATGTCGGTGCGCCACCAGCGCTGCCAGTCGGCATCGGTTTTGCCATTGGCTTCGGCCCATTCGCCGGCGGCGGCGATATATTCGATGGGGGCGTCGAACCAGACGTAAAAGACCTTGCCCTCCATGCCGGGCCAGTCTTCGTTGCCCTTTTTCACCGGAATGCCCCAGTCCAGATCGCGGGTGATGCCCCGATCCTGCAGGCCGTCGCCATCGTGCAGCCATTTCTTGGCAATAGAGGTGGTCAGTATCGGCCAGTCAGCTTTGCTGTCGATCCAGGCGTTTAGCTGGTCTTTCATCTGGGATTGGCACAGGAACAGATGTTTGGTCGCGCGGACCTCCAGATCGGTTGAGCCTGAAATGGCCGAGCGCGGATTGATCAGATCGGTGGGATCCAGTTGTTTGGTGCATTCTTCACACTGATCGCCGCGTGCCTTTTCAAAGCCGCAGTTGGGGCAGGTGCCTTCAACATAGCGGTCGGGCAGAAACCGGCCATCCGCATGAGAATAGATCTGGCTGTCATCAACTTCGCGGATCAGGCCGGCCTCGGCCAGCTTGCCGGCAAAATGCTGGGTCAAGGCATGATTTTGCGGGCTGGAAGAGCGGCCAAAGTGGTCAAAGCTAAGGCCGAACCCCTTGGCAATATCAGCCTGGATCTGGTGCATTTCGGCGCAGAATTCCGCAACCGGTTTGTCGGCCTTGGCGGCGGCCAGCTCTGCCGGGGTGCCATGTTCATCTGTGGCGCAGAGAAACAGTACTTCGTTGCCAATGCTGCGCTGGTAGCGGGCATAGAGATCAGCTGGAAGCTGACTGCCAACCAGATTGCCCAGGTGCTTGATCCCATTGATATAGGGAATTGCTGAAGTAATCAGAACGCGTGCCATGCCATCTACCCATGTGTAAAGTCAAAGCTGCGTCTACCCCATGCAGCGCGGCGCGAAAACCCCGGCTGAGCCATTGGCGGGAAATTTTGGTGCCATAGCGGCGCGAAGGATGTGTCCCGATAGGGGGGTAGGGCCTGGTTACCTGCGCTCCCGCGCACGTTTCATCAGGCGGCCAATGGTGAAAGAGGTACGCGGTGCATAGACATAACGGGTGCGCTCTTCTGGGTCGGGGGTGGCGCGGGCATGCATCCGGGTCAGGCCAAAGGCGATCAGCAGCGCATGGCCCAGGGCGACAAAGGCAAACAGCGCCGATGGGCCAAACTGGCTTATCAGGCTTGAGGCCACCAGCGGCGCGGCAATCGCCCCCAGGGCAAAAAAGAACATCAAGGCTGCGGCCAGCTCGACTCGCTGTTCAGAAGTGGCAAAATCATTGGCATGGGCCGAGGAGAGCGAGAAAATCGGAAAGGTTGTCAAACCAAAGAACCCCGCTGCCAGCATCACCCCAAGCGTGCCGGTCTGACTGGCCGCCATGGTGATCAGGCAGCTGGCCACCGCCGCCACCGAGAGCCAGATCAGCACCCAGCGCCGGTCATATTTGTCCGCCAGCCAGCCCATCGGGTACTGCGCCAGGGCACCGCCCAGCACAAAAGAGGCGAGGAAAAAGGCAATCTGGTCGACCTCCAGCCCGACCTCCTGACCATAGACCGGCCCCACCATGCGAAAGGAGGCAGAGCTGAGCGCGGCAACCGTCACCCCAGCCACGGCAAGAGGCGAGCAGTGCCAGGCCAGCTTGGGCCGCAGGCGTGGTGCGCCCGGTGTTGTCGGCTGGCTGGCGCGGGTCAGGGTCAGCGGTAGAAGCGCCGCACAGCACAGCAGCGCCAGCAGGTTATAAGATAGGTAATAGGCCGGCGGCAGTACCGCGATAAACAGCTGCGCCCCAAGTGAGCCGCCCATATCCACCAGCCGATAGGTGCCCATGGCACGGCCGCGAGTCTCATTGGTGACCTTGGCGTTCAGCCAGGCTTCGATCACCGTGTAGCAGCCCGCCACACAGAGCCCGGAGGCAATGCGCATTGCGGCCCAGGCGTAGGGATCATTTGTCAGCGTATGCGCCAGTAGCCCCATAGCCCCCAGCGCCGTACAAACGGCAAAGGTGCGCGAATGCCCAATGGTTCCCAGCAGTCGTGGTGCCCACCAGCAGCCAATGAAAAATCCCAGGAAATGCGCCGAACCCAACAGGCCAATCTGCTCTTTGTCAAAGCCAAGGGCAAAGCCGGATAGCGCATCCAGCGGACCAACGCCGCCAGTGGCAAATTGCAACAGCACGACGGACAGAAAGAGGGCGGCAAAAGAAATGATCATACGCATGATGTGGCCATCAACGCCGCGACTGGCGGATAAGGCAAGTGGTTTTCCGACGCAAATGTCGCATTCGCGGTGGCAGCAGCGTTTTACTGATTACGAAGAATGCGGGCGTGGATGGCTAGCTGCACCCTGTCCCCGACGAGTGCGGCGTAGCCCGAGGCACCATAGGCGGCCCGGCTGAGGATGCCGGTCAGGCTGAACTCCAGCTGGCTAAGATCATCCACCGCGCTGCCCGCGCGCCGGTACAGTGCCGCCTGCAGGGTGATCGGTCGTGTAATGCCGCGCAGCGTAAGATCTCCAGTGATTTCAGCCCCTTCTGACAGGCGCCCCTCCGCGCCCAGGTGGATCTTGCGGGATGTAAAGCGGATGGTGGGATATTGCGCGACATCCAGAACTTCGGCGCTGGTCATGGCCTGGGTGGCAATGATGAACCCGGTTTTGGCCGCAGTTGCATCCAGCACTACAGAAACCCTGGTGGCGGCCAATCGGCTTGGGTTCAATTCAATCGCAGAGCTGGTGATGGGCATGGTGCCGCTTTGCCATGTGCCATTGAGTTGAAACCTGAACTGGACGGTGGTCGCATCCAGATCCAGCCTGTAGTCACTGTTGCCAGCCCAAAGGCGCGCGGGTGTTGTGGCCAGGCCGACGTAGCCGACATGGCCCAGCAGACCCAGAAGCATCCGGCGTCGTGACGGCATGGGAAGGATCCTGCTGTTGCTTGGCCCATCGTGAAGGGGTCACTCTGGTCTCCAGCTACAATGCTAGCACAAATAAGGCGCGCACAGGAGGGCTTGTGGCCTTTCTTGTTTGGCCCTGCGGTTCTGGCTGGATCCGTTTGCCGGGCACGCGGCCTATGGGGCCGGCAAACGGGAAGCTGCGGCGACATGCGGTTGGAAACAAGGTATGCGCGATTGGCGCGCAACGCCCCGCTTTTGATTGAAAAAAGCGGGGCGCAATTACAGTATCAGGCTGTCTGCGGAACAATAGCCCCGCCCGCTTTTTCCCATGCGGTAAAGCCACCTTCAAGATGCATCACCGGGGCCAGCCCCATCTCCATCGCGATGCTCGCGCTAAGCGCCGAACGCCAGGCGCTGGCGCAATAAAAGACATAGGTTTTATCCTGGTTGAAGACGGGCTTGTGATAGGGACTGTCTGGGTCGATCCAGAATTCCAACATGCCACGCGGGCAGGAGAAGGCGCCGGGAATCAGGCCACTGCGCTGCACCTCGCGGATATCGCGCAGATCGACGAAGACATAGTCGGGATCCAGTGCCTTTTCCTTGGCCTCCTCTACCGACAAGGTGGCGACCTTGGCATTGGCCTCGGCAAGCAGGGCCTTTACGCCCTTGGTAATGTTCTGCGCCATTTTTTGGCTCTCCTGACTGAACTGCGGACGCGGGCAGGCTGTTGTATTTTGTCGCAAAGCACAAGGCGGCTGTTGGCTTGCGCTCGCGGGGCGGGGCGCTAAGGTCGCGGGCCAAAATGTCTGGCCTGTTGGCCTCCAAGCAGTGAAGGAACGCGCAATGAAGAAGACTCCCCTTGGTCGGACCGGAATGGAGGTTTCGGAACTCTGCCTTGGAACCATGACCTATGGCACCCAGACATCAGAGGCCGAGGCGCATGTGCAGATCGACACGGCGCTGGCAGCCGGGATCAATTTTATTGATACGGCAGAAATGTATCCGGTGAACCCGATCCGCCCCGAAACCATCGGCCGTAGTGAAGAGATCCTAGGCACCTGGCACGCGAAAACCGGGCGGCGGGGCGATTACATCCTGGCGACCAAACACTCTGGTGAAGGCATGCAGGCAGTGCGTGACGGCGCGCCGATCAGTTCGCAGACCATTGCCGCGACGGTTGAGGCATCGCTGAAACGGCTGCAGTGCGACTATATTGATCTCTACCAGTTTCACTGGCCCAATCGCGGCAGCTATATGTTTCGCAAGAACTGGAGCTATGATCCCTCGGGCCAGAACCGGGAAGAAACGCTGGACAATATGCGCGACTGCCTGGAGGCGCTGCAGGCCCAGGTCGACAAGGGCAATATCCGTGCCTTTGGGCTAAGCAATGAAAGCGCCTGGGGCACGGCGCAGTGGCTGCGGCTGGCCGAGGAAGGGCGGGGGCCGCGGGTGGCCTCTATCCAGAACGAGTATTCGCTGCTGTGCCGGATGTATGACACCGACCTGGCAGAGCTGAGCGTCAACGAAGACGTCGGGCTTTTGGCCTTTTCGCCACTGGGCACGGGGCTGTTGACCGGCAAGTACCAAGAGGGCGCAGTACCGGAAGGTTCGCGCAAGTCGATCGTGCCGGAACTGGGCGGACGTCATGCACCACGGGTTTATGGCGCGGTTGCGGCCTATCTGGAGATCGCGGCACGCCACGGGTTGGACCCGGTGCATATGGCACTGGCCTGGTGCCGGACGCGGGTCTTCATGTGCTCTGCCATTTTTGGCGCCACCACACAGGCGCAACTGGAGCACGCGCTGAAATCTGTAGAGCTGGACCTGTCGGCGGAGGTTCTGGAAGAGATCGACCAGGCGCATCGCGCCCATCCGATGCCCTATTAAACAAAGGGCGGGGGGCTTCCGCCTGCGCCAGGTGCCTTGCAGGCCCCTTTGCCGTTGGGCCCGGCGCCGCGCGCCGCGCGGCGTTGGCACGCGACTGAGATGGGGCTGAGACGTGACAGAGACGTGACTGAGACGGGGCTCAAGAACACAAATCTCCCCCTTGAGCCGCCCATGCCACTGTCCTCTGTGCCTCAAGCCAGCGGAGCTACGCAGGCCGCCGCTGGTGTGCCCTTTGACCCATTGCCTGCGGCGCAGGGGAGAAGGGGGAAGGGGCCTGCGTGCCGTGTTGGGTTAGTGGGTTGTCGGGCGTGGCGTTTCCGGGCGGGAGGACCCCGAGGCGCCAAAGCTGGCGCTACTCATGCTGCTGCGGTTTTGGCGCAACTCGCGGGCAGAGGTGCCATGGGCGACCCGAAAGGCGCGGGCAAAGCTCGAGGGTGAGGTGAAGCCAGTGGCCAGGGCCACCTCCATCAGGGACAGATCCGTATCGCTGACCAGGCGGCGGGCCTCGGCCAGACGCAGGTGCAGGTAGTGGTCCTGTGGGGTTGTGTTCAGCCGCAGGCGGAACTGCTGCTGCAGGCTGCGCGGACTGGTGCCGAGCCGCTCGGCGATTGTGGTCAGGGTCAGGGGTTCGTCCAGAGCGGCCTCCATCAGGGCATTGGCCTTGGCGGTCAGCGCGTTGTGCTTGTGGCTACCCAGGCGGCTTTGGGCGCGTGTTGGTGCAGCGGGGCCATCATAGAGGAACAGACCGGCCACCCGGGCAGCAAAGCCGGCCCCATGGCGGGCGCTGATGATATGCAGCATCATTTCGATCGCCGGGGTTGCGCCGCCAGAGGTCAGGCGTCCCTCGGAGACGGTGAAGCGGTCATTGCGGCAATCCACCCCAGCAAAGCGGTTGGCAAAGTTTTCCAGATCTTCCCAATGGGTGGTAGCGGGGTGCCCTTCAAGCAGCCCGGCCTCTGCCATCAGCCAGGGGCCGCCGTCGATGCCGGCAATGGTGGTGCCCCTGGCTGCCAGGCGACGTAGCCCCGCCAGCAGGCTGGGCGTGGCTTGCTGGGCCAGCTGGAAGCCGGCCACCACAATCAGCAGCTCGCAGTCTTCCAGCCGGGCCAGGGGAAAGCCTGGCACATGCAGGCCACTGGTCAGCATCGGCTGCTCTTCTGTGGCACTCACATAGTCCCAGTCAAAGACGCAGCGCCCGGCAAGGCGATTGGCGGCGCGCATCGGATCGACGGCGGCCGCAAAAGAGAGCGTGTTGCATTCATCAAGCACCAGCACTGCTGTTTTCAGCGGGCGATGTTCGGGCTGCAGGATATTTTTTGCGGATTTCATCAACTTCGATTCGCTTAGTGTAAACTGTCTGTACAAAGGCTGAGGCAGACTAGGCGGTGAAGCAAATAGGAATCTGGGGAAGAGCTTGGGGATAACTCTAGGCACAACCCTGTACATTGCGGGGAAAACCAAAATGCCTCTGAATATGAACAAAAATGTCTTTATCACCTGCGCCGTGACCGGCTCTGGCAGCAGCCAGGACCGCAGCCCACATGTGCCGCGTTCGCCGCAGCAAATCGCCGAGAGCGCCATCGCCGCAGCCAAGGCCGGGGCGGCTGTAGTGCATTGCCATGTGCGCGATCCCGAGACCGGTGTGCCCTCACGCGATCTGGGCCTCTACCGCGAAGTGACCGATCGGATCCGCGACAGCGACACCGATGTGGTGCTGAACCTGACCGCCGGCATGGGTGGCGATATGGTCTTTGGCGATGTTGAAAACCCGCTGCCGGTAAATGAGGCCGGAACCGACATGATCGGCGCAACCGCCCGGATGGCGCATATTGCTGAATGCCTGCCAGAGATCTGCACGCTGGACTGCGGCACCATGAACTTTGCCGAAGCCGACTATGTCATGACCAACACCCCCGGCATGCTGCGTGCCATGGGGCAGATGATGGCCGATCTTGGCGTGAAGCCAGAGATTGAGGCCTTTGACACCGGCCATCTTTGGTTCGCCAAAGAGCTGGAGAAAGAAGGCATTCTGCAAAGCCCTGCGCTGGTACAGCTTTGCATGGGGGTTCCTTGGGGGGCGCCCAATGACCTGAACACATTCATGGCGATGGTCAACAATGTACCTGAGAGCTGGAACTGGTCGGCCTTCTCATTGGGGCGCGATCAGATGGCCTATGTGGCAGCCTCGATGCTGGCGGGCGGCAATGTGCGCGTCGGGCTTGAAGACAACCTCTGGCTTGAAAAGGGCGTGCTTGCGGAAAACTATCAGCTTGTGGAACGGGCAGGCACGATCATCGAGAACATGGGCGGCAAGCTGATGGGACCGAACGATGTACGGGCGCAGCTTGGGCTGACGAAACGCGCACCGGTAACAAAGTAAACAAAACAAAGGCCTGGGCCCGTGGGGGGGCGAAAGCCCCCTCCCATCGGGAGGGTCAGGCGCTGCCCGTACTGACGCATGGCGCAGTTACCGTCTTAAGAGGATAGATCATGAAAACAGCAGCAATCATCGGTGGTGGTGTCATTGGCGGCGGCTGGGCCGCGCGGTTCTTGCTTAATGGCTGGGAAGTGCGGGTCTTTGACCCCGACCCGGAAGCCGAACGCAAAATCAGCGAGGTGCTGGACAATGCGCGCCGCTCATTGCCTGGTCTGGGCAATGTGGCGTTGCCCGCCGAAGGGCGGCTTAGCTTTCATGGGACAATTGCCGAGGCTGTCGCCGGGGCTGACTGGATCCAGGAAAGCGTACCCGAGCGGCTGGACCTAAAGCAAAAGGTCTATGCCGATCTGGAAAAACACTGCGACGGTGATGCGGTGATTGGCTCTTCCACCTCCGGGTTCAAACCTTCCGAGTTGCAAGAGGGGCGTGGCAATGCAGGCCAGATCGTTGTGGCGCATCCATTCAACCCGGTCTATCTGCTGCCCCTGGTCGAAGTCGTGACAACCCCCGCCAATTCGGAGCAGGTGGCAGGGCGGACCAAGGAGATCCTGTCGGGCATTGGCATGTATCCCCTGCACCTGAAGAAAGAGATCGACGCCCATGTGGCGGACCGCTTCCTCGAGGCGGTCTGGCGCGAGGCGCTCTGGCTGGTCAAGGATGGCATCGCCACCACGGAAGAGATCGACAACGCCATCCGCTACGGCTTTGGTATTCGCTGGGCGCAGATGGGGTTGTTTGACACGTATCGCGTTGCCGGTGGCGAAGCGGGCATGAAGCATTTCATGGCGCAGTTTGGCCCCTGCCTGACCTCTCCCTGGACCAAGCTGATGGATGTGCCAGAGTTCACCGAAGAGCTGGTCGACCTGATCGCCGGTCAGTCGGATGCACAGTCCGGCCATTTGCCGATCCGCGAGATGGAGCGTATTCGCGACGACAACCTTGTGGGCATGATGCGGGCGTTGGGCGCCAATGACTGGGGCACGGGCGCGCTGCAAAACGCCCATGACAAGAGCCTGGAGACCGCAGCCGGGCTGGTCAGCACGCTTGAGGATCTTGCGGATCTCAGCCAGCCGCTGCTGACCCAGAGCCGTATCGTGCCACTGGACTGGACCGACTATAACGGCCACATGACCGAAAGCCGCTATCTGGATGCCTTTGCCCAATCCACCGATCGATTGATGATCCTGATTGGCTGTGATGCCGAATATATCGCCAATGGTGGCAGCTATTTTACCGCCGAGACCCATATCCGCCACATCGACGAAGTGCACGCAGGCCACCCGATCCAGGTCAAGACCCGTGTCATCATGGGGGCGGGCAAGAAGATGCACCTCTGGCACGAAATGTACGAGGGCGATCGACTGCTGGCCACCGGCGAACATATGCTGCTGCATGTGGATCTGAAAACCCGCCGCTCGGCGCCGCCTGCGGCCCATATCGAAGCCAATCTGGCCAAACTGGCCGAGGCCCATGCGGATCTGCCGACACCAGAGGGGCTGGGCCGTGCCATCGGCGCGCCGCGATGACAGCGCCGCGTCAGCGCGTTTTGATTACAGCTGGCGGGGCCGGGATTGGCCGCGCCATTGCCGAAGGGTTTGCGGCGGCCGGATTTGAGATCTGGATCACCGATCTCAATCCCGAGACCGTTGCAAACCTGCCCGAGGGCTGGCGCGGCACGGTTGCCAACGCCGCAGATGAGGGCGCGGTCAGCGCCTTGTTTGCGCAGATCGTAGAGGTCTGGGGTGGTTTGGAGGTGCTCTGTGCCAATGCGGGTATCGCTGGCCCGACGGCACTGGTTGAGGATGTGGAGCTGGCGGATTGGCGCGCTTGCGTCAGCGTCAATCTGGAGGGGGCCTTTTTGGCGGCAAAATACGCCACCCCGATGATGAAGGCGGCCAAGGCAGGCGCGATCATCGTGACCTCGTCGACAGCAGGGCAATACGGCTATCCCAATCGGGCACCCTATGCGGCGGCCAAATGGGCCATGATCGGCCTGACCAAAACCCTGGCGATGGAGCTAGGCCCCCACGGTATTCGCGCCAATGCGATCTGCCCCGGCGCAGTGGAAGGGCCACGGATGGAGGGTGTCTTGGCGCGTGAGGCTGCCACCAAAGGCATGACCCGCGATCAGGTCTATCAGGGTTATGCGTCCGGCACCTCTATGCGCTCTTTCGTAGAGGCTGCAGACATCGCCAATATGGCGGTCTTCCTCGGCTCTGATGCCGCGCGGCTGGTCTCGGGGCAGGTGATCGCAGTGGATGGCCATACTGAAAACCCGGATCCAAAAGTCTGATCTGTAACTGGGCTCTCTTGGCGAGAGGCAGGCTCAAACCGCTGCCGCGATTTGAGCCTGAGCGGCGCGCTTACGCGCGCCTGACGCAGGGGGCGAGGTCAGAGCATGTTGCGTAACATGCTCTAGGCGTTCAAGGCTGCCTTCAGGGCGCGAATGCGACCGGGGAGCTGTCGGGCGGTAATATCGGCTTCGCGGATCAGTTGATCAAAGTGATGGGTGAAGGTCTCGACCCGCTCGCGGTCTCGAAAGGCCATATAGTGACTGCCGCCATAAAAGACGCAGAGCAGCGGGCCAAAGATGGTGAGCGGCGCGGAAAACAGCCGCTTGGCATCAAAGAGGTATATCCGCAGGCGCGGATAGAGCTGGGTGGTGAGGCGTTCAAACTGTTCCAGCTGTTCCAAACGGATTTCCAGCGGCAGACCCGCATAATAGCCGGTGGCCTGGGCAAAGCTGTCCAGCTCGTACAGTGGCATAGCGATTTCATAATCCGATTGCGCCTGGCGCATCCAGGCCAGACGATCCTCTGAGGCGCCAATCGCCTGATCTGCGGTCCGCCCCAGATGCGGCGCATATTCCCATTCCAGCAGGGCCCGGGTCTTGAGCATATCGGGTAGTGCCGCAGGCACATAGCGGATTTTATAGCCGGCTGCCTCAACGTGCCAGTCAAAGATCCGCTGATCCACCAGGGCGCGGGGCGCTTCGCTTAGCGACATGCTGGCGGCCATTAACTCTGCGGCGCTTTCGGGGCGGTCTGATAGAGACAGCAGCCAGTCGGCAGAAACCCCCAGCACAGCAGCGCAGGCGCCGACCACGTGGGCATTGGGCAGCCGGGCCCCGTCATTCTTGAGCAGTTGAGAAATGGTGGAGCGATCCACTCCGGTGTCGCGCGCCAGGGCGCTTTGGCTCAGCCCGCTTTCGCCCAGGGCCCGGTTGAGGCGGAGGCGAAACTGTTCGGCGCGAAGGCGTTTGTCGATTTTCTTCGGCATGTGCAGATAATTATCACTATTGATGAGAAAAGTTAACCATATTCGGAATTCTACACCGTGGTTAGGGGCGCTACGACTGCTGGCATGGCATCAGCAGCAGAAAGAACAACATGGAAACCCGCAGGAGATCACTGGTTAAGGCCTTGGTCTGGAACGCAATCGGATTTGCGACCATGACGGCTGTCGGGGTGGTGGTCACTGGATCTGCCAGTCTTGGCGGGGTCATGGCGCTGGCCAATACCGCGCTGGGGTTTACCTGTTATGTGATCTACGAGCGGGTCTGGACCCGGATCACCTGGGGGCGGGTAAATGTCTGATCTGCGCCAAAGCGTCGATTGTGCCACAGCCCTACCACGCGGGGTGGAATGGGGCACCCTTGTCCTGATATTGGCCTGCTATGGGCTGTGGCTGCTGGTGTTGTTCCTGCTGCCGGGGCTGGGCTTGGGGCTGAGCGTACTCTGCCTTGGGGGGCTTGCGGCGTTGCATTCCTCGCTGAGCCATGAGGCGCTGCATGGGCACCCGTTTCGCCGCCCCGGTTGGAACGAGGCGCTGTTGTTTTTACCGCTGTCCCTGTTCATCCCCTATGGCCGTTTTCGCGACACCCATCTGGCGCATCACCGGGATGATCGCCTGACCGATCCCTATGACGATCCCGAAAGCAATTTTCAGGATCCCGAGGTCTGGGCCCGGATGCCGGGCTGGCGCCGACTGCTGCTGCGGACGAACAATACCCTGCTGGGGCGGGTGCTGTTGGGGCCGCTTGTGGGGCAGATCTGCTTTATGATCGGGGATTGGCGCCTGATGCGGGGGCAGGGCCGCGACGTTGAACGCCAGGCTGTGCTGCGCGATTGGGGCCTGCATGGATTGGGCCTGGGGGTGGTCATCACCATCACCCTGGCAAGCCCGACGCCGCTCTGGGTGCTTTTCCTGGGCGGTTATATCGGGCTGGCCTTGCTCAAGATCCGCACATTTCTGGAACATCGCGCCCATGCCGAATGCCACAGTCGCACCGTGGTGGTAGAGGATCGCGGCCCGCTGGCCTGGCTGTTCCTGCACAACAATCTGCACATCGTCCACCACATGCACCCGGGCGTGCCCTGGCATGCGCTGCCGCGGCTTTACCGGGAGAACCGAGATCTGTTTTTGTCAATGAACCAGGGCTATCACTATAAAAGCTATGGTCAGGTTTTTTTGCGGTATCTGCTACGCAGTAAGGATCCAGTGCCACATCCGCTCTGGTCATCAGAAGACTAGCGGATCATAACGGCAGCCATGCTGACCTGGATCCCCGTAACAATTGCCGCCGCCACCTTTCAGACCTTTCGCTTTATGCTGCAAAAGGTGCTGAGCACGGTCACCCTGTCTCCGGGTGGCGCTACCTTTGCCAGATTTGCCTATTCGGCGCCCTTTATCATCGCAGGGCTTGCGGCCTATCTGTTTGCCAGCGGAAAAAGCCTGCCGCATCTGGGGGGGGTGTTCTGGGGCTTTGCCCTGGTGGGCGGCCTGTCACAGATCCTGGCGACGATCTGCGTTGTGGCCCTGTTCAAACAGCGCAATTTTGCCGTTGGCATTACCTTCAAAAAAACCGAAGTCATTCAGACCGCCCTGCTGGGGTTGGTGGTTCTTGGCGATGGGATCAGTGCCTGGGGCTGGGTTGCAATTCTGCTGGGGTTGGGGGCGGTTCTGGTGCTGTCCCGGCCGCCGGATGCCACCGGGGCCTGGTGGCGACATCTGACCAATCTGGCCTCTCGGTTGGGGCTGGGGGCGGGGGTGCTGTTTGCCTTTTCCGCCGTCAGCTATCGCGGCGCGGCGCTGCAGTTGGGGGATCTGCCGGCTGTGTTTCGCGCGGCGGTAACGCTGGCATCAGTGGTGAGCCTGCAAACCCTGCTGATGGTGGTCTGGCTGGCCTGGCGCGAACAGGGAGAAATCACCCGCGTCTGGCGGGCGCGGCGGGTGGCCATCTGGGTGGGGCTGACCAGCCTGGGCGGTTCGTTCTGCTGGTTCTGGGCCTTCGCCCTGCAGAACGCCGCTTATGTCAAGGCGCTGGGGCAGGTAGAGCTTCTGTTGTCAGTGCTGGCGTCAATTCTGTTTTTCAAAGAAAAGATCAGTCACCGTGAAATTACCGGCATGGCGCTGTTGATCCTGTCCATTCTGGCATTGGGGCTGGCCCTGTAATCCTGCCCCGGCCAGTCGGCCTGGGTTATTCTTGGTTGGGCATTGGTCTGCCCTTGAGACGCAGAAACAGGCTTTCTTCGTCGTTGTTGCAGAAATAGGGCACACTGCGCGGTGGGCTGCGGTCCTTCAACCGGCCAGTGACTTCGGCCAGAACCACCTCGGTGATGAAGGGCAGATCAAAGCTGCGCACCTTGTTCAGCGGTATCCATTGCAGATGCGACAGCTCATCCGACGCGCGCGAGAAATCATCCAGATCGCCGCTGATCTCATCTGCATCAACCAGGAAAAACCGGGCATCAAACCGCCGGGGGCGGCCGGGCGGGGTGAGCGCGCGAAAGACAAACTGCAGCGCCCGAGCCGAGGGCAGATGGCCAGTGGCGGCAAAGCCGCGCCAATCCTCGGCGATCGTGTCCTGCCAGGTACCGGGATGGCCCAGAACCAGCCCGGTTTCTTCCCAAAGCTCGCGGATGGCAGCAATGGCCAGGGCGTGATCCAGTCCGGTGCTGGCCTGATCGGCCAGCCGATCGCGGCAGATCGCGGGCAGCGGCTGGGCAAGCGGCACCGTGGCATCGGCCAGATCGACAGCACCGCCGGGAAAGACAAATTTGTTGGGCATGAACACGGCTTTGGAGCCGCGCTGCCCCATCAGAACCTTTGGATTCTCGCCCATCCGGTCGCGCAACGCGATGATTGTCGCCGCATTGCGGATCGCGCTGCGGTCTTCGGATGTCACGCCCTGCAGTGCAGTCTCGCTCATCGGCCGGTTTCTCCCTCTTGTGTGTCCTGGGGGATGTTAGTCCTTGGTATCAAAGCCATACATCCGGCGGGCCCATTGATAGGCAACCACCACCCCTTTTAGTCTGGGTAAAAGATAGAGAGAAGAGACAATGCAGCCAATGGAGAATACGGAAAACGTTACGAGAGGTTCGGGACGCCAGGTGAAATAGACCACATGCAACAGCGGGGCCATGATATGACCCACCAGCAAAATGGTCAGATAGGCCGGTCCGTCATCAGCCCGTGCCTGGGACAGATCCAACCCGCAATGATCGCAACGATCATTCATTTTCAGATAGGAATGCAACACCGCGCCCTTGCCGCAATCGGGGCAGCTGCGCCGCCAGCCCTTGGCCAGGGCGGGCCAGGTGGCGCGGTCGGGGCGGTCGGGTGCAGCAGCAGATATAGCAGCGGGGGAGGCCTGAGACTCGGTCATGGGTAATCCTGTTCTTGTGGCGCAATCATCGCCTGTCTGCCGGAGGATGGAAAGCCCGTGCAAATCGCTGCGGCCTGATGCCGCGGCGCAAGCAGGGGAGCATGCGTGCCGCCAGTCTGCACTATTTTTCGCCGGGCGCGACGGAAAGCGCCGCATGGCGCGTTTAGTCTGGGTCTTGGGCGGCACAGGGCTGCCTCAGGCCAAATAGGAGATCAGAAACATGTCACGGATCAAGATTCAGACCAAACCTATTGTCGCCATCCTGGCCACAGCAGCGATGCTTGCGGCGACAACCGCCATGGCCAAGCCAGGTTTTGGTCCGATGGGGCCAAAGGTTCAGTTCGAAGAGCTGGATAGCGACGGCAATGGCGAGATCACCAAGGCAGAGATGGAGGCGCACAAGGCCGCAGACTTTGGTGCAGCTGACAGCAATGGTGACGGCAAGCTTTCTGCAGAGGAGTTGCAGGCCAGGGGCGAAGAGCGGCTGGCGAAACGTGTTGCGGCGATGATCCGCCATATGGATCAGGATGACGACGGTCAGCTGAGCCAGGCGGAAATGAGCAAACGCGGCCACCATGGTGACATGTTTGCGCGGATGGACCGCGACGACAATGGTAGCATCTCGCAAGACGAGTTTGGCAAAATGCGCCATCATCGCGGTGGCAAGCATGGGGGTGGACATGGTAGTGGCGATGAAGATTGTTCTGAACACAGAGCAGGTGAGAAAAATCAGGATTGATTGAAACAGGGTGTTGCACTTTCCCCCGATAGTTCTTGGTTGGTCCCTCTTGCGGGGCGGGGCCAGCTTGGGTTCCGCTCTGCAAAGGGGGGCGCAGTGAGCGGGCCTGCGACAGGCCCCGCGTCGCGCGCCGTTGCCGCCCCGGTTTTGGACTCTGCCCCGTCAGATGCGATGGCTGCGGCACGGCCAGCCGCGACGACGGGGACGACAACAGGGGCACCTGCAACGGATGACGCGTTGCTGGTGCTCTATGCCAATGGCGATTCCCAGGCCGCAGCCGATCTGCTGGCAAGGCTGGGGCCGCGTGCCTTTGGTGTGGCGCAGCGGGTTCTGGGTAACCGGGCCGAGGCCGAGGATATCACCCAGGAGGCAATGATGCGTCTGTGGCGCATGGCGCCGGACTGGCAGCCGGGGCAGGCGCGGGTTTCGACCTGGCTCTATCGGGTGGTGATGAACCTGTGCATTGATCTGAAGCGGCGCCAGCGCGGCGGACATGTGGATCTGGATGCTATTCCGGATCCGGTGGATCCGGCCCGCTCTGCGCCGGATCAATTGCAGGAAAACGCCCGCCAGGACGCCCTGCAACAGGCACTGATGCAACTGCCAGAGCGCCAGCGCCAGGCCGTGGTCCTTCGCCACATCGAAGAACTGACCAACCCGGAGATTTCCGGGATCATGGAGATTAGCGTCGAAGCGGTCGAGAGCCTGACGGCGCGCGGCAAACGGGCGCTGGCAAAGATTCTTGCCAACCGCCAAGAGGAATTGGGGTATCGCGATGTCTGAAGGTGATAAAACTCTGAGTGAGATGGCGGATCTGGAGGATCTCTTTGCCTGCGCCCGTCAGGCACGGCCCGCCTTGCCGTCCGATCTGCAGGCAACCATCCTGGCTGATGCACATATGATGCAGCGCGACCAGAGCATGGTCACGCCCGGCACGGGCAGCGCGACCGATCCCAGTACAAGACCGCAGCGCCTGTGGCGGCAATTCACTGCGGCGATTGGTGGCTGGCCCGCGCTGGGTGGACTGGCAGCGGCGAGCCTCGTGGGGCTCTGGCTTGGGCTGGTACCGCCTGTGTTTTTACCCGATCCGGTGGCGGGCCTGGCTGCTGCCTCCAGTGCGCCGCAGCTGCTTGCGGATCTGGATTATGACGTGAGCTTTCTGATGAGCGATGAGGTATTCGAATGAGCCAGACACCAAAACCCGGCCTGCGCCCCTGGCTGAAAATCGTGTTGGCGCTGTCGCTGGCGTTGAACCTGGCGGTGATCGGGCTGGGGGCGGGGATGGCCTGGCGGTACCATGATACGCCGCATGGTTCGTCGCATCGCCGCGACAAGCCACCGATGCTGGGGCGCTTTATCTTCAAGGACATTGGCCGCCAAGAGATGCTCCGGCTGCTGAAACAGCATGAGGGTGACAGCCAGAGCGTCGCAGATCGGCGCCGCGCCGAGATGGACCAGATGGTTGCGCTGCTCCAGGCCGAAAGGCTGGACCGGACGGCCGTTGCGACGGTGCTCGAGGCCCATATCGTCGAGACCCATCAATTCTTGCGCTTCGTTGTCGATGTCTGGGGGCAACGCCTGGAGGGTCTGAGCCTGAAAGAACGGCGCAGGCTTGCCGAGCGGATGCAACATCAGTTGGAGCGCTGACCACCAGCTCTCTGCAAAGCGCATGGCGTGATATCGCCAGATCCGAGCCCAGTATAATTAGTTCTGCGATTCTAGGTTTTTCTGCTGCCCGCCGTCAGGCCGCCACTGGGGATGTTTTGCTCAGGGTGACCTGATTGCGCCCAGCATTCTTGGCATCATATAGGGCCCGGTCTGCCTGTGAAATCATATCGGTGACGCTGATTGAGCTACGGTCCTTGGTGGCGGGGACGCTGCAGGCATCGCGGCCAATCACTGCGCCAATGCTGATGGTGACGTTGATCGGGGTGGCAAGACCGGGCACATGAAAAGGCTGGCTATTGATGGCATTGCACAGTGCCACAGCCGCCATGCCCGCAGTGATTTCATCGGCGCCGGGCAGCACAATCATGAACTCTTCGCCGCCGACACGGGCGACCAGATCGACGGGGCGCATCTGGGCCTGCAGCCGCCGGGCAGCTTCGATCAGGACGGCGTCTCCAGCGGGGTGGCCATATTGGTCATTGATCCGCTTGAAGTGATCCAGATCTGCCAGCATCAGGGCAAAGCTGCCATCGCTTTCGCTGGCGCGTTTGGCGGTGCGATCCAGAAAGGGTTTGGCATAGCGGCGATTATACAGCCCGGTCATCGGGTCCTGCACAGCAGCCCGTAGCCCGTTGCGAACGCTGTCGCGTAGCTGATCATTACGGGATTTATACTGTAGCTGCGTGGTCAAGCGCAGCGCCAGTTCGTCAACATCAAACCCCGCCTGCAATACATCATGGGCACCACGGTCCAGCGCTTCGGCGGCGATGACCGGATCCGCCGGGTTGGGCACCGCGATGACCACCGATTGCCGGGTAGAGGCGCGGGCGCGCAGGTCGGCGAGCAGCCGCAGGCCGGGGCCAGCAGAGGTTTCGTTCAGCTCGATGATAAAGACATCCGCGACCGGCGCGCTCATCATCAGTTTGATATCGTTCAATTGGTGGCACTGCAGCGTATAGGGCAGTTGATCCCCCAGCCGTTCGGCCCAGGCCTGCGCAGTTTGGGCATCCTGAGCCACCAGGGCTACATTTGCCGTGCTGGACTGTGCATGGCCTGCGCGATCTGACAGCGGCAGCACAAACCCATGTGAGGCATCGCGCTGCATGTGCAGTTCTTCGTTGGTGCTGCGGGCGCGTAGCAGACTGCGAATGCGGGCCTGCAGGATGACATCATCGACGGGCTGCGGCAGCACATCGTCAATCCCGGATGATAGCGCATTCAGGCGTCGTTCAACCGCATTGGACTGGGTGATGGCAATGACGGGAATATCGGCAAGCATGTCATCCTGACGCAGTGCATTCTTGACATCTGCGGCGGTCCCGTCGGGCAGAGTCATGGCGGTCAGCACCAGATCAGGGCGGCTGTGGCGCGCCGCCTCAAGGACATCGGCAACGCAGTCGGCCTGTTCCACACCATAGCAGGCTTCCGTCAGCTGAACCTTCAGCATAATACGGTTGGTAGAGATACCATCTATGACTAGGATCGTTCCTTGCACGCGGGTCGCCTTTCAAGCCTTGTACTCGCTACACTGGAAGTTTCCGCTAGACAGGTTAATAAACTGTTTCGGATTTTTACTAATTTGACGATACCATGTCAGGAATAGGACCATTATGCAGATCTCCGCTGATCAGGCTGAAGTCATCGGACTACAGGTTTTGGCCTGGCTGATGGCAAATGATGAATTGTTTCCGGTGTTTATGGGGGCAACCGGCGCTGCAGAGGCGGATTTGAAGGCGCATGCCGGCGATCCTGAGTTCCTCGGTTCGGTGCTCGATTTCTTAACCATGGACGATGCCTGGGTGGTGCAGTTCTGCGATCAGGCCCATTTATCATATGAAACGCCGATGCGCGCGCGGATGGCGCTGCCGGGGGGGGCGCAGGTGCACTGGACCTGAGAACACCGCCGATCCTGGGCAAATTTCCAACCTGGGCAAATTTCCAAAAGGTCGCGACTAAGGGCTTGCACCAGGGGCGTTTGCCGATACGGTTCGCGTCAAATCACAATGCACAAGGATAAATGATGCCGGTAGATGCCTTTCTCTTTGACAAGGACGGGACGCTGTTTGAATTCAAGGCCACCTGGAATGCCTGGGCGGCAGATATGCTTGGTCAGCTTAGCCAGGGGGATGAGGCCCGCGCCGAGGCTATGGCCCAAGTGATCCGTTTTGACCGCGCCGCTGGCGGCTTTCATGCCGATAGTCTGGTGATTGCCGGCACCAATGGCGAGGTGGCGGCGGTGCTGGCACCCTTTGTCCCGCAGATGAGCGAGCCCGAGTTGGAGCGCTTTCTGGCCAAAAGCGCGGGATCGGCGGCGCTGTGCGAAGCCGTGCCTCTGGCGGCGTTCCTGGATGACTTGCTTGCGCGGGGCAAGGTGTTGGGAGTCATGACCAATGACGCGGAGACCTCGGCCATCAATCAGCTGGAGCGCGCCGGGGTGTTGGACCGTTTTTCCTTTGTCGCGGGGTTTGACAGTGGCCATGGGGCAAAGCCGGATGCGGACCCTCTGTTGGCGTTTTGCGCAGCGACTGGTGTGGCGCCGGGGCGCACTGCCATGGTGGGCGACAGTCTGCATGATCTAGTGGCGGGGGCCGCTGCAGGGATGACCTGCATTGGGGTGCTGACCGGCATGGCGGAACGCAACGAATTGGCACCGCATGCAGATGTGGTCTTGCCACATATTGGGGGAATCCCGGCTTGGCTCGACCGGTAGGGCCTGCCTGCAGATGACCTGAGCAACATATCGGCGGGGTCTTTCCCTTGGCCTGGGGGAGAGCGCGATCTGTGTGGAACTAGGCACATCTGTACAGAAAAGGGATCCTCCGCGCTGATATGGCTCAAAAACGACATGACCTGTCGTGAATGGACAGGTTCGCCGGGGCGAGATTGGGCCTGCTAAAGTTACAGCGGGGGCGCAGCGTTCAGTGGCCGCCCCCAGCGCTGGCGCTTTAGCAGGAGGCTTTCATGACCCGCGAAACAGATCCATCAGGTGGCCGTTCCGGGGGCGCTGCGGCAGCGGGATCTAGCGATAAACTGGTCGCGCGTGCCGTTGGAAAGCGCAGCAGTCGACGCGGCGGCGGGCGCGCAGGCGCGGCGGCGCGGCGGGGGCAGGCAGCGCTGCAGCAGATGCCCTGGTCCATTCCGCAAAACATTGATCCCCCTATTGAGCCGCTCCCGCCCGAGGGGGTTGCGGCCATTCACGACGGGGCCATGCGCATTCTCGAAGAGATTGGCGTTGTTTTCCTCAACCCAGAGGCGCTGGCGCTCTTCAAACAGGCTGGCTGTCAGGTTGAAGGTGACTTGGTGCGCATGGATCGGGGCTTTGTGATGGAGATGCTGGCGCATGCGCCGCCCGAGTTCACCATCACCCCGCGCAACCCGGCGCGCAGCATTCCAATTGGCGGCAAGAACCTGCTGTTTGGCAATGTGTCTTCGCCGCCCAACTACTGGGATCTGGATCTTGGCAAGAAGGTTGCCGGCTCTCGCGAGCAGTGCCAGAACTTGTTGAAATTGACCCAGTATTTCAACTGTATCCACTTTGCCGGTGGCTACCCGGTAGAGCCGGTGGATATCCATGCCTCGGTGCGGCACCTGGACGTTCTTTATGATAAGTTGACGCTGACCGACAAGGCGATGCATGCCTATTCGCTGGGCAAAGAACGGGTGGAAGACGTGATGGAGATGGTGCGCATTGCTGGGGGGCTCAGCGATGCGGAATTCGAGGCCAAGCCGCGGATGTACACCAATATCAATTCCACCTCGCCGCTGAAGCATGACTATCCGATGATTGATGGCTGTCTGCGATTGGTGCGGCGGGGGCAGGCGGTTGTGGTGACGCCCTTTACCCTGGCCGGGGCGATGGCACCGGTGACGATGGCAGGGGCTGTGACGCAGTCTCTGGCTGAATCTCTCTGCGCGATTGCGCTGTTTCAATATGTGCGCCCCGGCACCCCCTGCGCCATTGGCACCTTTACCTCGAATGTAGATATGAAATCAGGCGCACCCGCCTTTGGTACACCGGAATATATGCGCGCGACCCAGATGACCGGGCAAATGGCGCGCTACTATGGGCTGCCGATGCGTTCTTCCGGGGTCTGTGCAGCCAATGTACCGGACGGGCAGGCGATGTGGGAGACCTCCAATTCGCTCTGGGCAGCGGTGCAATCGGGCACCAATATGGTTTATCACGCGGCGGGTTGGCTCGAGGGCGGGTTGATCGCCAGCCCGGAAAAATTCATCATGGATTGCGAAGTCTTGCAGCAGATTCAGCGCTATATGCAGCCAGAGATATGCGCCACCGCAGAGGAAGACATCGCTCTGGATGCAATCAGAGAGGTGGGCAACGAGGGGCATTTCTTTGGCATCCAGCACACCCAGGATCGCTATGCGAGTGCCTTTTATCAACCCTACCTGAGTGACTGGCGCAACTATGAGGCCTGGGAGGCCGCCGGATCGATCTGGACGCCAGAGCGTGCCAACAGGATCTATAAAGACATCCTGGCCGAGTTCGAGCCACCCGACATGGAAGTCGCCATCCGAGAGGCGCTGCAGGATTTTGTCGCCCGGCGTAAATCGGAAGGCGGCGCACCTACCGATTTTTAGGTACCCAGACAGCCCCGCCCTGTGCGGGTGGCTGATCCGTTCTTGTATCAAAGAGAGCGTCTTGTCACTTCTTTGGGAGCGGGTGATTGTTTTTCTTTCTCAAACCAATTTATCGCGGTATGACGCAGTCCAGTCGACGGGGCGGTCTGTTCTGTTTGCCAGGCTTAGGCTTGTGGCAGCAGGGGGAGCCCGGATAAGTATTTGCAATTTCAGGATGAGCAATTTTCGGGGCCAATAGAACGCCAGGATAAGGGCACACAAATGCGTGCGTCGACTGGATGTTCTTACAGGATTTCCCCCTGAAAATCGGTAAAACTGTATTTGTTGGGTGTATATTAACGATACAGCGCCATTTATGGGCGTGGTGTAACAAGGGGCCAATTTATGCATGGTCTGATCAACAGAGCTATTCAGGCGTTTGTCGTCAGTACCTACGGGGAAGACCGGTGGGCTAATATTATGGAGTCCGCTGACCTTGGCTTTTCAGAGTTTGAGGCCATGCTGTTCTATACGGATGCGCAATCCACCAAGATGCTCAGAGCGCTGGAGCGCTCGCAGGAGCGGGCTCTGTCTGAAATTCTGGAAGATACCGGCACCTTCTTGGTGTCCAACCCGCAGGTTGAAGCCCTGCGCCGTTTGCTTCGGTTTGGCGGGGTAAACTACGTCGAATTCCTGCATTCCCTGGATGATCTGCCTGATCGGGCGCGATTGGCAGTGGCGGATCTGCATCTGCCCGCGCTTGAACTGGTAGAAATCTCTCCGGGGCAGTTTGACTTGATATGCCAGCCTGGCTTGCCTGGATTTGCCTTTGTGCTGATGGGCGTATTGCGGGCGATGGCAGATGACTACGGGGATCTGGTGATCCTTGATTATCGTGGCACGCAGGACGGCACTGACCAGAGCGCAGAGGTGATTTCAATCACCCTGGTGGAAACCGATTTTGCCGAAGGGCGGACCTTTGATCTGGGGGCACATAGCCTATGATGAATGACGCTGACCTTCTGAAGATCATGGATCTCCTGTGCCCGATGCATGCAGTCGTCGATGCTGCTGGGCGCTTAGTTTCCGTTGGCCCCACGTTAAAGAAACTGCGCCCCGATCTAGAGTGGGCAGGCAAGCGGTTCTTCCGTATCTTCGACATGACACGACCGCGCCGGG
This sequence comes from Pseudophaeobacter flagellatus, assembly GCF_021228235.1. GTDB lineage: Bacteria > Pseudomonadota > Alphaproteobacteria > Rhodobacterales > Rhodobacteraceae > Pseudophaeobacter > Pseudophaeobacter flagellatus. The sequence continues at coordinate 304,398 of NZ_JAJQRG010000005.1, forward strand.
TGCGTTCGATGGATGATCTGGTCAAGACTGCCGGCACCAAACTGCATCTCCAGTTTCGTGACAGCCCCCAGACTGGCCTGAAAGGCATGTTGATCCCGCTGCCGGATGGGCAGGGCGCGCTGATAAATCTGTCCTTTGGGATTTCGGTGCTTGAGGCGGTACGCGACTACGATCTGACCAGCGCGGACTTCTCACCCACGGATCTGACCATCGAAATGCTCTATCTGGTTGAAGCCAAATCTGCTGCGATGGAGGCGTCTCGTCAGTTGAACCTGCGCTTGCAGGGGGCAAAAATTGCTGCCGAGGAACAGGCCTTTACCGATACCCTTACCGGGCTGAAGAACCGCCGAGCCATGGATCACATCCTCGAGCGGCTGATTGGATCGGGCACGGATTTTGCCTTGATGCATGTGGATCTCGACTTCTTCAAAGAGGTCAACGATACCTTGGGCCATGCGGCCGGGGATGCAGTCTTGCAGAGCGTCGCCAGGGTCATGGTAGAGTGCACCCGCCAATCCGATACGGTTGCCCGTGTCGGTGGTGATGAATTTGTCATTATATTTGAACGTGTTAATGAAACAAGGGTTCTTGCAGGCCTGGCCAAGAGACTGATCCGTCTACTGGAGGAGCCAGTGCCCTATGGCGGCAAGATGTGCAAGGTTTCAGCCAGCGCTGGCACCACTTTGTCGACATGGAACTCTGGCACAGTAGACGCTGCAGCCATGTTGCATCAGGCCGATCTGGCGCTCTATGCGGCCAAGCGGGCGGGGCGGTCGCAGCACCTCTTTTATGAAGAGGGCATGCAAAAAGACGAGCCCGAAACGGCAGAGAACGGCGTTCACTAAAGGTGAAGCGATGCCCAGGCGGGGCGTCAGCTGCGGCGGGTTTCAATCCGACAGGTTTTACCAGGTTTTGCTGTGCATTGTCGCTGCCCTGCTATGGTGCGCAGCGCAGGCCTCTAGGCAGAGGCAGAGGTCATGCGCCCTGTTGTCGCGCGTTCATTTCTCATACTGATCAGGGAAGTGGCAGCCCGTAGGGGAGTCGAACCCCTCTTTTCAGGTTGAAAACCTGACGTCCTAACCGATAGACGAACGGGCCACTGTTTCGTGTGGCTGTATTACTTAGTCACAGGCGGCGGCGCAAGGGGCAATTTTGGCTAATTGGCGATTTTTCTGCAGCGCGGTAAGTGTCTGAATAGAAGTCATATATCCAAGACGCATGGCAAATATCTTGCCGGGTACGCCAGGGTGGTATTCTGCTTCAAGGGGGGGTAGTGGCAGCCCGTAGGGGAGTCGAACCCCTCTTTTCAGGTTGAAAACCTGACGTCCTAACCGATAGACGAACGGGCCACTTGCTGTGGAGCGGTGTTTAGTTTCTCTATGCCAAAGCCGCAAGCTAAAAAAGGCATCAAAAGTAAGTTTTTTTGGGGCGGGTAGATTTCTGTCTGATTAGACCCCTTTGATGCGGGATTACTGGGTTTCGGCGGCGTCTTCTAGGCGCAGCTGCGGGCTTTGGCGTCCGCCCCAGGAATTGATTTCAAGCCGACCGGCAAAATGGAATCGCGCCCCCCCATGGTCCAGCAGGCGCTGGCCAAGGGCGGTGTCAAAGGCACCAAAGCAGATCGCATCCAAAGTGCCGCCAACCCCATCCGTCAGAGAAAGCTTCAGGTGGGTCTCGCCGATGCGTTTGGCAAAGCGAATTGCCAGATCGGGAAAGCCGTAGCGCGGCGCCGCGGCACCCGCACCAAATGGGCCGGCCTGCTCGATCTGCTCGATCAGATCAATCGTGGCGGCGCCGGGCATCAACATGCCATCCAGCTTTAGATCCGACGGCCCAAGCTGATCCGCGCCCTGTTTCGCCAAAAGATCACTTAGCCGCGCCATCGCCGCCTCCAGCTTGTCTTGCGCAAGGGTAAGGCCCGCCGCCATCTTGTGGCCGCCCCCCTTCAGCAGCAGCCCTTCGGCTGCGGTGCGTTGGATTGCGGCGCCAAGGTCTATGCCGCTGACCGACCGGCCAGAGCCCTTGCCCTCGCCATTGTTCAGGCCAATGACCACGGCGGGACGGCCTGCGGCCTCTTTCAGGCGTGATGCAACGATACCAACAACACCGGGATGCCAGCCTTCGCCGGCCGCCCAGACCAGCGGCGCGTCAAAGCCGCGTGCCTCGGCCTGTTCCATGGCAGAGGCACGCACCGCGTTTTCAATATCTCGCCGTTCAGTGTTGAGCTGATCCAGCTGCTCGGCCAGGGCGGCGGCCTCATGCGGGTTGTCCGTCGACAAAAGCCGCGCCCCAAGGTCCGCCTTGCCGATGCGACCTCCGGCATTGACACGCGGCCCGAGCAAAAAACCCAGATGATAGGTCGACGGTGCCGCATCCATCCGCGAGACATCCGCTAGCGCCACCAGGCCTGGGCGCTGCCTGGCCCCCAGCACTTTCAGCCCCTGACGTACCAGCGCCCGGTTGGCACCAATCAGCGGCGCCACATCCGCCACCGTGGCCAGTGCCACCAGATCCAGCAGGCTCAGCAGGTCCGGCCCAGCCCCAAGTCCCTTTTCGCGGGCCTGGCGGCGCACCTCGACCAGCATCAGGAAGACCACGCCAGCAGCGCAGAAATACCCCAGATCACCCGTTTCATCCTGCCGGTTCGGATTTACCACCGCAACGCAGTCGGGCAGCGTCTCACCACCAAGGTGATGGTCCAGCACGATGACATCCGCACCCCTAGCGGCGGCAATCGGCCCATGCGAAAGGGTGCCGCAGTCGACGCAGACGATCAGATCATGGTCCCGCGCCAGGCCAGACATGGCCTCATCATTGGGCCCATAGCCCTCGTCGATGCGATCAGGAATATAGAGCGTGGCCTGCAACCCCATGGCGCGCAGCCAGACCAACAAGAGCGCAGCAGAACTGCCGCCATCGACGTCATAATCGGCAAAAATGGCGATGCGCTGTCGCGTTTCGACAGCCTGCAGAAAACGGGTGGCTGCCAGTTCCATGTCCTTCATGTGGCGCGGATCGGGCAGCAACTCTTTCAGCTGCGGCGTCAGGAAGCCGACCGCCTCGTGAGCGGGCACGCCGCGCCGGGCCAGAACTTGACACAGCGGCGTCGGCAGGCCGGTCTGCTGTACCATATGTTCTGCCGCGCGCTCCAGATCAATGCCCAGCCCCAGCCAGCGACGCCCGGTCAGCGATGCCTCTACCCCAAGAAAACTCATGGATGGCTCCTCATCCTCGTCTATGAAAAAGGGCCGGACCCGCCTGGATCCAGCCCTTCATTTGGCTAAAAATATCCCCGCCGGAGGCCGTGGCGCAAGCCACTTCTTTGTTGGCAACGGCTACTCTGAACAGACCGGCCAAACAGGCTGTGGTGACGGGGCCGTCCTATCAGGTTTCCAGCGCGTCTACTGGCGTGCGGTAGGACATGCGCCGTACCGATCCGGTTTTTGACCGCATCAGCAGGGTGGTGGTTTCCACCCAACCGGGCTGGCGCTTGATTTCCGGCAACAGGGATCCACCGGTCACGCCAGTCGCGGCAAAGATCACATCCTGGGTCACCATTTCGTCACGGGTATAGATCCGGTCGAGATCGGTGATGCCGGCCTTGGCGGCGCGGCCCTTTTCGTCATCGTTGCGGAACAGCAGGCGGCCAAACATCTGCCCGCCCATGCATTTCAGCGCCGCGGCAGCCAAAACACCCTCTGGGGCGCCGCCCTGGCCCATATACATGTCGATGCCCGTGGTTTCCGATTCGGCGCAGTGCATCACGCCGGCAACATCGCCATCGGTGATCAGCCGGATCGCCGCGCCGGTTTCACGCACTTCCGCGATCATCGCCTCGTGGCGCGGGCGTTCCAGAATGCAGACGGTGATATCGGCAGGGGCGCAGCCCTTGGCAGCGGCCAGCGCTTCGACACGCTCACGCGGGGACATATCCAGCGAGACAACGCCTTCGGGGTAGCCTGGGCCAATGGCCAGCTTGTCCATATAGGTATCGGGCGCGTGCAGCATAGAGCCGCGCGGGCCCATGGCGATGACGGTCAGCGCGTTGGGCATGTCCTTGGCGGTCAGCGTGGTGCCTTCCAGCGGATCCAGCGCGATATCAACGCCCGGGCCGGTGCCAGAGCCAACTTCTTCGCCGATATACAGCATCGGGGCTTCGTCGCGTTCGCCTTCGCCGATAACCACGACACCTTTGATGTCCAGCAGGTTCAGCTGTTCGCGCATGGCGTTGACAGCGGCTTGATCGGCCGCCTTTTCGTCGCCGCGCCCAATAAGCGAAGCCGAGGCCAGCGCGGCCTGTTCTGCCACTCGGGCAAGGCCGAGCGACAGCATGCGATCATGAAATGGGGCGTCTGTGGTGGTCGAGGTCATACTCAATATCCTGTTACAATCCGGGCGGGTTGCCTGTCGAATACCCTTTTGCGGGGGCGGCGGGCAAGAGATGATAGCGATAGCTAGGGCGGGAAGGCGCGCGTTGTGCCCTGAATAGAGTATTTTTGCGCGCCTTTACTAAGGGATGGGCCGGTTTGCGGCCCAATTGAATGTTTTATGACCTCGTTTTGGATCCAGGCTTTTTCAACCAAACGCGCGAGCAGCAGGCCCGGTCAGAGTTCTTCGACACGCAGGGCGACAGGCTCGCCGTCGACAACGCCGGTCTGGGCAAGGGTTTCGATTGCGACGTCCAGCGTGGCAGAGGTGGTCTTGTGGGTCACGATCAGCACCGGTGCAGTGGTGTCCGCGTGGCCATATTGGCGCATCCGGTCGATGGAAATCCCCGCATTGCCAAGCGCTGCGGCCACTTTCGCCAGGGCGCCGGGTTTGTCCTGCAGCGCCAGCCGCAGGTAATAGGGGGCGGGAAGGCCGGTCTGGGCCGCTGGGATTTCCTGCAAAGAGCTGGCAGGCTGGCCAAAGGTGGCGATGCGTAGCCCGCGCGCCAGATCGCAGATGTCGCCAAGCACAGCGCTGGCGGTGGGGCCTTCGCCGGCACCGGGGCCCTGCAGCACCACCTGTTCGATCGCGTCGCCTTCGATGACCACCATATTGGTGCCGCCTTCCAACTGCCCCAGCGGCGAGTCGGCGGGTACCAGGCAGGGGGTCATGCGCTGTTCCAGCCCACGGGGGCTGCGCTGTGCAACGCCCAGCAGTTTGATCCGATAGCCCATGTCGGCGGCATGGCGAATATCGTCGATGGCGATGCGCTGAATGCCCTGCAGTTGCACATCCTCAAAGGCAGGCTTGCTGCCAAAGGCGATAGAGGAGAGCAGGGCCAGCTTGTGTCCGGCATCAATGCCGCCAACATCCAGGTTGGGGTCGGCTTCCAGATAGCCCAGGCGACCGCATTCGTCGAACAGGGTGTTGTAGCCCTGGCCGGTGGCCTCCATCCGGGTCAGGATATAGTTGCAGGTGCCGTTCATCACCCCCATGATCCGGGTGAACTGATTGCCGGCCAGCGCCTCGGTGAGCGTTTTGACAACCGGGATGCCACCGGCAACGGCGGCCTCAAAGCGGATCACCTGGCCGGCTGCCTCGGCCTGTTCTGCCAGCGCCTGGCCGTGGATGGCCAGCAAGGCCTTGTTGGCGGTAACCACATCCTTGCCAGAGGCCAGCGCGGCCTCGGTGGCATCTTTGGCGGGGCCGTCGTCGCCGCCCATCAGTTCGACAAAAACGTCAATATCGTCACGCTTGGCCAGGGCGACGGGGTCGCTCTCCCAAGCATAGCCGGTCAGGGCAACACCGCGGTCCTTGTTGGCGTCGCGGGCCGAAACCGCTGTGATCACCACAGGGCGACCGGTGCGCATCTCCAGCATTTCAGCCTGACGGCGGACGATTTTCACCACCCCCACGCCAACCGTGCCCAAACCTGCAATCCCAAGACGAAGCGGTTTTGTCATAGCCGGAGATCCTTTTCGTATCCATCTGTGTTGACCCGCATTAGCGGGTTCAGGGAGGGGGTGCAACGGCACTGGCGGGATAGCTGGGGAAATCAGGTCTCAAGCGGTGTATAGACGGCGCAAATAGGGGCGCAAAGCGGCAGGCTTATGCGGCCAGATGTTCGCTGTTCCTTAACGGCTTGGTTACTGTGAGGCGCGGCGCAGGGCCTCGGCGCGGCGGTCCAGGCGGGCGCTGCGCGCCTTGAGCGTCTTTTGCAGCTGCTCTGCCGCGTCTTCGGGGGCGGCCTGGGGCGCGATCAGGTCATCTATCGGCCGCAGGGGCGGATAGGCTGCGGCGCGCAGCTCTGGCGTCAGGCGATTGTTCAGCTCGGGCTCGTTGCTGCACCCGGTAAGAGTTGCAAGTCCGAGACTGGCGCCGAGCAGGATTATGGGCAGGGGGCGGTGCATGACATTTTCCTATTGCTTGTCTCTTGATGCACAATCAACAGATAAGGTACAAGCTGGCAGCGTGATTTATCCGCTGCTGCAGTAAGATGCAGTCTGCTGGTCCATTGGGCTTGCCTGAGTTTTGAACCTGCCTGAATATCGGGCCTGATTGTATGTCTTTTGCGCCAGAATGCAGCAGGGTCTTTTTTCTGAACAAATGTTCAGTTATCTTGAGGCATGGCACGTACGCAGGGTTCTCATTCTGATATCACAGGCCCGCGCATTCGCAGCGCGGCGCTACGGCTGTTCGCGCAGCATGGCTATGCGGCGGTGTCGATGCGCCAGATCGCCAAAGAGGTCGGTGTACAGGCCGGGGCCTTGTATAATTACACCCCCGACAAGCAAAGCCTGCTGCATTCACTGATGGATCGGCACATGCGGGAGCTGCTGGCGGCCTGGCAGATCGAGGCGGGCGATGGTGACGCGCTGAGCCAGCTTGAGCGCTTTGTCCGTTTCCACATCCGCTTTCACATGCAGCGCCCGGATGCGGTTTTTATTGCCTATATGGAACTGCGCAATCTGACGGAAGAAAACTTCGCTGCCATTGAAACCCTGCGGCGCGCCTATGAATACGCTCTGGAGACAGTGCTGAAGCAGGGGATTGCCACTGGTCAGTTCACCATTCCCGATACCAAGATCGCGACCTTGGCGGTGATTGCCATGCTGAACGGGGTGATGACCTGGTATCGCAGCGGCGGCCGTCTGTCGTTGGAAGAGGTAGAAAGCGTTTATTGGGATATGGTGCGCAAATCGGTCACCGCCTGAACCGGCACATGGCGGGGGGAAGCGGCAAGACCGCTGATCTTGCCGCTGCTGGTGTTCAAGTCAATGTGCGGGGGCGATGAAGGTGCCGTTGCGCAGATCCTTGAAAGCTTGCTGCAGTTCGGCGCGGGTGTTCATCACGATTGGCCCATGCCAGGCCACCGGCTCTTGGATCGGGGCACCTGAAATCAGCAAAAAGCGCAGGCCTTCCGGGCCGGCCTGCACAGTAACCTCATCGCCAGTGCCAAATCGCACCAGGGTCCGGTTGCCAGACATATCCCGAATATTTACCTCTTGGCCGGCAACCTCTTTTTCCAGCAGCACGCCCTGCGGGGTTGCCGCATCGACAAAGACCCCGGCACCTTCGAAGACATAGGCAAAGGCGCGCCGGTAGGTGTCGATCTTAAAGGTCTTGGTCACCCCAGCAGGCACCGAAATATCCAGATATTGCGGGTCCGCAGCGATGCCATCGACCGGGCCGCGTTTGCCCCAGAACTCGCCGGTGATCACCCGCACATGGGTGCCGTCGTCATCGGTGATTTCGGGGATCTCGCGGGCGGCGACATCCTGATAGCGGGGGGCGCACATCTTCTGATCAGAGGGCAGATTGCCCCAGAGTTGGAAGCCATGCATCTGCCCCTGCTTGTTGCCGCGTGGCATTTCCTGATGCAGGATGCCCGACCCGGCAGTCATCCACTGCACATCGCCCGCGCCCAGGCTGCCGGCATTGCCGAGAGAGTCACTATGAGAGACTTCGCCGGACAGCACATAGGTGATGGTTTCAATGCCGCGATGAGGGTGCCAGGGAAAGCCCTGCTGATAGTCTGCGGGGTCTTCGTTGCGGAAATCGTCAAACAGCAAAAACGGGTCCAACTCGCTTGGGTCCTGAAAGCCAAAGGCGCGGTGCAGTTTCACGCCTGCCCCTTCGAGTGTGGGCTGGGCCTGACGGGTTTCCAGAATGGGCCTGGGGGATGTGGGGCGAAGCGACATGGGGTTTCTCCTGTACGGGGCACTGCAGTTTCTGGGGCAGGGCTGGACTACATCTAGGCCGCGAACCTTTGTTGCAAAACACCCAAGAGGCCACCGTTGCTGTGCGGGAATGCACAGAGAGCAAGGGTCCCTCCGTGCCTGACTGTCGGCGGGGCTGTTCGTGGTGGCAAAAGCAGGCTATGTCCAGCGCAACCAAAGGTCCGGGCCGGACCCGGACGATGGCAGGAGAGCGATAAATGACGGATGAAGTCTTGGTAACGGTAGAGGCCTCGGGGCTGCGCCGGATCATGGGGGTGGCCATGCTGGCGGTGATTGGTGTGACCCTGCTGTATGTGGCGGTTGCAACACCGCCGTCGCTGGCCTGGCTGGTGTTTCTGCTGTTGGTCGGGCTGGCGGCGCTTTGGTTGTCGGTGCGGATGTGGCAGGCGACGGCCTACCAGATCGAACTGACCGAAGAGGTGCTGCGCTGCACCGATGGCACCGTGATCGCGCAGGTTGCCGATATCGAAACGATTGATCGCGGCTTTTTTGCCTTTAAGCCATCAAACGGATTTTTGATCCGTAGCAGCACGCCAGGTGCGCGGATCTGGCTGCCGGGGCTCTGGTGGCGCGCCGGGCGGCGGATTGGCATTGGCGGGGTGACGCCAGGGTCGCAGACCAAGACCATGTCGGAAATTCTGGCGGCGATGATCGCCAAGCGCAGCATGGGACCGCTGTAGGGCCGCGGCTGCACCGCGACGCCTTGGGGTCTGGCGGTCCGAGCTACAGCTTCATTGAGCCGTCGTTATGGCTGTTCGAGTTTCCTTTGCCATCGGCAAAGAGGACTTGTGGGGCAAAGCGCGGTCGGGTGAAAACAAAGTTGTTTAGGTTCATCGACGGCAGTCCAACATTGAAAGCGGGGTCCACTTCGTTGCGGGTCTCTACCAGAATAACGCGTTCCTGATCCGGCACAGTGGGCAGGTTTTCATTGACGGAGCTGATGGTGGCGTCTGTCCACTCGATGAACGCAGTGCCACGCACCTTGGACCAATCGACATAATAGCGATTGTCGGCTTCATCCCAGCGTACAACGGTAATCCGTAGCGAGCTGCTTGAATCCGCGCGGATCAGCAGTTTGCTCATCTCGTGCATGCTGTCGATATAGGTCTCGTTCAGTTCTGCAGTTTCGCGGGAAACCAAATCCGAGATCGTATAGGCGGCCTTGAGATTGACCGCATCCTGACGAAAGGCGTCAAAGTAGGTGTAGATCGCCGCAAAGAGCCACAGCAGCAGCGGCGCATAAATCACAAATTCGACGGTTAGGGCGCCGTTGGTGCTGTGTCGGAAGCGGCGCAGCTGGGCGATGAGTGCATTTAACATGGCTTAGCTTGGCTCCTGAACAAAGGCAGATGTCGCTATCAGGCTGACCAGTCCTACGGCGTCCGCATCGGCGAGATCCTCGCCCAGACCCCAGTTGGAAAAGATTGGCTTGAAACGCATGCAGGCGCGGATGAGCATAAGATCATTGGAGGCTCCGGCCTGGTTGAACCCGCGGGGCGGATTGATTTCCTTGGGGTCACTGATGCAGTCGGGGGTCGGGTCGACCGGGACCCAGGCAAAGGGATCAAGCTGGACCATTTCAAGCCGCAGCGAGCTTTCGCAGTCTTTGATCAACCCGGACAGATCGCAGATCATGTCACGCATGGTGTCGTGATCGGCCACAGCGCCGGTGTTCAGTCGGATTTCGCGCACCGCGATATCCAGCGCGCGTTCCAGTTGGGTGTGGCGCAGATTCACCAGGCCGAGCTCCACCGTTGAGACCAGTATAGCAAAATACAGCGGGATGAGCAGGACGAATTCGATGGTGACGGTGGCAGCACTGTCGCGTCGAAACCGGCGCAGGAGTTGGAGCATGGTAGCGCGTATCATTGGGTTAGCCTCAGCTTGCGGATAGAGGTCGCGATGGAGGCAAAGGCATCGCTGATCTCTAGGCCGTCTACGTCGAAATAATGCGCGTCCGAACTGGCACAGTCCTGCAGGACGCGGACCCCGTTTAGGGGGGCTTCGAAGCCGATTGAGTAGATAACCACTCCCTGATCCTTGGTACGGTCGCAGATGTTCTTTGTGTGCTGGTCCTTGGCAGTCCGGTTGTGGGTATAGGTGCCGGCTTGGTACCAGTCAGACCAGGCGCTGGAAGAAAAGCTGTAATTAAACCGGGCATTCCAGGCCAGGGACACCTGCGCGAACAGCTGCGGGTAGGTCAGTTGTATGGCTTCGCCTGGCTCTTCCTGGTAGCTACAAGACCAACTGCCACAGACCAACGAGGTGCCATTGCCATAGGGGTGATCGTGCCAGTCATCCGAAGCGGGCCAGTAGTAGTTCAGTTCTCGATTGGATTTATAGACTGAATAATCGCCGGTTGCAGGATTGTACCAAACCTCTGACGGTCCGGTACGGCGCGAGGGGTTCAGCATGTACTGGTTGGTGTTTTGCCCATCCGACATCACGATGATGATCTTCAGGTTGTCCCCATTGTTGTAATCCGCCGGGCGGCCGGCAAAGTTCGCGTTGATGTCCCCAGTTTCGATCATCGCGTTGACCACCGGTCGGGTGGAGGGATCCAGCAAGGCCGAGCCCCATTTCACACCGATATCAATCGAAGTGTTCCCCCCAGCCTGCAGCCGGTCGATATAGTCGTGCAGGATGGCCGGGTCATTTGTGAGGGGCAGAATCTCCGAACCGTCACGGGTTGGGCAAACTGGACTGGCGATCCCGGGCTCGGAATAGGTGAAAGGATCAAAATGCGCGGTGCGCTCCATATCCTCGGTCTGGCTGAGGGTGGTCTTGGCGAATTGATCTTTGACGAAATTGACGCAGTGAGAATAATTCCACTGTGCCGCGCTGAGACCGTCGAAATCGGCGTTGAAATTGCTCAGGAGCGCCTCGCCAGCGTTGACCTGGGTGGCGTAGGGAATGATCGAAACTGACAGGGCCTCGGACCTGGTGCCCTGGGTGATCTGGTCGATGAAGCTATGCGCCGCCAGTTTTAGATTATTCAGACGGTTATTAGACCGCATCGAGCCAGAGATATCCAAAACCAGCGAGATCTCGACGCTGCCGATGCTTTCTTCCGCTGCAGAGGCGGCGTAAATTGGCATGTCGCCCCCATTGGAGAACCGCAGCAGATGCGCCTCGAACGTCGATTCAATCTTGGCCGAGACCCTTTTGTAGCCAAGCACTTCCTCGGTGACGATATTCTCTGCGGCATAAAGCTCACCCAGTCCAGCCTTGCTTAGATAGTCTTGCACCACCAGTGTGGCATCCTGTTGCTGATCGAGATCCGCCGCGGCCAGCACTGCACGGTCCAGGGTGGCTTGCAGATGTGTTCGGTCTCGCTCCATGCGCATTAGATCAACCCCGATACCGCCGATCCCCAGCATCATCAGGAAAAAGGCGATGGTCGGATAGGTCATGCTGCCAGATGTCTCGCGCCGGAACGAGCGCAGTCGCCTCATGCCTTTTTGCGAGACGTAATGGGGTAAGGTGGTAGCAGTTTTCTGGCGCGTACTCATAGACAACAGCCTCTTGGGATCCCCGAAACGGCGGGGCAAAAAAGTGGAACATGTTTAGGTCACGTTCATATTTGGTTTGGGAAGATGGCGGAAATTGGGCGTGTCCAAGTCAATTTGGTTTCAATTTACTTAATGTAGGGGCTGGCTTGCGACCTGATGACAGCCTCACCGGGCGGTTTGGTTCGAATCGGCATGGCTCTGGATTTGCCAAAATAGAATCGCGCAACCCTCGAATATTGAATAATTTTTAGAATGAAATGGTCAAAAAGGTCGCACTCTTTAAACATCCATGCGTAGAGTTGCCCTAACGATGGGAATGAGTCGTTGGAAGAGTACGGAGAACCGCTAATGAGCAACCTGCAAGAACCAAGTTTCCGTGAGAGTGTTGACCTCATGTTCAATCGGGCCGTTGCCCTGATGGACTTGCCGCCAGGCTTGGAGGAGAAGATTCGGGTCTGCAATGCGACCTATACGGTGCGATTCGGGGTGCGTCTGCGCGGCGAAATGCATACCTTCACCGGCTATCGCTCGGTGCATTCCGAACATATGGAGCCGGTCAAAGGCGGTATCCGTTACGCTATCAATGTGCATCAGGACGAGGTCGAGGCGCTGGCGGCGCTGATGACCTATAAATGTGCCCTGGTCGAAGCGCCTTTTGGGGGCTCCAAGGGCGGCCTGTGCATTGATCCACGCAAATACGAAGAGCATGAGCTGGAGCGGATCACCCGCCGTTTTGCCTATGAGCTGGCCAAGCGCGACCTGATCCACCCCAGCCAGAACGTGCCTGCGCCCGATATGGGCACGGGCGAGCGTGAAATGGCCTGGATTGCGGACCAGTATGCGCGCATGAACACCACCGATATCAACGCCCGCGCCTGTGTCACTGGTAAACCGTTGAACGCGGGCGGCATCGCCGGCCGGATAGAGGCAACAGGACGCGGCGTGCAATATGCTCTGCGTGAATTCTTCCGCCACCCCGAAGATATCGCCAAGGCGGGTCTCGAGGGCAAGCTGAAGGGTAAGCGCATCATCGTGCAGGGGCTTGGCAATGTGGGCTACCACGCCGCCAAGTTCCTTAGCGAAGAAGATGGCGCGCTGATTACTGGAATCATCGAGCGTGATGGCAGCCTGTATCGTGCCGAAGGTCTTGATGTCGAGGCGGTGCATCACTGGATCGCCAAACACGGTGGTATTTCCGGCTACCCGGACGCCAAGCTGTCAGAGAATGGGGCTGAGCTTTTGGAGCATGAGTGCGACATCCTGATCCCGGCGGCCCTGGAAGGGGTAATCAACCTGACCAACGCCAATCGGGTGCAGGCCCCCCTGATCATCGAGGCTGCCAACGGCCCGGTGACTGCGGGTGCTGACGAGATCCTGCGCGAAAAGGGGACGGTGATTATTCCGGACATGTATGCCAATGCCGGCGGTGTGACGGTCTCCTACTTTGAGTGGGTCAAGAACCTGAGCCATATCCGCTTTGGCCGTATGCAGCGTCGCCAGGAAGAGGCGCGTCACCAGCTTGTGGTGGATGAGTTGGAGGCCATTTCGGACAGCATGGGCAAAACCTGGAGCCTGAGCGACAACTTCAAGCAAAAGTACCTGCGCGGCGCCGATGAGCTGGAGCTGGTACGCTCGGGGCTCGATGACACCATGCGGATTGCCTATCAGTCAATGCGCGAGGTCTGGCATGACCGCGACGATGTGACGGATTTGCGCACCGCTGCCTATCTGGTCTCGATCACCAAGGTTGCCGCCAGCTACCGGGCCAAAGGGCTTTGAGTTCAGGCGATCTGGTCTAGCTCGAAACCGTCATGACAAGAAGCGGCGCGCCAATGGTGCGCCGCTTTTTTGTCCTGGCCTTGCGCGCTGCGCTGCGCCATCTGTCTGCGGTTTCGGCCTGTTCTGCTTGTTTCACCTGATGGGTAATCCGTACTAGACATAACTGCCTATTATGGGGTCAAGTGCAGGCAGGAGCTTGCCGGTTGCCGTATTCTTTCAATCGGGGGCTAGGCCTTCTGCGGTATTGGGGCTAGCAATATCACAGGCTTACCCAGGGCCGACCAATGGCAGGCAGCCCGGGGGGGCACTGGGCAAAGGGGCGATAGCCAGGGGGGGGATATGTGATGCGGTTTTCGGGATGGCGGGTGCTCAAAGAGGGGCTGACCGGCAACAGGGGCTGGGGCCCGCAGTGGCGCGACCCGGAGCCTAAGCGCGAATATGATGTGGTGATCATCGGTGGCGGTGGCCATGGTCTGGCCACGGCCTATTACCTGGCCGCGGAACACGGGATCACCAATATTGCGGTGCTGGAAAAGGGCTATCTCGGCGGTGGCAATGTCGGGCGCAATACCACCATCGTGCGGGCCAATTATTATCTGCCGGGAAATTCCGAATTCTATTCGCATTCGCTGCGGTTATGGGAAGGATTGGAACAAGAGCTGAACTATAATGCGATGATGTCGCAGCGCGGCATGATCAATCTGTTTCACAACGATGGCCAGCGCGATGCCATCGTGCGCCGTGGCAATGCCATCATCAATCAGGGAGACGACGCCGAGCTGCTGGACCGAGATGCGGTGCGCAGGCTGGTGCCCTATCTGAATTTTGACAACAACCGTTTCCCGATCATGGGCGGGCTGTTGCAGCGCCGCGCTGGGACCGCTCGCCATGATGCGGTGGCCTGGGGCTTTGCCCGTGGCGCCGATATGCGCGGCGTCGATCTGATACAGAACTGTGAAGTCACCGGCATCGACGTCGAAGGTGGCAGGGTCACCGGGGTGCAGACTGCGCGTGGCCCGATCCGCGCCAAAAAAGTGGCGCTGGCGGCGGCCGGGCGCAGCTCTCAGGTCGCGGCCCTGGCGGGGCTGACCTTACCAATCGAAAGCCATGTCCTGCAGGCCTTTGTCACCGAAGGGATCAAGCCGCTGGTGGATCACGTGGTCACCTTTGCCGAGGGGCATCTCTATATTAGTCAGTCCGACAAGGGCGGCTTGGTCTTTGGCAGCTATCTGGACTTTTACAGCTCTTACGCGGCCCGTGGCAATCTGCCGATGGTGGAACACACGATGGAAACCTGCCTGGCCATGGTGCCCGCCATCAGCAAGGCGCGGTTGCTGCGCAGCTGGGGCGGGATCATGGACATGACGCCGGATGGATCCCCGATCATAGATCACTCTCCGATTGCGGGGCTCTATCTCAACTGTGGTTGGTGTTACGGCGGGTTCAAGGCGACGCCGGGATCGGGCAATGCCTATGCCCATCTTATCGCAACAGACCGGCCACATGGGCCGGCGGCAAAGTTCCGGTTGGATCGTTTCAGCACAGGCCATGGATTGATGGACGAGGAGGGGACCGGTGCGCAACACAATCTCCACTAGGTATTTGGGGCTTTGGCTGGATGCCTCCGGCGGAGGTATCTTGGGTAAGATGAAGCAGGAGCGTCTGACATGAGGATCCACTGTCCGTTATGCGGCGCGCGCGATCGCCGAGAGTTTTCTTACAAGGGGGCCGCGCTGGTACGACCGCTTGCGGCGGCTGAGCCGGAGGCCTGGCATGCCTATGTGAACCTGCGGGAAAATCCTGCGGGGCCTTTGGCGGAGCTTTGGTATCACGAGATGGGCTGTGGCAGCTGGCTGCAGGTGACCCGCGATACCGTGAACCATTCGGTTTTAGAGGTGGTTCTGGCCCGGGATACAGCACTGGGGGCGGGCGCATGAGGATTGCTGGCAAGGGGCAGGGCGCGGGGGCCAAGCCGGTGAACTTCACCTTTAATGGGCGGCATCTGATGGGGCGCGCCGGGGAGACGCTGGCGGCGGCTTTGCTGGCCAATGATATTCATCTGGTGGCCCGGTCATTCAAGTATCATCGCCCGCGCGGCATTCTGACGGCGGGCAGCGAGGAGCCGAATGCGCTGGTCACGCTGGGCGCGGGTCCGGTGCAGGACCCCAACCAGCGGGCGACCACGCAGGAGCTCTATGAGGGGCTGGAGGCGCGCAGTCAAAATTGCTGGCCCTCGGTCGAGCATGACGTGATGGCGGTCAATAATCTGGCTGCGCCATTTTTGGGCGCTGGATTTTACTACAAGACCTTCATGTGGCCCGCAGCCTTTTGGGAGAAGCTTTATGAGCCGATGATCCGTCGCGCGGCGGGGCTTGGGGCCTTGTCGGGGCTTGCGGATACGGATCGCTATGAAAAGGCCTATGGGTTTTGTGATCTGCTGGTGGTTGGTGCCGGGCCTGCGGGGGTGATGGCAGCTTTGACGGCGGGACGCGCGGGTGCGGATGTCTTGCTTCTGGAGGAAGACATCCGCCTGGGTGGGCGTCTTTTGGCGGAAGAGGAAGAGATTGACGGCAAGCCGGCGCAGATCTGGCTGCAGGAGGCAGAGGTTGAGCTGCAGCAGCTGGACAATGTCCGGATCATGCGGCGCACAGCGGTGACAGGGGTCTATGATCACGGCACTTATGGCGCGCTGGAGCGGGTTGGGCATCATCTGCCACGACAGCATTCGCTGAAGGGCAGCCAGCGCCCGCGGGAGTGTTTCTGGCGTATCGTAGCCAAGCACTGCATTCTGGCTGCGGGTGCGATCGAGCGCCCGGTGGCCTTTCGCAACAATGACCGGCCCGGCATCATGATGGCGGGGGCGGTACGCGCCTATCTCAACCGGTGGGGTGTCACACCGGGAGAGCGGGTGACGCTGTTTGCCAACAATGATGATGCCCATCGCACGGCCCGCGATCTGGTCGCTGCCGGGGTGCATCTGGCCGCAGTCATCGACAGCCGCCATGATGCTCCCGACAGTGACCTCTATCCGGTGATGAAGGGGGCGCAGGTCTGCAATACCAGTGGTTCCAAGCGGTTGGAGAGCATCACCGTGCGTTCTGTGCGGGGGGAAGAGCGGATCCAGAGTGATTGCCTTGCCATGTCGGGTGGGTGGAATCCTTCGCTGCATTTGACCTGCCATTTGAATGCGCGGCCCAGTTGGCGGCGTGAGCTGCTGGCCTTTGTGCCGCAGACCGGCGCGGTGCCGGGGATGCGGGCGGTTGGTGCTTGCAATGGCAGTTTTTCCACCCATGCAGCGCTGAGCGAGGGGGCGGCTGCGGCGGTTGCTGTACTGGCAGAGCTTGGGCTGGGGGCGATTGCGGCGGTGCATCTGCCAGAGGCCGAAGATCAGCCCTATCGCATTGCGCCGCTTTGGGCGGTGCCGGGCAAGGGGCGGGCCTGGCTTGATTTTCAGAATGACGTCACTGTCAAGGATGTCACCCAGGCGGCGGATGAGAACTTTCGTTCTGTCGAGCATATGAAGCGCTACACCACCCAAGGCATGGCAACCGATCAGGGCAAGAATTCCAACGTGGCCGCCCTGGCGGTGCTGGCAGATGTCACCGGACGTTCCATCCCCGAGACCGGCACAACGACCTTTCGTCCGCCTTTTGTGCCGGTGGCCATCGGCGCCATGGGGGCCGGGGCGGCGGATCAGGGGTTCAAACCGCAGCGCTTTGTACCCTCGCATGTGGTTGCCGAGGAGCGTGGCGCCAGCCAGGTGGAGGTGGGGCTTTGGTACCGGGCGGCCTATTTTCCCAAACCCGGTGAAACCAACTGGCGTCAGGCCTGTGATCGAGAAATCATGTCGGTGCGCCAGTCGGTGGGGGTCTGTGATGTGTCCACCCTGGGCAAGATTGATATCCAGGGACCGGATGCGGCCAAGCTGCTGGATTTTGTCTATACCAACACATTTAGCACTCTCAGGCAGGGCCGCGTGCGCTATGGGCTGATGCTGCGCGAAGACGGGTTTGTCATGGATGATGGCACCTGTGCGCGGCTGGGGGATACGCATTATGTGATGACCACCACGACGGCAGCGGCGGGTGAGGTGATGGCGCATCTGGAATTTATCACCCAGGTGCTGCACCCGGAGTGGGATCTGCGCCTTACCTCGGTGACCGAACACTGGGCGCAGTTTGCCATTGCCGGGCCAAAATCGCGGGCCCTGCTGAACGATCTGCTGGATCAGCCGCTGACGCCTGGGGACTGGCCCTTTATGGCCTGTGGCGCGGTTACGCTCGGCGGCATCAAGGGGCGGCTGTTCCGGATCTCTTTCTCGGGAGAAGAGGCCTATGAGCTTGCCCTGCCGGCCTGTTATGGCGACAGCCTGTTTCGCACCCTGCTGGAGCGCGCCGAGGCGCTGGGCGGCGGCGCCTACGGGATGGAGGCGTTGAATGTGCTGCGGATCGAGAAGGGCTTTGTCACGCATGCCGAAATCAACGGTACGGTGACGGCGCAGGATCTTGGCATGCAGGGGATGATGTCACAGAAAAAGGACTTCATCGGCAAGGCCATGGCACAGCGTCCCGGTCTGATGGCACCAGATCGGATGCAGCTGGTGGGACTGAAGCCGATCGGTGCGGTCCAGGAGCTGAGCGCGGGTGCCCACCTGTTTGACCCGGAGGCCCCGGTAGAGCGGATCCAGGATCAGGGCTATGTCACCTCGGTAGGGTTTTCGCCGCTGTTGGGGCATATGATTGCTTTGGGCTTTCTGAAACAGGGCGCGGCGCGTATCGGGGATGAGATCCGGCTGGTGGATCATATGCGCGGAATTGATGCCCTGTGTCAGGTGGTGGAACCGGTGTTTTTTGACCCAGAAGGAGAACGGATGCGTGGTTGATCTGCTTGCAAAAACCGCTTGCGACGGCCTGGCGTCGTTGAACATTGGCACTGTCTCCCTGCGAGAGGGGCGGGCTGTTCCCATGACGACCCTGGCGCCCTTTCGCGGCCAGCAGGTGGCGTTGGATGCCGCGTTGCAGGCGGCACATGGGCTGGGATTTCCGCCCATCGGTGGCTCTTGTCAACGTGAGGAGGCGCGCGCGCTTTGGTTCGGCCGGGATCTGGGGCTGCTTATGGGAGTCGAGCCGGAGGCGACACTGGCGCAATACGCCGCCCTGACAGACCAAAGCCAGGGCTGGGCCGTGATGCAGCTAGCGGGTCTGGGCGCCGAAGAGGTGCTGGCGCGGCTCTGTCCGGTGGATCTGCGGCTTTCGGCCTTTGGTGTCGGGGCGGCCCTGCGCACCGAGGCAAAGCATATGCAGGCGTCAATTTGTCGACTAGAGGAAGATTGCTTTCAGATCATGGTGTTCCGCTCTATGGCGCGGACAATGTACCATGATCTCAAAACAGCGATGGAAGCGCGGGCGGCGCGCGGGTAATCTGCCTCAATCATCAACTGATTCCGGGAGCGATCCATGATCCGCATCACCCTTGCCGTTGCTCTTTTGGCAGCGCCTGCCTATGCTGCTGAAAATAAAGAAGATAGCTGCAAGTACCAAGGCCAAGTCATGGCCGCAGTTCAGGCCGCGCGTCTGGATAGGGTTTCCCAGGCAGATGTGGAGCAGGTTATCCTGGACAGCAACCCAGAGTGGCCCGAGCAGTATTCCAAGGCGATCCCGCAGCTCACTGGGCATATCTATGCCATGAAGCGCCGCGATCTGAAGGCAACCGAGTTTGGCCCCCTGATGGAGCAGCAGTGCCTGGAAAACTGGGATCAGATTCAGGCGATGAAGCAACAACTCAAAACGAACTGATCCCCAGAGCCCGTTTTTCACAGCGGGCTGCCAACCGTGGTTGAAACTGCCAACCCCGGGGTGTTGGTTTCTCATAATCGCCCCTAATCCGCCGGCACTACGGTCCCTGTACTGCCCCTGTCGGCACAGCTGAAAACGAACTGATATGTCTTTGACACCTGGATTCATGGATGAATTGCGCAGCCGCGTCAGCATTGCAGATGTTGTCGGGCGCAAAGTCATGTGGGATCAGCGCAAATCCAATGTTGGCAAGGGGGACCTTTGGGCTCCATGTCCTTTTCATCACGAAAAAAGCGCTTCTTTTCATGTGGATGATCGCAAGGGGTACTATTATTGCTTTGGCTGTCAGGCCAAGGGAGACGCGCTGAAATTCATCCAGGAAACCGAAAATGTCGGCTTTATGGAGGCGGTAGAAATTCTGGCGCGCGAGGCGGGTATGGAACTGCCGGCGCGCGATCCAAAGGCCCAGCAGAAACAGGACCGCCGCACGCTGCTGATTGATGTGATGGAACAGGCAGTGCAGTTCTTCCGCCTGCAACTGAAGACCGGCAATGGCAGCATGGCGCGCAGCTACCTGCAGCGGCGCGGGCTGACGCCACCGGCGCTGGAACGCTGGGAAATTGGTTTTGCGCCGGACGGCTGGCAAAACCTGTGGGATCACCTGCGCGGCAAGAACGTGCCCGAAGATCTGATCCTTGCCGCCGGCCTGGCCAAGGCCTCGACCAAGGGTGGCAAGCCCTATGATACCTTCCGCAATCGGATCATGTTTCCGATCCGTGATGCCCGAGGCCGCGCCATTGCCTTTGGTGGCCGCGCCATGGATCCCAATGATAATGCCAAATATCTGAACTCCCCCGAAACGGATCTCTTTGACAAGGGGCGCAGCCTGTATAACCACGCGCCCGCTCGCGCCGCCGCTGGGCGGGGTACGCCGCTGATTGTTGCCGAGGGCTACATGGATGTCATTGCCCTGTCCGAGGGGGGCTTTCAGTCCTCGGTGGCGCCGCTGGGCACGGCGGTGACGGAAAACCAGCTGCAGATGATATGGCGCATGGCGGATGAGCCGATCATCGCGCTGGATGGCGATACTGCGGGGCTGCGCGCCGCGATGCGGGTGATCGACCTGGCGCTGCCGCTGTTGCAGGCGGGCAAATCGCTGCGCTTTGCCATTATGCCGGATGGGCAGGATCCGGATGATTTGATCAAGGCCAAAGGCCCCGAGGCGGTGCAGGCGGTGCTGGATCAGGCGATGCCGATGGTCAAGCTGCTGTGGCAGCGCGAAACCGAAGGCAAGGTGTTTGACAGCCCCGAGCGCAAAGCGGCGCTGGACAAGGCGCTGCGTGAAAAGATCAAACTGATCCGGGACCCCTCGATCCGCAAACACTATGGCGATGATATCCGTGATCTGCGTTGGGATCTGTTTCGCGGAAATCGCCCCGAAGGCGGGGATCGTGATTTCCTTAACCCGCCTGGCGGTGACAGCTGGAAGAGCGGCAGCGGCAAATTTGGCCGCAAGGGAGGCTTTGGTGATGGCATGCGCAAACCCTGGAAGGGGCAGGGGGCAACACCTGCACCCATGGCCAGCACCCGCAGCTCTGTCGTGGTGGCGGCTGATGACGCTGGCCTAGTTCGGGTGCGCGAAGCCGTGGTGCTGGCGGTGGCCATTACAACGCCAGATGTGATTGGGGAATTTGAAAGCAACCTAGAGCGGATGCCCTGCCAGGATCCCGATCTGGGGCGGCTGCGCGATCAGGTCTTGCGCTATGGTATTGATGCACCACAGACCCTGAAACAGCGCATCCTGGAAAACCTTGGCCCCCAGGCCCTTGAAAATCTGATGGCCCTTGGCCATGTGGCTATCATCCCCTGCCTACGCAGGCCCAGTGATTTTGATGCTGCGCGCCAAACCCTGGCCGAAGAATTCGCCAAACTGGAGGCCGTGCTGGGATTGGATGCTGAACTTGCCGAGGCCGAAGAGGACCTGACTGGCTTGGCGGATGAGGCCTTGACCTGGCGCCTGAAACAGGCGGCAGAGGCGCGAAACCGAGCCGTACGCAGTGAAAATGAGGACAAGGCCAACTTTGATGTGGGCGAAAACGGCGCGCGCCTCGACCGCGAGGAACTTGACGCTTTTGGTGCCCTTTTGGACAGGATTGGTTTCTCTGAAAAGTGATTCGTGGCATCCGCGAGTCGTTTTGCTAAGGAAGAGCCAAAGAAAATTCGCTAAACCGGGTGACGAATCACACGATCGCGCTAATGATTCGGTATCCGAATCGCCCAGCCTCTTAGGGAGCAATGAATGGCCGCCAAAGATAACGACGACCGTAAGCCTGACGATCAGGACGCTGAAATCACGCTGGATATGAGCCAGACTGCGGTCAAGAAGATGATCGCTGAAGCCCGTGAAAAGGGCTACATCACCTATGATCAGCTGAACCAGGTGCTGCCGCCCGATCAGGTCAGCTCGGAGCAGATCGAAGATGTGATGTCGATGCTGTCCGAGATGGGCATCAATATTATCGAAGATGAAGAAGTCGACGAGGACGACCAGAAAGGGTCAACTGAACTGGTCTCTGCCGATAGCCCGCGTGAGGTTGCGGTTGCTGGCACCGCTTCGGAAAAACTGGACCGTACCGATGACCCCGTGCGCATGTACCTGCGCGAGATGGGCACCGTCGAACTGCTAAGCCGCGAAGGCGAAATCGCCATCGCCAAGCGGATCGAGGCCGGTCGCAACACCATGATTGCGGGCTTGTGCGAAAGCCCGCTGACCTTTCAGGCCATCACTATCTGGCATGACGAACTTCTGTCCGAAGACATTTTGCTGCGCGATGTGATCGACCTTGAGGCGACCTTTGGCAATCAGCTGGATGAAGAGGGCGAAGCGGCAGAACCGGTGGTGCCGGTAACGCCAGGGGCTGCTCCGGCTGCCCAGCCTGCCAAGGATACCGGACCCGAACTCGACGCGGATGGCAATCCGATTGCCGATGACGATGAGGACGACGAAGACGAGCAGGCCAATATGTCCCTGGCCGCGATGGAAGCGGCGCTGAAGGACCGCGTGCTTACCACACTGGAGCGGATCTCCACCGATTTCTCCCAGCTGTCGGAAATGCAGGACAGCCGGATTTCGGCCACCCTGAATGAAGACGGCTCTTTCAGCAAAGGCGACGAGGCGACCTACCAGTCCCTGCGCTCTGAAATTGTTGAGCTGGTGAACGGGCTGCATCTGCACAACAACCGGATTGATGCGCTGATCGACCAGCTGTACGGCATCAACCGCCGGGTCATGCAGATTGACAGTGCCATGGTAAAGCTGGCCGACCAGGCCCGCATCAACCGTCGTGAATTTGTCGAGGCCTATCGCGGCCGCGAACTTGATCCGAACTGGTTGGCGGAAATGGGCGAAAAGCCGGGCCGTGGCTGGCAGATGTTCATCGAGCGTTCGACCGAAAAGGTCGAAGAGCTGCGCGCCGACATGGCGCAGGTGGGCCAGTATGTCGGTCTCGACATCTCGGAATTCCGCCGCATCGTGCAACAGGTTCAGAAGGGCGAAAAAGAAGCCCGTCAGGCCAAGAAGGAAATGGTCGAGGCCAACCTGCGCCTCGTGATCTCCATCGCCAAGAAATACACCAACCGCGGGCTGCAGTTCCTCGACCTCATTCAGGAAGGCAACATCGGCCTGATGAAGGCGGTCGACAAGTTCGAATACCGTCGCGGTTACAAGTTCTCGACCTACGCCACATGGTGGATCCGTCAGGCGATCACTCGCTCGATCGCGGATCAGGCGCGCACCATCCGTATTCCGGTGCATATGATCGAAACCATCAATAAGCTGGTCCGCACCGGTCGCCAGATGTTGCATGAAATCGGCCGCGAGCCGACCCCGGAAGAGCTGGCCGAAAAACTGCAGATGCCGCTCGAGAAGGTCCGCAAGGTGATGAAGATCGCCAAGGAGCCGATCTCTCTCGAAACCCCGATCGGCGACGAGGAAGACAGCCAGCTGGGCGATTTCATCGAGGACAAGAATGCCGTGCTGCCGCTGGACAGCGCCATTCAGGAAAACCTCAAGGAAACGACCACACGGGTTCTGGCCTCGCTCACCCCGCGCGAAGAACGGGTTCTGCGGATGCGCTTTGGCATCGGGATGAACACCGATCATACGCTGGAAGAGGTCGGCCAGCAGTTCAGCGTGACCCGCGAACGGATCCGCCAGATTGAGGCCAAGGCGCTCAGGAAACTGAAGCACCCCAGCCGAAGCCGCAAGCTGCGCAGCTTCCTTGATCAATAAATTCAGCAGGCGTTCCCGTTAGGGGGCGCCTTTTTTCTATGAATACGAGCGCTAACGAGTAGGCTGGAATTAGGCTTCTCAATTGAAAGTGTTTGGCCGAGTTAGAAAACAGCCCTGCGTCACCGCCGGGCGTATCTGGGGATAGCTGCCTGAACGAGGTTGATACCCATATAGGCGTCTCAAGACCTGAAGCAGAGCTTCCGGCTATAGACCTCATCGTCTTTGATGGGGAATGTGTGCTGTGTTCGCATTTCTTTCGCTTCATGCTGCGCCATGACAGGATGCAGCGCTTTTTCTTTGCCACGGCGCAGTCAGAACTGGGCCAGAGACTTTTCCGCGATCTTGGCCTGCCACAGGATGGGTTTGACACCATGCTGGTGGTTGTGGGTGGCCAGACCTATCAGCGGCTGGATGCCTTTGCGGCCGCAATGCGGGCTTTGCCGGGGGGCTGGCCTGTGCTGGGGATATGCCGTTTCTTGCCCTCCTGCGTTAAAGATTTGCTGTATCATGCTGTGGCCCGAAATCGGTATCGCCTGTTTGGCCGCAACAGCGCCTGTCTGGTGCCGGATGCAGATTTACAGGCACGGTTTCTCGATTGGTCCCCGGCAGGGGCGGTGCCGATGGCAAAGCCCGAGCACGGCAGAGACACCCTGAGTTAACCATTCGTTAACCTTTCCCCTTGTCGCGGGGCCTTTGGCGCGTTTACACTCCTCTTGCACCTGTTGTCTTACACGCACCGCCTTTGGGGGACCGATGTCTGCAAATCAAAATCTGACCACGGCGCTGGAAGCGCTGGAAGCGCTGGAAGATCAGCTCAGAACACTGCAAACTCTGACCAATGCCAATGAATTCATGGTTGCCGCGCTGAAAGAGCAGGGCGATGCCCTCAAGGCGATGGAGCCGGAACCGGCGCGCGATTTGCTGCGCTCGCAGGCGCGTGAACGGTTTGGCCAGGATCATGGCAGCGCCCCGGATGAGGCGGTTCTGAGTATCCTGGAGCAAAGCCTAGGCAAGGGGTTGGGCGCCGAAATCATCCCCTTTCCCGGCCCGGCTGCGCGTAAGGCGGACTAGGGCCTGGGCTGCCCCCGACGGCGCCCCCTCCCAATGCCTCTTGGCGTGATGGCGCATTACGATGCGTATTTTCCCAGTCCTGCGTTGTTCCTTGGGGTGTTCCCCTTGGAACCCGCAGGCTGTTTTCCTATGTAGGAGGCAAGCAAGGGAAATTGATTGATGAAAAAGCAACTTATTGCCACCGCTATGACGGCGGCCCTATTGGTGCCGGTCGGCGCTGATGCCTTTACCACACCGCGTGGCGTGCGGGTTAACCCCGTGGATGATGTGGTCTTTGAAGTCATTCCAAAGAGCTCTGGCAGCTTTGGCGATTTCTGGTGTGGCGCATCGGAATATGCCCGCCGGGTAAAGGGGGCGGGCTGGCGTGATCTGGTCTATGTGGTACGCGGGCGCGGCCAGAGTGTCACCACGGGGCGTCGTTCTGCAGCGCAATTCACCCTGTCGCCCGACAAGGTAGATGTCGCCCCGGCGCCACAGGGATGGCTGGCCCTGGGGATCAAGCCGGGCGATCGTATGTCGGTGCAACAGGCCCGCAACTATTGTGACCAGTTCCCTGTTCGATATAACTGATCAGGTCAAAAAGATGTTGAAATGATTTCGTCCGCCCTAAATGATCTGCTGCAAGGGGGGCGGAGTAACGTGCCCCAGAGGGTGACTTGGGGGCTGTCATGAAATGTGCCACAACAACGGCTGTCGGTTCAGGCCGTCGGTCAGTTCGCTTTAAAATGGCCTTGTGCTGCGCGGTTGGCTTGACCCTTGCTGCCCCGGCTGAGGCCTTTACCTCCAGAGACGGCAGCCGGGTCAACCCTGTATCAGAGGCGATCTTTGAGGTTATTCCGCGCAGTGGCGGCCCAGGGCGGCTGTATTGGTGCGGGGCGGGAGATTACGCCCGGCGCGCGCTAAAGGCCCCCTGGCAGGCACCGCTGACTATTTCCCGGGCACTTGCTGCAAGCAAGACAACAAACCGGCGCTCGGCGGTGCAGTTCACCCTGCAGCCTGCGCTGGTCAATGGTTTAGATGCGCGCCCATATGGCAACGTCAATGGGTTGGCGCGGGGGGATACCATGTCGGTGCGCGATGCGTTTGACCTTTGCAATCAGTTGCCGGTTGGGTTTTGATGGCTGGCATGATGGGCAAAGAGGCAGGGGGCGTTGGGCGCATGTGCGATCTGGTCCGATACCGATCTGTCACCAACTGGCGTGATGCCAAGGGGGAGCTGTGAGAAACAACATGCGAACTAGGCTGCGCAAAGGCACAGCACGAGCGGCTATCCTGCTTTTTCTGGCCGGGGTTCCGATGGGGGCGCAGGCCTGGTGGGCCTGGAACCGACATGAGGTCTTTCCGGTTTCTGATGGTGTCTGGGAGGTTGTCAGCCAGGTTGGATCTGGGGCGCAGGATTATTGGTGTGGTATCGGTGATTTTGCCCTGCGCGAGCTGCGCACCAAGGCAACCCAGCGGATTTACATCTGGCAAGGCATTGGGCCTTCGGTGACCCGACCAAAGCGCAAATCGGTTCAGTTTTCGCTGACGCCGCCACCGGGCAGCGACACCCAGCCGCGCCTATCGCTGAGCGTGAAGGCCGTTGGTGACAACCTGAATGCGGCGACGGCGCGCAACTATTGCACCGACCGGCTAGAAGATCTGTTCTACCCTATTAACTGACAGCGCGCCCGGGGCAGTTCTGTAGCATGCAGCATGAATTTGAAATCCGCACCCAGGGGCCCGGTCTCTATGAACTCACCGCTGATCTGCGGCGCTGGCTGGCCAGTGTTGGGGGGCTGAGTTCGGGGCTGCTGACCCTGTTTGTGCGCCATACCTCCTGTTCGCTTCTGATCCAAGAAAACGCCGACCCCGAGGTGCAGACAGATCTGCAGGCCTTTTTTACCCGGCTTGTGCCACCCTCGGATCATCCCTCGATGGGCTATCTGCGCCATACCTATGAAGGCCCCGACGATATGCCCGCCCATATCAAGGCGGCGATGATGCCGGTGAGCCTGTCTATCCCGATCAGCGACGGCACCCTGGGCCTGGGCGCCTGGCAGGGCGTCTATCTGTTTGAACACCGCCAAGCGCCCCACCAGCGCAAAATTCTGGCGCATCTCAGCGCGTAACTTGGCTGATTTAGCGGTTGAATTTCCCCTCTACCCAATTCCTAGCGTCTGCCCTATAGTTGTGGATAAATGTGCGCAACTAAGCACAATTAACGGGTATTGGGATAAGGGGATCGGCAAATGCGCTGTCCGTTTTGCGGGAATATCGACACTCAAGTAAAGGACTCGCGTCCCGCCGAGGATCATGTTTCGATCCGTCGGCGCAGGTTTTGTCCGGCCTGTGGCGGCCGCTTCACGACCTATGAACGGGTGCAGTTGCGCGATTTGGTCGTGGTGAAAACCAACGGTAAGCGGGAAGATTTTGACCGGGACAAACTTGAACGCTCGATCCGTATTTCAATGCAGAAACGCCCCATCGACCCAGAGCGGATCGACCAGATGATCTCTGGTATTGTCCGGCGGTTGGAAAGCATGGGCGAGACGGATATCTCTTCCAGCAAGATTGGTGAAATCGTGATGGAAGCCTTGGCCCGGATTGATACGGTGGCCTATGTGCGCTTTGCCAGCGTTTACAAGAATTTCCAGGCTGCGGATGATTTCGAAGATTTTGTTCATGAACTGCGCCCGGATGCCCCCGGTGATTAATAGGGGCTAAGACGGCTGACGCCGACGACACGCAGCAGGCCCAGGGCTTGCTGCGTTTTTTCTGCGGGCTATTGTTACCCGTATGATCCGGTTGCAGGGGCGGTGAAATACTGCTGGGTGCTGCACTTCTCATCACTGGGGTGTGGGGCTATGTAGGGGCAAGATCAGAAATAGGCGGTGATCAGATGGCAGATACAGATACACGGTATATGGCGTTGGCGCTGTCGTTGGGGCGGCGGGGGCAGGGCAATTGCTGGCCCAACCCGGCGGTTGGCTGTGTGCTGGTACGCGAGGGATGGATTGTCGGCCGCGGCTGGACCCAGCCCGGAGGTCGCCCCCATGCTGAGGTCGAGGCACTGATCCAGGCCGGAGAACTAGCGCGAGGGGCCACCGCCTATGTCACGCTGGAGCCCTGTTCGCATCAGGGCAAATCACCCCCCTGCGCCGAAGCGTTGATCAAGGCGGGGATTTCGCGACTGGTCGCGGCAGTTGGCGATAGTGATCCACGGGTTTCAGGCCAGGGGTTCGAAAGGCTGCGCCAGGCCGGGATCGAGGTCACTGTCGGGGTTCTGGCAGAGGAGGCCGCCCGCGATCATGCTGGGTTTTTCTTCAAGACGGAACTGGGCCGCCCACTGGTGACGCTGAAGCTGGCCAGCAGTTTTGATGGCCGTATCGCCACAGGATCCGGCCAGAGCAAATGGATCACCGGTCCCGAGGCCCGCCGCGAAGTCCATGCCATGCGGGCGCGTCATGATGCGGTCATGGTAGGGGCTGGTACGGCGCGGGCGGATGATCCATCACTGACGGTGCGCGATCTTGGGGTTGCCCATCAGCCGGTGCGGGTGGTGGTGTCACGGAACCTCGATCTGCCGCTGATCAGCCAATTGGCGACCTCTGCCGCCGAGGTGCCGCTGTGGCTATGCCATGGGGCGGGCGCTGATGTTGAACGCAGGCAGGCCTGGGAGGGGCTTGGCGCGCGGCTGCTGCCCTGTGCCAGCCGTGGTGTTCAGCTGGATCCACAGGATCTATTGCAGCAGCTGGGCTATGCCGGTCTGACGCGGCTCTTTTGTGAAGGTGGCAGCGCGCTTGCGGCCTCGCTCCTGGCTTTTGATCTGGTGGATGAGCTGATCGGCTTTACCGCTGGGCTGGGTATTGGCGCAGAAGGTCTGCCGTCGATTGGTGCGCTGGGGCTGCACAGTCTGGAGGCTGCAAGCCGGTTTGATCTGATTGAGACCCGGGCGGTTGGGGGCGATGTGCTACATCGCTGGCGCCGCCCGACCTGACACTGCCCCGCCTGCTCCGAGGTGACGGCTACCGCATCACAGCCGCTAGGGCATGTCGGGCAAAAGAGGGGATCGGTTTTGCCCATCCAAAACATATGAAATCAAATGAAGGCGGCAAGCTTTAGCCGCGTCGCCATAGATGCGCATAGGTGGCAAAGGCCCCTTGCAGTTTGGCCAGCCCCCGGTTGCCCAGTCCAGGTTGTGGCAGGGCGCCAGATATCAGTCGCTCGACCACCACTTCGGGGGGGCAGGGCTGACGGGTGACTGGATCAAAATAGCGCGGATAATCAATCAGCACCGCATGTGCCAGCCCCAACAGATCTGGGCGGGCCTGGCGCCAGGGCGGGGCGGGGCGGTGGTCGTGTGTCAGCCCCCAGCCGGCATAAAAGGGCAGGCCCAGGGTGGTCACCTTGACGCCGCGCAGCAGCGCTTCAAACCCTAGCAAAGAGGTCATGGTCCAGACCTCCTGCACCACATCCAGCAGCGCCATGGCATCGCAGTTGCTGGCTACCACATCGGCTAGCCCCTCGGGGATCCCTTGTGCCATCAGGCCGCCGTTGCGCAGGCCTGCTTCGACATCGGGATGGGGTTTGTAGATGATGACGGCCTTTGGGTTGGCCTTACGGGTGGCGCGCAGCAGGGCCAGGTTGGTATTGATGCGGCTACATCCGGCAGTGATCGAAGCATCGTCTTCCACCTGACCTGGCACCAGAATGCGATGCCCGGCGGGCAGATCGGGTAGGTCGGTCTGGATGTCGGGCAGGTTGTATTTTGACAGGCTGTGGCGGATCAGTTGCTGGATCAGGGCTTCGGCGCGTAGGGCCTCCGCCGGGCCAAGATCGGCGCGTTGCGTGATCAGGTCATCCAAATCACAGGGCTGCTGTGGATCGTAGTAGATACCCTGCCGGTCCACGACCAACGAGAGCGGCGGCACCAGATCCGCCCCCAACCCGCGCGAGCGCAGAAAGCCATCCTCGACCCGGCTTGCCCCGGCATGGATTTCGGCATCGGCCTTACTGGCCCAGACCATCCAGTTGCGGCCGGTCTTGCGCGCGGTTTCGCAGTCATCGGTGAAATGTAGCTTTTTGTACTGGCCAAAGAAGCCCTGCAGCGGTTTGCGCTTCCACAGCCGCATGCCCGAGGCGCTCCAGCCGACGCGATCCTGACGCCAGGCACGGGTGCGGGCCTCCAGCATGTCGATCACCCGCTCCAGTTGGCAAAGCTGATCGGTAAAGGGATCGTACCAGGTTGGATAGAGAAACATCGCTGCGGAAAACAATTGCGCCCGCGTCAGCCTGCGTTGGCGGCGCGCCAGGGGCTCTTCGTCTTCGGTCAGACCCCAGCCGGCATAGAAGGGCTGGCCAAAGACGCGGGGCCTGTGCCCGGCCAGGATGGCCTCAAACCCCAGCTGTGATGAAACGGTATAGACTGCAATCGCCCCTTCCAGCAGCGGCCAGGGGGAGATTGGTGCGCTGAACATCTCTATCCGGCCCTGGGTGTCTTTGGTGGTGAAATGCCCCGGTCTCTTGCCCGCAGCTGTTTCCGGGTGGGTCTTGATCAGAATGCGCGCGCCGGGGTGTTCCTGCTGCGCAAAGACCAGCATCTCGCAAAAACGGGCACGGTTGGCCTTGGAGGCGGTCACGGATGCATCGCCGCGCAGCTGGTCCACCACCAGAACATATCCGGGATCCGGCACCGGGGCATTGGCGGAAAAGGCGTTGTATTTGCTTAGGTGGGCGTCTTCTATGCGGCCAATGGCGTTGCGGGCCCGGCGCATCATCTGGCTGTCGTCCAGTGGGTGCGTGGCCAGGATATCTTCCAGGTCAGAGGGCTGAGCTGGGTCAAAATGCACTCCCTTGCGATCCAACAGCAGCCCCAGGGGGGGCTCTTTGCTGGCGCGGGCCGGGTGGATCGAGCGCAGGAAGGCATCTTCGACATGCAGCAGGCTGACGCCGCGCTTCTCGGCGATGGCTCGGCCGCGATGGGCGGTGGGAGAGTTGCCCCAGATGCCGATCAGGTCGTCTTGCTGGGGCAGGCCCAGGCGGGTGTGATAGCCCGCCAGATCCAGAATGCGCCGAATTCGCGGCTGGGTGATAAAGCCACCATTGTAAACAAAAAGCCGGGAGCCTTGGCTCCCGGCTTGGGGTCTGTCTGTCGGGCTGGTCATGTGTTCAGCTGCCAAACAAGGTCTCCACACTGGCAAGCGGCGTCAATGGGCTGGCCAAGAGCGAGATCGTCTTGGTCCACTGCGCATAGGGCGCTTCGGTGACATAGAGGGTGTCTTCGTCACGGACCACAAAGTCACGCGCAATAAACAAACCATTTGGTTGGGTAAGGTTCAGCACATAGACCATACGCTGGGCGCCGATCAGATCGTCCCGGCCCAGCACCTGATTGGCAATGGCGGCTGGCTCGTTGCGGAAGATAAACACCCCCGTCGGATCAGAGCTGGTTGAAATCAACCCGCCCACCTGTGCAATCGCCTCAAGCGCCGAAAGATCCTGGCTTTCAAATGGTACCCGCGCCTGGGCGCTGGTTGCCCCAAGGGCGGTGAAAGAGCGGCTGTCTGATTCCACCAGAATGCGGTCTCCGCCACGCAGGGCGATGTCCAACTCGGGGTGGTTGAACAGATCCTGGAACCAGATTTTGCCCTGCTGTTCTCCACGGATCACGGTCACCTGGGCAATTTCGGGTTCGATTGCGACGCCACCGGCGCGCGCCAGCATGGTCGACAGGGTGCGGGTGGGGCGTTCAATTGGATAGACACCCTGGCCACCGACGGCACCGGTCAGGCTGACGGTAGAGCCATCGCCCGCGACGCGGCGCACCTGAACCTGTGGGTCCGGTGTCTGATCCTCGAGCTTCGTGGTGATGATCGCTCGCAGTTGTTCGGGGGTGTTGCCAGAGGCCCGCAGGCGCCCGGCATAGGGGACAAAGATATACCCGGCGCTATCCACCTGCACCTCTTCGAGTACGGTGGCATTGGTGGCCTCATTGGCGAGTAATCCGTCATCGACGTTTTCCCAGATGGTCAGCCCCAGCACATCGCCAGGGCGGATGGTATCCGACGTGAGCTGACCAGCAGTGACAAAGCTGTCGGAAAATCCAAGGGCGGGAACCACGGCGGTGGCACGGGTAACACGGTCATTGACGGATACGATAAAGGCGTCGCCTTCTTTCTGAACCGATCCTGCAAAGATTTGGCGTTTACTGGGGCCGACTTTTGGCAAACCGCAAGACGCCGCCAGCGTCAGTGCAGCGAGAATCGCCACGGGCCGCACCCAGGAAAGAGGGACGTTTTTCACTGCTCGGTCTCCTCGACCTATTATTGTTTTGCCTCAGTTTTTTGGAAAGACTAGTGCAGTTTTCTGATAAAATCCAGTGTTGCAGTAGGGGCGTTTATTTGACCACAGACAACTGTTGCCGAGGGGCCGCTGTGCCATGGCGCAGTGCATCATAGGGATCATGCGGCGACAGCATCATATCCACCACATGGCGCAGCAGTTGCCGCCGCCCGGAGCGCGAATAATACCCTCCCGGCACCTGCGAGGTTTCCAGCAGGTAGCGGCGATATTCTTTATAGGCGCGGTTGTCGGGGCGGGCGGGGGTCGCAAAGAACTGTGACAGAGGCTGATCCGAGGTGAATTCGGTCTTGTCGTAAACCGCCGCGCCAAACACCTTGAGCGGAATACCGCGCCACAGAACCTGCTGACCAGCGGTGGAGTTCACCGTGACGGCGGTGCGGGCCTCGTTCAGCAGCGCGGCCAGCTTGCCGCCGCGCACATAGTGGATCCGGTCTTGAACCCCATGCATCCGGGCCAGGCGGCGCAGCTCCTGTCGGATCGGGCTGCGGCCATCCTCTAGCGGGTGGGCCTTGATCACCAGATGGTGGTGACGTGGCGCCCCGGCTGCAAAGCCGATGATCACCTCGGTCAGGAAATCTGTCATGCTGTCAAAGGGGGAATGCATCTGGAAAGAGCTGTCATGGGCCAGTTGCAGCAGCGCCAGGTGATAGGGAAACCCACCGTTGCGGATGCGGCGCGTGGCCAGCCGCCGTTCCAGTGCCTGTGCAGGCATCAGGATTAACCGTTGGAGGTAGAGCTGAAATTCGCGGGTGACGGGCAGCGCGCGATGTGGTTGAAAGTTGCGGTACTTGCGGTTCCAGAACATCACAAACCAGTGGTACAGCGCGCCGTAGAACACATGCTGGCGCATGTCCCCCCAATGGGCCGGTGGCAGCGGCGCTTCGAGATCAGAACGGGCCAATGCTGTCTGCATTTCAGCCACATCGGTTTGCATCAGGCGTGAATGCCCATTGGTTCCCTCGCGCTCATAGGTAACCCAATAGGGGCGCAGGTAGCCCTCTTCAAACACATGTACCCGCAGGCCGCAGGTGCGGGCGACTGCGATGGCCTGGGCGTGGATCGGGCGCGTATCGCCATAGAGCACAATATCGGTGATGTCCTTGTCGCGGCAGGTCTGTTCAAAAAACGGTTGCCAGTTCGACAGCGTATCGCGAAAGGGAATGTATTGCGCGCGGTTGCGCCAGAAAGCCTGATCGCCGGCATTGAAGCCAATGCGCCAGACGCCGCAGCCTGCGGTGCGCAGCATCTTGCCCAAAGCGTTGAAAAACGGTCCGTGCGGCCCCTGCAGGAACAGGAAAATGCGCTTATCTTGGCTATGGGCTTGCATCAGGGCACGAAAACATTCTGAGTTTAGGATCTGGTTTGCCTAGCAGGGCACTGGGGCGAAACTATGACTGGAACTGCTGCGGCCTGCCCCCGTGCCATAGCGGCTTGCGCGGGCCATCGCAATCTATTGCGTCGGCTGCCGCACGTTTGCAGGGGCCTTGTCGCGGCGTGTCGGCTCCGCTACCTCTGGGCCAGGATCCCTGCCGCAACCATAGGAGAGCAGCCAGATGTTCACCGGTATCATCACTGACATTGGAACCATTGCCCAACTTGACCAGCAGGGCGATCTGCGCGCGCGGATCACCACCGGCTATGACACTGCAGGCATTGATCTGGGCGCCTCAATCGCGTCGGATGGGGTTTGCCTGACGGTGATCGAGCTGGGCTCTGATTGGTACGATGTGCAGATCTCGGCTGAAACCGTGTCCAAAACCAATATTGGGGCCTGGACGGTTGGTAAGCGGGTGAACCTGGAGCGCGCGCTCAAGGTCGGCGATGAACTGGGCGGGCATATCGTATCGGGTCATGTCGATGGGGTTGCCGAGGTTGTGGCGATGCTGGATGAAGGCGACAGCACCCGGGTTACCCTGCGCGCCCCGGCCGCGCTGGCGCGGTTTATCGCCCCCAAGGGGTCGGTTGCGCTGAATGGCACCTCGCTGACGGTGAACGATGTGACAGGCTGCGATTTTGGCATCAACTTCATCCCTCACACCAAAGAGGCTACCACATGGGGTGATGTGGCGCTGGGCGATCAGGTGAATTTGGAAATCGACACGCTGGCGCGCTATGTTGCACGGCTGAACGAGGCAGGCTGACGTCGGCTGCTCTGGGTGCCAACAATGCGTAGATAAAGAGCCCGGGCAGCGGTTCGGGCTTTTGTTTTATGCGCGCGCGGTTGCGTCTTGCCACATATCCCCAATTCGATAACCCTGCGGGCAGGGAACGTTTGGGGCCAGCGTGTAGGGGCGGGCCGGAAATCCAGCCCCCAAACCGCCGCTGGTGGGGCTGGCCTTTGCATCACGACTGGGCTATTTCGCCTATGTACCCCGATGGGCGATGGGCTCTGCGGGCATCTGTAGTGAAAGGCTGTGAACATGAGCTTTGAAACACCGGGGCCGGTCGAGGCCCGTTTGCGCGCGGCGATCAGCCCGATTGAAGAGATCATCACAGAGGCCCGTGAGGGGCGGATGTTCATTCTGGTCGATCACGAAGACCGCGAGAACGAAGGCGATCTGGTGATCCCGGCGCAGGCAGCCGATGCAAAGGCCATCAACTTCATGGCGACCCACGGGCGCGGCTTGATCTGTCTGACCTTGCCTGCCGAACGTATCGAGACGCTGGGCCTGCCGATGATGGCGATGCACAATTCTTCGCGCCATGAGACCGCCTTTACCGTGTCGATCGAGGCGCGCGAAGGCGTGACCACCGGCATTTCTGCGGCGGATCGCGCGCTGACCGTGGCCACCGCAATTGATCCTGAAAAAACCGCTGCCGATATTGCCACGCCGGGTCATGTCTTTCCGCTGCGCGCGCGGCGCGGTGGCGTGTTGCAACGGGCAGGCCATACTGAAGCGGGCTGCGATGTGGCGCGTCTGGCCGGGCATTACCCTGCCTCGGTGATCTGCGAGATCATGAACGAGGATGGCACCATGGCGCGGCTGCCCGATCTGGTGGATTATGCGGAAAAGCACGGGCTGAAGATTGGTACCATCTCCGACCTGATCACCTATCGGTCGCGCAATGACAATCTGGTGGTTGAAACCAGCCGCAGCACCGTAACCTCTGAATTTGG
Source organism: Pseudophaeobacter flagellatus (assembly GCF_021228235.1). Classification (GTDB taxonomy): domain Bacteria; phylum Pseudomonadota; class Alphaproteobacteria; order Rhodobacterales; family Rhodobacteraceae; genus Pseudophaeobacter; species Pseudophaeobacter flagellatus. Next base: position 339,476 of record NZ_JAJQRG010000005.1, read on the forward strand.
CGGCGACTGGGAAATGCGCCTGTTCACCGATCAGATCCACGGTGTTGAACATGTGGTACTGATCAAGGGCGATATCTCCAGCGGTGGCCCGGTGTTGACCCGTACCCATGCGCTGCACGAAGCCTCGGATATTCTGGGGCTTGGTCCTAAACCGGTACGTGAACTGCCCCGCGCGATGGAGCTGATCGCCGAAGAGGGGCGCGGTGTTGTCTGCCTGTTCCGCGAACCGCGCCATGCGCTTTATGCGCCCGAAGATGAAGGCCCGCGCACCATTAAACAAACCGGGCTTGGGGCGCAGATTCTGTCTGAGCTGGGGCTGGATAAGTTGGAGCTTTTGACGGATTCGCCTGCCACCACCTATCTTGGGCTTGATGCCTATGGGCTGTCCATTGTTGGCACCCGCCCGATCCTGAAGGAGACCTGAATATGGCCGGACACGAACAGCATTACATCATGCCGCGCCCCGAATTCGACAAACCGGTCAAGCTGGCGATTGTCATGTCACCTTACTACAAGGACATCGCCGACCATATGCTGGCAGGGGCACTGGCCGAGATCGAAGCCGTTGGCGGCAGCTTTGAAGTGATCGAAGTCCCCGGCGCGCTGGAAATTCCCACCGCGATCGCCATTGCCGATCGGAAATCAAACTTTGATGGCTTTGTGGCGCTGGGCTGCGTTATTCGCGGTGAAACGACACATTATGATACCGTCTGCAATGACAGCAGTCGCGCCATTCAATTGCTGGGCCTGCAGGGGCTGTGCATTGGCAACGGTATCCTGACGGTGGAAAATCGCAAACAGGCCGAGGTGCGCGCCGACCCCGATGATCAAAACAAGGGTGGCGGCGCGGCTGCTGCGGCCTTGCATCTTATTGCGCTGACGCGTAAATGGGGCGCCCAGACCAAGGGAGTCGGTTTCAAGGCGCCTTCCGAAGCCATTCAGCTGGCTGGCAAAGAAAACGGACCCCGCACAGCATGACCCATTCGGACAGCGCCCCCAAGGGCAATGGCAAAACTCAGATGAAATCCGCCGCCCGGCTATATGCCGTTCAGGCGCTGTTTCAGATGGAACACAGCGATCTTACCTTTGACAAGGTGATCGCGGAATTTGAAGATCATCGCTTTGGTGCGACCTATGAGGGCGATGAAATGGCCGAGGGCGACACCGGCCTGTTTCGCAAGCTGCTGAAAGATGCGGTGAATTTTCAGGCGAAGATTGACCAGATGACTGATCGCGCCCTGGTGGCGAAATGGCCCATCGACCGGATCGACCCAACCCTGCGGGCGCTGTTTCGCGCTGCCGGGGCCGAATTTACCCAGTCGCAAACGCCGCCGAGGGTGGTGATTAACGAATTTGTCGATATCGCCCGCGCCTTCTTTCCCGAAGGCAAAGAGCCAAAATTTGTCAATGCAGTGCTGGATCATATGGCTCGCGAGGCAAAGCCTGAAGCCTTTTAACGGCTTACCACTGTGCCGTTTCACGCCCCGGTAAAAAACCATTGATGCGCGCCCTTTGGGGCGCGTTTTCGCTTTCGGCCATTTCCCGCTTGTATGACACAAGCGCTGGACCTTGCAGGGCAGGGTGCTACAGTAACTGTTGAAAAATGGATGAGGTGATCATGCCCAAGCTGGTGAAACTCTACATCAAGAATGTTGTCATTGGATTTGCGATCGCGGCAGGCTTTGTGGCGATGTTGCTCTGGTTCAATGTCATGAATCTCTGGGGGCTGGTCAGCCAGTCCAGCGACGGTATTCTGGCGGTCTTTCTGTTGTGGTTCATGAACGGAATTGTCTTTGCCGGGGTGCAGTTTGCCTGGGTGATTATGGCGATGGCACAAAAGGACAGTGGCCCCCGTGGTGGCACGCCTATCGCCCATTCTTTTGAACCGATCCGCGTTAAGGCAGAGGCCTCTTCGACGAAAAACCGCCAGAGCCAACGTCGCGGCTAGGTCGCCCCAGGCTGTCTTGCGGGGGATCCCGTTGTGTGGCGGTATTTTCTTGAAAATAAACCATGAAACCCGCGCGCCGATATTTCAGTGCCGCGGTTTTTTTACGACGTGGCGGCTTGTTCGGCGGCGGCTGATCATGATTGCCCCCGCCTAGCACGCCGCCGTGATGTTCAGCGCGGGTGGGGTAGTGTGACGGGACCACCAAACAGACGTGCGGTGTTGATTCCCGGGGACCTGTATGTACAGGTGGGCACCAGATAAACGGACCAGGGTCCGAACAGAGCCAGCTCCCGTGGAATTGCTTAAGGCCACTGGAATGCTGCCGGTCACTGAAAGGGCAGAACCCGCCACGCCCTGTAGGTAGTCCCCCGCTGTCGGCAAAGCAAGAGGTAGCGGCAAATCAGTTGATCACTCTGGGCACGCTATTGAAAGCCGCTGAGGCTGGACAGTAGGCTTTCTGGTTTGTCCGGTGCAGTCTTGGCTGGCTGCGAGGTTCCGTTTCAGCTAGTGACCAGACGTGCGGCCTGTGCTGCTGCACGCAGTTCTTCGGCAATTTCTTCGGCTTCTTCCGGCTCGAAATCCATTGGGATCTCGACGCCATCGGCCTCAATAAACAGTCGCACCATGCCCAGGTCGGTTGGACCGATCTGCATGTTTGCTTCGATGTCGCGTTCGCTATTGATACCCATTTTGCACTCCTGTCGCGGCGGCCTATTGCCGGTCTTGGTGCTAGCCCGCGGGGGCGTGAAAAGCAAGTCGCCACAGCGGGCAGTGGGCACCAAACGGCGACAGGCAGGCCTGCGCTGTTAGTCATTTGGCCGCAGCAGCAGGGCAAGGGCTGACAACAGGCGCGCGGACGCTGCTTGGCCCCGTTGATGAGGATTTCATCAAACAAAGCTGGAAACTTGTGATATAACCCCCTTGCGCTTCGGTTTTCTCTAGGCTAAATCGCCCCCAGTGCCGCCTTAGCTCAGTTGGTTAGAGCGCCTGATTGTGGATCAGGAGGTCGCCCGTTCGAACCGGGCAGGTGGTACCACCAAAACAACAACTTACCGTATCTTGCAAAAAGAGTTGGAGAGTTGTTGGAACGTCTTTCCTGAAATTATGATCCAACTCATCCAGAGTTCCTGAGTCGCGCCACCTTGTTCGCGCTTTCGGACCTCAATCTAGAGTAGCGATTTGTGGTCTGAGCTTGCAAGTGCTGAGCCGCGTCGCGAAGTTCATGCTCGCTGACGCCAAGTGATTTGGCCTCAGTCACGGCACCCGCCCGGATATCCATCATCATGATTTCCTCGGGAACCTTGGCGATCTTGCGCATACGTTTCCACGCCTGGTTCCAACCGCTCGCGGTATAGGGCAGGCCGCCACTGCGCTTGGCTAAGAGTATCGGCCCCACTGCGTTATCCTGGCGCTGGCCGGGTTTGGCGTGAACCTCTGGCACAAGATCGCCACCTATCGGCTGCAGCAGCGTGAGCTGCAGCTGAAGCTGACAGGCAAGCTGCCCAGCTAGCCGCACACTCCCAAAACTTGAACTTGAAACCAACCCTGCCTCTGGCGGGGTCTTTTGCATTGGAGCAACCGCAATGAAACTCATTTCAAACTGGCGCGCCACACTAACCGGATCCTGGTCTCTCTGGCTTGTCCTTGCCAGCCTGGTTCTGCTGGGCGGATACTTTCTGGCCCTGGTTCAACCCGGCATGCTGGGCTGGGATCCGCTGTATTTTGCCATGGCCTCGGCCACGTGTCAGGTGCTGGCGATCCCGGCGCGGCTGGTGCTGCAGAACGGGTTGTCCGGCCTTGCCGCGTTCCGTCGTGATACGGGCGGCGCGGTCCGCCGGCGCACGGTTGGCGTCATCGCAGGCAGCGGCATTGCGCTGACCTCGGCCATTGGCTTCATTGGCCAGTGGGAAGGGTTGCGGACCGAGGCTTACCGCGATGTCGTGGGCGTCTGGACCGTCTGTTATGGCGAAACCAAGGGCGTGCAGCCCGGTGATCGCTACAGCAAGGCCGCGTGCGACGCGATGCTGGCGCGCGAGATCCTCGCTTATGAGGCGGCGCTGGATCGATGCCTGAAACACCCGGTGCCCATCGGTATGAAGATCGCCCTGGTCAGCTGGACCTATAATGTCGGGGCAGGGGCCGCCTGCACATCGACCCTGGTGCGCAAAGCCAATGCCGGGGATCTCGCCGGGGCCTGCGATGAGCTGCCACGCTGGAACAAGGCGGGCGGGGGCGTCTGGTCCGTGGCGGGGGCCTTTCAGGACCGCACCCGGCTGCGCGCTGATCTGGCCGCTACCCGATCGGAGCTGGCCACAGCGCAGGCCACCCTGCAGCAGGCCGCCGAGACCGCCCGCATCCACCGCGCCCACCTGGACCGCGCCGCCGATCAGGCCCGCGCCTGGGGGGAGCTATCAAATGATCTGCAAAACATGGAGGGCCGCGATGCGTCTTTATCACCTTTGCTTGCCGCTACTGCTCAGCGCCTGTTCTCAATCGGCCAGTGAGGCGGTTATGCCGCCGCCCCAAGTGTCGGCCGATCTGCTGCAGCCCTGCGCTGGATACACCGGGCCAGTGCCGCAATCCGAAGGCCAGATCTCGGATGCTCTGATTGCCGAGGCGCGCGGGCGGACCTGCGCCAATGGAAGGCTGGCAGCTGTGGCCGAGGTATTGGCCCTGCCAATTCTTGAAGACTGATCCCTCCGCGCCCTAGCGGGGGGATCGGGTGCGCTATGATCTCATTACCGGACAGGTACACCGGACCTTCTTTTAAGGGGCTCGTCGCCGCGGTACAGCTGCACAGAAACGGACATCGACAAAGGTGTGCAGTAATTTCAGTGTGCCGAGGTCTGCTATGCGGATTTTCAAGCTTCGCTGCGACTAAACCAACCGCCGCTAACTTATATGCAGAAAATCCGGCCTTCATATCTCAGCCCCTATGGGGCCGAGATCTTGCTTTACTCCCCGCGCTGCATTGACCGGGCAATCGCTCGGGCACACAAAGCAACCTTACATAGGTTCAGGTATTGCAGGTGAATCAGAACTGCATTTCATAGCCCAAGCTCACCCCAAAGCTTTCAAAGCCACTGGCGCCGATCCCGTCATAGAAGGTAGCGGCGTTGAACTTTCGGGTGGAAGACAACACGCGGTTCACCTCCAACTCAACCCGCATGCGGCCCCCTTCGTAATCGGGGGAAATCGTAGAGGCAAAACCGTTCCCTCCGGTATGCGACCATATGCCGGACACACCGCCCAAAAGCTCGAGTTCACCAGAGGTAACAGGTATCTCTCGTTTGAAATCCAGCCCGATTTCGATCTGCCCAAGGTTGATGCCCTGTCCGGGGATCGTGTTGCCCAGACTGTCGACATAGCTGTGCTGGTCGTCCGAAACATAGGAGGCATCGAAGAACGGATACAATGTTGTGGTCGGCCCGTAGGCATACTCCCCCGTCACCTTGAATTGTGCTAACACGCGCGTGGTGTCGAAGTCGTCTTCGTAGGTTCCGAAAGGAGAGATCGTGTTGCTGGTCTCACCATACAGAAGCCGCCCTTCGAAAAACACTGGCTGCTCGGCGCTTTTGGCGACGAAATAGGGGCCGACCATCCAACCTGTCCCGTCGATCGAGGCCACGCCGGTGTCTTCTGACAGATGGTCAAACTGCACCATCGCACCGATCAGAAGGTTGTCCCTTACTTTCCGGTGTGTACCAAAAGCGCCAAACATATACCGGCTCTCGCTGGTTGTGTTCGACGACCAGGAGGTCTGTGCCTGGATCCAGACCGGATAGTCCGGATTGCTAGCAAAGTTAAACTGGCCTTGGCCACGTGTGACATTCACATCAAACCTGCCTTCTGCCTGCCCCGACAGGAACCCTGACAGGCCGGGCTGGCTACGGATCAGTTGGTTGGCACGGGTTTGCATGAACGACGCGATCAACTCCTGTGTCTGCTCTATCGTGACATCGGCAATGCTGACGGAATTCGATGCGAGGTTCCCGTTATTACCGGCATCGACAGCGGCATCCGCTGGAACAACCAGACTGACAGCTCCGCTGCCTGCTGCTGTCAGGTGCGCTTGATAGACCGCACCACTGCCTGTCAGGCTGCTGACGGTTGCGTTTGACGTATTGATGTCGGCGCTGTCAAAGCCTGTGACGTCTTCCGAGAAGGTGATTGTTACGGTGAACGATGTCAGTGCATTTACTGTATTCGGCGCATCGGTGATGCTGACAGTCGGTGGCGTACCGTCAAAGACTGCCGTCACCTCATTCGACACTGTATTGTTGTTGCCCGCCGCATCGGTGAAGCTAACCGCCCCGACCGACAGCGCGATCTGGCCATCGGCCACGGGCGTCAATGTTGCGGTGTAGCTGGTGCCGGATCCCGTCAGCGTCGCGGTGGCATTGGT
>NZ_JAJQRG010000006.1 GCF_021228235.1 Pseudophaeobacter flagellatus
CCCGCCTCATTCTGCCAATAAGTGCCCCGGTCTCTCCCGAGCGTCTCAACCGTCTCTCCGGCCCGTCCGGCCGCCGAAGCAACCCACCAGACCGCGTCGCCGCTGCCGGTAGAGGGGGTTCTAAGTATAACCGGCAGCACCCGCAACCCAAAAACCAAGCAAATCGCAACTTTCCGCAACAGAAATGTGAAAGTTAAACAATATCAACATATTACACGGAGAAAAAACCCGCAAACCTCACCTAAATACCGCCCAGAACCCTTGCCACAAACCACAAACATCCCAAACCAGCACTTACCCACAACATTACCCACAGACTCACTCCCGAGTCGCGCCAAACATGCGAAAGACCCGCGCTAAATCTGACAGACACACCCTCAAGCCTTGGCCTCAAGGGAGGTCAGCCCGGCCAGCAGGGCCGCCCCCTGCCCCGCGTCGTCCATATGTTGGCGGAGCCGCTGATTATAACCGCCCGGCGTGTTCAGCACGGCAAGCAGGGTTTCGGCGTCGCTCTGGGACAGGCTGGTTGCCACCAGCATCCGCAGGAAGGCCTCTCCTTTCGTGGGGTCAGACACACGCGCCCCCAGCCAGGCGGCGGCGTCGGCCAGCTGACGCGCCACCGGAGACAACACGGCCTGTGCACAGAGGTAGGCGTCCAGCTCAACCGCATCCTCCAGCGTAAAGACGGTATTGGCAGGGGCGAAGATCCGCTCCAGCAAAGCGGTATCCCCCAGCGCCATGATGGCAGAGCCCCCCTGGGCAATGCTGGGGAAGGGCATCATCACCGCCCCGGCCCGGGCCGGGGCCACCAGGGAAGCAACCTGTGCAAGATCCGCCCCCGCCATAAAAGAGACCACCTGCAGCCCGCTGGGAAAGGTCAGCGCTCCGAGGATTTCCGGCGCGTCCCCAAGCATCAGCCCGAGAAACACCACCTCACTCTGATCGAGGATCTCTTGCAGCCCGGCGATCGTCACTTCGGGATACTCTGCTGCCAGGGGTTCAGATCGGGCGGCCGAGCGCGCAGAAATGCGAATATGATGGCCCTGCCCCGTCAGGCCACGCACCACGGCTGAGGCTATTGCCCCGGTACCGATGAAGCCCAGTTTCATGTCAGATATCCTTTAGCAGGCGCAGCGCATCGTAGATTGCGGCATGAGTATTGCGGGCGGCCACCGCATCGCCAATGCGAAACAGCTGAAAGCCGCCGTCAGGATTGGTGATGATGTTCTGCACCCGACCTTCGATCAGGGCAGTCTGATCGACCTCGCCACGGTTTGAGGAGAGCTCTTTGAGATCAAAATACAGCTCGTCCAGCGGCAGGGTGCCATAGTTTACCACCACCTGATCATACTGTGCCAGCACCCGGTGGTCACTGTAATCGGTGCCAATGCTGGCCAGAAGCTGGTTGCCCTGTTGTGCGACAGATAGCAAGCGCCGGGCGATGGTGAAGGTGACATCCTTGTCCTGCAGCGCACGCATATAGGGCACTAGATTCATCGCCATGATGTCTGGAGCAAAGCTGCGATCGGGCGTCATGATTTCCACCTGCGCCCCGGCATTTGCCGCCACCTCGGCGGCCATCAGGCCGGGGTGATCGCCGCTTTCATCGTAGACCAGCACATTGGCACCGGGTTTCACGTCGCCTGAAATGATATCCCAGCTGGAGAATACATTTGCCGCCTCGGCGCTGGTTTCATGCAGCATCACATTGGCCATTCCGCCAGTTGCCACAATCACCACATCCGGGTTCAGCGCCGTCACATCTGCCGCCTCGGCCCAGGTGTTGAAGCGGAATTCCACATCACGCGCGGCACATTGCGCCATACGCCAATCGATGATCGAGATCATTTCGGCCCGGCGTGGGTTCTGCACTGTCAGACGGATCTGCCCGCCGGGATCAGGCTGCGCCTCAAACACGGTGACGGCATGGCCGCGTTCGGCAGCGACCCGTGCCGCCTCTAGCCCCCCTGGGCCTGCGCCGACGATCACAACTTTCTTTTTCTCGGGCGCTGGCGCAACCTCGTGCGGCATCGACAGCTCGCGCCCCGTGGCGGCATTGTGAATACATAGGGCTTCGCCCGCCTGATAAATCCGGTCCAGACAATAGGTAGCACCAACGCAGGGGCGGATATCATCCTCGCGGCCTTCGATGATTTTTCGCACCACATGTGGGTCGGCCATATGTGCCCGCGTCATCCCCACCATATCCAGTAACCCCGCTGCCACCGCATGGCGGGCGGTGGCCACATCGGGAATTTTTGAGGCATGGAAGGTTGGCATCCCGGTGGCGGCGCGCACCGATCCGGCAAAATCCAGATGCGGCGCATTCTTCATGCCCTGTACCGGGATCATATCGGTCATCGCCGGATCGGTGTGGATCCGGCCACGATTGACGTTGAAAAAGTCGACCTGGCCGGTTGCTTGCAGGATCCTGGCGATCTCTACCCCCATTTCAGGGGTGATACCGCCCACATGGGCCTCATCCGGGGCGAAGCGCACCCCAAGCACGAAGTCCTGCCCCACCCGCGCCCGCACGGCGGCAATGATATCGGTGGTCAGACGCATCCGGTTTTCCAGAGTATCCTTGCCATAGATCCCATCCAGGTCATTGGTCAGCGGCGAGATGAACTGATCCAGCAGATGGCCATGGGTCATGATTTCGACCCCGTCCATGCCGCCTTCCTTCATCCGCTCTGCCGCGTCAGCAAAGTCAGAGATCACCCGCGCAATATCCCAATCTTCGGCCAGTTTGGGAAACGCATGATGCGCAGGTTCCCGGTGGCGGGTAGAGGAAACCGCCGGCAGCCAGTCGCCCTTGTTCCAGTGTGTGCGTCGGCCCAGGTGGGTCAGCTGGATCATCGCCGCCGCGCCATGCGCATGCACCTGGTCGGTCATATTGCGGATCCAGGGTACCACCTCGTCCTTATAGGCGAGGATATTGTTAAACACCGGCGGGCTGTTGCGTGACACAGCGGCCGAGCCGGCCGTCATGGTCAGGGCCACCCCGGCCTTGGCGCGTTCAGCATGATAGGCGGCATAGCGCTCTTTCGGCATTCCGTCTTCGGGATAGGCGGGTTCATGGCTGGTCGTCATGATCCGATTGCGCAGAGTCAGATGTTTCAGCTTATAGGGCTGCAGCAGCGGGTCGTTAGACATGGCGGGTCTCTCCTGGGACGGGCCTTGGGGTACGTTCAGTGAAACGGCACACGGCTGTAAAGTACAGTCCCGGTTGCCAAGGCATGTGATTAGTACCAGGCGTCTGGCACAGCGGTCTTGGTCTTGGTGATGAATTCCTGCAGCGCCTCGTCCGTGCCGGGATCCATCGCGGGCGGCTGATACTGGGCCAGCTGCGCCTTCCAGCGAAGATTGGCCCGGGTTGCCGCGTCAACGCCGCCCTGCTCATCCCAGGTTTCCCAAGGCTGGTGATCATCCAGCGCACTGTCCCAATAGGCAGTCTGGTAATGGCGCAGAGTGTGCTGGGTAGCAAAGAGATGCTGCCCTGGTCCGCCCTCGGCCAAAGCGTCAAAGCCAAGCGTGTCCTCTGTGACCTCGAACCCTTTGAGATAGGCATGCAGTGCGCCGCAGAGATCGGCATCCAGGATGAATTTTTCGTAAGACATCGACAACAGCCCATCGAGAAACCCGGCCGAGTGCAGAATGAAATTGGCGCCACATTGCACCGCCGACATCATCGACATCATGGATTGCTGCATCGCCTGCCCGTCTGGCAGCTTGGAGGTGGAAAAATTGCCGGCGCAGCGCAGCGGCAGCTTCAACCGGCGCGCCAGTTGTCCCATGGCCAGCGACCCCAGCGCCGGTTCAGGCGTGCCGAAGGTTGGAGAGCCAGTGCGCAGCGACATCGAGCTGATGAAAGAGCCCAGAACCGCAGGCGCGCCAGGGCGCACCAACTGGGTGATGGCACAGGATACCATGCTTTCAGCCAGACACTGCGCCACCGATCCCGCAATGGTCAGCGGTGAGACCGCACCACCCAGCAAAAACGGCAGGTGAATCGAGCCCTGCCCCGCCGCCGCATAGGCACGGATGCCCCGCGTCGTCACCCCATCCAGCACCAGCGGCGAGGTGGTGTTGAAATTCCCCATGATGACGCAATTCTGGTCAACGAATTCAGCGCCAAACAGAATACGGCACATTTCTATACTGTCTTCGGCCCGTTCCGGCGCGGTAATCGACCCCAGAAACGCCCGGTCAGAATAGCGCATATGGGCGTAAACCATATCAAGGTGACGTTTGTTCACTGCCACATCTGTTGGCTCGCATATGGTGCCACCGGAATGATGCAGATTGGGGCTCATCTGCGCCAGTTTCACAAAGTTCTCAAAATCCGTGATGGTGCCGTAGCGCCGCCCCCCGTCCAGATCCATCACAAAGGGCGATCCGTAAGAGGGCGCAAAAACCATGGCATCACCGCCGATCTCTACGCTGTTGGCGGGGTTGCGCGCCATCTGGGTAAAGCGCTGTGGCGCCGTCGACAGGATTTGCCGGATCATGCCCGGCTCGAACTTTAGGTTCCAGCTATCAGCCGTGAGATCCGTAACCCGCGCCCCCGCCGCACGAAACAGCGCCACCACCTCGGGATCTTCGCGAAACTCGATACCGATCTCGGCCAGGATACGGTCAGCCGTAGCCTCTATCTGCACCAGGCTGTCTTCCGACAGGATATCATAGGTCGGGATTTTTCGGGTGATGAAGGGCGTTTTCAAGTATGTGTTCTGCCCCGGCTCTGCCGAGCGCCCGTCGCCGCGTCGCGACCGCCGCCGTCGTGATGCCACCTGTGCTTCGACCATATCGTTCCCTCCATCCTACGCCATTAACTTGACACAAGTGTCAAGTTAACATTCAGACCTGTCAACTTCGTTGCGACACGGCGATGTCGGTGTTAGGACATTGGCATGACATTTCAGGACCAATCCCGCCCGCCGACCTCTGCCGAGGCGTGGCTGACAGCCGCCTATGACGCGCTGACCCTTTCAGGTGTGGAAGCGGTGAAAATCATGCCTCTGGCAAAACGGCTGGGCGTGTCGCGCACCAGTTTCTATTGGCATTTCAAGCACCGCGAGGCCCTGCTGGAAGCAATGATCCAGCACTGGGAGGACAAGAATACCGGCACCCTGGTCGCCCGCACAGAGGCCTATGCCGCAAATGTCTGCGAAGCGATCTTCAACCTGTTTGACTGCTGGCTCGACGCCGATCTGTTTGACTCCCGGCTGGATCTGGCGATCCGCAACTGGGCGCGCAAGGATGCCGCGCTCCAGCACCGGCTGGACCTGGCGGATGCCCGCCGCGAACAGGCCATGGCCGCCATGCTGGAACGCTTTGGCTATAGCCCCAAAAGCGCGCTGGCCCGCGCACGCACCATGGTCTACACCCAGATCGGCTATATTTCGATGCAGATCCACGAACCGGAAGATCAGCGTCTTGCGCTCATGCCCGACTATATCGAAGTCTTCACCGGCCAGCGCCCGACCCAGGTGGATATTGACCGCTTCATGGCACGCCATCAGCCCGCCACAGGGTCGTGAATTCATCCTGACGGGCACGAATATGCGCCTTGGGAACCAGTGCCAGGGCCGCCTTCGACGCGGCCTCATCGCCGGTGTAAAGCCCCCAGTCGAAACGCGCGCCGGGAAAAGCGCCTACCCTGTTCGCGTGACACCGCGCCCATAAAAGAGGGGCTCCCGCCCGTCGCATGAGGGCCCAAAGGCCCCTCTGCTCCCGTTGGGCCCGGCGAAAGCAAAAAGGGCGGCGCAAAATAAAAGAGGCGGCATCTTTATGACACCGCCTCGCTGATTGGCCTGGCCTTGGCAGGTTATTCTGCCGCCACCTGGTCATTGGCCTTTTCAACCCTGACGGCTGCAAATTTGAACTCCGGGATTTTGCCATAGGGATCCAACGCCGGGTTGGTCAGGATATTGGCAGCAGCCTCGACATAGGCAAAGGGAACAAAGACCATGTCTTCGGCAATGGCGCGATCGGCGCGGGCCATGATGTCAATTGCCCCGCGCCGGGTGCTGAGCCGCACCATCTCTCCCGGTTCGACCCCGAGGGCACGCAGGGTTTTAGGGTGCAAAGAACAGTTGGCTTCGGGTTCGACCGCATCCAGCACCTTTGATCGCCTGGTCATGGAACCGGTATGCCAATGTTCAAGCTGACGCCCGGTGGTCATGATCATCGGGTATTCGGCATCCGGTGCCTCGTCCGGGGCAATAACGCTGGCCGGGGTAAAGCGCGCGCGCCCATCGACACGGGGGAAGCCATCGCCAAAGACAATCGCCTGACCGGGGTCGGTGTCATGCAGAGAGGGATAGGTAATGGTCTCTGTCTCCAGCCGGTCCCAGGTGATGTTGTTCAACGATTTCATGTTGAGCTTCATCTCGGCAAAGACCTCAGAGACATCTGCATAGTCCCAGGGCAGGCCAATGCGCTGCGCCAGATCTACCGTGATCTTCCAATCTTCGCGCGCATCGCCAGGGGGCGGCACAGCCGGGCGAACCCGCTGCACTTGACGGTTGGTATTGGACACGGTGCCGTTCTTTTCATAAAGCGCCGAGGCCGGCAGGACGATGTCGGCGTAGTTCGCCGTCTCGGTCAGAAAGATATCCTGCACGATCAGCAGATCCAGCTTGGCAAAAGCCTCGCGGGCGTGATCCACATCCGGGTCCGACATGGCCGGATTTTCGCCCTGAATATACATGCCCTTGATCATACCGGCATAGGCCTGATCGACGATCTCGGTCACGGTGAGGCCCTTTTCATTTGAAAAGTCACCGCCACCCCAGACATCGGTGAAGGAGCGGCGCACATCATCCGAGGTGACGCTTTGGTAATCAGGCAGGAACATAGGCACCAGGCCGGCGTCCGACGCCCCCTGTACATTGTTCTGGCCACGCAGCGGGTGCAGACCGGCGCCAGGTTTGCCGACATTGCCGGTCATCAGCGCCAGGGAAATCAGGCAGCGCGAATTATCGGTGCCGTGAATATGCTGCGAGACCCCCATGCCCCAGAAAATCATCCCGGCATTGCCCTTGGCAAAGAGCCGCGCGGTGCGGCGCAGCTGTTCGGGCTCGATGCCGCAGATCTCGGACATCTTTTCTGGAGTAAAGTCTTTCAGGTGAGCCTTTTCGGCCTCCCAGTTTTCGGTACGGTCGCGGATATAATCGGCGTCATACAATTCTTCTTCGACGATCACATTCATGATGGCATTCAGCATCGAGACATCGGCACCGGGGCGGAATTGCAGCATCTCGGTTGCATAGCGCCGCATGCCCACGCCGCGCGGATCCATCACGATCAGCTTGCCGCCGCGCTTGGCGAACTGCTTGAAATAGGTCGCCGCGACGGGGTGGTTTTCAATTGGGTTGGACCCGATGATGATCGCCACATCGGCGTTTTCGATCTCGTTGAACGTCGCGGTCACCGCACCAGAGCCGACATTTTCGATCAGCGCCGTAACTGACGAGGCATGGCACAGACGGGTGCAATGGTCGACATTGTTGTGCTTGAAGCCCTGGCGGATGAACTTCTGGAACAGATAGGCCTCTTCATTGGTGCATTTGGCCGAACCAAACCCCGCAACAGAACGCGGGTCTGCCTCGCGTAGGGCCTTGAGACGGCTACCTGCCAGATCCATCGCTTCCTCCCAAGAGGCTTCGCGGAAATGCGTTGACAGATCACCGGGATCGACATTCAGCCCCTTGGCCGGTGCATCGTCGCGGCGGATCATGGGTTTGGTCAGCCGGTGCGGATGGTGGATATAGTCAAAACCAAAGCGACCCTTGACGCAGAGGCGGCCTTCGTTCGCGGGGCCGTTGATACCCTCGACATATTTGACCTTGCCGTCCTTGACCTTGAGGCTGACCTTGCAGCCCACGCCGCAGAAGGGGCAGACGCTTTCGGTTTCAGAGTCAAATTCCTTGCTGTCGCCGACCTGATTGTCATCAACCACCGTCGCAGGCATCAGCGCGCCTGTCGGGCAGGCCTGCACACATTCGCCGCAGGCCACACAGGACGAGGCCCCCATAGGATCAGCGATATCAAAGGTCGGATAGGCATCATGGCCCCGGCCCGCCATGCCGATCACGTCATTGACCTGCACTTCGCGGCAGGCCCGCACACAAAGACCACAGGAAATACAGGCGTCTAGATTGACCGACATCGCCACATGGCTGTCATCCAGCAGCGGGATGCGGCCCTGCTCCAGCTTGGGGAAACGCGACTCTGAAACCCCGTTCAGATCGGCCATGTCCCACAGGTGGCTGGACTTGTCATGCGCCTCTTCCTGCTTGGGCTGGTCTGCAACAAGCAGCTCCATCACCATCTTGCGGGCGTTTTCTGCCCGCGCATTATTGGTGGTGACCACCATGCCCTCGCTGGGTTCGCGAATGCAGGAGGCCGCCAGCGTGCGCTCACCTTCGATTTCCACCATGCAGGCACGACAATTGCCATCGGGGCGATAGCCGGGCTGCGGTTTGTGGCACAGGTGCGGGATCTTGAGGCCCCGGCCATTGGCGACTTCCCAGATGGTGAGGCCAGATTCGACGGTGACGGTTTCACCATCAAGGGTAAAAGTAATATCAGTGCTCATGGCTCACACCTCGTCCGGAAAATGTTTGATGGTCAGGCGGATCGGGTTGGGGGCGGCCTGGCCCAGCCCACAGATCGACGTATCGACCATGGCGGCGCTCAGCTCTTCCAGCAGGCCCTGATCCCATTTTGCTTCGCCCATCAGTTTGACCGCCTTTTCGCAGCCCACCCGGCAGGGGGTGCATTGGCCACAGCTTTCATCTTCAAAGAACCGCAGCATGTTAAGCGCCGCATCGCGGGCGGAATCCTGATCGGACAGCACCACCACAGCGGCCGAGCCAATAAAGGTGCCATGCGGTTGCAGAGTGTCAAAATCCAGCGGCACATCATGCAGCGAGGCCGGCAGCAGACCGGACGACGGCCCCCCCGGCTGATAGGCCTTGAAGGTATGACCCGCCAGCATGCCACCGCTTGCCGCGATGATATCGGTGATGGTGGACCCTGCAGGCAGCAGGTGGACGCCGGGGTTTCGCACGCGGCCAGAGACCGAATAGCTGCGCAGGCCTTTGCGGCCGTTCTTTTCAACACTGTTCAGGCACTCGGGCCCTTCACGGTTGATCTTGCAGATCCACAACAGGGTTTCGACATTATGCACCAGGGTCGGGCGGCCAAAGACACCCACCTGCGCCACAAAGGGGGGCCGGTGGCGCGGCTCGCCGCGCTTGCCTTCGATGCTCTCGATCATGGCACTTTCTTCACCACAGATATAGGCACCCGCGCCGCGGCGCAGATCAATATAGCCGGGCTCAACGAGGCCAGCATCTTCCAGCTCCTTGATTTCAGTTGCCAGGATCTGCAGCACCGCCGGATATTCGTCACGCATGTAGATAAAGGCCTTGTCGGCCTCTACGGCCCAGGCGGCCATCAACATGCCCTCTAGGAACAGATGCGGCGTGCGTTCCAGGTAATAGCGATCCTTGAAGGTGCCCGGCTCTCCCTCGTCGCCATTGACTGCAAGGTAACGCGGGCCTTCATTGGCACGCACAAAGCCCCATTTGGTACCCGATGGGAACCCGGCCCCGCCAAGACCACGCAGGCCGGCCTCTTTGATCCTGGCCTGGACGTCTTCCCAGTTTCCGTTGGCGCGCAGCTCTTGCAGAACTGTGTATCCGCCCCCGGCCTCATATGCGGCAAACCCTTCATAGGCGGGGATGTGAACATGGGTGTCGCCTGCAGCAATCGCCGCCTGCACCTTTTCCGGCGTGGCGTGATCAATGTGGTTATGGCCCAGCTCCAACACCGGAGCGGTATCGCAGCGCCCCATGCAGGGGGCCCGTAACACCCGCACTTGGGTCGCGTCCAGCCCCTGCTCCAGCGCAGATTTCAGCTGCGCCGCGCCGGCCATCTCGCAGGACAGCGAGTCGCAGACCCGAATTGTCAGGGCTGGCGGCGGGGTGTCGCCTTCGCGCACCACGTCGAAATGGGCATAGAAGCTGGCGACCTCAAAGATTTCGGCCTGGCCGATGTGCAGCTCTTCGGCCAGAGCACGGATATGGGCGGCGCTGATGTGACCAAAGGCATCCTGCACCAGATGCAGGAATTCAATCAGCAGATCCCGATTACGGGGCCGCGCCCCGAGAAGATCCAGAACTTGGCTCTGCGCCTGATAATCCAGCTGGCGGCCCTTAGGGGTATGGCGCCCCTTGCCCTTGCCGGATTTCCACACGCCTTTGCTATTGTCCAATGGTGCCACGATGATCTCCGATGTTGCACATGCCTTTGACAGCCCATCTGGGCGGCATGCCATCAGTAAATCATATCGTCAAATCCAACGTGCAGAAGGCACAATAACGATAGCTTATTACACAAAGGCGTCAACAATGCGCCGCAAAGCGGCAACCGTGGTCAGTTCCGGCGCGCGCTGCAGGCAGGCAAGACATATCGGGCGGGGCCGCGCCGTTTCCTCCTCCTCTGCGCTGTTCAGGGTCAGGGCGCGGGTGCCGCTGATCTCGCCCAGCGCCTCCACCAAAGCGCGCGGCAGGATGGTCGCAACGGCCCCGGCCCGCGCCATGACAATGGCCGACATAAATCCGCTGGATTCAGACATGATCTCTGGCTTCAGGCCCAATTCGCCAAAGATATGGTCCAGAATGCGCCGGTTCTGCATGCCAGGCTCCAACAGGCTGAGCGGCAGCTCGGCAGCGGCCTGCCAGCTGATACTATCGCCCTGCCCCGCCACCATGGCACTGGGGGCAAGCAGCACATAGGTTTCTTCGTAGAGATTGGTGATGCTGACCAGACCGGGAGGCACGCTATCCGCATAGGTCACCCCAGCGTCAATGGTACCATCCAGCAGCCGCTTCTGGATCGCCATCGAGGTCGTGACATCGGTATGCACCAGCACACGCGGATGTACCTGATGCAGCCGATTGACCACCTGCGCTGCAAAGGCCGTGGCAGTCGGCACCACCCCCAGCACCAGCGTGCCTGTCACCTCGCCGCGCGAGGCAGCGATTTCCTGATCCAGCGCCTTGGCATCATCCAGAATGCCACGGGCACGGCGCACAATCATCTCGCCCTCACCGGTCAGCCCCTGATAGCGGTTGCCCCGGCGCACGATCGACAGGCCCAGCTTTTCCTCCAGATTTCTGATCCGCATGGAAAAGGCCGGCTGCGACATGCCGCAGTCTTTTGCCGCCTTGGCAAAATGCTGATGCCGCGCCAGGGCGGTCAACAGCTGTAAGTCTCTGAGTTCTATCATCCGGCGATCATAAGGGCTGCACACAGGCAGAGGCAATCTATCCCCACAACAAAAGCCACCAACCACAGCCCATCTGACACCGCGCCACCAACAGTGATGGTTCAACCGCTCCGTAGGACAGATGTGGCCCAACCCGATCGTCATATCTACCGGTATCTGAGCGCGAAAAGCATGACGAATCATCGCTTCACGGCAGGGACAGCACGGAAAGCACAACTCAAAGATGCCCCCCCCCTCCATCGCTCGCCCGATTTCGCACCTCGCGGTCGCTTGAAAAGCTCTTTTCAGACCTTTGCAACCTAGAAACACCATTAAAACTTTCAACAACAACCGGCTATTTCCAGCTAAAATACTGTGCCGGATCAGAGACTTTCAATCCCAAGAAAACCTTTTGTACAGGGCACTTACGCTGTGAAAATCAAAGCTGTTGCACTCCTGGGTTGCCACGCATCGACGGGCTCTCTCCCAGATCACCAGCCCCGGCACCTACCCAGCGCTGTGCAGTTAAGGCCCCGGTAAACCTCTCTCCATAGGCTGGAGGAACCTAAGTCTTGGACGGACACCCCAGAGGAGCATCACATGCGTACCCTAACACTTGCGACCCTTATCACCTTGGCGGCCCTACCGGCTGCTGCATCGGAATATACGCCAGCGATGCAGAGCTATCTTGAAAACAACATCCGCAACTGGGTGCAGTCGCCTGTTCTGGTCGAAGCGATTGCCAGTCAGAACAGCCAGACTCAGGGGTTTGATCAAGCAGCCATTGACGCCATGGATACCCGCTGGCGGGCAGAAGTGGGCACGCCGGACTCATCTTTCACCAACCAGGTGCTGAACAACAGCGCCGCAGACTTCCTGCGCGAGCAGGTCGAAAAGTCAGGCGGCCGGATCACCGAGGTCTTCATCATGGATGCGCAGGGACTCAATGTCGCCGCTTCCAGCCCCACCTCTGACATGTGGCAAGGCGATGAGGCCAAATTTCAAATGACCTATAGCGTCGGCGCCGATGCCAGCCATTTTGGCGAGGTTGAATTGGATGAATCCAGCCGCCGCTATCAAGCGCAGATCTCATTGACCATCGTAGACCCCGATACCGGCGCTGCTATTGGCGCCATGACCGTTGGCATCGACGCCGAAGCCTTAATGTAACGTCTTTTTTTGCAAGCAGCCCCGGGCACAACTTAAACAAAGGTACCAAAATGAAAGCTCGCATCCCCTCGATCCCTCTATTCAAAGGCATGTCAGTCTTCATGAAGTGCTGCCTGCTGATCGCAACAACAACTCTGGTTGTGGCGGCCTCCCTTACTGTGCGCAGCGACAACACGTTTGTTGCCGCAGTCGAAAAAGGGGTCCGTACCCTGGGCATGGGTGTCACCATCACCTTGGCCTCACGGGCCGGCGGCGCCATTCGCTTTGGCGATGCCGACAGCCTCTCGGCTGATATCGACGAAATCCTGACCCTCTCTGAGCGGCGCGCCCTTTACGGGGTTGCGGTGAACAGCAAAGGCGAAGTCGTCACCACCGCCGGCGAAGCCAGCGAAGCCGAGCACGAAGCCCTGACGCAGATTGCCGCCGCCTCGGCTGCGTCTGGCACGCTGGAAATGAGCACCGATGGCTATTTCATCGCGGCCCCTGCAACAGCGGGCGCGGACGGCAGCCTGGTCGTCGGCTCTATTGCCATGATCTGGTCGCCGGAACGCGCCTTTGCAGAGGCTGCACCAGATCAGATGAAGACCTATATCTTTGCCGGGCTTGCCTTTGTCATCATGTGCCTACTTTCGGCCTTTGCACTGCGCAGAGTGCTGTCCAGACCGCTGAAAACGGTGGGGGATACCATCAATGTGATTGCCGATGGCGATTACACCCAACCGGTGCCGTTGCTGGATCGGCGTGACGAAATGGGTGCCATTGCCCGCACCATCGACAATCTGAAAACCCAGCTCACCGCCGCAAAGGCCGTGGAGGAAGAGCGCCAGGCCGCGCAGGTCTCGCAGAAGCAGGTTGTCGATCGCCTGAACCGCGCCCTGCAAAGCATGTCCGAAGGCGATTTGACTCAGTCGATCAATACCCCCTTTGAGGGCGAGTACGAGAGTCTGCGCACCAATTACAACACCACCCTTTCGACCCTGGTGAACATCATGAATGCCGTTGTCGAAAGCACCACTCGGATCCGTGCCAGCGCCGAAGAAATCAGCCAATCATCCAGTGATCTGTCGCAGCGCACCGAAAGCCAGGCGGCCACTCTGGAAGAGACCGCCGCCGCGATGGAGCAGCTTACCGTTAGCGTGAAATCCGCTGCCGATGGGGCGAAACAGGTGGAAGGCATCGTCACCGAGGCCCAAAACGGCGCCAAGCAGAGCGGCCAGGTGGTGACCGACGCGGTCAATGCCATGTCTGAAATCGAAACCTCTTCCAACCAGATCTCGCAGATCATCTCGGTGATTGACGATATCTCCTTCCAGACCAACCTGCTGGCGCTCAACGCCGGGGTAGAAGCCGCCCGCGCGGGTGAAGCGGGGCGCGGGTTCGCCGTCGTGGCCTCTGAGGTGCGCGCCTTGGCGCAGCGCTCTTCCGATGCCGCACAGGAGATCAAGCAACTGATTTCGCTGAGTTCGCAGCATGTGGCCAAGGGGGTCGATCTTGTTGGCAAGGCCGGCAGCGAGCTGGACAGCATCATCGACCGGGTTGGCACCATCTCCACCCATGTCGCAGAGATCGCCCAGGGTGCTAATGAACAGTCCACAACTCTGCTGGAAATCAACACCGGCGTATCGCAGCTGGATCATGTGACCCAGCACAATGCCGCCATGGTCGAGGAAAGCACAGCCGCCAGCCAGATCCTGCGCAATGATGCAAGCGAGCTTGCTAATCAGGTTTCAGTCTTCAAGGTGAATGCCAACAGCCCTGGCGCAACTGGCGCGCCGTCGATGGCCTCGAAGCCAACGCATGCGCCCTCCTCCGCGCCTGCGGCCCATGCAGAATTCATCAACCCAGATGAGGACTTCTTTGCGGATAACGCCGCCAACTCTAGACTGCCAAAGGCGGTGGGTTGGGACGATTTCTAAGCGCGCTCATCTGCGCTGCAAAACAGTCAACATGCATCAAAGCCGCGCTGCCCTCCGGGTGGCGCGGTTTTGCTTTTGTCCGCCCCACGCCTAAGCGTCGTTTTCAAGACGCTGTGCTTGCGCAGCCTTGCCACTGGAATGTTGCCGGACAACCGCCTATTTCACACGACAAAGACACGATCCCGCAATCCGCCCCACAATTCGCGCGATATCCCGCGCAGAAAGGCCCCAGATGCAGCCGCAAGACCGCGCGCAAGACAGCCAGACACCCCCCAACCCGCTGCGTATCGACATCGTTTCCGACGTCATGTGCCCCTGGTGCATCATCGGCTATCGCCAGCTGGCAGACGCGCTAGAGGCCACGCAGACCAAATACGACCTGCATTGGCATCCCTTTGAGCTGAACCCGGATATGCCGCCCGAAGGACAGAACCTGCGCGAACATCTCGCGGAAAAATATGGCGTAAGCCCTGCGCAGTCGGAACAGAACCGGACGCAGATCACCCAGCTGGGCCAGGATCTTGATTTCGAGTTCCGCTTTGACCCCGAAATGCGCATGCACAACACCTTTGACAGCCACCAACTGCTGCACTGGGCGGATGAGCAGGGCCGCAAGCACGAGCTGAAACAGGCGCTGTTCACCGCCCATTTCACCCATCAGCGCGATCTATCGGACCAGGCCGTGCTGGTTGAGATCGCAGGCGAAACCGGGCTGGACCGGGTAGAGGCCCAGGCAGTGCTGCAAGATCAGCGCTTTGCTGCCGCGGTACGCGAAAGCCAGAACTTCTGGCGCGGCCAGGGCATTCAGGGCGTGCCTGCGGTAATCTTTGACCAAAAACATCTGGTCAGCGGTGCCCAGGGGGTCGAGAATTTCACCAATATCCTAGAGCAACTGGCGCAGATGCGTCAGGAGTGATCCGCCGCGACCTGCGACCTCGATCTTGCACAGCAGCCAAACATCCGGGGGGGGGGCTGCCCCCCCGGATGGCCAGGGGCAAGGGGCACTTGTTTTTTCCCAGATCTTGCTGAACACTCTTCCCGAAGGATTTGGAAGGAAGATTTTTATGCCACGATTGACAAGATTTTCAAAGCCAGTGTTGGGCATGCTGACTGCGCTGATGCTGGGACCCACTGTGGCGCAGGCAGATGAGATACTGGCGGATTATATCGCCTTTATCGGTCAGGATGACCTGCACAATTCCAAGGGCACACGCCTGCGCGAACCCTGGCAGATCCTGCGGCAGGACCGCGCCAATTATCACCGCTTTGGCATCTCACAGCTTGGGGATGAGTGGGATCCGTTATTTTCAGACAAATCCAACCGCGCAGTGATGGAGAACATGATCCGGCGGGGGTCTATCGCGCCTGAGGCAGGGCGCGATATCGTGCGTGGCGGCGTTATGGTGCGGATCACTGTCTATGACAACGGCAAGCACGACTATCTGCGCGCCAGCGTCAGCCGCTAACCTGTGCCGCGCCCACCCGGAAGCCCAAACCGGGGGCGTAGCTTCCAGCAATAATACAGCAGCGCCGGGATCTCTCGCAGCCAGGATATCAGCACCCGGTGCGGTTTGGTGCCCGACATTTCCGGACAGGACATGGAGGCCGGGATCGCAAAATGGCGCGCAGTCAGGGCAGCGCGCCACCTGTGATAAAAATCGGTGACGATCAGCACGGGCGGCGCCCCCAGTTCCGCCAGGATTGGCCGGATATTCTGCATATTCTCCAGCGTATTGCGAGATTCTTCCTCGACCAGGATAGCGCAGTCGGGCACCCCATGAACCTGGCAGATCTGGCGCATCACCGAGGCTTCGCTTGGGCCGAAACGCCCCAGGCCACCGCTACAGATCACATGAGTCACCGCCGCCTTTTGATACAGCGAAACCGCATGCAGGCAGCGCCGCTGCAACGTTGGCGAGGGCGAGCCATCCGGGCGCACCGCCGCGCCGAGGATCACCGCAACAGGCCTGGCCTTTGTCATCCGCCAAACTTCTTTTGCGACTTGCCCCGATAGGCCCGCGTGCCCGCCTTGCCGCCGCTGGATCGGCCGCGCGATTTCACCGCCGCTTCCGAAGCCTTTTCAACTGCATATTGTCGTGCCAGCGGATCATCAGACACCGCCAGATCCACCGCCTCCAGGCGTTTAACCTCATCTCGCAGGCGCGCCGCCTCTTCAAACTCAAGGTTCTCTGCCGCCTTGCGCATCTCATCGCGCAACCCGTTCAGATGCGCTTCGAGATTGGCCCCATGCATTGGCTTGTCGATGCTGGCGGTGACGCGGTTCATGTCGACATCGCCCTGATACAGCCCCGCCAGAACATCTTCGACGTTCTTCTTCACCGTCGCCGGAGTGATGCCGTGTTCCTCGTTATAGGCGACCTGTTTGGCGCGGCGGCGGTTGGTTTCATCCAGCGCTCGTTCCATCGAGCCGGTGATCTTGTCGGCATACATGATGACGCGCCCTTCGGCATTTCGCGCCGCACGGCCGATCGTCTGCACCAGAGATGTTTCAGAGCGCAGAAAGCCTTCTTTGTCAGCGTCCAGAATGGCCACCAGGCCGCATTCCGGAATATCCAACCCCTCGCGCAGCAGGTTGATGCCAATCAACACATCAAAAGCCCCCAGACGCAAATCGCGCAGGATTTCGATCCGTTCCAGCGTGTCGATGTCAGAGTGCATGTAGCGCACCCGGATCCCCTGTTCATGCAGGTATTCCGTCAGATCCTCGGCCATGCGTTTGGTCAGCGTGGTCACCAGCGTGCGCAAGTCATCGGCGCTGACCTTGCGGATTTCGTCCAGCAGATCATCCACCTGCATTTTAACCGGGCGGATTTCGATCTCAGGCTCCAGCAATCCGGTGGGGCGGATCACCTGTTCGGTGAAGACCCCGCCCGCCTGGTCCATTTCCCAGGCCGAAGGCGTCGCCGAGACAAAGATCGACTGCGGCCGCATGGCGTCCCATTCCTCAAACTTTAGCGGCCGGTTATCCATACAGGATGGCAGCCGAAAGCCGTGTTCCGCCAGGGTGGATTTACGCCGAAAGTCGCCTTTGTACATGCCGCCGATCTGCGGCACCGACACATGGCTTTCATCGGCAAAGACGATGGCATTGTCCGGGATGAATTCAAACAGGGTTGGCGGTGGCTCGCCCGGGCCACGCCCGGTCAGATAGCGCGAATAGTTCTCGATCCCGTTGCAATGGCCAGCCGCCTCCAGCATTTCGATATCGAAATTGCAGCGCTGTTCCAGCCGCTGCGCCTCCAGCAGCTTACCTTCTCCATTGAATTGATCGAGACGTTTGCGCAGCTCTTGCTTGATCGAAATAACCGCCTGATTAAGAGTCGGTTTTGGCGTCACATAGTGCGAATTCGCATAGACACGGATCTGTTCGAAGCTACCAGTACGTTCACCTGTCAGTGGATCGAATTCGGTGATGGATTCCAACTCTTCACCAAAGAAGGACAGCTTCCAGGCGCGATCCTCCAGGTGGGCAGGAAAGATTTCAAGCGTGTCGCCGCGCACTCGGAATGAGCCGCGCTGAAAGGCCTGATCATTGCGTTTGTATTGCTGCGCCACCAGATCCGCCATCACCTGGCGCTGGTCGTAGTCATTGCCAACCTTCAGATCCTGGGTCATCGCCGAATAGGTCTCAACCGAGCCGATACCATAGATGCAGCTGACCGAGGCAATGATGATCACATCGTCGCGTTCCAGCAGGGCACGGGTGGCCGAGTGGCGCATCCGGTCGATCTGCTCGTTGATCTGGCTTTCCTTTTCAATAAAGGTATCCGAGCGCGCCACATAGGCCTCTGGCTGGTAGTAGTCATAAAACGAGACGAAGTATTCAACGGCGTTGTCCGGAAAGAAGCCTTTGAATTCGCCGTAAAGCTGCGCCGCCAGGGTCTTGTTCGGGGCCAGTATGATCGCCGGGCGCTGGGTCTCTTCGATGACCTTGGCCATGGTAAAGGTCTTGCCGGTGCCCGTCGCCCCCAACAGCACCTGATTGCGCTCGCCCTCTCTTATCCCCTCGCTAAGCTCAGCAATGGCGGTAGGCTGATCGCCCGCCGGGGAAAAATCTGTGTGCATGACAAAGGCCTTTCCGCCTTCCAGCTTGGGGCGTTGCACCGCATCACGCTCTGCCATCTGCACCTGCTCGCGATCTGCCTGCGGCATCTTGGCTTGCGATTTGTCTGAATGGGCATAGGGCATCCGGCTCTCCTGCTTTTGTGTGCTGATCTTGGTCTGTTTTTGTTCTTGTTCAAGGGCATTTCTCGCGATTCTGCCACTGCGTCTGTTGCAGCGGTGCAAAACGGGTTGAATACGCTGGATTTGTCATCTTGTGGCAAATGCCCATTCGGCGCATATATAGCCAAGGACGAGTCACGAGGAGACCCCCATGCGAGCGCGGATTTACCGGCCAGCCCGAAACGCCATGACCTCTGGTATGGCCAAGACCCGCAAATGGGTGTTGGACTACGCCCAGGCCAGCGCCCGCGAAGTGGACCCGCTGATGGGCTGGACCTCCTCCAGCGACACCCAAACTCAGGTACGCCTGCGTTTTGACACCAAAGAAGCGGCATTGGAATATGCCAAAGATCACGGCATTGACGTCGAGGTGGTCGAGCCCAAGCCACGCAAGGCCAATCTGCGCCCCGGCGGCTATGGCGAGAATTTCGCCACCAACCGGCGTGTCCCCTGGACCCATTGACCCGCCCTAACCAGATAGAGATCCGCGCCGCAGACCCGGCCAACCCTGATCTGCACCCGTTGATCCTAGGCAATCAGAGACATGGCGCCGCGACAGCCCCGGCGGCCAGCGATCACACCTTTGGGATCGCTGATCTGTGCCATCCCGACATCCAGTTCTTTGCCGCATATCATGCGGGCACCCCGCTCGGCTGTGGCGCGCTCAAAGCGCTACCCGATGGCCGTGCCGAAGTGAAATCCGTCTTTGTCAGCCAGTCCGCGCGAGGCCAGGGTCTGGCCCGCCAGTTGATGCAGTACCTGGCACAGGTCGCCCAGGACGTCGGCTTTTTGGCGTTGGTTCTGGAAACCGGCTCGCCGCTCTGCCCCGGCTATGACGCCGCCCGCGCACTCTATGAAGGGCTGGGCTATGACTATTGCCCCCCCTTTGGCAGCTATGTGGAAGACCCGCAAAGCGTCTTTATGCAGCTGCCCCTGACTTCAAGCAATCGCACGACGCACTGACCCGCACCGCCAACTGGCCAGCACATCACATCCAAAGCGGTGCTGTCGGCATGCCCAACGCATATAGTTGCTAGCCGTCCGCTCGCAACAGATGCGCGGCAGTTGCACAAATAATTGCCAATTGGGCATAAGTGTGCGGGAATCACTTGATGAAATCTCCCGACGCCCGGAATAATATTATTAATTCAATTACTTGCATACAGGTTGGATTTTGACGACAGCATAAGCATGCGCGTTGGAAGCATAAGCGTGCACAGCTCGGGCACCTGACGACCGATTTGAGCGTGATCTATGGCCTTGGCGCACAGAGCCGGGGCGCGGGTCATGGAATCGTTCCCCTCAGCCCAAGTGAATCCCGGATTTCACGCACAGCACTGGGCAGTCTCAAGTTACCTGTGTGAGCCGCGATAGTAACATCATGCCGACGCGCATGTTTCTCACAACGTGTCAGTTTACGTTTTTTGGGCATAGTCAGATATCAATCAGTGCAGCGCCATAGCGTTCCTTCAGGGAACGAATGAACGTGATTTCAGGCTCGGCTAGCTTGCGCCGATTGATATGCCGCCAGCTGCGCTCATAGATCTGAAGTGCGTCCTGTTCATCTATCTCACCCCGCTGCTTACGAAACCAGCACAGCGCCTGAAGCTGAGGATAGTCCGAAATTTCGATCATCATCGCTTCTCCATTCTAGCTACCAGAATGGATATTAGGCTCAGCATGGGGGTAGAGAAAGCCTTGAAAAATAAGTCCCATCAAAGGGACACTTTTTAAGGGGATTGGCGGCAATGAGTACCTGTTCAACGGTACATTTGGTCTTTTTGCCCAGATCGAGCCCCAAGTGCGACTGCCTTCTACGTCGTCGTTCTGGATGTCGAATTTTGCAAAGGCCTCAGGTGTCAAACAAGATCTGCCCCCACAGCGAAAGACGCTGCCTTGCTGAGCATTCAAAGGAGCTTACACCTCTCAGCTAGAATGTTCGGAGGCGATCCCCCCGTATCAACTGTTTTCTTCGTGCCCTCTTCCCTTTGAGCCCCTCCGGCGGTCATGCCAGTGCTCGGTAGTTTCAGTCTGCTGCACCTACCATTGATACCTCAAAGTACTTCAACACGGTGGCTAGAAGATGGGTGTGATTACCGTCAACCGCTTCTGAAAGAAATTCTTGAATATCTGCCTGAGATACCTGTGACTGTCTGGCGGCCCTTTGACACCGGGCGAGTATATCGAACGCGTTGTCGCTACAGGTGGTTAAGTCGATTTGTGCCATCTTCTTCATGCATGGTTCCCCTTATGCATCTGCTTGTGAACACTTTTCTATCAATGGAATGTTTCGCAGGGATTTAGAAAACCCTGAAGGCAAAGATATGACTCCAGTCGATCACAAGTAGAGGTTTTGTGTTCGTAGAGAAATTGGCGGCTTGTGACAGCGCTATTCAAAAGCGGGCGGATTGTAGACATTAGCTGCATGCGCACGCATCTTCCCCCAAATCGGTGAAAGCGGTCAATGAAGAAAGATTTGAGCCTAGGTTCTTCGTCGCGAGCTGGACATTCCGGGTGTAGCGATTTGAAGTTCGGTTAAATGGTGGTTCAAAGTTTATCGCGCGCTGCTTTCATCTTTTGATAGACCGCCCGCGAGCTATCGGCCTTTTTTGCATTGGCCTGCAAACGTTTTACCAGATTGCGTATGTCGCGCTTTGCAATCTCGACCTGACTGGCTGCTTTCTCAAGCAACTTGGCATTGGCCACCAATGCGGACCGCACCTTCCCAATTTTGGCGTTAATTTCGTCAACAGCCTTGTGCGCATCCGAGATTTCTTTCGCCGATCCCACCATACCGCTGATTTTCATTGCCTTGCCCGCCTTGGCGAGTGCATCAGCGCCCTTGGTCAGTCCGCGTGCCTTGTATTCCAGCTCAGTACCCGAAACAGTCATGCCCAACGTTGTGCCGACAAAATCCTCTGGTTTGCCAACCAGCAAATTTGACCCGACATCGATCAGGCCGCCAATTGCGAATTTCGAAATTGCCGACAACGCCCGCGCCTGCGGTGACACCAAAACGGCCACATCCAAAGCCAGCGACAAGCTCGCCTTGATATAGCTACCGGATTTTGACTTTTGGGCTTTGTCCAAGAGCTTTTTCAGTTCCTTCAGCTCTTTTTCCAGTTTGGGACCAGAGACTTTGATCCGATCATGGTAAACGCCAACCATCGAAATCATGGAAATCGCGGTCTTGATGACACCGCTTGCAATCACGGTTTCCCATTTGTCCGTCAGGGCACCTAGCATCTCCAGCGAGAAACAATAGGAATCGTAAGCGGTTTCAATATCTTTTGCCGTAACTTTCTTGCCCCCATGCAGCGCTTTCATAACCGCGACAAATTTGGCTCTGCTGGTTTCCATCGCGTTGATATCGGACTTGAAATCGTTTTTGTCATGGATGTTGAAAGACGTGTCGCCACCATCGAGTTTTGAAATCGTGGATTTTGCACGGCTGATTTCGTACTTGCAGTTCTTATGCAGCCCTTTAACCAAATTTTCGAAATCGGCGCTGCCATACTTCTCTATCTCGGTTTTTAGCGGACGACTGGACACAACAAATCTCCTTCAACCGACATTCCCGAAGTAGAACAACGGACAATTTATGATGCCGCCATCTTGCGCGCAGATCAAGTTTCCTTGGGACACGACGTCGTGGACGGGAAGCTGCCCTTCGCTGCTGATGCGAGCAGTTCATGCGGGGGAAGACCGAGCGGGCGTTCGGAATACGCCATTATAGTCATTGGTTGGCGTAAGCCGGGGGCAAAAAATGCTTGATCCTGAGACCAAGGTGCTTAATCCTGATACAACTTGATCCTGATGCGAGGTGAACAATACTCAAGCTTTGGTAGTGTCCAATGGATCGCGGACACGAGAGGCCAACAAGGAGTGAACATGAAACGAACGTCGATATACGCCGCAGTCATTCTGGCTGCTTTTACGGGCGGGACCGCCGCTCAGGAGGCCGACCGGCCCAATATCCTGGTCATTTGGGGCGATGATATTGGCTGGTCCAATCTCTCTTCCTACGAAGACGGTGTGATGGGCTATCGCACGGAGAACATCGACCGGATCGCACACGACGGTATCCGGTTTTCGGATCACTACGCGCAACCGAGTTGCACCGCGGGCCGGGCCGCCTTCATTACAGGCCAGTACCCGATCCGCTCGGGCATGACCACCGTTGGACAGCCCGGATCACCACTAGGACTTCAACACGAATCGCCGACGCTGGCGGAAGTGCTGAAAGCAGAAGGGTACCGGACCGGGCAATTTGGCAAGAACCATCTCGGCGACCGCAACGAACATCTTCCCACGGTTCACGGTTTCGATGAATTTTTCGGCAATCTCTATCACCTAAATACGCAGGAGGAGGCCGAGCAGCGGGACTACCAACGCTTCGGCGAAGAATTCTCAGGCAGCCTCGAGGCCTACGAAGAGCGCTTCGGCACGCGCGGCGTGTTGCACAGCTTCGCGACGGACACCTTCGACGAAACCGAGAATCCCCGTTTCGGGGTCGTCGGAAAACAAATGATCGAGGATACCGGACCTCTCACCCAGGAAAGGATGAAGGATTTCGATGCCGCCGAGATGATCCCGAAGGCACTCGACTTCATGGCAGGTGCCGCTGAAGCGGAGGAGCCCTTCTTCGTCTGGCTGAACACGAGCCGCATGCACCTTTATACCCGGCTCAATGACGAGTGGCGTTATGCCGCCGAAGAATACACCAGCGAGTACGACTACTATGGGTCGGGCATGCTTCAGCACGATCAGGATATCGGCCTCGTGCTTGATTGGCTCGATGACAATGGTCTGACCGACAACACCATTGTCTGGTATTCGACCGACAACGGCCCAGAGCATTCGTCGTGGCCACATGGCGGCACCACGCCGTTCCGCGGCGAAAAGATGACGACCTACGAGGGAGGCATCCGCGTCCCATCCATGATCCGCTGGCCCGGCGCGCTGCCCGAAGGGACAGTTCTCAACGGAATCCAGTCGCATGAGGACATGTTCACGTCGCTTGCCGCCGCAGCCGGCATCGAGAACGTGACCGATCACGTCCTCGAGACAATGGACCAACCAATCGACGGCGTGAACAATCTTCCCTACTGGCTTGGCGAGACAGAGGAGTCGGCCCGTCGGCACATCTTCCATTATTACGAGAACCGGATCATGGCGGTTCGTATGGGCCCCTGGAAGATGCATTTCTCAACCAAGGAGGATTACTACGCCCCGATCCAAGCGCAGGCCTTTCCGCCAATCTACAACCTGCGCGCCGATCCGTATGAGAGCTACGATGACCTGAGCGCCCAAGCGCATATGTTGCAGAAGGTTTCATGGCTTTTCCAACCGATGAACGTGCTGATGCAAGAGCATCTTCAAAGCCTTGCGGAATACCCTCCTGTGCAGGGTGGCACGTCCTTCGACATGTCCAACATCGTCGAGGATTTCATCAGCAAGGGGATGCAGTAACGTGCGTCTCTCCGGGCAATGTTCTAAATCAGGAATTCCTTTATGACGCGCTCGGGATCACTCTTGCTGTCAATCTTGTGTGTCGTTGGCATTGAAGCCGACGCCGCTGAGTTGGTGCGGATTGAGGGAGGCCGGTTCCAGATGGGATCGGCCAACCATTACAGGGAAGAACAGCCGGTCCGGTGGGTTGAGGTCGGTCCGTTCGAGATATCAGCCACGGAAGTCACGAACGAGCAATTCGCGTCATTCGTCGACGCAACTGGATATGTCACCACAGCCGAGCGCTCGCTGGCCCCCGCCGACCATCCGAATTGGCCGGCGCTTCTTCTGCAGCCTGGCTCCATGGTGTTCGCGCAGCCGTCGGAACCGACGGAACTCGATGACGCGACTGCCTGGTGGCGTTACGTTCCTGGTGCAAACTGGCGTCACCCGACTGGTCCTGATAGTTCCATTGCGACGCTGGGGGATCGCCCTGTTGTGCAGGTATCCCCGGAGGATGCGGCGGCCTATGCTGAATGGGCTGGCGGTCGGCTGCCGACGGAAGCCGAATGGGAATTCGCAGCGCGTGGGGGACGCAAGGACAATAATTGGGACGAGCCCTACGACCCAGATTCGGGATGGAAGGCAAACAGCTGGCAGGGCACGTTCCCAAGCAGCGACCTCGAGCTCGACGGGCATCACGGCACGTCGCCCGTTGCGTCTTTCCCTGCGAACAACTATGGCCTCCACGACATGATCGGGAACGTTTGGGAGTACGTCTCGGACTGGTGGGTGCCAGCCCATCCACGTGTCAACCAGATTGACCCGATCGGTCCGTCCGAGGCGCTGGCGGCTCAGTTTGGGCCATCTGATATCGGCGCCCACAAGGTAGTCAAGGGGGGCTCCTGGCTTTGTGCGCCCAGATACTGCAGACGATACCGCCCGTCCGGACGTCAGTCAGCGGAACGTGGGCTTGGATCCAACCACATCGGTTTCCGTGTCGCGCGCGACATCGAATAGCACAGCTGGATGTGGACGAGGGCTTCAGGCGGCGCCCCATCACTCGCCGCACATGAAGTTACCCCACCCGGACACGCTGGCAAGAACACCAAACTTAGTAAATTCGCGCGCATCAAGCTTTGCAGCGGCAGCGAAAGCCAGCTCCGGTAAGGCTGCGCAGCGGCGAAGATCGGCACCTCGAATGACTGGAAAGGGCCGCCTGTAAAAGCGGCCCAGAGGCGTTAAATTTCAATGGCTTCAGCAATGGCCAAAGCATCTTCAAGTTCGACCCCAAGATACCGGACTGTACTGTCCATCTTGGTGTGACCAAGCAGAAGCTGAACAGCGCGGAGGTTGCCGGTCTTCTTATAGATTTGCGTTACCTTAGTTCGCCGCATTGAATGCGTCCCATAGGCGCTAACCTCAAGGCCGATCGAAGTCACCCAATCCCGGACGATCCGCGCATACTGGCGGGTCGAGATGTGCAGGCGCTCATGGAACCTACCTGGCCACAGATACTCTGAGCCGACCATGAGCTCATCCTCCATCCACTTCTTGACAGAGGCACGCGTGCCTTCGGAAATCTCGAAACGTACCGGCTTCTGAGTTTTGCTTTGTAGGACGGAAGCGCGCTCTTTGATTTGGCCGGACGCCATGACGTCGACGACCTTCATCTTCACCAGATCGCAGCCGCGAAGTTTGCTGTCAATCGACATGTTGAAAAGAGCGAGATCGCGGTGGTTCTCGGCCAGCTCGAGACGAACCCTGATCGCCCAGACGTGTTTTGGTTTCAGTGGCCGCTTCTGACCGACGATGCGGCCCTTGTTCCATGCGGGGCGAAGTGCGCGAATGGCAGGTAGGTTTGACGTTTCCATGACTAATCCTCCGATCCGCCATGCCCTCCCAGAACGACAACCCGACGTTGACACGCCATCATATCATAGTGTACTGCGCCGCCTCAGAGGTCTGATCTGAGCCCATGTTGTATGTTGCTGCGCTTTGCACAAATGCCCCCTTAGTGGCAATCGAGGGACTCGCATGGCCAAGAACGTCACCTTCGAGTGTCATGTCAAAACTGCATTTGTGATTGAAACACCACCCCAAGTCATCAATGTGGTAACAAACCACATCAAGGCGTAGCCTACTCACGTCCGCTCTCGTTTGTACTTTTTCGATGCAAACATTTCATTCGACATCAGCAATTGCTCACTAACTGGGATCCAACGCCACTGCCAGTTTCTTTTTGTTCTCCATGTCTTAAGCGATAGCAGCAGAAGGCTCAGCCATAGCCACACAAATGTGATGAGCAGGAATGCATCAGAAAATTGCTTCAGGATGTTGATCCCTTGCATGGGCTATAGGTCCTTTAAGTGTTCGTTCTAGAGGCAGGCTACCGCCACGATCCGAGGAACTGAAATTTTACCCTGCAAAACAGTCTAACCATTCTACCAAACACTATGCGGCTCCTCGAGAAGAGAGATAAGCACATACTGAAATCGATACAATGTTCCAAAGCTGATCTTACGGTTGTCGACAGAAAGCGCCGCTTGGGTCCCGCGCTGCCGACCTTCACCCTCCGAAAATGCTGCGCGATGCACGAATGGCCGGTCTGGTGAAGCTGCGCTGCAGCCTCTGCGTCGATCACCAACACCCTTTGGTTCCGCTTTGGGAGTATAATCGCCCCGAGGAAAGGTATGATCTTTCATCACGGTTTGAGGATATCAAAGATGCCATTCTGGCTAGGAAACTCGAACAACCTCGCACAGCTCCCTCGCCCTATGATATTTGGCTCGACACACGTCTTGCGACTGGGACAGACGACACATGGCTCGCTGGTCAGTCACTCTATGCAGCAACGAAGTTCTGCACCCTTTTGGGAGCAGAACTTTTACGATTGGAAGATACATCCGACTTAGGCGAAGAGGCTCAGATTAGGCATGGCCAAGCCCTCGGCTTCAATATCGCTCGCTGTGGTGAGGTTGAAATCCGGGAAGCATTGGATGCATTGGTCTCACTCGCGAGCGGGAATACCGACGAGCCTCACAAAGCCTTTGGAAAACTGTACGTGGAGTTGGCGCAATTTCACCTAGCCAAAGAGGATTTTGTTCCCTTTCGGAAAATCATGAGAGACTGCATCCTTGATCACTGGCCAATAGCGCCCGGTGAAACCGTTCTCGGATACTTCCAACCTACGAGGAAATTGCATTCTGTTGGTACCGCTGCTCAAGAAGCCAAGATTGGACCTGCCCTGCTTGAACAGTTTCTAGTAGATGCCGGGGCTATTACTGCCGACGATCAACGGCCGGTCTCTCGGAAGACGTTTGACGCTGTAGCCTATGCCGATCTACTGGCAGAAGTGCCGACTTTGGTTGGTCCCGCGAGAATGCAGCACGAAATGGGGGCAACCCGTATGCAATTCAAATCACTCGCAGAGGACGGTGTGATAAAACCTCGGATCCAGGTTGCAACGATTAACTCTCCTTGGCGCATATCCGACGGTATTGCATTGGTGGAAGAGCTCTTGGGAATTGCGCAACCTGTGGCGCCTACTAGCACTAAATGGGAAAGTATTCAGCAGGCAAGAAAGCGCACAGGTTTGCGGGTTGGGAAGATCATCGAAGCCCTACGCAATGGTGAACTTCAGCTCGGACAT
This sequence comes from Pseudophaeobacter flagellatus, assembly GCF_021228235.1. GTDB lineage: Bacteria > Pseudomonadota > Alphaproteobacteria > Rhodobacterales > Rhodobacteraceae > Pseudophaeobacter > Pseudophaeobacter flagellatus. The sequence continues at coordinate 27,719 of NZ_JAJQRG010000006.1, forward strand.
TACCCTAACGTTGAAGGCTATGCTGGCTTCTGTGTTTTGAAGGCAGAAATCAATGGCATGCGACCAGCAAAACAAAAGGTCACGGATCAAGGGTTTCTAACGGCTTCTGCATTTGGCCGGTCAGTTGGCATTCGAACATCTGGCTGGTTTAAAAAACTCGCGGCAGGGGGCCATACCCCTGAAACCCTTACGCCACACCCGAAGGGAGGCCCTGACCAATCTTACCTCTCTGCCGACGACATCGCCCAGTTTCACAAGCGCTTTATGACCCCGGCGACGATGGAGCAAAAATTTGGTCAACATCGGAAGATATTGCTGGGGAAGCTGAGAGCAGCCGGAGTGGAAATCTTTGCACCAAATGGAGAAGATTATGGGTCGGTTTATCTCCGCAATGAGGTAGAAGCGGTCTTAGAGTGACACCTCTCAGCCCATGTTGCAGGCAAGAAACAACGAAGTCGCGGGAAGAGCATGCGCCGGTCTTCTATGATGGGGCCAATTTCTTATCAGCAAAAACGCACAGATCGTGAAGGTTGAAGGGCTAGAAGTGCAATGACAAACTTCTTGACAGGAATTCGCATGAAACAAGCTGAATTCACACACTTATGCCCAATTGGCAATGGGAAGAAATGGCGAGCCGTGGAGAACCCAATACCCTAATTTAAAACAGCGGGTTAGCCTGCCGAACTCAAAAAATCCGCCCCTTGAAAACACACAGAATATTCGCCGCTTGGCGAACATTTCCGAAGCCCCGAAACGGCGTTCGGCAATGTCACAATTTGGCAAAGCTACCCATAAGAAAGTCGCGCGGTCCATTGGCTACGCCCTGACTCTGGGCACCCCCTGCGCCTGGAATAAGCTCTCGCTGATTTTGTTGGCCCGCCTTTCCAAAAAGGAACGGGCTGGACTGACCTATGCGGCTTTGATGAGCCTGGACAAAGACACCGCCTACGAGGTGGCAACGCTTGCCGTGTTCGGTGTTGCCAAAGGGGAGCGGGTTCAATGATGACCGCTCGCCCCCTCGAAGAGCTGCTGTTCTACATGAATACCGTTGCAAAGCAGGCTTCCAGTGAATGGGAAGCCAACTTTGCCCGCTCGATCTTGAGGCAGTCAAAGAGACCCACCTGGAACCCTTCTGAAAAACAACTCTGGACCATGCAGCGCATGGTTTCGGACCTCTTCTCGCCAAACGGCTTCAACGCCGATGCTGACATTGACCTGATCGATACAGGAGACCGGCACGACGCAGCCTAACCGCGTCCGTATCAAGTGTGCGGACGACTGGAGGCGCTTGATATGTATTCCCCGTTACCTTGAGTGGGTCGTAACGGAAGGGCAGCCCTGAAGCTCAATGCCCGAGACCCTGCTGCCTGCCTAGGCGGTAAAGATGTGAGCGAACTGTGACGAAGGCCTTTGCGATCACAGTGCCCGAAACGATGGCCCGGCTCCGTTGAGCAGGACTTCACGAGAGGGATAGGGACGGGTTGGGGCAATGCCCCGGCCTTAGTCGCCCTATGCCCTCAACTCCAGCCCTCACCATTGAGCAGGGGGTAAAGGGCGACGCCTGGAGGGCTATGCCGCCCTGTTCGGCGCTGAGGCCCGGATTGGTGGCGGCATGGTTGAAACCATCGCCCAAGGGGCCTTTTCTCGAACCTTGGAAGAGCGCGGCGACATTCTGGCCTTGGTCGACCATGACCCGCACCGCGTTTTGGCCCGCACCCGTTCCGGCACCCTCCGCCTGTCCCAGGACGCGCGAGGGTTGGCCTTTGATTTGGATGTGCCAGATACCCAGGCGGGCCGCGACGTGTTGGCATTGGCTGAGCGAAACGATTTGGGCGGTATGTCCTTTGGATTTTCGGCGCGTGATGAGCATTTGGACGGAAGCCAGCGCGAACTCCGTGCTGTTGATCTGTTTGAAATCAGCGTTGTGTCTGCCTTTCCGGCCTATGAGGGCACCGTGATCAATGCGCGGGCAAAAGATAGTTCCTTCCTGTTCCGCAGCGCCGCAGCACGTCGCTTGCGCCTTTTGGAGTTGGTGAAATGAGCTTTCTTTCCCGTATCCTTGGCCGCGAGACACGCGAAACCGTTGCCACCTCCGACCCTAGCTTGGCAGAATTTCTGGGGCACCGCGCCAACGGCACTGGCGTTGTTGATCCAAACCGGGCCTCTGGCTTGGCAGTCGCACAGGCGTGTATTTCTGTCATCAGCCAAAACTTGGCAGCTATGCCGATGAACCTCTATCAGCGCAGCAGCAACGGCGGGCGAGATCGGGCGGCAAGCCATCCGTTGCACGGCGTTTTGCATGACCGCTTCAATAGCCAAATGACCGCCTTTGAAGGGCGAGAATTTTTGCTGGTCTCGCTGCTGACCAACGGCAATGGCTATGCCCGGATCGAGACAAACGCGCGCGGCCAAGTGGTGGCGCTACACCCTCTGCACCCGTCCAATGTCGCGGTTGAGCGGTTGGAAAATGGCCGCTTGCGCTACCGCGTCAGCAATGCGCGCGGCCAGTCTAAGATCCTTTTGCAGGATGAAATTTTGCACCTGCGCTATCGTCTTGCCAATGACGGCGTGATGGGTGTTTCGCCCATCCAGCTTGCCCGCGAAACCTTTTCTCTGGCGCTGACCCAGCAGGACCAGGCCACGCGGCAGGCCAGCCGTGCCTTCCGTGCCGAAGGCGCTCTGGTGTTTCCGCAGTCCATCGGTGGCGACAAGAAGGCGGACGCATTGCAGATCCTGCGCGACCGTGTGGAAGGTCAGGTCGAAACCTCTGGGATCTTGGTTCTGGATGGCGGCGTGGATTGGAAAAGCCTGTCTATCACGGCCAAAGATGCTGAATTTCTGGATAGCCGCAAGCTGTCCAATATGGACGTGGCCCGCACCTTCAGCGTTCCACCAACTGTTGTGGGGATCACCGACAACGCCACCTATTCCAACGTGGATGGCGAAAGCCGCGCCCTTGTGGTGCGCTGCCTTGCCCCCATGGCCCGCCGTATCGAGCAGGCTATGAACGCGGCTTTGCTGACCGTAGAGGGCCGCAAACGGTTCTTTGTGGAGCATGATCTGGCAGGGCTGATGCGCGGCGATATCAAGGCCCGCTATGAGGCCTATCGCATCGGCAGGGAATGGGGCTGGCTTAGCCCCAACGAGATCCGCGCCTGGGAAAACCTGAGCGAGATTGAAGGCGGTGGTGAGTACCTGTCGCCTCTGAATATGACTGTGCTCGGCGAGCGGGAGGGCGAAGACGATGGCGAATAGAAAAGCGCTTGTTACCCAGTCCGAATTGACGCGCTGCCTGAAGGCGCATCGAGACGCTGGAATCCCAATCGCCAAAACTGAAACCCGGCCAGATGGCACGATTGTTGTCTACTCGATTGACCTTAACCGCCGGGAAAATGATAACCCATGGGACAAGCCGTGAAGCACAAAATTCAATATCCCGGCGCGACTCCTTACCAGGACCGGCATGGCAAACGCCGCTGGCGCTTTCGTAAGGGCGGCTTTTCTGCCGAATTGGGTACTGATTACGGCTCAGACGAATTTATCTCGCGCTATGAAGCTGCACTCAAGGGCCATCGCGTACGCGGATTGATCGGTGCGGATAGGACGGTTCCGGGAAGCGTCTCCGCACTGGTCGCCTCCTGGTATCGCTCGCCTGAGTTTCTGGATCTCGCAGATAGCACGAAACGGAATTACCGAGGCATTATCGAAAAATTCCGCGAAAAGCATGGCAAGAAACCGATTGCTCAACTTGAACGCCGCCACGTCCAGGCGATGCTTGCGGAAAAAGCGGAAACCCCTGCCGCAGCGAATAACCTTCGCAAGCGACTGATCCAGCTATTGGATCACGCTATCAGCTTGGATTGGCGTGGGGACAATCCTGTTCGGGCGACTAAGCCCTATCGTAACACCGGGACTGGTTTCCATTCTTGGGAAGAAAAAGAGATCGCGCAGTTTTTTGCGATCCACAAACCCGGCACATTGGCCCACCGAGCAGTTACCTTGATGCTCTACACAGGCGCGGCCCGCGTGGATGCCGTGCAACTTGGTCCTGAAAACTTGCGGGGCGACCGAATTGAATATCGCCGTCAGAAAACAGCCCGTTCGGGTGGTATCAAGGTAAGCATCCCCCTTCACGCCGATCTGGCAGAAGTCTTGGATGCTTTGCCGGATGCCGGGTCCTTTCTAGCAACAAGCAATGGCAAAACACGCTCTGCGGCCGGATTGGGCAATGCGATGCGGGACTGGTGCAATGAAGCAGGCCTGCCCAAATGCAGCTCACATGGCTTGCGTAAAGCCTGTGCCCGCAGATTGGCAGAGGCCCAAGCCACCACGCATGAAATCGCATCTGTAACCGGCCACAAAACACTGGCTTTGGTGCAGCTCTATACCGAAGCAGCCGGTCGCGAAGAGTTGGCAAATTCTGCAATGGAAAAGCTGATTGCCCGCCCAAACGGAAATAAAAACGTGACGAACCGAGCAGGAAAGTTCGCCAAGAGCGCAGATAAGTATATGAAAGGACAGGAATAATGGGAAGAAATGGCGAGCCGTGGAGGACTCGAACCCCCGACCTGAGAATTAGAAGTTCCCTGCTCTAATCCAGCTGAGCTAACGGCCCACTCTTCTTTCGGCTATATCAGCCAAATTCCTCGCCTTGTCAATGTGGTAGAAGAATGGGATACCTACCCTGAACTTTCCACTTATTTTCAATGCAACCCTTGTACGTGGCCGAGGCCAGGGCACTAGATATCTCTCTGCCCTAAAACCCTCTTGCGATACATAGGGCCGATAGCGCAGGACCTCCGCTCTCTGCGTTCTGTTGCAAACGCGTTCCATTTCGGATGCCATCCGTCGCGCGTTATCTGCTGTTTCCACATGCAAAAGCAGGCCATGGCCACGCGCATCTTGTTGATGCAACATGGCCACTTTGCCGCCGCTGTTGGCGATGTTTCCCCCTTCCGCATTGTTCAAGGAAAACATCCTGGCAGGGTCAGAACGCCGCCCCAAAGCAGGCGGCAAAACCAAGGGCGGCAAGCAGCATCCGCAGCGGCAGACGCAACCGCCCGATAAGAGCGTATGACAGACAGGTCAGGCCCGTGCCGATCAGGACAAAGGCTTTGACGGCCCCAAATGGATCGGTCGTGAGACGGATCAAATCGGGGTTTGCAATCATCGCCAGCGGAATCACATAGAGCCCAACCCCCAGCGCCATCGCCGTCAGCGCCACCTTCAGCCAGTTCTCTCCGATCATGCCGGCCGCGATAAAGACGGCGCCGCAGACAGGGGGCGTAATGGTTGAAAGCAGTGCAAACCAAAACACAAACAGATGCGCTTGCAACGGCTCCAGCCCCAATTCCGTCAGGGCCGGGCCTGCCACCGACACGCAGATCACATAGGCAGCGGTGGTCGGGACCTCCATGCCCAGCAGCAGGCAGGCCAATGCCGTGAGCAAAAGCGCAGGCCAAAGCAGCCCGCCCGCCCCGGACAGGATCACCGAGGTGATCTTGATGCCAAGGCCGGTGATGCCCAGCACTCCGATGATGATAGAGGCGCAGATGATAATGGAAGCAATCATCGCAACCTGCCTGCCGATCGCCGTGAAGCCACCGCCCAAACGGGCCAGGCCCTGGGTCAGGTTCATGCGCGGCGTGGCGTCAAAGAACAGCGCAGCAGCACCCGCAAGAATAGCAAGAACAGCTGCATACTGCGGGGTAAATCCGGCGGCAAACATCGCAATCAGCAGCACCGAAAAGGGCACCAGGAAAAAGCATGAGGTCACAAAGACCATGCGCGGGCTGGGCCGTTGGTCTTCCGGCACGGCTTTCAGTTCAAAACGTTGGGCATAGGCATTGATGCCAACCCAGACCGTCAGAAAATACAGCACCGCAGGCAGCAGCGCTGCCAGCATGATCTTCGTGTAGGGCACGCCTGTCAGTTCAACCATGACAAAGGCCCCAGCCCCCATCAAGGGCGGCATGATCTGCCCGCCGGAAGAGGCCACGGCCTCCACTGCGGCGGCCAGGCGTTTGGGATAGCCAAGCTTGGTCATCGCAGGCAAGGTTATAGCCCCTGTTGAGGCCACATTGGCCGAGGCAGAGCCAGAGATAGAGCCGAACAACGCTGAAGAAAACACCGAAACCTTGGCCGCACCACCGGTCAGACGCCCCGCAGCCGCAGCGGCCACATTCATGAACCCCTGCCCCGCTTCGCCCGCATTCAGCACCGCGCCAAAGATCACAAAGATTGCGACAACCCCGACCGACACCCCGGTGAGACTGCCCCACAGCCCGCCTTCGGCGATAACAAGCGTGCCCAGAAAGCTGCGCAACGGGGTGCCGGCATGGCCAAATTCACCGGGGATATACTGCCCCCAAAGCCCATAAGCCAGGGCACAGAGCGCCACCAATGGCAGCGGCCAGCCGATCATCCGGCGCGCCCCCTCCATCGCGATCAGCAACAGGCTGATGGCCAACACCACCTGAAAGCCGTTTTCCAGAAAACCATATTGGTTGCGCAGCATCTGGTGGCTCAGCGCGATCCAGATACAGCCTGCAATGCCAATCACGGTAATGACCAGGCCGGACCACCAGGCCAATGGGGTCTTGGCGGAATACAAGAATACCCAAGGCAGGATCAACGCCATGTGCAGGGGGCGCGCCACCAGATTGGGCACCAATCCGTAAAAGATCAGCCCGATGTGAAACACGGCAGTAATGGCGCCAAACAGCATCCAGACATGGCCTGCATGTGGCGCGAAGCGGAGGGATAAAGATGTCATGAGATCAGCTCAATGCGCCCTGCCCCGGCACAAGACCGGAGCAGGGCAACAAATTACATATGCGCGGCGTCCAGCGCCATACCGATTTCTTTGTAATACCGGATCGCACCGGGGTGGATCTGTGTGGTGATGTTGCTCAGCATGTCTGAAGAAACACCCGCCCACCAAGCCGCATCCTTGGCCATGTCTTCGCGGGTTTCCCAATATGTTTTGGTCAGCTCATAGGCCGTGTCATCGTCCATCTTGGTGGTGGAATAGGCAACAACCGGCAGCGAGGTGGTGGTGATGTCTTCCGTCTGCCCCGTATAGGTACCCGCCGGGATCGTCAGTCGGGTCCGCTTGGACGCAGCGATCTGCTCGTCATCCAGCGACAACACGGTCACCCCGGTCGAGGCCGCAGCTTCGATCACATTTGGCGCCGGAAAGGACCCGGCAGTGACAAAGCCGTCGATCTGACCATTTTTCAACGCGTTCACCGCATTGGACAGCTCAGAATCAGCGATGATCACCTTGCCCTCAAGCCCGAAAAGACCCAGGTATTTTGCGCCCTCACGCGCACCAAAAGAGCCGCTGCCCAAGAGAATGGTCTTGCCTTCCATATCGGCAAAGCTGCTGATGCCGCTGTCTGTCGACATCACAAAATGCATGGTCAGCGACGGGATCGGGAACAGTGCGCGGATCTCGTCAAAGGCCGGATCGCCCTTGCCTTCAAACATCGCCTTGCCGCCCTGGGCCAGCCCCACCAGCGCCGGTGGTGTGGTAAAGACATAATCGCCCCCGCGGGCGCGCACCTCCATCACGTTTTGCACCGACCCCTGACTTTCCTCCACCGTGACAGAGATATCCCCGCCGGTGCCTGCCTTCATGGCTTCGGCAATCTGCGCGGCCATCTGAAAATAAGACGACCCCGCCTTGGCCGATTTATAGGTAATCCGGGTTTCGGCCGAGGCCACGCCGGTCATCATCAGGGCAACAGCCGCAGCTGCGCCAATGGATTTCATAAAGGTCATTTTGATCCCTCCCATTGAATTGCCAAGACAATTGATCCTTGGCCCGTGAAATGCAAGCGGCGACGACATTCTAACTGCCGCCGCCCGCGTCTTTGTGCCAATTCAGCGCACCCCGAGTCTGCAGGTCTAGATCTCGTGCGTTTTGCGCGCGTTATAGGCCTGTTCAGCCGCGAAATAATCGTCAAACCCAATGCGGGTTTTCACCTCATCAAAGGGCATCAGGCGATCAGCGGGCACGGCGCCGGTCTTCAGCTCGGCCAGTGCGCCGGTCATTGCCTTCATTGCCGCCGCAATCAGGGTGATCGGATAGGCGGCGATCTGAAAACCCATCTCCTGCAATTCTGCCGGGGACAGGTTTGGCGTCAGGCCGCCTTCGATCATATTTGCCATCTTGGGACCGGGCAGTTCCGCGCAGATCCGGCGCATTTCATCCAGATCGCGGGGGGCCTCAACAAACAGGATATCTGCGCCCAACTCGTGAAATTTTTGCGCCCGGCTGATGGCTTCGTCCAGCCCGTGGTCATGGCGGGCATCGGTACGGGCAAGGATCAGAATGTCATGGCCTTCGTTGCGCGCATCCACTGCGGCGCGAATGCGTTCAAAGGCCTCGTCCCGGCCAACCACGCTTTTGCCCGCCGTATGGCCGCAGCGTTTGGGCGCCAGCTGGTCTTCGATCATCACCGCCGCAAACCCTGCCTGGGCAAAGCCCTTGACCGTGCGCTTGGTATTCAGCGCGTTGCCATAGCCGGTGTCGCCATCGCCAATCACCGGGATATTGACCGCGTTGCAGATGTTGCGACCCTGGTCGATCACTTCGCCGTAGGACATCAACCCGGTATCGGGCATCCCCAGCCGGGCCGCCGCAGTGGCAAAGCCCGACATGAAGGTCAGTGGAAAGCCCTCCTGCTCGATCAATTTGGCCGAGAGCGGATCAAAACAGCAGGGCATGGTGATGATCTGCCCGCCCTGCAACAGGGCGCGCAATCTGTCAGAAGATGAAACTGTCATCGATAGATTTTCTTTCAACAAGAGATATTTAAGTCCAGCAGGCGCTAGAACAGCTTATACGGGATATAAAGCGCCAGATCCTGCCAGAACCAGAGCAAGGCAGCCATGCCCAGCATCATCAGCGCAAAGGGCCAGGCACCCTTGACCACGCTTTCCAGCCGCGCCTTGCCCACTGCCTGGATGACAAAAAGGTTCAACCCCACGGGCGGGGTGATCAGCGCCGCCTCGATCAACACCACAAAGAAGATACCAAACCAGATCGGATCAATGTTCATCGCCTGCAGCGCCGGGAACAGAACCGGCACCATGATCAGCATCATCGACAGCGATTCCAGAAAGAAACCGATGATCAACAGCACCAGACCAACCGCCAGAATGAACAGGGTCGGATCAGAGATGTTATTGATCAGATAGCCGCTGATGGTCTGCGGTATCAGATAGAGCGTGATGGCGTAGGAAAAGACCTTGGCCCCGGCCACGATGATAAAGATCATCGCTGTGGTTTTCAGCGAATCCTCAACCGCTGCCTTCAATTTCGCCCAGTTCATGCGCCCCATCAAAAAGGTGATCAGCATCGCAATCACGAACCCCACGCCTGCACTTTCAGAGGGGGTGGCGATGCCAGCATAGATCGAGCCGATAATAGCCAGGGCCAGCACAACAGTTGGCAGGGCATAAAAGGTCGCGTAGGCGCGCTCGCTCCAGGTTGCCTTGGCGATAGATGCCGCAGCCCCCATGCGGCTGTAGATCATCGCATAGATGACAAAGACGCTGGCCATCAAAAGCCCCGGCCCAATCCCCGCCAGAAACAGCGTCGGGATTGAGGTTTCGGTAATCACGCCATAGATAATCAACGGAATGGAGGGCGGGATCAGAATCCCCAGGGTGCCCCCCGCCGCCAGTTGCCCCAGAATAAAGGGCTCGTCATAGCCGCGCTGCTTCATTTCGGGGATCGCGACGGTGCCAATGGTTGCGGCCGTCGCCACCGAAGAGCCGGAGATCGCAGAAAACAGGGTACAACTCATGGTCGTGGCAACGCCCAGGCCGCCAGGCCAATGGCCCACCCAGGCCTGTACGCTGGCAAACAGATCACGGCCAACACCGCCTTTCAGCAGCACATTAGACATCAGCAGAAACAACGGCACCGCCAGCAATTCAAAGCTGTCCATGGTGCCAAACAGGCGCTGCGGCACCGCCACCAGCGGCAACCCCTTGAGCCAAAGCAAGCTCGCCCCTAAGGCCCCCATCGCAAAAGCAACCGGCACACGCAGCAAGAGCAACCCGATCAGGCTGCCGAGAATGAGAATGGTTTCCATGTCAGTGTACCAATGTTTGCTTGGGTAGATCGTCAGGATCCCAAGTCCATATTTTGAAGATTTCCGCCAAAGCCTGCAGCGCCATCACACCAAAACCAACCCAGATCGCAGATTGAACAAAGGTTTTGGGAACAGCAAGGTAGCTATCGGTTGTATGGCCCGCCTTGGTGGATTTCCACCAAATATCCAGACCATATTTTACCGTGATCAGGCAGAACAAAATGATCACCACCATGGCAAAGCTGTCCACCAGCCTGCGGTTAAAGGTATGGGGGTCGCGGAAGGTCACATCAATAATGATATGGGCCTTGTGCTTCAGCACATAGCCAATCGCCAGATAGGCGGCCCAGACCTGAAAAATGCGGCTCATCTCATCTACCCAGATCGTGGGTGAATTCAGCACATAGCGCATAAAGACCTCAAAGAAGACGATAATGCCGGTGGTGAAAAACATCCAAGCGGCGATGGCTCCGGTAGTTTCCGAAATCACATCCATACTGCGGATATAGGTTTGAATTTTAGACGCCATCTGTACCCCATTCCCAAACAGAGCGCGGCCACCCCAGGGGCAGCCGCGGTCTGATTTTTTATTTTTCAGTTCGCGGCGGCGCGCACGGCGGCAACAGCGGCGGCACCGGCATCGCCGGCCTCGGTCACGAAGCGATCAACAACACCGGCAGTGGCAGCAACCCATTCGGCGCGTTCGGCTTTGGTCAACTCGACAACGGTCATCTTGTCGCTCACCTCGGTGATGGCCTCTGCCTCTTGCGTATAGATCGCATCGCGCAGCTGCGCCTCGACGATGGCGGCGGAGTCCATGATGATCGCCTGATGCTCTGGCGACAGGCCTTCAAAGAAGTCATTGTTGATCACGGCAACAAATTCGATGGCGCTGTCATAGGACAGGGTCACATGATCCATAACCTCATAGAGTTTGCGCGAGCGCACGCCGGACACCCCGGTCATGCCCACATCAACCGCGCCCTGCTGGTAGGCCAGGAACTGCTTGGAGCCCGACATCAGGGTCGGCGCACCGCCGAGGGCTTCGACGGTCCAGCCATGCACCTTGCCGTAGGTCCGGACCTTTTGGCTGGCCAAATCCGCCGGCACCCGCAGCGCCTTGTCGTTGGACAGGTAGACATTGCGCCCATAGGCCTGCCACCACAGCACCTTGGCGTTGGTTTCTTTCAGGATTTCAGCGTCAAGTCCGCTGCGCAGCTCAGAGCCGGAGGCTACAGCGGTTCGCAGGTGGGCCTCATCTTCAAAGATGAAGGGCAGCGAGACCACATCAACCGCAGGCACCGAACCGGTAAAGCGCCCCAAGAAGGCCGTACCGGCCTCGACTGCGCCAGTTCCAACCGCCTCGGGCACTTCTTTATCCTTGAACAGCTGCGCAGAATCAAACAGCTGCAAAGTCAGCTCACCATCGGACTTTTCCTCGATCAACGATTTGAAATCCAACCAGTTTTGCCCAAGAGAATGGGTTTTGGGCAGCTGCAACGTGACCCGGATAACGGTTTCAGCCTGCACCGCCGCCGCCGAGAGCAGCAAAGACCCGGCACAAATTGCCCCGACAAGAATTTTACGCATTGTATCCTCCATAGAATTTCCAGAGCAATTTCTGCCCCCCTCATTCCAGAGTTGCGCGATGCGGGAATTCTTGTCAAGTTACCTAGGTAACCATATTCTCTGTGGCAACCGGGGGACCCTCTAGATGGGCCAGGACTTAAAAGGAATGACCTCGGGCGAAATGATTTTCGCCGCGATTTACTCGCTCTCGCAGAAAATCATGCTGCTCTATTCAAAGGCGGTGCTGCGCGAAACCGGACTGAACTGGCAGGATTGGCGCATTCTGCGGGCGGCGGTCTCGCTGCAATCCTGCCGCGCCCAGGACATCTGCGAAGAAAGCGGGATCAAGAAATCCCATGTCAGCAATGGTCTGGCCCGGCTAGAGGAATACGGCCATATCGCCCGGCTGGAAAACAAGGGTGACAAGCGCAGCCGCATCATCATCTCCACCGAGCAGGGGCAAAACCTGGTCGCCCGCGCCGAGCCCAAGCTACATGAATTCGAGGCCCAGCTGGCCAACCAGCCCGATGTCGGCGATGCGGATGCCCTGCTCAACAGCCTACGCTCATACAAGGATGAACTGGGCCGGTTGCTGGATGACAAAGCGGACCCGCCGCCCCCCCAGGGCAGGATGTCTAACCCCTGACAGGGGCGACAAAAAGCCGGACCAACACATGGCCCGGCTTTTGTATTTTGAAAGGCAAAGTTTGAAACAAAGGCGGTGCCTTTGTCTTAATCCCCGTCTGCCACCCCGCGCATGCGCAACCGGGCGCGCCGGGCCCGATAGCTGGGCAACACCACCAGCAGGACTGCCAGCACCAGCAGCCCTAGTGTGATGGGGCGTTCCCAGATGAACGAGGGGCCATCAAACAGCTGCATCGAGCGCGAGAAGTTATCTTCAAGCATGCCGCCCAGAATGAAGCCGATCAACAAGGGCGCCAGCGGATAGTCGGCAAAGCGCAACGCTGTGGCACAGATCCCAAAGCCAACCAGCAGCAAAAGCTCTGTTGCATTGTTCTGGCCAATATAGGCGCCCATCAGGGTAAAGAACAAAATGAACGGAATAAGGTAGGTGCGCGGCACCGACAGCACCTTGGCAATATAGGGGATCAAAGGCAGGTTCAAAACCAGCAAGACCAGATTGCCGATGAACATCGACATGATCACCGCCCAAAACACCTCTGGTTGGTCAATCATCAGCCGCGGCCCCGGTGTGACATTCAGCGCGATCAACGCCCCCAGCAGGATTGCCGTCGTGCCCGACCCCGGAATGCCCAGCGTTAGCAGCGGCACAAAAGACCCAGTACAGGCGGCGTTATTGGCAGTTTCCGGCGCTGCCAAGCCTTTGATAGAGCCCTTGCCAAATTCGTCCTGCTCGTGTTTGGGGGCGATATTACGCTCCACCGCGTAGCCCAGAAAACTGGCAATGGTGGCGCCAGCACCCGGCAGCACCCCAATGAAGAAGCCCTGAACAGATTGCCGCCCGATCACCGGGGCAATGGCCTTGGCCTCCGCGCGGGTGATGCGCAGATCCTTGATCGCCGCGCCATCGCCCTGCTGGGTGGTCTTGGGGCGCAGCACCAGAAACAGCGCTTCGGGCAGGGCAAACATCGCCATCGCCAGGGTGATAAAGCCAAACCCAGACTGAAGATCCATAATCCCCATGGTAAAGCGCGGCAGATTGAACAGCGCACCCTCTCCCACCGTGGCCATGATCAGGCCAAGGGTTGTCATCAGCATTGCCTTGGCAACCTGCCCGGTGCCGGCAAAGGCGGCAATCGCCGACAGACCTACAACCATCAGGGCAAAATACTCTGCCGAATGGAACAACAGGGCCACCGAAGACAGCGCCGGCGCAAAGACCATCAGCAACAGCGCACCAATTGTGCCACCGGCAAAACTGGCCACGGCTGCAATGGTCAGCGCCTTGCCCGCCTTGCCCTGTTTCGCCATCGGATAGCCATCAAAACTAGAGGCAACCGTCCCCGCCACCCCCGGCGCGTTCAGCAGGATCGACGAGGTCGAGCCACCAAAAATGGCACCATAATAGACCCCTGCCAGCAGGATCAGCGCCGCCGAAGGGTCCCCCATCGAAATCGCCACCGGGATCATGATCGCAATGATCGACATTGGCCCCAGCCCCGGCAACATGCCGATAAAGGTGCCAATCAGACAGCCGCCGATCACCATCAACAGGTTCTGCATCGACAGCGCGGTTTGCAGACCAATCAAAAGTCCTTCAAGCATCTCAAGCCCCCCAAAAACCAGGCAACGGGCGCATGTAGATGCCCAGAACCTGTTGCACCAGATACCACACGATAAACGCGGCGCAGGCCGCGACAGGCATCAGAATATACCACTTGCGCTCGCCCAGGATGGCCCCGCCAAGAAACAGAAACCCAGCCGTCGACAGCAAAAAGCCGACCGGGCGCAGACAGAGCGCATAGCCCACCATCAGCGCCAAGAGCAAAAGCGCCTGGCCAAGGTGGTAATCGCCCAGACGGCGGTAATCGATCTCTGCGGTTTGTTCCGCGCTCTTCTCCAGGCCAAACAGAATGATACAAGAGGCAATTACCCCCAGGGCCGACAGCACCTTGGGAAAGGTGCTGGGCCAGATTGGATTGCGTTTCATAAACGGGGCAAGCCCGCTATCCATGGTGAACCAGGCGGTATAGCCATAGGCCAGACAAATACTTAGCAGGACCAGCGCGATCCATCGATCCAGGGCCATCTTTCCCTCTCCCTCATTTAAAATGTGGCAAAGCGATTGCCCGCTTTGCCACCAGTTTTCTTGCCTGTACGGGCCTTACAGAAAGCCCAGTTTCTTCATCAGATCGCCAATTGTCTTTTCCTGACCTTCCAGGAAGCTTTTGAAATCATCACCGGAATTATGGATGTTCACCCAGCCGTTGCGCGCGCGCACCTCTTCCCATTCAGGGGTGTCATACATCTTGGCCAAGGCGTCCTGATACAGTGCCAGCTTGTCTGCCGGCAGACCGGGGGCGCCAAAGAAGCCGCGCCAGTTGACAAAGCTGGTGTCGATCCCCTGCTCTTTCATGGTCATGGCCTCCGGGGCTGCACCGACGCGTTCCTCTGAGGTGACGCCAATGATCTTCACTTCGCCCGCGCTCGCCAGATCAACCGCTTCGGAAAACCCGGTGGACAGGGCGGCAATCTCGCCCGACAGCAGCGCTGCCATGGCCTTGCCGCCCGCATCATAGGGGATGTATTTCACCTCCAGCGCGTCTTTGCCTGCGGCCTCCATCACCATGGCGGCAACCAGATGATCCATGCCGCCAGGCACCGAACCGCCACCAATCGCCGTCTTGGAAGGATCAGCATCATAGGCTGCCATCAAATCCGACATGGAGTTGATCGGGCTGTCTTTGCCCACAACAATTGCGGCGTAATCGCCGATGGTGCCGGCAACCAGCGTCAGGTCGCGGAAATTATGCGGAAAAACACCTGTCAGCGAGCGGATCACGATTGGCGTCGAATTGACCATCAAGGTGCCATGGTTGCTTTCGGCGTTTTCGATCAGATAGCCAATCGCCTTGCCACCGCCGCCACCGGACATGTTTTCATAGGAGGCGGTTTCCACCAAGCCTGCCTTGGTCAAGGCCTCGCCGGTGCCGCGCGCGGTGCCATCCCAACCGCCGCCTGCGCCGCCAGGGATCAGAAAGTGAATGCTGTCCAGTACCTTTTGCCCATCGGCCAGAACAGGGGCTGCAAAGCCCAGGGTTGCAATGGCACCCGCCAGCAGGGCGCGGCGGCCCAGTTTAAATGTCATCATGTTTTCCTCCCATTTGACAACTGTCCGAAAGGCGGCTCAGTTGAAGAGAGGCAAACACAAGAACCTGTCACAGACCTGTCACGCGATTAAAAAAGTGAAATGAGCGCATGAAATTCCTGCTGGTGGAAGACAATCCTGATCTGGCAGCTGCGGTCTGCGCTCGCCTGCAGCTGGATGGGCATACTATTGATCATGCAGGGACAATTTCGGACGCCATCGCTTTTTCAGAGATCGGAGACTACGATCTTATCCTGCTGGATATCATGTTACCGGATGGTGATGGCCGCAGCTTTTTGAAACAGCACCGCGACCAGAAACGCGACACCCCGGTCATCGTTCTGACCGCAAGATCGCAGGTTTCCGACAGAATCAGCATGCTGGATCTGGGCGCGGACGACTATGTCACCAAACCCTTTGATCACGAAGAACTGCAGGCGCGCTGCCGGGCGGTTTTGCGCCGCAAGGCAGGGGCGGCCCAGACGATTTTACAACTTGCGGATGTGACCTTTAATCCGGTGGCCGGCCATGTCACCGTCTGCGGCAAGGCCGTCAGCCTGCGCAACCGGGAATTGCGGCTGCTGGAACTTTTGTTCAACGCACCGGGGCAGATCTTTCCCAAGCAGAAGCTGGTAGATCGGCTGTTTTCCTATGACGAGGATGTCTCTGCCAATGCCATAGAGGTCTATATCGCGCGGCTGCGCAAACATCTGGAAGGCTCTGCGCTGAAGATCACCACCCTGCGCGGGCTGGGATATCGGTTGGATCATGGCTGAGCCAGGGCAGGTTCAGGGCAGCCTGCGCAATCGCCTTGCGGTGACGCTGATCGGGGGGGCTGCGCTCTTGGCGCTGCTGCTGTTTTTGGTTGTGCGCAGCTATGCCGCGCAGATCGCCCAACAGGGCCAGGATAGCATTCTTACGGCTTCTGTGTCCTCTATTCTGGATGCGGCGGTGCTGCGCGACGATCAGGTCGAGATTGATTTTCCCTATGCAGCCTTTTCCATGCTGACCACCGCCGCAGATGACCAGGTGTATTACGCCATCTACCGCGATGGTGGCTTCCTGTCGGGATACGCCGACCTGCCGCAGCAGGCCAGCAGCGCCGTCCCAAAACAGTTTCAGACCGCGCTGTATGATGGCAAGGCTGTCCGGATTTCCACCGCCTCGCGCACCCTGCTGGGGGCGGATGTCAGAACCCGCATCACTGTTTCGGTCGCCCAGACCCAGGATGCGCTCTCTGAGACTCTGAACCAGATTTCCACCAATGTGGCCTCTTTTGGCCTTGGGTTTTTCATGCTGGCGGTGCTTTTGTCCTTTTGGGTCACCTCGGTGACCATTGCCCCACTGAAACGGCTGACAACATCGGTTACCCGGCGCGGGCCGCAGGATCTGAGACCACTCACCAAGCCTGTGCCCAGCGAGATGCTTCCGCTTGTCAACTCTCTCAACACCCTGATGGGGCGGCTCAATCAGTCTCTGTCGCAATCCGAGGATTTCATCGCCGAAGCCGCCCACCGGGTGCGCACACCGCTGGCGACAGTGCGATCCTACGCCGAAACCACGCTGCAGCGGGTCGACAAGGAAGAAAACCGTCAGGCACTGCGCTCGATGGTCCGGGCCATCGACGAAAGCTCACGCGCGGCGGGGCAACTGCTGGATCATGCCATGATCACCTTTCGCGCCGACCATCTGGAGCACGAAGACCTTGACCTGGGCGATCTGGTGCAGGAATTGGTGCAACGCCTGACCCCGGTGGCCGAGATGAAGGACATTGACCTGGTGTTGCAGATCGACAGGCCCGTGCGGCTCATTGGGGACGCGATCCTGCTGCAAAATGCCATTCGCAACCTGATCGACAATGCCCTGAAGTATTCCCCCAGCGAGAGCGTCATTGAAATCTCCGTCACTGCCAGCCCCAATCCGCAGGTGGCCGTGCGCGATCAGGGGGCGGGCTTTCCCAGCGATGAGATTGCCGATCTCGCCCAGCGGTTTTCACGTGGCAACAATGCCCGCGGCACCATCGGGTCCGGCCTGGGGCTGACAATCGCCCAGGATGTGGCCGCTGCCCATGGCGGCAGCCTGACCCTGTCCAACACAGCCGGAGGCGGCGCATGCGTTATATTTTCTGTCTGATCCTTGGGCTCTGGCCACTGGCGCTTTCGGCGCAAAACTGGGAGGATCGCCAGATCTTTCGTGGCGCAGCCCTGCAGGACGCTGGTGCCAATGCTGACGCGGTGCAGCTGCGTATTCTCTCCAGCACCGACACCGCCTTTTTCACCCCCATCATCCACCGCTTTCTGGCTGATCGCCCAAGCGTGTCGATTGAATATCTGGTCGCCGGATCAGCGCAGATCGACCATATATTCCGCCAAGACCCGACCCAATATGACCTGATCATTTCCAGTGCCATGGACCTGCAATTCAAGCTAACAAATGATGGCTATGCCCAACCGATCGAAGATCTGGTGACCCCCGACTGGGCGCAGTGGCGCCAGAGCCTGTTTGCCTTTACCAGCGAACCCGCCGCCATTGTCATCCGCCGGGCAGATTTTGACGGCCAGCCCATCCCACAGACCCGACAAGAGCTGATCGAAGCCCTGCGCGCACGCCCCGAGGTGTTTCGCAACCGGTTAGGCACCTATGACATTCGCCGCTCCGGGCTGGGGTATCTCTTTGCCACCCAGGATGCGCGGGCTTCGGAGACCTATTGGCGCCTGACAGAAGTCATGGGCAATCTGGGCACCCGGCTATACTGTTGCTCCGGGGACATGATCACCGATCTAGCCAATGGCAAGTTGGCTGTGGCCTATAATGTGCTGGGCAGCTATGCGCTGGCACGATCCGAAACCGCATCAGCGCTGACGGTGGTTCTGGCGGCGGATTTTCCAACCACCATGATGCGAACAGGCTTTGTCACCGCCTCGGCACCGCAGCCGGACCTGGCAAAGGAGTTCATCCGGCATCTGATCCAAATCCAAACCGAAGCAGTTGATCCTGAAAGCTTTCTCCTGCCGCCGCTGATCCAATCCCAGACAATACCGGCGCAATCGACCATCACTCTTGGGCCCGCCCTTATGACCTATCTGGATACGCTCAAGCGGCGCATGTTTTTGAAAGAATGGACCCGCGCCATCATCCGCTAGGGGCAATCCTCGCCCCGCGCCTTGCCACAGACCGCCGCCATGCTAACCTTGCACCTGTAGTGAGGAGATTTTGTATGAGTGTTTTTAGATACGCAGCGCCTATTGCGGTCATGGTTGGCCTCTGGCTGGTTCCATCCGCAAGCGCCGGGAGTGAGGGAGGCGGCGGAGGCGGCGGCGACTATGGCGGCGGTTCCGGTGCCTCGCAGGGGCTGAACAACGCAACAACCCGCAGTGTTGTCAACATCCTCAACCGGGGGGCCAGTCGCTGTGGCAGGCTGCCCTGGGTCTATAAATATGATTGCTATCGCTGGGTTTACAAACGTGCGGCGGATAAATTGGCGGGAAATACCGCCTATTCCGAGGCCTATAAGGCCATGGCCAGCGTAGAAACCAGCCTAGACACCCTGGTGAGACAGAATCGCGACCCCAGCCAGCCCGTGCGGCGCCGGGCGCTGGAAACCTATACTCCGGTGAAACCCGCAAGCCGCCCCAAGGTGACCCGCGGTGCAGAGCAGGCCCTAGACAGGGCGGAAACTATTTTGCTGCGCTCGCCTGCAAATAAGCAAGTCCACTATACCCGCATTGCCGAAGCAGTGAATTCCAACAAGACCTTGCTGCGCTCTGCCCTTCTACCCGGCGGGATAATCCGCTTTGCCGGAATTGTGTTGCACCGTCTCCTGCAGCAGACCTGAACCAGCCTGGCGCCGCTCCCTGATACCAAGGGCAAGGCCCGCGACATCACGGAGCGGCGGATCACAAAGACCAAGGCATTCCGCCTTGGTGGCAGTGCCGCCTAGCGCACCACATGCACAGCGCAGGCTGCGTGGCGCACCACCTGGCTGGCAGTCGACCCCAGCAGCAGATCCTGCATGCCGGGACGATGCGATGCCATGATGATCAGATCCGGCTTGTTCTGCTCTGCCCAGTCCAGGATAGAGCGCCCGGAATGCCCCTCGATCACCTGCCCCACTGCCTGGTCCGGCAGGGTTTTGGCCAACCCGTCTAGCTCTTGTTGCAGGGCGGCGCGGGCCTGAGCCATGTATTCGGTCGGCAGATATGAAATGGCGTAGCTCGGAACCTGCTCAACCACATGCAACAGGGTGATTTTGGCGTCTGGCGTCGCCAAAATCTGGGCCAATTTCAACGGCGCAGTGACATCGCGCTCTGGGTCGAAGGAAATCGGCACGAGAATATTGTGATACATAGGAAACCTCCTTTTCTGTTCGCATGAGGGGACATTAGACCGCTTTGACCACACAGGCCTTGATCCAGGTCACGTCAGGGCTGGCCAAGTTCCATTTCCTGGCCGAACGACGTGATATCCCCACGCCCCACCATCAGATACCTCAGTCAAAGTCTGGCGTCAGGGTGCCTCAAAGGTGGCCGCGACCTCATACATCACTGGCTCAAAGCTGCGGCACAGCTCGTTTATCTTGCGATTGCGCGCGCGCATTTCAGAAGAGCGCAGCATCCGCAGGAAATCCTCACGGGTCCGCCACTGTGAATAGTTCGCAATGCGGGTCTGGGCGTCATTCACATGCAGCCCAGCCGCCACGAATCCCGGCTGTTTAGAGATGAACTCGGCATAGGCATCTTGAAGAGCATCCAGCAGATCCTGGCAGGTTCCCGGCGTCATCTCAAAGGTGGTGATGACTGTCTGGATCTCTGCCGCATCGGTGATTTTAGGCATTTGGGTCTCCCTCGCTGTTTCGCTGAGTGTGACCAGCCTACGATGGTTGCGGTAAAAAGCGGAACGGTTTTTCAATCGGCTGATTGCCGATGCCAGAAATACACCTATAACGTGTGTATGGATATTGGAAATTCCGGCGATTTTCTGCCCAGCCTCAGCCCGCTGACCAAAAGGCGGGGCTGCATGCGGGCACGGGTGCTGATCCTAGGGCTTTGCCTTACGGTGGTGCAGCCGCTGGCCGCCACGGCTGGTGCTTGGAAGCGCCCCAAGGGCGAAGGCTTTGTAGCCACCAGCCTGATCCTGCGCGACACCGAGCAAGGGCTAGAGCCAGAGCTGAGCTATTATCGCGACTTTGGTGTCACCGGGCAGTTTGACCTTGGAATCGACCTCGACCAATCAGACATCCAATCCGGCCATGCGCTTCTGTTTGCCCGCCTGCCGCTGCGTCAGGGCGATGGAGGAACCCAGATTGCTGCGGAACTGGCGCTTGGGGCCAATCATGCACAGGGGCTATGGCATCCGATGTATCGCTTCACCCTGTCGGCAGGGCGCGGGGCGAAGACCCGGCTGGGCAATCTCTGGGGCAACCTCGATCTGATGCTGGAACAGCGCGGCAATGCCGCCCATCCACTGTGGAAACTCGACGGCAGCTTTGGAATGTCGACTGGTCAACGGCTCTCGCCGCTGCTCAGCTTTGAAACTGCCTTTGGCCAGAATGTTGACTTTAGATATTCAATCACCCCGGCGGTGCGCATCAATCTGGCCGGGCTATCGGTCTGGGGCAAGCAGCCGTTTGAGACCAGCGACCTGACCATCGGCCTTGAATATCGGCGCAGCCCCCGGCAAAGTCTGGGCCTTAAGATCGCCCTCTGGCAGCGGTTCTGATCCGGCCAGCGCCGATTTGCACCGCATAAATGGACGGCAGAAATGGACCGCATGACCAACCCAATCCGCCCCACCGATGATGCCGCCCGTGCCCTGGCCCAACAGCTGATGCGCGACGCGCGCAGCGCCGCATTGGGCACAGTGACCTCAGAAGGCTGCCCGCTGGTAACCCGGGTTGCCTTTGGCCTAAGCCCCGCCGGGCACCCAATCAGCCTAATCTCCAGCCTGGCACAGCACAGCCAGATCCTGCGCAACAACCCGGCCTGCTCGCTCTTGGTTGGCGACCCCGGCCCCAAGGGCGACCCGCTGACCCATCCCCGGATCAGCCTTGTTGGCCGCGCCACCTTTATCGACCGACAAAGCCCCGCGCATCCGCACCTGGCAGCGCATTATCTACGCAGCCACCCCAAAGCCAAGCTCTACATTGATTTTTCAGACTTTTCCTTTGTGCAATTCGCACTGGATCTGGGCTATCTGAATGGTGGATTTGGCAAGGCCTTTCACCTTAACCCGGCAGATCTGATCCCGCCCAGCGCCCCCCAATAAAGGGATCCGGCAGCGACAAACCAGGGAAACAACGTGCCCTTCCCCGGTCGCCTTTTGTGCCGCGCAGACGGGCGCTTTTTGGGATCGGCGCTACTTGTCAACCCGCACCACCACCTGCACCTCACCGTGCAGGCTTTCGCCCCAGTTCAGCCGGATCTCATCTTTGTTGCTGCCCTTCTCTAGCTGCACATAGGGGCGCGGATATTTGTAGGTACCACTGGAGTCGCGCATCGGCCCAATTGCCACCACCGCATCCACCGCACGGGCATGGCCCTGAAATGGCAGCCCGCCATCCGTCGTCACCACCCAACTGCTGGCGACCGTAGCCTGTTCATGACGCAGACGCAGCGGGCTGGCTACCTCTGTGGAAATACCGTGAAAGGTATTGCCCTCAAAGAACACCGATTTGCAGCGGTTGAACTCCAGATCGGAAAAGCTGGTATCCACCCGGTCGGCCCGGTCAATATAGCCATTGATAGAGCGGAACTTATTGCCAGAAATGCTTACCCCATTCAGGAAATGCCCGGTGCCATAGGGTTTCACCACCACATAGCTGAACCAGGGCGCCACATCACTGGACAGGAAGACATTGTCGGTGATTGACAGCGCGCTAAAGGAAAACCCATTGGAAAAATCAGGCGTAGGATCCTGTTCATTGGTCCATTCGATAAAACAGTTGTCGACATAGTTGTCCGACACTGTCGTGGCACAATAGGTCGAGGCCAGGATCACCCCCGCCGTCCGCACCCCGCCCGCGACACCGTCGCCTTGGAAAAAGTGATTGCCGGTGATGGTATTATTTGCCCCCGCAAGCAGCGCAAAATGTCTGAACTTGGTCACCCGGTTGTTGCGCAGCTTGGCGTCATTGGCATTGACGTTGATCCCGACAGAACTGCGATCAGGCACATCCTCGGCTTCTTCCGCTGACAGGAACTGGCAATTGTCTACCAGAATGCCCTGACAACCCGACCCGATAGAGGTGATCCCGCGATCCTTGGGCCGCGAAATAAAGCAGTGGTCCAGGCTGAACACCGTCCCAGCCGAGGGCAGGCGCAGCGCGCTACAGTGGGAATTGCACTGAATTTCCACCTCCGTCATGCCAAATTTGCTCAGGGCGCTAAAGCCGCTGAAATCCAGCAGATACTTGAAATCCTTGAAGGTAAAGACCTGCGTCCCCACCGCATCATAGAGCGGCGCACTAAGCGTGATCTCACCTGCGCCGGTATTCTTGGACCGCACATAGATCTCGCGGCCAACGCCGCTGCCTTCAACCAATGCGCCAACGGGAATATTGGCGATGTTGCTCACGTTCTTCAGCTTACGCGGATCATTGATGTCATAGGTGGCCTGCTCGCTCCAGGTTTCGGTGTCCCAGGCGGCGCCGCCAGTGGCCGAAAACTGCCCGTTGCGGATCACCCGCCGGGTTGCATAAGAACTGCGATTGGGCACCGCCGCCTGCATGTCGATTGGTGCAGTGACCGTTACCATACGACCGCCCAAATCCAGCGATTCATGATCCGACGAATTCAACAGCGCCTGAAAGGCCTTTTTAAACCCCGCTTCCTCATCGGCAAAGGCAGCCGCATAGCTGGGAAAGTCAAAATTTTTGCGCAGCAGCAGCATCTTGTCCACCGGCATCCGCAGGCTGCCTTCAAAATACACCGGATTGTTCAACGACACGGTCTGCGCCAAGAAAAACGCGCCCGCAGGCACCAGGATCTGCCGCCCGGCCGCCGCCGCATCCGCCGCTTCAAACGCGGCCGTGTTGTCCGTTACATCATCGCCAATGGCGCCGTAATCCGTGACATCCACGCGCGACAGCATATCGCGCAGAAAGGCGCTGGTCACATCGGTGACCTCGATATCATCAATCCGCACCACACCGCCATTGGGGCCAATCAGATCCAACCCCAAATGGCCATAGCTCGCCGCCAACCCCCAGGGCATATCCACCCCCTGCCGCGCCCCGGTGCCGATGATGGCCATCACCTCGACCACAGTGCCATAAGCGGTCAGCGTGGTGGTCGCACCCACCTCGATCACCCCCCCGACATGAGTGTCGCTGCTGTCGCCAGCCCAACCCGCGATACGCACCGTTGGCAAGGCACCGCTTACCGCCTTGATCCGGGCCTTTACCTGCAGATAGCACCCCGGCAACAGCGGCGTCTTGCCCATGTAGCGAAGCTTCTGGGTTGCCTGCAGCTTCTGCATTTCCAGGCAGTCGGCAAAATCCGGATCGGCCACCACGATGGCAGCATTCGGCGCCGTCTCATAGGTATCAGACCCCGGCGTTCCATCACCACTCGACCAGGTATCCAACCCCGCCTCGAACGCAGGCGGCATCAGTTCCAATCCCGCAGAAATCACTTTATTCATCCCGTAACCCTTTCCAGCAGCGCACATGCATTTCACCGACAAGAGCTACCCCGCCCAACTTAAGGACCCAAAAGCAGGGCGCGCGCTGCCCCCGCACTGCCACCACACGTCGCAGCTTTGCTTTGGAGCCGCCCATCACCTGAGGACCGCCCGGCAGGAATAGAGAGCAGCAGGCAAGGCAAATCGCCGAGGGGCCCTGCCCAGGGGGCGGGGAGACGGCTATTTGCCTTGCCGGGTGCGACCGCCTCCTGCCAGGACCTCAATCAGGGGATGGGTGACTTCAAAGCTTTGCTTGGGTGAGACCCAGATCCCGCCTTGAAATCTCCAAAACAAAAAAGAGCGCCCCGAAGGGCGCCCATTATTCTTAATTCTTATGCTCCAAAGACAGGAGGGCCTGGCAGTCCCGATCTTTGCGCAGCAGGCCCGCCGCCGATTACGCCTCGGCCAGGGCCTTGTCGATCATCGCGATGGTTTCCTGCACGCCGTACAGTGCGATAAAGCCGCCAAAGCGTGGGCCCTGGCTGGCCCCCAAGAGCACCTCATAGATCGCGGTGAACCAATCGCGCAGCGGGTCAAACCCGTGGATTTTGCCAATGGCAAAGACCACCGACTGCAGGAAATCGGCATCGGAAAAATCCGCCTCTGGCAGCGCTTCGTCCTTGCCGGCAATCTCGTTCTTCTTGGCAATCGCCGCCAGCGCCGCATCCGGCGATTTCAGCGCCTCTGCCAGATCTCTCAGGGCTGCGCGTTCAACGTCACTGGGGGCGCGGAACACCTTGCCGGGTTTGACGTAGTCATTGAAATAGGCCACCGCAAAACCCGCCGCCTGATCCATGGTCGGGTTGCTTTCGGGCGTCGCATCCGGGGCATATTTGTTGATAAAGCCCCACAAGGTCGCCTTGTCTTCTGCGCTGGAGGCACTGGCCAGGTTCAGCAGCATACTGAAAGGCACCACCATATCGGACGCAGGCACATCACCGGCGTGGATATGCCAGACCGGATTGTTCAGCTGTGCCTTTTGGTCCTGCGTCGCATAGGCCCGCAGCTGCTGGTGGTATTCATCCACCGCCTTTGGGATCACGTCAAAATGCATCCGCTTGGCAGTTTTGGGCTTTTGATACATGAAATAGGACAGGCTCTCGGCGCTGGCATAGGTCAGCCATTCGTCGATCGAAATCCCATTGCCCGACGTTTTGGAGATCTTCTGCCCATTGGCGTCTAGGAACAATTCATAGGTGAAATGATCCGGTGCCCGATGGCCCAGAATACGGCAGATCTTGTCATAGATCGGCGTGTTGGTGCTGTGATCCTTGCCATACATCTCAAAGTCGACCTCAAGCGCCGCCCAACGGGCACCAAAATCGGGCTTCCACTGCAGCTTTACATTGCCACCGGTGACCGGCACGGTCCATTCCTTGCCCTCTTCATCATCAAAGGTGATGGTGTAATTTTCGGCGTCAACCACCTTGATCGGCACATAAAGCACCCGGCCGGTTTCGGGGTGGAAGGGCAAAAAGATCGAATAGGTCTGACGCCGCTCTTCGCGCAAAGAGGCCAGCATGACCTCCATGATCTCGTCATATTTATCAACGGCGCGCTTCAGCACCTCATCAAACCGGCCCGAGCCATAGAACTCGGTGGCTGAGTAGAATTCATACTCAAAGCCAAATGTATCCAGAAAGCGGCGCAGCATGGCGTTGTTGTGATGGCCAAAGCTCTCGTGCGTGCCAAAGGGATCCGGCACCGAGGTCAGCGGCTTTTGCAGATGTGGCACCAAGCTGTCGGCATCGGGCACATTGCCCGGCACCTTGCGCATACCGTCCAGATCATCAGAAAAACAGACCAGTTTGGTCGGGATATCGCTGATTACCTCAAAGGCGTTCTTGATCATCGTGGTGCGCGCCACCTCACCAAAAGTGCCGATATGCGGCAGGCCGGAGGGGCCATAGCCAGTTTCGAACAGAACAAATCCCTTATCCGGCGCGCCCTTTGCATACCGTTTGAGCACCCGGCGGGCTTCTTCAAATGGCCAGGCTTTGCTCGTCAGAGCGGTTTCGCGCAGATCAGACATCTTATTCTCCATCGGCGGCCGCAGTGGCCGCATACCCATGGCCCGCAGCCCCATGCCGCAGTCCCATTGACTAGGTCGGCCCGGTCTATGGCGCAGATGCAGCATAAGTCAACAAAGACAGCTGCAGCTGCGCTGCTTTCAGCCGTGAAATTGCGCCTTTTCGACAATCCAATCGAGAATCTGGTGCAGATCTCGCCGTGCAGCCGCGCCGTCGTGCAACCCGGCAAAGTCCCCCGTGCCGAGGTGGCCCTTGGTGCCTGCAGCTGCAACAGGGCACCCGTCTCATGAAAACTATCAAAATGACCCGCAGGCCAGAAAGATCCCCTGCCCGGCCAGCCCGGCACTCACCAACATGGCATGAGAGCTGAAATCAACAATCCGCGCCCCGGTGTTGCCATCTATGTGCACGCCAATGCCGAACATGGCACCCAGGCCAGCCCGGATGATCCGCGCTTTGCCTGTGGGTTTGCCGAGGCCAGCTTTGAGAAGATCACCTATCGCTTTCCCGGCGCAGACGAAGCACTGGCATAAAAGTGCCCCGCCCGCAGGTCAGCACGCGCCACAAAAACAACTACGAGTGGCTGTTTCCCGCCAGTTTCGCGCCAATAGGACAGTGGCAGCAGTTGAACCTGCCTCTGGCCAAGCCTATTCTCAAGCTAGCAATTTCGCGCAAAAAGGATGTCCCATGCCCGAGAAAAACGCCCAATCCATGTCCCCCCAGGACTGTCTCGTGGCCCTGATGGTGGCGGTCTCTGCCTCGGATGAAAACATCCGCACCGCCGAGCTGATCAAGATCCAGTCTGCCGTCAACATGCTGCCCGTCTTTGCTGATTACGACATCGACCGCATGACCCGGATTTCGAACACCGTTCTGGACCTGTTTGAACAGGAAGACGGGCTGGAGGCCCTGTTTGGCCTGATCCGCGACGACCTGCCCGAACATCTCTATGAAACCGCCTATGCGCTGGCCTGTGATGTGGCCGCGGCCGATGGCAAGCTGGCCGAGACCGAGCTCGAGTTCCTGGCCGAGGTCCGCTATGAGCTGAACATCGACCGGCTGCATGCGGCAGCTATTGAGCGTGGTGCCCGCGCCCGCCACATGGTCTAGGCCGCCACAAGACTGAGGCGGCAGATCAAATTGGTCTGCTGAAATTTCGCATTTTTGGTGCTTAATCACGGATCCAGTTCAAGGCTACACAGGCTCCAGCCACTGCAATCGGAGCCAGCCTATGAATACCCCTCGCGCGATCCGCACCCTGCCCTCGGTCTGCCCGCTGGACTGCCCCGACACCTGCAGCCTCTCTGTCAAGGTTGCGGGCGACCGCCTGGTCGAGGTCAAGGGATCTCGGGCCAACCCCTTTACCGCGAACGTGATTTGCAACAAGGTCGCCCGGTCCTACCCCGAATTTGTCCATGGCAAAAACCGTCTGCCCCATCCGCTGAAACGGGTGGGGCCTCGCGGCACCGGGCAGTTTGAACGCATCAGCTGGGACGCCGCGCTGGATCTGGTTCATGCGGGTTTCACCAAAGCCATCGACAGCCACGGCCCGCAAAGCATCCTGCCCTTCAACTATGCCGGCCCACATGGAGAGCTGGCCGGCGGCTCGATGGATCGGCGTTTCTTTTATAAAATGGGGGCAAGCCTGCTGAACCGTGGCCCGCTCTGCGGCGGGGTGCGGGGCGGCGCCTATGCCAGCCTCTTTGGCAGTGCCCCCGGAATGCCGCCGCTTCAAGTTGTCCATTCTGATCTGGTGCTGGTCTGGGGCAACAATGTCACCGTCTCCAACCTGCATCTGGCGCCGCTGCTGAAAAAGATGCGCGCCCAGGGCGGGCGGCTGGTGGTGATCGACCCCAAGCGGGTCAAGATCGCGGAACAATGCGACATGCATCTGCAAATCAAACCTGGCACCGATGTGGTGCTGGCCATGGGGCTGGCGGCCGAGCTAGAGCGCCGCCGGGCGCTGGATCAGGATTTCATCAATCTCTGGGTCGATGGCTTTGCCCCCTTCATGGAACAGGCGCGGCGCTATAGCATCGCACAGATCGTCGAGATCTGCGGCATCACCACCGCCGAGGTCCATGCGCTTGCCGATATGATGCAGGCGGCGCAGACCATGGCCTGCGCCTTTGGCAACGGGATTGAACGCGGCCGCTCTGGTGGGTCCGGGCTGCGCGCCGCCATGGCCCTACCTGCCCTGCTGGGTCATCATGGACGGCTGGGCGCGGGCGTCCTGGCCAAATCCGGCAGCGCCACCCCAAAGACCCAAGCAAGGCTGCAGGGAGATCACCTGATCAAACCCGGCACCCGGGTCTTTAACATCGTGGATCTGGCCGAAAAACTGCAGGATGACACGCTGGAGCCCCCGATCAAGGCCACCATGATCTACAACCACAACCCGGTTGCAACCCACCCGGATCAGGCCAATCTGATGCGCGCCCTGATGCGCGAAGATCTGTTCATTGTCGGCTGCGATGTGGTGATGACCGACAGCATGGCCTATTGCGATGTGATCCTGCCCGCCGCGTCGCATTTTGAATTTGACGACATCTATGGCGCCTATGGGCAGAACTATCTGCAGCGCGCCGCCCCGGTGATCCCCTGTGTCGGGGAAAGCCTGCCCAATACGGAAATTTTTCGCCGCCTGGCCAAGCGCTTTGGCTATGAGGATGCGCTGTTTCAGGCCAGCGACAGCCAATTGATGGATGAAGCAATTGATGCCAGTCATCCACAGCTGGACGGCCAGCGCCCCAGCGAGATCGCGCTGGATCGCGCCATCGAAATGATGGCAGCAGATGGCGCGCCCCTGGTTATGTGTCAAAACGTCATCCCCGCGACGAAGTCGGGCAGGATTGAGCTGTTCAGCCAGGAGTATGAAACCCGCTATGGCTTTGGTGTGCCGCGCTATGACCCGGTGGCGCAGGATCTGCCGTTGGTGCTCATCAGCCCCAGCTCTGCCAAGCGCACCAATGCAACCTTTGGGTCGGACCCGGCCTCCTCTGGACCAGAGCAGCTGGAAATGCACCCCAAAGATGCCGCAGCCCGTGGCCTGAAGGATGGCGCGCTTGTCCTGGTCTCAAACGCGCGTGGCGCGGTGACCCTGCAATTGAAAATCTCTGATGCTACCCGCCCAGGGGTGATTTATTCCCCCAAAGGCACCTGGCGCGCCACATCGCAGACCGGCTTTACCGTGAATGCGCTGATCCCGGCTGATCTGCGCACGGATATCGAGGATGGTGCCTGCTATCACGAAACCTTTGTCGAGGTGCAAACGGCACCGTAAGCCCCCCTTGCCTCCGCCCTGAACAGGCAAGACAGGGGGCAGCTGGTGGCCAGGCCTTAGCTGCCGTAGCTTTGGCCCCAGCGTTCGATCAGTTGTTGCTGCAAACGCTTGGCCTGTTTGTTCCAGCGGCGCGCCCCCTTTGGCCTCTCGCGCTCTGCCCGGCTGATACGGGCGCGGGCCTGGGTATCGGCGGCAAAGATCGCAAAGGCCAGCACGGTACCGCCAGGGGTGGTCAAAAAGCCCCCCAGTCCGGAAACAAAATTCAACGTTCCGGTCTTGGCAGCCACTTTGATCGGGTGGTTTTTGATCACCCGGCCATTGCTGTCGCGCATGGGGAACTCTTTCAACAGCGGCTTCAGCCTGCCCCCCTTGTATGCCGCGACCAGAACCTTCAGCAGGGCGCTTGGCGTCACCCGTGACGCATCGCCAAGGCCGGAATGGTCCACCATGCGGATGCCGCTGACCCCGTAGCGCGCCTTGACCCAGCGCGACATCTCATTGGCAGAATCCTTCAAATCCCTGGGGCGCTTGCCGCGTTTAGCCGTGGCCGACATGCCAATCATTTCGGCCATCAGGTTGTTGGAATATTTCAACATGCCCTTCAGCATCTGATCCAGCGGCGGGCTGTGATGCTGCGCCAAAAGCGTCGCCTGCGGCAGGTTCTGCACCGATTTCGCGGCCTTCAGCTTGACCCCATGCGCCCGGGCCATGGTGCGAAACACATCTGCCGCATAATCCGCCGGGCGCCGCACCGGCAACCAGCGCGCCCCCCCCTTGCCCAGCGCCTGGGAGGCAACGGTCCAACTGTCCACGCCGCCGCGATCAGCATAGGTATAAACCGGCAACGCACGATTGGCGACTTTCATCCGCGCCATGCTGACCTCGGGGCGGTATTTCTCAGTGCGGGCATCCATGGTGACCGACCAGCCCTTGCTGGCACGCTTCCATTCAAAATGCACCCGGTTGAAATTCAACGCGATACCGGAAACCGCCGGGCTATACCCCACGTGATCGGGCTGATCGCCGTCAATGCTGCGCACCTGGGGCAGCGCCCCGTCCCAGACCTTGAAACCACCGCGCACCTCGCGGATGCCGGCGTTTTTCAACGCGCGCGCCAATTGCGCCAGATGATCGGTGTTCAGCATCGGATCGCCGCCGCCGGCCAGGATCAAATCGCCCTTCAGCACGCCCCCCAGGACCGGGCCGGCAGCCAATAATCTGGTGGTAAAACGGTGTTGTGCGCCGAATGTTTCAAGCGCGTAAAGCGCCGTCAGCGCCTTGGCCACACTTGCCGGCGGCTGCCCCTCTTGGCTGCCTTCGGCTTCCAGCACCTTGCCACTGTCCACCTCGGCCACGGCGCAGACCACCTGCCCCGACAGACCGGAACGCGTAAGCAGCGTCTTGAGGCTGACAGAAGGCTCCCCAGTGCCGCCCTGAAGCAATGCGCCCCCCGCCCGTGCCTGCGGCCGCAAAGAGGTTGTAGGCGCATTGGCCAGGGCACCGGAAGCTACCGGAACGACAAGGGCTGCTGCGGCAGAGGAAAGGAAAAAGCGTCTCGAAAACATGTCAGTCAATATCTAATAGGAAAGCTACGATACAGCAAACAAAGACCCGTTTTATGGCATGCTGTCTCGCTCATATTGCATTTAATACCGTGTCACCTACAAAAAATGCAGATTGCCAGAGTGTTCTTTTGCAATATGTGCCACTGCTCAGCCCGGTTTACTGTCTGGTTGCCTCCCTCCATGATGCCGCGCCCGTCAGGCAGAGGGCGGCTGATCGGCCTCTGGCCCAGCGGCACACCCGCTGGGCTCCCTGCCCGGCCATTTCCCGGCAGCCCGAATCTGACTAGAACTGGCTGCAATCAGCGGAATATTGACAAAACACCAAGCCGGCGCCTGGGCCTGGGCCAGTGCCTGGCTATCGCGGTCACCGATCATCGCGCCCCGGTAAATCCGCGCCGCCGGAGAGAGCCGCGCCGCGATCCGGTCGCCAGGTCGCGCCAGCACCCCAATCGGCACCGTCTCCATGATCTGACGCCAGTCCTTCCAGTGGTGAAAATGGACCAGATTGTCCGCCCCCATCAACCAGGTAAATCGTACCCCCGGATAGATTCGCCGCAACGCCCGCAGCGTTTCCGCCGTGTAACGCGTGCCAAGGTGGGCTTCGATATCGCTGACATGCACCTTTGGGTGATCCATCAGCGCAGATGCCGCCGCCACCCGACCAGCCATGCTGGCAGGGGCATGTGCCTTCAGCGGATTGCCGGGCGAAACCAGCCACCAGAGCCGATCAAGATTAAACCGCTGCAGCGCCGCGCGGCTGATCTGCACATGGCCCTGATGGGCCGGATCAAAGGAGCCCCCCAGCAAACCGACGCGCAGCCCCGGCCGCAGATATGGAAACCCCTGTCTCATCCGTTCGGTGATGCACAGTTTCCAAGGTGAGATCAAGCCGACCACCCCGTAAATACAACCAGCTTTACCCGCAAAACCTGCATGGACCTTGGAAAGACATAAACCGCCGTCGTCATGCTGACCGCACGCCACTACCGGGACGGCAAAATCAGGCGCAGGGCGGGCCACAAAAGGGCTCGGACCCGAGCGCATAAAAATCGCAGGCGCTGCCTTTCAGTATCCATGATTGCCCCCGCCCCTGCCATCCGCTATCACACCAGCCAGCACGCATTCCCCCATCATGGAGCAGTCACATGGCCGCCTATCAATACGTCTACCACATGCAGGGTGTCTCCAAGACCTACCCCGGTGGTAAGAAATGCTTTGAAAACATCCACCTCTCCTTCCTGCCCGGCGTAAAAATCGGTGTCGTCGGCGTCAACGGCGCTGGTAAATCGACCCTGATGAAGATCATGGCCGGTCTCGACAAGGATTTCACCGGCGAAGCCTGGGCCGCCGAAGGCGCCCGTGTTGGCTATCTGCCGCAGGAACCCAAGCTGGACGAGAGCCTGACGGTCCGTGAAAACGTCATGCTTGGTCTGGCTGAGAAAAAGGCCAAGGTTGATCGCTTTAACCAGATCGCGGTTGAGATGGCCGAGAACTACACCGACGAGCTGATGGAAGAGATGACCGCGCTGCAAGACAGCATCGATGCGGAAAACCTCTGGGATCTGGACAGCCAGGTCGATGTCTCGATGGAGGCGCTGCGCTGCCCCCCCGATGACGCCGAGATCGCCAATCTGTCGGGCGGTGAAAAACGCCGGGTGGCCCTGTGCAAACTGCTGCTCGAAGCCCCCGAGATGCTGCTGCTCGATGAGCCGACCAACCACCTGGATGCGGAAACCATCGCCTGGCTGCAACAGCACCTGATCGACTACAAGGGCACCATCCTGATCGTCACCCACGACCGCTATTTCCTAGATGACATCACCAGCTGGATTCTTGAGCTCGACCGCGGCAAGGGCATCCCCAACGAGGGCAACTACTCGGACTGGCTGGAGCAAAAGGCCAAACGGCTGGCGCAAGAGGCCCGCGAGGACAAATCCAAGCAGCAAACACTCGAGCGCGAGCTGGAGTGGATGCGTCAAGGCGCCAAGGCGCGTCAGGCCAAATCAAAGGCCCGGATCAACGCCTATAACGATCTGGCCGAACAGTCCGAGCGCGAAAAGCTGACCCGCGCCCAGATCGTCATCCCCAATGGCCCGCGCCTGGGCAGCAAGGTGATCGAGGTCAAGGATCTGGCCAAACACTATGGCGACAAGCAGCTGGTTGAAAACCTGTCCTTTGATCTGCCGCCCGGCGGTATTGTCGGTGTGATCGGGCCCAACGGCGCCGGTAAATCCACCCTGTTCCGCATGCTGACAGGCCAGGAACAGCCCGACAGCGGCTCTGTCTCTTATGGCGACACGGTCAAACTGTCTTATGTGGATCAGTCACGCGATGATCTGAAAGACAATGAAACCGTCTGGGAAGCCATCTCTGGTGGCGCTGAAATCATTGAACTCGGCGACGCCCAGGTAAACTCCCGCGCCTATTGCTCTTCGTTCAACTTCAAAGGCGGCGATCAGCAAAAACCGCTGAACCTGTTGTCCGGTGGGGAGCGCAACCGGGTGCACATGGCGCGCCTGCTGAAAGAGGGCGGCAACGTGCTCTTGCTCGATGAACCAACCAACGATCTGGACGTGGAGACCCTGCGGGCACTGGAAGACGCGCTGGTGGATTTTGCCGGCTGTGCCGTGGTGATCTCCCACGACCGTTTCTTCCTCGACCGGATCTGCACCCATATGCTGGCCTTTGAGGGCGACGCCCATGTGGAATGGTTTGAAGGCAACTTTGAAGACTATGAGGAAGATAAAAAACGCCGTCTGGGGGCCGATGCACTGGAACCTAAGCGCCTGAAGCACAAAAAATTCGTGCGATAAAAATGTTGGGGGGCGGCCTTCTTCGGCCGTCCCTCTTGCCCACTGCCCCTGCGGCACGCTCCCTTTCCGGTGGGAACGTTCCTGGACCTCGCGCGCCCGCCTCTCATAGCAGGCCCGGCTATAGCCCACCCGGCCCGCCGGACCCGCAGGCTGCCATCTCTTCATCTTTCCCAAAATATTCTCGCCGCAGGCAAGGCCGGGTCGTGGACCCTTCGCCCACAAAGATGCATTTGGCGTTTTGCCCCGACGGCGCTATCCTGCAGGCGCGTTGTATTTTCTAACGACGGGTTATCAGTGTCATTTTTTGAGAGGTCCCCTGTCCATGCCCATCACCGCTGAAGAAATCACCAGTCAGGTCGAGGCCCTGAAGGGCAAGAAAGCAAAACGCAAAAAATTGACCACAGCGCCCGAAGGCACCAAAAGCCGCAAACTGCCCAGCGATCTGCGCAAAGGGCTGGAGGCGCATTTTGGCAGCAAGCTTTCCAAGGTAAAGCTGCATGTCGGCGGCAATGCCAAGGATCTGTGCAAAGACCTGAAAGCCAAGGCCTTTACCATTGGCAATGACGTTTATTTTGCCAAACCCGCCAGCGCCAAGAAAGCCGATTTTCTGGTGCACGAACTCGCCCATGTTCTGCAACAGGGTCGTGGCCGGATGCCGAAACCAAGGGATGGCGTGGCGCTCGTGTCAAAATAATCCAACATCGGCAGGGGTAGCCCCCACCGCGAAATTAAATTTTTCGGATTATTTGTAACACCTTGCCAATTATCTTTTGTGCGATACGCAGAAACCGGGAAGGTTTGAAGAAAATCTTAACCTTTTCAAACTGTATTGAAAGGACAGGGCCGCGCTAAGCTAGGCCAAGATCGTTGAGTAAAGGTGAGACACAATGGCGTTTGTCAGTATCATGTTTGGATCCCTCGTTGGCCTTGTCACGGCTGTGACCGGCTTTACCCTGTTTGATCTGCACATCTGGCACAGCCTCTTGCTCTATTCCGGCACGGGTATTGGCGTTGCCGCGCTGGCGAT
The DNA here is from genome assembly GCF_021228235.1 of Pseudophaeobacter flagellatus. Taxonomy (GTDB): domain Bacteria; phylum Pseudomonadota; class Alphaproteobacteria; order Rhodobacterales; family Rhodobacteraceae; genus Pseudophaeobacter; species Pseudophaeobacter flagellatus. The sequence goes on from NZ_JAJQRG010000006.1 coordinate 62,584, forward strand.
TGCCATGCTGGTACTGCGCAGCACTCCCGAGCCGCAGTTTTCGGCCTCTCGGCCCGGTGGCGCTAACGCGCTTTGACCCACGCGACAATCTGACCTTCACGCAGGGCGCCTGATTGGCGCCTTTTTTCTTTGCCACGCTCAAAAGCTACCAAGGTCGGGATCCCCTTGATCCGATAGCGCCCACCGGTGGATTGATGCCGTTGGGTATCCAGCTTGACCAGACGGGCCTGGCCGGTCAGCTTGTCGGCTGCCTTGGTGAACTCTGGCGCCATCATCTTGCAGGGTCCGCACCAGGGTGCCCAGAAATCCACAATCAATGGCAGATCATCGTTCTGCACCGCCTTTTGCAGGATCGCCGGATCCACATCCGCAGGCTGCTTTGACAGCAGTGCCGCGCCGCAACTGCCGCATTTGGGGCCCGCCGTCAGCCGTGCCTCGGGCACTCGGTTCAACTGGCCACAGGCCAGGCAGGTCAGGGTTTTTTCCGCCATAACAACGCTCCCAGTGCAGGCAATCGGCTTGATCATAGGCGCGCTGCTGCAATCTGCAAGGCCCAGCTCTACCCGGCCTCCCTGCCCCTCGCCGTCTTGACGGAATGGTACCAGCGCCACAAGATACACAGGCAGGTATGTTCCAACATGTGAGGCTCAGATGATTTCTCGCCGCGTTTTTTCCACCTCCGCTCTTGCAGCCGTTTCGACCTTCTCCCTGTCGGGTTTTGCCATGCCCGCCCGCGCAAAATCGGCACCCGTTTTTGACCCGACACCGCAATACGTAAGGATCAAGAAGCATTACCAACCCGGCGAAATCCTGATCCTGCCGCGATCCTACTACCTTTATTTTGTCACCGAACAGCGCAAGGCCATCCGCTATGGCGTGGGGGTTGGCAAGGCCGGGCTGGAATTCACCGGCAGCGCCATTATCCAGCGCAAACGCGAATGGCCCGGCTGGCGTCCCACCCAGGACATGATCGAACGCAGCCCGCGCATCTACCAACGCTTTGTCGATAACAGCTACGTACAGCCAGGTGGGCCGGACAACCCGCTGGGCGCGCGGGCGCTCTATCTCTACCAAAACGGGGTGGATACCTACTTTCGCATTCACGGCACCACCCAGCCCGAAACCATTGGCACTTCGGCCTCCAATGGCTGCATCCGCATGTTGAATTCACATGTTACCGATCTCTACCAACGGGTACCGCTGGGCACCAAAGTCACGGTTTTGTAGACCCGACAATAGGTCAGCAGGCCCGACATAATGCAGGACGTAGCCCCGATAAATCGCCAAAAAAAACATCATGCAAAAGAAATTTCTGCAACAGCCCCGGTGACATAGGCACCTGCAGCGCCGCACAAAGGCGGATTGAAGATTTTTTCTTGCGCGAAAGCCGCTTCTGTCCAATGCTGTCATCGCGAGGTCATAAAAGGGGTGATATTTGTCCCTGATGGATGGGTTACCACCAGAATGAGCAAGCCATACTGCCGCATGTTGCGGGCAGAAAGCGTGAGAAGAAACTAGGAGAAGAGACGATGGCAACTGGCACCGTCAAATGGTTCAACACCACCAAGGGATTTGGCTTTATCGCCCCTGACAGCGGCGGAAGCGATGTATTTGTTCACATTTCCGCAGTAGAGCGGTCCGGTCTGACAGGCCTCGCGGACAATCAAAAAGTGAGCTACGAAATGCAGCCTGGTCGTGATGGCCGTGAATCCGCGGTTGATCTCGCGCTGCTATAAGCCCCCAAACATTTGTATCGGCGGCCCTGATTTTTTGGGGCCGCTTTTGCGTCCGCCCCTGCAATACGCCGCTTTAGTCCCTGGCTGGAATCTGCCACCAATGGCCGCAACCCGGATAGGGTAGATCCTTGGAACAGACGCCGCCGACAGTGCCCTGGCGCTGGCCTCCTGGCCCTTTTTCCTGCCCCTAGCCGTTTTCCTCCGGGCTAGACAGACGCGCCAGCAGGGCCATGACCGCAGGCCCAACCGCAGCCACATTCAGCGCCACACCTTTGGCATTGGGGTGAATGTTATCAGCCTGCATATAGGCCTGCGCCGCCGCCGGGTCCTGCCCGGTTTCAGCGCGAATTCCGGCAAAGGCATCGGCATGCAGCAGCACGTCAAACTCCTGCGCCAGATCCGTATAAATGCTATCAAAGGCGGCCTTGTATTCCGGACCATAGTTGCCCGGCGCCTGCATGCCGATCAACAGGACCTCAACCCTGTGTGCCTGCGCCGCCTGTAGAATTTTGCGCAGGTTGGCGCGGGCCTCGGCTGCGGGCAGTCCGCGCAGCAGATCATTACCCCCCAACAACACAATCAGCCCCTGCGGTTGATCCGACAACGTCCAGTCAACTCTGGCAGCCCCCCCTGCCGTGGTATCCCCCGATACTCCGGCGTTGCTCAGGGTCACCTCGGCACCGTGGACCTCAAGCCAGGCAGCCAGCTGCGGCACAAACCCCTCTCCCTGTGGCAGCCCGTAGCCCTGCACCAGACTGTCGCCAAAGGCGGTAATCCGCAGATCCTCTGCCTGGCTCTGGGTCGCAACGTTTACAAAAATTATCAATCCCAACAGGGCCAAAACCTTGCGCATCGCGCTAAATGCTCCATATCCGATAGAGTGTATTTCACAGGCGCAGCATCATGACCGAAACAGAACCACCCGTTCTTCACCTCAAAGATGCGTCTTTAACGCTGAATGGCAATACCGGGCCGGTGCAAATTCTACGTGGGATCTCGCTGGATGTGCGCAAAGGTCAAACTCTGGGCCTGATCGGGCCTTCGGGTTCGGGGAAATCCTCGCTCTTGATGGTGATGGGCGGGCTAGAGCTGGCAACAGGCGGTCAGATCACCGCTCTGGGCCAAGATCTCACCGCCATGGATGAAGACGCCCTGGCCCGGTTTCGCCGTGCACATATGGGCGTGGTCTTCCAGAGCTTCCATCTGATCCCCACCATGACAGCGCTGGAAAATGTCGCAACCCCGCTAGAGCTGGCCGGTCGACGCGATGCCTTTGACCTCGCCCAGGCCGAGCTGGAAGCTGTTGGGCTGGGTCATCGTGCTGGGCATTTCCCGGCCCAATTGTCTGGCGGAGAACAGCAGCGTGTGGCCCTGGCCCGGGCCCTGGCCCCCCGCCCGTCAATTCTGCTGGCGGATGAACCCACCGGCAACCTGGACGAGGCCAATGGCGCGGCGGTGATGGATCTGCTCTTTGGTCTGCGTGACCGCACCGGGGCCACACTGATCATGGTTACCCATGCGCCAGAACTGGCCGCGCGTTGCGATCGGGTGGTTCGGCTGCGCGATGGCCAACTGGCCGCACCGCAACAGGCAACAGAGGCCGCCGAATGACGGGGGCCACCCCTGCGACCCCTTTTGGGCAATCCCTGTCGCTGGCCTGGCGCTTTGCCCGGCGCGAATTGCGCAGCGGCGTAAAAGGCTTTCGAATCTTTCTGGCCTGTCTGGCACTGGGGGTGGCGGTGATCGCCGCTATCGGCTCCATTCGCGCCTCAATTGAGGCGGGGCTGACACAGGAAGGTGCCAGCCTGCTGGGCGGCGATGCCGAACTGACCTTTACCTATCGCTTTGCCAATGCGCAGGAACGCGCCTGGATGGCGAAAAACTCTACCGCCGTGTCAGAGATTGTCGAATTCCGCTCTATGGCGACCCTGGGGGAAGAGCGCGCCCTGACCCAGGTCAAGGCGGTAGATGACGCCTATCCGCTGGAGGGGCAGATCGCGCTCATGCCCCAAATGCCGCTGGCTGATGCACTGGCAGGCCAGGATGGGCTGCCGGGGGTGGCGATGATGCCGGTTCTGGCCGACCGGCTGGGGCTGCGCCCCGGTGATCGGCTCCGCTTTGGCACCCAGGATTTTGTCCTGATGGCCACCATCAAGACCGAACCGGACGCTGCCGCCTCGGGCTTTGCGCTGGGGCCACGGACCCTGGTGGCCCGTCCGGCACTGGAAGAGTCCGGGCTGTTGGCACCGGGATCACTATTTTCCACCAAATACCGGCTCTCGCTGCCAGCCGACAGGGACCTGGATGCGCTGCAGGCCGAGGCGCGCGCCCGGTTTGAGGCCAGCGGCATGCGCTGGCGCGATGCCCGCAATGGCGCGCCCGGCATTGCCACTTTTGTCGAACGGCTGGGTGGGTTTCTGGTGCTTGTGGGTCTGTCCGGTCTGGCGGTGGGCGGCGTTGGGGTTTCGGCGGCGGTGCGCGCCTATCTGGCCACCAAAACCACCACCATCGCTACCCTGCGCACGCTGGGCGCCGACCGGCGAGTGATCTTTCTGACCTATTTTTTGCAGATTGGGGCGCTGACCCTGCTGGGGGTTGCGATCGGGCTGGGGCTGGGCGGGCTGGGGCCTGTCCTGCTGGAACCACTGATTGCGGCGCAGCTGCCCTTTCCGGCGCTGTTTGCGCTCTACCCTGGTAGCCTAGTTGAGGCGGCGCTCTATGGCTTTCTCACCGCCTTCATCTTTGCGCTCTGGCCGCTGGCGCGGGCAGAACGGATCCGCGCCGCCGCATTGTTTCGCGGCACCCTGGGCGAGGAAAGCCACCTGCCCGCTCCGCGCTATATCCTGACTACTGCGCTGGCGCTGGCGCTGCTGGTGGGATCTGCCGCCTGGTTTTCCGGCGCGCCTGAGCTGACGCTCTGGACAGCCGGCGGGCTGATGGCGGCCTTGCTGGTGCTGCTGGTTGCCGCGCTTGGCCTGGGCTGGCTGGCGCGCCATGGCAGAAGGCTAAGCCGTGGCCGACCAGCGCTCCGCTGGGCGCTGGCCGCCATCGGCACCGCCCGCGATGGCGCGGTGCCTGCGGTGCTGGCACTGGGGCTGGGGTTGACGGTTCTTGCCGCCATTGGCCAGATCGACGGCAATATGCGCCGCGCCATCGCCGGTAACCTGCCCGATGTGGCCCCATCCTATTTCTTTGTTGATATTCAACGCGACCAGATGCCTGCCTTCCTGAACCGGGTTGAAACCGATCCCGCGGTCAGCAAGGTCGAAAGCGCCCCCATGCTGCGCGCCGTCATCACCAAGATCAACGGCTCCCCCGCGCAGGAGGTGGCAGGCGATCATTGGGTGGTGCGCGGTGATCGCGGAGTCACCTATGCCTCCGCCCAGCCCAAGGGCACAGAGGTGGTGGCGGGCAGTTGGTGGCCCGAGCATTACACTGGCCCGCCACAGGTCAGCTTTGCCGCCGAAGAGGCCGAAGAGCTGGGTCTCAATCTGGGCGATACCATCACGCTGAATGTGCTGGGACGCGATATACAGGCCGAAATCACCAGCTTTCGCAATGTAGATTTTTCCACCGCCGGCATGGGATTTGTGCTGACTCTGAATGAGGCCACCCTGGCGGGCGCGCCGCACAGCTTCATTGCCACCGTCTATGCCGCGCCCGAAGCCGAAGCGCAGATCCTGCGCGATCTGGCCCGCGAGATGCCCAATATCACCGCCATCCGGGTGCGCGATGCCATCGACAGGGTGTCTGACATTCTGCGCCAGCTTGCAGCAGCCACCAGCTATGGCGCGGCAGCCACCCTGCTGACCGGGTTTCTGGTGCTTCTGGGCACCGCCGCCGCCGGGGAACCGGCACGCCGCTACGAGGCGGCGCTGCTGAAAACCCTGGGCGCCTCCCGGGCGCGAATCCTTGCCAGTTTTGCCCTGCGCTCAATCATCCTGGGCGCCGGGGCTGCGGCGGTGGCGCTGACCGCCGGGATATGCGGAGCCTGGGCTGTGAACTACTATGTCTTTGAAACCAGCTTTGTGGTGATCTGGCCGAATGCGCTGGCGGTAATATCAGGAGGGGTACTGACCACACTGCTGGCCGGGTTGATCTTTGCTTGGCGGCCCCTGGCAGCCCGGCCCGCACGCATTCTGCGCACCCGCGATTAACCCACCGAAGGCGCGACCTCTAGCTTGGCATTAGCAGCGGCAACGCCTGCCGCTGTACCACAGGCCACCGGCTGAAGGATGCGCAGCAAGTCGACGTTGCCACAGACGAGATCCGCGACCGAAAGATCATCCAGCGACCGATAGAAGGCCTGCGCCGCATCTGACAGAGCCAGTTTCAGGCGACAGGCCGAGGCCAGCGGGCAGGTATTGTCGGTATCGGCGAAGCATTCGGCAATTGGCAGCGCGCCTTCGACATGACGAAAGACCTGGCCAATCTGAATTTCAGCCGGATCCCGCCCCAGGGTCATGCCCCCGTTACGGCCGCGCTGGGTATGCAAATACCCCAACTGGCTTAGTTGGTTGATCACCTGCGCCAAATGATTTTCAGAGATATTGCAACATTCTGCGATTTCGGATTTTGTCACCAGACGCTCTTCGTTTGCGGCGCAGTACATCAATAGGCGTACGGCGATATTGGTCCTTTTGGTAATTCGCATGGTCTGGCTCCGCCCAAGTTTTCGATCATGTTATGTTGCACAGCGCGCGAAAAAGAAGTTTGACATACATCAATCACCCAGCGTTTTAACAATGGAATGACGATCAGATAATGCCCCATCCCTATTTCTTTGGCTATGGCAGCCTGGTGAACACCGCCACCCATGACTACCTCGACCCGCAGCCCGCCCGGCTGAGCGGCTGGCAACGCAGCTGGTGCCATACCGCGTTGCGCGATGAAGCCTTCCTGAGCGTGGTACCCGCGCCGCAGGTGCAGATCGACGGATTGATCGCGGCCGTGCCCAATGCCGATTGGCAGGCGCTGGACGAACGTGAATTCGCCTATGACCGCCTGCCGGGCAACGGGTTGATCAGCCACGACCTGTCACGCAGCCCAGAGATTTCATTTTATTCGGTACCCCCGCATAGCCAGAGCCAGGGCGACACCCGACACCCGATTTTGCTGAGCTATCTTGATGTGGTCGTGCAGGGGCATTTGCAGATCTTTGGCGCGGCGGGGGTGGATGATTTTTTCTCCACCACCCTGGGCTGGGATGCCCCAATCCTGAATGACCGCGCCGCGCCGAAATACCCCCGCCACCAGCAGCTATCCGTCTCTGAAACCGCAATGGTGGATCGCTATCTTGCCGACCTGGGGTCGAACATCATCCCGCAGGCATAGGGACCGATCACAAAACAAAACAGGCGGCGCTTTTGGCACCGCCTGTTGTATCTGTCATCCCCGCCCTGTCACCCCCAGCGCATAGGGGAGATGGGCCTGGCGCCTTCTAGCCGCGTGCCTGCACCACAGACATCAGCGCCAAAAGCGCGCTCATGTCCGGGCCACGTTCGCGCCCGGTGACCGCCTTGCGCAGCGGCATGAACAGGCCCTTGCCCTTGCGCCCGGTGGCCTCTTTGACGGCGGTTGTCCAGCTCTTCCAGCTGGTCTCGTCATAGGGGCCTTCCGGCAGCAGCGCCATGGCCTCGGCGATGAACTCGGCGTCTTCCTCGGCGATCAGCGGCGCGGCGCCCTCACAGCAGAGCTCCCACCAGCCGGCCAGATCCTTCAGCGTGGTGATGTTTTCTTTTGTCAGCGCCCAAAATGCCTCTTGCTTGTCCGTAGGCACGCCCAGCGCGTCGATATGGGGTTTTACATCCTCCAGCGACAGCGACTGCAGATAGCGAGCGGTCAACGGGTACAGGTCTTCGGCATCGAACTTGGTTGGCGCTGCACCAAAGCGGTTGATGTCAAAACCGTCAATCAGTTCTGCCATCTCGTTGCGCACCTCAACCGGGTCAGAAGAGCCCAACCGCGCCATCAGGCTCAACAGGGCCATGGGCTGCACGCCCGCCTCGCGCAGATCACGCAGTGCCAAGGTGCCCAGACGTTTGGACAGTGCTTCGCCCTGCGGGCCGGTCAGCAGCGAGTGATGGGCAAATTCGGGCACGGTGCCGCCCAGCGCCTTGATGATCTGGATCTGGGTTGCGGTATTGGTCACATGATCCGATCCGCGCACCACGTGGCTCACGCCCATTTCGGTGTCATCCACAACCGAGGCCAGGGTATAGAGGAACTGACCATCACCCCGGATCAATACCGGATCCGACACCGAGGCCGCATCAATCGAGATATCGCCCAATACGCCGTCTTTCCACTCGATGCGTTCATGATCCAGCTTGAACCGCCAGACGCCATCACCGCGTTCGGCGCGCAGGGCGGATTTTTCATCCTCTGACAGCGCCAGCGCGGCCCGGTCATAAACCGGTGGCTTGCCCATATTCAACTGCTTTTTGCGCTTCAGATCCAGCTCGGTCGGGGTTTCAAACGCTTCGTAAAAACGGCCAATGCTGCGCAGTTCATCGGCGGCGGCGACATAACGGTCCAGGCGGTCAGACTGGCGTTCAATCCGGTCCCAGGTCAGGCCAAGCCATTCCAGATCCTGCTTGATTGCATCGACATATTCTTCTTTGGAGCGTTCGGGATCGGTGTCGTCGATGCGCAGAATAAAGCTGCCGCCAGCCTTGCGGGCGATCAGATAATTCATCAGCGCGGTGCGCAGATTGCCAACATGGATATAGCCGGTGGGCGACGGGGCAAAACGGGTGGTGGTCATCAGATGTCTCCTGTTGCCCTGCCCATGTCACATGAGGCAAGCTTTGTCCAGTTTTTGCCACCCTCAGCCCGGCCCTGCCAGCCTGTGACACATCAAAACCCACATCGCCATGGCGGTTCACTTTGCCGCAGCTGGAGCCACCCTCTCTGGGGTGCCCCCTTGCGCACACAATTGCGTGAGTTTCCGCCAAAATCGCTTTGTTTTGCTTAGGGCAGAGCTAGCATCGTCCCGGATGCCGAAGCCAGCGCATCCCAAAGCGATCCAGAAAGCACCCCCCCTTGCTGCCCTATAGAGAGGACCCTTCGATGACCGCGATCTTCACCCGCCGCTCCGCCCTTGCCGCAGCCGCCGCCCTGCCCCTGGCAGCGACGGCCCGCCCGACCCTTGCTGCCAGCGGCAGCACCGAGATGGCCAGGGCTCCGGCCTCCCATAGTCGTAGCTTCAAACTTGGCAGCTTTACCGTAACTACCCTGCTTGATGGCAGCCGCCCCCTGGAAGGGGCCAAAGCGATTTTTGGCGGCGGCGCAACAGATGAAGAATTTGCCGCTACCTCAAAGCAGAACTTCATTCCAGCCGATATGGCGCAGTTTTTCTTTACCCCGACGCTGGTGGATACTGGCAGTGAAAAGATCCTGTTCGACACGGGCCTGGGCCAGGGCGGCATTCAGATTGCGCTGGCCCAGGTCGGCCTGACGCCGCAGGATATTGACGTTGTTGTCCTGACCCATATGCACCCGGATCATATCGGCGGCATGACAACGGACGGCGCAGAAACCTTTGCCAAGGCCCGCTATATCACTGGCCGACAGGAGTTTGATTTCTGGCGCGGCCAGGACGAAGGCAACCGGGTCGGCGACCTGATGGCCCAGAAGGTAACGCCTTTTGCCGAAAAGCTGACCTTCTTGGAAGACGGCGACAGGGTCGCATCAGGCATCAGCGCCATGGCCAGTTTTGGCCATACCCCCGGCCATATGGGCTATATGCTGGAAAGCGACGGACAGCAGCTGATGCTGACAGCGGATCTGGCCAACCACTATGTCTGGTCCTTTGCCCATCCCGACTGGGAGGTCAAATTCGACATGGACAAAGAGGCCGCAACGCGCTCTCGCCGCAGAATACTAGATATGCTGGCCAGCACCGGCACGCCGATGATCGGCTATCACATGCCCTTTCCTGCGGCGGGATATGTTGAAACGCGCGACAGCGGGTTCCGCTTTGTGCCGGTAAGCTATCAAATGATGGGCTGATCCAGGCCTCTTGTGCCCGGCGCCTGTCTGCCAGCCCTTCCCATCGCCGACCGGCCTTGTGTGAATATGAAATCATGCGGCCCAAGGCGGTAGTTTCCCAGGTCGGCAGGCAGGCTATTTCTTTTTGCCAAAGCGCGACAGGCGAAAGCCATGCGGATCGACAATGGGCGCATCACCCGTAACCAGATCTGCGGTCAGACGCCCCGCTGCAGGACCAATGCCAAAGCCATGACCGCTATAGCCGGTGGAGATGAACAGCCCCGGCAGATCATCCACCTGCGAGATCACCGGCAGGGCATCCGGCGTCACGTCGATCAGCCCGCCCCAGCTCTGCACCACGTCGCAGCCCTGCAGGATAGGAAAGGCCCGTTGCGCTGCGTCCCAGCCCTGTTTGATCGCCTTTTGCGAAGGTGCTGGATCCAGCACCCGGCAAGTTTCAAAGGGGGAGGTCTGCTGCGCCGACCAGCGCCGGTCCTGCGCCGCCTCTTCGCGCCACCGCCCCGACCCGGTAAAGCGGAACTGAATAGAGCGCCGCTCTTGCAGATAGCGGGGCAGGAACTTCAGCCCCAGCCGCAATGAGTCGGGGACAATGTCGACAATGTTTTCACTACCACTGGCAATGGTATAGCCGCCGTCCTGGCGCTTGCGCAGGGCAAAGCCATTGCACCAGATTGCACAGTCTGGCCCGCCCTGCACCGGTGAGGTGCGCAGCACCGAATTCAACACTTTCAACTGCGGCAATGCGATCCTGGCATTGCCCAGGAACAGCCGCGACCAGGCCCCGCCTGCCACCACCACGGCTGAACAGGCCACCCGGCCACGCTCGGTCATCACACCGCTGATGCGCCCGGCTTCGCTTTCGACCGCGCGCACCGCGCATTCGGTCATAACCCTGGCCCCCGCCGCCTGGGCCGCCCGTGCGATGGCATGGGTGGCCAACTGCGGTTCGGCGCGCCCATCCAGCGGCGTATAATAGCCAGAGATCGCTTTGCCCTGATAACCGGGCATCACCTGGCGCAGGAAATCGCCGCGCAGCATTTGTCCCGGCAGGTCCATCGCCGCAAGATGTGGCGCCCAGCGTTCCAGCTCGGCCTCTTCGCGGCTGCGTTCTGCGGTGAACAGGATGCCAGAGCGCCGATAGCCGGTAGGATGGCCGGTACGCGCCTCCAGCCTATCCCAAAGGCGCAGCGCCTCTCGCATCAAGGGCAGTTCTTGCGGGTCGCGCTGCGAGATCCGCACCCAACCCCAATTGCGCGAGCTTTGTTCGCCCGCGATCTGGCCCTTTTCACACAGCAAGACAGAATGGCCCCGCTCGGCCAGTTCCAGCGCGGTCGAGGCCCCAATAATGCCGCCCCCCACCACAACCACGTCAACGCGTTTGGGCAGAGCAAGATCGGCTTGGAAATATGGCAGTTTCAATCCGGGCATGATGAGGTCTATGCCGCGCCAATGACAGCCGGTCTAGGGGGCAAAACAGCCCATGGTTGGCAGAAGAACAAAATGTGATCTTTGGGACGCATCGTCAGCTCTCTGGGGGGGGGCAGTTCCGGGTAAATCATTTGAAAACAGGTGGAATCGTCACCTCTAGCGCGCAGGCTCGGGCCTGATCACAAGACAATAGTCACGACATGTCGCGAAAACGATTGACAATCGGGTAGCGTCGATCCAGCCAAAAAGCCCGCGGTGACAACCGTGCCCCCGGCGCCGACTGATAGCGTTTGTATTCGCTGATATAGATCAGATGCTCTACCCGTTTGACTGTTTCGCGCGCGAAACCTCTGGCCACGCAATCCGCAACGGATCCGTCCTGATCGACCAGAATTTCCAGAATGGCATCCAGCTCGGGGTAGTCCGGCAGGCTGTCGCTGTCTTTCTGATCTTCGCGCAACTCAGCCGAGGGCGGCTTGTCGATCACATTGGGGCGAATGACCTCGCCTACAGGCCCCATCATCCAGGGGCGGTGATTGGCATTGCGCCAGCGGCAGGTTTCAAACACGCGGGTTTTATACATATCCTTGATCGGGTTATAGCCGCCGTTCATATCGCCATAGATGGTGGCATAGCCCACGGCGACTTCGGATTTGTTGCCGGTGGTCAGCAGCATCTCGCCAAACTTGTTTGACATCGCCATCAGCAACAACCCGCGCAGACGGGACTGGATGTTTTCCTCGGTCAAATCTTCATCATAGCCCGCAAACAGCGGTGCCAGAGTGTTGGAAATGGCGCTGCGCCCCTCGGCGATTGGCACATAGTCGTAATGCACCCCCAGGGCCTTGGCCACGGCTTCGGCATCCTCCAGTGATTCACGGCTGGTATATTCCGAAGGCAGCATAGCGCAGCGCACATTTTCGGCCCCGATGGCATCCACTGCGATGGCAGCGACAATGGCGGAATCCACCCCGCCGGACAGACCCAGAAGCGCCTTTTTGAACCCGGTTTTGCCCATGTAATCCCGCAGGGATTCCACCATCACCCGGTAATCCTGCTCCCAGGAATCCGGCAGATGGGCCTTTTCGCCTTCGACCGCGCGCCAGCCCGCCTCGGTGCGGATAAGATCAAGCTGGGTGATGACTTCGTCAAAGACCGGCATCTGCAGCGCCAGCGCCCCATCCGGGTTCAGTACAAAGGAACCACCATCAAAGACCTGATCGTCCTGCCCGCCCACCATGTTGAGGTAGATCACCGGCAGGCCGGTTTCGACTGCACGGGCCACCGTGTGATTCTGCCGTACTTCCATCTTATTGCGATAATAGGGCGAACCATTTGGGATCAAAAGAAATTCAGCGCCCGTTTCGGCCAGGGTTTCGGCCACGTCTTCGTGCCAACCATCTTCGCAGATAGGCGATCCGATGCGCACATCCCCCACCGCATAGGGCCCTGCCAGCGGCCCGGCATCAAAGATCCGCATCTCATCAAAAACCGTCTCATTGGGCAGATGATGCTTCAGACAGCGCGAGGCGATCTTGCCCTCCTTGAGGATCAGATAGGCGTTGTACAGCTTGCCCTCTTCGGCCCAGGGGCAGCCAATGGCCAGGGCCGGCCCCGCAGCACAGTCCTGCGCCAGCTGCGCGGCCGCCGCCATGGCGGCCTGATGGAACACAGGCTTTTGCACCAGATCCTGGGTGTTATAGCCAGTCAGGAACATTTCCGGCAGGGCGACCAGATCGGCCCCTGCCGCCAAGCCCGCGGCCCAGGCCTCACGTGCCTTTGCTGCATTGCCTGCAAGATCCCCAACCGAGGGGTTCAATTGCGCCAGAGTTACCCGGAAACGATCTGCCATCCTGCACAAGCCCTTTGCAAAACATGTTGCCAGTCGTTTATCAGATCGGCAGCCAAGGAAAAGGGCCGAGCGCAAAAGACATTGCGACAAGCTGTTTGCTCGCTTAGTTTCCCAGCAAGTAACCCACAAGTAGCCTATTGGCAGATGCAATTTCCACGGCCGACGATATCGGCGCGCGGCAGACAGAGGTTTTCATGACCGGTTTCAGCAGAACGCTTGCGACACTCTTCCTTTTGACCCTGGCCATACCCGCAGCGGCACAGGACGGCAAAATCATCACCAACGAGGATGAAATCGGCGGCCTTTACGAGGGTACTTTTCGCGGGGGGTTGCAGCATGGCAAAGGCACCTACCGGCTGCCAAATGGCTATGAGTACTCTGGCGACTGGGTGGACGGAGAGATCCTTGGCCGGGGCGTGGCGCGCTTTCCCAATGGTTCGGTCTATGAGGGCGATTTCGTCAAAGGCAAACCCGAAGGCCTGGGCAAGATCACCATGTCAGATGGCGGCACCTATGAAGGCGAATGGCTGGCGGGCGTAATCAATGGCCAGGGTGTTGCAGTCTATTCCAATGGGGTCCGCTATGAGGGCAGCTTTGTCCAGGGGCAACACCACGGCAAAGGCGTGATGCAAAATCCCGGCGGCTATGAATACAATGGCGACTGGGTCGAAGGCCGCAAGGAAGGCCACGCCATCATCACCTATCCCGATGGTGCCACTTATGAAGGCGAAATCTCTGATGGGCAGCTGCACGGGGTTGGCACCCTGACAATGCCGGATGGGCTGCACTATACCGGCGATTGGGTCGAAAACCAGATGCATGGTACCGGTACCCTGACCCAACCCAATGGCGACGTTTACACCGGGCCACTGGACCAGGGCCGCCGCCAGGGAATCGGCACCCAGACCCATGCCAATGGCGATGTCTATGAAGGCATGTTCGAGGATGACCTGCGCCACGGCACCGGCACCTTCACCAAGACCGATGGCTACACCTACACGGGCGACTGGCTGGCCGGCCAGATCGAAGGCACGGGCCGCATAACCTACCCTGATGGATCCATCTATGAAGGGGAGCTGAAAGACGACCAACCACATGGGATCGGTAAGATTACCTATCCCGATGGATCAACCTATGAAGGCGACTGGATTGCCGGGGTGTTTGAGGGCACTGGCACCGCGACCTACGCCAATGGCGTGACCTATACCGGTGAATTCAAGAATGCCCGCAACCATGGCCAGGGTATTCTGACCGAAAGCAACGGCTATCGCTATGACGGCGGCTGGCTGGACGGCCAGCGCCACGGCGAGGCCCACGTCACCTATGCCGATGGTGCGGTCTACACTGGCAGTTTTGTCAACAGCCAGCGTCACGGCACAGGCAAGCTCGAAGTGCCCGGCGGCTTTAGCTATGAGGGCGACTGGGCCGAAGGCAAAATCACCGGTGAAGGCACAGCGATCTTTGCAAATGGCGACGTCTATGTCGGCAGCTTTGTCAACGGCAAGCGCCAAGGACCGGGCACCATGACCTACAGTAGCGGTCAGACGGTCAGCGGCAACTGGAACAATGGTGCCCCCCCGCCCACGGCTGACGGCAGCGAAGATGGCGCAGAACCACAGGCGGATACGCAGGCAGATCCGCAAGGCGACCCTGCGTCCGGGACACCACCGCCTCCGGCAGATGCCGAAAACACCAAAGCCACGGGGACAGGGGGCGACGCTGGTGCTGGTTCGAACACCGGCACTGGTTCGCAAACAGACAACTAATCGCCCATAGCCCGGCGCGCCGGGCGCAGCGCAGAGGCCCCATCAGACGGGGAATCGATTTCCCTCTTTTCATTCAGTTGCAGCTCTGTATAAATCACTGGCATGACAGTTTACGCAGATATCCCAAAGACCGACGCCGCCCTACGCGGCGCGTCTCTGCGTGACCTACGCCTGCTCCTAGTCCGCCTCTGAGCGTGCCATTCGGCGCGTCCGCTCAGAGGAGACCGGCTTATACGCGCCCCACATGGACTGCCACACTGGACCCCAGGACAGAACTAGAAAGTTACCCAAATGACCAATATCATTGACAAAGATCGCGTCTTGATCTTCGACACCACCCTGCGTGACGGCGAACAAAGCCCCGGCGCCACCATGACCCATGATGAAAAGCTGGAAATTGCCGAGCTGCTGGATGACATGGGTGTCGACATCATCGAAGCTGGCTTTCCGATCGCATCAGAAGGTGATTTCAAAGCGGTAAGCGAGATCGCCGAGCGATCGAAGAATGCGGTGATCTGCGGTTTGGCACGGGCCAATCTCAAAGATATCGACCGCTGCGCTGAAGCCGTGCGCCAGGCCGCCAAGCCGCGCATCCATACCTTTATCGGCACCTCTGCGCTGCACCGGGCCATTCCCAACCTCACCATGGATGAGATGGCCGAGCGTATTCACGAAACCGTCACCCACGCCCGTAATCTGGTCGAGGATGTGCAGTGGTCGCCGATGGATGCCACCCGCACCGAGTGGGACTATCTGTGCCGGGTGATCGAAATCGCCATCAAGGCCGGCGCCACCACAATCAATATCCCCGATACCGTCGGCTATACCGCCCCGGTCGAAAGCGCCGATCTGATCAAGCGCCTGATCGAAACTGTGCCCGGCGCCGATGAGGTGGTCTTTGCCACCCATTGCCACAACGACCTTGGCCTGGCCACGGCCAACTCGCTTGCCGCCGTGGCAGGCGGTGCGCGCCAGATTGAATGCACCATCAATGGTCTTGGCGAACGGGCCGGCAATACTGCCCTGGAAGAGGTCGTCATGGCCTTGAAGGTGCGCAATGATCTGATGCCGTGGAAAACCGGCATCGACACCAAGAAGATCATGCACATCTCGCGCCGCGTCGCCACGGTTTCGGGTTTTTCGGTCCAGTTCAACAAGGCCATCGTCGGCAAGAACGCCTTTGCCCATGAAAGCGGCATCCATCAGGATGGCATGCTGAAGAACAAAGAAACCTTTGAAATCATGCGGCCCGAAGATGTCGGCTTGGCTGGCACCTCGCTGCCGCTTGGCAAACATTCAGGGCGGGCAGCGCTGCGCGACAAGCTCACTACCCTCGGTTTTGAGGTAGGCGACAACCAGCTCAAAGATGTCTTTGTCCGGTTCAAGGAACTTGCCGACCGCAAGAAAGAGGTCTTCGACGACGACATCCTGGCGCTGATGCGCGCGGGCGAAGATGCCGAAAACGATCACCTGCAGCTGGTCTCGATGAAGGTGGTCTGTGGCACCGGCGGTCCGGCAGAGGCCACAGTGGAGATGGAGATCGACGGCAAGGATCAGACCGCCGTGGAAGAAGGCGATGGCCCGGTCGATGCCACCTTCAGGGCGATCCGCAAGCTCTATCCGAACACCGCCCGCCTGCAACTCTATCAAGTGAATGCGGTTACCGAAGGCACCGATGCCCAGGCCACCGTTTCCGTGCGCCTGGAAGAAGACGGCATCATTGCGACTGGCGAGAGCGCCAATACCGATACGGTCGTGGCCTCGGCGAAGGCCTATATCAACGCGCTGAACCGGGTGATCGTGCGGCGCGAGAGGGTGGGCGAAGGCGCGGATGCCCGCGAAATTTCGTATAAAGATGTGACCTAAACTGAATGTACAGGCCTGACTGAAAGGGCCTTAACAAACTACTCCAAACGAATTGGCAGGCATGTCGCGCCGATGTGCCTGCCATATTTAACAGGTCATTTTCCTGCTCTCCCTCCCCCCAAAAAATACAGTGCTTCTGCACCCTCCGTGCCCTCAGAATGCCCTCGCTGCGCGGGTAGTGGGTCTCTCTGTTGGCCATGGTTACGCCCAGACCAAATGCCAGCCAGCCTTTCGCTCCCGGTAAAAAAATTATCAAAATAGCAACAACTTTTCCCTAAACCGATAACCAACCAAGAATGGAAATCGGTGGTCGAAATGACTCAAGCTCAAAAACAAATCCCACAATCCGCTTCAAAAGCGATGGATGCGACCTTTTTTGAGCCACTGATGAACAAGCAGAAATATCAGGAGGTGCTGATCACGCTGCAACCACTGATCGCGGCCGGGCAAGCCGACGCTGCAATGTTGGACCTGGTCGCTGAATGCTATTTTGGCCTTGGCCGTGCGGATCGCGGCCTGGCGGTACTGGAAGCAATTGTTGAAACCTGGCCAGAAAATCTGCCCATCTGGGGCAAACTGGGCAGTCTTAGCCTGCAAAACGGCGATAGCAGCCGCGCCGCTGAAGCCTTTAAGGAAATACTCGTCCAAGAGCCTGATTCTGCTACGGCGCTGAGCGCACTTTATGTCGCAGAACCCTTTGCCTGGGATAGCGACTACGCGGCGCGGCTACGCGATCTCTTTACCAACGCCAAACTACCAGAAGCAGGACGCGCAGGTGCAATCAACACGTTGGGCAAAGCTGCAGCTGCTGCGGACCAAACCAAGATGGCTATGTTCTATTATGAAGCCGCAAACATGGCCACTCCGGGTGACTATGACCCCAGCGCCACATCGGCATCGGTGGCGCAACAATGCAGCTACTTTGATCCCGCCCAGCTACCGCAGTTGCCCGGCCCTGCCATCAACACCGACAAAGGCGCAGGCACCCAACCCCTGTTCATCGTCGGCCTGCCGCGATCTGGCACCACGCTGGTTGAAAACATGCTTTTGGCCCATTCCGATGTCAGCAGCATCGGCGAAAGCCCGGTTCTGATCCAGACCAGAAAAGTCGTCCAACTGCAGCTGTCTCAACAAACCCAGCGGGGGCCAAAGCTGGTCAAGACTGATGACACGATAGCCAAAAACAATAAGCTACAACAGAACCGGGATCAAAGCTGGGACTGGTGCACGCAGACCAGCCCAGAGCTTGCCCAGAGGGCGCGCAACGCCTATCTGGCCCAGTATCCACAGAACAACATGTCGTCGCGGATTATCATCGACAAACTTCCGCAGAACCTGTTTGAAATGGGCTTTGCCCGGATGATCCTGCCGGAAGCCCGCTTTGTCTTCATGATGCGTCATCCTCTGGATGTGGGACTGTCTCTCTTCACAACCAACTTCCATCAAGGCCATGCCTATTCAAAGCGGCTGGACTGGATTGGCAAGCATATCCGCACCAATTACGACTCTCTGGACGATTACATTCCCAAGCTCGGGGATAGGCTACGTGTGCAATCTTACCGCCAGCTGGTCGAAAACCCAGAACCACAAATGCGCGCGCTTGTTGCGCACCTAGGCCTGAATTGGGACCCTGCCTGCCTGACGCCACTAAATAACAAGAGCTTGGTCAAAACCGCCTCTGTGACGCAGGTGCGCAAAGGTCTGAACCAATCCGGGCTGGGCAAATGGACCCGGTTTGAGCGCGAACTGACCCCCCTGATCAAGGCGCTTGGCGGCTGGGACTGGATCAAGGAATGGGAAGCCCGTGACGCCACCCTGTAGAGGCCAGTAGAGCGCCTATTTCAAACTGCTAAAAATCTTGTCCAGCCGGGTGCATTCGGCCTTGGTGCCGTAGGGCGTGTTGACCAAGAACATGCCCGAGCCAATCATCCGGTGCCCAGCCCGTGCCGGGGGAAAGCGCACCTCATGGCGCAGCGCGCCGGGCAGGTTCTGATGTTCCAGCGCCCGCAGCATGGATGTATGGGTGCCGTCTTTCAGAATGGGATACCACAGCGCCAGAATGCCAACATTCCATTTCCGGTGCAGCGTCGAGATAAACCCCGGAATGCGGCTGTAGTCGCTTTTGATCTCATAGCTTGGATCCATCAGCAAAAGCCCGCGCCGGGGCGTTGGCGGTGCCAGCGATTGGGCCAGTTCAAACCCGTCCTGCAGATGCACCTTGGCCCTCCCTCGCGGCAGGGCCTGACGCAGGGCTGCATGTTCCCCTGGGTGCAGTTCGGCCAGATGCAGGCTGTCCTGGGGGCGCAGCAGATTGGCCGCAATCAACGGTGAACCCGGATAGGCGGTCTCGCCATGCGCCGCCTGACAGGAAGCAAGCGCCTGCAGCAGAGGGTGCTCTACCGGCAAAAGGCCCTTCCCCAGAATGCGATCAATCCCCGCCGCCGCCTCGCCGGTTTTCACAGCCTCGGGGGCATCCAGATGATAAAGCCCACGCCCGGCATGGGTTTCAATATAGCTGATCGGTTTGTCCTTCTGGGTCAGATAGGACAGGATCTCCGCCAAAAGCGCGTGTTTTTGCACATCGGCCAGGTTACCGGCATGATAGATATGTTGATAGGATAGCATACAACAGGCTGTAGCGCGGATTTACCGGTTGCGAAACCACAAAGACCCGCCCTGCAGGCCAATTCGGCGCTCGATCCGATAGCGCTGGCCTGCGCGGCCAATCCCCAAGGCGCACCCTTGGGGCCCAGCCTGCA
Organism: Pseudophaeobacter flagellatus; assembly: GCF_021228235.1. Classification (GTDB taxonomy): domain Bacteria; phylum Pseudomonadota; class Alphaproteobacteria; order Rhodobacterales; family Rhodobacteraceae; genus Pseudophaeobacter; species Pseudophaeobacter flagellatus. Next base: position 82,004 of record NZ_JAJQRG010000006.1, read on the forward strand.
AGCGGGCAAAGTGCAAGGCGAAAGCCCCTCCTTTATGCAGCGCAAGCGAAAAGGCGCTAGTTGGGCATAAAACGCCCTTTCCCGACAGGGCTGCGCTGGTATAAGACCATGGTCTGCGACCCCTTTGGAGTCGCCCCTCGCTGCAGTTCAATAGGATCACATTTTATATGGCGTTTTTCGGAAATCTTGGCGGTTTGTTCACCTCGGACATGGCCATCGACCTTGGCACCGCAAATACGCTGGTCTACGTCAAGGGCCGTGGCGTGATCCTGTCGGAACCTTCCGTGGTGGCCTACCACATCAAGGATGGGGTGAAAAAAGTCCTGGCCGTGGGCGAAGACGCCAAGCTGATGTTGGGGCGAACCCCCGGCAGTATCCAGGCGATCCGTCCGATGCGCGAAGGGGTCATTGCCGATTTTGATACCGCAGAAGAAATGATCAAGCATTTCATCCGCAAGGTGCACAAACGCTCGACCTTTTCCAAACCAAAGATCATCGTCTGCGTGCCGCATGGCGCAACTCCGGTTGAAAAACGCGCGATCCGTCAATCTGTTATGTCCGCCGGTGCCCGCCGGGCCGGGCTGATTGCCGAACCGATTGCCGCAGCGATCGGGGCCGGCATGCCCATCACCGACCCCACCGGCAACATGGTTGTCGACATCGGCGGCGGAACCACCGAAGTGGCGGTTCTGTCGCTGGGCGACATCGTCTATGCGCGCTCGGTTCGGGTGGGCGGCGACCGGATGGATGAAGCGATCATCGCCTATCTACGCCGCCAGCAGAACCTGCTGATCGGCGAGGCCACAGCCGAACGCATCAAGACCTCTATCGGTACCGCTCGGATGCCCGATGATGGCCGAGGCCAGTCGATGCAGATCCGTGGTCGTGACCTGCTGAACGGGGTGCCCAAAGAAATCGAGATCAGCCAGGCCCAGGTTGCCGAGGCCCTGGCAGAACCGGTGCAGCAGATCTGCGAAGCGGTGATGACCGCGCTGGAAACCACCCCGCCCGATCTGGCCGCCGATATTGTCGACCGCGGCGTCATGCTGACCGGCGGCGGCGCGCTGCTGGGCGATCTGGATCTTGCCCTGCGCGAACAGACAGGTCTGGCCGTTTCGATCGCGGATGAATGTCTGAACTGTGTGGCCCTTGGTACCGGCAAAGCGCTGGAATACGAAAAGCAGCTGCGCCACGCCATCGACTACGACAGCTGATCGGGCAGCGCGGCCCCGCCAGCCCGATCTGATCGCAGGGCGGGCCGGGACAGCAGCCAGAAAGGAGCCCCTTGGCCAAAGATCGCTCCCAGCGTGAAGACTATGCAACGCCGCTGCGCCGCCTGTTCGTCGTGGTGGTCTGCCTCTGTCTGACGGCTCTGTTTCTGGTCTGGCGCATCGACAGCCCAAGGGTCGAACGCTTTCGCGCCCAGCTGATTGACACGGTCGTGCCCAATATGGATTGGGCCATGGTGCCGGTCACCGGCACCGTCAATCTGTTTCGCGATTTTCGAAGCTATCAACGTCTGGCCGAACAAAACCGCGAGCTGCGTTCGGAACTGCGCCAGATGCGCGCCTGGAAAGAGGCGGCGCTGCAGCTGGAGCAGGAAAACGCCCGCCTGCTGGACCTGAACAATGTGCGGCTTGATCCCAAGCTTACCTTTATCACCGGCGTGGTCATGGCCGACAGCGGCTCGCCGTTTCGTCAGTCTGTCATCTTGAATGTCGGTGCCCGTGATGGCATCCAGGATGGCTGGGCCACCATGGATGGCATTGGTCTGGTTGGGCGGATTTCCGGCACCGGGCGCAACACCGCGCGGGTGATCCTGCTCACCGATGCGGCCAGCGCCGTGCCGGTGACCATCCAGCCCTCGGGGCAGACTGCGCTTGTGACCGGCGACAACAGCGCCGCACCACTGCTGACCTTTCTGGAAAACGCCGATCTGGTGCGCCCGGGCGACCGGATCGTCACATCGGGCGATGGCGGTGTTTTTCCGGCTGGGCTGCTGGTTGGACAGGCCACCGAGGACCGCAGCGGCCGCATGCGGGTGCGGTTGTCGGCCGATTATGAGCGGCTTGAATACCTGCGGGTGCTGCGCCATCACGGCACCCAGGTGATTGGCGATCCCGGCGGATTGATCGTTCCCGCCCCCGGTGCCACCACCCCGAAATCCCGCCCCGGAGATCTGGATCCCACCCCCGATGCCCAGACCGACGCCGACACCGCTCCTGCAACGGGGGCCGAGAATGGCTGAGGTCACCCCCGCCAGAATTCTGCTCATGCGGTTCAGCTTTGTCGGGCTGGCGTTTCTGGTGATCTTTTTTCACCTGCTACCACTGGATACGCTGGCGCGCAATTGGGCACCGCCGGATCTGCTGACCGCTCTGGCCATGGCCTGGACGCTGCGCCGCCCGGATTACGTGCCAATTTCACTGCTGGTCCCGGTGCTGCTTTTGGCGGATTTCCTGTTTCACCGCCCGCCTGGCCTGCTGACACTTTTGGTAGTTCTGGGTTGTGAATTCCTGCGCTCGCGTGGCCAGAACCAGCACGAAGGTACCTTTGCCGCCGAGTGGCTCTCGGTGACAGTGGTCCTGACGGTCATCACCATCTTGAACCGTGTCACCCTTTCGCTTTTTGCGGTGCCGCAGGCGCCGCTGGGCCTGTCGGTCATTGAAACCATAGCGACCATTGTGACCTACCCGCTGGTGGTGCTGTTCAGCCAGGGGCTTCTTGGCGTGCGCAAACTCTCGGCCACCGAGGCCGAAATTCTGGGAGCTCGCAAATGAAACGCACCCCAAAGGATCTGGAAGGTGCCCATCGCAAGCTGAGCCGCCGCGCGCTGCTATTGGGCGGGCTGCAACTGGGCTTTGCCGGGGGTCTGGCCGCGCGCATGCGCTATCTGCAGGTCGATCAGGCAGATCAGTTCCGCCTGCTGGCCGAAGAGAACCGCATCAACATCCGCCTGTTGGCCCCCGCCCGTGGCGAGGTTTTTGATCGCAACGGCAAGACCCTGGCGCATAACTCTCCCTCCTATCGGATCATCATCGTCCCCGAAGACGCCGGTGATGTGGAGGCGGTGATCGCCAGGCTGTCAAAGCTGATCCACCTGCCCGCCGAAGACATCGAGCGCGCCCGCACAGAGATGCGCCGCTCGCCACCTTTTTTGCCGATCACCCTGGCTGACCAGCTGACCTGGGAAGATATTTCAAAGGTGGCAGTGAACGCCCCGGCCCTGCCCGGCATCACCCCAGAGGTCGGCCTGACCCGAATCTATCCGCAGCAAAGCGATTTTGCCCATGTGGTGGGCTATGTGGGACCCGTGTCCGATTATGACCTTAGCAAACTGGATTCACCGGACCCGGTGCTGCGCATTCCGCGTTTTCAGATCGGCAAGGTCGGCTTTGAGGCCAAGCGCGAAGATGTGCTGCGCGGCACCGCCGGGGCCAAACGGGTCGAAGTAAACGCCACTGGCCGCGTCATGCGAGAACTGGACCGCAAGGAAGGCCAGGCCGGCGCCGATATGCAGCTAGCGGTAGATGCGGGATTGCAGAACTACGCCCAGGCCCGGCTGGGCGCCGAGAGCGCCGCCGTGGTGGTGGTGGACTGCGACACGGGTGACCTGCGCGCCATCGCCTCTGCCCCCAGTTTTGACCCCAACCTGTTTGTTCGCGGCATTTCGGTAGCGGACTACAGCCTGCTCACCGAGGATCCCTACCGCCCCCTGGCCAACAAGACCGTACAGGGCACCTACCCACCCGGATCGACCTTCAAAATGGTCGTCTCGCTGGCAGCACTCGAAGAAGGGCTGATCGGGCCGGAAGATACCGTCTGGTGCCCCGGCTATCTAGAGGTCTCGGGACGGCGCTTTCACTGCTGGAAACGGGCCGGGCATGGCCATGTCGATCTCAACACCTCGCTCAAGCAATCCTGCGATGTCTATTACTACGATCTGGCAATCAAGGTGGGCATCGACAAGATTTCAGCCATGGCCAACCGGATGGGGCTGGGAGTGCGCCACGACCTGCCGATGTCGGCCGTGGCCAGCGGGCTGGCCCCTGATCGGGACTGGAAGGCACGGGTACGCGGCCAGGACTGGCTAGTCGGGGATACCGTCAATGCCTCTATTGGCCAGGGGTTCATGCTGGCCTCGCCGATGCAGCTGGCGGTGATGACCGCCCGCCTGGCCACAGGGCGCAGTGTGACCCCACGCCTGGTGAAATCCATCGACGGGGTAGAACAGCCCTCAGGGGCAGGCACCTCCATGGGCCTGAATGAAAACAATCTGCGCATGATACGACGCGGCATGTATTCGGTCAGCAACGACCGGCGCGGCACTGGCTATCGCTCGCGTATCATTGCCGAAGGCATGCGAATGGGCGGCAAGAGCGGCACCAGCCAGGTCCGCAACATCACCGCCGCCGAACGCGCCGCCGGGGTGATCCGCAACAAGGATCTGCCATGGGAGCGGCGCGATCACGCGCTCTACGTTTGTTTTGCCCCCTTCGACAAACCCAAATACGCCATCTCGGTGATCGTTGAACACGGGGGTGGTGGCTCTACCGCTGCGGCCCCCATTGCCCGCGACGTGATGTTGCAAGCACTTTACGATGGCACGCCCCCCCTTTCGGCCTATCCCAAAGGGGATCGTAGCCGCATCAAGGCCCAGCAAGAGCGGCTGGAACGCGAACGCATCAAAAGCGACCACCCCCAGGACAGTGACCGGGCATGAGCTATCTTGAGTATAACGCCAAGGCGACCCCCTCGGGGTTTCGCAAGATCCTCTATCTGAACTGGCCGCTGACCCTGTTGCTGGCCTCGGTGGCCGGGGTTGGGTTCCTGATGCTCTACTCGGTGGCGGGAGGTTCCTTTTCGCCCTGGGCCGAACCACAGTTCAAACGCTTCCTGTTGGGTATGGGGGTGATGCTGGTGGTGGGCATGGTGCCGATCTGGTTCTGGCGCAATATCTCGGTGCTGGCCTATCTGATCTCTGTTGCCCTGCTCCTGGCGGTTGAATTCTTTGGCACCGTTGGCATGGGGGCGCAGCGCTGGATCGACATTGGCTTTATGCGGCTGCAGCCCTCAGAGCTGATGAAGATCACCTCTGTCATGCTCTTGGCCGCCTATTACGACTGGCTGCCGCCAGAGCGCAGCTCGCGGCCAATCTGGGTGTTGCTGCCGTTGCTGATGATCCTATTCCCCACCCTTCTGGTGCTGCGCCAACCGGATCTGGGCACCTCGATCCTGTTGATGGCCGCCGGCGGTGGGGTGATGTTTCTGGCTGGGGTCCACTGGGCCTATTTCGCCGCCGTCATTGGCGCCGCCGTGGGGCTGGTGAGCGCCGTATTCCAAAGCCGCGGCACCGACTGGCAGCTGCTCAAGGACTACCAATATCGCCGCATCGACACCTTCCTCGACCCTTCACAAGACCCGTTGGGCGCGGGCTATCATATCACCCAATCCAAGATCGCCCTGGGCTCGGGCGGCTGGTCCGGGCGCGGCTATATGCAGGGCACCCAATCACGGCTGAACTTTCTACCGGAAAAACACACCGATTTCATCTTCACCACCCTGGCCGAAGAGTTTGGCTTTATTGGCGGCCTCACCCTGCTCAGCCTCTATATGCTGATCATCGTCTTTTGCGTCGCCACCGCGCTGGCCGCCAAGGATCGGTTTTCATCGCTGGTCTCCCTGGGTGTGGCCATCACCTTTTTCCTGTTCTTTGCCGTCAATATGTCAATGGTCATGGGGCTGGCCCCCGTCGTGGGCGTGCCACTGCCGCTGGTTTCTTACGGGGGCTCGGCGATGCTGGTGCTGCTGGCCGCCTTTGGTCTGGTCCAAAGCGCCAATGTACACCGCCCCCGCTAGGCCTTGCCCCCTGCCAACAGGGGGCAAGGCAAATATCTACAATCAGGCTTGATACTTGTGGCGAACCCTGGATCCATGAGAAACCCATGCCAGAACACAAGCTGCGGCTTTCCATGGCATCCCCCGATACCAAGGAACACCGCGATCGGAGCACAAAGCATGAGCATCTTTCACCTCGCCTATCATGTGGATGACCTGGACAAGGCCCGCGCGTTTTATGGCGGCCTGTTGGGCTGCACCGAGGGGCGCAGCACCGACACCTGGGTCGACTACAACTTCTTTGGCCACCAGATCTCACTGCACCTGGGAGTTGCCTTTGCCACCACCAATACCGGAAAGGTCGGGGAACACATGGTGCCGATGCCACATCTGGGGGTGATCCTGCCCCAGCAGGACTGGCAGGCCTTGGCCGATCACCTGGTGCAGGCGGGGCTGAATTTCACCCTGCCCCCAACCACACGCTTTGCCAATGAACCGGGTGAACAAAGCACCATGTTCTTTCACGACCCCGCCGGCAACCCGATCGAGATCAAGGGTTTCAAGGACATGACCGGGGTATTTGCAACATGATCAAGGTTCAGTTCGCCGCCCACCCGGAACGCTGGGACAGCTATCGGCCTGCGCTAGAAACCGCCTTTGCCGCCGCCCAACTACAGGTCGACCTGCGCCAGGATCACCCCGCCGCCGAGGTGGACTATGTGATCTACGCCCCCAACTCCGACCTGCAGGATTTCACCCCCTACACCCGATGCAAGGCGGTGTTCAGCCTCTGGGCCGGGGTAGAAAAGATCACCGGCAACACCAGCCTGACACAGCCCCTGTGCCGGATGGTCGATCCTGGGCTGACAGCCGGCATGGTGGAATGGGTCACCGGTCATGTGCTGCGCTACCACCTTGACATCGACCGCAGCATCGCCACCCAGGATCGCTGGGATCCGGTTGTGCCCCCCCTGGCACAGGAACGACCCGTCACCCTGCTGGGGCTCGGCGCATTGGGAACCGCCTGCGCCACCGCTCTGCAGCGGCTCGGCTTTCCCGTCACCGGCTGGTCACGGTCGCAAAAAACGCTTACAGGCCTTCACTGCGAACATGGGGCCGAGGGGCTGACACGCGCCCTTGAAACCGCCCAGATCGTGATATTGCTGCTGCCCGACACTGCCGCCACAGAAAACACCCTGAATGCAACAACCTTGGCGCATCTGCCCAAAGGCGCGCGAATCATCAACCCCGGCCGCGGCCCCCTGATCGACGATGTCGCCCTGCTGGACGCTCTCGACAGCGGCCGGATTGCCCATGCCACCCTTGATGTCTTCCGACAAGAACCACTGCCGCAAACCCATCCCTTTTGGGCCCACCCACGGGTCACGGTCACGCCCCATATCGCGGCAGAAACTCGCCCCCTGACAGCGGCACGGATGATTGCGAAAAACATCCAGCACGGCGAAAGCGGCCTGCCCTTTCTCAACCAGGTCGATCGCCAGCTCGGCTACTGATCAGCCCAGGCTGCCAATGCGGGCAACGGCAGGCACCTCCCCCATATTCATCTTACGAAAAATACCTCGGGGGAGGTCGCAGACCGGGGGCAGCGCCCCCTCCCACCGCGCCTCTGTGCTCAGCCCGGCAACACAGTCACCCGACAGCGGTCAGACCACGCCCCTTTAACAGCGCTTCAACCCCCGGCAGACGACCGCGAAACGCGGTATATAACTCTGCCGCGTCGGCGGATCCGCCCTTGGACAGGATATGGCGCTCCAATGCGGCGGCGCGTTCGGGGTCAAAGGCACCGCCCGCCTCTTCAAAGGCAGCAAAGGCATCGGCATCCATCACCTCGGACCACATGTAGCTGTAATAGCCCGAGGAATAGCCATCGCCGGAAAACACATGGGCAAACTGCGGTGTCGCATGACGCATGGTGATGGCTGTCGGCATACCGATTTCTGCCAGCACCTCTGCCTGTTTTTCCATCACATCCTGTGGCGGCGCCCCCTCGTGAAACGCCAGATCCACCAGCGCCGAGGCCACATATTCCACCGTCTGGAACCCCATATCAAAGGTCGAGGCCCCCAGCACTTTTTGCAGCAATTCGGGCGGCATCGCTTCGCCGGTCTCGGCATGGGTGGCAAATTCTCTCAGGACCTCGGGCACCTCCAGCCAATGTTCGTAGAGCTGGCTTGGCAGTTCGACAAAATCACGCGCGACCGAGGTGCCTGAGATGCTCTCGTAGCTGACATCAGACAGCATCTGATGCAGCGCGTGACCAAATTCATGGAACAGGGTGCGCGCGTCATCCCAGGACAACAAGGCCGGATCGCCTTTGGCAAAGTTGCAGACGTTGATTACAACCGGGCTCTGCTCTTGCGGCAGTTTCGCCTGCGCCCGCATCGCCGAACACCAGGCCCCCGAGCGCTTGGAGCCGCGGGCAAAGTAATCGCCGATAAAGACCGCCAGATGCTTGCCCGCGCGCGTGACCTCCCAGGCGCGGCAATCGGGGTGGTACAGCGGCACATCCAGGGGTTTGAACTCCAGCCCGAACAGGCGGTTGGCACAGGCAAAGCTGGCCTCGATCATCCGATCCAGCTGCAGGTAGGGCTTCAGTTCCGCCTCATCCAGATCGTGTTCGGCCTTGCGCCGCTTTTCGGCGTAGTAGCGCCAGTCCCAGGGTTCCAGATCGCCGTTAATCCCATCCTGATGCATCATCTCGGTCAGGATTCCGGCATCACTGTCGGCCCGTGCCTTGGCCGGCTGCCAGACCTGCATCAGCAGATCCCGCACCGCGTCCGGGGTTTTGGCCATCTCGGTTTCCAGCTTGTAGGCGGCAAAACTGTCATAGCCCAGCAAGGCAGCGCGTTCGGCCCGCAGCGCCAGGATTTCGGCCGCAATGGCACGGTTGTCGCTATCGCCTCCGTTGGCCCCACGCGCGCCCCAGGCGGCAAAGGCCTTTTGCCGCAGATCGCGGCGCGGGGAAAACTGCAGGAACGGTGTGATAACCGACCGCGACAGCGTCACGACCGGGCCTGGCGCGCCCTTCTCTGCGCCTGCAGCCTGTGTCGCGGCCACAACAAAATCCGGCAAGCCCTCCAGATCCGCCTCGCTCAGCTCCATATGCCAGTCGCGCTCATCCGCCAGCAGGTTCTGAGTAAAGGCGGTGCCAAGGGTGGCCAGACGGCCCTTGATCTCTTGCATTCGCTGGTCATTCGCCCCGGTCAAAGCGGCACCACCGCGCACAAAGCCGCGATGGGTCAGCATCAAAACCCGGCTTTGTTCAGCGTTCAGACCCAGATTATCGCGTTGATCCCAAACAGATTTCACCCGCGCATAAAGCGTTTTATTGGCGGTAATGGCGGAAAAATGCGCCGCCAGTTTGGGGGAAAATTCACGCTGCAGCTCTTCGCGCTTGGCATTGCTATCTGCCCCCGCCACGGTGAAGAACACCGACAAGACCTGCTCCAACTCGCGCACCGGGGTTTCCAGTGCCTCGATCACATTGGCAAAGCTGGGCGGCGCGGTGTTATTGGCTATGGCATCAATCCAGGCGCTATGGGCGGTCAGCGCCTGCTCCAATGCCGGGGCAAAATCATCATCACAAATGCGGCTGAAGGGGGCAATTTCAAACGGCGTGTCCCAATGGGACAAAAGCGGGTTGGACATGTCAAATCTCCTTTGATCGCGACGCTAGCGGCAAACTCGGGCGGCTGCAATCAGGGGCCGCAGCGCCTGCGAGGGCATGTCGCGCAAAAGTGAGGACCGGTTTGGCGCGACATGCAAAATCAAATGAGGTGAGCCAGCCACGTGAATGCAAAGGAACGCGGTAAATCTAGCCGCCCACCTCAAGGCTGTCGATCAGAGAGGCCGACAGAATGCGGATCGGCACCCCCGCAATATTGGCCGCGCGGGCGATGCGCCATTCAAACCGGCCAATTCGCCCATCGGTGTCGATCAGCACCACCACCGCCTCTTTGCCGGTCACCTCGGCGGCAAAGAGGGCCTGCTGGATACTGTCCAGGCTGCTGCGCTTGTCCAGACCGAACTCAACCACCCGGTTGTCATTCTCGCAATCTATCCGGATCGAGGCATCACCACCTGGATAGGTAAAGTCATGCACGGTCTCGGACTCGCCGCCAAACAGGGCACCGCAAAGCGCGGTAATAAAAAAGGCTTCATTCACTGCTGCGGGCTTTCTGACGTTACCGACCGTCGCTGCAAATCGGACAGTCCTGCCGCCGCGACAGGCGGATCTTGCGGCTTTCGCCATATAGTCCATCGTAGATCAGCATTTCACCTTTCACGCCCGTGCCCGCGCCGGTGATCGCCTTAATCGCCTCCATCGCCATCATCGCCCCCAGCACCCCCGGCAGCGGGCCAACCACCCCGGCTTCGGAACAGGACGGCGCCAGCCCGGCAGCCGGTGCTTCAGGGAAAATACACTGATAGCAGGGACTACCGCCTTTGGGGTGAAACAGGCTCAGCTGACCTTCCCATTGCGACAGCGCCCCGGAAATCAGCGGCTTGCCCAGCTTTACCGCAGTGCGGTTGACCAGATAGCGGGTTTCAAAATTATCGCTGCCGTCCAGGATCAGGTCAAAATCGGCAAACAGCTCTGCGGCAATCTCTTCGGTCAGGCGACGATGAAAGGGGCGCACCTCTACATAGGGGTTTTGCGCCTTCATCGCGGCCTCGGCTGAAAACACCTTGGGCAGGCCGATATCCGCGTCGCGGTGGATCACCTGGCGTTGCAGATTGGCATTTTCCACCACATCGTCATCAATCACCCCAATGGTCCCCACCCCGGCGGCGGCCAGATATTGCAGGGCCGGAGCCCCGAGACCACCGGCACCAATCACCAGGACGCGGGCCTGTTTCAGTTTTTTCTGTCCCGGCCCGCCCAGCTCTCGCAGCACGATATGGCGGGCATAGCGGTTCAGCTCTGTTTCGCTAAACAGAGGGGCGGGGTGGGACATATCGCTGCCTTTTGGTTGCGCTCGGGCTTTGAGGGCAGAAATAATCCAGCCATAGCCCAGCGCCAAGAGGCCAAAACCACCCAGCATCAGCCACAGCGCAGCAGAGCCCCCCGTGGCCTGGCGCAATGCATGTTCGGCAGGCAGCGTCGCCTGCAAGGCCAGAACAGCGGTAAACAGGATCGCCAGCAGGCTGCCACGTAGGGCGCGGCTCCAGCCGAGGTAGCCGCCGCCCCACCAGATGAACGCCGCAACGGCCAGGATCCGCAGCATCAGCGCCGCCCCGTAGAGCCAAAGCCCCCTTGGCCGCGCGCGGTTTCCTCGAGGGTGTCAACCAGCGAGATCCGGGCCTGCACAACGGGTGCCACCACCATCTGTGCAATCCGGTCGCCATGCGAGATGACAAAATCTGCTTCGCCTGCGTTCATCACAATCACCCCCAGCGGGCCGCGGTAATCGCTGTCGATGGTGCCGGGGCTGTTGGGCAGGGTGATCCCGTGTTTCAAAGCCAGGCCGGAACGCGGCCGGATCTGCACCTCGTAGCCCGGCGGAATCGACAGCCGCAGCCCGGTCGGCACCAGCATCCGCGCGCCGGGGGACAGCGTCAGGCTATCGCGATCCGGCAGATTGGCGCGCAGGTCAGCCCCGGCCGCACCAGTGGTTTCATAGGCGGGCAGCGGCAGATCCAGATCTGCACCAGCCTCATGGGTCACCCGGATTTCAACCATCTCGTCCTCTTTTGTCGCTGATGTTTCACAAGGGGCTAGCCTGTTGCAGGGTTACTGCCTGTCCCCAATCGGGGCTGCAATGTGCTCTGCAATCCGGGCGGCAAGCTGGCGGGCCACCTCTGCCTTGCCCATCCGTGGCCAGGCTTCAGCCCCCTGTTCTGAAATCAGGATCACGGCGTTTTCCGCCCCGCCCATGATGCCCGTGGCGGGGGAGACATCATTGGCAACAATCCAGTCGCAGCCCTTGCGCAGGCGCTTGGCCGTGGCGTTATCCACCACATCATTGGTTTCCGCTGCAAAACCGACCACCAGCGGCGGTCGCCCGGTGCGCATCTGCGCGACAGATTTCAGGATGTCCGGGTTTTCGGCAAACTCCAGCACCGGCAAGCCATCTTTGGATTTCTTCAGTTTTCGATCCGAGGCACTGGACACCCGCCAATCGGCAACGGCGGCCGCGAAGACCCCCACATCCACCGGCAGTGCCGCCTGCACGGCCGCCTGCATCTCAAGCGCGCTTTGCACCGGTATCACCTCAACCCCGTCGGGGGGAGGCACCTCTGCCGGGCCAGTGACAAACACCACCTCTGCACCCTGATCGCGCAGCGCAGTGGCCAGTGCAGTGCCCTGTGCACCGGAGGAACGATTGGCAATATAGCGCACCGGATCAATGGGTTCATGGGTGGGGCCAGAGGTCACCAGAATACGCCGTCCCGACAGCAGCCCCTGGCGGAAATGCGCTGCGATGGCCGCAATGATTTCGTTCGGCTCCGCCATCCGGCCCGGACCAAATTCACCGCAGGCCATGCCGCCCTCATTGGGGCCAACCAACTGCACGCCATCGGCGCACAGGGTGGCAATATTGCGCTGGGTAGCGGCATGTTCCCACATGCGGACATTCATCGCAGGTGCCAGCATGATCGGAGTATCTGTCGCCAAAAGCAGGGTGCTGGCCAGATCATTGGCCAGACCCTGTGCCATCTTGGCCATCAAATCGGCAGTGGCGGGGGCCACCACAACCAGATCGGCGCTGCGCGACAGCTGAATATGCCCCATCTCGGCCTCGGCGGTCAGATCAAACAGATCTCGGTGCACCGCAGTCGCCGCCAGCGCCGAGACCGACAACGGCGTGACGAACTCTTCGCCTGCACGGGTCAGGACAGGGGTGACAGCCGCCCCCTGGTCCTGCAACCGGCGGATCAGCTCCAGCGATTTATAGGCCGCGATGCCGCCACCGATGATCAGAAGAATGCGCTTGCCTGCCAGCATTTTCACTGTCCCTTGTTTGCCCGGCCTCGCCCCGGCCCTTGGCAATCCTATCGCCTGGAGCACAAAGAGGGAAATGCTTTTCCAAGGCGATTTCAAGGACCAATCATCAGGCCGCTGGTACCACCACCACGGCGCTAATCAGCGCTGCGAAAGGCCAGACAGGGATCCGGGCGCGTCGGCGCGCGGGCCGATAGAACAACATCAAAACGCCGCGCCCCCTGGCCGCCCATCTCGGCGTCCTGATCCCCTTCGATCTGGCCAAGCGCGCGCAGGCTGATCTGTGGCACCGCCCGTTTCAGATAGACCGCAAGCCCCCAGTCCAGCCGGGCATGGCCATTGCCGGTGATCACCACCACGGGTCCGCCCGTTTGCTGCAGCGCCTGTTCGGCGCGGGCAGCCAGACGGGCGTCACGCAGGCGCTGGATATCAACCAACATTGGCAGCATCTCTGCTGGCATAGCATTGCAATGATTGACCATTTGAGCAGCCTCGCGCGCGGCCTGCTCTGCCTCTGGCAGGGGCTGGTCCAGACCAAAGCGCGCGGCCTGGTCGCCAAAATGGTCGGCGATCCCGGTTTGCAGGGCTGTTCGGGCCTCAGCCCGCGGCAGCCATGCGCCAAACTGCGCCGCCTCGCTGGCGGCCAGAAACACCGGGGCGTAAAGCGCAAAATCAGGCCAGCCCGATGTCGCCCAATTCAGCGTCTCGGCGGTGCGCGCCGCATCCTGCAGGACCGGCACGGTGAGTGTTTCGGCCTGGTCCTGGGTGATCATCTCCCAGACCACCGCCCTGGGCCGCAGGGCCGCGATCAGCTCTGCCTGCGTCTGGTGATGCGCGGCATTGTCATGCACTTCGCCCAGCAGGATTACATCCGCCCCTTTTAGCATCGCCGCAACCTGGCCCAGGCCTGTTTGATCTCGCTGCACACCAGCCTGCCCCTGCGCCTGCGTCGCCGCGGTGACCTCCGCCGCGACTTGGGCGGGCACCCCAACGGAAAGCCCCGCGACCAAAGCGACCACAAGGGTGGCCGCACTATTCCTGACTAAAAAACTACGCTTTCTCATGAAAGCAGTCTTTGCACCTCTCGCGAGCGGGTTTCAAGCAGTTTCCGCATCTTTTGAAAGGCCCCGGCCTCCAGCTGGCGCACCCGTTCCTTGGACAGCTTTAATTCGCGCCCCAGGTCTTCGAGCGTGCGCGGCGGGCTTTTCAGTTTGCGGGCCACCACGATCAGCTTTTCCCGCCCGCTCAAGCCCTGCATCGCTTCGACCAGCCATCGCCGCAGCTGGCGGCGATCATGGCTGCCTTCAACCAGTTCAGCCGCCTGAGCGCTGTCATCTTCCAGCACATCGATCCATTCGCGGCCCTCAGCCTCGCTCGACTGGACTGCGTTGAGCGAAAAATCGCCCCCGGCCAAACGGCCATCCATCATTTCCACATCCCGCAGCGGCACACCAATTTCAGAGGCGATTTTTTCATGCAGCTGGTGGCGATCCAGCCGCGCCCCCTGGGCATAGGCCTGGCGTTCAAGCTGGGCCTGCACCCGGCGCATATTGAAAAACAATGACTTTTGCGCGGCGGTAGAGCCAGTTCGCACCATCGACCAGTTGCGCATCACATAGTCCTGAATAGAGGCCTTGATCCACCAGACCGCATAGGTGGAAAAGCGCACGCCGCGATCGGGATCAAACTTGTCCGCCGCTTTCATCAGGCCCAGCCCCGCCTCTTGGATCAGATCATTCATCGGCGCGCCATAACGTTTGAACTTGGAGGCCATTGAAATCGCCAGCCGCATATAGGCATTGATCAACCGGTGCAGCGCCTGCACGTCCCGTTGATCCCGCCAAGCATAGGCAAGTTTACGTTCGGTCTCTGCATCCAGCAATTCTGCCTTCATCGCCTGTTTGGGCAATGGATTCACAGTGATATGGTCAAGCGCCATTGTTTCCCTCCGGGATCGGGGTCGTCTTGAAAACATGGCAGAGCGCACCGGACAGCCGCAGGGTATGACCCCAGACGGCGAATGGAAGGGTATGCCGGTCCCTCCGCCAATCCGCAGCGCAATGCCACGGCACAGTCTCTTTTGCACAATGTGCGGCCCTGGGCCTGACCCAGGAAGCGGCTTGTCGGCCTATGGCCTTTTGGCACCTGGCTCTTTACGAGCCCGCCTTGGCAACCTAGGGCCAAAGCACCCGCCAAGGCGCTGGCCCAGCCGACGCAGCGCAGCCAGTACTGGCTAGACCCTTGTTTTGAGCGTCACCAGCGGCTAGCACAGGGTAGAAACCGTTCATTTACAAGGGTAAAGAACTTGTCGGCACCTGTCACATTCATTCTCGGCGGCGCCGCCTCTGGCAAGTCGAAATTCGCCGAAGATTTGTGTTTTAAGTCAACAAAATCAAAATGCTACCTGGCCACATCACAAATATTTGATACCGAGATGCAGGCCAAGGTCAAACGCCACATACAGCAGCGGGGGCCTGATTGGGAGACCCATGAAGAACCGCTCTCGCCTGCGCGGATTCTGGACCAGCTTGCGCCGGATCAAATCTGCCTGCTGGACTGTGCCACCATGTGGCTGACCAATCATATCCTGGCCGAAGGCGATCTGGCCACCGCGCAGCAAGAGCTACTGACGGCGATCAAGCGCTGTCGGGCAGAACTGGT
The DNA here is from genome assembly GCF_021228235.1 of Pseudophaeobacter flagellatus. Lineage (GTDB taxonomy): Bacteria > Pseudomonadota > Alphaproteobacteria > Rhodobacterales > Rhodobacteraceae > Pseudophaeobacter > Pseudophaeobacter flagellatus. The sequence goes on from NZ_JAJQRG010000006.1 coordinate 97,470, forward strand.
TGTGGTCTCTAACGAGGTGGGCCAGGGCATTGTGCCCGAAAACGCCCTGTCGCGCCGCTTCCGCGAGGCCCAGGGGCGGCTCAACATCGCACTGGCTGCCCAGGCTGACCGGGTGGTTCAGGTAACCGCCGGGCTGCCGTTGGTGCTGAAAGGGACGCTATGAAATCGCGCCTGTTTCTTATTCGCCACGGGCCGACCCATGCCAAGGCCATGGTGGGTTGGTCAGATCTACCGGCCGATCTATCCGATACCGCCGCCCTGGCGCGGCTTGAGGCCAGCCTGCCGCCCGAAGCGCTTGTGGTGTCTTCCGATCTGCGCCGCGCAGTGGATACCGCCAGCGCCATCCAGGGCGCGCGTCAACGTCTGCCGCATATGCCCGGTCTGCGTGAAATCCATTTTGGCACCTGGGAGCTGCGTAACTGGAAAGACGTCGACGCCGAAGACCCCGACCGCATCCGCGCCTATTGGGAAACACCGGGCGACACCACTCCGCCCGGCGGCGAAAGCTGGAACCAGGTCTGCGCCCGCGTCAACGATACGGTCGATCACCTGCTTCAGGTCCATGCGGGACGCGATCTGGTGATTGTCGGGCATTTTGGTCAGATCCTGACGCAGATCCAGCGGGCCGAAAGGCTAAGCCCCACCGCCGCCTTCTCCCACAAGATAGATAATCTGTCGCTCAGTACCCTCAGCTATGGCCCAGACGGCTGGCGCAGTGGGGCGCTTAATCAGAGGCCTTAATTCATCAATTATCGTGATGAATTTTCCAACAAATATTCCATTTAAAGATATCATGCAGGGCGCTAGCCTGCTTTCATGCCTTATGAACTCTACATTGGTGATCGCATGTATTCCAGTTGGTCGTTGCGCGGCTGGCTCATGCTCGAAAAATTTGCAATCCCGCATAGAACCCATCTGGTTGGGCTTTATTCTGGCACCATGGCCCAGGATTTGGCGCATCTGGCCCCGGCGCGTCTGGTGCCGACGCTCAGAACCGACCAGGGCCTGGTGATTGGCGAGAGCCTAGCCATGGCCGAAACCCTGGCCGAGGCCTTCCCGACTGCGGGTCTTTGGCCTGTGGCCGCGGATCAGCGTGCCACCGCGCGCTGGCTGGCAAGCGAGATGGTCTCTGGGTTTTCCGCCCTGCGTGGCGACTGCCCGATGCAGCTGTCGCATGTCTGGCAGGGGTTTGATCCCTCAGAGGCGGTGCTGGCCGACCTAGCCCGTATCGAAGCGCTGTTTGCCCATGCCCGCAGCATCTCTGGCGCACAGGCGGGCTATCTCTTTGGGGATTACGGTCTAGCAGAGGTGTTTTACACCCCCGTTGCAGCCCGGATCGTTGGCTATGACCTGCCAGTCGCGCCGCAAACCCGCAGCTATTGCGAAATGCTGCTCTCGGATCCCGCAGTACTGCAGTGGCAGGCGCAGGCACGCGAGGTCAGCTATGACCCGGAACCCTATGCCCAGGATCTGGCCCGCAGCCCCTGGCCCATCACCTAGGCGGCGCCCAGAGGCGCCCCCTCCCCCGCCGCAAGCCATGCCGCTGTCCATTTCTAACCAATGACTGCGGCAGGCTTGCGGGAAATCACCGTAAAATCCCCCAAAACCACAGTTCTGCTGCTGACACTGCCCCCACGGTGCCTATTGTTTTTCCTTGCCAGTTCAAGGGAATGAGCCCAGATGATCAGCCGCGCCAATACGGTAGCCTTTCACGGCATAGACGCGCGCCCCGTCGAGGTGCAGTGCTCGCTGGTGGCTGGGCTGCCTGCCTTTGCCATCGTTGGCCTGCCAGACAAGGCGGTGTCCGAAGCCCGCGAAAGGGTGCGTGCTGCCTTTGCCGCCATGTCAATTGCGCTACCAGCCAAGCGGATCACCATCAACCTGTCGCCTGCGGATATGCCCAAGGAGGGCAGCCATTTTGACCTGCCCATCGCCCTGGCGCTGCTGGCGGGCATCGGTCTGATCCCGCCAGAGGCGGTTGCAGACACCCTCGCCCTGGGGGAACTGTCGCTGGACGGCCAGCTAATGCCGGTCACCGGGGCGCTGCCGGCGGCCATGGCTGCGGCCAGCGCCAACCATCAGCTGCTCTGCCCCAAAGGATCCGCTGCCGAGGCGGCCTGGGCTGGCGATGCCCTGGTCATTGGTGCCGCCAGCCTGACCGAGGTGGTGCGCCATTTCACCAGCGAATTTCCCCTTACCCCAGCCCGCCCCGGCGAGGTGAGCCAACCTGCACCACTGCGCGATCTGCGTGACATCAAGGGCCAGGAACAGGCAAAACGCGCGCTGGAGATCGCCGCCGCCGGGCGCCACCATATGCTGATGACCGGACCTCCGGGATCGGGAAAATCCATGCTCGCGGCCCGGCTGCCCTCTATCCTGCCGCTGCTCACCCCGGCCGAGGCGCTCGAGACCTCGATGATCCAGTCACTGTGCGGGCTGATCGACGCCGGCGGTATCAGCCGCAGCCGCCCCTTCCGCGAGCCACATCACACCGCATCTGTGGCGGCGATTGTTGGCGGCGGGCGGCGGGCGCAGCCGGGCGAGATCAGCCTGGCCCACAATGGCGTCTTGTTCATGGATGAACTGCCGGAATTCAGCCGCGTGGTCCTGGAAACCCTGCGCCAGCCGCTAGAGACCGGCGAGGTGATGATTGCCCGCGCCAATGCCCATATCCGTTATCCCTGCCGGTTCATGCTAGTGGCGGCGGCCAACCCCTGCAAATGCGGCTATCTGGCAGACGCAGCCCGCGCCTGCGCCCGCGCACCGGGCTGTGGCGAAGACTATCTCGGGCGTATCTCTGGCCCGATGCTGGATCGCTTTGATCTGCGCATCGAAATACCGCCGGTGGCCTTCAAGGATCTGGACCTGCCCGCCGCCAGCGAAGGCTCTGCCGAGGTGGCCCAGCGGGTTGCAATCGCCCGCGAGATCCAGGCCGATCGCTATCGCGACAACGCTGAAATCACCCTTAACGCCGATGCCGAGGGCGATGTGTTAGAGCAGGCCGTGGCCCTGCAGGCAGAGAGCCGCGCGCTGTTGCTACAGGCCGCAGAACGCTTTGGACTGAGCGCACGCGGCTATCACCGGGTGCTGCGGGTAGCGCGCACCATCGCCGATCTGGCCGCCGAACCGCAGGTGCAGCGCCCGCATCTGGCCGAGGCGCTGAACTTTCGCACTGGCGTGTAACAATCACACTGGCATAACAAGCACCGGGCATAACAAGCGCGGGGGGAGCAAGGCTCGGAGACCACCGCCCCAGCTTCAGCGCCCAGCCTCAGCCGCGGGCCGCAACGCGGCCTTCGATCGCCAGCCAGATTTTTTCAGCGATATTCACCCCGTCAAAGCGCTCCAGCTCCTGAATGCCGGTGGGGGAGGTCACGTTGATTTCGGTCAGATAGTCGCCAATCACATCGATACCAACAAAGACCTGGCCCTTTTCCTTGAGCAACGGCCCGATGGCGGCGCAGATTTCAAGGTCGCGCTCGGTCAGCCCGATTTTCTCTGGCCGCCCACCCACATGCATGTTGGAACGGGTCTCACCTGCGGCAGGCACCCGGTTGATCGCCCCAACCGGTTCGCCGTCAACCAGGATCACCCGTTTGTCGCCATTACTGACATCGGGCAGGAACTTCTGCGCGATCAGCGGCTCACGGCTGAAGCCGGTGAACAATTCGTGCAGAGAGGTCAGATTACGGTCATTGGCGTCCAGCCGGAACACCCCGGCACCGCCATTCCCATACAGCGGCTTGAGGATGATATCGCCGTGCCGTTCCTTGAAGGCCTTGATGGTGTCCAGATCGCGCGCAATCACGGTGGGCGGCGTCAGGTCGGGGAAATCCAGTACCAAGAGCTTTTCCGGATAATTGCGCACCCAGAAGGGATCATTGACCACCAGGCAGTCATCTTTCAGCCGGTCCAACAGATGGCTCAAGGTGATGTAATGCATGTCAAAGGGCGGGTCCTGGCGCTGCCAGATCACATCAAAATCGGCCAGATCCACGTCACGCATCTCGCCCAGAATGGCCGGTGCTCCCGCCACCCGCTGCATCGTCATATCCTGACCACGGGTGGTAATCTTGCCCTCTTGGTAGGCCAGATGGTCCGGCAGATAGAAAAACAGCTCATGGCCGCGCGCCTGGGCCTCTTCCGCCAGGCGAAAGCTGCTGTCGGCGTCGATGTCGACACCCATGATCGGGTCCATCTGAAAGGCGATTTTCATGGCAGTTTTCCTTGTTTCTTTCGCCATAGATGACGCAGGGCGCAGTAAGGTTCAATATGCCTTGTTCAACAAGCCGTGAAAGCCGTCAGCCCTGACCATAGGCATTTTCCAGAATTTCGACCTCTTGAGTGCCGATCACCAGCGCCACATCGATGCGCGCCTCTGCCAGGGTGCCGCCCGCCTCTTGATCAAGATAAAGCGCCGCCGAGGCCTGCACCCGCTGCATCTGTCGCGGCGTGATCCGGGCAACGGTCGCCGCATAACTGGGGCCGGTCTTCACCTCGACAAAAACCCAAAGCGCGCCCTGGCGCAGGATCAGGTCGATCTCGCCCCCTGCCCCGCGCCAGCGCTGTTCAACCAATTGGTAGCCTCGCGCCACATAGGCGCGCGCCGCCCGCTCTTCTGCTGCGGCGCCGGCAAGATGCGCACGCAATCCGGTAGAGACAGGCGTTCTGGGCATATCAGCCCTCTTTCGCCAGTTTCAGGGCCAGCTGATACACCTTGCGGCGCGGCATCTCATGCGCCTCGGAAACGATGGTGGCGGCATCTTTGACGCTGTTGTTGATCAGCGCGGCGCGCAGGTCGCTCTCAATATCGCCCTCGCTGACCACCGCGGCAGCAGCGCGGTCTACCAGCACGACGATCTCACCCTTCACCGGAGTTTCCACCAGACTTGCAGCCAACTCCTGCAGCGGCAGGCGGCGGACCTCTTCAAATTTTTTGGTCAGCTCGCGGCACAGCGCCGCCGGGCGATTACCCAGCACATCCGCCATATCCGCCACCGAAGCCGCCACCCGTTTGGGGGATTCGTAAAAGGCCAGGGTGGCCGGAATCGCACGCAACTCTTCCAGACGTTTGCGCCGGGCACCGCTGGCATTGGGTAAAAAGCCCGCGAAAAAGAACGCATCCGTCGGCAATCCGGCCAGCGCCAGCGCCGTGGTCACCGCCGTCGCGCCCGGTGCAGTGGTCACCAAATACCCCGCCTCGGACACCGCCTTTGACAGGGCATAACCCGGATCCGCGATCAACGGCATTCCCGCCTCGGAGGCATAGGCAACCGATTTCCCAACCTCCAGCGCTGCCAAGATTTTGCCACGTGCAGCCACCCCGCTATGATCATGGTAAGCAATCACCTGGCGATCCCGCATCGGCACGCCATGAATTTCCATCAGGCGGCGCAGCGACCGGGTGTCTTCGGCGGCAATCAAATCCGCCGAGGCCAGCACATCCAGCGCGCGCAGGGTAATGTCGCGGGCCGTGCCCAAAGGTGTTGCCACAAAATATAGCCCCGGCAACAAATTGACGATCTGATGATTCACGCTGGACCCGCCTTTTTGGTCGTTTATTATCGCTCCCGAACCAACACGGTGCAAAGCGCCGGACGAAGGGGAGTTACAAGTCCATTATGTTTGCTGTTTTCAAACGGGCCCGCAAGGCAACATTGCTTGCCGTCACCGCTATTTCAACTTTTGCACTGGCCGCCTGCGATCCTATTGCCATGGGCGGCGGCCCAAGCATCAATACATCTAAACCCGTTCCCGTCGCGCTGCTGGTGCCACGCGGATCGGCACAGTCCGGGGACAGCGTTCTAGCGCAAAGCCTGGAAAACGCTGCCCGCCTGGCGATTGCAGATCTGCAGGGCGTACAGATTGATCTGCGCATTTATGACACTGCAGGCGATCCGACCCGCGCAGCCGCTGCCGCCACCGAGGCGGTGCAGGGCGGCGCACGCATTATTCTGGGGCCGGTCTATGCCGAAGCGGCCAATGCCGCCGGCATTGCCGCTGCCAAACGCGGCATCAATGTCCTGGCCTTTTCCAACACCACCTCGATCGCCGGGGGCAATGTCTTTATCCTGGGGCCAACCTTTGACAATACGGCCCGTCGCCTGACCAGCTATGCCAAGGCGCAGGGCAAGAGCAGGATCGTGATTGCCGGGGGCAATAACGCCGCCGGAATCGCCGGGCAGACCGCAATCCGAAATGCGGCGGCGCAGTCCGGCGCGACTGTTGTCAGCTCCATTGACTATGATCTGTCGCAGACTGGCGTGATCAATGCCATTCCGCAGATCCGCTCGGCCACCACTAGCGGGGCTGATGCGCTGTTCCTGACCGCGACCACAGCCGGCGCGCTGCCGCTGCTGACCCAGCTGCTGCCAGAGGCCGGCGTCAAACCCGAAGATATACAGTACATGGGGCTGACCCGCTGGGACGTACCGGCCCAGACCCTGGCATTGCCCGGTGTGCAGGGCGGCTGGTTTGCCATGCCCGACCCCGGCAAGGCCAAGGGCTTTCGCGACCGCTATGAAGCCACCTATGGGTCCCCCCCCCATGCCATTGGCGGGCTGGCCTATGATGGTATCGCCGCAATTGGCGCCCTGGTCGGTGCTGGAAAATCCGATGCTCTGACCGCCGCAGCCCTGACCCAGGGGGCTGGTTTCCAGGGCACAGGTGGCATTTTCCGCCTGCGGCCCGATGGCACCAATGACCGCGGTCTGACCATTGCAACGATCCAAGAACAGAAGGTAGTCATCCTTGACGCAGCCCCCAGAAGCTTCTCGGGCGCCGGATTCTGATCCAGCCCAGACACCCCAGGACGATCAGCCCGGAGGGTCCCTTCCCTCTGGGCTGATTTGTGATGCGCGGGCCATCTTTGATCGTGCCGAGATGCAGGACAAGATTGCCCAGCTGGCACAAGAAACCGCGCCCGACGCCCTGCGTAACGGCGTGGTCGACCTGCTGCGCACCGCCAACACCCAGGGCCGCGCCCTCATCGCCGAGCACTTTGCACAAGCGCCATTTTCGGCCCGTGCCCTGACCCAATCCTACAGCTATCTGACGGATGGGCTGGTGCTGACCGCCTTTCATGTGGCCACCACCTATCTGCACCCGGTTGGGACGCCCACCTCCTCTGAACGGATCGCATTGATTGCAGTCGGCGGCTATGGCCGTGGTGAAATGGCGCCGTTTTCCGATGTCGATCTGATGTTCCTGACCCCGTACAAGATCACCGCCTGGGCCGAGAGCGTCATAGAATCGATGCTCTATATTCTGTGGGATCTGCGCCTCAAGGTTGGCCATTCCAGCCGCACCATCAAGGATTGCCTGCGGTTGGGGGGCGAGGATTTCACCATCCGCACCGCCATGCTGGAACAGCGCTATCTTATCGGTGATCGCGCCCTTGCCGAAGAACTGGAAGAACGGCTGCGCACAGAGCTGTTCATCCGCGAAGTCACCGAATTTATCGAGGCCAAACTGGCTGAACGCGACGAGCGCCACCTGAAACAGGGTGAACGCTATATGGTGGAGCCCAACGTCAAAGAGGGCAAGGGCGGCCTACGCGATTTACAGTCTCTCTACTGGATTGCAAAATACGTCTACAAGGTCCAGGACGTGGCGGATCTGGTACCGCTTGGCCTCTTCACACCGGAAGAGCTGGAGACCTTTTCCACCGCTGCAAATTTCCAATGGGCGGTACGATCGCATCTGCATCTGGCGACCCGACGCGCCACCGAACAGCTGAATTTCGACCTGCAAGTCGAAGTTGCCAGTCGCATGGGATACAAGGATCGCGCCGGGCGGCGCGGCGTGGAAGTCTTTATGCAAGACTATTTCCGCCATGCCACAACTGTGGGCGATCTGACCCGAATCCTGCTGACCAAGCTGGAAGCAAGCCAACAAAAGCGCGCGCCGCTGCTGGAACGCATTTTCCGCCGCCGCCCCAGGGTGAAACCCGAATACCACGTGGTTCACAACCGGCTGGATCTCGCGGATCCCGATGCATTTCTGAACGATAAGCTCAACCTGTTGCGGATCTTTGAGGAAGCACTGCGCACCGGCATGTTGATCCACCCAGACGCCATGCGCCTGGTCACCGCCAATCTGCACCTGATCGACGATGACATGCGCAACAACAAGGAAGCACGGCGCATTTTCCTGGATCTGCTGCTGAAACACGGCAACCCGGAACGCGCTCTGCGCCGGATGAACGAACTCGGCGTGCTGGCCGCCTTTATCCCCGAATTTGAACCCATCGTGGCGATGATGCAGTTCAATATGTACCATTCCTATACGGTGGATGAGCACACGATTCAGGTGATTTCCAACCTCACCGCCATCGACAAAGGTGAACTGGAAGAAGAGCTGCCGCTGTCATCAGAGGTGATCCGCAAGGGCATCAACCGCAAGGTCCTGCTGGTGGCCATGCTGTTGCATGATATCGGCAAGGGTCGCGAACAGGATCACTCTATCCTGGGGGCGCAGATCGCCCGCAAGGTGGCACCGCGCCTTGGGCTGAACAAGGCCGACAGCGAAACGGTTGAATGGCTGGTGCGCAATCATCTGTTGATGTCCGATATGGCGCAGAAACGCGATATTGCCGATCCGCGTACCGTCCGGGGCTTTGCCAAAGCGGTGCAATCGGTAAAGCGGCTGGATCTGTTGCTGCTGCTCACGGTTTGTGACATTCGCGGCGTCGGCCCGGACACCTGGAACAATTGGAAAGCGGCCCTACTGCGGGCGCTCTACAACCAGACCCGCGAAGCGCTGGACAACGGCATGGAGGCTCTGAACCGGGAACATCGCGGTGCGGCCGGCAAAAAGGCCCTGCGCGCCGCCCTGGCCGACTGGCCAAAGGCCCATCTGAAACGCGAAACCGGGCGGCATTATGATCCTTATTGGCAGGGGCTGCATGTCACCGCCCATATCGATTTTGCCGAAATGCTGAGAGAGCTGGAAGCCAAGAACGACCCCGGTGGCATTGTCATTCGGCTGCACCCGGATGATGACCGCGATGCCACCCGCGCCTGTTTTGTAATGGCTGACCACCCCGGCATCTTTGCCCGCATTTCCGGTGCTTTGGCGCTGGTTGGGGCCAATGTGGTCGACGCCCGTAGCTATACCACCAAAGACGGCTATGTCACCGATGCCTTTTGGATCCAGGACGCCGAGGGTCACCCCTTTGAGGCCTCTCGCCTGCCCCGGCTGAACCAGATGATTCTGAAAACCCTGAAGGGCGAGGTGATCGCCGGAGAGGCGCTGGAAACCCGCGACAAGTTCAAAAAACGGGAACAGGCCTTCAAGGTGCCGACCCATATCACCTTTGATAACGAAGGCTCGGAAATCTACACCATCATCGAGGTCGACACCCGTGATCGCACCGGGCTGCTCTATGATCTGGCGCGCACCATGGTGGCAGCCAATGTCTATATCGCCAATGCTGTGATTGCGACCTATGGCGAACAGGTGGTTGATACCTTCTACGTCAAAGACATGTTTGGCCTGAAATACCACTCCAAGTCCAAACAGGACTTTTTGGAGCGCAAGCTGCGCGAGGCCATTTCAGAAGGCTCGAAAAAGGCGCGTTCATGAAACCGGTCAGATTGTTCTCCGGCTTTGTCACGGTTGGCTTCTGGACATTGGCCAGCCGTGTTCTGGGTTTTTTGCGTGAAATCCTGATCGCTGCATATATCGGCCCCGGCCCGCTGTTGGATGCCTTTGTGGTGGCCTTTCGGCTGCCAAATATGTTTCGCCGTTTTTTTGCCGAGGGTGCCTTTAACGCTGCCTTTGTACCGCAGTTTTCCAAACGGTTGGAAAGTGGGGAAGACCCGCAGGGCTTTGCCCAGGATGCCTTCAATCTGCTGGGGGCTGCCGTTCTGGCCCTGGTTGGGCTGGGCATGGTCTTTATGCCCGCGCTGGTCTGGGCCACGGCCAAGGGCTTTCAGGGCGATGCCCGCTTCGACATCGCGGTGGGCTTTGGCTATATCGTCTTTCCCTATATCCTGTGCATGTCACTGGCGGCGCTGTTTTCCGGGGTGCTGAATGCCACCGGGCGCTTTGCGGCGGCTGCCGCCGCGCCGGTGCTGCTCAATATTTTTGCCTGCAGCGCCATGATGCTGGCGGCCTGGATGGGCGGCTCGGTGGTGGACTGGCTGGTCTGGACCATCCCGGTGGCAGGCCTTGCCCAGCTAGCCCTGGTCTGGCGCGCCAGCAGCCGCGCCGGGATTAGCCTGCGTCCCGGTCTCCCTCGGGTGACCCCAGCAATGCGCCGCCTGGTACGGGTGGCCGTTCCTGCGGCATTGGCCATGGGAGTGACGCAGATCAATCTGGTGGTTGGCCAGCTGGTGGCCTCGGATATTGAAAACGCGGTCAGCTGGCTGTTCATCGCGGATCGGCTGTATCAGCTGCCGCTTGGGGTCATTGGCATTGCGGTTGGCATCGTGCTGCTGCCGGATCTGGCCCGCCGGTTGCGCAGCGGCGATGACAGCGGTGCGCGCAATGCCCTGTCCCGCGCTGGTGAGTTCTCACTCCTCTTCACCCTGCCCTCGGCTGTGGCCTTCATGCTGGTGCCGCTGCCACTGGTTTCCGTGCTCTATCAACGTGGTGCCACTGGGCCTGAAGACGCGGCCGCCATCGCCCTGGCGGTGGCCATCTATGGCGCGGGCCTGCCGGCCTTCATTTTGCAAAAGGTGCTGCAGCCGCTTTATTTTGCCCGCGAAGACACCCGCTCACCCTTTGCCTATGCCGTTTTTGCCATGGTGGTGAACGCCGGGCTGGCGGTGGGGCTGAAGCCCGTGGTGGGCTGGATCTCGCCTGCCATTGCTGCCTCTACGGCCGGCTGGGCCATGGTGATCCTGCTCTGGCTGGGTACCAGGCGCATGGGCAGCGCCGCCCGGTTTGATCCCCGGTTCTACCACTGCAGCCTGCGTATTCTTCTGGCCGCGCTGGTCATGGGCGCGCAACTGGTCCTCACCGTGCAACAGTTCGGAGCATTTTTCACCCTGCCAAGCTGGCGCTACCTCGCCCTGCTGGCCCTGATCCTAAGCGGTGCAACGACCTTCTTTATCGCTGGATATCTGCTCAAGGCCTTCAACCTGGCAGAGCTGAAAACCTCCCTACGGCGCGGCAAGCGCCAATCCGGGTAATCCAGCGCTGCCGCGCCGCGCCTCTGCGCGGCGCCGGGCCCAACGGGATAAGGCCATGTTTCACGGCCGCCATCCGGGCGGGAGCCCCAGCCCTGCGCAGAGCCACTAGTCGCGTTTGATTTTACTGCGGATCCGCGCCCAGCCGCCCGGTGCCAGAAAAAACGACAGCCCAAACCCGGTGGCAAAACCACACAGATCTGCCACCCAGTCCTGTGAGCCGCCAAACAACAGGCCAAACAGCAACTGCACCCCCATAAGAAAGGCAATCAGCGAAAAGGCGCGACTTTGCTGCGCCCCCACCAGCGAAAGCTGGCGCCACAGGATATAGGTAAAGGCTCCAATCAAGCCATAGACCGCCGGAAAACCACCGATCAATGGTACGCTGGCCTCGAGAAGGACCGCATAGCCCAGGGCCCCACCAATGGCCGAAAGAAAAAAGATGATCACCATCGCCAGATCCCCCATGACCTCGCCCACCATCTTGCCCATGGCCAGCACAAAGACACAGACGAACAACGCATGGGTAAAGGCCCCATGTACAAAGGCGTAGGACAGAAACCGGATCAGATGTTCAGTCGGCCATTGTCCTGTCTCGACCATCCACCAGAATATTTCTGGCGAAAAAGCATAGGATTGAAAGGCCTCCAACCGCCAGCCAATCGCCTCGGGGCCGCCCAGGATACCGCGCTGACCCAGGGCAAGGACAGCCTCGATCCCCATGATCACCAGCACGAGGGCCACAACTGCGGGCGGCAGCGGATTAACCGGAGAGATATTCGTATCATTGCTCATGGATCTTGTCCTCCTTGGGCGGCCTTACCGACCCTTATTTTAACGCTCGGGCCTCGACCTGGACCCTATCCAGGGCGCGCTCTGGATAGGGCCCCCGATACCGTCCTGGATACCGCCCGGTGACGCTGCCTGTTGACGCTGCCGAAACCCATGGGTAAGCGACTAGGGACCATAATTCCAGACGGGAGTTACGCCCACATGAGCGACACCACCTTCACGCCGCGTGTCTTTTCCGGCATTCAGCCCTCCGGCAACCTGCACCTTGGTAACTACCTTGGCGCCCTGAAGCGTTTTGTCGACTGGCAAGCCAACGATATCGAAAGCATCTATTGCATGGTTGACCTGCATGCGATCACCGTCTGGCAGGACCCCGCCGATCTGCGTAAGGCCACCCGTGAACTCTGCGCCGGCTTCATTGCTGCGGGTATCGACCCTGAAAAATCCATCCTGATCAACCAAAGCCAGGTGCCGGAACACGCGCAACTGGCCTGGGTGTTCAACTGCGTTGCCCGCATGGGCTGGATGCAGCGGATGACCCAGTTCAAGGACAAGGCCGGCAAGAACGCGCAAAATGCCTCGCTTGGGCTGCTGGCCTATCCCTCCTTGATGGCGGCAGATATCCTGATCTACCACGCCACCCATGTGCCGGTGGGTGAGGATCAGAAACAGCATCTGGAACTGACCCGCGACATCGCCACCAAATTCAACCACGACTATGACGTTGATTTCTTCCCGCTGACCGAACCGGTGATCGAAGGCGCGGCCACCCGCGTGATGAGCCTGCGAGACGGCGTCAAGAAGATGTCCAAATCTGACCCCTCTGACGCCAGCCGCATCAACATGACCGACGATGCCGATACCATCGCTAAAAAGATCCGCAAGGCCAAGACCGACCCAGACGCCCTGCCCAGCGAAGCCAAGGGCCTGGAAGAACGGCCAGAGGCCCGCAATCTGATCAACATCTACGCCGCGCTCAACGAACAAACCGTTGATCAGGTGTTGGCCGATGTGGGGGGCAAGCAGTTTTCAGAGTTCAAGCCAATGCTGGTGGACTTGGCAGTCGCTAAGCTGGCCCCCATCTCTACCGAGATGGCCCGACTGATGCAGCATCAGGATGAGATCGACAAGATCCTGACCCGTGGCTCTGAACGCGCCCGCGCCATCACCGCGCCCATCCTGCGTCAAACCTATGACATTGTCGGCATGGTGCCCCCCGTCGCCATCTAAGCCCTTGGGTCTGGCTCTCTAAAAGCGCCCCGCCTTTAACCTGAAGCGGGGGAAAGGCGGGGCACGGCAGAACGTTTAGAAAACCCGCCCAGATATGTCTGGGCGGGTTTCTTTTTGCCATTTTGCTTTTTGTCATACCCATCCCCCTTACTTAAGGTGACAGTCTGAAACAGACTCAGGGCAATTGATGGCGCGCGAAGCACCGCAATGCCGACCTCTCCGGACAATTCCTGCGTTCGCCCAGAGCGCGCTATTCGCGTTGAAAGCTCAATAGCAGCCTTATCCGGCGGCTTGCTTCTCTTTTGTGAACGCGCGCTTTCGCCGTTTTGAATTTTACGTAGGCCGACTGAAATCTGAGCAAGGCTCGATCGCGTTCCTCATGAAGGCGGCGAATGGGCGACCTCGGCGCGCCAATGGTGCCGCGATATGGTACTTGATCGACCGGAAACAACGCACGCAATTCGTTCCGTGCCTTCGCCAGCCTGAAATCGGCATCTACATATCGACGATAGACTGCCGCCAAGAGGCGATAATGTGCGGTTAGTTCTCTGTGCATCCAACTACCCTCCCTTTCACCTATGTTTCCTCGCCGGGATGACCGCCGCATTGACTTTTGTCAGTCGCCCCCCGCTGGCGCGTCTTCGTCAAATCGCGCACGAAGGCGTGCCACAACAGCATGCCTGACACAGTCGGACTGATCGTCGACCGCCTCCACCAAACTGTACAGGTCGCGCCGGGTCTGATGCAGCCGGTCGATCAGCGTCAGAACCACCGGCACAGCGGTTGAGGGCAGCGCCATCTCCTTGCGCAGGTCGCAAAGGAGGCGAATCCGCGCAACGTCGAGGTCGTCATAGAGCGGGCCGGCCTCGCCTATTGCTGGTCGCACCCATCCTTCGCGCACCCAAAGACGAAGGTCGCGGCGGGTCAGTCGGCGGATCTCGGCCAAAACCTTCTCTTCCGTATGGCTCATGACATCCTCCGCAATTCGGCCCGCGGGTCAAAACCGGCTTTGTCTCGCCAGCGGCGCGCCAGGTCTTTCAGGTCACCATCGATGTGTTTGGGCAGCACAACTTTCAGCCGAACGATCTGGTCTCCGGCCTTTCCCTTGGAGCCCTTGATGCCCTTGCCGCGCAGGCGCAAGCGCTGCCCCGAGGACGCGCCCTCGGGAATTGTCACCGACACCGATCCCGACACAGTCGGCACATCAACTTTCACGCCCAGAACGGCCTCGTCGAAGGTGATCGGCAACTCCATCTCGATATCGTCGCCGGACAGGCTGAACACGGGATGCGGGCGCACCGCGACGGTCACAAGCGCGTCTCCCGGTTTGCCCTGGCCAAATCCCGGCGCCCCCTTGCCGCGCAAACGCAGGGTCTGGCCGTCCTTCAGGCCCGGTGGAATGCTGATATCGATATCGTTCCCATCCGGCATAGTAACGCGCCGTTTCGTGCCGCGAGCGGCATCAAGGAACTCGACCTCGAGGTGATAGCGCAGGTCCTGGCCGCGGGCGTGCATCTCCTGGCGAAAGCCGCCCCGTCCCTGACCACCGGTGCTGCGGCCGAAGAATTGCGAGAAGATGCCTCCAAGATCGTCCTCGCCCATCGCAGCACCAGAACCGGTTCTGGGGTCATATCGGTGACCGCCTTCCCGGCCTGCATATTGGTGGTAATACTGGCGTTCCGGCCTCTCTTGTCCGCTCGCGTCGATCTCGCCCGCATCAAAGCGGCGCCGCTTTTCGGGGTCGGAGAGGAGACCATGGGCGGCTGAGACGGCCTTGAACCGATCCTGCTTGGCTGCGTCGTCCGGGTGCAGGTCGGGATGCAAATCCTTGACCAGCTTACGATAGGCTTTCTTGATTTCCCCCTGCGTCGCGGTCTTGGACACGCCAAGTATCTTGTAGGGATCTGAATTCATCATTCTCTGCTGGCCGGGCGACTGTTCTGCAACCGACCGAAGCCCTCCTTTGCCTTATGCAGCGGGCGCGTTGCCCGCCGCACCTCAGTCTCAGTCTGCCCGAGCGTTGGTCGTTAACTCTCAAGCGGCCCTGTCACGCGCCCCCTGGCCTTGACCTAGGCCACCGGGGTTTGCGGCAGCTTAACAGTCAGCACTCCGTTCTTGAAGCTGGCCTCGGCCTTTTCGCCATCGACGCCTGGGGGCAGCGGGATCCTGCGATATATCGCGCCGTAGCTGCGCTCGGAGAGGTAGTATCCCTTCTTCTCCTCCTGCCGCTCAATCTTCTTCTCACCCTTCACGGTCAGAAACTCGTCACTGACAGAAACCTCGATATCCGACATGTCCATACCGGGAAGTTCAATCGATACTTCGACGCGATCCTTGGTTTCGACCATGTCGGATTTGGCCTCTCCGCCAACCCATGGCCAATCGAGATCGCCTGCACGGGTCCAAAAGCTTTCGAACACGCGATTCATTTCACGCTGCAGACTGGAAATGGCGTTCTGATCGTCGGTCTTCGGTTCGGGCGCATGATCTTTGCGCGCCCAAGGAATCAAATCTTTGATCTGCATGTGTTTTTCCTCCTTCCGGTATGGGCAGCGCGCCCAGGATCAAGATCCCGTCACTGTCATTTCTTCGGCTTGTCCTCTTGTGGGCAGCCGATCACGATACAGAGGACGCCACCCGCTCCAGCAGATCAATGATACCTCCCAGCTGCCACGCCGCCATTGATCGCTGTCAAGGCATTGCCGCGTGACAGCTCGCAACGCCGGTCTCCGATCCGATTGACAGCCGTCAATGCCGCCGCAGCCGAAGCGATCTAGAGAGGAGAGTCATGAAAATCCTCGTCGCCTACGCCTCGACCGATGGTCAAACCCGCAAGATTTGCCGCGTCGCAGCGGATTGGCTTGCGGATGCGGGTCATATGGTCGAACTCCTGCCGCTTGCCGATGCCGATGACATTGACCTGGCACGCTTTGATGCGGTGTTGCTGGCAGCATCGGTCCATATCGGGCACTATCAAAAGGCGCTGACGGAGTTTTGCGCCAAACGCGCCGACACTCTGTCTGCGTTGTCCAGTCTGTTCCTCTCGGTCTCGCTTGCCGCTGCGGGTCACGAAGCCGAAGACTGGCAGGAACTGGACAAAATTCTGACCAATTTCACCTTAGCCACCGGCTGGACCCCCAATCGGATCGAACAGTTGGCCGGTGCCTATAAGCCCTCTGATTACGATGTTTTCCGCCGTTTCGTGATGCGCCGCATCCTTGCGAACAAGGATCCGTCAGCGGATCTTTCCGCTGATATCGAGTATACCGACTGGACAGCGCTCAATACGGTTCTGGCCGATTGGACTGCGTCCTCGGTGGCCGACGACAGGGATTGACTCCTCGGTGCATTGATCGCCGTCAATGCGGCCTCCCCCGGCCCACCCAAGTCTGGTCAATGAGGAGGAGCTTCCGTCGATGACCAATCGCGCGATAGACCATGATGCGGACCCTTGGGCCGAAGCCCGTGTAATGCTCGACATGCCCGGCGGTATGCTGAACATCGCCTATGAGGCGGTGGACCGGCATGTGATACACGGGCGCGGGAATGAAACTGCGATGCTCTGGCTTGGCAAATCTGGTGATCGCCAAGACCTGAGCTATGCCGACATAGCCCGACAATCCTCGCGTTTCGCCAACGTCCTTGCCACCCATGGGCTCGCGTCTGGCGACAGCGTCTTCGTGCTGCTTGGTCGCGTTCCCGAGCTCTACATAGCCGCACTTGGCACGTTGAAGGCGGGTATGGTTTTCACACCGCTCTTCTCCGCCTTCGGGCCGGGCCCCATTCGTACCCGGATGGAGATCGGCGCCGCAAAGGTGCTGGTCACAACGCCGGAACTCTACAAGCGCAAGATCGCGGCCTGGCGCGACGAGATCAGCACGCTGAAACTGGTCCTTGTCACCGGCGAAGACGCCACCGAGGGCTGCGTCGCTCTTGGTCCCGCGATGGAAGCTGCATCGCCCGATTTCGACACAGTCCCTACCCGGCCCGAGGATCCGGCGTTGATCCATTTCACCTCCGGCACGACGGGGCGGCCGAAGGGCGCGGTCCATGTCCATGAGGCGGTGCTCTACCACGCCTTCTCAGGGCGGCACGCGCTGGATCTGACGCCCGGGACGACCTATTGGTGCACCGCCGATCCCGGCTGGGTCACCGGCACATCCTACGGCATCATCGCGCCGCTCGTTCAGAGGGTAAAGATGATCGTGGACGAGGCCGAGTTCGACCTGAATCGCTGGTACGGCACGATCGAGCGGGAAAAAGTCGAAGTCTGGTATTCCGCGCCGACCGCGATCCGGATGATGATGCGCGCGGGCTCGGATGTGGCGAAACCGTACAACTTTTCCTCGCTGAGGTTCCTTGCCAGTGTGGGAGAGCCGCTGAACCCCGAAGCGGTCGTCTGGTCAGAAAAGGTCTTCGGCAAGCCGTTCCACGACAACTGGTGGCAGACCGAGACCGGCGGGATCATGATCGCCAACCTGCCCGGCATGACGGTCAAGCCCGGCGCGATGGGGAGGCCCATGCCGGGGATCAAAGCCGGAATCGTCAAACGCGAGGACGGTACGCTGAAGGAACTTGGCACCGGCGAAATTGGCGAACTGGCGCTCCGGCCTGGCTGGCCGTCGATGATGCGGGACTACCTGAACGAGCAGGCCCGCTACGACAAGTGCTTCGTGGACGGTTGGTATCTGTCGGGCGACCTCGCCACGCGGGACCAGGATGGGTATTTCTGGTTTGTCGGACGGGCTGACGACCTGATCAAGACCTCCGGCCACCTGGTTGGGCCTTTTGAGGTGGAAAGCGTGTTGATCGAGCACCCTGCAGTGGCTGAAGCAGGCGTTATCGGCCTGCCGGACAAAACCGCAGGTGAGATCGTGAAGGCCTATGTCACGCTGAACCCGGGCTTCACGGCCAGCGCGGCGCTGGAGCAAGACTTGCGCGGCCATGCCCGCAAAAGGCTTGGCCCGGCCGTTTCTCCGCGCGCGGTGGTATTCCGCGAAAACCTGCCCAAGACCCGTTCTGGCAAGATCATGCGGCGGCTGCTCAAGGCGCGGGAACTGGGTCTTCCGGAAGGTGACATTTCCACTCTGGAGACCGATGAGAAATGAGCGCGCTCGACAAACCCAAACTTGACCGGAATCATGTTCTTGCGCTGCTCCGCGATATGATCCGCGTCCGCCGTTTCGAAGACAAATGTGCCGAGCTATACACCCAAGAAAAAATCCGTGGCTTCCTGCATCTCTATGACGGAGAAGAGGCAATTGCCGCCGGGGTTATCCCGGCTCTCGGACCGCTGGACCGGGTCGTCACCACCTATCGCGAGCACGGGCACGCGCTGGTGCGCGGCGTACCCATGACAAAAATCATGGCCGAGATGTATGGCAAGGCCGAAGGCTGCTCAGGCGGGCGCGGCGGGTCGATGCATGTTTTTGATGCCGACACCAATTTCTACGGCGGCAACGCCATCGTGGGCGGTGGTCTGCCGTTGGCGACGGGCCTCGCGCTGGCGGACAGGATGCAGGGTGCGGACACGGTGACGGCCTGTTTCTTTGGCGAGGGCGCCGTGGCGGAAGGCGAATTTCACGAGGCGATGAACTTGGCCACGCTCTGGTCGCTGCCGGTTCTGTTCGTCTGCGAGAACAACGGCTACGCGATGGGTTCGGCGCTGGCCCGGACCGAGTCGGAAACCGATATCCACCAGAAGGCCGCCTCCTACGGACTGGAGGCGCGCCAGGTCGATGGCATGGACGTCGTCGCCGTCGAGGCAGCTGCGCGCCAGGCCATCGGCAAGATCCGCGAGACCGGCAAACCGACGTTCATCGAGTGCAAGACCTACCGGTTTCGCGCGCATTCCATGTTCGACGCGCAGCTTTACCGCGACAAAGCCGAAATCGAGGAGTGGCGCAAGCACGGCCCGATCGTCCGTTTCCAAGGCTGGCTGCGGGAGAACCACCTGATCCACGAAAGCGACGTGGCCCAGATTGAAGCCGATGCCGATGCCGAAATCGCCGGAGCCGTAGCTTTTGCCGAGGGTGCAACATGGGTGCCGGTCGAACAACTGGCACAGAACGTGCATGGCCCCGCGCCCGTGCCGCCAGAGCCAACGACGCCCTCGGGTGCGCTGGTGGAAATCACCTACCGCGAGGCGGTGAAGCAGGCGATCCGCGACGCGATGATCCGCGACGACAGGGTCTTTCTGATGGGTGAGGATGTGGGGGCCTATGGCGGCTGCTACGCGGTCTCGAAAGGCCTGATGGCGGAATTCGGAGAGGACCGGATCCGCGACACACCACTGTCGGAAAGCGGGTTCACTGGCGCGGGCATCGGCGCGGCGGCGGCCGGGATGCGGCCAGTCGTCGAACTGATGACCGTCAATTTCTCGCTGCTGGCCCTCGACCAAATCATGAACACGGCGGCGACGATCCGGCACATGTCGGGCGGGCAATTCGGCGTCCCGCTGGTGATCCGCATGGCGACCGGGGCGGGCAAGCAACTGGCGGCGCAGCATTCGCACAGCCTGGAGGGATGGTATGCGCATATTCCGGGGCTGAAGGTGCTGGCCCCAGCCACGCTGGAGGATGCGCGCGGCATGTTGTGGACAGCGCTGGAAGATCCCGACCCGGTGCTGGTCTTCGAGAACGTGATGCTTTACAACATGACCGGCAAGATCGACAGCAACGCCGGTGCGGTCGATATTTCCAGGGCAGTTGTGCGGCGCGAGGGGCGCGACCTGAGCCTCATCACCTATGGCGGATCGCTGTTCAAGACGCTGGCGGCCGCGAAGCTCCTGGCCACAGACGGCATCGAGGCCGAGGTCATCGACCTGCGCAGCCTGCGCCCGCTGGATGACGCGGTGATCATGGCCTCTGTTGCCAAGACGCGCCGCGCGCTGATCGTGGACGAGGGCTGGCGTAGCGGATCATTGGCCGCCGAGATCTCGGCCCGGATCATGGAACAGGCCTTCTGGTCGCTTGATGCGCCGGTGGGGCGAGTCTGCTCGGCAGAAGTCCCGATCCCCTATCCCAAACACCTGGAAGACGCCGCGATACCGCAAGCGCCAGACATCGTGGCCGCCGCACGCGCAATGTTGGGGCGGGCCTGATGGGTATCTTCGCCATGCCGTCGCTCGGGGCCGACATGGAGGCCGGCACGCTGGTCGAGTGGCTGGTGAAACCCGGTGACGAGGTACATCGAGGCGACGTGGTTGCAGTGGTCGAGACCCAGAAGGGCGCCATCGAGATCGAATGTTTCCAAGATGGCAGTGTGCTGGAATTACAGGCCGATCTGGGGGCAACCCTGCCCGTGGGCGCGCCGCTGGCGCTGATCTTGGGCCCCGGCGAGACTGCGCCGGAACCGAAAGAGCCCAAAGCGCCTGCGGTTGCCGCCAAACCGGAAGTCGCACCAAGGCCTGCTGTTGCCGACAAACCCGAAGCCGTGCCCGGTCCAGCGGTTGCGGCACCCCTGCCCTGCGGTGCTACCCCTGCCTCGCCCGCCGCGCGCCTGCGGGCCCGTGAACTGGGCATCGACCTGGCGACGGTCAGCGGAAGCGGTCCGGCGGGTGCCATTCTGCTAGCGGATCTGGAGGCACGAGAGCCGGACGCAATGAGGGTGCAGACCACCGCGCCGATGGCGGAAATGCGCAGGGCGATCGCAGCGGCGATGGTGCGGTCCAAGCAGACAATTCCGCATTTCTACCTGTCTCAGACCATAGACATTCAATCCGCGCGCGCGTGGCTGGAAACCCGGAACGCAGATCGGTTGCCCTCGGATCGGCTGCTCTTGGGGGCGCTGTTCGTCCGGGCCACGGCGCTGGCTGCCGCAAAGGTGCCGTCGGTGAACGGGCAATGCGTCGACGGCACTTTTCACCCCTCTGACCGGATAAACACCGGTATCGCCGTGGCCTTGCGGGGCGGCGGCCTGGTCGCGCCGGCGCTGATCGACGCGGGCGCAATGTCGGTCGATGAGACGATGGCGGGCCTGCGCGACCTGGTCTTGCGCGCGCGGGCCGGGCGGCTCCGATCCTCGGAACTGACTGAAGGTACGATCACGATTTCCAGCCTCGGCGCGGTCGGGGCCGAGGCGATGGCCGGCGTGATCTTTCCGCCGCAGGTCGCGCTGGTCGGCCTGGGGGCGCCCAAGCTGCGCCCATGGGTGGTGAACGGCGCGGTTGTGCCACGGACCGTTGTCACCCTGACCCTGTCCGTCGATCACCGCGTCAGCGACGGTCGGCAGGCCGGGCGCTTCATCGCCGAGTTCCAATCCCATATCGCATCGCCGGAGACACTATGACCAAGGCAGACATTCGCACCGCTTTCATCGAAGAGCTGATCGCCATCGCACCCGACATCGACCCGGCCACCCTGGGCGAGGACGATCACCTGCAGGACGATCTGGAACTCGACTCGATGGATGTCCTGAACCTGGTGACGGCCCTGCATCGAAGGCTGAATGTCGACATCCCGGAAACGGATTATCCGCAGATCGCCAGCTTGGCGCTTGCGGTGTCCTATCTGGCCGCCCGGATATAGTGAACAACGACGACCGCTCACCTGAATTGCGTCGGACCTTGACCGTCGTCAATGCGGCGCGGATCTTTCGCCGGGAAAGTCGAACGGCGGTTTCAGAACGCCAAAGGAACGACCCGACCTTCTATTTTGCCACCCCTCCCGAAGGGTCTCTCATCTTGAAGGGGTCCATAACTGATGCGGTCATATAGGCCGCCAACCAAAGTAAAGACATCTATGCGCGCGATGGTCTTGGAAAAACAGAACGCCCCGCTGGTCCTCCGCAATCTGCCGGACCCCGCCCCGAGGCCGGGCGAAGTGCGGCTCAGGGTGGAGGCCTGCGGCGTCTGTCGCACTGATTTGCATATTCTGGATGGCGAGCTGTCCCATCCCAGCCTTCCGCTGATACCGGGGCACGAGATCGTCGGCCGTATCGACGCGCTTGGCCCAGGTGTAAAAAGCCTTACACTGGGCCAGCGGGCCGGGGTGCCTTGGCTTGGCCGCACATGCGGGACATGTCCGCATTGCCGCGCCCATCGCGAGAACCTCTGCGACGCGCCTGAATTCACTGGCTACGACCGAAACGGCGGATATGGCGAACTCTGCGTGGCCGACGCCGGATATGTCTTCCCTCTGCCCGACGATAGCGACCCGGTGCAACTGGCGCCGCTGCTTTGCGCCGGGCTGATAGGGTACCGCACGTTAAAGCGCGCTGGTGCCGCCGACCGTATCGGGCTTTACGGGTTCGGGGCGGCGGCGCATATCCTGTGCCAGCTCTGCGTCTGGCAGGGCAAGAAGGTCTATGCCTTCACCCGGCCCGACGACCGGTCGGCGCAGGCCTTCGCGCGTCGTCTGGGCGCGATCTGGGCTGGCTCGTCCGAGGACCGCCCGCCCGAACCGCTGGACGCAGCGCTGATTTTTGCGCCGGTCGGCGCGCTGGTTCCCAAGGCGCTGAAGGCGGTGCGCAAGGGCGGCAGCGTCGTGTCGGGCGGCATCCACATGAGTGATATACCTACATTCCCCTACGCCGATCTCTGGCATGAACGGATCATCCGCTCGGTTGCGAATTTGACGCGTGCCGATGGCGAGGAATTTCTACCCCTGGCCCTTAAGGTCGGCATAGAGACCGAAACCACGACCTATCATCTTGAACAGGCCAATCGTGCGCTGGACGACCTTCGTTTCGGACGGTTCACCGGGGCCGCCGTTCTGGTTCCCTGATGCGGGTGCGTGTTCCTAATTGCCAAGACAGAAGCGTGAATCTTAATCGCATAAAACAGTCCGAAGCAACACATCAGGGCCCCCAAGCCGGTATCGTTTCTACAGGCTACCCGCGCCTTTCGTTGCAGAGCGGTGGAGCCCACTATGCCGTAACCTCTTGTCCAGAGAGCAGGCCGAGATAAGAATGGAAATCATGCGCAAGATCCTGACGATCACCCTCAAACCCGCCGTCGATTATTCAACATCGACAAGCCATGTGACTGCGGGGCCGAAACTTTATTGCCGCCAACCGCAGATTGATCCCGGTGGCGGCGGGGTTAACGTTGCCCGAACGATTGTCAAGCTTGGTGGGCTTGTCAGGGCGTTTGTTGTGGTTGGCGGAGCAATGGGCAATCGCCTGTTGCAGTTGTTGGAAGCAGAAAACGTCCCCGTTGAGGAATGTCGGGTTGGTATAGAAACGGGCTACAGTCTGGCAGTTACCGACGAAGAGACCAAAGAACAGTTCCGTTTCACCCTGCCGGGAGCACCCGTTGATGAAAGTGACGCTCAAAAAATACTGGACCAGATCTCTGGCACGCTGGCTGGTGACGATTATGTCGTGCTCAGCGGTGGTATCGCCAGTGGCCTTGCTGACACCTATCCGCAAGATGTGCAGGCAGCTGTTTCGCGGCGCAATGGGAGGTTGGTTGTCGATACATCCAAGGCACCGCTGTTGCGCCTGATTGAAGCTCCGGTTTCCCCTCTTGATGTCTTGAGGCTGGATCGCAGCGAAATCGAAAAGGCTGTTGCTCACCCGGTGCGGTCGATTTCCGACAATCTAGCCTATAGCGAACAGCTCGTGCGGCGCGGGGTTGCGAGGATTGTTGTGACAGGTCACGGCGCAGAGGGGGCAGTTATGGTTGCCGGACAACAGAGATTTTTCTGCCACGCCCCCAAAGTTCCCCTGCGCAGCAAAATTGGTGCAGGTGATGCTTTCGTAGGGGCCTTTACCCTCTCGCTTTCGCGTGGCGACAGGCCTGAACAGGCCCTCAAATGGGGCGTTGCAGCTGCTGCCGCTACAGTTAGCACCGAAGGAACCACCTTTTGCGACCTCTCCGAAACCACAGCCTTATTGCCCCAATGCCGATTGGAGAATTGCTAGAATCACGCGTTTTATATAGCGATCAACACATCTCTTGATTGCTCAAGCTCTCAGGTCGCCCCAATATTCGATGCACCTAATTCGAGGCACCTTGGTCCGCGAAATCTCATGATAAACTAGCAAGTAACGATAGAATTGTATCATTGGCGCGCTTGGGAATCGATAACGCGCAGGGTTGCGGCCAGAATAGCGGATGAAAGGGAAGCACCCTTGCCAACCCCGATATATTCGTCACTGTCCCGTGAGACATTTTCGCGCAACGTGCAGCGCCAATGACCATCAGGCTCCAGTGCATCGCCCCGTAGCAGGATGCTCCAGCCTGGCACCACGCGATCTACAAAATGCAGCAGTTTCTCAACCGAGCGCAGCTCTGCCTCCTTTACCGCGAGATCCGGCCGCACCTTGCGGATCGCTTCAAGCACAGGGGCAACCTCAGCATTGGTCAGTTGTGTCCCCACCGCCTCAATCCTGTCTGCCACAGCCCGCAGTTTCATGTTCACGGGTCCCCTTTCCACAATTTCGTATCGCTGGGTGAGAAAGTGCCATGCTCCTGCTCCGGTGCGCATTGACCGCCATCAATGACGGCGCGACCAGCGTGTCACAGTTTGTTGCGAGACTGACTGCGGAGAATGAAACTTGGACGAACACCTGGTCTGGTACGAGGGGCTGCGCCGTAGCGATGTCGCAGTCGTGGGCGGCAAGAATGCCTCTTTGGGCGAGATGGTTTCGACCCTCGCGGCCAAGAACATCCGCGTGCCAGACGGCTTTGCCACGACAGCCTGGGCTTATCGCGGCTTTATCGCGGCCAACGGTCTGAAACGAGTCATCACCGAGCGGATTGATGCGTTGGACGCTGGACACACGACGCTGCACGAGGCCGGTGCAACCATTCGGGCCGCGATAACCGCAGGCGAATGGCCCAAGCAAACAGCGGAAGCAATATGCGCCGCCTATCGAGAACTCGCGAAACGCAGTGGCCAAAAACAGCCATCGGTTGCCGTCCGGTCTTCCGCCACTGCCGAGGACTTGCCGGATGCAAGTTTCGCCGGACAGCAAGAGACCTTTCTCAACATCACCGGAGAGGCGGCGCTGCTTGATGCATGCCGCCGGTGCTATGCGTCGCTTTTTACCGACCGGGCAATTAGCTATCGTCAAATCCTGGAATTCGGTCGGACGGAAATCGCCTTATCGGTTGGCGTTCAGCTCATGGTGCGCTCTGACATCGGCAGCTCTGGTGTCATGTTCTCGATCGACACAGAGACCGGGTGTGACCGTTTCGTGCTGATAAACGGTGCCTGGGGATTGGGAGAGAACGTGGTTCAGGGCGCGGTGGACCCAGACGAATTTCAGGTCTTCAAACCCTTCCTGAACGATGCCTACCAACTGCCAATCGTTGCCAAGACGCTGGGCAGGAAGGAGATCAAGATGATCTATGGCCGGGCCGACGAAGCGGCGACGCGCAACGTGCCAACCTCGGTGGCTGAACGCGAGCGTTTCACATTGAGCGATGAAGAGGCAGTGGAACTGGCCCGATATGCGAAGACCATTGAGGCGCATTACGGCGTCGCCATGGACATGGAATGGGCAAAGGACGGCAAGACCGGTGATTTGTTCATCGTTCAGGCGCGCCCTGAAACTGTACAGTCACGCAAGTCTGGGGCGGTGTTCCAGTCATTCAACGTCACGCCATCAGGCAAGCTGATGGTACAGGGGCTGAGTGTCGGGGAGGCAGCAGCTGTGGGCCGAGTTTGTCTGATCCGCTCAGCGCAGGAGATCGACCGCTTCGTTGATGGCTCGGTGCTTGTCACCTCAACCACCGACCCCGACTGGGTGCCGATCATGAAACGTGCCGCCGCCGTTGTCACCGACCACGGCGGACGAACGTCGCACGCTGCCATCGTCAGCCGAGAACTGGGACTCCCGGCAGTTGTCGGCACTGGCAGCGCAACCCATATCTTGCACGAAGGTCAAGACGTTACCGTCTCCTGTGCAGAAGGTGAAACTGGGGCGGTCTATGATGGGCTGGGACAGGTCGAGGTCAGCGACATCTCGCTTGACGATGTGCCTCAGACGCAGACCGGTGTGATGCTGAATATCGCCGATCCTTCGGCCGCCGTCCGTTGGTGGCGGCTCCCGGCGGACGGCGTCGGATTGGCCCGGATGGAATTCCTGATCAGCAACGAAATCAAGGTGCACCCACTCGCCCTGCTGAACCCTGACCAGGTGACGGACGCGGCTGAGGCCCGTGCCATTACCGAACTGATGAAGGGATACCAGGACGGACCTACCTATTTCATTCAGCGGCTGGCTATGGGCCTAGCGCGGATTGCCTCCGTCTGGCACCCCAAACCGGTGATTGTCCGGCTGAGCGACTTCAAGTCGAATGAATATGCCGGTCTTCTGGGCGGCCGTCACTTCGAGCCATCGGAAAAAAACCCCATGATCGGCCTCAGAGGTGCCGCGCGCTACTATTCGGCTTTTTACCGCGATGCCTTTGCGCTGGAATGCGCCGCACTGAAGCGGCTGAGAGACGAGATGGGCTTTACTAATGTCATCGCGATGGTGCCCTTCTGTCGCTCCCCGGAAGAGGCGGACAAGGTACTGGAGGTAATGGCTGCAAATGGCCTTCGACGCGGAGAGAAGGGTCTCGAAGTCTACGTGATGACCGAAATCCCGTCGAACGTGATCCGCGCCAAGGAATTCGCCGGACGTTTTGACGGCTTCTCAATCGGATCAAATGATCTGACCCAACTTACGCTGGGCATTGATCGCGATAGCGAAGCGTTGGCCGATGTGTTCCGTGAGCGTGACCCGGCGGTGCTCTGGATGATCGAAACCGCCATTCTGCGTGCACACGAGTCTGGACGGAAGATCGGGCTCTGCGGTCAGGCACCCAGCAATGACCCGAAATTCGCGCGCCTGCTGGTAAGCGCCGGAATCGACACGATCTCTGTGACGCCGGACAGTTTTTTGAACGTCAAACGCAATGTGGCGCAGGCCGAGAAGGGTGACGTCAGCAATGGTCAGGCTTGATTGGTCTCGTTGCAAGAAAATCAGTGGAACCAGTTAAGATCGTTTCGAACGACCATTTGATAGCTTTCTGAAGGCTCACTCCACTTCGGTGCCAAGCGGAAATGCCTCAGCGCATCGTGAAAGAGCCTTGAACTGTCATTTAAAATCTGTCCGTGTCGTAACAAGAGGAAACGCGACGCCTGGGACACCTTGTGCCGCGAGCCTTGCGAACACCAGCAGCGTACGGTCCAACGCTTCTTTAGCCACCTGCATCCGAAGCACTATGCGTTCTGGTGTATATTGCACGGTGGGCCGGAACTCGGGAACAGAAGAGACGGACGCCACGCTGAGGAGCGCATTGAACCAAAGCGCAACATCTATCGCAGACTGCAACTGCGCCTCGCCCTCCGGCCAACCAGGTCAAACCCGTCTGGACCAGCATTACACTGCATCTGATTTTGTCGCGCTCGCGGCGTTGAAAGCACTGTTCATCGCCATAGCAGACGTTTCCTCTAACTGCTGCTGAATGTCAGCTGTGGCCGCTCGTGCACCATTCGCATAGAGTTCGGTCAATCGGTCGACCTCCGCTGCGTAGTCTCGCTGTGCGGTCTGATAGAATTCAACCAACGCTGACCACGCTTCGGCAGGATCCTTCTTGTCCGCAAGGTCAGTGGACAGTTCACGATCCCGTTCCAGACGCTGGTTCAGGAATTCAAGATACTCCTGGTTCATCCGCACCACCTGCTGCCATCCGCTTGCCTGAGCCTTTGTTATGGTTCCCAAAAGCTGGAGAAAGTTCAGCGGAGAATTGAACGGCGACGCTGTTTGTCCATTCGGACGCGCCCCGTGCCCCTGTTTTGTCTTTGTCATTGCTTTCCTCCTTTTTTCGCGAGTCGAACTTTGCAGGGTGCAGTTTCTCACGCATTGACGGCGGACAACGCAATGCCGTCATTCAAGACCACTGAATGAAAAACTCGCTACGGGCGGACGCCCGTTGATTGCAGTCAATGAAGACTCGGCATTTCCAAAGGACAATGCGTGATCATGGCCTTTTACAGGAGGAAGAAATCATGGAACGGATGCATTTTCAGGATGGTATCACGCTCGTTGCTGGTGTCGTACTTGTTGCGGTCCCCTTCGCTCTCGCCATCACACCGCCGGAGGGTACTGGCCTTACGCTGCTAATTGCAAACTTCGTGCTATCGGGTGTCGCCGCCATCATTCTCGGTGCGGCTGCTCTCTTCTATTTCCGGAAGTGGGAAGAGTGGCTCGACATCGTGCTTGGGGTCTGGCTTGTAGCCTCGCCATGGATCGTGGGATTCACCTATTCGCAGATGGCCATGTGGATTGCGATTGCCTGCGGCGTTGTGATCGCTGCCATGGGGATCTGGAGAACCGTGGAGGAGAATGGCGAGCATGCCTACTGACACCGTATTTGACATTTCCTTGCTCGATGGTCGGCTCTCCCGAGCGCTCAGTTGGGTTCGAGAGATTGTGGCCTAGGCACCGTATCACGGGAACCACGGTGTGATAGTCCGCAGTCGCTTCCCGACTGCGATGGCAATGGGCCACCGGGGACTCGGCCCTGTGCGGGAAGTGCTGCTTGGTAGCGTATCACAAAAGCGACTGCACCACGCCAACTGCAAGGTGGTCATCGTTCCCTGCAACAAGCACTGGAGGCAACAATCCGCATGTTTACGGACAGACGTGAGGCCGGTCAGAGACTGCTGAATCGACTTGGGCAGCTTGATCCCGAAAACACCGTCATTCTGGCGCTACCACGCGGCGGATTGCCCGTTGCCGACGTGATCGCAGAAGCGCGCGCCGTCCCGCTCGACATTGTGCTTGTCCGCAAGGTCGGCATTCCCGGGCAGCCGGAACTCGCGGTTGCGGCGGTGACCAATGGCAACAACCCGAAAATCACAGTCAATGACGATGTGGCGCGGATGACCGGGCTCGGCCAAGCAGACATCGCCAGGCTTGCCGAGCGCGAATTGCCAGAAATACGCCGACGGCGCGAAATCTACCTGAATGGACGTCCGCACGCGCCACTTGCGGGAAAAATCGTGGTGGTTGTCGATGACGGCATTGCTACAGGGGCAACAATGCGCGCGGCACTGCAACTGGTCCGCGATGCAGATCCAGCACAGATTATCGCGGCCATTCCCGTCGGGTCAGCGGCAACGCTCACAGCTCTTGAGGGTGAGTGCGACAAGGTAATCTGCCTCGAATGTCCGGCAGAATTCCGTGCGGTTGGGCTGCAC
The DNA here is from genome assembly GCF_021228235.1 of Pseudophaeobacter flagellatus. Lineage (GTDB taxonomy): Bacteria > Pseudomonadota > Alphaproteobacteria > Rhodobacterales > Rhodobacteraceae > Pseudophaeobacter > Pseudophaeobacter flagellatus. The sequence continues at coordinate 126,769 of NZ_JAJQRG010000006.1, forward strand.
TACCGCGATTTCGGGCAGGTTTCGGATGCAACTGTGTCCGAAATCATCGAACGTCATGCCCATCGGCGCACTGGCAGCTGCAATTCCCAAAGTGACGTGATGTCATGATGGGCACAGGCGCGTTTGAGAGAAACACCAAGTCTCAAGAAACCGCGCGTCGGGGTTTCATCACGGCGATCCGGGGGGCGGTGGTTGAAGCGCGATTTCCCAGCACAGCACCGACTATAAATACGCAGCTGTTTGCCGGTCCGGAACGCAAATCGGTGATCGAGGTGGCCGGCCTGATTGATCTTCATACCATTCAAGGCCTGCTCTTGAATCCGGCCGAACACGTCGCGCTTGGCATGGAAGTCATCGACAGTGGCGGCCCGCTGATGGCCCCGGTCGGCCCCGGGCTGCTCGGCCGGATGATCGATGTTTTTGGTGCGCCGCTCGACCGCAAGGGGCCAATCAAGAATGTTGAGTACAGGCCGATCCACCGCCCGCCGGTCCCGCTCGCCTACCGCCGTCCTGGGGGGGGCATCTTCCAGACCGGCATCAAGGCGATCGATCTGCTTTCGCCAATTGAGCGCGGCGGCAAGGCCGGTCTCTTCGGCGGCGCCGGCGTCGGCAAAACAGTGCTGATCACAGAGATGATCCACAACATGGTCGCCAAATACGAGGGCGTGAGCCTGTTCTGCGGCATCGGTGAGAGGAGCCGTGAGGCCGAAGAACTCTACCGCGAAATGCAGGCGACCGGCGTGCTGGACGGAGCCGTCCTGGTTTTTGGCCAGATGAATGAAAGCCCCGGCGCCCGTTTTCGTGTGGCCCATACGGCCCTGACCATAGCCGAGCATTTCCGCGACAAGCAGAATCGTGATGTAATGGTGCTGATCGACAACATTTTCCGCTTTGTCCAGGCGGGTGCAGAGGTCTCGGGCCTACTGGGACGCATCCCTTCGCGCGTGGGATACCAGCCGACACTGGGTACGGAGCTCGGCGAGCTGGAAGAACGCATCTGTAACACGGAAGCTGGCGCCATCACCTCGATCCAGGCAGTCTATGTCCCAGCCGACGACTTCACTGATCCGGCCGCGACGCATGTATTTTCGCACCTGTCGGCTTCGGTGGCCCTATCGCGCAAGCGGGCAAGCGAGGGGCTCTACCCCGCCATCGATCCGCTGAAATCCTCCTCCAAGATGCTGACGCCCGGCACCGTGTCGGACCAGCATTACCGTATCTCGCGCGAGGTGCGGCGCGTCCTCGCGGAATACGAGGCGCTTTCGGACATTATCGCCATGCTGGGCCTTGAGGAGCTGACCGAGGCCGACCGCGCCACGGTGGCCCAGGCCCGGCGGCTGGAACGCTTTCTGACCCAACCGTTCTTTTCCACCGAACAGTTCACCGGATCGGCGGGCCGGTTCGTGCCCCTGGAGGACACCCTCGCGGGATGCGAACTGATCCTGTCGGGCGTGGTGTCCGGCCTGCCCGAGAGCGCGTTCTACATGGTCGGCACTATCGACGAGATCACCGAAAGGCAGGCGCCGCCATGAAGCTCACAGTCCTGACCCCCGAGGCCCAGGTGTTTCACGGCGATGTTGCCAAGGTATCGGCCGAGGCCACGAACGGCGCATTCACCCTATTGCCGCGGCATATCGACATGACAGCTCCGCTGGTCGCTGGTGTGTTGCTGTGCGATCGCGCGGACGGCAAGACGCGGTATTTCGGCATCGACGAAGGCATTCTCGTAAAATGCGCCGACGATGTCACTGTCGCGGTCCGGCGCGCCTTGCCGGGACGCGACCTGGCAGAACTGCGACGGCGGGTGCAAGCGGAGTTTGTCACCTTCGACGAAGAGGAAATGATGGCGCGCAGCGCATTGGCCCGTCTGGAGGCAGGCGTGGTGCGGCGCATACTCGAACTGGAGCGCCGGTAATGTATGCTCAGGAACAAGAGAAGGCAGACGCCATCGCACGCAAGGCCGCACGCAAGCAGCACGCCGAGGAAAGCGGCAAGCGCCACACCATCTGGTTCGGGCTGGGTATGTTCGGGCTGATCGGCTGGGCTGTAGCGGTGCCGACGCTCCTGGGTGTCGCCGTAGGGGTATGGCTGGATCGCATAGCGCCAGGAGAGTTTTCCTGGACGCTCGCGCTCCTGCTGGGCGGCGTCGCACTGGGGTGCATCAACGCCTGGTGGTGGGTAAGCAAGGAGAGCGAACACGATGACTGACGAATTGACCCTTGGTGCAAGTCTGTCGCTGTCGCTGTTGTTGGGCGCAGGTTTCGGGGCGCTGTATTTCAGGCTGTTGTGGCGCGCCGCGCAGGGTCTGACCGGGATGCGTGGCCCGCCCTGCAACAGGCAACAGATCGGCGCAGGGCGACTGGTCCTCGGCTTTGCCATGCGCATGACCCTCACGCTGGTGGCTCTGGCATTGGCGCTGGCAGCCGGCGCGGAGGCCGCACACCTGCTGGCGGGCGTTCTTGGCTTCGGGCTTGTTCGTCACATCACGGCCGGACGGAAAAGGCGAAGGGGCTAAGCCATGGGACTGACCCCCGACACATGGATAGTCGTGACGCTTGGCCCAGTGCCGATCAATGCGACGCTCTTTTTTACCTGGATCGTAATGGCGCTGCTCGTGCTTTCCGCCCTGGTGGTGCGCCTGCGCCTTTCGCAGACCGGCGATCTCACAGTTGCCCAAAACTTCTGGGAGACGCTTGTCGAGACCATGCGCACGCAGATCCGCGAGGTCAGCGGTCAGGAGGCAGGCCCCTATTTGCCCTTCGTAGGCACGCTTTTCGTATTCATTGCGGTGTCGAACATCCTGGCGGTGGTGCCCGGTTTCCAACCACCCACCGGCTCGCTCTCGACCACCACGGCGCTGGCGCTCTGCGTGCTGTTCGCGGTGCCGCTCTTTGGGTTGGCGCGCAGGGGCGTTGGCACATATCTGCGCTCGTACCTTCAGCCGACACCGCTGATGGCGCCTTTCAACATTATTGGCGAAATATCACGCACGCTGGCGCTGGCGATCCGGCTATACGGAAACGTCATGAGCGGCAGCGTGATCGCCGGGATTCTGATCTCGATTGCCCCTTTCTTCTTTCCGATCCTGATGCAGCTCCTGGGACTGCTGACGGGGGTGATCCAGGCCTATATCTTCGCCATCCTCGCAATGGTCTATATCGCATCTGCAACGCATGAACACCGCAACGCCGATGCCGCGAAAGGAGACTGACATGGCAGACGCGACCCTGATCGCACTAATATCCATCCTCACCGCCGGGCTGACCATCGCCATCGGTTCGATTGGACCGGCAATTGGCGAAGCACGGGCCGCCGCTCAGGCCCTGGCCTCGATCGCCCAACAACCGGACGAGGCCAATACGATCACCAGAACCTTGTTCGTCAGCCTCGCGATGATCGAATCCACCGCGATCTACTGTTTCGTCGTTGCGATGATCCTGATTTTCGCCAATCCGTTCTGGGATGCCGCGATGCAGGCAGGGACCGCAGCAGGAGGCTAGGTGATGCAAATCGACTGGATCACCGTCGCCGCCCAGATCGCGAACTTTCTGGTGCTGGTTTGGCTGCTTCAGCGGTTGCTCTATCGGCCAGTCGTTCGCGCCATGCGGAACCGGGAGGCGGCGATCCGCAGCCGGTTCGCCGAGGCCGAGAAGCGCGAAGCCAAGGCCGCCGGAGAAGTCGAGACGCTGAAACAGCAACAGTTGGAGTTCCAACAGCGGCGCGCGGCGCTGCTGGCACAGGCTCAACAAGAGGCGCAGGACCTGGAACACAGGCTGGAAGCGGAAGCGCGCGAGCGCGTTGCTGCGCAGCGCGCCGCCTGGGAGAGCCAGATTGACCGAGAGACGGCAGCGTTCCTTGTTGATCTTCGGCGCGAGGCAGCTGGGCATGTTGGGCGGGTGGCACGCCGGGTCCTGAACGATCTTGCCGGCGCGCGTCTGGAAGAGGCGATGGCCGACACTTTCATTGCCCAGCTGAACGGGCTGACTGGCAAGAGCCTCGCCAGTCTGCGCGCCGAGACCACCTCTGGCGGCCGGATCACCGTGGCCAGCGCCTTCGATCTGCCTGATCCCCTGCGCAACCGTTTGCGCAAAGCGGTGCGTGCGGTGGTGTACGAAAATGCGCAGCCAGATTTCGTGCGAGACCCGCAGATCGGCTGCGGGATCCGGCTGAAGGTGCGCGGCCAGACCCTGCAGTGGAACGTGAGTGCCTATCTCGACGATCTGGAAAAAGAAATCGGCGTGATGATTGGGCGCGAAGACAGGCAGGAGGCTGCAGAATAGCCATGGGAGTGTTAGACGGCATCGCGAAGGATCTACTGGCCACGCTCGACAGCGGGCTCGACGCCCACAATGCGCGCCTGCGACATGAACAGATCGGCACGGTTGTCCGGGTGGGCGCAGCGGTTGCGGATGTCGAAGGCTTCACTGAACTGGGCGCAGACGAGCTGATTACCTTTCCTGGCGGGCTCATGGGTGCAGCCCTGGATATTGACGAAAAACGCGTCGGGGTGACCCTGCTCACCCCGGCCGCGGCGCTCGCCGTCGGGAGCGAGGCACGGCGTACCGGCCGCGCCATCGACGTTCCGGTGGGTCAGGCGCTTCTGGGGCGGGTGGTCGACGGGCTTGGCCACCCCATCGACGAAGCCGGCCCACTGCGTGCGGCAGAGCGTTGGCCGGTCGAACGCCCTGCCCCGGCGATCCTTGATCGTGCCCCGGTTGAAGTACCGCTGCAAACCGGGGTCAAGGCCGTGGACGCCGCGATCCCCATTGGGCGCGGCCAGCGCGAATTGATCATCGGCGACCGTCAGACCGGCAAGACCGCCATCGCCGTCAGCGCCATGCTCAACCACCAGGCAGGGCGGCCCGGCGGTCAGGGACCGGCTGCCAAACCGGGGATCTGCGTTTATTGCGCCGTGGGGCAGCGCGCCTCGGCGGTTGCGCGGGTTATCGACACGCTTCGCCGCGGGGGCGCGCTGGACCGCACCGTGGTCGTCGTGGCGGGCAGCGAGGACACGCCGGGACTGCAGTTCATGGCCCCATATGCCGCCACTTCGATAGCCGAGTTCTTCATGGCCTGCGGCGAGGATGTCCTTGTTGTCTATGATGATCTCACCCGCCATGCCCGCGCCTATCGCGAACTGTCGCTGCTTTTGCGCCGACCGCCAGGACGCGAGGCCTATCCCGGCGATATCTTCTACATCCATTCGCGGCTTCTCGAGCGTGCGACCCATCTGCGCCCGGACCGGGGCGGTGGATCGCTGACCGCCCTGCCGATTGTCGAAACCCAGGCGCAGAACATCGCTGCCTATATCCCAACCAACCTGATCTCGATCACCGACGGTCAGATATACCTGTCCCCGGTTTTGTTCGAAAAAGGCCTGCTGCCGGCGGTCGACCTTGGGCGGTCGGTCAGCCGGGTGGGAGCCAAAGCACAGCTGCCCGCCTATCGCAGCGTTGCGGGCGACCTGTTTCTGTCCTTTGCCCAGTTCGAGGAACTGGAGGTGTTTTCGCGCTTCGGGACGCGACTGGACCAAGATACGCAGCTGAAACTCACGCGCGGCCGCCGTGTGCGCGCGGCGCTGCAACAACGCGAGCAGGCGCGGCCAGCGCCCCCTGAACAGATCGCAGTGCTCTTGGCCGCAACCCATGGCTTGATGGACACACTGCCGCTAGATCGCGTGGCCGATGCCGAGCGGGCCATATCCCGGGCGATCCGGGAGACGGCGGCCCCGCTCTGCCGCCGGATCGAGAATGGTGAGCCTTTTGCCGAAGACGATCGCACGGCCCTCATCTCGACCATCCGGCAGGCCCTTGCGCCATTGGCACAGGAGAGCGGCAATGGAGACGCTTGAACACCTTCAGCGCCGGATTGCCACGATGCGCGACCTGCAATCCATCGTGAGGACGATGAAGACACTGTCTTCGATCACGATCCGGCGCTGCGAGCGCGCGGCCCAAGCAGTGCGTGCCTATGACGAAACCGTCGACTATGGCCTGCAGATCGTTCTACGCGACAAGGACGTCGCCGATGCCGCCATTGCCGCCTCCAAGGCAGAGCGGAAGACCGGGCCTGTGGGTCTGATCGTGTCGGGATCGGACCACGGGTTCTGCGGTCGATTCAACGAAGTTGTCCTAAACGCTGCCTTGGAAAACATCCTGTCTGGCCGGGCAGAAAATGTCGCTCTGGCCGCGATCGGCACCCGCGCCGCCGAATTGCTGACAGGCGCCGGCCATACACCGGACGTAGTTCATGCCACGCCAGGTTCGGTCGAGGGGCTACGCGCGTCAACACGCAACCTGCTGGCCCTGGCCGATCACTGGCGTACGCAGCGAGGCATCGCCAGGCTGCGCATTGTCCACGCCGTCCAAACACCAGAGACCCCTGCCCGCCCGGTGACCATGTCGCTGTTACCGGTCTCGCCTGCCTATCTTTTCCATCAGGCCAATCGGACATGGCCATCGCGGCGCCTGCCCACCTATACCGAGGAGCGCAATATCGTTTTGACCAGTCTGATCCGCGAACATGTCTTTGTCCGTATCTTTCGTGCTCTGGCTGAAGCGCAGGCCTCCGAACACGCCTCGCGGCTGGCGGCCACGCAATCCGCCGAAAAGGGCATACGCGACCGGCTGGCAGAAATGAACGGTGCATTCCGGCTCCGGCGGCAAGAGCAGATTACCAGCGAAATGCTGGACGTGCTCGCAGGTGCAACCGCGCTGAACCGGCGTTAGAGAGCGCAGCGATGGTCGCGCCTGGAAGGTTAGCACGGGTGCCGCGTTGGGATGGAGCTGGTCACACGGTTTCGAAGTGCCAACCAAGAGATGCCCTGGGCGGCCGTTGTCCGGCGTCAATGCCGCCGCAAGGCAAGTCAGAGATGCTGGAGGCGCAACCCTGTTGGAAAAAAAGGAGAGCGCAATATGACACGCACAGCCGCAGTCCTGGCCATTTTGATCTTGGGGTCTGGAGCGCCATTGAAAGCACAGGGGCCGATAGAACGACCCCTGCCCTGGAAACCCGTGATCATCGAACCGACGGAACGGGAGTTCTTGAATTCCTGTGCGTCATGCCACGGCATGGACGGAACGGGCGCAGGCTTTCTGACTCGCCTGTTCCGCGGTGTCGACCCCGGCGACTTGACGCAGCTTTCGGTTCGCAATGATGGCACATTCCCGATTGAACGCGTCTTTTCGGTCATCGATGGCCGGGCCGAAGTAGCCGCGCATGGCGATCGCAAGATGCCGGTCTGGGGTGACCGTTACATGAACGCCGCCATGTCTGAATACGGACCGGATGAAATCAACGAAACCCGCGTGCGCAACCGCATCTATGAACTGGTCCACTATCTGCAATCAATACAGGCCGTCGACGCAGAGCCAGAGAACTGACACTATCATCGTGCCTGCACCAACCTGATCCCGCAAGGTGGTGACGGTGTGGCTGACGGTCACTCTGTCCCCATGCCCACAAGAACCCGTGCGGCGCGTATCAGTACCATCGGGTCGCGTTCTGTGCGTGCGACAGGCGGCGGCGGATCGGCCTTACCGGTCAGGCTGGCCACGGCGGTGAGCGCAGATCGCACGGAGTACTCCACGGTAAAGACGCAATCGCGGGGCAGCTCGACATATTGCCCAATCACTGCGAAGTTCCGGGCGCCCTGAGGGCGCACATCGGGGCGGTCGCCAAGGATGCGCGGCATGAACTGGCTGGTGATAAAGGGCATCCGGCAGGGTACGCAGCGGGCGTCTTTGAACCATTCTTTCTGTGCCGCCGTAAGGTTCAGATGCCCACAGAGTTCTTTGATAATCTCGTTGCCCGTGGCCTCCCACATCGGCTTGGACACGAAATCGCCCTCGCGGTCGCCACGCAGCCCATAGCCCCAGAAGACATAGCTGCCATGTTTTTGCCCGCGAAAATGCGGTTGATGCATGAGCACGATAGAAAGCGTCCAGCCCGACGCAGCAAAGGTGAGCAGCCCGCCCGTACCCGTGCGGTTGTTGGTGAAATCCTCCATGAATTCAAAGAAGTCAGGGCTGTCCATCGTGACGGTGAAGGAATGCCAGGCGGTCTCGCTGGTGTCGCCGCAGAACGCTTCGGGGTTACCGAACCCTTCATGCTCTGCCGCAAGGCTGCGCCAGAGCGCCCATGCACCGCCCTCGTGATCCTCGAGACCGGGGGCCTCGGTGTTCGAGCCCAGAACCGAACCCTCGGTCATGGACCCCAGGGTGAGATAAACCCAGTCTGCCTCGCTGATCGGCACCCTCTCGTCACCAGCGAGGATCAGGGCGACGACGCAGCGATCCTGCCGGGTGCCCTCAATCCTTACGTTGGTGACCTGCGCGTCGGTCGCGATGTGAACGCCCCTGTCCTGAAGCCAGGTCACGATCGGCCCAATGAGCGAGTCATACTGATTGTAGCGCGTCCGCAAGATCCCGGCGATCCGGGTGAACCCGGGAAACAGGTGGATGAAACGTCGCAGATAGCGCCGCATCTCGATGAGAGAATGCCAGGGTTGGAACGAGAACATTGTGGACCACATCAGCCAGAAATTGCTGTCGAAGAATTCTGGCCGGAACCAGTCATTGATCTTCCGCGCGCCCAATGTGCGTTCCGAATGCAGAACCAGCCGGTTGATATCGACGATGTCGTGGGCGCTAAGCGTGAGATCGTAGCGATCCTCGGCGGGCTTTCCGTCACGCACGAGGCGACAATCGGACGAACCGGGCACCATCCTGTTGAAGGCCCGGATATCCTCACTAACCGTCAAGCCCGGATCGTCGGCAGAGGGAATCGTATCAAGCAGGTCGAAGGTGCAGGCGAAGTGTTTCTCGAACATCCGGCCGCCACGGACCACGTAACCGAGTTCGGCTGTACCCGCGCCGTCCAGCGACCCGCCGACGACATCGCATTGTTCGTAGATCTGGATACTCTGGCCCTTGACCCCGGCATCGCGGATCAGGAAGACCGCCGTGGCAAGACCGGCGATGCCGCCGCCGACGATATGGTGCTGCCCTTGGGCGTCGTCGGTCGGCATGGCGCGAGGCTCCTCTTCAGTCTGGTTCCGCTCATCTTGGACGATGTAAGGCAGGGTGCGTTGACCAGGATCAATGGCGAGAGCCTTTGGTGTCGGCATTCGATATATGCCGCATCGCCTGTAGCGGGGAAACGTCGGAGACTGCGGCCCAGGGAAGGCCGGGTTATCCGCCTGGCCCGCCAAAGAGCGACACCCGCATCAGCTTTGCAACGTCGTGAAGGCTGTCGGAGCGATCCGATCGCTGGCCGCCATCTGACAGGCGTTTGATCCTGCGCGGAGAGACTCCGAAGTACCTAGCGATCTCGTCGTCGTTCAACCCTAGGTCGTGAAAGGTCTCAACCGTCCGTTCGGGATGCGGGCCGAGCAGATCGTCGACATCGTTTCGGCAATTCTGGTATTCGCTATGCCGCATTGGGAAAAGAATCCAAGGTTTACTCTCGGGCGCGAGGACCGATGGGTCATTCGCTTTGATTGTCGCATCGTCATTGAATCTCATCATCGCGTAGCCCCCTCCAAAAGCAGCAACCCGGTGGAGTATGGAGATTCGCAGATTCGCCACATTGTCAGCCGTCAACGGGGATGGATTCCCGCGCCGTTGAACCATGTTGCATTGGCCAAATTCCGCGTATCTACGCGCGTCAGCTGCCCGGAGACAATCCCAGTCAATCCGATAAGCCGGGCTTTGGCGTCAATAGCGGGCTTTTTCAGGATTTGATGGCGCCGTGCGTCCTCCCATCAAGGCGGAGGTGGCCGATTAGGGGACGGAATATCCGACCGGTTCGGATGGTGCCATTGTGTCCTGTTCACGTCTCGCATTCGTTGTCATCGTTCTTGCGCGGCAGCGGCCTGACCACGGATACGACCGGTTTCAGACAGGTCTCGATTTCCTTGAACTCCAGCACCTCCTTGCTCTCCAACGCGTCGATCAGCGCACGGACCTCTTTTTCGTGGCGGGTGATAATGCCGGTTGCATCTGCCTCTGCCTGTTTGAGAAGCGTCGATACCGCATCATCAACCCGTGCGGCGGTTTTGTCGGCGTGTTCGCGCGGCTGGGCCATCGACTGGCCGAGGAAGGGATGATCCTCGCTCTGACGCAGGTCCACCGGGCCTATGTCGTCGCTCATACCCCAACGGGCGACCATCGATCGGGCCAGCTCGGTGGCGCGTTTGATGTCGTCGTCGGCGCCGGAGCTGACGCCGCCGAGCAGGTGCTTTTCGGCCGCGCGCCCGGCCAGCAGGATGGTCAACTGGCTGCGAAGGTAAACCTCGGACAGGGTGTGATGCTCTTCGCGCCCGAGCATATGCGTCCCACCCAGGCTGCGCCCGCGCGGGATGATCGTCACCTTGTAGAGCGGATCGGCCCCCGGCGTGTAAAATGCCGCCGCTGTATGACCCGCCTCATGCACGGCCAGGCGGTGTTTTTCCTCGGGCTGGATTGCCAGCGTGCGCACGGTGCCCATCATCACCTTGTCGCGGGCCTCCTGAAGGTCCGCCATAGTGATAGATGCAGCGCTTCGGCGGGCGGCCTGGATCGCGGCCTCGTTCAGCAGGTTTTTCAGATCGGCACCCGAAAAGCCCGGGGTGCCATCCGCGATCGCACCCAGATCCGCAGGATCGGCAAGCGGCAGCACCCTGGCATGAATGTCGAGGATTGCCCGTCGGTCCAACCGGTCGGGCAGATTGAGCACAACATGCCGATCAAAGCGCCCGGGGCGCAGAAGCGCAGGGTCAAGCACATCGGGCCGGTTGGTCGCGGCCAAGACCACGACGGCCTCCTTGCCCTCAAACCCGTCAAGCTCGGCCAGAATCTGGTTCAGCGTCTGTTCGCGCTCATCGTGTCCGCCGCCAAGCCCGGTGCCCCGGGTGCGGCCGATGCTGTCCAACTCGTCGATGAAGATGACCGCCGGGGCAGCCTTGCGCGCGGCCTCGAACATCTTGCGCACACGGCCAGCACCGACACCGACAAAAACCTCGATGAACTCGGAGCCCGATGTCGAAAAGAACGCAACATCAGCCTCGCCCGCCAGCGCTTTGGCCAGAAGCGTCTTGCCGGTGCCGGGTGCGCCCATCAAAAGCACCCCGTGCGGCACTTCGGCGCCCACGCGTTGGAAACGTTCGGGTTCGCGCAGGAACTCGACCAGTTCGGCCACCTCCTTCTTGGCCTGGTCCTGACCAGCCACATCAGCGAAGGTTGTCCGGGTTCCGCTTTCGTTGGGCCGGGAAAACCGTCCGCTGAACAGGCCCCCCAAGCCGCCCGGGCCAAGCCCACCCGCTCCAAATCCGCCCCCCATCTGACTCAGCATCCGCCGCTGGAACCAGAAATAGACCGCGAGGATCAGAATCCACGGCAGGAGATAGCTGAGAACCGACACTCCCCGGGGTTCTTCGGCGGTGATCTCGACGCCATGCGCCTCCAGCAGCGGCAGAAGCTCGGGATCGCCCTGGGACGGTGTAACCGCGCGGAACCGCGGCACTGCGGTGGTAACGTCAGCCTCGCCCGAGACCGTTATCGCGTGCTCCTGCAGAAGCGCCTGACCAACTTCACCGTTGTTAATCATCTGCTTGATTTCACTGTAGGAAACGATCTGGACCCTGGAATCAACATTGCTGAGGGACGCAAAGGTATAAGCCGCAAAAAGCACTGCCCAGAGAGCGAAAATCATCCATCGATTCTGGGCGTCGTCATATGGCGGTTTGCGAGGCGGATCATTTGGCATTCGCTATCCTTCCTGACTTCGTCCGGTGTCGCGGCAATGATGGCCCGTTTGACTGATCCCGAGGCTCCCGATCAATGTCGCCGCCGCGCCCTGATAATGCCTTGCCCGGGCGACCACTTGGTCGGCGTTCGGATTTCCGCATCACGCAGGTGGTAGATGGCCAACCGTGTGCGGGTCAGGCAGGTGACAACACCATAGGTGGTCAGCAGGGTGCGACTTGGTGGCGCGATTGTCTGCGACACCCACAACAGCATGAGGACCCGGATACATGCTGCCCCCGCGAACACACAGTCGATCCCCAGCCCGTCGAATTCGAAGAATGGATCGGCCAGTCGGACATCGTGATCGACTTCCACGCGGTCGAAGACCACCGGCGGGTTGGTCAGACAGACATGTTCGGCGCGCAGGTCGCCGTGGCCTTCGCTCAAGAAGCCCCGACACGCCCGCGCGATGATTTCCCCACGGCAGGATTCGGGTGCCGGAGGGGGACAAAATCCAGCACGTCGGCGCGCAGCGGGCTGCCCAAATGTCCTTCAGAGACACCTCGACAGGATCACATTCCGTTTGAACCAGGGTGCCGACGGGCAAAGACATGCAGCCTACGCCTATTCCCAAAGTTCCTGAACAGGTTTACGCATGGCGTGCTTGACCTGCTCGAATTCGCCCCAGGATACATGTCGGCGCAAAAGGTCGATGACCGCCACCACGGCCCGGTCCGGTTCATCCAGAGGCTCTTTCTGAAACCGCGATGCAACCCGCTCGATCAGGTCACTCTTATTGCGTGGCTTCGCCGGGGTTTTCGAAGGGTTCCAGCCTTCAAAATACACCCCGCGCACCAGCACCGGAAGCTGCGCTGCCAGATCTGCGGCTTCATCAACCGTCAGAAAATCACGAATGGCGTGCAACGTCTCGTGCAGAAGCATGTATGCCCGTGGCTTTGAAAACCCGAGATCATCGCAGAGTTCATTCAGCCATTCGGCAAAAACCTGCGGGGCATGATCGAGCGTGGCGATACCGGTTGTGGTCATGAAGCACCTGCCGCTTGAATATGGTTGAACTGCATGATGGGCGGTAATCTCGTGCAGTGCATTGATGGCCGTCAATGCCGCGACGTTCCCAGCCCGCGATGAAGTGGCATGCTTTTCTTTGCGCTCAACAGATCCGATAGGCTGGGCCGACAGGTTGCCCGGATCGGAGGATTCGAAATCGCCCGGAACGAAGGCATGAATTCGACGGTGGAGAAGCGCCCGGAGTGCTGCCAAAGTGCGTACCATCGCGGCGCATGATCTGCTCACGAATGCGGCGATCTCGGCCTTCTCTCAGACCACTCTGGTCGACACCATCACCCTGACCGACAGCATTGCTGCTGTTGCGGCACCCAGTGGCAACCTAGCCGACCGTATGCGCATCCTGACATGTGCCCCCTGATTGCCGATGCAATCAAGCGATTGCATCATCCGCTTGACGGCAGTCAATGAAACCGGCGCGCCATAGCCCCTATCATGTACCCAAAGCGACGCAGAAAGGAGTCCCCCAAATGGAAGTTGCCGCAGCAATGCACCAACAGGCCGATTGGGCCAGTGCCGACACGCCCGTCAGCGAGGTGGCGAAGATAATGCAGAAAAACGATATAGGCGCGATCCCGGTCGGCAAGGATGACAAGCTGATCGGCATGGTCACCGACCGTGATATCGCGCTTCGGGTGGTCGCGGAAGGACGAGATCCGGCAAAAACAACCGCCGAGGAGATCATGACGAAGGGCATCGTCTATTGCAGGACGACCGAGACGGTGGAAGACACCATTCATCTCATGGATCAGAAGAAGATCCGCCGTCTTCCGGTCATCGACGATGACAAGCGGCTCGTGGGAATGCTGAGCCTCGGCGACATTTCCCACGCGGTTGGCAGGGAATTGTCCGGCGAGCTTCTACATGCCGTGGCAGATCACCATCCCTGATCCGCAGCGCTAACGTGCTCGATTTCCGTGACGTCCGCAATCCGGGGCCTCAAGATGCAGATTGAACCGATCATCTCCTATCACAATGTGGATCACTCGTTGGCGGTCGAGAATCTCGTGCGCCGACGCATCAAGATGCTGGAGCGGCGGGACAACCGCATCACCGAATGCGAGGTGACGATGGAGGCACCACAGAAAAGGAAACCGCACGGGCGCGTCTTCAAGGTTCGGCTCAACCTGCATTTGCCCGGCCCTGATTTGTCGATTTCCCGGGAAATCGCCCAAGGCAGCGCGCAAGACGATTTGATTCTGGCCGTGAACCGCGCGTTCACCGCCGCCGAGAAGGCATTGAAAAAGCGCAAAAAGAAGATGGACGGCATTGAGGTAAAGCACCATCCGCCCGTGCTTCACGGAGAAATCGCCGAACTGGAGCCTGAACTTGGATATGGCTGGGTCCAGGCCGACAATGGCCGAAAGGTATATTTTCAGCGCGACAGCCTGACCTCTGACGACTGGGAGCGTCTGGACAAAGGTACCCGGCTCCGGTTCCGCGAGATGCAGGGCGACAAGGGGGCCTACGCCGCGTCGGTGACGATTGCGGATTGAGGGCGATCAGCGTTGGCGGCATCCCAGACGCCCGAAAACCCGCCGCGATCCGGGCTGACCTCTGGACATTGGTCAGTGCTCGGGGCGATGGTTCTTCAAAAGATCCTGAAGGGTGGAAATGGCCTCGATTTCGTCGACGTCAGCCGCTAACGCCAAGGCTTTCGTGTCTCGGATCAAAATGCGGTCGGGTTCGAGAATGTCGATAACCCCTTGATCTCTTAGCGAATGCAGTGAGCGAGAGATCGATTCCGGTCGGGTGCCCAACAGGTGGGCCAGATCGGCCCGGTTGATCGGTATCTTGACCTCTATGCCCTCTGGGCTTGGCTGCAGAATATGGTCGATATCGCGAAAGCGAGAGCACAACAGCAGCAAAAATCCGGAAATTCGCCCCGCGATCTTCTGGTTTGACAGAATGATCAGCCACTCCCGCGCCCGATCCAATTCATTGGTGATGTTCAACAGGATCGCGCGTTCAAGGTCGGGCGCCCGCGTCATAAGGGCCTCAAATTTCGTCCGGGGGAATGCGCAAAATTCCGCGTCTGTCGCCGCCTCGATGGTAAACTCTGCCGCGCCGTCGAACACCCTTCCGAATGTGTCCCCTTCGACAAGAAGCCCGACGATATGCTCTCTCCCATCGGCCAAAGTCTTTTGCATACGCAAGATGCCAGACAGAACGCAGCCGATGAAACCTGAATGCTCCTGCGCATGAATGACTGTTTGTCCCGCGCGATAGCTTTTCGCACGGCACATCGCTTCCAGTGCATCCCGTGTTTCGGGACGAAGCTGCGAGAACGCCGTCGATCCAGACAAGGCCAGGCGCGTCCCTTTGCGAGTCTTTCCCGTCATATCTCCAGTGCCCCCCGATTGCCTGGCCAAGTTAGCGAGTCGCGCCACCTTCGCCTTGATCACCAGTATCTGATCAGTACCACACTTTCACCCCTACGGCCACGAGCGGCAAACCGCTGAACCGGGGTCGGCATTGATAGGTATCAATGACCTTCCGGTGTAGATCGGCTTCCATACTAAGAGCGCAACTTGTGCACAGTGGAGGATGTGATGCGTCACAAGACATGGGCCCTGATAAGTGATGGCGTCCGTGCCCGTATTTTGCGGGAACTCGAAGACGGCGATTCTCAGGACCCGATAGAACTCGTCAGCAAGGCAAAATCGACCCATCTGCGCGATTATCTCTCCGACAAGGCGGGCCGCAGCTTTGCATCGGGTGCCGACGGGCGGCGTTCTGCCATGGAACCCGGATCTGACCCGGTCCTGCGCGACATGCAGGATTTTGCACAGGAGACCCTAAGCGTTCTGGAAGATTACTTTCGCAAGGGGCATCTGACCCGGCTGGCGATTTTTGCCGCACCAAAAATGCTGGGGGTCTTGCGCCGCGAAATCCCCGCATCCCTGAACAGTGCGGTGATCCTCGAACGCGATCTCAACCTCATCAACCTACCCGAGGCGGATCTGCGCGACGCCGTGCGCCGGGCAATTAGAAAGGAGCCATAAACATGATTCAGACTGCACGTGATTTGGGGATGGGTGTGTCTTGGCCCCGAACCGAAATCCACGCAGCATTTAAAGCATGTCGCAGATGCAAGTTACGTGGTTCTCAACTCTGCCGCATCATCAAGGATGCGCCTGTTTTCGGCACTCATCCGCCAATTCTGCGCCGTTTTGGCCGCGGACAGCGAATTTTCGAACAAGGTAAGAGCAGCGGCTTTCTCGGAGTTGTCCGACGCGGTTATGCACGAAGATCAGTGATAAAGGTGAGCGGTAAACGTATTCTGGTGGGCCTGGTGATACCCGGCGACATCGTTGGCGGGCTTCTCGGTCAGGAGCATGGCTATGATTTAGAGGCCGCCACTGACATCGAAATCTGCTTTTACGACAGTGCGACAGTCAAGCGGCAACTGGAAATCAATCAGCCTTTCCGAAAGTCGCTGCTGCAGGAAATGGACCATCAGCACCAACGGCTTTTGGACTCGCTTTGGCACAATGGTTCGTTGACCAGCCGCGAGCGGATCATTGGCTTCCTCATCAGGGCGGTCGAGTTCATGCCGACCGAGCCGCTCCCCGACGGGGGCCTCGTTTTGAGCATGGAAATCGACCGGGGCGACTGGGCGGACCTGACCAATACCGCCGTCGAGACGATCAGCCGGACGTTGCGATATCTGGAAGGGAAAAAGCTGATCACCTGCCTTACCCCCTACCGGTTCCGGATTCACGATCTCGACTTGCTCGCGACCATTGCGGGCGTGGAACCGCCCGCTCGTCACGCGGCAGAGGGTGACCACTCAAAGCGGATGGAAACCTGCTTCAGGTCACTGAAATCTGACAACCGGATGACCGCCGTCAATGCACTGGCGCACGGTGCAAATAGATTAAACGCTGTCATGAAATCCATGTCCGTGCAGAAGCGCGGCCTTGCCAAAAGGAGACCTGAGGATGTCCAAGAAGAAGTCCGAGATTGAAGTTCGCAGAGAGACGCCACCAGCGACCGTCGAGGGGTGGCCATCAATGCTTTCGCTCAGAAACGAGATTGATCGGTTGTTCGACGATTTCGGCACAGGGTTCTGGCGGCAACCGCTGCTGCCGCGCCGGGTACATTCATTGTTCCCCGAAAGTGTCGAATGGACGCTGCAGCCGGCAACGGAACTCGTGGAATGTGACGGTGAATACCGGGTCACAGCCGAATTGCCGGGAATGACCGCCGAGGACATCGACATCAAGCTGAGTGATGGAACGATGACCATTCGCGGTGAAAAATCGGAGGCGAAGAAAGAGGAGAAGGAGGACTACCTCGTCAGTGAACGCCGCTACGGGGAATTCCAGCGCATCCTTTCCATGCCCTCCGGCATCGACGCCGAGGCCGTTTCTGCAGATTTCGCCAACGGCGTGTTGACCGTGACGTTACCAAAGACTCCGGAAGCGAAACAGAAAGAACGCAAGGTGGAGGTGAAATCCGCCGCCTGAGCGAACTGCGCAGTCCAAATCCCCGCGCCTCCCCCCACATGGAGGCGCATTACGGCCCCGGCAGCCTTGTCCCAGGCCTGTCCCTCGACTGCCTACTGCCGGGGTTTTCTTTTTGATCACCTTGCGGATCTGGTCAAAGGCCATGGTCGCGCATTCAGCCATGGCTGAACCGGGGTTTTATGCCGCAGGGATATTCAAGACGACTGGCCCGCCAGATTTTCGTCCCCCCCCATCTAGCAGCCAACCCAAATCAGAGAAAGGCCCGACCCATGCCCGCAGCCAACGTCTCGAACGTTAACGAGCAACCCATTAGAACCTGCTCCCGTTGCAACGGGTATGACCTCATCGAATGCGAAACCACGACATCAATCTGGAGCGGGGAAAAGCCTTATGTAATAGAGCG
Source organism: Pseudophaeobacter flagellatus (assembly GCF_021228235.1). Classification (GTDB taxonomy): domain Bacteria; phylum Pseudomonadota; class Alphaproteobacteria; order Rhodobacterales; family Rhodobacteraceae; genus Pseudophaeobacter; species Pseudophaeobacter flagellatus. Next base: position 144,456 of record NZ_JAJQRG010000006.1, read on the forward strand.
GATACCCGCACTGCGTTGTGCAACCTGTTCAGAAATCCTGATCGACTACGAAACAGCAGAGACCTTGAAGCAGATCGGTCATGAAGTTCTGAACGGAGGCAGCATGACCGAGCGCAAGATCGAGGTGCCGGTGATTACCTTCCCGGCGGCCGCCTTCTAAGCGGCGCGTGTTTCCGCCACGCCGACGACATAATTCTTGCCATAGGCTTTCGCGTAACGCGGCCAGATCGTCTAGAAAAAATAGATATCGCCCGGCGAGCCGCCGCGCTCGCGGACCAGATTCTGCATCTCCCGATACCAGTTGCGGGCCTCGCGATAGGGTCCCTCAAAGACCTTGGTGACAAAGTCCCCGGACAGCGTGGTCATCTCCTCGTTTTCAACCGGCTTTCTGACGGAAAAGTAGTGTTCGCTGGCCCAGGGCGAGGTGTCCTGGGTCAACACGATGCAGTCGTCTGGATCAAACGCACCGGCATTCTTGATGTGGCCTTGCACACGGGAAAACACCCGGCCCATATTCAGCGGCACATGCATGACCGACATCGTCACCGCCCGTATCATGGGCTTGTTGCGGAAATGCAGATCCTGCCCGTCCCATCCCTCGGGATTGAACTTTGGACAACATCCTGTCGTGTTGATCGACATGTCGTAGTGTGGCAATTCATTGATCTGCATCGGCCTCTCTCCTCCATCATGTGTTGTATCAGAATAGACAAATCGGCACGTTCGGCATTGATGGTGTGCAAGCGGGCATTCATACCCTCGCGCTGGCCTGTCGCCTACGCGCGATGCTCCCACGGCGGACTTGCACGCAAACCTGGCGGGTCGATCCGTCGGTTGGAAACTCCACGATCATCCCGTCTTCACCGTTCCCATCCTGTGTGTTGGCGGCACCGTCGTCGCTACAATCAACTTGCTGCACCGTTATCGCAATGGACCCGGCCTGTCCCCGCACCGTCGCGCGGTAACCGGTCCAGTCCGACGGAAGGCAGGGGGCGATGCGCAAAGCACCGCCCCGCAGTTCCAGCCCAAGGATCCCTTCGACCGCCAGACGCCACCCCCAGGCTGCGGCACCGGTATACCAGGTCCATCCAGCCCGGCCTTCAAACGGCGCAGCACCACCCACATCTGCCGGTATGGCGTAGGGCTCACCACGGTAGATGCGCATGTCCTCGGGGCGCGCGCTGCGGCGCGCGGGGTTGATCAGGTCGAATATCCGATACGCTTCATCGCCGTCGCCGAGCCGCGCAAAGGCCAGCCCGAGCCACGTGGCCGCATGGGTATACTGGCCACCGTTCTCGCGGACCCCCGGCGGGTAGGCGCGAATGTAACCGGGATCGCGTGGCGTCTTGTCGAAGGCCGGTGTCAAAAGCCGCACAAGCCGGTGTTCGGGATCGATCAGGTGGGCGGCCGCCGACCGGAGCGCCTGTTCGGCACGTGCCCGGTTCGGAGCACCCGCCAGAACCGCCCAGGACTGGGCGATGCTGTCGATCCGACACTCGTCATTCTGCGCCGCCCCCCACGGCACACCGTCATCGTCAAAGGCGCGTAGATACCAGTCACCGTCCCAGGCGCAGGTTTCCGCAGCCTGCCGCAATTCCCCTGCACGCTGGCGCCAGAACCCCGCCTCATCCGCCCGGTCGGACAGATCGGCCAGATCGGCACAGGCATCGCCGCAATACGCCGCGAACCATGCCAGCCAGACACTTTCACCGCGGCCCCGGCAGCCAACCCGGTCCATGCCGTCGTTCCAGTCACCGCTGCCGATCAGTGGCAAGCCGTGCGCCCCCTTGGTGGCGCCGCGCTGCATCGCACGAAGGCAGTGATCAAGCAGCGTGGATGATTGCCCGATCTCGAAGGCGGCATAGCGGTCCTCTTCGTCTTCGGCCAATGGCGGGGCGGAAAGAAAAGGCACCTGCTCCGTCAGGATGGATGTGTCGCCGGTGGCGCGGACATAGGTATGGGTGGCGTAGACCAGCCAGAGCATATCGTCCGAACAGCGGGTCCTGACACCGCGCTCCTCTGGTGGATGCCACCAGTGCAGCACATCGCCCTCTTCAAATTGATGGCCTGCGCAATCAAGGATATGGGCCCGCACGCGTTGCGGCTCGGACAGCAGGAACGCCATCATGTCCTGCAGCTGATCGCGGAACCCGACGCCGCCGCTGGCCTGCTGGAACCCGGCACGGGCGAGGATACGGGAGGCATAGGACTGGTACGGCAGCCAGCGGTTCACCATCAGGTCGAAGGCCTCATCCGGTGTCTCGACCCGGATCGCACCAAGACGGTGCTGCCAGACATCCGCCACAGCCTGAGTGGCCGCAGCCGCCTTGTCCGGTGCCGCGAATGTCGCGGCGAGGGTTTCTATCTCGGCCAGGCTGGTGGCAGCCCCAAGCACAAAAACCACCTTTTCCGTCGCGCCAGGCGCGATATCGAGATGCACCTGGTAGGCCGCGCAGGCGTCCTCCACCGAATCTGTTCGCCCCCAGGGGCTCCAGCGCCGCAGACCTTCGGGCATTGCAGTGCCGCCAGGGCCAAGAAAAGCCGCACGGTCACAGGTCATCGCATGTGCCTGCCGACTGGCGGTCAGGAACGCGATCTGACCGGCAAACGACGGTGACCAGCCGCTTTGCGCGATCAGCGCCCCGACCGCTTCGTGATAGCCTGTCCTGACATTCGGCTTGGCGGTCGATGGCGTCGCCCCAAGTTGCCACTCTGCATAACAGGTCGCGGTTATACGCCGCTGGCCTGTCGTGGTGTTCGTCAACTCCAGGCTGATCACCTTAACCGGTGCATTCTGTGGCACCGAAATCGAAAGCCGCTGCGCAAGTCCCTGCGATGACCGCTGCCAAACCGTCTCGCCCGCCCGGTGGGTGACGCGGCATTGTGTCAGATCACCCGTTGGCAATGGCGTGACCGTCCAGACCTGCGCGGTTTCCTCGTCTCGCAGATAGATCGCTTCGCCCTGCATGTCTGTGACCGGATCGTTTGACCATGGCGTCAGACGGAATTCCCCGCTGTTGAGGCTCCAGGTGAACCCCAGCCCGGATTCCGTGACGATGGTGCCGAAGTCGTCGTTGGCAATGACATTGCACCACGGCACCGGGGTGGTTTGGCCAGGGCCGATCTGCATGAGATAGTCGCCATTGTCGGGGATAAAGCCCCCGAGGCCGTTGTCACAAACCAGGTCCTGGGGTCGCTTCAATGGCTCGATCGCCTCGGTCATCGGGTGGCCGCCGGGGTCGAAGACCGGTGGTTTGACGGTGTCTTCCTGCGGTGTCGGCAGCGCCGCCTCCAGCGTCGGCGCGGCACCATCGAGCGTTACCCGCGCAAGCGTCTCAAGCGCGCGCACCTGAGCAGGTGAGATCCGGTCAACACTGTGCAGATGAACCCCGCCGTCGCCGCCAAGTCCCTCGGCGAGTCCGGCATCGCGCAGAGCGTCGCGCAGTCTCGCGGCGATCGGCTCTTCGTAGCTCGAGGCCTTCGTGCCGAGAACCACAAGATCGGAGCGCAGACCATTTCGTCTGAGCCAACGCTGCGCGCGCACGATGGGCGGCAGCAGATCGGCGCTGTCAGCGTCCGCAACCTCGACGAGCATGATCGGGTAATCACCGGAAACGCCAAGACCCCACAGGTCAGGTTGTCCCGGTCCTGCGGTCTCGCCGTTTGCGGCAACCCGTGCAGCCGGCCTGAGCAGGCGGGTGGCCAGGAGCTGTGTATCGGCCATATCCGATGGCGCCAGACCGACACGATTTGCCTCAACCGCAGCCGAGCGGGCAGCATCCTCGAAGGCCCAGTCCAGTGCGGGAGCGGTCGCGTAGCGTTCTGCCGTGTCGATTGCCGACTGCCGCGAACCCGCCGCGATCATGAGATATGCAAATGTCGCACGCTGTCCCGGTGCAAGACTGACCCGCGCCCGCAGCGCCGCCACCGGATCGAGGGTCCAACCTGCCGCACCCGTCATTTCCGCATCTGCGGCAGCGAGACAAGTTCCATGACGACCGACCAGCGCCCGCCTGTCGGTCTCGGCGCCTGCGGCGACCACGCCCCGATCCTCGCATAAAAGCCGGTGCAGCATCACCGAAGGTGCATCTTCGGGCCGCCGTGGTCGCCGGGTGAAAAGCACTCCGTCCATGTCTGGCAAGATCTCGCTCCTGACGAAGAGCTTGCTAAAGGCAGGATGGCGTTCATGCGCCGCATGCGGTGCAAGAACCGGTTCCGCATAGCTTGTAACGTCGACCACCCGGTGGCGGTCGTCATGATTGACCAGCGTAACGCGCCGGATCTCCACGTCATCCGCCGCAGCGACGCAAATCTCCTGTGTTGCGGCGATTTCGTGGTGCTGCAGGTGGAAGGACGCTTTTTCGGCGTGAAACATTACATCCACCCATTGTTCGGGTGTGCGCCGGAATTCCCATGTCGCGCCATCCTCGGCATCACGTAGTAAAAGCCGCGCTGCGCCGTTGTCGATGACGGGATCGCCGCTCCAACGGGTTAGCGACTGCCCGTGCCGCCAGATACTCCCCGTTGCCGCGCTCGACAGCCAGACCGAGAGATGGCCATTCCCGACCGTGTGGATCTGCGGTACATCTGTGTCCTCGGCGGACCAGCCGTGCAGCGGAAGAACGCGTCGTTCAATCTGTTCTGGAAGCGTCGACCCCGCGTCCGGCAACGGCTCCGGGATATATTCCCACGGCACCCGTTCATGCATTAGCAGATCAATGGCTGAAATGCGCGCATCGCGGTTGAAGCGACGCACAAAAACGCTGTCGCCCAATGCGTTGCCAATGGCGGACAGAAGCATGCCTTGATGGTGCGCCATATAGGTAAAAACCGGCACATGGGTGGCTGTTTCAGGTAACCGCAAAGGTGTGAAGTCAACTGCATCATAGAACCCGTAGTGCCCGCGGATGCCAAGCGCCTCGAGCCGACGTAGATTGCGCACGGCTGCCCCCGGTCGGACCGAAAGCGCAAGCGCGCTTGCATAGGGTGCGACCACATAATCCTCCGCAAGTCCCTGGCGCATGCCCAGCCCGGCCACGCCGAAGGCGCGATACTGGTAGTTCTGTGCGGTGTCCCGTGCGGCGAATGCGGCTTCCGACACCCCCCATGGCAAGCCGAGCCTGTCCCCGTAGCGCCGCTGAATATCGACGGCGGCCTGCTCGCTCTGGCCCAGCAACTGACCCGGAGCACTGCGGATCAGAAGCGTCGGCATCAGGAACTCGAACATGGATCCGTTCCATGACAGGACCGTCAGCGGACCCGAGGACCGCGAGATTGGCCGCCCCAGATGGAACCAGTGTTCTGCCGGAACATCGCCCTTGGCAATGGCGATGTAGCTGGCCAGCCGCGCCTCGGACGCGAGCAGATCGTAGCGGTGCTCGTCCATCCGATCGAAGCTGAGATTGTAGCCGATAAAGAACGTCCGGGTTTCCCGATCATAAAGGAACGAGAAGTCCATTCCCATCGCGAGCCTGCCAGCCTCCTGAGCAAGGGTCAACAGGGTGTCGCGCATAGCCACCTGTGCAGTCTGTCCGGCGGAAATGGCGGTCTGTAGTTCCGCACCCTCAAGCCCGGTTTTCGCAAGACTTTGGGTGCCATCCTGGATGCATCCCAACACATCATCAAGCTGCCCGAGCGCTATGTCCGGGCGCAGCCTTTTGGCGATCTCGGCGGCGTTTTCCTCGACCTCCATCCAACCGTCGATCGCCAGCCACGGGCAAAGGGCGTCGAGATCACGCAGGAAGCTTGCCGCGTGATGGCGGCTGCGCTCGAACCAGAAATGCAATTCGCCCGGAGCGGCGCCGGGCGTGGCATCTATGGCGTTCAGGATGGCCCCGGACAGCTTGGGCAAGTCTTCTTCAAGACTCCGACAAAGAGCGCCGCGCCACCCGGCCGGATCATCCCGAGCCGCTTCGGCATTGTCGCTGAGGGTGCGGATCCGCGCCCGTATCACCTGTGAATGTTCGGCCGGCAGATCTCCGGTTGCCTCTGCCAACACGCCAAGCGTGTCGATGAACCCGTCCCAGAGCGCGCGCGACAGCGCCGGACCATTCGCAACCTCAATGAGGCCTTCGCGCAGTGTCAGAAGTGACACCGCGAGATTGCCACTGTCCACTGTCGAGACATAGCGAGGCTCCAGCGGCAGAAGGGTGCGCGTCTCGAACCAGTTCACGAGATGCCCTTGGTGGCGCTCGATCCGTTCCAGCGCCTCAAGTGCAAATTCTGTCCGCTGCGCGAGGTCGCGCAGCCCGACATGCCCGAGATCAAGTGCGGTCATGGACGACAAGAATTGCATCCCGACATTCGTGGGCGAAGATCGGTGGGCGATTTTCGCCTTGGGTTCGGTCTGGTAATTGTCGGGCGCCAGCCAGTTGTCCTCGGGTCCGGCGAAGGTCTCGAAATAGGCCCATGTGCGCCGTGCGATGTGGCGAAGCCACGCAACGTCGGTGTCCGAAAAACTGTCCTCTGTGGGGTGCCATGGTCGGCATATCAGGTAGGCGATTTCTGGCGACAGAATCCAAAGTAGCAGCAGCGGCAGTGCTCCGGGCAAAGCAGCAGGGGCCAGAACGGCCAGTGTGGCCGTGATGACGAGACAAAGCAGGGGTGCGCCCGCCATGTCGATCCAGAAACGCGCCCGCGTATTGGCACCCGTCGCGGCAACATGGGCGGCGGTCGACCATTCCAGCATGTTGCGCCGCGACACGGTGAGCCGCCATAGCGCACGTCCGATGGCGTCGAGACAGATGACCGCCTCATTCGCCATGAACGCGATTTCCAGAAGCCACCGGCCAACGTGGTCGCGCAATTGTCGCCAGCGGTCCTGCACGGCGCCGCGACGACGCCCGCGCGAGATACCCGTGACGATGTAGGTCACCAGATAGCTGCCCGGAGCCGCCACGGTCAGCAGCGTCCAGATCAGTGCCGCCTCGGGGATCACGAGCCAGCCGCAAAGAGCCAGCAGCACAAGGGACGGAGCGATCAGACTCCGGCGGAGATTGTCAACGATCTTCCAACGATCGAGTGCAGACAGAGGGTTGCGCAACCGATCCCCGCTGCGCCCCGGTGCCTGTCGGCCAAGCCAGGGCAACAATTGCCAGTCCCCGCGAATCCAGCGGTGCATGCGGCGTGTGAAATCCGGATACCGCGCTGGAAACCCTTCGTAGAGCACAATATCGGATGCCAGAGCCGCCCGCCCGTGGAGCCCCTCGAACAGGTCGTGACTGACCAGCGCGTTTTCCGGAACCCGGTTCCCGAGGCTGCGCCGAAAGGCCAGAGCATCATAAGCCCCCTTTCCGGTGAAAATCCCTTCGCCAAAAAGGTCCTGGTAAATGTCGGATACCGCGCGGCTGTAAATGTCGATGGCCGTGTCGCCGGTGTAGAGCCGCGTAAACGGCGAAACTGCCCCCGCTTCCGGGGATATCTCGATCCTGGGCTGGATGAAGGTGTAGCCCGCGATGACACGCTCTCCGTCCTCGTCGAATTCAGCGCGATTGAGCGGATGGGCCAGCGCGCCAAGAAGGCTGTGCACCGCGCCCGGGGGGGCAATTGTGTCGGCATCAAGCGTCACGATATACCGCGCGGCACGCAATCCTTCGACATCCCCCTCGGTCAGGGGAAAGGCATCCGTGACCCCGTCATGCAGGACATCGTTGAATGCCTCAATCTTGCCCCGTTTGCGCTCCCATCCCATCCAGATGCCGTCCACCTCGTTCCAGCTGCGTCGGCGATGGAGCAGGACGAAGGGCGCGGTCTTCTCGTATCGACGGTTCAACTCACGAATCCCGTCGACGAGTGCGGCCTCAAGCGCTTGGTCCCCATCCGTCACTTGTTGCGCGGCATCGGCAGGGTCGCTCAAAAGCGCATAGTGTATCTGCGGATCCGGGTTTGTCAGCATGTGACGTTCCAGTTGCGCAAGAACAGGAGCAACCTCGTCGGGACGTCGGAAAATGGCCGGGACAATGACGGCTGCGTCGACGCCTTCGGGCAGTCCCTTTTGGAAATCCATCTTGGGCAGAACCCGCGGCGGCACGGTTTGCGTGACAAGCCAATTGGTCACCGTCACCGCAATGATCGAAGCGGGCATCAGCAGCAGCAGACCACCAAGCGCAAGAGCGACGCCGCTTGCACCCCAAGTGATGAGCAGCGCCAGCGGGGCGGCAAGCCCCAATGCGGCAACTCCGACAAGGCCCAAGACGTAGACCCATCCCGGTCGGCGCAACGCCAGGCGGCGAAAGGCTTCGGTGCGCTTGCCCCGATAGCCCGTCAGCGCCTCGAACTCGGCGCGGCCACCATCGACCAACCACCATCCGACATGGTTCTGGCGTGACGATCCCCTATGGTCGCGCGACATACGAACCGCCTCGCGTGCGATGTCTGGCTCAGACTGCCCGGTCCCATCGGCAAGAACTTCGATCGCCTGCCGATACCGGTCTCGCGTGTCAAAATCCATCTCGGGGTATAGCCCGTCGGGTGACCTGCGCAGGATTGCCTCGACATGGCTTGTCTCTTCGACAAATGCTTTCCAGTCGATCCGCTCAATTGCGGCAAGTGCCACGATCGCCCGCGACAGGGCATCGGTGGGATCCCGGTCTTGCCAGTTACCGGGCCTCTCCAGCTCTTGAAAGGGTGGCGCGAGTTCCGGGACAAGACAACAGAAGGTCGTCATGATTTCTTCGAGCGCCACGAGCCGAAGCATCGCAGGGAATGCCCATAGCTCGGCGAGGGAAAGCCCTTCCCCGCCTTGGAACGCGTTCACGAAAGCTGTCGTAGTCGCCACGTCGATCTGCGCATGGCTTTCCTCAACGTAGCTGCGTGCTGCAAGAAATGCACGCGGGCTCCCCTGCGCCTCAGGCAAGGCGGATCGGGCGAGACGGCGATAGAAAGCCGGTGGCATATCCTCACGCACCTGACGTACCGCCCGACGCACATGATACTCGTTGTCAAGCAGCCACTCTGCCGCCTTCGAGGCTTCGGGTGGTGGCACGCGGCAGATGCACCGCGCCTCATCCAGCCAGGCGGGGATCCTGTCGAGGCGCTTCCATACGGGTACGGCCCGCGCAGGACCAGGGTGCACGCAATTGTGCCGTAACTGGGTTTCGGACGCAGCGGCGACCGGTTCCTGCAGCTGCGAGGAAGGCGGTGTCACGGCTCTTGCCGCAAGGCAGCGGGCCATCTCGGTGTTTTTCCGCCCGCGCGATGAGTGCTCATCTCCGCGTTCCGGATTAACAGAACTGGTGTCACGGCACGGGAGAGAAGATACTCTGCGGTGCTCCCGATGGGCAGATCCGGATCGTTTCCCAGCCCGCGGGCCGAAAGGACCACAAGTTCGCCCCGTTCTTCGCAAATCGCCTTCATCAGAGCCCTGCGTGGCTCATCGCCGCTGAGCCGACGGACGCGGTTGCCGTGTCTGTGGACAGGGAGCAATCGACGCAAACGCTGAAGCCGATCTTCGACCGTGCGTGCCGCCTCCTCCTTGAGTTCACGCCAGAGCGCCTCATCTCCCTGTCCCGTCCGTCCAGTGCCGAACGAGCCGGCATGCGAAACAGCGTGAAGGATGACAAGTTCTGCCGCGCGGATCCGCGCAATCGCGGCGGCGAAGCGAAGCGCGGCTTCTGATAGCGGCGAACCGTCCATTGGAACTATGATACGACGGGTCCTGGGAGGCTCACCTGCAATTTCGTCCGGAACGAGCAGAACCGATCCGTGAAAGACCTCTGCAAGATGCCTGGCCGTCCCTCCGAGGCCCCATCGGCTTGGGGGTCCGAAGGTCCCGGTGCCCAAGACCAGAAGATCCGCCTCGCAGCGCAGCGCCTCTTCGTGGATGCACCGCCCGGCTGAACCGCACACCACGATCGCACGTATGTCGGTGGTTGCCCCGGCGGTGTCGGACATCCGTATTAGATCGGCTGTCTCATCGCGTCTGGTCAATTCCCAATCGACGGGATCGGCGCAGCGAACCGTGGGCGGCCCGGCGGGCACGACTCGCATGGCCGTCAGGTCAGCCCCCGTTTGGTTCGCCAGCAATACGGCTTGTTCCAGTATGCGCGCGGCATCAGGGGACCGGTCGAGACAAACCAACACATGGCGCAAAAGGCGATCATCGCTCTCCTGCCCATGTGGTCGGTCCACGATGGCCGGCCCGGAATGAATATCAGGCATGGCAACCTCCCGTCCAAATGGCGCTTCGTTGTTGCGTAAAGCTTGGGTCTACATGCTACCCACACAGGCCTGGGGTTCATTGACGGGACGCAATGCGCTCGCCCTGTGCCTGACACCGCCACAACGCGGCCAAAGAGGTCTGATGTCATTGATAGCTGGCAACGAAGCGGTTTTGGCTGTGTTTAGAAAAGCAGTGATAGTAAGTGCAGACCTTGCTGTAGTGTTTCGCCCGAACGCATTCGCGGGCCGGAATGCGGGCCGTCTGTGGTCGTGAGAACGAATGCAGACGGCTCTACACCAAGTTCCCGACCAGCCTCGCTGCTCGGCTGTCAAGAACACGCCGTCCCTGAGACCTAGCGCATCACCTCAGGCCTGATCACGGGGCCGGGCCGGGACGACCGCAGCGCAAAAGCGCCGGGGCCGAGGCCTTGATCAGCGCGACGAACTCGCAAATCAGCGAGCTCAAATCAGGCAAATAGCCGCGCCATCCAGTTTGAAATGGAGCGGTCACTGCACCGCCAGATGATCGATGACGTTCGTCACCCCGGGGGCCGCCCAGGCCGCGCGCTCCGCGCTCCTGCGTTCGCCCAGATAGCGGACTTCGCCCTCAAGCGTTACGGTCCCGTCATGAACCACCACCCGGATTCCCGAGGCATCAAGTTCCGCATCGCGCACGAGGGTCTTCTTGATCCGCTCCGATACGTCCGAAACCTTTACCGACGGTCGGACCCTGAGATGGTTGTTGATGCCGGTTACACCCGTCATCCGACCGATCACCCGTTCTGCGGCATCACCCTGATATCGCCATTCCACATCACCCTCGAGGGTGACCCGGCCCTTGGCGACGGTGACATGGATCTTGTCTTCCGGTACCGATGTGTTCCACTTCAGCGAATTGGCGACGCGTTTCGCGATCTCATCGTCAGCTGTGATGTGGGCACCAATTGGCCGGACCTCGATTTCGTCGGCGATCGCACGGACGCCCACGACGGTTTCAACGATGCCCAGCGTCGTGATCTTGTCGCTGTAGCTGCGGACATGCCCTGTCAGCGTTACGACAGCCTGATCGACCGCCACGCCAATGTCGGCAGCATCAATGCTTGGCTCGAAATCAAGTTCATCAATGATGTCCAGTCGTAGTTGCTTGTCAGTCATCTCTTCCTCCACTTTGCAAACCACATCAAGGACGATATCTTTGCGGATTTCTATTGACATTGATGGCTCGCAACGACGGATCCGAAAGGCGCTGGACAAGGATCTGACGGGAGGGGGGAAACCTGGGGATTGGTTGCTATGATGTAGCGGTTGTTCAAATAGGACGACCACCATGGATATACGAATTGTTGTTGAAACGACTTTTGAAGATGGGAGGAAACGATCTCATCTGGCTGGCTGGCTGCTCGATTGGCCGAACCAAGGGCGACATCAGCACGGAACTGCACGCCACCTGCGCATGATTGCTATCAGGGCCTGATGCCGCATCCGTAAGTTTGGGTCAAAGCCAACCCTACGCTAAAGCCCAGCCACCCCGGTAAGGGTGAGGTCGGCCACCAGATCTGCATAGTCTTCGCGGGCTTTTGATCCCGCGCCCGAATTCCACATGTAGTACCAGTTGAGCATACCAAAAACCGACATGGTCGTGGCGCGTAGCTTGCTGGGGTCCTTGGCAAACGCTTCGGGTGCGACGGTCTGCAGCGTATCGCTGAGATATTGCACCAATGCGCGCTGATAGGCCCGTAACAGTTTCTGCTGCTCTTCCGGCAGGGCCCCCATGGCGTTGGACTGCACCTTATGTTCATCATCTGCCCCCTGATAGGCCAGCAGGATTTCAGCCACCACCCGTCGCAGACCTTCTTCGGGGGACAGGCCTGCGACGTCAACGCCGCAGACCCGGTCCCGCAGATCGCGCAGATAGGTTTCAAGCAGGCCGAAAAGCACGGCATCCTTGCTGTCATAGTAGTGATAGATGTTGGCCTTGGAGATCCCGCATTCGCGCGCCAGCTGGGTCATCGAGGCGCGATCATAGCCCGCCTCGGCAAAAACCCTGGCGGCAGATTTCAGAATCTGGCCGCGCTTTTCATCGTGATCTTTTGCAATCGTGCGGGCCATGGGCTCACATCTCTCCCTGTCTGTTACGCATCGCGCTTGTCGATGACGCGCTTGGCCTTGCCCTGGCTGCGCTCTACTGTGCCGGGGTCGCCGACAATGACCTCGGTCGAGACGCCAACCATATCTTTGATCCGCTTGGTCAACATCCGCGCTGCGGCGGTTTTGGACAGTTCATCTGCGGCCTCTGGCGTTGCCTCAACAAAGACCCGCATCGCATCCATGCGGCCCGCCTTGTACAGCTCGATCTGATAATGCGGTGCCAAACCGCCGGTGGCCATCAACTGTTCTTCGATCTGGCTGGGGAAGACATTCACCCCGCGCAGGATGATCATGTCATCCGAACGGCCGGTGATTTTTTCCATTCGCCGCATCGTGCGCGCCGTACCCGGTAGCAACCGGGTCAAATCACGGGTGCGGTAGCGCACCATCGGCAGGCCTTCTTTTGTCAGGGTGGTAAAGACCAGTTCGCCCATTTCACCATCCGGCAGCACCTCGCCGGTGACCGGGTCGATGATTTCCGGCAGGAAGTGGTCTTCCCAAATGACCGGTCCGTCCTTGGTTTCCACGCATTCGCTGGCAACCCCCGGCCCCATGATTTCGGACAGCCCGTAGATATCAACCGCGTGCATGTCAAAGGCCGCCTCGACCTCGCGGCGCATGGCATCCGTCCAGGGTTCGGCACCAAAAACCCCCACCTGCAGCGAGCTGTCGCGCGGATCCAGGCCTATTTTATGGTATTGTTCCAGAATGTTGAGCATATAGGACGGTGTCACCATGATGCCGTCAGGCTGGAAATCAGTAATAAGACCAACCTGTTTTTCGGTCTGGCCGCCAGACATCGGAACCACCGTAGCGCCAAGGCGTTCGATTCCATAATGCGCCCCGAGCCCGCCAGTGAACAACCCATAGCCATAAGCGTTGTGCACCATGTCACCTTTGCGCAGGCCCGCCGCACGCAAAGACCGTGCCACCAGATCAGCCCAATTGGAAATATCATTGGCGGTATAGCCGACCACGGTTGGCTTGCCCGTGGTCCCAGAGGACGCATGCAGGCGGATGATCTGCTCGCGTGGCACCGCAAAAAGCCCAAAGGGGTAGTTGTCGCGCAGGTCGTTTTTATAGGTGAACGGGAATTTCGACAGATCCGACAGCTGCTGCAAATCATCCGGGTGCACCCCAGCGGCATCAAAGCGCTCTTTGTACATGGGCACGTTGTCATAGGCATGGCGCAGCGACCACTTCAGCCGCTTGAGCTGTAGCGCGCGGATTTCATCAATCGAGGCAATCTCGATCGCATCAAGGTCGGCCTTGTTGGGGGTCAAATCTTTCATGGCGTTCTCCTCACCTATTCGTCAAACAACTGGCCCTTGATCGCGCGCGAAAGCCCGCGAAAGGCGGCGATCATCTCGCCGTTCTGATTTTCCACCGCCACATCATAGATGCCGCTGCGCCCGGTCAAAGAAACCTCCGTCGCGCGGGCGATCAGCCGATCCCCCAACCTGCCAGCGGCGGTGAATGTGATAGAGTTGCTTTGCGCGACAGTCGATTGATTGCGGCTGTTGCAGGCAAAGGCAAAGGCACTGTCGGCCAACATGAAAGTCACGCCGCCATGGCAAATGCCATGGCCATTGCAGTGATGCGCCTTGACCGTCAATTCCAGCGTGGCGCGGCCCTCGTCCACGTCTGCAATCTCCATCCCGGCCCATTTCGAAGCCGCATCGCTGGCCCACATGGCCTCGGCGGATTTTTCGGCGCGTTGCTTTGATGTCAGATTTGCACGCATGCTCATTTCCCCTGAAACCTGGGGGCGCGCTTTTCAAGGAAAGACGCGACGCCCTCGGCGTAATCGGCGCTTTCGCCGCAGGTCTTCATGGCATCTGCCTCTTGCTCCAGATGATCCTGCAGTGTCGCGACAGCGGCGTCCTGAATGCAGTGTTTGCTAAGCCCCAGACCAAGCGTTGGGCCATTGCCCAGCTGCTGCGCCATGGCGCGAGCCTCGGCCATCAGATCAGCGTCCGGCACCGCCTTCCAGATCAGGCCCCAGTCTTCGGCCTGCTTGGCGGGCAGTGGCTGCGCGGTAAAGGCCAGTCCCTTGGCGCGGGCTTCGCCCAGCAGGCGCGGCAGATGCCAGCTGCCGCCGGTGTCCGGGATCAGGCCAACCTTGGAAAAGGACTGGATGAATTTGGCGCTTTCACCGGCAAAGACCATGTCGCAGGCCAGCGCGATATTAGCCCCGGCCCCGGCGGCGACACCATTCACCGCGCAGATCACCGGGAAGTTCAGCGACCGGATCAGGCGTACCAGCGGCGCGTAGAATGTGCGTACCGTGTTACCAAGATCAGGTGGGCCGTCCATCTTACTGGGATCGCGATCGCCAAGATCCTGCCCGGCGCAAAACCCGCGCCCGGCGCCTGTCAGCAGAATCGCCCGTGCCCCACCATCGCGTGCGGCCTCGATCGCGGCGCGCAGCGCATAGTGCATCTCATCATTGAAACTGTTGAGCCGATCGGGCCGATTCAGGGTGATCTCTACCCAGGTACCATGATCCGCCACCAGAATTGTCTCGGACATCTCTCTCTCCCTCATCCAGCGCCCGGCCCCACCTGGGCTGCGGTCAAAGCTGTTGGACAAACTTCTTGCATAAACCGACCGGACGGTCAATATATCATGCAACGCAAATCTGAGGCCCCGCCTCGGCGACTCGTCCTGCCAGCCGCCGACAGCGCCCCAACAGGAAAGCAAAGGACACAGCATGAGCCTTCGAGATGTATCGAGTTTTGCCGCAGGTCAGTGGATCGCCCCAGGTGCGGGTGCCCGCAGCATCGCCAGCGCCATAACAGGCGCACCGCTGGCCCAGGCCGGCAATGACGCGCTGGATGTGCAGGCCATGCTGTCCTACGCCCGCGACACCGGCGGCCCTGCCCTACGTGCCCTGACCTTTCATGATCGCGCCCGTATGCTCAAGGCGCTGGCGGCCCATCTGGGCCAGCACAAACATGCGCTGTATGATCTGAGCTTTGAAACAGGCGCCACTCAGGCTGATCACATGATCGACATCGACGGCGGCATTGGCACCATGTTTGTCTTTGCCTCCAAGGGGCGGCGCGAAATGCCCGATGCGCAGGTCTATCTGGACGGAGAGGTAGAGCAGCTGTCGCGCAACGGCACCTTTCTTGGCCAGCATATCTGCACGCCGATGCAGGGGGTTGCGGTGCATATCAATGCCTTCAACTTCCCGGTCTGGGGCATGCTGGAGAAACTTGCCCCGACGCTGCTGGCGGGGGTTCCTGCGATTGTGAAACCAGCCACCGCCACCTGCTATGTGACGGAATTGGCTGTGCGCCTGATGCTGGACAGCGGCATCCTGCCCGCTGGCGCACTGCAACTGGTGTCTGGGGGGCTTGGCGATATGCTCGACCATCTGACGATGCAGGATATCGTTAGCTTCACCGGCTCGGCCCAGACCGCGCTGAAACTGCGCCAGACCCCGGTCATTCTGGAAAACTCGATCCGCTTTGTGGCGGAACAGGACAGCCTGAACGCGTCGATCCTGGGGCCGGATGCCACCCCCGGCACGCCGGAATTTGACCTTTTCATCAAAGAAGTCAGCCGCGAGATGACCACCAAGGCGGGGCAGAAATGTACCGCCGTACGCCGCATCATCACGCCCGAGGCCCAGACCGAGGCGGTAATCGAAGCCCTCTCGGCACGTCTGGCCAAAACCACCATTGGTGACCCCCGCCTGGAAAGCACCCGCATGGGCGCGCTGGTCTCCAACGGGCAGAAACGTGACGTGCTGGAAAAGGCCGCGGTTCTGGCGACCGAGGCCACCCGCGTCTACGGCGATCCCGATGATTTCACCGTGGATGGTGCCGATGCCGAAAAAGGCGCCTTTGTGCCGCCGATGCTGTTCCACTGTGAAAACCCCGATGCGGCCAAGCGGGTACATGACACCGAAGCATTTGGCCCGGTTTCCACCGTGATGGGCTATCGAGATCTGGATCACGCCGTAGCCCTAGCCAACCGCGGTGAAGGCTCGCTGGTGGCATCCTGCATCACCAACGATCCAGAGGTGGCCCGCAGCGTTGCCATGGGTTCGGGAGCCTATCACGGACGGATCTATTTCAACAACCGCGCCTCGATGCAGGAAAGCACTGGGCATGGTTCTCCCCTGCCGCATATGGTGCATGGCGGCCCCGGACGGGCCGGCGGCGGCGAAGAGCTGGGCGGCATTCGCGGTGTAAAACACTATATGCAGCGCACCGCCATTCAGGGCAGCCCCGATATTCTGGCCGCAATTGGCCAGCAATGGGTGCCCGGCGGCACCGAAATCCCGGCCCCGGCGCATCCCTTCACCCGCAGGTATGGCGAATTGGCCATTGGCGAGACCCTCAACAGCCCCGCGCGCGAGGTGACGCTGGACGATATCGAGCATTTTGCCAAGTTCACCGGCGATACCTTCTATGCCCATATGGATGACGCAGCGGCGAAGCGGAATCCCTTCTTCCCCGGTCGCGTCGCGCATGGCTATCTGCTGCTCTCTTTTGCTGCCGGCCTGTTTGTCGAACCCAATGAAGGCCCCGTTCTTGCCAATACCGGTCTCGACAATCTGCGCTTTATGAAACCCGTCTCGGCGGGCGACAGCATCAAGGTGCGGCTTAGCGTCAAGAAAAAGACCCCCCGGAATGAAGACTACGGTGAGGTGCGCTGGCATGTCACCCTGACCAATCAGGACGATGAAAAGGTCGCGGAATACGAACTGCTGACCATGAATGCCTTCTAGGGCGACAGGGATCTTTTGCGCTCCGGGCTGGTCTATCCGCCCCGGAGCGCCTATCTTAAGCGCATGAATAGCGCGCACTCCCAATGGTTTGAGACAAGCATTGCCCAGTTGAACACCCTGCAAAACCTGCGGGTCTGGTCGATCATTGTCTCGCTGTTTGGCGATCTGGCGCAAAAACCCGGTGACCGCATCAACGGCACCACCCTCACCCGGATCATCACGCCCATGGGCATCAAGCCCGAAGCAACCCGCGTCGCCCTGCACCGGCTGCGCAAGGACGGCTGGATCGAAAGCACCCGCTCGGGCCGGGCCTCGGTGCATTACCTAACCGACTATGGCCGCAGCCAATCGGCCGCCGTGACCCCACGCATCTATGCCCGCGACCCCATCGCGCCACAGGACTGGCATCTGCTGATCTGCGAAGACAGCAGTGGCTCGGCCGCGCTGGAGGCGGCGCTGCTGCTGCCGCAATATACCAGGGTCAACCGCTGCACCGCGCTGGGGTATGGTCCCCGCCCGGTATCCCTGGACGCGGAATTCTTTGTTGCCAGCCTGTCACAACCGCAGGTCCCCAATTGGCTGCAGGCCCGGATGTTTCCAAAGGACCTGATCACCAGCTGCCAGGCACTGCAACGGGCCTTGGCAGAGCTCTCTCCTCCTGCGGATCTGTCGCCGGTGCAGGTGGCCACACTGCGCACCTTGATCGTGCACCACTGGCGTAGAATCGCCCTGCGCCACCCCGCCCTGCCGCCAAGCTTTCACCCCGCCGACTGGACCGGCGAGACCTGTCGCACCCGTGTTTTTGACCTGCTTGACCAGCTGCCGCGCCCCAGCCTGTCAGCGCTGGATCCCGGCACTGTCAGCTAAACCGCCCCGTTTCGGAGATAAGCCCATGTCCGCTCTTAGCAGTCTTGCCATTCTGGCGCTTGCCGCCCCCGCTGCCCTGCTGGGCGCATCGCATCTGAAAACCCGGCAGCTGGCCCGCGAGGCGCGCGACCTGGTGCCGCCCATTGGCCAGTTCTGCGCCACACCGCAGGGCAGAATACACTATATCGATATCGGGCCCCGCCAGGCCCAGCCGCTGGTTCTGATCCACGGGCTCAGCGGTCAGTTGCAACATTTCACCTATGCGCTGGCAGATCGCCTGGCTAAAGATCACCGGGTGATCGTTCTTGACCGGCCCGGATGTGGCTATTCAACCCGTACCAGTGACGCCATGGCCCGGCTGCCCGAACAAGCCAAGGCCCTGCTTGCGGTGCTGCAGAGCCTCGAGGTGAATCATCCTGTTCTGGTGGGCCATTCGCTGGGCGGTGCAGTGGCGCTGGCCATGGCGCTCGCAGCACCCGAGCGCATTGCCGGCCTGGCGCTGCTGTCGCCGCTGACCCACCCGGCAGAACAGGGGCCAGAGGCTTTCAAAGGCTTGATCGTGCACAATAACATGATGCGGCGCCTGATGGCGCAGACCGTGGCCATCCCCACCGCCAAGCGCACTGCCACCCCGGTTCTGAACCAAATCTTCGCCCCAGAGACCTGCCCCGATGACTTCCTGATCAAGGCTGGCGGTGCCCTTGGCCTGCGCCCCGAGAGCTTTGTCGCGGCCTCAGCGGATGCTTCCTTCCTCTATCCTGCGATTGAAACCCAGGCAGCGTGTTATGCCGCGCAGCTCAATACGCCCGGCGCGATTCTCTTTGGGTCAGAGGACGCCATTCTGGATCCGCTGACCCAGGGCAAAGTAATGGAGACCTATGGCCTTGACTGCCAGATCCTGCCGCAGCGAGGCCACATGCTGCCCATCACCGCACCGCAGCCCTGCGAAGACTTTATCCGGGCCACGGTGAAAGCCCTGGACAAGCAATCGTAACAAACTGAAGAAATCCGGCATTTTCCACCGGCGGCAAAAAAAACTGCCAAAAGAAGGTTTCTTCTGCAATTGCGCCTTGACCCCACGCGCCCCATTCCGTAAATCGCCCCTCACAGAAGATGGCGCGGTAGCTCAGTTGGTTAGAGCGATCGACTCATAATCGATAGGTCGGGAGTTCAAGTCTCCCCCACGCCACCACTTCTTTTCTGTCCCACCCCGAAGATACCCCCATAGATGACTGTTGCGCGGAAATGTTTCCGTCTGAACCGCCGATCTTGCCGCTATCGGCTCTGACCGATTGCTGCTCCACCTTATTTCGCGGCCCCCACCCCCTGCGTGGCCCGGTCAAAGCCCACCATGGCTAATCCCCAAGTGATGTAAGCGGAGCCGTGCGGAACCACTGGGCGAGATGCTCAATCAGGGCGCGAATGCGCGCGGTGAGGTGGCGGCTTGGCGGATAAACCACATAGAGCGGCAGCGGCGCGTCTTCATGCGCGCACAACAGCAGCTGCAATTGCCCCGCCTCGACAAAGCGCTGAACGGTGTAATAGGGACAGCGCGCAATGCCCTGCCCGCCCAGCGCCATATAGGCCACCGCGCGGGGGGAATTGGCGCGAAAGCTGCCGCCGACGGCGACCTCTGTTGTCGCCGCGCCCTCGTGAAACCGCCAGTGATCCGGCTGGCCCGAAGGCTGCAGCAGCAGGCAATTGTGATCGGTCAGCGCCGCCGGGGTGGCCGGGGTGCCGTGACGCGCCAGATAGCCCGGTGCCGCCACCACCACCCGGCGCATATCGCAGAGCCTGCGTGCCACCAATGTCGAATCCTGCAATTGCCCAAAGCGAATGGCCAGATCAATGCCCTCTTCGACAATCGGCACGTGGTGATCCGACAGCTGCATTTCTATCTGCACCTTGGGATGCGCCTGCTGAAACGGCATCAGGGCCTGTACCAATTCGCGGCTGCCAAAGCCGGTTGGCGCCGTCAGCCGAATTAGGCCGCCCAGCTCCGACTGGCGTTCCTGGATGACGCCTTCCAGTTCATCAATCTGATCCAGCAGCGGCAGGCAGCGTTCTAGATAGGCCTGCCCCGTATCGGTCAAGGTGACCGACCGGGTGGTGCGGTGCAGCAACTGGGCGCCCAGATGTTCCTCCAGCCGGGCAACATATTTGCTGGCCAGTTTGGTGCTGATGCCAATCTGACGCGCCCCGCCGGTAAAGGAGCTTTGCCCCGCCACCGCCGTAAAGGCACGCATGCATTGCAAAATATCCATCCCTACGCCTCCCTGGGTTCCGCTTTGATCAGGGCACCCATTACCCCCATAGCGTACATATATAGTCTATAAAGTGATCAATTATAACCTGAACGTTCTGAATGTATCTATCCCCTATCACTGCGGCCGGGCCAAAGGCCCTAGGTCGCATTGCTCATAGTCACCGCGCATGCGCGGCCTCAGATAGGAATATCTCATGTCTACAACACTCCGCATTCACAGCTTTCCGCTCTCTGGTCACGGCCACCGGGTTGAGCTCTTCGCCAGGCTGGCAGGCATCCCGCATGAGGTGGTGCATGTTGATCTGGCCAAGGGTGCCCAAAAGACCGACAGCTTTCTGGCATTGAACCCCGCCGGCCAGGTGCCGGTGGTCGAAGATGGTGCGGTGGTGATCAGCGATTCCAATGCCATTTTGGTCTATCTCGCCCGTAAATATGCCCCCAGCTATCTGCCCAGTGATCCCGTCAAAGAAGCCCAAGTGCAAAAGTTCCTCAGCCTGGCAGCAGGAGAGCTGGCCTTTGGCCCTGCGGCGGCGCGGCTGATAAATGTGTTTAACGCACCGCTGGATGCCGAGTTCTGCAAATCCGTCGCCACGCGCCTGCTGGCCAAGCTGGAACCCCATCTGGAGGGGCGCGATACCCTGGTTGACGACGGCGTCACCATCGCAGATGTGGCGCTCTATTCCTATCTGGCCCATGCGCCCGAAGGCGATATCTCGCTAGAACCCTTCCCGAATGTGCGCCGCTTCCTGGCCAAAATCGAAGGCCTGCCGGGTTTCAAGCCGATGCCCGCCACCCCGGTCGGCCTGTCTGCCGCCTGATCGCCGCCTATCTGGCACCAGGTGGAAATCGCAGCATCCAAAATGTCCCGGTCGCATCGCTGGCCGGGGCTGGAAACCTACGCGCCCCCTACCCTGCCCCCCCCCCATGAGGCCCGAGATGCCCAAGACCATCCCCCCAACTGCAGCGCCCGTCACTGCAGTGCAGCCAGATCCCGGCCCCTCCCCCTTTCACGCGGGGGAGCAGGCGCTGCAGCGCGCAAATGGCAGCCGCGACAGGATAGAGATGTTTGGTCGCCGGGCGATACGCCCATATCTGCCAGACCAGCACCGCGCCTTTTTTGCCCAGCTCCCCTTTGTGGCAGTGGCGGCAGTTGACGGGGATGGCCGCCCCTGGGCCAGCCTGTTTCCCGGCCCGCCCGGCTTTGTTCACACGCCTGATGAATACCACCTGGATCTTGCCTTGCATGGTGCTGCAGCCGACCCGGTGCGCCAGGCCCTGCAACCGGGTGCAGCGATTGGCCTGCTCGGGATCGAGATGCACAGCCGCCGCCGCAATCGGCTGAACGGGCGGATTAAATCGCTGGATATCAATCACATACGACTGCGGGTTGATCAGAGCTTTGGCAATTGCCCTAAATACATCAAGCGCCGCCAGCTGACCCCGTCGCGCCCCGCAACAGACAGTAGCCCCGCCAGGGTCTCTGCCCGATTTACCCAGTTGACCGGGGCGGTCCGTGACCAGATCGTGGCGGCTGAGGTGTTCTTTGTCGCCAGCGCCATCAAGGCGCAGGACAACCCCGTAATTCAGGGGGTTGATGTCTCTCATAGGGGAGGGCCTGTCGGATTTGTCAGGATCGACGGCAATAGCCTGATCATCCCCGACTATCGCGGCAACAACCACTTTAACACCTTGGGAAACTTTCTTCTGAACCCCAGGGCTGGGCTGGTCTTTCCCGATTTTGACAGCGGCACACTGCTGCAACTTACCGGGCGAACCGCCTTGCTGGCCCAAGATAGCCCCGAACTGCAGGGATTTGACGATGCTGTCGGCGGCTGGCGTTTTTCCCTGGATGAGGGGCTGTGCCTACAGGATGCCCTGCCCTTTCGCACCGATACCCAAACCCGAACTGACCAGTAGCCCCCGCGCTCTAGTCCCTGCAACATGGAGGATCCCAACCAATGGACACCCGCCCACCACTGCCGCCCTTTACCCAAGACAGCGCCCGCCACAAGGTCCGCCTGGCCGAAGATGGCTGGAACAGCCGCGATGCCGCCAAGGTGGCGCTTGCCTATACGCCCGACACCAGTTGGCGCAACCGGGCCTGCTTTGTCAGCGGGCGCGCCGAAGCGCAGCGCTTTCTCGCAGCAAAATGGACCAGAGAGCTGGAGTATCGCCTGATCAAGGAACTCTGGGCCTTCACCGAGAATCGCATTGCGGTGCGCTATGCCTATGAATGGCACGATGACAGCGGCAATTGGTTTCGCTCTTATGGCAATGAAAACTGGGAATTTACCGCAAATGGCCTGATGCAGAACCGCTTTGCCAGCATCAATGATCTGCCCATCAGCGCGCAGGAACGCAGGTTTCACTGGCCGCTTGGGCGCCGCCCGGATGATCATCCCGGTCTCTCTGATCTCGGGCTCTGATTTCCGGGCAGATAGCGGCAAAGGCAGGCGCTGAAAAAAATGTGCATCTACGATGTTATCTTTGATCTAGCTCAAATAACTGGACCTGTCCTGTCGCTAGGGTCGCGCATATCCTGCAACGAATCTGGCGACACATGGTCCTGCCCCCTTTTCATACACAACTTCAGCGGCTTGGTGCAGTATTGCGCCAAGCCTTGGGGTATGGTCTGGGTGCTATACTGATCATGCAGCTGTTGCTGCCGGGCCTTGGCCGGGCAGAGGCGGCAGAAAACTGGATCGAGATCTGTGGCGAGGTCGGCGTAGTCCGCATCGACATCGCCGCAGAGACAGGCAACACCCAGAACAAGGACTGCCCCGACTGCGGCACCTGCCTGATGTGTTTAGCGCAGATCACCCCCTCCCAGGCCACTGCGCCGACCCGGACCAAACCGGCCTATCTGACAGGCACAAGCGGACAGGTGCCATCTCTTGAGGTGGCGTCCAACCCGGCTCAGTTCTGGCATGATGGCCGGGGGCCTCCACGCAAGCAGCAACAGAACATGACACGCGCGCGCGGCGCGTTCATGGCGCACACTCAATATAAGGAGGTGGCGCTGTGAAGCTAATGCGCACCCTTTCCGGCTGGGTTACACCCCTGATGATCTCTCTCGTGGCATTCGCAGCCCCGAGCCTGGCGCAGGCCGACAGCCTTGCCTCCTTTCTGAGCGATCTTGCGCCAGCCGAGCTGATGCCCGGTGCCGATAGCTTTGGCCCGATCCGCGCGGATGTTCCCGTCGCGCCGATCCTGCAGGGCGGTGAGACCCTCGGTTATGCCTTTCTGACCTCTGATTTTGTTGGCACCACCGGATATTCCGGCAAGCCGATTCATGTGGTCGCCGGGATTGACCATGACGCGGTGCTGACCGGGGTCAAACTGGTCAAACACTCTGAGCCGATTGTCCTGATCGGCATTCCCAATTCCAAAATGGTTGCGCTCACCGAGAGCTACGCCGGGATGGACCTGAAGGCCGAGGCCGCCACCGGCGGCGAGGCGCATGACCTGGATATCATTTCCGGCGCTACCGTCACCATCATGATCATCGACGACAGTCTGGTCCGCGGCGGCATCAAGGTCGCACGCGCCCTGGGGCTGGGCGGGCTGGCCCCCAATCTCGCCACTGGCCCCAAGCGCGCCGTCGACATGACCCAGAGCGAAACCTACAACTGGCAGAGCCTGGCGGGTGATGGATCAACCCGGCGGATGACATTGGACATTGGCCAGATCAACGCCGCCTTTGAAGGGACCGGCGATGCCCGTGCCATCAAGCGCCCAGAACCGGGCAATCCCGACGACACCTATATCGACATGCATCTGGCGCTGGTTTCTGTACCGGCCATCGGTCGCAGCCTGCTGGGTGAGGCCGAATATCAAAACCTGTCCGACTGGCTGCAAGAGGGCGAAGAGGCCATTCTGGTACTGGGGCGTGGCGTCTATAGTTTTAAGGGATCCGGCTATGTGCGGGGCGGCATCTTTGACCGTATCCAACTGATCCAGGGTGACAATTCGGTGCGCTTCTTTGATAAACAGCATCGACGTCTAGGCGCATTGGCCACCGATGACAGCCCCAGTTTCAGCGAGCTGGACATCTTTAAGATCCCCGCCGATACCGAATTTGACCCGACCAAGCCCTTCCGCCTGCAACTCTTGGTACAGCGGTCGGTTGGTGCCATCGACAAGAGCTTTCTGACCTTTGATCTGGGGTACAAACTACCAGAATCATATCTGCAGCCACTGGCCCCGACCGCCCCCGTTGCCCTTAACAATGACAGCGACGAGGCCGCCGCCAAATCGGCGCTGTGGCAGCGGATCTGGCGTGACAAACAGGTCGAGATTGGCATTCTTGGCGCTATGCTTCTGGTGCTGACGGCGGTGTTTTTCTTCCAGTTCCAGTCCACCATGAATGCGCGCGTCTTCTACTGGTTCCGCATTGGCTACCTCAGCTTTACCCTGGTATTTCTGGGGTGGTACGCCAATGCGCAGCTTTCCGTTGTCAACCTGATGGCACTGGCCAGCTCTCTGCGGTCTGGCTTCACCTGGGATGCCTTCTTGATGGATCCGCTGGTCTTTATCCAGTGGTTTGCCATCGCCGCCGCGCTCCTGTTCTGGGGCCGGGGTGCCTATTGCGGCTGGCTCTGCCCCTTTGGTGCCCTGCAAGAGCTGACAAACAAGCTGGCCCGCGCCCTGAAGGTGCCGCAGTGGACCCTGCCCTGGGGCCTGCATGAACGGCTCTGGCCGGTGAAATACATGATCTTCCTTGGGCTGTTTGGCCTGTCGATGGTCTCTATGCCGCTGGCAGAGACCTATGCCGAGGTCGAGCCCTTCAAGACCGCGATCATTCTGAAGTTTGTCCGCGACTGGCCCTTTGTGCTGTTTGCCTTGATCCTGCTTCTGGCCGGCCTGTTTGTCGAACGCTTCTACTGTCGCTACCTCTGCCCTCTGGGTGGGGCGCTGGCGATCCCGGCCCGGATCCGCATGTTCGACTGGCTCAAACGCTACAAGGAATGTGGCAGCCCCTGTCAGACCTGCGCCAATGAATGCCCGGTTCAGGCCATTCACCCCACGGGTGAAATCAACCCGAATGAATGCGTCAACTGCCTGCATTGTCAGGTGCTTTACCAATCAGAAACCAAATGCCCGGTGGTGATCAAAAAGATCAAACGCCGCGCCAAGACTGGCAACCCCGGTCCTGATCTCGCCCTTGGCCGCCCACCGGCCAATCACCCCAACGCAGAAAAAGTATCTGTTTCCTGAAGGAGGACATCATGTCTGAAGAAGAGAAAACAAACCTATCCGTAACCCGTCGTGGCCTGCTGGGGGCAACCGCCACCGGTGCCGCCCTCGCCGCCACTGGCGTTAGCTCCTCGATGCTGGGCGCAGGCCCTGCCCAGGCCTCGGGCAACGAAGCCAGCCTGGCTCCGGGTGAGCTTGACGAATACTATGGCTTCTGGTCCTCGGGTCAGACCGGTGAGCTGCGCATCATGGGTGTGCCCTCCATGCGCGAATTCATGCGGGTGCCCGTGTTCAACCGCTGCTCTGCCACCGGCTGGGGCCAGACCAATGAATCGATGAAAATCCTGACCGAAGGCCTGCTGCCCGAGACCAAGGAATTCCTCGCGGCGAATGGCAAGAAAACCTACGACAACGGCGAT
Source organism: Pseudophaeobacter flagellatus (assembly GCF_021228235.1). Classification (GTDB taxonomy): domain Bacteria; phylum Pseudomonadota; class Alphaproteobacteria; order Rhodobacterales; family Rhodobacteraceae; genus Pseudophaeobacter; species Pseudophaeobacter flagellatus. The sequence continues at coordinate 170,254 of NZ_JAJQRG010000006.1, forward strand.
TTGCACCACCCGCACATGTCCTTCACCGACGGGTCCTATGATGGTCGCTTTCTGTTCATGAACGACAAGGCCAATACCCGCGTGGCGCGGGTGCGCTGCGATGTCATGAAATGCGACAAGATCATCGAAGTCCCCAACGCGCATGACATCCACGGCCTGCGGCCGCAGAAATTCCCCCGCACCGGCTATGTCTTTGCCAATGGCGAACACGAAGCACCGCTGGTCAACGACGGCAAAGTGCTGGATGAGCCTTCGGAATATGTGAACATCTTCACCGCCATCGACGGCGACGAGATGGAAGTGGCCTGGCAGGTGATTGTCTCGGGCAACCTCGACAACACCGATTGCGACTACCAGGGCAAATATGCCTTCTCGACCTCCTACAACTCGGAAATGGGCATGAACCTGGCCGAGATGACCGAGAGCGAAATGGACCACGTCGTGGTCTTTAACCTGAAGGAAATCGAAAAAGGCATCGCAGCCGGCGATTATCAGGAATTGAAAGGCGTCAAGGTTGTCGATGGCCGCAAGGGCGCGGGCAACAAATACACCCGCTACATCCCGATCCCCAACTCCCCCCACGGTGTGAACGCAGCCCCCGACAAGCGCCACATCATGATCAACGGCAAACTGTCGCCCACCGTTTCAGTGATTGATGTCGAAAAGCTGGACGATCTGTTCAACAACGATGCCGACCCGCGTTCCGCTATCGTGGCCGAACCAGAGCTGGGCCTTGGGCCACTTCACACAGCCTTTGATAACAAGGGCCGCGCCTATACCACCCTGTTCCTCGACAGCCAGGTGGTGAAATGGGACATTGCCAAGGCGATTGAAGCCTATGCTGGCGGAGATGCCGACCCGATCCTTGAAAAGATCGACGTGCATTACCAGCCGGGCCACAACTCTACCTCGATGGGGGAAACCTCAGAGGCAGATGGCAAGTGGCTGATCTCGATGAACAAGTTCTCGAAAGACCGGTTCCTGAATGTCGGACCTCTGAAGCCCGAGAACGAGCAGCTCATCGACATCTCTGGCGATAAGATGAAGATTGTCCACGATGGCCCAACCTTTGCCGAACCCCACGACAGCATCATCGTGCACCGCTCCAAGGTGAACCCGGTGAATGTCTGGGATCGGAACGACCCAATGTGGGCCGATGCACGCGCCCAGGCCGAGGCAGACGGTGTGGATCTTGACGACTATCAGGAAGAGATCATCCGCGATGGCAACAAGGTCCGCGTCTATATGTCGAGCCAGGCGCCAAACTTCAGCCTCGAGAGCTTTAGCGTCAAGCAGGGCGATGAGGTCACCGTCCACGTCACCAACCTGGATGATATCGACGACCTGACACACGGCTTCTGCATGGCCAACTTTGGCGTCGCAATGGAGGTTGGCCCGCAGGCCACTGCCTCGGTCACCTTCATTGCCGAACGTCCTGGCGTGCACTGGTTCTATTGCCAGTGGTTCTGCCACGCACTGCACATGGAAATGCGCGGCCGGATGTTCGTAGAGCCTCGGGAGGCCTAAGCAAGATGCGCTGGCTCCTGCTTATAACCCTGCTGATCGGAGGCGCCGCGCGCGCCGCCGACTGGCAGGTCCCCCATCGGGCGGGGGCCATCGCGGATACGCTCATGCAGGCGGCAGACGGGGATACCCTGTTTCTGGCGCCTGGCACCTACTATGAAAATCTGACCCTGGATCGTCCTGTCACGCTGGATGGCCAGGGCCACGCCACGCTGGATGGCAGCCGTCAGGGCAGCACCGTCACCGTCACCGGCCCCGGCGTCATCATACAGGGCGTCACGGTGCAGGGGTCCGGTTCGGACCATGAAACAATCGATAGCGGCATTCAGCTGACCAAGACCGCCAAGGCCCCGGTGATCCGCAACAATATCCTGCTGGGAAACCTCTACGGAGTCGACATCCACGGGGCGCGCGATGCGCTGGTGCAGGACAATGTGATCGAAGGTCGCCAGGATCGCCACATGAACCGGCGCGGCAATGGTATCTATGTCTGGAATGCCCCCGGGGCGATCGTGGAAAACAACGATATCCGCTGGGGGCGCGACGGCATTTTTGTCAATTCCTCCAAGCGCAATATCTTTCGCGGCAATCTGTTTCGCGACCTGCGTTTTGCGGTGCACTACATGTATGCCGACAATTCCGAAGTCTCGGGAAATGTCTCTATCGGCAACCATCTGGGCTATGCGGTGATGTTTTCCACCCGCGTCAAGATCACCAACAATGTGTCCCTGAATGACCGCGATCACGGCGTGATGCTGAACTACACCAACAAGGGCATTATCCGGGGCAACTACGTCAAGAACGCCCGCAACAAATGCACCTTTCTCTACAATTCCCACCAGAACGATTTCTCTGACAACTGGTTCCAGGGCTGCGCCATCGGCATCCATTTCACCGCCGGCAGCGAAGGCAATAAGATGGTCGGCAATGCCTTTGTTGGCAATCGCCATCAGGTCAAATATGTTGCCTCCAAATGGGTCGAATGGTCCCATGAAGGGCGCGGCAACTACTGGTCCGACAATGCTGGTTTTGACGTCGATGGTGACGGCATTTCCGATAGCCCTTACCGGCCCAATGACAGCATGGACCATGTGCTTTGGACCCAGCCAGCCGCCAAAATGCTGATGGGTTCGCCTGCGGTGCAGCTGGTGCGCTGGTCGCAATCCACCTTCCCGGCGCTGCTGCCCGGTGGCGTGATCGACAGCGCCCCCCTGATGCGCCCGGTGAAACCCGCAGTGGCCAACAAGGTTGAAGATAATGACTAAAACAGGCGCTTTCCCGGTTCTAGAGATCAAGGGGCTCGACAAGTTTCGCGGCAAAACCCAGGTTCTGCACGGCATTGACCTTTGCGTAAACGCCGGAGAGCGCCTGGCGCTTTTGGGCCATAACGGGGCTGGGAAATCCACCCTGATCAAGGCGGTTCTGGGGCTGATCCAGGCCGAAGGCGGCAGCATCCAGATCTGCGGTGCCCGCCCTGGCAGCGCGGCGGCGCGGGCAGATACCGCCTTTTTGCCCGAAGCGGTCAGCTTTCACCCCGCCCTGACAGGCCAGGAACAGCTGACGATGTTTGACCGGCTGATGGGCGCAGGCGGGGATGTAAGCGCCCTGTTGCAGCGGGTTGGCCTTGGTGACGCGATGCAGCGCCGCATCGACACCTATTCCAAGGGCATGCGCCAAAGGCTGGGCCTGGCGCAGGTGCTGCTGGGGCGGCCCAAACTGGCGCTACTGGATGAACCAACAAGTGGGCTGGACCCGATTTCCCGCCAGGACCTCTACGCCATCATTGATGAACTGGCCGCCAAAGGCACCGCCGTGCTAATTGCCTCGCATGCGCTGACCGAAGTGGAAGCGCGCACCGATCGCATTGCCATCCTGCGTCAGGGTGTCAAGGTGGCGGATGACACGCTAGACAACCTGTCCCGCAAGGCGGGCCTGCCGGTGAAGCTGCGGCTACAGACAACAGGGCCTGATGCCGATCAGATCGCGCGCGACACCGGCGGGCGGCGCATCAATGGCGCCTCGGTCGAGATCATCTGCGCGCCGCAAGACAAAATGGCCGAGCTGCGCCGCATTGCCAGCATGGGCGACACGGTGCTTGATATCGACATGCAGCCCCCGCGGCTGGAAGACCTCTATCGCTACTATTCAACCCAAGAGGAGCAAGGCTGATGCGTATCCTCGCAATTTACCGCGCCGAAATGCTGATCCTGCGGCGCAATCTGTGGATTGTCATGGCCACGCTGATCATGCTGGCCTTTGCGCTGGCGCTGTCCTTTGCCGGCTCTGCGCCGACGGGCACGCTGGGGGTTGATATGCTCACAGTTTCGGTTGCTTCGATGACCACGCTCTCGGTCTATCTGGCACCACTCTTGGCGCTAATGATGGGGTTTGACGCCATTTCAGGCGACCGTGATCGCGGCTCACTGGCGCTCTTGCTCAGCTATCCCGCCGGGCGTGCCGAAATCCTGTCCGGCAAGTTTCTGGCCCATCTGACCGCACTGAGCATTGCCATGATCATCGGCTTTGGCGCTGCCGGGGCCTGCGCGGCCTGGTTTGGCGGCGCGGGCACCGAAAGCCTGATCGCCCTGGCGCGCCTGGTCCTGACCTCGATCCTTCTGGGGGCGGTCTTTTTGATGCTGGGCTATTGCCTGTCGGCACTGGCCGGCAGCACAACAGCGGCGGCGGGTCTTTCGGCCGGGCTCTGGCTGGTCTTTGTGGTTCTATACGATCTGGCCCTGCTGGGGGCGGTGGTGATGGACAGCGAAGGGATTTTCACCCAACAGCTGTTTCCCTGGGTAATGGTGGCCAACCCGGCCGACGCCTTCCGTCTGTGGAATATCGCCGCCTCTGAAAGCGTCGCCCTGACCAGTGGCATGGCCGGCGCCGCCGCCAGCCTGCCCGCCTGGGCCGCGCCGCTCTCGCTCCTGCTCTGGCCCGTGCTGGGCTTTGCCCTGGCCCGCACCGCATTCCAAAGGCTGGAACCATGAAGCCACTTCAACACATCTCTGCCCGCCCCCTGACCCGTAACCTGTGTCTTGTGCTGGCCTGCCTGGCGCTTTCGGCCTGCCAGGAGGAAGAGGCCAAAGCAGCGCCAGAACCGGTCGCCCTGACCGAAACAGCGCTGAGCTATTTTTGCCAGATGAACATCGCCGAACATGGCGGCCCCAAGGGACAGGTTCACCTAAACGGGCATCCCGCGCCGCTGTTCTTTGCCCAGGTGCGCGATCTGCTGGCCTATCTCAAGGGACCCGAGCGCGAGGCCGATATCACAGCCGTTTATGTCAGCGATATGGGCGTCGCCAAGAACTGGGACAGCCCCGGCCCTGGCAACTGGATCGCTGCCGCTGACGCTATCTTTGTGATCGACAGCCCGGTGGCCGGCGGCATGGGGGCACCCGAGATCGTGCCCTTTGCCCAACGCGCCGACGCCACTGCCTTTGCCACCCGGTATGGCGGTTCCCTTGCGACCCTTGATGAAATCCCCGCCGAGACCGTCCTGGCCCCCGTCGATCTAGAGCTGATACTGGAGACCCCCTCATGACTTCCCGCCTGCCCCGCCGCCGGTTTCTTGCCATTTCCGCCGCCAGCCTGGCTGTCGGCCCGGTTGCCGCCGCAACACCTCAGGCGCGCTGGCAAGGCCGCGCCATGGGGGCTTCAGCCCATATGGTGATTTCCGGCCTGACCCAAAACGCCGCAGCACCGATTTTTGCCAAGGTCGAGGCCGAATTGCTGCGTCTGGAAGCCATCTTCAGCCTGTATCAGCCGGGCGCGCAATTGGTCCGGCTCAACGCGCAGGGCCGCCTGCGCGCCCCCGCACCAGAGCTGCTGGATGTGCTCAGCCTGTCGGCCAGCCTGAATACGGCAAGCCATGGTGCCTTTGATCCCAGCATTCAGCCGCTGTGGCAGGCGCTCGCCCTAGGACAAGAAACAACGACGGCACCGTTGGGCTGGCAACATCTGCGCTATAACAGCCAGGAAATCCGTTTTCTGCGTCCAGGCATGGCGCTGACGCTCAATGGTATTGCCCAGGGTTATATCACCGACAAAATTGCCGATTTGCTACGGGCCGAAGGACTGCAGAACCTGCTGCTAGACATGGGCGAGATTGCCGCCATGGGGCAGCGCCCCGAGGGACGCCCATGGCAGGCTGGTATTGTATCGCCAGATGGCGATCTGCGCGCCCGGCTCAGCCTGTCGGATCGTGCCCTGGCCACCTCGGCGGCGGCGGGCACACTGGTTGGCAACGGTACAAGCCATATTCTGGATCCGCGCAATGGCAAAGGTGCGCAGCCCAGCCGCCTGGTGTCAGTCAGCGCCCCTCGGGCGGCCTTGGCGGACGGGCTGTCAACCGCGCTCTGCCTGCTGCCAAAACCCGCCGCCCCGGCCATAATCGCCCAGTTCCCCGGTGCCAAATTGGAATACAGCAGCTAAACCGCATGGCCGGTGTCTAAGGGAGCGCAGATAGCGCAATCGCGCTGGCCAAGGGAAACCTGGCCAGTGCGCCGCACTGTTCCGGGCGTCAATCTGTGCAATTTACGCACAAACTCTGATACGGCCCTCCTTAATGCGCAACAAATGATCAATCTTTCCGATATGATGCAATAATAGGCAAAGCTTCCTTGCCTTAGCCGCCCGGAATTTTTACCCTTTGGACAAGATCCGCCAAGGGTCGGCCAATCAAACCGGGGATAGCTTTATGTCAAAATCGACTTTGGGCGCAGTATCGCGCCGTCATTTTCTAGCCACCAGCGCTGCCACAGCCCTGACTGCGGGTCTGGGCCTTTCTGCCAGCAAAGCCCTGGCGGCAGAGCCTATCAAAGTGGCCGGCATCTACACAGTTCCGGTGGAACAGCAGTGGGTCAGCCGCATCCATGTTGCCGCCCTCACCGCTCAGGACCGAGGCGACATCGCTTACAGCTATTCTGAAAATACCTCGAATTCTGACTATTCCCGCGTCATGCGAGAATATGCCGAAAGCGGCTACTCCATGATCATCGGCGAAATCTTTGGCGTCGAAGCCGAAGCGCGCGAAGTTATGGCCGATTACCCGGATGTTGCCTTCCTCATGGGCTCTTCCTTCAAGGAAGACGCGGCGGTGCCAAACCTCGCAGTTTTTGACAACTACATCCAGGATGCCTCTTACCTGTCCGGCATCGTGGCAGGCGCCATGTCCAAGACCGGCAATATCGGCATGGTTGGCGGCTTTCCGATCCCCGAAGTCAACCGCCTGATGCATGCCTTCATGTCCGGCGCGCGTGAAATGAACCCCGATATGAAATTCCAGGTCTCCTTCATCGGCTCCTGGTTCGATCCGCCAAAAGCCAAGGAAACCGCCTTTGCAATGATCGAGAACGGCGCGGATGTGCTCTATGCGGAACGGTTTGGCGTTTCGGATGCAGCCAAGGAAAAAGGCCTGCTGGCCATTGGCAATGTGATCGACACCCAGTCGGACTACCCCGATACGGTTGCCGCCTCGGCGCTGTGGCATTTTGAACCGACGCTGGATGCCGCCATTGCAGCGGTCAAAACCGGGAGCTTCACCGCCAAGGACTACGGCCCCTATTCGTATATGGCCAAGGGCGGCTGTTCACTGGCCCCCTACGGCACCTTTGAAGGCAAGATCCCGCAAGAGGCGCTGGATCTGGTGGCCCAGCGCACCCAGGCGATCAAAGATGGCTCCTATGCGGTGGCCATCAATGACGAAGAGCCCAAATCCTCTTGATTTGGGCCTGATCGCATGAACAACACAACAAAGGCGCAGGTTGTCCTGCGCCTTCAAGGTATTACCAAACGCTTTGGTCCGGTCACGGCCAATGAAGGCGTGAGCTTTGATTTGCATCGCGGCGAAGTCATTGCCCTGCTGGGCGAAAACGGTGCCGGCAAGACCACGCTGATGAACATCCTGTTTGGCCAGTACACCGCGGATGAAGGCACGGTTGAATTGTTTGGCCAGACGCTGCCCCCCGGCGCGCCCCGTGCGGCGCTGGATGCGGGTGTCGGCATGGTGCACCAGCATTTCACCCTGGCCGATAACCTGACCGTCTGGGAAAATATCGTGCTGGGGGTTGATCCCCTGACTGCGCCACGTCTCAAGCCTGCACAGGCCAAGGCCCGCATTCGCGCCCTGTCAGATCAGTTTCACCTGAAGGTGGACGCCAATGCCAAGGTGGGCCGCCTGACTGTGGGGGAACGCCAGCGGGTGGAAATCCTGAAAGCCCTGTACCGGGATGCCAAGATCCTGATTCTGGATGAACCAACCGCCGTGCTGACCCCACAAGAAGCAGAGGCGCTGTTCGCCACCCTGCGCGAGGCCATCGCAACCGGGCTGTCTGTCATTTTCATCAGCCACAAATTGCACGAAGTCATGGCGATTTCGCACCGGGTTGTGGTGCTGCGCCACGGCAAGCTGGCAGCCGAACGCGCCACCAATCAGACCAATCGCGAAGATCTGGCGGCCCTGATGGTCGGCTCTGAAGTCAGCGCCCCCAGCATTGAAACCGGCGCGCCCGGCGCGTCGCTGTTATCGCTACGCCGGGTCACCACCCCGGATCAGGGCGCCGCGCCCGGGCTGAAATCCCTGAACCTGGAACTGGCGGCAGGTCAGATCATCGGGTTGGCCGGGGTCTCTGGCAATGGGCAGGCCGCCCTGTCGGATCTGTTGTCAGGGCTGATCACCCCTACCAGCGGCGAGATGGAGATGAACGGCACAGCAGTCCAGCGCTGGACCCCGCGCACCGCCATTGCCAAGGGCATCGCCCGCATTCCCGAAGATCGCCACAAAACCGGCACCATTGCCGATTTCGACCTAACCGAGAACGCGATTCTGGAGACCTATGCCAGTCGCTTCAGCCGCCGAGGCTGGATGAACTGGGCACAGGCACGCGCCTTCACCAAGGATCTGATCAAAACCTACGATGTGCGCTGCCCCGGCCCCGATATTCGCATTCGCCTGCTGTCTGGCGGCAATATGCAAAAACTGATCCTGGGCCGCGTTCTGGAAGAGGCACCGCAGATCATTCTGGCCAACCAGCCAGTGCGCGGGCTAGATATTGGTGCGGTAAACTATGTACATGGCGCACTAGCCAAAGCCCGCGATCGTGGTGCGGCCGTGCTGTTGATATCCGAGGATCTGGATGAAATCATGCAACTTTCCGATGTGATCCATGTGATCTCAGAAGGGCGGCTCAGCCCCGGATTTGGCCGCGGCACCATGCGCGCCGAAGATCTTGGGGCCTGGATGGCCGGCCATGGGTTTGACGCGGAGTCGCCCAATGCGACTTGAACCGATTGCCGCCCCCAGCCCCGCCCGTCGCATTGTGCCGCCCCTGCTGGCGCTGCTGGCCACCTTCACGGTTGCGACGCTGCTGGCACTGATCGCCGGGGGCAATCCCTTTTCTGTCTTTGGCCTGATCGTGAAAGGTGCCTTTGGCTCCAAATTCGCCCTGCTGGAAACGCTCAACAGTGCCACGCCGCTGATTTTCACCGGGCTGGCCATTGCCGTGGCCTTTCGCGCCAAACTGTGGAACATCGGTGCCGAGGCGCAGCTTTATGCCGGGGCGGTGCTGACCGTGGTACTGGGCACCGGGGCGTTGGGGCTGCCTGCCTATCTGATGCTGCCGCTTTGTGCCATTGCCGCAATGTTTGCCGGCGCCACCCTCTTGTTGGGACCGGCGCTGCTAAAAACCCGGCTAGGGGTAGATGAGGTGGTCACCACCCTGCTGTTCAACTTCATCTTCTTGCTGTTTGTTTCCTACCTGCTGGAAGGCCCGCTGAAGGACCCGATGGGCATGGGCTGGCCAAAATCGGCCCGGCTACTGCCTGAGGCCCGTTTGCCACGTCTGGTCGAAGGGCTGCGCATACACTGGGGCTTTGGCCTGGCCTTGGTCGCGGCGTTGCTGGTCTGGGTGATCAACACCCGCACCACCCTTGGCTATGAGATGCGCGCTGTAGGCCAAAACGCCGAAGCCGCCAGGTTTGCAGGCATTCCGGTAACCCGCGTGATCCTGAAAACCGCGCTTTTGTCGGGTGGGCTTGCCGGTCTTGCAGGTTTTTCCGAGGTTTCGGGCCTCAAGGGGGCGCTGACCAGCGATCTGAGCCCCGGCTTTGGCTATACGGGCATCGTGGTGGCCATGCTGGCCCTGCTGCACCCCTTGGGCGTGGTACTGGCGGCGCTGTTTGTGGCGGCCATCTTTGTTGGCGCCGACAGTATGAGCCGGGCTGCCGGTGTACCCAGCTATATCGCCGATATCATGCTAGCCTCGGCGCTCTTGTTCATGGTGCTGGCAATCCTGCTGACCAAATTCCGCGTGCGGAGAGACTGATATGGATCTTTTTGACATTCTGCTCTCCGCCAGTTTCTGGGCCGCTGCCATCCGCATTGCATCGCCCTTGATCTTTGCGACCATCGGAGAGCTGATCTGCGAACGAGCCGGGGTTTTGAACCTCGGCATCGAGGGCATCATGGTGGCCGGCGCCTTTGCCGGCTGGATCGCGGTCTGGGCCGGGCTGCCGCTTTGGGGCGGGGTTGCCGTGGCGATGCTGACGGGCATGATGCTGGGACTGGTGCATTCCATCTTCAGCGTGCCTTTCGGGCTTTCGCAGCATGTGGTGGGCATTGGTCTGACCCTGCTGGCCACATCGCTGACGTTTTACACCTACCGCGTAGTCCTGCCCGAGGTCTCATCGCCGCCCAAGATCACCGCCTTTCAACCCTATGAAATCCCGTTACTGTCGGACCTCCCGCTGGTTGGCCCAGCGCTGTTTTCGCAAACCCCGCTGACCTATGCGGCCTTTGTACTGGCGGCGCTGACGGCGCTGGTGCTGTACCGCACCCCGCTGGGGCTGGCGGTGAGGGCGGCTGGGGAAAACCCATCGGCGGTGGCGGCGCAGGGCCTGTCGGTCACCGCAATCCGCATGGGGGCGGTCACGGTCGGGTCCGGTTTCATGGCCGTGGGCGGTGCCTTTCTGACCCTGTCGGCCTTTGACAGCTTCTTTTTTGACATGGTGAACGGGCGCGGTTGGATCTGCATTGCCCTGGTGGTCTTTGGGGCCTGGAAACCCGGCAAGGCGGTGCTGGGTGCCATCCTGTTTGCCGCCTTTGACGCACTACAGATACGCCTGCAACAAACCGGCATAGGTGCCGTCATTCCCTATCAGGTCTTTCTGATGATGCCCTATTTCCTGTCCATTCTGGCCCTTGTGGTCATGTCGCGCCGCGCTGAAATCCCCAACGCCCTGATGGTGCCCTTCAACAAAGGCGAAAGATGATGTTTGACCTGCTGATCAAGGGTGGCACCCTGCCCGACGGCACTGCGCGTGATATTGCCATTACCGGAAATCGCATTGCTGCAATCGAACCACGGATTGAGGCCAGCGCCAAAGAGGTGATCGACGCCACTGGTGACCTGGTCGCGCCCCCCTTTGTGGACCCGCATTTTCATCTGGACGCCACCCTGTCCTACGGTCTGCCACGGGTGAATGCCTCTGGCACCCTGCTGGAAGGCATTTCCCTCTGGGGAGAGCTGCGCGATCAGACATCGGTGGATGACATGGTGGACCGCGCCCTCAGCTACTGCGACTGGGCTGCCAGTCTGGGGCTGCTGTCGATACGTAGCCATGTCGACACCACGCCGGATCACCTGAACACCGTTACCGCCATGCTGGAGGTGCGCGAAAAGGTCAAAGACTACATCGACCTGCAACTAGTCGCCTTCCCGCAAGACGGGCTGTACCGCAGCCTCACCGGGCGCGAAAATCTTTTACGCGCACTGGATATGGGCGTCGAGGTGGTGGGCGGCATTCCGCATTTTGAACGCACCATGGCGGATGGTGCCGCTTCGGTACGGGATCTGTGTGAAATCGCTGCCGAACGGGGCCTGATGGTCGATATGCACTGCGACGAAAGCGATGATCCGATGTCGCGCCATATTGAAACCCTCGCCTATGAAAGCACGCGGCTAGGCCTGCAAGGCCGGGTGGCGGGGTCGCATCTGACCTCGATGCATTCGATGGACAATTACTACGTCTCAAAACTGCTGCCGCTGATTGCAGAGGCCGGGATTTCGGCCATCCCCAATCCGCTGATCAATATCGTGCTGCAGGGGCGCCACGACAGCTACCCTAAACGGCGTGGCTTGACGCGGGTGAAGGAAATGCAGGCGCATGGTATCCTGGTTGGCTGGGGTCAGGATTGTGTGCGCGATCCCTGGTATTCCTTGGGCACCGGCGACATGCTGGATGTCGCCTTTATGGGGCTGCATGTGGCGCAGATGACCCATCCAGACGAAATGGCCCGCTGCTTTACCATGGTGACCGAAACCAATGCCCAGATCATTGGGGCCCAGGACTACGGACTAAAGGTCGGCGCGCAGGCCTCTTTGGTGGTGCTGGATGCGGGTGATCCAACGGAAGCGGTGCGCCTGCGCCCCGCCCGTCTGGCCGTGGTGGCCAAGGGACGGGTGATTTCGCGCAGCCCGCGTGGCGATGCGCAACTGTCGCTGCCCGGCCGTGGCGATACAGTCCGACGCCGCCACCCTGTTGATGGCTAGGCGCTGGACCGGACCAGAGACCAGAGACATTCTTTATGCCTTGCTTCTGCGGTGCGCCTGACGCATCGTTGCTTGACCAAAAATCAAATGCCGCCTAGACAATAGGCAGGCCGTAGACGCCTGCCACCCGCAGACATTTGTCCCGGTAAAGCTCTACCCAGTTTGTTTTCTATTTCCTTTCCGCCAATCGCGTGGATGGCAATGCGGGTCCCCTTTCCGACAGACGCGATTTGACCAAAGGGATATGGGACATGACACAAAGCCCCCCAAACAGTTTTACCGATGGCCCGCTTGGCCTGATCTACCTTAAAACCGCGCTGCCTATCATCCTGGTGATGGGCATGAACGGGTTGCTTTCTGTAACAGACGCGCTGTTTCTTGGCATCTACGTCGGCCCAGAGGCCCTGGCCGCCGTCACCCTGATGTTTCCAATCTACATGTTGATCGTGGCGCTTTCGACACTGGTATCCAATGGCATGTCCAGCCTACTGGCCCGCGCCTTCGGTGCCAATGACCACGCGCGGGCGCAGGGTATTTATGCGGGCGCGCATGGGCTGGCGCTCTGCCTTGGGCTATTCCTTATCCTGCTGTTTATATTTCTGGGGCGGCCCATGGCGCTATTGGTGGCAGGAGGTTTGCAGGATCTGTCCGAGATGGGGACGATCTATCTGCGTATCACCGTGTTGTTTTCACCGCTGCTGTTCATTCTATCGGTCAATTCTGACGCCCTGCGCAACGAGGGCCGTGTCGGCTTTATGGCCGCGATGAGCCTGCTCGTCTCGCTGGCGAATATAGGCTTCAACTATCTGCTGATTGCCAAATTCCACCTTGGCGTGGCGGGGTCGGCCTATGGTACCGCGGCCGCGCAGGCGCTGGCGTTTCTGATCATCCTGGGCTTTCGGTTTCGGGGCGCAACCCTGCTGCGCCCCACCTCGCTGATACAGTTTTCAATGCGCAAGAACTGGGGGCGGATCCTTGCCCTGGGCGCACCACAAAGTCTCAACTTTCTTGGCCTCGCACTTGGCTCTGCAGCCATTATCACAACCCTGCAATGGTTTGGTGGGCCTGAATATCCGGATATCGTTTCGGCCTATGGGATCATCACCCGCGTGATAACCTTTGCCTTCCTGCCGCTTTTGGGGCTGTCCTTTGCGATGCAGACGATCACCGGCAACAACTACGGGGCGCAATTGTGGCTGCGTTCTGATGCCAGTCTGAAAATCGCGCTGACCACCTCCTTTGCCTATTGTACGCTGGTGCAGCTGCTGGTGACCCGCAGCCCCCGCTGGATTGCCAGTGCCTTTGTAGATGATCCGGCGGTGATCAGTGAAGTGGCCCGCATCCTGCCGGTGATGACCTGCGTGTTTTTCCTGATGGGGCCATTGATGATGCTGGCAGGCTATTTTCAGGCGATTGGATCCGCCACCAAGGCCGCCATTCTGGGGCTAAGCAAGACCTATGCCTTTGCCATCCCGCTGACCTTTCTGCTGCCGCTGCTGTTTGGTGAAATCGGTGTCTGGTATGCAGGACCAATGGCCGAAGTCATGCTGGCGGCACTCACCCTGCTGGTGCTGTGGAAACTGGCCCGGGACACGCAGCTGCGCTGGGGCCTGTTCCAGCCCAGAGACCGCCAGACCTGAGGCGATAGATGGAGCCATAGACAGGACTTCTGCCTATGGCCCCTGAAACAAATCAGGCCTCAAACCCCAAGGAAGCGATCGGTCAGATCCGGTGTCAGCGCCTGCATATCCCCGGCCCAGACCGTCTGTCCTTTATTCAGGATCACCGCCTTATCGGCCACTTGCGCCAGTTCTTTCAGGGTTTTGTCCACCACCAGAATGGCCATGCCGGTTTGCGATTTCAACTGGGCTATGGCGGCCCAGATTTCCTGCCGCACCACCGGGGCCAGGCCTTCGGTGGCCTCGTCCAGGATCAACAAGCGCGGGTTGGTCATCAGCGCGCGACCAATCGCCAGCATCTGCTGCTCGCCCCCCGACAAGGACGCCGCCTTTTGGCTGCGCCGTTCTGCCAGACGCGGAAACAGCGCCGCAACCTTGTCAAAGGTCCACTCGCCGGGGCGGGCGGCCGCAGTCAGGTTTTCCTCAACCGTCAGCGGTGCAAAACACCGCCGCCCCTCGGGCACCAGACCAATGCCCAGCCGGGCAATCCGATGCGATTTCATCTGCCGCAGGTCAGCCCCGGCGAACTCCAGCTCGCCAGCAGAAGCCGCAAGCATGCCACAGATCACCTTGATTGTGGTACTTTTGCCCATGCCGTTGCGTCCCATCAGCGCCAGGACTTCGCCCTCTTCAAGGCACAGATCAACCCCAAACAACGCCTGCGAGGGACCATAAGAGGCGTTCAGCCCCTGAACTTTCAACAGGCTCATGTCAGCTCCTCTTCGCCAAGATAGGCACGGCGCACCTCGGGATTGGTGCGAATTTCATCTGCAGTGCCGGTGGCGATGACCGTGCCGTAAACCAGCACCGAAATACGGTCCGCCAGGGCAAAGACGGCGTCCATATCATGTTCCACCAAGAGGATCGGTGCCTCTCGGCGCAGGTCGTCGAGAAACCCGGTGAGCTCTTTCGAGCCACTGGCCCCAAGCCCCGCCATGGGTTCATCCATCAGGAACAATCGTGGTTTCAGAGTCAGCGCCACGGCCACCTCTAGCTGGCGGCGCTGCCCATGGGACAGATCGGCGGTGCGCGCCTGTGCAGCGGTTTCCAGACCCACTCGCGCCAGGGATTCATGCGCGGTATCAAGCAGCGCCGTGTCCTTCATCACATTGCGAAACAGCCCCAAGCGACCGCCGCGTGCCCGCCGCGCACCCAGAGCCCCCAGCACCGCGTTTTGCAGCACCGAAAATTCCATTGCCAAGGATGAGATTTGAAAGGTGCGCCCCAGCCCCATGCGCGCCCGCGCCACGGTATCCAGTGCGGTTACATCTCGGCCGAGCACCTCTATCCGGCCGGCATCCGGGGTCAATCCGCCCGAGATCTGCTTGATCAGGGTGGATTTCCCTGCGCCATTGGGTCCGATCAGCGCATGGATTTCTCCGGGGCGCAGATCCAGTGACACATCATTGCTGGCTTTCAGCGCGCCAAAGCTTTTGCACAGGTTGTGGACCTGCAGAACCGGATCAGTCATGCGCCACCTCCCGGCCCAAAAGCGCGCCAATCAGCCCGCCACGGGCAAACAGCACCATGCCCAGCAGCAAAAGCCCTAGAAAGATCTGCCAATATTCGCTGATCCCACCAAGAAGATGCTCCAGCAGGATATAGACTGCCGCGCCAACCAGCGGACCATACAGCCGCCCAACCCCGCCAAGGATGACAAAGATCATAATCTCGCCGCTGGTGTGCCAGCTGAGCATGGTTGGGCTGACGAAACGGTTGAGATCAGCAAACAGCGCCCCCGCCAACCCGGTGATCGCGCCCGAGATGACAAAAGCCATAAGCCGCAGCTTGAACGGGGTCAGCCCCACGGTTTCCACCCGTTCTTGCGATTGGCGCGCTGCAGACAGTGCCAGCCCAAAGGCCGATTGCGCCAGACGCGCCGCGAACCACAGGGTCAAACAGAGGATGACAAAGGTGACAGCGAAAAACTGGATCGGATCAAGGGTATTCAGCCCCGGCATTTCATTGCGCACCCAGATCGACAGGCCATCCTCGCCGCCATAGGCAGACCAGCTAATGGCGAAGTAATACAACATCTGGCCAAAAGCCAAGGTGATCATGATGAAATAGACCCCCGAGGTGCGCAACGACAGCGCCCCGATCACCAGCGCCGCCGCCGCGCTTGCCAGCACGGCCACCAGCCAGATCAGCGGCATCTGATTGCTGCCCTCAAACAAAAAGGGCCAGCTAAACAGCGGCTCGTAATTCTGCGCATGCGAGGCCAGAATGCCCATGGCATAGCCGCCGATACCAAAAAACGCTGCGTGACCCAGGCTGACCAATCCGCCCAGACCCAGGGCGATGTTCAGCCCAACGCCCGCCAGCGCCAGGATGGCGACTTTGGTGGCCAGCGTGATGATAAAGGGCTCATCCAGCCCCCAGGCGAACAGCGGCACCGCCAGCAGGGCCAGCAACATAGCTGCGTTGAAAACTCTTTCGCGCCCCATGTTATGCGCTCCCTCCAAATAGGCCCGACGGGCGCACCAGCAGCACAGCCGCCATCAGGATATAGATCAGCATCGAAGCCAGCGACGCACCAACAGAGGCGGCAGCGGCAGGTTCCATCACAATGGAAAACAGCCGCGGCAGGAAGACCCCACCCAGCGTATCTGTCAACCCCACCAAAAGCGCGCCAACCAGGGCACCCTTGATCGAGCCGATACCGCCAATGACGATGACCACAAAGGCCAGGATCAGCACCGGCTCCCCCATGCCCACCTGCACCGACTGGATCGCGCCCACCAGCGCACCGGCCAGACCGGCAAGCGCGGCCCCCAGCGCAAAGACCAGCGTGTAGAGCTTGGAGATATCGACGCCCAGCGCTGCGATCATCTCACGGTCGGCCTCGCCAGCGCGGATCTGCACACCGATGCGCGTTCGCGCAATCAGCCAGAACAAGCCAGCACCGACCACCAGACCAATCACGATAATCGCCAGACGATAAAGCGGATACTGTATCCCCCCCGGCAGCATCACCGGGCCAGACAGATAGCTCGGCACATCCAGAAACAGCGGGAAGGATCCAAACAGCCAGCGGGTGCCTTCGGAAAAGATCAGGATCAGCGCAAAGGTCGCCAAAACCTGATCCAGATGGTCGCGATCATACAGGCGACGGATGACCGTGACCTCTACCAGCGCGCCTGCGGCAGCGGCAGCAGCAAGACTGGCCATCAGCGCCAGCACAAAGGAGCCGGTCCAGCCTGCCACAGCGGCGGCAGCAAAGGCCCCCACCATATACAGCGCACCATGGGCGAGGTTGATCAACCCCATGACGCCAAAGACCAGGGTCAGACCAGCAGCCATCAGGAAGAGCATGACCCCGAACTGTAAACCGTTCAGGACCTGCTCAAGAATGAGAATAAGAGACATGGGGGTTTCTTTCCTTGGGTCGGGGCCACGCCACAGCGCGGCCCCACCATTCAAGGTCTGTTACATGTTGCACTCGGATGCGTAGGCATCCGCGTGATTAGTCAGACCGGTGGCGATGATCTTGTTGGTAAAGACATCGCCTTCCTGGATCACTTCGCGCACATAGATGTTTTGCACCGGGTGATGATTGTTGCCAAACTTGAAGTCACCACGCACGGAGTCAAATTCAGCCGCTTCCAGGGCTGCCCGGAAAGCATCCTGATCCGAAACATCAGCCTTGTCCAAGGCGCTCAAGATCAGATTGGCGGTGTCAAAGCCCTGACTTGCATAGAGCGAGGGAAGGCGGCCGTATTTCGCCTGGAAGTCGGCAACAAAGGCCACATTGGCCGCATTGTCGATATCCTTGTTCCACTGCGAGGTATTCTTGATCCCCAGCGCGGCTGCACCAACTGCCTGCAGGATGCCTTGATCAAAGCTGAAGGCCGGGCCAACAACCGGCAGGTCCACACCGCTGTCAGCATATTGCTTGAGGAAGGAAATCCCCATGCCACCGGGCAGGAAGAAATAGACCGAGTCAGCACCCGATGCCCGGATCTGCGCGATCTCAGCCGCATAGTCGGTCTGGCCCAGCTTGGTGTAGATTTCACCCGCCAGTTCCCCGCCATACATGCGTTTATAGCCGGTCAGCGCATCCTTGCCCGCCGGATAGTTCGGCGCCAGGATAAAGCTGTTTTTCAGGCCCGCATCATTGGCATAGGCTCCTGCCGCTTCATGCAGGTTATCGTTCTGCCAAGCCACGTTGAAATAGTTCTTGTGGCAGCGCTTACCGGCCAGCGCTGAAGGCCCGGCATTGGGCGAGAGGTAAAACACCCCCTGCGCGGTCGCCGCAGGCACCACCGCCATAGCCAGGTTCGACCAGATGATCCCGGTCATGATATCGACCTTTTCGGACTGGATCATGCGGTCGGCAATCTGCACGGCGCTTTCGGGTTTGCGCTGATCGTCCTCGATCACCACCTCAACATCGTCGCGGCCTGCGGCTTCAATGGCCAACATAAAGCCATCGCGCACATCTACGCCCAGCCCGGCACCACCGCCGGACAGGGTGGTTATCATGCCGATCTTGGTCTCAGCATGGGCCGCCAAGGCCAGCGTCGACACAGCCGTTGCCACTGCAAGTGATTTTAGAATTTTCATGTCTTACATACTCCCATAGTACTTCAGGCTTTCGCCCTGCGTTGGCCGCAGGTGCATGGCGTTACTATTCCCACATCCGACGGGCGGCGCCAGTTATTCTTACCCCCATTCCGCGCACTCTCTAACGGAGCCTTGGCCGGACAGGGGCCCCGCAGTCTATCGCGGGCAAGTCTTGAGGAAACTGTAAGCGGCATCCTGCTTTTATTTCAAGGTTAAAATATTAAACCCTAAAACACAGCCTGTCTTGCTGGCCGCCGATCTGCCAGCGCCAAAGCAAAACGCCGAGAAAATGACTGGGAACTGCGATGCAAAATTGCGCAGAATTTCAACGGCCTGCCCGCACTACAGGCAGCACCAGAAGTCGCGGGCAAAGGGCGCCGCGCTTTAGCGGGCCTTTTGTTGTAACCGGTTAAAACTCATGGAAATATGGGCGCGCTGAATATGCGCCACCGCTTCGACATCGCCGGACTTCAGGGCGCATTGGATGGCCTCCAGCTGATGCTGGAAGATCTTAAACTCCTCTTCCAGATCCAGCTGCGCTTCCTCTGCCGCCCGCAGCCAGAGCCGCTTGGTCTGAAAATACAGCCGCTCTAGCGTCTGGCGCAGCGGCTGATTGGCTGTCAGCTCTTGCAGGGTCAGAAATACATCGATGTCAAACTGGGTAAAGGCACGCGCCGTGCCGCTTTGTACAATGGCTGCGCCGCGCAGGACCAATTGATCAAAGCGGGCAATATACCCGAAATCCGGCGGCACCGGATCCAGTCGCCCGGTCATGGCCGTCAGTTCCACCCGCAGCCGGTAGACCTGTTCCAGCGCATCAAAATCCGCATCGGTAACCAGGGTCCCCACCCCATGAAAGGACTGCACCAGCCCCTCATCTTCGAGCCGGGCCAGAACCCGGCGAATCGGAGTGCGGCTGGTGCCGAATTCTTCTGCCAGGGCCGCCTCGGAAAGGCGCATCCCCGGCAGATAGTCGAGCAGGCAAATCCGCTGGCGGATTTCATGGTGCATCAGGGCATGACGATCCCGCACCGTCAGCCCCTCATCTGCCAATGCCTCTTGCGTCAAAGGAACCTGGGTCACCTAAAGATATCCCCCAAGTCTCTTGAGCACGGACAGGCATTGATCCAGCTGATCCAGGGATAGATACTCATCCGCCTTATGCGCCTGATTGATTGAACCGGGGCCACAGACCACCACATCCATGCCCAGAGCCTGGAAAATACCAGCCTCGGTACCAAAAGCGACCAGATCGGCGCCATTGGCCCCGGTGAGTTCGGACATGATACGGCGGGCCTCATTCTCGGCCATGGGCTCCAGCCCGGCCACTTCGCCAATGGTTTCCACCGTGATATCCGCCTCGGGATAGATCTGGCGCATCTCTGGTAAGAGCTCTTCTTCGCAGAGGCGGCGCAGCTCGGTTTTGACAAGATCCGCGTCACGGGCGCAGACCGGGCGCATTTCCCAATCGACCTGCGCCTTTGGGGCGATCACATTATGGGCGACACCGCCCTGCATCGCCCCAACATTTACCGTCGTCCAGGGCGGATCAAAGTGGCTGACAACAGGGGCCATGCCCCGCAGGCGCTGTTTCAGCTGCAAAAGCTCTGATACATAGCGCACGGCATATTCCACCGCGTTGACGCCAAGGTCGGGGGCCGAGCCGTGCCCCGGCAGGCCATGGAAATGGGTGCTATATTCATAACAACCTTTGTGCCCCTCGATTACCCGCATCTCGGTGGGCTCTCCGATGATGGCAACGCCAGGCAATATCCCGCGCGCCGTCAGATCTTCGGCAAGATGCTGCGCGCCCAAACAGCCGACTTCCTCGTCGTAGGTAAAGGCAAAGTGGATTGGCCGGGCATTGACCTGGGTCGCATAGATCGGTGCCATGGCCAGGGTCGCCGCGATAAAACCCTTCATGTCGCAGCTGCCGCGCCCATAGAGCCGCCCGTCGCGCTCCTCCATATTGAAGGGATCGCTGCTCCAGTCCTGATCCGTGACCGGCACCACATCGCTGTGCCCCGACAGTAAAATCCCGCCGTCGACTTCTGGGCCAAGGGTGGCAAAGAGATTGGCCTTGCGACCACAGGGCGAGGTGGTGAAATCGATCTTGGCTCCACAATCATCAAGCAGGCCTGCGGCATAGGTGATCAGCGCCTGATTGCTCTCGCTCGAGACCGAGGGAAAGGCAATCAGGTCATTGAGAATTTCCCGTGTGCGGGCATGCAGCTCCATCGCATCAGTCCTTAACGAAGAGCTTGCGCTCTATGTTGCACAGCGGCTCGGCCGATCCGGTTTCGGTGATCAAGATGGTCTCGGTGGTTTCCAGCCCCCAGGTATCCATCCAGAGTGCAGGCATAAAGTGGAACACCATCCCCGGCTCTAACACGGTTTCATCCTCACTGCGGATAGACGCGCTGCGCTCGCCCCAGTCAGGTGGATAGCTGAGGCCGATAGGATAGCCGCAGCGCCCTTCCCGGTGGATGCCATGACTTTTCAGCACCCCGACAAAAGCATTGGCAATGTCACAGGTGCGATTTCCCGCCCGCGCCGCCTCTAGCCCGGCAGCAATTCCTTCCAGCTGGGCTGCCTCGGCATCCAGCACCTCTTGCGGGGGCTTACCCAGATAGACCGTCCGCGACAGTGGCGCGTGATAGCGACGGTAGCAGCCGGAAAGTTCAAAAAAGGTGGCCTCCCCCTCTCGCATCGGGGCACCATCCCAGGTCAAATGGGCAGCGGTGGCATCCAGCCCCGACGGCGTCAGCGGCACGATCGCCGGATAGTCGCCCCAGAGGTCATCAACCCCGGTGATGCCGGCGTGATAGATGTCCGCCACCAGATCATTCTTGCGCAGGCCTGGCTCGGCCCGGTCGATCGCGGTAGACATGACCTTTCCGGTGATGCGCGCCGCCTTGCGGATAAAATCGATTTCGTCTTCGGATTTCACCAGGCGCTGCCAGTTGACCAATGCAGTCGCATCCAGCAGCTTCGCCTGCGGCAAGGCCTCGGCCAGCACCATATGCGCCTTGGCAGAGTAGTAGTAATTTTCCATCTCGACGCCAATCCGCGCCCCGGCAAAGCCAAGCCGGGTGATATGTTCGGCCAGATCCTGCATCGGGTGACACTGGGTCGACTGCACATAATGATCGCCATAGCCAAAGATCTGGTCCGTCCCCATCCAGCAGGTGCGCCCGGCACCAATGCTGTCCATATGGCGCCCCCACCAGATCGGCTCTCCTTCCAGCCCCAGCAGGACCCCCTGATGCACATAAAACGACCACCCATCATAGCCGGTCAACCAGGCCTGATTTGACGGATCAGTGACAAAAAGCAGCTCGATCCCCACCTGCTGCATGGCAGCGCGGGTCTTGGCAATTCGGCGGGTATATTCAGCACGGCTGAACGGGGCGTTTCCTGGGGCCAAAGAGGTGTCCTTTCGAACATAGAATTTCATGATGTGTACAACACCAATGGTGATTTGGTGTTTGGTAGGAATTACTGGCACAATTCACTATAAACGCAAGTGATTCATTTCCCGTTGTACACAAATGGATAGATTTCACGCGACAGCTCTCAAAAACATGCCACTGAAGAACGACCAACCGGACAGCCGGAACCGCAAGATCGCCCCTACCGATCCCTACGGTCGCAGGACGACCTTTGTGCGCGGTTGAAACATATAAAGGGCATCCCCTTGCCCCCCACATGGATCAAAGACAGACCAGCGCCCAAGCGCGCCCAAAAAACAAGAGAGACACAACTCAGGCCCCGTACCGCTGATTTCTCTACTCAGCGCCAACCTTTCGATTCATCTGCCTATTTTGCATTATTTCTGTGGTCCAGCACTTTTCCCTATTGCGCCTTGGTGACTGTTTGGATACCTCCGCCCACGGAGACGTGGCCGAGTGGTCGAAGGCGCTCCCCTACTAAGGGATTGTAAGCGCCTGTAAAGAGGTAATTTTATCCTTTCGTCAGTCCAATTTGACAAATCTTGGCCAGCTGCACCTACTGCTCATCATCAACGATTTCCGTTTCACGATGATTGAACCAAGCGCCTTTCAATCGCGATCGGATTGCATCCGCAGCCGGGCGCCCCGCGTCGATCATGACGGTCTTTAGACCAGGCTTCTGAGCAAGAGACTTCTCGACCATTCGGACGCAACTAAGCACCTTTGCATCTGTGGGGGCAATGTCGCGTGCTGTGAACAGTAGCCGAAGAACGTCGGCTTCGGTTTTTGGCTGCATGGCACGCAGTGATATTAGATCTTCTATGGTTGCCACCAGATCATCTTGCGATCGCCGGGCCATCCATGCGTCAAGCTCTGAGTGCGATGCTCGACCGGAGAAGGCGCTGTTGCGTATCTCAAGGTTGTGGATGCGGCGTTCAAGGGTCGCAACAAGGCCAAGATGTAGCCCTTCGGCTGCACTTAAAAGGTCTTGCAGCCACTCCGCCATCAGGTGTTTCTGCGCGGCGGTCTTTAGGGAGTTGTTACCCAGAAGGGCTGCACCGCCTATTGCAGGGCCCAGTATGAGCGCGCCGGCCGGACCAATAGCGACCAGACCGAACCAGGCTCCGGCCTGGCTGCCCGCAAAGGTCAGTGCACCGCGAGACGCGCCGTCGAGGAGCAACCAGGCAGGCAGGTCCGAGAACGGCACCCTGCCTTGAGCTACTTCGATCCCACCGCGGAGGACACCAATCGACAGAGCGAACTGCAAGATGTCAGGGTCAGCGAGATCGGCCGCATGGCCGAGCGTCTCAGCGATTTGTTCTTCGATTAAACCAATCTCGAATCCTGGTAGGGTGGTCACCATGTGTGCCCACGGCGCGCCACTCTCGGCGGCCTGCTGGGCCAGTACGGTATTGGCTATCACGGGGATATCGGGGTACTTTTCGAAGTGAACGGTCAGGTTGGAAAGCGAGGTGCCACACTTCACCTGCACGGCCTGATCATCGACAATTAGATCAAGCCCAGGCGTGTTACTTGCGTCAGCAAGGCGGATATGGTTCCCATCGCAATCAGTTGGTCCATCACAAGGCGCTCAGCGGTGTATCCCCGCAGTGACCATCCGGCATGGGCATTCACGAAATCACTGGCACAACAAGCAAATGCCACGGGATCCCCAAGGTCCTCGGTGCGGGAGAAATCAGCGGCTTTCATGACGTTCGCATCGAGTGATGCTGCATGCCAAAGCATCTCGTCGGCTGTCAGACCCACGACAAGTGATGCATCGATCACATCCGTGATACCCTCTTGATGGACCAAGGGGCCGGAGGAGCGCCCGCAGGAGGTGGGACAGGGCCGACGAGGCGGCCATTGAGAACGCCCATCTTTCTTCGAAGAGCAGATCGGTCGCTTGCCTGCATCCAATCAAGCGCCTCCGACTGCGAGCGGTCAAGTGCGCGCATATCAGTCAAGAACTGTGCCAAGCCTGTTTCACCGTGATGTGTGCCTTGTGCAGCCAACATGACGCCGAGGCGTGCCGCAAGCTGGCTGCGAACATTCACGGTGACGGGATCGCCAAAGAGATCGATCACCGCTTCCGCCGTCGTGCTGCCTATCGCCTGTTCCAGAGTGAGCCGCATCAGATAGGCCGGATCACACCGCAAGGCACGCGCCATCGAAGGCACCCGATCCAGAGCCAGCTTGCTAGTGCCATTCTTGATCATGGTCACCATGTTGGGGTTCGGGAAACCGGCCTCGCTCGCGATCTGCGACTGGGATTTCGTTGGTTTCAGTTCGAGCACCCGGCGTTCGACATATTTCGCCAAACGGGTGTGCTCCTCCAAAGATAACTCACCGCTCGACAGCACCGGCACGCTCCAGCGCAGGGTCTGCTGAGACCTGCCATTGGAATTCATACGCGTCTTGCCGCGACCATTTGCCAGCATATAGACGATTTCACCTGCCACGCGCGGTTCTACCTGGTGCAACTCGTCGAGCACCAGCAGGCTGTCGTTGCAGGCTGCAGCGATCCCTTCAATGCCATTGTCGGTTCCGCGCCAGCTCTGCACGAAGGACGGCGCCCCCCAAACCGAGGCCGCCACTCCCAGCAGCATGGACTTACCGCGCGACGAGACACCGCGCAGATGAAAACCTCCACCATCACGCCCCAACACCGACAGGAGCGGCCCGGTAAAGGCGTGAGACAACGCCAGGATCATCATCGGGTTTCCAATGCAAGGTTCGGCTTACGACAAATCCCCTTCACCATCAGTGGCGAACAGATCCGGACCGGTATCAGATCCTCACCTTCTTCCGGCCGCAAGTGATAGATGCCATCGTCGTCCAAGAAGAAACCGGAGGGCATGCCATCCGGCGATGAATCCGTGATCATGTCAGGCACGACACTTGTCGGCAATTCGGCGTTCATAGGAAAGGAAACGATATTCTTGTCGCTGAAGGTGGGGCTGAACGAGGAGATGTGGTCTGTCACGATGAGGTCTCTCTTTGGCAAAAGGGGAGCGTCCGGCGCGACAATAGCCGCGCCGCCAAGTCTCGTTGCGCCTCTGGAGGTAGAGGCGCTGGATCAAGGGGATGGAGAAGAGGCCGCTGTTAGCTCGCCATCAAAGCGTCCGGCTCGAAATCGAGATTGAAGACGAGCCCACACGCAAGCTGCCCCTCCCACTCCTCGATGTCTATAAGACGCCAACGGGTGGTCGTTCCGCCCAACTTCACAGGGGTGGGAAAATCACCTTTGCGCTTCCAGCGCCAAATCGAGTCTTTGGACACGCCGAAACGGTGGGCAACCTGATCAACAGAAAGGTAAAGGGTATTCGCAGGGGTGGGCACTATTGAAGATCTCCTGTTTAGGCACAAAACAATACTCTGCCCGGGAGAGGCATTTCTGACCCGGCAAAGCTTGCTCATGCGCATAGTGGTGTATGGATTTAGCTATAGCAGAATTGGCTTCGAATTGCCTGAGAGTTCGAGAGAATTCTGAGCGAATTCGGTATTTTCCATATTTGCTGATGCAAGATGCCCTTGCCAGCTGCTCATCACATCCGCCAGGCCTAGGGCACAAGGTGGAAACAACGGGGCTTGAGACACGTCAAGTCAACAAGCTTCAGAGCAGCAGCCCGTTGCATTTCACTGCATTCAATAGGATGTTTTTTGGTGGCAAGGTTGGTGGCAAGAGAATCTCAACAAGCATTAATTTTAATGAAACCAATGACTTGGTGAGATTTCTGGCGGAGACGAAGGGATTCGAACCCTCGAGACCCTTCCGGGCCTACTCCCTTAGCAGGGGAGCGCCTTCGACCACTCGGCCACGTCTCCGCTGACCCGTTTAGAGAAGGTTTCCAAAGGAAACAAGGCGAAAATCACATTTTTCTCGAAGCGTTAAAAAATGCTCCATCAAAGTGTTTTACGCGCCAAATAGCCCGTTTCAGCAAGGGTGGTTGGCAATAATCTGTCAACGAGGAAATGGCTCGCATCCAAGGAGAACCAAAATAATTTACGAAGACAAACCTGCGCTCTGGGTCGAGGCGACAGCCAGTAGAATCACCCAGCAACCTCACGGTTGGAAACGGGCTACGATCAATATGATCTGGTCCAGTTTCAACATCGAAGATGCTATTCCACTGATGCCGTTGAGATCGCTTGGTTAACATTTCTGAGAAACAGCGTTTCAGGTTTCCACAACGTAGCTTTCCTCAAGATGTTCGCTCTCACCCAAGCTACATCATGCGCGCCATCGCCTCCGCTTGCTTGATGACAAGTTTGACCGCGTCAGCCTGAAGATCAGGTGGATAGCCAAAGCGCCACAATATCCTTTTCACGGATGCCACTGCTCGATTCAAGATTTGTTCAATCGCGAAATCAGGCGAGGAATTACGCGCTGCGCCACCCTTCACGTCCAATTTTTGCAAGGCTGCGCGCACTGCCAGGAAAAAGGCAACTTCTTCGGCATTCCGGGAAGTTTCAGGTGATCCTACAGCCAGTTTGAATGCCTTGGCCAACGCGGCGACAACATCATGAAACCTCTTCCCGAAGTCCTTATACTCCCCGTCCTATCGTCCGCCCCACCGACATACAGTCTGGCATTGGGGTTCTGACCCGGGCAAAGATCTGTCAAATGATCGCGCTCGTCGAATGCGTGGACGGCATTTTTCTTGCAAAGGGTGCTGCTGCAGGTGTTGTTGCCAAGCTTGGCTTGAACGTCGACGTCGCTGCAAAACAGATTCAGGCCGCTCAGGATGATCTGGACAGATCGACTGCCTCCGAAGGTGATTTGCGCTTTCGCCTCTGGGCTCGGCTCACCGAGGCATTGGCGGTACCGTCTGACCCACCACTCTCGACGAAATCCGCAACCAGAGCGGCCTCTGCCTTTGCGGTAAGGGCCGCCGAACGTCTGTCACCATCAATTAAATCCCGCCACCGGGAAACCAATCGAGAGCCAGAAGAGGGCGGCTTTGCCACGCGGATAGGCGATAAGGCTGCCTCGTATCACCGGCACGGACGATGGCAACCACTTGCTCGATCACAGTGTTGGCCGAATCCAATCCACCCAGCAGATTGAAGAGCCGGGGCAACAGCGCCTTTCGGATTTCCGCTTCGATGCTCGCCGGGTTGATCGAGTGGGATCGCACAGCATTCTGCACCACGCCATCAATGAACAGGGATTCTTCGACCAGCTTGCCTTCACCCAGATCATCAAACTGCCCCTGATCCAGTGATATGGCAAACGCCCCGTAGAACGCCTGGGCCATCCTGTTGTTACCAAACCCATCCGGCACCGATGGTGTGGCACGGTCACCCCACGATCTTAGAAATGAAAGACGACTACTTTGACCTGACACGCACTCTCGCGGAAACGGCCATGGCGGTTCTTTGAAAAAGTAGAATGATCTGGAATGCGGTCACTCAGATCGAGGCGGCAAAACCAGCGATACGCCAGGTTCAGATGCACTTCTTCACAAAGGCGGCGTTCGGACCGGATGCCGAAGCAATAGCCGACCAATAACATCCGGATCAGCAGTTCTGGATCAATCGACGGACGGCCTGTGTGGCTATAGAAATCTGCCAAATGCCCTCGGATGCTGCTTAGATCGAGATGCCTTTCAATCGACCGCAGCAGATGGTTTTGCGGGATATGATCTTCCAGCGAGAATTCGTAGAACAGCGCCGCTTGCGCTTCCTGCTTCGGTCCCATCATCGCTAATCCTCCCGCTCAATACAGAAATTGAATCAGCCACTTGCCTACGGATCAAGGAATAGCTTTTCAAAAAAATCGGCGTAGAGCGAAAGTTCGCTGCAGGTGCGAGAGACACGTGTCAAAAAGGAACAAGCGGCCATTCACGCCCCCTCTGATTATTGCGTCGATGCTGCGATATTCATCGAGTTTGGCAATGCTCTGATGGACTTGCCCAGAGGTTAGTCGGGCGGTGGCAGCCCGACGCTAACCCTACGTTTTCATCGCTGCGCTTGAGAAACATCGGCCGGGAGGCGAAGCTCAGGTCATAGGTTCAAAAAATATCTCAGATCCAACCTCTATTAATTCTGTTCATGCAATAACCCGTATATGCAATATGACGAAACACCCTACGGCTGGATCCGGACCTCAGACCTGTTCGAACTGGTTGGCCCGTGTTGATAGGGAACCTTCACGATCTGTCACCTTCTCTTCTGGCATGTGCTTTGGGCGAGCAGAAAGAAGCGCGTCGGCAAGGGGCTGGACCGCAACGTAGTGGCGGGGGCTTACCTCTCTCATCACTGAACATTCCGGCGTTTGTCCCACCGGAAGCACCAGTTTTGGTGGCTGCACGGCCGACAGGTTCGGGCGCCGCGCGTGACGCAGCGATGGATCGGGGACCGGCACCGCTGTAAGGAGACGCTGTGTATAGGAATGCTGCGGATTATGCAGCACCGCCTCGGTGGGGCCGGTTTCGACAATCTGACCAGCCCACATCACGGCGACCCGGTGGCTGACCCGTTCGACCACGGCGATGTCATGTGAAATAAACAGAAAGGACACCCCGTCCTCGGCCTGCAACCGCGCCATCAAGTCGGTGACTTGGCGCGCAACCGACACGTCCAGCGCCGACACCGCTTCATCGGCGACGATCAGGGCTGGGCGGACCGACAGCGCGCGGGCAATACACAGCCGCTGTCGCTGCCCGCCGGAAAACTGATGAGGGAACCTGTCCGCGGCAGCGGGTTCCAGCCCGACCTTTTGCAAAAGGTCCTCGGCCAGCGCCTTGCGGTCGCGGCGCGACAGACAGTGGTGGATATGGGCCGGTTCGGTAATCAGGTCGCGCACGGGCATGCGCGGGTTAAGGCTGGCGAACGGGTCCTGAAAAACCATCTGCGCCCGCTGGCGAAGGGGACGCATGTCGGCAGCATCCAGCCCGGTAATTTCGCGCCCCTCCAGCCGGATACGGCCCTGGCTGGGATCAATCAGCCGCAACACGGCGCGGGCCAGAGTGGATTTTCCACAACCGGATTCGCCCACCAACCCCAGGGTTTCCCCCGGCGCGATGGAAAGCGAGACACCGTTCACTGCGTGATAGTCAAGATGTCCACCAGGCAGCAGTCCACGTCGCACCGGAAAACGTACCGCCAGGTTTTCAACCGCAAGCACCGGAGCGGCGGGGCGCAGCAAAGGCCTGGGCGCGCCACTGCCAAGTTTCGGGGTGGCGGCCATCAGGTGCTGTGTATAGGCAGCCTGCGGACGGTTGAAGATGTCGGTGACCGGACCTTCCTCGACCTTGTCGCCCTGTTTCAGCACTACCACGCGGTCGGCGATATTGGCGACAACGCCCATATCATGGGTAATGAACAGCACGGCGGTGCCGATCTCCTCCTGCAACTGCCGGATCAGGGTTAGAATTTCAGCCTGGGTCGTCACGTCGAGCGCCGTTGTCGGTTCGTCCGCGATTAACAGATCAGGGCGGCAGGCCAGCGCCATTGCGATCATCACCCGCTGCCGCAACCCGCCCGACAATTCATGCGGGAACTGGTTCAGCCGCCGCTCCGCTTCGGGGATCTTTACCCGCTCGAACACCTCGCGCGCTACGGTACGGGCCTGCGCCGCATCCATCCCCTGATGCAGCCGCAGCACCTCAGCCACCTGATCACCCAGGGTCATCACCGGGTTCAGCGCCGTCATCGGCTCCTGAAAAATCATCGACACCCGGTTGCCGCGCACCCGCTGCATCTGCCGGTCGCTGAGCACGGAGAGTTGCAGGTCCGGTGTGCCGTGCAGGGTAACGGTGCCGCCCGCGATCCGGCCGCCTTCACGTTCGATCAGCCGCAGTAGCGCCAGCGCCGTTGCAGATTTTCCGGACCCGGATTCACCCACCAGGGCCACCGTTTCCCCCTTCGCAATATCAAAGGATATGCCTTTGACAGCCTCATGCGATCCGAAGTTCAGGCAAAGATTGTCGACACTCAGAAGGGGGATGCGGGTCATGGCTCAGCTCTCGGTCTTTGGGGTGTGGGTGCGCTGTTCGGGATGATCACGGAAATCGGGCATGACTGGGGTCCAGCGCCGGACGGACGGAGTGATTTCGGCACGATAAGGATCTTCGCCGACCACGTCCCACCGGACGGTTTCGCCCAGTTCGATCACCCCCATCGCACCAGCGGGAGAGCCTTGGGTGGTGAAGCTTTCGGTCAGCGATTGCTGGGTCAGATGCGGGATACCGTCGACGGTAGTGACGGTGTTCCAATGCACGTGCCCCGACAGGCAGACCACCGGCACCCTGGCCTGCGCCAGAGCAGCACGGGCGCGATCAGCCATTGGATAAGTGGAATAACCCGGATTGTTCTGAAAGTAGTAGTTGCCGATCTGGGAATGGCCCGACACTGGCACGTGACTAACCACAAGAAGGGGTCGGTCTGCGGCTTGTACCGTGCGGGACAGCCACAACAGGTCGGCTTCACGCAACACAAAACCGCTGTGTTCCGGCGTGCGCAGGATGCGGGTGTCTGCCCGCCACAGCGCGATACGCCAACCGCCGATATCCTGGGTTTCGTGGCCCAGAGACTGACCAAGGATCTGTTCGTTTTCCGCGACACTCAGGTGATCGCGGTCGTGGTTGCCATTGAGATGCCAGATCGGTTTCTCGACGGCGCGAAAGGCCTCGGCCACCTCTGCTTCAAGCCGCAGGTCAGTGTCGTGGTCGACATCGGAAATCCGGTCGCCCAGGTCCAGTACCTGATCGACATTGGCGTCGCGCACGTAGTGGGAAAACTCATCCATCAGCCCCATGGCGGTATCACCGCGCTTGGTGGCAGAAGGGGTTCCGTGGTGGATATCGGAAACGATGGCAAGGCGAACACTCATAGGGGGGACTTTCTAGAATTTAGAGGACAGAATTTGGAGGACGGAGGCCCGCCGCCGCCTGGGCGGCGGGCCATATTATGATCAGTTCGATGCGAAGGAGATAGCGCCTGCGCGGAAGTCGAGCACATAGGGAATGTGGCCTGGCTTCGGTGCCCAGGTCACGTCCTTGCGCATCGCCCAACTTTCAAACGGGCGGTAGAGAGGCAGCACTGGTGGGTCCTGCTTGATGCGCTCCATCAACTCGCCATAGGCAAGCTTGCGGGCCGCGACGTCTTTCGAGAAGCGGAAGCGTTCCCAGATTTCGGCATAGCCTGCATCGGTGTTGAAGCGACCTTCACCCTCGGATGGGCCATTGGGGGCCCACATCACGCCGAAGGATCCGAAGGGGTCGGCGAAATACATCGGGTTCGACCAGTTGCGGGTCATCATCTCGGGCGCGCGGCCCGACCATTTCTCGGCGATGTTGACGCGACCGTTGACACCAACCTCTTTCCACATCTCGGTAATGGCCTGAGCTGCCAGCATGCCGTTGGTGTAATAGGTCGGATGGGTATCAAAAGTGATCTCGGAGCCGTCGTACCCTGCTTCCTTCAGCAGCGCCCTGGCCTCTTCAGGATTGTATTCGAAGGTCTTGAGCTCCGGCATGTAGAGATCGCCGTATTCCTTCAGGGTGTGGGTGGACGGGACCACCGCCTTGCCCAGCCACAGCGCCTCGTTCAGCGTGTCGCGGTCGATGGCGAGGCTCAGCGCTTGACGGATGCGCGGGTCGCGCAGCTTGGGGTGGTTCACGTTCATGATCATGACGTGGAACAGCGGCGTAGCACTGCCCACCGTGCGCAGGTTCTGATCGCTTTCGATCAGCGACAGCTGATCGGGGGCGATATTGGTGACGATCTGCGCTTCACCGGTTTTCAGCGCCGTCACCCGGGATGCGGTTTCGGGGATATGCTGTACGGTGGCTTTGGCCAGCGGCGCCTTGTCGCCCCAGAAGTCGTCGAACCGTTCATAGACAACACGTTCGCCCGGCACGAATTCGGAAACGCGGTAGGGGCCGGTGCCGACGGGTGCCAGCGAGAAGGCTTCGAAATCGTCATGCTCGACAACCTTGGGATCGCCAGTCAGGCCTTTGGTATAGTCCTCGGGGATGATCATGACCTGCTGTAGGTTCAGCAAGGTTTCCCACAGGGGTTCTTCTCTTTCGACCATGATGCGCACGGTCAGATCGTCGACTTTCTCGACCTTGACGAAGTTGGACAGCCGGTCGCGCGAGCGCACCACGTAGGGTGGAAAATCAGCCTGGTACATACGGTTGAGCGAAAACACC
The DNA here is from genome assembly GCF_021228235.1 of Pseudophaeobacter flagellatus. Lineage (GTDB taxonomy): Bacteria > Pseudomonadota > Alphaproteobacteria > Rhodobacterales > Rhodobacteraceae > Pseudophaeobacter > Pseudophaeobacter flagellatus. Next base: position 202,185 of record NZ_JAJQRG010000006.1, read on the forward strand.
ACGTCGTCAGCGTTCATCACTTCGCCGTTGTGGAAGGTCACGCCGTCGCGCAGCTTCAGTTCCATGGTCTTGGGATCGACCAGCTCCCATTTGGTGGCCAGGGCCGGAATCCATTCGGTGTCCAGCGTGTCGTGGTTCTTGCCGATCAGCGTGTCAAAACTGTTGTAGTAGAATTGCGACCCGACGTTGGAATGATCGCGGCCGGGGTCGAGGTAGCTCGACACATTGGCGGCGCCAACGGTGATTTCCTGGGCGCAGGCACCCGAGGCGACCCCTGCGGCGAGGGCGGTGGAAAGCAGCAGTCTCAGCATTGTCTTGTCTCCGTAAGGATTGAATAGACGTTTGAAGGAAGCGGGCGTTTGCGCCTCTGTTGTTGGTATGTTCGGGGTTACCTTTCGCGCAGCCGCACATCGGCGCCATCGCGCAGCCAATCGCCAAGGATCTGCACCGCGAAGGTGATCAGCAGGATCATCATCGCCGGAGCGGCCACGATCCACGGCGCGGTGGGCATGTAGTCACGGCCGATCCCGACCATCGATCCCAGCGTCGCGGTGGGCGGCTGCACACCAAGACCAAGGAAGGACAGGGTGCTTTCCAGCAGCACGATATTGGACAGGGACAGGGTGAACTGCACCACGATGGGCGATACGATATTGGGCAGCAGGTGATGCCGGGCGATGCGCAGCGGGCCGGCCCCAGCAGCGCGGGCCGCCTCAATGAAGGGCATGTTCATCAGCCGCTGCACCTCACCGCGCACGATGCGGGCGTATTGCTCCCACCCGGCCAGGCCCAGCACCAGCACGATCACCTCGATCGACGACCCCAGGATCGCCAGCAGGAATAGGGCAACCAGGGTGAAGGGAACCGCGATCTGAGTGTCGACCGCCGCCATGATGCCGGCCTCGGTGCGACCGCCGACGATGCCCGCCAGCAGCCCCAGCGCGCCGCCGATCAGCAGTCCCAGCGTTGCGCCCAGAACCGCCAGCATCAACGTCAGCCTAAGCCCGTAAAGGCCGCGTGAAAACACGTCACGGCCCAGCTCGTCAGTGCCCAGAAGGTAGCCTGCCTTGGCGCGCTCGAACCCCAGTGGCGGGCGCAGACGTGAAATCAGGCTTTGCGAACTGGGATCAAAGGGCGCGATCAGCGGCGCAAAGATGGCGAGAAACACCAGCAACAGCCCGATCACGATCGAGGCCTTTTGGATCACGTCAGCGCCGCGCCAAAGCTGCAATGCGGCGGCTGGGGCGGAGGTCGAGGAAACGGCGGGATGGGTCATGGGATCAGCCTTTCAGGGTGTGGCGCAGGCGCGGATCTGCCCAGGCATAGGCAAGATCAATGACCGCGTTGATCACGATCACCGCCAGAGCGACGGTGAGCACGCCGAATTGCAGCACCGGATAGTCGCGGCGCAGGGCCGAGGTGACCAGCAGATCGCCGATGCCAGGCCAGGCAAAAATCGCCTCGATCACCACTGATCCGGATGCCGCCAGCCCCGCCACCTGCAGCCCGATCACCGACAGGATAGTGATGCCCGCATTGCGCAGCCCGTGTTTGACGATCACCGTGTGTTCCGGCAGCCCTTTGGCGCGTGCGGTGCGCATGAAATCCTGTCCCAGCACGTCCAGCATGGCGTTGCGGGTGAAACGGGTCAGCGCCGCGATCAGCCCCCCCGACAGGGCCACAGTGGGCATGATGAAATGCAGGGCGGTGCCGTTGCCCACCACCGGCAACCAGTTGAGCCAGTAGGAAAAGACCAGCACCATAAGGGTAGCGAGCACAAAGTTGGGCACTGCGTAGCCGAGGAAGGCCATGACCATGACCGCGCTGCCGATCCAGCTCTTGCGCCAGATCGCGGCGGCGATGCCCAGCGGGATCGACACCAGCAGGGTCAGCCCGACCGCCGAGAGCAAAAGCTGGGTCGAAGGCCAGATGCGCTCCATCACAATTTCCGCAACGGGACGACGTTCGATAAAGGAGAGGCCGAACTGGCCGTCGGTAAAAGAGCGCAGGAAGGCAAAATACTGCGACAGAACCGGGCGGTCGAGTTCGTAGTAGGTGATCAACAAGTCGCGGTCGTCGCTCGTCATGCCTTCGCCGATGACAAAGTCGATCGCATTGCCCGACAGGCGGGTGGCGAAGAACACGATGGTGACGATCACAAAGAAGGTCAGCACCATCCGGATCAGGGTGCGCAGGGCATAGCTTAGCATGTTTTAACTCCGGTTATGGTAGGGCAGACGGAGATGCCGCCCGGACGCGCCAGATGGACAAATTCGACACCGGCGGCGGCTGCCGCCATGCCGTCGGTTTCGGCAGTGTCTCCGATAAAGACGGCAGCCCCGGCTGCAACGCCCGCACGACGCAGCGCCTCGTACGGCATATCGGGCGCGGGCTTACCGAGGCTGGTCACCTGCGCCTGCGGCACAATGGCCGAAACCGCCGCCCAAAGCGCGCCGGTTTCGGGCAGCGGGGTGCCGTCAGCAGCGGGGTGGCTCCTATCCGGATTGGCGAGGCTGACCGGGATACCAGCATGGGCGTATTCGGCGATGCGGGCGATATCGGAGAAGCTGAGCGCAGTGTCACGCGCCAGCACCACCCGTTGGGGCGCGCTGCGGTCGGGCATCAGCCCCAGCTGGCGCGCCAGATCCTGCAGGGGATCATTGGCATAAAGCGCGATCCGGGCACCGGGGCAGTTCCGCTGCAGGGCGCGCAGGGTCATTTCCCCGGCCAGCAGCAGTCGGTTTTCAGACAGGCCGATCCCCAGCTTGTCCAGCCGTGCCGCCAGGGTCTGCGCGGTGTCGGTGGAATTATTGGACACGATCCACAACCGATCGCCACAGCGTGCGAACAGTTCTGGAACCTGCGGCAGCACCGTATCACCGGACACAAGACAGCCGTCCAGATCGGCCAGAATGGCCGCACGGTCGGGCCTGGGGCTGTCAAGAAACTGCTGCAATCGGATCGGTTGTGCCATGCCAATATCTCTCTGTTCGGGGAAATCCCCGTTTGCGCCTGCAGGCACGGTGTTGCTGTTTTCGTTGGGCCGGTTGAGCGGCTGTTGTTAGCTTTCTGTCGCCCAACTGTAACCGGGGTGTTACGGATGACAGCTTATGTTGCAGGTCATGAAGGTATCGGTTTCACAAACGGCCTCGGGCCTGTCGCTTTCGCGTTTGCGTGCCCTCACGGCGGTTGCCGAAGAGGGGTCCTACTCCGCCGCCGCACGGAGAATCGGCATTTCGCACAGCGCTGTCGCGCAGCAGGTCCGCGATCTGGAACGCGCCTATGACATCCACCTGTTCGACAGGCTGCGTGGGGTGATGACCCCAACCCCCGCTTGCCTGGAACTTTGCGACATCGCACATCGCATGCAGCGGGCTCAGGGGGACGCCGAACGTGTCCTGGCGCGGCGCGGCCCCTCGGGTAAACACCGGCTTCGGATCGGTCTCGGGAACTCGATGCCCGGTATCGCCATTGTCAGCCGCGTGCTTGATCTAAACCCATCGCTGACGGTGACGGTCGAAAGCGGATCACATCAAGAGATCATGGCGGCCGTGTCCCGCCGCGAGGTCGACGTTGCCCTCCTGCCCGACCTGCCCGCTGATCCGCGCTTCCGCCGTCTTCCAGTCCTTTCACAGGAAGTCGTGGCAATCGTGTCACCAAATAGCCCGATGGCGCAGAAAAGTGAGGTGTCGCTGGCGCAGCTCGCGGCCAGCCCGCTGGTATTCCGGTCTCCGGGGTCCTCCACTCAGAAGGTGGTCGACCGTGGCTTCCGGCAAGCGGGCCTGGTCCCTGAACCGCGATTGACCGCGGACACCCGCGATGCTGTCTACGAAGCAGTGGCGCTTGGGATCGGTGTCGGTTTCATGTGGCGCTATGGAACCTACAGAGCCGACACCGTGCGCCGGATCAGCGTCCCGGAATTCCGCTCTCGCGTGGACGAGGTCGTCTTTGCCCTTGCCGATGAAAAAAACGCTCTGATCAATTTCTTCTTCAACACGGCGAGCCAGGTCCTACCGGATGCGTTGACACCGATCTGACGATTTCAACTTGGTCGGTTTCCAAGCCACCCCATGTGGCAGGAACGAAAAAGATGCAGCACCCAGCCTCGGCCAATGCGCGCATGTTGTCCGCCTTCGTTGGAGACCAATTCGTTACCGTAATAGAAGTCCAAAAACCTGCGCGGGATCTTGCCTGAGCGTCACCATGTCGACTGCTTGCCGATCGCGCAGATGAGCAACAAAGGTTCGATTAAATGGAACAGACCCGCGGCGAACAGCCTTTTCGCCGCGCCCCACACCGTCGTCTTCCTGTTGGGGCACCGCCCTGTCGACCGCTGCCGCTCCCGCTTGATGCCCTCTATTCATGATTGCGATCTTTGTCCTCGACACTATCGGCCCACGTCGGTATCCTACCCCGCAAGAATGCGAAGCTGTGGAAGACCGTCACCGCCGGAGCCGCGTCGAAACGAAGATGCACTGTGTGAAACTGCTGGGCCAGCGGCTCATGGCGCGGGACTTCGACCGCCAGGTCGCCGAAACCCAGGTTCGTATCGCTGTCCTGAACGGCTATACCGCCCTCGGGATAAAGGTGAAGAGGGCGGATATGTTGTCGAAGGCACACTTGAGCTAACGGTAGAAGATCAAGTCATGATCCTGAAGCCAGGGGACTCATTCCGCTTCAAGTCGGCTAGGCCACACGGCTAGACGTCCCTTCTTGGGTTGTTTCATTGACACTTTAAGCCCCTCGCACCGCCATAGGCGTTCCACACGTTTGTCATTCACTTGCCAGCCTGCATCTCTCAGCAAGGCAGCCACCCGGTGGTAGCCATATCTGCCGTACTGGCGGGTCAGTTCGATCATGTCCGCGACCATCGCTCTCGCCGCACTCGTCATCTATTGGTTATGAATCCTGATCCTATGCTGCACCAGCAATGAAAGGAGCAGACCTTCGCCGCGCCTGCAGCCGTCATATAGCATCTATCGTCTGCTGAGCGGACGAAGCGGGCTTTCGCTGTCGCTGCTGCAATGTCGGCTCTGACGAAACAGTCGAGCAGGCGTTAGTTTGTCGGGAGTCGAGCAAACGGGAGTAGTTTTTTCCGACCTTTTGAGTCAGC
>NZ_JAJQRG010000007.1 GCF_021228235.1 Pseudophaeobacter flagellatus
ACCAAAACCGCTTCTTCTGACCCTTCTTGCCCGCCATAGAGTGCCCCATGATGTCCACTATCGATGGTGGACACTATCAAACACTCCATCGCGCCGTTAGAGCGGGGAAACCGGACGGATACGGTAGAAGTCACGTATGTTTGCATTTTACGACCTTGAAACCACGGGGACATCACCCGCTTTCGACCAGCCCCTACAGCTTGCGGCGATCCTGACGGATGGGCATCACCCAGCCCCAGACCGACGACGCCCCCAGAGCACGCCACAAACCCGCCGCCCATCACCCGCGCGAACAGGCCAAACGCTTGTTCCCGAGCCGGGATTTTCATTGAAGGGGATTTGCCATGTTGTTCAGACAAGGCCAGGTCAAGAAGAGTGCGGCCGTTGTGCGGGCAATTCGGCGGCATAATCGCTCCGCAAGCTCAACCCGTCAGGCCAGGCCTGGCCTGACGATAGGATGCTACGGAAGTTCGGTGACGCTTCGGATGAAAGATGGTGGATGTCTGGTCATGGACGGCAGAATACTGCTTGCGGCTCGCTCGGTGGATGTGCTGAATACCCTTCTCACCGTCGCTCTTCGCGTTCCGGGTTTCTGTCTCACCTCCACTCCTTGGCGGGTATGGCGTGCCAGAAACCTTCCCTTATCAAATCACCTTAAACTGCCCCAGTGGCGCTAACCGCAGACAGCCCTGCATGTGGGAACGGGCGCGTCGCCGCGCCCGTTCAATGCTACGTTTCAGACATGCTTATGCTCTTGCATGAGGCCCTTAAAGATGCACCAACACATCACCAACAACACGACGGTGAAAGGCAAGCCAGTTGAGATCACCATCGCTTGCAACGACACGAGGCCGCCACCCAGAAGGAGCACAATGGCCACCAGGCCTTCGAAGGTACACCAGAACACACGCTGCGGTATTGGTGCATCGACCTTGCCACCGGCTGTGATGGTATCGATTACAAGGCTGCCAGAGTCGGACGATGTGACGAAGAACACGATCACCAGCACGATACCAATGGTCGACGTGATCGAGGCCAGCGGCAGGCTTGCCAACATCGCAAACAGCGACAATTCCGGCTTGTAGGCATCAATCACGTTCGCCTTTACCGCGCTGACGTCGACATTCGCGATCATGTCGTTGATCGCAGTCCCGCCAAAGACAGCCATCCAGAAGATGCAGACCAAAGATGGAATGATCAGCACACAGACCAGGAATTCCCGCACAGTGCGGCCACGCGACACGCGTGCAATGAACATACCGACAAAAGGTGACCAGCTGATCCACCACGCCCAGTAGAACGCGGTCCAGCCTTCACGGTAGCCATCATCCACACGACCAAAGGGGTTGGACAGCGGCACGATTTCTTGCGCGTAGGCCACAAGCGTATTGCCAAAATCGGTAAAGATGCCAACGGCCCCTGCAGCGAAAATCACAAAGAGGAGCAGCGCAATCGCCACCACCATGTTGATTTCGGACAGAATCTTGACGCCACCATCGAGCCCCCGCACCACCGAGATCAGCGCCAGCATGGTGATACCTATGATCAGGATGACTTGAACCGTCACGCTCGTTGGAATGCCGTAGACAAATTCTAGCCCGGCATTGGCCTGTTGCGCCCCCAGACCAAGCGATGTCGCCAGGCCAAAGAGCGTGGCGAACACCGCAACGATATCAACGATGTGACCCCACCAGCCCCAGACACGTTCGCCCAGGATCGGATAGAAAGCCGAACGGATGGAAAGCGGCAGACCTTTGTTATAGCTGAACAGCGCTAGTGAGAGGGCAACAACCGCGTAGATCGCCCAGGGATGCAGTGCCCAGTGATAAGAGGTCGCAGCAAGCGCCATGCGCTTTGCGGCCTCCACGTTTTCCGGGATAAGCGCGCCACCCTCGGTGAACGGGCGCACCGCGCCCAAAGGTTCATCCCCCCATGGGGTGCCAAAGTAATAGGCAGGTTCCAGAACACCAAAGAACATCAGCCCGATTCCCATGCCCGCGGCAAAAAGCATCGCGAACCAACCAGCATAGCCGTAATCAGGCGTGGCATCGGCCCCGCCTAACCGGACGGAACCATAGGGTGACACGATGAGAAAGAGGCAGAAGATGACGAAGATATTCGCCGCCATCAGGAAGAACCCGTCAAAAGTCGAGGTCAAAGCAGGCCGTAGCCAGCCAAAAAATTCGGCTGCCTGCTCCGGTGCCAGTAGCGCATAGACGACGAAGGCCACCACCGACAGGCCCGATATCAGAAAGACCGGGTTGTGAATATCCAGGCCGAATGGCCCGAACTGCTTTTCAATATTGTCCTGACCGATCTCGTATTCGGTATCGATGATATCCGATGCGCCCTCGGGCGCGGGTATCCCTATGTTGACATCTTCGCTTTCGGCCATGTTTCGGCCTCCCTATTGGTTTTTATCTAATTTCACACCTTACGCGCGCACAACCATCACCGAGCATTTCGCGTACTCGGCCAGTTTTCCGCCGTTGGACGGCCAAATATGGTCCATCACATTCGGCACATGGCTCGCCATCACAACAAGATCTGCGTCGGTGTCATCGATTGCGCGCATCAGCGCCTGGTCGATCTCGATCGTCGGGTCATGCGCGATGGCAGTGTGCCCAGAGGTTTCGATAGCATGCTTGGCCGCCTCTGCTGCGGCGAATGCGCTCAGCTTTTGACCAAACTCTTCTGGGTTATGTGCCAATTCGCTGGGTGCCGTCGAGGTAACGCCCACATATACAACCGGCACGCTGTAATGTTTTGCCAAATCAGCGGTGCAATCGAGCGCGGGCCTTAACCCTTCAACATGTGCCAAATCGACCGGTGCCATTATTCGTTTGAACATTCTTCCCTCCCGAGAGAGCGTGGGCCCATGGATGCAGTACACATTCGAATGTGCGCACGAACTCGCTTGATTTGCAGGACCATCAATTTTCAGCCCCTAGAACCAGCGTAATATTTTATAGATGCAAAATGCAACCATACGTTCTGACTTAGAAATTTTCGATCCTGCCCGGAAAATGGCGCGTCAAGACCGGCGCGGGGGCAACGACGATATCCAAGGGTGCCCCCTCATGCCCCGCAATTGAGGGCAGCTATTGTTGCAGGTTTCTGAAATAAAAAGCCATCTCCGCCCATCGCGAAACTCAAAATGGCCCGCCAGAACACCTCGATCTAAATCATTGTTGCTGCAAAGGCGTGTTCGATGCGTGCCGTTTTATCGTCCGTCAATGCCTTGAACTCGTGGGTTCTGGCTTGATGCGACAGGGTACCGCCGTTTTGTTGGAGGAAGCGAAACAACAGATCGATGGTGCGATCAGCTGATCCGACACACAGACACCTAGGGTATTGGAGACAAGGTCAGTCAGCTCCCTTCTGCCCCCCCCATAGCATTGGCGGCTGTGCAGCCTAGTACCTGAGCACCTCTCTCACGGCCTGCCTGAGGGTCAGACCGGCGAGACTGCAACTTCGAAATCGCCTTCGTAGTAGCGGGCACACTCGTCCTCACGACCGCGCACAACACGCCGACCGGCAAGGGCCCCGTGCCGCTGTGTCACGATGGTGCGTTGCGCCTCGGGCGCATCGCCATGGTGGAAGAAGACGATAACCCAATCCCTGGTCTTGTTCAGTTCATGGGCGCGCGCCGTGTTGGAATAGAGCAGGGTCAAATGCCAATCGCCCCTGCGCAGATGAAGAACAGGCAGCCATGCTACGCCTTCCGGGTTGAAGCGGCGCGGCGCGATCTGCCGCAGTTCACCGGCATCATCTTTCTTGCGATATAGGGCATCCGCTTCGAGCAGAAGGGAAACAGGTGGTTCTTTGGCCGGATCCGCCCTCGCGTTCCGATCGCGCCGGATCGGCTCGAGCCGACCTGAAAGTGCCGCCAAGATCGCCTGGCGACGGCGCGGCCCAAGACCGGGCACTGTCATCTTCGGATCTGCGAGCATCGCCTCGAGTTCTTCAAGACCCTCTGCGTCCAGCAGCGTGGCGAACCTGTCCGCCAGAACGGGCCCAACACCCGGAACGGTTTGGAAGACATGCTCGGGCGTTGTCTCGCCACGCAGTCGCTCAAGCTGTGCCCATCTTCCGGTTGTAAGAATCTCCACGATGGCGGAGGCAATACCACGCCCAATGGCGGGCAAGGCAATAAGGGCCTTGCTGCCACCATCGCGGTGGATGTCACGCAAGGACCTGTCCATTTGCTCGATCTGATCCGCCGCCGCGCGATAGGCGCGGATGCGGAACCTATCATCGCCCTGATTTTCCAAGAGATCCGCGTATGTGCGCAGTCGATCAGCGATCTGCAAGTTCTCACGCAGCGCTTTCCCGGACTTAGCTTGCGAGGTTTCGGCGTTGGTCATATCGGTCCATCCAGATCAGCGAACACAATTCACTTTGACCAAGCGACGCGCCAGCGCATTGCCCGTCGTCAATGCAAAGCTCGATGTCATGCCTGAATACTAATGGTTATTCAGAAGGGTTTTATCATGTCTTCGAAAACGGCTGAAAATCGCATGCTATCCCAGGCAATTCGCCTATTGTCACGCGTCGATGATCTACGGAGACTCGGCTTCGAACTCGGCGAAGCCAGTGATTGGGAGCCACCACTTGATCTGATCGAGACTGAGGCAGAAATCGTGGCCTATGTCGCCTTGCCCGGCGTTGAAATCTCAGACGTGAACATCTCGGTGGAGAATGGTGTGCTTTCGCTTTGGGGTCACAGACAACGACCCGAGGAATGGCGCAACGCGGGGATATTGCGGCTGGAGTTGCCTTGGGGTGTCTTCGGGCGCCGTGTGAAGGTCCCCGAGGGTTGTGCTTTCATCAAGCGAAGAGCGGTTCAGGGCTATCTCGTGATCCACCTCAAGAAACCTGTGCCGGAGATACAGAAATGACGGAAAAAAAGGAAATGTCAGTGCCTGAAATCGGCAATGATCTGGTGGCCATTCCTGACGATGGCCTGATCATTCTGCCTGTCCGAAACTTTGTCGGGTTCCCCGGCACGGTCTTTCCACTTGCGGTCGGGCGTCCGGCATCCGTGACCGCAGTAGAACAGGCCGTGCGCGGGGACAGGCCGATCGGTATTCTTCTGCAACGCGATCCGAACGACAATACACCGGATGCCGAGGGCCTCCACAAGATCGGATGCGCCGCGCAAATCCTGCGTTACGTTGCATCCCCCGACAGTGGCAATCATCTGATCTGTCGTGGTACGGGCCGGTTCCGCGTTATCGAGCAGCTCAAGACCACCCCCTTCCCGATCGCACGTGTCATCCATCTTTCCGATGCGCTCGACAAACGCCCTGAAACGGAGGCGCGGTTTCTTTACCTGCGTGAATTGGTGGTGGAGCTTCTGGAGATCCTGCCAGATGCCCCGGTCGGTCTGGCAGAGTCGGTCGGTCAGATGGCGGAACCGGGGTTGCTGGCCGATCTGGCAGCGGCCTATTCCGACTTTTCCTTGGCAGACAGGCAGGACTTGCTCGAGACGCTCGACATCGGGGCACGTATCGAGAAGACGACGAAACTTCTGGCACGGCAGCTAGAAGTTTTGCGCATCACGCGGGAGATCGGCGAGCAGACGCGCGAGGCGTTCGACGAACGTCACCGCAAAGCCGTTCTGCGCGAACAACTTCAGACGATCAGAAAAGAACTTGGAGAGAACGGAAACGGAGTAGACCAAGAGGTAGCTGAACTGACCAAGGCTATTTCGGACGCTGGAATGCCCGAGGATATTCGGAACTACGCCCTCAAAGAACTGGGTCGTTACGAACGGATGCCTGACGCGTCTGGAGAGGCTGGTATGTTGCGCACGTGGCTTGACTGGATGGTGGAGTTACCTTGGCAGCCTCCCAAGGAGGCCGAAATCGATCTGGGCGAGGCCCGCCGCATTCTGGATGCCGATCACTACGGTCTGGAAAAGATCAAGATCCGGATTATCGAATACCTAGCTGTGCGGCGGTTGGCCCCCTCTGGCAAGGCCCCGATCCTGTGTTTTGTCGGCCCGCCCGGTGTCGGCAAAACATCATTGGGCCAATCCATTGCGCGTGCGATGGGCCGTGCGTTTGCACGGTTCAGTCTTGGAGGGGTGCATAATGAGGCCGAGATCCGCGGGCATCGCCGGACCTATATCGGCGCAATGCCGGGTACGGTGATACAATCCATTCGGCGAGCAGGTGCTCGAAACTGTGTTCTCATGCTTGATGAGATCGACAAACTGGGTCGCGGAATAGGTGGCGATCCCTCCTCGGCCCTTCTCGAAGTACTGGACCCCGCTCAGAACGCGGCTTTCCGTGATAATTATCTAGGCGTCGATTTCGATCTGAGCCATGTGGTCTTCTTGACCACAGCAAATATGCTCGACACGATCCCTGCCCCACTGCTCGACCGAATGGAGATCATCTCACTGCCCGGCTATCTGGAAGACGAGAAGCTGGAGATCGCGAAACGGCACCTTTTGAAGTCGCAACTTGAGGCGACGGGTCTCAAACCGGATCAGGTGACGGTCGAGGATGACGCGCTACGGATAATCATTCGGAGTTACACAAGGGAAGCCGGGGTCAGAAGCCTTGAGCGCAAGATCGGGGCTGTTCTCAGAAATGCCGCCGTCGACATTGTAGAGGGCAAGGCCAAGACAATTCATGTGACGGCAGACGACCTGAAAGACAGTCTTGGCGCGCCGCGCTATGAGAACGAAGTAGCGATGCGAACCAGCCTTCCGGGTGTGGCGACCGGCTTGGCATGGACGTCCGTGGGCGGTGATATCCTGTTTATCGAGGCCAGCCGCACCCCCGGGAAGGGAACGCTTCAGTTGACCGGCCAATTGGGGGACGTCATGCGCGAAAGCGCACAGGCCGCGCTGACGCTGATAAAGGCGCGCGCGGACTCGTTGTCCATAGATCCCAAAGTGTTCGAAACCTCGGACATTCACATTCACGTTCCCGCAGGTGCGACCCCGAAAGATGGACCAAGTGCAGGTACGGCGATGTTTGCCGCGCTGGCCTCACTTCTACTAGGCCGCAAGTTGCGCAGCGACACAGCCATGACGGGCGAGATATCGCTTCGCGGTCAGGTTTTGCCGGTGGGAGGTATTCGCGAGAAGGTCGTTGCTGCGGCCACGGCAGGGCTGCGGCGCATTCTTCTCCCGGCTCGCAACAGGCATGATTTCGACGAAATTCCCGAAGCCGCGCGCACCGTCCTGGAGTTCATCTGGCTGGAAACCGTCGATGACGTTCTCGAACATGGGCTTGAAAAAGAAGCCCGTAAAACCTCCAGAAAAAGTGCTTGATGGCTGTCAATGCAAACTGTGCGATACGGCGCAATTTGCATTGTGTCCGTGGCGCGATGCAGCGCCCATAGCTATGGAGGCTTCCTTATGGTTGATCATTGATGTCCATCAACATCGCGGCCATCAGAAAAACCATCAAGAAACAGTAATAGTCCCGGGCCACTCACGCTATGCCCGGGACAAGACCATCAAAGAAATTATGCTCAAAATCATAGGACTACCAGGTCCTGACTTAGTCTCCCAAGTTTCCTCTGGTTCTATCGCCATCACCTGATAGCCCCGATCAACAAGTCTCATTGCTTTCCCGGTTCATCATTCCGAGGACTGCGCCTTGCGACGTTTTCCTGCGATCTTTCTCCGGTTTTGCTCCTCCTGTCGATGTAATCAGAATGCCCGATTCCCTCGGACTGATCATTGATGGCCGTCAATGGTGCCAGATCTTCACGGTTCCTGACCAGCCTTCGGAAAGCCAATGAGCTGCGCGAATTTAAGCCAGCATGAGGCTGGTCCAGTATCTCAATCCCGGCTTTCGAAAGCGACACCAGATTGATTCACGTCATGGCAGGCTCTCTATTTGGTGATAGTCTTCAAAGGAGATATAAGGAGAATCATCTTCGGGAGAAGGAGATCGTGGATGGCCCGCGTCCAGGACATTCTTGAGGCCAAGTCAGACAAGGTCCATAGCCTTGCACCGGAAGACATGGTGATTAACGCGCTTAGGCTAATGGCACGGGAAAATATCGGTTCTGTCATGGTTGTCGATGATGATCGGCTCGCGGGGCTTTTTACCGAGAGACTATATGCGCGCAACGTGTTTCTGAAGGGCAAGGCATCTCCGAAGACCGCTCTTGGCGACGTCATGGTCCGTGAGGTTGTCACCGTCACCCCGGATACGACGGTTGAGGAATGCATGGCGCTGATGAGCAAGAAGGGGATCCGCCATCTTCCGGTGATATCGGAAGATGGCGTTGCGGGGATAGTCTCGATCGGAGACCTTATGAAGAGGATCATTCAGGACCGCGAGTTCGATATCGAACAACTTGTCGACTACATCGGTCATTGAGCAGTGGGGAGTTTGGCCTTGCCCTGAAGCACATTGAAAAAGAAATGTCCGACAACGGCGACAACGAAGTCATCTACGAGCCCGATCACGACTTGCATCTCGAGCACGAGGATTCAACAATCCGTTATTTGCGCTGGATCATTCGCTTGGCGGTGAAAATCCTTGCGTTCCTTATGGTCATGGTCATCGTTTGGGGTATTGGGGACGTGGTGTATGTTCTCTATCAGCGGGTCATAGAACCGCCGTTCATGCTCCTAAAGATTAGCGATTTGTTGGCGATGTTCGGCTCCTTTATGGCAGTGCTATTTGCTATCGCGATATTTATGAATATCAGCATGTACCTGAGTACCAACTTGATCCCAGTTCGATTGGTCGTTGCCACAGCTCTGATGGCGATCGCTCGGAAGGTTATTATTGTCGGTTCGGGAGGTGCGAGGCACGCTCAAAGCGGCCCGGTGTTCCGATACGACCGCTCGCAGAAAGGTCGCCACGGCCTGCACACGTCGGGAGGACGTCAGATCGGATTGGGTCACGAGCCAGATCGGTTGATCTATGCCTATATCGGCATCGAGGCAGATCAGGTCCGTCGCCCGCGCCAACAGGTGGGGCAGCACGGCGAGGCCCAATCCTGAGGTGCAGCCGACCACCTGAGCTGCCAGTGAAGTGGTCGTGACCGTCGGAGCGCGACCGCGAAGGGCGCGCTCTATCCACTGCGCGGCGGGAAGATAGCCGTACCCCTCGCCCCAGGCGATCAGTCCGTCCCGCTCCAAGTCGACTTTGGGACCGCCCGCGCGGCCAGCCATGTAAGACGGCGCGGCATAGAGCCCGTATCCAAGCGTTCCCACCCGCTGCACCGACACATGTCCGCGTTCGGGCTTGATCATTCGCAGCGCGATGTCCGCATCACGACGGTGCAGGTTCACGGTGGCGATGTCGGTCACAATCTCCAGCGTCAGCCGAGGATGGGCGCTGCGCAGGCGCGGCAGCGCAGGCAGGATAAGTGTGGTCGCGAGGTTCTCGGCTGTTGCGAGGCGCACAGTACCCGAAACCTCCGGCCCCTCGGCCATTCCTGTCCCGAAGGCTCTTGCCGCCGCTTCCATCTCCTCGGCACGTTCGATCAGCGCCGCGCCGTCTTCAGTCAGCCGGTAGCCAGTGTGATGCCGCAGGAAAAGCGGGCGTCCGAGCTGGGTCTCCAATCGTTCGATCCGCCGGGAAACGGTGGCAACCCCGATGGAGAGCGCCGAGGCCGCGCCGCTGAGCGAGCCTGAACGGGCGATGGCGAGGAACACGGCGACGTCATCCCAGACCAGTGTCTTCCTTTCCATTTTTGGAATTCCCTTTGCCATTTCCGACCATTCACTAACGATACCGGAAATGCCATCTCCCTGTCGAACAAACAAGACTGGAGAGCGACATGAAACGACGGACACTCGGCACCGACCTTACGGTCTCGGCGCTTGGCCTCGGCTGCATGGGAATGAGCGAATTCTACGGCCCCCGCGACGACGAAACTTCGCTGCGCGTTCTGCATGAGGCAGCCGAGCTCGGGGTCGACTTTCTTGACACCGCAGACATGTACGGCCCTCATCACAACGAGGAACTGATCGGGCGTTTCCTCAACGAGAGTTCGGCCTCCATGAAGGTCGCGACGAAGTTCGGCATCGTCCGCGCGCCGGGCGAATACCGGCGCAGTCTCGACAACGGGCCGGACTATGCACGCCACGCGTGCGAGGGATCGCTGCGTCGCCTCGGCATTGAGAGGATCGACCTCTACTACGTCCATCGGGTGGAGCAGGATCGGCCCATCGAAGAGACTATGGAGGGGCTCGCGCGCCTCGTCAGCGAGGGCAAGATCGCGCGGATTGGTCTCTGCGAAGTCAGCGCCGAGACGCTCCGGCGCGCTCATGCCGTACATCCGGTGACGGCGGTGCAGACCGAATATTCACTCTGGTCCCGCGGCCCGGAAGACGAGGTCCTGCCAACCTGCCGCGAGCTGGGTGTCGGGTTCGTGCCCTATTCACCGCTCGGTCGCGGCTTTTTAACGGGACGCTTTCAGGACGGACGGTTCGAGGAGGGAGATTTCCGCGCCTCGCTGCCCCGGTTCCAGGACGATGCGGCGCAGGCGAACCGCCGTATCGCGGATCTCGTCGCGGTGATGGCGGCGCGGAAACGAAGCACGCCCGCGCAGCTAGCGCTTGCCTGGCTTCTCGCTCAGGGAGAGGATATCGTCCCGATCCCCGGCACAAAGCAGACCAAATACCTGCGCGACAACGTAGGAGCGACGGATGTGATGCTCTCGGACACCGACCTCGCAGAGATCGATGTGGCCCTCGCTGATCGGCCGGTCTCGGGTGCCCGCTACACTGCGGAAGGCATGAAGGGAGTGGACGCATGAGCCCCACGTCAGATCGGCTGATCCGGGCGCTTTCTGTTCTTGAGCGTCTCGAACCAGGGGCGCCGGCGCGTGTGCAGGGCAACCTCGACGCATTCCACCCCGACACCACAGAGCTTGTCTTGGGATATGCGTTTGCGGATATCGTCGGACGCGATGGGATCAATCTGAAGACGCGTGAGATGCTGACGGTCGCGATGCTTGCGGTCATGGGGACCGCTCAGGAGCAGCTCGAGTTCCACATGCGGGCTGCGATGAACACCGGTGTGAGCCGCACGGAGATCGTCGAGATCGTGCTGCAAGTCTCGGTCTATGCTGGCGTACCCGCCTGCATGAACGCGATCACGGCAGCCAAGAAAGCGTTTGAGGCGAGAGAAAGGGAAAGAAAGGCTGACCGGTGATTTGCTTAGCGATCACTCGTGGACCACGCAGCGAATGACGGCCTAGCATACCCAGTTTGGGTTCCCTGGCCGGTTCACAAGGCGGGTTATGGATCTTCTGCCGCCTCTGACAATGTCAGCAACGGAACCAGATCCGCCTTGTTTTTGATCAGATCGGCGACGGTGCTGCGGTCGAGGACGCTCAAAAACGCATTGACCGCTTCGGCAAAGACCCCTCGGAGCCCGCATTGGAGCTGGATCAGGCATTCTCCGCAATTGGCAACTTCGAAGCTTTCCTCCATGTGCCGTACGACTTGCCCCACATTGATTTCGCTGGCTGCCTGTCCGAGTTTGATGCCGCCATAGCGGCCGCGAACGCTCATGACGTAGCCTTGCCGAACCAGATCGCTGACGATCTTCATCAAAGAGCTGTGCGGCAGACGGTAAATGCGGCTCAATGTCTCAATCGAGTGCAGCTCTTCGGGCTTGGACGCCAGAAAAATAAGAATTCTCAACGCGTAATCTGTTGTCAGGTTCAGCTTCATGCGGGGCTCCGATCACGCTTTTAATATTCATTTGGGTTGCATCTTTCAATACTTCAATCATACATGCAACTAACCTGAATAATTCAGGCGGTGAAAATCTCGAAGCAGGCCGCAGGCTTGCCAACCGACAAATCAGGAGCATGCAATGGCACAGCCACTCAGCCAAACCACCATCGACACCGTAAAAGCGACTGTTCCGGCGCTGGCGCAGCATGGGCGCGAGATTGTAATAGAGATGTACGACAGGCTGCTGGCCGATCCGGAAATCCGCACACTGTTCAACCAGTCGCACCAGAACGGCGACTCCCCACAGCACGCAGCATTGACCAACGCGATCCTGGCCTATGCCCAGAACATCGAAAATCTCCCGGTGATGGCCGCAGCGGTGGAGCGTATTGCAAACAAGCATGTGGGCCTGCAAATCGAACCCCATCATTATGATCATGTCGCCAGCGCTCTGTTGGCCGCGATCAAGGCGGTTCTCAGAGAAGCGGCGACTGAGGAAGTGATCCGCGCCTGGGGCGAAGCATATTGGTTCCTGGCCAATATCCTGATTGGCCGCGAAGAGCAGCTTTATCAGGAAACTGCAGCGGCAGAGGGCGGCTGGCGGGGCTGGCGGGAATTCCGGGTCGACAGACGGATCCAGGAGAGTGCTGACGTCATGTCATTTGTCCTGAAACCTGTCGATGACAAGCACGTGATGAAGCACAAGCCGGGACAATATCTGTCCTTCGATCTTGAGGTGCCCGGAATCGGAAAACTGCGGCGTAACTATTCGATTTCTTCGGGGCCATCGAATGATTTCTACCGGATCACGGTCAAGCGCCAGAAAGGAGGCCTGGCAAGCACCTGGTTGCATGAACAGGCGGTCGAAGGCACCGTGGTCAACGCTGTTGCACCGGCCGGAGAGTTTTTTCTGAAGAGTGGAATTGAGACCGAGGTTGTCCTGCTGTCGGCTGGTGTCGGGCTGACGCCGATGATTTCCATGCTTGAGGTTCTGGCCGCAAACGATCGCTCTGCGACCTACCTGCATGCCACACAAAACAGCAGGCATCACGTCATGCCTGATATCGCCAGATCCTTGTCCCGCCGGTGTGTTACATTTTTTGAGGATCCCAGTTCCGAAGACCGGGCAAAAGCGAACTTCGATGTGGAAGGCCGTATTACTCCGGAGTGGCTGGCCCGGAACACCAATACAGATCAAGCTGAATACTACATATGTGGTCCAAAGAGATTCATGGCGATGACTGTGAATGGCCTGAGGGCAGCTGGCGTTGACGAGAACCGTATCTTCTACGAATTTTTCGGGCCAGCGCAGGAACTGGACGCGGCGTAGCAGAAAAAAGAGGCATAAGAGAAACGGTCTTTCCGACCGGTAAAACCGTATCGGGCGGACCACGAGCATCACGAACCATGCACGTAGAAAATGCTCTTGGCCAACTCTAGGTCAGCGGTGGCAACTTGCATGGGCTGGCTCCTCTCGATGGCAGTTTTTGACACCTGCAGTATGGCGCATTGCGACGCCGGGGAGCGGGAGCCATCCCCCCAACTGCTTTCCCCTCTGCCAGCCGCTTAGGGCCGAGGTGGAGGCGGCTCAACGCGGCGATCAGGCCAATCAGGCGAAGGCTGAGATCAAACGCCAGCACAAAGAGCTGGATAAACAGCAAGATGCCCTTGTTGAGCGCATGGTCGAAACATCGAATCCAACGGTCATGGCGGCGCTTGAAAACAAGATCGCAAAGCTAGAAGAGGACAAGCTTTTGCCGACCGACAAGCTATCCCAAAACACCAAACCCAAAGGTGCACTGGGTGAAGTCATCGAGCTTTTGCGGGAACACCTCGCAAACCATTGAAATTTCTATAAAAACCTAACACTCGAAGTGCGCAAAACCATCCTAAAAACGGCTTTCAAAGCCCCATTGGCATACGACCGTCAAAACGGTTATCGAACTCCGCAACCATCTGCAATATCTGAGTTTTTGAAAAAATCACATCAAAATGTGAAATGGTGCCCAGGAGAGGACTCGAACCTCCACATCGTTGCCAATACTAGCACCTGAAGCTAGCGCGTCTACCAATTCCGCCACCTGGGCAGGTGTCGTGAGAGGCCGTATAAGACGATGCAAGAGGCAGGTCAAACGGAAACGCACCGTCGTAGAAAAAAACTTTGCCGCGAAGGGATTCTTGGCAAAATTCAACTGAACTCCCTATTCTATCAATATCTTATCCAGGCCATCCTTTCCGCGAGCGGGACGCGAATATTTCTTTGCTTATTTGATCCTGCGCAAGGTAGCGCGCCGCGATAACCGACAAAACAGATGTATGAAACAAATTGATCGCCTTGCTGCGCTTGGGCTTTTTGACAGCCGCGTGCCCCGCTACACCTCTTATCCCACCGCCCCGGTGTTCAGCCCCAATACCGGGCTGGACCTCCAGCGCCGCGCCTTGGCTGCGCTGGATCCTGCCGTGCCGGTCTCGGTCTATATCCACATCCCCTTTTGCGAGCGGCTGTGCTGGTTCTGCGCCTGTCGTACCCAGGGCACCCAATCGCTCAGCCCGGTCGAAAGCTACCTGACCACCCTGGAGGCAGAGCTTTCGCTATTGGCGCAGGATTTGCCTCCAGGGCTGCGCATGGGGCGGCTGCACTGGGGCGGCGGCACACCGACCATCCTGCCACCTGCACTGATCCATCGTCTGGCCCAGGCGGTAAAGGCGGTGTTCCCGCATACGCCGGATTGGGAATTTTCGGTCGAAATTGACCCCACCTTGGTGGACCGCGACAAGATTGCCGCCCTTGCCGCCGAGGGCATGAACCGCGCCAGTATCGGCATTCAGGATTTTGACCCGCTGGTGCAACAGGCAATTGGCCGGGATCAACCCTATGAGGCAACGCTGGCCTGCGTAGAGGATCTGCGCGCGGCCGGAATTCAATCGTTGAACGCCGATCTGGTCTATGGGCTGCCGCATCAAGACAGCGACCGCATGGCCGATACCCTGGATAAGGTGCTCAGCCTCAAGCCTGATCGCATTGCCCTGTTTGGCTATGCCCATGTGCCCTGGGTGGCAAAGCGGCAAAAACTGATCGATGAAACGGTGCTGCCGGGGGATCTGTCACGCCACGCCCTTGCCGGGCAGGCGGCTGACGCCTTTGCTGCCGCCGGGTTCACCGCCATCGGCATTGACCACTTTGCCCGGCCCGAAGATGGCCTGGCAAAGGCGGCTAAAACCGGCCATCTGCGGCGCAATTTCCAAGGCTATACCGAAGACATCTGCCCCAGCCTCATTGGCATCGGTGCCTCGTCCATCTCGCGCTTTGCCGAAGGATACGTCCAGAATGCCCCCGCCACCCCTGCCTATATCAAACGGATCGAAGCAGGCCATCTAGCCGGATCCCGCGGCCATGAAATGACCGACACAGATCTAATGCGGGCCCGCGCCATCGAGATGATCATGTGCGATTTCGCCCTCGACCGGCAGGCGCTGCGCCAGCAGTTCGGGGCCGAAGCCGACAGCCTCCAGGCCGATCTTGCGCGGATCCAGGCCCGGTTTGGCGAATTTGTCACCCTCGGCGACGATAGACTGGAAATCGCCCCCGAGGGCCGCCCCCTGACCCGACTGATCGCCAGCCTGCTAGACGCCCATATGCCCAGCGACGCCAAGTTCAGCCGCGCCTCGTAGCGGAGTGAAACCCTGGCCTGCCGCCGCCACCTAGGTAACGTCGGGCCAGGTGGCGGCCAAAGCGGGCCCAGTCCCGCGTCAACCGGTTGCCCCAACTGATCAGACCAGCACAAACAAAAGGGGGGCAGCCCAAATGGCTGCCCCCCTTTTTCAATGCCCCATGATCTCGGCCCGATGATCTAGATCCGATGATCTGGCGGATCAGAAGCCGCGACCGGCCTGATGCGGCGCATAGATTTCTGCGATTTTCTTCACCGCGTCTTCGGGCGACAGTTCTTCGCTTTCGCCACTGCGGCGCGAGGTGAGCTCTACCACGCCGTTTTTGAGGCCACGCGGACCAACAGTGATACGCCAGGGCAGGCCGATCAGATCCATGGTGGCGAATTTTCCGCCCGCGCGTTCCTTGCGGTCATCATATAGCGGTTCCAGCCCCAGCGCCGTCAGCGCGGTGTATAGCTGGTTGCAGGCGGCGTCGGCCTCGTCATCACCCTGTTTCAGATTCACGATGCCACAATGGAACGGCGTGACGCCTTCGGGCCAGATAATGCCCTTATCGTCATGGTTGGCCTCGATGATGGCGCCCAACAGACGCGACACCCCAATCCCATGGCTGCCCATGTGAACCGGCACAGGCTTGCCATCGGGGCCCTGCACCGTAGCGCCCAGCGCTTCGGAATATTTGGTGCCAAAGTAGAAGATCTGGCCAACCTCGATCCCGCGCGCCATCTTGCGGCGTTCTTCCGGGACTTCGTTGAACAGGGCCTCGTCATGGGTTTCATCGGTGCGGGCATATTTGGAGGTGAATTCCTCCAGCACACCCTGGCACTGTTCGACACTGTCGTAATCGATCTCACGATCGCCAAAGCTCAGGTCGGTCACAGCGCTGTCATAAAAGACCTCGCTTTCGCCGGTTTCTGCCAGCACCAGGAATTCATGGGTGTAATCGCCGCCAATCGGGCCACCGTCGGCCCGCATTGGAATCGCCTGCAGCCCCATACGTTCATAGGTGCGTAGATAGCTGACCAGATGGCGGTTATAGGCGTGCAAGGCGTCCTCTTTGGACAGATCGAAGTTATAGCCATCCTTCATGTAGAATTCACGGCCACGCATCACGCCAAAGCGTGGGCGGATTTCATCGCGGAATTTCCACTGGATCTGATACATGGTCAGCGGCAGATCCTTGTAGCTGCTGACATGGGCGCGGAAAATATCGGTGACCAGTTCTTCGGCAGTGGGGGTGAACAGCATATCACGGCCATGACGGTCCTTCACCCGCAGCATTTCCTGGCCATAATCGTCATAACGGCCAGACTCGCGCCACAGATCGGCGCTCTGCATGGTAGGCATCAGCATCGGCATGTGACCGGCGCGCAGCTGTTCATCATGCACGATGCCTTCCAGCTTTTTCAGCACCTTGAAGCCAAGCGGCAGCCAGGAGTAGATCCCGGCCGAGGATTGTTTGATCATACCGGCCCGCAGCATATAGCGGTGGCTGACGATCTGGGCCTCTGAAGGGTTTTCTTTCAGGACAGGCAGGAAATAGCGGGACAGGCGCATGTCAGTCTCATTCTTACGAAGGGTTTTCCCAGCGGTCTAAGCCATGATAGCCCAGCAAGCAATCATGCTTTGCCAATTGCCTAGGCAGGGACGCTGCCAAACCGATCCCTGCACCAGCCCCCTGCTGCCGATTGCCGCCTGGGCAGTCCGGACTGTCCGACTTTTGCTAAAATTTTGCCACAGGGTCACGGCTCTGCTCTTGCGCTGCGGGCTGCCATCAGGAAAGAGTGGGGCCAACGCACCGCGCCCTGACCGAGTAAGCCCATGGCCCTGCCCGCAAAGAAACAATTCAAATACTGGGGCATCACCAGCGCAGTTCTGGCTATTTTGCTCTGGTCGCTTGGCGATGTGCTGTTGCCCTTTGTTCTGGGGGCGGCCATTGCCTATATGATCGACCCGGTTGCTGACCGGCTGGAAGCCCTGGGACTGAGCCGCGCCGCCGCGACCAGCCTGATCGTCGTGGTGTCTGTTCTGCTATTCTTGCTGATGCTGCTGATTGTCCTGCCCACCCTGATTACCCAGCTGGCCGATCTGGTGCGCATCCTGCCGGAACTGTTTCGCGATCTGCGCAGCTTTGCCCAGACGCAATTTCCGTCGGTCTTTACCGAAGGCAGCCGCGCACAGCAGACCATCGCGTCGATTGCTGGCACCCTGCAGGGCAAGGGCATTGATCTGGCCGAAGGCATCGTCGGTTCAGCTGCCTCTTTGCTCAATTTGATTATCCTGCTGGTGATCGTGCCTGTTGTGGCCATCTATCTGTTGCTGGATTGGGACCGGATGATTGCCCGGATTGATGCGCTCTTGCCGCGAGATCATGCGCCAGTGATCCGCCGGTTGGTATCAGAGATCGACCAGGTTCTGGCCTCTTTCATTCGCGGCATGGGTACCGTCTGCCTGATCCTGGGCTGCTATTATGCAACGACGCTGATGCTTGTCGGGCTGAACTTTGGCCTGGCGGTTGGCTTCATTGCCGGGCTGGTCACTTTTATCCCCTATCTTGGCGCGCTGGTCGGCGGTGCCCTCGCTATTGGCCTGGCGCTGTTTCAGTTCTGGGGTGACTGGTGGTCAATTGGCATCGTTGCCGGCATCTTTGCCTTTGGTCAGGTGATGGAAGGCAATTACCTGACCCCGAAACTGGTCGGCGGCTCGGTGGGACTGCATCCGGTCTGGCTGCTACTGGCGCTATCGGTCTTTGGCGCATTGTTTGGCTTTGTCGGCATGCTGGTGGCTGTGCCTGTCGCGGCATCATTGGGTGTGGTTGCACGTTTTCTGGTGGGACAGTATCTCGACAGTCGGCTGTATCAGGGATTCAGCTATCAGGCCCTGCAGGGGCAGGCAGAACACAAGCAAGACGAGCACTAATATGGCACGACAACTCAGCTTTGATTTGCCGGTGAAACCCACGCTGGGGCGAGATGACTTTTTTGTTGCCCCGTCCAATGCGATGGCCGTCGCACTGTTGGATCCTGCCTTTGCCTGGCCCAGCGGCAAACTGGTGCTGACAGGGCCTGCGGGCGCGGGCAAGACCCATCTGGCCCATGTCTGGGCCAACCAAGCCGACGCGCGGATCCTGTCAGCAAGCAGCCTGCGCGAAGATCAGGTGCCCGCCCTGGCCCAGTGCCCACTGGTGGTTGAAGATGTACCCGCCATTGCCGGCAACCTCGAGGCCCAGAACGCGCTATTTCATCTGCACAATCTGGTGCTGTCCAGTGGCCATGCGCTGATGCTCACCGGCCGCGCCGCGCCGAACCTGTGGCAGCTGACACTGCCAGATCTGCAAAGCCGGGTTCAGGCTGCCACCCATGCAGAGCTGCAGGCACCCGACGATGCCCTGCTGGCAGTGGTACTGGCGAAACTGTTTAACGACAGGCAGGTAACGCCAAAACCTGATGTCATCCCCTATCTGGTGGCCCATATGGATCGCTCTTTTGCCGCCGCAGCGCTGATTGTCGATCAGCTCGACAATCTGTCCCTGTCCGAAGGCCGTACCCTGTCACGGCCCCTTGCCGTGCGGCTGATGTCGCAGGACCCCCCGATCAACACCCCACCAGAAACCAGACATGTCGCAGCCACAGTCGATTGACCTGGTGCTGGGCTTGCCCCACCCTAGCCGAAACAACACAGAACCGACGAGGTGCCCATGACCGCAGCCCAGGACACCCCCACCGCCGACTGGGGGCCCTTTGGTCAGCCCGTCTTTGAAGACCCCAGCGCCCGCGCCCTGTCACGGGTTGGGGTGGTCGATGTCGGCTCCAACTCGGTCCGGATGGTAATCTTTGACGGCGCCGCACGCAGCCCGGCCTATTTCTACAATGAAAAGATCATGTGCGCGCTGGGGGCTGGCCTGTCCGAAACGGGCAAGCTAAACCCCAAGGGCCGTCAGCGCGCCCTCTCTGCCCTGCGCCGTTTCCAGCACCTGGCCCAGGGCATGGGGCTACCGGGGCTGTCGGTGGTGGCCACTGCGGCGGTACGCGATGCCAAGGATGGGCCGGACTTTTGCGCCGAAGTGCTACGCGAAACCGGCCTGAAGATCTGGGTCATCGACGGGCGCGAAGAGGCCCGCCTTTCGGCCCAGGGGGTGTTGCTGGGCTGGCCTGGCTCTTACGGGCTGGTCTGCGATATCGGCGGCTCTTCGATGGAATTGGCCGAAATCCACGACGGTGAAGTCGGCAAGAGGGTGACCTCTTCGCTGGGGCCGCTCAAACTGCGCGACATAAAGGGCGGGCGACGCGGACGACAGGCGCATATCTCGGCGGTGATGACAGAGCTGAGCGCAGAGATGGGCAAACAGACAGACCGGCTGTTTCTGGTGGGCGGCAGCTGGCGGGCAATTGCCCGCGTCGACATGATGCGGCGCGGCTATCCGCTGAAGGTGCTGCATGAATACCGCATGACCGCGCGCGATGTGCGCGAGACACTGAAATTTATTGTTGCAAGCGATATGGAGGACCTGCGCAGCGCCTGCGGTATTTCCAACGCGCGTATGTCGCTGGTGCCCTATGCCATTGATGTGCTGTCGCGGCTGGTGAAAACCTTCAAGCCCAAGGATATCGCCATCTCCAGTTACGGTATCCGCGAAGGTTTGCTTTATGAACAAATGCCGCAACGGCTGCGCAACCGCGATCCACTGGTGGAATCCTGCCGCTTTGCCGAAGCCAAGGATGCCCGCCTGCCCGGTTTTGGCAAGACGCTGTATGATTTTGTGCTGCCCTTGTTCAGCTCTGGTCCGCAGACACAAAAGCGCCTGATCAAGGCCGCCTGCCTGCTGCATGATGTGAGCTGGCGCGCCCATCCCGATTACCGCGCAGAGGTCTGTTTTGACAATGCCACCCGCGCCAATCTGGGCGGGTTGAAACATTCGGAACGGATCTTCCTTGGCCTGTCGCTGCTACACCGATATCGCAACAAGCGGCGCGGCACCGCCTTTGAGTACCTCTATGATCTTCTGGATGAAAAAGGTCAGAAAGAGGCCGAGATCCTGGGCAAGGCGATGCGGTTTGGCGCCATGCTGATGGTCAGCGTCGACGGCGACATCGGCAAGCTGAAATGGCAGCCTCGCAAGCGGCACCTCTGTCTGGAATTACCGCGCGCCATCGAGGATCTGTTTGGCGAAGTTTCCGAGGGGCGGCTCCAATCTCTGGCCGATGCGCTAGAGGCCGAGATGAGCGTCAAGATCATCTCTGAACCTCAGTCGAACAAAAACGACTCTACACAGGTTGCCCGCGCTTGATCACAGATCGGTGCTCCCCTCCGGCAGCGGTGCTGCCTCCTGCTCGGCTGGCGGGTCCGGTTCGGCTTGCGGGGGCTCTGGCTTGCGGCGAATAATGATATCGCCGTTCGGCAAAATCTCGGGCACCTCATAGCGGCTCCAGTCTTCGACCTTGCCGGCGATCTCTGCCAGAGCGGGCCCCATTTCACGCAGAAAGCCCTGCATGGATGGGCCAATGGCTTCCATCAGCCCCTCCAGCTCTTGCAGAGAGGGGGCCATTTCCTGGCGCAGCCCTTCCCAGAACAGCTCGGCGCCGCGCTCCATCAGGCTGGATCCGTCCGTGCTGTCCTGCGCACGGGCAGGCACGGCAAGCGGCGGGGTCAGCAGGCAGGTGGCGATCAGGGCGGGGGCAAGAAAATGTTTCATGAATAGTATATACGGCCTTTGCCATGGAATTTTAAGTCAGTTCCAGATCAAGCGAGACAGGAAAATGATCAGAGGCCGCCAAGAGGGCGGCACGAAGATCGCTATCTGCATAGCATGCCCCATCTTCAAACGGGTGCCAGATACGCCAGCGCGGCTCCCGTGCGGCCAGCTCGGGCGAGATCATGATATAATCCAGCAAGACACCAAAGTAGCGTTTGCTTTCAACATGATAAAACCGCGCCGTCGCGGGCTGCCCCCAGGAGCGCGGCTGCACCAGGCCTTGCGCATTCGGGTCGCTCAGATCGGCGCCCATGACAATCTCGACCGAGGATTTTTCAAACAGGCGTTCATATTCATCAAGGCCTGGCCCGTCGTTCAGATCGCCCATCACGATCACCGGCTCTGCCGCCTGACGATGCTGCTGCACCCGCCGACTCAGCCAGACGGCCTGGGCCAGTTGCTTCCGC
Organism: Pseudophaeobacter flagellatus; assembly: GCF_021228235.1. Classification (GTDB taxonomy): domain Bacteria; phylum Pseudomonadota; class Alphaproteobacteria; order Rhodobacterales; family Rhodobacteraceae; genus Pseudophaeobacter; species Pseudophaeobacter flagellatus. The sequence goes on from NZ_JAJQRG010000007.1 coordinate 21,509, forward strand.
CGGTTGGCAATAGAGATCCGCACCACCTCTTGCGGGGTCTTGGCATTATAGGGTGCCTTGGATTTCAGGTGGACGCCAATCATCCGCAGCGTGGTGCCACCCTGGGTAGTGACCTGCAGCTCCAGCGGTGGTTTTGAAAAACGCACCGGGTCCTCGCGGTCATCGACATTCAGATCAATATGAAAGGTGGTATCAAAGCGCGGCGCCTCCGGGCTGGACTGCGGATCAACCTGAACCTGCAGCTTGGCCGGATCGAACATCAGCGCGATTTCCTGCTCGGTATCGGTGGCAAAGCCAGACACCGCCTTAGAGCAACGCAGCCCAGCCTGGGCGGCAAAATTTTCCAGCGCACGGGTGCATTTTTGGTGGTGCCCGCTATTGGGGGCCTCGATCACCATCACCGCATCGGCGTCAAGCCGGTCCAGGACGTGGGCAATGGCCCGCCCCTGGGTATAGCGGTCCACCCCGTGCCGCCGCGAGGGTCGTCCATCAAGCATCAGTTGGTTTTCGCCATCAAACAGATGCGAGAACCACTCGATATTATAACTGACCAGGCGCATGTTTGGCACATCCGTTGATCGCATCCCAGGCGCGATTGATGTCGATCAGGCGCTTTTCGGCCAGGCGCACGGCCTCTTCCGGGACGCCGCGCCCGATCATTGCATCCGGGTGGGTATCGCGCACCAGACGCCGCCAGTGTTTGCGAATTTCATCGCGGGGCATATCAGCGGAAACGCCAAGAACCGTATAGGGGTCCTTGGGGGCATCCGGAACAAACCGCGCCCGGAGTGCGCGAAACTGTTCGGGCGTTTGGCCAAAGATCCGGCTGACGTCCTGCAGAAAGTCATTTTCATTTGGATGGTAGAACCCATCGGCCATGGCGATGTGAAACAGGCCCTCCATCAGATCGCACAGAGTGCTGGGGTCTGATGCAAACATCCGCTGAATGCGGGCGGCATAGTCCTGATAACCGGCGATATCAGTGCGGGCCATGTCAAAGACACGCGCCGCGCCGGCCTCATCATTGCGGGCAATCTGAAAGACTTCGCGAAAGGCGGTGACCTCATCCCGGGTGACCTGGCCGTCAGCCTTGGCCATCTTGGCCCCCAGGGCAATCACCGCAATGGCAAAGGCCACCGAGCGTTCAGGCGGCGCCCGCAGGCGATCAAACACATTGGCCAGGCTTTCACCATTGCCAAGCGCAGCAAGCGCTTCGGTTATTCGAGACCAGAGAGACATATCAAAACCTTACCGCGAAAATCATCCTGTGTCTGCGCTGTCGCGCCGTTAGCGCAGCAGACGGCGCCCATGGGGAGTGTCAAATTCAGCCTCATAGCCGATCGGACCGGTGGTAAAACTGACCCGCGCATCGGCAATTGGCAACAGCTCTTGCAGCGCGTCCGCCTCGGGGTGCGACAGGGTCAGATGCTTCAGGCGGCATCCCTGCTGCTGCAACCGGGGGGCCGGATGATCAGAGTGCCACTCAATCAGCGCCGGGAACAGATTGTCATAGGGAAGGATACCATCCTGCGGCACCACCATGTCCCATTTCAGATCGCCCCGCTGCAGGGCCACAGGCTCGCCCGCCCCTGCTGGCAGCTGCGCCAACAATCCTGGCAGATCCGCACAGCGGCAAATCCAATTGCTAAGGCGGGGCGCACCGGCAAAGCGATCCAGATCAAACCAGCAGGGCCGTCGCTGCGGTTCCGCCTGCGGATCAATGGCGATGGCCTCCAGATACAGCCCATCAGCCAGCCCCAACAGATGGTTATGGGTGCCAAACATGGCATGCTGGCCACCTGGCCGCAACGGCACGCCAAGGGCCTCTTCTACATGTGAGACAGCCTCTTGCAGGGTTGCTCCGGCCACGGCCAGATGATCAAGTTCCATCACTTTCTCCTATTTGCGCCGCAGCCTAGTCAGTCTTTGGCGACATACAAGTTGAAACCTATGCCTGCGGCAAGCGCGCCCCCTTCAGACAATATTAACCACAAACCCATGATATCGCTAAGATTTTAAAGGAAAACAGCTGAAAGCGCACAGCATTTTAGCCACCTGGGCACAAAGCTATTTCCTTGTTTACCCGCTTCGTTTTCAATTGAGTCGGCCGCGAAATACGGCCTGTTGAAACCCAGTAGGAGAGCCGCCCTGATGATGATCCAAGGATCCATGACCCAGGAGTTAATGTCGAACCTCTATAAGAAATCGACAAAGATGAACGAAGAGCAAGCTGCAAAACTCGCTGAGTTTCTGTCCAGCTTTGACGGCGACAACCTTCTGGATGAAAACGCCCGAACCGTTGTCTTTCAGGTCAGGGAACAGGATTTGGCCGCAGGGCCTGACCTGGCCGCATCTCTGGCTGGCGCAGGCGGCGGTGCCGCCGAGCGGGCAGCGCAGGCCGGCATTGGCGCATCTGACCGCCGCAACGGGCCACCAGCCCCGCCACAAGAGACCCAGGGGGTTGCCACGGTCGATGACGCAGTTGTCCAGCTGATTGCTGATGCGGTTGAGGCCTATGATGGAAGCCAACCAGGAGACGCAACTTTGGGACAGGCTGTTCAGGCCGCATTGGAACAGGCCGGCTACGACAGCTCACAATCCCAGATCGACTTTTATTCCTGAACATTGCAACGTCAGGCTGGCTCGCATCTGAAATAACCGGCCAAAAAAGGGGGCGCAGGAAACCCTGCGCCCCTTGTCTATGAGACTTCGCTTTACTATGGCAGCGCTGCACCGCTTAGCTGCGCGCTTCGCGGATCAGTCGCAGAACATCCTGCGCCGCCTCGGGGATATTGGTGCCCGGGCCAAAGATTGCTTTGACGCCATTGTCATAGAGATACTGATAATCCTGCTGTGGGATCACCCCGCCACAGATCACCAGAATATCCTCGGCCCCCTGGGCTTTCAGCTCTTGCACCAGTTGCGGTGCCAGGGTCTTGTGCCCCGCCGCCTGGCTAGAGATGCCGATCACATGCACATCGTTGTCGACAGCATCCTGGGCGGCTTCGGCCGGTGTTTGGAACAGCGGGCCAACATCCACATCAAAACCAATATCGGCAAAGGCGGTGGCAATCACCTTGGCGCCCCGGTCGTGCCCGTCCTGGCCCATCTTCACCACCAGAATACGCGGCCGACGCCCCTCCTCCTCGGCAAAGTCTTCGATGGATTTCTGAATGGCGGCAAAGCCCGCATCGCCTTCATAGGCAGCACCGTAAACCCCAGCCAGGGTCTTCACCTCGGCGCGGTGGCGACCAAATTCCTTTTCCATAGCCATGCTGATTTCTCCTACAGAGGCCCGCATTCGTGCTGCTTCGACGGCTGCTTCCAGCAAGTTCCCGCCTTCTTTAGCCCGTGTTGTCAGCTCATCCAGTGCAGCCTGGCAGGCGGTTTCGTCCCGCTCGGCCCGCATTTTTGTCAGACGGGCGATCTGGCTTTCGCGCACGGCAACATTATCCACATCCAGGATGTCGATCGGGTCTTCTTTATCCTTACGGTATTTGTTGACGCCGACGATCACCTCTTCGCCGCGGTCGATCATTGCCTGACGCCGCGCGGCACTTTCCTCGATGCGCAGCTTGGGCATGCCAGAGGCAACCGCCTTGGTCATCCCGCCCATTTCCTCGACCTCTGACATCAAGGCCCAGGCCTTGTCGATCAGCTCGTTTGTCAGGCTTTCGACGTAGTAGGATCCGGCCAATGGGTCGACCACATTTGTGACACCGGTTTCTTCCTGTAGCACCAGCTGGGTGTTACGGGCGATGCGGGCGGAAAATTCAGTCGGCAGCGCGATAGCTTCATCCAGGGCGTTTGTATGCAGCGACTGAGTGCCACCCAAAACCGCCGACATCGCCTCATAGGCGGTGCGGATCACGTTGTTATAGGGGTCCTGTTCCTGCAGCGACACGCCCGAGGTCTGGCAATGGGTCCGCAGCATCTTTGAACGGTCAGACTGAGCGTTGAATTCTGTCATCACCCGATGCCACAGGGTCCGTGCCGCACGCAGCTTGGCAATTTCCATGAAGAAATTGGTCCCGATGGCAAAGAAGAAGCTGAGGCGACCGGCAAACGTATCGACATCCATCCCCGCCTCGGTGGCGGCGCGGACATATTCGCGACCATCCGCCAGGGTATAGGCCAGTTCCTGCACCAGGTTCGCGCCCGCTTCCTGCATGTGGTAGCCGGAAATAGAGATCGAGTTGAATTTCGGCATCTCGTTCGAGGTATATTCGATGATATCCGAGATGATCTTCATCGAAGGTTCCGGCGGATAGACATAGGTGTTGCGCACCATGAATTCCTTCAGAATATCGTTCTGAATGGTGCCCGCCAGCAAAGCCCGGTCATGGCCCTGCTCTTCACCCGCCACGATAAAGCTGGCCAGGATCGGGATCACCGCGCCATTCATCGTCATCGAAACGGATACCTTGTCGAGCGGAATGCCGTCAAACAGGATCTTCATGTCCTCAACGCTATCAATTGCCACGCCAGCCTTGCCGACATCACCGACAACCCGTTCGTGATCGCTGTCATAGCCACGGTGGGTAGCCAGATCAAAGGCCACGGAAACGCCCTGCTGACCCGCAGCCAGGTTCCGGCGGTAAAAGGCGTTGGATTCTTCGGCGGTGGAAAAGCCGGCATATTGCCGGATGGTCCAGGGGCGGCCGGCATACATGGTGGCCTTGACGCCACGGGTAAAGGGGCCAAACCCCGGCAGCGTGCCCATATGCGGCAACGCATCAGTGTCTTCTGCAGTATAGAGCGGCTTGACGTCGATCCCTTCGAGCGTCTTCCAGGTTAGGTCATCGAGCGGGCGGCCACGGAGCTCTTTTTCAGCCAGAGCCCGCCAATCGTCGGTTGTGCTTGTCTTGGGCTTGCTTGTCATGGGGTCTTCCTCTTGTCACATCACTGTGGGGCAGGTTCAGTCCCGCCGCCGGTTGTTCTGGGTCCTGGACCAGCTGGGCAAGACCTTCAGCCCCACCCGCCAGCCACATCAGATCGTCTGCATAATTCTCGCGCAGCATGGCGCATTGGATCTCGTCAAAGGGGCGCCAGCGCCCCTCGCCCTGAGGCAGGGCACAGGCGGCGCTGTCCATAAGATGCGCCCGCATCTCCTCTAACCGCATAGAGCTGTTGAGCCGCACCCGCGCATGGCTGCGCGGTGCCTCTTTGCCGCTCAGAACAGACAGCTGAACTTCAGGGCGGCCGCCAAAGGTTTCAAACGGCAGGACCTTAATGGCGACACCCGGCATCGCACAGGCAATATCGCTGATCACATCGCGCCAGGTGCGGCGACTGGTGGCAAGATTTTGCACTTGCCGTGCAGAGGGCACCCTGTGGCCGCGCACTACCGCATAGGTCAGGGCCGAGGTCCAGTAGGATTCCAGACTGCGGATATTCAGCGCAACCGTATTCAGCTGCCCGTCAAAGGCCTCGGCGTAGCGCGCCATGCGTTCGCCAACACCACTATATAGCCCGCCCAGACGCAGGTTGGTGCGGGTGCTGCCAATCAGGTTTTCATCGCTGATCACCAGAGTTTCGACCCCGCGGGCGCGGCTTTGGTTCAAATTCATCCGGATCCGCCCGCGCGCCCGTTTGGCATGGGCGTCACCGCGCCCCACTGCTGGGGTGGGCAGCACCCCATTCAACAGCCCGTTGCGTGTCCTTCGCGGCCCCCAAAACCCAATTCCCTGCATGGCAAGATCTGCCGCATTCTGGCGCAGATACTCCTGAAAGGAAGTAGTGGCACAGCGGTGTGCCCCGAGGTGAAGACAGACTTGCATCGCATTTCCTGTGTGTTGGACAGGGGGCCTTTTGTGCCCCCCGGTTAGGGAAAGGTGCGTCATCATTAGCCCCTGCCCCTCTCAAAGCGATTAACAACTGTGCGGTTATTTCTGTCCTGCGACCAATTCCCCATCGCAATTACGCGCCAGCCGCATATATTGAACCCAACAGGAGAGATTATGAAACCATTCCTAGCCCTTGTTTTATCAAGTTTTCTCACCCCCGTGCTGGGCGGTTCTGCACTGGCCGACACGGCGGAACAACCGGCCTTGATCCAATCCGGCGAAGGGATTGATCTGGCCAGTTTCCAGTGGCACAAACGCCCGGTAGTGGTCTTTGCCGATAGCCCTGAGGATCCGCGCTTCAAGGAGCAGATGACATATCTGGAGAGCGAGCCGCAGGTGCTGCTGGACCGCGATGTCGTGGTCTTGACCGATACCGACCCAAGCGCGGCTTCGTCTCTGCGCAAAGCGCTGCGCCCGCGCGGATTCATGCTGGTGTTGGTGGGTAAGGATGGCGGCGTCAAGCTGCGCAAGCCGCTCCCCTGGACGGTGCGCGAGTTGTCCCGCAGCATCGACAAGTTTCCAGATCGTCTGCGCGAGGTAGAAGACCGGCGCGAGAACTGACGCGCTAGCCGTTGCTGCGCACGTAGATTACCGCCTTGGCCTGGGCATCTACAATCATGATGCCATGGCCGTCGGGGATGAAGGCCATGCGCGAGGTGGGATTCATTATCGCCTGATGGTAGATTGATTTGACCAGCTCGCTCATACAGTTGACCCCGGCCAGACCCGAATTCAACACACTGATCCCCTGCGGTAAATCCCGCGACATGATGGCTTCGACCAGCGCGTTGGGGGATTTGTTGCCGACCTTGAAGACCAGCGGCTGCCCCTGCTCCAGCATTTTGAGCCCGGTATCCACCGATCGCGCCGCCGTCAAAAGCGATGAAATGCGGGGGGATTCGGTGTGGAAGACCGCCGCGGTGCAGGTGCTGCTGGATTGAAAGAAATAGGTCTCGCCCAACGTGACCCATTGGGACAGCTGCAAACGCAGATCTTCTTCCTTGTCCAAGGCACAGCCTGAGATAACAAAAACCGTTAAAATCAGAGCCACTGCAGAACGAAGCATACGTCACCTTGCGAATAATCGATAGGCGTGGTGTCGCATGAAAAGCTAAAGATTTGGTGCATGGATCTTGTGCGGCAGCATTTTTCTCCCTGGCGCCCTGCCCCATGACCCGTCGGTTGACGGCTCGACCGGATGACTGATTAGTCAGCCGATTTTGCCGGGCAGCAGAGATCGGCATTGGGGCAGGCAAAACGCGCAGGCGCTGCCTGGGCAACTGCGACAGTGAGAAACCAAAGCCCCCTGCCCCCGCTGTCGCGCCTATGCCTGCCCCAAAAGTCACCCCGCAAATTCCATGATCACATCGTCAACCGCCAAGCTATCGCCCGCGCTTGCGTTGATCTTGGCAATCACGCCTTTCTTTTCGGCGCGCAGGATATTTTCCATCTTCATCGCCTCAACCGTGCACAATGCCTGGCCCTCATGCACCTCATCACCAACCTCGACCTCGACCTTGACGATCAATCCCGGCATTGGGCACAGCAGCAGTTTAGAGGTATCAGGCACGATTTTATCTGGCATCAGCTCGGCCAGTTCGGCCTGCCGGGGCGTGCGCACATGTACGATAAGGTCGGCCCCGCGTGACCGGATGCGAAAGCCCCCAGAGACCTTGCCGACCTTCAACACCAAAGGTGTGCCATTGACATCAATTGTCGCCAGCTGATCACCCGGCGTCCATCTGCTGGAAATGCGCATGGTGCCGCCATCTTCAAAGGTAACCGAAGCCCCCAGCTGGTCGGCCTCGATGCTAACGGGGAAGTGCTGCCCCTGCAGCGAAACCATCCAGTCCGCGCCAACCCGGCGTTCGTGGTTGTCCATACGGCCCGATACCCGCGCGCGGCGAATTTCGGCCACCCGGTGCATCGCCGCTGCCGAGGCTGCGATGCGGCGCAGGTCAGCCTCGGGCAGTTCAACCCCGTCAAAGCCTTCTGGGTATTGTTCTTCGATAAAGGCGGTGGTCATCGTGCCATCAATAAAGATCGGGTGATCCATCACCGCCGACAGGAACGGCAGGTTATGGCCGATGCCTTCTACCTCGAACCCGTCCAGCGCGTTGCGCATCGCCTCGATCGCCTGATCGCGGGTTGGTGCCCAGGTGCAGAGCTTGGCAATCATCGGGTCATAATACATCGAGATCTCGCCGCCTTCATAGACGCCGGTATCATTGCGCACCGCGATGCCATCGCCTGCCGGGGCATCGCCCTGCCATTTGCCACTGTCCAACAGGGGACCGGCGGCAAGCTCGGCGGGCGGGCGGTAACGGGTCAGGCGGCCAATCGAAGGCAAAAAGCCGCGATAGGGATCTTCGGCATAGAGCCGGTTTTCAATTGCCCAGCCGTTCAGCTGCACATCGTCCTGGGAAATACTCAGCGGTTCACCGTTGGCAACCCGGATCATCTGTTCAACCAGATCGACGCCAGTGATCAGCTCGGTCACGGGATGTTCCACCTGCAGGCGGGTGTTCATCTCCAAGAAGTAAAAGTTCTTGTCGCCATCGACGATAAATTCCACGGTGCCGGCAGAGGCATAGTCAACCGCCTGCGCCAGCGCGACCGCCTGTTCGCCCATCGCCTTGCGGGTGGCTTCATCCAGGAAGGGGCTTGGTGCTTCCTCCACAACTTTCTGCTGGCGGCGCTGGATCGAGCATTCGCGCTCGCCCAGGTAAATGCCATTGCCATGGGTATCGCAGAGCACCTGAATTTCGATATGGCGCGGCTGGGTGATAAATTTCTCGATGAAGATACGATCATCGCCAAAGGAGTTTGCCGCCTCGTTCTTGGAAGACTGAAAGCCCTCGCGGGCCTCTGCATCGTTCCAGGCAATCCGCATGCCCTTGCCGCCGCCGCCAGCTGAAGCCTTGAGCATCACAGGATAGCCGATCTCTTGCGAGATCTTCACCGCATCATCCGCGTCTTCAATCAGGCCCATGTGGCCTGGAACCGTGGAAACGTCGGCCTCCTTGGCGATCTTCTTCGAGGTGATCTTATCGCCCATTTTTTCAATGGCACCAACGGGGGGGCCGACAAAGGCAACGCCTTCGGCTGCCAGGGCCTCGGCAAATTTCGAATTCTCCGACAGGAAACCATAGCCGGGGTGTACCGCTTGGGCGCCCGTGGCGCGGATGGCCTCCATCACCTTGTCGATGACGATATAGGACTGGTTCGCCGGGGGGGGGCCGATATGCACCGCCTCATCGGCCATTTGCACATGCAGGGCCTGCTTGTCCGCGTCCGAATAAATCGCAACGGTTTTGATACCCATCTTGCGGGCTGTCTTGATAACACGGCAGGCGATTTCGCCTCGGTTCGCGATCAGGATCTTTTCAAACATTAGCAGTCCCTTGTTCTTTTATATGCCGGAATGCAAAACGCCGCGGCTGCGCCCATGGCGCGCCCGCGGCGTTTGCGTGGATGTCATGTGCCGCCCGAGAATGGGCTAGGCAGGTAAAAAGGCGGCGCGCAGATGCGGCCTTAACACTTACGGGGGTTTTCCTTGCAGTAGATGAGGTTGGCAGCCGCCCCAACGGCCGCGCCGGTGACCAGATTGCCATGCAGCAAAGCCGACCCGGCCGCCCCGGCGCCTGCGCCGAAAATGACCTGTTCGCCGGTCGTGTCGCCACAGGCAGACAGCGTCGCGGCCGCACCAAACCCAAGTGTAAAGATGATTGCTCGCATGATGATACTCCTTCTCTGCGGGAGAGTTGCTCTCGCAGCCAAAAAGCAGTTGCCGCGGTGTCAAGCAATGGCACCGCGCAAAGAGACGCGAAATGAGCAGGAGCGCGCCCATGGGTCACCCCTCTTCGGCGGGCTCCTGCCTGTCCTGTGGTGCCGCCCTGGACAATCAGGCGAGCAGAGCCGGAAAACAGCGGGGCACTGCCATGAACCTGCAGGTTGGCTGCGCGGGGATCCCCCCCTGCGCAGCACCGGCAGACATCATGGTTAGCCCCAGTTTTCACAGGATTTTCCCCTCAAACGCATCCGGGAATGACAGCTGCGCTGCCTCCATGTCGATCACCAAAAGCGCCTCGTATGAAGCGGGATCAAAGGGATCTTCAGCAGGGAGAACCTCGCGGCCAAACAGCCAGCTCAGCCGACCGGCATCCAGGTTGCCACGTTCAAAGGGTTGGTCGCCAAACTGCTGCAACAGCGCCTGCATAAACGCGGCGTCGGCGCGGCGGTCCATTGGCTTGCGATCCCGAAAGCGTTCGCGTCGCGTCAGTGCGGTTACCCCTTTGGGATTGGGACGACGCACGATAAATTGGAAATCTGTTCCTGGCAAACGGCCAGGGAACCCACGGTGCTTTAACATGATGGTGCCTCCAGTCCGGCACCCCGAGGGTCGGCTGGGGCCGGCCACAGGGCCGGACCCCTCTTGTCGTTACTTGTATTTGCCGGTGTATTCTGGCTCAACCGAGATGGGCTCGGGCTCAACCACAACAAATTCTTCCTGCTTGCTGCCGCAGGCGGCAACCATCGCCAGCAAACCCGCCAGCGTGATAAACTTGATGCTCTTGGACATTTCTGTCTCCTGATTTGTTTTGCGACGCCGTCAGCACTCGGGGTGCTGTCCGGCCCCAGCCTCAATAGGTGAAAGGTACTGCGACCAATCGCGCCAAGGATAGCCGGGATAACGGCCAATTCACATCGAAAAGCTGCCCCACCAAGGGCCTGTGACCACAAAGTCGCAAAAACCTGCCGAGCCCTGCAGCCTGCCGCAAGATATTGTAGGGACATCAGAATGCCTCCCAGATGCAGCGGTCTTTTTCCAGGCGATAGGCCTCAAAAAACTGGGTTGCTTCGGCGTCCTGAAAGCCAAACTCCACCGGACGGTCCGAAAAGGAGATCACCACCATGCTAGGCGACAGCGCGTGTTCGCGCAGGTAGTCCCGCGCGACAGAGCCGCAAAGATGCTCCATGTCGGCGGCGCTGCGTTCATAATCCATGCGCCTGCCCCCAGCCGCAGTTGCGTCATCTGTCGCATCCGACTGGCGCGAAATCTCTGGAGCGACAAAGCGAAACCGAGCCCAGAGCTCCCCCGGGCTATCATCCAACAGCACCTCTGACAGCAGAACCCGCTGACCAGACGGCACGGAAACCGGCACAAATGCCCCCGATAGATTGGCCTCATCCGCGTGAACGGGCAGGACAACCAGCGATAGGGTCACGGCACAGCCAAACAAAGCTGCCGTCGAAACAGGGGGAACCGAACCACCCAAACCGCAACCCCACCCCCCAATGGCTTGGGCTCCTCCGGGCGGGGCTGCTGGCGCTGCGCCACTGGCGCGCGCTATCTGGTATTGGTTGGGATGGATCATTGTCCAGTCTCGACCTCTTTGTCAAACCCTGTTGTAGATTTGTGCAACTTTTCCTCCAGCTGCACGGTTTTCAAGCGGGTTTTGCATAGCCGACCATGCCGCAGCCACCGGCTGCGCTTCGCCTCGTCGCCCAATACCGCCTTGATTTCAGAGGCCAAGTTGCCCGGCACCCGCCCCGCAACACGCCCGCCTGCCGTCACCAGCAGACCCTCGGCCCTGGTCTCGACCTGCACCACCGGGGAAAAGCCACGCACATTTTGCACCGCGCGCCACATGTCTTGGCGGATCTGTTGCGCCAACCGCAGCGGATCTGCCAATGGCAGCGCCACGCTGGCCGAAACATCAAAGCGCGCAGGCGTCTGACGACAGAGCGTCAAGACGCCCCCTTCTTGCAGGATATGCCAACCACTCCGGCGCATCACCATCCCCTTTACAATGGGATATTGTCGTGTTTTTTCCACGGGTTCTTCAACGACTTGCCCCGCAGAGAGGCAAAGGCGCGCGAGACCCGACGGCGGGTGGATTTGGGCTGAATCACCTCATCGATGAAACCGCGTTCAGCCGCCACAAAGGGATTGGCAAATCGGGTCTCATAATCGGCGGTATGGGCGGCGATCTTGTCCGCATCGCCCAGATCGCCCCGATGGATGATCTCGGTCGCACCCTTGGCGCCCATCACCGCAATTTCGGCTGTAGGCCAAGCATAGTTGAAATCACCACGCAGGTGTTTAGAGGCCATCACGTCATAGGCGCCGCCATAGGCCTTGCGGGTGATCACCGTGACCTTTGGTACCGTGGCCTCGCCATAGGCGAAGAGCAACTTGGCACCATGTTTGATCACCCCGCCATATTCCTGGGACGTACCAGGCAGAAAGCCAGGAACATCAACCAGCGTCAGGATCGGAATTTCAAAGCAATCGCAGAACCGCACGAAGCGCGCCGCCTTGCGCGAGCTGTCGATATCAAGGCAGCCTGCCAGCACCATCGGCTGGTTGGCCACAACGCCCACAGTCTGGCCTTCGAGGCGAATAAACCCGGTGATGATGTTCTTGGCAAAATCTTCCTGAATTTCGTAGAAATCACCTTCATCCGCGACCTTGGTGATCAGCTCTTTCATATCATAGGGCGAATTGGGGTTGGCCGGGATCAGCGTATCCAGGCTGTCCTCAATGCGACCTGGTTCATCAAAGAAGGGGCGCACCGGGGGCTTTTCACGGTTGTTCAGCGGCAGGAAGTCGACCAGACGGCGCACCTCGGCCAAGGCCTCTACATCGTTTTCAAAGGCCGCATCAGCGACGCTGGATTTCTTGGTATGAGTTGATGCACCGCCCAGCTCTTCGGCGGTAACCACCTCGTTGGTGACGGTCTTGACCACATCGGGGCCGGTCACAAACATGTAAGAGGTGTCTTTCACCATAAAGATGAAATCCGTCATCGCAGGCGAATAAACCGCGCCGCCGGCACAGGGCCCCATGATCACCGAGATCTGCGGCACCACGCCGCTGGCCATGATATTGCGCTGGAAGACCTCGGCATAGCCGGCCAGCGAAGCCACACCTTCCTGAATACGGGCACCGCCGGAATCATTGATGCCGATGATCGGTGCGCCATTCTGGATCGCCATATCCTGAATTTTGCAGATCTTCTGCGCATGGGTTTCCGACAGCGAGCCACCAAAGACGGTGAAATCCTGACTAAAGACATAGACCATACGGCCATTGATGGTGCCCCAGCCGGTGACCACACCATCCCCTGCAGGCTTTTGTTTCTCCATGCCAAAGTCCGTGCAGCGATGCGCGACGAACATGTCGAACTCTTCAAAGCTATCCTCATCCAACAGCAGCTCGATCCGCTCGCGCGCGGTCAGCTTGCCGCGCGCATGCTGGGCATCAATACGGCGCTGCCCACCCCCCAGACGTGCGTCATTGCGGCGGTCTTCCAGCTCGGACAGGATATCTTTCATTGCACGGGTCCCCATATAGATTTCGCCGCAGCCTAACGTCCAAGCCGTACAAGCCAAAGGTAAATTTGGCAAATTTGCAAATATTTTGCATACAGTTAGTGAATAGTTGAATATTCGCTAACAAACCAACTGTTTCCAAAATCGATCCAATGCAACATATTTTTGCCATACTGCGTTCACTCTTCGTTCAAGAGGCGCAGCGCAGTATCACGCCCGGTTCACATAAAATCGGGCATCAAAATGTTACGTTACAGCGAAATCATCACAGCCATGCAATACACGCGTTTCAATCTGAGTGATCCACTGAACACCAGCAGTGACGCGCCATATAAGATCAGCTATCAATATGCTGGCGGCAGCGCACCGGGGGATCTTCCGACCTCAATGGAATATAGCGGATGGCGCCGGATGAACTGGGCGGAGAAAGCCAACTTCCAAGCCGCGCTGACCCATATCGAGAGCTTTCTCAACGTCGAATTTGTGCAGGTTCAACGCACCGATGACCCCGACCTAAATGTTGCTGCCGTTTCCCTGCCCGGGGCGACAATCGGCAGCGGTGGCTACTCTATCCGTTATCAGGGCAGCAAGATCACCGATTGGGATGGCTTTGTCGCCTATGACGCAACACTGGATCTGTCCTCGGGGCACTATGTCGACCTGCTGCTGCACGAGCTGGGCCACGCCATGGGGCTGCGCCATACCTTCGAAGCCGATGACAAGTTGCCGCAGGAATATGATAGCAATCTCTACTCGGTCATGTCCTATCGCGCCAATCCACACAACGGGGAAGACAGCGACGCCATGATGCTGTTCGACATCCTGGCCCTTCAGGATATCTGGGGCGCGGCCAGCCATAACGAAGATAACACCCGTTACACTGGCTGCCGTACCACCACCGTCGACAGCATCTGGGATACTGGCGGCATTGATATTCTGGATGCAGATGGGCGCCAGCACGGGGTCACGCTCGACCTGCGCCAGGGGGCTTTTTCATCCTTTGATAGCAGCCATGATGTGGTCATCGCCTTTGGCAGCGTGATTGAACGGGCGATTGGTGCTAGGGGGGCTGACCGGCTTATCGGCAATGGGCTCGACAATGTTTTGCACGGCTACGGAGGCCACGATTATCTGGTTGGAAAGGCTGGCAACGACAGGATAACCGGCGGCTGGGGGCGGGATACCCTGCGGGGCGACGATGGTGATGACCGGCTGCTGGGCGGGCATGGCCGTGACCGCCTTTGGGGCGGCGCAGGCGATGATCGTTTGGTCGGCAACGGCGGTAAAGACCGGCTGGATGGTCAAGCTGGAGATGACCTGCTGACCGGCGGATATGGCGATGATATCTTTATCTTCAAATGGCGCGGGGGCCACGACACGGTCAGCGATTTTGTCGCCTTGGAGGACCGGCTGAAGATCACCGGCCATGGCAGCCACAGTGACATTCTGGATCAGGCCTACGACAGCGCCGAGGGGGTGGTTTTTGACTTTGATACAGACAGCAGCCTATTGCTCCGTGACGTCACATTGGCCAGCCTCGGCGAAGACTTTCTCATTTGAGACGATCCAGGAATAGACAATCTCTACGGGCTGATCTAAGCCAGTTTCATGCAAAACCCGCTCCCCTCTGCGCATCCCACGATGAGCAAGCCACATATCGCGACACTGATCCTTCTGGCAGGGCTATCGGCCCTGGCGATGAATGTCTTTCTACCTGCCCTGCCCGGCATGGCGGAACATTTTCAGGCTGACTACCGGCTGATGCAGCTTTCCGTGGCACTCTATCTTGGGGTCAACGCGGCGGTGCAGATCGTGGTGGGGCCGATTTCAGACAAGATGGGACGCCGCCCGGTAATTCTGGCCAGCATTCTGCTGTTCATCCTGGCGACACTGGGCTGTATCTTTGCCCCCACCGCCGAGATCTTCCTGGTGTTTCGCATGGCCCAGGCAGCGATTGCCGCGACCATGGTGCTTAGCCGAGCGGCGGTGCGTGATATCTATGACACCGACCGGGCGGCCAGCATGCTGGGCTATGTCACCATGGGGGTGGCGGTTGTGCCGATGATCAGCCCGGCCATTGGCGGGGTGCTGGATCAGCTGTTTGGCTGGCAATCCAACTTCTGGCTTTTGGCGCTCTGTGCCGCCCTGGTCTATATGCTGACCTATTTTGATTTTGGTGAAACTGCCGTCAAAAGCGGCAAGACGCTAGCAGCGCAGTTTGCAGAATACCCCGAGCTGATCTTCTCGCCGCGCTTTTGGGGCTATTCGCTGGCCTCTGGTCTCGCCTCGGGTTCTTTCTTTGCCTATCTTGGCGGGGCACCGTTTCTGGGGGCAAATCTCTATGGGCTGAGCCCGGCAATGCTGGGGCTGTTCTTCTCAACCCCGGCGGTGGGCTATTTCTTTGGCAACTTTATCTCGGGGCGCTTTTCGATGCGCTTCGGCATCAATCGGATGGTGCTCTGGGGCTGTATCGTAAATGGCTGCGGCGTTGCGCTATCGCTGTCGCTGGCGCTGGCGGGACTGGATTCGGTCTATTCCTTCTTTGGCCTGATGTGCATCGTCGGGCTGGGCAATGGCATGGCAATCCCCAATGCCACAGCCGGGGCGATCTCTGTGCGGCCACATCTTGCGGGTTCTGCCTCGGGGTTGAGTGGCGCAATCATGCTGGGCGGCGGTGCTGGCCTTAGCGGCATGGCCGGCTGGGTTCTGGTACCCGGCACCACCGCTGTCCCCCTGCTGCTGATCATGTTCTGCACCGCCATACTGGGGCTGCTTTCCATTGCCATGGTGATCAAGCGCGAGCAGAGCCTGCACTAGCAGGACCAGCCCTGCCTGCCACACCTTGGCCCGATACCCCATAACCCGATACCCTACCAACGATCGCCCGCAACAGGCGGCATGCCATTTGCCGTCGGCAGCTTGCATCGTGAAATTTGCATTTATACAGTAGCGGTACCCGGAATTTGCAAAGGTGCCCCCCAATGGCCACTCAGAAACTCTATGCTGGTGCCAAACTGCGTGAAATGCGCACCCGGCTTGACCTGACGCAAAAGGGTTTTGCCGCCAAGCTTGGCGTCTCTCTGCCCTATCTGAACCAGATGGAGAACAACAACCGCCCCGTTTCCACCACGGTTGTTTTGGCCCTGGCGCAAGAATTTGGCATGGATGTCACCGAATTATCGACTGGCGATAGCGAACGCCTGGTCAGTGACATGCGCGAGGCCATGGCCGACCCAGTTTTTGCCGATGACACCCCGCCGCTGGCGGATCTGCGGCTTACAGCATCAAATGCACCGGCCCTGGCGCGCGCCTTTCTCAGCCTGCACCGCGCCTATCGCCAAACACATGAGCGCCTTGCCTCGCTGGACGAGGCACTGGGGCGCGAGGATTCCCGCATTCAGGCCAGCCCCTGGGAAGAAGTGCGCGATTTCTTCCATTATTGCGACAACTACATTGACGCGGTGGATCGGGCCGCCGAACGCTTTGCCGGCTCTGCGGATGCCCGGCTGGCAGCCACCACCGCTCTGGAAACCGCAGGCATCACCATTTTGATCTGCGACATGGAAGGGCTACGCCACTATGACCCCGAGAGCCGCACCCTACGACTGTCAAACCGCGCCACGCCGTCAACCCAGGTGTTTCAGCTGCTGTTGCAGGTTGCCCTGTTCAGCCAGGACAGCCTGCTAGAGGCCACCTTGGATTTTGCCCGCTTCCAAAGCGACGAAGCCCGCGCCATCGCCAAGATTGGCCTGGCGAACTATTTCGCCGGGGCAGCGCTGATGCCCTATGGCCGTTTTCTGGCCGCCGCCCAAGAGGACCGCCATGATCTGGAGCGGCTCGCCATCCGGTTTAGCGCCTCGATAGAGCAAGTGGCGCATCGCTTGTCGACCCTGCAGCGCCCCGGCGCCAAGGGGATCCCGTTCTTTTTTGTCCGGGTTGATCAGGCAGGCACCATCACCAAGCGGCACTCGGCCACACGGTTGCAGTTTGCCCGCTTTGGGGGCGCCTGCCCATTGTGGAATGTACACCGCGCCTTTGAAACGCCTGGACGTTTTCTACGCCAGCTGGCCGAAACTCCGGATGGGGTCCGCTATATTTCGCTGGCGCGGGATGTCTCAAAACCTGGTGGAGCCTTTGGCGCGCCGGTGCGCCGCTACGCCATTTCCCTAGGCTGTGAGTTACGCCACGCAGAGGCCCTGGTCTATGCTGACAATCTGGAGACGCGCCATGATACGGCCTTTGAACCCATCGGCATTTCCTGCCGCATCTGCGAGCGCACGAACTGCCACCAACGTTCGGTTCCGCCGCTAGAACGCCGCCTCAGCATCAACAGCGACCAGCGCGGGGTGCTCCCCTATGAGGTGAGCTGACCCCCTGAAGGCCTTGAGGCGATACAGCTGCCAGACGCCCGCAGTGGATGGCAAAAAAGGGGGCGCGCGATCGCCGCCCCCTTGCTGTCTTTTCAGCCGCGCCCAGGATACCTAAGGCGGACCAATTGCATTCAGGTTTTGGCCAGAATATCCCAGATCTGGTCCTTCAGCGCGCCACGCTTCTTGCGCAGGTCCACTTCTGCCAGCTCATCTACCGGCTCGACGTTGGTTTCGGCCCGGTGCACCGCGCGGTTCACATCGTGGTAGTCATCTGCCAGTTTGGCAAAATGGGCATCAGACTGTTTCAACTGGCTGATCACCTCGGCCTTTTCGGGAAATTCTGCAGCCAGTTCATGCGGGGTATTGGACATCTGTTCGCTCCTTCATATCGTTCACCCGCAGCCTATGATTCCCGCCATTGGGCCACCTTGATACGGATCAATTCCCCTGAAAAGTTAGCACCTTGGACCGCAGCCGTGACATTGCTGTGCGCCACAGGCAAAGCACCAGCTAGCGCTGGCTGTCCTGCCAGTTATCATGGAACCAGGGCACCGCGTTGGAGGCCGACAGACGGCGCCCCAGGATATGGTCTGCCGCTTTTTCCCCGGTCATGATCGAAGGGCCGTTGAGATTGCCATTGGTGATGCGCGGAAAGATCGAACTATCGGCAACCCGCAGCCCTGCAACGCCGATGACCCGGCATTCTGGGTCAACAACAGCCATCGGATCGTCCAGCGCCCCCATCTTGCAGGTGCCACAGGGGTGATAGGCGCTTTCAGCGTGTTGCCGGATAAAGCTGTCGATCTCCTCATCGCTTTGCAGCGCTTCGCCAGGCTGGATTTCGTGTTTGACAAATGGCAGCATGGCCTCCTGCGCAAAAATCTCACGCGTTAGGCGCACGCATTTGCGAAAATCGATCCAGTCCTGCTCGGTCGACATATAGTTGAAAGAGATTTTTGGCGCATCCTTTGGTTCAGCGCTGGCCAGGGTTACCTCGCCACGCGAACTTGACCGCATCGGCCCCACATGCGCCTGAAAGCCATGGCCTTCGGCTGCCGCCTGGCCATCATAGCGCACCGCAATGGGCAAAAAGTGATACTGGATATCGGGATAGTCGACGCCCTTGTCCGAGCGGATGAACGCGGCGCTTTCAAACTGGTTAGATGCCCCAAGCCCAGTCTTGGTGAACAGCCACTGTGCGCCAACCCAGGCCTTGCCCAAAAGGTTCCAGTATTTGAACAGGGTGATCGGCTGCTTGCAGGCATATTGGAAATAGAATTCCAGGTGATCTTGCAGGTTTTGCCCAACGCCGGGACGATCTGCGACCAGATCGATGCCATGCTCCGCCAGGTGTTTGGCCGGACCAATGCCCGACAGCATCAGCAGCTTTGGTGAATTCAGCGAGCTGGCCGCCAGGATCACCTCCTCTGTGGCCTCGACCACCTCAACCTTGCCGCCGCGCTCAATCTCAACCCCGGTGGCGCGCCCCTCCTGGATCATCACTTTGCGCGCCAGGGCGCGGATCATGGTGCAGCTGTCGCGCTTCAACGCCGGGCGCAGATAGGCATTGGCCGCCGACCAGCGCTGGCCCTTGTAGACGGTCATCTCCATCGGGCCAAAGCCCTCTTGCTGTTCACCATTGTAATCTGCTGTCACAGGATAACCCGCCTGCTGCCCGGCAGAGACAAAGGCTGCATGCAGCGGGTTGTCGCGCGGGCCGCGAGTGACATGCAGCGGGCCGTCACTGCCACGCCAGTCCGGGTCACCGCCCTGGCCACGGGCATCCCAGGTTTCCATACGTTTGAAATAGGGCAACACATCTGCGTAGGACCAGCCCTGCGCGCCGCTTTCGGCCCAGTAGTTATAGTCGCCGGCGTGCCCGCGAACATAGACCATTCCATTGATCGAAGAAGACCCGCCGATCACCTTGCCACGCGGCGTCACCAGCTCGCGATTGTCCAGATGCGGTTCCGGCTGGGACTTATAGCCCCAGTCGTACAGCGACATGTTCATCGGGTAGGACAACGCCCCCGGCATCTGGATAAACGGGCCCGCATCACTGCCGCCATGTTCGATGATCAGTACCGACTTTCCCGCTTCTGATAGCCGGTAGGCCATGGCACAGCCCGCCGAGCCTGCCCCCACAATCACATAATCCGCTTTCATCGCATGTCTCCATCGCAAAGTCTCACCGGGTCAAAAAAGCAGCAAGGCCGCGCGCAGGCGCGGTGCATCCTTTGGCCGGTGGAACTCTGCTTCACCATTGGTCTGGCCCGCTGCGGACGCGTCGCGCCTTCAGCGGGTTTCTCAGCATCCCCTGCCTCTTGCCCTTTTGGGCAACGGGGCGGGTGGGTGGGCGTTGCCCAAAAGGGCAATCAGAACGCCGCTTCAACATCGCCCATGCGCACATAGACCGATTTCACCTGGCTAAAGTGCTTCAAGGCCTCTTTGGAGTTTTCACGCCCCACTCCCGAGGCCTTTACCCCGCCAAAGGGCGCCTCGACCGGTGCGTCATTGTAAGAGTTGATAAAGCAGCTACCGGCCTCAAGCTGGCCGATCACCCGGTGCGCCCGCGTGAAATCTTTGGTGAATACCCCAGCCGACAGGCCAAACTCGGTATCATTGGCCCGTGCCACCACCTCATCTTCGCTGTCGAACTCCAGCACCGACATGACAGGTCCAAAGATCTCTTCGCGCGCAATGGTCATATCATCCGTCACATCGGCAAAAACCGTGGGCTGCAGATACCAGCCCGGCATGTCACAGCGCGCCCCGCCGCAGATCAGGCGGGCGCCCTCGGATTTGCCCTTTTCAATATAGCCAAGCACGATATTCATCTGGGCCTCATTGACCATGGGGCCAAAGCTTGTCGCCTCATCCAGCGGATCGCCAATCACCGCAGTGCCAACGCGTTCGGCCAGACGGGCCAGGAACTTTTCCTTGATGCCCTTTTGCACAAAGACCCGGGTACCATTGGAACAGACCTGCCCCGAGGAATAGAAATTGCCATTGATGGCACCGCCGACGGCATTGTCGATATCCGCATCATCAAAGATGATCAGAGGGGATTTTCCGCCCAGCTCCATGGTGACATGCTTCATCCCCGCCGCAGCCGCCGCATAGACTTTTTTGCCGGTTGATGCCGATCCAGTCAGCGAGACCTTGTTGACCCGCGGATCCGTCACCAGTGCCGCCCCGACATCGCCCAGCCCCTGCACCACATTGAACACCCCGGCAGGCAGCCCCGCCTCATGCAGGATCTCGGCAACTTTCAAGGCGCAAAGCGGTGTTGCCTCGGAAGGCTTGAACACCATGGTATTGCCACAGGCAAGGGCCGGCGCGCCCTTCCAGCAGGCGATCTGCGTCGGATAGTTCCAAGCGCCAATCCCCACACAAAGCCCCAAGGCTTCGCGGATGGTATAAACCCAGTCTTCGCCCAACTGGATATGTTCACCGGACAGACTGGCTGCCAAACCGCCAAAATATTCCAGCGCATCGGCACCCGAGGTGGCATCCGCCACCAGGGTTTCCTGCAGCGGTTTGCCGGTGTCATAGGTTTCCAACACCGACAGATCATGATTGCGGTCCCGCATGATATCGGCCGCCCGGCGCAGGACGCGGCCGCGTTCCGTACCAGTCATGGCCGCCCAGGCCTGTTGCGCGGCCTTACCGCTGGCCAGCGCCTGTTCGACAATTTCAGGTGTCGCCGCATGTACCCTGGCGATCTGTTCACCCGTTGCGGCGTAGATCACCGGAATGGCGGTTCCGGATGTGTCTTCGACATAGGCGCCATTGATGAAATGGCTGGCTTTGGGTTGGGCGGGATGAGTCATGATTTTATGCCTCCGGCGGGGATATTTGGGGCCAAATGAACTGGCGGGATGCGGAATTGGGGCTATTCGCCCCGGGGAAAGCGTTTGTTTTCCTCAAGGGTGTTGAGGTCCATGTGGTTGCGCATGTAGCGCTCTGAGGCCTGTTGCAGCGGCTGGTAGTCCCAGGGGTAGTAACCGCCCTGGCGCAGCGCTTCGTAGACCACCCAGCGTCGTGCCTGGCTGACGCGGACATCGGCATCGAACTGCGCCAGATCCCAACGGGCTTCGGATTTGGCGCGCAGGGTTTGCAGGGTGTCGGCATGAGCGGGATCAGCGGCCAGGTTGGTCAGCTCTTGCGGATCGGCCTCTAGGTCGAACAGCTGGTCGGGATCCAGGGCACAGCGGCAGTATTTCCATTTGCCATCGCGCAGCGAGACCAGCGGCGCGTAGGAGGCCTCGGCAGCGTATTCCATCGCAACCGGGCTGGTGCGCTCTTGCCCCTGCGCGAGTGGCATCAGATCTTCGCCATCGGTCCAGGGGGCGATCTCTTCCATCGGCAGGCCCGCCAGCGCCCCGAGGGTGGGGTTCACATCCAGCGTTGAGACAGGCGTTTCAATCAGCCCGACGGGCAGATCAGGGGAGGAAATCATCAAGGGCACCCGCGCCGAACCTTCAAAGAAGCTCATCTTGAACCAGAGGCCCCGCTCACCCAGCATATCGCCGTGGTCAGAGACAAAGAAAATCGTTGCCTCCTGTCGGGTGTCTTCCAGCACCTGCAGGATCGCTCCGATCTTGTCATCAAGATACGAGATATTGGCAAAATAGGCGCGACGGGACCGTTTGATATTTTCTTCGGTAATGTCAAAGCTGCGCCAATCATTGGCATCAAAGATCCGCTGAGCATGGGGGTCGTGATCGTCGTAGTTCATTGCCGGAACCTGTGGCAGCAGGTGTTCGCAGCCCTCGTAGAGATCCCAGTATTTTTTACGCGCCACATAGGGGTCATGCGGATGGGTGAAACTGACGGTCAGCGCCCAGGGGCGATCATCCAGCCCGCGCGACAATTCATAGAGTTTCGAGGTGGCATTATAGGCCACCTCATCGTCGTATTCCATCTGGTTCGAGGTCTCGGCAATGCCGGCCCCGGTGACCGAGCCCATGTTGTGATACCACCAGTCAATGCGCTCTCCGGGTTTGCGGTAGTCCGGCGTCCAGCCAAAATCGGCCGGGTAGATATCAGTGGTCAGCCGGTCTTCAAACCCATGCAACTGATCAGGGCCGACAAAGTGCATTTTTCCCGACAGACAGGTGTAATACCCGGCGCGACGCAGATGATGCGCATAGGTGGGTATGTCACTGCGGAACTCTGCCGCATTGTCATAGACCCCTGTACGGGACGGCAACTGGCCGGACATAAAGCTGGCCCGCCCGGGCGCACAGAGCGGCGATCCGGTATAGGCATTGGCAAACCGCGTCGAACGCGCCGCCAATTTCTTCAGATTGGGCGCATGCAGCCAGTCCGCCGGGCCATCTGGAAACAGCGTTCCGTTCAGCTGATCAACCATAATAATCAGAATATTTGGCTTGCTCATCGACCTGTAGCCCCTCGTGTTTTGGCCGTGAAGCCAGTTGATTTCGCCCATAGGCCCCCGCCAGGCCGCTGATCAGTGCTAATGCGACGGCGCCCATGCCCCGGCCTGCTGCACCCTGCGCAGCAGGGGACTAGCCATGGCAGAACACCCATTCGGAGGTCTAGCATAGAAAATCGATTGCAGAAACGCTTTTTTAAATCGCCATTTAAGATTTTTTACCTACAGATCAACTATTGAAACCTCCAGCCAAGTAACGCAAAACTCTGCTATGGGAAGAAAACGCATCAGAGACATTCGCAACGAAGAACTGATCGAAGCCACAATTGTGGCGGTGCATAAACGCGGCTACTCTGTTGTGACGATGGCGGAAATCGCGCGGGAGGCCGGGGCCTCTGCAGCCTCGATCAACTATTACTTCGGCTCAAAGGAAGGCCTGATGGAGGCCACGATGCGGCACCTGTTACGTAAATTGCGCCATGCCATGATCGAAGGCTACAGCAAGGCGCGCACCCCAAGAGAGCGCCTATACGCGGTGACAGATGCCAATTTTTCAGATCAGCTCTTTACCGTGCCCCAGTGCAGCCTCTGGATGCAGTTCTGGGCCAATGCGCCCTATGCCCCGCGCCTGTCACGGCTGCATCGAATCAACCGTACCCGCGTGCGCAGCCATGTGCGGGCCGAATTGGCCAATCTGCTGCCTCTGGAACGGGTGGAAACGGCACGCAGCGCCCTGCAGTGCTATATGGATGGGGTCTGGCTGGAGGCAGCGCAATCGGAACGCAAAGTCCAGCCTGACGCAGCCCGACGCGCCGCCCATCAGGTGGTAGATCTGATCCTGTCCTAGCCGCCCCGCCTGAGCCAGACAGGTGACAGGGCACGAGCCAGACAGAAACGCTGGAAAGACGGAACCTTTTCAACAGAAAGAAGCGTAGCGCAAGATCGGCGCTGCCTTACACCTTGGTCGCGGCTGCTGGGGGCGTGATCGCCCGCCGCTTTAGCACCGCTTCGCGCCAGGTGATAAAGCTGATGGCTGCCAAGATCAGACCGCCGCCCAGCACCACCCAGATATCCACCGGCTCGGAAAAGACCAGCGCGCCAAGCAATGTCGCCCAGATCAGCTGAAGGAAAGTCACCGGCTGCGTCACCGTCACCGGGGCCGATGCAAAGGCCAGCGTCATGGTGAAATGCCCCGCCGTGGCAAAGCAAGCCACCGCAAACAGGATCGCCAGTTCCTGCAGATTGGGCGTCACCCAGACTGCTGCCGCAAAGGGGGCAAGCCCCAGCGTGACCCAGCCCGACAGCATCGCAACGACAACCACCGGGCTGCTTCCATCCACGGTGAACTTTGCCAATAGGTAAGAGATGCCAAAAGCAAAAGCGGTGATCAACATGGCAATATGCCCTGGAGAGATCTCGCGGAAGCCCGGCCGCAGAATGATCACCGCACCAACCAGTGCCGCAAAGACCGCCAGAATACGCCGCATCGCCAGCTTCTCGCCCAGAAACAGCGCCGCCCCCAGGGTCACATAGATCGGCGAGAGATAATTCATCGCCGTCACCTCGGCCAGCGGGATCTGTGTCATCGCATAGAACCACAGGATCACCCCACCTGCATGCAGCATGCCGCGGCTGGCAAACAGCAGCCAGAGTTTCGGCGTCACCCGCGCGCGGCGCAGGGTCGATGCCATCGGGATCAGGAATACCAGCCCCAGAAGGTAGCGCAGAAAGGCCGATTCCGCCGGCGGGATCCGATCTCCGAGATATTTGACCAATGCCGTCACCGCGACAAAGCAAAGGCCGGTCGTAAACATCCAGAACACCCCGACAAGGGGGTTTGTGCTGGGCTGGGCGATATCTGCTTGGCTGCTCATGCGGACAACACAACACTCAAACGACAGGAGGCACAACCCTTTCACATGTCAAATACCTCATTTGATATGTGTTTCCAAAGACCAGTGCTGCCTGCCACGGCGTCCAGGTGGGGTCACATCATGATCAGCTTGGCAGCAATCGCCCACATGGTCAGCCCTACCAGCCCATCCAGTACCTGCCAGGCGCGCGGACGGGCAAAGACCGGGGCCAAAAGACTGGCGCCATAGCCGAGACTGAAGAAGAAGACGAAACTGGCCAGCACCGCGCCAAGGCCAAAGAGTCCCGGATCGGGGTATTGCGCCGAAATCGCCCCCAGCAGAACAACCGTATCCAGGTAGACATGCGGGTTCAGCCAGGTCAGGGCAAGAACCGTGGTCAATACCGGCAGCAGCGGCTGCGGTGCCTGGGCCGCACCAGCGGCCTGTAACGTCGCGCCCCCCTGCCAGGCAGACAGCAGGCTGCGCCCACCGTACCAGATCAGGAATCCGCCGCCACCAAAGCGCATAAGCGGTTCAAACCAGGGCATCACTTCGGCCAGCCTGCCAAAGCCAAGCACCCCGGCGGTGATCAACAGGGCATCCGATCCGGCACAGGCCAGGCAGATCCAGAATAGATGCTGACGCCGTATCCCCTGGCGCAGCACAAAGGCATTCTGCGCGCCAATCGCCAGGATTAGACTGAAGCCAAGGCCAAAGCCCGCCAGCAGATTGGGCGGAATGCCAGTCAGGGCAACCACCTGCGCATACATCTGGGCGGTCACTGTAGCTGTCATCGGGATTGGAATTGGCATCGGCCTGTCTTTCTCTCTCGCTGCGGTCTCACCGCTTTGACTAGCCCGAGAGCGCGGCGTAGCATAGTTAATTATGATAACCCAAAGTAAGAGTTTCTAATGCAGTTTGACCCCAACCATCTCTCTGCTCTGGCCGCTGTCATCCGGCTTGGATCCTTTGACAGCGCAGCGCAAAGCCTGGGCCTGACCCCTTCGGCGGTTTCGCAACGCATCAAGGCCCTAGAAGAGCGCGTGGGCGGGGCCCTGATCAAACGCGGCCTGCCCTGTACCGGCACCAAGGCGGGGCAGCGCCTGGCAAAACATGCCGAAGATGTCGCGGTGCTTGAGGGCCAGGTCTCGCGGGCGCTGGCGCTGGACCCCAGCCCCGAGGCACCGCCGCTTCTGCGCATTGCCGTCAACGCCGACAGTCTGGCCACCTGGTTCATCGCAGCCATGGTTGCCACACCGGATCTGCTGTTTGATCTGGTCATCGACGATCAGGACCACAGTGCGGATTGGTTGAAACGTGGCGAAGTCTCTGCCGCCATCACCGCCCATGCCCAGCCCGTACCTGGCTGCAATGCTCAACCGCTTGGGGTGATGCGCTATCAGGCCATGGCCAGCCCCGCCTATATGGCGAAATGGTTTGCTGGCCGCCCCACAGCCCAGGCACTGGCCCAGGCCCCCTGCCTGACCTATAATCCAAAAGACACGCTGCAACAGCGCTGGATACAGCTGTATTTTGGCAAAACCATCACTCCGCCGGCGCATTTCATCCCCTCGGCCCAGGGCTTTGCCGATGCCGCCCTGGCGGGTCTGGGCTGGGGCATGATCCCGGTTGCCCAGATGGCACCTGCCCTGAAATCCGGCGCGCTGGTGCCGCTACTGCCCGATAGCGCCATGGATGTTGCGCTGAACTGGCAGGTAAGCCGGGTCATGGCCTCTGCACTGGCCCCCTTGACACGGGCAGTGCTAAGCTCGGCCAGGCACCATCTGCCCCCCCCACCCAGCTAGGGACTCTATCTGTCGCTGATCGCTATACAGGAGCCGAGAAATGTTCGCAAAATCCGCCCTCACCTATGCCCCGATGCCGCTGCCCCACCGTGCGGCCTACAGTGATGCAGAGATGCTTGCAAAGGCCAGAGAATATCTGGCGCATATGCAACAGCGCCATACGGTGCGCGATTTCACCTCTCAGCCTGTCGCGCGTGAGGTAATCGAGCTCTGTATCCAAACCGCCGGCTCGGCCCCCTCGGGGGCCAATCACCAGCCCTGGCATTTTGTCGCCATTGCAAACCCGGCA
This sequence comes from Pseudophaeobacter flagellatus, assembly GCF_021228235.1. GTDB lineage: Bacteria > Pseudomonadota > Alphaproteobacteria > Rhodobacterales > Rhodobacteraceae > Pseudophaeobacter > Pseudophaeobacter flagellatus. The sequence continues at coordinate 48,411 of NZ_JAJQRG010000007.1, forward strand.
CTGAAGCAACAGATCCGGGAAGAAGCCGAAGAAGAAGAACGCCGATTTTACGCCGGTGGCGGCGGTGACGAATGGATCAAAGCGCTGGAGCCCATCGGCACCACAGCGGACAAGCCGCATCTTACCACCGCGCCCTGGCTCATCGTGGTCTTTGCCCAACGCTGGGGCGAATTTGAAGATGGCAGCCGCTATAAAAACTACTACGTGCCCGAAAGCGTCAATATCGCCACCGGGTTCTTGTTGGCCGCGCTGCACCAGGCTGGGCTGTGCAGCCTCACCCATACGCCCAACCCGATGAAATTCCTCAATGCGGCCCTTGGTCGGCCAGCCTCGGAAAAGCCGACCATGATCATCGCGGTCGGCCACCCCAGCGCCGATGCCAAAGTGCCGGGCGTTGCCAAGATGAAAAAGCCCCTTGCTGAAATTTCGACGATCCTGGAATGAGGCAGCAGCAACTGATGCCCGGGGCCCTCCCAGATGCAGACTGAACCGCGCAGCCTTGGTGCCAGCCTTTTCTGGCATATCCTGTTGCCACGCGGGGCTGCACTGTTGTTCTGGACCGGTGCCAATCAGATGCTGCAAATGCCCTCTGCCCTGACCTGGGGGCTGATTATGGCGGATGTGCTGTTTCTCATCTGGACAATTCGGGCCCATCTGCGCGCGGCGGATGATCATATGCTTGGCTCGGGTGCCATGGCGCCGGTCTGGGGCGGATATCTGCTTTTGCTGTTCCTTATCCTGGCCAGCCTGTCGCTTTGGTGGCAGGCGCTGCTGATTTCCAACCGCCCCGCCGAGGGGCCGAGCTACGCCGATATACGCGCCCAGCAGCACGCTGCGCGCTACAGTCTTGCCCTGTCACGCGATGGCACTGCCATTGTTTTTGATGGAGAGATCACCTTTGGCCTGACCAAGGCGCTCCAAGCCCTCATGCTGCGCCATCCCGAGGTGCGCCACATAGGCCTTTCTAGTCCCGGCGGCCATATCTATGAGGCCCGCGGCGTTGCCAAGCTTGTTCAAGCGCAGGGAGTTTCGACCCGGGCGCTGGGGCTTTGCGCCTCGGCCTGCACCCTGATTTTTGCAGCGGGAACCCAGCGTGTGCTTGGCCCTCAGGCGCAGCTTGGCTTTCACGGCTATTCGCTTGATGTCTTTGGTGGCCTGCCACAAATCGACCTGACAGCCGAACAGGAAAAAGACAGGCGTTTTCTGATCTCGCAAGGCATCAGCGATGACTTTATCGATCGGGTTTATGCCACTGCGCCATCCGGGCTCTGGCGTCCCAGCCCGGATATCTTGCGCAGGGCGGGCGTGCTGACAACGCCCCGCTAAACCGCACAGCAAAAAGCCCCCGAGGGTTTCGGAGGCTTTAAGCGAGTTCGACTTATAAGCAGGTACAGCTCAGAGCTGATCCATGACTTCATCAGAGGCTTCAAAGTTGGTGGTGACGCGCTGCACGTCGTCGTCGTCTTCCAGCGCATCCACCAGCTTCATCAGCTTTTGCATGCCTTCCAGGTCCAGCTCGGTGGTGGTGGTAGGTTTCCACACCAGTTTGGTGCTGTCTGATTCGCCCAGCTCTGCCTCCAGCGCGTTGGAAACATCGTTCAGATCACTGTCGGCGCAGTAGATGATATGGCCATCCTCGGACGATTCGACATCCTCGGCACCGGCCTCGATGGCAGCCATCATTACGGTATCGGCATCGCCGACCTCCGCCTTGTAGGTCACTTCGCCCTTGCGATCGAACATAAAGCCAACCGAACCGGTTTCCCCCAGGTTGCCGCCGTTCTTGGAGAAGGTCGAGCGCACAGTCGATGCAGTGCGATTTTTGTTGTCGGTCATCGCCTCGACGATGACGGCAACGCCGCTGGGGCCATAGCCCTCGTAGCGGATTTCATCATAGTTTTCGGCGTCGCCACCAATCGCCTTTTTGATCGCACGGTCGATCACATCTTTGGGCACCGACTGGCTTTTGGCTTCTTTTACAGCCATACGCAGACGGGGGTTTTTATCGGGATCTGGGTCGCCCATCTTGGCGGCCACGGTGATCTCCTTGGCCAGTTTGGAAAACAGTTTTGACCGCACAGCGTCCTGACGGCCCTTGCGATGCTGGATGTTTGCCCATTTTGAGTGGCCTGCCATTGTAGATCCTTTGTGTCGTGCATGCTTGAATTGGCGCTCATATAGCCTGTGGCAGGGGCAGCTTTCAAGCACTGCTGACAGGCAAGCACAATCCGGGGCGATATCAAGCACCACAGCCAGTGTCGCCTTGCCCCTGATGCGTCAATGGCTAGAGTGGCGCCATGACATTTGACCAGACCGCATTATTTGCCATTTTCGCCGCCGTCTTCGGCCTGTTCCTCTGGGGGCGCTTTCGCTACGATATCGTTGCCTTTTCCGCGCTGTTGGTTGCTGTGGTGCTGGGACTTGTGCCCACCGCCGAGGCCTTTTCCGGCTTTGGCCACCCGGCAACGCTGGTGGTGGCGCTGGTGCTGATTGTCTCTGCCGGGTTGGTGCGGTCGGGTGCGGTCTTCCTGATCACCCGCACGCTGGTGGACAGTTCGCGCAGTCTCGGCGGCCATATTGGCCTGATGGGGGGCGTCGGTGCCGTGCTCTCGGCCTTTATGAACAATGTGGCTGCCCTGGCCCTGCTGATGCCGGTGGATATCCAGACCGCCCGCAAGGCCGGACGCGCACCGGGGTTGAGCCTGATGCCGCTGTCCTTTGCCACCATCCTGGGCGGCATGGCAACGCTGATCGGCACCCCGCCCAACATCATCATCGCCTCGATCCGCCAAGAATCCCTCGGCGAACCCTTTGGCATGTTTGACTTTGCCCCGGTTGGTGGCATCGTCGCCCTCGTCGGGCTGGCCTTTGTGGCCCTGGTCGGCTGGCGACTGATCCCACAGCGGCAAGAGGCCGCTGGCAACTCCGAAGCGCAACTATCTGATTACATTGCAGAGCTGACCATACCGGATGACTCTGATCTGATCGGCAAGCGGCTTGGCACCTTGGACAAGGACGCCGAACAGGCTGATGTCGCCATTCTGGGGCTGATCCGGGACAGCAAACGCCACTATGGGCGCGCCGCCGGTGCGGTGCTGCAAGCGGGCGATACCCTGGTGCTCGAAGCCCGCCCCGATGCGCTGGATGAATTTCGCACCACATTGTCGCTGCATTTCTCAGATAGCGCGCGCCAGGAAACATTGACCGCAGCAGGTGATGGCCTAGAGGTGATCGAAGTGGTGGTCCCCGAAGGCGCCCGTATCGATGGGCGCTCGGCCCAGTCTCTGGGCTTGGCCTGGCGGCAAAACGCGGTACTCTTGGGACTGGCCCGACAGGGGCGGCGCCTGACCAAGCACATCCGCCAGACAGAGATCGAGGCCGGCGACATTCTGCTGCTGCTCTGCCCCCGGGAACGCGGCAACGATGTGACAGAATGGCTGGGCTGTCTGCCGCTGGCACAGCGCGGCCTGGCGGTCACCGCCAATGACAAGACCTGGGCAGCGATTGGCCTGTTTGGCCTGGCGGTGCTTGCGGCCTCTACCGGGGTGATCTACCTGCCAATCGCGCTGGGGCTGGTGGTTGTGTCTTACGTCTTGATCAAGGTGCTGCCGGTTGCCGAGATCTACGACCATGTGGAATGGCCCGTCGTGGTTTTGCTGGGCTCTATGATCCCGCTGGGTGCCGCATTGGATGCCTCGGGCGGAACGCAACTGATTGCCAATGGGCTGATCGGGTTAACCCAAGGGCTGCCCTCTTGGGTGGTGCTGACGGTGCTGATGGTCGTGACCATGACGCTGTCCGATGTGCTGAACAACACCGCCACCGCCATTGTCGCGGCACCAGTTGGCATTCAGATGGCCACAACACTTGGCGTCTCGCCCGATCCGTTTTTGATGGCCGTGGCCGTGGCGGCCTCGGCGGCCTTTCTGACCCCGATTGGCCATAAGAACAATACCTTGGTGCTGGGGCCCGGCGGCTATCAATTTGGCGATTACTGGCGCATGGGGCTACCGCTCGAAATCCTGGTGATTGCGGTTTCCATCCCCTCGATTCTGATATTCTGGCCTCTCTAACCCGGCCCGTCCCCCCCCCTGGCCTTGCCCAAGGCTTCCCCCAGGGGAGGTGGCGAAACAATTGCTCCCCCCCCCGGTGCTGCGCTTAGGCTGGCTGCAACCACAACCGGGAGGTGCAGATGGCAGATGCAACGGACAACACAGCAGATGTAATCATCGTCGGGGCTGGCATTGCCGGGCTGGCTGCGGCCTGCGACTTGGGTGATCGCGGCAAGCGGGTGATCCTGCTAGAGCAAGAGTCCGCGCAATTTCTGGGCGGTCAGGCCCATTGGAGCCTGGGCGGGTTGTTCATGATCGACACGCCAGAGCAACGCCGCATGGGGATCCGGGATGGCCATGATCTGGCCCGCCGCGATTGGATGGGCAGCGCCCAGTTTGACCGCGCCGAGGACGGCTGGCCCCGGCAATGGGTCCGTGCCTATCTTGATTTTGCCGCCAGCGAAATGCGCCCCTGGCTGCACCAGATGGGCATGCGCTGGTTTCCGGTTGTCGGCTGGGCCGAACGTGGCGGCGGCAGCGCCGAGGGCCATGGCAATTCGGTGCCGCGATTTCATGTCACCTGGGGCACTGGCCCCGGCGTGGTCGCGCCCTTTGCCGCCCGTCTTGCAGCCCATGTCGACGCCGGGCGAATCTTGACCAGGTTTCGCCATCAAGTCAGCCATATCATCTTGCAATGCGGCGAGGTCAAAGGCGTCTCGGGTGAGGTGCTGGAAGCCGATACAGCCGCCCGGGGCATGCGTACCAACCGCAAGGAAATCGGCGAATTTGAAGCCTATGCGCCCTCGGTCATCGTGGCCTCGGGCGGGATTGGCGGCAATCTGGATCTGGTGCGCAAGAACTGGCCGCGCGAGCGTCTGGGCGCACCGCCCAAAAACATGGTGGCCGGGGTACCTTTTCATGTGGACGGGCGGATGATCCCCATTGCCGAAGCCGCTGGTGGCCATGTGATCAACGCGGACCGCATGTGGCACTACACCGAAGGGCTGCGCAACTGGGACCCGATCTGGCCAAACCACGGCATTCGCATTCTACCGGGGCCGTCAGCCATGTGGTTTGATGCCCGTGGCGACCGCCTACCAGCGCCCTGCCTACCGGGTTTCGATACCCTGGCCACACTGAAAGAGATTCTGAAAACCGGCTATGACTACAGCTGGTTCATCCTCAGCCAAAAGATCATCGAGAAGGAATTCGCACTGTCTGGATCGGAACAAAACCCGGACCTGACCTCTGGCAAATGGCGCGAGGTCATCCGCGCGCGCCTGCTCTCACGCGGACAGGCCCCGGCCCCGGTTGAGGCCTTCAAGAAACATGGCACGGATTTTGTGGTGACCGATGATCTGGCTGACCTGGTCGCAGGCATGAACCGGATTGCAGATCTGCCACTGGACGAAACCCACCTGCGCCGCCAGATCGAGGCGCGCGATGCACAGGTCGACAACCCCTTTGCCAAGGACGCCCAGGTGATTGCGATGAACGCAGCCCGCAACTATCGCGGCGATCGGTTGATCCGCACCGCCAAGCCACATCGCATTCTGGATCGCCAAAATGGCCCGCTGATTGCCGTACGGCTCAACATTCTGACACGCAAAACACTGGGGGGATTGCAGACCAATCTGGACAGCCAGATCGTAGGGGCAGATGGCAACCCAGTGCCAGGCCTTTTCGCAATCGGAGAGGCCGCCGGCTTTGGGGGCGGAGGGTATCACGGCTACAATGCCTTGGAAGGGACCTTCTTGGGCGGCTGCCTCTTTTCCGGGCGCCAGGCGGGCCGATCGCGGCTGATCGCCTGAACCACGATGTAAAACGCCCAGCACAATACCCCGTCAGAGGCACGCGGCAGCCGGGACTATTGGCCTAACCCCAAATCAGGAGAGCACCAGAGACATCAGCGCAATACCTGATGCTGCGGTGAAAAGAAAAACTAAAAACCCACGTCTAAAACTCATCAAAATGTCCTCCATCGTTCTGTTCACCTTATGATATAAGGTGGAACGTGAAAGTTTCATCAAGGGTGCCCGCATCCTGGCAACATTTCGCCCGCCTGCCCCGCTGCTCTGCGCGGCCTAAAGCGGCCAGAGAAAGGGAATGATCGCCGAAGCCAAGAGCCCGACGCTTAGGTTCAGCGGGATGCCGACGCGCAGGAAGTCGGTGAACTTATACCCCCCCGGACCATAGACCAGCATATTGGTCTGATAGCCAATCGGAGTGGCAAAAGACGCCGAAGCCGCCACCATCACCGCCACCACCAGCGGGCGCGGATCAACGCCAACTGCTTGGGCCAGCCCCACCGCTATCGGCGTAACCACCACCGCCACTGCATTGTTTGACACCAGTTCGGTCAAGACCGAGGTCAAGAGATAAATTGCCCAGACCAGCATAAAGGGTGGCAAGCCGGTCAGCGCCGGGGCAATTGCCTCGGCAATCAGGCGCACCGCGCCAGAGCTTTCCAGAGCGGCGCCAATCGCCAGCATGGAAAAGATCAGCGCCAAGAGCTGCCCGTCAACAAAGGAAAAGGCCTCATCCGCATCAATACAGCGAGTGATCAACACCATGGCCACCACCACTACCGACAGCAGCAGAATGGGCGCAACCCCAAGTGCCGCCAGGATCACGATGGACAAGAGACCAGCAATCGCCAGCGGCGCATGGCCACGCCGATAGGCCCGCTGAGTCGGCTGCGAGACATCCGCCATGTCCATATCCACCGCCAGTCGCTGAATATCCCCTGGCGTACCTTCAAGCAGCAGGGTGTCGCCCACCCGCACCACCAGATCATCCAGCTGCACGCCAATATTCTGGTTCCGTCGATGCACCGCTAGCACATAGACGCCATAGCGCCGCCGCAGGCGCATCGCCCCCAACGAACGCCCAACCAGCCGACAGCCCGGAGTGACCAGCACCTCGACGGTTTTGGTTTCCACCGCAGAAACCTGATCCACCCGCTTCAGCTCTTTGTTGGCCTGCAGGCTCAGCAATTCGGTCATTTCTGTCCGGAGCACCACGCGATCACCGACCTGCAATTCAACCCCTTTGAGATTGCGCCGCAGCGAGATATCGCCGCGCACCAGATCGATCAAGCGCACGCCGGGGCGTTTGAACAGCTGTACCCCGGTGACTTCGCGGCCAATCAGGTTGCTTTCCGGCGGGATCACCGCCTCGGTGAAAAATTTCATCTTTGATCGATCGCTCAGCAGCATCGCCATGCTGTCACGATTCGGCAGCAGCCGGGGCGAGATGTAGCGCAGATAAATCATGCCCCAGATCACCAGCACGATCCCCAGTGGGGTCACCTCAAAAATTGAGAACGGCGTCAGCCCCTGCGCCCGTGCAACCCCATCCACAAGAAGGTTGGTCGAGGTGCCAATCAGGGTCAGCGTGCCCCCCAGAATCGCCGCATAGCTCAGCGGGATCAACATCTTGGAGGCGGCAACCCCCAGGGTGCGCGAGATCTGCACAAAGACCGGGATCATCACCACGACAACCGGCGTATTGGACACCACGGCAGAGGCTGCGACCACAAAAACCATCAGCATGGCAATGGCGCGTTTCGGGTTCACCTCTGCCTGCTTGCGTGCCCTTGCGGTAAAGGCATCCAGCGCACCAGTGCGCACCAGCGCCCCCATGATGATAAACATCGCCGCAATGGTCCATGGGGCCGGGTTTGACAGCACGGCAACGGCGCTGTCATAGGGCAGAACACCCGTGATCAGCATCAACGAGACGCCGGCCATGGCGACCACCTCGGTTGGGTAGATTTCGCGTATAAATGCCGCAAACATCAGCCCCACGATGACCAGGGCAATCGTCGCACTGCCAGTCTGAGACAGGCTGACGGTCTGGGAAAAGGTGATCAGATCCATAGGTATCGGCAGTCCCAAATTTCTTTGGCAGGGTCTTGGCTTGCTGTATCTCCGTCAGCCGCAAACGCCTGCCAGCGCCAAGTTTCCCTCATCCTAAATGATGCGGCAAGGGCTGCGGCAAGCAGCAGCCCTTGTGCGGCAGAAAAAAGGGACGCGATATCGCAGGGCGCGGGCCGAAAAAGAATTTCTTTCGCCCAACGCCCCACCGGCACGATCAGGCCTCTGGCCCGGCGGGCTGCAACAGACCGCCATTGCGCACCATGTGGATTTCTTTCGTGGCACCGGTGCGATCATCGGTCACCACCAAGGCCCCAGACAGAGTGGCTTCGCCCTCGGCGGGGGTAAAGCGGCTCTTGGGCATGCCGGTCAGGAAACGGCGCATCGGCTCTGTTTTTTCCATGCCAATCACGGAATTATAATCGCCGCACATGCCCGCATCGGTCAGATAGCCTGTGCCATCGGACAGGATCTGCGCATCCCCGGTTGGCACATGGGTATGGGTGCCCACCACCAAGGAGGCGCGACCATTGCAAAAATGCCCCATGGCCATTTTCTCAGAGGTGGCTTCGCAGTGCATGTCAACGATAACCGCCTGCGCCAGCCCGCCGCGCGGGTGCGATTTCAACACCGCTTCGACGGCACCAAAAGGGTCATCAAAAGCGCGTTTCATAAAGACCTGGCCCAGCGCCTGTGTCACCAGAACCTTGCGTCCGCCGGTGGCATCAAACAGCCGATAGCCGCGCCCCGGCGCGCCCTTGGCAAAGTTCAAAGGCCGGATGATACGCGGCTCTTTCTCGATGAACTGCAGCATGTCCTTTTGGTCAAAGGAATGATCGCCCAGCGTCAGGCAATCGGCCCCTGCATCGAGCAACAGCTTTGCGTGATCGCCGCTCAGCCCCATACCGTTAGAAGCATTTTCGCCATTGACCACAACAAAGTCGAGCCGCCAGTCCTGACGCAGCCGCGGCAGGTTTTCGGTGATAGCACGGCGCCCAGCGCGGCCCATCACATCGCCTAGAAACAAAATTCGCATTTTTCTCTCCTAGGCCCTGCGCCCCTGCAGGACAAGACCCCGGCATCAATCAGATGAACTTTTTCGCAGCAGAGCCACAGTTGGCTGCTCCGGTTCCGTTTTTGCGGACTGACACTGCATTTAGCCGACGAACTGCAATACCCGGCTTTGCGTTACCACCATATCCAGCGGTTGATCCGTTTCCTCCAGCGGCAGATCCGTGGCCTCCTGGGCATCAAAGGCAAAGCCAATGGCCAGCGTCGCTCGCTTGGCGCGCAGCTGCTCCAGCGTGCGGTCATAAAACCCCCCGCCATATCCCAGCCGCCCGCCACGGGCGTCAAAGGCCACCAGCGGCACAATCAGGATTTCGGGTTCGAAATAGTCGTCCACCACCGGAACAGAGGCCCCAAACGGTCCATCACGCAGCGGCGCATCTGGCTGCCAGCGGCTGAATTTCAGCGGCTGTGCCTTGCCTTGGATGACCGGCACGCCAACCAGCCCGTGGGCGGCGGCCTCTGCCATGGCAGGCAAGGGGTCGATTTCAGTGCGGATCGGCAGGAATCCCGACAGAGGCACGCCGCGATAGCCTGCAAGAACTTCGGACAGACGGCCAGCGGCGCCGGGGATGCAAAGATCAAAGGCCTCTTTGCGGCGGGCAAAGGCCGCTTTTCGCGCCGCTGCCTTAATCTCTGTCAGGTTTTCGCCTGCCTTGCTCATCTGCTCTCTCCTACAGAAGGACCCAGGCGGCCAGGCCCAAAAAGGCAAAGAAGCCAACCACATCGGTCACGGTAGTCACAAAGGCCCCAGAGGCCAGCGCCGGGTCGATTCCCATCTTGTCCAGTAAAATGGGAACCACTGTTCCCGCCAGTCCAGCCACGACCAGATTGATCACCATTGCGGCAGCCAGCACCGCGCCCAAGCCCGGAGAGCCAAACCAAAGCGCCCCCACCAGCCCCATGACCGCAGCAAAGATCACGCCATTGACCAGCCCTACCAAGACTTCGCGTCGGATCACCCGCCAGACGTTGGATCCGGTCAAATCGCGCGTGGCCATCGCCCGCACCGCCACGGTCAGCGACTGCGTTCCCGCATTGCCCCCCATCGAAGCAACTATCGGCATCAACACCGCAAGGGCGACAAAACTGGCAATCGTCACCTCAAACTGCGCAATCACCGCCGAGGCCAAGATCGCTGTCACCAGATTGACCGCGAGCCAGGGAAAGCGGCGTTTGGTGGTTTCGATTACCCGATCCGAGAGCGAGCTTTCGTCGCTGACCCCGGCAAGACGCAGAATATCTTCTTCGTGTTCTTCATCCAGCACCACCATGGCGTCATCAATGGTGATGACCCCCGCCAGGCGCCCTTCGCCATCGACCACCGGGGCGGAAATCAGATGGTACTGATTGAAGGCATAGGCGACATCTTCCTCGTCCTGGTCCGCCGGGATCACCTGAAAGCTCTCTTCAACCAGATCGCTGAGCGGCATCGTACGGTGCGCGCCCATGATCCGCCCCAGCGTCACATTACCAATCGGATGCATGCGCGGATCAACCAGCACCACATGGTAAAACTGCTCCGGCAGGTTGTCGGACTCGCGCATGTAATCAATGGCTTGCCCGACGTTCCAATGCTCTGGCGCCAGCACCACTTCACGCTGCATCAACCGCCCGGCAGAATTTTCCGGAAAGCTGAGCGATTGTTCAACTGCCGCCCGGTCAGACTCTTCCAGCGCATCCAGGATGACTTCCTGCTGCGGCTCTTCCAGATCCTCCAGCAGGTCGACGACATCATCGGTTTCCAGTTCGCGCACCGCGTCGGCCAAAACCGTCGGGTTCAGGATGGAAATCACCTCTTCGCGGATGCTTTCGTCCAGTTCCGACAGGATTTCACCGTCGAACTCGCGCCCATAGAGTCGGATCAGGCGGGCGCGGTCATGGGTGTTGATCTGTTCCAGAAGGTCGGCGATATCCGCCGCGTGCAGATCCTCCAGCAGATCAGCCAGGGCCAGTTGGTCATCGCGATCCACCGCAAAAAGGATCTGGGCCACCAGTTTGCGATCCAGCAGATAACCGTCATCGCCACTTTGTTCGGTGCGCTGGATATCGTCGCTGGTGCTCATGTGCTGCCCTTTGCCAAGATTGGTTGCAAAATAGTAGAAGCAGTTACCAGAAAACAATGACAATAAGACAATTTACCGGAACCTTTGGCGCGCCTATCCTCAGCGCCGCGATTTGGCAAGAAAAAGGACGGCCCCAAAATGGTGAGCGAGTTTATCCTACGCGGACATGTGCTGTCCTTTACTGGTTCGCCCTTTGCGGTGCCCCACCCGGAAGAGGCGACGCAGATCTGTGCCGCACTGGCCATTTCACAGGGCAAGGTGGTCGGCACCGGAACATTTGAACAGATGCAGGCGCTGCTGCCACAGGCCATGATAATCGACCACGGTGACAAGCTGATTATCGCGGGCTTTGTCGATGCCCATGTGCATTACCCACAGACCGCCATGATCGCCAGCTGGGGCAAACGGCTTATCGACTGGCTCAACACCTATACCTTCCCCGAAGAAATGCGCTTTGGCGATGCCGCTTATGCGCAGGAAATCTCTGAGCGCTACCTTGATCTGTCAGCCGCCAATGGCACCACCACAGTCTGCAGTTTTGCTACCATCCACCCCGAGAGCGTGAACGCCTTTTTCACCGCCGCCCAAGCCCGTGGTCAGCGGGTGGCGGCGGGCAAAACCTGCATGGATCGCAATGCGCCCGACGGGCTGCGCGATAGCCCCCAATCCGCCTATGACGACAGCAAGGCATTGATCGAACGCTGGCATGGGGTGGATCGTATCGAATATGTCATCACGCCGCGCTTCTCACCCACCTCGACGCCCGATCAGCTGACCGCCCTTGGCGCGCTTTGGGCTGAACACCCCGACTGTTTGATGCAGACCCACCTGAGCGAACAGCTGGACGAAATCGAATGGGTCAAGACCCTGTTCCCACAGGCGCGCGACTATCTTGATACCTATGAGAGTTTTGGCCTGCTGGGCGCACGCGGGCTCTATGGGCATGCCATCCACCTGGAAGAGCGCGAACGCCACCGGCTGCGCGAGCTGGACGCAGGCCTGGTGCATTGCCCCACCTCCAATACCTTTATTGGCTCTGGTCTGTTCGACATGCAGGGGCTGATGGCTGATGGCCACCGGATTGGTCTGGCCACCGACACCGGCGGCGGATCTAGCTTTTCGATGCTGCGCACCATGGCGGCGGCCTACGAAGTCGGCCAGCTGCGCGGCCACCCGCTGCATGCTGCCGAACTGATCTGGCTGGCCACCCAGGGGTCTGCCAGAGCGATGCGGATGCAGGACAAGATCGGCAATATCGCCGCCGGCATGGAGGCAGACCTGGTGGTGCTGGATCTGGCCTCGACCCCGGCCATTGCCCAGCGCAGCGCCTGCGCCACCGACCTGTGGGAGGCGTTGTTTCCCACCATCATGATGGGCGATGACCGCGCTATCAGCGAGGTTTGGATCAACGGGAAACGCCAGTAACACGCCCTTGGTAGCGCCGCGCCTATCCTTCACCGGCTTGGGCAACAGGGGGCTTGGGACGATGCGCGCCCACGCCCCCACCACGGCCTGAACAGAGCGTTAGCCGCCCTGCATCAGGCGCTGCGCCAGGCCGTGGTGGCGTTCCAACAGCTGCGGCAGATCCAGGCTGGTGACAGCCCCATCTCGGATAACCTGCCGCCCTTCGACAAACAGATGTTTGACCTGGCTTGCCCCCGCTAGCAGCAGCGCTGCCGGATCCCAACTGCCGCTGGCCTCAACCCCCCGGGTATCCCAGACTGCAATATCCGCGCGTTTCGTCACCGCCAGGCGGCCACAATCCGGCCGCCCAAGCACGTCGGCCCCGCCACGCGTGGCGATCTGCAGCGCTTCATAGGCGCTCATCGCGTCGGCGCCCCGTGACACCCGCTGCAGCAACAGGGTCTGGCGGGCCTCGCCCATCAGATTGGCCATATCGTTGCTGGCAGAGCCATCCACCCCAAGCCCAACAGGCACACCAGCGTCCCGCATCTGGCGCACTGGCGCGATGCCCGATCCAAGACGGCAATTGGAACAGGGGCAATGCGCCACGCCGGTGCGGCTGCGGGCGAAAAGATCAATCTCAACCGGGGTCAGCTTGACGCAATGGGCATGCCAGACATCCGGTCCGGTCCAGCCGAGATCTTCGGCATATTGCCCCGGACAACAGCCAAACTGGGCCTCACTATAGGCGATATCCTCGTCGTTTTCGGCCAGATGGGTGTGCAGCATCACCCGCTTGTCGCGGGCCAACAAGGCGGTGTCACGCATCAGATCGCGGCTGACCGAAAAGGGCGAACACGGCGCCAGCCCCACCCGGCACATCGCCCCCTCGGCAGGATCATGAAAGCCATCCACCACCCGGATCATATCCTCCAGAATGGTGGCCTCATCTTCGACCAGATGATCCGGCGGCAGCCCGCCGCTGCTTTCGCCAATGCTCATGGCGCCGCGGGTGGGGTGAAAACGCAGGCCAACCTCGGCGGCGGCATGGATGGTATCTTCCAGCCGTGCCCCGTTGGGATAAAGATAGAGATGATCCGAGCTGAGTGTGCAGCCAGACAGCGCCAGCTCGACCAGCCCCAACTGGGCGGAAACAAACATCTCCTCCGGGCCAAAGCGACTCCAGATTGGATAGAGCCGCTGCAGCCAGCCAAAGAGCAGCGCATTCTGCGCCCCCGGTACCGCGCGGGTAAGGTTCTGATACAGATGGTGGTGGGTATTGACCAACCCCGGCGTCACCACACAGCCCAGGCCCGAGACCACCTGGCAATGTGGCGACAGCCCGGTTGTTTCCGCCCCCTGCCGCAGACCATTGCCCAGGGCCGCAATCTGACCGTCGCGGATCAGCACATCGGCGTTTTGCAACACCCGGTCGTCATCGTCCATTGTCAGAACGGTATCGGCATTTTCAATGAGGATTTCACCCATCACAGCACACTCCATTTAGGCCCGACTCGGTTCATGGAGGTGCAATGGGTCGACAGAGAACGGGCAAAGGACTCGACCTGTTTCAGTCTTTACTCCAGATGGCCAACCCCGTTCAAGACCTCAGGCCCAGCTGCCGACTATGCTGACGTGGGCTGCGCCTGCAACAGCTGCAGCGCCTGCGCGTGCAGCGCCGGGGTTGCGGCAGCAAGAACCTGCCCGCCGTCATGGGCTGGCCCGCCCTGCCAATTGGTGACGATACCGCCGGCCGCCTCGATCACCGCAATGGGGGCCTGAATATCATAGGGGTTCAGACCAGCCTCGATCACCAGATCAATCTGCCCCGCCGCCAAAAGCGCATAGGCATAGCAATCCATGCCATAGCGCGTCAGCTTTACCGCCTGTGACACCCGGCCAAAGGCAGCACCTTCTTCTGCAGTGCCCACCTCTGGGAAGGTGGTGAACAGGATCGCCTGTTCCAGCTGTTGCTGATCACGACATTTCAGCGGCTTGATGCCCAGTGGGCCGGACATCTCGGCCAAATCAGGCCCACCAGAAAAGCGCTCTGCGGTGTAGGGCTGATCAATGACACCCAGAATAGGCCCCGTCGCATCAGAAAGGGCAATCAGCACCCCCCAGGTTGGGGTGCCGCTGATGAAACCACGCGTGCCATCAATCGGATCCAGCACCCAGGTGCGCCCCGACCGCCCCGCCACCGGGGGAAACTCTTCTCCTAGGATGCCATCTTCGGGGCGAAGCTTGGCCAGAACCGCCCGCATTGCCTCTTCAGCGGCACGGTCCGCGATGGTGACGGGATCAAAGCCCTCGCTCAGCTTGTTCTCTGCATCCAGGTCGCCCTGGCGAAAATAGGGTAGGATCACCGCTCGGGCTGCCTCGGCCAGGTGATGGGCCACCTGCATGTCATTCAAAGCTGTCTCTGTCATATTTTCACCTGAACCATTTGGACCGCGTGGCCCCTTGAAATCCGCATGAAAAAACCGGTGCCACTCTCGCGGCTCCGGTTCAAGGGAATTCATCGTTTCGCGGTCAGCGCTGGCTTGGATCAAAGCGAAACTTGCGCCTTTGGCCGCCCCCGGTGTACAGAGCGCGGCCCCCGAGCGGCAGAGCGCAAAAAGGCACAGGCGGGGCCGGTAGGATCAGGCCGCGTCGCTTAGTACGCGGGCCAGTTCAAACAGGCGGCGGCGCTGGTTTTCCGGGATCGCATAGTAAGAGCGCACCAGATCAAGCGCTTCTTTATCGCCCATCAGATCATCCGGCACAGAGGAGCTTGCCCCTGTCTTGCCCTCTTCCTCCAGCCCTTCGAAGAAAAAGCTGACCGGGACCCCCATCGCATCCGAAATATCCCAGAGCCGCGAGGCGCTGACGCGGTTCGCACCGGTTTCATATTTCTGGATCTGCTGGAACTTGATACCGACCTGTTCGGCCAGTTGCTGCTGTGTCTTGCCGATAAGCCACCGACGGTGGCGGATCCGCTTGCCTACATGTACGTCTACAGGATGAGCCATTCGCTATCTCCTAGTTAATCAATAAAACCCCTGCCCGGGCATAGTCATGTCATCGGCGTTGCTGGATAGGTCATTTGCCAGCCTGCCGCAGATGCACTCAACTATCACGATCAGAGCTCAACCTCTGCTCCAACTGTAAGACCTTCGCAGTTGAACACAAGCCTGACACCTCTACCCATCGCATTGCAACGCAGCAAATGTATGAATTCACCTATCATTTTGATGGTGCCCTATATACTTTTGACTAGCCAAATATGGCTCCCCATAAATAGTGAGGTGCAAAATCTGGCTTTTCAGCGTCAGGTTTTGATGCGAATCACCTGACCCAAAGCAGAGGTGGACAGAAATATGCAGGCCTATCGTATCAGATCCTTTGATGGCCCTCCCGTTCTAGAAGAAATCCCCAGCCCGTCCCCGGCGCCCCACGAGGTGAAGATCAGAATTCGCGCCTGCGGATTGAATTTTGCAGATTTGCTAATGCAAAAGGGCACATACCAAGACACACCAACGCCCCCCTTCACCCCCGGCCTAGAGGCCGCAGGTGAGGTCCTGCAATGTGGCCAGGCCGTGCAGCATCTTACCCCCGGCGACCGCGTTGCGGTATTTGGCGGTCAGGGCGGATTGGCCCAGGAAGGGGTGTTTGATGCCGCCCGCGTGCTGGTGATCCCAGACAGCATGTGTTTCGAAGATGCCGCCGCATTTCAGATCGCATATGGCACCAGTCAGGTGGCTCTGGACCACTGTGCCCGCCTGCAGCCCGGAGAGACTCTCTTGGTGACGGGCGCCGCCGGTGGCGTCGGGTTGACGGCAGTGGAAATAGGCAAGTTGATGGGGGCGCGCGTCATCGCCCATGCACGTGGAACGGGTAAACTGAAAATAGCCGAGGCCGCCGGGGCTGACCACCTGATTGATGCCAAGGAAGACCTGCGCCAGGCGGTAAAATCGCTGGGGGGTGCCGATGTGGTTTATGATGCGGTTGGCGGCGATGTCTGGACCGAAGCCTTTCGCGCCACCAACCCCGGCGGCCGCCTGCTGCCCATTGGCTTTGCCAGTGGCGAGGTGCCGCAAATTCCCGCCAACCACCTGCTGGTCAAGAACCTAACTGTGATCGGGTTTTATATTGGCGGCTATATGAAATCCCACCCCGAGGTGATCCGCCGCGCGCTGACCACACTGATGGATTGGCACAGCGCCGGGCGTATTCGCCCCCATATCAGCCATGTCCTGCCGCTGGAGCGTGTGGCCGAAGGGCTGGAGCTTCTGCGCAGCCGCGCCTCTACCGGCAAGGTGGTGATCACCCCGTAACGCCCTGGCACGGCCCCTCTGTCGACACAGGCCAGTGCTGAACAGCACAGCCAGAGGGGCCGACCCGATATTGCCTAGCTTGCGGCGCGCAGCGGGCTGCGGCGCAGGGCGGCATAGCCCTGGCGAATAATCCGCGCCAGGTCCTCGACAAAGCCCGCACGCACACTGTCAGCCCCATAGAGGTTGATATGCTGCACCGGCAGATCTGGCAGGGCACCACCGTGCTCGATGGCTTCCTGATGGCTGGGAATGGTGCCTTCAAGCAAAACCCCAACGGCGAGATCTGCGCTGATCGTCGCCTCGACCGTGCGATCAGATTCGCTATCCACCGCCATGTCCCATTCAAGCCCGGCCTGGTCCAGCTTGGCCGTGGCCACCGGTCGGAAGATACAGGCGCGGCAAAACCCCAGCCGCAGCGGGTGCTGCCGCCAGGCAGACCCATTTGGTGCCCCGACCCAGCGCAGCGGCATCTCGTGGATCGTCTCTCCGCCGACGCCAGCGCCGCTTTCCGTGGTCAGGATCAAATCATAGGTGCCCTTGGCAAAGCCCGCCTTCAGATCCCGGGTATTCGAGGTCACCAGATTGACATTCACCCGCGGGAAGCTGGCGTTAAAGCGCTGCAGTACCTGCGGGATCACCGGGTAAACCACATCATGCGGCACCCCCAGAACGACCTCACCCTCAAAGGCCTGGTCGGTCAGTCGCCCGATGACCTCGTCGTTCAGCGCCACCATACGCCGGGCATAGCCAAGCAACTGCTCTCCCGACGGGGTCAATGCAATGGTCCGGCCAGACCGATCCAGCAAGGCCAGCCCCAACAGCTCTTCCAACCGCTTGAGCTGCATCGAGACCGCCGATTGCGTCAGATGCAGAAAGCCAGCCGCCCGCGTGACGCCGCCATAGTCAGCTACCGCCACAAAGGACCGCAGCGTGGTGATATCCAAATTCCGTGCCATCACAACCCCTGATGTGTTTCATCAATAACATTCGTTTTTAAAATAGATCATAAGAGGTCATATACATCAACAGAAATGATAACGATCCAACCAAGTATCAAAATTTGACGAAAGGACAGAAACGATGACATATAATGTAACCCCCTGCACCACCAGCTGTGCCCTGCCCCGGACTGCTCGCTTTGGCCTTTTGTCCTTTGTTGCCAACCGGGCTGCCCTGCTGCGCCAACGCCGCGCCCTGAAAGCCCTGGATGCCGCTGCCCTGGAAGATATTGGCATCACCCGTCAAGAGGCCCTGACAGAAGCCGCGCGCCCTCTGTGGGACGCCCCGGAAAGCTGGCGCCGCTAAGGCCCAAACGCCGCCAACAGTCTGCGCATGCAGCGCTCAAAAGACCTGCCAAGGAATGCGGCAGGTCTTTTTACGTTTTTGGGGGGATTTTTGACCAAGAGCCTTGAATGGACGCCAAAGAAAGCCGATATTTATCGGGAATGCCTCCTGGCACGCTTTGGCGTATTAGGGTCGGCAAGGGAGATTTTGGAACGGAGACCATGATACATGGCACAGTTTGACACAATAAGATCCGCTGCAGGCACCCGCTCTGCAGAGATCGACGCAGGGCTTCGCGCCCATATGAACAAGGTCTACGGCACAATGTCGTCGGGCCTCTTCATAACATTCTTGGCGGCCTGGGCCCTGTCCAATCTGGCCGTCACCGGCGACCCGGCAGGCGCCACCAGTATGATCAGTGAAGGCAAATACCTGACCGGGCTTGGCGAAGCAATCTACATGTCGCCGCTGAAATATGTGGTCATGTTTGCACCGCTCGCCTTTGTTTTTGGCTTTGGTGCCGCTGCGAACCGCATGTCGGCCGCAGGTGTGCAGCTGCTGTTTTACGCATTTGCCGCAGTTATGGGCCTGTCGCTCAGCTCGATCTTTCTGGTCTTCACCGGGCAGTCGATCATTCAGGTCTTTCTGATCACCGCGATCTCTTTTGCGGGCCTGTCCCTGGTGGGCTACACTACCAAGAAAGACCTCTCGGCGATGGGTGCCTTCCTGATCATGGGTCTGATCGGCCTGATCGTGGCGTCAATCGTCAACATGTTCATGCAGTCCGGCGCCATGGCCTTTGCGATTTCGGTGATTGGTGTGCTGATCTTTGCCGGCCTGACCGCCTATGATACCCAGAGGATCAAGACCACCTACCTTGAGATGGCCCACTCCGGCGATCAAGAATGGCTGGGCAAAGCCGCCATCATGGGCGCGCTGAGCCTCTATCTGGACTTCATCAACCTCTTCATGATGCTACTCCAGCTGCTTGGCAATCGCGAATAAGCGATCCTGAAAATTCCAAGACCTACAGCGAGGGGCGGATCACAACGATCCGCCCCTCTTTCTTTTTGAGCAACCATTCCTTCACACATTGATACACAGGGAAGCCAATGGAAATTCTGGATCTACCGCCAAGCGAGGCCACCCGCCTTATCCCGCTCCTGCAAGAACTGCATGCCCTGCATGTTGAACATCAGCCCGCCCGCTACCCCGCTGCGCCCTCTGACGCTGCGCTGGGCCAGTGGCTGCAGGATTGGCTACAGGCGGAGGATATCACCGCGCTCATCGCTGAAAGCCCACAGGGCGCGCTCTTGGGCTATGTCCTCTTTGGCATAGAGCACCGGCCACCGCTGCCCATCCGATTAGAAGAGACCCGCGTGATGGTGCACCATATCACCACCGCAAAGGCTTTTCGCCGCATGGGCGTTGGGCAAGCCCTGCTCACTGCGGTCAAACAGCGGGCAAAGGCCCTGGCTATCGACAGCATCGCCACCACCTACGCCCCCTTCAACAGCGCCTCGGCGGGCCTGTTTGAAAGTCAGGGGTTGCAACCGGTCCTGACCATGGCCGAGTGGCGGGCCTAAATGACACCCCTTTAGGAGCCTCGCAACTCGCCGACCTGAATCTCGGATTTAAAGCAGAGTGAAAGGCCAACCCGCTAGCTGCAAGACAGCCCTGTTGCCAGCGCCAGCGTGCCAACTCTGCCGCCGATCACCTGAACCTGCCCAACTGGGCGACAGCCCGTTTCCACAGCCACCAGACGACGAAAGGCATCGGATTCCAGGTTCGGAAGGCTGGCAATGACACTCCGCTTTGGCACGCTCAGAACCGCCAGCCCCATGCGATCCGCCCGCATCATAGAGAGCGATAGCGACCGCCCCTGAACCTGCACCACCCGCCGCTGACTAACAGAGGCAACCAGTTCATTGTCTCGGGTGGCAGCCCCTCCGGAAGAATACTGATCTGTTGGCCCGCTCCCGGCCTCCAGGTCAGTGGCAGCAACCTCTATGGGCAGGGGAACCACATTTGCCAAAACCGGATTTGGTTCGGGACCAACCGCAAATATAAATGCGACACTAAACAACACACTCTTCACCATCACAACACCTGTTTCACCATTCCACGTCAACTACTTAGGTAGAGAATGGGGCAAAATCAGGCCTTACCAATTTGATAATGATGCGCTTTTTCAGCTCTTTCCAATTGAATTTTAGCGATCACCCAGATGGCCGGAAGTCTCCGCAACGAGCCTGGTCTCCATGCCCTTGCGGAAAACGAATGCTACGCAGCACCAGTTGATGACCTTGCCCCCCCCCGACACTGACCAGCAAAAACGCAAAAGGGCCACGCAATGCGTGACCCTTAATTCATGCAAGACCAGCTAAGGCTTACTTGATTTTGCCTTCTTTGTACTCGACGTGCTTGCGTACAACCGGGTCGTACTTACGCACAACCATTTTTTCGGTCATGGTGCGCGCGTTCTTCTTGGTCACGTAGAAGTGGCCGGTGCCCGCGGTCGAGTTCAGGCGGATCTTGATTGTGGTCGGCTTCGCCATGGTGCTTCTCCTGCGTCCGAAAAGGCAGGGGCCTCTCGGTAAATTCCTATACGAGCGTGGCTTGTACCTGCCCCAGCCCCCAAGTCAATAGGATTCCCACGTGATTGCTGCGGAATTCTGGGCATGCCCCCGTTTTCCTGCAGGCTGCGGGGAATCCACCGTGCTGCCTGTTGCCTGAATAGGCAAGTAGCTCCCGGCGCTCCAGGTCGAAAAAATGCGCAGAAGGCCTGTAAGCCGGATTTTGTCCCAGAGCTTGCGCTCCTTAGACGACCATTCCTCTGCGGTGCATATTGCTATGCACCTCTAGCTGCCAACCCGGTCCCTCTCGGCTATAGCATGCCTAGCGACGGTTTCGGCATACACCGACCTGCCCGCGCGGGGACCCTATTTGGCATTGCTCCCAGTGGGGCTTGCCATGCCGCCCCTGTTGCCAGCGGCGCGGTGGGCTCTTACCCCACCGTTTCACCCTTACCACGCTTCAACCTGTTTGCCTTAACAGCGCCCAGAGCGTGGCGGTTTGTTTTCTGTGGCGCTCTCCGTCGGGTCACCCCGCCCGGGCGTTACCCGGCACCATTGCTATAGGGAGTCCGGACTTTCCTCGCGAAAGCAGAGCTTCCAGCGCGGCCGTCCAGCCTTCTGCGCTCTGCCCGCCTATTCCTCCCAACACCCCGCGTCAAGACACAAGCGCTCTGGGGCTCTGCCCCTCTTGGCCTCTGGCCAATTCACCCCGGGATATTTTTAGCCAAATGAAGGGCCCACACTCTTCATTTGGCTAAAAATATCCCGGAGCACGAGGCAGAGCCTCGTAAATATCTCAAACCCAAAGATCAGACTGCGCCAGCGGCTCTAGATCCTCAGCCACCAACGGGCCTTGAGCCCAGGGCCTGTAGCGTAAGCGCAGCGCGGCCAAGAGCGTTGCGTCATCCACTGGGGCTGTATAGCCCAGATCCCGCGCATAGCGGCGCAACAGATCCGAGAGCGGCGCATCAGGGTCACAGAGCCGCGTGCCGCCGGTGGTTACGGGTGTTGCCCGTGCCAACCCCAGGGCCGCCAACCGTACCCAGTCAAAGCGCGGCCCAGGATCGAGCTTACGCCCCGGCGCCATGTCGGAATGCCCGATGACACCCTCGGGCGGGATCGCCCAGCGTGCCATGAGTTGACGCAGTAGCGCCTCAAGCACCGCCATTTGCGGCGCAGGAAAGGGATGGCCGCCGGTATTGTCCAGCTCGATGCCGATAGAACGTGAATTTATATCCTCGTGGCCGCACCAGGTGCCAGCGCCGGCATGCCAGGCGCGCAGGTCTTCGCGTACCATCTGCCACAATTGCCCGTCGCGCCCGATCAGGTAGTGAGCGGAGACCTCTGCCGCCGGATCACACAACCGCGCGAGCGCCGCCGCGGCGCTGGTCATTGCAGTATAGTGCAGCACCACCAAATGCGGTTTCAATCCGTCGCGGCGCCCGCCGTGATTGGGGCTGGGGCACCAGTTAGCCTTGAGCGGCGCCACCGGATCGGGGGTAACGATAGCGCCCACATCAGAACCCGCCGCACCCGGCATCAGGAATTGCCGCGCACGGCCCGTCGGTAGGGCTGTGGATCCCAGCCGCAGGCATAGCCATCGCCATCCGGGTCAAGCGCCTGGCGATCGCGTTTGGGGCCGCCCGTCTCGAGAAAGGCAATCTGGGCCAAATCCGGTGAGAGAAAGCCAGCGCAGTTGCGCGCGGACCGCGCCCGCAGATTGATGCCTGCCCGGCTGTAGAGCTTGGTGCCGCGCGGATGAGAGGTGCTTAGGGCATATTGCACGATATTGGGATCACGGCTGCCTGCCTGGCTGGGCA
Organism: Pseudophaeobacter flagellatus; assembly: GCF_021228235.1. GTDB lineage: Bacteria > Pseudomonadota > Alphaproteobacteria > Rhodobacterales > Rhodobacteraceae > Pseudophaeobacter > Pseudophaeobacter flagellatus. The sequence goes on from NZ_JAJQRG010000007.1 coordinate 70,875, forward strand.
AGGCAGTGGGTTCAACCTGCTGATATTGCGAGCGCTGATTGGCCAGCCGTGCGGCGTCGCTTTCGATGGTTTGGCGAGAGGCCACCGCATCAAAGCTGTTTTCATCCGAAATCCCGGGATTGCCGATCAGGGTTGGGGCCGGATTAGAGGGGCTGGCCTCGACCGGGGCCTGACCAGAGTTGGACCCGGCCGCCCGCAGGGCCGCCTGGGTTTCCGCTGCGATATCCGCCGCAGTCGTGCTGTTGCCATAGCCGGAGGCGGCACTGCTGGAAGCAGTCGTGCTGCGGGCGGGGCTGCGCGGCGCGTTTGGCACCGGTTCGTTACGCAGCTCCAGACTCTCGCTTGAGATGGCCGCTGGCGGCACCAAGGGTTCGCCGTTGATGGTGGTCCCCACGGCTGGCGGAGGGGCAAAGGGGTCACCATCAATGCCAACCCCTGCTGCGCTATCGGGCACAGGTGGGGTACATGCTGCAAGGCTCAAGACGCTGCCAAGGGCAGCAAGTGTAACTATGACACGCATGGGATTTACCTGTTTATCTGCTCGTCTTTGCGCTGAGCTTACCACCAATTTCCCGGCTTTGCCACAAATCCGGTCGATTGCTCCAGCGCATAGGCGGTATTGAGCAGATCGCCCTCTTCCCATGGGCGGCCGATCAGCTGAAGGCCAAGCGGCAAGCCCTGGCTATCCAGTCCTGCAGGCAAGGCGATGCCGGGCAGGCCAGCAAGGTTCACGGTGACGGTAAAGACATCCAGCAGATACATTGCAACCGGATCCGCATCGGACATTTCTCCCAGACCAAAGGCCGCCGAGGGCGTCGCCGGGGTCAGAATTGCATCAACGCCGGCCGCAAAGACATTTTCAAAGTCCTGCTTGATCAGGCTGCGCACCCGGCGCGCCCGGTTGTAATAGGCATCGTAGAACCCTGCCGAGAGCACATAGGTGCCCACCATGACCCGACGCTTCACCTCATCGCCAAAACCCTGAGCGCGAGTCTTTTCATACATTTCGGTGATGCCATCGCCTGCCTCCAGCCTGGCGCGGTTTCCATAGCGAACGCCATCATAGCGCGCCAGGTTCGACGAGGCCTCGGCCGGGGCGATCACGTAATAGGCGGGCAGAGCGTATTTGGTATGCGGCAGCGAGATATCGACGATCTCTGCACCTGCCTCCTTGAGCATATCCCGCCCTTCAGCCCAGAGCTTTTCGATCTCGGCGGGCATGCCCTCCATGTGATATTCCTTGGGAATACCGATCTTTTTGCCACGGATATCGCCAGTCAGCATGGCCTCAAAATTTGGCACCGCCAGATCGGCGCTGGTGCTGTCCTTGGGGTCATGGCCCGACATCGCCTCAAGCATGATGGCGGCATCGCGCACCGATTTGGTCATTGGACCGGCCTGATCCAGCGAAGAGGCAAATGCAACGACACCCCAGCGCGAGCAACGGCCATAGGTCGGCTTGATGCCAACGGTACCGGTAAAGGCCGCAGGCTGGCGGATCGACCCGCCGGTATCGGTGCCGGTTGCTGCCAGACACAGATCTGCCGCCACCGCCGCGGCGGACCCACCAGAAGACCCCCCCGGGGTCAGTTGTGCATCGGATCCTTCGCGCCGCCAGGGGCTGACCGCATTACCATAGGTTGAGGTCTCGTTCGACGAGCCCATGGCAAATTCATCCATGTTCAACTTGCCCAGCATCACCGCACCGTTGTCGGCCAGTTGCTGCGACACAGTACTTTCATACTCTGGCACAAAACCCTCGAGGATTTTGGAGGCCGCCTGGCTGGCGACACCTTTGGTGCAAAACAGATCTTTGATCCCCACCGGCAGGCCACACATGGCCGGGGCATCGCCCTGCTGCAGCCGCGCATCCGCTGCCGCCGCGCGCTCCAGCGCGATCTCGGGCGTTTTATGCACAAATGCATTCAGCGCATCCGCCTTATCGATGGCGCTGAGGCAAGCTTTGGTCAGCTCAACGGAGGTTGTTTCCCCCTTGCGGAGCGCATCACGGGCCTCTGCCAGACCCAGTTTGTTCAGATCGCTCATCTCTTACTCCATCACTTTGGGCACGGCAAAAAAGCCTTCGCGCGCATCCGGCGCATTGGACAAGATCTTGTCCTGCTGGTTGCCGTCGGTGACCACATCCTCGCGCCGCTTCAGCCGCTGCGGTGTGACCGAGGTCATCGGCTCGACCCCTTCCACATCGACTTCGTTCAGCTGTTCGATGAACTCTAGGATCGTGTTGAATTCGGCGGCCAGGGCTGGCAGCGCGTCATCTTCCACCTTGATCCGGGCCAGTTTGGCCACTTTGGCGGCGGTGTTTTGGTCAATCGACATGGAAACCCTCATCTCGTGTTCATGGTGGCATTTACCGGGGCGATGCGCGCGCCGCAAGCCTGTGCTCTGCTCTGGTGGGGTGAATATCGGGGAAAACCGCGTCAAAACCCACTGCGGGACGGCCCTGCCCCGCCGCCTGCCGACAAAAGCAGCAACAAAAATCAGCCCATGCACTGCCGCGTCTACATGGGGTGCACCACAATGGGGCGCATTGGGTCAGAATGGGGTGGCATTCATCTGCACACCGCCTAGGCTGGTGGCACATAGGCCTGATTTGAAACCAAGGGAGAGGGACATGAAGATCATCTGGCTAGGACATGGCAGCTTTCGCATCGAGACAGGCGACAGGGTGTTGCTGGTTGATCCCTGGCTGACCGGCAATCCGGCGCTGCAAGAGAATCTGCACGACGAAGCGATTAACGGCGCGACCCATATCATTCTGACCCATACCCATTTTGACCATGTGGTGGATGTGCTGCCCCTGGCCAAGGCCCTGAAAATCCCGGTGGTGGGGCAATATGACCTGATGGGCTTTTGGGGCGAAAGCGAGGGTATTTCCACCATCGGCTTTAACAAGGGCGGCACGGTGGATCTGGGCGGGCCAAAGCTGGCCATGGTGCCCGCCTCGCACAGCTCCACCTTTACCACCGAAGACGGGCTAAGGGCCGGCGGCTCTGAGGTGGGCTATGTGCTCATGGCCGAGGGCAGGACGATCTATCTGTCCGGCGATACAGCCCTGATGGCAGATATGGACTGGATCGGCGACTACTACAAACCCGATATCGGCATCCTGAGTGCGGGGGGCCATTTCACCATGGATATGCAACAGACCGCCTATGCCGCAAAGCGCTATTTCAAGTTCAAGACGCTGATTCCCTGCCACTACCGGACCTTTCCCATCCTGGAGCAGAGCGCCGATGTTCTGATCAAGGCCCTGCCCGACGTCGCGGTGATCGAACCGCAGGTAATGCAGGCGATCGAGGTCTGAAACGCGCAGAGAGCGCTCCCGCCCGTTGTCGGCTCTGCTGCGCAGAGCCGCGCCCGTTGGGCCCAGCGCCGGGCAACGCCCGGCGCGGCCGCGTCACGCCCCCGGCTTTCCCTGTGGGGCGGTGAAGGCGGCGCGTGCGGCATCGGCTTTGGCACGGCAGATGCAGCCCCTGGCATGATCGTTGATCAAGCCCATCGCCTGCATGAAGGCAAAGGCGGTGGTGGGGCCGACAAATTTCCAGCCACGTTTCTTCAGGGCCTTGGACAGGGCAACAGAATCGGGGCTGGTGCTTTGCGTCTGCGGCTCTGGCAGCGTCTTCGGATCTGGCTCAAAGCTCCAGAAAAACGCCGCCAGAGAGCCCGCTTCGGCCACCAGTTCCTGGGCGCGGCGGGCATTGTTGATCACGGATTCGATCTTGCCGCGATGGCGAATAATGCCCCCGTCCTGCAGCAACCGTTCGACATCCTCTTCGGTGAAACCGGCGATCACAGTCCAGTCGAAGCCGCAAAAGGCACGGCGGAAATTTTCCCGCTTGGCCAGAATGGTGCGCCAGCTCAGCCCCGACTGAAAGCTCTCGAGGCAGATTTTCTCAAACAGGCGGATATCATCCCCCACGGGGTAGCCCCATTCAGCATCATGATAGGCGTCAAATTCCGGCGCCGACGCACTCCAGGCGCAGCGGGGCTGGCCGTCTTGGCCCGTGATTACTTTTCTCATCCACCTAGTCCCTTTACCTTGCGCCCCGTCGATTTGACTGCGGCACGCCGTTCAGCCCCCCCCTAGTCCCGCCTCAAATACCGAAATGCAGGGCAAAAATCCAGCCAGCGAAACAGCGGGAGCACGGGAGCGCAGGCCCCGCGCCTAACGGCGGGCAGCAAAGAAATCGCGCAGGATCTCAGCCGCTTCCAGCTCAGCGATGCCCTCGTAGACCTCTGGCGCGTGATGTGCCTGGGGGTGCGAGAACACGCAGGCCCCATGGGCCACGCCGCCGGATTTGGGGTCTGATGCGCCGTAATAGACCCGGCGAATGCGGGCCGCCGCGATGGCTGCCGCACACATGGCGCAGGGCTCCAGCGTGACATAGAGATCATGGCCCGGCAGCCGCTCTGCGCCGGCCGCGGCGCAGGCCGCGCGCAGGACCAGAATCTCGGCATGGGCGGTGGGATCCGACAGCGCCCTGGTACGGTTGCCAGCGCTTGCCACCACCTGCCCCCCCGGCGCGACCAGAACGGCCCCAACCGGCACTTCGCCCCGTGCGGCGGCGGCACGGGCCTCTGCAAGGGCTGTTTCCATATGCGATGTGAACATGGCGGGTTTTCTTTCCATGGCCTTTCCTGCCCCGGAATGGGAGCTTTCGCAAGCCAGCGGAATGCTCTATGTCCCAAAACCATGAGCAAAGCACCCCGACCCCCCAAGGGCAAGGCCCCATCCAAGGCCCAAGCCTCCGCCAAACCTGCCACCAAGGCAGTGCCTAATGCGTCCTCCAGTAACGACGGTGCCCCAACCGGGGACCGCATCGCCAAGGTCTTGTCGCGGGTGGGTGTTGCCTCGCGCCGCGAGGCCGAGCGCATGATTGCCGAGGGTCGGGTCAAGGTCAACGGCAGCCAGATCGACAGCCCGGCGCTGAATGTCAGCAGCTCTGACCGCATTCTGGTGGATGGCAAACCCCTGCCCGAGGCCGAAGCCCCCCGCCTGTGGCTGTACAACAAGCCCGCCGGGCTGGTGACCAGCAACAGCGATGAAAAGGGGCGGCGCACCATTTTTGACGAACTGCCCGAAGATCTGCCGCGGGTGATGACGGTTGGACGTCTAGATCTGAACTCCGAAGGGCTGTTGCTGCTGACCAATGATGGTGGCATCAAGCGCCGCCTTGAGCTGCCCTCGACGGGCTGGTTGCGGCGCTACCGGGTGCGGATAAATGGCCGTCCCAAGGAAGAAGATTTTGACCCCCTGCGCAAGGGGTTGGTGATTGATGGCGAGCGCTTTCAACCCATGACGGTGGCGCTGGATCGCCAGCAGGGCGCCAATGCCTGGCTGACCATCGGCATACGCGAAGGCAAGAACCGCGAGATCCGCCGCGCATTGGAAGATATCGGCTTTAACGTCAACCGGTTGCTCCGGCTGTCCTATGGCCCCTTTCAGCTGGGAACCCTGAAGCTGGGCGAGGTGGAAGAGCTGCGCCCGCGGGTGGTGCGCGATCAGCTGGGGCTGGAACCCGAAGAGGTGGAAGAGGCCCCGGCCCGTCGGCCCACCCGCGGCAAACCCTCTGGCAAACCGACCGGAAGACCGGCAGGCAAACCAACGGGGAAACCGGGAAGACCCGGCGCTCCGGCTGGGCGCTCGCCGGGTACCCCATCCGGACGCCCGGGCGGGTCTGCTGGACGCCCCGGCGGCCCCGGCAAACAGTCCGATAGCCCGCGCAACACCGGCAAACCCGGCGCAAGAGCAGGCGGAAAACCTGCAGGCAAATTTGGCGGGAAACCCAGCAGGACCAGCGCATCAGGCAAGCCAGAAGGCCGGACAGCCGGGACAAAAAACCGCCCCGGTGGCAAGAATCCCCGCCGCTGAGGTACTTCGGGCAGACTTCCCCCTAGCAAGTACCTCCCGCATCCCCTAGTTTCTTGGTAACAAGAGACAACAGCGCTTTGCGAGGGGAACACGCGTGCAGAAAATTGCCTTTGCCGCTTTGCTATTCCTGATGATCGGCCTGAGCACCGGCTGGATCGTGGGGGGCTGACGCATGGCACAACAGTTTGGCGGTAAATTCAGCCCCAAGGGCTCCTCCCGCTCGGGTCCGGACAGCGCCGAGCAAGGCACCACCTCTGACAGAGCGCCCTTGGCGCGCCCCCATGCCAGCACCCGCAATGCCACCACTGATCCGGTGGGGCTGCGCGCGAACCTGATGTTCATCCCAGCGGGGCTGATGCTGCTGCTCTCTCTCAATGACGGCGCAACTGGGCTGGCCCTGGGGCTGGTGGCGGCGGCACTCTGGACGGGCGGCGCATATATGCTACGCGAAGGTCTGCGCGCCACAGCCGCCTTTCAGGCCCGGCGCGTGGCCCGCAGACCCGCCCTCCCCCGCAAGATCCTGGCCGCCCTTCTGGTTGGCACCGGCGCAGCACTTGCCGCCTGGAAGGCCGAACCGGGGCTGCTGATTGCCGCCATCTATGGCCTGGCGACCTGCGGGTTGCACCTGGCAGCCTTTGGTCTGGACCCCCTGCAAAACAAGGGCACCGAAGGCATTGATGACTTTCAGCAAAACCGGGTGGCCCGCGCCGTCGAGGAAGCCGAATTCAACCTAGATGCCATGACCGATGCCGCGCTACGGGTCCGCGACCGCGAGGTCGAAGAGCGGGTCGAACAGTTTCAGGCCGTCGCGCGCGAGCTGTTTCGCACCGTCGAAGAAGACCCGCGCGATCTGACTGCCGCACGCAAGTACCTGACGGTCTATTTGCAGGGGGCGCGCGATGCCACGGTGAAATTTGCCGACATCTACACCCGCAGCGGCGATGCAACGGCGCGCAGCGATTACCTCGCCCTGCTGCAGGACCTGGAACAGAACTTTACTGCCCGCACCCGCAAGATGCTGCTGGAAGACCGCAGCGATCTGACCGTTGAAATTGATGTGCTGCGCGACCGGCTACAGCGTGAAGGCGTCCATCTGGACCGTAGCTAACCTCTTTGCAAGGAACCCTCTTGATGTCCGAGACCATTCAGAAAAAAGCCGCCGAAGCCGAAGCCCAGGTCATGGCGGTTGCCGCCACCACCCTGCCCGAACCCGTCGAGTCGGTGGCACCGCTGCAAGAGGCCACGCCCGAGGTAAGCGCCGAAATCCAGACCCGGATCGGTGAAATCGACATGGGCGACAGTAATTCGATCATCCGCTTCGGCTCTGGCGCCCAGGCGGAACTGCAGACCATCAGTCAGGCGATGCTGGCGGATGTGCGCAACAAGGATGTCGGCCCGGCGGGCGATTCGCTGCGCAATATCGTCACCACAATCCGCGGCTTTTCGGTCTCGGAACTGGACGTGCGCCGCAAACCCAGCTTCTGGGAGCGCCTTTTGGGCCGCGCCGCGCCCTTTGCCAAATTCACTGCCCGGTTTGAAAGCATTCAAGGCCAGATCGACAAGATCACCGATGATCTGTTGGGCCATGAGCACACCCTGCTGAAAGACATCAAATCGCTGGATATGCTTTATGAGAAAACGCTGAACTTCTATGACGAACTGGCGCTCTATATTGCCGCCGGCGAGGCCAAGCTGGCCGATCTGGACGCGACGGATATCCCAGCGCTGGAGGCCGCCGTTGCCGCCGCACCAGAGGCCGATCAGGTGATGCGCGCACAAGAGCTGCGCGATCTGCGTGCTGCCCGTGACGATCTGGAACGCCGAGTGCATGACCTAAAGCTGACCCGACAGGTTACCATGCAGTCGCTGCCTTCGATCCGGCTGGTGCAGGAAAATGACAAAAGCCTGGTAACCAAGATCAACTCTACCCTCGTCAATACAGTGCCGCTGTGGGAAACCCAGCTGGCCCAGGCGGTTACCATCCAGCGCTCTGCCGAGGCCGCCCAGGCAGTCAGCTCGGCCAATGATCTTACCAATGAGCTGCTGACCTCTAATGCGGCCAACCTGCGCCAGAGCAACAAGATGATCCGCGAAGAGATGGAGCGCGGCGTCTTTGACATCGAAGCCGTGAAACAGGCCAATGCCGATCTCGTGGGCACAATCCAGGAAAGCCTGCAAATCGCCGATGAAGGCAAGGCCCGCCGTGCTGCCGCCGAAGCAGAGCTGAAAAAGATGGAAGCAGAGTTGCGCGACACATTGGCCGCCGCCAAGGCGCGCAAGGATGGGGTCGGCGATACCGCCGCCACCTCGGTACCTGGTTGAATGCGGCGGGCGTCCATGGCCCGGTGGCGCAGCCTCGCCCGCCCAGTGGCGACAGGCTTTGGCTTTGCCGCCCTCGCGGTGCTGACCGCCTGTCTGCCTGCCAGCGATACCACATCTTTGGTGCCAAAGCCGCGCCCAGAGGTGCTGCCTGCTGCCTATCGCCCCCCCTCAGCCGAGAGCGCCCAACTGCGCAACTATTACCGGGTGCTGCAACAGGATCTACTGACCCGCGGATTGCTGCGCACGGACGGCGGCGGGCCGGAAACCCCCTTTGATGCCGATGATCTGGCAGAGCATTTTGAGGCCATTGCCTTTTACAGTGAATATGGCGGGCGCAGCGGCGGCTTGACCGGTGGGCTAAGCCGCTGGTCCGGCCCGGTGAAACTGGTTGCCGAATTTGGCCCCTCGGTGCCCGAAAGCCAACGTAATCGTGATCGCAAGGTGCTGCGAGCCTATGGCGAACGGTTGGCGCGGGTCACCGGCCATAGCATCACAACCGCGCCGAAACGGGGCAATTTTCACGTGATCTTTGCCAGTGCCGATGACCGCGCCTTTGTGGCCGAAACGGTCCGCTCCCTCCTGCCCAACCTCAGCGACAACGACCTGCAACTCTTTATCAATCCGCCGCGCACGCATTATTGTTTTGTGCTGGCGGGCGGCCCGCAGAATGCACCGTTCGACTATCTGCGCGGCGTTGCGCTGATCCGCGCCGAACACCCAGATCTGGTGCGCGATAGCTGCATCCACGAAGAGGTCGCGCAGGGCCTTGGCCTGCTGAACGACAGCCCGCGCGCCCGTCCCTCTATCTTTAACGACGATGATGAATTTGCCTTTTTGACCAGCCATGACGAGCTGCTGTTGAAAATGCTCTATGATCCGCGCCTGCGCACAGGCATGAGCGCCGAAGAAGCCCGCCCTATCATCCGTATCCTTGCCCGCGACGTAATGGGGCAGCCGCTCTAGCTGCAACTGCCCTGTTTGCCCGACTTACCTACGACCATAGAAAAGGACCTGAACCATGGGAATATTTGACTTTCTCAAAGGCGAATTCATCGACGTCATTCACTGGACCGATGACAGCCGTGACACCATGGTCTGGCGGTTTGAACGCGAAGCGCATGAGATCAAATACGGCGCCAAGCTGACCGTCCGCGAAGGCCAATCGGCGGTCTTTGTGCACGAAGGCCAGCTGGCAGATGTCTTCACGCCGGGCCTTTACCTGCTTGAAACCAACAACATGCCGGTGATGACCACACTGCAGCACTGGGATCATGGCTTTCAGTCACCGTTCAAATCCGAAATCTATTTTGTAAATACAACCCGTTTCAACAACCTGAAATGGGGCACCAAGAACCCGATCATCTGCCGCGATCCAGAATTTGGCCCGGTGCGACTGCGCGCCTTTGGCAGCTATTCGGTCCGGGTGGTGGATGCGGCGCGCTTCCTGACTGAAATTGTTGGCACTGATGGTGAATTCACCATGGATGAGATCTCTTTCCAGATCCGCAATATCATCGTGCAAGAGTTTTCGCGCGCGGTGGCAGGATCGGGCATTCCGGTGCTTGATATGGCGGCCAATACCGCTGACCTGGGCAAGCTGGTCGGTGCCGAGATCGCGCCAACCCTGTCGGAATACGGGCTGAGCATCCCCGAGCTGTATATCGAAAACATCTCGCTGCCGCCTGCGGTCGAACAGGCAATGGACAAGCGCACCCAGATGGGCATTGTCGGCGATCTGGGCCGCTATACCCAGTTTGCCGCCGCCGAGGCCATGGAAGCCGCTGCAACCACCCCAAACAGTGGCATGGGGGCCGGAATGGGGATGGGCATGGGAATGGCCATGGCGCAGCAAATGGCCAATACCGGCCAGGCCGCTGGCCCCTGGGGGGCCCGCCCCGCCGCCGCAGCACCTACGCAGGCAGCCGCCCCCGCAGCCCCACCGCCGCCACCCGTCGAACATGTCTGGCACACGGCTGAGAATGGCACCACCTCTGGGCCCTTTTCCAAGGCGCGCCTTGGGCGCATGGCACAGGAGGGCAGCCTGACCCGTGAGACCCATGTCTGGACACCTGGTCAGGATGGATGGATGCGCGCCGGTGACGTCGCTGAACTGGCACAACTCTTCACTATTCTGCCACCACCGCCACCGCCGCCAGCCGCCTAAATCGCGGCCAAGCCACAGGCGCGTTGATGCAGCACCACTGGCGCGGTTCTACAGCTTGTCGCGTTCATCTGCATTCACGTGACTGGCCATAGCCATTTGATACAGCATGTTTTTATGCGCAAAACCAGCACCCACTTTTGCGCAACCTGCTCTCACCGGCCAGCTTCCGGCCTCTAGTCTTGGTAGTATTGTGACTGACCATCCGCCCGCTGCACCACCAGCCGCCCCGCAAGACAGCTGGGACCCGGCAGGCCCCCAAAACCCGATCGAGACCAACCGCTTTCCCTGCGAACAATGTGGAGCCGACTATCGTTTTGACCCAAAAGAAGGGCGCCTGATCTGCGGCCATTGTGGCCATGGTCAGGAGGTGCAAGAGGCCGCCCCACAGGGCGGTGCTCTGCGCGAACTGGATTTCAAGGCGGCACTGACCGCGCGCCTGCCCGAAGCCGAGATGGAGGTGACGCGGGTTTCCACCTGCCCCAACTGTGCCGCCCAGGTCGAGTTTTCGGATGAAACCCATGCGCTGGAATGCCCATTCTGCGCCACCCCCGTGGTGGCCGATACCGGCGAGAGCCGCCACATCAAACCCAAGGGTGTCGTGCCCTTCATGCTGGCGGAACCTGCCGCACAAAAGGCCATGGCAAGCTGGCTCGGCTCTCTGTGGTTTGCCCCCAATGGCCTGCAGGCCTATGCCCGCAAGGGGCGGCGCATGGAGGGGATCTACGTCCCCTACTGGACCTATGACGCCAAGACCAAGAGCCGCTATTCCGGGGCCCGGGGCACCACCTATTATGTTTCTGAAACAGTTATGGTGGATGGCAAGGCAGAAATCCGCAGGGTGGCCAAGATCCGTTGGACCCCGGTGTCCGGCCGGGTTTCACGGTTCTTTGACGATGTGCTGGTGCTGGCCTCCAAAAGCCTGCCAAAACGCTATACCGACGCGCTGGAACCCTGGGATCTGTCGCATCTTGCCCCCTATCAACCGCAGTTTCTGGCCGGCTTTCGCGCCGAAGCCTATGCCATCCCCCTAGACGATGGCTTTGATGAGGCACGCGCCCATATGGATCGGGTGATCGAACGCGACGTACGGTTTGACATCGGCGGCGACCGCCAGCGCATTTCAAACATCGACACGGCGCTTTCGGACGTGACCTTCAAACATGTCCTGCTGCCGGTCTGGATGGCCGCCTATAAATATCGCGGAAAGACCTATCGCTTTGTAATCAATGGGCAAAGCGGCAGGGTTCAGGGCGAACGCCCCTATTCCAGCTGGAAGATCGCCGGTGCCGTTCTTCTGGGACTCGCGCTGTTGGGCGTGGCCGCCTATTTTGGCGCCCAGAGCTAGCTGTCGGCAGTTTTATTTCCCAAAATTCGGGGCAAGACCCCCGCAAGACAAATGCCAATATCTGATGACAGGACGATATGATATGACCGCTCCGCTGCCCAGCCTGACCGATCTTGAGGCGCTGTTTTCCGCCCGTCACAGTTGCCGTGCCTTTCGCCCCGATCCGCTGCCACGCGCGATGATCGAAGACATCCTGAGATGCGCCCAGAAAGTTCCCTCTTGGTGCAACGCGCAGCCATGGAAGGTCACCGTGACCAGCGGAGCAGAAACCGATCGCCTGCGTCAGGCCCTGACACAGGCGGCCATGGCGGGCGGCCACAGTCCTGATCTCGACTTTCCCAAGGCCTATCTGGATGAATATAAAGCCCGACGCCGGGAATGCGGTTGGGCGTTATACGAGGCGGTCGGGGTCGAAAAAGGCGACCGCGCCGGTTCTGCCCGGCAGATGATGGAAAATTTCACTCTGTTTGGCGCACCCCACTGTGCGGTGCTGTCCACACCCAACGATCTGGGCGGATATGGCGCGATGGATTGCGGTGGTTTTGTCGCAGGCTTCACCCTTGCGGCACAGGCCGCCGGAGTGGCAAGTATTCCCCAAGCGGCGGTGGCCTCTTTCGCGCCGTTGCTGCACGAGATGCTGCAGATTCCACAGGATCGCCAGATCCTCTGCGCTATTTCCTTTGGCTATGGCGATCCGGACCACCCGGCCAACCGTTTTCGCACCAGCCGCGCCGCCCTGGCTGAATTCACCGACTGGCGCGACTAGACGCTAGCCCCTGTCCCCTGCCGCCGCGAAGGCGGTCGCAAAGGTTCTCTTTCCATGCGTGCAGTCATTCAACGTGTTTCGCAAGCCTCGGTCACTGTCGATCAAGAGGTGATCGGTGAAATCGACGCCGGGCTTTTGGTGCTGATCTGCGCCATGCAGGGCGACGACAAATCACAGGCCGATTACCTGGCCAGAAAGATCGCCAACCTGCGGATCTTCACCGATGATGCCGGCAAGATGAACCGCTCTGTGGTGGATGTTTCGGGGTCAATTCTGGTGGTCAGCCAATTCACCCTGGCCGCCGAAACCCACCGTGGCAACCGACCTGGCTTTTCCACCGCCGCATCCCCTGCAGAGGGTGAGGCGCTCTACCTCTATTTTGCAGATCAGCTAGAGGCGCTGGGGCTGCCCGTGCAACGCGGCCAATTTGGCGCCGATATGAAGGTCCGTCTGCTGAACGATGGCCCCGTGACCATCTGGATGGACAGCGCCGGCCGCTAAGCCGCGCGCGCCACTGCCGACTGCTTGCCAGGTCCTGGGCCCTGGGGCCTTCGGCCTGTCCTCTCCGCAGCGGCAGGACAGAGTCGCTCTTTGATCATTCGGGGTCGGATTCGCGTTATTTTTGCAAGGAACACCCACTGCCCTGCATTTTTCCAAAAAATGCAGGGCTTGTTCCCGAAGGTCATAAAAACTCAGCAGAGGTGAAACACCGCTACAAAAAGCCGGTTTACCTCGCAAATGCGGCATGACACCCTAAGAAGGCGACACCGGGCGGAATCTGAAACTTTGCAAAAGTTTCCTCAACCCTGCCCTGTCGTTTTTAAAGCTTGCGAGGTCGCGGCAAATGCGCAAATCTTGTCGCACCATACAAGAAATTGCGACCAAGATCGCGTTCCGTGATCGCAGGCCGCAAGATATAATAACTGGGAGACATCGATGAACGATCACCTTCATTTTCTGGCACGCCATGCCGCCGCCGACAAACTCAGCCGCCGCGACTTCATGGCAAAAGCCGCCGCCCTGGGCTTTAGCGCCGCCGCTGCCGGCACCCTGCTGACCTCTCAAGCCCGCGCTGCCGAGCCGCAAAAGGGGGGGACCATCCGTATGGGCCTGCAAGGCGGCAGCACCACCGACAGCCTGGATCCAGCCCTGTCGACCAATATGGTCGCCTTGATGATGATCCGCCTCTGGGGTGAATCACTGGTTGAACTGAACGACGACGGCGGCCTGGATGGCAAAGTAGCGGAAAGCTATGAGGCCTCGGCTGATGCCCGCGTCTGGACCTTCAAGATCCGCGAAGGCATTACCTTCTCAAACGGTAAATCCGTCACCGCAGAAGACGTCGTCAAAACCATGGAACGCCATTCGGGCGAAGACACCAAGTCTGGCGCGCTTGGCATCATGCGCGGCATCAAGAACGTGTCGGCTGATGGCAATAATGTTGTTATTGAGCTCGACTCGCCCAACGCTGACCTTCCCTATCTGCTGGCCGATTACCATCTGGTGATCCAGCCGAATGGTGGCCTGGACGATCCCACCGCTGCCATTGGTACCGGCCCCTATATCCTCAAGGATGTGGACATGGGTGTGCGTATCGTCGCCGAAAAGAACCCCAACCACTGGGGCGACCTTGGCCATGCCGATACCATTGAGCTGGTCGTGATCAACGACAACACCGCCCGCGTTGCTGCGCTGCAGTCCGGTCAGGTTGACATGATCGACCGGGTTCCCCCCCGGACGGCGAAACTGGTTGACCGCGCCCCCAATATCAATGTGCATTCCACATCCGGCCCAGGCCACTATGTGTTCATCATGCACTGCGACACCGCCCCCTTTGACAACAACGATCTGCGGATGGCGCTGAAATATGGCATCAATCGCCAGGAAATGGTCGACAAGGTTCTGAACGGCTATGGTTCTGTTGGTAACGACAGCCCAATCAACTCTTCCTATCCGATGTTCACCCCTGCCGAGCAGCGTGAATATGACCCGGATAAAGCCATGTTCCACCTGAAGAAATCGGGGCATGACGGTGAGATCCTGCTGCGCACCTCGGATAACTCTTTCCCCGGTGCACCAGATGCTGCAGCCCTGTTCCAGCAGTCCTGTGCCAGCGCGGGTATTAACCTGAACGTCAAGCGCGAGCCCAATGACGGCTACTGGTCCGAGGTCTGGAATGCACAGCCCTTCTGCACCAGCTACTGGGGCGGTCGTCCGACGCAGGACCAGATGTTCACCACCGCCTACCTATCAACGGCGGACTGGAACGACACCCGGTTCAACAATGAAAAGTTCGACCAGTTGCTGCTGGCAGCCCGTGCCGAGCTGGACACCGCCAAGCGGACGCAAATGTATGCGGACATGGGCGAAATCCAGCGCAACGAAGGCGGCTTGATCTGTCCGATGTTCAACGATTTTGTTGACGCAACATCGGATCGCCTGGGCGGCTGGGTAGAAAACACAAAGGGCCAGCCGCTGATGAACGCCTACGCCCCGATGAAAATGTGGGTGAAGGCATAAGATGCCCCTAGTTATCAAATTGTTGGCCCAGCGCATTGCGTTGGGCCTCATCCTGTTATTTCTCGTCTCGGGGTTGATTTTTGCCGGTACAATTATCCTGCCAGGCGATGTGGCCCAATCCATCCTGGGACAATCTGCAACCCCTGAAGCCCTGGCAAACCTGCGTGCCGAACTTGGCCTGAACGAACCCGCCTTGCAGCGCTATCTCTCTTGGTTGGGTGGTCTTGTGCAGGGTGATTTGGGCACTGCCCTGACCTCTGGGCGCGACATCGGCGAGAGCATCTCGCAGCGCCTGTCCAATACGCTCTTCCTGGCCTTCTGGGCCGCCATCGTCGCTGTGCCGCTGGCGATTTTCCTTGGCCTTTTAGCAGTACGCTTTCGCGAACGCTGGCCTGACAAGGCGATTTCGGGCGTCACGCTTGCCTCGATCTCTATTCCCGAATTTCTGATCGGCTATGTCTTGATGTTCTTCTTTGGCGTCAAACTGGGCTGGTTTTACCCCACCGCCACGGCCTTTCGCCCGGATGCGGCCCTGTTCGACAAACTGGAATCTATCGCCCTGCCCGTCGCAACCCTGACACTGGTCGTACTGGCCCATATGATGCGCATGACCCGCGCCGCAATCCTGAATGTGATGCAATCGGCCTATATCGAAACGGCTGAACTGAAGGGCCTGAACGGGCTGCAGGTGATTGTGCGCCATGCGCTGCCAAACGCCATCGCGCCCATCGTCAATGTGGTGATGCTGAACCTTGCCTATCTGGTTGTTGGCGTCGTGGTGATCGAAGTTGTCTTTGTCTACCCTGGCATGGGCCAATATCTGGTGGACAGTGTTTCCAAACGCGACGTGCCCGTTGTACAGGCCTGCGGCATCATCTTTGCCGCCGTCTACATCGGCATGAATATGATCGCCGACATTGTCTCTATCCTGTCCAACCCAAGACTGAGGCATCCAAAATGAGAATACCTCTTGCTGCAGCCATTGGGCTTTTCTTTACCGCCCTTTACTTTCTTGCCGCGATCTTTGCCCCACTGCTGGCCCCCTATGGCTATGCCGAGGTGGTCAGCTCTGGCTATTGGGACCCCCCCAGTGCCGAATTCCTGCTGGGCACCGATGGCATTGGTCGCGATCTTCTGTCGCGCATGATCTATGGTGGGCGCACCACCATCTTTGTTGCTACCGCTGCGACCATCCTGTCCTTTACCACCGGGTCGGTGCTGGGGTTTCTGGCCGCTGTCGCCGGGGGCTGGGTTGATCAACTGCTGTCGCGCTTTGTCGATCTCTTGATGTCGATCCCCTCGCTTATCTTTGCGCTGGTTGTCCTGTCGGTAATGCCTGTCACCCTGCCGGTGCTGGTCCTGGTCATGGGCCTGCTGGATTCCACCCGCGTTTTCCGCCTGTCGCGCGCTGTCGCGGTGGATATCGAGGTCATGGACTACGTCGAAGCCGCGCGCCTGCGTGGTGAAAAAACCATCTGGATCATCTTCCGTGAGATCCTGCCCAATGCGCTGTCACCGCTGGTGGCGGAAATGGGGTTGCGCTTTATCTTCATGGTGCTCTTTGTTTCGACCCTCTCGTTCCTGGGCCTGGGGATCCAACCGCCACAGGCGGATTGGGGCGGCATCGTGAAGGAAAACGCTGAAGGCATCGTCTATGGCATTCCCGCCGCGCTGATGCCAGCCTTTGCCATCGCCACCCTGGCGATCTCTGTCAATCTGGTGGCGGATTGGGTGCTGAACCGAACCACCTCGCTGAAAGGAGGCCGCGGATGAGCGATCCACAATTGAAGGTCCGCGACCTGAAAATCGGCGCAACAGTCTACCCGCCCGGTGAAAAACCCCATGACATCGAAATTGTCCACGGGGTGAGCTTTGATCTGGAAAAGGGCAAGGTTCTGGGGCTGATCGGGGAATCCGGGGCCGGCAAATCGACCATTGGTCTGGCCGCCATGGCCTATGGTCGCGGTGGGGTCAAAATCACCGGTGGTGAGGTCTGGATCAATGGCCGTGATGTGCTGAAATCCGGCACTGGCGACATCCGCAAACTGCGCGGCGCCGAGGTGACCTATGTGTCCCAATCTGCCGCCGCCTCTTTCAACCCGGCCAAAAAGATCCTGGACCAAGTGGTCGAAGCGGCTGTCGAGCAGAAGAAATTCAGCCGCAAACAGGCTGAAGCCCGCGCCCGAGAGCTGTTTGACAAGCTGGGCCTGCCCAACCCTGACACCATCGGCGACCGCTATCCGCATCAGGTTTCTGGTGGGCAGCTGCAGCGCTGTATGACGGCGCTGGCGCTTTGTCCCGAACCGGACCTGGTGGTCTTTGATGAACCGACAACTGCGCTGGATGTCACCACCCAGATCGACGTGCTGATGGCCATCAAGGCTGCCATCCGCGGCACCGGTGTTGCGGCCCTGTATATCACCCATGATCTGGCCGTTGTGGCCCAGGTCAGCGACGATATCATGGTGCTGCGTCACGGCAATATGGTGGAATATGGCTCGGTTGATCAGATCATCAACGCGCCGCAAGAAGACTACACCCAGGCGCTGGTCTCGGTGCGCTCCATCGAGCACGCAGAAAAAGCGTCCACCGGGGATCCGGTGCTGAGCGTGCGCAATATCACTGCCCGCTACAAGGGCACGCAGTTCGATGTGTTGCACAACGTCAATGTCGATCTCTACCCTGGTCAGACCCTGGCGGTGGTGGGTGAATCCGGCTCGGGAAAATCTACCCTTGCCCGGGTGATCACCGGGCTATTGCCGCCGCGCGAAGGCGAGATCGAATTTGCCGGAAGGACGCTCTCGGCCAATCTGGCGGGACGCTCGCGCGAGGATCTGCGCGAATTGCAGATGATCTACCAGATGGCAGATGTGGCGATGAACCCACGTCAGACCGTGGGCACCATCATCGGTCGACCGCTTGAGTTCTATTTCAACATGTCGGGCAAGGAAAAACGCAAGCGGATCATCGAACTTCTGGACGAGATCGAGCTGGGCGAAGAATTCATGGATCGCTACCCGGCAGAACTGTCAGGCGGACAAAAGCAGCGGGTCTGCATTGCCCGCGCCCTGGCAGCCAAGCCCAAGATGATCATCTGTGACGAGGTCACCTCGGCGCTGGATCCACTGGTCGCTGATGGTATTCTCAAGCTCTTGTTGAACCTGCAAAAGATCGAGGATGTTGCCTTTCTCTTCATCACCCACGATCTGGCCACCGTGCGCGCCATTTCCGACACCATTGCGGTGATGTATCAGGGCAAGGTGCAGCGCTATGGCAGCAAGACCCAGGTGCTGAGCCCACCCTTTGACGACTACACTGATCTGTTGCTCAGTTCGGTGCCGGAAATGCGTCTGGGCTGGCTGGAAGAGGTGATTTCCCACCGCAAGATGGAAAGCGCCGGCAACTGACCCAAGCCCCCCAACCAACAGTAATAACAGGCTCAGGCCCGCGCAATTGCGCGGGCCTGATGTCATGGCGCAGCGATTTTTACAGGCTGTGACACGCCATCACAGCCCTGCGGTGCACAGCGTCTGATGCCATTTTACGCCAGAATCAATTTTCTGAATGGCAATTCAAGATTTGATCGCAATGATGGAGCAAAGAGACAAAGGATTCGCACCATGGACAACAAACTGCTTCTCATCATTCTGGATGGGGTGCCCTATCGCAACTTTCGGCGGCTGTTTGGCAATCTGGAAGGCTGGGTCGACAGCGGCGACGCCCGTGTCTGGAAACAGCGCGCGGTGCTGCCCTCAATTTCAGCCAGTTGCTATGCCTCAATCCACACAGGCGTGGCCCCGGCCGAACATGGCTGTACCGGCAATGGCAATGTCTTTCGACTGGAACACAAGGATGTCTTCTCTCAGGTGCGTGAGGCCGGGGGCACCACAGGGGCCGTGGCGCATAGTTTCTGGTCGCAGTTCTTCAACCGCCACCCTTTTGATTTTGTGCGCGATATTGAATATGATGAACCCGAAAGCGACAGTATCAACCATGGTCGTTTCCACACCATGACAGGCTATGGTCTTACCAACCAGATGACGCCCTCGGATGTGGATCTCTTTGGTACCCTGACCAACCTCTGCCTGCGCTTTGGCCTGAACTACGGCATGCTGCACACCTGCACACTCGACAGTATGGGCCACCGGTTTTTCCATGACTGCCAAGAAATGGACCACGCCTGTTTTGTCATGGATGAAATGCTGGCCCCCTTTATCTGCCGCTGGCGTCAGTTGGGCTATGAGGTGATAGTCACCGCCGACCATGGCCAGGATGAACGTGGCCACCATGGCGGGCGCAGCGCGCTACAACAGGAAACCGCGCTCTACTACTTTGGCGATGCGCAGGGGCCAGATAAAGACGATGTCATCGACCAGCGCCAGCTGGCCCCCACCATCCTCAGCCGTCTAGGCGCGCCCATAGCCGATACAATGAAGGCGCAGTCGTTTCTCAGCGAATACCCCAACGCGCGCTAGTCATAGGGCCAAAGCCCTTGCCCCAGGGCCTCTACCGCGGCAGAGATCCGTTCAAAGCTATCGCGGGCGCGCCCCACTGTGTGGCGGGCGCGCAGATAGCCATGCACCAGGCCTGGCTCGTTGATCCAATAGGCCTTGCCGCCCGCAGCCAGCACCCTGTCGCGATAGTCCCGACTGTCATCGCGCACCGGGTCGCAGTCGGCCGAGACCAGCACCGTGGGCGGCAGATGGCTGAAATCGCTATCCTGCAGAGGCGCATAGCTGGGGTCGGCCTCTGCGCTGGGGCTGCTGCCCTTGGGGCGGCGAATATCTTGGTAGAACAGCACCTCGTCACGGGTCAGCATCGGGGCCTGCGCATGTTCAAGATAGGATCCTGCATTCACATCGCCGCCAAAGGCACCATAGATCAGAACCTGCCCCATAAGGGCGGCCTGAACTGTGGCCTCCCCCCGTGCCCCATGGGCCAGGGCAGCACAGAGATTGGCCCCGGCGCTATCGCCCATGAGCACAACCCCCTCGCCGTAGGTCGTGACCACCCAGGACAGCGCCTGCCATGCATCGTCATACATCGCCGGGTGTTGATGTTCTGGCGCCAGCCGATAGTCCACAGCCACCACGCGATAGCCAGTCTGGGCGCAGATTTCGGCACAGACATCATCGTGGCTCTCAAGGCCGCCAACCACAAAGCCGCCCCCATGGCAAAACAGCACCGTGCGCGTTGGATCACCCGCGCTATAGATCCGCAGCGACACATCGGGGTTGCCCGGCGCACCGCTGATCTGGCGGTCTTCGGTTTCGACCAGGGCCGAACGCACCGCCAGGAAGGCCCGCGCCATTTCATCATAGAGGGCGCGCTGCTCGGCGATGCTTTGCGCGACAGCATCCTCTGGATAGCACTCCCCGGTCTTGCGGATGAAGGCCCAGGTTTCTTCGTCAATCAGCCGTTCGTAGTCCATTCCCGATCCTTCGTAGCGGTGGTTTCCCAGCGCAAGCCTAGGCCAGAGCAAGCGGTGATGGAAATGGCAAATGCACAAAAAGACGCGCCCGGCTGGGGCGCGTCCTGCGGCAAAGGTAAGTTTCTGATCAAGGGCGCAGGACTCTCCGCATGGCCCAAACCCCTGCTGCTTGGCCCTAGAGCCCGGCCGCACCGATCCGCTATCAGGCCTTCGCGGCGGGCAGGTGTTCCCAGGGACGGGTAAAGCCCCCCAGCACGCCAGAAATATCGCTGTCTCTGGCGCCATTGGCCGCAACCTGGGCGACCAAGCCGCGCTTTTTGTCGTCGATCACCGCCTCTACCCGCGCCGGGCAGGCTGCCTTCAGAAGCGCATCATTATAGACACGGGTGATGGCATGTTTACGCAGATCCGGTTTGAAAATCTTGCCAACCGCAGTTTTTGGCAGCTCGTCCATCACCGTCAGGTGTTTGGGGATTGCAGCGCGCTCATGCACATGGATCTTGCAATACTCCAGCAGGTCCTCTGCCGTGGCAGTGGCCCCCTCGACCAGCTCGACAAAGGCGCAGGGCAGCTCTCCGGAATGGGCATCGGGCTGGCCGATCGCCCCAGCAAAGGCGACCGCCTCATGGCCCAGCAGGGCCTCTTCTATTTCAGCAGGGTCGATGTTGTGGCCACCTCGAATGATCAGATCCTTGGCCCGGCCCGTAATCCACAGGTAGCGATCCGCGTCAAAGCGGCCCAGATCGCCGGTGCGCAGATATTTGCCCTGGTAGTAGAGATCGACGTTCTTCGCCGCCTCGGTATAGGTATGACCGGCATAGACACCGGGGTTCGAGATGCAGATCTCCCCCACCTCGTCGGTGCCGCATTCGACCATGCCATCAGCTGTACCCTTGACGATTTTGACATCCGTATAGGGAAAGGTGATGCCGATAGAGCCGATCTTCTTTTCCCCGTCGACCGGGTTGCAAGACACCAGGCAGGTGGCCTCGGTCAGCCCATAGCCTTCGATGATATTGATGCCTGTGGCCTCCTGAAAACGGCGATACAGTTCTACCGGCAGCGGCGCAGACCCCGAAAAGGCGGTCTTGACGGTAGAAATATCCGCATCCACCGGGCGCTGCATCTTTGCCGAAATCGCGGTGGGGACAGTGATGATAAAAGTGATTTTCCAGCGTTCGATCAGCTTCCAGAAGTTATCAAACACCCCGTCACCGCGATAGCCCTGCGGCGTTGGAAAGACCACATGTGCCCCAGAAGACAGCGAGGCCATAATGATCACATGGCAGGCAAAAACATGAAACAGCGGCAGCGGGCACATGATGTTGTCATTCTCGGAGAACAACAGCGTATCGCCAATCCAGCCGTTGTAGATCATGCCTGAATAGGTGTGCTGCGCTACCTTGGGCATGCCGGTTGTGCCACCGGTATGGAAATAGCAGGCCACCCGGTCCGTGGTACTATCGGCAAAGGCCAGGGTGGTGGGCTGTTTCAGCATCTCACGGCGGAAGGATTTGTAATCCGCGTGGGCGATTTTATCCTTGTTTTCCAGCTTGGGACGCAGCAGCGGCACGATCCAGGATTTTGGCGGCGTCAGATAGCGGTTCAGATCCACCTCTAGCACCGTGTTCACCCCAGGCGCATGGCGCACCGCCTCGGCAACTTTTTGTGCCACATCGGTTTTGGGAAACGGTTTGAGCGTCACCACGACTTTGGCCTTGGTTTCGCGCAGAATAGAGGCGATCTGTTCTGGTTCCAGCAGCGGGTTGATCGGGTTGACGATCCCTGCCACCGCACCGCCCAGCATCGTCACCAGGGTTTCATTGCTGTTGGGCAGCACATAGGCCACCACATCTTTTTCGCCGATCCCCAGCGCGCGGAACATATTGGCCGCTTGGGTGACCTGATCCTTCAACTGGCTCCAGGTCAGCGTTTCCGCCTTATCGGTGGGGCCAGAAAAGATCTGATAGCTGACGGCGTTGTTATTGGGAAACCTGCCGGTGGTGCGCGACAACAGCTGGTACAGCGTCACCGGGTTATCCCGTTCCTCCCAGGTTGCTTCCTGTTCCATCGCAATGCTGTCTTCAATCGTGGCAAAAGCCATTCCTATACTCCCCTAACCCCGAGCATGCCCGAGAGATATCCTCTTTGGGCTCAATTTGGGACCAAAAGGCGCAGCGTGCAAGCGCATGCGCAGGGTCACGTCAAGGCAAGAGGGAAAACTGACGTGGCGATACAGGTCAACACAAATCGGCACAGATCGAAACAGATCAAAACCAGGTCAGCAAAAGGCACTGACAGGGGAAAGGCACCCCTGCGCATGATATCGCCCTGGCCAATCCTACCAAGGCATCAATCAAAACAGTGACAGGTGCCCTGCCCCGCCACACCTCGCCGGGTTAGCCGCTATTCGGCCGCCAAGCCATCGGTGAACTGCAACCGCGCCAACCGCGCATATAGCCCACCCTCAGCCACCAGCGCATCATGGGTGCCAGTGGCAACCACCCGGCCATTCTCCATCACCACGATGCGATCGGCCTTCTTCACCGTGGCAAGACGATGCGCCACAATCAAGGTGGTGCGGCTCAGGCTCAACTTGTCCACCGCAGCCTGCACCAATCGTTCGCTTTCAGCATCCAGCGCCGAGGTGGCCTCGTCCAGCAGCAGGACCGGCGCATCGCGCAGGATAGCCCGGGCAATAGCGATCCGCTGTTTCTGCCCCCCCGACAACATCACACCGCGCTCGCCCACAAAACTGTCATACCCCTCTGGCAAGGCCGAGATGAAATCATGCGCGGCGGCGGCAGCAGCGGCGGCTTCGACTTCGGCGTCCGTGGCCTCTGGACGGCCAAAACGGATATTCTCGCGCGCCGAGGCGGCAAAGATTACCGGATCCTGTGGCACCATGGCGATATGTTTGCGAAAGTCATCCCGTCGCAAATCGCGAAGGGCGACACCATCCAGCAGCACAGCCCCCCTGTCCGGGTCATAAAACCGCTGAATCATCTGGATGATGGTGGTCTTGCCAGCCCCCGAAGGCCCGACAAAGGCGACGGTTTCACCCGGCTTCACCGCTAGGTTCACATCATCCAGGGCCTGCACGGCGGGGCGTGCAGGATAGGCAAAGGAAACCCCCTGAAAACAGATCTCACCGCGCACCGGGGTGGGCAGCGCCGCAGCGGCGCTGGGATCTTTCACCGTATCCGTCGCGTTTAGCAGCTCAATCAGCCGTTCCGTGGCCCCAGCAGCACGCTGCAGCTCGCTCCAGATTTCAGAGAGGGCGGCGACAGACCCCGCCACCAGAACCGCGTAGATTACAAACTGGATCAGGGTGCCTTCGGTCATCACGCCCGCGCGCACATCATTGGCCCCCATCCAGAGCACCCCGACAATACCGGAAAACACCAGGAAAATAACAATCACAGTCAGATAGGCGCGGGTTTTGATCCGAGTGACAGACACATCAAAGGCGGTCTCGGTCATATTGGCAAACTGCGCCCGGCTGGCGGCCTCATGGGTAAAGGCCTGCACTGTCTGCACCGCGCCAAGCGCTTCGCCGGCATTGCCCGAAGAGGCCGCGATCCAATCCTGATTTTCGCGGCTGATGCCGCGCAACCGCCGCCCCAATACCATGATCGGCACAATCACCGCCGGCACGATCAACAGGACCAACCCGGTCAATTTAGCCGAGGTCAGCAGCATCAGGATCATGCCACCGATAAAAATCAACAGGTTGCGTAGGGCAATCGACACGGAAGAGCCCAATACCGATTGGATCAGCGTGGTGTCGGTGGTGATCCGGCTCAGCACCTCTCCGGTCATGATCTTTTCAAAGAAGGTCGGGCTCATACCGATGACGCGGTCAAACACCGCCTTGCGAATATCCGAGACAACCCGCTCTCCCAGCCGGGTCACCAGCGCGTAGCGTAGCCCGGTTCCCACCGCCAACAAGGCGGCAATGACCAGCGCGGCCATGAAATACTGATTCAGCAAGGCGCTCTCCGACACCCGGAAATTGTCGACCACGCGCCGCACCGCCAAAGGCAGCGTCAACGACAGGCCAGCGGTCATCACCAGGGCACAGGTGGCAGCAAACATCAGCAGCCGGTAGGGGCGCATAAAGGGCCACAATGCCCCCAGAACACCAATTTCCCGAGAGCTCTCGCGCTCTTCTTGCGAGGTCGGAGCTGCCTTGTTACGCGCCATGCCGGATCCTTTTGCCTATTTCCCTGCCAAGGCCCCTCGCCCTGCGGTCCAGTCAGGTTCATGGCCCCGCCAGCCCTGCAGGTCAAGCGGCTGTCGGCTCTGGATGCCGACAAACCAGGGGAATATGGGCTCAGACAGGGCCTGGGGCCAAAACGCCGCAGCCCAGTTGCAAACCAAACGGCCCAGCAAAAGCAAGACAAAACAGGTCTGTCACATATGGGAATGTTTCTGAGGTAAGTTGTCAGGGACAATACTGGAGCGGGCGGCGGGAATCGAACCCGCGTCATTAGCTTGGAAGGCTAAGGTCTTACCACTACACAACGCCCGCTCTCTTGCTGCAGGTGATATTTCAAAGAAAAATGGAGGTCAAGCCTCGCAGCTGTCTTCTTTTGAAGAATAGCACTATCGCAAAACTATCCCGCGCCCTGCGCTGATTGCCTCGCCCCACTCCTTTCGGATCCTGCTGGGGCGGCGCGGTTCAGTCCCGATCTGGGGAAACCACCACAATGTCCGTTGGGCTGCCCAATTGCGGATCGCTCTACAACCCGCCCCACCACTCTAGTTGGACGTCGATATCTGTAGTAACCGGAAGAGGCCCGAAGACACCGCAAGGTCGCAGACAAACGCCTATTTGAAAGGAGTTTTAGGCGTTGAAACAATGAGGGGGCGGAGAAAACGGTGGTTTTCGCTGGTGACAGAAACCTCTGAGGTTTGCGCTATGCGTCGTCGGGAACAACTGCATCAACCTCGATCTCGACCAACCATTCAGGGTTCACAAATCGATTGATCGCCATGATCGTATCAACGGGTCGGGCATCGACGCAGTATTTCTTCCTCGCTTCGATAGCCTCTTTCCAGTTGTCGATATCTGTCAGGATGACCCTTGTCCGCACAATGTCTTGAAGACCAGAGCCTGCCTGTTCCAGGGCCGCTTTTATTATTTCAAAGCATTGAGTGGTCTGCGCGAATACATCCCCGACGCCTACTGTCTTGCCCTGCGCATCAACAGGTGCGGTTCCTCCTACCGAAATGTAGGGACCGACGCGAACCGCACGGCTGAAGCCAACGATCTCCTCCATCGGGTTTCCATTTGAAATCAGTTGCCGCATGTGATGAACCTCCGCTCTTCCTCAAGCATAGGCGAATTTGTTTCCTGTTGCTATGACTCTGAAAGTCTCAAGAATACCGTTCTGCAATACCTGGGCTCCAAAAAGGTGAAATCTGGCAGCTGAAAATTGATCAGCTAGGGCACGAGCGCCGTCCAGGTTGGCTTAAGAGTACGCGAATGCTAGTAACAATCAAGCTATGACAGGGATTACATGCCTTTGTTTTTTTCTGACTTGGGTAGCGGCCATGTCACTTGCATTTGCTGCAACTGCGCAAGTGGCCGTCTATTTCATAAGACATGCTGAGAAGGAACTCAGCGGAGATGACCCCTCGCTCACCGAGGAAGGTCGGGCCAGAGCATATCCACGCAAACAGCGGCCCACTGCCCAAGCCCGTTCGCTTTGAACGCAAGAATGTGTAGGCTGGGACAAACAGCAGAATCCAAACCAGTAAGCCGTTTGCCGCTTCCTTGCGGCCACTTCGCTCCACCGCGTTCCGGTCAAGCAGTGCACAGATCGTGGTGGCGAAGAAGAACACTAGGAACGAAAGTCCAGGCAAGTCGCCTCATGCCCCGGCATGCGCGGATAACGATAACCAATTTGATCCGCGCAATCTAATCGAGAAATCGAAGACCTCAACTATCGGATCGTTCTCTGCAGTGCCTTCTTTTGGAACATCCAGAATAATCGGGTTTCCTAGTATCGTCGGCGATTGCCTGCGCAAGTTAAAGGCTACTGATTGTATCGTTCCTGCGCAGTGCTGCCAGCGCTTCCGGACGGCGCTGACAATGAGCGTAAGAGAACCTGTTTCTGGCTGCGAAATCTGCCCCCTCTGGTCGCCACTGGCACCCTAGAGGCGCCGTCTCCCAAGCAAAGCCGGGGGGCCGCTTGGGCAGCCTTTGAAGGCCTGCCCGAGGCCGCCCGCGCCAAGGCAGCAGATCGGTTGCGCGCGCTTGATCTGATCGACACCCTGCACAGCAATGGCGCCAGCCATGTTCATGGCCGCGATCTATGCCGCCTCGGCGTTGGATGCGATCCACATCTCTGTTCAGGAGCTTTGGACCCGCAAGACGCTGCTACAGCAGGTGCTGCGCGAACTGGGTGCCGTACCACAAAAGACGCTGGCCGAAATGATGATGCAGGCCAATGAGCAATTGGCCATCGCGGCCCGGCCGCTGATCATCGACGAAGCGGATTATGCCATCCAGCGCGGGCTGATCCAGATCATTCGGGATTTTCACGATGGCAGCGACGTGCCCGTGATCTTGGTTGGCATGGAAAAGCTGCCGCAAAAGCTGCGCAAATGGGAGTTGATTGACAGCCGGGTCATGACCTGGACGGCGGCGCAGCCGGCCAATCTCAAGGATGCACAGTATCTGGCCAGCTTTTACGCCGCAGACGTGACCATCCATGATGACCTGCTGCAGCATATCCTGGACCGCAACACCGGCAACGTCCGCCGCTCGGTGATTGACCTCAACTATGTGCAGGAACAGTGCAAGGTGATGGGCTTCAAGGCAATGGCCCTTGAGGACTGGGGCCAGATGCGGTTCCCCCGCGATGAAGCACCTGCACCACGTGTGGGGCTGAAATAATGCGCTATACACCCCAATTCCCCGAGCTGACACCGGATGACCCACAAAAGCTGGAGATGTGGAATTTCATCCACTCCCGGCCGCGCCTCACTCGTGCCGAGATCGCAGAAGCCTGCCAGGTGAAAGACACCAAACGGGAGAACTGGCAACCAGCCGCCCAGATATCACCGTAGGTTCAGCGCAGGACTATTGCACGATGTTGACCCGCGCCGGGTATCTGCGCGCCACTCAGAAGGCCCGCAAGGACCGCCCTGCCCGCTACCTGCTGATCCGCGACACCGGCCCTTTGCCGCCCGTTGAAAAACGCCTGCCGGTAGTGATCGACGGCAACGACGATGTGATCGTCCACGCACAGGGGGGACGTTTGGTATGAACTCTCGCCTTGCCATCGCCCGCGCAGCCTGGGGCAACACGCCGCCCGACTGGATCTTTGCCCTGGTACGCGCCTGTGACGCGCCCGGTGCTTCGCAGAACAAGGTGGCCGCACGTCTGTCGGTTTCTGCGGCGACCGTTAGCCAGGTTCTGCGCAACAGCTACGCCGGAGATACCGCCCGCATTGAGGCACGGGTCCGCGCCACCTTTGTGGACGCAGACGTCGATTGCCCCGCCATCGGCACCATTAGCGCAGAGTCTTGCATGTCCTGGCGGGACCGCTCCAAACGCCTAGGCTCGGCGGCACCGAACGTGGTGCGCATGTTCCGCGCCTGCCGGGCCTGTCCCAAGTTCAAACCGGGGGCCGAAGAATGACCCTTCCTCCGAAAACCAAACTCGCCATCTGGCTCCGCAGCCTTGCCGACCGGCTGGATCCTACCGGAGCCTGATCACCCCGCGCCTTTGAGCGCACCAACCAGCCATAGGAGCTGAACCATGCCTAAACTGACAAAAGCAGAACTCATTCGTGCCGTTGCCGAGGAAACCGGCCAAAGCCAGGACGCGGTGGACAAGACCATCGCAGCGCTGGCCCAACAGATCATCAAGGCGGTGAAAAACGGCGATGACGTCACTCTACCCGGTCTTGGCACATTCAAGCGCCGCGAAAACGCAGCCCGCAAGGGTCGTAACCCGGCGACCGGAGAGGCCATGGATATCGCGGCCTCGTCCTCCCTGGGCTTCAAACAATCCCAGGCCGTCAAAGATGAACTGAACGCCTAACCAACAATGCGAAACCCGCCCGGCACTGTCGGGTGCGGTCACCAGGGCGTGGCGGCCCTGGTCTGATGAGCAGCCAAACCCGGAGGTGAATATGGAATTTCGATTGAATGAAACCGCACCAGACAAGTTTGAAATTGTGCGGTTTGTGCCAGACCTTGTCGGCACCTTTGCCGACCGTGCCACGGCCCAAAAAATTCTTGGATTTTTGGAAGCCGACGCGGTGAACGCAGCACAAGCTGCCGAGCGGAAAGCCGCGCGTGACGCAGGTCCGGTCAGCCCGCCGCCCTTCGTTTCTCCCGAGGCCATGGCACAGGCTGCAGAAGCCATTCGGCCTCAAACCGCTGCAAAATCCGACGTCGCTCATTTCTCCTGGAGCGATGGCGATCTCTCAGAAGCCTATGAACGCCTCTCCAAGGGCGAAAAAATTACTGCCGTGGCCGATAGTTTTGGCAAGAGCTGGACCGTGCTGCGCGGCAAATGGGCAGCCCACAAAAAGAAGCTGGATGCTGCGAAATCTCCGCTCGAAAAACTTACGGACGCTGTCTCCGAACTGCAGGAGCAAACCCCCTGCAGCCTATGCGGCCAGCACTTCACGCCAACTGTTGCGAGCATGGATCACTGCGCCCGCTGCCGCACGGATGCCTAACTGCCCCTTTTGATGGAGAACCCCATGGCGCCAATTTTCGTCGGCATTTTCCTCGCCCTTATAGGGGCGTTCCTTACCGAGGCCGAGGTTCGAGCCTGCGCTTATGAGCGCAACAACATTGGCCCGGTTCTTTTCTTGGTCGGCGTCGCGATCATCATCGTGTCGGCATCCGCCGCGCTCAGCAAAATCATCTTCTAACCCAAGCCAAAGCAATTCTCATGACTTCTACCCCAACGGAAAATAGCCCCTTCAAGCCCGCGACGATCCCCGACGGGATTGTCGCCGTGAAAGGCAAGAATTACCGCACCAACGCCAAAGGCGCACTGGTGCCCGCCGAACTGGTCAAAGCCCAGGACGCGCTCCAGGACGAGACCGTCCGCAAGATGATCGGTTACGGCAAGGCCCTGAGCGAGCAGATCGCCCGGTTCAAAGCCCATACGTTCAACGACATTGGCGCTTTTGAAGCGCTCCTGGCCCAGGAGTACGAGGCCAAGGTCGGCGGCAAAAAGGGCAACAAGACCCTGTTCAGTTATGATGGGCTGTACAAGGTCCAGGTGCAGATCGCCGAGGCCTTCGACTTTGGCCCCGAATTGCAGATTGCCAAGGAACTGGTCGATGAATGCCTGAACGAGTGGGCCGCCGACTCTGGCCCCGAGATCCGCGCCATCGTGACCAAGGCATTCAACACGGACAAGGAAGGCCAGATCAACCGCTCTGAGATCTTCATGCTCCTGAATTTGGATATCAGCGACGAGCGCTGGAAGCGGGCGATGCAAGCGATCCGCGACGCGATGCGGGTGGTCGGTTCAAAGACCTATGTGCGCTTCTACGAGCGCGCGACACAAACCGCCGCCTGGGAACCCATCACAATCGACCTGTCTAAAGCATAGAGGCCCCACGCCCCCGCGCTTGGCCTCTAGACGGCCCAAAACCGTTTGCTGCAGATATCTATGTCCAAAATTGAAAAAATTCGTGTCCCGCTACACCCATTTGAAACGGCCTTGCAAAGCCTCAAGTCAATGCGCTAGCGGGGCGCGCGGGGCTATCTGCTGCCCAAAATCGTTTGCTGCAGATATCTATGTCCAAAATTGAAAGAACCCACATCTCGAAACGATGATAATAAAATAAATCAATATCTTAGATTGATTATGTAAAAAAGATTTACATAGCCCCTTGAAGCCAGGCACCCTGGATCCGATATGCAGTAATGTGAAAGGCATTTACATAGCGCCAAACACAACAATGCCGGTCGCAAGACCGTATAACCGCATAACCTGGAGACGGAACATGACAGCTATCACCTCCCCCACCCCGCCCCACAGCCAGCAGGGGTGGTTCACGCGCAGCGAGGCCTGGTTGGACCAAAAAGGCAAAGGCGCCTGGATTGCCGCCATGGTACTTGGCTTTGTCTTTTTCTGGCCCATCGGCCTGGCCCTTCTTTTCTACATGATCTGGAGCAAACGTATGTTCAATAAATCCTGCCGTAGCCGTAAAGCCTGGGCCAGCCATGGAATGTCGGCGATGAAACCCTCTGGCAACTCGGCCTTTGACGCCTACAAGGAAGACACGCTGCGTCGGCTGGAGCAGGAACAGCATGACTTTGAAAGCTTTATGCAGCGCTTGCGTGACGCCAAGGACAAGGCTGAATTCGACCAGTTCATGGACGAACGCAGCGAAATGCCCGAAACTGCCCCCGAGACCGACGAGACCGATCGCGCCGCCAAGAGCCACTAGGGCGGTCACTGCCGCTGACTCTCGATCTGTGCACCAAGGCCAAATGTGGCGGTGCGCGGATCAATCCATACCTTGAAACAACCTTGAAGGACCGCTCATGACCGCCCTGCCCGATCCCGATTATCAGGCTGAATTCTATGCCTCTGTTGCCCCCAAACGATTGGTCGCCTGGGTCATTGACAGTATCCTTATTTTCGGGCTTTGCCTTATTACGGTACTCTTGACGGCCTTTGTCGGCATGTTCATCTGGCCACTGCTTTATCTGGTGATTGGCTTTGTTTACCGCGCCGTGACGATCGCCAATGGCTCTGCCACCCTGGGGATGCACTTTGCCGGGATTGAGCTGCGCGCCCTGAACGGGCGGCGTCTGGAGGCGGGGCAAGCGACGCTGCATACCATCGGCTATTCCCTGTCCTTGGCCATTCCGGTCCTGCAGGTGATTTCGGTGATAATGATGCTGACCACCGCGCGCGGCCAGGGGTTGAGCGATTCGCTCCTGGGCACTGTCATGATCAACCGCCGCGCCTGAGCCGCCCGCAGAGGCCCCACAATAAGAACCGGGGGCCTGCCTTGACCGCCCGGTATTAACCGGCCTTAACCTTGTCACAATGCAGGCTTGCACGGGGCTGGGCCATTGATATCCTGTACGGGCCTCTTATGATCAAGAAAACCCTCTGCAGAACAAGGCCCAGATGCGCCATACACTTCCAATTGCTCCTCAGTTCTATGTGACTGCGCCGCAGCCCTGCCCCTATCTGGAAAAACGGATGGAGCGGAAGCTGTTCACCTCGCTGCAGGGGGATGGTGCCGAGCAATTGAACAATAGCCTGTCACAACAAGGGTTTCGCCGCTCGCAGAATGTGCTTTATCGGCCCTCCTGCTCCGAGTGTTCGGCCTGCATGTCGGCGCGGATTAATACCAGCGCCTTTACCATGACCCGCAGCCAGAAGCGCGTTTTGAAACGCAACGCCAGCCTGCAGCGCCGCGCCACCTCGCCCTGGGCGACAGAGGACCAGTACAGCCTGTTTCGCCGCTATCTGGACAGCCGCCATTCAGATGGCGGCATGGCGGATATGGATGTCTTTGAATACGCCGCGATGATCGAGGAAACGCCGATCCGCACCCGCGTCATAGAATATACCGAACCGCAGTTCAGCGAACTTATTGCGGTGTCTTTGACAGATGTGCTCGAAGATGGGCTGAGCATGGTCTATTCCTTTTATAACCCGGATCAGCCGCAGAACTCGATTGGCACCTATATGATCCTTGATCATATCAGGATCGCGCAGGAAAGCGGCCTGCCCTATGTCTATCTTGGCTATTGGGTGCCGGGCAGCAGCAAGATGGCCTATAAGGAAAAATTCTCGGGCCTTGAGATCTATCATCAAGGCAGCTGGAAAAAGATGCAGGATCCGGCTGATTTTTCCGAAAGCACCCACCCCCTATCAGCAGATCCCATTGCAGAACAGGTGGCCAATATCCAGCTGCCGCAATCCCCGCTGCACCGCAGCCGCTGACGCGCCTCGCCTATCGGCTAGCCCGCTTCACTTCATTCTCCCCCTATACTTATCTGTTCGCTGGCCACTTCCCATGGGGGTGGAACAGGGCTGCCTGTGCCGCTCTGTGGTGCGGCATGCCGCGCGGTATCTGGGCCACCACATATGGCATAGAAAAAGGGCCCCTTCCGGGGCCCTTTTAGTCATGTCAAACCTGCTGGACAGGGTTAGTTCGGGATCAAGGCCGGCACGATGGTCACGATCGATGGGAAGAACCACAGGATCGCCAGACCAGCCACCTGGATCAGCACGAAGGGCAGAACCCCGCGATAGATATGCCCCGTCGTCACCTCTTTTGGTGCCACCCCGCGCAGATAGAACAGCGCAAAGCCAAAGGGCGGGGTCAGGAAGGAGGTCTGCAGGTTCACCGCCACCATGATCGTCACCCATTTGGGATCAAACGACCCGCCGTAGATAACCGGCCCAACAATCGGGATCACGATGTAGATGATCTCAAGGAAGTCGAGCACAAACCCAAGGAAGAACAGCACTATCATAACGATCAGAAAGACCGTCAGCTCGTTGTCAAAGCTCTTCAGGAACTGCTGGATATAGTGTTCGCCACCAAAGGAAATCACCACCAGGTTGAGCAGCTGAGAGCCGATCAGAATGGTGAAGACCATAGAGGTCACCTTGGCAGTTTCCCGCACCACTGGGGTCAGCACGCCACCTTTGAACAACACCCAGCAGCCATAGAGCAGACCAAAGAGCGCATAAAGATAGGCACCATAGGCGAAGAAGAAAGCAATCCAGCTTTCAAAGCTGACATTTTCCTGGTTGATCCGCAGATCAAAGTTCACCCCGATCAGGATTGCAACCATCACGGCAAGGGTCGCCCAGATGATGATCTTGCCAGAACGCCCCTCATCCTGCAGGCGACGATAGGCCGCCAGCATGATCGCACCACCGGCCCCAAGCGCCGCTGCCGGCGTCGGGTTGGTAATGCCACCCAGGATAGAACCCAGCACCGCAACAATCAGAACCAGCGGTGGGAAAACCACCCGGATCAGGTCATTCCGGGCACATCGCGCCGCGGCTTCACGGGCGCCATAAAGCGCCAGCACAGCAGGAAGCGCAAGCAGCAGCACTGTTACACCTGGTGTCGTCGTTGGTGCCACCAAAAGCACATCAACCAACAGAACCAGCAGCAGGCCAATCGCCCCCAGGATCAGTGGTTTGACATCCCTTGACGGAGCCACACCGCGACCGATTGCCAGCACAAGCCCCAGCATAACCACAAGAATGGTAATCCCAGTGCCAATTGGCGCGGCATTTGCAATCTTGTCGACCTGGGCCTGGGCGAACTCTTCCTCTGTCAGCTTGGTTGCCTGGGCAACCCCGCCAGCGGCTTCAATCGCCACCTGTTCCGCAATAGCTGCATCCCAGGCCTCTTGGCCGTGCAGGTCGATCATGGCGGCCTGACAGTCAGGTCCCACATTGGTCCGCAGCGACGCGGTTTGCCCGGCGTCCGAAAAGGCCGAAATCGTGACGTTCTGTGACCCGATCACCCCCAAAGACCCCAGAAGCATGGCACCACCGATGATGGCAGCAGGTGCGCCGAGGAACCACAGCAGGGCCTCATTTCGGGTGACCGGCTCGTTCGAGCTGGCTTCCAGCGCCACAGCCGGAGCCTTTTCCGGGTTCAGCATCGCATAACCAAAGGCATAGAGCGCATAGAGCAACGCCAGCATAATCCCCGGCAACAGCGCCGCCTGGAACAATGTGCCCACCGAAACAACAGCGGGTTCCCCCAGATAGGTCAGGGCGTCGGAACAGCCGACATCCATCGCGCGGTTTTCCTGCGCGGTAGAGTAGAGATCCCCCGCCAGAGTGCCCAAGAGAACGATCACGATTGACGGCGGAATAATCTGCCCCAATGTGCCAGAGGCCGCGATGACCCCGGTTGCCAGTTCTGGCGAGTAGTTGTTGCGCAGCATGGTGGGCAGAGCCAGCAGGCCCATGGTCACCACGGTTGCCCCAACAATCCCGGTAGACGCGGCAAGGAAGGCCCCAACCACAACAATTGAAACCGCCAGACCACCGGGCAGTGGGCCAAAGACCCGCGCCATTGTGGTCAACAGGTCATTGGCGATTTTTGACCGTTCCAGGGTGATCCCCATCAGAACGAACATCAAGACCGCCAGCAGGGTTTCAATAGATGCCCCCGCCAGAACCCGTTCGTTCATCCGGTTCACGATGAAGGAAACGTTGCGGTCCATCGCATATTCCCAGCCCTGTATAAAGACAGGTTCTGCAATGCGTGGTAGTTCCGGATAGCGGAAGACCGAAATAACATCGGGTTTCACCCCACTGTTCACCAGATCCTGATACACTGCGGACGATGTATCAATGGCTTGGTGGATCAGCAGCCCGGCACTATCCAGCGCCGCGATGATCCCGAAGGAGATGATACCAGCACCGCCGATGGCAAAGGCCACCGGGAAGCCGGAGAGGATGCCTCCGAAAAGGCATAGGAATACGATGATCAGGCCGAGTTCGACGCCATCAAGACCGAATAGCATATCAGCTGTCCCTTAGGTTAATGAGCGCCTTCATAGGCTTCTTCGCCCTCTCCAAGGGTATCCTTGTCGAGGTATTTATTTTCACTGCCCTGTCCTTCGATGAACTCCAAAAGGGAGCGATAGAAGAAGGCAGCAGCATGCACAAAGACGATGCCAGCGAATGTCACCAGCAAGATCTTGAAGAGAAAGTAACCGTTAAAGCCATTCGGGCTGAAGCCGATGGTTTCAACGTTCCAGCGCAGCGCGCGGGCCTTCATTACCAGGCGTTCCAGGCTGTCAGAGGCCGAAGGCTTGGGCACGATGAGGTGGCGCCACAGGAAGTACCAGCCATACATCCAGGTCAGCACGGCCGCTGGCATCATGAAGATCAGCGACCCCACCATGTCGACCACTCTCTTGGCGCGGAAACTGATGCCGGAATAGATCAGATCCACCCGCACATGTCCGCCCTGCACAAAGGTGTAGGTCACACAAAGGCAGACCACCAAGGCATTGTAGAGCTTCAGTTCTTCGGCAAACCAGCTGATGTCTTTTTCAACCGCGATGCCAAGACCAAAACTCATGTCTGGGCGCGCAAAGATCCGCTGCATAAAGACGATGATGATCTGTTGGATCACCATGATCAGACCAGCCCAGGCAAAGAACCGCCCGATGCCATTGGCAAAGCCTTCCAGCACCCGCACCATGCCCCACATGAACTGGCGTCGATAGATGCCAATCGCAGTCAGGATCAGAAACAGGGTGAAGACCACAAAAAAGAACTCGACCGAGCCGCCATAGTAAACAAAGCGCATGATCGAGGTCTTGTCAGACCAATCAAGCCAGAGCTGCGGGTGGGTTACGGCGTAGCCGAAATTATAAAAGGCGCCGGCGATGTTCTGGACCAGCCAGATCAGGCCGTTGAACAGAGCGCCGAAAAAGGAAATGCCTGTGTCGTCCTGCATTGTTCCCTCGGATGATTGCATGCGGCGGGTTCGAGGCGCGGTTTGCTCAGCATGAGCATCCTATGGGAATGACCCCTGCCTTCTGGCCTGCGGCAAAAATGAAAAAGGGACCCCCCGCGCCCGGCGGGGGGTCCAAAAGATGCGTCAGGGGCGATTAGCCCAGAACGCGGTCGCGCTGTGCGGTGTACACACCGGACGACAGGTTCTGCCAGCCGGAGGAAGACTTCATCGACTTCATGGCGCTGTCGTAGATTTTCTTGAACAGCTCGTCGCCCATGTTTTCGTCCATGACTTCTTTCGAAGCCGCACCAAAAGCATCCCAGACGGAGTCAGGGAATTCCATGACCTTGACGCCACCAGCCTGCAGACGCTGCAGCGCAGCACCGTTGTTGGCCAGGAACTGTGTCAGGTTCCACTGGTGGCATTCACCAGAGGCGATTT
Source organism: Pseudophaeobacter flagellatus (assembly GCF_021228235.1). Taxonomy (GTDB): domain Bacteria; phylum Pseudomonadota; class Alphaproteobacteria; order Rhodobacterales; family Rhodobacteraceae; genus Pseudophaeobacter; species Pseudophaeobacter flagellatus. The sequence goes on from NZ_JAJQRG010000007.1 coordinate 107,218, forward strand.
CGATGATCTTCTGATGCGCAGGCGACAGGCTTTCAAAGACGTCACGGTTGGTCGCAACCGACAGACCAGCACCTGGCTCGTGGAAGCCGGCGGTGTAGTAGGTCTTGGTGATTTCCTGGAAACCGGCTTTTTCATCCGCCCAGGGGCCGATCCACTCAGTGCCGTCGATGGCACCAGAGGACAACGCCTGATACACTTCGGAACCGGGGATGTTCTGAACGGAGGCACCCAGTTTACCCAGGGCTTTACCGCCGAGGCCAGGCATACGGAACTTCAGACCGTTGAAATCTTCGGGGCTGTTGATCTCTTTGGAGAACCAGCCGCCAGCCTGGGCGCCGGTGTTGCCGCCGAGGAAGGATTTCAGACCAAAGATCTGGCCCAGCTCGTCGTGCAGCTCCATGCCGCCGTCCTGGTAGTACCAGTTGGCCAGTTCCTGCGCGGTCATGCCCATGGGCACGGCGGTGAAGAAGGCATAGCCTGGGTGCTGACCAACAAAGTAGTAGTCGGCGCCGTGATACATATCGGCCTGACCAGAGGATACCGCGTCAAACACTTCAAACGCACCAACCAGTTCACCGGCGGCTTTGATGTCAACGGTCAGCTGACCATCGGACATGGCGGTGACATTGTCGGCAACGCGCTGAGCGGCGTCAAACACGCCTGCCAGACCGCGGCCCCAGGTGGTGACCATGGTCAGGGTGCGTTTACCCTGTGCGTATGCCGGTGCGGCCAGAGTGGTTGCAGCTGCGGCGGTCCCGCCCAGCGCAGAGGTTTTCAAAAAAGAACGACGATCCATTATAGTGCTCCTCCCATAAGTAGTCCCTATGTCCGGCTTTTGCCGAACGGATCTTTTCGAGTGGCGTCAGCCTAGCGACGGAATGGCGCTTGTGAATACCTAGTACTGCGTAGGCGGTGCAAAAACTGGCCATTCCTGAATGCTGGGCCATCGATTTTTGCGAATCCGTCGCGAATTCACGAGGCAACATAGCAAAATGCCAAAGCCAGACCTTTGATTCGGTAGCGAGATTGCGTAACGATTCGGCGCATGGCCAATTTTCGCATGATTTTTCGACCGAACTACGCACAGAAGCTCTCGATTCTGGCCACGCTGCCGCTTGTGGTTGCAGTGGCGGCAATTGCCCTCCTGATCGCCTTTGAGTCGCGCAGCTCTGCCGAGCGGGAAATTCAGGCGCTGCAACAGCAGCTCTTGGCGGCCAAAAAGGCCGAACTGCGCAACTATGTGACCCAGGCGCGCAACGGGTTTTCCTTCATCTATGGCCGCGCCGCACCTGACGATGAAGAGGCCAAGCAACAGGTCACGCAGATCCTGTCTTCGATGATCTATGGCACCGATGGGTTCTTCTTTGTCTATGATTACGACGGCACCAATCTTGTCAGCCCGCGTCAGACAGAGTTCATCACCCGCAACTGGACTGGCCTGAAGGACAGCCAGGGCACCCCGGTGGTGGATGAATTCATCCGCCTGGCCCGACAGGGGGCGGGCTGGCATAGCTTTATGTGGCAAAAACCTTCAACCGGGGAAGAAGCGCGCATGATCGCCTATGTTGTCGGCCTGCAAGACTGGCAGTGGGCCGTCGGCACCGGCGTCTTTATCGACGATGTGCTGGCCACGGTTGCAACCGCCCGCGCCGAGGTGGAATCGCGGGTGCAGCGCACATTCTTCTATACAGGCGCAATCGCGCTAGCGGCGCTGATAATTGTCTTTGCCTCGGGCATGGTGCTGAACATCCGCGAACGCCGCCTTGCCGATGTGAAACTGAAAGAGCTGACCCAGCGGGTTTTTGACACCCAGGAGGAAGAGCGCGGCCGAGTGGCGCGCGAATTGCACGATGGCATCAGCCAGATCCTGGTCGGCGTGCGCTACACACTCGACACGGCCAGCCGACAGCTCAAACGTGGCGAATTGCAGCGCGCCCTCCCGCCCCTGGACAAAGGGATCGAGAACCTCGCCACCGCCATCACCGAAGTGCGCCGGATCAGCCGTGATCTGCGGCCCGGGGTGCTGGATGATCTGGGGCTGGGGCCGGCGCTGCAGGCGCTGACAGATGATTTTGCCCAGCGCACGGGTATTACCTCCAACTTCAGCACGGTGGTGTTTCGCAACCGACTGGATGCCGAGGCCAAGATCGCGCTGTACCGGATTGCCCAAGAGGCCCTGATGAATATCGAGCGCCATGCAGACGCCACAGAGATGTCGATGGATTTGCGCGGCCATGCCAAGGGGGCGACGCTGCGGATCTCTGACAATGGTACCGGCCTGCCCCCCGAACAGGATCGTTCCGGGGCGGGCATTGGCCTACGCAACATGCAAGAACGCATAGAGCAGCTTGACGGCACCTTACGCATTCTGTCATCACGTGGCACCCAGAGCGGCACAATGATCGAAGCCATCCTACCCCTGAGCCATCTGCTGGCACCTGCTGGTACTAGGGGAAAGCCTGAATGATGAGCCGCAGATCAAATCATCCTGATGTCACCAGCTCTGGGCTGGCGACTGACGATACCGCTGCCAGCGGCCAGGTAGAGGCCAAAGGAAAAGACATGACTGATGTAACGCGCGTTTTGATCGTCGATGACCACCCCATGGTGGCCGAAGGCATCCAGTCCATTCTCGAAAGCTATGACGACATCGAGGTTCTGGCCTGCCTCGTGGATGGGGTCGAAGCGGTGGAACAGGCAGTCACCCTGGCCCCGCATGTTATCCTGATGGATCTTAACATGCCGCGCCTTAGCGGGTTGAGCGCCACCGAGATGATCCTGGAGCGCCTGCCCGAAACCCGGATCGTGATCCTGTCGATGCATGACAGCCCCGAATATATCTCAACCGCGCTGAGCCATGGGGCCATGGGCTATATCCTGAAGGATGTACCCACCGACGAGATCAAGCAGGCGATTGATGCGGTGGTGCGCGGAGAGCGCTATCTCTGTACTGGGGCGGAAGGCTCGCTCAAACCCAAAGATGGCGAGACACGCGAGGCCCTGACTGGGCGCGAACAGACCATTCTGCTTGAACTGGCGCAGGGGAAATCCAACAAGGAAGTCGCGCTAACCCTGGATATCTCGGTACGCACGGTCGAAACCCACCGCAAGAACATCAAGCGCAAACTGGGCATTTCCTCTACTGCCGGCCTGACCCGCTATGCCCTGGAACACGGCGTTTTGCAGGGTACCGGGCACGAGTTTTAACCCGGCTCAGGTGTTTTCCGCCGAAATAGTCTGCGTATTTTTTCACTAATTACAAAAAAAACTAAATATACGCAACAAAATGTCCCAAAACAGCTATTTTTCGGTGTCTTTGCCTGTTGACGCCCCGTTCCAGCAGACATAATGTCCGCTGCAACGTAGTACAGCAGCACACAGGGAGAGCCTGGCCATGACCAGCCTAGTCGTAATTGTAGGAACCAAGCGCATGGGCCGGTAACGGTAGACCACAATCAAACCCATGCGCCTCCCCTTGAATAAGCGGAGGCTTTTTTTATGCGTAATGGACGATGCCGCCAATTGGAGCAAAAAGCAGATGACACGTGAAATGACCGGCGCAAAAATGGTAGTCGAAGCCCTGAAGGAACAGGGCGTGGACACAATCTTCGGATATCCCGGTGGCGCCGTACTTCCGATTTATGACGAAATTTTCCTGCAAAATGACATTCGCCACATTCTGGTGCGTCACGAACAGGGCGCCGTGCATGCCGCCGAAGGCTATGCCCGTTCCACTGGCAAGCCGGGCGTTGTCCTGGTGACCTCGGGGCCTGGGGCAACCAATGCGGTGACCGGGCTGACCGATGCGCTGCTGGATTCCATTCCGCTAGTTGTGCTTACTGGCCAGGTGCCAACCTTCATGATCGGCTCTGACGCCTTCCAAGAGGCCGACACCGTTGGCATCACCCGCCCCTGCACCAAACACAACTGGTTGGTGAAAGATACCGACAAGCTGTCCGCGACCCTGCACGAAGGCTTCCATGTGGCCACCTCGGGTCGGCCCGGACCAGTGTTGATCGACATCCCCAAGGATGTGCAGTTTGCCACCGGCACCTATCAGTCGGCAAAACCAACCGGCTCGCGCTATCAGCCGACCGTCAAGGGCGACATGGCCGAGATCACCGAACTGGTCGCCGCCATTGAGACCGCAGAGCGGCCCGTATTCTATACCGGCGGCGGCGTTATCAATTCTGGTCCCGCCGCCTGTCAGCTGCTGCGCGAACTGGTCGATGCCACCGGCATTCCGATCACCTCGACCTTGATGGGGCTTGGTGCCTATCCGGCCTCGGGCGACAACTGGTTGGGCATGCTCGGGATGCATGGCCTCTATGAGGCCAACCTGGCGATGCACGACTGCGATCTGATGATCAATATAGGCGCCCGGTTTGATGACCGCATCACTGGCCGCATCGACGCCTTCAGCCCCAATTCGCAAAAGGCCCATATCGACATCGACCCCTCTTCGATCAACAAGGTGATCCGCATCGACATTCCTATCGTCGGCGATGTGGGCCATGTGCTCGAAGATGTGCTGAAAGTCTGGAAGTCGCGTGGCCGCAAGGTCAACCGCGAGGCCATTGCCAAATGGCAGGAACAAGTCAGCGCATGGCGCAAGGTCAATTGCCTAGCCTATGCCGGGTCGGAAAAAACCATCAAGCCGCAATATGCCCTGCAGCGGTTGGAGGCCCTGACCAAGGACCATGACCGCTATATCACCACCGAAGTGGGCCAGCATCAGATGTGGGCGGCGCAGTATCTCAACTTTGAAGACCCCAACCGCTGGATGACCTCTGGTGGCCTGGGCACCATGGGTTATGGTTTCCCGGCCTCTATCGGGGTGCAGATGGCGCATCCGGATGCATTGGTGATCAACGTCGCCGGCGAGGCCTCTTGGTTGATGAACATGCAGGAAATGGGCACCGCCACCCAGTATCGCCTGCCCGTGAAACAGTTCATCCTCAATAATGAACGCCTTGGCATGGTACGCCAGTGGCAGGAACTGCTGCACGGGGAGCGCTATAGCCATTCCTGGTCTGAATCGCTGCCCGATTTTGTGAAACTGGCCGAGGCCTTTGGTGCCAAGGGCATCATTTGCTCAGACCCGGCAGATCTGGACGATGCGATCATGGAGATGATCACCCACGATGGCCCGGTGATCTTTGATTGCCTGGTGGAAAAGCACGAAAACTGCTTCCCGATGATCCCATCGGGCAAGGCCCATAATGAAATGCTGATGGGAGAGGCCGACACCAAGGGCGCCATCCAGGCTGGCGGCGCGGTTCTGGTTTAGGCCTGCCATTCACCACAAGCGCCGGGCGATCACGCCCGGCGTCCAGTTTGGCCCCCGTTGGCCGCCCTTCGAGGCCCATAGGCCCCATGGCATGAATTTTAGAAAGGGACATCAATGTCTGCCCTACACATCAAAAAAGGCTCTACCCGGCATTCTGCCTATAACCTACGCCCAACCTTTTCCGACCAGGAAGAAAGACACACCCTGGCCGTTCTGGTCGAAAACGAACCCGGCGTACTCGCCCGTGTGATCGGCCTGTTTTCCGGGCGCGGCTACAACATCGAAAGCCTGACTGTCGCCGAGGTTGATCACACCGGCCATATGTCACGCATTACCGTCGTCACAACCGGCACGCCGCAGGTAATCGAACAGATCAAGGCGCAGCTGGGCCGGATCGTCTCGGTACATGAGGTGCATGACCTCACGGTTGAGGGTGACTCGGTTGAGCGAGAATTGGCGATTTTCAAGGTGGTGGGCGATGGTGACAAGCGGGTCGAAGCCCTGCGTCTGGCCGATATCTTCCGCGCCAATGTCGTCGACAGCACCCTGAACAGCTTTATTTTTGAGATCACCGGCGCGCCGGAAAAAATCGATGCCTTTGCTGATCTTATGCGCCCGCTGGGCCTGACCGAAGTGGCACGCACCGGCGTTGCCGCCCTGCTGCGCGGTAGCTGAGACGCGGCGACCGCTGCCTTTTCCAGTATCAAGGCCAGTCTTCGGACTGGCCTTTTTCATTGGGGCTATGGCAGCTACGATCCAGCGCATCAAGCACCCGGATAGCCGTCAGGCGCTGCGCCGCCGTCTGATCTGCCGAGTGGGAAAGCGCACTACCTTCGGGTCGTCGCAAGCCAGAGCGGCCCCCCGCGACCAGGACGTCGGCGGCAGCGGAAAGCCGTCCTGCCCTGCATCGCAGACCGCAATATCCAGGCTGTGATGTCCCGACGATGCAACGACGTCATCTGCAGGCAGGGACATGCCACCACGCCCGCAAGCAACCAGATCGGCGACAAGCTCTGGGCAACCAGGTTCCTTTAGAACCTGGACATCGCGCGCCAAACGCAGATCAGAAACCAGGGTCAACTCAAAGCTCACCCAATCGCCCACCCCTAATTCGCAGTCTTCACAGGCGCCCCGATGGGTATAGAAGGCGAGGTCTCCTTGGTCTTCACACCAGATAACAGCTTTCCCGGCGGCAGCATCACTCCAAAGAACCATTCCAATCATTTCGGACCTCGTATCTTGGGTAGATCAAGTGTGCTGCAAATGAAGGGATTTAACATCGTCAAAACTGCGTCGAACCATTGCTTTTTGTGTCACCCCGGCTAATCTCCTGACACAGAATTGAACCAGGATGTCACAACCTCGTATCCATCAGCCCCCAACAGCAACAGGACACACAGCGCCAGATGCCAGACCGCCACAACGGAAAAGACCAGACCGATGGCGAGCAGATCCGGTCGCCAGTACAGTTGCGCAATATGTTTGGCACAAATCTGCGTCAGCTGGCGCAAAACTATCCGTCGATTTCTGAACTGGCCCGCCGCCTAGAGATCAACAGAACCCAGTTTAACCGCTACATGTCCGGCGAAAGCTTTCCGCGCCCAGATACACTGGACCGGATCTGCGCCTTCTTTAACGTGGATGCGCGCATCCTGCTTGAGCCAGTAGACACAATCGGGCGTCAACCGGTGGTACTGGACAGCCCCTTTCTCGCCGATTTTCTGGGCCATGGTATCTCTCAGCTAACTGAGACCATGTTCCCAACCGGATTTTACCGCTTTACCCGGCGCAGTTTTATTCACAGTGAAAAATTCATCATTGGTCTGGTCTATGTTTTCCATTCAGGCACCTCAGCCACATTCATCAAAGGTTATGAGTCCCGCGAAGCCATGCGCTTTCAGGGCCTGCCGGAAACGCCCAGGATGCGCGAGTTTCGCGGCCTTGTAACCGCGCATGAAGATGGCGTCGCCTTTGTCATCTCGCGGCGCAATGCGATGACCTATTCTTTCAACTATCTGGCGCGGATCAGCTCGATTGAGAATAACTTCTGGCTTGGCTATGCGGCGCGCACCGTACGCGATAGCAGCGGAGAGCGGGTCACCCGCGTGGTCTATGAACATCTGGGCCAGGAAATGGGGCCGGCGTTGAATACCGCCCGCAGCACAGGCTTTGCCGATGCCGCGGATCTGCAACCCTATCATCGCCACCTGTTGCGCCCGGACGATCCATTTTACTGACCCGCCGCCCTGGCACGTCGGGGCAGCGGTCAGTGGGCGATCAATCGGTAGAGATGCCAGGTTGCATGCCCCAGCAGCGGCAGAACCAGGAACAACCCGGCAAACCCCGGCAACAGCGCCGCAAAGGTCAAGACCGCGATCCCCAGCCCCCAAAGCATCATCAGCAGGAAATTGCGCTGCACATAGGTAAAGCTGGCAATCATTGCAGTGACAAAATCCACCTCCCGGTCCAGTAACAGCGGTAGGGAAATCACCGTAATCATATAGAGGAGCAGCGCAAAGAGCGCACCAACCAGGCTGCCAGCCGCCAGCATCATCAGGCCATTGGCTGTCAAGAACACCTCTAACGAGCTGGAAATATTGGTCATCGTTGTCAGCCCCAGAAACAGGGCAAAAATCATGTGGCCAAGGAAGAACCAGAACAGAAAAACCACAATGACGATGGCACAGATAGAGGGCAACTGGCGGCGGCTCTGATGCAGGATCACCCCCAGAATGGCAGCGGGGTTCATCGGTTCGCCCTGCTCCAGCCGGTGCGACACCTCATAGAGCCCCACGGCGGCAAAGGGGCCAATCAGCGGAAAGCCAATGGCCGCAAGCACCAGCCAAAAGGTGGTGCCTGTTTGCAGGGTGATCCAACTCATAAGCCAGCCCGCTGCCACATAGACCCCGGCAAAAAACAGCCCATAGGCGGGTTTGCGACAAAAATCCTGCCAGCCACAGACCAGCGCCTGTTTCAGAATATCCGCCTGCAGTGGCCGCAGCTCTGGCAGGCCAAAGGGTTTTTCCGCCATCTGTGTTCTCCTCCCCAGAAGATCTGTTCTCTATCGGCCTGGACTGTGGGACTTTGGCCGCATCAGCCGTTCGGCGCGGGCTCTGGTGGTGGCGACTTTTGTGGCCAGCTGGTTGCCTGATGATAGGCCTGCCCCAGCGCCAGCAACTGGCGATCTTGCCCCTGCCGCGCAAAGATTTGCAGCCCCATCGGCAACCCCGCCGCACCAAAGCCAGCAGGCACCGCCAGGCAGGGCAGCCCCAGCAGGCTAACCGGAGTGACCACCTGCATCCAACGATGATAGCTGTCCATCTCTGTGCCTGCGACCTCGCGAGGGTAGTCCTGGGTCAGCGCAAAGGGCCAGCACTGCGCCGTGGGCAGCACCAGCGCATCAAAGTCTTGAAACAGCTCGATCGCCCGGCGCTGCCAATCGGATCGAATATCAGAGGCCGCCTGAATCTGCTGCCCCGTGAGAGCAAGGCCGCGCTCCAGCTCCCATATGGCGGTGTCTTTCAGCGCTGCTCGCTGCGGGTCATCAAACCGACGCAGCCCCGCCACTATAGCAAAAGAGCGTAGGGTGATCCAGGACTGCCAGATCTGCTCTGCTGGAAAGGGCGGTGCCACGGGCTCAACCCGGTGGCCCAGCGCGCTCAGATCCTCTAGTGCGGCCGTACAGGTCGACAGGATGCCCGCCTCCATCGGGAAGGCACCGCCCCAATCGCCCAGCCAGCCGATGCGCTGCGGCTTGGCATCCGGCAGCGGCAGGGTGGCAGAACTGCCCCGCGCCTGCGGTTGGCGCGGATCCGGCCCCGCCATCACATCCAGCAACAGAGCAATGTCCTGCGGGCTGCGCGCCATCGGCCCCACGGTGGACAACGGGTGTAGAAACAGATCGCCCTGCGGCTCTGCCGGGATCCAGCCCCAGGTCGGGCGAAACCCGTAGACGTTGCACCAGCCCGCCGGATTACGCAGGCTGCCCATCATGTCAGATCCATCCGCCAGCGCCACCAGCCCGGCCGCCAACGCCACCGCCGCCCCGCCCGACGATCCGCCACAGCTGCGCGCCGGATCATAGGGATTGGCCGTGGCGCCATAGACCGGGTTGAAGGTCTGCGACCCAAGGCCAAATTCCGGGGTATTGGTCTTGCCAATCATAATCGCCCCCGCCGCCCGCAGCCGCGCCACGAACAGTTCATCCGCGTCAGGGATGAAATCCTTGAACAACGGCGACCCCTGGGTCGAGGCAATGCCCCGTACATTGGCCAGATCTTTGATTGCAAGGGGCAGCCCGTGCAGCGCGCCGCGCTCTGTCGCCTGATCCGCAGCTGCAGCCTCGGCCATCAATTCGGCGCGCGGGCGCAGGGCAACAACGGCGTTCAGCCCGGGGTTCAGCGCTTCGATCCGATCCAGTGTCGCCTGCATCACCTCTACTGCGCTCAGGGCACCAGTGTTGAGCTGCCGCACCAATTCTTGCGCGGATCCATAGGGGTCGTACATTGCAGTTCTGCTCCTGATTTATTACGAAATCAGCCTAGCGGGCAAAGGCGCGCCTGAAAAGCCGCACCCGCGATGCAGCTTTCATTTTCACTAAAATCAGTAGGATGCGCCGCCGCGCTGACAGCGCGCCCCTGACACATAAAACGGGCGCAAGAGTTCCCTCACGCCCGCCAAGTCGCACCCAAACCTGTGCCAGGGCAAACCCCTGCGCCACACCGCGCCAGATTGGCCCTAATCGCCCTGCGCTTCAGAGCGGCTCTTGCCTGCCACGTTCAGCGCCAGGGTTGCCGCCATGAAGCCATCCAGATCGCCATCCAGCACGCCCTTGGTATCCGAGGTTTCATGGTTGGTGCGCAGATCCTTGACCATCTGATAGGGCTGCAGGACATAAGACCGGATCTGGCTGCCCCAGCCTGCATCACCCTTGTTTTCATGTGCCTCGTTGATGGCAGCATTGCGCCGGTCCAGCTCTTGCTGATACAGCCGCGATTTCAGTGCCTTCATGGCAATATCACGGTTCTGGTGCTGCGATTTTTCCGAACTGGTCACCACAATCCCGGTGGGGTGGTGAGTGATCCGCACAGCAGAATCGGTGGTGTTTACGTGCTGCCCGCCCGCACCAGAGGAACGATAGGTATCAATGCGGATATCCGCCGGGTTCACTTCGATGTCGATATTGTCATCCACCACCGGATACACCCAGACAGAGCTGAACGAGGTATGGCGCTTGGCAGCCGAGTCATAGGGCGAGATACGCACCAAACGATGCACGCCGCTTTCAGATTTCAACCAGCCATAGGCATTATGGCCAGAAATCTTGTAAGCCGCTGATTTAATACCCGCTTCTTCGCCCGCGCTCTCGGATTGCAGCTCTACCTTATAACCCTTCTTCTCAGCCCAGCGCACATACATCCGCGCCAGCATAGAGGCCCAGTCGCAGCTCTCGGTGCCCCCGGCACCCGAATTGATCTCAAGGAAGGTGTCATTGCTGTCAGCCTCGCCATCCAGCAGGGCCTCAAGCTCTTTCTCCGCCGCCGTCTCCTTCAGCGCCTTCAGCGCCTCTTCGGCATCCGCGATGACTTCGCCATCCTCTTCCATCTCACCCAGTTCGATCAGCTCGATATTGTCAGCGAGATCCTGTTTGATGCCCTTATAGGTATCAATGGCATCGACAAGGCTCTGCCGCTCGCGCATCAGTTTCTGCGCCGCCTCAGCATCATCCCACAGATTGGGATCCTCGACCCGCGCATTGAACTCTTCCAGGCGATACTCGGCCGTTTCCCAATTCAGACGCTGAGCCAGAAGCTCCAGCGACTTCTCGATCTCGGCCACGGTGTTTTGGGTTTCAGCGCGCATGTCATGTCCTTGAACTACGTATCAAGCAAGGGTGATAGACCACGCGGCCCCTGCGGGCAAGCAGCGCGCCGCCCCCGGATGAGGGAATTCAAACCGCCCCCTCGGTGCCATGACCTAGCAAAACCCGACAGGTGGCTATGCCGACTGCCCCCCGCAAGCCCGCGATGAAGCCTGGCGCCCCACACCTCAACGCAATGGGACCTTTGCAGCCCGCTTGCGCAATGACCTCAGCCCAGGCAACCGATCCCACAGCAATAGCATCATACCGGCGCCACCAACAAAAATGCTGACAGCAGCTCAAACCTACAGGTGGTGACAGCCCAATATGCTGACGGCAATGATTCGCGCCCCGGCCAGGATGGTAACATCCCCAGATCGCCAGCCCTGACAAGGACAGCCTGTCTCGCGACAGCGCGCGCCTTTCCCGGCCCAGTACAGCCTTTTGAAGTACATGCCAGAGCAGACAGAACAGGGCCTTATGCCCTACCGCCCAACAGTGCCTGCCGCGGCCATCTTCATCTTACCTTAAATACCTCCGCCGGAGGCTCAAAAACTGCACAGGCCCAGGCAGGCGCAGGCGGGCTAGCCTACCCCTCTGCCGCTAGTACTGCCCACCCGACGTGATGGTGCCAAAGGTGGCCTTGGGGCCCAGAACCGCAGTCCCACCGCTTGAAGTGGTGACCTGACGCCCAGACTGTTGCACCTCTTCCAGAAGCGGCAGATCCGATCCCATCGCAAAACCACCGTCAAAGGCGAGGCCAAAGATCGGCTCGGCTCCGTCGCGGAAATACTCTGCCACCACATGGGCGCCAGAGGCGCTGTCGGGCAGGCGCGCGCCTGTGTAGCGGTCGATCTTGATGAAATGACCGCCCTCAGGCACCTCAAACGGGCCACCGCCAAATTTCTCAGTCGCGACCTTCATGAATTGCTGGAAAACCGGGCCACACATGGTGCCGCCATAGGCACCGCGGCCCATGGGCCGTGGCTGGTCAAAGCCCATATAGCAGCCGGCTACGATATTGGAGGTAAACCCAACAAACCAGACATCGCGGGAATCATTGGTGGTTCCGGTCTTGCCCGCCGTCGGCACCGGCAGGTCGATCACGCTAGAGGCCGTGCCGCGATCCACCACACCCTTCATCATAGAACTGAGCTGATAGGCTGTAATCGGATCCATCACCTGTTCGCGGTTGGTGATAATACGCGGTGCCTGCCCCGCTGCCAGGCCCGGGGCGGAACAATCGACGCAGTCACGATCATCATGGCGATAGATGGTGCGGCCATAGCGGTCTTGCACCCGGTCCACCAAGGTCGGCTGCACCCGCTCGCCGCCATTGGCAAACATCGCATAGGCCGCCACCATTTTATACAAGGTGGTTTCTTCCGCCCCCAGCGAGTTGGCAAGGAAAGCCCCCATATTATCATAGACGCCAAAGCGTTCCGCATAGCCTGCAACCACCGGCATACCGACCTCTTGTGCCAGACGAATGGTCATCAGGTTCCTGCTCCGCTCAATCCCGGTGCGCAGCGGTGTGGGGCCATAAAACTTGTTGGAAGAGTTCTTGGGGCGCCACAGCCCCTGCGGGGTGTTGATCTCGATCGGGGCATCCACCACGATGGTCGCCGGGCTATAGCCACTGTCCAGCGCGGCCGCATAGACAAAGGGTTTAAAACTGGAGCCCGGCTGCCGCTGCGCTTGGGTGGCGCGGTTGAACACCGAATGCTGGTAGGAAAACCCGCCCTGCATCGCCAGAACCCTTCCGGTGTTGACATCCATGGCCACAAAGCCGCCCTGCACCTCTGGCACCTGCCGCAGGGACCAGTGTTTCAGGCTGCCGTCTTCGGCGCGCACAGCGCGCACCAGCACCACATCGCCACGGCTGATATTATCCTTGAAGCTGCCCTTCATCCACTTGATATCATCGCGCGGAACCTCGCCGGTGCCCTCTTCGCCTTCAACGCCAACGACCAGGGCCTTGTCGCCGACCTCCAGCGCAACCGCTGGCAGCCATTTGCCGCCAAGGGTGATGTCGCGCGGGACCTCTGCGGACGACAGCGCCTCGCGCCAGCTGGTTTCATCCGCCAGGTCTGTCTCTTCCAGGGTCACGCCAGTGCCAATCCAGACCCCGCGCGACCGGTCGTATTTCTGCAGGCCGGTGCGCAGCGCATCTGCCGCTTCGGTCTGCATCTCGACATCAATGGTGGCCCGCACTGAGAGTCCGCCGGTGAAGAATTCCCCCTCGCCAAAGTTTTCCGACAACTGGCGGCGAATCTCATCCGAGAAATAGTCGCGCGGCGGCAAGGTGGCGCGGAAACTGGGGAAATCACCATTCTGCACCGAGCGCAGCGGCTCTTGGACTTCCACGTCATACACCGCCTGAGAGATGTAGCCGTTCTCGCGCATCTCTCGCAGCACATAGTTGCGGCGCGCCAGCAGGCGTTCCTTCTGGCGCACCGGGTGATAATCCGACGGAGCCTTGGGCATAGAGGCCAGCGCCGCCGCCTCATGTGGGGCCAGCTCGCCCAGGGTTTTGTTGAAATAGGTCTGCGCCGCAGCCGTCACACCGTAGGAGTTCTGCCCCAGGAAGATCTCGTTCAAATAGAGTTCCAGAATCCGTTCCTTGTCGAGCGTCTCCTCCAGTCGGGTGGCGAGGATGATCTCTTTAATCTTGCGCGCGGCCCGGCGGTCGCCGGATAACAGGAAGTTTTTCATCACCTGCTGGGTAATGGTCGAGGCCCCGCGCACATTATCCCCACGCGAACGCACCGCTTCAAAGGCAGCGGCGGCGATACCGCGAGCATCATAGCCATGGTGGCTATAAAAATTCTTGTCCTCGGCCGAGATGAAGGCCTGTTTCACCAGGTCGGGAATATCCGTTGACGGGGTGAAAAGGCGCCGTTCCTTGGCAAATTCGTCAATCATCCGCCCCTCGCCCGAATAGATCCGGCTGATGGTGGGCGGCTGGTACTGCGACAGGGATTCATGGCTGGGCAGGTCGCGACCATAGATCCAGAATACCGCCCCAAGGGTCAGCGCCACCATGGCAATGCCAAGGGTGATGGTACTAAAGATGGATCCAAAGAAGGATAGTATAAACCTGAGCACGGATGCGGCCTTTCTCGCGAGGTGTCGCCTATATAGGAGCCCGCAGGCGCGGGGTCAAAAGCCCAAACAGCGGAAAAACGCCATTGAAGGGGGAAAAACCACCGCAGAGACCCCAAAGATCACATCTAGACTGGTGCGGCTATTGCCGGACCAGGGCGCGCTGCGCGTCATCCCGGATACGCCAATCGATCAACCCCTTCAAGATTGCCGCCGCAGTCTGGCGTCGCCAGGCAGGATTCTGCAGGTTGGCCAGGTCGCGGTCGCTAGACAGAAAGCCGATTTCAACCAGAACCGACGGGATATCAGCCGACTTCAGCACCGAAAAACCGGCCGAGCGCTGTGGCTTGCGGTTGAGAGGACCGCCCTGCGCCTGCAATCCTGCCACCAGCGCCTGCGCCAGGGCAATGCTGCGCGGCTGGGTTTCCTGCCGGGCCAGATCCAACATCACTCCGGCCACCTTGTCATCTGTATGGCTCAGGTCGGTGCCCGACAGCAGATCAGCCCGGTCATGGCGTTCGGCCAGGCTGGCCGAGGCCGCATCCGTTGCCTCGGCTGACAGAGTATAGACGGTTGTGCCCTGCGCGTGGCCCTGGGTCAGGGAATCCGCATGCAGCGAGATAAACAAATCCGCCCCAGCCTGATGGGCCAGCGCCGTGCGCCGCTCTAGCGAGACGAAGTAGTCGCCATCGCGGGTGACCTGCACTGCAAATTGACCGGATCGGACCAGAACCTCGCCCAGCTCCAGCGCGAATTGCAGCATCAGATCCTTTTCAACAATCCCCCCTGCCGCCTCGGCACCGGGATCAATACCGCCATGACCGGGATCAAGCACCACCAAAAGGGGGGCGTTTTCATCTCGTTGCGGTGCAATATCCAGGGCCTGCGGCACCGGCAGATCCCAGCGTGCATCATGTGGCGCCCCTGATACTCTGGCAAAATCTTCCGCATCGCTTGGCTTCAGCGAAATTTCAAGCACCGCCGCAGATGTCACCGGATCCACCGCAAGCGCCGCAGCCTCTACCGCCATCGGCCTGGACAGGGCCAGCACCATGCGGGACCAGCCCGGCACATAGGTACCAAACTTGACCGATGTAATCTGCGCCCCCGACAGCAGCTCGTCAGATTTCAGCCCTGTCCAGTCGACCTCTTGAAAATCCAACACCAACCGGGGCGGCCCATCCAGGGTAAACAGCCGATAGGGCACGCCCTGGCTTAGCCCAAGGCGAATATCAGCGCCAGATCCCGCATCGGCAATGCGCGAAACGGCGGGATCGACGCGGGCCAGGCCGCTAAAGACCTGCCCGGCAGCGGCCTCCTGTGCGCGGGCCTCCGACATCATCAAGCCACTGCTGCCAGCCCCCATGCAGGCCAGCACCGCTGCCATCAAGAACGCCTTCAATCTGCCTTTTCCCATGCTCTGCTTTCTCTGTTTCATGGCTGCACCCTATGCCAGAACGCGGCGCAAGCACAGCAGCCCTGCGCCCGGCGTTACCGCGCGCGGATTTCAGCCGCGCGTAGCCATGAATTGGGCCAGCCGCGCCAACCCTTCGGTAATATCTTCGGTTGAACGCGCATAGGAAAACCGCAGTGTCGTCGCGCCGCGCACTGGATCAAAGTCCAGCCCAGGCGTCACGGCAACCCCAGCCTTTTCAAGAATTTCCGCCGCAAAGCTGCGGCTGTCAGAGGTCAGATCCGCCACATCGGCATAGACATAAAACGCCCCGTCCGGCGGCGCAATCTTGTCAAAGCCCGCTTTGGGCAACCCCTCAAGCATCAACTGGCGATTGCGCGCATAAACCGCTAGGTTTTCGCGCATCTCATCCTGACTGTCCAAGGCCGCAAGGGCGGCCACCTGGCTGGCATGCGGTGCACATATAAACATGTTTTGCGCCAGCCGCTCGACCACCCGCACGTGATCTTCGGGCACCACCATCCAGCCGACGCGCCAGCCGGTCATGGCAAAAAACTTGGAAAAGGAGTTGATCACATAGCAGTCGTCGGTCAGCTCCAGCGCGGTGACCGCCTTGGCCTCGTATTCTAGCCCGTGGTAGATTTCATCGGAAATGAAGGCAGCCCCCTGGGCCTGCGTCTCGTCGATCAGGCCCCCCATGGCGGCATGGTCCAGCATGGTGCCGGTGGGGTTGTTGGGCGACGCGACCATCAGCCCCGCCAGATCAAGCCCGGCCAGATCGGCTGCCACCGGCTGCAGCCGGTTTTCAGGCGCCGTTTCAATATCCACCGGGGTCAGCCCCAGCGCCTTGAGGATCTGGCGATAAGACGGATAGCCCGGCGCGCCAATACCAACCCGGTCTCCGCTGTCAAACAGCGCGGTAAAGCTGAGCAGAAACGCCCCGGAAGAGCCCGGTGTCACCACCACCCGCTCTGGGTTCAGATCGACATTGTACCATTCGCCATAGAGCTGCGCGATGCGTTGGCGCAGGGCGGGCAGCCCCAGCGCCACGGTATAGCCCAAGGCATTGTTTTCCAGCGCATCCGCCAGAGCGCGCCGCGCCGCCATTGGCGCACCAGTTGACGGCTGGCCCACCTCCATGTGGATGATGTGGCGGCCCTTTTCTTCGGCCTGGCGGGCGGCCTCCATGACATCCATCACAATGAAGGGATCAACGTTTGACCGACTTGAGTTTCGCATGCTCATCTCCCATGGTGCGCGCATGACTTTTGACCGTTTCTCCCGCCTGGCGTCAATCCCGACCCTGATGTTTTGTGCCCTGCTGTATACCGCTGCCGCAGTGCAGGCGGCCTCTATCACCTTGTTGCGGGATGCGGATATCGAACAGGGCCTGTCTAGACTGGCTGCGCCTGTGCTGCAGGCCGCCGGGTTGAATGCAAAACGGGTGCGTGTGTTGGTGGTGAACGATTCACAGTTCAGCGCCTTTGTCTTGGACAGCCGGACGATCTTTTTGCATTCTGGCCTGATCCTCAAAACCACCAGCCCCGAGATGCTGCAAGCGGTGATCGCCCATGAGGCGGCCCATATCAGCAATGGCCATCTGGCGCGGCGGATGCAGAACATGCGCTCTGCCGGATCGGCGGCGGGGCTTGGCTTGGCGCTTGCCGCCCTGGCCGCAGCGAGTGGCGCCCCCGAGGCCGCAGCGGGAATTGCCATTGGCAGCCAGACCTCTGCACTGCGGGGCTTTTTGTCCCATACCCGCGCCGAAGAATCCTCGGCTGATCGGGCAGCCGCCAGCTATCTCAAGGCGGCTGGGATCAATCCCCAGGGGCTGATCGATGTGCACCAGCTCTTTGCCGGACAAGAGGTTCTGAGCGCCGCCCACCAGGATCCCTACATGCGTTCGCACCCGCTTAGCCGGGATCGGATTCGCGCCGCCAAGGCCTTTGTTGCCGCGGCCGGTGCCGCCCCCGATCCCTCCCCGCAGGCAGACTATTGGTTTGCTCGGCTACGCGGCAAGCTATCCGCCTTTACGCGCGCGCCGAAATGGAGCCTGCGTCGCGCCACGGGTGAGAGCCATAAAGACATCCAGCTGATGCGCGAAGCCATTGCCCATCACCGACGCCGCGATCTGTCAAAGGCGCTGCGCGCGATCAATGGGACCCTGGCAATCCGGCCCAACGATGCCTTTTACCATGATCTTAAGGGGCAGATTCTGTTTGAACACCGTAACTGGAACGCCGCCAAAAATAGTCTGGCACGGGCGGTGCAGCTGGCCCCGTCGGATGCGCTGCTTCTGGCCAACTATGGGCGGGCGCAGCTCGCCGCCGGAGCGCCCCGCCAAGCTCTGAAGACGATGGAAAAATCCCGCAATCTGGATTTTCGCAATACGCTTTTGCTGCGGGATATGTCACAGGCCTATGCCAAGACCGGTCAAAACGGAATGGCAGCCTTGGTAACCGCCGAACGCTATGCCCTTGCCGGGCGTATGGAAGATGCAGGCCTGCATGCCAAACGTGCCGCCGCCCTCTTGCCGCGTGGTTCTGCCACTTGGCGGCGGGCCCAGGATGTCTTGGTGGCCTATGAACAAAGTCAGAAAAGGAAACGACGATGAAATCTCTCTCACGCGGGGTCACTGGGGCCACAACCGCCCTGGTACTGGGGCTGGGCAGCCTGCCGGCGCAGGCCTTTGATCTGGGTGCCATGTCCAAAGATGAACGCGCGGCCTTTGGCGCAGAGGTGCGTGCCTATCTGATGGAAAACCCCAACGTCATCATTGAGGCCGTCAACCTGCTGGAACAACAGCAGGCCGCACAAGAGGCCAACCGCGATGAAGCCATGGTCACGGCCAATATGGAAGCGCTGTACAATGACGGCTATTCTTGGGTTGGTGGCAACCCCGAAGGCGATATCACCCTGGTCGAATTCATGGATTATCGCTGTGGCTATTGCCGCAAGGCCGCCCCCGAGGTTGCCAAGCTGTTGCAGACCGATGGGAACATCCGCTTGATCATCAAGGAATTTCCCATCCTTGGCGAAGCCTCTGTCTTTGCCTCGCGCTTTGCGGTGGCGACCAAGCAGGTGGCGGGCGACGACGCCTATGAACAGGTGCATGACGCCCTGATCGCGATGGGCGGAGAGCCCAACGAAATCACCCTTCGCCGCCTGGCCGACGGGCTCTCGCTGGATGCGGATGCGATTATCGCCGCAATGGACACCGAGGCCGTCACAGAAGAGCTGCGCCGCACCCGCACCCTGGCGCAAAACCTGGCGATTTCGGGCACACCGACCTTTGTTCTGGGCGACCAGCTGCTGCGCGGCTACCTGCCGGCCGATCAGCTGAAAGCCATGGTCGACGAACAGCGTGAAGAAAACAGCTGATCGCTGCTGTATCAACAAAACAAAAGGGCGCTGGTCTGGCGCCCTTTTTAGTACAATCCTTTGATTTCACGCAGGGCAAAGGCCCAAAGCCCCTGCCCCGTTACCCTGGCACGGATCAGGCCTCGGCCGCCTGGGCGGCCTCTTCCGCGTCGAGGGCTGCGGCCTTCTTCTCTACCTCTTCGACGATATGGTCCACCATGGCGGCATTGCTCATCTTATGGCTGGCCTTGCCCGCCAGATAAACCATGCCAGAGCCAGCGCCGCCGCCGGTAAAGCCCACATCCGTCATCAGTGCCTCGCCCGGTCCGTTCACAACGCAGCCAATGATCGACAGGCTGAGAGGCGTGTGGATATGGGCCAGTCGCTCTTCCAGCGCTTCGACCGTCTTGATCACGTCAAACCCCTGGCGCGCACAGGACGGGCAAGAGATAATGTTGACACCACGATGGCGCAGGCCAAGGGATTTGAGGATCTCAAATCCAACCTTGATCTCTTCGACTGGATCGGCCGACAGGCTGACGCGCAGGGTATCACCAATGCCCATCCACAGCAGCTGACCCAGACCAATGGCTGATTTGATTGTCCCCGAGACAAAGCCGCCCGCCTCGGTAATGCCAAGATGGATCGGGGCATCCGTGGCTTCGGCCAGTTGCTGATAGGCGGCGGCAGACATAAAGACATCTGAGGCTTTGACCGAAATTTTAAAGTTGTGAAAATCGTGATCTTCCAGGATCTTGATGTGATCCAAACCGCTTTCGACCATGGCCGCGGGACAGGGTTCGCCGTATTTTTCCAGCAGGTGCTTTTCCAGCGACCCGGCGTTGACGCCAATACGAATGGCGCAGTTGTGATCGCGCGCCGCCTTGATCACCTCGGCCACCCGCTTTTTATCGCCAATATTGCCCGGATTGATCCGCAGACAGGCAGCCCCGGCCTCGGCAGCCTCAATCCCGCGTTTATAGTGAAAGTGGATATCAGCCACGATCGGCACCGGGCTTTCTGCGACGATTTCTTTCAACGCCTTGGAAGAGGCCTCATCCGGGACCGAAACCCGCACCAGATCGGCCCCCGCTTCGGCGGCGGCCTGCACCTGGGCAATGGTGCCGGAAATATCGGTGGTCAGGGTATTGGTCATTGTCTGCACCGCGATCGGCGCATCGCCGCCAATGGCCAGGTTGCCAACATGGATCTGGCGGCTTTTGCGGCGCTCGATATTGCGCCAGGGGCGAATGTGATTCATCGACATGCAGACTGATCCCGGTTGATCCTCGTTACCGGTTAGATACGGGCTCCGCCCCGGCGCTGCAATGGGGCGACCAGCGGGCAAGCCCGGCAAAAGCAATTTCTTTTGGCCGAAAAGACCAAGCGCCCCTGTATGAAACAGATCAACAGGTGGGCAACACGGCACAGCCTAGCCCCGCGATCACAACAAAAAGATTTGGTTCGATGTCATCCAAAACCTGCGCAAAATCCCGGTAAGGGATCGGCACAGCTGCAAGGCGATTTATTCGCTGGCAGGTTTCTGGGTTTGCAATGACGCCACCATGGTGGCCAGGGCGCTGTTTTTCACATCCGCCAAGTCAGCCACTTCAAACCGATCCAGCACACCGTCAACCGAGAGGTCGATGTTCTTGCTAACCTGGCCACGATCGCCCACCGGGCCAAAATGATTGCCATTGACAGCAAAGTAAATCGCGCCGCTTTCGCCGGTGCGCAGTTTTGGCGCCTCTTCGGTAAGCGGCACTGTAAAGCTGTCTCCGGCGTTCATGATGGTTTCATAGATGACCGAGCCATCGGCGACAGTCACCTGCACCCAAGAGGGACGCACCGCAACCATTTCAACCCCAGGAGAGACGGTTTCGACAACCTGCGGCACGCCAGCCCCGGCAGGGCCGCCGACTGGCAGGCTGGCATCCGCCAGCAGCACGCTGGGCAGTTCTTCGGGCACGGCAAAGTTACCCAGGCTGCGCGGATCAAGAGTTGCGATGGGGGCATCACGCGCGGTCAGAACCGGCACATCCAACGCCTGCGGACGGTACAAACGATCCAGGGCCTCGGTCGCGGGGTCGCTGACAGCATTTGCCGCCGCCATCGCATCGCCAAGACGGCGCGCGGATTGCAGCGGGTCGACATCAGCCAGAACCAGCGGCGTCTGCTCCACCGGGGCGAATTGCACCTGCTGCACCTCCTTCAGGATGCTCAGCCCGCCATAGCCAATACCGGCGATCAGGCCGGCAAGCACCAGCAAGGAACCGATAGCGCGCGGTTCAATATGGCTGAACACCCCGCCATCCGCCGGTGCAAAGGGGGTAGTTGGGGTGGTAAAGGCACCGCTGCCCAGACCACCACTGATGGTGATCGGGCTGGGCAGTGCTTTACGCGACGAGGCCTGAGAAGACATGCCATGCGCAACAGAAAAGCCGCTTTCGCGGCAAAACGTGTCAAAAGCGACCTCGGGATCCATATTCAGATAGCGCGCGTAAGAGCGCACATAACCGGCGATAAAGCCTGGCGTATCAAAAACGGAAGGTTCGGAATTTTCAATGGCAGCGACGTAAGAGGCTTTAATGCGGAGTTCGCGCTGCACGTCGAGCAGGGATTTCCCCATGGTCGCCCGCTCGCCACGCATCATATCCCCGAGGCGCATCTCATAATCATCGAAGCTCTTCAGAGCAGGAATCTCTTCATGCTCCTTCGACTTGCGCAAAGTGAGGCGCCTCATCATGCCCGCTGTCCCATCATAGCCTGCCGCAATCGACATCCCAAGATACTGACCGAATCACCCAGCGATTCAGCTGTACCTTTTCATTGAGTAAGACATAACACACTCAACCGGTTTGAACACAAATCTGTGCTTTAACCGGCCAGTTCGGCACGATTCAGCGCACAATGCGCCCAAAGACTATCCATTGCCTGGACCAGATGGTCGATTTCTTTCGGCCCATGCACCGGCGAAGGGGTGAACCGCAGCCGTTCGGTGCCTCGTGGCACAGTTGGGTAATTGATCGGCTGCACGTATAGGCCGAACTCTGACAGCAGCATATCGCTGAGTTTCTGGGTATGCACCGGATCGCCAACAATCACCGGCACGATATGGCTGCCGTGGTCGATGATCGGCAGGCCCAGACCTTTCAGCCGAAGCTTCAGCGCCTTGGCCAGCGCCTGATGTTCATCACGCAGTTCAGGATGCCCCTTGAGATAGGCCACCGAGGCCGCTGCCCCCGCTGCAACCGCAGGCGACAACGAGGTGGTGAAGATAAAGCCTGGCGCATAAGAGCGGATCGCATCGCACATTTTGGCCGAAGCCGCGATATAGCCGCCCATCACCCCATAGGCCTTGGCTAGGGTGCCGTTGATGATGTCGATACGGTGGGCCAGATTATCGCGTTCGGTCACGCCGCCACCGCGCGCCCCGTACAGGCCCACGGCATGCACCTCGTCAATATAGGTCAGGGCACCAAATTCATCCGCCAGATCGCAGATCTCTTGAATTGGTCCGAAATCACCGTCCATGGAATAGACCGATTCAAAGGCGATCAGTTTTGGCGTTGCCGGATCGTCTGCCTCCAGCAACTGGCGCAGATGCGCCACGTCGTTGTGGCGAAAAACACGTTTGTCGCCGCCATTGCGGCGCACCCCTTCGATCATCGAGGCATGGTTCAGCGCATCAGAGTAGATGATCAGCCCCGGAAACAGCTTGGGCAGCGTCGACAGGGTGGCATCATTGGCAATATAGGCCGAGGTGAACAACAGCGACGCCTCTTTGCCGTGCAAATCAGAAAGCTCTGCCTCTAGCCGTTTGTGATAGACCGTGGTCCCAGAGATATTGCGCGTCCCACCAGAGCCAGCCCCGGTGGCATCAATGGCGTCGTGCATCGCTTGCAACACGACGGGGTTCTGCCCCATGCCCAGATAGTCATTACCACACCAGACCGTGATGTCCTGGCAGCTGCCATCCGGGCGGGTCCAGACGGCATGAGGAAACTGGCCATTTTTGCGCTCAATATCAATAAAGGTGCGATACCGCCCCTCTTCGTGAAGGCGATTAATGGCGGCATCAAGTTTCGCGGAATAGTCCACCGGCTTCTCCATAGCTATCTCAAGGCGCCGATCCGACAGCGCTGGCTGTGTATCTGAAACGCAGTTGGCGGGTCGCAAACTCATGCAGATTAGTGAATAGGTACCAAATGCGTATCGTCTCTTCAAGCTGATAGGCCGCAAGACACATAACAACTTTGATGTAGGTCAAATAAACCTATAGCAAACACCCGGCAAGAAGCTCAGCGCCCGCTTTCCCCCCTAAACCGGCAAATCCGCTGCGACAAAAGTTCCGAATGCAGCTGATTGGAAACCCAATGGGAGCATGATCGCTGCCGCAACCATTCCCCACAGCCCAAAGGGGGGAATCGCCGCCCCGCAGCACAGGGTGCACAATCGCGCCAATCGCACAGGTCGGCAGATCTGGCCCCCGGCATTTGAGGCTGCTAGGGTCCGGGCATCACCTCTCAATTCCCACCAACTGCCGGAGAAAACAATGTCGCTGAATGACGTGCTTGATCGGATTGACACGGACCTTGACGCCGCCACCGAGCGCCTGCTGGAGCTGCTGCGCATCCAATCCATTTCCACTGACCCCGCCTTCAAAGCCGACTGCGACAAGGCCGCCGATTGGCTGGTTGCAGATCTCAACAGCATCGGCATCCCGGCGCAGAAACGCCCCACCCCCGGCCACCCGATGGTGGTGGGCCATATCGGCGAAGAAAATACCAAAGCGCCGCATGTTCTGTTTTATGGCCACTATGACGTACAGCCGGTGGACCCGCTGAACCAGTGGACCACCCCACCCTTTGAGCCACAGCTGGAAGAGACGGAAAACGGCACCGTTATTCGCGGTCGCGGTGCCTCGGATGACAAGGGGCAGCTGATGACCTTTGTCGAGGCCTGCCGCGCATGGAAAGCGATCCATGGCTCGCTGCCCTGCCGCATCACCTTCTTCTTTGAAGGAGAGGAAGAAAGCGGCTCCCCCTCTCTGGTCCCCTTCATGAAAGAGCACGCCGCCGAGCTGAAGGCGGATCTGGCGCTGATCTGCGACACCTCGATGGTGTCGCGCGGGGTGCCGTCGATTGCCTCGCAGCTGCGCGGCATGGTCAAGGATGAATTCACCCTTGTCGGGCCACGCATCGACCTGCATTCTGGCCATTACGGCGGGCCGGGCCTGAACCCCCTGCGGGAAATGTCACGCATCATCGCTTCTTTCTATGACGAAGACAGCGGTGCGGTTGCAGTTGAGGGCTTTTACGAGGGCGTCGAAAAGGTGCCAGCCGAACTGCTGCGCCAATGGGAGGCCTCGGGCTTTAACGCCAAGGATTACCTGAGCAACGCAGGCTATACCCAGGCCCACGGGGAAAAAGACTATACCATTTTGGAACAGCAATGGGCCCGCCCGACGCTGGAAATCAACGGCATATGGGGCGGATATAACGGCGCGGGTTCCAAAACCGTGATCCCATCCGAAGCCCATTGCAAGATTACCTGCCGCCTGGTCGGCGACATGGACCCGGATGCCCTGCGCCAGAAGCTGCGCAAACATGTCGAAGCCCAGCTTAAACCGGACTGCAAGGTGGTCTGGAACAACGATCTGGAAGGATCTCGCGCCTCGGTGATGGACATTTCCCGTCCCGAATTCGAAGCTGCCCGCGGTGCGCTGAGCGATGAATGGAACCGCGAAGCCGTCTTCTGCGGCATGGGCGGCTCCATCCCGATTGCGGGCTTCTTCAAGTCAATCCTGGGCATGGAATCGATGCTTGTCGGCTATGCCAACGAAGACGACGCGATCCATTCACCAAATGAAAAATACGACCTCAAGAGCTTCCACAAAGGCGCGCGGTCCTGGGCGCGCATCCTGGATGCCTTGAGCAAATAACGACAATCAGGAGGGGCCGCCACGTCGGCCCCTCTGCCACGGGCGCCCCGGCTGCGCCGCGCCAAAGTGCTCGCGCATCTCCTGCGGGCAAAATTATGTGCGTAACTCGCCCGAAACCCTGCTCGCTTTAAGACTTGCTTAGCCAGATCTTGCGAGACTGAGCAGGAACATTACGGTCCTTTGCGAATGGAGACACACAATGCCGCATAGTAAATTCAAACGTCCTGCTGGTTTTGAAGGCATCCAAAGCGATCCAGAAGAAAGCTACCGCGCGGGCTATCAACACGGGGTGCGGGTCATGTTGCGCCACCTGGAAGCACAGCCCGCGCCAGACATGGAGCGCCTGACACAGTGGGTTAACTCAGAATTGACCGCCTGGCGCCACGATACCCAGGCCGAGCCCACGCCCCCAGCCCCCTAAGCCCGGCAACGGCCATGATGCGGTAAATCAGATAGTTCAGCCCCCGCTCGGGGCTGTTTGCCTATTTAGGGCCTCGCCGCTCAGCGCCCCGATTGTGCAGTATCCAATGTGCAGTATCCAAAATGGACGTCGCTTCCGGTGCGGTATTCGCCGCAAGAAAATGATATTTTAATCTGTGTTGAAAAGTGGCGCGGTTGACGGGGCTCGAACCCGCGACCCCCGGCGTGACAGGCCGGTACTCTAACCAGCTGAGCTACAACCGCGCATCTATGCCTTTTCAGGCGGCCCAAAGGGCATAAGGAAAGTGGCGCGGTTGACGGGGCTCGAACCCGCGACCCCCGGCGTGACAGGCCGGTACTCTAACCAGCTGAGCTACAACCGCGCATTTTCCTTCTTCTGTGGCTTGCGCCACATTCCCCATCCGGAGCGGGATTTGATATGCCCAAATCAGACAGGCAGCAGTGGCGCGGTTGACGGGGCTCGAACCCGCGACCCCCGGCGTGACAGGCCGGTACTCTAACCAGCTGAGCTACAACCGCGTGCTGCCCATCCAGCATCGCTGCTGAATGTTGGGCTGTAATATTCCCAGCACTCGGGGATCGTCAAGCGGTGTTTTGGCATTTTCTCCGCTTTGGTCGAAAAAAATAGCCAAAACATCCTAACTATTTGATTTTCATAACTTCGATTGCGCCTACCCTGACCGGCAGAACCATTTCAGATGCGCTTGCCCAGAATCGGGCACAGCCGCACAGCGGCGCTGGTCGGGATTTGCCAATCCGGGAACGGCCTGATGCAGCAAGAGCCGATCAATCGATGCAGACCTCCTTCAGGGTCGTCATCATCGCGTCGTAATTCGGCACGAAATCCTCAATACGATGTGAGCTCTGCTTGCCCTTTTCATTCAGTTTGTCGAGTTTGTTCCCCTCGCCCGATACATCAATGCCAATCTGCCGCGCCAGATTTGCCGCATGCACAGAAACCGGCTGTTCCCCTTTGTAGATTTCTTCGAACACCAGCCATTGGTAGGAAACATTCTGATACCGCAGCATCGAAAGCACACGCCCCAAAACCAGTTGATCACTCCAGTATTGCCTTTTCACCTTCTCCAGGTCGACGGGCGTCACCTTGAATTCCCCGGACAAGATCCCCGGATAGCGAGCCTCTTCCTGCTCTGGCCCCCAGGCACCTGTCATCATTGCCATAAAGAGAGAGCGCAGGCGGCGCACGCTGTCGCGACGCGTCAGGACAATGAAGAAATACCCCCGCTTTTTGGCGCATTTGATCAATGTCTTTGTCACCTCGGGGGGCACAACCTCGATGCAGTGTTTTACATTGACCTCTGCCTCGAGCAGCGCATCAATATCAGCCTCAAGCGCGACCAGATCCCTGCCGTCCCGGAATTTTTTGACAACATGCCCCCAGATCCTGTCAGGATTGAACGGCTCGTGCTCAACACTCTGGAACGGAGAGATCTGCGCAAGAAAGCTTTGCAGAGAGGTCCCGCCAGTGCGGCGCAACGTTAGGGTTAAAGTGGGGCGAGGTTCAGGCAAGCGTCTCTCTCCTATGGATATGAACATCCGGCAGTTTTCGGTTTTGACGAAACTTAGCACTGGCTTACAGGGGCAGCAACACGCAGATGACCCTGCCCAGCCAGCCGCCCAGAGATGGGCAGGGAACCGGCCAGAACGGGCCGGGGCTGCTGGCAATCACACAAACCGACATGCCTAGTCATGGGGTTGCATCATCGGCGGGCAATCAAAATCGGCAGTGTTGATTACCCGCACCGAGAATGATCAACATCGGGATCAGATCACGTTTTGTCGCAAGGATGGACCAGAGAGTTCGATACAATGTGCCGCGCTGGACAATGTGATCCTGAACACGAATCGCCACGCTGCGTTGTTGCTATGGCCTCAAATGCGCTGCCACTGAAAAAGGATACCCAATGCCTTGGGCACCCCAACAGGGCGATCACCTGTCAAACCTACGCCAGATTTTCACCGGGCGAGCTTCAAGATACGCAAAAGTTCTGGATTACACCCAGATCTGAAAAATCAGGTGATACAGGATGTGGTTCAGGGAACTGAGGAAGGTTTCGCAGATCAGCCCCAACCCCGAAGTTAATCATATTTAACAAGGGGGTTGTATGGTGGGTGATGAGAGGCTCGAACTCCCGACATCTTCGGTGTAAACAACACGCACCTCGCTCAAGCCATTGATTTCAGGCAAGGGAAGCGCTTTTTATTAATGAGTTTTTCACCACCTACGCAAGATAGATGGGTTCCGCCCGGTTCACGGAACCTATGAACACTTCGTTATAGAACCCAGATGACTGCACCCAGCCCGAAGTGGTCATTGGATTGAGCCACTTACTTCTTTGTCTCGTGTTGACCGCATGTCGGGAACAGTTTTTTTTGCTGCCATCGTTGCAGTCAAGACAGTAAGTCCGTTGAACTAGCGAGGTTGATTTTTTGTCAGACCTTGAGGGCTTTGTTCGAGTTCCAGTTTATGCCAATCGATAGACACTTGATCTGTGCCCTGCAGCCATCCATCTTCCCGCCAGCTCGTTGTGCAGGACTGCAACTTTGGGCTCATGGTGATTGGGGAGTTTCATTTTGGTGATACCAACGAGCGCGGAAATCGCACTTAGGAAAATTAATAAGTTAGTCGAAAAACTGGCAGCCGAGCACAGGCCGCTTTCAAACGAAGAAGTATCCGACTCAGTCGAAGAGATCGCTACAAAAATGCAACTGACCTTAGACAAGGCAATGAATGCAATCTGGCTCAAATACAACTCGAAGGCGGAAGGAAAGAACAAAGCCTACGTTTACTTCCCCTGCCTACGGTCGGAGGAAAAATTGCAAACTAAGTTGAACCAATGCCAGATGTCGAATTTGGCAGATTTAAACAGCGAGTTGTACGCGACAATATTGGCGACACAACCGATCGAAGAGGGCAACTGGCTATCGCTTCTTTCGGATATCGCTTCAATTCGACACGAACGATCCCCTGACACACAAAAACGCGTGCAAAAAAGTACGATAATTGGCCAAGGGCAGGACGGTGTCCGATTGTCTATGCGAACCGGCCCAAACGGAGAGATCACGGAGCTTTCTGGTTATGCTTGGGGGACTGGCGGAGAAATCCAACCCATGAACGTACAACACCTGAGATCTGTCATTTCTTATTTCTCAGATCACAACGTCCGGGTGGTTCCGTGGGCAAAAGACACCGCCAAAAAAGTCGATAAGACCGTCCGAACCGTTTATCGATTGATCTAAGCGCTTGTCTGTTTTCCCACGTGTAATGTGGCACAGAGTTGATGCTAAACTGGTTCGTAGAACGGTAGCCATGCAGGCTGCGACCATAGCGTATAGTTAGGCAGAGCAAAGGCTGGGAATGGGCCGTCAGCCTAACTTTGCAAAGGTCGCTATCCTGCGCATAGCGGGCGAAGCAAATGATCACCACTGGCCCCAGGTATGTAGGACGCAGTTGGCTTGAATGTGTATTCCGACATCTGCAACAGTATCCTCAAACAAAACCGAATAGGAAAAACCTTGAAATTCACGCTAGGCTTAGCCCTATCAGTTGTCCTCGCAGTTCCCGTGTCTGCAGCTGGTCTTAAGGTGCGGGACGCAGACACAATTGTGGTGGGAGGCAAACCTGTACGGTTGCAGGGCGTCGATGCACCTGAACTCAACACCCGGTCAGGTAAGGATTCCCGACGCTGGATGGTGAACTACCTGGCAGGCAAGTCAGTGGAATGCCAACTTACTGGCGAGCGGTCATATGATCGCTGGATTGGGGTCTGTTACGCCGAGGGTGTCGATATTGGCGCGGCGGTAATATCAGCGGGCCATGCCCTAGATTGTCGAAGGCATTCCGGTGGTAAATATCGCCATCTTGAGACGCGAGCGGCCAAATCTCGGATTAGGCGGGCGGATTACTGCCGGTAGGCAGGTGAGGTAGGATCGCGACTTTGTGCGGGTGAAGATTTCTCATGCATTGAGCGGAAATTCACACCATGAATATTATATGTTGTAGATCTATTGAATGCCAAACTTAGTGAGGAATTCATGTGTGGCCGCTTTATCGAACCCGAGCTGATCGGGACTGATCAGGAGCATTCGGAAACCAAGATCAATCCCTTCCCGCGACACCCAGTTATAATCCCTCCGCGTGCCCCGCGACGCTACAACGTCGCCCCTACGCAGGACGTCCTAATTCTTGCGAAAGAACCGTTGGAAGCCTTAACCGCCCGATGGTGGTTTGTTCCCTCGTGGCATAGCGGGGAGTTGAAAGACTGGAAGGCAACCACGTTTAATGCCCGTATTGAGACTGCGCGAGACAAGCCCACATTTCGGGCTGTATGGCGTCACGGACGCTGCCTGATCCCAGTAGGGGGATACTACGAATGGACTGGCGAAAAAGCCAACAAGCAGCCGCATGTGATCCTGTCTGGCGGCAACGAGAGCACACTGTGGTTCGCGGGTTTGGCCTCTCGTTGGCAAGACGTCTTGACTTGCACCATTATGACCCGAGAAGCCAATGAAGGACTTTCAGGCCTTCACACTCGAATGCCGGTAATACTCAACCTTGATGAACGCAGCCAATGGCTGAGTGGCAGCGATGATGTGGCCGGATTGGGCAAAGACACGCTTGTGAGATACTATCCTGTCGAGCGCTTCTCTGTGCGTGACGAAGGGCCAGACTTGATCGCGCCAGCTCACAGGTGAGGCGAAGACGGCCCCTCCCGGACATTGGCCAGGCATGCCATCGCTGCCGCGCAGCTTCCCCAAACCTGCCCTTAGAGGCAGTGTGCAGCATGATCTGGCGCCCCAAGCTTGGAAGAGCGGACGGGAACGGACCTTGGCCTCTAGCATCCTTTCGGCCGCGGTCAGCCCAATGTCTTAAACTAAAGTGCGACTGAGGAGCCCGACGGACCTCGTGGGCTTTCGTTCCCTAGACGGGCCTGTGCTGAGCCTGTACATCATGCCCGCTGTTAGTCGAGCTGGACTCTGGTGCACCAAGGATCTTTGTTATGGATAAAATGGAATGGGCGGTTTGGGGCCTCGAATACCTGCAAAGGGCTCGCTTGGCGATCCATGACGATTTCAATGCAGCGATGGAAGAGCTGAGAGGCTACCACACTTCTCACCGTGAAAGCTGGTACAGTAGTTGCAAGAATATCATTTCCACTCTCTACCACAGATCAGCTGAGATCACGGCATCTACTCAAATCCCCAACGAGGAGTTCGCTTCACCTGATTCCTTCGAGTCTGAATTAGTGAACTACCGGGCCTGGCTCTTGGGTATGGCTGAGGAGCTCAAACAAGAATCGGAAAATTATAGGCGAAGTAATGATGTCGATGGTGCGCCCTTCTTAGTCGACGTTGCCAATCGGCATGTGCATAACATCCTCGCGGCTGTCGACTACGTTCTAGAAAAGCAACCGGCAGAAATCCCGAACGTGATCAGTCCGGAGACGGCGGATCTAAATCTCATTGTGGGACTTGCGCGCCGGTTCCACGAGGCAGCTTTAAGCCTAAATCACCATCCTCACAATGGAACCACCTTGGAGATCAAAAACGAATGGGATTGCCAATACCTGTTCCGATCAATCCTAGCTGCATATGTACCCGACATTCGCGATGAAGAATGGAGTTCCTCCGTCGCGGGTTCGTCAGCGCGGTGCGAGTTCTTTCTCAAATCATTGCGAGCAATGATCGAATTGAAATTCGCGCGCAAACCTACAGACGCAAAGAAAATTAAGGGGGAACTTGCAGTAGACTTCCTCGACTACGGTGGCAACGATGAAGTTGACCGTGTTATCTGCCTTATTTACGATCCGGCGTGTACGCTAAAGAATCCCGCTGCGATACAGTCTGACCTCTCCGGCCCTAAGACTGGCCTTGAGCGTGTCGATGTTGTGATTTCTCCGCCACGTTCATAACCGTATAAAGAACGCTTTAACGACTGTTACGCAGACTCACGTTAAGGTGGCCGGGACGATTGCACTTGATCGGTCTAATTAAGGGATAGCCGCTACGACTTGAAAACTTGGCTTCGCGATCTGAGTAATCGAGCCAACTCCGACGTTGAGGTCCTCCCGGAGAAACCGATGGAGCATTTCCACGGTGCCCGCTCCGGCTATCCGACAAGTCTAAACGAAACGAGCGAGAGCTTGCAGGTAGCATGCAAGGAATATTGACGGCCCAAACCCGACCTTGACCAAGTCTGGCCACGCCGCAGAGCGGCGTCACCGAACCGGTCACTCATCCACCGTTCGGCAATTTCGCTGAGTGAAGGTCGGCTTTCACGGTGCCAAAAATGGTGGTTTGCGGGCATCCAACAAAGTGTGGGCGGGTCAACGGGCAAACTCGCAGATGCCGCTCGAAAGGCAGTTGAAGCTGTCCGGAGTGACGCCGTAGCCGAGGAAATCGCTGTTTCGGTAACCATTCGCGTTCGAAACAACGGTGGTGACCGCACAGTTGGCTGCACCACAAATCATACTACACCCCGCAGCAGATCCGTCGATCACGTAATCGAGGATCCCGTCGTTATTCATCTCGCCACTTTGCAGCAGTCCCTGCCGTGCGGCCAGCGCTGCCGCGGTCGTGCCGCACATCTGTGCCATCTCGGCGATGGCACCTTGTGCGGGCATGGGTAACGTGTCCCCCGCCGAAGCGTCCGCTCTTCGATCGGCGCGATATTGCTCCAGCAAGTTGCCCAGGTCGGCACGACTGAACTCCCCGGTGGCTCGTGTCCCACGCGTAGCTTGCCAAGCGCGAATAGCCGCCCGGGTTTGCGATCCAAATACACCGTCGGCTGGACCGGCGTCGAAGTCGTAATAGGACAGCGCCTGCTGGGCCTCGGCGCGGATTTCGCGTGAAAACATTGTTCCGTTCTGCGCCAAAACGGGCATAGATATTCCGACCAAAAGAATTATTGCGCAAAGAATTCGCGTCATGGATACACCCCCCATCAACTCTCGAATTCTTGCAGGTATTGCGCCGGCCTTCAACCTTTTGGCTGCGCAAAAGCGCCTTACGCAAACGCCGCCAGGTGCATGTCTGAAACTTGACGTTGGACACAACTTTTAGCCTTCACTGCGCGCCCGCTCGAAGGGTCACTACCGGGCGGAAGTCCGGTTGCACAACTGTTACCACGTAACGGCATAGCGGTAGTTTCTGACCCTTCTCGCGAGCAGCCGCCGCGCCAGAAGGTTAGACCAGACACAACCCCCAGACAAAACCTACGTGGTTGCGGCACATTTGTGTTTTGTCATCGGAGAGGCCTGTCGCTACAGCGGGTCGAACTGGCAGGAATGGCTCTCTGCGGACCACGGAGGAGTCGCAGCGTCGGCATGATTTGGGGCGCGCGGAGAGGTACGAACGGCCCTGAGCCGACATTCGATCAGACCGCAGCGAATGGCTGGTCAGGAGCCTGAACTTATCGGTGCTGCAACCTGTACAGACGACTGCTAATTCTGGGTACGAGCGCATGCGATTGACTACCGTCAATTCCGCATGACGCGATAGCATATACAATAGAACCAACAAATATTTTCTCGAGCTTTGCGGACGAGTTTCTGGACGATACGGAAGCTCGGTATGATCTCTCTCCGTGTCACTCTCGCCGTAACGCGTCTCGTATTGGAGCCTGACATGTTAGACCATGCAGTACGAATTCTGTTATTTCCAGTTCTGGTCGCTCAAGGCGCATTTGTGCGCCGTTCAGCGTTGCACCTGGCTGATCCTTCCGGTCGCCGCGATGGTGTCAGCGGGCAGGGCCCTGACCTCCGTCTATTGATCATCGGAGACAGTTCTGCTGTCGGGGTCGGCACCTCGCATCAAGAAGAAGCGCTCTTGGGGCATATGCGCAAAAGGCTTTCGCAGACGAATACAGTCTACTGGTCTGTAGATGCGAAGACCGGCGCCACCACTGCCGATACGATCGCCCGTCTGCAGAAGCGCACACCACAGAAATTTGATATCGTGTCCGTTTCGCTTGGCGTAAACGATATCACTGCACGCGTGCCTCTATCGGAATGGTTGCAGCGTTTTGCAATATTGCTTCAGCTGGTAGAACTGAAATTTCAGGCCGATGTCATTTGCATATCGGGTATTCCCCCAATCCACCATTTCCCGCTGCTCCCACAACCGCTCCGGTGGGTATTGGGTGCACAGGCAGCACGATTTGATCGGGCGCTTCGCAAACTTGTCACCAATCGTACTGGATGTCGGTTTATTGAAATGGATTTTGAACCTAACGTCTCACAAATGAGCCCTGACGGCTTTCATCCTGGTCCCAAAATCTATTCACAGTGGGGCCGCAAGGTCTATCGTGCGATCCGCCGCGATATCAAGCAGCTCGGCAAAACGTAATAGCCGTCTCGAAATGGCAGTTGATATGCGCGCTTCTTTGGCTAACTGACATGTTTAGCAGACCACCGCGATGCTGCTGCTCGTGATCGCACTGGTGGCGTGTTCTCCGGTAACCGGAGACCGGAAACCAGCACGTTATGCACGAGGCCTGATATACGGCATTAGCGGAGCGTCGGGGTCGAAGTGCAACCTATGGATTATTCCATATTGAGCTCATAGGACTCGCCCGCGTGAAGTTTTCTAAGGACTACTAGCATATCCGGTGAATACTTATGGAACGTGGACGTGTTAACCTGCTCGGCTCGATGGTAGCGGTTGTCACTCGCCTTAATATCGACACCAGTCTCCTCTTTGATTTTTCGCAACAGGGAAACGGCCAGGTAGGATCCCGTACCTCCGAGGTGGCGTGTGAGTTGTGTAGCACTCAGCGGATACTGCGCCGATGCGGCGCTATAGTCACCAATATTCGCAATGCCGAATAGTTTCGCAAAGCTGTCTGAATCCGACACTGCCTGATCTAGCATCTGGAAGTCGGCCTCCACCGTCATTGTTGGAATATCATGCCGGACCATGTTATAAGACCGTGCGATCAGTGATCTCAGAACTCGAGGGTTCACATCGTTTAGGACAGGGTTCGCCGCGAACGCGTTAAATACCCACGTGAAATCAGAAGCTTCAATTAGCTTTACGCGGACACTCCGGCCTTCGCTCGTTGGTATTACTTTTTCTCTGGCCGGGTTGGCTTCCTGATCGATCGTATCATTCCACTCTAAGATGTATACGTTTGGGATCACCCCCCCTTTCACAGGCAGAGCCTCATCTATATCCGAAAGAATTGATTGGATATTCGGATCCGACGCGCTATATCCAATGAAAATAAGAGGATGTTCATTGAAGAAAGTAAGCAACTTCGCGCTTAGAAATTTCTTTTTCTTTGAAAACTCATCGTAATCCGTCTGAGTGAAAACAATGCTTTCATGATCCTCGATGGACCCATGGATCTTATAAATTTCGCCCACCGATAGTTGCAAGCCTTTCAGAAGCTGCTGACCGACTATCGGTTCATGGTTCGGAAACACTAACTCCAACATCTGATCATAGTTCGTAGTAATGACGGCGTGTGGTTTTATCCGGCAAAGGGCGTCAATCTCCGCTCGTTGATCCGCACTGCCAAGATCTGAAGCCGCGGCAGGCGTTAGGTTTCGCAGATGGCTCGCAACTTTGAATTTCAAGTAGGCTTGAGCATCCACGCCGTCTGCGAACATTTCCGACGGAAACTCATTGCTTCCTGCGTCCCACGCCCATTCCTGATAAAGGCGAGCAAACTCTTCACCAATCTTCATCGGTGATTTCAGAGACTGCCGATAGAAGCCGAGTCCCTTGTCTATTGCAGAGCATTGATCCGCCAGATGTGCGAGCAACTCGTCCCAGCTCGGCGCGCTCATATAGCGTCTCGACAAGCCTGAGCCGATAAAAAGGATAGGCTGACACCCCATCGTTTTTACCGTCTCGGTTATGTCTTCACTTATTTCCTCAACATAACGCTCAAATTTTGTCGTCTGCTCGCCGCTCATGATTCACCCCCCGCTAAAGCCTTCTGTTTTGAGCTAGCAGGTGAGAAGCGAATTTTCTAGGTATCGCGTACATGCTGTGTTGATCCATAGACCTATCCTCGCCCTCCAGCATGAACTACTAAGCTGTCATAGAAGGGCAATGGGCACACATGCTCGACCGTCCGCCGCGTGCCGCTACGCTTGGCAAAACGGAGCGGCCTTGTCCGAATAACGGCCACCCACTGCGCCTGACATAAGTGTCCGTTCAGGGCCCGGCTTGCCCTCAAGGGCACCTTCACCGCGTCAGTTTGCAAAGTCAGGCTTGTCCCTGCGCATACCTGCCGTTCGTCCAGAGCGCGGCGAAGGTCGGCTCCCTGCCCTTCCAACTGGCGGGACCACTGCGCCCCGCCAGCTTGTTTCGCCCTATCAAATCAAGCCGATACGCGGCTCAAAGTTGGATACGATCAGTTCCGCCGCCTCTGTCGCACCGCCTGCGGCAACGGTGTATTTCAACCGGACCTCTTCAAATTCAAACCCGGCGAACAGCTCACGGATCTCGGGGCGGTCATTGATTGACAGGATGAACTTGCCACGGATTTCGGCCAGCTGTTCGGC
Organism: Pseudophaeobacter flagellatus; assembly: GCF_021228235.1. GTDB lineage: Bacteria > Pseudomonadota > Alphaproteobacteria > Rhodobacterales > Rhodobacteraceae > Pseudophaeobacter > Pseudophaeobacter flagellatus. The sequence goes on from NZ_JAJQRG010000007.1 coordinate 143,167, forward strand.
CATGGCCTGGAAGGCGCTGCGCTCAAACAGGCCTTTGCCATAATCACTTTCACCGCCCCAATAGGGCGGATCGAGGTAGAACAGCGTCTTACTGCCATCATAGCGGCGGATCAAATCCGACCAGTCGAGGTTCTCAAAGATGACGCTTTCCAGCCGTTCATGGGCGGCCTCAAGAATTGGCTCCAGGCGCGACAGGCTGAACCTGGATGGCCGATCGGTGGCCACGCCAAAGACACCGCCGAGCTTGCCACCAAAGGCCTGGCGCTGCAGATACAAAAACCGGGCCGCGCGCTGCAGGTCGGTCAGGGTGGCGGGGTCGGTTTTGCGCAACCGCTCGAACTCCCGGCGCGAGGCGATCTGATAGCGCATCACCTCCATCAGCTGCGGCAAATGCTGCTGCAGAATGCGGAACAGATTGGTAATTTCACCATTGAAGTCATTGGCAACCTCGCACTGCGGCTTCCAGCTGCGGCGCAGAAAAACACCGCCCATGCCGACAAAAGGTTCGGCATAGGTGGCATGGTCGATGGCCTCGATGCGCGCGATGATGCGGGCACTCAGGGCCTTTTTGCCCCCAAGCCAGGGGGCGACGGGCGCGGCAGGGCGCACCTTTATCATTGTTGTCATTGCTGATTCCAGAATATGGGGTGCCCACTCTCGCGAGAGTCGGGCGACATTTTCTGATGTGTGATGTCGGCGCAGCCGCTTTGAACGGTAGGCTGCGTGGGAAAGGGTGTTCGCGCACCCGATCCCCCCGCTAGGGTGCGGAGGGATCAGTCTTCAAGAATTGGCACGGCCAAGATCTCGCCCACGGCGGCCAGCTTGCCATTGGCGCAGGAACGCCCCCTCGCCTCGGCAATCAGGGCATCCGAGATCTGCCCCTCGGATTGCGGCATCGGCCCGGTGTATCCGGCGCAGGGCTGCAGCAAATCCGCCGGCACTCGCGGTGGCGGTATCACCGCCTCACTGGCCCGATCGGAACAAGCGCCGAGCAGTAGCAGCAAGCAAAGGGGATAAAGGCGCATCGCGGCCCTCCATGTTTTGCAACTCATTTGATAGCGCAGACCATTGGCGGGCCTCATCGGCGGCGCGGTCCAGGTGGGCGCGGTGAATGCGGGCGGTCTCGGCGGCTTGCTGCAGGCTGGCCTGCGCCGTTGCCAGATCCGCCTGCGAGGCCGCCAGTTCGATCCGCAACCGGCTGCGATCCTGGAAGGCAGAGGCCACAGTCCAGACCGCCCCGGCCAGCATCGCCACCAGGGCAAGCCCTGGCAGGTTGCGCAGCACCCACCCCCATAGCCTAACCGAGATCATGCCGCCGCTTTCAGGGCCTGATGGCACATGGCGCGCTCAGCGCCGCGCCGATTGACCAGCCCGGCCCAGACGCGCCCGCCCGCCTTGTTCCAGCGCGGCAGCTCATCGCAGGCCCCAGCGAGATCCCCGGCATTGGCCTTGCGCACCAAGGTCGATTTACAGGCAGCCCCGGCCCCGACATTGTAGGTCCAGGACACCAGGGCGATCTTCATGCCGATGGGCACAGGGTGTTTCAGGCATCGATCCAGCGCTGCCTCATAGGCCAGGATCTCGCGCGCCAGCATCGCATCACAGTCCGCCTTGCTGTAGCGATCACCGGGCTGTACCCCCTTGGTTTCGCCATAGCAGACGGTCCAGACGCCCACGACATCGCGGTAAGCCTCGGTCCGCAGCCCTTCCCACTGGCCAATGAAGCCAATGGCCGAGGTCAGCGCAATACCGCTGCCTGCGATGACGCCAACCGTGCGCCGGCGGACCGCGCCGCCCGTATCACGGCGGAAGGCGGCAAGGCCGGACAAGCCGTTCTGCAGCACCAGCCGCGCCGGGATCGCCAGCACCTGACACGTGGCCGAGGCCATGGCAAAATACAGCGGATCCCAGCCCAGCAGCTCAGGCTTCACCAGGGTCAGAAAATACCCGCCCAGCAGAACCAGGCTGGCAAGGACAAGCCAGAGCGACCAGGATCCGGTCAGAGTGGCGCGCCAGTTTGAGATGAGTTTCATTGCGGTTGCTCCAATGCAAAAGACCCCGCCAGAGGCAGGGTTGGTTTCAGGTTTCAGTTTTGTGGTGGTTTTACGGCTTGGCGCGCACCAGCCATTTGGTCAGCAGCACCTCAGCCCCGCGCGGGCCGATATAGGCGGCCAGCGCCACAATGCCCGTGGTCACGGTTGGGCCTGCGCCCATGTAGCTGGCGATCGCCTCGCCAATGATCGCCATGCCGATGGCCACCGGAATTTCCCAGAGCAGCTCCGGGCCAAAGAAACGGCGCTGGCCTTTGCGCACCTCGCCGGAATGCCACATCAGGCGGCCTATGGTGGCCCCGATCAGTGTGGTCGCCGCGCCGCCCAGCAAGTTCGACATCCAGTCTATCAGTCCCGGTTCAGTCATGATTACTCCCCAGCACCCTGCACAGACAGGCCAAAGATCGCATCAAGGCCCAGATCATCGATCCCCATATGGGTCGCGATCATCGCCAGCAGCGGATGCAGGCGGCGCACCTCTGTCGAGGTGGCCCAGACGATCCGCGCCTCTGCCGCAGCATCTGATGGCAGCGTAGCCAGAACGTCACTCAAGGCCGTAGGCCAATCCCCCCTGGCAGCCGCAATTGCATCCGCCTCTGTCAGAATCCCCTCGCGGAACAAGGCGAGACAGAAGGCCTGGCGCGACAGCGAGGCTACCGCCCGTAAGCCATCACGCGGATCTGGCTCTATCCAGTTCCCATCTAGCCACAGGGCCGCAGCGCTCTTTGGTGGGCAGTCCCGCTCGATCGCGCCCGCAGGGGGCTGCACGCCATCAACAAACGCGCCGAGGTATGCGCCCGATGCATCGCTAAAATATTTAGTGCCCATCATGCCATCGCCTCCACAATCAATTCCCAATTGGAGTTAGTCAGTCCCGTCACGACGCCATTGGTTTTGTTGGCCGCCGCAAAGGCATATGTCGCGTCCGACGAAAACCGCACCGCCACGTTGGCGGCGTCCACGATCGCAACTGATGTTCGGCTGTTGTTACTGTTGGAGCCGTTGAAATCCACCATGACATTGTCGCCGACTGAGTAGCCGAATTCGGCGACAGTGCAGCGCATCCGGTAGCCCACATACTTGGGAACCACGCCCAAACCATGCGCCAAAGTAACAAGCCCGCCAGACACGATCGTTTGCGCCGGGCTGGTATAGCGCCGGGCGTATCGCGCATCCCCCATCTCCCGCGTCATCAAGCTGATCGGCGAAGGTGCTGCTGCGCCAGCCGGTTCAACTCTGGCGCTGTCCGTCTCAGGGGTCACATCTTCATTCACCCGGAAAACAAGGCCTGCCGCTTCCAGGCCAGCGATAAACTTACTATTTAATCGGACCATCGAGATCTTTTCAAAATCCGGGCCAAAGCATGACATCACCCCGCCGACAGAAACCCCGCCGCTGATCTGCCAGACGCCAACTGCCGGGTTATATGACATCTTCTTGCTGATATCGTACCCCCCAGCCAGATCCGTTGGGGCAATATCGACACGATCGCCCGACCGGGAGATGCTCAAACCGTATCCGCCGCCGGTCACACCTTTTGCAAACTCGCCAACCCCATCAGACTGAATGCCGCCAAATGTGACTGTCTGGTATTTCCCCAGCTCCAGATTGTTGCGGGCGGCTTCTATATCCTGCAGGTCCGCCAGATTTTGATCTGGGTGCAAACTGCCAAGCGTCATAATGAACGTCAAAGCACCGGGATCCACCCGATAGCGGGCGCGCACATCGCCCCGGCTCTCATCGATCATCACCTCAATCAATGTATCGACCGGCAGACCCGCCCAGATCTCACTCGCCGTGGCATATGTTTCGACAAAAACGACATTACCCGATGCCTCTGCCGCAGAGACGGCCAGCAGCGCAGATGCGTTGGCCCCGCCTGCATATCCCTGCGCCGCGTCTTCAGAAGCCTGCGCCGCCTGGGCAAACCCCTGAGCCTGCACAGCGGCCATACTTTCCAGAAAGATCGCCGGAATGTCCGCCACCTTCAGCCAGGCCCCGCCGTCGCGCTCATAGACCCCGGCCTCTGCCTCGGCATTCAGCACGAGCGCAAATTGGCCATCAGCCACACCTGCGCGCAGATTCAACCCCGCAAGGCTGTCGTTGATATAAGAAAGACCACCACCGGCAGCGATACTTTCAGTCTCTTGCATCCAATCAGCAAGATCTGCCTTGGATGGCTGATGGCCCGCACTCGGCGGATTCCCCATCATGATGGTTTGAGGCAAAAGGGCGACCATGCGCGTCTCCTGTTTTAAGCTGTGAATATTTCAGAGGCTGACCAGTCTGATATCCCAAGGCCTGCGCTGCGGTTGCGGATCTGCATCTCGTATTCCTCCCCGACGGTAAAACCGCCGAGCGGTGTGGACACACCCGCAAACACCAGCCCCCGAACGGTCCAAGAGGATGACCCATCACTAAGCTGGTAGCGAAGATCCTGCTGGTAAGCCTCGCTCTGTGCATCCCATTGCACCGTGACATCGCCACCCCCCGAAGCCGTGACGGCCAGACCAGTTGGCACCGGAATGCCGCTATCCCCCTGGACCCTGTCATAAACCGGGCGCGCAGGCTCTTCAGTCGCGGCATCGAATGCAAAATCCTCTGGACTGACCGAATTGGCGGTCAGCGAGAACACCCCCGATGCCTCGCGCGCCAGCTCGCCCACCTCAAAGACTTCATCAATCTGATGCTCAGGATGGACGACACGTACAAACCGATGCGCCCGGCCACCACCACGCCCGCCTGTTCGGCCCCCAAGGATCTCATAGCCGCGAAAGCCAATGGTAGCGGTGAGCTGGAACCGCGCCCGCTTGGTGCGGGCAAGCCGCTTGTTCAGCCGGGCGATCTGGTTGTGGCTGTTTACCATGAATAGCTGCGGCTCATCGCGAACTGGTTTGGCCACATCCCTTTCAACCCAGGCCCCGGATGGGGTTTCCCGCCAGCCGTTTTCCGGCTCGATGTAGACGCCGGCCACCTCATCCGGGGCATCAGCGCCAAACTCACCGCTGGCCAGTTCCAATGACAAAAAGTCATCCGGCCCCAGCACCAGATCCGGCTCTATCCAGCGCCCGACCGTAAAGCCAACCCTGCCATCGGTGCGCTCATACAAAAACGCATCGCAAGCCGCCGCCAGCGCCACCCGCTGACCCTCAAAATCCTGTTCATCCGACAGGGTGCCATTCAGCTCCCAGCGGTTCTGCAAATACCCCTCGGCATTCAGGACCTGCGCATCGCAAGCATCCGCCTCATCCGCGACTTCATCCCAGTCAACATCACGGCCGAGGATCTCGACAATCCAATCCGCCAGCACCAACGCCGCATTGGCGCTGAACCCGCGACTGTTGTCGCGTGGGTCGAACAGATCATTCTTGCCATCCAGCACCGGCGCATAGGCCCATTGACGGCTTTCAGGATAGATATGCGTAAAAGACGATTGCGGCGGGCGCGTGGCCCAGATCACCGCGCCCGACAGCCCCTTGAAGTCAAACTCATCGGTGACTTCTGCAAACCGGTTATTAAACGACAGATGCACCTGCTGACCTGGTGCGCCATCAAAGACATTGATGCGCCCATAGCCTGCGATTGGTGCCTCTGCGATATTACTATACAGACGATCCGCCTGCGCGGTCAGCGTCACCACACGCTCATCCAGCCAGTGCTGCACCACGCCCTCGATCGGATGCGCCGCGAGAATTGGCACATAGTACCGAGTACCATCAGCAAAGCCGGTGAAGCCCAGAAAGCCCCCCTTGCGAGTGCGGCCATAGACCCATTCCGCATAGCTGACCGGCTGGGCAAAATTGGCCATTAGGATACTGGGGGGCGGCGATGTTGGCTTGGGCGCAAGCCGCGCCGCCAGGGCTGATAGGCCAATCGCCACAACCGTCTTGACGATAAAGCCCCCCACGACAGTGGCGGCAAATCCCGCACCCGCCAAATAGGCCGCCGTGGTGGCCAATGCGGTCCCACCAGCCACCCCAACTGCCCCGGCGACGAAGGCAACAACCGGCCCCGCCTCGGCAGGCCGGGGCGTCAACATGGTGCAGCCCATCAGCGCGGCGAACAGCAGACTACGCTTCATAACCCACCCCCCAGATTGCCAGCACCGATGGGATCAGGATCGGCTTGATGGTGATCGCACCCCGCCCCCCATGATCTTCGCGCCGCGTCTTGAACCCCCAGGCCTCCCCGAGCCATAGCCCGCCACAGGGCGACAGACGCCCCTTGGCATCATGGGCCATGATGATGCCGACATCACCGGGGGCCGGTTCCTCGACACGGGGCAGCCCGCCGATGGTGGCCAGACAGGCCTCGACCGTTTCCACAGGATTGCGCAGAAACCCGGTTTCGCGCTGGCAGGATCCGCGACTGTCATAGACACCGCGCAAGCGCGCCGCCGGATCTTTGCCGGTGACCTGCTCGACCCAATCTGCGACGGACAAGACGCAATCCATTTCTCCCCAGATGAAGGGGGTCACATTCCAGCGGTGCAGTTCCCGATATAGTGGTGTCATCCGAACAGTTTCTCTTCTTCAAAAGCGCTGGTGGGCATAAATTTCAATGAGGGGTTTGCCTCGCCAATCAGCTTGGCATGGCCTTCGGTGTTCATCACGATCCGGCGCGCCGCGCGGCGTTTTTCGGTCCAGGCCTCAAAGCCCAGCGAGATCGATCGATCCTGCGCCCCGCTGGCCGAGAACCGCAGGCTGCGCATGATGCGCTGCATCCACTGCAGCGGCGGGTGCTTTGGCTTGTACAGTTCCGCCATGCTGCCGATGGGCTGGAAGTAGAACCGAATGGCACGGCCCTGGATATACTCCACCCCCAGCGCCTTCACCTGCGCGATCAGGTCATCGGCATCAGGATCCTGAAAGTAGGAGAGCGTGATCGACCCTTCAGGGGCACGGCCCTCCAGCGCGCTCTCCAAAGAGCCGACACTGGCGAGCTGGGTGCCATACCATTTATGGCCGTTCACATCGGTAAACACGCCATCGGCACCAATCATAAAACGCATTGGCCCATCCGGTGTTTCGATCTCGCACAGGTCCAGCGCCCCAAGGATCTCTCCCTGGGGATCATAGCCTTCAGGAAAAAAACTCATCTGTTCAGAACCTCACGAAAATTCAGTTTGATCTGGGCAGAGCGCGTGACCCCATAGCTGGGCCGCCCCATCCCATCCTCGATCGCTTCAAACAGGCCCATGCCCGTCAGCAGAACAGGATCACCCGCCGCCATGGCACCGCGCAGGGGCATCTGGATACCCAGATCAAAGACACCTGCCGAGGCCTGCTGCACCCAGGTAACCACGAAGGGCCAAAGCTCATGGCTCATGATCTGACCAACACGCGGCGCAGCCTCTGCCTCTATTCGGATTTGCTCTGCCCCGGCCTCTGCCGCCTGCGCCGCAAAGCCCAGAGGTTCAGCCGCAAACCCCGTTCCAGAGGCAAAGCTGGATCCATCCGCAAAAGGCAGATCCATATCCGCCCCCGCGTCAAACCCGATCGGGTCCACCATGGGCAGCCGATAGACGCCCACCCGCCCCTGTGCCGTCGCCCGGATCCCGCGCCACTGCGCCAGCGCCGCGCCCTCCAGAAACACCGATGGCGCGCCAACCCAGCGCGGGAACCGGTTGAACACCACCGCAGAGCCGCCGCCGGTGTTTTCCCCCAGCCCCTGGCCGCGCCAGTCGATATCCCAATCAACCTGCAAGAATTTGAGAAAGCCCGCAGGCAGGGTCACAATAGGGCGCTGCATCAGCCTTTCCTCGCCAAATGAGTTGCCAGATTGCTGGAGGTTTTACGATCCTGCATCGCCATGCCCGCCGCCACATGCTGTGCCGAGACATTGCCGCTGACGCTCTGAATCAAGGGCACCAGATACCCACTGTCATCAACACCAACACTGACATGCAAAGAGTTCTGCGCCGCCCCCAGCATCGACCTGGTGGCCTGCGCAGTATTCACCTGCGCACCGCGCGGCAGGTTGACCAGTTCCGGCCCCCGCTCCCCCACCAATGCCAAACCACCCGGCGCAGACAGGGTGCCATTGGCAAAGCCAAGAACGCCTGAAAGCCCATCAAAGGCATTTCCGAACAGGGAATTGAATGCGCTATTCGCCAGCGCTGTCGCCAGGCTGGACAGCATTTCGCCCAAAGCTTCCTTAGCGCTCTTGGCACCCGTCACCAGCCCCGCAAAGGCAGACTTGGCCGAGGATTTCACAGACTGCAGGCCCTCGGAAAGCTTTTCCGTTTCATCTTTCGCCTTACGCACCCCACCAGTTGCGCCGCCGCCGAGATTACCAAGGGCGTCGCCTAGACGATCGGCTGCCGTGGTGCCGTCTTCTGTTTCCTCATTGTTGGCCCGGATCGCAGCGCGCAATGCTTCCATACTGGACAGAGGCCGCTTTGCAGCCTGAGCTAAAGCATCAGCACGGGCCTGCGCCGACGCAGCAGAACCAAAATACCCTTCAGCAGCATCCCCTGAATCCATGGATGCATACCGGGCCTTCAGTGTCGCACCCACAAGGCCTTCATATACAGGCGTAAATCCCGGCAGTTCTTTGACGGTCTCCGCCAGCCCCCGCAGAAATGAAGCCCATTTATTCTGCAACACCTGCAGCATCGTCAAAAAACCACCGGAAATGCCGTCCCAAGTTGCACCAAGGGAAGCGCCAAGAGAGGAGGCCCCAAGGGACATGCGATCCCATAGCTCTGAAGCAACATCCTTCAGAAGTTTAAGCGCCTCGCCAAAACCACCGGCACCAGAGACCATCCGCGAGAACTGATAGACCAATTCCCCTGCCCCCACGATCAAGGCCCCAATGCCCGTGCGGATCAACGCCCCGCGCAAAAACACCATCGACCCTGCCAAGGTTGCTGTGGCCACTTTTGCCGCAACCAGGGCCGCCACATAGCGCACCCCAAAGCCAGTGACCGCCACCGCAAGATAAGTGGTCAGCCGCTGCACATTCGAGGCCAGCCCGTCCAGCCCCCCCCGCAGCGCCCCACCTGCGCGCAGACTGTTGGTTATCCCCAGAGCCATCTGCCCAAGGGCTGGCACCACCTCCAGCGCCAGCCGCTGACCCAGGTATTGCGTCACCAGACCCAGCCGCGCGATGCGATCATTGGCCTGCTCGATTTGACCCGCATCAACAGAGCTGACCGCAAGGCCATAGTCCTCGATGTCGCGCCGCGCCGAGCGGATCACATCACCGCCGTTCAGCATCAGCAGAACCATTTCCCGATTCCGCACACCAAGGTCGCGCAGGATTGAGCTGGTCTCGCCAGTGCTCAGCCCCAGCGCTTTGACCCGATCGGCAATAAGCGCCAGCTTTTCATCAGCATCAGCGCCCGACAGCTGCTGCGCCGAAATCCCCAGCGCGTCCAATGCCCGCTTCGCATTGCCGGATTTCCCGATCGAGGCAATCTCGCGGTCAACGGTCTGGATGTCATTGGTCATGCTCGACAGACTTACGCCCGCCTCGCCCGCCGCTAGTTCCAAAGCCCGGAAACCGCCGATCGACGCACCCAGGCGCCGGGCAGACTTTGCCGCCCTGTCCAGATCCCGCGCCCCCGCCAAAGCCATGGCCGAGATCGCACCCCCGGCAGCCGCAGCAACCGCCGCCACCGCGAGGAATTGTTTCTTCATCTGGGCCAGCGGTGATTTCACCCGCTTTGCCCCGCGTTCAAACTTGGCGCTGTTCAGCCCCAGATTGACCCGCAGCGCACCAATAACAGATTGTCCCATCAGCTTTCCTTTGCCCCCCAGGATACCGCCAGGGTTTCGCACATCGCCTGCAGGGTCTCAGGCGATTGAGGTTCAACAGGGCCAGCGCCCGCAAATTCAGAGAAACTCGGCAGCGCATCCATTCGGCTCAGCGCCGCGACATGCCAGACCTGCCAGGCGCGATCCTTGTGCTCGCGCTCCAACCGCTGCGCAGCCCCCTTCATCAGGGACAGATACAGCCGAGGTGTCAGAGACCAGAAGGCCGCCGGATCCGGGAACCCAGCGGCCACATAGGCCTCCAACATTTTCATGTAGCTTATCCCGGCTTGGTCTCCGGGGCCGCCAGCGCCTGACCGTTTCCCAACTCTGCGGCCTCACCTGCAGTTGGCATGGATGCCGCAATCAGCCGCTCCACCACACCTATGTCATGGCTCAGCACATCGCCCGCATCGCACAATGTGGCGTCAGGATGATGGCGCAGCAGACAGGCGCGCACCAGGTGCCGCAGATCCAGCACAGAGACATCGCCCTGTTCAGCCGCCTCAAAAGCCGTCATGGCATCCTTGCCGGTGGCCTCTTCAAACGCGGCCATCGCGTTAAAGTCGCAGCGCAGGGTCCAGTTGTTGCCATCTGCCTGGGCAGTGGTCTCACCCATGAAACGATTGGCCATTATACCACCGCCAGAACTGGCTTGCCGCTGGGCTTCACCGTCAGCGTTGCCGACATCTTGTCATTGGTCAGCTCGCCAAATTCCAACCCGGTGATCACCGCATTGAAGGTGAGCGTTGTGGTCACATCTGGGAAGGTGATCTGGCACCATTTGGTCCCTGCCTCAAACGCTGCATCCAGCGTGGCCGCAACCGATGGCGCAAAGTTCAGGCCGATCTTGGCCTCGCTGCCATCCTTCATGCCAGCCATAAATTCCTTGTAGCGATCGGGGCTTTTAAGGTGGGTCTTATCCACTGCATCCCGCGACTTGCTTGGCGGGGTAATACTGACCACCCCGGCGATTGCCGGAAACGGCCCCGCCTTGACTTCCGCCATTCCAAACGTGGAATTATATCCGATATCTGCATCTACCTCAGGCATTGCTTTCTCTCCAGTTCACCAAAAAATCCATTGAAACGCGGGCGGCCCGATCAGGCTCATTTGATCCGCGTTCTGTGTTGTCGCGCTGGCTTTCGAGGAACACCCCCCGAAAGCCGCCTTGCCGATAGCCCGCCAGGGCATGGCGGACCGCCGCTGCCAGTTCGGCAGCGCCAGTGTAGGTCTCAGCGTAGCAATCAACCTGCACCCGCCCCTGTGACAGCCCATCCGGGCCGCGCAAGGTCTGGCCTTCGCGATCACCAATCAGATGCAGGCAAATGCCCGGATAGGGATCTTTCGCAGGCCGTTTGCCCCAATCCACCCGCTCCCCACAAAGCGCGGCCACCGCAGGCACCGCGCGCAGCATCGATCTAAGTGCAACCTGCATGACTTATCCTTTCGCGGCCTTGCGCTGCGCCCGCGCCAGTGACTTTTCAAATTCCGCCCACAGATGACCGCCAAGCCGATCCAGCAGCGCCTGCTGATCCTGATCCCAGGCTGGCCGCGCAAAGGGCTGTGGGGCCTGATGCTCATTGCCAAATTCAGACTGATGCGCCTGCGGCAAGGCACCAGCACCCACAAACATTTCCACCGCAGCCCGCTGATCACGAAACATCGCGCGATGCTCTGCAGCCTGCCGTTTTGACAGCTTGCTGCTGACCGCAATACTCTCTTCCAGATCGCCCTGACCGTGTGGCGCACGGCTCCGCATCAGATCCGCCATTGGCTCTGCCGCCTTCATCAGGGACCGGCGTAACACACCCCGGCCCGCTGATTTGCTCAGATCATCCAGCGCATCTTCCAATTCGCTGAACCCTTCCAGCTGCATTTCCATGCTCATGGCTGCACCTTCGCAACTGCGGTGATTTCAAAAATGCGGCGACGGCCAGGCACCTCGCGAATGCCAAGGATTTCAAACTCCTGCCCGCCACAGTCCAGCCGGTGCGCCGCCGTGATCGAAGAGGTGAAGGCTGATTTTTGTACTCTGAAGCGCACGGCCAGCCGCGCCGCATCCTGACCGGCACGGAATATCTCATCCGCGCCGACATCATCTTTGGCGGCCCAGACCTTTTGACCAATGGGTTGAAACCCGCTTTCGCGCCGCAGCCCATCATCCACTAACCCCTCCGCGAGGAACTGAACCCGCCGATCCAATCGCCCTTTCATATCAGGCCACCTCGCAGGGACGCCGGTAGCGCGCCTGCTTCATCAGTCGATGCACCCCGAAAGACATGCGCGGCGCGTCTTCATTCTCAATCGAGATCCCGGCCTCAAGCCATTCCTTGGCCAGCAGAATGACCGCCTGGCGTAACCGGGCCTTGGTGGTCTGATCTGCACCGCCCACATCAGCCTGCACCCGCAACAAATCCCCACTGCCAGCGCGCCCTGACCAGTCATCGCCCAGAACAAGCTGGGGTTCATCATGAGCCTGTTGCACCCAGGCACCGTCCAAAGGTTGATCGACCCAACCGCCTGCACCGTCATCCAATGCTAGGCCCACCAGCCCCTGCACTGGCAACACCGGAAACCACCAGCGCCGCCAGCCGCCCCGCGTGACCACAAATTCAACCCGGCGCGCGGTCAGCGGGCGACCGGTTGCAGTGGCAACAGCCGCCTCTGCAGATTGCAGCGCCAGAAGCGGCGCGGCATCATCCGCGACATCATCAGACAGAAAATGGATCGACCGTTTGAAGTCTTCCAAATCAACCCCCGCTGCAATGGCACCCTGCTCAATCACCCGCATATCCCGCGCCCCTTAAGCTTTTGCGCCCTGCTTGGGCGGCGCGCCGGGCGCTTTGTCTTTAGGCTCAGGGTCGGCCACGGCCTGCGCCGCAGGTTCTTTTGAAAGCCCCGCCTCAGAGGCTTGTTTCACCGAGGTGACGCGCGCGGCCTGAAGCTCCAGCTCGCGCTCAGCAAGAGCCGCCTCGCGGACCGCCAAATCCTGCTCGCGCTGGTCAAGATCTGCCAGCTGGTCTGCCAGGTTTGCATTGGCCTGGTCCAGTTCCTGACGGTCACGCTCCAACAGATCGACATCTGTTGCGGCCTGTTCGCTTGCCCGCTTCACCGGGCCAACCAGTCGCGCGACCGGGGCCTTGCCGCTACAGAGTTGCTCTGCCTTCGCCTTATCAAAACCAGCGGTTTCGCCTTTGTTATACCGGGAATACCCGATCAGGAATTGCACCAAAACGCGTGTCATTTCACACCTCATAATTTTCAGGAATAGAAAAGGGCGACCTCATGGTCGCCCCGTTTTTGCTGCGCTAGCCGCGCCTTAGAGGCCCCAACCGGTGCCTGTCAGCACCGAGATCGCCTCATCATGTGCAGGCGCCAGATCATGGCGCGACACAGCCCGCATCAGCGTCAGATCCCGTTGGAAGGCCGAGATCGTATTGCCGCCGGTATCGACAAAGGAGGCCTCGGTCGAAGACGCCACCCGGATTTCCTGATCATCGCCAATCATGATTTCGGCAAAATCCGCAAAGGTGATCTCGGTATCGTTCCCGGTGCCCAGATTGTTCGGTACCTGCGAGGTAGTCTCGATCGGATAGCCATGCAGCGTATTGCTGGCCTCGATCGAGGGATACATTTTGGCACCAGAGGGATCGCGCAGACTGGCCAGGAAATGCTTTGTCGCGCCGCGCATGATCCAGCCAGGCTGCTGCATGGCCACATTGGCATCTTCCACCACGCTCACCATCCAGCGCAGATTGGCCTCAACCACCGCGGGGGTATTGGCCACGGCCAGGCGCACATTGGCAGGCAGGCACCAGTTGCGCAGACCCTTGGGGGTTTCGCCGGTGCCATCTCCGCGAATGAACGCCAGATCTTCGCGCAGCGCCATATAGTCCAGGAGCAGATCCCGCACCGTGGCCCCAACGCTGGCGCTGGAATGCGACAACAGCGCATTGCCGATCGGCACCAGCGCGGTCAGAGTTTTGAAATCCTGATCCACCTTGTCAAAGCTGGGTTCACTTTCAACAATCGGAGCGTTTTCCCCGATGTAGCCCGCCGTGGGGGCCGAGGCGACACGCCCCATCCGAAGCTTACCCGCAGGCATGTCCTGCACCCGCGCGCCCAGCTTGCGCACCACAACGCGCGGGGTCAGCAAGTTAATCAAAACAGTGCTTTGCGCCCGAGGGATCAGGATCCCCCCTGCGCCATCGCTGGCCCCCGACAGGGTGGCAGCAATACCGCTGTGCCCCTCGGCCTCAAGGAACGTGACAGCCTGATCCTTGTTGCCCTTGGCATTGGCCAGCGCCGCCACCATCAGGCCAGTATCGGCCCCCTTGTCATCAGCCTTGGCAACCTGCCCCGGCAGAGGGGAGCCACCGCGAGAGCCGCCAGGGTTCAGCTCAGATCCAGCCGTGCTGGCTTTGGCGGCTTCGACGTCCTCTGCCCGCGCAACCCGCACCTTCAGGCCTTCAAATTCCGCCTTGGCCGCATCAAAGGCAGCGGTCGCTGCCTCGATCGCGCTGGCCTCGGCACTGCCACTGGCTTCCAAATCATCCAGCGCCTGCGCCGTGGTTCCCATGGTTTCAGCCGCTGCTTTCAGCATGCGGCGCAGATCATTGATATCCATGTTGTATTCCTTTTCAGTCATGGAAAGGCTGCATATGCGCAGCCCAATTGGCCCCGCCGCAAATGCGCGAGGTGAACACAGGCAAAGATGCCGGTGGGTTTCGTTTTTCTAAAGGGAGGCCTGCGCCTGGGCCGCTGCAGCCAGGGCCGTGGCAGCACGCGTTTTCACCCGTGGCTTGGGCGCATAAAGCCCACCAATGCGCGCCAGAAAATCAGGCAGGGTTTCTTCTGCATCAACCAGTCCGCGGCTGATTGCATCCGCCCCCCAGAACACATCGCCACCATCGGCGGCATTGTCCGTGCGGCTCATCCGGCCCGGAACATCGCCAACAGCAATCCCGCGCCCCTCAGCCACCGCCGCAAGAAATTCGCCTTCCATTGTATCAAGGCGTACCTGCGTAAGCTGCTTGCCCTCATCCGTTGAAGGGTCTGGACGCTTGGCCCCGGCATGGGCCGAGGTCTGAATAAAGACCTGATCGCCACTGCCCCCCGGCTGCATCGGCTGAACACTGGTGGCCATGGTGCCAACCGATCCCACCCAAGATCCCGGCGTCACGCTCAAATCACCGCACTGGCTGGCGATCCAATACCCCGCCGAGGCCGCCAGCGGATGCACCAGACCATGCACCGGCTTGATCTGTGCTGCTGCGCGAACCGCCTGCACCGCCGCCTGAATGCCCACGACAGAGCCACCAGGCGTATCAAACAGCATCACCGTGGCCTGCACCTCATCGCTGGCCGTGACTGCTGCCATGGTTTCAGCCAACCCGTGATAGGTGGCCCAGCCAAGGTAGCGCTCCAGCATGGCAGAATTTGGCGTCAACACGCCCCGCACCGGCACAAAGGCAACGCCGCGATGCACGGTAAACCGCTGGCCGCGTTCAAACTGGATCGCTTCGCCGCCCAGAGCCGTGATCTCGATCGGCGCGACAGCTTCACCTGTTGGCAGATCCATGGCCAGCATGGGCAAGCCATGCTCGCAAATCGCCAGCGGTGCCGCGCCAACCAGCGCCGCAATTGTGGTCCCTGTCATTCTTCTTTTCCTTTCGGCTTTGCCTCATCCTTGCGGGTCATGTTGGGCGCTGGGTTCATCGTGTTGCCATCCGCAGTGGGCGGCAGACCAACCTTTTGACGCCCCTCATTTGGCGTATAGATCGGCCCGCCAACCGCCTTGGTCACCGCCTCGATCTGGTCTTTGATCGTGGGCTGCAGCAGCGCCCCGAAGTCATGGCGCAGGAACAATCCGCGCTCGCGCTCCCCCCGTGTCAGCACCGACATCGCCAGCGCTTCCTCTGCCAACCCCGACCAGTGCAGTAGGCAATCTGTCAGATAGTCGATCGCCTGTTGCTCGCCATTGGCCTTCACGCCGTTTTCCAGCATCTGCAATTTGCTCGGCGGCATCCGGTAGATCGCGGCCAACTGCTCGCGGTCAAACTTGCGGCTGGCCAGCAGCTCCTGATCTGCCGCTGTCAAATCAAGGCTCTTGATATCGTCATCCGGCCCAAGCACCGGAATGCCGTCCGAGTTGGGATTGGTGATGTGGTTTTTGAGACGGCGCGCGTTCCGTGTTCGCGCCTCGTCATCCTCATAGCTTTCGCCAAGTTTCAGAAAGGCCTTGGCATGGGCACCAGAGACAGACCGGCCCGCCGCCTCTTGCCCGGCAAAGGCCAGCCCAACGCTTTCGCTGGCAACCTGCAAAGGCGAGCGCCCCGTCCAGCCATCCAGCGCCAAATAGCGCAGATGCACCATCGACCGGCTGGCCGCGCGTCGCTGCACATCCGCCCCATCGGTAAAATCATAAAACCGCGACCGGCCAGAACGCAGCATTGTGCAGCTGTCCTGATTGATCACCTCGATCAGCTCCAACTCGCCCCCGCCATCGCGCGGGCCGTAAGCGTAGCTGTTGCCGCGCAGCGCCCAGGCGTAGATCAGAGCCAGGCGCATCACCTTGGCCGGCACACCATCCGAAGCCTCAACATTCAGCAGATAGGCAGCCGGATGATCACGCACCCGCACCTCTTGCCCGTCACCTTTGCGCTGCCAGATTTTCAGCGGCACCTTGGACAGATCCCCGGCGATATTGTTGCAGCAGGCAAACACCGTGGCATGCTGTTCGCCCCGCTGTGGCGAGACGCGTGGAAGATGCTTGGCCAGCCGCCCGCCAGATCCGCCCCAACCAATGTCAGACAGCCAAGGCTCTGGCGTCATGGTGCCGGAGCTGGCGGCCTCGGCAGACATAACCGGCGGCTCGACCCGCTGCACAACAGTCTCATCAGAACCGCGCGCAATATCCCATCCAAAGAACCTCATACCACCTCGACTTCCCGTGCTTTGCGTTTCTGTTCGCCCGCCTCGGCGCGCCCCAGGGCCATGATCGCGGCCACCGCCGCATCGATCCGGCCCGATGATTTCTTTTTGTTCGGCTTCACATTCTCCGAGGCGTCCTCATCCCGGTGAACATTGCCAACCTGCCAGGCCAGCATTGGATTGCCGCCGTGGCGGATCTTGTTTTCCATGACTTTCTCTTCAAACCGCTTCATCGGGTTTGACATCGACTGATAGCCCTGCCGGTGCTCCACCATCGGGAACCGGCGCTTGTCCAGCTTGTCAGCAAGGTACTTCATGCCCCAGGGGTCATAGGCCACTTCCTGCAGATCAAAGTGCTGCCGGATCCATTCCAGCCGGGTGGCTAGCTCATCCTCATCAATGGTGCCGCCCTTGTGGACCTCCAGCCAGCCCTGATCCCGCCAACCGACATATTCCCGCTTTTCCGATTGCGCCCGCTGGATAAACCCCTTGGGCCCCTCCGGCAGGAAGGTGAAGGCGACTAGGTAGATCAGCCCATCCATCGGCACCGCAATGACAATCGCCGTGGTGTCAATCTTGTTGGACAGATCCAGCCCGACCCAGGCCTTGCGGCCAAAGAGGCTTTCAATCTCAAACGGCGCGCAGGCCATCCCCCGGTCCCAGACATCCCGAGCAATCCAGGTCTCGGCCCCTTCGGTCCAGAGGTTCAGGTGGAAGCGCTTGAAGTTGGGCATGCGCCCTGCGATCGCCAGCGCCTTTTTCAGCGTTGACTGCATCGCATCTATCTTTTTACTCACCCCCAGATTGGGATTGCCCATGGCCCAGAACTGCGGATCTGCCGGATCGCAATCCGCTGGCGGCTCAGCGATATAGCCAAAGAAGGCATCATCCTCGACCGCGCCGCGCAGCACACTTTCGCCGTAGTCACGCAGCTCACCGCAGAGCGATGCCCGATCCTGACCCGCCGTGGTGATCACCCAATCAATCGGCTGCGCCCGTGCGATCATGCTTTCAACAATCGTGTCGGCAAGCTCGCGATCGGTCCAACGGTGCATTTCATCCCGCGCCAGAAAGCTCGGGTTGATCCCATCTGAGGAATCGCCGTCCCGGCTCAGGCAGGCAATCAACCCGTCCGTTTTGGAAGTCTCGATCGCAGTGCGCGAGACATCCATGAATTCACGCAGCAGCGGCGATCGCTTGATCATCCGCTTCATTTCTTTGAACAGCAGCCCCGCCTGGTTCTTGGTGGTGGCCGCGCAATAGCCCTGCGGCGCGGCCTCGCCATCAAACAACTGCGTGTACAGCATCGGCACCGCCGTATCGGTGGTTTTGCCGTTTTTCTTGCCCACCTGGTGATAGGTGGACTGGAACCGGCGCAGGCCGGTGTCCAATCTTTTCCAACCAAAGACAGAGCCATGCCTAAATTCCTGCCAGGGTTCCAGCTTCAGCGGCTGGCCTGCCATTGGCCCCGTGGTGTGCTGCAGCATGCCGCCCCAGTTGATGATCCGGCTGGCGGCCTGGCAGTCAAAGTACAAACCGCGATCGGCCCCGGTTTCCAGATCCATCAGGTGGCGCTCGCAGGCCATCCGCACCAGATCACCCGCGACCAGATCCCCCTCAACAACCCCCAGCGCATAGCGGCTGACGGGGTGGTCAATCGGTTCCATTCAACTGCGCCATGACCTGATCGAACAAATCCCCCTGGCCGCCTGCGCCAAGCCGCGCCTCATCTACAGGAGACAATCCGAACAGGGCAGCGTCACGGCGCATCGCCGTCATCGCCGTTTCCTGCAGGGTCAGCGCAGGATGCTTGCGCTTCTGGTTGCCATTGCGCCCCTCGCCTGTTTCATAAAATTGGCCTTCCATCGCCACGGTATTGGTCGCGGTAATGAAATTCGCCACACCAGCGCAGTAGCTGGCGAACTGATATTTATAGATCAGTTCCATCCGTTCCTTGCGCACCAGTTCCGGCACCAGCTCATCCCAGACATCGCGGGCGAGGTCATCCAAGAAGTCTGGCGCGGATGGGATCTCTCTTTGGATATCCCCCTTCATGGGGATGACATTTTGCAGATCCGGCTTGCGTCCCTTCATCCTTCATCCCTCCTTTCAAAGTGGGTTTTTTTCTCCAATTTCCCGGTCGCGTAAAAAAAGGTTATCCCGCCGGTTTATCTCTGTGGGCGTCAGTTTTCAGATACCCCCCCTATTGGTGGAACACCTCACGCGCGGTCTTGCGGCTATGGCATCGATGACAAAGGCTCTGCCAATTCCTGCGGTCCCAGAACAATTTGCGATCGCCCTTGTGCGGTGTGATGTGATCCACGTCTGTCGCGGCCTCGACCACGCCCAATTCATCACAATCTTTGCAGATCGGGTTGGCGCGCAGATGAACCAGCCGCGCCGCTTTCCATTTCGGATCAGCGTACAACCGCCGGGCAGCCAAAGCAGTCGGCGAGGTCTGTGCCGCCTGCCGCCGCTCCTTCAGCTTGGTCTTGCGACGTGCCTCATGGTCTTCGCAATGCGACAGCCCAGGCAATGCGATCTCATCGCAGCCTGCCGCCACGCAGATCTTTGATCGCGCCACCGGATAACCCCAACACTGTCTGAAAGCCCACAACGCAAAAACGCCCGCCGGTTTCCCGTGGGCGCATTTGTTGATGATGCACTATTCATGCTCTGCGGGTGGGTTAAGTGTCAACACCCTTTTTCACAACCATCAAATCATATCCCTGCATTCGATCTAGCGCACCGCAGAGAGACAACCGCAAAGCCTTTGATGCTCCACCATCTTTTGACCAACCATGCGCTTGAAGAACCTGAAGAATAGACATGTCACCGAGGCAAACCATGTCCACCAGCTTGCGCACATAGATGACCCGGCGCTTCACCCCACCATTCTTTGATGGCCGGATGCGTCTGACCTCCTTTGCCAGCCCATCGCCAATACGGCGATGCAGTGCCCGCAACCGCTGAAAGTCCCGAAAGATCGCAGCCTCTCGATCGCCGCCACAACCGCCACCACCGGAATGAATAGCCTCAAGAGACGAACATTTGACACCAGACGTACTGACCCGCTCGACCAGCGCCGCATAGTCGCGCGCCGCGCTGATCTGCCCCGGCGTGAACAATGCGCTATAGGCCTGCGGATCCTGTCCTGCCGAGGCCCGCCGGACCTCTGCCGCCCGATGTGCCTTTAGTGAAGCCCGCTCCATAGCATCAAACGCATCTGCAACCCGCGCTGCATCCCGGCCAGCTTCACCAGTCTTGACCGAGACAAAGCCGCCACATTCGGTCTGGCGCATTTCGCGTGGCGTGAAGCGCATCATAGGCCCACGGCCAGGGGCCATCGGTATCTCTGGACCACACTGAACCGGAACGCAGCCGCGCAGCTTGATATCAGCAATCCTTGCCGCCTCATCCTGCAGCCGCGCCACCCCAGCCGAAGACACAATCACCACCTGTTCATTCATCGCTGCACCTCAATTTCCCGCATTATTCGACGGCATTTTTCAGCAGCCTTGCCACGCATGTCTTTCAGCCTCTGATCTTCTGCTGAAAGGGCGAAACCACGACCACCCAATTCCTGCGCTTTGGCGATCCGATGGCGCGCATCATCTGCCCGCCCCTTAATGGCAGCCAAGTCTGGTGCCTTTGGCCAAGTCCGGTACTTGCGTATATGAGACAGCAGCTCTGGTGCCCAATCTTCAGCCATTGCTTCTTGGCCTATTTCCCCGGAGAAGACCGCAATCATCAGAGGCGAGGCGCTATCCTCTGGCCGCTGGATCTCAGCTGCCCAGCCGAGGATCTTGGCTGCGATCGGAAACCGTGACCCATCCCGGCCACCAGGTCGCACCGCCGCCTGTTCTGCCAGCGCATCCAGGTTCAAGGCCGTCATGTAGGACAAGCGCCCACACAGCTCATCGACCATTTCATCAAACTGGGTCACGGTCATGCCCGATGGCCGCCGCAACCCCAGCCGCAGCAGGGGATCCACCAGATGCACCTTGACCCGTTTCTTTGCCTCTTTCAGGTCAGTTGACCCCATCACCTCTAACCTTTTCTCTGCTCTTTCTCACTTATCCACAGCCAAACCCGGCCAATTACGACGCGACTGCGTTTATCTTTTCATTATCATTTTCTTCTCTTCTCCTTTCAGAACCGCGTTTTTTGGAAGAAAAAAAACTTCCAAAATCTTCCGGCGGAATTCCGTTTTCTTCCGGCGGAAGATTTCTGGAAGAAAATTATTCACGCGAGGACAGGGCATTCAGCGCCTCTTTCACCCGCGTCACCGTGCAACTGCCGCCAGGGTATTCTCCTTCGATCCAGGCGCTGATCTGCTCAACCATTGACTGGCTCTCCGCAAACCGGCCACCGCCTGGAATATCGCGGGCAAGAATCTTGCGGATGCTGGCAAAGCGCTTGCGCTCGCGATCATTGGCATTGGCCGCAGCATTGCGCTTTTTGGAATTGACAGCCTTCAGTGCAATCTCGGTCACCACCGGGTGATGCAGTCGCTGCACCCCATCACACAGGCAGGGTGCCCAATTGTGCAGTGGGCCGACTTCGCGTTTACACAGGCTATCAAATACTTCCTGGGATAATCCCACCAGCTTTGCCAGCAGCTTGGGATTGGTTGGCAATGTGCCGACCGGGGATTGCGTCTGGGCAAGGCAGATCAGGTCGAGAAATACCGATCGAACCTCAAGATCCGCCAGCAGCCGCGTGTCACTGGTCAGCCAGCGCTGATAGTGGAACTCAACAAAATAGTGGCTCTCTAACCGCTCGCTTGCCTCGATTGGGTAGACTGGAAGTGATCCACTATCGACCGGCTGCAGGTGGCTGGCATTGGCATTCATCTAGCACCGCCTTTCTCTCGAACCCAATTGAACAGGGTTTCAGACATCACGCGCAGCCCTCCAGCAGATAGACAGGTTTCACCGCCGCCAGGGCCAGGCAAGCCGCCTGCCAAACATCCGGCGCATCGCGCCAGCCAACCGCTGGCGGAACAATGACGCAGCCGCAGGCCCGCACGGCGGGCGCTGGCAAGGCAACGTCCTGCCCGGACCAACCGGCCATAAAGGCAGGTGCAATCGCCATGATTTGGGCCTGGGCGAGATCTTGCAGCCATGCCCCGGCATAATCAGCACCCAGCACAGGCCCGCCCTCAGAATATCGATAAGGCGTGGCCAAGCAGGCCAGCTGGCCGGTTTCACGCGCGGCGATTTCAGCAAGCGAAAGGCCTTCATACAGGATTGGCTGACCCTGCCAGTGCCAACGCAGCCAGGTCCAATCCGGCTGCGTTGGAAATTGGCAGCGCCGGGTTGCGAGGTGCCCAGTCATTCTGCCGCCATCCTCAACGCCCGATCACGCCGCCGCTGATTTTCTTTGTGAGTTACCATTTCCAAATGGTCAGGATTGACGCAGCGCCGGTTGCGGCACTTGTGATCGATCTGTTTTTTGCCAGGAATGAAGCCGTTCTTATTGGTGAACATCACCCGATGCACCGCGACAGTCTGGCCGTCCAGGCACATGCGGGGATAATCACCACCGCGCCCATCGCCCGAATCTGGGCCGGTCCATTGCCAGCAATCACTGCCCAAGACCGGGCAGCAGACAAGCTCAATCCGCGCGCGGACCTTTGCCTCGATCGCTTCGCGCCGGTCACCCATTGTGTGCCCCTTGAAAAAGCGGACGCGCAGCGCGAACTGCGCCAACGCGCCCGAGGTTAGACAGGGAGGATTTGGGGGCCACTTGCAGGCGCGCCTGCCCCCGATCGGCGTAGACAGCGGATGGCGATCCGCAGCCTGCAGTGTTTTCGCAAACAACCGGGGCTTGTTTACCACCCCGATTGCCTGCACCTTTCGTCACACGCCAATGATTTTCGAAAGGGATTTCAGAATGTTTATTATCTGGTTGGTTTTGGCCGCACTGGGCATGTTCGCCCTCGCAGGCATCCTTGGGAGATGGGAAAAACGAATTACCAAAGACAATCCGCGACACAAAGATCACACAGCAGAGTGCGAATTCGACGGCGACAACGATTACGAAGACGAAGACGATCTTCTTAATGAAGAGGGAGATTACCAATCCAAATGGGAAATAACGCATTTCCCAAGTATTGTTAGCAAACGCCCGAAAGGATTCGTCGCCCTCAAGGGATATGGGAACATCAACCTCGCAGGCCTTTCTGCTGAGAAGACACTCACCAACGATTTCATCCGAATAGCCAACCCTTCCAAGGCATTTGCATCCCTGCAAAGAGAACCCGACAACCCGCATGACCCAAACGCCATTCGAGTTTTTGGTCATACAGCCGCTGGGGCTCCAGCATTGCCCATTGGCTACATTCCCGCGACAGTGGCCGCTGAACTGAACCACCAGCATCCAGAAGACATGCCCATCGGTATCGAGATCAAAAAAATCGGCAAGCTGCGCACTGGGGAGAGCTGCTTCATCAACGTGCTTTTGACAGGCCCCAATGCCGCGATGAGGAAGAAACTCGAGAGAGTTGGGTAACAAGGCGTACCCAAAATTCAATCGCACAACACTCATGCCGCCCGCCCCATCTCAGCACCAAAAAATCCCGGCGCAGCCGGATCTGTCAGCATAACCAGCAGCGCGATGTGGCTAGCGGGGGCTGTGACCGCGCCCCACCAGTTCAGCGCGGTCTGGAAACTGACATCACAGAACAGCGCCACCTCGCGCGGGCTGTTGAACCGGGCGCGGAAATAGCTGGACCACAGATCCGGTGCGCTGACCTTCAGGGCGTAGGGGTCAAACTGATTTGACCAAGAGCTTTGATCGGAACCGGCGCTAGGGTCAGCGCATGGCAGATCATTGTTCACAATCAAAGTCAGGCGAGGGCGGCTCATGCGGCGTCCTCAGATTCTCGACCTGTAGTCTCCGCCACCATGTACGACCTCACTTTTTCGATCGTACTCGGGCGGCATTCACCACCCTTTCGCAACCGATAAACAAACCCCGGATCATTGACGGTTTGGCGACCAAACCGAGACGGCGAAACGCTCGCTCGAATAAGGTATTGCTCAATCTCATTTTTAAACTTGGACATCATCATGCTCGGGAATGTGTAGGTTTTATCCCACGAAGTAAAGAGGATTTATCCTATTTGCACGAGAGGCAGCCATGTAGGATATTACCTACATGGATACCAGCCAGATGATTGCAGACAGAATCGAGCGCCTCGTAAACGAACAAGGCACCAATCCGCGCGCAGTTGCGCTCTCAGCGGGTATGAGCCCAACTGGTGTACGCGACATCATTACCAGAAAAACGAAGAACCCTACCTTTGCTAACCTTCTAAAAATATCCGAAGTTCTAGGTGTCGACATCTCTGAGATAGTTGGCGGGGCAACCCCAGAGCGCCCTACAATATCTATCGCGGGTAAGGTCGGTGCTGGCGCCCAGGTTCCAGTCTTTGATAGCTACGAAAAAGGGGGCGGCCCTCAGGTCGAATGCCCTCCAGGCCTCTCTCCTCATGGAATTGTTGCAGTAGAAATTGCTGGAGACAGCATGGAACCTGTATACTCAGCAGGAGATTTGCTTTTTTACACGCGAGCAAGCCACGAAGGCATACCAAACGACGCGGTTGGCCATCGATGCGTCTGTGAGTGCGAAGAGGGGTTGGGCTGGGTAAAGCAGATCAAGCCAGGTGATGAACCTGGGCTCTTCCACTTAATATCGTTAAACCCCGGCGCAACAACCATGTGGAATAGGCGCTTGAAGTGGGCAGCTAGAGTAAAGCTTCACTGGCCTTCAGACCTCGCAACGAAGCTCTAATCGGAAACCCCAACTCCAACAAAACGTTTCCCCGCTTTGCCAGCATCCCCCCCTGGCCGCACTTGACGTGCGACTAAGGGATAGAATGAACTGGATTAATGCGATCGTAGGTTATTTCCTATATTTCGTATTGACGTAGGTTATTTCCTACAATAGCTTCACCCCATCAACCGATGGAGGATTGAATGCAAGAGAAACCAAACACCGTGCTGCGCAATGCCCAGCACATCGCCGGATCGCCCGAAGATCACATTGACGATCCCACCCTGTTCACCACCGCCTGGGCCGCAATGAAGGCCGCGCGCGGTCAGGGGTTCGATCCGCAGCGCCTGCGCCCACAACATCTGATCGACCGCCCCGAACCAACACCGGAACCGATCGACCAGACCCTGATCCGGGTTGGCGAAACCGTGCGCTGCTATGCCGAAAAACAGGGATACCGGGTTCAACGCCGACATGCCGCGTGATCTGAACCCACCCCGCCGCGCAGCCTGCCCTATTATCCGGCACGGCACCCTGCCGCCCGCGTCACAGCGGGCACCACCCCTGCCCCACTAGTAACATCAGGCCTGCGATCAGGAGGACGTCGCAGGTCTTATTTCACCGGAATTCCGCGCAGATTCCAATTCTCGCGCGGATTAGTGCGGGCGGTTTCAGTCCTCCTCCAAAGTACCCACCGCCCGCACGACAACCCCAGCCTGCCGAGGTCAGACCATGCCGCCACATAACCTTGCCGCCGCCGCGGCTGAAATCACCGCCCAGCAGGGCATTTGTAAAATGCTGAAATTTCGGGATCTCGGCGGCACCCTGACCCCGCCCAGCGATGATCCGCAAGACTGGTGGGAACCGGAAACCCTAACCCACCGCGCCGAATTGCACGGCATCAAGACGAGCGCCGACAACTTCTTTGACGCGATCACCGCCTGGACCGCAGCCGCCCATAAGGCTGGCACCCGCAACCGCCGCACCACCGATGGCAGGCCGGATTGCCCCTACAACGGCCAAGGCATAGCGCCCGGCGCCCTCGACACACCCGCAGCGTGAGCGCTGCACCAGGGGCGCGGCACTAAAGACCATCACTCACGGACCACAGCCGCGCCCCACCGAACAACAGGAAGCAGTCATGCAGAAAATCACCCAGGAAAAGGCACCACAGCGCGCCGCCATGCTGGCCCATGACGTGGCTTTTCAACGCTACGCTGCCACCCGCAATGGCCTGTCCCGCCACCAGTTCAGCCCGACCGCCGCAACCGAGCATCTGCGAACCGTCTGCGGCGTTTTCAGCCGCCGCGATCTTGCCTGCAACGCGGACGCCTTTCAGCGGTTTGAAAAAATGCACACTGATTTCCTGATCTGGTCTGGCCGCATCCAAGCCCCTAGAAAGTATGGGTAAATGCCAATGAAACACACCTCAGAAGCCACAATTCGTGCACTAGCCGCTGCTGTACAGGCCGACATGCCAGAAGCGCCGCAACAAGAGCCATTTGGCCTTGGCGCACCCTGGACGCATTACGCAACCACGGAAGAATTTGAACGCCTCGCACGACTGCACAGCCGGATTCTGCGTAAGGAAAAAGCGCTCGCATCCATGCGTGACGAACGCGCCGCCATCATGCGCCGCAGTATCCGCCGTATGCGCCGCGCCACAGGAAAAGTCTAAGATCCCCATGAAACAGTTGAAAGTTCTTATCGGCTGCGAAACCAGCGGCGAGGTGCGACGCGCCTTTCTCGATCGCGGCCATGACGCTTGGTCCTGCGATCTGCTGCCCGCACAGGACCGCAGCAACCGCCACATGCAATGCGACGTGCGCGAGGTGCTGGATATGGGGTGGGATCTGCTCGCCGTTATGCATCCGCCCTGCACCCGGCTCTGCAATAGCGGGGTGCGCTGGCTGCACCAGCCGCCAAAGGGGCGCAGTCTGGCAGAGATGTGGGCTGATCTGGATGAAGGTGCCGCGCTGTTTTCAGCCTGCTGGAATGCACCGATCGCGCGCGTCGCGGTGGAGAACCCAGTGATGCACAAGCACGCGAAACAGCGGATCAAAAACTTCCAACCCGCCGCCCAACATGTGCAGCCCTGGTGGTTTGGAGAGCCAGCCTTCAAGGCAACCGGCCTTTACCTGCGCGGGTTGCCCACGCTCACCCCGACAAACAAGCTGACACCGCCAGAGAAGGGCACAGAAGACCACAAGCGCTGGTCCGCCATCCACCGCGCCCCACCTGGCACACTGCGCTGGCAGATCCGCAGCAAGACATTCCCAGGCATTGCCAAAGCAATGGCAGAGCAATGGGGCAACTACGCAACAGCCCAATTTTTGGCAGCATAAGCATGCCCTACCCCCGGAGGAACACATGAAACCATTCACGCCGGAAATGCTTGCAGATCGGTGGGGCGTCAGTGCCACCACCGTTCGCAACATGTGCATGGACGGGAGCCTTCAGCATTTTCGCTTGGGCCGTCTATACCGAATACCAGCCTATACCGTAGAGGAAATTGAGAAATGCCAGACATCAGCATCGGAAGGTTCAGAGGCGGCTTTTGCGTCTATTGGCGCGAAGACGGAAAACGGCGCCGCTATCAGCTTGAGGCACGCACCCGAGCGCAGGCCGAGCCAGAGGCAATAGACGTCTACCGCCGGGAGACCCTCTCGCAGCAACAGGACAATTCCACTGTGTCAGACATATGGGAGGCCTACCGGCGCGACCTGGGCAACAAACCCACCGCAAAAACGATGGGCTACACCGGCAAGGCCGTACTGGAGCACTTTGGCGCTTACCGCCCAGACCAAATCACCACCGCCCTATGCCGATCTTATGTGACCAAGCGGACCGACACCGGCAAGTCACAGGGCACGGTTCACACAGAGCTAGGCCACTTGCGCAGCGCCATGCGCTTTGCAGTCAAAGAACGGATCATTGAGCGCGCACCAGAGATCGAGCGACCAGCAAAGCCGACACCAAAAGAGCGATATCTAGAGAAGACTGAGATCTCGGCTCTCATTAACGCCGCGTCCGCCCCACACATCAAACTAGCAATTCACCTGCTGTTTGCGACCGCAGGACGCATTGGAGCAATTTTGGATTTGACCTGGGACCGAGTAGATCTTGAACGGGGCATTGTTAATCTGCGCCTTGAAGACGCGAAGACCCGCAAGGGCCGCGCGATTGTACCGATGAATGACGGGATCCGCGCAGCACTGCAGACCGCCCACCATGCCGCCTTGAGCGACTACGTGGTCGAATATGCAGGTGGGCAAGTGAAAAATATTCGCAAGGGATTTGAGGCGGCTTGTGCGAGGGCCAGACTGGAAAACGTAACACTCCACACGATCCGCCATTCCAGTGCTGTAGCCATGGTTTCAAATGGAGTTCCGCTGGAAAAGGTTGCCCAATACCTCGGGCATTCCAACGTGGCGATCACCTATCAAACCTACGCTAGATTTGCACCGGACCACCTGCAAGATGCTGCAGAAATTCTGGATTTCACTCAAGTACGACAAGTCAGGTGATATCGAGTTAGGTTCAAAGAACCAAGGAACACTTTGTACAAGTGACCCAGATCCCCGCAGGGAACCATAATTTAAAAGTGGTTGGATGGTGGGTGATGAGAGGCTCGAACTCCCGACATCTTCGGTGTAAACGAAGCGCTCTACCAACTGAGCTAATCACCCGATATGCGGGGATTTAGACAAAGAGCGGGGCGGACGCAAGAGGGTAAAAGGCATTTCTGACAAAAAAACTGCTTACTTCAAAAGTTCTTCTTTACCGTGCTCAAGCACATAGACGCAGCCCTGCTCATTCGACAGCGCCGCCATTTCCTGGCGTGACAGCCCAAGGGCAATGCCGCGCAGCACCTGCCCCAGCAATCCATGCGCGACCACCACGGAAGGGCCTGTCAAAGACTGCATGAACGACAGGATCCGGGCATGGAAACGCCCAAAGCCTTCGCCATTGGGCGCGGCGCAGAACAGTTCCAGATGCCTGGGATTGCTGTCCCAGATGGCGGGATAGCGCGCCGCAACCTCTGGCAGTGTCATACCCTGCAGATCGCCAGCATGGGCCTCGGCCAGGCGGGGATCGGTGGCATACTCCTTACCGGCAAGGGCGATCTCGGCCGTTTGTTGCGCCCGCCCCAACGGTGAGACAAAGCAGGCAGGTGCCTGTGCCAGAATCGGGCCCATCACAGTGGCCTGCTGCTGTGCATGGGTCAGGCCCAGGGGGCTCAGGCAGGATTCCAGCTGCCCCTGGATGCGCAGTTCGGCGTTCCATTCGGTTTGCCCATGGCGCAGAAACCAGATTTTTGGAAAAGTCTTCATTGGCAGCCTATCCCCGTGGCTTGATTGGATTTCCATACTGTTAGCGCCGCCTTGCCAAGAAAGAAAGCACCCCCGCACCACGCCAAGCGGCGCAGGCTTCGCCAACCTTCCCGTCCCTGCCCCGCATCAGGCAAGCTGCGCCTCTCGACAGCGGTGCAGAAAATCTATTTGGTGCCAGCCTCCACCCACAGACGGCCCGCTCCCCCTCCCCGGCGCGGTGCTGAAACACACTGGCGACACCACGATGACCTGCACGCTCTACTCTTTTCGCAGATGCCCCTATGCCATGCGCGCCCGCCTGGCCCTTGCCGCAGCCCAGCAACAGGTAGAACTGCGAGAGGTGGTGCTACGCGACAAGCCCGCAGCCTTTTTGCAGGCCTCTGCCAGTGCGACCGTACCCTGCCTGGTGACGCCTGAAGCGGCAATCGACGAAAGCCTCGACATTATGGTCTGGGCCCTGCGCCAGAACGACCCAGAGCGCTGGCTGGACATGCCACAGGCGGGCTGGGATTGGATCACCCGCGCCGACGGACCGTTCAAACAGGCGCTGGATCGCACAAAATACGCCAGCCGCTACCCCGGAGAGGACAGCGCAGCGCAGCGGCAACTGGCCGCAGAGTTTCTGGCACAGCTGAACGATCAGATCGGGGATTGGATCTTTGCCAAGGCCACCCTGGCGGACTATGCGGTTTTGCCCTTCGTGCGTCAGTTTGCCTTTATCGACAAGCCCTGGTTTGACAGCCAGCCCTGGCCCGCTCTGCAGGCCTGGTTGCAGCGTTTTCTGATCAGCCCCCGTTTTGCGGCGATCATGCATAAATACCCGCAATGGCAAGCAAGCGATGCGCCGACGCTCTTTCCTGACTCTGGGGACCTTGCCCAGCCTAAACTTTAGGCTGCAACCAGGCCTGCAGGTAAAGCTGCATCCGTTGCGCCATGGGCTGGCTGCAATGCAGCGCACAGAAATGCAGCGCCATGGCCTGGGTAAGAAAGGCCTGCAGTCCCTCCGCCTGCAGCTCTGCATCGATGTCGCGGCGAAAATGACCCGTTTCGAACCAACGCGTTGCTAGGCGGTGATAGCGTTCAAAGGTGGTGGCAATCACGCC
This sequence comes from Pseudophaeobacter flagellatus, assembly GCF_021228235.1. Lineage (GTDB taxonomy): Bacteria > Pseudomonadota > Alphaproteobacteria > Rhodobacterales > Rhodobacteraceae > Pseudophaeobacter > Pseudophaeobacter flagellatus. The sequence continues at coordinate 173,130 of NZ_JAJQRG010000007.1, forward strand.
GATTTCGGCAATTTCAGCGGCGCCTGACAGCCGCAGAATCACATCAAAGACATAGCGTTCCTGGGTCATCACCCCCAGCAAAGGCGCGTGCAGCGCCACCAGATCCGCCACCGTTTCAGGCGCGGCTTCCTGCGCCATCTGATCCAACTGCTGGTCGATCGCGGTGCCGATCAAGATGTCCATCAAGGCATCTTTATCCTTGAAATGGGCAAAGAAAGTGCCTTTGGCAACGCCTGCCCGCTTGACCACTTCCTCGGTGCGCAGCGACGCATAGCCCTGCTCGGCCACCAGATCGGTGGCCACCGCCACAAGCCGGGCGCGGGTCTCTAGGGTTCGTTTCTGCAACTGTTTTGCCATGCATCCTTAGGTGCCACGTCCAGGACACAGGGTCAAACCGGGTCACGCCTCCTCGGGCAAGGCTTATAAAAAGTGACCCTGGTCATTTAAATATTGACCAGGGTCACTAATATTGCATAAATGACCGCAGTCAATTACTGGAGATACCGATGACCCGGATCTATATCTTGAACGGCCACCCTGCCGAAATCTCTCTCTCCAAGGAGTTGAGCCTCACCTATGCACGCAGCGCCAAGGCCAATGGGCATGAGGTCCGCATCAGCCACCTGCATGACCTGACCTTTGATATGGATTACGGCTTTGCCGGCTACGCCCAGACCAAACCACTGGAACCCGACCTGGAGACCTTTGTCAGCCAGCTGAAATGGAGCGAGCATTTTGTCCTGACCACGCCAATGTGGTGGGGTGGAATGCCCGGGAAATTGAAAGGCTTGTTTGATCGCGCCCTGCTGCCGGGAACCGCCTTTGATCCGCGCAACACCAAGATGGGCCTGCCAGCCCCCTTGCTGCAGGGGCGCAGCGGCCGGGTCTTCATGACCTCGGACACCCCCAAATGGGCCATGTCGCTGATGTATAACAACGCAATGCTGCGCCAGACAGAACGACAAATTCTTGGCTTTATCGGGCTAAAGCCGGTCAAGATCTCTTTCTTTGCCCCAGCCTCGCAGCCAAAACCCAAGGCAGTCGCGGGCTGGCTGGCGCAGACACAGAAACTGGCGGCAAAGGCCGCCTGATCCAGCATCCGCCCGCATAATAGGGCCCGGGCCTTGCGCGATACTCCCACGCAGCCCGGCCCCCAGTGCAGGCGCTATCCGCGCGGCGTGTTTTTCAAACGAAACCGCTGGATCTTGCCGGTCTCGGTCTTTGGCAACTCTTTGGTAAAGACCACCGAGCGAGGATATTTGAAGGGAGCAATGCTGGCCTTGACGTGATCCTGCAACAGCTTGACCAGATGGTCCGAGGGCACCTCTCCGGTCGAGAGCACCACGTGCGCCTCGACAATCTCTCCCCGAGCCTCATTTGGAGCCCCGATCACCGCGCATTCCGCCACGGCCTCATGCGACAGCAGCGCCGCTTCGACCTCGGGGCCGGCGATGTTATAGCCAGATGAGATGATCATATCGTCATTACGGGCGGCAAAATGCAGATACCCGTCTTCATCCATGACAAAGCTGTCGCCCGTGACGTTCCAGCCGTCTTTCACATAGGCCTCTTGCCGCTCGTCCGCGAGATAGCGGCAACCGGTCGGTCCCTTGACCGCCAAACGGCCGACCTCGCCGCGCGGGGCCTCATTGCCGTCAGCATCCAGCACCCGCACCTGATAGCCCGCCACCGGTTTGCCCGTGCAAGCAGGGCGGTGATCAGAAAAGCGGTTGGTAATAAAGATATGCAGCATCTCGGTGGCACCAATACCATCCAGCATCGGCTTGCCAGTTTTGGCAATCCAATCCTCATAAACCGGCGATGGCAGGGTTTCACCCGCCGAAACCGCCGCCCGCAGCGATGACAGATCCGCGCCCTCCTCCATCGCCTGCAGCATCACGCGATAGGCCGTCGGCGCAGTAAAGCAGACCGTTGCGCGATATTTCTCGATGATTTCAATCAAGCTGGGCGGTGAGGCATTTTCCAACAGCGTCGCCGCCGCGCCAAAGCGCAGAGGAAAGATCGCCAACCCGCCCAGACCAAAGGTAAAGGCCAGCGGCGGCGAGCCGACAAAGATATCTTCGGGCTGCACATCCAGCACTTCGCGGGCATAGCCATCGGCAATGATCAACAGATCGCGATGAAAATGCATCGTCGCCTTCGGCGATCCCGTCGTACCCGAGGTAAAGCCCAGCAGCGCCACATCGTCCCGCCCGGTTTCAACCGCCTGATAGTGAACCGGTTTTTCCAGCGCCAACCGGTCCAGCTCCGCATCGTGATTGGATGTCCCGTCAAAACCGACGACCGATTTCAGATAAGCCGAATCTTTCGCACAGGTGACCAGTTCCTCCATCAGCCTAGTATCGCAGAGCGCATGGCTGATCTCTGCCTTGTCGACAATCTGTCCCAGCTCTCCGGCGCGCAGCATCGGCATGGTATTGACCACTACCGCGCCCACCTTGGTCGCCGCCAGCCAACAGGCCACCATGGCAGGATTATTGGCCGAACGGATCAACACCCGATTGCCCGGCTTCACGCCAAGATCCTCCACCAGAACATGGGCCAGCCGGTTGGTCCAATCGCTCAGCTCCTTGTAGGTGCGGCGCCGACCATTGCCGATAAGGGCGGTGCGATCACCAAACCCCTTTTCGACCATGGCATCGGTCAGTTCGACGCCAACATTGATCCGCTCGGGATAGTCAAACCCCTCCAGCAGGAACTCAGGCCATTGCGCCTCGGGCGGCAGGTTGTCGCGGGTAAAGGTATCGGCATGGGCACTTGCGCTCAGCATCTCACTTGCCTCCCTGATAGGCACCTAGGGTTTGCCGGGCGATCACCACCCGCTGCACATCCGAAGCCCCCTCATAGATACGCAACGCCCTAATATCACGATACAACTCTTCGACCTTTTGACCATGACGCACGCCATCACCACCATGCAACTGCACCGCCTTGTCGATGACCTGCTGCGCCTGATCGGTAGAAAACAGCTTGGCCATGGCAGCCTCGCGAGTGACGCGCGCAGCACCACTGTCCTTGGCCCAGGCGGCGCGGTACACCAGCAGGGCCGCCGCATCCACATCCAGCGCCATATCGGCTATATGGCCCTGCACCATCTGCAATTCAAACAGCGCCGCCCCCTGAACCTGCCGGGTCGAAACCCTCTCCAAGGCCTCATCCAGGGCACGCCGGGCAAATCCCAGCGCCGCCGCAGCGACAGTAGAACGGAATACATCCAACACCGACATCGCGATCTTGAAGCCCCCCCCCGGCTGCCCCAGAAGCGCCGATTGGGGAATGCGACAATCGCTGAAACGCAGCGTGGCCAGGGGATGCGGCGCAATGACCTGCTGCCGCTCAACCACCTCAAACCCAGGCAGGCCCGTCGGCACGACAAAGGCCGATAGCCCCTTGGCACCCGGCGCCTCGCCGGTGCGGGCAAACAGGGTGTAGACATCGGCGATGCCACCATTGGAAATCCAGGTCTTTTCCCCATTCAGCACATAGTCATCGCCATCCAAATGCGCCGTCATGGTGGAATTTGCCACATCGGATCCAGACTGCGGCTCGGTCAGGGCAAAGGCTGAAATCGCCTTGCCACTGCGGGTCAGCGGCAACCATTCCGCCTGCTGCGCCGCCGACCCAAAGAGCGAAATGGCCCCGGTTCCCAGCCCCTGCATCGCAAAGGCAAAATCCGCCAGCCCGTCATGGCGCGCCAGGATTTCGCGGATCAGGCAAAGGCTACGCACATCCAGGCTCTCGCCCGTCATCGCGCCGCTGTGCTGCGCCCAACCGCCCGCACCCAGAGCAGCAACCAGACTGCGGCAGGCCTCATCCACATCACTGTGATCAATGCCGCTCAGGTGCCGCTCGGCCCAAAGGTCCAACTCATGCGCCAGCGCCCGATGCCGGTCCTCAAAGAATGGCCAGCTCAAATATGTCCGGTCTGCCATCTGTCACCCCTTCCCTTCATCTTTCCCTAAAATACCTCCGCCGGAGGCATCCAACCGCTGCTCCACGCGCTGCGCTGGCGGATCAATCGCCTTCAAAAACCGGTTTTTCCTTGTTCACAAAGGCATGATAGGCACGTTCGAAATCTGCCGTCTGCATGCAGATCGCCTGCCCCTGGGCTTCGGCCTCGATGGCCTGCTCGATCGACATCGACCATTCCTGCGCCAGCATGGTCTTGGTCATCATATTGCCAAAGTTCGGCCCTGCCGCGATCCGCGCCGCCAGGGCCTCGGCCTCGGCGTTCAGATCTTCGCCCGGCACCAGCTTGTTGTGAAACCCCCAGGCCGCGCCCTCTTCGGCGCTCATGGATCGGCCAGTATACAGCAGCTCCGCTGCGCGGCCCTGACCAATAATCCGCGGCAGAATTGCACAGGCCCCCATGTCACAGCCAGCTAACCCCACGCGGGTGAACAAAAACGCTGTCTTGGCCTCTGGCGTTGCGATCCGCAGATCGGACGCCATGGCAATGATGGCCCCGGCACCTACGCAGATGCCGTCGATCGCCGCAATCACCGGCTTGCCACAGTTGACAATCGCCTTGACCAGATCCCCGGTCATCCGGGTGAAGGCCAGCAGCTCTTTCATGCTCATCTTGGTCAGGGGGCCAATGATTTCATGCACATCCCCCCCCGAGCTAAAGTTGCCACCATTGGAAGCAAAGACCACTGCCTTGACCGAGTCATTGTAGTGCAGATCGCGGAACCAGTCGCGCAGTTCAGCGTAGCTGTCAAAGGTCAGCGGGTTCTTGCGCTCTGGCCGGTCCAGGGACACCGTGGCGATGCCCTCTTCAATCTTGCAAAGAAAATGCTGTGTATCCACCTGGGTCATTGCGTTTTATCCTTGTTTTCCAACCGCCGGGCCACTGCATCCAGCGCCTCGGCCATGCCCTGTGCCGCCTCTGGCGCCACATCGGCAAAAATTCCGTCAATCCATTGTTCATGCGCAGCTGCCTGCCGCGCAAATTCGGCCTCTCCCTCCGGGGTCAGACGCACCCGGCTGGCGCGCCGGTCTCCGGGCACTTTTTCGCGCAGCACATGGCCATCCTCTACTAGGCGCTCAACAATGCCGGTCACATTGCCATTGGACACCTTCAGTACGCTTGACAGCTCACTCATCTTCAGCCCAGCGGCATGCTGGCTCAGCGCCGCCATCACGTCAAAGCGCGGCAGCGTGGTGGCAAACCCCTGCCGCAGGTTTTCACGCAGTTCGGTTTCCACACTGCGCGTCGCCTTAAGCACCCGCAGCCACAGCCTCAGCCGGTCTTTTGCAATATCCGTCTCGCTCAAATCTCACCTCCTGAAATCGGCAGCGCAGCCCCATTCACCGAAGACGCGCCAACGCTTGCCAGCCACAATGCAGCCTCGGCCACTTCACCCGGTTGGATAAAGCGATCCTGCGGATTACCACGGCGCAGTGATTTTGCGGCTTGTTCCGATGACATGCCAGTGGTTTTCACGATGGTCTCAAGCGAGTTCTGGAGCAAGGGCGTCTCGATAAAGCCCGGACACAGAGCATTTGCCGTCACCCCCGTCTTGGCGAGCTCAATCGCCAGGGCACGGGTCAGGCCCACCACCCCATGTTTGGCCGCGCAGTAGCCTGACACATATGGATAGCCCTTTAGCCCTGCAGTTGAAGCCACGGCGATCAACCGCCCCCAACCTGCCTGCTTCATCATCGGCAGACAGGCCTGCCACAGATTGAACACCCCCAGCAGGTTGACCCCAAGCGCTCCGGTGAAATCTTCCGGTGTCATGCGTTCAAACGGCTTTGACGGCGCAGCCCCCGCATTGGCCAGGGCAATATCAACCCCGCCCTGCTTGGCTGTCGCCGCCTTGATTGCCTGATCGAGACTGTCCCGCACTGTGACATCGCAGGACAGCGGCAGGGCACCGGTTTCTGCCGCCACCTCCTGCAGGGCCTCTGCGCGCCGCCCAAGGATGGTAACGCGGGCCTCTTGCACAGCAAACTGGCGCGCAAGTTCCGCCCCCAGACCCGAGCCACCGCCAGTGATAACAACATGTTTGCCAGCAAAGCTCATGCTCGGATCACCTCTGTTTCGCGGTCCGCCAGACGCCAGGCCTGATCGCGACCGGCAAGATAGGGCAGCGGCCATGTGCCCGCACGATCCCCCAGTTTGGTGGCCTCATGCAGGGTCCAATAGGGGTCTGCTAGATGCGGACGCCCGACACAGACCAAATCGGCCCGCCCCGCCATCAGGATGGAATTGGCATGATCAGCCTCGTAGATATTTCCCACCGCCATGGTGGCCAGGCCCGCCTCGTTGCGGATCCGGTCGGAAAACGGCGTCTGGAACATACGGCCATAGACGGGCTGACCTTCAACCGAGGTCTGCCCGGCAGAGACATCGACAATATCAACCCCCGCTTCAGAGAAGGCCCGCGCGATATCGACCGCCTCTTCCGGGGTGACCCCATCCGCCCCCAGCCAATCCGTGGCAGAGATGCGCACCGACATCGGCTTGTCCGTCGGCCAGACCGCGCGCATGGCGGAAAAGACCTCTAGCGGGTAGCGCATCCGGTTTTCCAGCGGCCCGCCGTACTCATCCTGGCGAATGTTTGATTTGGGTGAAATGAATGATGAAATCAGATAGCCATGCGCCGCATGAAGTTCGATCATGTCAAATCCACAACGTGCTGCCATCTCGGCGGCGGCGGTAAATTCGCCTTTGATCTGGTCCATTTCAACGCGGCTGATCGCTCGCGGAGTGGCGTTTTGATCCGACCAGGGCACCGCCGAGGCTGAGACCAGATCCCAGTTGCCATTCGGCAGTGGCGCATCCATGGTTTCCCAGCCAACCTGCGTCGACCCCTTGCGCCCCGAATGACCAATCTGGCAACAGATCTTGGCATCGGTTTCCTGATGCACAAAATCCACCAGACGCGTCCAGGCCGCTTCATGTTCGGGTGCATAAAGACCGGGGCAGCCTGGCGTGATCCGCCCCTCGGGGCTGACGCAGGTCATTTCAGTGTAGACCAGTCCGGCGCCCCCCTTGGCGCGTTCGCCATAATGGATCAGGTGCCAATCGGTGGGGCAGCCCTCTACCGCCTTGTACTGCGCCATCGGCGAGACCACGATGCGGTTCTTCAGATGCATATCGCGCAGTTGGTAGGGGGCAAACATCGGCGCACGCACCGGGGCATCCGCTGGCACACCAGCCTTGTTTTGAAACCACTTTTCCGCCGATTCCAGCCAGTTCGGATCACGCAGGCGCAGGTTTTCATGGGAAATACGCTGGCTGCGCGTCAGCAGGGAATAATTGAACTGCACCGGATCCATATCCAGGTAGCGCTCCACATCCTCGAACCATTCCAACGAATTGCGCGCCGCCGATTGTAACCGCAACACATCCAGGCGCCGCTCTTCCTGGTAGCGTTCAAAGGCGCGCTCTAGGCTGGTCTCGCAGGTTAGCAGCTCTGCCAGGGCAATGGCGCTATCAAAGGCAAGCCGCGTGCCAGAGCCAATCGAGAAATGCGCCGTGGCCGAGGCATCCCCCAGCAGCACCACGTTTTCATGGTGCCACTTATCACAGAGCACCCGCGGAAAGTTGATCCAAACCGCAGAACCACGCAAATGATCCGCGTTGGAAATCAGGTTGTGACCGCCCAGATGATCGGAAAAGATCTCCTCGCAGGTGCGGATAATCTCTTCCTTGGACATATCCTCAAAGCCCCAGCGATCCCAGGTCTCGCCCGAACATTCGACAATCACCGTCGCGGTATTGTCGTCGAATTGATAGGCATGGATCCAGACCCAGCCATGTTTGGTCTTCTCAAAGACAAAGGTGAAGGCATCATCAAATTTCTGATGCGTTCCCAGCCAGATAAACTTGCAGGGGCGCACATCAACATTCGGTTTGAAGTGATCGGCAAACTCGTTGCGCACCGCAGAGTTCAGTCCATCGCAGCCCACCACCACGTCATAGTCTTTCTGATAGTCCGAGGCAGGTTTAGCACGGGATTCAAAGCGCAGATCAACACCAAGCGCCAGGGCGCGCTCTTGCAGGATCAAAAGCATCTTCTTACGGCCAATCCCGGCAAAGCCATGCCCCTGAGAAACCGTGCGCACGCTATTTTGCACCACGGCAATATCATCCCAATAGGCGAAATTCTCTTTGATAGACTGGGCGCTGGAGGGGTCATTCTTGCTCAGGTTTTCTAGCGCGTCGTCAGACAGAACCACGCCCCAGCCAAAGGTATCGTCAGCCTTGTTCTGCTCGAACACCGTGACCTCAGCCTCGGGTTGCCGCAACTTCAACGAGATTGCAAAATAGAGCCCGGCTGGCCCGCCTCCTAAACATGCGACTTTCATGACCCATTCTCCCTGGAAGTAGATTATGAAGTCAGGATAGATTGGCGTGAAAAAACTTCAAGCTTAAAGTTTCAGGCTTGAAGTTAATTCGACTATCAGGCCGCCAAGCGCCTCTGCCCAAACCTGCCTGCGCGGCGTGGCACCAAAGCCCCCAGCACACCGACAATTCGAATATCCACAGCCCCCTATGGATATCTTAATTTTAACACTTATTAACAGTGTATTAAGATGCACTCTTAAGTGAGTAACTTGGTAGAAAAATGGGACAAGCCATAATAGTCGCCGCGCCATAGAACAGAAAATGCCGTAAATCCCGAACTGCGCCCAGGTTTTCGCCCCCCCTGATCACTGCGAAGGTCAGCCAAACACGACAAACGCACCTAAAAAGTTGAAAAACAGTAACTTTTCCGCCATTTTGTCAAAAAAACACACAGATATATACGATATAAGACAAGTTCACCCCCAGAAAACCGACAGAAAATCAGAAAAAAGGCGACAAAACCGCCGGACAAAGCCCGCTCGCCGCAGCAAACTGCTAGCAGACCAGGCGGGCGACGCGGAATAGCCAAGGGTGGGGCGAACAGCGCGGGCGCAGGTCAGACTTCGCGTAGGTAACGCATAACCGCACCGCGAACCGATTGGTCGCCACGGTGACGTGAGGCAAAGATAACGCGCCGCAGATCAGCCAGGTTAACCCTCATTAACAAAGACTTAACAGGTCCAATTGAAGCGGGCCGCATTGACAGCGTATGCATCCCCATTGCCGCAAGGCAGACTGCCTCAATGGGGCGGCCGGCATCTTCACCACAGAAACTGAGCGGGGTGCCAGAGATGGCGCAGCGCTCAACAATCTGCTCAATCAGGCTTAGGAAGCTCACATTCAGACTGTCATACCGCTTGCGCACACGCTCATTCTCGCGGTCGGCGGCAAAGAAAAACTGCTTCAGATCATTGCCGCCCACCGAGATGAAGCCAACATCATCAAAGAACTTTTGCGGGGCAAAGGCCAAAGATGGGGTTTCCAGCATTGCGCCGATCTCAAGGCTCTCTGGTAGGGCGTGGCCAAGAATACGCTCACGTTCCAGTGTTTTGGTCACCTCATCGCGCGCCGCGCGGTATTCATCGGCCTGGGCCACGAAGGGAAACATCACCGTCAAAGGCCGCCCATCCGCGGCCCGCATCAAGGCCTGCAATTGCATCCGCATGATGCCGGGCTTGTCCAGCCCCACCCGGATCGCGCGCCAGCCCAAAGCCGGGTTCGGCTCATCGTTGGGCTTCATATAGGGCAGCACCTTGTCAGAGCCGATGTCCAAGGTTCGAAAGACAACCCTCTTGCCATGTGCCGCATCCAGCACCCGTTTATACAGGGCAACCAGCTCCGAACGCCGGGGCATCTGGTTGCGCACCAGAAATTGCAGCTCGGTGCGGAACAGGCCAACGCCCTCGGCACCCGAATTTTCCAGCGATGGCAGATCCGCCATCAGCCCTGCGTTCATCACTAGGTCGATCTTCTGACCATCCAGAGTTACCGCCGGTTTGTCGCGGATCGAGGCATAGCGTTGCTGTGCCTGGGCCAACATGGCGATCTTGTCGCGAAAGGCCCCGACCACGGTATCGTCGGGGCGCAGATGCACCACGCCCTGTTCGCCATCCACCATGATATGATCGCCGTTCAACGCCTCAGTGCTGATCCGTTTGGCATTGACCACCAGTGGTATCGCCAATGCCCGCGCCACGATCGCCGCATGCGATCCAACCGAGCCTTCCTCGAGCACAATGCCTTTGAGGTTGCGGCCATATTCCAGAAGTTCCGCCGGTCCGATATTGCGCGCCACCAGAATCGGATCCTCTGGCAGTTCGGCCCCGGTTTCGGCCCCCTGGCCGGTCAGAATGCGCAGCAACCGGTTGGACAGATCGTCCAGATCACTCAGCCGTTCTCGCAGGTAGGCATCCTGCGCCTGCGACAGCCGGGCACGGGCCTGGGATTGTTCCTTTTCCACTGCGGCCTCGGCGCTGAGCCCGCGTGCGATATCTTCCTCCATCCGCCGCATCCAGCCCTTGGAATTGGCGAACATGCGATAGGCCTCAAGGACCTCCAGCTGTTCCTTATCGCCGTTTTGCGAGATCTCCAGCATCTTGTCGACGCCCATGCGCAGCTGTTCCACGGCTTCGCCCAGCCGCACCTGCTCGCGCTCGGGGTCATCGGCGATTGGATTGGTGACCAGCACGCGCGGTTCATGCAGCCAGACATGGCCCTCTGCAGCGCCCTCCTGGGCGGCAGTACCGGACAACAGAACCGGCTGCTGGTGCAGCGGCGACAACGCCGCCCCCTCGCCGACAAAGGCCCCAAGCTCTGTCATCTCGGCAATGACCATCGCCACCACCTCTAGCGCGTAAACCGCATCCGACGAAAATTCACGGGCATCCTTCGACTGTACTACAAGCACGCCAAGCATTTCGCCAAGCCGTTGAATCGGCACACCAAGAAAGGAAGAAAACCGTTCTTCGCCGGTTTCCGGCATATAGCGGAACCCCTTGGCATTGGGGGCATCTGGGGTATTGATCACCTTGCCAAACTTGGCAACCCGGCCCACCAGACCTTCGCCAATGCGCATTCGGGTCTGGTGTACGGATTCGACATTCAGACCTTCACTGGCGCAGAGCTCAAGCGTGTCATCATCGCGAAACAGATAGACCGAACACACCTCGGTACCGATGCTGTCGCCAATCAGATGGGTGATCTTGTCCAAACGGGCCTGGCCAGGGTTGTCCCCGGCCATAGCCTCGCGCAAGCGGCCAAGCAGCTTGCGACTTTCAGATTCAGTACTTTCGACCATGGGCCCTGTTCACATATTTTTTGTGGCAGGCAGCCCGAGTGATCAGGCTGCCTTATCCAATTCAAAAGCATCATGCAGTGCTTGGACCGCAAGTTCCATGTATTTCCGATCAATAAGAACGGAAATCTTGATCTCAGAGGTTGTAATGACCTTGATGTTGATACCCTCATCAGAGAGCACCTTGAACATTTTGGCAGCAACACCCGACTGCGAGCGCATGCCAATACCCACCACAGAGACCTTGGCGACATCCTTATCTGCCACCAGCTCGGCGTAGTTCAGCTCACCCTGTTCCTTGATGCGCAACAGCGCCTGATCGGCACGGCTCACCTGATCCGTTGGGCAGGAAAAGGTCATATCCGTGCGGCCATCTTCCGAGATGTTCTGCACGATCATGTCGACGTTCACGCCACCATCAGAAAGCGCATTAAAAATGATCGCGGCGATGCCTGGACGGTCAGCAACCGACATCAGCGTCACTTTGGCTTCGTCGCGGGAATAGGCCACACCGGCCACAACATTGGATTCCATGATTTCCTCCTCATCGCAGACCAGCGTACCCGCCGCGTCGGATTGTTCTTCAAAGCTTGAAAGAACGCGCAGTTTCACCTTGTAGCGCATCGCCAGCTCTACCGAGCGGGTCTGCAGCACCTTGGCCCCCAGCGAGGCCAGTTCCAGCATTTCTTCAAATGAGATCTTGTCGAGCTTGCGCGCCTTGCCGCAGATCCGCGGGTCGGTGGTATAGACGCCATCCACATCCGTGTAGATATCGCAGCGCTCGGCCTCGAACGCGGCGGCAAAGGCCACGGCGGTGGTATCAGACCCGCCTCGACCCAGTGTGGTGATACGCCCCTCAGCGCTGATCCCCTGAAAGCCGGCCACCACAGCAACACGCATGCCTTCGCCAAACTTGGCGTTGATGTTCTCCGGCGGGATCTCTTCGATCCGGGCCTGGCTATGGGCGCTGGTGGTTTTCAACGGCACCTGCCAGCCCTGCCAGCTGCGGGCGGGAATATCCATTTCCTGCAGGGTCAGCGCCATCAATCCGGCGGTGACATTTTCCCCGGATGACACCACGGCATCATATTCGCGGGCGTCAAACAGCGGCGACGTCTCATTGACCCAGCCAACCATCTCATTGGTTTTACCAGACATGGCAGAGACGATGACAATGACATCATAGCCCTTTGCCACTTCGACGCCAACACGTTTGGCCGCGCGTTTAATCCGGTCGAGATTGGCGACCGAAGTGCCGCCAAATTTCATTACTAGAACGGGCATGGGCAAAAGTCTCCGTGCGCTCGCTGTTTCCGATCAATGCCTCATAGGGGCTTGTGGTTTCAAGGGCAAGGCTATGGATTGTAGCGATACAAGCGCCAAAGGGCCTAATGCAGGGCCTAGGCGCGCCAAAACCGTACTGTAAGAATGGCATAAACCGCCATCAGCTCTAGCCGACCAATCAGCATGGCGCTGCTGAGGATCCATTTTGCCGCATCATTCAGCGAGGCGAAATTACCCGCCGGACCGATGGTATCCCCCAGACCAGGCCCCACATTAGCCACCGCCGTGGCGGCACCGGATATCGCGGTGATGAAATCCAGCCCGGTCAGCGCCAGGGCCCAGGCCACGATCCCCATTGTCACCACGAAGAACATGAAAAAAGAAATCACCGAGCTCAGCACATCTGATCCAACAGCGCGCCCCTGAAACCGCGGGGCAAAAACCCCATGCGGCGATCTGATGCGCTGGATTTGCACCCGGATAGAGGCAAAGAGCAGCTGATAGCGAAAGATCTTGACCGAACAGGCGGTAGAGCCCGCACAGCCGCCGATCAACCCGACAAAGAAGAACACCATAATCAGAAAGCTGCCCCATTTCATATAGTCGACACTGGCATAGCCGGTGCCGGATATGATGGAGGTGATGTTGAACAGCGCTTCGCGCACCGCCTGCTCGGGGTGATGCGGAAATATGGTTCCCAGGACGGTGGCGGTCACCGCGACCAGGATCGCAATCGTGGCAAGGAATGCCCGCACTTGACTGTCACTAATCAGCGGGTTCGCCTGGCCATTGATCAGCTGCACATAGCGCACGAAAGGCAGCGCCGCGAGGATCATGAAAACCGAGGCTGCATATTCTGGCGGACCGGAAAAGGTGCCAAATGACGCATCATAATTGGAAAACCCACCCGTCGACATCGTGGTCATGGCGTGGACCAGTGCATCAAATGAGCCCATGCCCAGGGCCATATAGACGACCATGCAGGTCACTGTGAGGCCCAGATAAATCAATGCGATCTGTTTCGCAATCGCCTGCGCCCGTGGTAAAATTTTCCCCATTGTATCAAAGGCTTCAGACTTGAAGATCTGCATACCCCCGACCCGCAGTTCGGGCAGGAAAACCATGGCGACCACAATGATCCCGATGCCCCCCAGCCATTGCAGGATACCGCGCCACAGCAACAGCCCCTTGGGCAGTGCATCCAGACCGGAAATCACCGTTGACCCGGTCGTGGTCAAGCCAGACATGGCTTCAAAAAACGCATTGGTAAAGCTGAGCTCGGTCGCCCCAAGCATAAAGGGCAGCGCGCCAAATATCGGCAGGGCAACCCAGACCAAGGTGGTCAGCAAAAAGGTCTGCTGGATGGACAGCCCTTTTTGCGTGGCGCTGCCACAGCTAAGCGCCATCAGCGCCCCCGCCAGCATGGTAATGATACCGCTTTCCAAAAAGACAGGCCAGTGGCCCCGCCCCTCCAGAAGGTCGGCAACAAAAGGGAACACCATCATGCCCCCCAAGATCACAACCAGAAGGCCGATCACATATCCAACGGGTCGAAAATCCAACATAAGAGGGAGCGTTGGCCCGCCACGGCGAAACTGTCAAGACACAGGCGGCGTATCCTCTGTGTCACATGCAGACGGGCAACGCTGCAAAGCAGACACCATCAACCGCCAGAACCAAAGCCGCATGGCGGTAAATACGCCACCAAACAGGTCTTTCAGGTCCGGCACCTGTAAATCCCTGTGCAGGATCAGCCCTGATGAATCAGGGTTGAAAACAGTTTCGGATCCAGGCTTGGCTGCGCAAAAAGCGCCCCTTGGGTCAAGATGCTGATGGCGTCGTGACTGTGCAGGCTTTCCTGGTGGCTGGCGACAACCCGGAAATCGCCAATGCGCGAATCTCCTTGCAGGACCTCGCAGAACAACCGGGCAGCATCCTCGACAAAGATCGGATTGGCGGCATTCAGCTCGGCAAAGGCCTGCTCATCCTCTCGTTTGACCATGACCTGTGTCTCGGTTGGCACAGCCTGGCGGCAATGGCCAATCAGATCCTCGAACCACAGACATTCGCCTGCGGGATCCAGCGCCACCGAAATCCGCGCCACAGAGCGTTGCGAATGCGGCGTTGCCAGCTGGCCGCGCGCCTGGCGGGCATGTTCACTCAGCTCCAGCGAACAGGGGCAGGTCGAGGAATAAACATAGTCCAGATGCATGATCTTGTGGCGCTGCCCCCCAGTCTGCACCAGTTCCAGCGCAATGTCGTAATATTGATAACCGGACAGACCAGAGCGCAGGCTTTCAATCCGCACCGGAAAGGAAAACCGCATTTGCAGCCGCGCATCCATACTGTCAAGATCCGTAAGGTAATCGCTCAGCGTGGCCTCCATCACCTCGAAACTAAATGTTTTTTCGGCGTGTTTGTAAAAGGATCGCATGATCCGAGACATGTTGATGCCCTTTTTCCCAGCCTCCAGGCTAACAGATCCGGTTATGCTGGTTTCCAATGTCTGATCGTTCCCATCTCGGCTGTGGAACCGGATCGGCAGGCGGAAATTGGAAATGCCAACATGCTGGATCTGCTCTTTCGCGCCGCGGATCAGGCTGGCAGGGCCATTTTGCAGATCGGGCAGGGTCGCACGATAAGCCTCATCCGATTTGAAATCCTGCGGGTAGCTGCGCGCCAGATCGGGATAATTGCTGACCGCACGCCCCGGCAAAAGCCGCGCCAGGGCCGGATCCAATTGTGCCAGTTCGGTCGGCGTGACCGTTTCGGCCCACTTGCGCAGCAGCGCCAGGGCTGCCTCGGCCTCTTGCTGATCCGGGACATCAGGCAGATCACGGTTGAGAATATTCATTGCACACAGCTCTCCGATTTGGCCACGCAATGCCCGCAGCCACATAATCTATTTATACCTTTACGTGGCAAACTTCAAAATGGATCACGCAAATACGGCAGGTTCCCCCCCGGTTCTGACGCCTTGGGTGAAAACAGGTTCACTAAGCGGCGCCCCCTCTCGCGTGAAAAGAGGGCGCCAAAGATAGCTGCA
Organism: Pseudophaeobacter flagellatus; assembly: GCF_021228235.1. Lineage (GTDB taxonomy): Bacteria > Pseudomonadota > Alphaproteobacteria > Rhodobacterales > Rhodobacteraceae > Pseudophaeobacter > Pseudophaeobacter flagellatus. The sequence goes on from NZ_JAJQRG010000007.1 coordinate 188,634, forward strand.
ACCTAGCCCTGCGATGCCGCCAGAGCCTGGGTCAGATCCGCGATCAGATCGCCCGCATCCTCTAGCCCGACAGAGAAGCGCACTAGGCCCGAGGTGATGCCCAGTTCAGTCTTTTGCGCTTCGGGCAGCCGCTGGTGGGTGGTGGTGGCCGGATGGGTGGCGATGGATTTTGCATCGCCCAGGTTGTTTGAAATCACCGGGATAGTCATCGCATTGAGGAACTGAAAGGCCGCCTCTTTGCCGCCCTTCAGATCCAGCGCCAACACCGTGCCGCCATTGCCCTGCAGCTGGCTTTGCACCAGATCATGCTGCGCATGGGTCGCAAGACCGGGATAGATCATCCGCTCCAGTGCCGGATGACCAGTCAACTCGGTTGCGATCTTCAGCGCCGTCTCAACCTGTGCCCTGACCCGCAGTTCAATGGTTTCCAACCCCTTGAGCAATGTCCAGGCGTTGAACGGGCTGAGGCTGCCGCCGGTATGTTTCATATAGGGTTCAACCGTACCGCGGATGAAATCACGCGTCCCCAGGATCACCCCGCCCAGCACCCTGCCCTGGCCGTCGATATGCTTGGTAGCCGAATAGACCACCACATCCGCGCCCTGCGCGATGGCATCGGAAAACACCGGTGTCGAAAAGACATTGTCCACCACCACGGTGGCACCAACCGCATGGGCGATGCTGGCTACGGCGGTGATGTCGATCACCTCCAGGGTGGGGTTGGACATGCTTTCAAAGAACACCGCCTTGGTGTCTGGCCGCACCGCCGCGCGCCATTGCTCCAGATCAGTCCCATCGACAAATGTGACCTCAACCCCATAGCGCGACAGAATTCCTTCAAGAATATACAGACAGGAGCCAAACAGTGCCTTGGCAGAAACGACGTGATCGCCAGCCTTTAGAATAGAGGTCAGCGCACCGTTGACCGCCGCCATACCCGAGGCCGTGGCAAAGGCATCCTCCGCCCCTTCCAACAAGGCTATACGCTCTTCAAACATGGCCACAGTCGGATTGCCATAGCGCCCATAGATGAATTCATCCGGTCCAGTCTCGATAAAGCGTGCTTCGGCCTGTTCGGCGCTCTCGTAGACAAACCCCTGTGTCAGAAAGATCGCCTCGCTGACTTCGCCATACTGGCTGCGGCGTGTGCCACCGTGCACCAGCTTGGTGCGGTTGTTCCAGCTCTCACTCATGTCATGTCCTCCTGCGCCTGTTGCGCAACAAAAAACCCCCGTCCGGCCAAGCGAAAGGGGGTCCTTCACGTCCTGACCTCTTTAGCGGATTATTTATAGTGGCCCGCAATCCGGTTACAAATCGACCACAATCAGGGGAAAACCCCCTAATATTTCAATGCTTTAAGCCAAGAATCGCTCGAAATCCAGCATTGAAACAGCGTATGTTTCCCCTATTTCCCTGCATTTACGGCCATTCCCTTTTGATGGCATGCCCCCAAGGCATACCTAGACACTCAGGGCGTACCAAATAGCAGGGGCACTAATGAAGAGCGCTAGTTATCCAACGGACGCATCGCCTATAAGGCTCAAATCATCTTGAAACGCAAGGGGGAACCAACTTTCAGAGAATCCCGGCAGTTTCCTCGCCGCTCTAGCGCCAAGGCCTGGATGGAGAGAAGAGAAAAAGAGCTGTGCGAACCTGGCGCCCTGGAGAAAGCCTGAGGCCCCAAAACCACCCTAGCCGATGCCATATGCAGATACATAGAAGACCACATAAAGAGCTATGGAAAATCAAAGGCGCAAGTCCTTGCAAAATTGACCAAAACCGAATTTTCTCAAAAACCTGTGAAGAGATCACCAGTCAAAAGATCGGAGATTTCGCTAGAGAGCTTGGACAAGGACGCGCAACTTCAACGGTAGGAAACTACCTCTCGCACCTTGCCCCTGTGTTTCGGTTGGCTCGTCCGGCTTGGAATATCGACCTGGCCCCAATCGCCATGACTGATGCTCTCGCTGTCTGCAAACAACTTGGGCTCATTCCAAAATCGAATCGCCGCGATAGGCGCCCCCCCCTTGACGAGCTGGACCGACTCATGGCGCACTATGAAGACAGCGCAATCAGGGGTCACATGCCCATGCACAAGTCTATTGTCTTTCGCAATATTCTCGACCCGGCGCCAAGACGAAATAGTCCGAATAAGATGGGAAGATTTCGAACCTGAGAACAACAGGGTCTTGGTTCGAGATATGAAGAACCCAGGGGGGAAATCGGAAACAACGTCTGGTGTGAACGCACGCCCGAGGCGGTAGCTATTATCCATTCCATGCCATCAAGCTCAGAAAATGCCTCGATCTCCCCTATCGCGCCAATAACATCTCTGCATCCTTTATTCGCACTTGCGTTCTTCTGGGGATCGAGGATCCTTGTCTGTCGTCAGTTTTTTGGAACCACAGGCGGCCTAAACCAAGAGAGAGTGGGCTCATCTGGTTGGTTTGATTGTGCGGCGCGTTGGCTGTGATGCAAGCGTCACGCTTCGAGCGTCTTCTGTTTGATCCTTTCTTGTTGTTCCAAAATTGCCCTGCCAAGGCCAAAGTAGACATCGACTAGCGTAACGTTGTTCAGGCTCTCGTGATAACGCTGATGGTTGTAATGATCGACGAAGGTTTCGATCTGGGCTTAGAGAGCGCCGGGCAGGAAGTAGTTTTCCAGCAGGATCTGGTTCTTTAAGGTTTGATGCCAACGCTCGATCTTGCCCTGCGTCTGGGGATGATACGGCGCTCAGTGATTGCTTCCTGCCTTTGTCCTGCAGCGATTCAGCCAGATCGCCCGAGACGTAGCTGGAGCCGTTGTCGCTGAGTAGGCGCGGTTTGTGGACAACGTTGACCTGATCGCACCCTGACGCCTGTAAAGCCAAGTCCAACGTGTCAGTCACATTTTCCGCCCGCATGAAGGTCTGCTTTTTGACCAAAGGTCAGGGTCATAAACTGGACAAGGAAAATCAACCAGCTATAGAGGCGGACCGGACTCCGACAAGTGGAGACTGCGCCATCCAGTCCTGCGCAGTGTTTAGCAGGTGTCTAGGCCCGTCCAAAAATATGGTTTTGTCATTCACCGCCGATTGCAGATCCACATCCCCGAACCAAAGCGCTATCAGATTTGCGAGCGTCGTCGTCAAATAGACATCAACCTCATGCCCCGGATCGTCGATGCAAAGGTCGACCGCATCGCCGTTTGCAATCACCCACCATGAATTAAGATCGGCACGGTCGGATATTTGCACGAGGATGACGGTTTCCCCGTCGGGCAAGCCTGCGGTATTCAGCGTTCGGTGAAAATCCCACATGAACCCGCCGACATCACAATCTTGCGCCGCGATACTGCGTTTGCGCCACCGCATACCCCAGACAGCCATGTTTTCGACAATGGGCCCAAGTTCCCGGCCAGAACGCGTAAGCTTATATTCGGTCGCCTGACCAGATGGCGCTGCCTTTCGAATGATTATGTCAGCAGCCTCCAGCGTCTTTAGCCGCTTGCTTAAGATCGAAGGTGACATCCTTGGGATGGCCTTTTGAAACCGGCCGAACCGAGTCGTTCCTAGGAGCATCTCGCGCAACAATAACAGGGTCCATTTGTCGCCCAATATATCTGCGGATGCCATTGCCGGGCACAGGCTGCCAGATATGTTCTTCGTTTTTCCATCCATCTTGATAGCCTATAGTGATCATGGGCTTTCTGACTACTACGGATTGTGTAGTGGTTTGGTACAGAATGTGGAGTATCTCCAACCCATCTCAGCGCTCATCCTTGAGGCACGCCCGATTTCACGGGTGATTTCGCAATTTAAGGAGTTCGCCATGGGCCGCTCAGTTACATTCCTATATGGCATCTCTGCCTACGTCATCTTTCTGGTTACATTCCTGTATTCCATTGGATTTGTTGGCAACATTCTGGTGCCAAAATCCATTGATTCCGGCGTACAGGGGGCAGTCGCAACTTCAATCATAATCAATCTGGCGCTGCTGTCTGCCTTCGCGCTTCAACACAGCATCATGGCGCGTCCCGCGTTCAAACGCCTCTGGACAAAAATCATTCCCAAAGCCGCTGAACGCAGCACGTATATTTTAATGACATGTGCTGCCCTGATCCTGATCTTCGTGTTCTGGCAGCCGCTTGCGACACCAGTATGGGATGTCGGCAATACCGCCTTCGGAACGGTGTTGACCGTGCTGTTCGGGATCGGCTGGCTGGTGGTTTTGACATCGACCTTCATGATTGATCACTTTGATCTGTTTGGCCTGAAGCAAATCTACGCGAACCTGAAAAACCGAAACGCAACACATCCGGGCTTCCTCAAAGTCGGCCTATACAGATTGGTGCGTCATCCCATCATGACCGGGTTTCTGATTGCCTTTTGGGCAGCGCCAACCATGTCGGTGGGGCATCTTTTATTCGCGTTGGTGACCACAGGATACATCGTCATCGCGGTGCTTCATCTCGAAGAAAAAGATCTGATTGCCGAGATCGGCAATGACTATCGCGCCTATCAGCGTGAAGTTCCGGCGTTTGTACCCGGACTTGGGCGGGGGCGATAAAATGTCACTGGATCCCAAACACCTGAGCCACATCCTTTCTTTCGCAGAAAGACAGCAGACCAATATTTTCAACCGCCAATTACCACTGCGCAAGCTCTATCATGACACGCCGGATGCCGCTTGGGTGTATGACCATGCGACGACGGTTGATGTCCAGGTTCCCGCTGATCATCCAATCCACGGCCATGTCGTTTGCGGCGAAGGTGTGCCCTTGGATATCCCCGTATCCGTTCACAAAGCCGTCGGAGGCGAAAGCGATTTTCCATGCCCCGGCGAACTCCTTGCCGCTGCGTTGGCAAGTTGCCTTGATACGGCGATCCGCATGATTGCCAACCTCAAGGAGATAAAACTGAGCCACCTCGAAGTGCGGGTCAGTCTGGGTGCAGACGTTCGAGGGGCGCTGATGACAGGTGACGGTGTACCTGTTGGGTTTCAAAACGCGCATATGAAGGTCAACCTGAAAACGGAGTGTGATTTGTCAAAGCCGCATCTGAACGCGCTTATCGACGCCGCAGAACGCAGCTGCGTCATCCTGCAAACACTACGCGCCCCGCCAACCGTGCAAATTGAACGAAGCTTAAGTGATGTCGATGAAACAATAATCTGCTAAAATCGTGATTCTCAATCTCCCAATGCGGGCTCTCGAGTTGAGTTGGCAAACGGCAACTTTGTCCGTTCTGTGTGAGTTCACCGGCTCCAGAACCTCGCAGTCGCGGCGAACGGCAGAAACGGCGAGCTGCGCCGCAGCACAAATCCTCAGCTGATTGCGTCAAACGGCCAAGTTTGCAAAGGGCGCTTCCTGCGCTTTACTGACCTTGGTGCGTAGCCATCACAGGGTTGAAAAAGATTCGCGGACAGGCAAGCTGATCTGGCATCGGCAGCATTTGGCCTCTGTCGGACCCTGGCGGTCTGGGTCCGCGCGCCAGCCTGCCGATTGCGCAGACCAGACAGGGCAACCTTGTTCTTGCGCGCGGCACATGCTCTGCTTTGGCGCAACGCGGTTTACGAAGGACGGATCATGCAGGACCCAATTACGCTTTATTATTGGCCGACGCCAAATGGCTGGAAGATCTCTATCGCACTTGAAGAAATGGGCCTGCCCTATCGCGTCAACCTGATCAATATCTCCAAGGGAGACCAGTTCGCACCGGATTTCCTGAAAATCTCTCCCAATAACCGGATGCCCGCCATCATTGATCCGCAAGGGCCCGACGGCGCGCCCATCTCACTGTTTGAGAGCGGTGCAATCCTGCAGTATCTGGCACGCAAAACCGGACAATTTTACGGCGATACCGAACGAGAGCGGCTGGCCGTGGATCAATGGCTGATGTGGCAGATGGGTGGGCTGGGGCCGATGGCCGGTCAGGCGCATCACTTTCTGAAATATGCCCCGGATCCCATCCCCTATGCCCAGGATCGCTACCGGGCAGAGGTTATGCGGCTTTATGGCGTATTGAACCGCCAGCTGGCCGATCATCAGTTTGTGGCAGGCGACAGCTTTACCATTGCCGATATAGCGATCTGGCCCTGGGCCTCTCTCTGGGAGGGGCAGGAACAAAGCCTGGAGGACAAGCCGCATATGGCGCGCTGGTTGCAGGACCTATGGGCGCGGCCTGGCATCATTGCAGGGCGCAAATTAGAAGCCGAAAGGCGCGCCGATCGCTCTGACAGCCAGGCGCAGAAGGTACTGTTTGGCAAATGATCGCATTTGATCAGTCGCAGGCACCGACGGGATAAGGCATTGACAGTTGCCTAGGCTCTGGCCCCAGTGGTGCCGGATGAAGAGATCAGGGCCTAGACCTCTTTCTCATCGTCATCGGAAATACCATGTTTCTGAAAGACCTGCCCCTGAAACATGAAGAAGGCAAACATCGCCACCGGCAAACCAAAGGTCTTGAAATAGACCCAGGTGTCGGTGCTCTGGCTGCGCCAAATCGCCTCGTTTGCCACGGCCAAAGCCAGAAAGAACAGGCAGATGCGCCGGGTCAGGATCATCCAGCCCTCGTGTTCCAGCGGCATCAGCTCTTCCATCACCAGCTTTAGATAGCTTTGCCCCCGCAACAGCCCCACGCCCAGCGCACCGCCAAACAGCAAATAGATCAGCGTCGGTTTCATTTTGAAAAACCGCTCATCATTGAGCCAGACCGACAGCCCCCCCATGAAGACAACCAGCACCAGCGTCGCAATCTGCATCTTTGACAGATGCCCGGTCAGTTTCCACAGGGCCAGGGTCGACAGGATCATCAGCGGGATAAAGGCGGCCGTGACCACGATAAAGCCTTTGTATTCCTGACCTGCGATCAAGAACACATCCTCGCGCAGCTTCAGGTAACCGATGAAAAACAGCACAATAGGACCAAGCTCCAGCACCATCTTCAGGGTGGGATTGATCTGCTTGACTGCAGTTTTTTCTGGGCGCGTCATGGGCTCTCCTGTTGCTGTCTCTTTCCCCGATTGGGGCCTGTACTATGGGGCTGTATGCCGACTGAGATCAGCCACCCATTTCCACTATCACGGCCCCCAGCGCGATCAAAGCCATCAAGGCAATGCGCCGCGGACCAACGGTTTCCTTTAACACCAGCCAACCGATGAGCGCGGCAAAAACGGTGGAGGTTTCGCGCAAGACTGCAGCCTCGCCCACCTTGTCCAGCCGGGTTGCCAGCATCACCGCGCCAAAGGAGGCAAAGGCCACCAGCCCGCCAAACACCCCCCGCACGGCAAGTGGCGCCAGAGCTGGCCGATCGGCCATGCGCCGCCAGCGCAGATAGGCATAGGGCGGCAGCGCCAGGGAATCTATCAGGAAGAACCACGCAAGAAAGGTAAAAGGATCGGCAGTGGCGCGGATCCCATAGGCATCATATGTGGTATAAAGCGCCACGAAGAGACCTGTCACCAGCGCCAGAGCCATCGCCAGCCCAAGGGTGTCGCGTTCGGTCACCAGATATCGATAATTATAGGCCGCCAGCCCGAAAATTCCCGCCAGCAACACGCCGATACCGGCCCATTGCACCAGTGAAAACACCTCTCCGAATAGATAATAAGATCCGATGACGGTGAACAGCGGCCCGGTCCCGCGCACCACCGGGTAGACCACCGTATAGCTGCCCTTGGTATAGGCCAGCGCCTGCAACACCTTGTAGGTAATGTGAATAAGCCAGACCATAGCAAAAATCGGCCACATATGCGGTTCGGGCCAGGGCACCACAAACAGTGCAAAAGGCGCCGCCATCAACCCATAGGAGGCGTCAATTGACCCACGCGACAGCCAAGGATCGTGCTTGCCCTTTTGCAGCGCGCCAAAAACCGCATGTAAGAAGGCCGCCATCAGCGCCAGCCAAAGTGCCGCCTGATGGCCCGCCTCTGTGCCCTCAAGCGAGATCAGCCAGTCGCTCATGCCTTATCCATTGCTTGCACGGTCAGAGATTGGGGGTTTTCCACCCCCAACCCCCCGGAGGATATTTGCGGCCAAATGAAGCCTGGGCCCGGGAGACGACCAGGGGATGCAGGCAGGCGGGAGGCTGCGATCATGGGGTGCGGTCCAGACCGGTCAGTGCAGCAGCGAAATCTTCCGGGTCAAAGGCATCGAGGTCGTCGATCTGTTCGCCAACACCGATGGCATGAATGGGAAGGCCAAATTTATCTGCCAGTGCCACCAGCACCCCGCCCTTGGCGGTGCCGTCGAGTTTGGTCATCACCAAGCCAGAAACATCTGCCAGTTTTTGAAAGGTCTCGACCTGGCGCAGGGCGTTCTGGCCAGTGGTCGCATCCAGCACCAAGAGCGTATTATGCGGCGCGCTTTCGTCCTTTTTACGAATGACGCGGATGATCTTCGCCAGCTCTTCCATCAGATCCGCCCGGTTTTGCAACCGCCCGGCGGTATCGATCATCAGGAGATCAGCGCCCTCCTCTTGCGCCTTTGTCATGGCGTCAAAGGCCAGGCTGGCCGGATCAGAGCCTTCGGGCGCGGTCAGCACCGGCACGCCCGCTCGCTCTCCCCAGATTTGCAATTGTTCTACTGCGGCAGCGCGGAAGGTATCACCAGCGGCGATAACAACCTTCTTGCCTGCGCGCTTGAACTGACTGGCCAGCTTGCCAATGGTGGTGGTCTTGCCTGAGCCATTGACCCCAACCACCAGAACCACCTGCGGGCGATGTGGATAGATTGGCATCGGCTTTGCCACCTGCTCCATTATCCGCGCGATCTCGGCGGCCAGCAGTTCCTTGATTTCACGAGCTGATAGCTTTTTCCCCAAGCGTCCCTCTGCCATATTGGCAGTGACACGCAGGGCGGTATCGACCCCCATATCGGCAGCGATCAGCAGCTCTTCCAGCTGTTCGAGCATCTCATCATCAAGGGTGCGGCGTTGTTCTGTACCGCCGCTGCGCCCAATCAAGCGCCCCAGAATGCCGCTTGGTTTTTCTGCATCCGGTGCGGCGGCAACCGGGGGTGTTTGCGGCGATGTCGCTTCGCTCGGCGCGGGGTCGGTGATCGGGGCAGAGGGGACGGGCGCAGCTGGGGGCTCAGCGCCGTTGCCCTCTTCGACAATGGCGTCCAGCCCCGCATCCAGTTTGGAAGAGGATTTGAACAAGCGCTCCTTGAGCTTTGAGAAAAACGCCATCTGGGCCTCCGCAAAAAGGTTTCCCCTTCACCTAATGCGGATTGTACCCGGTTGCAAAGCGGATGCGCCCCTTGGTCAGGAAAAAGACAGATAAAACCCCGCCTGCGCCCCCCAGTAGAGAGGCCAGACCACATAGGGCAGCTTTCGGCGCAGCGGATGCTGCGGCGAAAGCACAAAGGTTTCAAAGGCAAGCGCCACATCCGAAGCCACAAAGGCCAGAGCCGCCGGCAGCACCCAGACCAGCGCTGGGTCCGTCAGGGTCAGCGCCGCCAGCCCCATGGCAAGGATGATCGGGATATAGCCCAGCACCGGCCCCCGTAGCTGCCCCGCAACAGGTGCCAAAATCGCTGCCATGCCAAACCCCAGGAGTACAAGGACCGAAGTGAGCCCAAGGCCAGGCAGGGTCCAGATCTGGCGCAGCACGGCGCTGTCATCGCCCAGAAACAGTGCTACATAGGCCAGATGCCCCATCGCAAAGGCCCCAACCCCGGCCATGAACATCGTCTCGCCGCTGCGCGACAGGCAATAATCCCCCAGGGCGCAGCCCCCCAGCCCCACCACCAGCCAGAACGGCGCGCCCGAGGCCAAAGCCGCTACAGCAAGGAACGCCACCGCCGCCGTTTTAAGCAGACTACGCAGCGCACTGGGGGCACGGACGGTAAAGCCAAGATAGGCCAGCGCCGCCACCCCTGCCACTGCCTCGATACATGTCACTGCAACCATCTTATGCCCTCCGCACTCCGTCTCTGCCCTATTTGTCGCGATTGCCGGGCCAGGTCAAAGGCAACCCCAAGGCAAATCGACAAGAAAACAACCGCGCAGGTCCACCCCCGTTTGCACAGTGCCCTTGGCGCTAAATTCTTGGCCTGGCCCCTGCGCTCTGACACAGTTGAGCCATGCGCCAGATGTTGATTCCCTTTGCCATCCTGCTTGTCTTTTTGGCCGACCTGGCCATACGGCCCCTGCCGTCCCAGGCAGCAGAGCCAATGGGCGCTGCCGAATTTGACCGCTACACGCAGGGCAAAACGCTGTTCTACGGCTTGGATGGCAGCCCCTACGGGGCTGAACGCTACCTGCCCAACCGTCGGGTGATCTGGTCCTTTCTCGATGGCCGCTGCCAAGAGGGCATCTGGTACCAAGAGGCAGACCTGATCTGTTTCGTCTACCAAGACCAGGGTCCGCCCCAATGCTGGAGCTTTACCCTGACCCCCGATGGGCTGAATGCACGGTTCCAGAACGATCCGCAGGCAACCCATCTGTATGAGGCAAGCGAGGTCGACCAAGAGATGATCTGCCTCGGCCCAGAGGTTGGTGTCTAGGTCGCGCCTTCCTGGGCAGACCTCTGTGCCGTCAAATCAAACTCGCCGTCGGCAAATTCAATACGCAGCCCACTGGCGGCGGCGGCCTCTTTGCGGCTGGTGACAATTGCATCTTCACTGCGCACCACGGCATAGCCCCGCGCCAGCGTCCCCTTATAGCTCAGGATATCCAGCTGGCGTCCGGCCGATTTCAGCTGTTGTCGGTTGCGATCCAGCCGCAATGTCTGGGCGGTTTCCAGGGCAGTTACCAGCCGGGCCAATTGCACAGTCTGGCGCGCAGCCTCCTGGGCAATGGGGCGCAGGCTCAGCCGCGTCGACAGATTGCCCAGCCGTTCGCGACGAGAGTCCATAAGATGACGCAGGGTTGCCGGGCGCAGCGCCGCAGAAGCCCGGCTAAGGGCAACATGACGATTCTGCACCCCCGCAATCAGGGCGCGCGGCAGCCGGTCAGAGACATGATCCAGGCGCTGGCGCGGCGTGTCCAATAGGCTCTCGGGGCGAGGCATGGCGCGGGACAGGTCGCTCAGCCGCTGGCGGCGCTGCTGCACCGCCTGATTTGAGGCCCGCAACAGCCGCGCGCCCTGATCCTCTACCCAGGCCATCAGCTCCATCCGCACCGGCACCGCCAGTTCAGCCGCCGCCGTAGGTGTTGGCGCACGGCGATCAGAGACAAAGTCTATCAGCGTGGTATCAGTTTCATGGCCCACTGCCGAAATCAGCGGGATCTGCGAAGCCGCAGCCGCGCGGGCCACCACCTCTTCATTAAAGCCCCAAAGATCTTCAATGGCACCGCCACCGCGAGCAACAATGATCAGATCGGGACGCGGCAAGGCCCCCCCCGGGGTCATCTGGTTGAAGCCCTCGATGGCGCGGGCCACTTCCGACGCGCAGTTGCTGCCCTGAACCGCCACCGGCCAGACCAGGACCTTGCGCGGGAACCGCTCGCGCAGGCGGTGCAGAATATCGCGGATCACCGCACCAGATGGCGAGGTCACAACACCAATGATATGCGGCAGATAGGGGAGCGGTTTCTTGCGTTCCGGCGCAAACAGACCCTCTGATTCGAGCTGTTTCTTGCGCTTTTCCAGCAAGGCCATCAGAGCCCCCTGCCCCGCGACTGCCACCTCATCCACATTCATGTTGTATTTTGACTGCGCCCCAAAAGCGGTGAGCCGCCCGGTAACCACCACCTCCAGCCCCTCTTCCGGCACCACGGCAAGGCTGGAAATTTGCCCCTTCCAGGTGGTGCAGGCCAAGACCGAGCGATCATCCTTGATGTCGTAATACAAATGGCCTGAGCGTGCCTTGAACACCCGGCCCACTTCGCCGCGCACCCGGATGCGGCCAAAGGTTCCCTCTAGCGTGCGCTTTACCTCGCCCGCGATTTCGGAAACGCTGAATTCCGGGGCGTTCTGGCCAGGTTGGGGGTCGTCAAATAGGTCGGACACGCGAGGGGCACTCCTGCGGCAAAGTTTGCGTTCTGAACTCGCAGAACCTGCGGGTTCTTGTTTTGCGGGCTCGCGCAGCATAGAACCCGCCGCAAGCAAGACAAGCCCCGGCGCGCGGCTTCGGGGTTCATGGGCGCAACTGATTACGGTCTCTGCCACAGCAGCGCCGGGTCAGCAGATCGGAGACGACGCAATGAATATTCTTATCCTTGGCAGCGGCGGGCGCGAACACGCCCTGGCCTGGGCTGTGATGCAAAACCCAAAATGCGACAAGCTGATCGTCGCGCCGGGCAACGCCGGGATTGCCCAGATCGCGGAATGCGCCGACCTCGACATCATGGATGGGGCCGTAGTCACCAATTTCGTCGAAGCAAATGCCATCGGCTTTGTCATCATCGGCCCCGAAGCCCCCTTGGCAGCCGGGGTTGCCGATCGGCTCCGCGATGCGGGTGTTCTGGTCTTTGGCCCCTCCGAGGCGGCGGCGCGACTGGAGGCCTCCAAGAGTTTCACCAAAGAGGTCTGCGATGCGGCACAGGCCCCAACCGCGGGCTATGGGCATTTCACCGATGCCGAGGCCGCCAAGGCGCATATTCGTAAACATGGCGCGCCGACAGTGGTCAAGGCCGATGGGCTGGCCGCCGGCAAAGGCGTGATCATCGCCATGACCGAGGCCGAAGCCGAGGCCGCCATTGACGATATGTTTGGCGGTGCCTTTGGTGGCGCCGGCGCCGAGGTGGTGATCGAAGAATTCATGGAGGGCGAAGAGGCATCGCTCTTTGTGCTGGTTGATGGCGAAGAGATCCTGTCTATTGGCTCTGCCCAGGATCACAAACGCGTCGGAGAAGGCGACACCGGCCCCAACACTGGCGGCATGGGGGCCTATTCGCCCGCGCCGGTGCTGAGCGCTGAAATCGAAGCCCGCGCCATGGAGCAGATTGTCAAACCGACAATGAAAGTGATGGCAGAGCGCGGCACACCCTACCAAGGCGTGCTCTATGCCGGGCTGATGATCAAGGACGGCCAGCCCCGGTTGGTGGAATATAACGTGCGCTTTGGCGACCCTGAATGCCAGGTTCTGATGATGCGCCTGGGCGCACAGGCGCTGGATCTGATGCAGGCCGCCGCCGAGGCACGCTTGGCCGAGGCCCAGGTGAACTGGGCCGACGATCACGCGATTACCGTAGTCATGGCTGCCAACGGCTATCCCGGCGCCTATGAAAAGGGTAGCCTGATCAAAGGCCTGGATGCCCTGCCCGAGGATAGCGCCAATATGGTCTTTCACGCAGGCACCGCGCAAAAAGACGGCGCGATCATTGCAACCGGCGGACGGGTTTTGAATGTAACGGCCCGGGGTGACACCCTGCAAGAGGCCCGCGATCGCGCCTATGCCATGGTGGATCAGATCGACTGGCCGCAGGGTTTTTGCCGCCGCGACATCGGCTGGCGTGCGCTGGACTAGCGCCCGACCACCTCTCACGCTGGCTGACACAAGTTGACTGATAGCTGGGCCTGCCTCGCCTGTGCGCCCGCGCCAATGGCGTGCCTCTTGGTGGGCTCAACCGAGGCGGGGCGTATTACCCGGGCGCTCGACAGGCGCGCCGTCCCGTCCGGGCGGTGCCTGCGCCTTGGGTGGCAATTCAGCGCGGCTGGTCAAATCTGTTTGAACCCGCGCCCTTAGCGGCTACAATCGGCATAAGCTCTTGGAGGGACGATGGAACAACACCCCTGCTCTGATACGCTCGACCCCCTTTTTGCAACCCGGGATCTGGCGAAACTGGCCTTTGACTTTGCCCCTGTTGGCCTTGTGGTCACCGAAAACCGGGTGGTCCGGGAATGCAATCAGCGCTTTTGCGAAATGTTCGGCTATCCGCGTGAGGATCTGCTGGATCAGCTTTTTGCCTTCCTCTACCCATCGGAGGAGGAATTCCAGAACCTGCGCACCCGTGGCGACAAAAATCTGAGCGCAGGTAATCCCTATTGGGACGAACGGGTCATGCGACGCAGGTCTGGCGAATTGTTCTGGGTTCGGGTGCGCGGCCATAGCTTCACCCCCAACACCCCATTGGGGCGCGCCGTCTGGAGCTTTGTCGATCTGTCCGGATCCCGCCCCTATCTGCCGCTGACCCGCCGCGAAAGAGAGGTCTATTCCCTGCTTGGCGAAGGCCAGACCAGCAAGGAAATTGCCCGGTCTCTCAATCTCAGCTACCGCACCGTAGAGGTCCATCGCGCAAGGCTGCTGAAGAAAATGGGGGTGAACAACACCGCCAGCCTGTTTTCTTCGCTGGGGAATATTGGCGGCGATCACGTGGTCGCACAGCGATAGCCCTTCGCCCCCGGATCGCCCTGTTTGGAGGGGCTGCGGGTTTCGCTTCGGTATCATGCCATCTTTGTCAGAGCCCCCGCGAAGTGCCGCAAACCGGGCAACAAGGGGAGCTCCCGCGTGCCCTGGCATTCAAAGAATGCCGCACCCTTGGGCCGAGCGCCGCGCCAAGGCGCGGCGCGGTGGCTGCTATCGCGACCCAAATGTCAGGCCCACAGGCTGGCCCACAGGCTGGCGGAACACAAGCTGGGGGGAACTAGGCCGACTGATCACGAGCCGACCAATCACAGGCTGACCGATCATAGGCGATCCAGTGCCTCCTCCAGGCTGGGTGGCCCGGCAAACGGGCGATATCACGGCGGTGGACCGCTCCATCCCTCAGCTGTATTGAAACCAGCCGCTGCCAACTTACATCCACCAGCCTCCCAGCACCGCAGTCGCACAGCCCGGAGGTAATACGACCCGATGGCTGATTACCCCGGCTGAGCGGCAACCTAGGTGAGACTGCCATCATTGGACCGCCAGATACGCAGAGGGCAGGCCAGATATGGGCGGTCAATATAGGCAATCCCGGTAAACCCGTCGCCATTAAGATCTGCCGCCCCTATCGGGGCCAGCCAGAGAAAGCGGGGGCCTATGGCAGGCGTGTTCGCAACATCCCCCCCTGCTGATCATAGATCGCCAATTCCGCGCCCAGTCAGACATCACTTTCGACCAAGCTGATCGCGTGTTGCCCATCACCATCCAGATCGGCCAGACCTAGGGCAAGATCTTCAAACATCCGCGTGCTGGGCAAGGTCACGCCTGCTGAGCCAATCCGCACAACGGCATCACGCCCCGCACCTGTGTCACCCATATTGCGCCAATAAATAAGAAGACGGTCGCATCCTATCCGCCCCCAAGCACGCCATGCGGTTAATAGCGGGGCGGATCAGAAAACGCGTCGGCGGGAATCTCAGCTGCCAGCGGCGCCGCGCCAGCAACACCTACCGCAAGCGCCAGAATATGCAGCGCGCGGCGCATAAGACGGGGCCAAGGGCGAAGCGGTAGATGCCGCGCCCTGGCCCCAAAGAGCATCAGATCTGCTTTTCAGGCATCTGCACGACCAACCCGTCCAGGGCATCGCTGACCTTGACCTGGCAGGTCAAGCGCGAGCGGACAGGGTCCGGCTCGAAGGCAAAATCAAGCATATCCTCTTCCATGTCATCCTTCACCGGGAGCTTTTCAACCCAATCAGGATGGATGTAAACATGGCAGGTGGAACAGGCGCAGGCGCCGCCACAGTCTGCTTCAATACCTGGAATGTTGTTGTCGCGAGCCCCTTCCATCACGGTCAGGCCATTGGCCACATCCACGACATGTTTGGTGCCATTGTGTTCGACATAAGTGATCTTTGCCATCGTCGGTTCTTCCCCTTCTCGGTTCTTAGCTGAATATGTAGCCAAGGCCCCGCCCCGGCACCAGCCCAATTTGCGACAACCAAAGGCCTCTGCCTATCCGCACCGCCACTGTTCCATATTTGTTGCATGCCGGTTCGTCACACGAACCAGATACAGGCACAATCCCACCTTTGCGCCCTCTGCAAATCTGGTTTAGTCTCCGCCCAAAGGGCGCGGCAAAAGCACCCAAAGGGATCGAGCACCAAGCCATGAGCACACCTAACAGCTTCCTTGTTGCGGCCCTGTCGCTGACCGCGCTGCTTGGCCTGACGGCCTGCATCCCTGCCGATCCGTCAGCCCCGCCGCCGACCGGAATGGTTTCCCGCCCCGTCGCCCCGCCTGATGCGCCCCCCGGCACCTGCTGGCACCGCAACACCAGCCCCGCCGTGATCGAGACCGTCACCGATCAAGTCATGGTTACACCGGCACAACAGAATGCCACAGGCCAGATCACCCGCCCCGCCGTGTTTCGCACCGTAACCCGGCAAGAAATCGTTCAGCCGCGGCGCGACAGCTGGATCGAAACACCCTGCCCGGCAGAGATGACCCCAAGCTTTATCGCCTCTGTTCAACGCGCCCTTGCCGTACGGGGCTATTATCGCGGCGCCCCCACCGGGCGAATGGATCGCGCCACCAGGATTGGCCTGCGCCGTTACCAGAAAGAGACAGGGCTGGATAGCAGCACGCTCTCACTTGCGACAGCACGACAGTTGGGACTGGTGGCCATCGCCCGGTAAGACATGACGCCCCCCGCGACATCCCCTGCCTTGTCGCCGTCCCGCCCGCCAAATAGGCCGCCGCGCCAAAGGGCAGCCAGAGCAAACGCCGGAGTTTCCCAAACCGCCGCGCTCTGCTAGAAGCCTCCAGCAACAGGTAGCGGCGCCAGTTCCGCCCCCGCCTGCCCCTGTGCGCCAGCTCTTCCAGCCAGCCTAGGCAAGTAACGCAACACTGACGGAGACCCGATCCTATGCGAAACGACCGTTTGCCAGAAACCGGCTTTTTGTCTGCCGCTTCGGCCCCACTGCGCGAAATGCTGGAAAGTCAGGCAAGCGAGCTGCGTCTGTCCAATGGCGAGGTCCTGTTCGAACAGGGCGACACGGGGGATGCCTTTTATGCCATCATCGAAGGCTCTCTGGAATTTTCCACCCTCTCGGCAGCCGGGCGTAAGCTCTCGCTTGATCTGATGCGCCCCGGTGCCGTATTTGGGGAAATCGTGCTGTTTGATCCCGGCCTGCGCACCGCAACGGTTACCGCCGCCGAACCCAGCAGGCTGCTGCGCCTGCGCAATCGCGATATTCTGGCCCAGATCCAACAGCAGCCCGAACTCGCCGGAGACCTGCTGCGCCTTGCCGGGCAGCGCATGCGCTGGATGAATATGCAGTTGAATGAACAGGTGTTTTTGCCAATGCCCGTGCGTCTTGCGCGCAAGCTGCTGTATTTGACGCCGGACAATGGCAATGGCCGCCTAGCCCTGTCACAGGCCGAGCTGGCAGAATATGTTGGCGCCACCCGCGAGGCCGTTTCAAAAACCCTGTCGAATTGGAAACGCAGCCAGTTGATTGAAATCAGTCGTGGCGGTCTGCAGATCCTGGACCGCAGCGCTCTGGCGCTCTTGGCCGAACCGGAATCAATCTAACCCCGGACCAGCCGCCTCTCAAAACCGAACCTTGAAAACCAGGGTTCGGAATACAGGCTGGACCGCCTGATGCTGCCGACTATTTATGCGCCCGGCGCCAGTCCGATGGCGAGGCAGTGGCGGCCTGCCAAATCCCCAGGTTTGCCGCCTGTGCCTGGGCTGCTTCGGCCTGGTAGTAGCCCTGCGTATCATCTGCCCAGGCCAACCCTTCCGAGACCAGTTGGGCGCCAATGTCTGCGCCATCCGCCTTGCAGGATGCCACGTAGTATCCATAATTGTCTTGATCGTTGCTAAAGCATTCAACCCGGTCAGCCGCGCGCAGAATATCACGCATACGGTCCTCTGCCTGCACAGCGCATTCCCAAAGCATGCCTTCGGCAGTGTTGCAACGCTGCGCAATTTCAGGCGCATCAATTCCGGCCAAGCGTATGCGCAAATTCCCCAAAGCCAGGGAATCACCCTCTACGATGCGAAAGGCACCGCCGGGCACCGACAGCAGCGGATCCATGACAGCAGCCAGCTGCTGTATGCCGCTGAGCTGTAAAAACACCTTCGCCGAGGCGGAATCTCCCAACGGCAGATCAGAGGCGGCAGCTGTATTTGCAGCCAGAGCAAATAAGGCGCTTACAATGGTTTTTTTCATCATCAGGTGGCCACTCTTGTTGTGGGTTAGGTCATCGTCCAACCAGACAGTGCACCCAAAGAGGCCAAGAATCCGTTAACTCTTGCCAGGTTATCGACAGGGGATTGCTTCATTTCTTGCCAAAAGGCGGGTGAATAAAATTCAAAACCGCCCCCCGCTGTGAACCAGATCACAGATTGGCCTGCTCGATCCTGCAATAGTCACTGCAAGACAGACATTCTCATTCCATCCCGATGACTGCCTGTTCCAATAAGAGCCATATGCCCGCCAGCATATGGCTCTTTCCCTTTTTATACCGGGCGGGTTCGATCATCCTGCCCGAAGCATGCGTAATTGGGCTGACCCTGATTTGAGGTCGAGCTCCCGTTAGGATCGCAGGATATCTGTGAGCAAGGGAGATAGACGATGGAGTATTTTGCCGGACTGGATGTGTCGCTGCGGTCAT
>NZ_JAJQRG010000008.1 GCF_021228235.1 Pseudophaeobacter flagellatus
CTAAATCACTCAATCGTAGCAAGCCAAAAGATACAACAACCGTCGCGGGATGGAGCAGCCCGGTAGCTCGTCAGGCTCATAACCTGAAGGTCGTAGGTTCAAATCCTACTCCCGCAACCAAAAACTCGACTTAACAGTCGCTTAAAAGCCGCCCTAACGGGCGGCTTTTTGCGTTTGAAATTTTGGAAGCACTACGGAAGCAAAAGGGTGCGAAGTCATTAGTAATAAAGCGAAAATACAAAGAATCCGATGAAACTCATTACGGAGGCTCCCCATATCGTTCGAGCTAAAGCTCGAACACATCGCGCACCTGCTGCCGGATCTGGGCGGAGTCGATTGCGCCATCAATCCGGTTCTCTGAAGTGACGAGCCGCTCGCCCTTGGCGTTCTCAGGCCCGTTAGGCTCCAACCCCATGATCTTGTACCACTCCAGCTTCTTGACCCACCTTTTTGCGTAGCTAGGGTCCGAGAGCATGCCGAGGTGCTCCCAATATACGGTGACCCCTGTCCTCGGCATTCTGAAGAAGCTCAAAGATGAAGTGTGCGCTGTCCGGATAGAGCTCCTCAACGATCCGCCTGATCCCGGTATGCTTCTTGAGCACCCGCGCAAGGTCCACGCGCTCGGAGCGCACCCGATCGATTATGGATTGCTTTTCGGATTCATCGAGGTGTGGGGCGTCGTGATCGATAGCCATGCGTATTACTCGGCTCCTACTATAACGGTTCCGAAGAGCACAGGCGTAGTTCGAACATCGCCAGTATTTCCGGCTTCCCGCAACTCCGTAACGCGCCGGTCGAAATCAGCGTTGGCCCGGGAAAGTTCACTCTGCTTCATCACGCGGATCTTCTCGTTTGTTGCCTTAGCGAGTTGTTCCTCCAGGGCGCGGACTCTTGCCCGGTGGCTGACAGTAAGACTCTCCATCGATTTCGATAAGGCCAGAGATCTGCAGGTTGGCCCGTTGATGCTGAAACCCATACGGCTCTCGCAGCGGAAAGCCGTAAAGCAGGCGCAGATAGCCTTCCATGGTTGTAGTTTTGCCAGCCTCGTTGGGCCCGTAAATGATGTGAAAATCTGAAGGACCGTCTGCTTTTCCAAAATCGAAGGATTTGTCGGTGAATCGCCCGAAAAAGTCGAAGGAAAGTTTTTGGACCCGCATCAGGAGCTTGCCCCCTTCATGCGCGCCAGGATGCGCTGTGCACCAGCCTCAGAAAGACGGCGCGCGAGCACATCCACGGCGTGCTCATCTGGCAAAAGCTCACCACGCCGCTGTGCGGCCAGTTCGGCAAGGATGGCTTCTAGCTCGGCCCGCGATGTTTCGACAAACCCAGGTTCTTGACGAATAGTCGCCATTATTGCTGCCAATTCGTCAGTCGCACTGCTGCCTGTTTCGGTAACGTCCGATAGGTCGAACACCAGTTTGTCCAGCCATAGGCTACCTGTCTCGCGGGCAAATTGGGATGCCGCTTCCTCCCAGACGTCTTGATCGCGCAGAATTTGCCAGCGGCGCGGTGTGCTCCCTGTCAAAGAAAGGCGGATAACGCCGCTACCTGAGGTGAGACTGTTCGCTGTTTCGCGCAATACTTGACGAAGCAGATCGCGCAAGCCGTCGTCGTTCTCGGTTTTGGTGGCATCGATTGGAACGTGAAGGAACTCCACCAAAGAGGTTGGCACTTCCGCGACTTCTATTGTCTCGCCGATGGTCAGAAGCGTGGCAGATTTCGGCCCGGGCTCACCGATATCGCGACCTTGTGGCGTTCCCGGCATTACGATCCATGGCGATTCCGCGTGGACTTGTCTGCGATGCACATGTCCGAGGGCCCAATAGTCAAACCCGGCCGCAACTAGGTCGCTCACCGTACAGGGGGCGTAGGGGTCATGTCCCCCAGCTCCGGCCAACGAAGTGTGAAGCATCGCGATATTGATGGCCCCACTAACAGGAGCCGGAAATTTGGGCAGGAGGCTCTCGGGGGCGTGACGATTGGCGAAGCTCACGCCATGGATCCAGACATCTTCTGACAACTGGACCTTGCCGCCACGTCCATTGAAAATATGAACATTTTCGGGCAGGTTGAGTTCCCCCGTCAGTGGGTTCTCTGCGTCATGGTTGCCTCTGATGTAGAACACACGGATTCCGCCATCACGAAGGCGGTCCAATTGTCCAGTCAGGTATGCTGCTGTTCGTGCGCTGCGTTCGGCACCGTCAAAAAGGTCGCCTGCTATCAGAAGCGCGTTGACGCTCTCGGCAATGGCGGTGTCGATGATGCGGGTGAACGCTGATCTTGTGGCAGTGTGGACCTGATCTCTTAAATCCGGGTCACGCAACGCCAGCGATCGCAACGGTGAGTCCAGATGAATGTCTGCTGTGTGAAGGATCTTGGTCATCAACTTGCTTTCTTTCTCGGACGTCAGATCCTGCTTCTTTGTTGATTCATTGCAGATTTATGCGTAACAGTTCGCAAATCCGCGAACAAGCGGATTGACAGGGAGAAGAAGCGATGGACCGTTCATGTCTGCCGAAAGCGTGACCTTCGGCCAAGCGATCTCGAAGGCCCGGAAGGCTCTGGGACTAAGCCAGAAGGAACTCGCCGCACGAGTGATGAAGGAAGAGGATACAGGGGCGATATCACCGCAATACCTCAACGACATCGAGCACGACCGGCGCAGTCCAAGCTCAGGGCATTTGATCCGCCAGTTCTCAGGGATCCTGAACATACCTGAAGACTATCTCTTCGCGCTCGCGGGTCGACTGCCAGATGACCTGCGGACCGATACCTCCGACCCAGACAGGGTCGTTGCCGCATTCATGAGTTTCAGACGTACGCTAAAAGAGTAGAGAGGCACGCATGGTGAAGATGATCCCAGACAACACTGGACGCTTTGCCAAGCGCCCCTTTTTCACAGAGAAAGAGCTCGATGGCGACTGCGAGCGCCTGATCCGGGAACTCCTGCTGAAACGGCACGGTAAGGTCGAGTATCCGGTGTTGACCGACGATCTCACTGTCCTCATCGAGAACCATGACGCTGAACTCGACTGTTATGCCGACCTCAGGGCCTACGGTGACGACGTCGAGGGCGTTACCGAGTTCTTTCCCGAAAAGGGGCCAAAAGTTTCGATCTCGGAGCACATCTCGGGCGATGACAGGCGAGAGAATCGTTACCGCACGACGCTTACCCACGAATTCGGGCATGTGAAGTTTCATGGTCCGCTCTGGGCGGAGAAGTTCGCTACTGGCGACCTTCTTGATCGGCGGCCGCATGCAAACAAGGCAGTCTCTAAGCGGGACAATATCCTGAACGCCCCACACCACCACAGTATCAATGATTTGGTGGAGTTCTTGGCTGGCACGTCCAGAGACGCCCTCGTCCGATAGGGTGCCCACCAGATCGTCAATATGCGCGCGGTAAAGAGCAGGGAGGTCCTGGGGCAAGAGGATGGGCTCTGGGGCAGCGGCGTCCCGTTTGGCCCGTGCTTGGGTCAGTTCAGCATCTACCTCGTTGAGCTGGGCGAAGATTGGGGCAGAATAATTCCCACAGTTTGACGCGAATAATCAGACCATTAGTCGCGGGCACGCCGCCAAAACCAACGAGTTTTTCAAAAACATCCGCTTGTACCGAGCTTGCGGCATCGCAACGTGTCGATCACGGGGCCTGGACCGCTGTCGGCGCTTCAGCGGGTGGCGGAAGCCAGCCCAAAGTGTTTTGGGGCCGGGCGGTGCCCGGCTTGGCTGGTGTTGTTGGGCGCTCAGCTGTCGGCTGATCCAGATTTCTGCGCGTTCCGTGCATTTGGCGATATTCAGCAGGTTAGAATGAAAGAACCCGGATGTGTTTTACCACTTGCTATCTGCGTTTTGTAAGCGCGGGTAATATCGATGGTAGCGGTGCTCGGGCCAGTTTGGTTTTATAGGCGGGTAGATGGGACATGGTGTGTCTCAGCGCTTGTAGTATTTCACGGTTGTCTTGTGCTGCTTTTGATCAGGGATACCGCATGTGGGGCATTTCTTTCCACTGAACACCGGCCGAGGGAGCGGCTGTAGGGCTGCTGTGCCCTGCCGCAGAACAAAGGCGGCCCAGGCCGTACACCAAATGGCGGGAGCGGCTGCATACCATACGGTGTCAATTTGTGCGAAGACCCGCAGCGCAGCCGCAGCTGACAGGAGGACGCCGCCGCCTATGTCGATAAGGGAAGGGCATAGCCGATCGGCCCGCCGCGCGACGGCGCGCGCGGCCACGGCATAGATAGACCCCGCAATGGCACCTGCGGCCAGGGCATGTATCGTATCGCTTTTTGCCAAAATAGCGCCCGGAATAGTGCTAAGCACGGCCAAAAAAAGGCCGAGAGGCAGCCAAGCATAGCCCATGTGCAGCAGGCCCAACAAACCGTCCTTGAGGGTCTGTGCCGATAGCCAGAGGAGCAGCCGCAGGGCTTCGGCAGCGGCTGCGAGCAGAAGGCATGGAAGGAGCGCCTGCCAAGGCGCTCCCAGGGTTTCTAGTGCCAGTGCCAGCAGAATTGCGCCAGCAGCGGGGACACTGGCCAGCCGGGCAACCTTGAAGCGCTGACCCACATCGCGGCTACCAGCCACCCGGTTCCAGGTGAAGGCGGCCACCATCCGGCCGCCAATCACCGACAAAAGCGCGGCGAAGCCCAAGACCGGGATCCGTGACGGAATTGCCCCGCTGAGAGTTGCGATCTGTGCCCCGGCCATCGCCAGTGCAAACAGCCCAATCACCGCTCCTTTTGAAGATGCGGCATCGAAGGCGGCGCGCAGCAGCAGCCAGGCCACCGCGACCATGAATGCCGATGCGCCGCCGGCAACCAGCGCAGGTGCGCTCCCCAACAGGCCCGCGGCGATTATTCGGGCCAGACACCAGAGCGATAGCAAGACCGTTAGCGCGAGCCGCGACAGGGTTGGTTTGTCGCGCCAGCTTGTCATCGCGGTTAAGGCGTAGCCGGCAAACATGGCGGCGGCGAAGCCAAAGACCATTTCATGTGCGTGCCAGGCGACCAAACTGCCCAGGGGCGACTGAGGGATTTCGAACCCTGTGTTCCAGCTGACCAGCGCGACGGCTACAATCGCCCAGGTGCCGCCCGCCAGAAACAGGGCAGAGTGTGGTGCAGCCATCGGCTTGCCGCTGTCGCAGTCACACCGGCGCGGCCATGGCGATGCGACGATATCCTGCCGCGCCATGATAGAAACCGTTGCTCAGGCCAGTGTCACCGCTCAGTTCTGCCAGCTGACGATCGGCCTCATCCACTGGCATCTTGCCGTCCAGCACATCGCGGAACAGCTGTGCCACGGCAACCATGTCCACCGCCTGCGGCATCAGACGCAGATGGGTGACACCCTCTGCCACCAGCCGCGTCGTTTCGGGCAGAAGATCGATATAGCTCTCGGATTGGGTCTGGATGCCGTTTACCCGCAGGATTGGCTGATCGTCACGAGTGCGCAGCGGCATCCCGTCGGCGTCCTCTTCGCAGACGAACTGGCAGTTGTCCTTGGTGCGGCCATGGGCGCGGGCGTGGTAGCAGCGCGCCGAAACCGCAAGCGAGGCGCGGCCAAAGGCCTGGACTTCTACACCGAGGCCGAGATGGCGCGCGGCCTGCGCGGCGGCGGCGATGGCCGGGGCAGGCATTTCGCTGGGCAGGCAGACATGGGTTGCCCCCTGCCGGGCCATCCATGCGATTGTCGCCTCGTTATAGGCGTTCATGAAGGGCCCGATCCGGTGCGGGCGTTTGCCCCGCGCAAACAACCCCGCAGCATTGTTGATCTCGATCTCGGGCGCCTCCATCGCGGCCAGATCCTCGGTTGCCTTGCGCTCTCGCTTCAGCATCACCTCGGCCAGGGTAGAGAGGACCACCAGCTTGCCAGCCCGCTGCAGCCGCTCGATCGTGGCGGGCAGGTCGGGTTCGTGGAAGGGGGCGCGCTTGGAACAGATCACCTCGCCAAGATAGACCTCGTCCACCGGGGCCTCGTCCGCGATGCGGGCATAGAAATCGCGGCGCATCTCGGCGGACCAGTGATAGGCGACGGGGCCGAGCGTCAGTTTTGTCATCTGGGTCATCTCCATTTCTTCGTCTCGAAGGCACCCTGGGTCTGCTTCTGCCCCTCGGTCAGCGCGACAAGGTCGGCGATATTCGCCTCTCGTCCGGCCTTGATGTCGTCCACTGCGGCCCGAAAGGCCCGCACCACGCCGCGCACATAGCTTTTAGAGCGCTGTCGCCCCTCAATCTTGAAAGCATGCACCCCTGCTTCGATAAGTTCGGGCAAGAGCCGCGACAGGTTCAGGCTCACCGGTTCTTCAAAGGCGTAGTAGCCCTGGGGCCGGTGGGGGGCGGTATAGCGCCCCTTGCAGATCGTCGGATAGCCTGCCTTTTCGTCTGGGCCAAACTGGTCGATGGTGAAACCCGCAAGCTGCGAGGCCATCGAGCCATCGGCGTGGCGGGCATATTCGACGTCGGACGCGGGCGAGCAGACCCCATCCATGTTGGTCGATTGTCCCGTCAGATAGTTGGTCAGGCTGCACCGGCCCTCTACCATCAGCCCATGATTTCCAAAGATGAAGGTTTCGATCTCACAGGGGATTTCCTTGCGGATCTGGCGGATTTCCGGGATCGTCAGGATGCGGGGCAGCACCACCCTCTTGACGCCAAAACTCTCGCAGTAATACCGGATCGCCTCGGGGCTGGAGGCCGCGGCCTGGACTGACAGGTGCAGGCGGACCTGTGGGTGGGTGCGGGCGATATAGTCGGCTACGCCCATATCCGCGACGATAAAGGCATCGACCCCCAGCCGCGCCCCGGTGTCGGCAGCCTGGCGCCACAGATCGACCTTCCCCGCAGGCGGATAGGTGTTCAGGGCCAACAGAACCTTGGTGCCCTTTGCATGCGCATAGACGACAGAGGCGGCAAGTTCATCGGGGGTGAAATTCAACCCCGGAAAGTTGCGCGCGTTGGTGGCGTCCTGGAACCCGCAATAGACGGCATCGGCACCGGCATCGACAGCCGTGCGCAGTGCGGCAGGGGTTCCCGCCGGGCAGATTAGTTCGGCAAGGCTCATGCGTCCTCTTCTCCTGTGCTGGTGTTGAGATAGGCCCGCCTGAGCCGCGCCAGGATCGCCCGGCCTGGCGGGCCGAACATTCCGGCGGTTTCCTCGGCCAGCGAGCCCTCCATATCGTCGAGCGCATTCCTGAGCCGCACCACCGCCTCGGTATCGCCCGAAACCTCCAGATCGCGCGAGAAGAAGGCCGCGTCGCCGTCCTCTTCGGCATCGACCAATTCCAGCAGCAACAGGAAACGGCCACGGATCACTGCGCCTGCCTGCGGTGCCGCATGGCGCGGCACGGCGCGGAACACCAGCGCTTGCGGGTCCGGGCGCAGATGCAGCGCGAAGGGCAGTTCCACCGGATCGATAAGGAAATCTGTTGTCTGGTGCGGCCCAAGCCGCGCAAAGAGTGAGGAATGCTGCTTTGCGATCCGGCGCACGACACGCGACAGGATCGGCTGAAGTGCCAGGCAGGACAAGCGCGCCACCGCCCCTTCGCCGGGCCGCAGCGGCCGCGGCGTTTCGCTGATCATGCTCAATTTCGGTCCTTTCGTTCGGCAGTTATGCCTGCATTCCGAGGCGCGGGAACAGCACCTCGTTCTCGAGGTAAATATGTTCGTCCAGATCTTCGACCAGCTTGCCGAGCCCGTCATAAAGGCGCCGCCAACTCCGGCAGGCGTTGAGGGGCAGTCGGAAACCATGGGTGATCGCCGCGATCTGATTCAGCGCTGCCTCATGCGCGTCATGGGCGTTGCGCAGACCGGGAATGGCCGCCGCTGCACGCCCGGCAGACCCGGTGCGGACGGCGGGAAAGATGATCTCTTCCTCTTCGCGCATAT
Organism: Pseudophaeobacter flagellatus; assembly: GCF_021228235.1. Lineage (GTDB taxonomy): Bacteria > Pseudomonadota > Alphaproteobacteria > Rhodobacterales > Rhodobacteraceae > Pseudophaeobacter > Pseudophaeobacter flagellatus. The sequence goes on from NZ_JAJQRG010000008.1 coordinate 7,881, forward strand.
GCGCCTCAAGCTCTGCAATCATCGCCTCAAGCGCATGGGTGAGGCCATGTGGCGTGTTGGGATCTGTGGCATGGGTGGTCTCGACCTTGCGGGCAAGCCTGATCAGATCCGGGAGTTCTCGCCGGTGCGTATCGTGATAGCGGGTGCGGATATGCGAGATCAGTGCCTCGGTCTGGGCGTCTGTCGGGGCATCGGTTGCAGGGTTGTGCATTCACAGCTCCTTTGTCTGGGTCGCGTTGGGGGCGATAGCCCTGCGGCACCAGGCGAGGATCGCATCTTCTTCCGGGGGCAGGTGGGTGTCCATGCCTCCGGCGAATTGTGCAAAGCTCGCCCGGTGGGTCTCGGGGACGCCGGTCAGGACTGGCACGCCCTTGTCCAGCGCTTCGGCGATCAGCGGCCGTAGCCCACGCCCCTCGGCCTCTTGCAGGCCAAACTTATTGAGCAGCACCAGGTCCACCGCGCCTGCTTGCAGCCGGGAGGTGATCTGCCCAACCGCCTCTTCGAAGGCTGAGGCATCCATTCGGCAGGCGGTCGAGCCTTGGCCCAGATCCTGGGTGATCCGCATCAGCGGGCCCCTAGGCAGCAGCCAAAGGTCGCTGTTGCAATGACCTGATCCACCGTCCGGAATAGCCGGGCACAGCGCGCCCACCAGCCGGACTCCGTCGTTGGTCAGGCGTTCGGCAACGGCGGTCAGCAAAACCTCTGCCGCGCCGCGCGTCTGCCCTGTTATCCCTGCAAGCCGCATGATTGTCTCAGTTCTGTTCAAACTGCGGAAAGAGCATGTCGGTTTCCAGCGGGGCCTGGCGGGCGGAGAGGTCGTTCATCGCAGGATCTTTCTGGGGCTGGTCGCCCGGCCTTGCGTGAGCCGTAGCGAATTGGTAGTTAAGATGCGCATACCACCCGCTGAATAGGCATATCAATTACCAAATCAGGACTGCGACCTTGCGCCTCACCTCTTTTACCGATTTTGGCTTGCGCGTGTTGATGCGGATGGCGGGCGATCCCGACCGGCCGTTCACCACGGCTGAACTGGCCGACGAATTCCGCGTCTCTCGCAATCATCTGGCCAAGGTGATCTCGGCTCTTGCGGGGGCGGGGTATCTGCAAACCCGTCGTGGCGGCGGCGGCGGCGCGACCCTTGCGCATCCCGCCGAAGACATTCGGCTGGGGGATGTGATTGCCCGGCTTGAGGCCGATCAGGCTCTGGTAGAATGTTTCGCGATTAGTGGCAGCGCCTGCACCTTGACGCCGCATTGCCGATTGAAGGCGCGGCTGGCCCAGGCCGAAGCAGCCTTTGTTGCCGATCTGAACAGGGGTACGCTTGCCGATTGCATCTACCGCCCGGAAAACGCCTGACACATTGCCGGTGCAATCAGGCTTCAGGTAGATCCGCGCCAGTCGTTACTGGGCCGGGGCGTTCTGCGGTCGGGTCCTTATCCCTTAGCGTTGCATTGACCGTGGTGTCCGCAGCGGCAGCAAACTGCATGGAGCTGATTTTCCACCCGGTCTCTCTGCGCCGCAGAAGGACAAACCCGAAGTAGGGTCCCTCTGCCAAGCGCGCCCCCTCGCTGACATAGCGGGATTCGTAGGTTGCTGTGAGCGTGTCGTCATCGACAAAGTCTGCCTCAAGGCAGCGGCGAGCCAAATGTGTCAACTGCTGTGTCTTTAGGCGTTGAATGAAGGCGACACAAATAGCCCGCATCTCTTCGTTGCTTTCTACGATGATTTTGCGTTCCATGGTTTCGAGGGTGCAGGGAATATCGCACCACGCCAGAGTGCGCTCTATATCGCCCGACATCGTGGCCTCTCCATGGCGGTCCAAGAAATCCTGCGCAATCCGATGTGCGTCTGTTTGAGACATGGGCGAAACCTGCAAAACCATTCCGATAGTACGGCTCGTAGCTTGAACAATGATGCCTGCATTTCATACCCTTTATTGAATTTTGAGTTCTCATTCCACCTCTGGCTACGCAAGAGCGGCGGAATACAGGCAGGGCGCTGATCAGTTGTCTTCGGTTGAAAGCCTGTTCGGACGAGAAACACCGCAATTCCCACTGCGGTGGTCTGGGGGAATGTCGTGATATCGGTTGGCCCAGCCCCAGATCGATCTTTTCCTATAGTTTTGCCCTTCGGTTGAGCGCTGCAGCGCGGATTGCGGAATCGGGGGCTAGTGAAACCGGGCTGGGTATTTCTGCGGTCTGGTTTGGTTATCCGTGGCACGCCCCCCAAGGATAGAGAGGGCTGAACCACAGGCTGCCGCTGGTTTCGCACATATAACTTTACAAAAGTATTAAAGTAATACTTAATGGTCGGGCATAATGTTTTGGGAGGAACACATGTCTATTAAATCCATACTGCTTGCCAGTGTCGTTGCGCTGTCGCCCTTTGCTGCTTTGGCACAGGATATGACCATTGGCTTTTCGCAAATCGGGTCCGAATCCGGTTGGCGTGCTGCTGAAACCACGGTCACCAAACAGCAAGCCGAAGCCCGCGGCATTACCTTGAAATTTGCCGATGCTCAGCAAAAACAGGAAAACCAGATCTCTGCCCTGCGGTCCTTTGTTGCCCAGGGTGTTGACGCGATCCTGATTGCGCCGGTTGTCGCCACCGGGTGGGATGAGGTTCTGGAAGAGGCCAAGGAAGCTGAAATTCCTGTTGTTTTGCTGGACCGCACGGTTGACGCACCGGATGATCTCTATCTGACGGCGGTGACATCCGATTTGGTGCACGAAGGCGAAGTCGCGGGGCGGTGGCTGGTTGACGAACAGGCGGGGGCCGAGTGCCGAATTGTCGAACTGCAGGGCACCACGGGGTCTTCACCGGCAATCGACCGGAAGGCAGGTTTCGAGAAGGCCATCGCCGGAAATGACAACCTGAAGATCGTGCGCTCGCAAACCGGGGATTTCACCCGCTCGCAGGGCAAGGTCGTGATGGAGAGCTTTCTCAAGGCGGAGGGAGGCGAAAACATCTGTGCGCTTTATGCCCATAACGATGACATGGCTGTGGGCGCGATCCAGGCTATCAAAGAGGCCGGTCTGAACCCCGGTGAGGATATCAAGATCGTGGCGATTGATGGTGTGCCTGATGCCCATCTTGCCATCGCAAATGGCGAAATGAACGCGACCATCGAGTTGACGCCAAACATGGCTGGTCCGGCGCTTGACGCGCTGATGGCCTATAAAACAGATGGCACCGTGCCACCCAAGTGGATCCAGACGGAGTCGCGCCTTTATACGGCAGCAGATGACAATCAGGCGATCTACGAAGAGAAGAACGGTCTGGGCTACTGACCGGATAGGGCCTTTACAGGTCTGCCCCTTTCACATCGGATGACACCACGCATATACCTGCGCGGTGTCATCCATCGCTGCGAGCCCGAGGACTATTCGATGACTGATGAACGCCGCCCGATGCTTCAGGCGAAGGGTATTTCCAAATTCTTTCCCGGCACTGTTGCTTTGGATAATGTAGATCTGACTTTGCACGGGGGCGAAATCCACGCTCTGCTGGGCGAAAATGGCGCCGGGAAATCAACCCTAATCAAATGCCTGACGGGGGTTTACCGCCGCGACAGCGGCAGGGTATTGCTGCAGGGAAAAGAGGTCGATCCGACCTTGACGCACCACAGCCAGCGCCTGGGCATCGGCACTGTTTATCAAGAGGTGAACCTGCTGCCCAACCTAACGGTGGCCGAAAACCTCTATCTGGGGCGGCAGCCGATGCGCGGCCCCTTTGTGGATCGCCGCCGCATGAATACCCAGGCCCGCGACACCCTGCGCGATTATGGTATCCAGATTGACCCGGCGCAGCCCCTGTCGACCTATTCTGTAGCGGTGCAACAGGTCGTTGCCATTGCCCGTGCGGTCGAGATGTCGGGCAAGGTGCTGATTCTGGATGAGCCGACAGCCAGCCTTGACCACGAGGAGGTGCAACTGTTGTTTTCAGTGATCCGGCGGCTGAAGGACCGGAGGCTGGCCGTGGTGTTTATCACGCATTTTCTGGATCAGGTTTTTGACATCTGCGACAGTGCAACGGTGCTGCGCAATGGACAGGTTGTCGGGCGGGTTGATCTGGCGACGACCAGCCGCAACGATGTCATCACCCTTATGTTGGGCCGCCAACTGGCCGCGCAGGTCCGCGCGCCAAAACCAAAGGCCGGGGGCAACACGCTGTTGCAGATCGAGGGTTTGCAGAAAACCGGGATGCTGAACAGGTTTGATCTCTCCCTGAATGAGGGGGAGGTGGTCGGGCTGGCAGGATTGCTGGGTTCGGGGCGTACCGAGACTGCAAATCTGATTTTTGGCGCGGTAAAGGCAGACCAGGGCAAGCTGACGTTTCGTGGCAAAGAAATACAGCTGCGCAATCCGCGCGATGCGGTGGCGCAGGGTTTTGCTCTCTGTCCGGAAGACCGCAAAACCGACGGGATCGTTGGCGAATTGAGCGTGCGGGATAACATCATCCTGGCGTTGCAGGCGCGCCAGGGCTGGATGCGCAAAGTGCGGCGCAAGAAGATCGAGGCGATCGCCGAGCATTACGTCCGCACGCTGGACATTCGGCTGGCCAACCTCGATATGCCGATCCGGCTGTTGTCGGGGGGAAATCAACAAAAGGCGCTGCTGGCGCGGTGGCTGGCCACCGATCCCAACTTTTTGATCCTGGACGAACCGACACGGGGCATCGACATCGGTGCTCATGCTGAAATAATCGCGCTGATCGGGCGCCTGCAGCAGGACGGTATGGCCCTGCTGGTGGCCTCGTCTGAAATGGAAGAACTGGTGGCCTATTCAAATCGTGTCATCGTCTTGCGCGACCGCACACAGGTCAAAGAACTGGTGGGCGAAGAGATCACATCGGACAATATTATTCGCGCCATCGCGGCCGACCCCCAGGTGGAGGCCGCCGTATGACCCGCAATGCATTCTTGCGCCGTATCACCCCGCAACTGATCATTCTGGCCATCGTTCTGGGGTTGAATGTGTTGGTGTTTCCCGACTTTTTTGATGTCGAAATGAAGAACGGCCGCCTGTTTGGCAATCTGATCGACGTCTTGAACCGTGGCGCGCCGACGGCTCTGCTGTGCCTTGGTATGACCCTGGTCATCGCGACCAAGGGGATTGATCTTTCGGTGGGGGCAGTCATGGCGATTGCGGGTGCAACCGCCGCCTCGTTGGTTGTCGAGGGAAACCACTGGCTTGTGGCCGTGCTCGGCGCGCTGTCGGTGGGGGCGCTCTGTGGGCTGTGGAACGGCTTTTTGGTGGCCTTTCTGCGTATCCAGCCGATTGTGGCCACACTGGTTCTGATGGTCGCAGGTCGCGGCATTGCCCAGTTGATTACCGAAGGTACAATCCTGACATTCCTGGATCCCGGCCTAATCCATCTGGGCGCGGGCACGGTGCTGGGCGTTCCCACACCGGTGCTGATCTGGCTGACGCTTGGGCTGTTCGTGGCCGTTTTTGTGCGGCGCACAGCGCTTGGCATGTTGATCGAGGCCATCGGCATCAATGAAGCGTCTTCGCGTCTTGCCGGGATCAACAGCCGTGTGCTGCTGGTCTGCGTCTATGTCGTTTCGGGCATCGGCGCGGCGATTGCAGGGGTTATCGTTGCGGCCGACATTCAGGGCGCGGATGCCAACAATGCCGGGCTCTGGCTAGAGCTGGATGCGATTCTTGCGGTGGTGATTGGTGGAAACAGCCTGCTGGGCGGACGATTTTCCATCGTGGCGTCATTGCTAGGGGCGATGATCATCCAGTCTGTCAACTCTTTGATCCTGCTGTCGGGCATGCCGCCAGAGTTCAATCTGATTATCAAGGCCCTGCTGATCATTGCCATTCTTGTCATCCAGTCACCTAAAGTTGGGCATCTTTTGTACATCCTGCGCGCCTCTGCGCCGCAGCCTCACCCCAAACAACTCCCCCCTTTGAAGGAGAACCTGCGATGATCCGCTCTACTCATCTTCCGCTGATTGTCACCTTGGCGACCTTCGTTCTGGCCTATGCGCTTTGTGCCTGGCAGTATCCGTCGATGTTGTCGTTGCGGGTGGTGGCGAACCTGCTGACTGACAACGCTTTCCTAGGAATTGTGGCGGTTGGAATGACCTTTGTGATCCTGTCGGGCGGTATTGATCTGTCCGTGGGATCTGTCATCGCCTTCACTGGGGTTTTTCTGGCCGTGGTCCTACGCGACACCACCCTGCATCCGCTGATGGCTTTTGCTCTGGTGCTGGTCATCACCTCGGCCTTTGGCGCTGCAATGGGATCGATCATCCACTATCTGGAAATGCCACCCTTTATCGTCACCCTTGCTGGAATGTTTCTTGCGCGGGGGGCGGCCTATGTCTTGTCCACGGATTCGGTGCCGATCACCCATGAGTTTTATGATGCATTGCAGCAGGTCTATTGGAAGACAGCCAGCGGCGGCCGCTTTCGGTTGATCGGTGGCGTCATGATCGTGACCTTCCTTGTCGGTATCATGGTCGCGCATCGCACGCGCTTTGGCCAGAATGTCTATGCACTGGGCGGTGGCAGCGCGACATCGCGGTTGATGGGGGTGCCGGTTGCATCGACCACGATTGGCATCTACGCCATCTCGGGGGGGCTGGCCGGGCTGGCCGGAATTGTCTTTTCTCTCTACACTTCTGCGGGTTATTCTTTGGCAACGGTGGGGGTAGAGCTGGATGCCATCGCGGCAGTTGTCATCGGCGGCACGCTTTTGACCGGAGGCTTTGGTTTTGTCGCGGGAACATTCTTTGGCATCTTGATTATGGGGTTGATCCAAACCTACATCGTATTTGACGGCACGCTCTCCAGCTGGTGGACAAAGATCGTCATCGGGGGTTTGCTGTTTGCATTCATTCTTCTGCAAAAGGGACTGACTTGGGCATCGACAGCACGCAGAAAAGTAGCGACTGGCTTCGTCACGCCATCATGAGCTTTGTCCACTCCGGTGGGCGAGAGGAGCGCGCCACGAACCATACGACATTTGTCGTTGATCAGCTGGGGCGCGCAATCGTTGCTGGCGAATACCCCGAAGGCACGATGATTCCGCTGGACCCAGATCTTTGCGAGATGTTTGGCGTTTCGCGCACTGTTGTGCGCGAGGCCAAGAAGACGTTGATTGCAAAGGGGGTGATCCAGTCCAAGGCCAAGGTTGGCACCCATGTGCGCAAATCCGATGATTGGAACATGTTCGACGAAGACGTTCTGATGTGGCACGCGGCTCAGAAAAACCCGGTGAAATTCTATGAAGAACTGTTCGAGATCCGCATGATCTTTGAACCGGCGGCTGCGGCCAAGGCGGCGACCATGGCCAATTCGGTGGATAGCGCCCGCCTGTCGCAGTTGTGTGATGACATGGAACACGCCACCGACCGGGCCTCTTTTGCTGTGGCGGATTATGAGTTTCACAAGCAAATTCTGAAGCTGTCGCGGAACCGGTTCCTGCATTCTCTGGGCGATATGGTGCAGACCGCCCTCTATTCCCTGTTCATGACAGAAGCTAACGACGCCTTTCCGCAGAGCAAGGTGGAGGTCGCCGTCAAACACCGCAAAATTGCCCTGGCTATCGCCTGCGGTGAAGCCGCGAACGCGCGTGATGCCATGACAGCGGTGATCAGCGAAAGTTTTGCCCGCACCCAGCCGCGCTGCGAGTAAGCACCCGGCTGGTCATGAAGCCGTGTGAGTGTCCCGCCTGACGGGGGATCGGTTTGGGGCTGTGTGCCTGTCGTTTTGGCCAAGCCTGCTTTATATATAGGGGTCGCGGAGGGGGGCGTTACCAATCATAAAGAAATGATGGGCCGATGTCTGCAGCTCGCAGACGAACACATGTCACTACTCACACTCAGCCAAGGACGGCGCAATGACAGACACAACGGCAAACCCCGACAAGACGCACTATATCTGCCAGACATACGTTGAAAAAAAGGCAGGTGCCGATGGGCAAGTCAGCCTGAAAATCGACAAGCAATTGCAGTATTCTTCAGAATCGCAAGCGCAGGACAGGGCAGATCGAGAGTTTCAGAGAGGAAACTGTATCGGTGCAGATGCTTATATGGTTACCGAGGACGCAGGCTCGGGCGAGGTCAGCCCCCCAACCTTTCTCGTAAGGCATGGGACTGTCCCCGATATCGACGATCTTTGATCTGTGGAAATCTAGAGCATGTTGCACAAAAGCGGGCACCAGTATTGAGCAACTAAAACATGTGAAATCAAATTGGTAGGGCTTGATTGCTTGGAGGCTGCAAAAGATCACGCCCACCATTTCTGATCGCTTTGGGCAGTTGCACCCCTGCATCCTGAGTCAATCGCGCGTCGTGTCAGGCGCAGCCTGACGGCTCAATCCAATATCGCGGCAACAGCACCGATCAGATCAAGCACTTCTTTGGTGTCGCGGTCTACTTGGTAGATATAATCGCCAAGCCGATAGTAGGTCTTCCCTGGTTCTAAGCCATATCGGCCGGGTTTTCTGATCAGCGTATAGTCGCCCTGGAGGTAGTCTCCGCGCCCAAATATCCTCTTGGCATGGCCAGGAGGCAGGCAGCCGTTGTTCTTTCGGGCCAGGCCAGGGGGGCAGCCTTTTGGTCCGCCTGCTAACACTGCAACGGGCGCAACGCAGAGCAGCATTGCCATTGATAACTGGATAAGTTTGCGCATCGCAATCTCCTGTAGTTGTTGGGGTTGAGCTTGGCGATAACTTTGCGCTTTGCCAAGCTCCGGGCGGCAAAGCAGCAAGGGTCCGCCTAGCCTATTTAGCGATAGGCGACTTTGTTACGTTGGCAAGCGACAGCAGATCAACTGCTGGGTATCTTGGCGTAGGTTCACATGTTTTCTTGCACACGTACGAGATTTCTTTTCTGTCGCTTGGGGGTCATTTTGCGCAACCGGTTCACCATAGAGAGCAGGGCCTTGAACTTTCGTAGCGACAGCAGCGCCTTGCACGCGGCTCGAAAAGGGCTGTTGAACAGTTCCAGCTGATACCGGGCGGTTTCCATCTTATTCTGCAGCAGCTTGATCACGCGGGTCTGGTCGGGACGCATCTTCTGACAGTCCTTCAGGCGTTGGCGATAGGTTTCATAGGCCCGCTGCCAGTTCTTTCGTTCCTGCGCGACACCTTGCTGAAAGGTTCTTGCCTTTAGCTGAGAGAGCCCCACACCCAGGCGGTAATCGACCAGTGGTTCTGGCACATGGATAATCCGGTCCATCAGCGTCGCGCGGAAGAAGAAGATTAGATCATCAAAGGTTGCTTCCCCTTCAATCGGACCAAAGAGCCGCCGAATGTCGGGGTGCCAGGCGCAGGTCGCGCCGATGCCAAGCGCCAGCGAGCCAGCAGTATCTTCCAGCGTCATATCGGCAAGGATCTTCTGGCGTGATGTCGTGGACCCGGTCAGCGTGCCGTGTTGATCCATGTTGTTGACGTCCGAATGCACCAAAAGCGGCCGGTCTCGTGCAAAGGCATGATAGAGTGTACTGCAACGCTCGGGGTGCGAAATGTCATCGCCGGGGGCGTAGACGATCAGAACACCACGACTAAGGTCAAAGATCTTGTTGAGATGGCCAATAAAGCCCAGGTTTGTTGGGTTCAGGTTCAGTCGCACCTGGTGCGGGCCCTGATAGTCTTGGGCCAGGCGCTGCATGATTTCAAAGGTGCCGTCGGTTGAACCGTCATCCGACAGGATGATCTCAAGGTTTGCGTAGGTCTGGGCAAAGGCGGATTTCACCGTTGCCTCGATATAGTCGGCCTGATTATAGGACATGACAAACATCGAAACCAACTCTGCCTCAGGGCTCGGAGATGTTCCCGCAGGGGCGGCCATTTGGTCGAGCGCAGTGTCTTTTTGTTGCGGCATGATTTTGTCTTTCACTCGTTGCAGATCCGTGCTGGTCAATACAGCCTGAACAATACTGGGCGTGTCATAGAACATGCCGGGCGGTTTATCCACTGGGGGCGATGCAGGCCTCGCAGGTCGCGGGGGTGCGCAAAAATTTGCCAATACCCTGGTGCGAGAGCGCCTCTGCTCTTGCAAGATGAAAAAAGCAGTCGCATATTTTTAGGGCTTGTGTATCTCTATGTCGACCTACTGTCTCCTAATTTACGGCGTTCAGTCTTCGATTACAGACCAGACAACGCCGGGCTGTCGCATTCCCGCGGGCAGCAAATCAAAAGGGAGAATACGGAAATGGCCACTGGCACCGTGAAATGGTTTAACGCTACCAAAGGCTTTGGATTTATCGCCCCCGATGGCGGCTCCAAGGATGTGTTTGTGCATATTTCGGCAGTTGAACGCTCTGGCCTGACCGGGCTGGCTGACAATCAGAAAGTCAGCTTCGATATCGAACCCGGCCGGGATGGTCGTGAAGCCGCTGTGAATCTGGCGTTGCTCTAAAGACCCGGCAGGCTATTAAGGCCGCCAGACTGTGTTTTGTGAACGCGGCCCCGGAAACGGGGGCGCGTTTTGTGTTTTGCCACGCTTGCAGGCACTGTAGGCACTGCGGGCAGGGGGCGGTGATTAGCGCATGTTGCGCAAAAGTGGGGGCCGGTTCAGAGCATCTAAAACATGCCAAATCAAATACGCAACGCGACTGGCGCTAGCGCAGACCGTTGATGTTCTGCATCAGGGATTCACGCGCACCCGTGATATGCTGCCGTGTCAAATCGGCCGCCTGGGCGGCATTGCCGTTCACGCAGGCTTCCCAGATGGCGATATGTTCCTCGTTGGCCCGCTGCAAGCCGTTGGACATGACCAATTGCGCCCGCAGATAGCGATCCACCCGGTCCATCGCATTGTCGATGATGTCCAGATGGTACTGTAGACCGCTGGCCCGGTAGAGCGTGGCATGAAAATCCCGGTTCAGCTCTCCCCAGCGCATTGGCTCGGAAGAGGTGGAAAAGGCCGTCCAGGATTCGCGGGCACGTTCTAGCGTTTCCTGCGACATCAAAGGCACGGCCCGGCGGATCACCTCTGGCTCTATCAGGGCGCGGAAATCAAAAATTTCTTCGGCCTCAGTCTGCGACAGCCCAGAGACAACGGCCCCCTTGTAGCGCTGGGTCTTGACAAGCCCTTGTTCTTCCAGCCGTGAAATCGCCTCGCGCACGGGGATCCGGCTGGTGTTGAATAGCCGGGCAATTTCATCCTGGCGCAGGGGTTCCCCTTCTTTGACGTCCCCTTCGATGATCGCCTTGCGCAGGGCATCAAAGACGATCGAAGACGCCGAAGCGGTCTTTGAAATGTCGACGGAATTCAACTTCATGGGGGTCCTCCTTTCGTATTCATACCGTTTTTCCCCGAGGGATGAAAGTTATGACACAAAATATATTGCAAATTGGATCCAATATGAAATAGAAGACTGACAGGTGCCACGCCTCACGGCCTTGCGGATACCCAGGGGATTGCCCTTAGGGCCGTAGGGTCTGCGCCGGTCACATTGCCTGTCACTTTGTCAGCCGCTGGCTGCCCCCCTCGTAAGGAAAAGACCATGACAACAGATATCTTCTCCGGTTGCATTCCGGCCCTGATGACCCCCTGCACGGCTGATCGTGGCCCGGATTTTGATGCCTTGGTACGTAAGGGCCAAGAGCTGATCGCGGCAGGCATGACGGCGGTGGTTTATTGCGGGTCGATGGGGGATTGGCCTCTGCTCACCGATGCTGAACGGATGGAGGGCGTGGCTCGTCTGGTGGCAGCGGGTGTGCCGACCATCGTAGGGACCGGAGCGGTGAACAGCAGATTGGCAGCAACCCATGCGGCCCATGCCGCCGAGGTTGGTGCCCAGGGCTTGATGGTCATTCCGCGGGTTCTGTCTCGCGGCCCCTCGATCAGCGCCCAGCGGGCCCATTTCAAGGCGGTTCTGGACGCCGCGCCCGACCTGCCAGCGGTGATCTACAACAGCCCCTATTATGGCTTTGCTACCCGCGCTGATCTGTTCTTTGATCTGCGCGCCCAGCACCCCAATCTGGTTGGTTTCAAGGAATTTGGCGGCGCGGACGACCTGCGCTATGCAGCGGAAAACATCACCTCGCGTGATGGGAATGTGACCCTGATGATTGGGGTTGATACCACGGTTTATCATGGCTTTGTGAACTGCGGTGCGGCGGGCGCGATCACCGGGATCGGCAATGCTCTGCCGCGCGAAGTGCTGCATCTGGTAGACCTGTGTCAGAAGGCTGCCGCAGGTGACGCAGGCGCGCGGGTGCGGGCTAAACAGCTGGAAGAGGCACTTGGCGTTCTGTCCTCCTTTGATGAGGGGCCTGATCTGGTGCTCTACTACAAGCATCTCATGGTGTTGAATGGTGATTGCGAATATGCGCTACACTTCAACAAGAGTGATGCCCTGACCGACAGTCAGCGCCACTATGTCGAGGCGCAGTATAGCCTGTTCAAGGCCTGGTATCAGGCCTGGTCTGCCAAGTCTGACGCCCCGGTCTGACCATGCGGGTCATTGACAGCCACACTGGTGGAGAGCCAACACGCCTGATCCTGACCGGTGGGCCAGACCTTGGCACTGGCCCCCTGGCAGAGCGGGCGGCGCAACTGGCAGCCTGTCATGCGGATTTCTGTGCTGCGGTCTTGGCAGAGCCGCGCGGGCATGATGCCATGGTGGGCGCGCTGCTCTTGCCGCCAGAGGATCCGGCCTGTGTGGCTGCGGTGATCTATTTCAACCTGGCTGGCCCTTTGGGCATGTGCGGCCATGCAACCATTGGCTTGCTTGTCAGCCTGTATCATCTGGGGCGTATCGGGCTGGGGCAGCATAAGATTGAAACCCCGGTTGGGGTGATCCTGGCAGAGCTGATCTCGCCCAACCGGGCGGTGGTGCAAAATGTGGCCAGCTATCGCCATGCCAAGGATATCCACGTTGATGTGCCAGGTCAGGGCAGGGTGACTGGCGATGTCGCCTGGGGCGGCAATTGGTTCTTTTTGACTGCCGATTGTCCGGCCCCCCTGCAGCCCGCACAGGTGGGGCGATTGACCGGGGCGGCGCTTGCCATTCGTGCTGCGCTGGACCGTGCCGGGGTAACTGGCGCGCAGGGGGCGCGGATTGACCATGTGGAATTCTGTGGTGCTGCCCTGTCGCCCCAGGCTCATGGGCGTAACTTTGTGCTATGCCCTAGTGGGGCTTATGATCGTTCGCCCTGCGGTACGGGAAGTTCCGCCAAACTGGCCTGCCTGGCTGCAGATGACCTGCTGGCGCCCGATACGCCCTGGGTGCAGGAAAGCGTCATAGGCAGTTGCTACACCCTGCACTATCATCTTGATGGGGCAGGGCAGGTGATCCCCTCCATCGCGGGTGACGCCTATGTCACGGCAGAGGTCCGTTTGATTTTTGCCACGCAAGACCCCTATCGCAGTGGGATTCCGGCATAAGCAAGTCGGCACAAAGCCTGCTCCGGCTGAACCGGGCAGCAATATCGCTGGTATCGGTTCATTGGCATCAGTGCGGCCCTGCGCCTGCAAAGCCTTGGCAAGTACTGCTTTGATTGCTGGATCCAAAGGGCCCACTGTCGATCCCGCCGCGCTATGTTCTGCAGTCTGCGCCCTGGGGGCTTTGATCTGTTCCAGTCGGGGCAAAACCCGGCGAGGCCCAGGGTGGATCTGTGCGTTTTGCGCGCGAAAGGGCCGCGATCAATCTTTTGTAAGGCTTTCTGAGGCACCATCCAGGGTGCCCATCTTATATGTGGCAAGGCCAGTAGTGCTGGCGAACTAAGGGCAAGACGGCCAACCCCGATAAGGACCCGGTGATGATTAAGATACAAAAACTACCACTTACGGCAAAATTGCCGATGATCATGGTGGCGCTGACAGCGACCTTTCTCGTTACTGTTGCCTTTCTGGTCTATTCGATGGCCGAGAAGAGTATTCGTAAGAATATCTATACGGCGCATGAGATCGAGGCCAAGGCCGGCGCGCAGGCGCTGGATTTCCTGATCTCTTCGGCCCATTCCAACTTGGCGAGCCAAGCGGCCCAGCCAACGGTTTTCCGCGCAGTCAGCAATTTCACCCGTGTGATCGGCATGATCGAAGAGCCGGACCCGATTGCCTATCTCAAGCGGGTCTACGGCAGTGACAACCCTAATCCGGTTGATCAACGGGCGCAGCTTGTCGATCCGGGTGATGGATCCTATTACAGCCAGTCGCATGCCAGCTATCACCCGACCTTTCAGCGCACGGTTGACCTGAACGGCTATGAAGATCTCTATCTTTTTGATGAGGCGGGGCTACTGATCTATTCGGTCAACAAGCTGGATGACTATGCCAATAGCTTTGCCACTGGGGAATTGGCCGAAACCGGGTTGGGGCAGCTGTTTGCCGAGGCCCTGGTCGCCGAGCCGGGCCAAGTGGTGAATTCCGACTTTACCCTCTACGGGCCGGGCGGCGATGTGCCCTCTGCATTTCTGGCGACCCCGGTGGTGAACAAGCGGCAAAAGACTGTTGGCGTGATCGCCGTTCGTCTGGGCAGTGCTGGAGTGGTTCAGGCCTTGACCAAAAATCTGGAAGATCAGGGGCATCAGAACATTTATTTGGTCAGCCCGGATGGGCTGGCGCGCAGCCCTTCATCGCTGGGGGATCAGTTCGGCGTGTTGGATGCATTGCCGGATCTGCCGCAAACCCAGGCGGCCCGTACCAGAGAGACGGCACGCTTTGATGGGGTTCCGGCCATGGCGGGGGGCACAGCAACCGCCCTGGTGATGCCGCTTGACCTGCCAGGCTTTACCTGGTCGCTGGTTCTGGAAACCGACGAGGCAACCGCCTTTGCAGAGCTGAACCAAATTCGCCTGATTGCCATGGCGGTGATTGGCGGCTCTGTGTTGATTGCGATTGTCGTGTCCTTTGTTGCGGCACGCCGTGTGACAACGCCCATTCTGGCCCTGCGCCAGGCGACGAATGCCCTGGCCGAGGATGACTATCACATTGACATTACCGGAAAATCGCGCGGCGATGAGCTGGGCGATCTGGCCCGCAGCCTGGACAGTTTCCGCGATAAGCTGAAGCAGGCGGACGAGGCCGCCGCCCGCGAGGTACAGACCGCCCGGCAAACTGCTGCTGTGGTCGAAGAAATGAGCCGAGCGCTATCGCAGCTTCAGGCCGGCAATCTTGCCTGCGATATTCGCACCCCCTTTGCGGATAGCTATGAAACGCTGCGCGAGAACTTCAACCATAGCTTGGTCAACCTGCGCGTTTCCATGGGCGAAGTTGTCGGCGCCTCTGAGAATGTTGGCAGGTTCTCGCAAGAGCAAAGTGCCGCAGCAGATGAAATGGCGCATCGCACCGAAAGCCAGGCCTCTACGCTGGAACAAACAGCCACGGCGCTGCGTGATCTGACCGCCAATATCCGCACCACCGCAGAGCAGGCTGCGCAGATGGACACGGCCATGGGCCGAACCCGGTCCGAGGCTGAAGGCAGCACCGAGGTTGTGACGGCAGCGGTAGGGGCAATGGATCAGATCCAGCAGACCTCTAGCGAGATTTCCAAAATCATCAACATGATCGACGATATCGCCTTTCAGACCAACCTGTTGGCGCTGAATGCCGGGGTTGAGGCCGCGCGCGCGGGCGCTTCCGGGGCAGGGTTTGCTGTGGTGGCCTCTGAGGTGCGCGCCCTGGCGCTGCGGACCTCAACGGCGGCTGGGGAAATCCAGCAGCTGACCTCGGCCAGCGAGGCCCATGTGGCCAATGGCGTCGATATGGTGGGTCAGGCCGGAGAGGCCTTGTCGGGGATCATTGGCAAGGTGGGCGAGGTTTCCGGTCTGGTGAGCGAGATCGCCGATGGGGTGCGCAAACAATCCAAGGGTCTGGAGGATATCAATGGTTCGATGGAGACCATGGATGGGGTCACCCAGCAGAACGCCGCCATGGCGGAAGAGGCCTCTGCATCTAGCCAGTTGTTGCAACAAGAAGCGACCAGCCTGTCCAGCATCGTCGGCCGTTTTGATCTGGGGCAGGGCGGCCTGTCAGTAGATGACACAGGGGCGCAGGCCGCTGGCTGGCAAGATCCCACAGATTGGGAGGATGCAGCGGATCAGCAGCAATCAGCCTAGATGCTCGCCAAGACCACTGCAAACGGCAAGGGGCGCAAACAGGAGTCGGAGACCAAACAATGGGCGGGCAGGGCCGATGGCGCTCCCTTTGTCTGTATCAGAAAAGGTGGCGACCGAGAGAGGCCGCGTCAGGGAGAGGCGGTAGGCATGAAGCTGCGCTGCAAGATCGCCGTGGCCGAGGGCGTGCCGTCAGCGCGTGGCGCAGTGGTGCGCGAGGCCATGCGCTCTAGGTTGACGATGGTCGAGAGCATCAACCGGTCATGGCTCCAGTCGCCGGGGCGCTGTATCAGCATGGCGGTGGCCAGCACCGCAGTGATCATCATGCCCGAGACCAGCGCCCAGCCAAGGCCCGCTTCGCCATGTGGGGCGTTGGTGGTGACCGCTATGATCCGCTGCTGCAGGGTGGAACTGCGCCGGGTTTCGCGGCGATCCACAAGGGCCACAGCAGGGCTGCGGCGGGTAAAGAAGACCCGCTCCCTTGCAGCCTCGGCGCAGGCACGGATCAGGCATTCGCAATAGGCGCGCAGATCCAGACCTGGCCGCGCCATCAGCGCCTGATCACAGGCAAATTCACGCAGATGGCGCACTTCACGACGCCAGAGGAAAAAAGCAGGATTCCAAAACAGCGCCGGGCGAAGCAGTTCCAGCAGGAACTCGCATTCGATGTCGCGCTGGCGGAAATGCTGTAGCTCATGCGCCAGGGTCAGCTTGAGATCCTGCGGCGCGGTCAGCAGGGTAGAGGGCAGCACCACGTAGCGGTTGATCAGCCCACGGGTGGAATAGGCCACCGGGGTCTCATCCGAGACCAGGATCCGGGTTTTGCCAATGCTTTTCCACAGGAATGCCCGGTCCAGGGCGCGGCGCAGACGCATCACCGAGATGACCACATGGATGGCGCAGACCAGCCCGCCCATGGCAAGTGCGGCGGCAACCAGCCGGGTCCAGAGCAATTGTTGGCTGGTCAACACCCGCACAGTGTCCTCACGCAGGCCCAGCAGGCTCTCGAAGCTGGCGGCGCTCATGCTGACGTTGCCTTGCAAAAACTGCGAGACCAGCAGATCGGAGATATTGGGGGGATGGGCCATTACCAGCCGGGTGAAGGCAAACATCAATAGCGGCGACAGCGCCAGCAGCAGCGTCAGCGCATTCATCAGCCGCAGCTGCGCCTGAAAGGCATGCGCCAGCCTGGTAAGGGACAAGAGTTTTCGCGCTGAAAGCCAAAGCAGGGTACCCGCAAGCACCAGAAGATTCAGATCCAGATATCCATTGATCAGCGCGTCAGTTTCCATTGTCCCCCAACCTTTCGTTCAGCAGCGCCCGCATCTCAACGAGCATGTCGTCGGTAACTTCCTCATCATCAACAAGGCGGGCGACCAGAGCCGCAGGCGCGCCGTTGAACAGCTTGCTCGAAAGGTTTTTCAGAGAGGTTTTTTGATACTCTGCTTTGGGAATGGCGGGGCGATAGATCAGCGAGCGGTCTGCCCTCTCGCTGGTCAGAAAACCCTTTTGTTCCATGATCTTCAATACGGTCGCCACCGAGGTATAGGCGCGTTCCTGGGCCGTGTTCAGCACCGCCAGGATATCGCGCACAGTGCCGCCGCCCGTGGCCCAGACGACAGTCATGAATTCTAGCTCAACCTCGGTCAGCAGCGAATGGTCCTGTTTCTTTCGCATATGGTCTGGTGTCCGGTCCATTTTTGGTCTTTGCGTGATGATAGGCGATGGCGGTGTTTATTGAAAACTATTTCTTTAGCAGCTGGCTGGTTCAGCGCCGAGGGATGTCAAATTGTGCGCTTCCGCGCGCTTTATCCTGTTTGTGGAGAACTGTCGTTTCCAAACCGGAAGAGGCGTTCAGGGATATCATGGTCAATCTGCTGAGAGGGTCTGAACGGGCAGGTGTGCCGTTCAGACCCTTTGCAATTATCTGAAGGGGGCGCGTCAAGGGCAAGCCGCTGACGCGGGGCCTTTGGCCCCCTTGACCCGCCGGTTACGGCAGTGATCAGACCTTTTTGAAGGTGAAAATCCCCCAGGCAATCGAGAGGCCCAGCGGCCACCAGAGTGGCATGCCCACCAGTCCCAGCCAGGCCAGAAAGATATAGCTGGTGCCCAAAAGGGTGATGAAAAGCCGATCGCCTCGGGTGGTGGTGAGACCCAGCACACCTTTGCGTGTATCCCCGCCGGGGGTGCGGATTTCCAGCAGGACAAGCACGCCAATGGCAGAGAAAATACCGATAAAGACCAAGGCTGTCGGCCAGGTCCAGGCCATCCAAGAAAGCATTATACCCTCCCCATCGCAAAACCTTTTGCGATATAGTTGCGGACGAACCAGATGACGATGGCGCCCGGAATGAT
The DNA here is from genome assembly GCF_021228235.1 of Pseudophaeobacter flagellatus. Taxonomy (GTDB): domain Bacteria; phylum Pseudomonadota; class Alphaproteobacteria; order Rhodobacterales; family Rhodobacteraceae; genus Pseudophaeobacter; species Pseudophaeobacter flagellatus. The sequence continues at coordinate 26,259 of NZ_JAJQRG010000008.1, forward strand.
TGTCAATGTGCCCGCCGCCGCCAAGAGGCCCAATTCGTAGCCGGCACTTGATGCGGTTTTGGTCATGGTCGCGGCGATGGGTTTTGCCGCCACGGCTGTCAGGGTTTTGGCCAAGAGCAGTTCAACCCAGGAGAACATGAAGCAGAAGAAGGCGGCAACGCCGACGCCTGCCTTGATCGAGGGAATGAAGATGGTGCCAAAGAAGCGGGGAAAGGAATAGCCGTCCACATAGGCGGTTTCGTCCAGCTCCTTGGGGATGCCGCCCATGAAGCCTTCGAGGATCCAGACTGCGAGCGGGATGTTGAACAGGCAATGCGCCAGGGCCACCGCGAGGTGCGTGTCAAAGATCCCCACAGCGGAATAGAGCTGAAAGAAGGGCAGGGCAAAGACCGCTGCGGGGGCCATCCGGTTGGTCAGCAGCCAGAAGAACAGCTGCTTGTCGCCTAGAAAGCGGTAGCGCGAAAACGCATAGGCCGCAGGCAGGGCCACGGCGACCGAGATCACCGTGTTGATGCTGACGTAGAGGATCGAGTTGATATAGCCCCAGTACCAGGTCGGATCGGTGAAGATGGTGACATAGTTCTCCAGGGTGAAGGTTTGCGGGAACAGCGAGAAGCCCGAGAGGATTTCATTTGTTGTCTTGAAGCTCATCGCGACCAACCAGTAGATCGGCAGCATCAGGAAGAGGATATAGACAATCGGGATAATGGATCGTTTTTGCATCTGTCGATCCTCCTTAATTCAGGTCGTCTTTGGTCATCAGCGTGTAGAACAGCCAAGAGACCAGAAGCGTGATTGCGAAATAGATGAGCGACATGGCGGCGGCGGGGCCAAGGTCAAACTGGCCCAGGGCGATTTTCACCAGATCAATCGACAACAGCGTGGTGGAGTTGCCAGGGCCACCACCGGTGAGCACAAATGGCTCGGTGTAGATGTTGAAACTGTCCATAAAGCGCAACAGGATGGCGATGGTGAGGACGGTTTTCATCTTGGGCAGCTGGATGAACCGGAACACTGCCCAGTTGGAGGCTCCGTCGATCTTGGCCGCCTGATAATAGGCATCCGGGATCGACACCAGGCCTGCATAGGCCAAGAGCACCACCAGCGAGGTCCAGTGCCAGACATCCATGGTGACGATGGTCACCCAGGCCGCCAGGGGGTTCTGGGTCATGTCATAAGAAATGCCTAGCACGTGATTGAGGAAATACCCCAAGAGGCCAATGTCCGGCAGGGTAAAGATATTCCACATCGCGCCAACTACATTCCAGGGGATCAGCATCGGCAGCGCCATGGTAACCAGACAGACCGGCACCCAAAACCCTTTGCGCGGCATCGACAGGGCGATGATAATGCCCAGCGGCACCTCGATGATCAGGATCAGAAAGGTGAACAGGAACTGACGCCCCAGCGCCGCATGAAAGCGGTCAGAGCGCAGGATCTGTTCGAACCAGTCGAGGCCCTGCCAGAAAAAGACATTGTCGCCAAAGGTTTCCTGTACTGAGTAGTTTACCACCGTCATCATCGGGATCAGCGCGTTGAAGGCGACCAACACCAGAACGGGCAGCACAAAGAACCAGGCTTTTTGGTTTTCGGTTTTCATCGCACCGTCTCCGCTGCAGTTTCGGGGGTACTGGCCAACCAGCCCTCTACGTAGAGCCGGGTTTGATCCCGGCGAAAATCAAGATGTACGGCAGCACCCTTTTCAGGCCCCGCTCCCTCGACGATTGCATTGATACGGGTGCCGTTGGCACTGCATTCCACCACGGTGTGGCGTCCGACATCAGAGACCTTGGTAACGGTTGCAGGCAGGCCGCTGTTGGCGAGGCTGACAAATTCGGGGCGGATGCCCACTTCGGTCTTGCCCTCGGGTTGACCAGGAATTGGGCCTTCAAGGGCAATGGCCTGATCCCCAAACAGGGCGGTGCCGGACTGCAGGCTGCAGGGCAGGATATTCATGCCCGGTGAGCCGATGAAATGGCCGACAAAAGTATGAGCCGGGCGTTCAAACAGTTCAACCGGCGTGCCGATCTGCACCACTTCGCCGTCTTGCATCACCACCACCTGATCGGCAAAGGTGAGCGCCTCGGTCTGGTCGTGGGTCACATAGATCATCGTGGCCTGCACGCGCTGATGCAGTTCTTTCAGCTTTGAGCGCAGCTTCCATTTCAGATGCGGGTCGATCACCGTCAGCGGCTCGTCAAACATTACCACATTGACGTCTTCGCGCACCAATCCGCGCCCCATCGAGATCTTTTGCTTGTTGTCGGGCGAAAGACCTGCGGCCTTCTGACCCAACATTCCAGTGACTTCGAGCATCTCGGCAATGGCCATCACCCGGTCGCGCACAGTGTCCTCATCACGGCCACGGTTGCGCAGGGGAAAGGCGAGGTTGTCGTAGACCGTCATGGTGTCGTAGATCACCGGGAACTGGAACACTTGGGCAATGTTGCGCTGATCTGGCGGCAGGCCGGTGACATCTTTTCCGTCAAACAGGATCTGGCCCTCCGAGGGCACCAGCAGCCCCGAAATGATGTTGAGCAGGGTGGATTTGCCACAGCCCGAGGGGCCAAGCAGCGCATAGGCTCCGCCGTCGCTCCAGTCCAGATCAATCTCCTTCAGCGCATAGTCTGACGGGGATTGGGGGGCGGGCATATAGCTGTGTCGCAGCTTTGAGAGTGTAATTTTTGCCATTCTTGAGCCTCAGGCTGCGCGGGAGCCATCGGGTGCAAAGAAGTAGCACGCCGAAGGGTCCATATAGAAATCATGCATTTCGCCAATCTTGTAGGGGTGAACCCCCGCCGAGAGGGATACCCAGTTGGCCTGGGCTTCGCCGCCTGCGGTGCCGCCAAGGCCAAGATCGAAATGCGCAGAACTTTCCGAGCCTGACAGCTCGGTCACCTGTACCCGGCCATCAAGGCGCACAGAGGCCTTTTCGCTGGCGCTGGGTAGGACGTGATAGGGCCGGATGGCGATGGAATAGCTGCCATCGCGCAGACCCGCAGCAGCGCCGTCCAGTTGCCACTGCACATCGGGGCCCAAACGGGCGGTGGTGCCTTCTTTGGTCACCGTTGCGGTATTGATCGGCGGGTCCGAAAACACCCGCGCCGCATCCAGATTGCCGGGGTCGCGGTAGATTTTAGCAGTTGTGCCAAATTGGCTGACGCGCCCGTCGCGCATCAAGGCGGTGCGCCCGCCCAACAGCAGTGCCTCTTCCGGTTCCGAGGTGGCATAGACCACCACGGCACCGCGCCCGGCAAAAAGCTCGGGCAGCTGGTCGCGCAGCTCTTCGCGCAGTTTGTAGTCAAGGTTGGCCAGCGGTTCATCCAGGAAAACCGCTCGGCTTTCCTTGGCGATGGCGCGGGCCAGGGCGCAGCGCTGCTGCTGGCCACCGGATAATTCATGCGGGCGGCGGTGCAGCATCGGTTTGAGCTGCAGGATCGCGGCGGCCTCGGCCACCCGATCTTCGATCTCGGATTTTGCCATTCCAGCCACTTTCAGTGGCGACGCGATGTTCTCGTAGACCGTCATATGCGGGTAATTGATGAAAAACTGGTGCACCAGACTGATGTTGCGCTTCTGCGTGCTAAGCCGGGAGATATCCTCTCCCTCCATCAGCACCTGTCCGCTGGCCATCGGGTCCAGCCCGGCCATCAGTTTGATCAATGAGGTCTTGCCCGACCCGGTGGCGCCCAAAAGGACGTTGAAGTGACCCGGCTCAAGCACCAGCGAGGTGTCCTTGATATGCTCAATCGCGCCGACGCGCTTGGTCACGTTTCTTAGTTCAAGTGCCATCGTTATTTGACTTTCCGGCAGCTGCGACCGCACCGCTTGCCCCTTGATCAGGGCCGGCGTGGGGCAGGTCTCTGTGTCCGCATAAGGGGAGAAAGAACCCCGAAACTTTGCCAAGGCAAGGCTCCGGGGCAGGTATCGGGCCAGATACCGAAGGGGATCCGGCCCGACGGGGAGGAGCCGTTACTGCGAGGCCCAGCGGGCGACCAGATCGTCATAGTTGACGGTCTGACCTGCAGGTTTTTCGTTCTCCAGCGGTGGCTTGGCGCCGCCATTGGCATACCACCATTCGGCGTCTTTTTCCTCGTTCAGACGTGGGCCGCAGCCGCCGTAGATTTCTGCCTGCTCATCTGCACGCTGCATCCGGGCCATGGTGATGTCCATTTCCTGGGCGAGACGGTTCATGGCTTCCTGTGGGGTAAAGGCACCGGAGTTCACGTCACCAATCTGTTGCCACCAGATCTGGGCCAGCTTTGGATAGTCGGGCACGTTCACACCAGTTGGCGACCAGGCCACACGATCTGGCGAACGGTAGAATTCTACCAGCCCACCCAGGTTTTCAGCCCGCTCCGAGAAGCTCTCGTGGTTGACCGAGCTGTCACGAATGAAGGTCAGACCCACATGGGACTTCTTCACGTCGACAGTTTTGGACACAACAAACTGAGCATAAAGCCAGGCTGCCTGCGAACGCTCCAGCGGGGTCGACTTGAGGAAGGTCCAGGAGCCAACATCCTGATAGCCAACCTTCTGGCCTTCTTCCCAGTAGGGGCCATGTGGGCTCGGCGCCATCCGCCACAGCGGCTTGCCAGCTTCGTCGACGGTGTTGTTGCCTTCGGACTGCGGCTTTACCATATCGGCGGTAAAGGCGGTGTACCAAAAGATCTGCTGGGCAACATTGCCCTGCGCCAAGGCTGGCAGCGACTGATAAAAGTCATAAGACGCCGCACCGGGAGGTGCGTATTTGCGCAGCCATTCGTCCCATTTGCGGATCGCATAAACCGCTGCCGGACCGTTTGCAGCACCGCCACGGGTGACAGATGCGCCAACCGGGTTACAGGTGCCGGCTTCCATGCGGATGCCCCATTCGTCGATTGGTACGCCGTTTGGTTCACCTTTGGAACCCGCGCCTGCCATGGACAGCCAGGCATCCGTCATTCGCCAGCCAAGATCAGGCGCACGTTTGCCGTAATCCATATGACCATAGATCGCTGTGCCGTCGATTTCTTTCACGTCTTCGCTAAAGAATTCGGCGATGTCCTCATAGGCAGACCAGTTGACTGGAACGCCCAGGTCATAGCCATATTTTGCCTTGAAGGCCTCTTGCAGGTCGGCGCGGTCAAACCAGTCTTTGCGAAACCAGTAGAGGTTGGCAAATTGCTGGTCAGGCAGCTGATACAGATCACCATCGGGACCGGTGGTGAACTGGGTGCCCATGAAATCGTCAAGGTCTAGGCCGGGGTTGGTCACTGACTTGAAATCACCCGCCATCATATCCGTCAGGTTATGGGCCAGCTGCAGTCGCGAGTGGGTGCCGATCAGATCCGAGTCATTGACATAGGCATCATACAGATTACGCTGTGTCTGCATCTGGGTCTGAACCGCCTGCACCACTTCGCCTTCGCCGAGGATCTGGTGATTAACCTTGATCCCGGTGATTTCTTCAAAGGCTTTGGTCAGAACTTCCGACTCGTAAGAATGCGTCGGGATGCCCTCGGAGAGCACGTTGATCTCCATACCTTTGAAGGGCTCCGCGGCGGTCATGAACCACTGCATCTCGCTCATCTGTTCGTCTTTGGTCAGGACCGAGGGCTGAAACTCCTCATCGATCCATTTAAGTGCGGCTGCTTCATCGGCATAAACCGCCTGTCCCGCAGCCACGGCGCATACCGCTGCTGCGGACAAAAGATACCTGCGCATCTTTTCCCTCCCTAAAAGTCTGTAAGGCCAGCTACGTTCTTTCGCATCTGACTGCTATTTAGCTTTCATGTTGGCGACACAGTTGTCAAACTAATTTTTTAGTTTGTTTTATTGTGCTGAAATATAATGGTTTTTCCGAATGCACTATGGTGGAGTGCGGCTTTTCACACTTGGACATAGATATCTGCAGCAAACGGTTTTGGGCCGTCTAGAGGCCAAGCGCGGGGGCGTGGGGCCTCTAGGCGGCGTTTAAACCGGGGGCGTGTAAAGGGGCCTTAAACGGCCCCTTTATGCGTCTTGAACGGTCAGGTGCGCCTACAGGCGTTTTCCGTCTCGAAGCCATGCGCGATGGTCCGCGCGGTTGTGAGCCATTCATCTGTCGGCAGGGCGCGCGGTCTGGTGCAGATGCAAAGTGACCCGCCAAACGCGAAGTCAGATCGTCGGCACAGCAATGCCTCGTTCTGGCAAATCCTATCCTGGATGAACCACCCGTCAGGCAGCCCGTCCGTGATGATCCTGTCATTGAAGCGCGGCGCGGGCATGGAGCCTTCTGTTGTCTTGATGGGGCGAAGCAGTTCCCGTGAGTGATTTCTTTCTGTGCTGCGCCAAGCTGCGGGTGTGTCGGGAGTGCTGGATGCCGGTCTCTGGCCGTTGTAGGGGCAGTCGGGCCTGCCATCCGTGGCGCGGCGGTTGCGGGTGCCAGCCTTATGGGCAGTTGCGGTCCAGGCGGTAATGGCGTCAAAGAAAGTGCCGGCGCTTGCCTTGATGCCGTGCAATTCGGCGCGGTGGGTCAGGTTTTCGGGTTCCCACCAGTCCAGTGGATCACCGCTGGGCGGGGTCAGGCTGCCGCCGAGATCCTGAAACCGCAGAATTTTGCAACGGCCCTGTTTAGCGGTGATTTCCGCCGCGACTGCGGCCAGACTGTTTGGGGGCATGGCGCGCCCTCCCTTTTTAGGATTCTGTAAGCCCAGTTTAAAAACCGGGATTTCTAGAAAAACCCGCAAGTCGTTTTGCGCCTATGGGGGATGGGTAACCGCCCCCGCCCCTTGGACCAGCAGATCCGCCCCCAGCGGTGCCAAGGCCCGTTTCCAAAGCTGCAGGGCCGTTTCCCCCGGCAAGATCTGGATGCGCCCTTGGAGCCTCTGCCCGCCCGCGATAACCACCGGCCCACCGTCGACCTGATCGGTGAGCCAGTAGACCGTGCCCCCGGTCATGCGCTGGCCATCGGCCAGGCAATCGCGGATCGCGTGGCGGCCTGGGTAGTCGGGCAGCAGCGAGGGGTGATAGCCGATGGCCCCCAACCGGGCCAGGCGGATGAACCAGCTGGGCAGGATGCGGAAGGAATGGGCGGAGAGGATCAGATCGGGGCTCCAGGGCAGATCCGCACCGATAAGGGGCACGCGGCGGTCCTTGACTGTGTAGCGCAGGCCAAGGCAGTCAGCGGCGGCGATGGCTGTGCGTTCCCCCGGTTCGGTAATCAGGCAGGCCTCAAAGCCCGCTTCGGTGAGGCGCACCAACATCTCGGCGGCGAGCCAGGAACAGCCGATCACGGCAATGCGGCGGGGGCTATTCTTCGACATACCGAAACCCCTGCACAGCCCGGAAATGTCCCCCGAGTTTGCCGACTATTCCTTTCTTGCGTGTCGCCTTACACCACAGCACCGCCGAGGTTTGGTGCCACTGGGGCTGGTTGCGTAGCGCAGCAGCCAGTCCGGGGTGGGAGGTATGGAACAGCGTCGGCAGGGGCTTGTCGTAGCGGTTTACCCCACGCCGCCACAGCGCCGCCAGCTCATTGAGAAAGCGCAAGCCGAGACCCGCCCCTTGCCATTCCGGCATGATCACCAGGCGGCAGGCCCGCGCCTCGGTCAGACCGGGGCGCGGGCTGAAGGCGATATGCGCTACGGGCTGGCCATCGACAAAGCCGACATAGTAGTCGGCCGCCACCATGCGCGGCAGCTTCAGGTAGTGATGCGGCTCAAACAGGGGCCAGTAGGAACCATCGGTCTTGTGAATGTCCATTGTGAGGCTGGGGGCACGTCGAAGACGCCTCCATTTAAACTCGGCCGAGCGGGTGTCGATGACCCAATCCGGCTGCAACCAGGGCACCACATCTTCGTGGCAGGTGACCCCGACAAACTGGCCCGCCCCCCGGCGCCATCCCTTGGCAAAGGCGGCGGCCCCGATCTGGGCCACCCGTCGGTCGATGGTCGAAGTGAACTCATCCAGGACAGCCAATTTAGGGCGCTCGCACAGAAGCCGTGCCAGCCCGGCACGGAACTGTTCGCCATTGGACAGGCAATGGAAGGGGCGCAGCCAGCTTGGCACGGTGCCCAGCCCCACAGCGGCCAGGGTGGCGGTGACCTGATCCATCTCCGCCTCGGGCGCGATGGCGTCGATCAGGGCCGCGTCCTTGGGCCAGCGCGGGGCGCGGTCAAAGCGTTTGCCGAACAGGGCACGGGCGAGAGAGGTCTTGCCGGTGCCGGATGGGCCGACGATCAGCCCGACCTGCCAGGGCTGCGCGGCAAGATCCGCGTCAATGCTCAGGCGAAAGTCCGCGTCGCCTTCCACATTGAACATGCTGGACACGCGGGCGGCACGGTAGGTTGCAGGGATGGGGGCGGGGTGGTGGATTTCAACCTTCATGTGTTCACCACCTTGCAGCGGTGCCCCTGTGCCTTCAGCGCCTCAAAGAGCACGGCCTGGGCGGGTTCGTCCTCGGCCAAGACAATGATGCCGAACTGCGGTTTATAGCGGTTCCCCTTGGGTTTTCCGGGGGCGCCCTGGGGCAACGGCGGGAGATCGATTTGTTGGGATTTGGGCATTTTGGCCCTCCTGTCCTTTGCGCTCATCAGGCGGGCGCTTGGGGGAAGGGCTCGGGGGCCTCAAAACATTATGTGCCTTGCATCTTGGGCACTTGATTGCCAGCAGCCCGGAAAGGGCTTGAGGCTCGAATTTAAATAACAATTTGCGGCACTCGCCGCAACGCTGCTCTTGCAGGAACAAGGGGAATCACTCCATTGAGACCGCACCCTCGCGAGGGGTGGGGCGGCCATGAAGCTTATGCTGGTCGGCGGGGTCAGCGTTTTAATTATGGCCCCGTGTCGGGGGGCGTTGGCGCGCCCCTCGGCCCCCAATCACGGCGACCGGGTGCATCCCCTGATTAGCAATGGCCAAGGGGCCGGAAAAACCCGCAAGTTGTTTTGTGCTTCAGGCAGGCCCGACAGGTGAATAGCGCACCGGCAGGCCATTATAGACCAAGCCTTTGATCACTTTCGGCTTGTCGCTCATGCGTCCGGTGAAGTCCCAAATGGCATCTGTTGCCTGGCCATAAACCAGCAGGATATTTAGGCCGGATGCCCCGGCCAGCTCCTGCGCTTCGCGGGACAATGTGGCACCGATGCCCTCACCACGGCGGCTTTTGTGGACCCAGACCATGATAGGCGTGAAGGCCTTGGCGGCATCAAACGGGAGGTTTCCCGCTTCGGCCTGCTCTTTCACCCAGGGGTCATTGAGGGACGGAAAGACCATATAGCTGCCGATCAGACAGTTGCGCTCGTCCACCGCCAAAACCATCTGCGTGTCCAGATCGACCAGGCCGGGGTAGCGCGCAGCGCGCCCCAGTCCTTCTGCCATCCAATCCTGCATATTCAGAGCTGCAATGGCTTTTTGGCGCATCGCGGCGACGTGCCCCTTGATAAAGGTGGTCATAGTGATCGGTTGAGGCGCCAAGGTTCTGTGCCTCAACAAATTCTATCATCATGCTTTCGGGTACGATGGCGGCACAGTCGCCTGCGATATTGGCGACCGCCCGAAACAGCTTGGCGCGGTCTTCCTCTGATGTGCCCGGCCCGTATTTGCCAATTCGAAGCGGCTGGCCGTAGGTCTGGGTGAAAATAGCCCAGTCGCGCTGGGTGAAGGCCTTGAACATCCAGGACCAGGCTGCGGTGCGGGCAATGCCGCCGCGCAGGGGCAGGCCGGATTTGGCCTTGAGCCGGGCAAAGACGAATTTGAAGGCGGGCAGGGGTTGCGGCTGGTTGTTGTCGTCCAGCATCATCGGCGTGGCCAGATCATGCGTGGCAAAGCGGAACCAGCGCGGATCCCGCCATTCCAGCCGCTGTGGCTCCCACTGCCCCTCGGAGGCGTCCCAGATGATTTCGGTGAAGCTATAGCCCTTGCCCAGGGCATCCACCGCCAAAACCATCTGCGTGTCCAGATCGACCAGGCCGGGGTAGCGCGCAGCGCGCCCCAGTCCTTCTGCCATCCAATTGCATATTCAGAGCTGCAATGGCTTTTTGGCGCATCGCGGCGACGTGCCCCTTGATAAAGGTGGTCATGCGTAGGCCGCCAATCCTGTCTTGAGGGCGACCAGGGCGGAATCGATTTCAGAGGCGGTGGTAGCAGCCAAAACAGCGTCCTTCGCCTCAAGGCGCAGCGCCCCCACCGCCGCCGCCGATCAGGCTCAATTGAACCGTTTTCACCGAAGCAGCCAAATTCACTGTTTTGCTGGTGGTGGAAGTATAGGCTGTGGGCTGGGAGGCTAGGTCACGATAGAACTGTGCATTCTTGATTTGCAGGCCATACTGCGAGGTGCCGGAAATGCTCTCGGACAGCCCGCTCACAGTGTTGTAACGCGACATGGCGAAACCAAACCCGGTGGCGCCGCCAGGAACAACTGTTCGCCCCATATACAGGCCGTCTACATCGTGGAACGGCGTGATCTTATCCATGGAAAAACCAGCCGCCTGCGCGTCGATAGATAGAAGCTCGTCAACCTCAATCCGGGCAACCGACATTGTGCCTGCCGTGATGTTGTTGGCGCTCAACACATCAGCGGCTAGGTGATCAACCAACACAGACCCTTCCAGCAGAATGTTGTCTGCGGAAAGGCGAGCAAGGCTGGCCGCCCCCTCTGGCGCATCTGTGGCGACCAGCTCCAGTTCAGCACCGCTGGTTCCGGCTAAAGCCCGCAGGGAGTATGTCGCCGCCGCGTTGCCTTCCAAGTCCACCACGGCGGCGGATAGGGTGGCAATAGAGGCTGACTGCCCGTCTATTTCGGATTGCAGCTCACTGCGGGCAAGGTTCAACCTAGGCCTTCTGCATTTACCTCAAAGCAACTGAATTGACTTGTGAGAGCAGCCTATATTCGTCTGAGGTGAGGTTTTCTTCCGCTCGTGACATTGCTTCTGCCACCATGGCACTTGTTGGAGTGCCGAATACTTTCGGAGAGATCACAGCTAAGGCGCGTAGCGCTTTCTGGATCCGGACATGAACTTCATAAATCTCGGCGCTGTCGCGAACGATTGGTCGAAACGCATCATCGATGAGGTCCGCAGGCTGAAGCGGTGGTACAAAGACCGACTCGTGTTCGATATCCGCCACCGGGTTGTCTTTCCATTGCGCAAGAATGCGGACCAGACGTCCGACAACACTGATGGCAGTGCCGGGATCATTGATCGCTGGCGAAAGAGCGCGCGAAGCGATCTCGGCCATGACGATCAGTCCGAAACGGGGATCTTGATCAAAATTGCGTTCGGCTCCGTCCGTAAAGGCTGACCGAAGTTGCTGCAAAGCATCAGCATCTACTTGTCGTGTGACATGGCAGAGTACACTTGCCTCGTGCACGAACGCACCCGGTAAAACCGACAGCCAGACTTCGATTTTCAGATCGTCAGCACATGCCTGGAGTTGACCAAGGTCAACATGCTGTATGTAACCGGTCCGATCCGAAAAAACAGGCAAGCTATCGCTAGGAATTGAGCCTTCGATTGGCCGACCGCCAAGAAACGGAGTCTTGAGTCTGCGCTCAAGCGATGTAACGGCGGCGGCTTCCACCCGGTCTAGTGTGTCGCCCATGCGGCCGAACGTCATTAGATGACTTATCCACCGCAACAGTGCCACGACGACCGCCGCGATGACAAACGCTGTCGTCACGAACAGAACAAGCCTACCTTTGTCTGTGTAATAGCCAGCTTGAAGAGCTATGATCCCAACAAGGCCAAAAAGGAACGCGCCAAGGAATGTCGCAAGGACATTTTGTGCGGTCGGATCTTCTTGAAGAAGCGCTGTAGCGCGTGGCGTTGCCGTACTTGCTGCTGCAGCGAACGCGGATGTCGCGATTGATAAGGAGAAGGTCGTCACCGCCAGCATCGTCGTCGCAAGGATATTTAACACCAGATCAACCGAGTCAGTGCCTATCTTTACCGCCCAAGCGGATGGGATCAGCGGCGCTATCGCTTGTGCGATGATCGCCGAGACCACGGCAAGTAGCGCGAACGACACAACGCGAACCCATACCTTGCGAAGATGCCGAAGAAAGTGCCAACCAATTTTAGACGTCATCGAAATCCCAAATAGCCACTTTGGGCTGAAACCAAGATCAATTGTTCTTCCGCCATTTCGCGATCTGCCTCATGGCAATTATACGATAATACACCTTTTCTGGATCTGTGTCCGATTGGTATCACGCAATTTGTATGAAGTCGCTAGGTATGTTTTTTTGGTCTTTTTGAGCAAGAGTGAACCTGTGCGTGCTTTCACAACCTGATCAGTTCTTCCATCCTGCTAAGGTGCACTACCAGAGGCATAATCTCCAACTGAGGTGCCCCTAGATTTGTAGACGCTTTGCTTGGTAATTTTGGAAGCAAAGGACGATGCACATGTCAGGGCAAATTCGCTATTCAGATGAGTTCAAGATCGACGCGGTAGCTCAGGTCACGGAGCGTGGTTATTCGGTCAAGGAAGTGGCTGAGCGGCTCGGGATCAGCACCAAATCTCTGTACACTTGGATGGCACAATTCTCGAAGCCACAGAGGCAGACAGATCAAGAAGCTGAGGTCAGGCGTCTTAAGAAAGAACTGGCCCGCGTGACCGAGGAGCGTGACATCTTATAAAAGGCCACCGCGTACTTCGCCAGGGATGCAAAGTGAGGTATCCGGTTGGGGGAATGCGGGCCTGTTCCTGGCCGAGCATATTCTTCTAGGTCTGAATGCGGAACATGACCGGGACGGGGCGCAAGCTCTCTATGATCAATTCCGCACTAGCGCGTATAACGACGAACTGATCAGAAGCGTTGAAAACCTCTTGGCACAACACTGAGCAGGCGGAGCCAGCATCGATGAAATTTGTGGGGTAGATATGCCCGATTCACAAGCATTCTCTGCCGGACTGCACGTGCCCATTGAATGGTACAAGCAAGCGCTGGAAGATCTCGCCCGCCGTGCAGATGCCTACGGCATATCAGGCTATGAAGAAGAGGGCGATATCGTGCTTCCTCCACTCTATGACCGCGAGGCGCATGTTGAGTTTTTTGACAGTATCACCCGGCAACCGGAGCGGCATCACGTGTTCCTGTTGCTGCAAAAAGTGAGCCTGCTGGAGGATACTCTAGTATATCTGCAGCGGTTTGGTGATCCAAATACCGATACAACCATTGAGGGATTGATCCGCGTTTTGCGAGGTCCGGCGGTGGCTATTGCCCCCATAGATGGTGGCTATTGCCCCCATAGATCCTGGAGCCTAAGGTCCAGGTCCCGTCGAGCTGCCCGAGGTCGGTCGCATCAGTTTGAGATAACCCATTTAGTCTTTGATTCTCATGTACTTCTGGCATTTCCACATGTTCCAGCGCGGGAAGGTTTATGCATGGGGCAAGAAACCGCCAGAAAAAGGCTTTCGAAAACAGGGACGTACAAGTTAATGCTGAGACCGCATAAATCGGATCTTGACGCTAGAGGGGCCGCTCGTATGAAATGCACCTATGATACGATTGGCATCAATACTTCGGCTGGTTAGGGTTGCTGCTGCAATCGCAGCTATCCTTGTATTCGGTCTGTCGTTGCCATCCGCTGCGCATTCAGTTTCCGATCATCATAATACTGAAACGATGCTTATGACTGGTGCCAGTTTGAAAGATGCACCACATACTTCTCATCATGGCAAAGAAGGGAGCAAAACGCTCCCATCTGAAACCGTGAACTGTTGTGCGGGGGCTTGTGTGGCAATGGATGTTTTGTCATTGCAGCCCTGTCATGATTTCGTGCAGTTTGAGGTACGCTGGGTTGTGGCAGATGCCAAACTTCCTTCGTTGGACCTGATAACGCGCTTGCGCCCTCCAAAATCCTGAGTGACTGAGCCGCTCGTGCGGTTCTTGAAGCAACCCCACGTCTAGGCGTTGGGTTTCCGCTGACACTTCTCAGGAAAAACAAATGAAAATTCCATTTCTGGCGGGGGTAAGTGCCCTGTTGCTAGGTGCATGCGCGACCACGCCTGCTGCACTTCCCGAAGCCGAGGCACTTAAACGTGCCGCAGTTCAGTCTGGCCCCTATCGGGATCTGGGCTATCAATCTCCATTTTCTGGCTTCTCGCCCTACGAACCTACCGAGCCGACCTCTTGGCGTCAGGTAAATGACGCGCAATCGGAGGTTGGCAATTGAAACGTATAATTTGGCCCACCATTCTGGTGGGCGCCTCGGCGTTGGCCGCCTGCTCCACGGTTGTCCCAGAAAAGTACACCGATGAAACTCTTGGTTTTCAAGCCATCGCGGATCAAACGGAAAACGCGATTGGCAAGCGGACCTCCTTTGCTCGGACCCAGGCCCAAAATGAAGCCTTGAGCCAAGAGGTTCGTGGGCTGGTACTGGGAAAAACAATCTCGGCTGATACTGCTGTTCAGGCCGCACTTTTGAACAACAAGCGACTGCAAGCAGCCTACGCCAGCGCTGGATTATCAGCGGCAGAGGTATGGCAGCAAATGACGCCCGAAAATCCCGTTGTTTCAGTTGGGATCTTTGGGATTGGTGCCCCAGAACTTGGCCTATATCGGGCGCTGGAATCCACTATTGCCATCAATCTTCTTGACACTAAGACCAGAAAACAACGCATTGCAGTTGCGGAAACACAGTTCCAACAGGCGCAGCTCACTGCTGTGCAAGAAACGCTGGTCTTGGCAAGTGAAACCCGTCGGGCCTGGATCAATTCCGTCGCTGCCTTCGAGCGATTGAGTTATCTTCGAAAAGCTCAAGAGACGGCCGATGCAGGTGCCGAACTGGCCAGTCAGCTTGGCAAAACCGGGGCATTAAATAAGGCCGGACAGGCGCGGAAATTTGCTTTTCAGGCCGAACTGGCCGGGCAAGTCGCGCGCGCGAAGCTTGAGGCCGCTTTGGCCAAGGAAGAGTTGACCCGGCTGATGGGGCTTTGGGGCGGGGATGCGCGGTACTATGTGCCCGATGCCTTGCCGATACTGCCTAGATCATTGGCCAGGGTCGCGTCAATCGAGGCCGCCGCTTTAAAGAACCGTGTCGATCTGAAGGTTGCACAAGTGGGGCTTGAGGCACAGGCACGCGCCTTTGGCCTTACAGATCAGACCAGGCTGGTAACAGACCTGGAGCTAATTGCAGGATTTGAGGCAGAGCGCGAAAGTGATGACGGGGTCACCGATACGGACACTCGACCGCAACTGGAGTTGGAGTTCGCCATTCCGATCTTTGATCAGGGTGAAGCTCGTATGCGCAAGGCAGAATTGTCTTACATGCAGGCAGCCAACCGGCTGGCCGAACGGGCAATAAATGTACGCTCTGAAGCGCGCAGCGCAGAACTGGCTTATCACGCTTCGTTCGAAATCGCACAACACTACCGCGATGTCGTTCTGCCTCTGCGCAAAGCCATCGAGGAAGAGGGACTGCTTAGCTATAACGGCATGATCACCAACACATTCGAATTGCTCACAGACCTGCGCGACCAGTCGGCCAGCGCTCTTGAGGCTGCAAATGCCAAGCGTGATTTCTGGCTGGCACAGGAAAATGTGAATGCAGCGATTTATGGCGGCGGTGCAGGCTCGAACGTTATGAGCGCGGGTGCAGAGATCGCCGGTGGCGGCGATGCGGCCCATTAAAGGATCAAAAAAATGATGAACAGACGTCAAATACTGGGTGCCGGTGCCGCAGGTGCTGCACTTGTTTCGTCCCAGGCCTGGGGCAAAACATCCAACATGGGTCTTCCAGAAGCCGCCTTAATGGACACGGCGGCAACACAGCCCCCCAAAGCCCCTTCAACGGGGCTTGACTACAACCCTGTGGTAACACTCAACGGTTGGACACTCCCGTTTCGTATGAACAATGGGGTGAAGGAATTCCACTTAGTTGCTGAGCCGGTTGAAAGAGAGCTGGCCGATGGCATGACGGCGCATTTGTGGGGCTACAACGGCCAATCCACTGGCCCCACTATCGAAGCAGTAGAAGGGGATCGGGTTCGCATCTACGTCACCAATAAGCTACCAGAACATACTTCCGTGCATTGGCACGGGCTGATCCTTCCGTCAGGTATGGACGGTGTGGGCGGGCTCAGCCATCCCGGCATTCCCCCCGGCAAGACCTTTATCTACGAGTTCGATCTGACCAAATCTGGCACCTTTATGTATCATCCACATGCGGATGAAATGGTGCAAATGGCCATGGGCATGATGGGAATGTTCATTGTGCATCCCAAAGACCCCGATTTCATGCGGGTAGATCGCGATTTCCTGATCATGCTCAATGCCTTTGACATTGATCCCGGCACATTTGTTCCGCGCATCATGACCATGGCCGATTTCAACCTGTGGACATGGAACAGCCGGATCTTCCCCGATATTGATCCGCTGGTTGTCAACAAAGGTGACAAGGTTAGGGTGCGGGTCGGTAATTTAACCATGACCAATCATCCCATCCACATGCATGGCTACGACTTTAAAGTTACTTGCACGGACGGCGGCTGGGTGCCTGAGAGTGCCCAATGGCCGGAGGTGTCGATCGATATCCCTGTTGGCGCTATGCGTGCTTATGAATTTGTCGCGGACCACCTCGGCGACTGGGCCATACATTGCCACAAATCTCATCACACCATGAATGCAATGGGCCACGATGTTCCGACCTTCATTGGTGCCGACAAAGGCAAGCTGACCCGCCAAATTCGCGCATTGCAACCAGAATACATGCCCATGGGCACGGCTGGCATGGCCGACATGGGGGAAATGTCGATGCCCCTACCGGACAATACCGTCCCGATGATGGCTGGCTGGGGCCCCCATGGTCCCTTGGAAATGGGCGGCATGTTCTCGGTTGTGAAGGTGCGTGACGGAATTAGGCCAGATGATTACAGCGACCCCGGCTGGTACCAAAATCCGCCTGGCACCCAGGCCTACGAATGGACCGGAGAATTGCCGGATTTTACTCGTGCTGACTCCGCACAAACACAGATCACCCCGAAGCCAACCACCAAAGGCTAATGCCTTAGGTAACTATATACACAATGAGGAACTACTAATGAAAACGATCCTTTCTACACTAGCTATCGCCGCTTTCTTTGCAGGACCTGCCTTGGCATCTGGTACGCATGGCGGAGGGCATGGCGATGAAATGGAAGTCGGCAAGCTGGGCGATGTACATCATGTTGATCGTGAAATCAGCGTCTCGATGAAAGAGACAGACGATGGCGAAATGCTGTTTGAGCCTCGCACCTTCTCTTTTTCCACGGGGGAGACGATCAAATTCACAATCACTAACGCTGGTGAACTGGAGCATGAGTTTGTCCTGGATACGGCCCAGCGAAACGTCTTGCACAAAGAAATGATGGCCAAAATGGATATGGAACACGACGATCCAAATTCCGTACGGCTTGATGCTGGTGCACAAGGTGAGGTTGTCTGGACATTTTCCAACGCCGGGACCTTTGAATTCGCCTGCCTTATCCCTGGTCACTATGAGTCAGGCATGCATGGCCCAGTGGTTGTGAAATGAAGATAACGATACAAGGAAAGCAACTCATGCAAACCATCAAGTTAATCGCTACTGCGCTCGTGCTAAGCGTTGGTTTTGCTGCCAGTGGAATGGCAGGGACCTTCACCAAGGGTATCGTGAAAAAGGTCGATCCGAAGTCCGGCAAGGTTACAATTATTCACGAAGAGTTGGTGGATCTGGACATGCCCGCAATGACTATGGTGTTCAGATTGGCCGAAGATGGCATGCTTGAACAGCTCGAAGCTGGACAAGATATTGAGTTCGTTGCTGAACGGATCAAAGGCAAGCTCACCGTGACGGAGCTGAGATAAACAGCCTATGGGGGGCCTTTCGGGACCTCCCATTTTTGCCAGTTTTACTAGCGGCTTGCCCTAAAAACGGCGCCTGTCTTCCCCAAAGAATGCAGCCCATTCTTTCTGCGGGCGAGCATCTTATGGCCTGAAGTTCACCTTATAAGCCAATTATTTAGCCACCTTAGAGATCGGGTGGAAACAAAGGAAAGAGGCGAAAATGAAGACCTCCATACTAATTGCAGTAGTCGCAGTCATTGGGGCGGCCACAATATACGCTCTGCGAAACGACATAGATGAAAACAGCAATTCATCATTATCCTCATCCGCCCAGGTTTCTGGGGGGCCGATTGTCAGCGTCAGGATTGCCAATGAGTTTACAGAAACCGCGCAGGTGGGAAAACGGATATTTGACGCGACCTGTGCCGACTGCCACGGTCAGAACGCTGCGGGCCGAAACACTTTGGGACCACCATTGATCCACAAGATCTACGAACCCTCACACCACGCTGACGCAGCCTTTATACGCGCGGTTCAATACGGGGTGCAGGCGCACCATTGGAATTTTGGTAATATGCCCAAACAAGAGGGGCTGACAGGCGGAGATATCAAAAGCGTCATCCGCTATATACGAGAACTACAACGTGCCAACGGAATTGACTAGGTTCCAGCCATTGCTTGTTGCCCCCTAGAAAGGGGCCTTAAACGGCCCTTTTATGTGTCTTTGGAGGGGCAGAGGGTCACGGCTGCGCGGGTGCCCAGGTTTCGACCAGCAGGCCGTTGACAATGGCGTCCTCTAGCGCCCCGTCACCCGATGGGCGGGAAGCGCCGTTAGCTCCCATATATTGTACCCAGGTCACATCCCGCCACGTTCCGCTGTCTTTGATCAGCTCAATTGCATCACCAACAATCTGCGCAGTGAAACCGGCTCCGGTATATTCCCCGCTGTCGGCCTCGCGGACAAACCACGACGACAGCGCGGTGGGGGCTGGGCTATAGAGAGCCGCCGTCAGGCAGAGAGAACGATACTGTGATGGAGTCGCCTGATCTGGACATTCCAGAGACATAGGGCAGCGATGCGGTTTGCAGTCCTAAGACCTGCGTCGCCACCAGCGCCTGCCTCGACCCAAAGATAATGTTTCCGTCCTTGGCTAGGGGGCGCCGATCGGCACCCCCTTTGGTTTTTCAGACTTCGATTTCAACTCTTCCGATTGGGTTGGAACAGCAGGCGAGAATGTATCCTGCTGCAATGTCATCCTCGGAAATTCCGCCATTGTGCACCATATGGACCTCGCCTGAGGATTTCTTGACCTTGCAGGTTCCGCAGACACCAAATGTACAGCCCGACGGGATATTCAGGCCAACATTGCGTGCAGCCGCCAAGACCGTATCCGTTTCTGCGACTTTGGCTGTTACGTCAGAGGTGGCAAAATGGATCTCAGCATTGGTATCATCGTCAAGCACGACGTCATCCAGATCGGGCTGGTCCGCCTCAGTTTCAACAGGGGCGCCAAAGCTCTCTTGGTGGTAGTTTTCCATATCGAACCCCAGTCCTGCGAGTGCCTCGCGCACGGCAGTCATGAAAGGTTCTGGCCCACAACAGTAGACCTCTCGGTCGAGATAATCCGGTGCCATCAGGCCCAGCATCAACTGGTTGAACTGTCCCTGGTAGCCTGTCCAGGGTTTGTAAGGGTCGGGTTCTTCCACCACGAACTTGAGATCAAGCCCCGGTGTGCGGCTTGCCATCCATTCCAGGCGCTGGCGAAAGATGATTTCAGATGGGCGTTTGGCACAATTGATGAAGACAACATCCAGATCCTGGCCCTCATCCCACATGCAGGTGGTCATCGACATCATGGGGGTGATGCCAGAACCTGCGGAAACGAACAGATACTTGCGGGCCTTACTGTTGGAATTGCTGAACAATCCTGCCGGGCCAATCGCTTTCATGCGCATTCCGGGTTGCAAATTATCCAGCATCCAGCGCGTTCCGATGCTGTCCTCTTGCGCCTTGGCAGTGATGGTGATCGAACGCGGCCGCGACGGAGAGGAGGAAATTGTGTAGGTGCGATGCACAACACCACCCGGCTGCCCCGGAGCCGGGATTTCGAGCGTCAGAAACTGTCCGGGTTCATAGGTGAAGAGCGCCCCGGAAGGCGCGCGAAAACTGAAGCTTGCGGTATTTGGCGCCTCAGGCACCACCGAAACACATTCCAGTGTTTCCCCATCTTCCCAAACGCCTGCGGCTGAATAGTGGTCTTTCATCTCGGTTACTCCGCCGCCACGGCATCAGGTGCCAAGCGATCTGCCAATGTGGTGCAATACCACTCTACAAACTGTAGCACGCCGGTTTCTTGCGTTCCGGAATAGGGGCCGGGCGCATAGGCTGGGCTGTTGATGCCCTGTTGATTGTCTTCGACAACCTCCCGGTCTTCATCATTTGTGGCGATCCAGACCTCTGTCAGGCGTTTCAGATCATAGTCGACACCTTCGATCGCGTCTTTGTGGACCAGCCATTTTGTGGTCACCTCAGTTTCTGTCGCGCTGATCGGCGTGACGCGGAAGACAATAGAATGGTCCGCAAGGAAATGGTTCCAGGTTGTGGGATAGTGAAATTTCAGCAATGCTCCGGCATCGGCAAAGGGGGCGCGCCCCAGCCCGCGACGCACAGCTGCTTTGCCATTCATCGTATAGCTTTCGGCACCTTGCTTTAGCGGCATGCGTGCCAGCCGGTACTGTCCGTCACCATTTAGGTGAAAGTGAGAGGGCAGTCCCGCGGCTTCACAACGATCAAAATGCGCCTGCAAATGCGCTGGTGTGTTGCCATCTTCGACACCGGTTACAGCAGGGTCATCCGGGAAAGTCCGGCAAAGTGCCGGGTGATTGCCGCCGCAATGGTAACATTCGCGGTTATTTTCCCAAACCAGTTTCCAGTTGCCGTTTTCAACGATTGAGCTCTCGAAGGCCACCTTGGCATTTCCCAGATCATGCGGTTCTAGATAGGGGCGAGCAACTTCAGCAAAGCTATCAAAATCAGGGGCCTCATTAGCCAGGCAGATATAGACAAGCCCGGCCAACTCGCGGCAATGCACCGTTTTCAAACCGTGCTGCTTGGGATCAAAATCAGGCCCCATGTCGCGGGCCCAGAGCAGAGAGCCATCAAGCTCATAGGTCCATTGGTGATAAGGGCAGACCAATTTGGGGGCGTTCCCCTTTGCCGCCTTGCATATGATAGAACCACGGTGGCGGCAGGTGTTATGGAAGGCCCGGATCTGATTGTCCGCGCCCCGCACGATAACCACGCGATAAGCCCCCACATTATAGGTGACATAGTCGCCGGGTTTCCCCAATTCGCAGGCTGCAATTGCAAACAGCCAATCGCGGTAGTGGATGTTTTCCAGGTCGGCCTGAAAGATTTCGGGGTCGGTGTAGAATGCCTGTTCCAAGGCATGTTTCGGGTTTCGGCGGGCTAATAGGCTTTGAATAGTGTTCACTTCTGGCTCTCCTGCCGCGCCCCGCGGCCTTGCTTGGGCAGATGGAATGGGAGAACAGTCCGGAGGCGTGCGAGGAACACGTCCGAGATCCGTGCCCCCACCGCCACCCGCGGTTTGACATATCTGCAAGGCTGGTTTCCGGACTTGGAAGAGGTTTTCACCGGGTAACGGCACCTTCCCGGGATCCTCGTCCCAGTGGTGATAGCCGAACCATATCTTCCTTACCGTTGCGGGGGCAGTGTCGGGTTTTCACCGACTTCCCAATTCTCTGCCGTCCCGCGCGGGACGGCAGCACCTTGCCTGAACAGATTAGATCGCAGGTGCTGGATTTCTGAGTTGCGAACGACTTCTTTCAGTCCAAAACCGTACTGTCACGCAAAAGCTGCAACACGGCCGCCGCAAGCTCCAAAGCAGGGCCCGCCTTAGCAGGACCTGCCTTGCCCAAAAAGCGGGGGATGATGCCCTTTGAAACGAATGCGGTGTCGATGCTGCGGGCGTTGGGAATGCCGATAGGGGGGTAGTCGAAGATTTCTCATCCCGGATGAACCCCGCTATTGCCCCTGCTGTTGGTGCGGCCGATCCTTCTACATGGCGCTGCGGAGGGGCAAGCCAGACGCGTTTTGGCGTATGTTTCTGCCCGTGGTCAGCCCATTGACCTTTTCGACAATGGCGGCGGCATCAATGCCATGATGACCATAGAGATCGCCAATCGTGCCGGTTTGACCAAAGTGTTCCACACCCAGCGGAATGGTCTGGTGCCCCGCAACCGACCCCAGCCAGGACAGGGTCGCCGGGTGACCGTCGATCACGGTGATGATTTTACAATGCGGCGGCAGGGCGGACATGAGGGTTTCGATATGAGACTGCGCATCTACAGTGCCGCGCGACCGCGCCCGTTGCGCCGCAGTCCAGCCCGCATTCAACCGGTCAGCCGAGGTAACGGCGAGAACACCCACATCCCGTCGGGCCTCGCCAATCATCCCTGCAGCTTTGATCGCTTCGGGCGCGACGACACCTTGGTAGGCAATCACAACATCGCAATTCGGCCCCGGCCTGCGCAGCCAGTAGGCGCCATCAATGGCCCCCTGGCGGAAATCATCGTCGACCCGCTTTCCGGGCTGTTCGATCGGATTGGTGGACAGGCGCAGATAAACAGAGCCGCCGGTTTCGTCGCGCAGCCAGGTGCGCTCATCCGGGTCGCCCTCGCCATCACGCTGAAGGTAGTCAAAGGCCCATTGCATGATCACCGCCAATTCATCCGCAAAAGCAGGTTCAAAGGCGGCCAGACCGTCCTGACTCATCCCGATCAGCGGCGTGCCGACCGACTGGTGGGCACCCCCTTCAGGTGCCAGAGTAATGCCTGACGGCGTCCCCACCAGAACAAAACGGGCATCCTGATAGCAGGCATAGTTCAGCGCATCGAGCCCACGGGCGACAAAAGGGTCATAGACCGTGCCAATAGGGATCAGGCGCTTGCCGAACAGCGAATGTGACAGGCCCGCCGCCCCCAATAGCAGCATCAGGTTCATTTCTGCGATGCCCAGTTCGATATGCTGTCCCTGCGGCGTGAATTCCCATTTCGCGGTCGAGGGGATGCGGTGTTCGATGAAGGCGTCGGCCTGTTCTGCCCGGCCAAATAGTTTGCGCCGGTTCACCCAGGGGCCAAGGTTTGTCGTGCCGGTCACATCGGGCGAGGTGGTCACGATCCGTTCGGCCAGCGGGCTGTCACCTTTGGACAGATCATCAAGGATCTTGCCAAAGGCCATCTGTGTCGAGGTATCGCGTGCGGAGTCAATTTTAAGGCTGGGTACAGCCAGTTTGATATCCTGAAAGCGGCGCCTGCCCTGCGCAAAGAAGGCCACCTGGGACAGGAACTCTTGCAAGGCCTCGGGATCCTCGACGGTGGCCATGGGGTCCCATTCTTCCCCTTCGGCCACCCCCATATGCTGCTGCCACTGGGCGAACTGACTGGTGTTCATCAGCCCGCCGTGGTTGTCCTTGTGCCCGGCAATCGGGGTGCCCCAGCCTTTGATGGTATAGGCAAGAAAACAGGTCGGGCAGTCATGGTCGATGGCCTGAAAGGTCTGCGCCATCGTTTCGACGCAGTTGCCGCCGAGGTTTTCCATCAGCGCCGCCAGCGCCGCATCATCGCGCCGTTCGATCAGCGCCGAGACCGCGCCTTGGTCGCCCAGATCCTCCATCAGCCGTTTGCGCCAGACGGCGCCGCCCATGAAGGTCAGCGCTGCGTATTCCTGGTTCGGGCAGGCATCAATCCAATCGCGCAGGCGGTCGCCGCCCGGTTCTTCAAAGGCTGCCCGCTGCAAGGCACCGTGCTTTACCCGCACCACATCCCAACCAAAGGCATCGAAGATTTTCTCGACCCGCTCAAACAGCCCTTCGCGCACGATCCCGTCCAGAGACTGGCGGTTATAGTCGATGATCCACCAGGTGTTGCGCAGATCGTTCTTCCAGCCTTCCTGTAGCGCCTCGTAGATGTTGCCTTCGTCCAGTTCGGCATCACCGACCAGTGCTACCATCCGGCCCATCGGTGCGTTCTCGCCCCAGCGTTTGGCCTTGATATAGTCCTGAATGATCGACGCAAAGGACGTGATCGCCACCCCAAGCCCAACCGACCCGGTGGAAAAATCGACATCATCGATATCCTTGGTCCGGCTGGGATAAGACTGCACCCCGCCAAAGCCCCGGAAGTTCTCCATCTTTTCTTGGGTTTGGTTGCCCATCAGATACTGCAGCGCATGAAAAACCGGAGAGGCATGGGGTTTTACCGCCACCCGGTCCTCGGGTTTCAACGTCGAAAAGTAAAGCGCGGTCATGATCGACACCATCGAAGCCGATGAAGCCTGATGACCGCCGACCTTGATCCCGTCCACCTTCGGGCGCAGGTGATTGGCGTGATGGATCATCCAGTGAGAGAGCCACAACAGACGCTGTTCAATGGTCTTCAAATGGGTCAGATCGTCGTGCATGGCTCTCTCCTTTTTCAGGGCTTATTCGGCAGCGTGTTGCGTAAGAAGCGGCAGAGCCTGCTTCAGATCGGCAAGAATATCTGCGGCGTCCTCTAGCCCCACGGACAGGCGGATCAGCCCATCGCTGATGTCATGCGCGGCACGTTCCTCGGGGGTGTAGGTCGAATGTGTCATCGAGGCTGGGTGCTGGACCAGAGTTTCCGCGTCGCCCAACGATACGGCCCGCTGGATCATCTTCAACCCGTTCATGAACCGGATGCCCCCGGCCATGCCATCGATGACTTCAAAGGCAATCATCGCGCCGGGCTGCGCCATCTGCCGCTTGGCGAGATCGTGTTGCGGGAAACTCTCCAATCCGGGGAAAGACACGGATCGAACCGCCGGGTGCGCTTCTAGATAGTCGGCCACAACCTGGGCGGATTCACAATGACGATCCACCCTCAGGGATAGGGTTTTCAGCCCGCGCAGGACCAGCATCGCGTTGAACGGCGCCATCACTGCGCCAGTCATGTCCTTCATCCCGACCAGCCGGATTTCGGTGATCTGCTCCGTGCGGCCCGCGACCAGCCCAGCCACGACATCGCCATGACCGCCAAGATACTTGGTTGCGGAATGCACCACAATATCCGCACCCAGTTCGATCGGGCGGGTCAGGTAGGGCGTAGCATAGGTGTTGTCCACCACCACCTGCGCTCCTGCGGCATGGGCGATCTCGGCAGTAGCGGCAATATCCACCAAACGCATGTTCGGGTTGGCCGGTGTTTCGAAATAGACCACGCGGGTCCGATCAGAGATGGCAGCGCGCAGCGTGTCTGGGTTGGTCATGTCCACATGGGTGATGGTAACCCCCCATTTAGCCAAGCCGTGCTGCATGAAAGCGAAGGTGCAGCCATACAGTGTTTTGTCCACGATCACCTCGTCCCCCGGTGACAGCAGGGTCCACAATACGGCGGTAATCGCGCCCATGCCGCTCGACAGCGCCAGCCCGGCCTCGGCCCCCTCCAGCGTGGCGATGCGGCGTTCCAGCAGATCGCAAGTCGGGTTGGAAATACGGCTGTAGATATGCCCCTGACGTTCGCCTGCGAACATCTCGCCGCCGGCCTCGGTGGTTTCAAAGGCGAAGGTAGAGGTCAAATGCAGCGGCGGGGTCAGCGCGCCCTCATTTTCTTGCGGGTCGTAGGCGTGGTGGATGGCGCGGGTGGCAAAACCAGTGGGGTGGGACATTGTGAACTCCTGATCCTATTTTGAGCTATCTTACGCCAGAAAGCAGATCAGAGGATTGCCAATATTGCCATCATGGCGATATATATTGGCATATCATGCTAATATGAGGCCCCCGTGGACAGCAAAGACAAGCAAATCATTCGCACCCTTCAGCGTGATGGGCGCATGACCAACCAGGATCTCGCCAATGCGGTGAACCTGTCGCCCTCGCCGTGTTTGCGCCGGGTCAGAAACCTGGAGACCAAGGGGATCATCCAGGGCTATAGCGCGGATGTTGATCCTGCTGCCTATGGCCTTTCCATTACCGTTTTTGTGCGCATCAAACTGGAACGGCACAACCAGGCGGATGTGCAGATTTTTGAAAAGCGGGTCCGGCTGATCGACGAAGTTCTGGAATGCCATGTCATGACCGGGGCAATGGATTATCAGCTTCGGGTGCTGGTCCCTGACCTGGAAGCCTATGAAAATTTCATTCGAAATTGCATTCACCCCATTGGCGGCATAGCCTCGATCGACACCAGTTTTGTCTATGGAACAGTGAAGAAAACGGCCGTGTTCCCGGCAAGACTATGATCCCTGTCTTGCCGAATGCCACTGTCCGATTCTATCTGTAGGACCCGAACCAGCAAGATGCGGCACGCGCGTTCTGCGGCCAAGACCACGCAGTTGTAAGGGCCTGACGGGCAGGTAGGTGAAGCTCTGCGTTGAAAAGGACATAGCGAATATACTTGTTGAAGGCGCAGTGCGGGGCGATGCCGAGGCCTGAAAAAATATCGGGACAGAACAGAAAACGCCCATCATCACAGCAATGTTTCATTGCTTTGAGGCCTGAGCGCAGCAACAAGGGTCATGCCCCACGCACCATGCCCAATGTGCCAGGGCCAGGGCCAGAAAGGGAAACGCCATGTCAGAGACCAAGTCGCCGATAATCCTATGGTTCAGGCGGGATCTTAGGTTGGCAGAGCATGTGGCCTTGTCCGAGGCGGTCCGATCCGGCCGCCCCATCGTTCCGGTTTTTATTCTGGACGAAGTGGTTGAAACCTACGGGGCTGCCCCAAAATGGCGATTGGATGCGGCCTTGCGCCTGTTTGGTGAGCGGCTGAAATCCCTCGGTTCGCGGCTTATCCTTCGCCGGGGGCGGGCGGCGGATGTTTTGGCGTCCCTGGCAAAGGACACCGGTGCTGGTGCCATTTGGTGGACGCGCGCCTATGACCCGGATGCAAAAGCCCGCGATACCTCGGTGAAATCCAGTCTGGCTTCGGCGGGATATGACGCCCGCAGCTTTGCCGGGCATCTTCTGTTTGAACCCTGGAACGTCAAGACCAAGCAGGGCGGGTTTTTCAAGGTCTACACCCCAATGTGGCGCGCCGTGCGAGATCGGCCGGTAGAGCGCGCAGAGCCCGCACCGCAACAGGTTCTATCGCCCGGCAGTTGGCCGGACAGCGACCAGCTTGAAAGCTGGGGTTTGCAGGTGGCAATGAACCGTGGCGGGGATATCCTGGCGCGGCATGCCTGTGTCGGTGAAGCCCGCGCATTAGACCGTCTTGAGCATTTCCTCGATGGTCCGGTCATGGGCTACAAGGAACGCCGGGATTTCCCCGCCGAGGAGGCGACTTCCCGTCTTTCGGAAAACCTGGCCTGGGGAGAGATCGGCCCCCGGACGATCTGGCATGCCGGGGTGCAGGCGATGAACGACGGAAAACCGGGGGCCGAACACTTCCTGAAAGAGCTTGTCTGGCGTGAGTTCTCATACCATCTTGCCTATCACTCGCCGGAAATCATATCGTCAAACTGGCGTCCGGACTGGAGCGGTTTTCCTTGGCAGGAAGACGCGGACGAGGCGGTCTTGCGGTGGAAAATGGGGCGCACAGGTGTGCCGCTTGTCGATGCCGCGATGCGCCAGCTCTATGTGACGGGCTACATGCACAACCGCTGCAGAATGATCGCCGGATCCTACCTGACCAAGCATTTGCTGAAACACTGGCGTATTGGCCAGCAGTGGTTCGAAGACTGCCTGATTGATTGGGACCCTGCCGCAAACGCCATGGGATGGCAGTGGGTAGCCGGTTCTGGGCCGGATGCTTCGCCGTTTTTCCGGATCTTCAATCCGCAAACACAGGCAGAGAAGTTCGATGGAAAAAAGGTATATATACACAGATATTTGGCTGAATTGTCAGAGGATCCGGGCCGCGATGCACTGGATTTTTACCAGGCCTGCCCGCGTTGCTGGCGGCTGGCCCCGGACGATGCCTATCCTGAACAGATGATTGATCTTGGTAGCGGAAGACGGCGGGCTCTTGCGGCCTATGAACAGATGAAAACGCGCTCAGAGGGGCGTGGCGACGCTCTGTCATGATGGGCTGACCGGACTGCTGGGAAAGGTCGCGCATATGCTCGTTTTTCCCTGCGGCAGGTGGCTATATTTGCTGATCAAGGTTGCGCAGCCCAAGCACTGCAGGTTTTTCAGGTTGCAAAAGGGCGTGCCCGACCGGGAGAGGGGGGGGCGCAAAGGTTACCAGGTTTGTATTTGATTTTAACGAAAAGCATGCGCCCGCGCGGTGAATATCTGCCCGAATTGGCCGCGAAGTCCTGGGGGCTTCGCCATTCGTTAAGCTTTTGTCGCTTTGGTGGAGGTTGCAACAACTGGCAGGTTGAGACCCCCTATGTACCGAATTTTGGATTGTTTGACGCAGCAGCACAATTACACGCTTGTCGTGGTGGCTGCGTTTGTCTGTTTGGTGGGGGTCAGTCTATCGGTTCTTCTGACCAACCGGCTTGTGGGTACTGCAGAGCGGCGGCGGCTGGTGCCGCTGGTGCTGTCCAGTATGATTGCAGGCGCGACGATCTGGTCGACGCATTTCATTGCGATGCTAGCCTACGAGCCGGGTTTTGAGCACGGATATGAACCGATTGTGACGGGCCTGTCGCTGCTAATTGCCATTCTGGGCGTCTGCGGGGTCAATGTGGTGCTTGTCTTCACCTCCGGGCGGCAGGTGCCCTATGTCGCAGGGGCGCTGTTCGGGGTTACGGTTTCGACAATGCACTACACCGGCATGCAGGCCTATCTGGTGCCGGGGGCCCTTGAATTGTCACTGGGGTATCTTGTGCTCTCGGTTGTGTTCGGGGTCGGCCTGGGGGCCTGCGGCTATTCTATTGCAGTCAAACAAAAGCTAGGCGTGAAAAACTGGGCGGCTGCAACGGGGCTGCTGGTCAGCGCCATCTGTGGCATGCATTTCATCGGCATGAGCGCAATTGACGTGCGGCTTAGCCCCTTGGTGGATGTGCCGACGCAGGTTATCTCAGATGCGACGTTGGGCACCGTGATCTTTGGGATCACGGGGGTTATTTTGCTTCTCGGATTTGCCTCGGCCAACATTGAACAAAATGTCGAAAGCGTAGCCCGTAGACAACTGGCCCATGCCGCGCTGCATGATCCGCTCACCTCTATGGCGAACCGGATGTGGCTGACGCAGTTTTTGTCGGGGCTGCAGCGTCGCTTGCAGCAGGACGAAACCGAGCGCGCTGCCGTTTTGACCATTGACTTGAACCTGTTCAAAGAGGTGAACGACCTCTACGGTCATGCTGTGGGCGACAAGGTCCTGCAGGCAGTGTCCGGGCGTCTGATCCGGCAGCAGGGCGCGGATGAATATATTGCGCGGGTGGGTGGCGACGAATTTGTTGCGGTGAAGCTGGGGTTTCGGCGGATAGAAGAGGTTCACGCCTATGCGGAACGTTTGCACGCCTCGATTGTTGTTGATCCTATCGACCTAGAGCACCAATCGCTGCGGGTGGGGGCCGCCATTGGCATCGCGACCAGTCTTAAGGATGGTCGCGACCCGTTAGACCTCTTGCATAAATCTGACCTGGCGATGTACCGGGCGAAAGCGGATATGATCTGCGACATCTGTCAGTTCAGCGAAGAAATGGTTCGTCAAAGCCGTGAAAAACTCCAACTGATCCAGGATCTGCGCCGTGCTTGTGCTGCTGGCGAGTTTGAGCTGGCCTACCAATTTCAAAATGATCTGAATTCGCTAGAGCCAGTCGGCTTTGAGGTGCTGTTGCGCTGGAACCATCCCACACGTGGCCGGGTGAAACCGGATGAGTTCATCCCAATCGCCGAAGAGACCGGGCTGATCCGCGAGATCGGCTATTGGGTTCTGAAAACGGCCTGCAAAGAAGCCGCCGGATGGACGCGCCCCTTTCAGGTGGCGGTCAATGTCGCGCCGCAACAGTTGGTGCAGCCCTCCTTTGTCGAAGACGTGATGGATGTCTTGTTCGAGACCGGTTTGGCACCGGAAAGGCTGGAGCTGGAAATCACCGAATCCAGCATCATCGACGACAAGGTTCATACCTTGAAGGTGATGCATCAGCTGAAAAACTATGGTGTGCGCATTGCGATGGACGATTTCGGCACCGGGTATTCTTCTCTTGCAACCTTGCAGACCTTCCCCTTCGACAAGATCAAGATTGATCAGAGCTTTGTGCGTGGTGTGCATCAGAATGAACAAAGTGCAGCCATTGTGCGCTCTACTCTGTTGCTGGGCTCTGCGTTGAATATTCCTGTCCTGGCCGAGGGGGTCGAGGGTGAAGAAGAGTTGCTCTTTCTGCAGCAGGAGAAGTGCAATTCTGTTCAGGGATTCTATTTTGGCACCCCGATGAACCGCGAGGAGATGCGGCGGATCGTGAATAAGGTCACCTTGCCCAGATCAGGGCAATCGGCGTGATCCTGTCGGACCTATCTTCGGCCCAGTGGAGGCCGCGGCCGCCAACCGCCGCTGCGATCTAGGGTCAGTCAACGGATACAAAGCTTGGCGCAGTTTCAAGAGGCGGCTGGGAGAGTACGGTTTCAACCGCCAAGAGCAGGTCTTTTGTGCGTATCGGTTTTGTCAGAACATGTCTCCCCGCAGGCAGATCCCTGGTGATATCGGATAGGGCCTGGGAATGACCTGTCATTAGAATGATGCGCAAAGAGGGCTGTTTCGCCCGCAATTTATGGGCAAGGGTTGTTCCTTGCATCTGGCCGGGCATCACAATGTCGCTGAGCAAAAGATCAAATCGGTCAGCGCTTTCAAAGGCCGACAGCGCGTGATCTCCAGAGGTGGCGGAAATGACACTATGACCAGCCTGGCTGAGAGTTGTTTCCAGCATTACCAGCAGGCTGGGGGAATCCTCTACAAGGAGAATACGCGCTTTTCTTCCCTTGCGCGGCAGGACGGCAATGGCTGGGTCAAAGGGCAGTTCTCCTTTTGCGGTGCGGGTCGTTTGGGCGGGAAAATAAAGATCAAACTTGGTGCCTGCGCCAAGTTCTGACTGGACCAGAACCAGCCCCCCCGTTTGTTCCATGAACCCCTGCACCACCGAAAGCCCAAGTCCGCTGCCCTGGGTAGGGCCCTTGGTGGTATAAAACGGATCAAAGATGTCCTTCAGCGCCGCCTCGGGGATGCCTTGCCCGCTATCGACGACGGACAGCATGAGATAGAAACCGGGGGGCTGGTCTTCCTTGACCGTCTTGAGAAAATCCTCATCCAGCAAGACGTTGGAGGTTTCGATCAACAGGCTGCCGCCGTTGGGCATCGCATCGCGGGCATTCAGCATCAGGTTGAGCAGGGTGCTTTCTGTGGTGCTTGGGTCTGCGGCAATGAGCCAGGCTTCGTTTTCCAACCGGGTCGTGATTTCTATGGTCTCGGGCAAGATCCGGCCAGCCCAATTCCGGGTGTCCTTGATGATCTGGTTCAGCTCCAGCTGTTTTGGCGCAAGCGGCGCGCGGCGCGCAAAGGTCAGCATGTTCTGGGTCAGATCTGCTGCCCGCAAGGTGGCACGGATCGCATCCTCCACGTGGGACTGGGTGATCTTGGAGGTTTCGCAGTCCTGAATTAGTTCAAGGTTGCCAAGAATGACGGCCAGAAGGTTGTTGAAGTCATGGGCAATGCCACCGGTCAGGTTGCCGATTGCTTCCATTTTTTGTGACTGGCGCAGCTTTTCACCCAGAAGTATGAATTCGGAAATATCCTGGATCATACCCACCACCTGGAGTTCGTCTTTGGTGCCTCCGATATGCACCTGTCCCTGCATGCGTAGTGTGATTTCCTTGTCAGCGGTGGAACTGACCCTGAATTCGCAGCCAAAGGGCCAGCCGTTCTGCCAGCATTTACGCACCGCAGATTGTAGCGGGGCCTGGTCGTCGGGATGGGCGTGCCGGGCGCAGAAATCATCAAATGATGATATCTTTTCGCTGATCGGAGCGCCCAGAAGCTGCAAGATTTCTTCGTCGCAGTTGAAGAGATTATCTGACGAAATGGAAAACCTGCCCATTTTGGCGATGCGATGCGCATCATGCAGCTGGCGTTCGCTGACCTTCAGGCCTGCCCGGTCGCGTTGGCTGCGCCGGATGGAAAACAGCGCCAGCAGAAAAATGAACCCGATACTGATGCCAAGTACCGGGGCCGAGGACAGCAGGATCGAGGTCCCTTTGGCCATTGGGTGCCAGGCCAGATAGGCCGGGTCTGCATCTGGATCGGAGGTGTCGGGGGTTAGCGGCAGGCCGATCATTCCAGAGGGGATCTCTGGCGCCAGCACCAGATCTTCTAGCGGCAAGGCTGCCAGCAGAGTTTCCAAATGCGCAGCGTCCAGAACATGTAGGGTGATCAGAACATAAGGCGCGCGTTGGGCAACCGGGATACCGCCTGGATCGGGGACAATGGCAAAATAGGTGGCCAGGGCAAAGTCTTTACCAAACTGGTAAAGCTTAACCTGCGACAGCTTGGAAACATATGGTGAGAAATTTCCGCTCTGCGTGGAGTTCTGCGTCAGGATATCAAGATAGTTTTGCTGTATGCGCGGAATGCTTTCGTCTGACAGGATCTGTTGAAAATTCCGCGCTGGGGGGGCGGTGCTATTCTGTTCTACGAAGTTTCGGTAGGCAATCTCGCGATCCGGGGTGATCAGGAACAGGGCATCGTAGTCCGAGACGGTGGCCAGATCGGTTGCAAACCGTTCCTCGATCCAAGGCCGTGAAAACTGGGTGTCAATCTTGAGATAGGCGGCGTTTGAAGCGGCGTAGCGCTCCAGCTGGAAGTTCAGCTTCTGCTTGTGGCTTTCAAACACGTTCGAGACGGCAACAATTTCGCGTTTGAAGGCATCCTTTTCAGCGGAAAGGATCTTTAAAAAAACCGAGGCAAAGACAAGAACCAGTGCAAGAAAGGCCAAGAGGATTGTGATATTGGCAGGGGGAATAATTTTTGTGAAATAGTCGTACAGTTTCAACTCCGGCTGGGCGGTACCCTCCTGGCTGTCCTGGGTTTTGGGGTCTTGTAACAGAGTGTTGCCTCCGTAGATCACCAATCCAATATCAATTATTATCAGGCTGTATTCAGGCAGCCAGAGGTGTTTTATGCGTTTCCACCTTCATTTCTGCGTCCGGAAAACGGGCGCGGGGGCCAAACTTGTGCGGCCCCCCCCAGGGCGGGTCTTTCTGGGTCTTGGCGGTAGGCTAGCAGCTTTGGCCTGTGTGGTCACCCCAAACAGTTCCGTATTCTCCACCTGGGAAATAGCCCCATTCTCCTGAGTGGCACACAGATGCTAGACAGCGGCTGTGCTTCGACTTCTCTTTGCTTCTTGTTAGCGCTAACTGTATTGCATAAGAGCGAAAGGCATGATTCGGCCAACTGGCTTTGGTAAGGGTTTTTGAAATGGACAAATATTGGGCAGGGTTGACGGATCATCGTCGGCGCACCTCTGAGATTGCGATCTCAAAGCTTTTTCAAGATGACCCGCAGCGGTTTCAGGCGTTTTCCGCCGAAGCGGACGGTATGTTGCTGGACTATTCCAAGACCGCGCTGGATGAGACTGCGCTTGCCGGACTGAT
Organism: Pseudophaeobacter flagellatus; assembly: GCF_021228235.1. Lineage (GTDB taxonomy): Bacteria > Pseudomonadota > Alphaproteobacteria > Rhodobacterales > Rhodobacteraceae > Pseudophaeobacter > Pseudophaeobacter flagellatus. The sequence goes on from NZ_JAJQRG010000008.1 coordinate 59,592, forward strand.
AGAACTGGCAGAGCAGGCCGGGCTTGCTGACCGCATCGCCGAGATGTTTCGGGGTGATGCGATCAATGTGACCGAAAAGCGGCCGGCCCTGCATACGGCCCTGCGCGCGCCGGGCGGTGCAGTGGTTGAAGTCGATGGCGAGGACGTGATGCCTGGCGTTCGCCACACGTTAGAGCGGATGGAAGGGTTTGCCGGTGCGGTGCGCAGTGGTGCCCACAAGAGCGCAACCGGTGCACGCTTTACCGATGTTGTGAACATTGGCATTGGTGGTTCTGATCTGGGGCCGGTGATGGCCACGCTGGCACTGGCACCCTATCATGATGGGCCGCGCTGCCATTATGTTTCCAACGTGGATGGGGCAGACATTACCGACTGCCTGAAGGGGCTGGATCCGCAGACCACGCTGATTATCATTGCCTCCAAATCCTTTGGCACCATCGAAACCATGACCAATGCGGCAACGGCGATTACCTGGCTGCGCGGCACCCTGGGAGAGCAAGCCAGCCAGCATCTTGTGGCTGTTTCAAGCGCGCAGGACAGGACGGCCGCGTTTGGCATCCCGCCAGAGCGGGTCTTTGGTTTCGCGGATTGGGTCGGGGGGCGGTATTCGCTTTGGGGGCCCGTGGGCCTGCCGGTGCTGCTGGCGGTCGGGCGGGATAACTTTCGTGCCATGCTGAGCGGTGCGGCGGCGATGGACTGTCATTTCCAAACTGCGGATCTGCGTCAGAACCTGCCGGTTCTGTTGGGGCTGATTGGCATCTGGCACAGCAATATCTGCGGCTACGCCACTCGGGCGATTTTGCCCTATGATCAACGTCTGGCCCGTCTGCCGGCCTATCTGCAACAGTTGGATATGGAAAGTAACGGCAAGGGCGTCACGCTGGAGGGCGCAAAGGTTAGCCGGGCCTCTGGTCCCATTGTCTGGGGCGAACCCGGCACCAATGGCCAGCATGCCTTTTATCAACTGTTGCATCAGGGCACCCATGTGGTGCCGACTGAATTCTTGATTGCAGCAACCGGCCATGAGCCAGAGCTGTCGCATCAGCATGACCTGCTGAAGGCCAATTGCCTGGCGCAATCAAAGGCACTGATGGCCGGGCGGTTGCCCGAGCAGGCGCGCGCGCTGGCCGAAAGCCGTGGCCATACTGGCACCGATCTGGAGCGCATGACCGCGCATCTGACCTTCCCGGGCAACCGCCCTTCGGTTACACTGGCCTATCCGCGGCTAACCCCCTTTGTGCTGGGGCAGATCATTGCTCTGTATGAACACCGGGTGTTCACCGAGGGCGCCATCTGGGGCATCAACTCCTTTGATCAATGGGGGGTGGAACTGGGCAAGGAACTCGCTGAGAGTCTGCTGCCTCTTGTTCAGGGCGGCAAAGACCCCAGCAAAGACAGCTCTACCCTTGGGCTTGTGGCCAAGCTCTCTGTGCCTAAACCCGCAATCTGACGCGCCCGCTGCGGCGCTGCTTCTTTCTGGATCTGATATCGACATGGTTTCTCGCGTTATCCCCGTTGACCCCTTTGATCTGGTGCTGTTCGGCGCCACTGGCGATTTGGCCCGGCGCAAGATCCTTCCCAGTCTGTTCCATCGGTTTCAGATCGCCCAGTTCTGCCCCAAGAGCCGCATCATTGGCACCTCGCGCAGCAAACTGGATCGCGCCGGATTTCAGGATTTTGTTGCCGCTGCAATCCGCGAATTTGGCCAAGAGGGTGAAACCGGAGAGGACGATATCGCGGCTTTTGTTGATCTGCTGGATTATGTGCCGGTGGATGCCAAGGGCGATACCGGCTGGCAGGAGCTGAAGACCCATCTGCGCGCCGATGTTATCCGGGTGTTCTACCTCTCGGTGGGGCCCAGCCTGTTTCCCGAAATCGCCAGTCGGCTGAACAGTAACGGAATCGCCACCCCCGAAAGCCGGATTGTGCTTGAAAAACCCTTTGGCCATGATCTGGTCTCGGCACAGGCGCTGAATGCCGCGCTGAGCCAGCATTTCAGCGAGAGCCAGATCTACCGGATTGATCACTATCTGGGCAAGGAAACGGTGCAGAACCTGATGGCGCTGCGCTTTGCCAATTCGCTGTTTGAACCGCTGTGGAATTCTACCCATGTCGACCATGTGCAGATCACCGTTGCCGAACGTATTGGCGTTGCCGGGCGAGGGGAGTATTATGACCGCTCTGGTGCCATGCGGGATATGGTGCAAAACCACCTGATGCAGCTCTTGTGTCTCACCGCGATGGAACCACCTTCGCGCTTTACCCCCAACGCGGTTCGTGATGAAAAGGTAAAGGTGATAGAGTCGCTGGAGCCGGTGTCTGAGAATGATCTGGCGCGGGGCCAGTATCGTAGCAATGCCGCCACCGCCGAGGCGGACAGCTATCATGACCACGCAGGCAATGCCGATAGCACAACAGAGAGCTTTATTGCGCTGAAGGTACATGTGGCCAATTGGCGCTGGGCGGGCACGCCGTTTTATCTGCGTACGGGAAAATGCCTGCGTGCCCGTGAAAGCGAAATCGCGGTCTACTTCCGTGATCCGCCGCATAACATTTTTGAAGGTGCTGCCGGGGTGCATGGCAATGTTCTGGTGATCCGGCTGCAACCGGACGAAGGCATCACCCTGCGGACCACAATCAAGGATCCGGGGCCTGGGGGCATGCGCCTAACCGTGGCCAATTTGGATATGACCTTTGCGGATTCCCTGCCAGAAGCAGGCCGTCCACAGGATGCCTATGAGAGGCTGATCATGGATGTGGTCCGGGGCAATCAGACCCTGTTCATGCGCGGCGACGAGGTAGAGGCCGCCTGGGCCTGGGCTGATCCGATCATTGCCGACTGGAGCCAGTCCGGCGCGAAGCCGCAGCTCTATGATCCGGGCAGCTCTGGGCCGGATGATTCCCTGTTGCTGATGCACCGCGACAACCGTCGCTGGCGCGGTATCGGTTCCTGATATTGCTGGTGCTCCAGATGATATGACGCTGTTAATGCCTGCTTTAATGCCCCCTGTCAGACACCCGAAAGGTCTCTCATATGCGTTTAAATAAAACACTCGCCGAGGTCACCGACCGGATCATTGCCCGCTCTGCGCCAACCCGCCGTGCCTATCTGGACCGGATGTCCGCTGCCGCTGGTAAGGGCCCGGCGCGGGCCCATCTGAGCTGCTCTGGCCAGGCGCATGCCTATGCTGCGGCGGGGGCGGATCAGGCCAGTCTGGCGCAGGCCAGCAGCGGGCATCTGGGGATTGTCACCGCCTATAACGATATGCTTTCGGCGCATCAGCCGTTCGAGAGCTATCCAGCCCTGATCCGCGACGCACTGCGCGCCGCCGGGGGCACGGCGCAGGTGGCGGGTGGGGTGCCGGCCATGTGTGATGGCGTCACCCAGGGCGAGGCAGGCATGGAGCTGAGCCTGTTTTCCCGCGATACCATTGCCATGGCAACGGGCATCGCGCTCAGCCACAATGTCTTTGATGCGGCGGTCTATCTTGGCGTCTGTGACAAGATCGTGCCGGGGCTGGTGATCGGTGCCCAGGCCTTTGGCCATTTGCCTGCGGTTTTCCTGCCTGCCGGGCCGATGACCAGTGGTCTTGCCAATGATGAAAAGGCGCAGATCCGCCAGAAATACGCCTCGGGCGAGGTTGACCGTGCCACGTTGTTGCAGGCCGAAATGGCTGCCTATCACGGCCCCGGCACCTGCACCTTTTACGGCACTGCCAATTCCAATCAGATGCTGATGGAGTTCATGGGGCTGCATCTGCCGGGCTCCAGCTTTGTCAATCCGGGCACCCCTCTGCGCGAGGCCTTGACCGTTGAGGGGGCCAAACGGGCGCTATCGCTGAGCGCGCTGGGCAACAACTATACGCCGGTCTGCCAGATCCTGGATGAAAAGACTTATGCCAATGGCATCACGGGCCTGATGGCGACCGGGGGCTCTACCAATCTGTTGATCCACCTGATTGCCATGGCGCGAGCGGGGGGTATCATTCTGGATTGGCAGGATTTCTCGGATCTGTCCGACGTGGTGCCACTGCTGGCGCGTGTCTATCCAAACGGGCTGGCGGATGTAAATCATTTCCATGCGGCTGGCGGCTTGGGCTTCATGATTAAGGAGCTGCTCAACGCGGGCTTTCTTCACGCTGATACCAAAACCATCGCGGGCGCTGGCCTTGAGACCTACGCACAGGAACCTTTTCTGTCGGACGAGGATGGGCTGACCTTCCGCCCCACACCGCAAGAGACGCTGAACGCGGCCATTGTCCGCCCGGCCAGCGCGCCGTTTCAGGCAACGGGCGGGTTGAAACGGCTGACCGGGTCTCTGGGCACGGCGGTTATCAAGGTTTCGGCGGTGGATGAAAAACACCACGTGATCGAAGCACCGGCGCGGGTCTTTCACGATCAAGAGGACGCCAAGGCGGCCTTTAAGGCTGGGGAATTCACCGGCGATGTCATCGTTGTGGTGCGCTTTCAGGGCCCCAAGGCCAATGGTATGCCCGAATTGCATAGTCTGACGCCGATGCTGGGTATCCTTCAGGGGCAGGGGCATCGGGTTGCCCTGGTGACGGATGGGCGCATGTCGGGTGCCTCTGGCAAGGTGCCCTCGGCCATCCATGTGGTTCCCGAAGCCCTGGACGGTGGCCCGATTGCCAAAATTCGCGATGGTGATCTGATCCGGCTTGATGCCACCAGAGGTACGCTGGAGATCTGCACTCCGGAAGTGTTGGAGCGCGACAGTGCAACAGCTGATCTGAGCGCCTATCAACAGGGTACTGGGCGTGAAATGTTTGGCGTATTCCGCCGTTCGGTGACCTCTGCCGATCAGGGGGCGACCGTGTTTGGCCTGGATGATGGCGGTGATCTCGCCAAGGGGTAACCTGTATCGTCGTGGATTGACTGCTTGACTTGCCGTGACTTTTTAGTGCCTTTGAACCAATCTGGCATTGGTTTAACTGTTTGACAGTGCGCTGTTAGAGCGGTGGCGCTAGGGGGCTTGTCTCTTGCGGTGCCCTCGGGCGCTGCGCTGCGACAAGAAGGAAGCACGTGGATGTTTGAAACCGAAACTCTGGTGACCCTGGCAGCTGTGGCCGCCGGATCTGGGATCGTGGGCGGAGTGCTGGCTGGGTTGCTTGGCGTGGGGGGCGGCATCGTCATTGTGCCTGCGCTCTATCTGGCGCTGACGCTGACCGGGATGGAAAGCGCCCTGACCATGCAGGTGGCGGTGGGCACCTCGCTTGCGACGATTGTTTTTACCTCTTTGTCGTCCGGCTATGGCCATTATCGCAAAGGTGCCATTGATATGGGGCTGCTCAAGCTCTGGGCGCCGTCGATCCTGATCGGGGTGGTGATTGGCGGTATTCTGGGCGGCGTGGTATCCGGAAAGGTGCTGATCGGGGTCTTTGCCAGCGTGGCTGCGATTGTGGCGCTGGACATGATCCTGCGTACTGGTGCCGACAGTGCTACCCCGCGTGGTTTTTCCAGGCTTGTCTGGGCGGGATTTGGCGTCTTTGCCGGGGCGGTCTCTGCGATGATGGGCATCGGTGGCGGCACGGTCTGCGTGCCTCTGCTCAACTTTCTGGGCTATGATATCCGGAAGGCGGTGGGCACCTCTGCGGCGATTGGCTTTGTGATTGGGTTGCCGGGGGCGCTGATCTACATGGGCACCGGGTTTGCTGCCGAAGGATTGCCGCCATTTTCGCTTGGCTATGTGAATCTGCTTTGTGCTGCGGCCATCATTCCCTTGAGCACGGTCTTTGCCCGTGTCGGAGTGAGCTTGGCCCATAACATCCCGCGACGGGCGCTGCGGCTGGTTTTTGGGCTGTTCCTGATGCTGACATCGGCCCGGATGTTCAGCGACCTGCTGGGCGGGTGAGCACGATGCCCGAGCCGGTCTTGAAAGCTGCAGAGGCGGCGCTGGTTGCGTGGTTGCGCCGGGAAATCGCCGCCGGAGAGTTACAGCGCGGCGACCGCCTGCCGCCCGAGCGCGAAATGGCACAGTATTTTGGCGTCAGCCGGGCCAGGCTGCGTCAGGCGCTGGATCAGCTGGAAGGTGAGGGCGCGCTGTTCCGTCGCCGTGGGCAGGGCACCTTTGTGCAGCCCCCTCCTGCGACCGATGCGGCGGCTTTGCATCGGCTGGCACGGCGGCTGCGCCCGCAGGATGTGATGGAGGTGCGCCTCGAGATCGAACCTGCCCTGGCCGGGCTGGCGGCCCTGCGCGCCAATGACAAGGCCCGCGCGGTGTTTGCCGAGGTCACCCAGGCCACGTTGGATGCGCCAGATCAGCAAAGCTATGAGGTCGCAGATGACATCTTTCACTACAAGATTGCAGAGATGGCGCAAAACCCTCTGTTTCTAACGGTCTACGAGTCGATTCGATCCGTGCGCCAACAGGCGATCTGGACCCGGGCACGGGCCGAGACCCATTCTGCGCAGGTCACCAAAGTCTTGGGGCAGCAACACCAAAGGCTGGCAAAGGCGATCTTGAATGGAGAGGCCGAGGCCGCGACAGAGGCGATGCGCGACCATTTGATCTGCGTTTCGCAAAAGTTGATGCAGGCTGGGCCAGCAGTGCCGCAAGAAGGCGGCGATTAGCGCAGTTAGCGCCTAGTGTCTGCGAGGATGCCTGCCCGGTTTTTGCCATCCACCCGCGCAGGCACTAGGCGCTGCGAGGGTCGAAACTTCTCTGCTCGGATGTAGGGCCGCAGCGGCGGCGCTTACAGGTAGTAGCTGTCGGAATAGACCTGATGCACCAGCTCGTCCCGTTTCAAGCCGCGTTTGGCCAGCTCTGCGTCGCTCAGCTCCATCAGCTTGTTCAGGGTCTGATAACGGGTGTTTGCCTCTCCGATGGCAACCAGGCCATTGCCCAGGGCGATAAAGGGTTTTGCCAGCAGGCTTAGAACGCCAAGGGCGGTTGGTGCAGTGTAGTGGGCGGCATGTGCCATTGCAGGTCACTCCTGAATATAAACATCTCCCATGCTCAGGACATAGGCCGCAACAGGCGGTAGGACCAGCCGTCGCGGTGGTATAGCCGCCATGCATGCGACGCAGGTGGTAGGATTGCTCAAAAACTGGGCGTGCCTGTTAAAATTGTTGCGGTTTAATAAGGTCTTGCCCAAGGCCGCCGGGTTTCAAAGACACCTTAGAGCGTACAGGCCGCGTACAGGCTGGGCACAGCCAGGATGCAGGCAGGCTGCGCGTCCCTCCACGGTAATGACGCAACTCTGAGCGGCGTTAGCGGTTTTTCCCGCTTGCGCTCTTGGCGCGTGTGATGACACTGGCAGCTATGAGCGAATTACACTGTCCCAATTGCGGCGATCTGGTTAACCCGGCGATCAAAAGCGTCAAGATGATCACTTGCGAGTCCTGCAAAACCACCCTGCTTCTGGAAGATGCGGGGCTGCGTCTTGCTGGCCAACAGGGGGTGCTGCATGAGGTGCCGATGCTTTGCGGGCTGGGGGATCAGCTGCAGATCGGCACCGGGCGTTATCAGATCCTGGGCCATGCTCGGTTTTCCTATGGGCGTGGCACTTGGGATGAATTCTGGGCGGTTGATGCCGGGGACAAGCCCGTGTGGATTTCGGTGGACGAGGGCGATTTGATCCTGCAACGCAGCCTGCCGCCTGAAGCTTGGCCCACCTATGGTGGCAAACTGCGATTGGGGCGGATTCTGCGCTACAAAAGCGAAGGGTTTCGGGTGGATGAAGATGGCACTGGCACCTGTATCGGGGTCAAGGGCAGCTTTGGCCATCCGCTGATGGTGGGAGAGAGCTATCGCTTTCTCAACCTGCAGGGCGATGCCGGCAGCGTGCTCTCGGCAGAGATTACCGGAGACCAATATGAATGGTTCATCGGCACCTGGGTTGATCCCTTTGAGGTCAAGGTGACGGTTGCATGAGCCTCAATCCTGATCTGAAGGCAATCAACTGTACCGCCTGCGGTGCTGGGCTGGATGTGCTGGGCGGTGGGCGTGTCACTATCCATATCTGTGCCTATTGCGGTTCGGCGCTGGATACATTGGACAATTATCGCGCGCTGCAAAAGTTCGACCTGCTGCAACGCCCCGAAACCAGTTTCAAGATTGGCACTACGGGGCAGATTTTTGACGTGGATTTCACCGTGATCGGCCTGCTGCTGCATCAAGAGGTCTGGCACGACCGGATCTGGCGCTGGGTGGATCATCAGGTGTTTTCCCCGACTCATGGCTACGCCTGGATCACGCTGGAAGAGGGGCATCTGACCTTTTCGCGCCGCTACCGCAAACCGGCGGGCTGGATGTCGCCCGAACAGGTCAACCGCGCCGAGACCCGGCCGCAGCTGCGCGTCGCAGGGGAGATCTATAAATACTATGACACCTCGACCAGCGAGGTGATCTTTGCCGAGGGGGAATTCACCTGGACGCCGCGCCAGGGCAAGCGGACCACCACGGTAACCGCACTGTCAGAAACCGCGATGCTGTCCTTTTCCACCACCGCCCGCGAGCGCGAGATCTATCATACGACCTACCTGGAGAGAGACAGCCTGGGCGGCGGGTTTGTCGCCGCCTATGATGCGGTGGCGCCCAGCGGCGGGCACCCTTTGCAGGGTCGAAAGGCCAACCCCCACGGTAGGTTCTTGATGAAGGCGGGACTGGGGGCCATGCTGATCTGCCTGGTTTTGAGCGGTTTTATGACGCTGCAGGGGGGGGCGCGGGCAGTAGAACCCCAGGTCCACAGCGTGCTGGAATTGCCGGTCTCGGTGCCGTTTGACGTCAGCGAGCCGGGGCGCCTGACCCGCATCGACCTAGAGGGAAACGGCCGCAATAGCTGGAGCTATCTCGCGGTCGAACTGGAAGATCCCGAAGGGGAGCTGTTGTTCGAATCCGGTCGCACCGTTGAATATTACAACGGTCGCGATCAAGACGGCAGCTGGAGCGAAGGCAGCAACCGGGCCAGCTTGGCCTTCTTTCCGCCTGCGCCTGGCACCTATACGCTGACCCTGGATCTGGAAGAGACCGGACTATGGGCCCCCCACCAGAATGCTGCTGCCTCCGACCAACATCGGACGACACAGATAGGCCTGCGCATTCGCACCGGTGTTTCCAGCGGCTTTTGGCTGCTGATACTGGCGCTTGGCTTTGGCGGGGTCGCCGGGTATCCGGCGCTGCGCCGCATGTTGCACAACAGGGCCCGCTGGCAGGGCAGTGATTGGACCGAAGAGGACGACGATTGAGATGATAGTGTTTCGCGTGGTCTTTGTTTTGCTGTCTGCAAGTGCCATCGCCGGTACCAGCTATGTCGCCTATCTGGGCCATGGCGGTGAAAGCCGTGATCTGGATCGCTCTATTCGCGCCGTCAGCGCCGGGCGTGGATTGAATGGAAGTATCAAATAGAGAGGATTCTCATGGAGTATCTAGCCGCAGTTCAACTGACTGAGATGATCAGCACCATCGTCTATACCATCCTCGGGGTGGGGCTGATGGGGCTGGTCTGGAAGGTGATCGACTGGATCACGCCCTTTCCGATCATGAAAGAGATTGAGCAGGATCAGAACATGGCTCTGGCGGTGCTGATCGGTATGCTGTTCATCTCTATTGCGATCATCATCGCGGCTGTCATTGTCTCCTGATCCGCGCGCCAGGACTGCAGAGACAGCGGAGGCAGGCGCGCCAGCAGATCTGCGTGCTGCGGAGGCAGATCTGCGCCTGCGCGAAACCTGGCTCTTGGTGGCGACCTTTCTGGTGGCTGTGGCCGGCCTTATCTACGAGCTGATCGCGGCGACCTTGTCGAGCTATCTCTTGGGCGATTCCGTGCGCCAGTTTTCTTATGTCATCGGGATTTTCCTGTCGGCCATGGGGCTGGGCGCCTGGCTTTCGCGCTATGTGGAGAGCGCCATGTCCGGCTTTGTCTGGGCGCAGATCCTGCTGGGTATCGCCGGGGGCTTTATGGCGCCTGCGGTGTTCTTTGCCTTTGCCTGGATGGAGAGCGTGAGCCTGCCGCTCTATGGGTTGTTAATCACCGTCGGGCTGCTGTCGGGGATGGAGATTCCGTTGATTGCGCGGGTGCTGAAGAGCATTGGCGCGCCAGAGTTCCGGTTTGAAAACGTCCTCAGCGTGGATTACATCGGCGCGCTTGTGGCCTCGCTGGCCTTTCCGGTGCTTGTCATTCCGCATCTGGGCCTCATGGCGGGCAGCCTGGCCTTTGGTGCACTGAACCTAGCGGTGGCGGGGCTGTCGCTGTGGGTTTTTCGTAGCGAAGCAAGCCGCTTGCAGCTGGGGGTTTGGGCCATTGCATTAAGCGTCACCCTGCTGGGGGTGTGGCAGGCCGAACGGCTGGTGTCGATTACCGAGACCAATCTGTTTGAGGATGACATCATCCTTAGCGAAACAACGCCCTACCAGCAGATTACCGTCACCCGCTATCGCGACCGCACCCGGCTGTTTCTGGACTATTCAATTCAGTTCGACAGCCTGGATGAATACCGCTACCACGAAAGCCTGGTCCATCCGGCGATGGCGCAGGCGCAGCGGCGGAACCGGGTGCTGATTCTGGGCGGCGGTGATGGCATGGCAGCCCGAGAGGTGCTGCGCTGGCCCGATGTCGAAGCGGTAACGCTGGTGGATCTGGACCCCCGTGTGACCACGCTGTTTCGCGATCATCCTGACTTGTCGCAGCTTAATGCGGGTGCCTTGTCTGATCTGCGGGTCGAGATCCATAACGCCGATGCCTGGCGGTATGTGGAGAGCACCAGCGCGATCTATGACGTGATCATCATCGACCTGCCGGATCCTAAAAACCTGGCTCTGTCAAAACTCTATAGTCGTCAGTTCTATGGCGCCCTGGTGGAGCGGTTGAGCGCCTATGGCAGCCTGGTTACCCAGGCCGGCTCTCCCTTGTTTGCGCGTGAGGCCTTTTGGTCGATCGATGCGACGCTTCAGGCCAGCCGCAATCCGCAACAGCCCGGCACCGGCCTGGTGACGCGGCCTTATCACGCCTATTTGCCCAGTTTTGGCGATTGGGGGTTTGTCCTGGCCAGTCAGCACGCGCGGGCAGCGGCGGACCACTTGGCATTGCCACCGGCACTGGCACAACAGTTGAAATACCTTACCCCCGAAGTCTGGCAGGCGGCGCAGGTGTTCGATCGGCAAAGCGCCAAGCTGACCGTCGCGGTGAATTCGCTGCAGTCGCATGCGCTGGTGGGCTATTACCTAAAGGGCTGGGCGCGTTGGTTTGAATAAGGGGCGACAGGCCAACGTAGGGACCGCAGGCATAAGCGGCCATAGGTCATTGGTCAGGCCCCGATTGAAAAGCCGGGGCCTGACCTTTGTCAGCACCCCCGCTAGGTCGATACCGTAGTCGATTCCCTGCGGGCCTGTGGCAGCAGAAAGGGTATCTTGCCGGGCGGGGTGGTATTGACCGGGACAGGGCAGTTATAGGTGCGCGTCAGGGTTTCATCTGTCAGAACCTCTTGCGGCGTGCCCGTGGCTGCGACCTTGCCCGCCTCCATCAGCACCACATGATCGGCAAACATCGCGGTGAGGTTGAGGTCATGCATCACCGCAACAACGCCGCCGCCACGGGCCGCATAGCTGCGGGTCAGATCCATCACGGTGAACTGGTGGCCAATATCGAGGCTGGCGACAGGTTCATCTAGAATCAGCCAGTGCGGGGTGCCATCGACCATCGGTTCCCAGACCTGGGTAATGACGCGGGCCAGCTGCACTCGCTGCTGTTCCCCCCCCGACAGATCCTGATACATCCGTCCGGCAAAACCGTGCAGTCCAACGGCCGCGAGTGCCTGTAGCGGCACATGGCTGTCCGCCGCGCTAAGGCCGGCACTGAGGCCAAGGCGAACGATTTCAAGCACGGTAAAGGGAAAGGAAATGGTACAGCTTTGCGGCTGTACCGCCCGCACGGCTGCCAGTTCCCAGGGGGTGAGCCGGGCGGTATCGGCTCCGTTCAGATAGACCTGGCCGCTGTGGACTACTTCGCCGGTCATCGCCCGCAACAGCGTGGTCTTGCCAGACCCGTTGGGGCCGACAATGGCGGTGACGCGGCCTGCGGTGGCAGAGAAATTTACCTGCCGAAGGACCTGACGCCGTCCCAGTTGGACGGTAATATCGGTGGCCTGTAACTGGGCCGTCGCGGGGGGGCTTACCTGTGTCATATCGACAGCTCCCCGCGGCGGCGCAGCAGGATCCACAGGAACACCGGCGCGCCCAGAATGGCGGTGATGATGCCAATGGGCAGTTCTGCCGGGGCGACAACCACCCGGGCGATCATATCCGCAGCCAGCAGGAGCGCCGCCCCCAAAAGGGCCGCATTGGGCAGCAGGCTGTGGTGATCCGGGCCAGTGGCCAGGCGCAATAGATGCGGCACGACAATCCCGATGAAACCAATGCCACCAGACACCGCCACCGCCGCGCCGGTGGCCCCCGCCACCGCCAGAATGGCGCTGTTCTTCACCCGTTGCACCGGGATGCCGATATGGCCCGCAGCGGCTTCGCCCAGGGCCATACCGTTGAGGCCGCGCGCCAGAAAAGGGGCCGCCGCCAGGGCAAGGCCAATGATGGGAAGCGCTACCAGCACCTTGGTCCAGGTGGCCCCCGCGAGGGATCCCATGCCCCAGAAGGTCAGATCGCGCAGCTGGTTGTCATCGCTGTAATAGACCAGCACCCCAGAGACCGCCCCGGCCAGTGCCCCAAGCGCGATCCCGGCCAGCAGCATGGTCGCCACCGAGGTCTGCCCGCCTTGGGTTGACACCCGGTACAGCAAGAGCGTTGAACCCCACCCGCCCAGAAAGGCCGCCACTGGCACAAGGGCAGAGCCAAGGATTTGTTGCAGCGACAGTGGCAGAAATGCCCCCAGAACAATGGCGCAGATGGCGGCCAGTCCGGCACCAGCGCTGACGCCGACAATGCCAGGATCCGCCAACGGATTGCGAAACAGCCCCTGCATCACCGCGCCAGACACCGCTAGGGCCGCGCCGACAAGAATCCCCATGCACAGCCGGGGCAGGCGAATATCCAGGAGCACGATCCGGTCCATGGTGGCCAGATCTTGCCCGCCATAGAGATGGGCCAGCGCCCGCCATAAAGAAGCCTGCGAAGCCCCGGTGGTCAGAGATAAAATGCAAGTCAGGGCGAGCAAAAGCAGCAAGGCCAACGTCAGGCGTCGCGCCCGGTGCCGTCGATCCGGCACCGCCCCCAGATCGGTGAGGGCATCAGGGTCTATCACGGTTGAAAGCGTGCTCACTTGTCCGCTCCGTAAAAGGCCTGCGACAGATCTTTCACTGCAGTTGCAGTGCGCGGGCCAAAGCCGAGCAGGCGCAGCCCATCCATGCGCACAAGTTGGCCATTTTGTGCCGCCGGAGTCAGCATCAGGGCTGGCAGGCTGGTTATGCTGTCAAGCGTCAACCCATGGTCGCCGCCGCGATCCATCGTCAGGATAATGTCCGGCGCAGCGGCGCTAATCGCTTCGTCGGTCATTTGCTTGTAGCCTTCAAATTCGCTGATCGCATTCACCGCCCCTGCCATCGTAATGATGCCATCCGCGCCGGTTCTCTTACCGCCCACGGTGATCCGCCCGCTTTGTGTCGACAGGATGAAAAGCACCCGCTTGCGGCGGTCACCGGCTGCTGCGCGGGCCAAATCCTGGGCCGATTGCAGATCTGCGCGAACCTGCTCTGCCAGGGCAGAGCCGGCTTCTTTTTGGTCCAGCGCTGCTGCGATGGTGGTAATCTTGCTGATGATCCCTGCCGCCGAATAGGCCTCGGGCACTTCGACATAGCGCAGATTTGCCTGTTTCAGCACTTCGATGGTTTCCGGCGGGCCAGAGCTTTGCGTGGCCAGGATCATGTCGGGGTCCACCGAAAGCACCCCTTCGGGAGAGAGCGCACGGGCATAGCCGACATTGGGAAGATCACCAGCCTCGGGCGGAAAGGTAGAGGTGCTGTCACGCGCCACCAGCCGCGCCTGTTGGTCCAGCGCATAGATGATTTCGGTGACAGCCCCGCCGACAGACAGGATCCGCTGTGGGGTGTCGGCGCGGGCGATTGGCGATAGCAACAGCAGGGTGGCAGCGACAGCCCCCAATAGTGCGGGCTGACATTTGGCGCCAAAGCCAGGGGATTTCAGTTTGCCAAAGACAGGGGTCATTGCGTGACCTCCGCCGCCGGTACTACTTGCGCGCATGTCGCCTCGTCGGGGGCGGGCAGGGCGGCGACAATTTCTTCCCAGGCGTGGCGGTGATCACCGGTTTCGTCGCGATGGCCAAAGATCTGTAAAATGACCCGGCCCTCGGCGTCAAAGGCCTCTAGAGAAACTGCGGCACCGCGTTTGGTTGGCTTGTTCACGGCCCAGACCTCGGTCAGGTAATCCAGGCGCAGGTGCAGATCAAAGCCGGGGTCGAGGATATTCTGCCAGGGTCCCATGCGGCGCAGGTTTTTTACCGGACCGGTGTGGATCTGAATGCAGCCGGGATTGCCCACAAAGATCATCACTTCGGTGCCGGTGTCCTGGATGGCCTGCAGGGCTGTATCCACCGCGCTGGGGGCCAGTGGGCAGGCTAGCGGCGCACCGGCAAGCCGGTAAGCGCCCAGCCGGTTCATCTTGAGATCACCTGTCAGTTTGCGAAACTGGTGGGTGTCGGTCATCTTGGCCCAGCCGGTCCGCAGCAGTGCGGCCTTGTCAGGGTCGGCGCGGGCCGGTTCTGGGGCTTGGCGCGGGGCGACCTCTAGCTGGTCGCTGGGATCGCTCAGTGCCAGATCCGCAAGCAGGCTATCCCAGGCCGCAAGATCCGAGGCGGGGCGCAGATGCACCTTGTGCACTGCATCCCCAGCGGCATCAAAGAACTGCAAGGAGCGCCGGATGCCGCCGCCGTCATAGCTGCGCTCAACCGCAAAGGCAGAGATGAAATGGCGTGGGAAAAGCCGCAGGTCGATATCCGGGTTCAGGACCATCGCTGCATGTTTGCCAGGGTGATAGCCGCTATAGTGGCCAATCTTTTCAATTACGCAGGCGTCATTGCGGGTCAGCGCCATGACCTCTCCCAGATCTGCGAGTCGGGGAAAAATCGCGTCGATTTCCGCCGCGATGGGCGTCACGCCGTGCCCGACATAGGCTGCGACCAACTGGGCTTCGGTGATCTGGAATTGGGCAGCAAAATCGCGGTCGCGCAGTGTGTCGTGGTCTTGGCGCAATTGGCGAATAGTCTGGGGATCAAGCGGGGAAGAGAGGTCCATTCTAGGGCCCTTTCAGTAGTAGACGTGTTTACGGAAAGGGCTGGCTCTGGGCTTTACCTGCGTCTTTAGGCGCAAGGCAGGGCTGGCAGCTGTTGTTGGAACAGTGTTTATTTATGTTGACTGTTTTTATCACCTTTACTATCAGGCTCAAGTGGAAACTGGGTTTTCCACTGAAAATGCAAAAAACACCGCGCCAGCCCCTACTGCAAGCATCGGTTCAAAGACCAAAGATGCAAAGGGACATGTGATGGGAAGAATTCGGCTGGCACAGCATTTGCTGGAGACCGTTTCCATTTTGGGTTTGACGTTGGGATCGGCTGCCATGGCGCAGGATCTTTCTGACGATCTAGCACTTGATATGCAGGATGAAACCTTCCTTGGCACGATTGAGCTGGGGCAGAGCAAGCGGGCGGTGCAGGTGGATACCGCAGTGCCCCTGACAGTAATAAACCAGGAAGAAATTGACGATCGCCAGGCGGCAACAGTTGCGCAGTTGGTGGATTCCGTACCGGGCGTGACCCTGGTGAACGGCACGACCCCCCAGTCTTCGGGGATTTCGATCCGTGGCTTTGGCGCGGATGCTACTTATGGCACCAGCCCGCGAGTGCTGGTCTCAATCGACGGGGCAACGACCGGCGGCGAGGAAATTTACCGCATTGGCAACCAGCTGTTCACCGACCCGGCGCTTTACAAAGAGGTTTCGGTTATCCGGGGGACTGTTGGCAGTTTTGAATTTGGCTCTGGTGTTGTCGGCGGGGTTGTCAAACTGGAAACCAAGGATGCCTCGGATATCACCGGGGGCGAAATTGGCACCCGGTTCCGCCAAACGCTAGAAGCGCAGTCCAATGGTTCGGGTTGGGCGTCCTCCTCAATTCTGGCGTTCCAGCCAACCGAGAATGCCGAGTTCCTGCTGAACTATACGGTGCGCGACAATGACGCCTATGACGCTGGTGAGGGCACCCAGGTTTCAGGCACGGATTTCCGGGATTATTCCTATCTGGCCAAGGGGCGCTTTACCTTTGGTGACAACCGCGAACGCATGCTGACCGCCTGGTACAATGTGACCCACTCAAACGAGAGGGACGTGCCCTATGATGCTTTGGGTGCCTCTGGTGGCGGCGGGTTCTATTTTGGCAATGTGGACCGAATTGTCGATAGCCGCATGGCTGGGCTACGCTATCAGTTTGATCCGGTGGGCAATGACCTGATCCATCTGGACGCTACCCTGACCTATGCCGAACAGGATATCGACAGCACCTATCTTCTCGGCAGCTGCGCGGGCTTCCCCGGCTGTGATGCTCGGGTATCTGATCTGCTGAATGCGGATCACAACTATCAAACCACCAAGCTGACCCTGAAGAACACCAGCTACTTTGATACCGGCCTGGCCGCGCATGATCTGCGCCTTGGGCTGGAGTTTGTTAACCGCGAACGCCTGGATGCGCATTCGGCCCCTGGCGGTACGGATCGCCGCATTGCGCTGTTTGCGGTGGATGACATCCAGTTTGGCCAGCGCTTCACGCTGACTCCGGCGCTGCGCTATGAAACCCAGGATTTAAAAGGCACGGATATTGTGTCTCCGGGTGACACCGACCCTTATAATGGCACAATCAAAAATGACGCCCTGATGGGCGGTCTGTCCGCGCGCTATGAATTTGACAGCGGCTTGGCGCTCTTTGCTGGTGCCGCCTATACCGAAGTCTTTCCGATCATCGACCGCTTGGACAAGGGTCCTTCGGTCTGGGTGCCGGAACAGGGTACAACCTACGAGGTTGGTTTCTCGTTCCAGCGTCAGAGCCTGCTTTCGGCAGGAGATCGCTTTTCCGTCAAGGTCAATTACTATGACACCACCCTGGAAGACGTGCGTGTTGCCGGTGACGTCCTGACAGAGGTCGACACCAGTGGTGTCGAGATCGAAGCCTCCTACGGGATGGAAAACGGCTTTTATGTTGATCTAAACGGGACCTCTTCCGAGGGAGAGCGACGCCGCCCGGACGGAACCGTCTCTGACTACATCTTTGCGCCGGTGGGGTCGGCGGCACTTACCGTTGGCAAACGCTTCAATGAAAGCCTGGATCTCAGCTGGGAACTTGTCGCAGCCGAAGGCACAATGGCCGTCAATGGCAGCGGTCCGATCAGTGGCTATGGGGTCAACAATCTGCGCGCCACCTATCAGCCGCAGAACGGGGTCTTGAAGGGGACGGAAATCCGCTTTGGCGTCGAAAATGTTTTTGACAAACAGTATCAGACTCAGCTGTCGACCCGCGTCGCTGCAGGGCGGAACTTCAAGCTGACGCTGGCCAAAACCTTCTGATCACTGATCCAACCGAGAGGATACCAATGGGACATCTCGTTCTGAAATCTTCGACCCTAGCGTTTTGCTTTATGGTAGGATTTGGCACTGTCGCCACCGCCCAAGAGGCGGCGCAGATGGCAGCGCCTGCTATCGCGATGGAGCTGAGCGCGGCCGAAGACCTGGATGCGCAGTGTAAGCTGTCGTTTGTGGTGACCAATGGCCATAAAAGCGATGTGGAACAGGCGGTATATGAAACCGTGCTGTTCGACGCCGCGGGCCAGGTGTCGCGTCTGACCCTGTTGGATTTCCAGGATCTTCCTGCCGGGCGCCTGCGTGTGCGGCAGTTTCAATTCCCGCAGGCCTGCGCTGATATCAGCCGGGTTCTGATCAATGGGGCGCAGACCTGTTCTGCCCCCGCATTGCCCAAAGGTGCCTGTAGTCAGGGGCTCAGCCTGACCAGCCGCGTCAAGGTGGAGCTTCTGGGATGAGCCTGATCCAAGATGCCATCACCAGGATTCTGGATTTGGGCGGCCCAGTGGTTTTGCTGTTGCTTTGTGTCTCGGTGCTGGCCTCAGCGCTGGTGATCTACAAGCTGTGGCAATATCAAGCGGCGCGGGTGGGGCGCCACCGGCAGCTGGCAATAGCTGTCGCCGCTTGGGACCAGGGCCACCACAAGGCGGCGCTGATGGCGCTGGGCGAAAGCCGATCCTACCTTGCCCCGGTGTTGCGCATGGCGCTGGCAGCACCGCAGACCCCTGAACTGTCAGCCCGGGTTGATGCCGAAGCCGAAGCGCGCTTTGCCGAACTGGAGCGCGGGCTCGGGGCCTTGGATATGGTGGCGCAGTTGGCGCCTTTGATGGGGCTGTTTGGCACCGTGATTGGCATGATTGAAGCTTTTCAGAAATTGCAGTCAGCGGGGTCTTCGGTGGATCCGTCTTTGCTGGCGGGTGGCATCTGGGTGGCGCTGCTGACCACGGCGGCTGGGCTGGCGGTGGCCATGCCGACCTCGCTTGTGCTCAGCTGGCTGACGGCGCGGATGCAGCGCGAGAGGGTCTTTGCCAATCAAGCGCTGCGCCGGGTCTTTGCGCCGCAAAATACCAGCGCAGATGCGCCCGGTCAGTCTGCGGCGGATGTGCTGGCCTATGTCGGTTAAGCTCTCGGGTCCCCGTCGTGCGCGCCTGTCTATGACATCGCTGATAGATGTCATCTTCCTGTTGTTGCTGTTTTTCATGCTGACCTCGACCTTTTCCAAATACGGTGAGGTAGAGCTGATGGCGGCAGGCGCGGCTACCGGAGAAACCGGCGCGGCGGAAGACCGCAATCGGCTGTTTGTCAGTCTCGGCGGTGATGGTTTGGCGCTGAATGGGCAACCGGTTGATCTGGGGCGGATCGCGGATCTGGTGCGCAGCCAGCCGCAAGACAGTCGTGGCCATCTGGTGTTGATCAGCCCGGATGCGGCTGCCACGGCGCAGCAGTTGGTCGATCTGTTGGCGGCGCTGCGCCAGGTGAAAAACCTGCAGACCGTGGTGCTGGGCTGATGCAGTTGAAACCGCGCATCCCGATGCCAAAAGAGCCAACAATTGCCCTGATCAACATCGTCTTTCTGATGCTGATCTTCTTTATGATTGCAGGCACTCTGGCGCCGCCGCTGGACAGGGATCTGACGCTGATAAAAACTGCCGATCTGGAGGGGCGTGAGCCCCCGGATACGCTGGTGGTGCATGCGGATGGGCGGCTCACGCTGCGGGGCGCACCCATCGCGGATGCTGGTGGCTATGTCGCTGGTTTGTCGCCCGAGGCCCGCGCGGTGGTCAGAATTGTGCCGGATCAGGCGCTGCCAGCCAGGGAACTGGTGCAGGTCGGCAACACCCTGCGCGCCGCGGGAGCCCAGCGGGTGGTGCTGATCTCAGAGCGGGCGTTGTGAGCAGGGTGGCGCAGATGGTGCCTCCCTTGGGGCATGCGGTACCGCGCTCTTTCCTGGCGGCGTTGGTGGCCCTGGTTCTGGCCTTTGGCCTGCATGCGGCCTTTGCCCTGCACGATACTGGCGCGACCGTGCAGCGGGCGGGCGGGCGGGCGGCGCTTGCGGCGCAGGGCAATAGTTTTGTCAATTTGGCCGCCGGGATCGAAACTCCGGTCCCAGCCCCGGATCATACCGCGACGATCCCTCCGGTTGCGGCTTCGGTGCCGCAGCAAGCGGTCCCCTCTACAGTCGCCGCAACATCGCCTGCGACATCCGTCAAGGCGGCTGCGGCCCTGCCAATCAAGCCGGTCCGGGGCGGGGTGCCTCTGGTTGCCGTGACGCCCGATGCAGCGGCTGATGAGGTCGCCACCCCGACGGTCACGCCCCGGCCGACCAGGCTGTCAAGGCAACAGCCGCAGCTGTCAGAGCCGCAAAGCCCGGCGGTGACAGACTCGCTGCGCCCACCGCAACGTCTAGCAGAACAGGCGCCACAGCAGCGCATAGCCCCACAGGTCCCCCCCCGCGATCCCGCCACAACGTCTGGCGCAACAGCCGCCCCAGAGGCCCAGCAGCCGCGCGGCAATAGCACAGCCAGCGCCAAACAGGGGGCGGAAACATCCAACAGCCGCCCCGCTGGAGGTCAGGCCGCCAAAACGGACGGTACGGCGCAGGTTCAGGGCAATGCGGCAGCCAGCAATTACCCAGGTCTGGTCATGCGCCGGATCCAGCGGGCCAAGCGGCGTGCCACTGTACGCGGTGTTGCAATGGTGCGGTTTCGCATCGGGGCAGGTGGCGGATTGGCAGGCCTGAGCCTGGCGCGCAGTTCCGGCTCGGACAAGCTGGACCGGATTGCCCTGGATCAGGTTCGCCGCGCGGCCCCCTTTCCGCCACCGCCTGTCGGCGCGCGCACCAGCTTCACCGTGCGGATCAAAGGCAAGTGAGGTGGCAAAGGGGTGCAGCCCGTATTTGATCAAATCGTTGCAGCCCCCCGACTCTCTGGGCTAAACAGCAGGCAGGATCACGCGCGCGGGTCACCCGGCCCGTGCAATAGGAGAGATGCCCATGACCCCGCTTTCTGGCCTCAAAGTTGTTGAACTGGCACGTATCTTGGCAGGCCCCTGGATAGGCCAGTCACTGGCGGACCTTGGTGCCGAGGTAACCAAGGTCGAAAGCCCTGACGGCGATGATACCCGTCATTGGGGGCCTCCCTTCATTGAACGCGGCACCGACAAATCGGCGGCCTATTATTACTCGGCCAATCGCGGCAAGAGCTGCGTGATTGCCGATTTCCGCACCGAGGAAGGCCGCGCCACCGTGCTGGAACTGGTACGCGATGCCGACATCCTGGTGGAAAACTTCAAGGTGGGGGGGCTGGCGAAATACGGGCTCGACTATGCCAGCCTGGCCAAGGTCAACCCGCGGCTGATCTATTGTTCCGTCACGGGCTTTGGCCAGGATGGCCCCTATGCCAAACGCGCGGGCTATGATTTCCTGTTGCAGGGCATGTCGGGTCTGATGTCGATCACCGGTGAACCTGACCGCGAACCACAAAAGGTTGGTATGGCGATTACCGATGTGGTGACCGGGCTTTATGGCACCATTGGCATTCTCGCCGCCGTGGAACAGCGCCACACAACCGGCCGTGGGCAGCATGTTGATATGTCGTTGCTGGACTGCGCCACTGCAATCCTGGGCAATCAGGCGATGAACTATCTGGCGACGGGTGAGAGCCCAACCCGGCGCGGCAACAGTCATCCCAATATCGCCCCCTATCAGGTCATGGCGGTACAGGATGGGCATGTGATCCTGGCGGTGGGCAATGATGGCCAATTTCACCGGCTTTGCGATGTGCTGGGCCTGCCGGGGATCAAGGATGATGTGCGCTTTACCTGTAATCAGCAGCGGGTGGCCAACCGCGAGGCGCTGACCAGCCTGCTGGAAGGCGTGGTCGCCAGCTGGCGGCAGGTGGATCTGTTGGCAGCGCTGGAGGCGGCAACCGTACCCGCAGGCCCGATCAATACCATTGGCCAGGCCTTTGATGATGCGCAGATCAAGCACCGCGAGATGCAGATCTCGCCCGAGGGAATTCCCGGTGTGCGCGGCCCCTGGCGGTTTTCTGATGCTGAACTGGCGCTGGATAAATCGGCGCCGGTACTGCCCAAGACAAAGGCGTGATCGGATAGGCCCGCCTGTGGCCTTGCGGTGCGCGGGGCTCGGGCAGAGATCCAGCGGATGTCGTGTTTGGTGTGGCATCTGCGGCTGCCAGAGGTCAGGCTGAGCAAACTGCGCTGCAATATTTGAGAAGAAAGCGAGACCCCAATGCCCTGTGCCTATGACGTGACCGAGACCGCCTGGATCCCTCTGCCTGACGGGCGCCGCTTGGCGGCGCGGCTCTGGTTGCCGCAGGCCGTCGAGCCCGTGCCGGCCATTCTGGAATATCTGCCCTACCGCAGGCGCGACGGCACCGCGCCGCGTGATGAGACGACACATACGGTCTTTGCCAGCGAAGGCTATGCCTGTATCCGCGTTGATATTGCCGGGTCCGGCGATAGCGAAGGCAGTTTTGACGATGAATATTCGGAACAAGAGCTGAGCGACGGAGAGGCGATCCTGGCCTGGATCGCGGCCCAGGACTGGTGCGATGGCAATATTGGCATGATCGGCATTTCCTGGGGTGGCTTCAACGGCTTGCAGCTGGCTTATCGGCGGCCAGAGGCGCTGAAGGCGGTGGTCTCGGTAGCTTCGACCGCAGATCGGTATGCGGATGATATCCACTATATGGGGGGCTGCCTGCTGAGCGATAATGCCAACTGGGGTGCCCAGATGTTTGCCTATCAATCGCGTCCGGCTGACCCGCTGAACCGTGCGAATTGGCGTGCAGACTGGATCGCGCGGATGCGGGATATGCCCTTTATGGCTGCAGACTGGCTGCGCCATCAGACTCGCGACAGCCAGTGGCAGCACGGATCGGTCTGCGAGGATTGGGCGGCGATCACTGCGCCGGTTCTGGCGATCACCGGCTGGGCGGATGCCTATGTCAACACGCCCTCGGCGCTGGCCGCCAACCTGACTGCACCGACCAAGGCGCTGGTTGGCCCCTGGGAACACCGCTATGCCCATATCGCCAAGATCGCCCCGGCGGATTTCCATGGCGAGGTGCTGACCTGGTTTGATCAGTACCTGCGCGGTCAGGACAGCGGCGCAGCTGCCCTGCCGGACTATCGAGTCTACATGCAGGAACATTTCAACCCGAGCCAGCAGAACAAGCCGCGCCAGGGCCGCTGGGTGGCCGAGGCGCGGTGGCCCTCGCCCAATATGACGGATCGGGTGATGCACCTTGGCCCACAGGGGTTGCAGGCTGAACCGGCCAGCGGGGAACAGCGGATCAGCAATCCGGCGACCCTCGGGCAGGAGAGTGGCTATTTCTGCGCCGGGATGCGGTTTGACAACGAACTGCCGGGGGATCAATCAAGTGATGATGCACTGTCGGCCTGCTTTGACACAGCGCCGCTCGCGGCACCTTTGGAAATCCTTGGGCGGCCACGGTTGCGGGTGGAGTTCAGCGTTGACCGGCCGGTGGCGCAGCTGGTGGCGCGCTTGTGTGATGTTTCCCCCGAAGGAGTGTCCCAGCGGATCAGCTTTCGCCCCCTGAACCTGACCCATCGTGACAGCCATTCCGCGCCACAGATGCTGGTGCCGGGGCAGCGCTACAGTGCCGAGATCGAGCTGAACGAATGCGCCCATCACCTGCGCACCGGGCATCAGCTGCGGCTGGCCCTGTCGACATCCTACTGGCCGATTGTCTGGCCCGCACCACAGGCGGCAGAGATCACGTTACATCTGGAGGGCTGCGCCCTCACCCTGCCGCAGCGCCAAGTCGCTGCAGAAATCGCGCCGCAAAACCCTGGCGCGCCCCGCGCCTATCCCACCCTGCAAAGCGAGGTGCTGCGGGCCGCCAGCGGCACATCAGAGCGCACAACCCGTGCAGATGGCACCTTGATGCTGGATACCTTTGATGACTATGGCAAGGCCCGCGATCCCTATCATGGCATGGTGGTGGGCAGCCATGTGACAATGCACTATGCGATCCACCCCGATGATCCGGCCTCGGCCGTCTTTGCCAGTGATTGGAATTTTACCTTCGAGCGCGAGGGCTGGCAGGTCTCGATTGATACCGAAAACAAGATGACCTGCGACACCGAAAACTTTCACCTATGGCGACGGGTGACCGCCCGCGAAGGGGCCGAGGGCACAGAGGTTCTGGTCAAGGAATGGCAAGAAACCATCCCGCGCGGCTTTTTATGATCCACGGCGGGGCCGGGGGCGGGGGCAAAGCACTCTGCCTCGGCCCCGCCCTTTTCACCTGCATTCCGGGGATGGGCGCGTCGTTAAAAGTCGAGCCCCAGATCTAGCGTCTGCGCCGAATGGGTCAGCGCGCCGGATGATATGTAATCAACCCCCGTCGCGGCGACCTCGGCAATGCGGCCCAGGGTCATATTGCCTGAGGCTTCGCTCACCAGTGTGCCTCGGGTCAGGGCAACGGCGCGGCGCAGATCTTCGGTGGTCATGTTGTCCAACAGCACCACATCTGCGCCACCAGTCTGCAGAACCTCTTCCAGCTGCGCCAGCGTGTCGACCTCGATTTCCACCTTCATCATGTGGCTGACGCTGGCTTTGGCGGCGTTCAGGACTGCCGTGATGCCACCGGCAGCAGCGATGTGGTTGTCCTTGATCAGGATGGCATCCGACAGGCCAAAGCGGTGGTTGGCGCCACCGCCATGCACCACGGCCTGCTTTTCCACCATTCGCAGCCCCGGTGTGGTCTTGCGGGTGCAGGTGATGCGGGTCTGGGTGCCCTTGGTTTCGGCGACGAAGCTGGCGGTGAGGCTGGCAATGCCCGACAGACGGCCAGCAAAGTTCAGCGCGACCCGTTCCCCCGACAGGATGGATGCGGCGGCACCTTCGATGGTCATCAGCAGGTCGCCCGGCGCGCAGGGGCTGCCATCCTCAATCCGCGTGACAATCTGCAGTGTAGGATCCACCAGTTGAAAGGCGAGGCGGGCGATCTGCATGCCCGAGACCACGCCCGGCTGGCGGGCGTTTAGTCGCGCCTTGTACCGGGTGGCAGGCGGGATCACCGCGCGGGTGGTGATATCGCCGTTTTGTCCCAGATCTTCCAGCAGGGCGGCGCGCACCAGCGGCTCTATCAGCAGATCGGGCAGGGGAGATTGGCGGAGCATGGGCTGTCCTTTCAAGAGGTCGAGAGCACCTGGTCGCGGATCGCATGGGCCGCATCCAGTGTGATACGGCTGCGCCGGGCAAAGGCGGGGTCGGCATTGGGATAATCGCTGCGGAAATGGCCGCCCCGGCTTTCGCGCCGTTGCAGGGCGCTGGTGGCGACCAGCGTCGCGGTGGCGCACATATTGAGAAAGGCCTCATCCTCTGCCTGATCGACCTCGAGCTGCGCCAGAATCCGCAGTGCGGTGGTCAGCCCGGCGGCGTCGCGGCGCATGCCCACATGGGCCGTCATGGTCTGGCGCAGGCATTGCAGCGCGGCAAGATCCATACCGGCCTCGCCTGTCGCGGGCGGGAATGCGGGATGCAACAGTGGCACCGTATCGGCGGCTGGCGGCGGGGCGATACTGGCGGCAATGTCGGCAGCGGCCCGGCGCGCATAGACCAACGCTTCAAGCAGCCCGTTGGAGGCCAGGCGATTGGCCCCGTGCAGCCCGGTAGAGGCCGCTTCGCCGCTGACCCAAAGACGCTCCAGACTGGCGCGGCCCTGCAGGTCGGTCTGGATGCCGCCCATGTGGTAATGCGCGGCGACGGCCACCGGAATGGGATCTTTCACCGGGTCGATGCCTGCACGGGCGCAGGTTTCGGCTAGGGCAGGAAAGCGGCTGAGCACCTCAGCCCCCAGGGCTGTACGGGTGTCCAGCATTGGTCGGCGTCCGGCCTGGGTTTCGGCAAAGATGCCACGGGCCACCACATCGCGCGGGGCCAGTTCTGCTTGCGGGTGCAGATCCTGCATGAAGCGGTGGCCCTGCGCATTGATCAGGATGGCTCCCTCACCGCGCAGGGCTTCGGTTGCCAGCGGCGCGGGATCCTCGCCGCAATCCACCGCTGTGGGGTGAAACTGGACAAATTCCGCATCGGCAATCATGGCACCTGCGCGGGCGGCCAGGCCAATCACCTGGCCGCGGATGCGCGGTGGATTGGTGGTATGGGCAAATAGCCCGCCAGAACCGCCCCCCGCCAGAAGCACACCGGGGCAGCTGATCTGCACCGGCGCCGAAGGGCGATCAGCCCGGCGGATCCACAGGCCGGTGACGGTGTCGCCTTCGGTTTGCAGCCGCAGGGCCTCGGTGTTTTCAATGATCTGGATCGACGGGGTGGCGCGTACCGTCTGGATCAGGGTTTCCATGATCTGATGGCCCGCCTGATCGCCCTTAACCCGGACTACACGGGCGGCGGAATGGGCGGCTTCGCGGCTCATGACATAGTGGCCTTGCGGATCGCGATCAAAGGGCGCGCCAAGGGCCGTCAGGTCCAGAATGTGATCTCGTGCCATGCGGGTGACCATGGCTGCAACCTCGGGATCGACGGTGCCCGCACCGGCGGCTTCGGTGTCCTGCGCATGGGCTGCGGCACTGTCGGTCTTGGCCATGGCCGCCGCCACACCGCCCTGCGCCCAGGCAGAGCTAGCCCCCAGGCCCAAAGGCTCGGGTGAGATCATCAGCACGGGGCGCGGTGCAAGTTCCAACGCGGCATAGAGCGCGGCAAGGCCTGCCCCGACGATCACGATGCGGTCCGTCGTCAAGGGGCTGCTGGGGGGGCTGCTCATAGGGCGCGGGCCATGCTGTACTCTCCGGTCAGTGTCGCTGCGCGGGGTCCTGGGGTCAGATACCCAGCTTTTGCGATAGATCGATCATCTTTTGCACCGCTTGGCGGGCGCCTTCAGCCACGGAGGGATCAACTTCGACCGGCTCTGACATGGTGTGCAGCGACCACAGGATTTTCTCAAGCGAGATCATCTTCATATAGGGGCACATATTGCAGGGGCCGACAAAATCCACCTCGGGCAGGCTGTCCGCGATATTCGAGGCCATCGAACATTCGGTGATCAGCAGTGCTTTTTCGGGCTTTTCATCGGTGACATATTTGATAATGCCGCTGGTGGAGCCGGAAAAATCCGCCTCGGCGACCACATCTGGCGGGCATTCAGGATGGGCAATCAGCCGGGTGCCTGGGTTCCATTCGCGGAACTCTCGCAGGTCCTTGGCGCTGTATTGCTCGTGCACGATGCAGGACCCTTCCCACCAGACGACATTTTTATGCGGCACATCCTTGGCCACGTTCTGCGCCAGATACTGATCGGGGGTCATGATCACCGTGTCGCTTTCCATCGCGCTGACGATCTGCGCCGCATTGGAAGAGGTACAGCAGATATCTGAGGCGGCTTTGACCTCGGCGGTGGTGTTCACATAGGTGACCACGGGGGCCCCAGGGTAGCGTCGACGCATTTCGGCGATGCCCTCGGCGGTGATCGATTCCGCCAGTGAACAGCCTGCCTCCAGGTCGGGGATCAGCACGATCTTGTCCGGGCTGAGGATCTTTGAGGTCTCGGCCATGAAATGCACGCCGCATTGCACGATGACATCGGCCTCGACGCGGGTGGCTTCGATCGCCAGTTGCAGGCTGTCACCCACCACATCCGCCACACCGTGATAGATTTCGGGGGTCATGTAGTTATGGGCAAGAATGACGGCGTTGCGTTCTTTCTTCAGGGCGTTGATGGCGGCCACATAGGGGGCGTGAACGGCCCAATCCATTGGTGTGACCACGCGCTGCATGGTGGCATAGGTGTCTGACATTTCCTGCGCCAGGGCAGGATTGGGTGCCAGATCGTAATGAGCGGCGAGCTGATCGCGCATAGTTTGCAGATCAAACATGGCTAATCCTCAAAGTGGTGTTTCGCATTGAAACTATGGCAGAGGCTTGTTTCACGTTCGATTCCCGCACGCAAGAGAAGCCGGTACAATAGCTGCCGTGCTGCGATGATTTAGCGCGCGGAACCCGGCGCATTTGGGGCCCATGAGCGCATTGTGGCGGCGAAAGGAAACAGGCAAGGCGGCGGGCGGGTCGCATTTTTTGGATATCGCGTCCGTTTTGGCTGCGAGAGGGGGCAAAAACCAGCTAGGAAAAGGTGCCGGATATGGCCCAGTCGTCAGGCTTGGCTCTTGGTGGGGTAGACAAATTGACCCTTTTTCATTTGTGATGATTTTTACACTGTTTCTGGTGCCAAAGCTATGATTTTGAACACCATAAGAACGCGGCGCCACGGGTGATTTCGCGCGCACTGAGGAGAAGACACGCGCAATGGCTGATCTGTGGGACGGCATAGCCCAGGCCTTTTGGCTATTGGTGACCCTGGACCGAGATCTGGTCGAGATCACTTTGCGCTCTCTCAGGGTTACGCTGACGGCGCTGGCGATTGCCTCGATGATTGCGCTGCCGCTGGCGGCTCTGCTCGCGGTGCGGCGGTTTCGTCTGCGCCGTGTCACCATTGCCGTACTGAATGCGCTGATGGGGCTGCCGCCGGTTGTGGTGGGTCTGCTCGTCTATGTTCTGCTGTCGAGGGCGGGGCCTCTTGGGGTCTTGGGGCTGTTGTTTACCCCCACGGCGATGATCATCGCACAGGTGGTGATCATTGTGCCATTGGTCGCCTCTATCGCGCATCAATCGCTGCGCGAACTCTGGAGCGATTACCACGATTTGCTAATCTCGATGAATGCCAGCCAGGTGCAACGCATCAAGGCCCTGCTGTGGGATGGTCGCCGAGCGCTGCTGACGGCGGCGCTGGCAGGATTTGGCCGCGCCATCGGAGAAGTCGGCGCCATCATGGTGGTTGGCGGCAATATCGACCATGCCACTCGGGTTCTGACCACGGCGATTGCCCTGGAAACCGGCAAGGGCGAATTTGCCATGGCATTGGGGCTTGGCTTTGTGCTGATCGCCATGGCGGTTGCGGTCAACCTGGCAATCCACTGGTTGGGCCATACCGAGAGCGAGGGGCGTTGGTGATGACGCAACAGATGTTTCCTCTGGTTGCCAAACAGGCCCTAGTCCGGCGTCGGGGCAAGGTGCTGGTCGGCCCAATTGATCTGACGCTTGCGGGTCAGGGCACCAGCATTGTGGTGGGG
This sequence comes from Pseudophaeobacter flagellatus, assembly GCF_021228235.1. Taxonomy (GTDB): domain Bacteria; phylum Pseudomonadota; class Alphaproteobacteria; order Rhodobacterales; family Rhodobacteraceae; genus Pseudophaeobacter; species Pseudophaeobacter flagellatus. The sequence continues at coordinate 88,264 of NZ_JAJQRG010000008.1, forward strand.
CCCAATGGGGCGGGCAAAACCACCCTGTTGAAGATGCTGCACGGGATCGCGCGGATGGGCGGAGGCAGCCTGGACTGGGCCTGCCCGATGGAACAGGCGCAGCAGCGACAGGCCTTCGTGTTTCAGACGCCGATCATGATGCGGCGCCCGGTGGTGGAAAACATTGCCTATCCTTTGCAGTTGATTGGCGTCCCGCGCAAAGAGGCACGGATGCGTGCAGCCCAGTGGGCCGAACGGATCAATCTGGGTGATGCGCTGGATCGGCAGGCGATGCTTCTGTCCGGGGGGGAGCGGCAGAAACTGGCGCTGGCCCGTGCCCTGATCCGCGAACCGGATGTGCTATTTCTGGATGAGCCCTGCGCCTCTTTGGATGGGCGCGCGACCCGCGAAATCGAAGATATCCTGCAAGAGGTCGCCGCTGCAGGCACCCGGCTGATCATGTCGACCCATAACATGGGGCAGGCGCAGCGATTGGCCGATGAGGTGCTGTTTGTCCTGCATGGGCGCATCCATGAATTCGGCCCGGCCAAGGCATTTTTTGCCGGGCCGAAAACCCCGCAAGCAAGTGCATTTCTAAGAGGAGACATTGTAGAATGAAGCAGATAATTTTCGGAACATTTACCAGCCTGTTGCTGACTGGCACAGCCATGGCCGAAGAGATGAAACTGGCGGTGACCACTTCCTTCCACAATTCGGGACTGGCAGAGATCTTGCTGCCCGAAATCAAGAGCGATCTGGATCTTGATGTGCAGCTTTTGGTGGTGGGCACCGGTCAGGCGATCCGTCTGGGCGAGGCCGGCGATGTTGACGCCATTCTGGTGCATTCGCAAAAGGCCGAAGAAAAATTCCTGGCGGGTGGCAATGGCACCCATCGCCGCGAAATCATGTATAATGATTTTGTCTTTATCGGCCCAAAGACCGATGCCGCAGACCTGCGCGGCGCGTCGGATGCGGCCTCGGCGCTGCAGCGGGTTGCAACTGCTGCTGCCCCCTTTGTCAGCCGCGGCGATGACAGTGGCACCCACAAGAAAGAGCTGAGCCTGTGGCAGGCAGCGGATCTGGACCCGGCGGAATTTGACGCCTGGTATCGCGCCGTTGGTGCGGGCATGGGCGCGGCACTGAACACGGCCTCTGGCATGGGGGCCTATATCATGGCGGACCGGGCAAGCTGGCTGAACTTTGGCAACAAGGGCGATCTGGAGCTGCTGTTTTCCGGTGACCCGGTTTTGTTCAACCAATATGCCTATCTGCCAGTGAACCCGGAAAAGCACCCGCATGCCAAGAATGATCTGGCGATGCAGCTAGAAGGCTGGCTGACCTCGGATCGGGCCAAGGAATTGATCAATGCCTACAAGATCAATGGCGAAACCCTGTTCGTCTTTAATGCCAAACAGTAGGGCCTGACCGGCGCCTATAGTACGTCGCGCAAAAATTGGGCCCGGTTTTGGGCGTCAAAACATGCGAAATCAAATAAGCTGACCTGCGACAGGCCCCCGCCCAGTGGTGGGGGCCTGTTTTCTTGGCGGCAGGGCCTTCAGCGTCCATCCACCGTCAGGGTCACCCGATCGCCGGCAAACCAGGTGCGGCCAAATTCTACCGGTTGGCCCCTGGGGTCGATGTTGACCCCGGTGGTGCGCAGGATTGGCGCGCCTTCCGAAATGCGCAGATGCAGCGCCTGGGTCGCGGTGGCCAGCTTGGCGGTGATACGGGTTTCTGCGCGGGTATAATCGGCAACCCCACAGTCCTTCAGGGCCTCTGTTACCGATTGTCTTTGCTCCAGCGCGGTCAGCATGCCGGGCAAGTTTTTGGCGGGAAAAACACTTTGAAACAGGGCGATTGGATGGTTGTTGGCCAGGGATATCCCGTCATAGACATGCACAGATGAGCCGGGCTCCAGCGCCAGGGCTTCGGCCTCGATCAACGAGGCAATGCGGGTTTCCAGCATCAGGATCTGCTTGGCCGGGGTCTGCCCGCCCTGTTGGATGTTCTGGTGAAACCGTACACGTTTGCGAATTGGGTAATCGGTAGGGGCGGCGGCGACAAAGACGCCGGCACCGCGTCGCGCATGCACCAGGCCTTGCTCTGCCATGGCGGCCAAGGCCCGGCGCACCGTATGGCGATTGACCCCAAAGCGCGCCGCCAACTGCGCCTCCGAGGGCAATTTGTCCGCTGTGCCATAGCGCCCCTGGGCGATGTCATCCGTCAGCGAGATTGAAATGGATTTCCACACAGGCGTGCGGCTGACTGCTGAAGGGGCATCGGACATGTCACTAAACTTTCACAAGGTTTCGATTGCGCTGGGGTGGTTGGACTCGCTAGTATTTGTCTAGTTGTATAGTTCATGTAGACAACCCGGCCAAGAGGCTTTCACTGATGAAAACAGATATTTCCGCAACCGCGCGCAAGGCTTGGATGAGCCTGCTGGCCCAGGCCGATGAGGCCGAGCTTGCCAGCCTGTGGCGCGGCTTTGATCACGATCCGGCGTTTGATTGGCTGCGCCCCCCCGAAGCAGGTGGAGTCATGGTGCGCGGCCGCATGGGGGGCGCGGGCGCGCCGTTTAATCTGGGCGAGATGACAGTGACCCGCTGTGCACTGACCCTGGCCAACGGCACTGTTGGTCATGCCTATGTTCAGGGACGATCAAAACCCAAGGCAGAGATCGCCGCCAAGGTAGATGCCCTTATGCAAACAGATGTGGCGACTGATCTGCGCCAGGCGGTGCTGCAACCGTTGCAAAACCGCCTGGCGGCGCAGCGTCAGGCCCGCGCGGCCAAAGCAGCGGCCACCAAGGTTGAATTTTTCACCATGGTGCGAGGAGAGGACTGATGCCCCAACTGACCGAGACCACCGCATATGGCGGCGGATTTTCCGCCCCCGCGCAGCAGGCTGCGCAGGCATTTCGCGCGGCGATGACGGCCTTGGCGCGGCCCGGAACCCTGCAGGATATTGCCGGCGGCAGCCCCCCCGCGGGGATTTCCCCTGCGGCGGGGGGCCTGCTGCTGACGCTGTGCGACCCAGAAACCGGCGTCTATCTGGCCCCGGATGTGGACAGTCCTGAACTGCGCGCCTGGCTGGCCTTTCATACCGGCGCGCCGATTGTTGCGGCGGATCAGGCAGATTTTGCCCTTGGCAGCTGGGCGGCCTTGATGCCCGTTGGGCAATACCGCGTCGGCACCTCGGAATACCCGGACAGATCTGCCACCCTAATTGTCGAGATGGCGCAGCTGATACCTGCCACTGCAACCCTGACCGGGCCGGGCATAAAGGAGCGGGCAGAACTGCGCCTGCCGGATGTCGCGGCCTGCCAGGCCAATGCAAAGCAGTTCCCGCTGGGGGTAGATTTCTTCTTTACCTGTGGTGGGCAACTGACGGCGCTTCCCCGGTCCACCACGATTTTGCCAAAGGAGTGACCCGATGTATGTCGCTGTAAAGGGTGGTGAACGCGCCATCGACAATGCCCATGCCTGGCTGGCCGAAGAGCGCCGGGGGGATACCAACGTCGCCGAGCTGAGCCTGGCGCAGATCCGTGAACAGATGAGCCTAGCGGTGAACCGGGTGATGGCCGAGGGTTCTCTTTATGATCCTGATCTGGCGGCCCTGGCGATCAAGCAGTCGCGTGGTGATCTGATCGAAGCTATCTTCTTGATCCGCGCCTATCGCACCACGCTGCCACGCTTTGGCTATAGCGCGGCGGTGGATACTGGCGCGATGACCTGTGATCGCCGTATCTCAGCCACCTTCAAAGATGCGCCAGGCGGGCAGGTGTTGGGGCCAACCTTTGACTACACCCATCGGTTGCTCGATTTCAAACTGGCGGCGGATGGCGAGGTGCCGCAGGCTCCGATCGCAGAGCCGCGCATGGAGGCAACACCGCATATCACCGAGTTCCTGCAGGGCGAGGACATCATCGAGCGCGAGCCCGCTTCGGATGCTACACCGGGCGATCTGACCCGCGAGCCGATGAGCTTTCCTGCCGGGCGCGCGGTGCGGCTGCAGTCTCTGGCGCGTGGGGATGAAGGGTTTATCCTTGGCATGGCCTATTCGACCCAACGTGGCTATGCGCGCAACCACGCCTTTGTGGGGGAATTGCGCATCGGTAAAGTGCCGGTCGAAATGGAAATCCCGGAGCTGGGCTTTGCCATTGAGATTGGCGAGGTGGAACTGACCGAATGTGAAACGGTGAACCAGTTCAAAGGGTCCAAAACCGTGCCGCCACAGTTCACCCGTGGCTATGGTCTGGTCTTTGGTCAGTCAGAACGCAAGAGCATCGCCATGGCGCTGGTCGACCGGGCCCTGCGCTGGGAAGAACTGGGCGAGGACAACCTAGGTGCTGCCGCCCAGGATGAAGAATTTGTCCTGAGCCATTGCGACAATATTCAGGCGACGGGTTTCTTGGAACACATCAAATTGCCGCATTACGTCGACTTCCAGTCTGAACTGGAACTGGTGCGCAAACTGCGCCGCGAAGCGCAGGAATTGGCCGAACAGATGGCCACGCAGGAGGCAGCGGAATGACGTGCAAACACCACAGGCCCATAGGGAAAAAGGATGCCCGGAATGTCTGATTACAACTTTGCCTATCTGGACGAACAAACCAAGCGGATGATCCGTCGCGCCATCCTCAAAGGTCTGGCCGTGCCGGGCTATCAGGTACCCTTTGCCAGCCGCGAGATGCCGATGCCCTATGGTTGGGGCACGGGGGGCGTGCAGGTGACGGCAGCAACGCTGGTTCCGGAGGACAGCCTGAAAGTGATCGACCAGGGCGCGGATGACACCACCAACGCCGTTTCAATTCGAAAATTCTTTGAGCGCACCGCCGGGGTTGCCACCACCGAGGAAACGACAAAGGCCAGCGTCATTCAGACCCGCCACCGGATCCCCGAGGCCGAATTGAGCGAGGATCAGATTCTTGTGTATCAAGTGCCAATCCCTGAGCCGCTGCGCTTTCTGGAACCGCGCGAGACGGAAACACGCAAGATGCACAGTCTTGAGGAATACGGTTTGATGCATGTGAAGCTCTATGAAGATATCAGTCAGCACGGCGATATTGCCACCGCCTATGCCTATCCGGTGAAGGTGGAGGAGCGCTATGTGATGGACCCTTCGCCGATCCCCAAATTCGACAACCCCAAGCTTGAGATGGCAGCGATCCAGCTGTTTGGCGCCGGTCGCGAACAGCGCATTTATGCGCTGCCGCCCTATACACGTGTGGTGAGCCTCGATTTTGAGGACTACCCGTTTGAGGCCACAAAGGCTGATTATCCCTGCGACCTATGTGCCGCCGAGGACAGCTATCTGGATGAGGTAATTCTGGATGATGCGGGCAGCCGGATGTTTGTCTGTTCAGACACCGATTATTGCCGCAGCCGACGTGCCGAGGGCCATGTGGGCCGATTGGGTGAGGAGGCCGCGTGATGAGTGCCTCAACTGGAGAACAGGATATGACACCGCTGATGCAGGTGAAGGCCCTGACAAAAATGTATGGGCACCGAATTGGCTGCAAGAATGTTAGTTTTGATCTCTACCCCGGAGAGGTCATGGGCATCGTCGGTGAGAGCGGATCTGGCAAGTCGACACTGCTGAACGCCATGGCAGGCCATCATGCGCCGGATTGCGGCGAAGTGGTGTTTGATACCCGCGCCGATGGGCCGGTAGATACCTGCACCATGTCAGAACCGGCGCGCCGGATGCTGGGGCGTACCGACTGGGCCTTTGTGCATCAGCATGCCCGTGATGGCCTGCGCATGTCGGTCTCGGCTGGCGGCAATATCGGCGAGCGGCTGATGGCCGTGGGGGGGCGTCACTATGGCGAGATCCGCGATCAGGCTGCCGATTGGCTGGGCCGGGTGGAGATAAGCGACAGCCGCATTGATGATCGCCCCTCGGATTTTTCCGGCGGGATGCAGCAGCGCCTGCAAATCGCCCGCAATCTGGTGACGGGGCCGCGACTGGTGTTCATGGATGAACCCACCGGGGGGTTGGATGTTTCGGTACAGGCCCGCCTGCTGGATCTGCTGCGCAGTCTGGTGCGTGAAATGGGCCTCAGTGCCATTATTGTCACCCATGACCTGGCTGTTGTGCGCCTGCTGGCGGATCGTCTCATGGTGATGAAGGACGGCTATGTGGTCGAAAGCGGTTTGACCGATCAGGTGCTGGATGACCCGCAACACGCCTATACCCAGCTGCTGGTTTCCAGCGTGCTGCAGGTTTGAAGGACAAAGACAATGATTGAACTTGAAAACGTGAGCAAGAGTTTCACCCTGCACAATCAGGGTGGTGCGGTAATCCCGGTGATGGAGCGGGTCAACCTGACAGTGGCTCCGGGCGAATGTGTCGGTTTGGTCGGGGCCTCGGGGGCCGGGAAATCCACCCTGATGCGGTTAATCTATGGCAACTATCTTGCGGCAGCAGGTCGGGTCATGGTGGGGGATCTGGATGTGGCCCAGGCCGCGCCGCGTCAGATCATCGCCCTGCGCCGCGAGACCCTGGGCTATGTCAGCCAGTTCCTGCGGGTGGTGCCGCGTGTGGCGGCACTGGATGTGGTGGCAGAGCCACTGCTGGCTGTTGGCACCTCGCAGGCGGTAGCGCGGGACAAGGCGGCCAGCCTACTGGCAGAGCTGAACATCCCCGAGCGGCTCTGGTCGTTGAGCCCGACGACCTTTTCCGGCGGCGAACAGCAGCGGGTGAATATCGCGCGCGGCTTTGCCTATGACTACCCGGCACTGCTGCTGGACGAGCCCACCGCCAGTCTGGATGCCAAGAACCGCGCCACGGTGCTGCGCCTGGTGGAAGGTGCCAAGGCGCGCGGTGCAGCGATCATCGGCATTTTCCATGACGAGGCCACCCGCGATCAGGTCTGCGACCGCTTTGTTGATGTTTCGGTCTTTTCGCCGCAGGTGGCGGCATGAAGGTCGGCGCATCAGTGGGACCGGTGATTGCAGTGGTCGGCGCCTCGGGGGTGGGCAAGGACAGTCTCATGGAGGCGCTGGCGGCACGCGACCCTAGGCTGTGCCTTATGCGCCGGGTGGTGACCCGCGCGCCAGAGGCCGGCGGCGAAGACTATGATGCGGTTAGCGAAGATGCGTTTTGCGAACTGGTGAAAGCCGGGCATTTTGCCCTGCACTGGCACGCCCATGGATTGCACTATGGCATTCCGCTGGCAATCGAAGATCTGCGCGCCCAGGGTCATGGCGTTTTGGTGAACCTGTCGCGCGCCGTCTTGGCAACGGCGCAAGAGGTTTTTGGTGATCTCATCGTGCTCTCGGTGACCGCCCGCCCGGAGATTCTGGCCGAGCGGTTGACCAAGCGCGGGCGCGAAGACAGCGCCGAGGTTCAACGTCGCCTGGCCCGCGCAGGCCAGCCGCTGCCTGCGGGGCTGCTGCGGCTGCACGAGATTGACAACAGTGGCGATCTGGGGCTGGCCGTCGCCCAGGCCAAGGCAGCGATTTACTCCGCTGATGCCCCGCTGCCGGTGAGGGGATAGCGATGCAGCAAATGAAATCGTCCGGCGCTGTCTTCGCCCACCAAGGCAAAATCCCGGATTACCAGAGGTCTGGGCAGCAAGGGGATCAGATGGGCCTCAAGCGTGGCCTCGACAGCGGGCAGATCCGCCTTGGGCAGTTTGCCGGTGAGCGTAACGTGGAAGCGGAACTGATCCAGTACAAAAGGATAGCCCCAGGTCACGAGGTTTGCATCCTGCGCCGGGGTGAGCCCTGTCGCGCGGCGCTTGGCCTGTTCGGCCTCGGAGCTGGGCGCACGAAAGGCATCAAGACCCTGCACGCAGGCGGCCGCAAATTGGCCAAGCGCGGTCTCATCGCCGCTGACGCGCAGGGCCAGAAACCGTCCCAGCCGCGCCAGATGCAGCCCCTCAAGCACCACCGGGGCCTGCCGGGCCGCCAGGCTGGTGCAGGCCCGTTGCAGATCCGCAAGGCTGCGCCCCTTGGCCAGACGCATCGGTGGCTTCAGCGTCGCGTGCAGCCCGTACTTGCGCGGCACCTGCGTAATGCTGGCCAGATCCAGATCGGCAATCTGGGGCTGTGGGATGGAGGTGCTAGCACCCATGTCCCAACCCAGCCACTGGGTTGCAAACTCAGCCCAATCGGCCCCCGCCGGGGGGGTGTAGTAAATCGCATATCGCGTGAATGTCACATTGGCCTCCTATACGTGGCCGTTCCTATAGTCCGAAAGTTGTGAAGCTCAGATGACAGATGAACTGATCCTTGCCAATGCCACCCTTGTCCTGCCCAGTGAAACACTGCGAGGACAGGTTAAAATCCATGGCGGAGAGATTGCCGATATCAGTGCGGGCGCATCGGTACTGACAGGCGCGATTGACTGCGATGGCGACTATCTGAGCCCAGGCTTGGTTGAATTGCATACCGACAATCTGGAGCGCCACATTCAGCCCCGCCCCTCGGTGGACTGGCCGCATGCCGCCGCCATCATGGCCCATGACGCAGAGCTGGTCGGCACCGGGATCACCACCGTGTTTGATGCCATGCGGGTGGGCTCGGTCAGCCGTAAAGAAAGCCGCTATGGCTCTTATGCGCGTGGATTGGCAACCGAGCTGTTGGACCTGCGGTCAGCTGATGCCCTGAAGATTTCGCATTTCCTGCATCTGCGCGCCGAGGTCTGTTCGGATACATTGGTCGAAGAACTGGCAGAGTTTGATGAGGCGGATCGCGTTGGTCTGGTCTCACTTATGGATCATACGCCGGGGCAGCGACAGTTTCGCGACATCTCCAAACTGGAGGCCTATGTCAAAGGCAAACACGGGCTGGATGATGCTGGGTTTCAGGCCCATGTTACCCACCTGAAGGCCCTGCGGGACCAATACGGCGACCTGCATGAGGTGGAGGCCGTCAAGGCCGCGCGCCGCTTTGGCGCAGTGCTGGCCAGCCACGACGACACCACGGCGAGCCAAGTTGCAACTTCAGCCGCGCACGGCATTCATCTGGCTGAATTTCCAACCACGGTAGAGGCCGCACGCGCCTGCCATGCCCATGGCATCAAGGTGATGATGGGGGCACCCAATCTGATCCGCGGCGGATCTCATTCGGGCAATGTCGCCGCGCAGGAGCTGGCAGAGCTGGAGCTGCTGGATATCATCTCCTCGGACTATGTTCCGGGGGCACTGCTGATGTCTGCCGTGAAACTGGGCCAAATCTGGGGCGATATGGCGCGCGGTCTGTCAACTGTGACCCTGGCCCCGGCAGACGCGGTTGAGCTGTCGGATCGTGGGCGGCTGGAGATCGGCAAACGCGCCGATATGATCCGTTTCAAGTTGATTGATGGCACCCCGGCGCTGCGGGGCGTCTGGGCGCGTGGGCAGCGCGTGGCCTAGCCAGTACCTTTGTGCCCGTGGCACATGCAACTGCGGCCCCCTGCAATATGTTCTGGTAGGGGCCGCCGCAGTGTCAGGCGCGGTAAAACAGGTAGCGGCCTTCGGGAATGCCCTCTGGACCTTTGAGCTCTTCAAATCCCACCAGAGGCTGTCCCGAGACCACAATGCCGCCCCTGGCCATGACGCTGGCAATCACTGGTGACATGGCTGCGGCCTCGGCCACGTCCTGTTCCTTGACGCCAAAGCCAAAATCATAATGGGCCAGCACGATCTTGTGGCCCTCAGCCTTGAGGCGCTCCAGCATCGGCACCGCCTCGCCCTGCAGAAAATCCGCCTCGGGCGGCACACAGGACGGATGGCATTGCAGCACCCGGTCGATGACCCAGACCCGGCGGTCTGGTAGGGTCTCGCGCAGGTGGTCATAGGTGCGGCCATTGCCAAGCCCCATGTCCAGCACATCACCGTCGACCTCGGAAATTGCACTGGCGGCCCAGTTCAGCCCGTCGCGCTGGGCGGTAAAGCGGCGCAGCATGGAATCCAATCGGCTCATCTCTCATCTTCCTTTTTGTCAAAGGTCCAGATCTGCCCCGGCCCCTGCATCAGGCGCGTGATCAGCGCCTCGGTGAAATCCCAGACGGCCGCGTCATGCACCAGATGGTGGGTGAGGATGCCATAGGGTTCGCGGTTGTCCGCCTGATCCAATCGCCGGGCGCGCAACTGGTCGCTGACCTGGTTGATCAGGCGTTCTGGTGCAACCAGAGACCGGCTGCCCTTCCAGTCGATCGGATCAAGGTGGGTGTTGATCTGTGCCAACCCGGCGGCGGCCCAGGCCTGCGCGCGCGGGGTGAAACGCGACACTGCGGCGAAACCGAGGTCTGCCATCAAGGGCAGCAGCTCCGGCGCGATGCGGTTCCAGGGGGGCACAAAGATGGGCTGCAATCGGGGGCCAAACAGCGCCTCTAGCCGCGCCAGCCCCTCGGCCATCTCGGCAAGAGACCCCGCAAGCGGATGCTGCGGCGGGAATTCGCACTTCTTGTCTCCAGGGGCAGCCCGGCTGATATGGGCCCAGCCATGCACCAGGGGGATCACTTCGGGATGCGCCTCGACATAGGCCGCAAGCGCGGGCTGGGCGTCGCGCGGGATCACGGCCAGATGCACCGGCAGGGTCAGCTTTTGTGCCAGCGCGCTTAGCTGGTCGAGCTGGGGCGTTGGTTCGATCGCATCATCGTCGCGCCACCACAGCGGAAGTTTCAGACCGGCGGCCTGCCAGTGGCGCAGCTCTTGGTCGAGCGGGGCCCAGTCTAGGGTCCAATCCGGGGTCCCGTCAGGGGTGGCACCAGGGGTCTGTGTCGGGCTCATGGCTTTGCTCCTGCATGATCCTGGGTCTGATCCTGGACTATGTCATGGGCAATTTCGACGCTGCGCGCCGCCCCGTCAAACTGAAACTGAGCCGCCGCGCGGCGGGGCGCCTGTTGCACGGCTTGCACCGCAGCAACCAGGCGGTCTGGTGTCAGATCGGCGGTGCGCAGGCTGGCAAAGCCCGGCAGCGGTTCCAGGCTCTGGGCGCGCAGCCCCTGTTCGACCTCGCGCCCTGCATCAAAGGGGATCACTACGGCAGGGGTATTGGCCTGCAACAGATCCAGCGCGGTGTTGTAGCCGCACATGCTGACCGAGGCGGCCACATGTGAAAGCATCTGGCGAAAATCAGGGCGGGCGGCTTCGATCCGGGCGGGTGAGCCCAAACTGGACAGGGCCTTGATTCGCTCGGCGGCGTCACTGCCACCCACCAGCAGGCGCCAGGGCTGGTCCGGCATCAGCCGGGCAGCAGCCAGGGCACAGTGGTAGATCTCGTCTCCGACACTGCCTCCACCTGCGCTGACCAGAACCTCGCCGCTCCCCGCTGCCTCTGGATGTGGCCCAGCTGCCGCAGGGGCGACAAAGCCGGTGTAGCGCAGTTTGGCGGCCAGCATGCCCGAGACCGGCCAGCTAAGCGCAAGCGGGGTGGCCTGGGGATCGGAATGCACCAGAACGGCATCGTAGAATTCTGCGATCACCGCATCCGCCTTGATGGCCTTTTCCGGCTTTGACGGCGGTGCCAGGATGTCGCGGATAGAGGCAAGGATCTTTGGTCGTTTGGGCAGCTGTTGCGCTGCCGCGAGCAGGGCGCGGAACTCAGCCCGCAGGGCGCGGCGGCCAAAGGGATAGAGTTCGGTGATCAGCAGATCAGGTTGCATCGCGCGCAGCGCATCACAGAGCGCCACCTGGCGCATCAGGTGATAGTCGTCATCGGCCAGGGCGTTCTCCGGCGTCAGCAACCGGGTGAAATTTACCCCGTCAGAGCGCAGTGGCGGCAGTTGCAGCAGGGGGATTTCGCAGGTGTCGAGCTGCGGCGCAGCGCAGCCGCCCGAGACGATCTTCACCTGATCACCAGCGGCCTGAAAGGCCCGCCCTAGGGTCAGCGCCCGCGCCAGATGGCCGGTGCCCAGCAGGTGGGTGACCACAATCATCACCTTCATGGTGCGGGCCTCTTCAGCAGGCGCACCGGCGTTGCCCAAGGGGTGAGGCGCGCGCCGTCGATTTCAACCACAAACAGCCGGTTGCGTTTTATTCGAAAGGGGGCTGGGCTGTCGAAATCCCAGTGATGGGCATGGGCCAGGATCATCCGCATGATACCAATATGGCAGACCGCGACGGTGTCGCGTTGCAGCCCGGCCAGCCAGGGTTGCAGTCGGTTCCAGACCTCTGCCGGGGTTTCGCCACCGGGGGGGCGATAGTCCCAGCCCCAGTGCTCGATATCACGAAAGCCGCTGTCCGGGTCGGCCTTCAGTTCCAGCCCTTTCTTGCCTTCCCAGTCGCCCCAGAACATTTCTGTCAGGGCCGGGGAGGTCTGCGGCATCTGCCCGGTTATCAATTGTGCGGTTTCCACCGCCCGCGACAGCGGGCTGGACCAGAGATCGGCCTGATCCCAAGGCGGGGGCAGGGCAAAGCTGGACAGCTCGGCCCTGGCGGCATCGTCCAGCGCAATATCGCTGCGGCCCTGGATCTGTCCGGCGCGGTTCCAGGCGGTATGGCCATGGCGCAAAAGGGCAAGGCGGATCATCTCGGCTCCTTCAAAAGGCGGGCGGTTGCTGCGCCAAAGCGGCGGCTGGCGGCGGGGGCCAGATGGGTTTTGGCAATCATCTTGCGCGCTTGGGTGCCAAGATCCAGGCGTAGCTGTTGACTGTGCAGCAGGGTCTGCAATCGGTGGCGCAGCGCCCCAGCCCCCTGGGCCACGTCGGGATAGACTCCGGGGGCTAGAATATCGCGCATGCCGGGGCGATCCTGGGCCACCACTGGCAGACCATGGCTCTGGGCTTCCAGGTAGACCATGCCAAAGGCCTCGTTGACGCCGGGCCAGAAAAACAGGCTGGCCTCGGCGTAGACCTGCGCCAGATCCGCCCGAGACAGCTCTCCGAGGAAGGTGACGCGGTGGCCGAAGGGGGCCATCAGGGCCGCGACATCGGCGCGGGCGGGACCATCGCCGACGATCTGTAGCCGCCAGTCGCCATCCAGGCCCCGCAGACTGTCCGCGATGATCTGGTAAGAGGCGAGCTTATCGCCGGGGCGCATCATACCGACGCTGAGCATCGGCCCTGACAGGCTGCTGGCGGCGGGCAGTTGATCCATCGGCAAAAAGGGCGGCAGAAGTTCCAGCTGTTGATCGTGATAGCGCTCGCGCTCCAGGGTAATCAAATCATTGGCGGTGAGATAGAAAATCAGGTCGGCGGCATCGGCTGCGTCATGGGCAGATTGGGCAAAGCCGGCCCAGGGGCCCTTGAGACGCCGCAGGGCGCGGGTGCTTTCGATCTGCACATAGGGAATGCCACGGGCACGGGCGACCTGCGGGCCAATCAGATCGGGGGCCTTGTAATAGTTATGGTAGGTCACCCAGAGATCCAGGCGCGGCATCTCTTGGATCAGCCGGGAGACTTCCTGTGTCGCCTTGGCGCGCAGCCTGGCCTGCAGCGCGGCATCGCCGTGTTTGTCAAAGATCTTTAATTCGGTGGCCAGATCAATCTCAACAACCGCCTGCGGTACGGCGGCGATGATGGCCATCAGATTGCGCGCCATTTCGCGATCACCCGAAGGGACCGGATGGCGCGGCGATTTCATCGGCGCATAAAAGGCAATCCGCGTGGCTGTCGCCGCGCCGGTCATGAGCCCTGCAGCATGGCATCCAGGCGGGCCACCAGCTGGGCAATGCCGGGATCCATGCCAAAGTCGCGGCGCAGGCGCTGGAGTGCTGCCTCGGCCATGGTGGCGGCCTGTTGCGGTTCTTGTGCCAAAGACTGGATCGCGGCAGACAGGGCCTCTGGGTCATCCTTGCTGAGCAGCCCATGGGTGCCGCTTACGATGAATTCGGGAATGGCCGAAACAGGCGTCGATAGGATCGGCAGCAGTTGCGAGGCCGCCTCCATCAGTACATTGGGCAAACCGTCGCGGTCGCCATCGGCGGCGACCCGGCTTGGCAGGACAAAGAGATCACTGGCGCGCATTTCGGCGATGACTTCGGGCTGATCGCAGGCGCCGCGCCAGGTAATACGCTGCGCGATCCCGGCCTGTCTGGCCATATCCTGCAACTGATTGCCAAGATCGCCACCACCGATATGAACCCAGTGCCAGTCCAGCTCTGCCGGGAGGAGCGCGAGTGCAGCGATCAGGCGGTCAAAGCCCTTTTTTTCGACCAGGCGGCCCACTGACATCAGTTTGAGCGGATCCTGCGCCTGCCGCCACTGACGTTGCGGTGGTTTGGGGAACCGGGTCAGATCAAGCCCGTGATAGATCAAATCAATCCGGGCCGGATCATCCGACATCTGCTGCAAGTGACGGGCGCCAAAAGCGGTGCAGGTGGCGCCAAAGGTGGCACCGTGATGCTGGCTGGACAGCTTTTCCGAAATCTCCCAATCAGGGGAGGTCCAGATGTCCTTGGCATGGGCAGAGAAGCTCCAGGGCAGCCCGCACATGATGGCGGTATAGCGCGCCACCGAGGCCGGGGTGTGCAGAAAATGCGCGTAGAACCCGAGTACCTCGGCGGGGGCTTCGGCGGCCAAGACGCAGGCCTGGCCAAAGCGGCGGATGCGATTGCGGCTGGGATCGCGGCGCAGGTCGGCCCGCCAGATGCGATAGGCCTCGGCGTAGCCGGGCAGCGCCTGGGCAGCGGTGCGGGCCTGCCAGACGCGGGTCGGTTCCTGATAGAGATATTCGGGCAGATAGCGTACCCGCGCCTGCAAACGGTCATGCAGGGGGTGGCGCTTTACATCGGTTGGGTGGCGCAGGGACCAGATTTCAAAGGTCAGACCTGCCTCTTCCAGCGCGACCAGTTCCTGGGCGATAAAGGTCTCGGAGAGGCGCGGCCAGCCTTTAACCAGCACGGCAAGGGGGGGATTTGCTACGGTCATTCTGCAACCTTTCGCGGCAGATCCTGCAACAGGGCAGAGACCCGCTTGGTGACGCAGTCCAACCCATCCAACAACCCGCTGGAAAAGGCCTGTGACGGTTGCTTCTGTGTCGCCAGTGCGCGAATGGCCTTGGTCATGGCAGCAGGGGTCCAGCCATCGCGGCGCTCATCCAGCATGGATACCAGGCCCAGTTCTTCGGCACGGCTGGCGCGGATCCATTGTTCCAGGCGCGGTGTGGTGCGGGGCACGATGACGGCGGGCTTGTCAAAGGACAGCACCTCGCAAAAGGTGTTGTAGCCGCCCATGCAGACCACGCCCTGCGCGCCGGAAAACAGGGTTTCTATACGGGATTCAAACCCCACCGTGGTCACCCGACCCTGCAGCGCCTCGACACGGGTTTCAAATGCTTCTCGGGTTTCGCCTGACAGGAACGGCCCGTAGACCAGCACCGCACGGGGCGCCAGGTCGGGGTCCTGTTCATAGGCTGACAGCACCAGATCCACCATCATTGCCCCATCGCCGCCACCGCCGGGGGTGATCAGCACATAGGGCTGTTCTGGCGGGGTATCCAGCGGGCCAAGATCCCGGCGCAGATAGCCAGTCCAATGCATCCGATCGCGCACCAGAGGGCTGAGCGCCAAGCCCTTGGTTGGGTCATAGATCGAGGCCAGCCCATAGATCCAGATCTCGTCGTAAAACTGCTCCGTTGCGGCGATGGCCTCTTTGCGGGCCCATTCCTCGGCCAGCACCTCTGGCTCGTCCAGCACATCACGCAGCCCCAGTACCAGCTTGCTGTGCCCCTTCTGCGACAATAGCTCCAGCGCGGGCAGCAATTCACCGCGAAAGCCCGTGGGCTCTTTATCGACGATCAGCACATCGGGGTCGTATTGCTGGGCCATGGAACGGATCAGCCCACTGCGCAGGGCGGTGGTTTCCTCGATGCTCATCCCCATGGTGCGCGACGCATAGCTGCCGTCGGATCGTTTGATTACCCCAGGAAGGCGCATATGGTCGACCCGGCTGGGAAAGGCAAACCGCCCTGCCACCGGTGACCCGGTCAGGATCAAGGCCGAGGCGGTAGGATCCGCCGCAGTAATCGCCCCGGCCAGGGCGCGCGAGCGCCGCAGATGACCCAGGCCAAAGGTGTCATGGCTATATAGCATAACCCGGGGGCCGCGTTGAAGATGATCTAGCTCAGAGGAGCTGTCGTTGGTGGAAATCATGGGCCAGCCTGCAGGTGTACTCCCTAGGGGTGGTGCAATAGGAAGGTGCTAAGATCAAGGGCATTACCCTGTTTCCCGTGTGATTTTGCAGCGATATGGCCCGCAGAAGACAAATCGGCAGTTCACAGCGGCCCTAGGGGCAGGCCCGGCTGTGGACAGAGTGCGGGGCAGTACATGACGCAAAAGGGCAGAGTGTCTTGCCTGCAACCGTTGGTGCCTCTGGTTGAGAAATAGATCTGTCCGATTGCGACGGCGCGGCGGAGAGGCTAGCCTGATGGCCTTGTATTTGGAGTTTGCCTGCCATGATTAACCGTCTTTTGCGTGCTATTTGTTTATTTCTGCTGCTTTGGTCTGCAGCGAGTTTGGGGGCGCAGGGCGTGCACGCACAGCAGCCAGCCACGGCAATAGAAGGTGGCGCAGCGGCGGCGAGCGATCCAGCCGATCCGGTGGCGCGCGCGGTTGAACTGGCAACAGAAAGCGGCCTTGGGGTGATCATCGTCGATGGCAGTGGCAGGCTGACCGGAACAGGCGAGACACCGCCCAGCACCGGGGCGAGCAGACCGTCGATGGAGGGCGCCTCATCCTTGATGAAGGCGCAGTCGGAGCTGCAATCCTTCCGGCAGGAGTTGCGCAGTCGGCTAGAGGCGTTGCCCTATTCGATATTTGAGATGAACTATATCCTGCGCCAGACCAGCCCGGATGGCCGCATCATGACCTATGTAGAGGTCCTGGGCTGGAGCCTGCTGTTCTTGATGATCGGGCGCTGGCTGTCGGTGGAAATCTACGGCAAGCGGATAGCCAAACGCTATGTCCAGGCTCGGATCAAGGCGCAACCGGAAGGCTACTACGAAAAGATGCCCTTCCTGGTCTTCCGATTCCTGATGGGGGTTGGCGGCACGCTCTTTGCAATGGTTTTTGCCCTTGCGGTTTCTTATCTGATCTTTGGTGCCTCGGGCGACAGTTCGATCGAATTCACCGTGACCGCGATCTATACCGCCTTCTTCGTTTCACGCACGGTATCGGACCTGTGGCGCATGGTCCTGTCGCCCTATCTGAGCCAATACCGAATGCCGGTTTTCTCGGATCGCGATGCAAAGCGACTTTACATTTCGGCGTCGTTGCTGGCGACCTATGATGTCTTTTCGCTGGTCTTTGCCACCTGGGTTGGCGATTTTGGCCTGAACTATAATGTTTATGCGCTAGTCTCTGGCATCCTGGCCCTGGTTGGCACCCTGGGCAGCCTGGTCCTGATTGCCGTCAACGCCCGCGCCATCAGTAATGGGATCCGGGCGGGTCGCCCCAAGGAGGACTGCTCCTGGTTGCTGCGCGTGCTGTCGATACTCTGGGCACCTGCTCTTGTCATCTATGTCATTTTTGGCTGGCTCAACCTGGCATTCGATCTGGTGCTAGAGCGCGAAATGTCGATGCCGTTGATGGCTGGGACCTATATGGTGCTGACCTCCATTCTGGTGGTCTATGGCGTTATCAACTACGGGATCGAGGCCTATGGGCGGCGCAGTCAAGCGAAGCTGGCCCACGACCCAGAAGTTGCGGCCGAGAACGCAGAGGCGGAGATTTCAGAGGGTGAAATCCAGGCGATGTCCGAGGGGCAGCGCCACCCGATTGCCAGTATTGAAGATCTGGCCCGCCGAGTCGCCGGGATCCTGTCCTTTTTGGTCGGGGCTTATGCGCTTGTCCTGGTCTGGAACCCAGAAGCCAAATGGATGAAGACAAGCGCGGCGGAAAGCGCCTTTGATGTGATCGTGATCTTCTTTCTGGGCTATATTGTCTATCACGCGGCGCGGATTTGGATCGATAGCAAGATCCAGGAAGAAACCGGCGATGTGCAAGAGGCCGAACTGGGCGACGAAGGTGGCCATGGCGGGGCGAGCCGTCTGGCGACCCTGTTGCCGCTGTTTCGTGGGGTCATCTTGGCCGTGGTTGTGGTCGCGGTTGTGCTGATCGTGCTGATGGAACTTGGGATCAATGTCAGCCCGCTGTTTGCAGGTGCTGGTGTGGTTGGTCTGGCGGTTGGCTTTGGGTCGCAGACGCTGGTGCGTGATATCTTTTCGGGGGCCTTCTTTTTGATGGATGATGCCTTCCGCAAAGGGGAATATATCGACATCGGCGAGGTCAAAGGCACGGTGGAAAAAATCTCAGTGCGTTCGTTCCAGTTGCGCCATCACCTGGGCGCGCTGCACACCATTCCCTTTGGTGAAATCAAGGTGCTGAGCAACTATTCGCGCGATTGGGTGATGATGAAACTGCCGCTGCGGGTGACCTATGACACCGATGTCGACAAGGTGCGCAAGATGATCAAGAAGCTGGGCAACGACTTGCTGAGCGATCCGGTGATCGGCGACAGCTTCATGCAGCCGCTGAAATCGCAGGGGGTCATCGAAATGCAGGATTCCGCGATGATCATCCGGGTCAAATTCATGACCAAACCGGGAGATCAGTGGTTGATACGCAAGCGGGTCTACCAGGATATCCGCGAGCTCTTTGCCCGCGAAGGCATCAAATTTGCCCATCGCGAAGTCACGGTACGGCTGGCCGAGGATCAGGCGGACGACATCCCGCAGCACAAGCGGGAAGCCATTGCAGGTGGGGTGCAGGCGGCAATTGATGAAGACATCATGGATGTCAATGGCGCTGGCGACGACCGCTAGGGCCGGTCGGGACCGCAAGACAGCGCAGGAGGCGCGTTGATGGGGCCTGCGTTCGGTGATGGGAGATGCGGCGCGATTAAACGCGAAACACTGTCGCCCTGATATGAGAGATGAAACAAGGGGGCTCCCGCCCCCAATCCGATCCGCTGACGCGCCTCGTTTTGGCGTTGGGCCGGGCGCCGGGCCAGAGGCCCGGCGGGCGCTGCCTGCAAGGCTGGTGGATCTAAGGAGAGGTCTGCTTTAGGCTGTTGACCAGCGGGCCGGGGCGCTGCCGCAGGCCTGGGCCGGGCGATCCCAATGCATCTGGGTCCCACCGACCTGCAGGGCTGGTTTCAAGCGCCGCGCGGGCCCCCAGGTGCTGTTTTCGATCTCGCGCGCATAGTCGTCTGCCTCTGCCGCATGAAGCGCTGGACTGTCGAGGTGATGCGGCGTTTGAGCCAGCTGCTCTGCCATTCGCGCCAGGGATAAACGCGCGCTGGCGGCGCGATTTTCCAGCACTGCAGATTTTAGCGCCCGCAGCACGGCCGCCGCCATCATGTAGCCGGTGGCGTGATCCAGCGCCTGGACGGGCAGTGGAGTTGGTCTGTCCGTTTCGGCCCACTGCGCTCCTGCCTTTGCGACCCCGGCACTCATCTGTACTAGGCTGTCAAAGCCGCGCCGCTGCGCCCAGGGGCCACTCCAGCCATAGGCATTGAGGGACACCTCGATGCAGTTTGGGGCCAGCGCTGTGCGGGTTGTCCCTGTATAGCCCAAGCTATCCAGCGCGCCGGGACGGTAGCCATGCACAAGAACATCGGCCTGTGCCAGTAGCTCTTCGAATCTGTGCCTATCCGTTTGGTCTCGCAGATCAAGGCAGGTCATTGTCTTGCCCAGAGAAATGTCGGGTATGACACCGGGTTCATCCCAGCCAGGAGGGTCTATCCGCAACACCTCGGCACCAAAACCCGCCAGGGTACGAGTGGCAATTGGTCCGGCCAATACCCGTGTCAGATCCAACACCCGCAGCCCTGCCAGAGGGCGTGAGGCAGAGGCCTTGGGGCGCGGGCGCAGGGTGACGCGGCGTGGCGCGTCCCAGTGAACCAGAGGCTCCCGGGCAACACTGCGACCCTGCGGATGGGCCAACCACTGGGCCCGGCTTCGCATATAGGCAGCGACACCCTGCTGTTTGATTACTTCTTGCTCCAGGGTCTCGCCGTCCCAGGCCGCAACAGCCGCCGCGACCGCAGTGGGGTCTGCGGCACAGTCGAGCACTTTGAGGGCGGCGGCGCGGTGGTGTGGCAGGTTGGTGTGCAGGCGGATCCAGCCATTGCCACAGGGATAGTTCCCGGCAATGGGATCCCATAGGCTTGGCAGGTCCCAGCCCTGGGCGGCAAAACTATAGCCAAACCAGAGCGACGCAAGGCGCTGGTTCACCGTGACGGACTGCTGATCGTGGCTGAGCCCGCCAGCCTGCATCAACTCTGCCAGTTGCTGGCCTACCGCAGCAAAGCAGGCATTGGCGAGTTCGCTCACTGCGAAGGCGCTGGTGTAGCGTCCCGTTCCGGTGACGTGATAGCTGCCCGGTGCGGGGAGCAGGGGCGGGAGGTGCGATAGGCTCACTGCTGATACGGGTCGAGACTGTCGCGCAGCCCATCGCCAAAGAAGTTGAAGGCCAGCACCACGATGATAATCGGCAGCATCGGGATTGCAGTCCAGGGGTAGATCTCGATTGAGGCGAGGTTCTGCGCGTCATTGAGCATCACCCCCCAGCTGACTGCGGGGGCGCGCAGCCCCAGCCCGAGGAAGGACAGCGCGGTTTCACCCAAGATCATCGCCGGGATCGACAGGGTCGCCGAAGCAATGAGATGCGACATGAAATTAGGGATCAGGTGCTTGCGGATGACCCGCCCAGAAGAGGCCCCCATCATTTCGGCGGCCCGCACATATTCTTCTTCGCGAAGGGATAGGAACTTGGCCCGAACCGAGCGCGCCAGCCCCGGCCAATCCAGGATCCCTAGGATTATGGAGATGATGAAGAACACCGCCACTGGCGACCAGTTCGACGGCACCGCCGCCGAAAGCGCCAGCCAGAGAGGCAGCTCTGGCAGCGAGCGCAGGACTTCGATTACCCGGTTGATCCCCCAGTCGATCCTGCCGCCGAAATACCCCGCCACAGACCCAAAGAAGATCCCCAGAACAAAGGAGACCGAAATCCCGATCAGGCCAACCGTCAGCGACAGTTGCGCGCCATAGAGGATGCGGCTGAAGATGTCGCGGCCCAGGCGATCAGAACCCCAGAGGAACACCGTTGCCCCCTTGGGGGCGCAGAACAGATGGGTGTCAGAGGCGATCAGCCCGGCAATGTGATAGGTCTTACCCTCGCAGAAAAAATCCAATTTGCGCGGAGTGTCGAGATCCGGTTTGAACACCCATTGAAATGTCTCCAGATCGGCTTTGGATGTCATCGGGTAGATGAAGGGGCCAATGAATTCGCCCTCATGAAACAGATTGATGGATTGCGGTGGTGCGTAGAGATGCTCGCTTAGGCGCTGGTTCGGGACATAGGGCGCGATAAAGCCAATCACCGGCAGCAGCAGATAGCAGATCAACAAGAAGGCACCGGAAATAAGGCCAAGCCGGTGGGTCTTGAACTTGCGCCAGATCAGCACCCAATTGGGGGCGTCCAGATCCTTGCGCTCCAACTCTTGCAGGGCGGCGTCGGGATCATAGGGGGCGTCGTCTACAAAGCGTCCATCAGGTAATTGGGTCATGCTTTGCGCCCCTCATATCGAATGCGGGGATCCAAGAGTACCAGCAGGACATCGGAAATCATCGTTCCTATCAGGGTCAGCAGTGCCACAAACATCAGGACAAATCCGGACAGGAACATGTCCTGCGTCTTGAGTGCAGTCAGCAGGGTGGGGCCGATGGTTTGCAGCCCCAGAACAACCGAAACCAGCACCGAGCCGGAAATCATTGCCGGCAGCAGGTTGCCAATATCGGCAACAAAGGGATTGAAGGCCACCCGCAGCGGGTATTTTGCCAGCATCCTGGTTGGTGACATGCCCTTGGCCACGGCCGTTTCCACATAGGGTTTGCCCAGCTCGTCCAGCATATTGGCCCGCAGTCGCTGCATCATTGCCGATGCCCCAGAGGTGCCAATCACGAAGGTTGGCACAATCAGGTGGATGAGGATGGATTTGACCTTCTCCCAACTCATCGGCAGACCTTCAAAGGTGGGGTCCATAAGCCCGCCAATAGGCAGATCAAACCAACGGTGGCCATAGTAAAACAGGATTAGCGCCAGCAGAAAGTTGGGTGTGGCCAAGCCGAGATAGCCAACAAAGGCCGAGGTGTAGTCCACCCAACTGCGCGCCCGTGCTGCCGCTAGCACGCCCAGGGGCAGGGCCACGACGTAGACAAAGACAACGGCAGCCAGATTGACCAATACGGTCAGCCAGAGACTGTCGCCGACAATTTCGGCCACGGGACTGTCAAACTCAAAGGACCAGCCAAAATTGCCCTGCAGCAAGCCGGAAAACCCATGTGGCCCCGGCAAAAAGCCAACCCAGATGAAATATTGCTGCCAGAGAGGTTTATCCAAGGCATATTCGCCGCGCAGAAATTCGGCCTTGGCCACACCGGCTGATTGGCCGCTGGCGCGCAGTTCAGCAATCTGGTTGGACAGATAGTCCCCCGGCGGCAGGTTGATGATGGCAAACACCAGAATGGAAACCACCCAGAGCGTCAGCAGCATGGTGCCGAAGCGATAGAGGGCGTAGCGCAGAATTGGCATCAGCTCTCACCATCCTGAAAGAAGAACTCATCAGGGCGGTAGATGCCAAAATGGGCACCGGGTTCCCAGGCCCAGATGGCGCGTTTTGGCACATTTCGTAACCGGTTTGACACGACCACCGGCTGCGGTGCCGCCGAGATAATGCCGATGCCGTAGACCTGTTCGGCATGGATCTTGAGCATCTGGCGCCAGGCGGTTGCGCGGTCGGTGTCATCCTCGGCGGTTTCCCAGTCGTGCAACAGTGACAGCAAACGCTGGGGGGGGGCCATGTCAGGCGCTTCACCAGAGGTCCCGTTGGTTTGGTAATATTGACCCCATTTGGGCCAGGCGAGAAACACCTGATCTGTCGGCGCCAGATAGGCCGGAGAGGTATGGTTTTGTGGCAGGCCGTTGTCCCAGCCGTACCAGACCGAAGCCATGGTGGTGCCGGAAAACACCCGGTTGCGCAAAATATCCCGATCCAGCGGACGCATCACCAGTTTGACGCCTACATCGTTCCAGTCATCCGTGATGATTTGCAGCGCATTTTCAACCTCTTGCCGCTCGCCGGCGGTTTCCACCACCAGTTCCATCCGGCGGCCATCGGGGAGGATACGGATGCCATAGCCGTCTTTTTCCGTAAGCCCGGCTTCATCCAGCAACTGGTTGGCCAGTTCCGGGTCGAATGAGGCCCAGGATTCACGCAGCACCGGGTCAAAAAACGGGCTTTGTTCCAGCACGGTCATGGCGCCAGGCTTGGCCAGTTTGAAATAGAGCGCCCTGTTGATGGCCGCGCGGTTGATCGAAAGCGACAGCGCCCGGCGCACCCGCACATCGCGCAGCACCCTGCGCCAGACCGGGTCCTTGATATTCAGGTTGGGGTAGATCGCAATCTGCGAAGCCGCGCCGGTGCCCCAAAGATAGGTCTGGTAATTGCCGCCGTCTTTTTCGCCCTTGCGCAGGATCGGGATGTCCCGAAAGCCCAGCCCGCGCGCCTGCAGGTCGGCCTGGCCCGCGTTGGATTTTGCCGCCACCAGCCCACCTGCAACGATTTCCATTTCGACAGTGTCGATATAGGGCAGCTGCACGCCCTTACTGTCCACTCTATGGTAGTAGGGGTTACGCACAAACTGATGGCGGATCCGCTTGCCGGCGGTGGCATTGATCCAGGGCTGCAGGGTGGGCAGCTCGTGATTATCGTATTTGTACATGTTGTCATATTTGTTGTGCAGCGCTGCCCAGCTTTTGACGCGGGCATAGTCGACTTCAGCGGCCAGGCTGTTGGCATCGGTGTAGTCGGCGTGAAACTGCTTCAGATAGGCCGAGGGGCGATAGATAAAGGGCGGGCGTGCCTGGGCCAGGTTTTGCAAGAACTGCGGATTGGGCTGGTCCCATTCATAGATCACCGTGGTCTCATCCGGGAAGCTCACCCGGGGTAGGCTTCCATCTACATAGAGAAAATCAGGTGGGCCAGCGGGGCTGAGCAGCGGATTATTGGCGATATCCTTCCACCAATATTCAAAATCGGCAGAGGTAAAGGGATCGCCACTGGACCAGCGGTGACCCGGGCGCAGCCTCAGGGTGAAGCGCCTGTTGCCGACATTCTCAAAACTATGCAGGATATCGGGTTGCAGCTGGTAGTCTTCGCTATAGCCCACCAGCCGGGCATAGCCGTAGACAACCATCTGGCGGATGTCCTTGGAGCGGGTGACCATGGTGTTAAGCGTACCGCCCTGGTGACCAAAGCTGCGGCCCTTGGCGGCAAGATCCACAATCAGCGGGATATGGGGCAGCCGTTCAGACACTGGGGGCAGGTGGCCCGCGTCCACTTCAGTCTGCCAGAAACTGCTTTCTACAAAGCTGGGGCCAGCCGCAGCTGCGCCTGTCGTCAGCGTCAAGGCCGCAGCGGCGACAGAGCAGGCCAGAGACCTGGCAAATTTACGGGCTTGGGTGAGGCTTGGCTTAAACATGACAGCGTACCTTGTGTCCGGGCTCCAACGGCACCAGCGGCGGTGCTTCATAGCCTGCGAAGCGAAAACGTTCTGGCCATTTTTCCGGGCTGCCAGCCCCCTGCGCCACCAGATCAAGATCAATGGGGCGATGAATGTCAGGTTCGGGCTGAGCCGCAATTAGCGCCTTAGTGTAGGGGTGTTGCGGGTTGTAAAACAGAGTTTCAGGGCTGGCCTGTTCGACCACCAGCCCCCGGCGCATGACCGCCACTTCGTCGGCGATCCGTGCCACCACGGCAAGATCATGACTGATAAACAGATATGAAAGCTGCTTCTGGTCGCGGATCTTTTCCAACAGGCGCAGGATCTGTTCCTGCACCGAAACATCCAGCGCTGAGGTGGGCTCGTCGCAGACCAGCAGCGAAGGATCCAGCATCAGGGCGCGGGCAATCGACAGCCGCTGGCGTTGGCCACCAGAAAAGGCATGCGGATAGCGCTGTAGCATATCCCGCTCAAGGCCAACCATCTGCAGCATCTCGGCGGCCTTGTCGCGCTGTTCTGCGCGGCTGCCAATGCGGTGGATTTCCAGCGGTTCAACCATGGTATCAAAAATCCGCATCCTTGGGCTGAGCGAGGAATAGGGATCCTGAAACACCATCTGTGCCTCGCGCTGAAAGGCGGTGCGCGCGGTGCGGTCCATCTGGTGAACCTCAATAGGATCTGCACCCTTGGTCGCCCGAAACAGCACCTGCCCGCCCTGATCAGGCGGCTCGGCACCCAGGGCAATGCGCGCGGCGGTGGTCTTGCCCGATCCGCTCTCGCCGACAATGGCCAGGGTCTTGCCGCGCGGCAGATGCAGATCAATGCCGCGGCAGGCATAGATAAGGCTGGGGGCCTTCCAGCCCTTGCCTGCCCGCATGCTATAGGTCTTTGAAACGTTGTTCATTTCCAGAATCAGGTCGGTGGCGGGCTCTATCGGTTTGGGCGTGGCATTGGCGGGAATCTGCGGCGCCGCCTTCATCAGCGCGCGGGTATAGGCATGGGCCGGGGCAGAGAGCAGCGGTTCGGCTGCGCCGGATTCCATCACCCGGCCCTTGTGCATCACCACTACCTGTTCCGCCATATTGGCAACCACGCCCAGGTCATGGGTGACCAGGATCATTGCCATGCCGGTATCGCGTTGCAATTCCTTCATCAGGCCCAGAACCTGCGCCTGTGTGGTCACATCCAGCGCCGTCGTGGGTTCATCCGCGATCAGCAGTTTGGGCTTGGCCACCATGGCCATGGCGATCATCGCCCGCTGTCGCATCCCGCCGGACAGTTCAAACGGATAGGAACTATAGGTGCGTTCGGGATCGGGAAAGCCGACGCGGTCAAAACAGGCAAGCACCTCTTTCTTGGCGCTGGTCTCGCTTTTGCGGCCATGCAGCCAGAGCACCTCTACCACCTGGTTGCCAATGCGGTGCAGCGGCGACAAAGAGCGCATTGGTTCCTGAAAGATCATCGAAATCTGATTGCCGCGCAAATTCCGCATGGCGCGTTCGGGCAGGGTAACCAAATCAGTCGTGTTCGCACCATCGCGAAAGGTGATGCTGCCGCTGCGGATCTGGGCAACCTTGGGCAGAACACGCAGCACCGCGCGGCAGCTCACGGTTTTCCCGGAGCCGCTCTCGCCAACCAGTGCTAGGGTTTCACCCTCGGCGACATCAAAATTGACATCACGCACGACAGGGTCACCCTTGCCAAAGCCGATGGTAAGGTTTCTTACAGAAAGTAAAGGCACCATTCAGCGCCGCCTGCCGTGATGTGATGTCCCTGTCATAACGGTCCCGTCTTGTTCGGTTGTTTTTGGCTTCACCATGGCGCGGTGGCGACGGTCTAGTCAAATCCCATTTGCCAAACAAAGGTGTTGCGGGGTGAAAACTGATGCAGCGGCACCCTAGGGACACAATATTGTCCTGTGCTGACGGTGTTCTGCGGCAAGTGCTACACATTTGTGCCAAGATCTGACAGGCAGGGCGTGTATGTGGCGGGCTGGAGCACCGCCAAGATCACCCGGCACCATCAGCTGCCCAAAGGAGACCTGCCATGATCACTCGACTTGACCTTTTTATTGATCGCATGGTGTCGCAACGCGCCTGTCTGGATTTTGGCATCCGCGAGACGGCATCCCTTTCGGGGCCGGTATTCGAACTGGGCCTGGGCAACGGGCGCACCTATCATCACATGAAGCACAATGTGACGGGGCGGGATCTGTACGTCTTTGAACGCGCTGTTGCCTCGCATCCTGACAGCACCCCGCCAGAAGATCGCGTCCTCCTGGGCGATGTGCGTGAAACCCTGCCAGAGGCGCTAAAGCGGTTTGGCGCGACGGCCAGCCTCATTCACGCGGATCTGGGCGGCCATAACCGGGACAAGAACGATGCTTTCGCTCGGCTTATCTCACCTCTGGTAGAGCCGCTCTTGGCGGTGGGTGGTTTGATGGTTTCTTCGGACCAGATGTATTTTGACGCGCTGCGCGAAATGCCCCTGCCTTCCGAAGCGGTCGCGGGGCGTTGCTTTATCTATCGTCGCGACGCCTAAAGCGTCGAGGGCGATACCAAGGGCACGGTCGGACGTTTGGTCACGCTGGCGGTTTGCCCAGAAAGCCCTTTAGGCTGGCCTGCAACCAAGGAGGCCAGCTGATGATATTTTACGATTGTTCCACCGCGCCAAACCCGCGCCGGGCACGGATGTTTCTGGCAGAAAAAGATCTTGCGCCGGAAAGCCACGACATTTCTATCGCCAAGGGAGAACAGCTGGGGGCGGCGTTTCTTGCTGTAAACCCGCGTGCCACCATCCCGGTGCTGGTGACGGATGCGGGTACGGTGCTGACAGAAAACCTCGGGATTGCCGCATATCTGGAGGCCCATACCCCTGAACCTGCCCTGATGGGGCGCACCGCCGATGAAAAGGGCCTGGTGCTGATGTGGAATGCCATTGTCGAACAGCAAGGTGGCATGCCCATCGCCGAGACACTGCGCAACACCCACCCCGCCTTTCAGGATCGCGCTATTCCCGGCCCCGACAACTATGCGCAGCTGCCCGAGTTGGCGACACGTGGACAGGCGCGCACTCAGGCCTTTTTCGCCCTATTGGAAGAGCGTCTGAAGGAAAGCTCCTATCTGGCTGGCGAAGACTTCACCCTGGCGGATATTACGGCCTTCGTCTTTGTTGAATTTGCCCGTGTGATCAAGCAGCGTATTCCGGAAGGAAATAGCGCCAGCTTGGCCTGGTATGCGGCGATCAAGGCCCGTCCCAGCGCCCAGCTATAATGTGGGGGCGGTGACAAGGCTGGACAATTGAGGGGCGGATCCGCAGGATGTGGCTTCTCTCCGCTACAGGAAATCTGACCATATGCCGCCAAAGCCGCTTTTGCACCGCGATAACCCCAGCGCCGCGCCCCTGGTCGGCAATGTCAAAGTCACGCGGGATGACTGGCTGAATGTGGCGATGGATGTGCTGATCTCTGACGGGGTGGATCAGGTCAAGGTGCTGGCCCTGGCCGAGCGGATGAATGTGTCACGCTCTTCTTTCTATTGGTATTTCAAGTCACGCCAGGATCTTTTGGATGCACTGCTGAAAACCTGGGAGCAGACCAATACCGCCGCCATGGTGTCCCGCGCAGAGGCCCCGGCCGAGGCCATCACCGGCGCGGTCTTGAACGTGTTTCACTGCATCGCCAATCCGGCGCTGTTCAACACCGCGCTGGATTTTGCGGTGCGTGACTGGGCGCGCCGCTCGGGCAAGGTGCGCAGCCTGCTGGACCGCTCGGATACCCGCCGGGTTGAGGCGCTGACCCAGATGTTTTTACGCTATGACTATGACGCACTTGAGGCGATGACCCGGGCCAAGGTGCTGTATTATATGCAGCTTGGCTATGACATGGCCGAACCCAATGAAAGCCATGCACATCGGTTGGAAATGACGCCGCAGTATCTCAAGGTTTTTACCGGCTGCGAGCCAAGCGCGGCAGAACTGGAAGATTTCACCGCTTTCACCCTGAAATACTGGGATTTGTGACGGGAACGCGCGCTGGCGATCTGGTCAGGTGAATATGGCCCCGCTTGGGGGCCATATTCCATGATTGTGCGTTGGCGTCTGTCTGATCAGAGCGTTTTCAACAACTGATCGGCCAGGGCGCGATGCTTGTGGGCGGCCTCCAAGCGGACAGGACCATAGCCGCGGATTTCCATCGGCGCGGTCAGGATCGCCAGGCAATCGCTGTGCTTTTTGCTGTCATACTCCGTGCTGACGCTGCGCAGGGCCGCTTCGTACCAGGCCAAAAGGCTGCGGTGCAGGCGGGCTTCCTCATGATAGCCAAAGGGATTGAACGAGGTGCCGCGCAGGCGCTTGGCCCGTGTCAGCAGCGACAGGGCAGGGCGCAGCCAGGGGCCAAAGCGCTTTTTGAGCGGGCGGCCACGGGCGTCTTTCTTGCGGGACAAAAGCGGCGGTGCCAGGTGATAGTTGACACTGTAGTCGCCTTCGAATTCCTCGGCCAACTGATCGCTGAAGCTGGTGCTGGTCATCAGCCGGGCGACTTCGAATTCATCCTTGTAGGCCATCAGTTTGAACAAAGAGCGCGCCGCCGCCTCCGTCAGCTCTTCGGCGCTGTCCTTGGGCAGCTGGCGGCGGAACTCTGCCAGGGTATCGGTGTAGCGGTTGGCATATTCGGCATCCTGATAGCCGACGAGAAAGGCCGCGCGCCGCTCAATGATTTGTTCCAGGCTTTCCTCGGCTTCGGGCGTTTCGGCATAATGATACGAAACCAAATCGGGATCGACGGCCATGGCACGGCCGATGGTCAGGGCCAGGTGGTTCTTTTCAATCGCCACGCCGTTCAGTTCAATCGCCTGATCCAGCGCCGTGGCGCTGACGGGCACCAGCCCCTTTTGCCAGGCAAAGCCCAGCATCATCACATTGGCCAGCACCGTGTCGCCCAGCATGGCTTCGGCGGCTTCATTGGCGTTGAAACCCGACAGGTTTTCTGGGCCAACGGCGGTGGCGATTTCCTTTTCGCGCAGGCCTGCCATCAGATCGGCATCGCGGTGCAGTACCAGATCACCCGTGGGCATTTCGGCACGGTTCAGTACGATACGGGTGCCGGTGCGATAATGAGCCGAGGCCTTGGGCGCGGAGCTGACCACCACATCGCAGCCAATCACCGCATCCGCCGCAGCCTGATCAATCCGCACCTGGTTCAGGCTGTCTGGACTGTCAGAGAGGCGAATATAGCTGAGAACAGTCCCAAATTTCTGCGCAAAGCCGGTGAAATCCAGCACGCTGGCCCCCTTGCCCTCAAGATGGGCCGCCATGGTGATCAGGGCGCCGACCGTCACAACCCCGGTGCCGCCAACGCCGGTGACCAGCAGGTCAAAGGGTTTGTCGAGTGCGGGCAGCGCAGGCTGGGGCAGCTTTGCCGCCAGCGCGGCCCGGTCCAGCCCAGCAGGCAGTTTCTTGCGCCGCGCACCGCCTTCAATGGTGACAAAGCTGGGGCAGAACCCGTTCAGACAGGAAAAATCCTTGTTGCAGCTGGACAGGTTGATCTTGCGCTTGCGGCCAAAGGAAGTTTCTTTTGGCTCGACGCTCAGACAGTTGCTTTCAATCGAGCAATCGCCACAGCCTTCGCAGACGAGATCGTTGATAAAGGCAAATTTCTTGGGGTCTTCCAGGGTGCCGCGCTTGCGGCGGCGGCGTTTTTCCGTGGCGCAGGTCTGTTCGTAGATCAGGGTCGATACGCCCTTGATCTCGCGCAGCTCGCGCTGGACCTTATCCATATCGACACGGTCATGGAAGGTGGTGCCGCTGGGAAAATCGCTGCGGTTGAACTTGTCGATATCATCAGACACCAGGGCAATGCGCTGCACCCCTTCGGCGCGGCAGGTCTGGGCAATGCCCAGCACGCTGACAGGCCCATCAACGGGCTGGCCACCCGTCATTGCAACCGCGTCGTTGTAGAGGATCTTATAGGTGATATTGGTGTTCGCGGCGACCGCCTGACGGATGGCAAGCGAGCCAGAGTGATACCAGGTGCCTTCGCCGAGGTTCTGGAAGATATGTTTGCCGCCATTGTACTGCGAGGCCGCCGTCCAGGTGATGCCTTCGCCACCCATCTGGGCATAGCCTGATGTTTCGCGGTCCATCCAACTGGCCATCACATGGCAGCCAATGCCGGATTTGGCCTCGCTGCCCTCGGGCAGTTTGGTCGAAGAGTTATGCGGGCAGCCGGAACAAAAATAGGGCGTACGATTGGCGCCGGGCACATTGATCAGCTTGGGGGGCTCGGCCAAGAGAGCCGCAGCCTTGGCGGGCAGGTCTTCGCCGGGAAAGAACCTATCAAGACGCGCCGCCACGATAGGGGCCAGCATCAGCGGGCTCAACTCTCCCGTCCAGGGGATCAGCGGTTCGCCCGCGCTGTCGTATTTGCCAACCATCTTGTTGGGCTTGTCGCCGGGCCAATCGTAGAAATATTCCTTGAACTGGCTTTCGATGATGCCGCGCTTTTCCTCAACGACCAGCACTTCTTCCTTGCCGCGCATGAAGCGCAGGGCCTCTGGACGGGCCAGAGGCCAGACCATGCCAACCTTGTAGATGTCGATGCCCAGGCGACGGCAGGCCGCCTTGTCCAGGCCGAGCAGGCGCAGGGCTTCCATCAGGTCCAGATGGCCCTTGCCAGTGGTGACAAAGCCGAATTTCGCGTTGTCGTCGTCATAGATGCGCCGATCGATCGGGTTGGCCTCGGCAAAGGCGCGCACCGCTTTGATCTTGGCGCGAATGCGGGTCTCGATCTCGGGCGAGGGCAGGTCGGCAAGACGAATGTGCAGCCCACCGGGATAGTCTGGCAGCTCTGGGTAGGTGAAATCACGATCGGCCTGCAGTTCTACCGAGCGCGCACTTTCCACCGTTTCCGATATCGCCTTAAAGCCAACCCAGGTGCCGGAATAGCGCGACAGGGCAAAGCCATATTCGCCGTAGGTTAGGAATTCAGAGACATCCGCCGGGTTCAGCACCGGCATGAACCACGACATAAACGCCACATCCGATTGATGTGGCATAGAGGAGCTGACGCAGCCGTGGTCATCACCTGCGACCACCAACACGCCGCCCTTGGCGGAGGAACCATAGGCATTGCCGTGCTTTAGCGCATCGCCAGAGCGATCCACGCCGGGGCCCTTGCCGTACCAGAGCGAAAACACACCTTCGACCTCGCAGTGGGGGTCCAGGACGGCCTGCTGCGCGCCCAATACCGCAGTTGCGCCCAGGTCTTCGTTGACGGCGGGCATAAAGGTGATGCGGTTGTCTTCCATTCGCTGGCGCGACCGCCAGAATTCCAGATCTACTGCGCCAAGCGGCGATCCACGATAGCCAGAGACAAACCCAGCCGTGTTGAGCCCCGCCGTTTTATCGCGCCGGGCCTGATCCAGCATTACCCGCGCCAGAGCCTGGGTTCCGGTCAGAAACACGCGCCCCTCGTTTCGGGCGTAGCGGTCATCAAGTTTGTAACTGCGAAAGTCATGGCTCAGCTTGGTCATTCTGGCGGTCCTTGCGGGGCTGGGATGAAATATGGCGGTGTGGCTGACAGGATATTTCGACCTTTCTGGAGAACGGTGCCTGATTTCTTGTATATGGTCTGTTTTTTGGATATTTGTACCGTAATATTGGGATGATTTGGAGAATTTACTCGGATGCAGGTATTGGATGCGCGCGACGGGCAGATATTGCGCCTTTTGCAGGAGGATTCCCGGATCTCGAATGCAGATCTAGCCGAAAAGGTCGGCATGTCGGCCTCTGCCCTGTGGCGCCGGGTGCGGACGTTGGAAGAAACCGGCGTGATCGAACGCTATGGCGCCGTGGTCAACGCGCCTGCAATGGGGCTGGGGTTTCACGCCATCGTGCATGTACACCTGACCCGCCATGACCCGGAAAAACTAGCAGAATTCATCCGCGCTGTCGAGTTGAGCCCCCTGGTGCAGGAGTGTTATGCTACCACCGGCCAGTCGGATTATCATCTGCGGGTGCTGGCACCGGACCTTGAGGCCTTCAACCGCTTTTTGGAAGATTTCCTGTTTCGACTACCTGCGGTGGCCAGCGCCCAGACCAATGTGGTGCTGCGCACCATCAAACGTGATTGCCCGGTGGTGCCATAACATCCCGTCGTTGGCTTAGGCCCTGCGGTGGTGGAAAGGGGCAGGCAGCCTTGGCGGTTATCAGAAGGCAGATTTCACCCAGATGGCCGTCATGGCAAGATAGGTGAGCTGATGCAAAAACTGATCGGTGCCCATGGCGCGCCAGAACATCGCCTGCTGTGGGGTCAGATCCTTCTTTTCAGAATAATGCGCTTTGCCGTAGTCGATGTGGAAATGCACCACCCATTCCGCCAGGCAAATCAGCAGGATAAAGCCGATATTCGCCCCCATCAGCACGAAGACCGCAATCGACCCCAGCGTATGAACCCCGGCATGTTGGGCGCGGCCAGTATGCAGATAGGTATCACGACCAGAGAGCATCTTGGGGGTTTGCAGAAAGAAATCCGCAAAAAGATGTTTGATCTGCAACAGGCAGAGCAAGGTCAATGCTGATCCGACAAGTCCTGGCAATGCGATCCCCTGTGATGAATAACTTAAGTGAAACCATACGGGTTTTTGGCGGGCTGGCAAATACTGCATAGCACGGTAGGGGTTATGCGAAGGTGAACTAGGTCACAGCACCAACCGGCCATTGCCTGTAAGGGGTAAACCGCGCTAGGCATAAAAGGTCCCTTTTATTGCAGCCAGAGTTGGAGCTGTCCCATAGAACGTTCCCTGTTCCGCTTTATCTGGAAATACTCCAAACGCGACCAAGTGCTTTTGCTTGCGGTCACCACCTGTCTTTTTCCGCTGCTGTACCTGACGTTGGAACTACCAAAGCGGATCATCAATGACGCGATTGGTTCCCAAAGCGATCGGATTGATCTTTTGGGGTACGATATCGCGCAGCTGAATTATCTGTGGATTCTTTGCGGCGCTTTTCTGGTCTCGGTGCTGTTGCACGGGCTGTTGAAGATGCGGATCAACACCATGAAGGGGGTGCTGTCTGAACGCATGCTGCGTCGTTTCCGCTATCAGTTGATCGCCCGGGTGCTGCGCTTTCCTCAGCCCTATTTTGAACGGGTGAGCCAGGGGGAACTGGTCTCGATGATCACCTCTGAGAGCGAGCCGATGGGCGGGCTGATGGGCGATGCGGTCAGTCAGCCAGTATTGCAGGCCGGGCAGATGGCGACCATTCTGTTTTTCCTGTTCAGCCAGAGTCTCTGGTTTGGACTGGCGGCGGTGGCACTGATCCCCTTGCAGGGCTGGCTGATCCCGATGTTGCAGCGTCAGATCAACCTGTTGAACAAGACCCGGATCCATCAGGTGCGCGCGCTGGCCTCTGAAATCGGCGAAAGCGCTGCGGGGGCGGCGACCCTGCGCATCAATGGCGGTTGGCGCTATCGGATGGCTGCGATCACTGATCGGCTGGGGCATCTGTATGATATCCGCTTCCAGATCTACCAGAAAAAGTTTTTCATGAAGTTTCTCAATAACTTCATTACCAATCTGACGCCCTTTTTCTTTTATGCGATCGGCGGCTATCTGGTGCTGCAGGGGAAGGTCTCTCTTGGGGCTTTGGTGGCGGCCCTGGCGGCCTATAAGGATCTTGCGTCACCCTGGAAAGAACTGCTGACCTATTACAACCAGACCCAGGATATGGCCCTGCGTTGGGATGTGATACTGGAACGGTTTGCCCCGCCAGGCATGGTGCGCGAAGAGCTGATGATCGGCGAGCCGGAAGAGCAGATCCGACTGCGTGGCGATATCGTGCTGGATGCGGTCAATGTGCGTGATGCTGATGGCAATCTGGTGCTGGAGGACGTGAGTGCCAGCCTGCCTGGGGGCAAGGTCATCGGCATTGCTGCCCCGTCGGAAGAAGACCGGCGGGCGCTGGCCCAGTTGCTGACCCGTGAAGTGCTGCCCTCGGCGGGCAAGGTGACGGTTGCAGATGTGGATCTGCGCGCGATCCATCAGGCGGTTCTGGCGCTGCGCATTGGCCATGTGACCTCACGTCCGGTGCTGTTTCAGGGCTCTTTTGGCGATAATGTGATGATGCCCATGCGCTCTCGTCCACAGGGAGAGCCGCGCGATGTGCAGCGCTATCGCGCCGCACAGCAGGCAGGGAATAGCGCCGATCCCTTTGATGCGGCCTGGCTCGATCCGGGGCTGGCGGGCTTTTCTTCGGTGCATGACCTGCGCGATTGGTGGGTGCAGTTGCTGGCGGGGATTGGCACCGATAGCGCCCTGTTTCGCCGCGGGATGGAGCAACATTTTGACCCTAAGCTGCACCCAAGGCTGGCGCAGTGCCTGATTGATCTGCGTCCCAAGGTGCGTGCGGCTCTCAAAGAGGCGGGGCTGACAAGCCAGGTGCATGCGCTGGCACGAGACAGGTATAATTCGGCGCTGCCAGTGGCGGAAAACCTGCTCTATGCCACTTTCCGAGAGCCGATCTCGGAAGAGCTCTTGCAGCGACATGTCGAATTTCTCGACCGGCTGCAGAAGCTGAAACTGGTGGATGATCTGGTGGCGCTGACCGAAGATGTCGTGGACATCCTGCGCCAGATCTTTGGCATGGATGGTACCGATCATCCGCTATTTCGCAAGCTCGGGCTGGATGTCCGGGCCTATGAACGGGCCTCGGCACTGGTGGATACAACCCGTGCCAAGGGGGGGGGCGTGCTGGGCCATCAAGAGCTGGCACAGCTGATGATTGTTCCTTTCAGTATCTCGGCAGAACAGATCGGCCCGGCCTTCAGTGATGATATGAAGGCGCGCATTCTGGAGTTTCGCGAAAACCA
Source organism: Pseudophaeobacter flagellatus (assembly GCF_021228235.1). Taxonomy (GTDB): domain Bacteria; phylum Pseudomonadota; class Alphaproteobacteria; order Rhodobacterales; family Rhodobacteraceae; genus Pseudophaeobacter; species Pseudophaeobacter flagellatus. The sequence continues at coordinate 123,546 of NZ_JAJQRG010000008.1, forward strand.
CGCGGATGATCTGATGGGCAGCCTGTCGGATGTTGTTGTCCAGTTGGACGAAGAGGCATTCGCACCTGGCCTGACGGTCCTGGAAAATGCGCTCTTTGGGAAAATCTCTGACAGTTCCGGCGCGCGCGGCGATGATGTGCGCCGTCTGGTTGCGCAGGTTCTGGTAGAGAATGGTGGCCGTGACATGGTGGTAGAGTTGATTTTTGACCTGCCTGTCGCAATTGGTGGTCAGGGGCTGCCCGCCAGCTATGCAGAGCCACTGGCCTTTGCGCGGGCGACAATCAAGCGGCCTGATATCCTGCTGCTGGATGGGGCCCTGAGCAGCTATGACATTGAGACCCGGATTGCGGTTCACAAGAACCTGCGCCAGCTGTTGCCGGACACAACGCTGGTCTATCTTGAGGTCGGATTTGAGAATGTGGATGTCTTTGATGTTCATTTCGAATTGCGGCAGGGCAGGCTGGTCAGTGATGAGGCGCAGCAGGAAAGTGTCGAAGACAGCGCTGCCAGCCAGGATCTGGCGCGCAAGCTGCGTGCGCTGGAACAAACAGAGCTGTTTTCCGGGTTGAACCGTCGACAGCTGCGGCTGCTCGCCTTTGGCGCACGCTGGTATTCCGCCGAGGCAGGCGACACGGTATTCCACAAGGACGATGTGGCCAGCGATGGTGTCTATATGATCATCGATGGCAAGGCGGGGCTGTTTTTGCCACAAGAGGGCAAGGCCGATCATCTGGTGACCTCGGTTGGGCCGGGGCATCTGGTGGGCGAACTGGGGCTGATCCGCAAGGAACCCCGCGCCCTGAGCATGGTGGCCGAGACAGAGCTGACCTGCCTGCGGATCGGCGAGGAAGAGTTCCTGGCGGTGGTGGAGAACGACGCCAATACAGCCTTCAAGCTGTTGCAGGTAGTGGCTGGCTACGTGAGCCACTAGCGCCTCTGACACCTGCGAAAGCAAATAAGCGCGACAGGCTTTGATGCGCGCAGCCGCAGACCACTGGGCAGGCCACCGGATTGCGCAACAGGCTGTTTGCTCTGGGCCGCGTGCGGCGCAGCTAGTCGGGGCTGCAGAACTGGCGATGCAGCAGCGCAATGATCTCTTCGGTGTGTTGGTTCTGAAGCGCGTAGTAAATTGTCTTGCCCTCGCGCCGTGTCTGCACCAGACCTTCATCGCGCAGCCGCGCCAGCATCTGGCTGACTGCCGCCTGACGCATGCCCAGCAGGGTTTCCAATGCGCCAACAGATTTTTCGCCGGTGCCCAGGTGGCACAGGATCATCAGGCGGCCTTCATGGGCCAGGGTTTTCAGAAAGGCGGCGGCCTCGGCTGCGCGGTCGGCCATGTCATCGGGGGCTATGGTCGGCAGGCCTGCTTGGGTTTCCTCCGGAATGGGGGAAGCATCGGTTTCATGGGCGGCGGCGGATGTCTGAAGGGGCACGTATTCTAGATCCTGCGGTGGCTGGTGGCACCATATTGCCCGATTTGGCAACGATAAGTCACCCCCTGCTAAATCCCCTTGTCAGAGGATCGGCGCAGGGGGCTAGGGTGTCCCTGGCTAGGCGTCCAGTGGTGGTGCCCCCCCGGCAAAACTGTTCCCGCCTTGGTAGTCGCAGGGGGCCTCTTGCATGTTGAGATGCAGATCGCTGCCGCCAAAGGGATGGGCGCGGGCCAGGGCTTCGTCTACGTCAATGCCCAGGCCAGGGGTCAGCGGCGGGGTGATAAAGCCATTCTCTACCCGGATGCTGCCTTTGATCAGGGCGTCATGGAACGGGGTTTCGATGCATTCGGCCATCAGGATATTGGGGATCGAGGCCGCCAACTGGATATTGGCGGCCCATTCCACCGGACCAGCATATAGATGCGGTGCCATCTGGGCATTGAAGACCTCTGCAAGGGCGGCAACCTTCTTCATCTCCCAGATCCCGCCGGCGCGCCCTAGCGCCGGTTGCAGGATCTCGGCGGCACCGCTGCGCAGTACGGCTGCAAATTCGCTTTTGGTGGTCATCCGCTCGCCGGTGGCGATGGGGATGCGCAGGTTGCGGGCGACGCGGGCCATGTCTTCGATATTGTCTGGCGGCGTCGGCTCTTCAAACCAGAGCGGAGAATAGGGCTCTAGCGCCTGGCCCAGCCGTATCGCACCAGCGGTGTTGAATTGACCATGGGTGCCAAACAGCAGGTCCGCCTTGTCACCGATAGCACCGCGAATGGCTTTGCAAAAGGCAACCGACAGCGCGATATCCTGCATGGCGGGCATGTGGCCACCGCGCATGGTATAGGGGCCGGCCGGGTCGAATTTGACGGCGGTATAGCCCTGGCGCACCATTTCGGCGGCGGATTCCGCAGCCAGATCGGGGGCGGTCCAGAATGCGTTCATGTCGTGGTGCGGCAGGGGGTAGAGGTACGTATAGGCGCGGATCCTGTCGTTCATCCGACCGCCGATCAGTGCATGCACCGGGCGGTCGCGATCCTTGCCCAGGATATCCCAGCAGGCGATCTCTAGCCCGGAAAAAGCCCCCATGACTGTCAGGTCAGGGCGCTGGGTAAAGCCCGAGGAATAGGCGCGGCGAAACATCAGCTCGATGTTTTCGGGGTTTTCGCCTGCCATGTGCCGTTCAAACACATCGCGGATCACTGGTTTCATCGCTTCGGGACCGATCGTGGAGGCATAGCATTCCCCCCAGCCGGTGATGCCGCTGTCGGTGGTCAGCTTGATCAGGATCCAATACCGCCCGCCCCATCCGGGGGCAGGCGGGGCTGTGACGATGATGTCGAGGTCTTGTAGCTTCATGTGTCAGGCCTCTCTGCGGTGTCGTAAAAAAGATCCAGCTCGGCATTGATCGCAGCGATGACGGGGGCCGAGCTGAAAAAGGATAGGTCCGGCGCGTTGAAATCATCCATGAAGACCTGAATTTCGAGCACCGCGGCACGTTGCTCAAAATCACCATCAATGCGCCAACGCCGGGTTTGGCCCAGGTCTAGGTCAGGCAGGGCATCCGTGATTGTGGCGGCGAAATCGCGCGGCAAGTCAAAGCGGGACGAGCCCGCCAGCCGTGACAGAAAGGGGCCGACATCCCTGGCCTCAAAATTCATTGAGGTTTCAGCGGTAATGGGCGGCGCCGGGGCGGGCTTTGGTTTGAACAGCTCGGTCAGAAATTGCAGCACCGGGAGGGCTCCGTCTTAGTCGGTTCGGTCAAACACAATCACATTGCGTCTGGCGCTGCCAGTCTTTGTGTCGGCGATGGCCTCGTTGATTTGATCCAACCGCCAGCGACCCGAAATCAGTTCGTCCAGTTTCAGCCGCCCCTGCTGGTACAGGTCGACCATCCAGGGAATATCGCGCTGAATGACTACATCCCCCATTTTGGACCCGATAAGGCCATGCCCGACTGCGGCCATGATGACGGGTTCATACTCGGCCTTTGCGCCCGAATGCGGCATGCCAATGATCACGGCCTTGCCACCATAGCCCAGATAGCGCAGCGCCTGTTCATAGGCGGGAATGGCCCCCACGGTGACCAGCACCACATCGGCCCCCTTGCCGCCAAGCGCCTTGAAGGCGGCTTTCCAGGGTGATTTCAGGCTGCCAAGCACGCCGTCGGTGGCGCCGAATTCCTTGGCGATTTCCAGTTTCTCTTCGGTCATATCAACCGCCACGATGCGGCGTGCCCCGGCAATGCGAGCGCCCTGAATGGCGTTGAGGCCCACACCACCTGCGCCAATCACAACCACATCTTGTCCGGCGCGCAGCCCGGCGGCGTTAACCGCAGCCCCCACCCCGGTGATCACCCCGCAAGAAATCAACGAGGCCGCCTCTTTGTTCAGGTCATCGGGGATCTTCACGATTTGGCGTTGATCTACCACCACCTTTTCGGCAAAGGCACCACAGGTCATCGCCTGCATCAGCGGGCCGCCATCAGCGGTCTGCAGGGGGCCGTCCTTGATGGGATCATAGGGCGTTTGGCAGAGCGTTGGTTTGCCGCCCGCGCAGTTGGCACAGCTGCCGCAAGAGTGGATCAGGGTGACCACAACGCTGTCGCCTTCGCGAAAACCGCTGACCCCATCGCCAAGGGCAGTGATTATTCCGGCGGCTTCGTGACCATAGACCGCAGGCAGAAACCCGCCCCAGGCGCCTTCCGCCCAGGAAATATCGCTGTGGCATATCGCGACCGCGTCCAAGGTGACTTCGACCTCGCCCATACGTGGTGCGGCCAGTTGAATGTCTTCGATGACCAAGGGTTCGCCATGGCTATGGCAGACGGCGGCTTTGATGGTTTTCATGGTGTTCTCCCTGTTTAGGGTAGGGTGGCGCGCTGTCTCTGGTGTCGCAAGGTAGAAACCGCGAACGGCCTGGAATTTTACGTCACGGAAGACCGGCTGCGCACAAAAACCGCAGCACCGATCAGCATTAGCACCAGCGCCAGCACAAAGGGCGCGCCCGGCAGGTAGTATCCGCTGTTCTTATCTGAAAACGCGGCAAAGGTAGCGGTCATCATCAGGGGCGAAATAATCATCGACAGCGCATGCGCCGCGGTCATAACGCCCTGCAGCTCTCCTTGTTGGTTGTCAGCAACGGCACGCGACATCAGCCCTTGCAGGGCCGGTTGGACAACGGCGCCAAGGGCGGAAATCGGGATCAGCGTCAGCGCCAGCCCGCCACTGCTGATCACCGCCAGGATGCCAAAGGCAAAAAAGTCAAAGATCTGCCCCCAGATCACCGTGCGCCGTTCGCCGAGGTGGCGCACCATGTAGCGCAGTAAGCCGCCTTGAACCAGGGCCATGCAGATCCCGTAGACCGCGAGCGAGATCCCAATCATTTGCGGCTGCCAGCCAAAACGTTCTGCGGTAAAATAGGACCAGACCGCCGGATAGACATAGATCGCCACCGAATAAAGAAAATACACCCAGAGCAAGCCGCTGATGCCGGGAATGCGGCCTATGGCGCGAAAGGCCCCAAGCGGATTGGCGCGGCGCCAGTCAAAGGCGCGGCGGGTTTCATCGGTGACGGTTTCACGCATGACAAACCAGCCCAGGGTAAAGTTGAGCCCCGCCAGCAGCGCCGCCGCATAAAAGGGCGCGCGGGTACCCAGCTCTCCGAGCAGACCGCCCATCAAAGGCCCCAGCACAAAGCCAATGCCAAAGGCGGCCCCCAGCAGGCCAAAGTTTGCGGCCTTTTCGGTGGGTCTGGAAATATCCGCGATATAGGCACCAGCCGTGGCATGGGTGGCGGCGGTGATGCCGCCCACCAGCCGTCCCAACAGCAGCAACCACAGCGATCCGGCCAGCGCCATTACCAGATAATCCAGCGCCATGACGATAAGCGAGATCAGCAGCACGGGGCGGCGCCCATAGGCATCTGACAGCGCGCCCAGAATCGGGCTGAATAGGAACTGCATTACTGCGAATGTCGTGGCCAGGACACCGCCCCAGATCGCCGCATCTGCAAGGCTGCCGCCCTGCACTTCTTGCAGCAGGCTGGGCATGATCGGCATGATCAGCCCCACGCCCATGGCGTCGATCATCACGGTGATCAGCACAAAGAACAAAGGCAGGCGCATCAAAAGGATCTTTGCTGGCAAGGGCTGGGCGTGTACCGGCGGAGTTGTCCAGGGCTGGTGGGCCGCAGGGTGGGGTGCCCGCAGTTTATCTTGTCAATCGGCGGGTAGCTCCGCAGCCTTGCGGGCAAAGCGTCGGGCCTCGGCCGGGGCTGCGCCAAGCTGCATCGCCGGATCAAACAGCGCGGCGACATCCAGCTGTGGCTGGTCGCGGGCAACCAGGTCCCGCAGCGGCTGGCCAGTGTCCTGGGCCTCGCGACAAAGGGTCTTCACCAGGGCCTGGGCCTCGGGCCGGGGCATGTAGTGGGCCAGGGCAAAGCTCAGCGCTTCGGCGTGGATCATGTCCAGCCCCCTGGCCAGCGCAGCGGCCATGGCAGAGGCCTGCGGGGTGATCCCGGCGCAGAGGTCACGACCACTGCGCGCAGCACTGGCACAGCCCAGAACGATCTGCGGCAGGCAGAGCCATTCGCTGAACCAGGCGGCCCCGTCGCGTTGGTGCTGCTGCAGGGCGCTGCCGTGCAGGATCGACAACAGCCCGCTGCCTTGCCGTGCCAGCGCCACCAGCACCGAGGGGGCAACTGGGTTCTGCTTTTGCGGCATGGTGGACGAGGCCCCGGCTCCGCCGAGGGCGATCTCGCCAATGCCGGTTTGGACCAGGGCGATACAGTCCTCGCCCAGTTTTCCCAGTGCCAGATTGACCCGCACCATCCAATCCATCAGTCGGAGCAGGGCTGTGCGGTCGCTGTGCCAGCTGCGCTCGGGGTCGTTCAGCCCCAGGGCCTTGGCCATTTCGGCGCGGACTTCGGCGGCCTTGGGGCCGAGCGCCCCAGAGGTGCCTGCAGCACCGGAGAGCGAGATCAGCAGGCAGTCGCGGCGCAGGGTCTCCAACTCGCCAACCAGCGCCAGAAGGGGGGCACCCCAGGCGGCGACAACTGCGCCAAAGCTGGTAGGGGTGGCATGTTGACCATAGGTGCGCGCGGGCATCGGCAGCTCGGCATGGGTTTCGGCCAACTTGGCCAGGGAGGAAAGCGCCAGCTTCAGGTCATCCTCGATCAGGGCCAGCGCCTGGCGCAGGCGCAGCATCAGGGCGCTGTCCATGATATCCTGCGAGGTCGCGCCCCAATGCACATATTGTGCATGCTCGGGCGCGTTCATCTCGGCGCGAAAGGCGGCGATCAATCCGGGCACCGGCACGCCGTTCTGGCCAGTGGGTTTGCGCAGGGTGCCTGGATCCAGTGCCACCTCCATCACGGCGCGGCCAATGGCGGCGGCACTGTCCTGCGGGATCACCCCGGCGGCACCCTGCGCCCGGGCCAATGCGCCTTCGACCAGCAGCATGGCGCGGGCTTCGGCGGTGTCGGTGAACAGGCGCCCCACATCGCCCGAGGTGAAGAGGTCGCCATAGATCTGGCTGTCAAAGACGGAACCCGCCATCAGAAGTCCTTTGCGATATGCCCAATAAGATCAGCAAGACCCTCTGGGTCGGCAAAAAAGGGCGAATGAGAGTTTGGCATCTCGTATACACTGCCGCGTGGCCAGTCCGCCACCATTTGCGCCTGATATTCCGGCGGAATAGTCTGGTCTTCGGTGCAGCGGATATAGGCCTTGGTGAGGGCTTGCCAGTTGGCTCCCAGCACCAGCGGCGTATTCTGCGGCAAGATCGGCTGCGGGCAGAGTTGGTTAAGCGCGTAATCCACCGCCTCTTGCGGGCAATCGTGGTAGAACAGGCGCGGGGCCTGGGCGGGATCAATGGTATAGCTGGCTCCATCGGCGGATTTGATCGCGGCAGATCCAATGGTCTGGCGTGGCCCGGCCTTGCGCATGTCGATCAGCGACTGGCCTGAAACGGGCACATAGGCGCAGAGATAGATCAACCCGCGCAGCGCCTGCGGTGCGATCTCGGCGGCGGCTGAAATGGGATATCCTGCCCAGGAATGGCCCAGAACAACGGTTTCAGGGGTGGCGGCGTCCAGGATCGCCTGAGCGGTTTCCTGTAGAGTGACGGTGGCGGGATCACGGGCATCCCCATGACCGGGCAGATCAATTGCGCGGGCAGTATGGCCACGCGCTGCCAGTACCGGGATCACATCGCGCCAGCACCAGGCGCCATGGCAAGAGCCATGGATCAGGAGAAAATCACTCACAGTGGCCGACCTCTTGCAGGAACTGGGTCAGGCGTGCCGCGTATTCGTCGGGTTGTTCAACGCAGGGGATATGGCCCGCGCGGCGGATCAGGTGGAACTGGCTGCCGGGAATCAGGTTGACGGTCTCGCGCACCAGATCGGGCGGGGTAGAGCCGTCTTCTGATCCGGCAATGCCCAGACAGGGCAGGCGCAACCCGCTGGTAGGGGTGTAGAAATCAGTGCCGGAAATGGCTGCGCAGCAGCCGACGTATCCGGCGCGCGACTGTTGCACCAGCATATTGCGCCACAGCTGCAATTCTGGCTTGGCACAAAAATCACGGGCAAACCAGCGTTCCATCACGCCGTCGGCCAGGGCTTCAATGCCGTGGTCGGTGACTGCCTGGATCCGATCCTGCCACATCTGGGCGGTGCCAATCTTGGCCGCAGTGTTGGACAGCACCAGGGCGCGCACCATGTCCAGCCGCTTGACCGCCAGCCCCTGGCCAATCATGCCGCCGATCGACAGGCCGACAAAGACGCAGTCGCGCACCGATAGCAGATCCAGCAGCCGTTCGGCATCGCGCACCAGCGCCCCCATCGAATAGGGGGCCTCCGGACAAGAGGACAACCCATGGCCGCGCTTGTCGTAGCGGATCACTTTCAAACCGGCGGGCAGGCGGTCAATCACCTGGTCCCAGACCCGCAGATCGGTACCAAGAGAGTTGGCAAAAACAATGGGTGCACCCTCTGGGTCGCCATCAATGCGGTAGTGAAGCTGGACATCGCCAAGATCTGCGATTTGCATGCGGTGTTCTCCGATAACTCTTGCAGGCTATCTAGAAGAGGTGCCGGGTCGGGGTAAAGCCCGCAGTGCAATTTGCCTGCGCCCGAGGTGGCGCAGGTCGCGCGTCGCAGGGGGGGCTATGCGTAGCTGGAGAGCGCACGCTGAAACACGGCGGTGTCGACATTGCCGCCGGTGGCGATGGCGATCACCGCATCCCCCTGGATCTGATCCGGGTGAAACAGAGCCGCCGCCAGTGAGACGGCACCACCGGGTTCCAGCACGATTTTCAGCCGCATAAAGGCCAGTGCCATGGCGCGCAGGGCCTCTTCTTCGCTGACCACGATGCCGCCGCCGCACAGCCGCTGCAGCAGCGGAAAGGTCAGCTCTCCCGGTGCGGGGGTCAGAATGGCGTCGCAGATCGATCCTGATACCGCCGCATTGGTTTCGACCTGGCCGCTGGCCAGGGATCTGGTCACATCGTCAAAGCCCTCGGGCTCTGCCGGCCTGACCCGTAGGGAGGAGCCAAGCCCTTCCAGGGCCAGGGCGACGCCGCTGGTCAGCCCGCCACCGCCGCAACAGACCAGCACATCACCGGTTTCGACCCCCAAGTTGGCCGCCTGATCTGCGATTTCCAGTCCTGCGGTGCCCTGTCCGGCGATGACTTCGGGTTCGTCATAGGGCTTGATCAGGGTCAGGCCGCGGGTCTGGGCCAGTTCCAATCCGATGGCATCGCGATCTTCGCCGCCTGCGCGGTCATACAGCACCACCTCGGCGCCCAGGGCGCGGGTGTTTTCGATCTTGAGGCGTGGTGCATCGGCAGGCATCAAGATAACGGCAGCAACGCCATGGGCCTTGGCGGCGGCGGCCACACCCTGGGCATGGTTGCCGCTGGAATAGGCGATCACGCCGCCTGCGCGTGCTTCGGCGGTCAGCGCAGTAATGGCAGCCCAGCCGCCGCGAAACTTGAAGGATCCGGTGTGTTGCAGGCACTCTGCCTTGACCAACACACGGCGGCCGGCGATCTCGTCCAGAAAGGGCGAGCTGAGCATCGGCGTGACGCGGGCATGGCCCTGCAACCGCTTGGCTGCGGACTGGATCATTGCAAAAGAGGACATAAAGAAGGCTCCAAAACTATGCGGTGATAAAAAGAGACTGTGCCCTGCTGTGTCAGGCCTGAGGGCTGGCTGCGCTGGCGGGACACCCATTGGGGGAAAGTGCAGATGATTGCCTTTGCTTAGTGGTGGGCCAGGGTCGGAATTGTGGTAAGATCCGTCAGCACATGCGCCGGTGTCCAGGGCAGGCGGTCGACGGGCTCATTCGCACGGTTGACCCAGGCTGTGGTGAACCCATAGCCTGCGGCCCCGGCTGCATCCCAGCCGTTGGAGGAAACAAAGAGAACCTCTTCATTCTGGCAGTCAAAGCGCTGGCCGACGAGATCATAGACACGGGAGTCCGGCTTGAAGATGCCGACGCTTTCCACGGATAAGACATCATCCAGCAGCGCACCTATTCCGGCCGATTGCACCGCCCCATCCAACATATCCGGAGAACCATTTGACAGGATGGCGGTGTTCAGGCCGGCCCCTTTCAGGGTGGTCAGCATGGCGGGGACCTCTGGGTAGGCCTGCAGTTCCCAATAGAGATCCAGCAAGCGCTGGCGCAGTTTGGCGTCGCCGTCCAGTCCGGTGGCCTCTAGCGCCCAGTCGAGGCCATCCTGGGTAACCTGCCAAAATCCACAGTGGGCATCTGTGATGGCGCGCAGCCAAGTATATTGCAACTGCTTCAGCCGCCAATGATTGGCCAGCGCGGGCCAGGTTTCCTGCAACTGCGGAAACGCGGGTTCAGCGGCGGCCTGGCGGGCCGCAGCGGTCACATCAAAGAGCGTGCCATAGGCATCAAAAACGCAGGTGGTAATCGGCATGTAACATCTCCTTTGTGATATCCTGTCATGCCTCCCGGAGGGCGCAAAGCGCGAAGTTGTGATGGATACAATTCTTCTGCAGCCGCGCCGTATCTCGCCTTTGTCTTTGTTCTGGCCTTAGTTCGGGCCGCAGTTTCGGCTTGGGGGCTGCTGGTTTCTGCGGCAGCGGCGAGGGCCGTAAAGGCGGCAAAAAAGGCTCGGATAGGCGGGTTTACTTCAGAACTGAGGCCTGTAGGGTGCGCCACTGTAATTTTGTATAAACTGGAGGTCCCATGACCGAGGTAAAAAACGGCGATACTGTCCGCATCCACTACACTGGCACATTGACGGATGGTTCCGTCTTTGACAGCTCTGAGGGGCGTGACCCGCTGGAGTTCACCGTTGGCTCTGGGCAGGTGATTGCTGGCATGGATGCCGGCCTGCCGGGCATGGTTGTCGGTGATAAAAAGCGCCTCGAGATCGCGAGTACCGATGCCTATGGCCCCCTGAACCCAGAGGCACGCCAGGCGATTCCGCGCGAAGGCATTCCTGATGATATCCCGCTGGAGCTGGGCACCCAACTGCAAATGCAAAGCCCGGAAGGCCATGTGCTGCCAGTGACCGTGGTTGAAGTGACCGAGGCCACCGTGACCTTGGACGCCAACCACCCGCTGGCCGGTAAGGATCTGAACTTTGAAATCGAGCTGGTCTCGATCGACTGATCAGGTGCAAGGCACTGCTGGAATAGGAAAGGGCGCCCCATGAGGCGCCCTTTTTGTCTTGGGCCTTGTGCACAGCCGTCGCAGAGATGCTCTACAGGTGCTCTTGCTGCGGCATCCCGAGGATGTGAAAACCGCCATCAACGCGAATGATTTCACCAGTGGTGCAGGCACCGGCATCCGAGGCCAGATAGACCGCAGTGCCGCCGACGGCCTCAAGCGTGGCATTGGACCGCATCGGGGTGTTTTGTTCGGTGTGCTTGTAGGTCTTGCGGGCGCCACCGATGGCCGCCCCGGCCAGGGTCTTCATCGGGCCGGGCGAAATGGCGTTGACGCGGATGCCTTCGGGGCCAAGATCATTGGCCAGGTAGCGGGTGGCGCTTTCCAGTGCCGCCTTGGCCACACCCATGACATTGTAGTTGGGCGTCACCCGGTTGGATCCGCCATAGGTCAGCGTCAGCAGGGTGCCGCCGTTGTCTTTCATGAAGGGATGTGCCCGGCGCGCCACTTCGATGAAGGAATAGGCAGAGATATCCAGCGAGTTCTTGAAATTCGCCCGGCTGGTATCCAGGAAACGGCCTGTCAGTTCGGATTTGTCCGAATAGGCAATGGCGTGCACGACAAAATCAATGCTGTCCCAACGGCTGCCCAGCTGTTCAAAGGCGGTATCCAGCGAGGCATCATCGGTCACATCGACATCGACCATGAAGTCACTGCCCAGGCTCTGGGCCAGCGGTTCCAGCCGTTTGCCAAAGGCGTCGCCCTGGTAGGTAAAGGCCAGCTCGGCACCAGCACCAGACATTGCCTTGGCAATGCCCCAGGCGATCGAACGTTCATTGGCCACGCCCATGACCAATCCACGTTTGCCCGTCAACAATCCTGACATTATGAGGTTATCCTTTGTACTTGCTCAATAGCATCGACCCATTGGTGCCGCCAAAGCCAAAGCTGTTGGTCATGACACAGTCGAGGCCCGCATTTTCGACAAGATCAGTGGCGATTTCGCCGGGGAGAATGCCCTCGGCCAGGCTGTCCACATTGATCGAGGGGGTGATGAAATCATTCTCCAGCATCAGCAGGCAGAAAATCGCCTCTAGCGCGCCGGCGGCACCCTGGGCATGGCCGGTCATGGATTTGGTTGACGAAATCGGCGGGGTCTGACCTTCGCCAAAGACCCGGCGCACGGCCTCGACTTCGCCAACGTCACCAACGGGGGTCGAAGTGCCATGGGCGTTGATATAGCTGACCTTGCGGCCTTCGGGCAGGGTCGACAGCGCCAGACGCATGGCACGTTCACCACCTTCGCCTGAGGGCGCAACCATATCGTGGCCATCGGATGTGGCCGCATAGCCCACCACTTCGGCGTAGATCTTGGCGCCGCGCGCCAGCGCGTGGTCGAGATCTTCCAGCACCACAATGCCACCACCGCCTGAAATTACAAAACCGTCGCGGTCCTGATCAAAGGCGCGGCTGGCCGCGGTTGGGTCGTCGTTTTTCTTGGAGGACATCGCGCCCATGGCGTCAAACAGGCAGGACAGGGTCCAGTCCAGCTCTTCGCCGCCACCGGCAAACATCACGTCCTGCTTGCCCATCATGATCTGTTCCGCCGCATTGCCGATGCAGTGCAGCGAGGTCGAGCAGGCTGAGGTGATGGAATAGTTGATGCCCTTGATCTTGAAGGCCGTCGAGAGGTTGGCTGAAATGGTCGAGGACATACATTTAGGCACCGCAAAGGGCCCGATGCGCTTGGTGGCGCCGGTCTTGGCGACCACCTGATGCGCCGCCAACATGGCAGAGGTGGAAGGACCACCAGAACCGGCCACCAAGCCGGTGCGCTCATTCACGATCTGATCCTCGGAGAGGCCGGCATCGGCGATGGCTTGGCTCATGGCGATATGGGCATAGGCGGCACCGGGGCCCATAAAGCGCAGCGCGCGCTTGTCGACATGTTCCTTGATGTCGATCTTCAGCGTGCCGGCAACCTGACTGCGAAAGCCATGCTCGGTCATTTCCGGGCTGGCAACGATGCCAGATTTCCCCGCCTTCAGTGAAGCGATGACTTCTTCGGTGTTGTTTCCGATGGAGGAGACGATCCCCAGACCGGTGACGACGACACGACGCATACGTGCACTCCCTTAATTGCTTATGTCTTAGTATGCATTGCAGGGCGGGGGTGCAAGATGGGATGGCGGGGCGGCGCAGGCTTGTAGCTGGTTTTGCGGTGGTTGGCAGCTTTGCGGGCAAAGCGGTCGTTGCAGTTCACTGTCGAAGTGCTAAACTTTCGGCGGTGATGCAAGGGGCTAGTAGATGATTAGAAAGATCGCTTCTCTGGTTTCTCTCGGGCTCGCATTGGCTTTTGGGTGCTTATACTACGTCGAGTATTTCAAATGGCGAAATTGTTTCAATGAATTGGGTCGCTGCTTCGATGATGACGCGGGTGTCGTATATCTAGAGCAATCAGGAATCGTATGGTTCTTACTCGCGGTGCTGGCGCTTGGAGTGGGCCTCTACAATGCATGGCATCTGAGTAAACCTAAACGGTAATCCGGACATGGAGCGGACAGTTCTCAAACAAAAGACAGCCTCAAACAAAAAAAGAGGCCCGGAGGCCTCTTTCTTCAATCTCAGATTAATCGAGAGAGCTAGGCTTCGGACAGAACGACCTTCATGTCCTTGACGTCGTAGATCATCTCGCCATCGGCTTCGACGATGCCATCCGCCACGCCCATGGTCAGGCGGCGGGTTTGGATCGCTTTCTTGAAGTCGATCTTATAGGTCAGCATCTTGCGCTCGGGGCGGACCATGCCGGTGAGTTTGACCTCGCCAACGCCCACAGCCATGCCGCGACCTTTCCAGCCGCGCCAGCCGAGGTTGAAGCCGGTCAGCTGCCACAGGCCATCCAGGCCCAGGCAGCCGGGCATGATCGGGTTGCCGGGGAAGTGGCATTCAAAGAACCACAGATCTGGGTTGATATCGAATTCCGCAACGATATGACCCTTGCCATGGGCACCGCCATCGGCGCTGACTTCGGTGATGCGGTCCATCATCAACATTGGCGGGGCGGGAAGCTGGGCGTTGCCGGGGCCAAACAGCTCTCCTCGGGAACATTTCAACAGGTCGTCTTTGTCAAAGCTGCTGGGGTAATCGGCCATGCTGGCGCGTCTCCTGCCTGGGTGTTTCGTGTGTTTTCTTTCCTGTAGCACCCGGCTTGCCGGTCCGGCAAGAGCAGTGAAGCCACGCTGACAAAGAGAATGTGTCATCAGGGCGCTGGGCAGGATTGCTGGAAATGGGGATTCTGTTTGAAAAACGCGATGCATTTGCAGTATAACCCCCAATAGCAACGCGATGCAGGATCCGCACATGACGCCAAACAGCGAAGACGTGGCAACAAATTGGTTGGTCGAGGCCGGGCTGCGCCCGACCCGGCAGCGGCTTGCTTTGGCTGAACTGCTGGTGGGCGATGGCAAACATCGCCATGTCACCGCCGAAAGCCTGTTTGACGCCGCCAAGACCAGGGGTACGGCCGTTTCCCTGGCCACCGTCTACAATACCCTGCGCGCCTTTTGTGATGCGGGCGTGCTGCAAGAGATCACCGTCGATGGCTCCAAAAGCTATTTTGACACCAATACCCATGATCATCCGCATTATTTCTGGGAAGATGGCAGCCGAGTCACTGATGCACCATCGGACCAATTGGTGATCCAGCGTTTGCCAGAGGCGCCCGAGGGCATGGAAATTGCCTCGGTTGATGTGGTGATCCGCCTGCGCAAAATCTGAACCCTGCCAGCGGGCCATTGTTTCCTGCGTGGCGAGGCGCTGATTCATACGTCATCCGCTTGCTGTTCCATTGTGATTGCCCCGTCTGTTAACTGTCCTGTGTGCCGAGTGGCCAGGCCCTGCGATAGGGCCTGAATTGCACGCGCCTGAGCAGAGCCAGCCGGCGGTTGACCATGACTGGTCAGGATCACCGGCTCGCGGGCGCTGGCGTCGCTGATGGGCACCATAACCAGCGGCTTGCCATCATAGCTCTGTCCCAGCTGTGGGGCGCTATAGCTAACGCCCACCCCTTCGCCATTGGCCGCCAGGCTGCGCAGCAATTCGAGAGATGCGGCGCGATGGGCGATGCGCGGCGTAAGTCCCTGGGTTTTGAACAGGGCCAGCATATGCTGCAGCGACAGGCCTTCCTGCGACAGGATCAGTGGCACCTCGGCCAGCGCCGCCAGCGGCAGGGAACTGTGGCTGGCCAGCGGATGGTCTGGCGATACCAGCGCCTGTGGGAAGCGTTGGTCAATCTCGCGGCGTTCAAAACTGGCATCCAGCCCCAGATCATAAGTCAGGGCAAGATCAATATCGCCCTGCAGCAGCGCGTCGGTGAGGCGGGTAAACCCATCGACGCGGGGGCTGATGGTCAGCTCAGGCAGGCTCTGCCGTAGCAGGCGCAGGGCAGGGGCCAGCAAGAGGGGGGCCAGATCGGCAAAACAGCCAAGCACCAGCCTTTGCGTCACCGGGCTGGCACCGCCGGGGGTTTCTAGTTGGGCCGCCTGGTCCAGCAGGGCCTGGGCGGCCTTGGCAAAGTCGCGTCCGCGTGGGGTCAGGGTCAGGGGCGCGCCGCGCCGACGTTGGAACAACACATGGCCAAGGTGTGTTTCGATTCGGGCCAGCGCGGTGGAGAGCGCAGGCTGGCTGACATGCAGCCGCTCTGCGGCCGCCGAAAGGCTGCCCTGCTGCGCAACGGCACAGACATATTCGTAGTGGCGTAGGGTGAGATATAACATGAATCTATATCTACCTTAGAAATATATGATTTGAAACTAAACCCTGAAGCGGACAGTGTCGCGGAAGAAAAAACGCAAGCTTCACCGATCCAAAATGGAGACCCAAATGGTGCACCCCCTAATTACCCAAGACCATATCGACCAGTTCCAGCGCGATGGCGTGGTGCTTATCAAAGGCCTGTTCCATGACCAGGTTGAGCAACTGCGCCAGGGGGTTGAACACAATATGGCTGACCCTGGCCCCTATGCGTCGAACAATGACAAGCCAGGCCAAACCGGGCGGTTTTTTGATGACTATTGCAACTGGTCGCGCATTCCGGATTTCGAGGCGGCGATCAAGGCTTCTCCGGTGGCGGAAGTGGCCGCCGATCTGATGCAGTCAAGCCGGGTGCAGATGTTCCACGATCACGTGCTGGTCAAGGAGCCGGGCACCTCGATGGCGACGCCCTGGCATCAGGATGGCCCCTATTATTTTGTCGAAGGCGCGCAGACGGTCAGCTTTTGGTCGCCGCTTGATCCTGTGACGCAGGCTGCACTGCGCTGCGTGGCCGGGTCGCACAAATGGGAAAAGGAGGTATTGCCAACGCGTTGGGTTTCTGAAGAGGGCTTTTTTGCCGATGAAGGCCAGTACATGGCGGTGCCCGACCCGGAGGCCGAAGGTATGGACATTCGCGAATGGGACATGGCGCCGGGCGATGCGGTGGCCTTCAACTACAAAACCCTGCATGGAGCGCGCGCCAATACCAGCGAGAGCCGTCGCCGAGCTTTCTCTCTGCGGTTGGTGGGCGATGATGCGCGCTATGTGGAGCGCCCTGGCCCTACCTCGCCGCCCTATCCCGGCCACGAGATGCAGCCGGGCCAACGGCTGCGCGAGGACTGGTTCCCGGTGCTGTTGCAGCGGTAGCTTCGGTTACTAAGGGGGCTCGCAAGAGGGGCGCTGCCCCCTCTTGCGCCCAGGGGCGCAATTCACCCCCGGGATATTTAGGGCCAAATGAAGCGGTGGGCGAAATTGAACAGGGGAGCGGAAAAGTGGGGTGGTCTCAGAACCATTGCCCCGGCTCGATCAGGCCCAGATCGAGCAATTGCCGGGAGTGCCATTCAAAAGGCGTTGAATTGTGCCAGCGAAAACTGTTGATGGTGAAATTCGAGCCGGGGTTGCGTTTCAGCGCCTTGGCGGTGCGGAAGGAGCAGATCGCGGCGGTCAGGTTGTGATGCCAGGGGCAGGCGTAGGTGTTGTATTCTTGCGCATTGAAGGTGTGATTCGCGTTCAGCACCAAGCCGCCTTTGGCTTGGAATAGAGAAATCCGGTCTATTTTGCGGCTGTCTGGCGGGATGTGTTCCTCTTGGCGCCAGCGCACCCCGCCAAAGAAATCCAGCTGCCGCTCACGTGGCGCGTTGCCCTGCGCGTTGTTGCGGGATTGGGCGTAGTAACCGGATTTGTCCAGATAGGCGGTCTCTAGTGAGACGGCATTGGGGTGTTGCGTCAAATCCCCGGCATAAAGATCAATCACATAGGTCAGCATCGCAGCGCGCCGCTCCTCGCGGTGGAAGGTCAGCATTTCGGTCACGGTGCGGGTTTCACAGAAGGGGAAGAACAGGTATTCAGTGTTGTAGCAATAATAGAGCCAGCACCCTGGCGTGGCGGCCCTAATCACCTGGTTGATCGCAGCAAAGACATGTTCAGGCGCGCTGCAATCAAACGGCACCCGGTGCACCTTGGATTTGATGTCGCGCGGCAGATCAAAGGCATCGGGCATGAGGGCGACAACCGTCGTGAAGCCGGATTGCAGGTGATGGCGTAGCGTCGAGGCAATCTCTACATCGTCCTCAACAAAGATCAGCGCCACCGGGCCTGTCACCAGTAGCGCCTTGTGTTGCTTGAGGAAATCGTCCAGCGAAGAATGCATCATGCTCTTTGTCTCTGCCTTTCTGGCATTTGCTGCTAAAATCAGGTAATCCCGCCTGCATTGCAAGCCACGAGATTTGCCGTTATGGCAGGCCGTTGTTTTTGTCCTGTTTCCCACCTCTGCTGGAAGGCCCTACCATATGACCGCGCCCAAGAAGCTGTTTATCAAGACCTATGGTTGCCAGATGAATGTCTACGACAGTGAACGCATGGCGGAAGAGCTGGGCGGGCAAGGTTATAGCGAGACGAAATCAGTTGAAGATGCGGATATGATCCTGCTCAACACTTGCCACATTCGGGAAAAGGCCGCCGAGAAGGTCTATTCTGAGCTGGGCCGGTTCAAAAAGCTGAAGGCGGCAAAGCCGGATCTGAAAATCGGGGTTGCGGGCTGTGTCGCCCAGGCTGAGGGGCAGGAAATCATGCGCCGTCAGCCGCTGGTGGATCTGGTGGTGGGGCCGCAAAGCTATCACCGCCTGCCAGAGATGGAAGCAAAGGCGCGCAGCGGGGAAAAGGTGCTCGACACTGATTTTCCCGAGGAGGACAAGTTCGAGAAGCTCAAGCGTCGGCCCAAGGCTCCGCGCGGGCCATCGGCTTTTCTGACGGTGCAAGAGGGCTGTGACAAGTTCTGTGCCTTTTGCGTGGTGCCCTATACGCGGGGTGCCGAGGTTTCGCGGCCAGTGGATCGTATCC
Source organism: Pseudophaeobacter flagellatus (assembly GCF_021228235.1). GTDB lineage: Bacteria > Pseudomonadota > Alphaproteobacteria > Rhodobacterales > Rhodobacteraceae > Pseudophaeobacter > Pseudophaeobacter flagellatus. Next base: position 141,990 of record NZ_JAJQRG010000008.1, read on the forward strand.
TTACCGAGGCGCGCGATCTGGTGGAGCGGGGGGTGCGTGAAATCACCCTTCTGGGGCAGAACGTCAATGCCTATCATGGGGCCGGACCGCAGGGGGATATGACACTGGCCCAGCTGATCTGGGAGCTGGACAAGGTTGAGGGGCTGGAGCGCATTCGCTTTACCACCAGCCATCCCAACGACATGATGGATGATCTGATCGAGGCACATGCGACCTGCAAGAAGCTGATGCCCTATCTGCATCTGCCGGTGCAGGCGGGATCGGACAGGATCCTCAAGCGGATGAACCGCAGCCACACCGCCGAGAGCTATCTGCGCTTGCTGGAACGGATCCGGGCGGCGCGCCCCGATATTTTGATTTCGGGGGATTTTATCGTTGGCTTCCCGGAAGAGACCGAAGCGGATTTTCAGGCGACGCTGGATCTGGTTGAAGAGGTGAAATACGGCACCGCCTATTCTTTTAAATATTCCACTCGTCCCGGAACGCCCGCTGCCGAACGCCCCCAGGTGGACCCGACCGAGGCCGATGATCGGTTGCAGCGTCTGCAGGCGCTTTTGACCCGGCAGCAGCGCGAGATCCAGGACAGTATGGTTGGTCGCGAGGTTGGAGTTCTGTTTGAAAAGCCCGGGCGCGAAGCCGGTCAGATGCTGGGGAAATCGGACTACCTGCATGCGGTTCACGTGGCTGATTGCGGCCGAAAAGCTGGCGATCTGGCACGGGTGCGCATCATTGAATCGCGGACCAATTCGCTTGCGGGTGAGTTGATCGACTAGCGCGCAGCCCTGGGCCGTGGTGATTCTTATTGTCCTGGCTGAGGATTGATTTCACTGGAAAATCTGTTTGGCCCCTGCTGCCCCTTGCCGCGGTGAGTCATTATTGCAGCGCCTTTGGCGACAATTGCAATAAAGCTGTACGAGTGTTGCTTGAAATCGCATAGTTGTGCCGAATGCCTTCCCGAGAGGGGGCTGTTTTTAGATAAAAACTGTGTAGATTGTTGCTGATAACCTGAGTGTTAGGAATTTTAAGCGGCAAGCTCCCTGGGGGGACTTAGGTGAAGGAAATCTGGTTGTGATGATATTTAAGACAAAGAATATGCGCGTTGCGCTGGCCGCCGCTGTGGCTACGCTGGGCCTGACGACGGCGTCGGTTCAGGCGCAAAACGCCACTACGGGGCAGCGCACCATTGTGGGGGAGCGCTATGTGCCCACCATCTGGGTTGATCCGGATGGCTGTGAACACTGGGTCATGGACGATGGCGCCGAGGGCTATATGACGCCGCATGTGACGCCGGATGGCAAGCCCGTATGCCGCCGTGGCAATCTCTGCGGGGTGATGGAAACAGATCAGTTTTTCGCCACCGATAAATCCTATATCAGCGCCGCTGGTAAGACCCGCCTGCAAGAGTTCTTTAACTCCAACAAGGGGCAAGTGCGCTCCTTTGTGGTTGCAGGGCATACAGATAGCCGGGCCTCTGACGAATATAATATCGCCCTGTCGCAGCGACGCGCCAACGCGGTCGCGGGGGTCGCCAAGTCCGTCGGCGCGCGCATTGCAGATATTCGCGCTTATGGTGAGCGCGACCCACGGGTGCCAAATACCAGCGCTGCCAATATGGCGCAAAACCGCCGCGTCGAAATTTACTGCTTGCGCTAATGAAGGACATCAAGATGCATTTTTTCAAAGCAACCGCGCTGTCCCTTGCCTTGGCATCCGTGTCGGCCTGTGGCGTTACCTATGACAAGACCCGTGACCAGCACGCCGGGGATGGCTCCAACTCTCATCTGTCGAATATGACGGCAGGTATCTGGGTGGATCCGCAGGGCTGTGAACACTGGATCATTGATGATGGCCTCGAAGGCTATGCTGATCTGCGTCGCACCCCCGATGGCAAACCCGTTTGCAACAGCCCTCTGCCGCGCAATGTGGCGACTGGCCCTTTCAAAGACGGGTCGAGCCTGCCTGACGTACTGTAGGGCGCAGATCGCAACGCTGCTTGCCTTTGATCATGAAATGGCCGCCTGTCTTGGGCGGCCATTTTGTATCTTTTGTGTGAATTTGCACCGTGCCCGCTTGCGCCTGCGCATGGGCGGGGGCAGACTGGGGTCGTAAACATCAAATTCAGGAGCCCCCATTGGCCACAAGCGCCCGGATCCAGCCGCTAACCGCCCAGAGCGCGCAAGAAGCGCTGCTCGAGTTCCCTGATAACCGCCTGCTGATTGACCTGTGCGGTGAATATGATCGCAACCTCTCAGAGATCGAAAAAAACATCGGCGTGCAGATCGTGCGCCGGGGCAACCAGCTTCTGATCATGGGAGAGGACGCCGCGCGGGATCAAGCGGTGGAGGTGCTGATGGCGCTTTATGATCGGCTGGAAACTGGCCGCAGCGTTGAGCACGGCGATGTCGACCGGGAATTGCGCATGGGCCATGGGCCGGAAGAAAGCCGGGATGACCAGCTTGAGATGTTCATGGGCGGGCAGGTCGAGATCAAGACCCGCAAAAAACTGGTAGAGCCGCGCACCGATGCGCAAAAGGCCTATGTTCGGTCCCTCTTTGAACATGAGCTGGCCTTTGGCATTGGCCCTGCAGGTACTGGCAAAACCTATTTGGCGGTGGCTGTTGGGGTGAACCTTTTCATCACCGGCCAGGTCGACAAGATCATCCTGTCGCGCCCTGCGGTCGAGGCGGGCGAGAAGCTTGGCTATTTGCCCGGCGACATGAAGGATAAGGTCGATCCTTATATGCAGCCGCTTTATGATGCGCTGAATGATTTTCTGCCGGGCAAGCAGTTGGCCAAGCTGTTGGAGGAAAAGCAGATCGAAATCGCCCCGCTGGCCTTTATGCGGGGGCGGACGCTGTCAAATGCCTTTGTGGTGCTGGATGAGGCGCAGAATGCCACTTCGATGCAGATGAAGATGTTCCTGACCCGCCTGGGCGAGGGGTCACGCATGGTGGTGACCGGGGATCGCACCCAGGTTGACCTGCCACGCGGTGTCACCTCGGGCTTGGCAGATGCGGAACGGCTGCTCTCGCCGATCTCCAAAATCAGCTTCAACTACTTTACCGCCCGCGATGTGGTGCGACATCCGCTTGTCGCCGCCATCATCGAAGCCTATGACGCAGAAACGCCCCCGGCCTGAGTTTTGCTGCGCAAGCAGCCGTGCTGGGCTTTGTGGGGGGCTGACATGAGCAGAGAGGCCGCAGGCAATGGCGCTGGAGATCACAATTGAAGACAGTCGCTGGCAAGAGGCTGGGCTGGACAGCCTGGCCAGCCAGGCGGTCTTGGCGGTGCTGGCGCATCTTGAACTGGATCCAGAGACCTGCGAAATTGCTCTGCTGGCCTGTGATGATGCCCAGATCTGTGCTTTGAACGATGAGTTCCGCGACAAGCCCACCGCAACCAATGTGCTGAGCTGGCCCGCCGAAGATCTGGCGGCTGCAGAACCTGGCGGGCAACCGCAACTACCCGAGGCAGATTTCACTGGGGAAATCCCGCTGGGCGATATCGCCATCGCCTATGAGACCTGCCAGCGCGAGGCGGATGCCGCAAACAAGCCGCTTGCTGATCATTTGCGGCATTTGGTCGTTCATGGAATGTTGCATCTTCTCGGCTATGATCACATTAGCGACCTTGATGCCACAGTAATGGAAGGCTTGGAGGTCAAGATACTTGGCAATTTGGGTCTGGATGACCCATATACTGTTGATGACCGCCTCTAATGGGGCATTTTGGATAGGACAGATGGGCGAAATAGAAGGCAGTTCTAACGCGGCGCATGGCGCGCTCCAGAACATTGGCAAGACCACGGCAGAAGCCGGTATTGTACAACAACCAAGCTTGTGGGAGCGTATTTTTGGCTCTTTCGCGCCGGATTCCCCCCCCAAGCAAGAGCCGCCAGTGGCGCAGGGGCCAAGCCCCGAGTTCCAATCTCGTGGCATGATGAACCTGCGTCGGATGCGGGTTGAAGACGTGGCCATTCCCGCTGCAGAAATTCTTTCGGTGCCGGTTTCGATTGATCGCGATGATCTGGTGCAGGTGTTCCGCGACAGCGGCTATACCCGCATCCCGGTCTATGAGGGAACGCTGGACACGCCGCTTGGCTTTGCCCACCTCAAGGATTTTGCCCTGACCCATGGGTTCAACGGTGGCAGTAAACCGTTTGAACTGTCTGAGATGCTGCGGCCTCTGCTGTTTGTGCCACCCTCGATGCCCATCGGTGTTTTGCTGGCCAAAATGCAGGCAGAGCGCCGCCACATGGCGCTGGTGATTGACGAATATGGCGGCGTTGACGGGCTGGTCACTATCGAAGATCTGATCGAACAGGTGATCGGGGAAATTGAGGATGAACACGATCCCGGCGAAGACCAGACCTGGTATCAAGAAAAAGCTGGCTGCTATATCGCTCTGGCCCGCACCCCCCTGGCAGAGTTTGAGGCCGAGATTGGCTGCTCGCTTACTGGCCACGAAGACGTGGATGCCGAAGAAATCGATAGTCTTGGTGGTTTGGTCTTTATGCTCTGCGGTCGAGTTCCGGCGCGCGGAGAGGTCATCGTGCACCCTGACGGGCCTGAATTTGAGGTCATGGATGCCGATCCCCGCCGCATCAAGCGGCTGCGGGTGATGATGCCGGACCCCGCCGCGTGAGCACCGGTTTCTGGGCGCGATCCTTGCGTGCTGCCGCGCACTGCCCGGTCTGGCTGGCGGGTTTTTCTGCCTTTGGGCTGGGGGCCTTTCTGTCGCTGTCGCTGGCCCCTTTGCATATTTTATGGAGTCTGCCGCTGGCCTTTGGCGGTATCGGGGTGCTGGCGCTTTGGGCGCGCTCTGCGGTGCAAGGGGCTGCTATCGGATTTCTTGCGGGGCTGGGCTATTTCAGCTTTGGCCTGTCCTGGATTGTTGAGCCCTTTCAGATTGATGCTGCGCGCTATGCCTGGATGGCGCCCTTCGCGCTGGTCTTTCTGGCGGCAGGGCTGGCACTGTTCTGGGCGCTGGCCTTTGGCCTGGCGGTACGCTGGGCGCAGGGCGGGCGTCGGCTGGTTTTGCTGATTGCGCTTTGGGCGCTGGTGGAATTTGGCCGCGCCTATCTGTTCACCGGATTTCCCTGGGCGGGATTTGCCCAGTTCTGGATCGACACTCCGGCAGCGCGGCTGCTGCCCTTTGTGGGGGGACAGGGGGTGGCGCTGCTGACCCTGGCGGTGACACTGCCGCTGGCGCTATTGCGGCACCGGCCCTTGCTGGCGGTAGCGCCGCTGCTGCTGGTGGCGCTGGCTGGCTATGCCCTGCTCTGCCGCCCCTCGGAACCAGAGATGAGCCCATATCTGCTGCGGCTGGTGCAGCCCAATGCGCCCCAGGCAGAAAAATGGCTGCCCGAGCGGCGCTGGGATTTTGTCCGTCGCGCGATAGAGCTGAGCGCGGTTGACGGGGCATCGGGCCGGGCACAGCCGGATTTGATCCTCTGGCCGGAAACCTCGGTGCCGCAGCTGCTCAACGACGCCGAAGACACCCTCTCTACCATCTCGGCACGGGTCGGCGGGCTGCCTGTGTTGCTGGGTATTCAGCGACGCAATCAGGGGCGCTATTTCAATTCGGCGGTTTTGTTGACTGGGCAGGGGCGGGTCGATCAGATCTACGATAAGGCGCATCTGGTGCCTTTTGGTGAATACGTCCCCTTTGGGAATTTCATGGCCCGCTTTGGCATCCACGGTTTTGCCGCCCAGGCGGGGGCTGGCTATACGGCGGGACCTGGGGCGGTGCTGATGGATCTTGGCATCGGCCAGGCGCTGCCGCTGATCTGTTATGAGGCGGTTTTTGCCCGCGATGTGAATGCCGCCCCAGCGCGCCCGGATATGCTGATCCAGATCACCAACGATGCCTGGTTTGGCACCCGCTCTGGCCCTTATCAGCATTTGGTGCAGGCGCGAATGCGCGCGGCTGAACAAGGACTGCCGATGGTGCGCGTTGCCAATACCGGGATCAGCGCGATGATTGATCCCTATGGTCGGATCCGCGAAAATCTGCCGCTGGGCGCGGCCGGGGCCATTGATGCCTATCTGCCTAAACCGCTGGCTGCAACGCTATACAGTCGCACGGGCGATGCGCCGGTATTCTTCTTGTGCATCCTGCTGGCACTGGCGGCGGCCAAGAGGCGACGCGGCCTTGTGCCGCGCTCATAGGGGGTTAACCTCCTTGGAATAGTGTTTGACCTCTGGTGCGGCCCAGCGTACCTCAGAAGGAATTCCTCTCACAACGGCTTCCTGGCGTGATGAGGTTAACCCAATGGAGCATTTTCATGTCTCGTAAGAACTATATTTTTACTTCGGAATCGGTTTCTGAAGGTCATCCTGACAAGGTCTGCGATCAGATTTCGGATGCGGTGCTTGATGCCTTCTTGGCTGAAGAACCCGAAGCGCGGGTTGCGGCAGAAACCTTTGCCACCACCAACCGCGTTGTGATTGGCGGTGAGGTGGGCCTGTCGGATCAGGATAAGCTGCACGATTATATGGGCCGCATTGATGGCATCATCCGGGCCTGCATCAAAGATATTGGCTATGAGCAGGATAAGTTCCACCATGAAACGGTGGAAGTGACCAACCTGTTGCACGAACAGTCAGCGCATATTGCCCAGGGCGTGAATGCCTCGGCGGACAAAGACGAAGGTGCCGGCGATCAGGGCATCATGTTTGGCCATGCCTCTACCGAGACGCCGCAGCTGATGCCGGCGCCGATCCACTATAGCCACGCGGTGCTGCGCCGCCTTGCAGAGGTGCGCAAAAATGGCACCGAGCCAGCGCTTGGCCCGGATGCCAAGTCGCAGCTCTCGGTGGTCTATGAAAATGGCAAGCCGGTGCGCGTCGGCTCGCTTGTGCTGTCGACCCAGCATCTGGATGAGAGCCTGACGTCGCAAGACATCCGTGCCATCGTTGCCCCCTATTTCCACGAAGTCCTGCCCGAGGGCTGGCTGACGGAAGAGACCATCTGGCACGTCAATCCAACGGGAAAGTTTGTCATTGGTGGCCCCGATGGCGATGCGGGTCTTACCGGGCGCAAGATCATCGTTGATACCTACGGCGGTGCGGCCCCACATGGCGGCGGTGCATTTTCGGGCAAAGATCCGACCAAGGTTGACCGCTCTGCGGCCTATGCGGCGCGCTATCTGGCCAAGAATGTGGTTGCTGCCGGCATGGCCGAGCGCTGCACCATTCAGCTGTCTTATGCGATCGGCGTTTCAAAACCGCTGTCGATCTATGCGGATACCCACGGCACCGGCGAGGTCGACCCGGCGGCGATTGAACGCTCCATTGCCCAGGCGATGGATCTGACCCCGCGCGGCATTCGCCAGCACCTGGGCCTGAACAAGCCTATCTATCAGCGCACTGCCGCCTATGGTCACTTTGGCCGAGAGCCCGACGCTGATGGTGGCTTCAGCTGGGAGCGCACAGATCTGGCCGAGGCGCTTGCCCGCGGCGTCTAAGTCACGCCTTGGCGCTGGAACATGGGGCAAAGCGGTCTGTCATTGGCCCGCTTTGCCCCTTTTTGCATCTGTTCGGGGCAAAAGCACGGAGTGGCGGGGGCGGGGCTCTCTTGACCTGTGCCTGCGGTTGCGGCAGATGAGCGGCCAATTGCGTGGTTCGGGCCAGTGCTGGCCTTGGTGTGCCGGACATCTGGTGCCACCGCGCCCCGCAGAAAGGATAACCCTGCCCATGGTTGACAAGAAAACACCCCGTGAAACTGGCTCTGCTGTGGAAGCCTCGGATAACGGTGCCCATGTCAGCGGCGCGCCCTGGCGCAACTTTTATGGCCGTTTTAGTGGCAAGACCCTGAAAGAGAGCCAGCGCCGTTATCTTGCCGAAGACCTGTCTGCGCTTAGCCCCGGTGCGGTTGGTTGGGACGAAAACCCGGATCGTGTGCCCCTGGACTTGCAGGCCCTGTTTGGCGGCCGCGACACCTGGCTGGAGGTTGGCTTTGGCGGCGGAGAGCATCTGGTGCATCAGGCCAGCAGCAACCCGGATGTGGGCATTATTGGCGCCGAGCCCTTTATCAACGGGGTTGCCATGCTCTTGGGGAAAATCCGCAAGGCAGGCTGTGACAATATTGCAGTACACCCGGGCGATGCGCGGGACCTGATGGATGTGATCCCGCCGCAGTCGATTGCCAAGGCCTTTCTGCTCTACCCAGATCCCTGGCCCAAGACCCGCCATCACCGCCGCCGCTTTGTCACCCAGGAACACCTGGAGCCGTTGGCACGCTGCCTGAAGCCGGGGGGCATTTTCCGTGTCGCCACTGATATTCCTGACTATGTGCGCCAGACCCTGGAAGAGGTCCCAAAGGCGGGCTTTGAGTGGCTGGCCAGCGAGGCGGCTGATTGGCGAGAGCCCTGGGGCGACTGGATTTCGACCCGCTATGAACAAAAGGCGCTGCGCGAGGGGCGAACGCCGACCTATCTGACCTTTCGTCGGCTTGGCTAGCCGCCTGGCCCCGTGCCTGGCCTGTTGCCTGGCAGGTCGCTTGTGATCCGCGCTGGACCCGCTGGCCGCAATTCGTTACCGATAGCGGCAACAGAACAGACCGAACGATGATACAAAGGAAGCGCCATGTCCGGACACGGTACCCCGATCCCGATGACCTCTCACCGCGCCGCGCCGCTGACCGGTGTGGCCGAGGTGCCGGGGGATAAGTCGATTTCGCATCGCTCTCTGATCCTGGGGGCTATGGCTGTCGGGGAAACCAAGATTTCCGGTCTGTTGGAAGGCGACGATGTGTTGGATACCGCCAAGGCCATGCAGGCTTTTGGCGCTGAGGTGGTCAACCACGGGGGCGGCAATTGGTCGGTTTTTGGTGTGGGCGTCGGGGGATTTGCCGAGCCGGATCAGGTGATCGACTGCGGCAATTCCGGCACCGGGGTACGGCTGATCATGGGCTGTATGGCGACCTCGCCAATTGCTGTGACCTTTACCGGCGATGCCAGTCTGAACGGGCGCCCAATGGCACGGGTGACGGATCCGCTGGCGCTGTTTGGTGCCAAAACGGTTGGCCGCAGCGGCGGGCGTTTGCCGATGACCATCGTCGGCGCGGCACAGCCGACGCCGGTGCGCTATGTGGTGCCTGTGCCCTCGGCGCAGGTGAAATCCGCGGTCCTGCTGGCGGGGTTGAATGCGCCGGGTCAAACCGTTGTGATCGAAAAGGAAGCCACCCGCGACCATTCTGAACGCATGTTGGCAGGCTTTGGGGCCGAAATCACCGTCGAGGACAGCGACGAGGGCCGGGTGATCACCCTCACCGGGCAGCCCGAGCTGAAGCCACAGGTGATCGCGGTGCCGCGTGATCCATCCAGTGCGGCCTTTCCGGTCTGTGCTGCACTGATCACACCGGGGTCGGATGTCTTGGTGCCGGGCATTGGCCTGAACCCGACCCGTGCGGGCCTGTTTTACACGCTGCAGGATATGGGCGCTGACCTGACCTTTGAAAACCCGCGCGAAGAGGGCGGTGAACCTGTGGCGGATCTGCGGGCCAGATATTCCCCCAATATGCAGGGAATCGCGGTGCCTCCGGAACGCGCGGCCTCGATGATCGATGAATATCCGGTGCTGTCGGTTGTGGCCTCTTTTGCCACCGGCAAAACAATGATGGCCGGCGTGAAAGAGCTGCGCGTCAAGGAAAGCGACCGCATCGACGCCATGGCGCGTGGGCTGCGGGCCAATGGTGTCATGGTCGAAGAAGGCGAAGACTGGTGGTCGGTCGAAGGACTCGGCCCTGATGGGGTGCAGGGCGGCGGCACCTGCGAGAGCTTTCTTGATCACCGCATTGCCATGTCCTTCATGGTGATGGGCATGGGGGCGCAAAACCCGGTGACGGTGGATGACGGTACGCCGATCACCACGTCTTTTCCGATTTTCGAACCCTTGATGACAGGGCTGGGCGCCAAGCTCAGCCAGGCTTGAGACCTGGCTTGAACCCAGGTTTCAAGCCAGACCCAGCCAAGCCAGAGAGGAGCACAGTGCGGATGACCGGGCCTTTTACCATTGCCATCGACGGGCCTGCAGCTGCAGGCAAGGGCACAATCTCCAAGGCCGTTGCGGCAGCGCTGGGGCTGGACCATCTGGATACCGGGCTGTTGTATCGAGCGGTTGGCGTTAAGACACTGGAAGGTCTCGCCCCGCTGGAAGCCGCGCAGGTGCTGACATCCGAGGATCTGCAGCGCGATGATCTGCGTGGGCCGGAGGCGGCGCAGGCCGCATCAAAGGTGGCAGTGATCGCAGAGGTGCGCGCTGCGCTGGTGGATTTCCAGCGCGCCTTTGCCCGCCGGGCAGGCGGCGCAGTGCTGGATGGGCGCGACATTGGCACCGTGATCTGCCCTCAGGCCGAGGTGAAGCTTTTTGTGACAGCCAGCGCCGAAGTGCGCGCCAAGCGCCGCTTTCTGGAGCTGTCGGCCACGGGACAGGCGGACACGCTGGAAGAGGTTCTGGCTGACGTAAAGTCGCGCGACGACCGCGACATGAACCGAGCCGAAGCGCCGCTGAAACCGGCGCCGGATGCGGTGGTGATTGATACCAGCGATCTGTCCATCGAACAGGCGGTGGCACAGGCCATTGCCCTGATCGAAACGCGCCAGCAAAACTCGTAAGACGCGGATTGCAGCCCCGGTCGTCACCGGCCTTGTATTGTTTGGTGCGATGCATCATGGAATTTTTCCGTACACCCCTTTCAAACTGAACAGTTCAGTTCTATGTCGGAGGAGTAAAACCTTCCAATGACGGGAAAGACTATGTTTCTAGAAAAGCTGAACTGGCGCTACGCCACCAAGAAGATGGACCCCTCCAAGCCAGTTTCAGAGGCGGCCGTGGCCAAGATCGTCGAGGCGGTTCAGATGGCGCCGACCTCTAGCGGCCTGCAGCCCTATGAACTGCTGGTGGTGCGCAACAAGGACATCCGTGCCGCCATTCGCCCCGTGGCCTGGGATCAGGCCCAGATCACCGATGGTTCGCATCTGCTGGTCTTTGCCGCCTGGGATAACTACAGCGAAGAGCGCATTGACGCCGTGGTCGACCAGATGGCGGCAGAGCGGGGTGGGATGACCGATCTGCTGCAGGGCTACTATGACCGCCTCAAGGCGATGTATCTGCCCCGGACCGAAGAAGAAAACTATCAGCACGCGGCGCGTCAGGCCTATATCGGTCTTGGCTTTGCGCTGGCTGCGGCGGCTGAACTGGGCGTGGACAGCACCCCGATGGAGGGCTTTGATCCGACCCAGGTTGATGAGATCCTTGTGTTGAAAGAGAAAGGCCTGCGCTCGGTCCTGCTCTTGCCGCTGGGCACCCGGGATGCAAGCGGTGACTGGTTGGTGGATTTGAAGAAGGTGCGCAAACCGCTGAGCACATTTGTGACCAATATCGACTGATTGCATTTCAGATCATGACAAAGGCTGCTGCGCCCAGCGGCCTTTGTCCCGCATTGGGTGTCGTGCTGTCTGGCTGGGCAAGACTGGTCCTGTTTCAACGGACGCGCATCATTCCGCAGGGGCTTTGGGCTTGATTATAGCGGCTATTGGACGTATAAGCCGCGCTGTCAGTATAGGGGCGGCTAACGCTCGAATGGCAATCTGAGCAGGGTCGGGGCAAGTACCGGCCCTTTGTGTTTGTTTGCAGCAGATGCGCTCGGGCTACGTCCTATGCGACCAAACCCCAAGACCGGCGGAGACAACCGCGCGGCCAGAAAACTTTGTAAAGGAAACCTGAGACCTCATGGCTCAAAACGTATCTATGGAAGACTTCGAAGCCCTTCTGAATGAAAGCTTCGAAATGGACACCCCGAACGAGGGGTCCGTTGTTAAAGGCAAGGTTATCGCGATCGAAGCGGGCCAGGCCTTGATCGACGTCGGCTACAAGATGGAAGGCCGCGTTGACCTTAAAGAATTCGCAAATCCTGGCGAAGCCCCTGAAATTGCTGTCGGCGACGAAGTAGAAGTCTACCTCCGTTCCGCTGAAAACGCCCGTGGCGAAGCTGTTATCTCTCGCGAGATGGCGCGCCGCGAAGAAGCATGGGACCGTCTGGAAAAAGCCTACGCCGACGACGAGCGCGTCGAAGGCGCGATCTTTGGCCGTGTCAAAGGTGGCTTTACCGTCGATCTGGGTGGCGCAGTTGCCTTCCTGCCAGGTAGCCAAGTTGACGTGCGCCCCGTGCGCGATGCGGGCCCTCTGATGGGTCTGAAGCAGCCCTTCCAGATCCTGAAAATGGACCGTCGTCGTGGCAATATCGTTGTATCGCGTCGTGCGATTCTCGAAGAATCCCGTGCCGAGCAGCGCGCCGAAGTCATCGGCAAGCTCTCTGAAGGCGATTCGGTTGACGGCGTGGTTAAGAACATCACCGAATACGGTGCATTTGTTGACCTGGGCGGCGTAGACGGCCTGCTGCATGTCACCGACATGGCATGGCGTCGTGTGAACCACCCCTCCGAGATCCTGGCGATCGGCGAAACCGTCAAGGTTCAGGTCATCAAGATCAACAAAGAGACCCACCGTATCTCCCTCGGCATGAAGCAGCTGCAGGAAGATCCATGGGATCTGGTTGGTGCCAAGTACCCGCTCTCCTCGGTCCACAAAGGCCGTGTTACCAACATCACCGATTACGGTGCATTTGTTGAGCTGGAGCCCGGTGTCGAAGGTCTGGTCCACGTTTCCGAAATGTCCTGGACCAAGAAGAACGTGCACCCCGGCAAGATCGTCTCCACTTCGCAGGAAGTTGACGTCATGGTTCTGGAAATCGATGGCTCCAAGCGCCGCGTTTCCCTGGGTCTCAAGCAGACACAGCGCAACCCATGGGAAGTCTTCTCGGAATCCAACCCCGAGGGCACCGAAGTCGAAGGCGAAGTCAAGAACATCACCGAATTTGGTCTGTTCATCGGCCTCGAAGGCGACATCGACGGCATGGTTCACCTTTCCGACCTGTCCTGGGACGAGCGCGGCGAAGATGCGATCCAGAACTACCGCAAAGGCGACATGGTTTCGGCCGTTGTCTCCGAAGTGGACGTTGAAAAAGAGCGTATCTCCCTGTCGATCAAAGCCCTGGGCGGCGATAAGTTCGCTGAAGCCGTTGGCGGCGTGAAGCGTGGCTCTATCGTCACCGTGAACGTCACTGCCATCGAAGAAGGCGGCATCGAGGTCGAATACGAAGGCATGAAGAGCTTCATCCGTCGTTCCGACCTGTCGCGTGATCGCGCAGAGCAGCGCCCCGAGCGCTTCAATGTTGGCGACAAGGTCGACGTGCGCGTCACCAATGTCGACAGCAAGACCCGTCGTCTGGGTCTGTCGATCAAAGCTCGCGAGATCGCAGAAGAAAAAGAAGCTGTTGAGCAGTATGGTTCCTCGGATTCCGGCGCAAGCTTGGGTGATATCCTGGGCGCAGCTCTGAACAACGACTGATTTCGACCTGTACTTTAGGTTCTAAAACCTTTGAACGGCCCCGCCTTTTTGGCGGGGCCGTTTCTGTTTGAGCGGTTTTCCACCACTGAATGCAGCTTTGTAGCATCTTCAATCCTGTGTTGTGCGCCTTGCTGTTGGGCTGGGCCCCCTGGTACCCGGCACGGCTGACTCCGCGCTGCAGCTGCAGCGTAACACTTTGCGAATCAATCACTTTCGCAGCGGTCTCTTTTGTTGGTTGACAGCTTGAGCTGGGCCTGTTTTTGCCCCCAAGCTTCGTAAACTAAGAGAGTTTCCCGCCTCTTGGGGGCCTATGGGCGCTAAAATTTGACCGCCCCCTGTCTGTTTTGGTTCCTTGAACGCTGATTTGTACCTATAGTTGTCGTTAGCCAACAAAGGCTTGCGTAGTTTTGGGAGGGCAGGAAGTATGATCCGTTCTGAATTGATTCAGAAGATTGCAGACGAAAACCCGCACCTGTATCAGCGGGATGTCGAAAGGATCGTGAATACGGTATTCGAGGAAGTGACCGACGCGATGTCCCGGGGGGACCGGGTCGAATTGCGCGGTTTTGGCGCTTTCTCGGTGAAACAGCGAGACTCGCGGGTGGGCCGCAACCCACGCACTGGTGAAACTGTCCAAGTGGAAGAAAAACATGTTCCGTTCTTCAAGACCGGTAAGCTCTTGAGGGACCGCCTGAACGGAAAGGCCTAAATGCGCTATATTCGCTATGCTATTCTGGGATCCCTGGGGATCTTGCTGGTGTCGGTTTGCATCGCAAACCGTACGATTGTCGACCTGAAGCTGCTGCCTTCTGCGGTGGCAGAGCTATTTGGTATCAATCCCTCTATTGCTTTACCGCTGTTTGTGGTGGTGCTGGGGGGCTTGGGCGCCGGGCTGGCGATTGGCTTTGTCTGGGAATGGCTCCGCGAGCATAAGCACCGCCGGGCCGTCAGCACCCAGAATCGCGAAGTGAAAAAACTGTCGCGCGAAGTCAAAAAGCTGAAACAACAAAAACATGAGGGCAAAGACGACGTTCTGGCCCTTCTGGACGAGACCAGCTGAGCCAAGCGAATGAGTGAAATTGGGGTAAAGATCTGTGGGCTGCGCAGCCCGCAGGATGTGGCGGCAGCTGCCAATGCAGGTGCTGCCTATGTGGGTTTTGTGTTTTTCCCAAAATCGCCGCGCAATATATCCATGCCGCAGGCCGCCGCATTGGCGCTGGAGGTGCCCGCTGGTCTGTGCAAGGTGGCGCTGACGGTAAATGCCGATGATGCCGCGCTGGATGCGCTGACTGATACGGTCCCGCTTGATATGTTGCAGCTGCACGGCCATGAGAGCCCGCAGCGGGTGGCCGAGGTCAAGGCACGCTATGGGCTGCCGGTGATGAAGGCCATTGGCGTGGCCGAAGCCGACGACCTGCCGCAGATCGACCTGTATTCACAGGTCGCTGATCAGCTTTTGATAGATGCAAAGCCACCAAAAGACGCCGATTTACCGGGTGGCAATGGGCTGGCCTTTGATTGGCGCTTGCTGGCCGGGCGCAAATACTGGCAGCGCCCCTGGATGCTGGCTGGCGGTCTGACGCCCGACAATGTGGCCGAGGCTATCCGCATGACCGGGGCGCGTCAGGTTGATGTCTCTTCCGGGGTAGAGGTGGCGCCGGGGCAAAAAGACGCTGATCTGATCGCCAGATTTACAGTCGCCGCCCGGTCGGCGGCCCCCGTTTTGACCCGCTGACAACCCGCCAGACAAAGGCCCGGTTAGGTGGCAGGGCCGCAGCAGAGCTGTGCCGCCCTAACTGCGGCTCCAGTCGCATCTGGGTGGGGAAATTTCGGGCCTATGCAGAATCCTGCAGCCTCTCTCTTTACCCGCCGCCGCCTGCGCGATAGTCATGTTGAGCGCTGCGACAAAGGGAAAACCCATGGCAAACGATCTGTTCAACAGCTTTATGAATGGCCCCGACGAAAAGGGCCGCTTTGGCATCTTTGGGGGGCGGTTTGTCTCGGAAACCTTGATGCCGCTTATTCTGAGCCTGGAAGAAGAATATAACCATGCCAAGGATGACCCAAGCTTCTGGGCCGAAATGGACGGGCTGTGGAAGCACTATGTCGGTCGTCCCAGCCCGTTGTATCATGCCGAACGGCTGAGCACCCATCTGGGCGGCGCCAAGATCTACATGAAGCGCGATGAGCTGAACCACACAGGCGCGCATAAGATAAACAATGTGCTGGGCCAGATTCTGCTGGCGCGGCGCATGGGAAAAACCCGCATCATCGCCGAAACCGGCGCCGGGCAGCACGGGGTGGCCACGGCCACTGTCTGTGCCAAGTTTGGCTTGAAATGTGTTGTTTATATGGGCGCGCATGATGTGCGGCGCCAGGCTCCCAATGTGTTCCGCATGCGTCTGCTGGGCGCCGAGGTAATCCCGGTGACATCGGGTCGTGGCACCCTGAAGGATGCCATGAATGACGCTTTGCGCGACTGGGTGACCAACGTCAACGATACCTTCTACTGCATTGGCACCGCCGCAGGCCCGCATCCCTATCCGGCCTTGGTGCGTGATTTCCAGTCCATCATCGGCAAGGAAGTGCGCTGGCAGCTGGCCGAGCAAGAGGGCGAAGGCCGTTTGCCAGATACGCTGATTGCCGCCATTGGTGGCGGATCGAACGCGATTGGCCTGTTCCATCCTTTCCTGGATGACAAATCTGTCAATATCATCGGTGTTGAAGCCGGCGGCAAAGGCGTTGATGACCGAATGCAGCACTGTGCCTCTCTCACCGGGGGGCGCCCCGGTGTGCTGCACGGCAACCGCACCTATCTGCTGCAGGATGACGACGGCCAAATTCAGGAAGGTTTCTCGATTTCTGCCGGACTGGACTACCCCGGTATCGGCCCAGAACATTCCTGGCTGCATGACACGGGGCGGGCGGAATATGTCTCGATCACCGACAAGGAAGCGCTGGAGGCGTTCCAGCTGTCCTGTGCGATGGAAGGTATCATTCCCGCACTGGAACCCAGCCATGCGCTGGCCCATGTGATGAAGATCGCGCCGGACCTGCCAGCGGACCATATCATCGTGATGAACATGTGTGGCCGTGGTGACAAGGATGTCTTTACCGTGGCCAAACACCTGGGCTTTGACATGTCTGACACCGAAGAAGGCCGCACCTTCGAGGACTGATGGCACCAGTCAAGTCAGGATAAGGACGCAGGCCGATCCGGAATACCGGGTCGGCCTTTATCGTGATCAGGCCTCGTGCAGAACGGTTTCAAAGCCTTCAAACTGTGGGTGGCCCAGGATTGGGCTTTCCCCTTCACGTTTGCCGGCGTTGCGATGCGAGGCGCGGAATTGTTCCGATTTGGTCCAGGCTTCAAAATCATCGCGGCTGTTCCAGATCACATGGCTGGAATACAGGCGATGATCATCGTTTTCGGGTCCTTTGAGCAGGCGAAACTCGCGAAATCCAGAGAGCTCTTTGAGGTGGGATTCGCGCGTTTTCCAGATCTGTTCAAAATCATCTTCGCGCCCGAGGCGAATTTTAAAACGGTTCATAGCGATAAAGCTCATGGCCGGTCTCCTGATCTATAGGGGGAAGGCTGGCGTTGAACGGTCAAGAGAGGACCGGGCAGCTGGCGACAGCGGAGGCATAGCGGCAAACCCGGCGCCGGGTCAATTGCCGAGATAATGCCGTAGGCGAGGGGGCAAAAGGCAGCAGGGCGCGCAGGACCTGCCTATTGGAGGTTGCGCTGCGCATCATGGGCCTGCAACAGGGCCATGGGGATGACGTCCAGTGCACGTAGATGGGTGGCCGCCAGCGCAACGAGTGGCGCGCAGCCTTCGTCTACGGCCTGCAAAAAACGACTGGCACAGAGACACCAGCGATCGCCCGGCTGTAGTCCGGGGAAACCATATTCGGGGCGCGGCGTTGACAGATCGTTGCCGACATATTTTGAAAAGGCCAGAAATTCGGCCGTCATCACCGCGCAGACGGTATGGCTGCCCTGATCCTGCACGCAGGTATTACAATGGCCATCACGAAAGAAGCCGGTACGCGGGGCATGCGAGCAGGGCTCTAGTGCCCCGCCCAGCACATTGAGGCTGGGATCTGGTATCATACCGGGTAGCTTACAGTATCTGTGCCAGTTTTCGAAACATTTCGACATTGGCCGCGCTGACACCTGGATCGCGAAACTTGCGGTCGGCGGCGGTGCTGACAATGACCACATTCTGTGTCTGGTCGATATAGATATATTGCCCGTAGACGCCACGTGCCAGGAACTCTCCGTCATGGGCGCCAACCGGGACCCACCATTGATAGCCATAGCCGATCTTGCCGGGTTTTGTTGGGGCAGAGGCGGCGGTGGAGGCCGCAATCCAATCGGCCGGCACCACCTGCCGCCCATTGTAGCGGCCCTGCTGCTCGATCATCAGCCCAAAGCGGGCGTAGTCGCGTGTGGTGATATTCAGCCCGCCCAGAACAAAGGCAACCTCTTGGCCGTCGGTGACATAGTAGAGGTCCTGTTCGAGTCCGAGAGGGGCGATGATCTTGTCCTGCAGCAGCGTCGCAATGCTTTGCCCGGTGGCACCGCGTATCACCATGCCAATCACATGCGTGTCGATAGAGACATATTGCCAGGTCTCGCCGGGGGCGGCGAAGGTCTCGGTGAGGTCGGCGGCAAACTGATCCAATGTGCCGCCTAGGGCGACCTCGCGACCCATGCGGTTGATATCGGAATCATAATCCAGATAATCTTCATCAAAGGTGATGCCGCTGGCCATATTCAGCACATTGCGGATCGAGGCACCGTCGTAGGCGCTGCCGATCAGCAGCGGCGCATATTTGGTGACGGGATCGTCGATGGAGTCAATTGCGCCTTCCTCCAGCAGCACCCCAAACAGCGCCGAAAGATAACTTTTGGCGACCGACCAAGAGATGCGCCGGTCATCAGGCCTGGTACCAAGGTGATAGCTCTCGTGGCGGATTTCACCATCCTTCAGTACCAACAAAGATGTCACGGCTCGTGTCTCTATCCAGTTGGAGGTGGCGGCGGGTAGGGTCATCTCAGGCCCCTGTGGTAGCGGGCTGACGGGGCCGGTGCCGCGCGAAACCGGTGTGGTCAGAAAGGCCGCATCCATGTTGGAAAAATTGGCCACTATCTTTTCGGCGGAAAACAGTGAATTCACCGCCCAGAGCCGCTGGATCTGTTCCCGCTTCCAGAGGCCAAACCCGGCCAGCAGAATGGCAACCACGGCGAGCATGCGCAGCAGGCGTTTGAGTTGTTTTTTCATTATTGGTGCCTCCTCGGATCATAAGCCTAGACCGCGCAGGGGCGCGATAGGAAGCATGACATGGCGGCAGGCAGCTATTTGAACTTGTCGACCAGCCGTTCCAGGGCCGAACGGCTGTCTGGTGTTGGGTCGGCATCCGCAGCCTTGTCTGGCGACCCCTCGGGCGGGGCAGCAGGTGCTTTTCTGGTAGGCTGCTGGTCGGATTTCGCGGGTGCGGGCTGCTTTTTCGCGGGTTTGGATCCGGTGGAGCTGCGCGGTGGCGCCACTCGCAGGGAAACGGCATTCATGAATTTTCCGCCATCCCCGGCAGCCAGGGCCGCTGCCCCATCTGAAATGCCACGCAGCAGATCAGCCAGCCAGGCCTCATCAGCCTTGGGAAAGTCGCGCAGGACATAGCCGGCAACCGCGTCTTTGTGGCCGGGATGCCCAACGCCCAGTCGTACCCGGCCATAATCGGCCCCGATATGGGAATGCAGCGAGCGCAGCCCATTGTGGCCGGCATGGCCGCCGCCCTGTTTCGCCCGGCATTTGCCCGGTGCCAGATCCAGCTCATCATGCAGCACGGTGACATCCTGACTGGTCAACTTGTAAAACCGCATCGCCTCTCCGACCGCCTGGCCCGACTGGTTCATAAAGGTCTGGGGTTTCATCAGCAAAACCTTGGTGCCACCCAATGTGCCCTCGCAAATCAGCCCCTGGAATTTGGCCTTCCAGGGGCTGAACCCATGGTCAGAGGCAATTTCATCCAGGGCCATAAAGCCGATATTATGGCGGTTGTGGGCATATTTGTCGCCTGGATTGCCGAGCCCAACAAAGAGTTTCATAGCCTGTTTTGTCTCACATTGATCTGGCGGTGCCGCCCCTGAATGATGCGCCCGGCGTTCGGGGCCTTGGTCCCTATGGGGCAGGGCCGGTCGCGCTGGTGCTGGTTTGGGCTGCTACATGACCTGTTTTGGGCCGGAAATCCAGTGCCCTGTGTCGCAGGCTGCCCTTTGCAGCAAGGCCCGGGGCGCAAGACTGGCGATCAGATGTGCGGGCAGCGGCTCTCTGGGGGGAGGAGGTAGGTCTCTTTTTGTGGCAAGAGCTGGCGCGGGACCGGATCTGATATGGTTTCGCCGCAAAATCGTGGCGCGTCAAAATTAAAACCGCGCAATATTCGAAACAACAGCCGTCTGCGCAGGCGTGCTTCTTCCTGTTCAAGGGTATCCAACATTTTACTCACCTAAACCTTACTCATTCCGGGCCCGAGTATGGCTGGCAAAATGCAAAGGATCGGTTTGCGCGCCGCGGCTTTGTCAGGGGGGCTTGTGTCATATTCGTTGTAGTTTTTGCGTAGATTTTAGGGGCTGAGCGGCGCAGAGCCGGGCTGTGGACTGCGAGGTGGGGCTGGGCTGGGGCAAAAGTGCGACAAAAAACGGGGCCCCGAAGGACCCCGTTTCATCCGCTCCCAGGGGGAGAGGCTCTTATTCTTCAGCGGCTTCGGCTTCTTCTTCGCCTGCAGCTTCGTCTTCATCGCTTGCAGCAATGCCGCCGGGGGCTGCAATGTTTGCAATAACGAAGTCACGGTCGATGGTTGGGCGCGCGCCTTCGGGCAGCTTGATCGACGAGATGGTGATTACATCGCCGATGACGCTGTTCGCCAGATCAACGGTCAGCTTCTCAGGGATATCGCCTGCGGTCACAACCAGTTCGACTTCGGGGCGAACCACGGCGAGCATGCCGCCTTTTTTGACGCCAGGGCAGGTATCTTCGTTGAGGAATTCAACCGGGATGAACAGGTTGATCTTCGACGTCCGGCGCAGGCGCATCAGGTCGAGGTGGGTTGGCAGATCTTTGACAACATCACGCTGAACGTCGCGGCAAATCACGCGCACGTCTTCCTGGCCTTCAACCTTCAGGTTCCACAGTGTGGACTTGAACTTGCCGGCCTTCAGTTTTTTCAACAGAACGTTGAACGGGATCTGGATCGAAAGGGGATCCACATCACCACCGTAAACAACACCAGGAACCATGCCAGCACGACGTGCTGCGCGAGCGGCGCCCTTGCCCGTCCCCGCACGTTCCTCGGCGACGAGATCAGGAATCTCTTTTGCCATTTGAATTCTCCAATATATCTATGCGGGGTGCCTCCAAGGCTGTCACCCCACGTGAAGGCCTGCCCTTACAGGGGATTTTGGGATTTCGCAAGTGGCAGTTCGCAGGTGCCCGGGATTGGGGGCGCTGCCCCCGGCCTGTGGCCTCCCCCCGGGATATTTGCCGCCAAATGAAACGGACAGGCCAAATGAAACGGACCGACATGTGATGCGCCGCCCTAGAGGCGCCCTGGACCAGAGCTTTTGCCGAGTTGCAAGCTGTGGGAAGCAGCGGGGGCTAAGGGAAGTGTTAAAGGCAGCAGGCTAGTTTTGCGGCAGTGTTCAATCTTTGGAGCCTGCCGAGGTGCTGCGTCTGATTTCCCTGTTTTTGCCAACGGTGTTTCCCTCTTGGCGGTTTTTCAAGACCGTGGCGCCTTCGCCTCGGATTGAATATCGCCTAATTGAGCCCGGCCAAAGTGAGGCCTATGCGGTTGGCGGCTGGCAAGAGGATCGCCCCCGGCCGCAGCATCTGCGCCTAGGGCAGATGCTGCGGTGGATGTTGTGGAACCCGCAATGGAACGAACAGCTTTACCTGGTCAGCTGCGCGGAACGCCTGATTGAGGCACCAAGCCAGCATAGCATTGATGAAATCAACCGCAGGGTTGCCCGCTTGCTGCCGCAGGGATCGCAGGCCCTGCAGTTTCGCCTGGTGTTTCTGTCGCGCGAGGGCGCGCAGGTTGTCAAACTGGTGGAGTATGAAAGTACCCCGGTGCTGCTGGCCCAGTTGCAAGAGGGCCCGGCTTGAGCGGGGCCTTGTTTCTGGAGCGGGGGCTGACGGCAGCCCAGGCGATGGGCTGGATGCAACTGTTGCTGGCCTTTGCCATCGCCCAGCAAAGCCTGGAACATCTGGCACTGGGGGCGTTGGCACTGCGGGATCGGATGATCTTTGTGTCGCGGCTGCTGCTGTGTCTCGGGCTGGCACTGGGGCTTGGTGGGCCCTGGCCTGTCTGGGGGCTCTGGGGGAGCGGCCTGGCGCTGCTCTGGCGGTATCAGGGGCCATATAACGGCGGCAGCGACAAGATGACGATGCTGATCCTTAGCTGTCTGAGCCTAGCGTATCTGGCGCCGACAATCTTTTGGCAAGAGATGGCGCTGTCCTATCTGGCGGTGCAGCTGGCGCTGTCTTATTTTGTCTCGGGCTGGGTCAAGGTAATCAATCCCGAATGGCGCAGTGGCAGCGCCCTGCGTGATGTCTTTCGCTTTTCCGCCTATCCGGTGAGCGAAGCGCTGCGCGGCCTGGCCGAGAGGCAGCGCCTTTTATGGATCATGGGCTGGGCGGTCATCCTGTTTGAGCTGGTCTTCCCGCTGGCCCTGTTGAACCCGATCGCATTGAAGCTGGCATTGCTTGGCGCGGCGGGGTTTCACTTGTCCAACGCCTGCTTTTTTGGTCTGAATCGGTTTTTCTGGATCTGGCTCTGCGCCTATCCGGCCCTGATCTGGTTTCAGGACCGGATATTTTGATCCAGCCTGGCCGTTATTCCTGCCAGGAGCCTTCAAAGTCGCTGGGGATCAGCAGGTTGTGGCGGCCGAGGTTGCTGACATTTCGTTCCCCACAGAGCGCCATGGTGGTGTCCAGCTCTTTGTGGATCAGCTCCAGAGCGGTGGTGACGCCCTGCTGGCCCATGGCACCCAGCCCGTAGATATAGGCGCGTCCGATCATGGTGCCGGTGGCCCCCATGGCCAGCGCTTTCAGTACGTCCTGGCCAGAGCGAATACCGCTGTCCAGAATCACCTCGGTATCGCCGCCTACTGCATCCAGGATCTGCGGCAGCATTCTGATCGAGCTGAGCGCCCCGTCCAGCTGTCGCCCGCCATGGTTGGAGACCACAATGGCATCGGCCCCCACTTTGACCGCCATCTTGGCGTCTTCGGCGTCCAGGATCCCTTTCAGGATCACCTTGCCGCCCCACATTTCTTTCAGTTTGGCGATTTTGCCCCAGTCCAGCGACAGGTCAAATTGTTCAGCCGTCCAGGCCCCCAGCGAGGAGGCATCCGATATGCCCTGGACATGGCCGACGATATTGCCAAAGTCGCGCCGTTTGGCCCCCAGCATCTGCAGGCCCCAGGTCCATTTTGTCATCAGGTTGGCGATGGTCTTTGCGGTCAGCTTTGGCGGGGCAGACAGGCCGTTTTTCAGATCTTTGTGCCGCTGGCCCAGAATCTGCAGATCAAGCGTGATGACAAGGGCAGAACATTTTGCATCCTTGGCACGTTGGATCAGGCGGCGTACATAGTCTTCGTCCGTCATGGTATAAAGCTGAAACCAAAAGGGTTTATCCGTGGCTTCGGCAACCTCTTCGATGGAGTTGATCGACATGGTCGACAGGGTATAGGGCACGCCAAAGGCGGCAGCGGCCTTGGCGGCTTTGATCTCGCCATCTGCGTGCTGCATGCCGGTCAGGCCTACCGGGGCCAAGGATACCGGCATAGTGACATCTTGGCCAAGCATCTGACCCTTGGTTAAACGCCCGGACATATCCACCGCAACGCGCTGGCGCAGGCGGATTTTTTCAAAGTCAGAGCTGTTCTCGCGAAAGGTCTGCTCGGTCCAGCTGCCGCTTTCGGTGTAGTCAAAAAACATCCGCGGCACCCGCCGTTCATAGATGCGTTTCAGGTCCTGAATATTGGTGATTACCGGCACGGATCTGCCCTCGCTATGATGTGGTAAGTTTTCCTTACCAATTATTGAGGGCTGCTGCAACACTGCAGAACAGCAGCGGTTATGACGCAAAAAGCCGCACCAGAGGCGCGGCTTTTGACGATATAGACCGAAGCTGTGGGTGGCGGTTGCGCCGTTGAGGGTCTGTTCACCCCCGGTGGGCGCCCTCTGCTAGTGATTTCACAAAATCCAGCACCTCGGCCGTGGGTTTGCCTGCGCCGATCTGGCCGACGATGGCGCTGCCAACAACTGCCCCATCGGAAATAGAGGCGATGTTCTGCGCCTTTTCCGGGGTGTTGATGCCAAAGCCGACAATCACAGGTAGATCGGTTGCCGCTTTGATGCGGGCCACTTCGGGGCCAACATCACCAGCCTGGGCTTCGGCAGAGCCGGTGATGCCGGTGACCGAGACATAATAGACAAAGCCAGAGGTGTTTTGCAGAACGGTAGGCAGGCGCTTGTCATCCGTGGTGGGGGTGGCCAGGCGGATAAAGTTCAGCCCCGCCTTTTGCGCCGGAATGCACAGTTCCTCGTCTTCTTCAGGCGGCAGATCCACCACGATCAGCCCGTCAATGCCCGCCGCTTTGGCATCGATCAAAAAGGTCTCTACGCCGCGATTGTAGATGGGATTGTAGTAGCCCATCAATACAATCGGGGTGGTGTCATCGCCCTTGCGGAATTCGGCGGCCAGCTGCAGCGTCTTTTCCAGCGTCATGCCGCCATCAAGCGCGCGCTGACCGGCCAGCTGAATGGTGGGGCCGTCGGCCATCGGGTCGGTGAAAGGCAGGCCCAGTTCGATGATGTCGACGCCTGCAGCGGGCAGACCCTTCACCAGCTCTAGTGAGCTGTCATAATCGGGGTCACCAGCCATGACATAGGACACAAAGGCCTTTTTGCCAGCGGCTTTGAGTTCGGCGAATTTTGCGTCAATACGGGTCATTGTCGGGCCTCTTGCAACTTATGGCTCTGGTGTGCCGAAACTTGCCCGGGAAATCAATCCCGCTGCCTAGGGCAAATTGCGCTTTGCGCAAATCGCCCTGACGTGGCATCGCCTCTAGCCTAGCGGAATATGCCAACGCAGGGTCACCGCATTGACGCCTGGATTGACATATCCGGTCGAGGCATTTGATTTGTGGCTTAGCCCAAGCGACAGGCCCTTGCCGTTGTTGAAACGCTTGCCAACTGCGATCTGGCTGCGGATTTCAAAGGTAGAGCCAAGCTCGTTCAGCTGGATGGCTTCGACATAGGCACCGGGTAAAACGCTTGCCTCGATGAACCAGCTGTTTTGCAGGGTCCATGTGCCACTGACGCCGACCCCCAGAAAGGCGTCTCCGGTTTCAACCACTTCGATGGTGCCGGCCAGGCGGGTCGAAAAGATCCGGCCCTCATAAAAAGGAGTATGCGTGTATTCCAGCGCAATCAATACACCATCCCGGGCGCCATGGTGCGAATAGTCGGTATGCCCCATGCCAAGAACGATCTCTTGGCCAGTAACAGCACTTGCGAGCCCGGTAGCCAAAGCCGCAGACAGTAGTATCTTTGTTTTCATTTCTTTCCCCAAATGTCTTGGACCCTGAGATGAAATAGGAGCGTTGTCTCAATATGTAACCTGCGCACAGGCATATGCGACATTGCGTGAAAGTATATCAAGACATATCCATACCACGCCCAACAGGGTCAATACGTCAAGTTGCCTTGCGCCGGAGGGCAATGCTGCCTAGAAGCCATTGCCAAGTGGCATCAGGAGGCCGATATGGGCTTTAAAATGGGAATTGTGGGCCTGCCGAATGTTGGCAAGTCGACTTTGTTTAACGCGTTGACCAAAACCGCTTCGGCACAGGCGGCAAATTTTCCGTTCTGCACGATCGAACCCAATGTGGGCGAAGTCGGGGTGCCGGACGCGCGTCTGGATAAGCTGGCGGCGATTGCCGGATCCAAACAGATCATCCCGACCCGGATGACATTTGTTGATATCGCCGGTCTGGTCAAAGGCGCGTCCAAGGGCGAAGGTCTGGGCAACCAGTTTTTGGCCAATATTCGCGAAACCGATGCAATTGCACATGTTTTGCGCTGTTTTGAAGACGGCGATGTGACCCATGTTGATGGTCGCGTTGATCCGGTTGCCGATGCCGAGACCATCGAAACAGAGCTGATGCTGGCGGATCTCGAAAGCATCGAAAAGCGCCGGGCCAATCTGGTGCGCAAGCTGAAAGGCAACGATAAAGAGGCGCAGCAGCAAGAGCGGCTGCTCGCCGAGGCCCAGGCCATGCTGGAAGATGGCAAGCCTGCACGCCTGGTCGAAGTGGACGAAGACGACGCCAAGGCCTGGAAGATGCTGCAGCTGCTGTCGACCAAACCAGTGCTTTATGTGTGCAACGTGGGTGAGTCGGAATCGGTCGCGGGCAACGCACATTCCGCCAAAGTGGCCGAAATGGCGGCGGCGCAGGGCAATTCCCATGTGATTATTTCAGCGCAGATTGAAGAAGAAATCAGCCAACTTGAATCTGAGGAAGCCCAGATGTTCCTCGAGGAGATGGGACTGGAAGAAGCCGGGCTCGACCGTCTTATCCGGGCAGGATATGAGCTGTTGCACTTGGAAACCTATTTCACTGTTGGCCCCAAAGAGGCCCGTGCCTGGACCATTCGCCAAGGTACCTCGGGGCCGCAGGCGGCTGGGGTCATTCACGGTGATTTTGAAAAGGGCTTTATCCGGGCCGAAACCATCGCTTTTGATGATTTTGTCGCCTGCAATGGCGAACAGGGGGCAAAAGAGGCCGGCAAGATGCGCTCTGAGGGCAAGTCATATGTCGTCAAGGATGGCGACGTCATGCACTTCCTGTTCAACACCTGATCCAGCCCAGGGCCGGGTAAGACCGGCTCTTGAAAAGATCTATGCCCGTGCAGTGCCGCTGCGCGGGCGTTTTCGTCTGGCGCCTTTGGTACTGCGGCGGGCCGGGTCTTGCTGGTGCGGCGGCAGAAATGCTAGGCCAGCGCGATCAGCGAGGGGAAAGACATTCATGGTCAAACTGATTATCGACACAGATCCCGGCATTGATGATGCCATGGCGATCTTTTATGCTGCCGCCGCCCCGGATATTGAGCTTTTGGGGCTGACTACGATTTTTGGCAACGTCACCACAAAGATCGCCACCCGCAATGCGCTGCGCCTTCTGGAAGCGGTTGATCTGGAGCTGCCGGTTGCCGAAGGGGCCGCCGCGCCCCTGTCCTTGCCGCCCTTTGCCCCCTCGGCGCAGGTGCATGGCGCGGAAGGGTTTGGCGATATTCCTGCCGCCACCCCCAAGGGGCAGCCCGTGGCGGAAGAGGCGGCCGATTTTCTGATCCGCATGGCGCGCGAACACAAAGGTGAGCTGGTGCTTTGCCCCATCGGCCCATTGACCAATATCGCCCTGGCCATCCAGCGCGATCCCGATTTTGCCCGCAATGTCAAAAGTATCGTCATTATGGGGGGCTCCCTGCGGGAGGGCGGTAATATCACCCCCCATGCAGAGGCCAATATCTATCACGATCCGCATGCGGCAGATGTTGTCTTTGCGGCGGGGGCCAGGCTGGTCATGGTCGGGTTGGATGTCACCCATCGGATTCTGTGCACCCCGGACGATTTTGCCAGTATCGCTGGCCAGTCGCCAGAACTGGGGGGCATGCTGCAAGAGATGTCGGCCTTCTACTTGGCCTTTTATGAAACGGTTGGCAAGCTCGACGGGTGTTCTCTGCATGACCCTGCAGCGGTCATCGCCTGCACCCACCCCGATCTGTTTGAGGTGGAAACCCTGCCCATGCGGGTGTCGTGCAGTGGCGAGACCTCTGGCGCGACGCTGGAGGCCGAGGTCGGCACACGCAAGCCCACCGCCGTCTGTATCCATGTCGATGCCCCGGCGGTGAAATCTTTGTTCCTCAAGCGTCTGGCCTTGCTGCCGTAAAGGGGTTTTGCTGGGGATCAAGAAGGCTGCGACTCGCAGTAGCGCGCAGCCTTCGTCGTTTCTGGGGGGACCCCGCCCCGCTGGCTCACAGAGGGCTAGCCCTGCACAACCTTCTGCACCTGCTGGCCCAGCCCGTCGATGCCAAGCTCCATCTGATCGCCTGGCTTCAGGTAGATGGGCTGCGGTTTCATACCCATGCCAACACCTGGGGGGGTGCCGGTTGCGATCACATCGCCTGGCTGCAGGCTCATGAAACGTGACAGATAGGCGACAACATGGGCAACCCCGTAGACCATCGTGGCGGTAGAGCCGCTTTGCATACGGGTGCCATTCACATCCAGATAGAGGTCGAGGTTCTGCGGATCCGGCACCTCGTCGCGGGTGACCAGCCAAGGGCCGAGGGGGCCAAAGGTATCGGCGGATTTGCCCTTGGTCCACTGGCCTTCGTGCTTGATCTGATAATCGCGTTCGGACAGATCGTTGGCAACGCAATAGCCGGCAACATGGTCCAAGGCCTCGGCCTCGGTGATGTATTTGGCCTCTTTGCCGATCACCACAGCCAGCTCGACCTCCCAGTCGCTGGCCTTTGATCCGCGCGGCAGCTCGATATCGTCGTTGGGGCCACAAATCGCCGAGGTCGCCTTGGCAAAAATGATAGGTTCTTTGGGGACGTCCATGCCGGCCTCGGCGGCGTGGTCGGAATAGTTCAGCCCGATGCAGATGAATTTGCCGGTCTGGCCGACACAGGGGCCAAGCCGGTCTGGTTCAACCGCAGGCAGGGTGGCCGGATCAAGCGCGGCGATTTTCGCCAATCCAGCCGCGCCCAGCGTATCGCCGGCAATATCGCTGACATGGGCGGATAGATCTCGGACCGTGCCGTTGTCGTCCAGAAGGCCGGGTTTTTCCTGTCCTTTGGGACCAAATCGTAGCAGTTTCAAAGTCAAAATCTCCATAAAACTCTTGCCCGCAGGCTTGCGGCTGCAGGGGGGCTGCTCCCTGCAGGGAGGGCAATCAGCTATCTTTTAGCGTGATGGCCTATTCCGTTCAAATGCTTAGGCGGGATGCGGTGCGCAGGCTGTGCCGTCGGTCTGCGCCTGGTGTTCCTTGTCCCCCTGTTCCGTCAGCCAGTCTAGAAAGCATTGGGCGCTGTTGGAAAGGCGACTGGCGGTGGTGACAAAATAGGCGGTGCCCAGGTCTAGGGTCGCGTCGGGCCAGGCCTGCAGGGCGCCGTCCATGACCGCGCGGGTGCTGATTGAACGCCATCCCAGCATCAAACCGCGCCCATCCAGAACCGCCTGGGCGGCCTGTACATAGTTGTTGAAGCTCTGACCTGACAGCCGGGTACGAGTGATACCGGATTGCCGCAGGTAGTCTTCCCACCCGGCCCAGTGCTGATTGTGGGGGCTGCGCACATGGATCAGGCGCGCCTCGTCCAGTCCGATGCCTTCAGCCTGGAGCCGCGCAATCAGCGCGGGGGTGCCAACGGGGTAGACCCTTTCATCAAACAGCTTATGCGTGCGGCCCTCGCGCCAGCCGCCGGTGCCATAGCGTACCGCGATATCAATGCCAGGGGCCAGATTGGGCAGATCCGAGGGCGGCGCCTGCACATTGACGGTGATTTCGGGGTGGTGGGCATAAAAGTCGGGCAAGCGGGGCATCAGCCAATAGGTTGCCATACCCAGAGTGCAGGCCAGGGTCACGTGGCGGTCTTCCTGGCCGTGCATGGCGCGGATGTCTTCCAGCGCGGCGGCGATCTGGCCCAGCCCTTCGCGGGTGGCCCGCGACAGGATCTCCCCGGCATCGGTCAGCCGCGCCGGGCGGGTGCTGCGATCAAACAGGTCGGCGCCGGCGTGCTCTTCCAGCGCCTTAAGCGTCTGGCTGACCGCCGGCAGCGTGACATTCAGCCGGGCAGCGGCCTCTCGCATCGAGCCCAGGCGCGTGACGGTTTCAAAGGTGGCCAGAAGTCGCAGCGGCGGAAGTGGGTCCATTAGTTTACCTGTGGCTTAACATAGCTTTACTGTATTCGATCTGTTTCAGCTGTGAAACCCATGAGATGTATCTGGGGAAACCTGTCTGAAACAAAGTGAGCCAGACCAGATATGAACGTGACTTCCCTGCCGATTGCCGCGCCGATGCTCAAGGAAAAGGGGCTGGAGATTGTGCTGTCCGACGGTGCCAGCCATTACTTCAACTACTACTGGCTGCGGGACAATTGCCCTTCGTCCTTTAGCCCTGACACGCGCGAGCGCAGTTTTGATATCTTTCAGCTAGGGGAGCAGGCGCCGCGCGCCGCCCTGGCCGAGGTGGCGGGTGATGCGCTGGAAATCACCTGGCAGGGAGAGCAGCACGTCAGCCGCTTTCCGCTGGATTGGCTGGAAGAGGGGTGCCGTGCCGCGCCGCGTTTTGACCCCGCCGACATGAAGCGTCGCGCCTGGTATGGCGATCATTATCCTCAGGTGCCGCGCTTTAGCCAGCCGCAGTTGCTGGCAGATCTGGCGCTGCGGGAAAAATGGATCGAGGCAATGCTGGTGGATGGCTTTACCATTGTGACCGACATGCCCGACAGCGATGTCGCGCTGACCGAGACGGCGCAGATGATCGGACAGGTGCGACCAACATTCTTTGGCACCTATTTTGACGTCAAAACCCACATCAACCCAACCAATACGGCCTATACGGCGGCAGCGCTTGAGTTGCATACCGATACCCCAGCGGAAGAGCACGCGCCTGGGATTCAGTTCCTGCATTGCCGCGCCAATACGGTGCAGGGCGGCGGCAGTCTCTATGCTGATGGAGTGGCGGTTGCCAATGATTTCCGCGCCCGTGACCCCGAGGGTTTCAAACTGCTTTCGCAGGTGGATATCCCGTTTTACTGCGAACATGACACCTATGATATGCGGTCCCGCCAACGAGTGATTGAACTGGACCAGCATGGCGCGGTTTCCGGGGTGACGATCAGTCAACATATGGCGGATATTTTTGATTTGAAACAAGAGCTTCTGGATGACTACTACCCGGCGTTCTGCCGTTTTGGCCGGATGCTGCAGGAAGAGAAATACATGATGCAATTCGTCATGCAAGCGGGCGAGTGCATGGTGTTTGACAACCACCGCATTGTGCATGGGCGGGCGGCCTATTCAGCCACGAGCGGCGACCGGTACCTGCGCGGTTGTTATACGGATCGCGCCGAGATGCGCTCAACCTATCGCGCCCTCGTCAGCGAAGGGCGGTTCAAGGCATGAGCGCACCAGTAGCAGAGGTCGCGGGGGCTGGTGCCCTGCGCGAGGATCTCGCGGCGGCCTTTCGCATCTGCCACCAGATGGGGTGGAGCGAAAGCGTCGGCAATCACTTTAGCGCTGCGACGTCACCGGATGGGCAGCAGTTTATGCTGAACCCGCGCTGGCAGCATTTTGCCACGATCCAGCCCGATGACCTGTTGCATTTGGACAGTGCAGATCACGCCGTTCTCGAGCGGCCCAATGCCCCTGATGCCTCGGCCTGGTGCGTGCACGGGGCCTTGCACCGGGGCAATCCGGCGGCACGGGTGATCCTGCATTGTCACTCTCCCTATGCCACCGCGCTGTCCTGTTTGGCTGACCCAACGATTGTGCCAATCGACAACAATACGGCGCGATTTTATGGCCGCACAGCCTATGATCTTGCCTTTGGCGGGATTGCTGATGCGGCGGAAGAGGGGGCGCGCCTGGCAGAGGCCCTCGGAGATAAGTCGGTGCTGGTGATGGGCAATCACGGGGTGACGGTTGTCGGGGAAACCGTGGCGGAGGCCTTCGAGGATCTGTACTTCTTTGAAAAGGCGGCGCAGACGCTGATCCTGGCGCGATCCAGCGGAACACCTCTTGCAGTACTCTCGGATGCGGTGGCACAGAACACGGCTGATGGCTGGCGGGCCTACCAGGGCATGGCGGCGTGTCACTTTGCGTTTCTGAAGTCCCAGCTGCCCCAGTAAGGGCGCGGAGGCGGGCGGTTTCCGTCCGCCTCCAGAGATTTGTATATTAATCTATAAATTGATTTGTGACTTGGCAGGCGACTGGAGGCAAATGCGCGGGTTGCCGCCAGGAGTGGGATCCGGTACGTGCTAAGATTGTTATGTCATAACGTAACGAATCATCTGGGCTGAAAGCCCCCTCTTGGATGGAGACACATATGCCGCTTCCCCTCGCAAAACAGATCCGCACCCTGGCTGTTGCTACCTTGGCCACTGGTACCCTGGTTGCATTCCCCCTTTCGGCGGGTGCCGAAACCGGGACTGACAGTGCCCAAGGTGCGACACAGAACCATAGCCATGACCACTCCCACGCTGCAGAAGAAATCTCCAAGGGTTACTTTGGCGATGCACAGATCAAGGCCCGTGCCCTGTCTGATTGGGCCGGTGATTGGCAATCGGTCTATCCGCTGTTGCAGAGTGGTGCCCTGGATGGCGTGATGCAGCACAAGGCAGAGCACGGGGAGAAGACAGCCGAGGAATACAAGGCGTATTATACCACAGGATATGCCACGGATGTGGAGCGGATCCTGATCAAAGGCGACAGGGTCACCTTTTTCAGTCAGGGCGGGTCGGTGGAGGCCCAATATGCCAATGATGGCTATGAGGTGCTTACCTACAAAAGGGGCAATCGCGGTGTGCGCTTTGTCTTTTTCAAGGTCAGTGGCGATGAGGCTGCACCTGCCTTCTTCCAATTCAGCGACCACCGGATTGCCCCGTCCAAATCAGATCACTTCCATCTCTATTGGGGGGATGACCGCGCCGCCTTGCTGGAAGAGCTGACCAACTGGCCAACCTATTTCCCCGCTGGGCTGACCGCCGCCGAGGTCGCGGCGCAGATGCAGGCCCATTAACCTGCTAGGCAGGGCTGCGTCGGGCTTGCCCGGCGTGGCCGTCATAGGGGGGCGAGCGCACCCCGGGTTACCGGTCGACACAGGCGAACAGCCCTAGCGCCCCCGGTAGGCCAGCAGGTCAGGCAACAGGCTGTACAGTTTTATTCCCCAGGAAAAGGGGCGGGGGAAATCGGTGCGAAATCTGCGGGACTGCATGGCGCAGAGGACCCGCTGAGCGGCTGCAGCCGCTGTCATCAGCATTGGCATTTTGAAAGTGTTCTTGTCGGTCAATCGCGTCTTGATGAAACCTGGGTTTATCAGCCTCACGGTAATGCCACTGCCCTTTAGATCATGGCGCATGGTTTCGGCCAGGCTGATCAGGGCTGCTTTGCTTGCGCCATAGCCGATGGCATTTGGCAGGCCACGGTAACCGGCCAGTGATCCGATCAGGGTAACATCACCATGCCCCTGCGCGACAAAGCGGGGCATGATTTCGCCAAGCACCCGCAGGGCGCCAATGAAATTGACATCTGCCATCTGCAGGGCGGATTCTGCCTGCCAGTCTTGGGTTGCCATCGGCTCGTAGGCTCCGGCGTTGTAGATCACACCGTCCACAGGCCCCAGTTCAGAACATATGTGGCGTACGGCCTCTGCATCGGTCACATCCAATGGCAGGGCCCTGGCTTGCGTCAGGTCTTGGATCAGGGCTGCCAATTTATCGGCACTGCGAGCCGACAGCACCAAACGCGCCCCGGCCTTATCCATCTGCACTGCCAGTTCGCGCCCCAAGCCCTCGCTGGCACCCACCAACCAATATGTTTTTCCTGCCAGTGACATGCTTGCCCTATTCATCCAGATTTTTGCTGGGTGTCATTGGTGACAGCCCGGGGGGCGGTGTTTTCACAAACGGGGCCCGTTTCAGATATAGGATCAGGGCCTGCCAATAGATCAGGAAAACCACGCGAGCCGCCCCAAAGGGGCGCCGTAACGCGGCCCAAAGCAGTGAGCGATCCGTTGCGGGTTGGCGTTTACCCGACAAGGTCGCCAGCACCCCCTGGTCACCATTTTGATAGTGGATGCGGACATTCAACTGGTCTTTGGTAAAGCCAAAGTTGAATCGGTATTCGCCTGCAACCTGCTGGAAGGGCGAGACATGCATCGCTTTGCGGGCGCAGAGCACCTGTTCAAATGTGATGGGGGTAAACCCCTCGTGGGCGCAGAAATAGCAGTGTCGGTGACCAAATGTATTGTTCACCTCGGCCACAAAGGCACATACATTTTCGTCAACAAGGGCGACCCAGAAACTGACCGGATTGAATTGAAATCCCATGAAGCTCGGCTGGGTAATCAACAGCAGCTGCGCTTGGTCTAGGGGGAAGTCGTGTTCCGCCAGCACTTGGCGAAACCAGTTGACACCGCGGCCCTGGCCACGCGGACCACCGTGGTGGCGATCCCACAAAGACCATAGATTCAAGCGATTGTGCGACAGCAGGCGTACAGGCAGGCGTGCAGACAGGTCGCTCACGACAAAATCAACGCCATAGTGAAAGGCGTTGTGCAGCGCGCCACGGCGGCGGTGAAATGTCCTGGCCTGAATGTGATCAATCATACAATGTCTACGTGTTCTGGTTCGTCACGGATCACTCTTTTTGGCATCTGCAAAAGAAAATCTGATCCGTTTTCCCACCACCACCGTAACACCCTGAGAACGATAAGCGAATGAGGTAGGCATGCTAGACCAGACACGGGGCCCCAGAAAAAGAATTGCGGTCGTCGGCGGGGGGATATCGGGGCTGTCGGCCGCGTACTATCTCTCTGCCTATCATGACGTGACGCTGTTTGAGGCGGCTGATCGCTTGGGGGGGCATGCAAGAACCGTCTTGGCTGGCAAGAGGGGTGATCAGCCGGTTGATACCGGCTTTATCGTCTTCAATTATGCGACCTACCCATATTTGACCCGCTTGTTTCATGATCTGAACGTGCCGGTGATGAAAAGCGATATGAGTTTTGGCGTCAGCATGGACAATGGCGGGTTGGAATATGGGCTGAACGATCTGCGCTGTATCTTTGCCCAAAAACGCAATCTGGTCCGGCCAGAGTTTTATGGCATGATTTCTGACATCGTGAAGTTCGGCAAGAACGCAGAAAGGGCCGCGCATCACGATGACATCACGATTGGGGACCTGGTGAAGGAACTGGGGCTGGGTACCTGGTTTAGAGACAAGTATCTTATGCCGATGTGTGGTGCGATTTGGTCAACACCGGTTAGAGATGTTGATGCTTTCCCGGCTAAATCCCTGGTGCAGTTTTTTCGCAATCATGCCCTGCTGGCTGGAACTGGCAAACACCAATGGTGGACAGTGAAAGGCGGCAGCATTGAATATGTTCGCCGGTTGCAGGCCGCCTTGCTGGCGCGGGGTTGTACTCTGCGCACAAGTGCCCCGGTACGGGCGGTTCAACGGTCTGACCTGGGGGTTTCAATTACCTGCGATGGGGCAACGGAGACCGGCTTTGATGAGCTGATCCTTGCATGTCATTCGGATCAGGCCCTGGCCATTCTGGGGCAGGGGGGCGCAGCGGGTGCGGGGGCTACAGAGGTGGAGGCTCAGGCGCTTGGTGCCATAAGATATCAGCCCAATACCGCTGTGTTGCACTGCGATGTCACACAGATGCCAAAGCGCCGTGCCTGTTGGTCCAGTTGGACCTACCGCGCCGAGGCAGATAGGGCCAGTGTGACTTATTGGATGAATAAATTGCAGGGGATTCCTGAACAAGATCCGTTGTTTGTAACCCTTAATCCGGCAAACTCCATCCAGAAGAACAAGATTTATGATAGGGTGGAGTTTGCACATCCCGTGTTTGACCGGGCGGCATTGCAGGCCCAACAGACCCTGCGCCGGATACAGGGGCAAAATCGCACCTGGTTTGCCGGGGCCTACAACCGGCATGGCTTTCATGAGGACGGCATCGCCAGCGCGATGCGCATTGTGCAGCAAATGACTTCAGTATCGATAGAGAAGGGATCCTATTATGCGCATCACGGACAAAGCCCTAAAAACGCAATTCCTGTCGATCTGCGAACATCTGCATGAGGGGCGGCTAACCCTGCGCACGCCGGATGGTGCGCGCTATGAATTTGGCAACTCCGGGCCGCAAGCCGAGATGATTATTCGCGACTGGTCGGCAATTTCCGCCATGGCGGCGCATGGTCAGGTCGGTCTGGGGGAAGCTTATGTGCAGGGGTTCTGGGACACCCCGTCGATAGAGGGGCTGGTGAGCCTGGCTATGCGTAACCGCGACAACCTGGGCGCTTATGACAAGGCGAGCCGCCTAAGCAGCCTGAAGTATCGGCTGTTGGATACGGTGCTGCGTGCAAACTCGCGGCGCGGGGCACGTAAGAACATTCGGGCGCACTATGACGTGGGGAATGAATTTTATCAGCTCTGGTTAGACGAAGGCATGACCTATTCTTCAGGTCTCTTTGCGGCTGGAGCTGACGACCTGGGCACCGCACAGCGCCGCAAGAACAGCCGTGCCCTGTCACGATTGAACGATGGCGAACAGGTTCTGGAAGTTGGCTGTGGCTGGGGCGGCTTTGCGGATCACGCCGCCACCGAGGGTCGCAATGTCACCGGTATCACCATCTCACGCAATCAGCACAGCTATGCGGAATGTCGCCTGGATGGACGGGCTGAAATCCAACTGCGGGATTATCGCGATGTGCATGGACGCTATGACAACATCGTTTCTATCGAGATGATCGAAGCCGTCGGCGCCCGTTACTGGCCGAGCTATTTTTCGATGCTAAAGCGCAACCTGGCCGAAGATGGCCGGGTCTTGTTGCAGGCGATCACGGTTCAGGACAGCTTCTTTGGAGCCTACAAGAGTTCGTCTGACTATATTCGCCAGTATGTTTTTCCCGGTGGGATGTTGCTTTCGGACAGCGTGATCGCTGCGCAGGCGCAGCAGGCGGGGCTGCGGGTGCGGGACAGTTTTGCCTTTGGTGAGGACTATGCACGCACCTGCCGCATCTGGGCAAAGCGCTTGGTTGCGCAGCGCGCGCGTATTCTGAATATGGGGTATTCCAACAGCTTCTTTCGCAATTGGCAGTATTATCTGGAGATCTGCGCCGCCTCTTTTGCCATCGGCCATACCAATGTTGTGCAGGTGGAACTCGACCATGCATAGGGTTTGGGGCAGAACGCGCCTGTGCTCTGCCCTGCAAGTCGGGCGCGGTATGCATCCTGCCTTTCGGCAGCGGTGGCAGCCTGAGGCTTTGGCTGGCGTTACTCGTGGGCTTGCATGTCAGAACAGCGGGGCATGCCGTTGACGCGCGAACCGCTGAGCCAGAGCCTGCTCTACCCGCGCGTCAGCCTCTATGCCCTGATGTTGGCCGCAGCGGGTATTCCGCTTTACATCCATTTGCCGCGGTTTGCTTCGGTCAATCTGGAGATTGGCCTGGGCACTGTTGGCGTGATCCTGATGGGGATCAGGCTGATTGATCTGGTGCAGGACCCATTGATCGGATGGGTACTGGATCGTTGGGCGCGGGCGCAGCGGGTCTTTGCGGCTGCGGCGGCTCTTGGCTTGGCTTTTGGGTTCCCTGCTCTGTTCATGCTGCAACCCGGCGAAGGTATCACGCTTCGGCTGACGCTGGTTCTGGTTCTGCTGTTTTCCGCCTACAGCCTGGGCATGATCCTGCTTTATGGCCGCAGTGCGATGCTGGCCAAACAGGCAACCACTGCCGAGATCACCCGCATGGCGGCCTATCGTGAAGGCGGGATGCTGCTGGGGGTGGTTCTGGTGGCGATTGCGCCGACGCTCCTTGCCTTGCTTGGGGCGTCGGCGCAGGGCTATCCGGCGCTGGGATGGGGCCTTGGCGCTCTGGCGCTGATGACGGCGGTCCTGGCGCGTAGTATCTGGCGACGTCCGGTGCAGCTTGGCACCGCCTTGAACCTGCAAGGCTTGGCCACGTCCGGTGCCGCCCGCCTGTTGCTTCTGGCGCTGATCAACAGCCTGCCTGTTGCAATCACATCGACGCTGTTTTTGTTTTTTGTTGAAGACAGGCTTGATCTCGCAGGCCAGTCGGGCTTTTTGCTGCTGCTCTTCTTTGCGTCTGCGGGCTTGTCTGTCCCTCTCTGGGCCCGGGTCAGCCGCCAGCTTGGCCCGCGCAACACCCTGTTGATTGCGATGCCGCTGGCGGTTTGTGCCTTTGTCGGCGCAGCCTTTCTTGCCCCCGGCAACCTGATTGGATTTGCCATCATCTGCCTGGCTTCGGGTGTCGCATTGGGCGCCGATATGGTGATCCTGCCGGTGATGTTTTCCATGGCCCTAGTGCGGGCAAATTTAAGGGCATCAACGGCCTTTGGGATCTGGTCTTTTGCCGGCAAGCTGGGGCTGGCCCTGGCGGCCTTTCTGGTGCTGCCCGCCCTGCAATTGAGCGGGTTTGAACCCGGAGCGGAAAACACGCCGCGGGCGCTTGCTACCCTGAACGGAGCCTATGCGATTTTGCCCTGCCTTCTGAAACTGGCCGCAATTGGCTTGGCCATGACCCTTCCGACAGAGGATACCGTGACATGAAAATCCTGACCACCATTCTGGTACTTGTACTGCTGTTGATTCTGGCGCGAGATCGGTTCTTCAGCTTTCGTGCGCAAAGCCCTGCAGACTACAAAGACAGCGGTCCCGGCTTTGTCTTGCAAGAGCATCTCTCTGGTCGCCTGCAGTCAGAGGGGCTTATCTTTGGACCCAAGGGGAAGGTGACCAATAGTTTTGTCGCAGAGATGGTGGGAGAATGGGACGGTGATACCGGAACGCTGACAGAAAACTTCACCTATTCGAACGGTAAAACACAGCAGCGGAAATGGTATCTGCAGATGGACAGCGCCTCTACCTTTACCGCCACTGCGGATGACATCGTCGGAGAGGGAAAAGGCGTCATCTCTGGGTCAACCATCAAGTTGAGCTATTTGATCACCCTGCCGGAAGAGTCGGGCGGCCATACCCTGACGGCGACGGACTGGATGTATTTGACTGAGAATGGCGTCATCATAAACAAGTCTGAAATGCGGAAATACGGGATCAAAGTTGCCGAACTTCTGGCCACGATGCACCGCTGATCATTGGATCTTTGGCGGGCACCGCAGTCTGGGGCGCGGGTGAATGAACCTGTTTGCCGGGGTGTTTGTGCCCCATGAAGGCTGCCCTGACGCTGCCCTAACGCGGCGCTCATGTGGCAGGGTTTCCGCCCGAGACCCGGCCGTGATTGCACAGGGGCAGGTGTCCTAGATCCGAAATAGAGGTTGCAGCAGGCGTGGTAACAGCGCTTTGAAGCGCAGCGGCGCATCTG
The DNA here is from genome assembly GCF_021228235.1 of Pseudophaeobacter flagellatus. GTDB lineage: Bacteria > Pseudomonadota > Alphaproteobacteria > Rhodobacterales > Rhodobacteraceae > Pseudophaeobacter > Pseudophaeobacter flagellatus. The sequence continues at coordinate 180,604 of NZ_JAJQRG010000008.1, forward strand.
TCGCGGCAAGGCAAATGCAGGGGTCACCTGCATCGGCGGTTGGCGTGTGGTTGAGGTCTTCATCGCCGACCTCGACGTCGCCAATGCCAAAACGTCCGGTGCTATCGCTGAAACTACCTTGCAGCACCATTGTGAGCTCCAATCCGTTGTGGCTGTGGTCTGGCATCGCTTGCCCTGCTGGGATGAACAGCAAGCGCGCATTTGATTCGGCATCAGCCGTCAGGATGGTCTGGCGAACCCCCATGCCCAGAGCTTTCCATTTGGGCTGTTGCCCCTGCAGTGCCGCCACTACGGGACCGGGATAGATGCCGGAGCGGTCATAGTGAGGTTCGGCCCTGACCGGTGCGTCCAATTGTGCCAAGACGCTGGCGCGCAACCCGCTGGACAGAGGGCTTGTACTGGCGGTTTCCAGGATGGCCCCGCCGACGGCCTGATGGGCAGCAAGAGAGGCGCGACAGTCATTACACATGGAAACGTGGCTGGCCACGACCACGGCAAAGGCATGCGGCAGGCTGCCCGCAGCATAGGATGCGAGCAAATGATCAGGGATATGATGGGTAATTGCGGTCATGTGCGCAGCCCCTTTAGGTCATGTCTCAGCCGTTCAAGGCCAAGACGAATTCTTGATTTGATGGTCCCGAGCGGCAGCCCCGTCTGCGTTTGGATCTCTTGATGGGTCAGCTCACCCAGATAGGCTTTTTCGACAATTATCCTTTGATCTGCGCTCAGACGTTGAAGCGCCTGCTTCAGGTGTTCGCTTTCCTGCTCTATCGCCAGGATCTGGCTGGCATCGGCCTCAGCGCCAGGGTCTTCCTTCAGTTCTTCAGGCACCGGCCTGGCCTCTTTGCGGGCTATGTCGATTTGCCGGTGTCTGGCAATTTGATAGATCCAGGCGGAAACCTGGGCGCGATGCGGGTCGAATTGCTCGGCCTTACGCCACACCGTCAGCATCACATCCTGAATCACTTCCTCGGCCTGGGCAGCAGGGGTGCCACCGCGGATGACAAACCCTTTCAGGCGCGGTGCAAAGTGATCGAACAAGGCAGCAAAGGCCGCCCTGTCCCTATCGATCTTCACCCTCAGCATCCATTTGGTTTGCTCAGAATAGTTGCTTTGCAATTTCGACACGTCTTTGCCTTCATGGCGAGGCCGCCCGTGAAGAGCGCGCCTGCGAGAGATATCAATGTCGAATGTCATCATACCCAATCTACGAAGGCCACATCTTTTTGGATCACAATAAGATTGTGTCGCGCCTGAATGCCGTTCCTGCTGCGGATTTCAGTCCGCCTAGACGGGCGGCGATAGGGGGGCGGCCTCTGTGGGGGGATGCGGGGCTTGGGTGTCCAGTTCTGCCCCATATGTCCGTTCGGTAATGTCGACGGCTGAAATTTCAGCTTCGCAGGTGGACAAAAAGGCGGCTTCCGCATCGGACAGGCGGCGTGCGGGGTTGGTGATCAGGTAGATGTTCACCATCGGCAGGGCGTCATATGGCGGCAGCTGGCGGATGTGCCCGGCTGCCACATCCTGTTTGGCGACGTGCAGGGGCAGGGCACCGATCCCGATATCGGCCATGATCATCCGGCGGATTTCATTCAGGCTCGAGGATACCCCGCGCCAGGTATTGGCCAGCCCCATCCGGGCACGCAGGCGAGAGATCACTTCAAGCGGCCCGCCTTCGGCTTCGGTTTGAAAGGCCACGAAGGGTTCGCCTTCCAGGTCTTTCGGGGTGATGGTTTTGGCGCTGAACAGGGGGTGCCGTGCGCCGCAGTACAGGCCAAAGAATTCTCGGTACAGGACCAATGTGTTTAGATTCTTGGGAAGCGCCGACAAGAGGCAGACCCCGAAACTGGCCCGGTTCTGCGATATCATGGTCTCGATATCGCCGCTTTCGTGCACGGAAAAAGAATAGGTGACATGCGGGTGGGCCTTGCAGAACCGGTTCAGAATATCCCCGAAATGTTCTGAAATCACGGAACTGGTGATGGCAATCGACAGATGCCCGCGTAATTCAGCGGTATCCGCGTCAAGCAGTGACGGGAGCTGGGAGATCGAGCCAAAGATCTTGGCGCATTCTGTGTAAAGCGCATGGCCTGCGCGGGTGACGGTGAACTCATTGGGTTTGCGGATAACCAGTGTCTTATGGGTGGTCTGCTCAAGGCGCTTTAGGGCTGCCGATACCGTCGGCTGCTTCAAGCCAAGAAAATTCGCCGCTTTGGAGATGCCGCGCTGCTCGACCACCACCATGAATGTGCGCAAGAGATTCCAATCAAGATTCCAGGGAAAGCGATGTCCGTGTGGTAGCTGCATAGTTTTCATCTATGTTAAGAATGTCTATTATTTATTTGCGCGATGTGCTGCCACATGCAAGTCTTTTCTCAGAGCGGGCCTGCCGCCAATAAACGCACAGGATAAATCCTGATTTTGATCAATAGGGAGATCACAATGACATTCCGCCGTACCATTCTTAAAAGTGCAATTGCAGCCGTTGGCCTTGCAGCCTTTGGTCTGAACACTGCCGCCGCCGAAGAACTGGACAGCCTGAAAGAAAAAGGGGTGATCCGTATCGCGATGTCCGGCGCTTACCCTCCGTTCAACTTTGTGAACGATGAAAACGAGGTTGTCGGCTTTGACCCCGCCGTGGGGACCGAAATCGCCAAGCGCATGGGGCTGGAAGCCGAGATTGTCACCACCGCCTGGGATGGCATCATTGGCGGTCTCTTGGCCAATAAATATGATGCGATTGTCGGATCGATGACCATCACCGCAGAGCGGGACGAAGTGGTCGATTTTGTCGGTCCCTACTATTCGGACAAGCGCGCCATCTTTACCAAGCCGGGGTCGGGCATTGCCAGCCTTGAGGATCTGGAAGGCAAGCGTGTTGGCTTGACACTGGGCGAAACCCACGAAGATTGGGCCCGCGATCGCGGCTATGACATCAACACCTACAAAGGCCTGCCCGAGCTGCTGCTTGAGCTGGAAAACGGCCGGGTTGATGCCATTGTCAACGACTCGATTGCCGCCATCCTGGCGATGACCTCGAAGGAGCAGAAATTCGAGATGTTTGCCGACCCCACCACAGAGCCTTTTGGCGCGGGTATCGCCATCCGTGAGGGCAACCCCGAGCTTGCCGCAGAAATGCAAAAAGCCCTGGATTCCATGATGGAAGACGGCACCTATCTCGCTCTTGCTGAGAAATGGATCGGCGCTGATATCCGCTGATATCTCTGTTCCCTGCCGCCGGACACGGCGGCAGGGGTTCGCCGTAATGGCATGATGGATCACGCGCCTCGGCAAACCGGCCCCTTTTGTGGCCTGACCTAAGCGTAGAGGCCGATCCCTACCCAAACAAAGTGTGGACCTGCATGATTTCCAGCATGGGATTTCTTTCGTCGCGAACGTTGCACATGGCTGCATCGCCGCTGTGTGGCCAGGTCAAAGGAGTGAAGCATGGACTTTGAACTGATGCTCAAGGTTTATCCGTTCTTTCTGGAGGCCGCCTGGACAACGATCCTGTTGTCAGTGCTGACCGCCATTCTGGGCCTGACCTGTGGCACACTGGGCGCTGCCGCTCGACTGTCACGATTTGCGGCCCTGCGGTTCCTCGGGGCCGCCTATGTCAGCCTGTTTCGCGGCACACCTGCCTTGATTCAGCTGTTCATCCTGTATTTTGGCGGGCCACAGATCGGCATCCAGTTGGATGCGTTCGAGGCAGGGGTCATCGGTCTGGGTATCAATGCCGGGGCCTATATGACGGAAACCATTCGTGGGGGGGTCATTTCGATCGACAGGGGGCAGCGCGAAGCCGCCCGGACCCTGGGGCTAAGCAGTTGGCAAGCCACCTACAAGATTATCCTGCCGCAGGCCGCGCGGCTGATGGTGCGCCCGCTGGGGGTGAACCTGAATATGCTGATAAAAGCGACAGCCCTAGTGGCGGCGATTTCGGTCATCGAACTGACCTATACCGCACAACGCTATATCGGCTCTACCTACAAACCCTTCGAGATGTTCCTGCTGGCAGGGGTTCTCTACATGATCATCATCTATGTGGTGGGCCGTGGCGTTGCCTGGCTGGATCGCAAAGTTCAAATCAACTGATCGGAAAAGGAAAGACAGATGGGCCTCGATTTTTCGATTATTCCCAAGTATTTGGATGTTGTGTTGCTGGGTGCTGCCTGGACTATGGGTATCACCGTGGCATCCGCGATCCTCAGCTTTTTTGGCGGTATAGTCTTTGCTGTGGTGGCGCTCTATGCGCCTTGGATCATCCGCCAGCCTTTCCGCCTGATCGAGTGGGTCTTTATGGGCACGCCGCTTCTGCTGCAGCTGTTCCTGATCTATTTTGGCCTGGTGCAGATCGGCATTGACCTGCCTGCCTTTATCGCCGGCATCATCGGGCTGGGGCTGCATTTTGCAGTCTACAACTCTGAACTGATCCAGACGGCAATCCTTGCGGTCGACAAGGGCCAGATGGAAGCGGCACGCACCCTGGGATTAAGCCGTGGCGAAGCCCTGCGCAAAGTTGTGATCCCGCAGGCGGTGCGCGCTGTGATCCCGCCGATTGGCAACAACATGATTGCCCTGCTGAAAGACAGCGCCCTGGTTTCGGTAATTGGGGTCAGCGAACTGACGCTTTCCGCCCAGCGGGTGATCGGCAAGACCTATCGTCCGTTCGAGTTCTACATCCTTGCCGCTGCCTTCTACTACGTCATCAACCTTTGCATGGAATGGGTGCAGCGCAAGATCGAGCGCCGCATTGCCATCTCCCGCTGATCTTGCGAGACCAATCATGACCGAACAGACAGACTTCGTCGAAATCCGCCACGCACAGAAATCCTTTGGTGCGCTTGAGGTTCTCAAGGACATCAGCCTTTCCGTTACGCGCGGTCAGATCGTTGGCATCATCGGCTCATCAGGGTCCGGCAAATCCACACTGCTGCGTGCCATCAACGATCTGGATCCGCTGACCGGCGGGGAAATCTGGTTGGACGGCGTGCAGGTGAACAAAAGCCTGCCGCACCGCCAATATGAAAAACACATCAATGAAATGCGCCAGCAGGTTGGCATGGTGTTCCAGCACTTCAACCTGTTCCCGCACATGACCGCGCGCGAAAATGTCACGATGGCGCCAAAGATGCTCAAGGGGTTGTCGCAAGCGGCCGCCGATAAGCTCGCTGAAGAGCAGCTGGACAAGGTTGGGATGCTGGAGCGGATCGACTACTATCCCTCGCAGCTGTCCGGCGGTCAGAAACAGCGGGTCGCCATCGCCCGGGCGCTTGCGATGAAGCCAAAGCTGATGCTGTTTGACGAAGCGACCTCTGCTCTGGATCCCGAATTGGTGGAAGAGGTGAACCTGGTTATGAAACGGCTCGCCGAAGAGCACATGACGATGATCATCGTAACCCATGAAATGGACTTTGCGGCTTCGGTCTGTGACCGCGTGCTGTTCATGGACAAGGGTGTCGTCGTCGAAGAAGGCCCGCCTGCGACCATGTTCAAACATCCAACCAAGGAGCGAACCCGAGAATTCCTCCGCAAACATATCGAAGGTGCAAAGTGAGCGACGAGATTTCCTACCTGTTTTATCAATCCCGCACGCCGCGTCCCTTTCTGGAGCATGGCGAGGGCATCTATCTGTTTGATGAGACCGGCAAACGCTACATCGACGGATCTTCCGGCGCTATGGTGTCCAATATCGGTCACTCCAATCCGCGCGTCCTGGCCAAGATGAAGGCGCAGATGGACAAGGCCACCTTTGGCTATAGGCTGCATTTTCGCACCCATCCGTCCGAGGATCTGGCGGCAAAAACCGTTGCGATGACGCCGGACGGGCTGGATCGTGTTTTCTTTGTCTCGGGCGGGTCCGAAGCGGTGGAAAGTGCCGTGAAGCTGGCCCGGCAATATGCCTTGACCCAGGGGCAGGGCAGCCGCCACCGGGTGATTTCGCGCTTTCCTTCCTATCATGGTTGCACCTTCGGGGCCCTGGATTTGACAGGCTATGACCCGCTGCGCGAACCCTTTGCCCCTATGATGCAGGGTATGCCCAAGATCGCGGCCCCTGCGACCTATCTGGACCGCGACAACCTGAGCGAAGAAGAGCGCGGCTTGAAATATGCCGAACTGCTACGCGAGCAGATCCTGAAGGAAGGGCCGGACAATGTGCTGGCCTTTCTGATGGAACCCGTCGGCGGCGCCTCGACCGGGGCGCTGGTTGCCCCCGATAGCTACTATGGCCGGGTGCGTGAGATCTGCGACGAATTTGGCGTGTTGCTGATCTATGACGAGGTGATGACCGGGGCAGGCCGCACCGGCAAGTTCCTGGCCGCCGAACACTGGGGCATCACCCCGGATATTGTCGCCATGTCCAAGGGCTTTGGCGCAGGCTATGCGCCTTTGGGGGCTATCGTGGCGCGCGCGCGTCTGGTCGATCCGGTTCTGGATGCAGGAGGCTTCCTGCATGGTTTTACCTATGCGGGCAATCCGCTTGCCTGCTCCGCCGGGCTGGCGGTGCTGGAAGAGATGGAAGATCAAAACCTGATCGAAAATGCTGCCCGCATGGGGGATGTCTTGATGGCGCGCCTGCGCACCCTGATGGATCGTTATTCCTTTATCGGCGATGTTCGCGGCAAGGGGCTGCTGACGGCCTTTGAATTTGTCGCGGACCGCACAACCATGGAACCCCTGCCGCCAGAGCTGGACGCCCATGCACGGCTTGTCGAACTGGCCTATGAGCGGGGCCTTATCATCTATTCCCGCCGCACCCGAGGCGGCACCGCAGGCGATCATTTCCTGATCGCACCGCCGCTGATCATTACTGAGGCGCAGATCGACGAGATCATGGTGATCCTGGTGGATGCGCTGGATGCCTTTGCCACAGAGGTGGGACTGCCCATCGCGGAGGCCGCATGAGGCTGCCAGACAAAAGCTGCAAGATTGCCAGCGCCATTGCAAAAATCAAACCGGGCGACAGGGTCATGATTGGCGGCTTTGGCGTGCCCGGCACACCGATGACGCTGATCCAAGCGCTTGTCGACCATGGTGCAGATAACCTGACGATTATCAAGAATGACGCAAACGAGCCGGGCATGGGCATCGACCATCTGCTGCAGAGCGGCCAGGTCTCGCGGCTGATCACCACCCATCTTGGCCTGAACACCCATGCGATTTCGCTGATGAACACAGGCCAGATCAAGGTGGAGTTCAACGCTCAGGGTATTCTGGCCGAACGTATTCGGGCCGGCGGTGCCGGGATTGGGGCCGTGCTAAGTGATATCGGCATCGGCACCGAGCTGGCGATGGGCAAGCAGGTGGTCGAGCTCGCGGGCAAGCCGCATCTAGTGGAAACCGCCCTGCGCGCCGATGTGGCGCTGATCCACGCCGACCGGGCCGATATCTTTGGCAACCTCGCCTATGTCGCAACTGCGCAAAACTTTAACCCGCTGATGGCAATGGCGGCTGATTGCGTGATTGCCGAGACCGAAACCCTGCTGCCGCTTGGCGGGCTGGCTGCAAATGCCATCCACACAGCGGGCGTTTTTGTCGATCACGTCGCCGAACTGGCAGAACTGAGCAAGGAATACGCCGTTGTCCAGCGCTAAAGAACGCATGATTGCCCGCGCCGCGCGCGAGATCGCACCGGGGATGGTGGTCAATCTTGGCATTGGCCTGCCGACCCAGGTGGTCAACCACCTGCCCAGAGATTTTCCGGTCTGCTTGCATACTGAAAACGGCATGACCGGTATCGGTCCGACCCTGCCGCCGGACCAGGCCGACCGCAATCTGATTGATGCCGGGGGCAGCTATGTTTCGACGGTGCCGGGATCGGCCTTTTTCGACAGCGCCACCAGCTTTGCCATGGTGCGTTCGGGGCGGCTGGATCTGACAATGCTGGGTGCTTTCGAGGTTAGCGCCAGCGGCGATCTGGCCAATTGGAAGATCCCCGGAAAATTCAGCCCCGGCGTCGGTGGCGGCGTAGAGCTGGCCCAAAAGGCGCGGCGGGTGGTGGTTCTGACCACGCATACCGACCGCGCTGGCAACCCGAAGCTGAAAGAAACATGCTCTTTGCCGCTAACGGCAAGGGCCTGTGTGGCGCGGATCTTTACAGATATGGCCGTGATCGACGTAACGCCACGGGGTTTTGTGCTTGTTGAAACACTGGGCGGCATTCCCGCGGCAGAAGTGGCCGAGGCCACCGGCGCGCCCCTGCTCCTGCCTGATACTGATTTGCCAGAATTTGAGGCCAGCCATGGAAGATGACCTGAACACACGCCTGTGTGCGGCCGTTGATGCGGCTTTTGATCGGCAGGTTGCCTTCCTGTCCGATTTGACCGCGCATCCATCGACCCGCGGCAATGAGCAATCGGCGCAGAATTTCATGGCGGCCGAGCTGAGCGCGCGCGGTTATGACCTTGATCGCTGGCAGATTGATCTCGCCGAGATCCAGCACCTGCCGGGATTTTCGCCGGTGCTTGTCCCCTATGAGGATGCGGTCAATGTGGTGGGCACCCACCACGCCCGGACGCAGACGGGTCGCTCTCTCATCCTGAACGGGCATATTGACGTGGTGCCTGCCGGGCCGCTGGACATGTGGGACAGCCCACCGTTTGAACCGCGCGTCGAAGGCGGCTGGCTCTACGGGCGCGGCGGCGGCGACATGAAGGCCGGCCTGGCCTCGAATCTTTTTGCGCTGGATGCGCTTAAGGCCTGTGGCCGCGCCCCGGCAGCGGATGTGTTTTTCCAGTCCGTGGTCGAGGAGGAATGCACCGGCAACGGTGCGCTGGCCTGTCTGGCGCGCGGCTATCGGGCCGATGCGGCCCTGATCCCGGAACCCTTTAGCGAACATCTGGTCACTGCCCAGCTGGGGGTGATCTGGTTCCAGGTGCATCTCAAGGGGCTGCCGACCCATGTTGCCTATGCCGGCAGCGGTGCCAATGCGATCGAGGCCGCCTTTCCGCTGATCCGGGCGCTGCATGACATGGAACACCGCTGGAACGCCGCTGAAAACCGGCCCGAAGACTATGCGCATATGGATCATGCGCTGAACCTGAATGTCGGCAAGATCGAAGGTGGTGACTGGACCAGCTCGGTCCCAGCCTGGAGCGTCTTTGACGTGCGCATGGCTATCTTTCCCGGCCAATCCATCGAGGCGGCAAAGGCCGAGATCGAGCAAGTGATCCTGGATGCCGCCCGTGACAATGACTTTCTGCGCAATTCACTGCCTGAAATCGTCTATCACGGCTTTCACGCCGCGGGCTACGCGCTGTCGCAGGACAGTTCCGCCAAGGCGGTATCGGCCATTGCAGCGCTGGATCAGGCGCATCGGTCTGCCACGGGCGAGGCGCTGGTGCGCGAAGCGATCACGGCCACCACTGACGCCCGTTTCTTTGGTCTCTATGCGGATACGCCGGCACTGGTCTATGGCCCGCGTGCCGAAGCCATTCATGGCTTCAATGAACGCGTCGACCTGGAAAGTATGCGTCGCATTACCAAAGCCACATCCATGTTCATCGCCGACTGGTGCGGCACGGAAGAAATCTAAGGAGCAGTCCATGCGCCACGCCAACAGTCTTTGCTCCCCCGCAACCCCCTGTGGTCAAAACCACCCTGGTTGTTGCCTTGGGCGCCAAGGTTTTCTGAGGAGTTTTTGATGCCTGCCCTTTCTTCTGATCAGATTATGCAGCTTACGGCGTTGCGCCGGGTGCTGCACCGTCGACCCGAACTTTCGGGCGAAGAGGCCGCAACGGCAGAGCGCATCGCCTCTGAACTGACCCTGCTGGGGGCAGATCGGATCTGGCAGGGCCTTGGCGGCCATGGCGTGGCGGCTGAATTCACCGGGGCTGAGGCAGGTCACACCGTGCTGCTGCGGTGCGAACTCGACGGGCTGCCAATCCGTGAGCTTTCGACCCTGCCTTATAAGTCCGAGGTAGAGGGCCGCGGGCACCTGTGCGGGCATGACGGCCACATGGTTTCTCTTCTTGGGGTTGGCATGCGGCTGGCGCGCCATCGTCCCGCCGCCGGGCGCGTCATTCTGCTGTTTCAACCCGCCGAAGAAACAGGCGCTGGTGCCAAGGCCGTTATCGAAGATCCGCGCTGGCCCGAGATACGTCCTGACTATGCCTTTGCTTATCACAATGTCCCTGGTCGCCCGCTTGGCGAAATTGGTCTGCGGGCCGGGCCGGGCAACTGTGCGTCGCGCGGTATGCAGATTCTGCTGGAGGGCAAAAGCTCTCATGCGGCGGCCCCTGAAGATGGGGTTTCCCCCGCCAATGCAATGGCCGATCTGATGGTTGCCTTGCCCGGCCTTAGCCAGGGGGTGACCAGCGATGCCGATTTCTCGCTGAGTACGCTGACCCATGCAAACCTTGGTGAACCCGCTTTTGGAATATCGCCCGCAGAGGGTGAGTTGCGCGTCACGCTGCGCTCGATGACGAACGAACGGATGGATGGGCTGATCGCCGAGGCGCAGCAGCTGGTCGCAGACAGGAGCGCCAATCTGAAGGTCCAGACCCATTGGCATGATATCTTTCGGGCTGTCGTGAACGATGAAGAGGCCACGGCAGTGGCGCGGCGCTGCGCGCAAGCCCTGGACCACACCTGCCTGGAGATGGCGGCGCCGATGCGCTGGTCAGAGGATTTTGGCCGTTTCGGGGAAGACGGTGCCAAGGCGGCCCTGCTCTATGTCGGAGCGGGGGAGACGCAGCCGCAGCTTCACAACCCGGACTACGATTTCCCAGACGCCTTGCTTCCGGTTGTGACCGACCTATTTTGCAGCGTCATTGATGACCTTCTTAGACCTGAGCAGAGTTGAAAATGATAGAAACCCGCCCAGCCTCTTGGTGTACCATTCACACGGACCGTATTTCGAAAAACCTTGAACTTGCTCTTGCTCTTGTCCCCAAGAGGAGACGTTTTTGCGCGGTGCTGAAAGCCGATGCCTACGGGCATGGCATCCCGCAGGTTGTTCCGCTTGTTCGGGAACAGGGGGTCACCTGCATCGGGATTACCACCAATGCTGAGGCGCGGGCAGTGCGCCAGGCGGGGTTCGACGGGGCTGTTATCCGGCTCAGGGCTGCGGCCCCTCAGGAAATTGAAGGCGCGCTGGAGGATCGGGTCGAAGAGCAGGTCGCCACACGCCAAGTGGCACAGCTGATCCTCAACCACCTGGAGACCGGACGGTATAAGGCCTGCGTGCATCTTGCCTTGAATTCTGCAGGCATGTCGCGGGATGCGCTGGAAATATCGACAGCGGTGGGAGAGGCCGAATGCAGTGATATCCTGGCCACCCTGGGCGGCCACATCGGCGGGATCTGCACGCATTTTCCATCAAACGACCCGCTGCAATTGCAGCAAAGCGACGCCCTGTTTCAGCAACAGGTGTCCTGGGTATTTGAAAACAGTGATCTGAACCGTGCCGATGTCTTGGTGCATGCGGGCAGTTCACTGACGCTGATTTCAGAGATGGAAATAGGCACCGATATGTATCGTTGCGGTGCCATATTATATGGAATTCTGAAGCCCGAACTGGGCTTTCGCAGCACCATGGATCTTGAGGCACGCGTGGTAAGCCTGCAAGACTACCCGGCGGGGTCAACCGTCGGCTATGATCGCGATTATCGGATCGAGGGCAGCCGCCGTCTGGCCTGTATCGCAATCGGTTATGAGAACGGTTTCAGGCGCAATTCAAACAATGGCAATGTGGTTGTCGCAGGGGATTTTCTGGCGCCGGTGGTTGGAAAAATCTCTATGAATGCGATCGTTGCTGATGTCACCGGGGCCGACAGTATTCAGATCGGGGATACAGTCAGCGTCTTTGGTGGACCGGGTGCAGCTCCGATCCGGCAGTTCACGGTCGAAGGCCAGTTTTGTACAATCATGGCCGATCTATATACCGACTGGGGGCGCCGCAACTACCGCGTTTATTGCACGCCATAGTGTGGGCCTGTGGGCTATGCGATCTGGCGGCGCAAAACCGTTTGTCGACATATCAAGCACAAGGTACTAAAAGGCACCTCTACTAAGGGGGGAACCGTCATGCCTCGTGAAGACAGCTGCGATCTGGATGTGTCGTTTGCGTCGAACAGGGCAGGGTGGTCTGGCGTCTCTCTGCCTTCGGCCGTTACAATCGTGATACCTTTCAGAAGCGGCTGGCTGACGTCCGCCATAAGATCCAGATGCGCCCGTCCCAACCCAGTGAACAGACAGAATACACGGTCGGGAACGATCTTTGGCTCGCCTGAGCTACTACAAAACTTGAAAGGATGGCCTAAGTGACAGACCCGATTTCCCCGTCGCCCCTGTGCTCAATCATTTGCACCACATATAACCACGAGGCCTTCTCGCGGGCGGCGCTCGAGTCGATATTCCAGCAGGACTACGATCACATTGAGATCGTCGTGGTCGATGACGGCTCGACGGACGGAAATGCCGAGGTTTTGGAAAATACGCTTGCGCAGTCCCCCTATCCTTTCCGGTTAATCTTGCAAGACAATACCGGCAATGTCCCGTTAAACGTCAATCGAGGGATTGAGGCCGCGACAGGGGAGTACTTCTCGTTTCTGTCATTGGACGATCTGTTACTGCCGGATGCCATTTCATCCAAGATGCAGATCATCAAGCGCAATCCCAAAATCGCCCTGGTTGCGAATACCGAGAACATGGAAATCGACAATGCCGGAGAGGTGACCTGCGAGAGCTTTACATCGCAGCTTTATCGCCAGACCTATGCATCAGCGCAGGAACTGCTGGATGTCGAGTACGAGAATTTGGGCACGTTTTATGTGCAGGCTTCTGTCGTGAAGGCAGACATCGTAAGGGCAATCGGAGGAATGGATCCGGATATCTCAGGTGACGATATCATCCTGCGCACAAAGATATTTATGTTCATGATAGAGCATCCCGAGCTTGAATTTGAACTCGTTCACCGACCCGGTATGAAATACCGAAAACACGGCAATAACCAGCATCTGAATACGTGGAATCAGATCAAAACGATTGTCGATTGGCGAGACCGCTATTTCCCCGACAGGTCATTTCCAGAGCTGGCACATGCTTGGATTCTTCACTTCGTCGATCAATCTCTTAGGACTGGAAACAGAAAGGCACTGAAACACGCGTTACAGTACAGCCCGATTCTGACAGAGATTATTGGTGGCTATAGCCGAACCTGGAAGTACCGAAGAAGAAATGCAAAATCTATGTTGAAAAGCTTGATCAGGTTTCGCCCTCGTTTTTGATTGCTCTACGGAATGGCCACCTGTTATGCGGTGGGCCTAACTGGTCAGCAACCGATGCCCTACCGCAAGTGGCTGCTGTTGGAACAGACTTGGCCGTCCAATCTAATGGGGCAGGTATCCGGGGCCGGTCGCCGATGCGGCAACCGCAGAGCGCCTGACCGCGCTTTACCAGACGCTGGTGATGATCCCCCAGCTGGATGGCCAGCCCTTTGTTCGGTCTCACTGCTAGGTCATATGGGCAAATGACACAGCCCAAGGCGAATTGACGTGATGTCGACAAAGCCCAAGAGGTTTTGGCGATCCTGTCACGTCAATCAGGGCCAGGGTGTCTCCCCCTTGATGACCTGCGCGCTAAGCTCTAGATCACCCGTGTTGAGGAAGTTCGGATATCTATGGGGGCCCCTGCGAACTCTTTGGCTTGTTCGCGCAGGACAAATTTCTGAATTTTACCAGTGGATGTGCGCGGGATCGGCATAAACACGAACTGTCCCGGCACCTTGTAGGACGCCAGCTGTTCCTTGCACCAGGCACGCAAGGTTTCCGCATCCACAGTTTTACCGACGGCCAGTTCCACAAATGCGCAGGGCGTTTCGCCCCATTTTTCATGAGGCATCGCAACCACGGCGGCAATCGCAACCGCAGGATGGCGATAAAGCGCTTCTTCCACCTCGATGGATGAAATATTCTCGCCACCGGAAATGATGATGTCCTTGGAGCGATCCTTGAGCTGGATATATCCGTCGGGATGCCGCACCCCCAGATCTCCGGAATGGAACCATCCCCCCGTAAAGGCCTCTTGGGTGGCCGTCGGGTTGCGAAAGTAGCCCTTCATCACGACGTTGCCGCGAAACATTACCTCTCCCATGGTTTTGCCGTCACGCGGCACGGGCAGCATGGTTTCGGGGTCCAGAACGTCGAGACCTTCTAGCGGCAGATAGCGCACACCCTGGCGGGATTTCAGTGCGGCTTGTTCATCAGAAGGAAGATTTGACCAATCCTGATGCCAGTCATTCACCACGGCGGGCCCGTAGGTTTCGGTCAGCCCATAAAGATGCGTCACGTCAAAACCTGCGGTTTTCATATCTGCCAACAGTTTTTCGGGCGGTGGAGCGGCAGCAGTGAAGAATTGAACCGTCTGGCTGAGCCGGCGCTTTTCAGATTCGGGGGCAGAGATCATCAGGGACATCACGATCGGTGCGCCGCATAGATGGGTGACGCCCTCGTCCGCCAAGGCGGTCCAGATTGGCTCTGCCCTGACCTGACGCAAACAAACATGGGTTCCGATAATCGCCGACAGGGTCCAGGGGAAACACCAGCCGTTGCAGTGGAACATAGGCAGGGTCCAGAGATAGACCGCATGTTTCGCCATTGAGGTGGTCAGCGCATTGCCCTGCGCCAGAAGATAGGCTCCGCGATGATGCGAGACCACGCCCTTGGGGTCGCCGGTGGTGCCGGAGGTGTAGTTGATCGAAATCGCATCCCATTCATCAAGTGGCATGAGCCAGTCAAAATCGGGATCACCAGTGGCGAGAAACGCGTCATAGTCCTGCGGATCAGTTTGGGTCTCAGCCTCGGAAAATTCAGGATCGTTGTATTGGATTATCAGCGGCTTCACCGTGGCCAGTGCCAGCGCCTCTTGCATCAGAGGCATGAATTCGCGGTCCACAATGACAACTTTGGACATGGCGTGGTCCAGCTGGAACGCAATCACTGACGCATCAAGGCGCGTATTCACCGAGTGCAAAACTCCGCCACACATCGGCACACCGTAGTGGCACTCGAGCATCGCAGGCGTATTGGCCAGCACTGCAGACACCGTATCCCCACGCCCGATGGAGTGTTGCGCCAAAGCGGACGCCAGTTGGCGCGACCGTGCGTAGAACTCCGCGTAGTTGCGCCGCAACCTGCCATGCACGATTGCAGTGTGTTCAGGGAAGACCAGCGCGGCCCGTTCCAGAAATGTCAGCGGCGTCAGCGGCTGATGGTTTGCCGGATTACGGTCCAGATCGGTGTTGTAGGGGTTCGCACTCATGGTTCAGGCGTCCTGCCAAAGGGGGGCGCGCTTTTCGATGAAGGCGTTGATACCTTCGCGCGCGTCTTGCGCCAGCATGTTGTCGACCATCACACTGGAGGCGTAATCATAGGCGTCAGCCAGCGTCATTTCGCACTGCGCGTAGAAGGCGCGTTTTCCGGTTGCGAGTGTCATGCTGGATTTTGACGCGATCTTGTGTGCCATCTGCATCGTCGTGTCTTGCAACGCGTCTGGCGCAACGACGCGGTTCACAAGACCGATCTCGGCAGCCCTTTCTGCTGACGTCATATCCCCCGTCAGCAACATCTCCATTGCGTGCTTGTTCGCGACGTTGCGTGACAGGGCCACCATAGGTGTGGAACAGAACAGCCCGATATGTACCCCGGGCGTGCTGAATGATGCGCTATCCGACGCAATCGCCAGATCGCAGCTTGCGACCAGCTGGCAGCCTGCAGCAGTCGCGACACCGGTGACTTCGGCGATGACAGGCTTAGGGCAATTCACGATGCCCTGCATGACGCCTGCGCACATGGACATCACTTTGGCAAAGTAGGCTTTGCCGCCGTCTTCACCCTTGCGCCCTGCAGTCATTTCTTTCAGGTCGTGGCCCGCACAAAACGCAGGGCCTTTGGCCGCGAGAACAATGACCCGCACCTTTTGGTCAGTCCCTGCTTCAGCAAAGGCTGCACCCAGTTCCGCCAGCATTGCCTCGGAAAGTGCATTGCGCTGCCTAACATCATTTAGGGTCAGCCGTAGAATTCCGCTCGCGTCCAGATTACGCTGCAGGATGTCGGAGGTGGTCACGAAGCTAATCCTTCCGGTGTTTTAAAGTATATTGATTTCGACACTCTCAGCCAAGGTATTGGCGATAAAGCAGTAGCGGTGCGCGCGGTCCTGCATTTGGGCCAGTTCTTCAGCACTGACGGAAAACCCGGTGTCAAATCGCACTACAGGGTGCAGGTCGATCCGGGTCACGGACATTTGCCCTTTGGGGTTCTTGCCCAGATGCGCCTCTGCGTAGTCGTGATAGCTTGCTACTGGCCAGCCCGCTTTGGCCGCCAGCGCCAGAAAGGTCATCATGTGGCAACTGGACAGAGCCGAGGCGAGCGCCTGCTCGGGGTTTGTGTTGTCTGGATCTCCGCCCCAATCAGGGGCGGAGTCCACGAGCATGTCATAGCGGTTGTTGTACTGAACCGTATGTTCGTTGGAATATGTGCCTGTTTGAAAAACAGGTGCCGCACGCTGCCAATGCAGCTCAATTGCGAGGTCTGACATTTGGATTGCCCTTACTAAAGACGCCTTACGCCGCTGCGATCTGCTTTTTGGGATCATAGAACGGACGTTCACAGATGGTCGCGCGGGCGGGGCCGGAATTGGTCACAACTTCAACCTCTGCGCCGATGTTGGCATGCTCGGCGGCAACCATGGCCAACGCGATGTTCTGCTCGAGGCGTGGCGAATAGACGGCGGATGTCACCTTGCCGATCTCCTCACCGGCGTACTGAACACCCCAGAACGTCGTATTCGGCCCGGTGAGCGGCGCACCGTCGAGGATCAGACCAACCTGCTTGCGGCTCACGCCTTCGTCCTTGATCCGGCGCAGCGCGGATTTGCCGATGAAGTCAGCCTCCATATCAAGGTTCACCAGCCGGTCAAAGCCAAGCTCGAACGGGTTGGTCCCCATGTCGGCGTCCGCGTGATAGGACAGCATCCCCCCTTCGATACGGCGGATAGAGGATGTGTGACCGGGCTTCAGGCCAAACTCCAGACCAACCGCCATGATGGTTTCCCATAGCAGATCGCCCTTGGAGCCGTCGCGCAGGTAGATCTCATACCCCAGCTCGCTCGACCAGCCTGTGCGGGACACCACCAGCGGGATGCCGTTCAGGTCAACCTCCCGCAGCCAGTAGTAGCGCAGATCCATAATGTCGTCGCCGAACAGCGCCTTCATGATCTCACCTGACATCGGGCCCTGCAGTTGCAGCGGGGAGACATCAGGTTCGCCAATCGTGACATCAAGGCCAGAATTGATCGCAACCCCTTGTGCCCAAAGCAGAATGTCGCTGTCGGCCAGAGAAATCCAGAAATGGTTTTCAGCGAGGCGCAGCAAGATCGGGTCATTCAGGATGCCGCCGTCGGCGTTTGTGATCAGGATGTATTTGCACTGCCCCACGGCCATCTTGGACAGGTCGCGGCAGGTCAGCAGCTGGGTGAATTGCGCGGCATCCGGGCCGGTGATTTCGACCTGCCGTTCGACGGCAACATCACACAGGATCGCATCGTTCACGAGGTTCCAGAAGTTCTGCTCCGGATCCCCGAAATCACGTGGGATATACATGTGGTTGTAGACCGAAAACCCTTGGGCGCCCCAACGCACCGTTGCGTCAAAGTAGGGCGACTTGCGGATCTGTGTGCCGAAACCAAAATCATCTGCGTGCATTGAAAGCTCCTCCCGTTTTGTCCGTGATCTTCCCGATCACAAACTGTCAAAGTCTTTCCGAGATATAGTCTGAGAGGTGCAGCGAAAGTGGTCTGAAGTTTTTCAATTCGCAGTCTGGTCAGGCCGTTTATTTCCCTCCAACAGGACCGATTGGACCGGCTTGCCTGTTTTTGACGTTCGCAGCTGCCAGCTTTGCAATGTTGGGCAAACCTGCCTTTACCTGCCGCGTCGCAAAATGGGTCATGTAGCGGTCTATGCCGAGATCTTCGGCATGGAACTCTTCCATAAGGTCCTGAAACGCGGAGAGCGTGGGGGTAATCACCTTCATGATGTAGTCGACCCCGCCCCCCGTGGCGATGCAATCAATGATCTCATCCCGCCCGTTGATAAAGGTTTCAAAGCGGTCAAAGTCTATTTTCCGGTGACGGCTCAGCGACACTGTTACAATCACTTGGGCGAAATCAGCCAGTTGCCCCAAAGCGATGTCAGCATGATAGCCACGAATATATCCGGCAGCTTTCAACCGCGTCAGCCGCGCCCAGCAGGGCGTCGCTGAAAGACTGCAAATTTCTGCCAGTCTGGCCTTGCTCAACTGGCCGTGCCTTTGCAGTGCACTCAGAATGCGAATATCTGCGGCATCAAGGGCAAGTTGTTTCATTCAAGTTGTCCCTACGTTGTCAAAAAAGGGCGGAATGTTTCCTTTGCCCGTTTCTAACCTGGGCCGCGTGGGCAAGCGCCTTGCTTTGCGACAAGTATAAACGTTTTAACGCCCAGCCGCGCGCGAAAGTTTGAGAAGCTCATCTCAACCGCGATCTCTCTGAGCTCTGCAATCAGATATAGGGCCAATCCCCGAGGTAATAGTGGCCCTGACGTCACCTTGCAGTGCTGCAGGACCTGAGTTGTAATTCTGAGTATGGTGGGAAAGATCATATGATGGAAAGGGCATATGCGCTATCGGCTGGGTTGAAACCGATGATCCGGTAGCCTTCAGCAAAAGCGGTGGTCATCTCACAACGAACACGCTGTCTTTCGGAAATTGCCCGATCAAGATCATTCGATAGCAGGGCATCAAGATCTTGTGGAATTTTAACGTGCATGGGAGTGCGGTGATCTTCACTCTCAACGTTAATGCCTTCGGCGAGACGTGTCACCCGTGCTGCATCCAGCGACCAATCAGCCACAATACGATCTGAGGCGATACCGGCGTTGATGCCCTCCATCTGTCCGTAGTAATCAGGCAGATAGACATTGGCTGTGGCGCCAAGCCGCGCGATGTTAAGGTTGGCGTTGACGCGGCGCAGGGGGTCGAATGTCCAACGGACCGACGTGATGCCGCGTGCTAGGCACCAATGGCGTTGATACCATTTGAGACGTGCGCCAAGCCCCAGCCCACGGCTTTCGGGGTGAACGGCAAGCCGATGCGAATGCTGGACCTCCGGATCTTTGGTCGGAAAACCAAAAAGAAACCCCAGCATCCGTCCTTCGACAAATGCGCCCGCGACCAGTCCGCCTTCGTGTTGGATCGCAAGCATAAGGTCGGAGTTATCCGCCGGGTCATCCGCGCCCCAAACGGTGCACTGAAACTCTTCTGCGTGTTTGAGCTCGGTCACGCCGTCAAGTTCACGCAGTTCAACGTTGATCCCCAGGGCAGTCATGGGCGGATCATTTCAGAATGGCCAGTGACCGTTTTCATGTAGTCCCGATCAAGCGTGACCCCAATCCCTGCGCCATTGCCCGGCACCGGCATTTCGCCATTGGCAGCCTCCAACGGCTCATTCACGATGTCACGTTTGAAATAGCGG
Source organism: Pseudophaeobacter flagellatus (assembly GCF_021228235.1). Lineage (GTDB taxonomy): Bacteria > Pseudomonadota > Alphaproteobacteria > Rhodobacterales > Rhodobacteraceae > Pseudophaeobacter > Pseudophaeobacter flagellatus. The sequence goes on from NZ_JAJQRG010000008.1 coordinate 200,107, forward strand.
CTGGCGCTGGAGGTATCCCCCGGCTTGGTGAAGTTCGCGAGGGTGGCGAGGTGGATGTTATGCGCACGGCCAATTCCGGCTTCAAGCATGCCGCCACACCATACCGGCGCGCCAAAGGCGGCGCTGACGTCATGGATCGCGCGGGCGGCCGCGAAACCGCCGACCCGGCCCACCTTGATGTTGATGACCCGCGCCGCCCGCAATTCCAGTGCTTTACGCGCATCGACCGCATTGCGGATGCTTTCATCGAGGCAGATCGCCGTTTTTAACGCCGCCTGAACCTGCGCGTGGTCGTGGATATCGTCAAAGGCCAACGGCTGCTCGATATAGTCGAGGTCGAATTCATCAAAGCGCCGCAGCAAGGCGAGATCTTCAAGCCCATAATCGGTATTGGCATCCACCGTTAGCTTGATGTCTGGATAGTGCGCGCGCACGGCCTCAAGCAGGGCTACGTCATGGCCCTTGGCGATCTTCAACTTGGTGCGTTTATAGCCCGCCGCTTGCGCCTCGGCGATGCGCTCCAGCGTGACATCGATGCTGCCGATGCCGATGCTTACGCCCACGTCCACCGCATTGCGCGTCCCACCAAGTGCGGATTTCAAAGGGATGCCAAGGCTTTTTGACCAAAGGTCCCAAAAGGCCATCTCGACCACGGCCTTAGCCATACGATTGCCGCGCCAGGGGGCGAGGAGGGGCTCTAATTCATAGGGCGAAGCAAACCGTTTTCCGACGATCTGCGGCAGCAAGACGTCGCGCAGAAAAGCCATGGCGGCGGGGATCGTTTCCTCAAGATAGTCGGGGATTTCATCCATCACTGCTTCGGCGATGCCTTCGATCCCGTCGCCCTTGAGCACCAATAGCGGGAAGGTCTTGTCCGTCAATGTCTGATTGGAAATTACGAAAGGGGTGATCAGCGGCAGGCTGACGATATGCAACTCGGCCGCCTCAATCAGGATGCTGCCGCCTGTAAATGCGGGTGTTTTGTTATGCTGTGTCATGGGAACTCGTTTGGCAAAAGGGCAGGACGTTATTTCACGGTTGCGATGAAACGCTGAAAGACTTCGGTTTGAGGGTTGGTGAACATCTGCTCAGGCGCGCCGCGCTCGGCAATGCGGCCTTGATGCAGGAACACGACTTCGGATGAGACGTCGCGCGCGAAGGCCATCTCATGGGTGACGACGATCATTGTGCGGCCTTCGGCGGCGAGCGATTGCATGACTTTCAGCACCTCGCCAACCAGTTCGGGGTCAAGCGCGCTGGTCGGCTCATCAAACAGGATCGCATCCGGCTCCATCGCCAGCGCACGGGCAATCGCCACACGCTGCTGCTGACCGCCGGAAAGCTGTGAGGGATACATATCCATTCTGTCCTTCAGGCCGACCCGCTCCAGTAGCGCTTCGGCGGCGGCGCGGGCGGCAGCTTTTGGGGTGCCTTTGACCTGCACCGGGCCTTCCATCACGTTTTCCAATGCGGTGCGATGGCTCCAAAGATTGAACTGCTGGAACACCATGCCCAGGCGGCTCCGCACGGTTTCGATATGCCGCGCGTTCAGGGGCTTGCCGTCGCGCACTTGGATTTCCTCCCCATGGATGGTGACCTTGCCCGAGGTTGGCGTCTCAAGGAAATTCAGGCAACGCAGAAAGGTGCTTTTGCCTGAGCCGGATGAGCCGAGGATCGAGATCACATCGCCTTGACGCGCCTCAAGCGAGATACCCTTGAGCACCTCCACCGCGCCAAAGGATTTATGAATGTCCTCGGCTTTCAGGATAATTTCGGCCTCGCTCATGGCTGTGGTCCTTCCGGGGGAGAGAGTATGGAGCGGCCCTCGCTGCGTGGGCCGATATGGCGGCTCAGACGCGCCTCACCCTGCCGCCAAAGCAGGACAAAGATCGCGGTGATGCAGAGGTAGATCAGGGCGGCCCAGAGATAGATCGAGAAGTCGAAACTGCGCGAGAAGATCTGCCGGGTGCGGCCCATGATGTCGAAGACGGTGACAACGCTGGCCAGCGCACTGGCCTTCATCAGCAAAATGATCTCATTGCCAAGTGCGGGCCATGCGATCCGGTAGGCATGGGGGAAGATCACCCGGCGCAGAATTTGCAGGCGCGTCATGCCGATTGCCTTGGCGGCTTCGACCTCGCCGCGTGCCACGCCCAAGATGCCGCCGCGCAGGATTTCCGTCTGGTAGGCCGTGGAGTTCAACGCAAATGCCAGCAGCGCGCAGTTGAACGGATCGCGGAAAAATCCCCAAAGCCCCCAGTCCTGCAAGAAGGGGCGAAATTGACCAGAGCCATAGTAGATAAGGAACAATTGCCCCAGAATGGGGGTGCCGCGCATGAAAGAGATATAGAGCCGCAAAGGGGCCTGCGCGACAGGTGTCGCATTGGCGCGGATCAAAGCGAGCCCGGGCGAGAACAGGGCCGCGATCAGCGCACCCAGAAATGTCAGCTTGATGGTCATCAAGGTGCCATCGAGCAGGCGCGGCCAATATTGTATGGCGATGTCGATCGGGTTCATCTCAGACTCTCCGAATGCCGCGATTGGCGCGGCGTTCCATATAGGCCAGAACCACTTCTGACAGGAGACAGAGCGCCCAGTAGATCAGACAGGCCAGCAGGTAGAAGGTGAAGGGCTGTTTGGTTACACCCACTGCGACCTTGGTCATGCGCATCAGGTCATCCAGCGCGATGATTGATACCAGCGCCGTGTCTTTGAGCATATTGATCCAAAGATTGCCAAGGCCGGGCAGGGCAAAGCGCCAGACTTGCGGCAGGCGGATGCGAAAGAAGATTTTGCGCGGTGACATACCGATTGCACGGCCCGCTTCCATCTGCCCTTCGTCGAGCGATTGGAACGCCCCGCGTAGCACTTCGCCCGCAAAGGCACCAAACACCATGGCTAGCGCTGTTACTCCGGCGGCAAAGGGGCTGAACTCAATATTGGTCCCGCCGGGATTCCACCAAGCGGCGAGTTTGTTCAGTAAAAGCCCGACGCCGTTGTAGACCACAAAGAGCGTCAAGATCTCGGGAAGACCACGCATGATCGTTGTGTAGCCATAACCGACAGCTCTTAGTCCCGCGTGGCGCGACATAGAGGCAAAAGCCGCCACAAAGCCGATCAGCAGACCCATGGGCAGGGTCACAACGGCCAGTTGCATCGTGATCGCCAAACCCGCGAGGATTTCATCCCCCCAGCCGGCATCGCCGTAAGAGAGCAACTCAAACATGCATGGTCTCCGATTGGGGGGCGATCATCATTTCATCGTGTAAACGTCGATGTCGAAATACTTGTCGTTGATGGCCTTGTAGGTCCCATCAGCGCGCATTTCGGCCAAGGCTGCGTTGAGCTTTTCACGCAGTTCGTCGTCTTCTTGACGCAGGGCGATGCCCACGCCTTCGCCGACAAAGGTCGGGTCGGTGATCGGATCACCGGCCAATTCGCAGCACGCGCCGTCTTCGGTCTTAGTTGTCCAGTCCAGCATCGGCAGCATGTCACCGACCTGCATGTCGATCCGGCCGCTGGCCATGTCGAGATTGACCTCGTCCTGCGTCGGGTAAAGCCGCACATCCGAGTCCGGGTAGGTTGCTTCGATGTAGTCGGCCTGCGTGGTGCCGGACTGCGCGCCGATGACCTTGCCGGCCAGGGCTGCATTGGTGAACTCGGTGATGCCAGAGCCTTTGGGCACGACATTTGTCATCGCGGCCAGATAGTAGGGGTCAGTGAAATCCACCTGCTTCTTGCGTTCTTCAGTGATGAACATAGAGGCGATGATGAAGTCGTATTTGTTCGCCAGAAGCCCCGGGATAATGCCATCCCAATCCTGCGCAACCACTTCGCATTCCTCACCAATCCGCTTGCAAAGCTCTTGGCCGATCTCAACATCGAAACCGGCGACTTCGCCGTTTGCCTCGATATAGTTGAACGGGGGGTAGGCACCTTCTGTCCCCAGCCGCAGCGGCTCGGCATAGGCGCCGGCGGAAAAGCTGGCTGCAATGGCCAGCGTCGAAAGCGCCGTGGCCAGTTTGGTCTTAGCTGTCATCGTTTTCACTCCTGTTGGTTTTTTCTGTATCGCTTTTGCGTTTGGCGCCCTGCCGTGCGGGGCGATCGACATGGCCGGTAAAGCGACCATAAAGATCGGCGATCCGGTTTAGCCGGGTATCCACCTCGGTCCCGAGCTTTAGAAAAACGCTATGGATCAGTAGGTTGGAGAGATTGGCCATCTGGGCTGTCGAATCCCAGAATTGGTTGAACTGGGTTGGCACGGCAAAGACCTGATCTGCTGTCTCATAGCCCCAGTCGCAAAAGACATCGGTGATCAACGTCACCGTCACTCCCGCTGTGCGGGCCTCTTCAGCAAGGCTTTTGGACAAAACTGAATAGCGCCGCGCCTCAAAAATCACGAGGTGCGCAGGCCCATTGGTCAGCAAAACTTCAGCGAAGTTCCCGCCTGCGAGGTCGAGTAATGTAACGCCGTCGCGGACATATTGCATCTGGTTGGCGAAATACTGGGCAAGGCCGCGCTCCGTCTGGAAACCGGCGACAAAGACATGCGAGGTCTGTGCCAAACGCTCGGCCTCTTGCTGCCATTCCCGGCTGCCTGCCAGCTCGTAAATGCCTACGAGCGCGGCGATTTCAAGCTGTAGCCCTTGGTTGAGCTGAGCGCTGTCGGCACCGCCTCCCTTGCGCATTTCGTGCAATCGGTCGGACATGAGCCAAGGTTCATCGCCCATATCATGCTTCAAATGATCCTTCAGATCGCGAAAACTGCTGTAACCGATGGACCGGCAGAAACGCCCAACCGTAGCTTCGCTCACCTTCACAGAACGCGCGATGCTCGCAGCGTTCTCAAAGGGCAAGCCTCCCCACGAGTCTAGCATATAGCGGGCCAAAAGACGGTCTGCTTTAGACCCATCTTCCAAGGCACCTTCCAACTGGGATCGGATCGAGGGCTGCAACAGGAATCTCCAAGATGATCTTTGGTCCGACTTTGAAATAAATATTTCATTTGGTCAATTATGAAAGATCAAATTCAAAAATTGACGCGTTCGGACCGTTTTACAGCTACAATTCGGACCATAACCTAAGAGCTTTCGGTGCCTGATGCTGTTTGAACTTCGGCTTCAGCTACTGAGAGAGGAGCCGCTAATAACGTCCAGTACTGTTTTCGACACAGGACAGCGCTGAAGGCGCAATACGCATGATGAGGGTCCTCAATGCCTCTGGAGAGCGATCAGTCTCTATCAAACGATGTGACATTGTCACCGTGCATGCGGTGATGTAATAAATTTGATGTCCCTCAGTGAGATACCATTATGGCCCAGCTGCCTTTCTATTTCTCCCGCCTCAAGGGCCACGTGGACAATGAGCTTCCCCTTTTCTCCGAGTATGATCGGAAGAGGCCCATGGCAGACCTTGGCCTTTTTACTGACCTCGCGAGACCCGCCCCAGATGAAGCCTGGCCAGACCGTATGAGGCTTTGCTGGGCTTGTGATGTAAGAGAGACGATCTCTGCTTGGGGCATTGGCAAGGCCGGAGATACCATCGTTATCAGCGATGAACTGGAGGAAAGGCTTAAGCGTCTCAATCTCGGCAGAAACGAAGTACGCCGCCTGCCAGTCCGCGGAGAAACTGCAAAGCCTTTAGGCTTTGACGTCGCTGTTCTGGCAACGCTGCAGGCGATACCGACAGTTGTGGCTCGATCCAATGACGGATTTGCTCTCAATGCGTGGAGCACAGCTCTCACCAACTATATTTGGGACGACCCATACACACCGCCACCTCAGGGTTCTGCACTATTGTGCCATGGCGTCGAAACCAATCTTGATCTCTGGGGGGATCCAATTTGGGGTGGAAGTCTTTTCCTATCAAGCCGCTTTGTGGATGTCTTTAGAGGCTGTGGCCAAGTCGAAATGCTCTTTCTGCACCCCTGCCTGGAGGCTACGGATGATGAAGTGGTCATGGATATATCCGCGCCCATTAGGTAGTCTACTAGCCTTCGTCGGCCACCGCCCGAATTGAAAAGAAAGAGTAAAGTGGCTGGAAACTCGGCATGACTCGTTGGCTTGGGCTGGGAGCAGTCGCCCGGCATACGGGCAGCAGGGGGCGAGACGCCTAGGCCCGCTATGCGCAGGGGGCGGGCTTTGCAAAGTCTGGTGAACAGTTCCATCTGCGACTTCGAAAGTTAAAACCAGCCCCGGGAATTTCAGGGATTTCGGCGGAGCAATCTTAAGACTTTGCACGCTGGCA
>NZ_JAJQRG010000009.1 GCF_021228235.1 Pseudophaeobacter flagellatus
ACTAAATCACTCAATCGTAGCAAGCCAAAAGATACAACAACCGTCGCGGGATGGAGCAGCCCGGTAGCTCGTCAGGCTCATAACCTGAAGGTCGTAGGTTCAAATCCTACTCCCGCAACCAAATTCTTACAATGATTACAATGTACTAGCGCCCCAACGGGCGCTTCTTGCGTTTGTCCCGCCGAAAGTGTGGAAGCACTGTGGAAGCATAAGGAACGCGTTTGGGGATGTGGTGAATAAGCAACATTCTATACTCCAGAAAACCACTCTGGGTTCACGGTCACTTGCTCGACCATTTCGGTTTGCACGCCCAGCTTGTTGGCTTTCAACAAGTCGCACAGGCGCTCGCCATCGATCAAATCGATTGCCTTTGCACCGTCGCGCGTTGCTTCCTCTGAGGCTTGGCTGGTGAAATGGCCCGTGGTGATGAACAGGCCCTTATCTGCACGGCCCTCTAATGCGCCGCGAAAATCTCTGATCTCTTTTGATCCAACGCTGCCCTTGTAGCGTTTGCACTGAAAGTAGACCTGGAATGACACCAAGTTGACCCTGAGCACGCCCACGCCATCGATCCCGCCGTCACCGGATTTGCCGCGCACTTCAACCTTCACGAAACCTGCTTCCCTCAACAACCTTTGCGCCAAGCGTTCAAAGGCATCGGGCTGCATGGCCTTCATCACGTCCAACAGATTAGATTTCCAATCGTCGCCCACATCCGGCGTGTCGGGGATATCTTGAGCGCTCTCGTCTTCTGGCACTTTTCCCTGCACCTTTGCCGCCTGTCGTTTGGCTTTGGCGCGGTCGCGCTCTTCCTGCTTTACCTGCTTATAGATCGCCTGGGTGGCCGAAAGCTCCGTTATCTTGGCGCCTGTGTCGGTCAAGGCCCAGACGCCACGCGCCGAGTTCTCCAGCGCGCCGCCGCGTTTCAAATAGGTGCGCGCCCATGACAAAAAGTAGTTCACACGCGGCATATTGTTATTGGCCATCATGTAGCTTTGCTCGGCTTCGGTGACGCCTTCTAGCGATATGGCCTCTTCGTCCAGTTCCTGGATTGTGGCCGAGCCGCCAAGCTTGCGCAGCGCCTCGACTGTGGCCAGCATCATGCCTGCCAGATCCGGAAGGCTGTCTTGGTCGATTTCAAATCTGCGCATAGCTATGTCCAATCATGCCATTAGGCAGCATATTTTCCGTCGTCTGTTTTGTCAGCCTGACCAAGGGCGGCTAGGCTTTCCAGCAGTGGTTGCACGGCGGTGGTGCGGGCGCGTGCAAAGCGGCGGGCGATTTGTTCAGGCGAGGCCTCGCCCATCTCGACCAGAGCCTCGCGCACGGCGGCGATTTGGTCGGGCAAGCCTTTTGGCCATGCGGCTTTTTCCACCTTGGCGACAACGCCGAGATCCATGTCTGTGGTTTTGCCTTTTTCGACCTTGGCGCCGGTTGGGTTTTGATAGTCGGGGCGCAGCCAGCGGATATGGCCTGAAGCCTCCTCTGCCGCGCGTTCCTTGTTGAGGTCCACCAAACGCATTAGGATCTCTTCGTCGCTCAGATCAACAGGCCAGCCATAGGCATCGGCCACGGCGGCGTCGATTTGATCATGCAGATCGCGCAGGATACCGATCAGGCCCTGGTCGTAGATCTCTTTGTCCTTACCCTCGATCGCCTCGCCTGCGCGGAGTTTTTCCAGCACGTTGTACATATTGGTCAGCGTGAGTTTCGGATGCGCCGCCTGTTGGCGTTTGCGGTGCGCGTCGAGCTCCTCTCCCAAAGCGCGGAGCGTTTTCTTTTGGGGGTCTGTGAGGTCGGGGAATGGGAAGGGATCGAAGCAACGGGTTTTGTTATAACGGATATTGCCAACGAAGCCTCCTAAGCTAGCCGCGTTAGCTTCGAACCAAACTCCATGAATACGGCAGGTAAGTACACTCAGGAAATGAGTTTCATCCAACGCAAACATGACGGTTGTGCTATCACAAACCGTGTTTGTATCAAGCATGGAAAACACTCGGTTAGCGGACGTAAGTGTAGTTACAATAACTTTGTCAATTTGTTTAATTGCAGGCCTAAAGGTGCTACGGCACTCCTCAAACAACCACCACCTCTCTCTAACCGCTCTTCGAGCATTTTCACTTCTATCAGGCCAAACGTAGTCAAGTAAGTGTTGATAGATAATAGGAAAGTTCTTCTTAGCCTCCTCTTCGGTATGTGGCCAAAGATCAATTGCGAACATCGGCGCACGTTGTCTTTGGAGGCCCATGCCGTTCATCCAGAGCTTTAATAACGAGGAAACATTCGGATCATCATCAATCCACTTATTACGCTTTTCTGGGCTGATCAGAAAACCCTTTCCATTGATTTGGTAGCCAACACTGGCCAATCCAACATTTGAACTTAGAGACTTGGACGAAAGAATGTCCGCCCCAATACGTAGGTTTGCCAAAATCTTCCCCTTCTGGAGATCAAATTCAAGCGCAACACTATCTTCAGAGGCGTCTTCGGCAACTTCCTTAGATATTGTATGGAGCAGCCCTTCTCGAAGGCCCGAAGCGCAAACCGTCATAGCAATTCTAACTGCAGCTCCATCCGCCGAATCGACCCAAGGATGGTCAGGAATAGCAAATAGTATCGAAAGCGGCTTCTTAGAATCTGAGAGAAACCTTTCCGTTACTGCCCTATTGAAAGTTTAGTTGATGGAGTTTGTTGTGATCAAGCCAAATCTACGCGTTCCTTTTGGGCCAAGCGGCTTCGATGACGGACAGTAACTTGCCGCTTTTTCCCACCAATACATTACGTAATTAGCGTTCTCCGGAATTTTTGGGTATGCAACCCTCAAAGCCTCTACATAGCCATCGGAATAGGCTTTCCGAATATTGCGCAATCCAATAAACGGCGGATTGCCCACGATAAATGTCGCCTTGGGCCATGTGGTCGCTTTGGGTTTGGCATAGTCATAGACCTGCACACGGGCCTCGGGGTCTGGCACCTCTTCGCCGGTGACTTGGTGGCGCACCGTGGTCACCCCGTCCCAACGGGTCACAGGGGTGCCATTTTCATCGACACGCGGCGTGCGGGTGGACCACTCCAACACCGCATCGCGGTTCTCAATGTTTTTGAAGTCGCGCAACACGGGCTCTGACGGGGCGGCAATGCCATGGGTGCGGTAGTGCCATTGCAGATAGCCGATCCACAGCACCAGCTCTGCGACATTGGCGGCCCAGGTGTTCAGCTCAATCCCCAGAAACTGATGCGGATCAACGGTGATGAAACTGGTCTGGGTCTCGCCCAGCTCCTCCATCAGGCTGGTGACCTCGCCCTCCAGCCGTTTCATCATCTCCAGGGCGACGTAGAGAAAGTTACCCGAGCCACAGGCGGGGTCTAGCACGCGCACTTCGCACAGGTCGTGGTGAAAGTCCTTGACCAGTTTGAGCGCCTGATCGGTTTTGCCATCGGCGTTCAGGCGTTGCACCGCGATCTGCACGTTGCGCCAGTCATCGCGCAGGGGCTCCATGATCGTGGGGGTGACAAGGCGTTCGACATAGGCGCGCGGGGTGTAATGCGCCCCCAGTTTGTGGCGCTGCTTGGCATCCAGCGCACGTTCCAGCAGGGTGCCAAAGATGGCGGGCTCAACCTGTTTCCAATCGGCTTCGGCTGCCTCGATCAACAGGCCAAGTTGCAGATTGTCCAGTGGCAGGGCATCGGCATCCTTGAACAGCCCGCCGTTAAAGCGTTTGAGATCATGCATCAGCACCTGCGAAAACCCGCCGCCATTCATGGTCTGCCAAAGACCTTTCAAAGAGGGCTGGGCGTGTTCGGGGTGACCACGCAGTTTTTGCAGCAGCTCGGTGAAACTGCCTGTGGGGATCAGATCGACATCTTCGGCAAACATTGAAAACAGGCAGCGCATGAGGAACCGCGCCACGGTCTCGCTGTCATGGCCCTGGCCTTCAAAGCTCTTGCCCAGCTCGGCCAAATGCTCAGCAATTTCGCGGGTGACTTCGGCGGATTTAAGCGAGGGGTCCAGGCTTTGCGGATCGCTCCAAATGGCGCGCAGCAGATCCAGCGTCTCGGGTTGGCGTAGGTCTTCCAGATATATGCGATAGCGGTTGCCATCGGGAAACTGGGTGTAGCCCTGTCCCTGGCCCGAGAAATCGGAATAGAGCTCAATCACATGGCCGACATCGACGATCATCAGGAAAGGCGGCCAGCCGTCCTCTTTTGACACGGCGCGGGCGTAGTTGTCTGCCTGGGCGCGCGCTTTGAGCATAGTATCGTCAAACTTGGCGGTGCCGCGTTTGCCGTGCCCGGATTGTTTTGGCGCGTCTTTGCCAAGGAACATTTCAAGGGTGTTTTTGTCTTTGGTGTCGGTTGAGGTGAACTGCTTGGCCTCTAAAATGAAGTGGCCCTTCTTGTACAGATCGATGCGACCATTACGCGTGCGTCCCGTGTGGGTCAGCGTGACGGGCCGTTCAAAACGGTAGTCTAGGAAATCGCCGTCCTTGTCCGAGACATAGGGACGCTCCACGCCTAAAACCTCAGTCAGTTCGATCGCAAAACTCTGTGCAGTTGCCATTTCGCTGCCACCAGAGCCTTGCCAGCGCTCAATAAATTCTTCGATATCCATGCCGACTGCCCAAAGATTCAACCAATGGGGAAGTTGCGCATGAAAATAGGGTTTGTTCAATCCCCAGGGGGGAGTTCTACTTAAACCGATACCGCGCGGCTGCCTTGCTTAGGCGTTCTGGTAAGGTCGTGGGGTGTTCTTCTGATAGCCGTTTCAGTGTTTCGATATGGCTATCCAGGAAGTTTTGAAATTCCGCTGGCTGGACCTCAGACGCGGCAGCCCTTGATACGAACAACCCAAGAATTTGCCGGTCCAGCATCCGCATGTGTTCGGCGCGGTTGGTCTCGATCACTTCGCTTGGCAGGACGCCGGAACAGTTCTCGTGCAGGTCATTGGCGATGACGCTGGCGACTGCGTGCCAAAGGCCATGTGTGGGCCAGCGGGCGCGGTTGCTGTCACTGGTGGGGCAGGTGTAGCGGATCTTTTCGCAGAACTCGGTGTAGGCATCGCCCACCAAGTCGCGCAGATCCTGCCAGGACCGCATTTCCCAGCGGTTGCGCAGTTGTTTGGCCCCCATGCGTAGCTCACAGCGCCAGACTTGGCTTGCCAGTCGGTCGGACAGATCCAGGGGCGGGCGGTTCAATTGGGCGCGGGCGTCGTTCCAGATGGTGAGCCAGCCCAGCTTGCCCTTTTGCATGACCTCTTGCCGTTTGTCATAGATCGCCAATTGCCGGTTGGCGACGGCCCCAGCACGCAGACCGGTGACGCGCGCGCCTGTGGCATGGGTCTCGGTTTCATCGACCCCCGTATATTCCTGCACGCGGGTGCCGGGTGGCACCACCAGGGCCTCGCGGTCTGGTTCAAACCAGGGGGCCAGGAAGTCGATGGCATAGTCCACGCGGGTCACGCGCAACAGGTGATCGGCATAGCGGATACCAAACGCATCCATGCAGGTGCGAAAGTGTTTCTCTGCGGCGTCCAGGCCACCAGTGGCCAGCAGGAAGGCGCGAAAGTCTACGGTAATGCCAGGATTGTTTGCAGGGCGGTTTTCCGGGTCAAGAAAGTACCATTCCGCCCCGTACTCGCCAGTATGGGCGGAAAAGGCGGAGCCGCCTGTACGGCGCACTGAGAGAGCTACAGGACCGAATTCCACAACGGTCTCGGCATTGGTCTTGATTGCCAGGGCCTTAGCCTCTGCCAGGGCTTCCCGCAGGGCGGGCGGAATATCGGTTTCCACGGTGAATTTCAGCCCATCAAAGCCAGAATGCAGGGTATCCGCGTCCATTTGCGCTGACCTTCGCTTTCGTATTCGTGGAGGGGGGTGTTACAAGACCCCCCTTAATTTCGCCGTCTTGGCGCTGCGGTGTGGGGAGTGTTTATTGGGTGTTGCCCGCCGGTAATGGTGCCTCCGGCGGGGCAGCTTTAGGTTTTGGGGCCGGGCGGTGCCCGGCTTGGCTGTTAGTGCTGGGCGCTCAGTTGTCTGCTGATCCAGATTTCTGCGCGTTCCGCGCATTTGGCGATATTCAGCAGGTCAGAATGGAAGAACCCGGATGTGTTTTTCCACTCGCCATCCGCGTTTTTGTAAGCGCGGGTAATATCGACGGAGTATGACCCGTCATTTTTCCAGATGGTGGCGGTGGTCAGGCCCAGTTTGATTTTATGGGCGGGAAGATTAGACATGGTATGTCTCCTGAATTGAATGTGTGAATTTGGATGTGGGAAAGGCGCGGGATGCCATTTGACCCCGCGCCTTAGTGAAGCCATCCGGCCCCAAAATCCCGCGCGGTGCTGCCAAGCCCAACGCGGGCAAAACTCATGCGGCGTTGTAGCTGCTGGTGCTGCCGTGGCGGCGTGTTTCGCCCCAGGCCAGAAGGTCGCGGCGGCGATAGCGCACAGAGCGACCCGATTTGTAGAACTTGGGGCCGTATCCGGTGACGCGCCATTTCTGGATGGTGCGGACGCTTTGGCACAGGAAATCTGCGGCCATGCGTTCGTCAATAAACCCGTCCAGGTAATCCTGTGCGGGGGCGTTGTTTGTGTTGGCTGGTGTCTTGTTGAGCATCGTCAACTCCTCTTTGTTGATTTGATGCTCTTGTCTTCGCTCAATTAGAAACCAGTAAAAACAACAGTAAAATCTCCAGCAATTTACTGTTTATTGGTTTTCTTCAACTCATTGAAAAGAGGCGAAAAATGGGTACGAATACCTTCGTCCCCAGGTTTGGTATCGCTGTAGCTTGCTCCAGGTTGGATTGTCTGGAGGCACTGTCGAACGAGGGGGAAGTGGGATTTGGCTGACTTGGATATGTCTATCAAGCCCTTTTGCAAGAGAGTTGCGAAGGCTTCTTCCACATCTGCTTTGATTGATGGGCGGCCCCGTTGCAGATCCGTGGTGGTCTCGTGGCTGATACCGACAAGCCTGTCACGTACTTGTGTCGCCAGCACACGAACTTCGATGAACTCTAAGCCGTTGACCGTGAGTGTCGCGTTGTCCCATCGGACGCGGCCTGCCCAATAGGCTGCGGGGATTTCATAAGGCTGACTTTCCATCCGGCGGGGCGGCTCGAATCCATAGCCAAAGAGATTGCCGTGTGTCAGGTGATGCAGAATAAACTTGCGCATTCGATCATCCCATTCCGTACGTGCAGACAAGATCTTTTGCGGTTCCGTAAGAACTTCGCTCACTGCATCAACGCCAGATCGGCCAGTTTCTTGCATCTTGGCCATGGCGTCAGACCAGGCCGTTATCGCTGATGCCTCATAAAGACGTTTGTACTCTGCCTTGTCCGCTTTGGGAGCGAAGGAATGAGGAGCTTGGTTTAAGCGGATGCCGCGTTGCCAAAGGGCCTGGAGGGTCGTGGTCATGGTGTTCTCTTATGCTTTTCTTCAAATAATCTGTCAGGGCGACGCGGCAATAGGTTACCTAGGCATATGATCTTGGTCGGTGGCTCACGCCCCCCCTACGTAACATAACGTAACGCGCGAGGCAGCCGGTCCGGTAGGCAATCCATTTCCTACGTATAGGTAACGGTCGGTGAGTGGGTCTAGAAACCCTTATACGTAACGTACGGGATTGGCAGCAACCTCGGCTCCCAACGTATCGTTACGTGGTCCTATACGGCACGCAACATCGGTCGCCTCAAATCCCCGACGATAGATCCCAGCCGCGCGGCATTTTCTTCCGCTGCCTGCCGTACCGGATCATCCGCCAGATGGGCGTAGCGCATCGTGGTTTGGATCTGGCTATGCCCCAGCAATCGCCCGACCATCTGAATAGGCATGCCAGAGGATACGGCATTCGACGCATAGGTGTGGCGCAGGTCGTGGATGCGGACCCCGGCCAGACCTGCCCGCGCTCGGATGCGTCGCCAGGGGTGCTGCAAATCTGTGGCGTATTTTCCCGCAAGCTTGCCTTCAATGACATAAGGATTGCCGGGGCTGCGCGGCAAATGGGTCAGGACGTCCCGTGCAGGTTGGGGCAGGGGGATGCGCCGCGCCCCTGTCTTGGTGTCCGGCAGTTCCATCCCGGTGTCGGTAATGTAATCCCATTTCAAAGTCTGGATCTCCCCCAGGCGGCACCCGGTCAGGATCAGCAACCGGAACGCAGCCACCACAAAGGGTGTTTCCGTGCCGTCGCGTTCAACCTCACTCAGGACATGGCCAAGGCGTTGCAACTCATTCTGGTTCAGATAGCGCTCGCGTTTGATTTCGCGGTATTTCGGAACATGGCGGCAGGGATTTGAGCCATCCGGGCGCAGCCCCCAGATCTCAGCCAGATTGAACATCTTGGAGAGCACGCCCAGGGTGCGATTGGCCTGATAAGGCTTGTCGCGGAACTTATGGTGTAGCTCGGCAATGTCGCGGCGTTCCACATCGACCACCTTGAAACTGCCGATGGCGGGAACAATGAACAGGTCGATGGCGCGGCGGTATTCCTTTTGCGTCGAAGGCTTGCAGCGTTCCTTGGCATGGGCCTCAAAGAACCGTTCACAGAGCGCGGCGATTGTGGGGGCTTTGCGGTGCTGGGAAATGTCCTCGGCGGGGTTCTCTCCCTTGGCGACCTGTCCCATGATCTCTTTGGCCAGCTTGCGGGCCTCTTCCACGGTGATCTTGCCATGCCGCCCCACCGAGACTCGCCGGGTGCGCCCGCCCTTGCGATATTGCGCCTGATAGGTCTTGGCCCCGGATGGCATTACCCGCAGCCCAAACCCGGCAATCTGGCTGTCCCAGACAAAGTAATCTTTAGCCGTTGGTTCCAACGCATCAACTGCGCGTTTGGTGAGTTTTGCCATCTCTTTTTCCCTACCCCTGAAAGCTCTCGTGGAAGCACTGTGGAAGCAACTGGAAGCACACCACGGGGTAAGGCGTAGAAGGTGAGCGCGCGGCGCGTCAATTTAAAATAAGCAATAACAATAAGATAGAGTGGGTGGGCGCGAAAGGGCGTAGCCCGTGCAACTCGGCCTAGGCTCTCTCATAACCTGAAGGTCGTAGGTTCAAATCCTACTCCCGCAACCAAAATTAGCGAACAAAATAAGACACTTAACGCCTCCCTTGGGAGGCTTTCTGCGTTGCTGCTATATGGGCAGTGCTACGGTGGTGCTACGCACCACAGCAAACAACAGCAGCATATCTGAAGGATTGGGGCGATCTTCATCGGGTTGCGGGGCAATTGGGGCCCATGATTGGCGTTTCCGAGCATGCCTGGAACCTCGCTCAGGACCGACTTGGGCCTCAAATCGCAACAGCGTCGCTGGTTCTGACCTTTGACAAGCATTGCGCCGGTGAGGTGGCTTCTCCGGGCGGATATCTGCGGGGCATTGTCCAAAAAGCCGGGGCAGGGGAGTTGCACCTCGAGCGCAGCTTCTATGGCAGGCTCAGTGGGCAAGCGGCATGAAGAAGGCGGTCCACCGGTCGATGCCCGCAGGTTTACTGAACAGTGAATCTGCTGGATTTAGCAAATATGAGTCCGAACCTTTCGCGAGCCCGCCTGGGTGCTCTACCATAGATCATAGTGCAGGGCAGGGGATGTGCTAGAAGTGTTTTTCGTGCTGTTCTGCGAATAAACCGGAGATAAATTCGTTTTATGTGGTTTAGATCGGAGTTTATAACGGATTATGATGTGAAACCTTGATTTATGTGAGGCGTGGCTTTATACCGGAGAAAATTCCGGGCTAAGCCTTTGAATCCGGAAAAATGTCCGGCGTAACTCTTGGAGAATGTTGTGAGCTCGTTGCAAGTTATATCCGCTTTGTCGCAGCTCGGTCGCGATATCCAGACGGCGCGCAAAAGGCGCCGCATGTCGGTTGCTGATTTCTGTAGCCGGATTGGTGTCAGCGACAAGACACTTGCAAAGCTTGAGAGGGGCGATGGTGGTGTCCGGCTTGAGACCTTTGCCATGGCGCTCCTCGCTCTGGGTATGCTGGACCGGTTGGCTGAGATCGCAGACCCATCTTCTGATTCCACTGGCATCGGACTGGATAGGGAGAAACTCCCAGAGCGCATTCGGCAGCGCGGCGCGGGCATCAAAACCATCCCCGTTAAATCGAAAGATGCGCCAAAAGGGACGGTTGTTGTTGATGATGATGAAGGGACAGCATTTTAATGCCTGAGGCTTTTGTTGTTCTTGGGGACGCCTGTATTCCCGTCGGTCGTTTGATTTTTGAAACCGATGGACGTCGGTCTCACTCCACTTTCATCTATGATGAACGATGGCTTGAAAACCCGATAGGGTTTGATCTCGCGCCGGACATGCCCCGCGGCCGCGCGCCTTTTCATTCTTCGGCAGAGGGGCGAGAAAGCCGTCGTCGAGATGTTCTGGCGGGGCCCTTCACGGACACATCACCTGATAGTTGGGGACGAAAGCTCATTCGCCGGGTGCATGGCGAGGGCGTGGCGGAGTTTGACTATCTGGTTGCTGCCGACGACAAAGCTCGCCAGGGAGCCTTGCGGTTTTTGAATGAAGAGGGTGAGGTGTTCCACCCGGATCAAGCCCCTGTGCCACGCCTGGCAAATATTGAAGAGCTTCGGGCGATCGCAGCACGGTATGAGCGGGATCCGGATGGAGCTGAAGCCGAAGCGCGTGATCTTGTAGGCGCAGCGGGTTCGCTTGGTGGTGCGCGCCCCAAAGCCAATGTCGTGGACGGTGACGACCTGTGGATCGCAAAATTCACCTCAATTGATGATACATGGCCCGTCGAAAGGTTGGAAATCGCGACTCTCAATATGGCGCACGCGGTCGGTCTTCGAACACCAGAAGCGCGGCTTGAACTGGCGGCGAGCAGGCACCCTGTCGGTCTCATCAAGCGCTTTGATCGCCGCCAAGGTGGTCGCCTCCCTTATATGTCGGCCCGTACCGCTTTGGGGAAAAGAGGTTCTGCCCATGGGTACTACACCGACATTGCGGATGCTCTTCGTCAAATGTCTGTTCTGCCAGACAGGGATATTCTGGAGCTGTGGCGGCGTCTGTTGTTCACCGTGCTGATCACAAACACTGATGATCATCTCAAAAACCATGGTTTGCTCTATGTGCGCGATAATCGGTGGCGCCTGTCACCGATGTTTGACGTAAACCCGCAGCCACGCAGGCAACCCACTTTGGAAACGGGGATCAGCGACATTCATGGCTTTGAGCCTTCCGTGGAAGCGGTGATAGATGCCGCACCCTTCTTTGATATTGAGGAAGCTGATGCCAAGACCATGGCCAGGGAAATGGCAAATACGGTAACCGAGATCTGGGGCGAAACGCTCCGCCAGCATGGCATTACCGGGGCCGCGCATAGAAGATGCGCACCAGCCTTTGAACATGAGAGGATGGAGACGGCTCTCGGTTTGTAAGCTGGTTCAGCTGCAGCAAATTGATTGCTGCATTGATGAATGTCTGAGGACATAAGCCACTAGGAAAGCTAATAAAACTATGGCTTTGGTCAGGTTCACACGGATCCGGTTGCGGCGGTGCACGTTCCGTTTTCAACCTGCTTCAATACAAACGCTTTCCGCGCAACTGTGAACTTGCTCTTCTTCATCGGAATCTCCTTCCACCATTCCTGGAATTATGTGTGGAAAATCCGAGTTTCGGCTGGTACAGCTTTTAGACAGTAGGTCTCTAGGGGGACTGTTGCATTAGTTCGCCCAAGTCGCAGGTGATCAATTCGGTGTGTTGGGTTACGCGGCTTCGAACAGCGCACTTATGAACTGGATTTCGCCTCTGACGCCTGGTTGTTTGTTATGAATGTGGCCACGTTTGATGGTTCGGATTGTCTCGATCCCGCTGAGGGTTGCTTTGGCTGATCGCAAGGTTCGGAAACTTTGTCGGTAGCCGAGCAGACGTTTCATGGCGGCGTGATCGCTCTCGATCAGGTTGTTTCGCCATTTCTTATCGATATGTCGGATGCTGTCGAAGTGCGGATCATACCGATGATTGATGTCGCGAATGACGCGCCTATAAGTCGGCGCTTTATCAGTGCAAATCGTGACGGGACGATGGAGCCGCACGCGTTCAATCGCCTTGTTTATAGAGGCCTTCGCTGCTTTCGTATCGCGCCGGGCGGTAAGGCGGAAGTCGACCATCTGGCCATTTGCGTCGACGGCGCGCCAAAGCTATCGCCACTTGCCGCCAACGCGAATGTAGGTTTCGTCCACGTGCCAGTCGACACTGGCACGCCGCAGATGTGTCTCAGTCCGCTTGGTCAGTTCAGGACCGAACTTCTGCACCCAGCGATACACCGTAGAACGATCAACCGCGATGCCGCGCTCGGCCAGTAAGTCGACAACATCCTGATAGGACAAAGGATAGCGAAGATACCACCGCACGGCACAAAGGATGATCTCACGCGGAAAACGGTGGTGCTTGAACGGTGACTTGCGCGGCATGCCCAACCCCAAAAAACCAAACCCGGCGATTAATGCAACAGTCCCCCGTAAAGCTAATACGGCTGCCCGCATAAAGTGCGACATGGCGGCATGACCGCCCTGAGGCTTTCCTCCAAGTAGATCTCGCGCAGGCGCGGCGCGACCCTGCCTGGGGTTCCGTCGCCCAGCTTGACGCCGTCGATCTCGACCACCGGCATCACGAATTGCGCGGCGGAGGTGATGAATGCCTCGTCGGCCTGCTGCGCCTCGCCAATGGTAAAGCTGCGCTCCTCGACCTCCAGCCGCGCTTCAAAGGCAAAGCGCAGCACGGCGGCGCGGGTGATGCCATGCAGGATATCAGTCGATAGCTGGCGGGTGATAATCTTGCCGTCCTTGACGATATAGGCGTTGTTCGAGGTGCCTTCGGTGACAAAACCGTCCTCCACCATCCAGGCGTCGTCGGCGCCCGCCTGCATGGCCATCATCTTGCCCATGGACGGATAGAGGAGCTGGACCGTCTTGATATCGCGGCGTCCCCAGCGGATGTCGTCGATCGAGATCACCCTGATACCGGTTTTCGCCACCGGATTGTCGGCAAGACCGGGCCTGGACTGGGAAAAGAGCACCAGCGTTGGTTTCACCTGGGCGGGATTAGGAAACGCAAAGTCACGGTCGCCAGCCGAGCCGCGCGTGACCTGCAGATAGATCGTGCCTTCGGTCATATCGTTGCGGCGGATCAGTTCGCGGTGGATGTCCAGCAAATTGTCGAAGGCCGCAGGTTTTTCGATGCCAAGCTCGGTCAGCGAGCGTTCGAGGCGGGTCCGGTGGCCGTCAAAATCTATCAGCTTGCCATCCAGCACGCCGGTGACTTCATAAACGCCATCGGCCATCAGGAAGCCACGGTCGAAGATCGAAATTTTGGCTTGGTCTTCCGGCAGGTAGTCTCCGTTCACATAAACGGTGCGGGTCATCGGGTCATCCTCTCTTGGGTTTGTCTGCATGGTTCGCGCGGAGTTAGGCCGGGGTGCCCTTGGCACTCCTGCACGGGCAGAGGCCGGGTCTGACGGTCTGCCCGCGCAGGTTTGTGTGCAAAGGGCGCACGATTGTTGTGCCTTTTCGGAAAGGTAACCGGTTCATGCACTGCCACGTGCGTGGCGCTCCCGGGATATTGGCAGAATGCATTTCTACAATGTCTCCGAAACGCTCTGGCGGACTTCAAATTTCGGCGGGCCTCATCGTTCAACGCCCAGCATTCGTGATCGGTTAGACTGTCGGGGCAGTGCGCCAGTTGCAAGCTGCTGGAAATGGACAGCGGAGCAGACCTTCAGTATCGCAAAGTCGACTGTCTAGGATTCTGGTTACCCCGA
Source organism: Pseudophaeobacter flagellatus (assembly GCF_021228235.1). Classification (GTDB taxonomy): domain Bacteria; phylum Pseudomonadota; class Alphaproteobacteria; order Rhodobacterales; family Rhodobacteraceae; genus Pseudophaeobacter; species Pseudophaeobacter flagellatus. The sequence continues at coordinate 13,765 of NZ_JAJQRG010000009.1, forward strand.
ACCAGGTGTCGTTTTGGTGGTTTGCGCAAACGGGTCGCCCACGCGCGGAAAGTAGTTGCCGTCGCGTTTAGTGAGCGGCAGTTTCGCCCGGTCGATTTCGCAGGCGCCGGGACTGCCCATGTGGATCACCTTGGCGGCAATCGGGGCGAAGCCTGCGTAGAAATGGTTCATGGATTTCACCACCAACGCCCTCATCTGCGTGATGTCGATGCCGAGATCGGTGAACACGGATGGGTTGAAACACTGGGCGCGGATCGAATTGACGAGGATATGCACGCCGTCGGCTTCCAGCCAAACCACATCGCCGATGTTCATTGCGGCATCGCCAAGAAACTGCGTCACATTCTTGCGGATCGCGCGGACCGTTGCTTCAAGGTCAACGGGATCACCGGATTCCGGCGCGATCTTGCCACCCACGCGCACCTGCAGCCGTGCTCCTTCTCCCGCATCCTGGCAGATGGCGACCAAAACCGGATCCCAGAACAGCGCCAAGGCAACGTCAGTCATACCCCGGTCAAGCATGGCGCGCAGCACGTGGGTCGACTCCGAAGGTGCCCCTGCTCCGGGATTGTCGGCCATGTCCGCCAGCACATAGGGCCGGTCGCGCGCCGCCGCGACCTCGTCCAGCGCGGCCTCGATCCCCGGGCGCGGAAAATAAAGCTGATGACGCAGAGCCCATAACCGGCGCCCGAACTGCTCAGCCACTGCGCTGGCCTTTTCAGCGTCGCCGTCAGTGATGGCGATCATCCGCATTCCGACCCTCTCCACGTCGCCGTAAGAAAATCCGTGGGTCAGTGACAGAGACAGCACACCATCCTTGCCTTCGGTCTGCTTCATCTCCTGGACGAATGTCCGGCCGGGCTCCATCAGGGTTGGAACCATGACCAGCATCCGGCAGTCATAGTCACGCATCAGCGGCCTGATCTTGCCCTCGGCGGTGTCAGCCGCGATCTGAAACAACTCACGCGCGCGCTCGGGGGCGTCGATGTGGGGGTATTCCTTAAAACTGATAATCGCCGTGGCATTTGTCAGCATGTCTTCGGTCATGTGATTGTGCGGATCAAGTTCCAGCCCGATAAACTGATCCGCCCCCAGAATCGCGCGAGCACGTTTCATCATGTCGCCTTCGCAATCCTCATAACCATCGGCCACCATCGCGCCATGCATCGAGATCAGGAAGATATCCGGCATTGCGGCTTCTAGATCGGTCAGGATTTCGTCGCGCATCGTCTCGTAGACCGATCGTGGCGTAATCCCAGCAGGCTCGGCAAATGTCGACAGGCTCTCGACCACTTCCCAGCCACGATCCTCGGCCATCCGCCTCCATTCATGCAGCGGCGCCGTGAACAGGTTTGCTGGTTCGCGTGTCGCGGTACGGGTGTAATATTTCGCCTTCCATGCGTTCCAGCCGGTTGGAAGTGGCGCATAGGTGTTGGTTTCCGTGGCCAGGCAGGCAATGAAGATTTTCATGTCACTCTTTCTTTCGGTCCGATGTTTGGCGTTCGAGGCAGGCGTACCTAATAAAAGCACGGCCTGACCGGGCGCGTTTAGACGAACAGGTTCGCCGGAACGCAATTTCAACGCATGGCTTCAGGTATTCGTTCGCTCGGATTTCGCCCTCAAACGCGGCGGATCGCCATGCCCGGCCGGGCGCCGGTCGGACTTCCATCGACCCATGTGCACTGTCCGTTTACGAACACACGTTCTATACCCATGGACGCTTGACAAGGTTCTTCGAAACTGGCGGTGTCGATAATTGTCACCGGATCGAACAGCACGAGATCAGCAAAGAATCCTTCCTGCAGGATACCCCGGTTTGCGAGTCCGAAATTACGGGCTGTCAGTGAGGTCATCTTGCGCACCGCCTGTTCCAGCGGAAAAAGTCCGACGTCGCGGGCATAGTGGCCCAGAACCCGGGGGAAGGTGCCCCATGCGCGCGGATGAGGATGCACATCCTGCACGATCCCGTCCGAGCCGATCATAGTGTCGGGATAGGAAAGAATTCGCCGGACGTCCTCTTCGTTCAACTGAAAATAGACCGCTCCGCCCGGAAGCAACCTTTTGGCAGCAACTTCGTCCGAACAGCCCATTTCCCGGGCGATGTCAGAGAGGAACCGGCCAGACGCTTCGGGCATGGCTTCGGACCAGGTTATCAGGACCCGCTCGCTGATGGCCACCCGCTCGGGCAAGAGCACCGTCGAACTGGCGACATATGGGTACACGTCCAGCCCAACACTTTGCGTCTTGCGCGCCTCGTCGATCAGCTTCAGCGTCATTTCTGATTTGCCGTGATTGGCGCAGCCGACGCATTTGTGATGCGACACGATCACCGGCACACCCGCCTTGGCGCCGATCTCGAAGGTCTCTTTCAAGGAGGCGGCGACACCGTCCGCCTCATCGCGCATATGGGTAACGTACAGCGCGTTGAATTTGGAGAGTGTCTGGGAAATCGAGATCACTTCCTCGGTCGGCGCCTCGCGTGCGGCCGGGTAGTAAAGCCCTGTTGAGAGTCCAAGTACTCCAGCATTCAAAGCATCTGTCAGCAGCGCCTGCATCTGGCCTATTTCGCCAGCCGTTGCCGGTCTGTCCATGTGCGACATAACGGCGTGGCGCAGGTTCGAATGGCCACACAAACAGGCGCTGTTCACCGCTGCCGGAGATTTCTCCAACGCGGAAAAATAGCTGGCAAAGTCTTTGAACGTCCGGCGCTCGCCCTGAACGAACAGTGTCAGCGGCGGCAGCGGATCAGGGCGGTCCGGCAGTACCGGGGCTGCGCTGACGCCGCAGTTGCCGTTGATCACCGTGGTCACTCCCTGACTGATTTTTGGTTCAAGAAGAGGTGTTTCGAGAATAGCGTAGTCATCATGGCAATGGCAGTCGATAAACCCAGGGGCCAACGCCAGGCCCTCGGCGTCTATTTCGTGAGCGCCTGATGCGCCGGACAGGTCGCCGATGGCGGCAATCCGGTCGTCCGTAACCGCCAGATCACCGAAGACAGATGGGCCGCCTTCCCCATCAATCAGGCGCGCGTTGCGAAACAGGATGTCAAACTCAGGCATTGGACTCTGCCTCCTCTTTGCTGGATTTGTCACCAGCCCAACGGGCAGCGAGATGCAGTAGGATGACGCTCAGCGAAATCGGCACCGCGATCGCGACATAGACTGTCGAAAACTCGAGCGTCTCCGAAAAGGTCTTGGAATGCCGCATGAGAAACCCGCGCGAGACACGCATGCCTGGTCCGAAGAACGAATAGAACAGCACAGGAAGAACGAATATTAGAACAGAAAGGCTCTGCGCCAACATCGCAATCCGCTGCATTGCAAGCGAGCGATTGGGTTGAAACACGGCTGGGTCGAAATACCGTTTGAATGCCAGCGTCGCGCCGAGCAGCCCTGCCCAGATCATCAGGTAGCGCGAAATCTCTTCGGTCCAGACGGGCGGCTGAAAGAAGACATATCTAGCAAATACTTGAAGCATCACGATAGAGACCAGCAGGATGATGGCCACAGTGGCGATGCGGAACAGAACCGCATCGACCACGTTGCTTGCTGAAACGATCAACTGTCGCATTGCGCACCCAACCTACTTGCGGACCTTGGCAAGCGCATCGTGATACGCTGCAAGGGCTTCTTCCGACAGCACGTCTGAATGCACGGTTTGCGCCAGGGCACGCATCTTATCACGTTCGCCCGGAGCCAGTTGAGTGACCGTTACGCCTGCTTCCGCAAATTTCGCCTCAACCTTCGTGGCCCAGTCGACAACCCATGCCCGATTGGCGGCAACGCCTGCTTCGATTGCTTTTTCAATCGCTGCCTGATCGTCGTCCGACAGACCAGACCACCAGTCTTCCGAAACCATGACAACGCGCATGGAAGGCACCAGATCAGCCGGAGTGAAATGTTTGAGATATTGCGTGTGGCCAAATCGAAGTGCCGAGTTGGGCGGGTTCACATAGCCGTCGACAATGCCAGTTTGAAGGGCGTTCGCGACCTCACCCCACGCCACGACAGCCGAAGCAACACCCATGGACTGGTAGAAGGCAACTTGCCCCTTGTTGAGAGCGCGCATCCGAAGGGTTGTCATATCGTCCAGTGCAGCGACCGGTTTCCTCGAGTTGAAGATACCGGCATCCAGACCACGCTGGTTGAAGGCAACCAGCCTCACGCCGCTTTCAATCAGGGGACCGTTCAGCTTGTCCAGCAGATCGGTACTGGCAAAGGCGGCATCGAACTCTGCGGTGTTCTCGAACAGGAACGGCAACAACAGACCGCGAACCATGGGATTGATCGACGCGGGCGTCGTAGAAGTAGACAGGTTCACATGGATCAGACCTTGTGAGGTTTGCCCCAGACGCTCTTTTTCAGAACCAAGAGAATCCGTTGGGAAGACCTGAACGTCCATGCCGCTGCCTTCCAGCGCATCGCGGAAGCCTACGATAAAGGCGTATTCCGAGTTTGTCTCAATGTCCTCTGCCCCATTCATCGCGATCTTGATCGTTTCTGCTAGCGACGGTGCGGCGGAAGCCGCAACAATTGCCAGCGCGGATATGGCTGCTTTCCAGTGTTTCATATCTTTCTCTCCTTGGTTTTCGTTGTTTGGGTATCCGGCACGGCCTGACCCTCGGTTAGGGCATCAGGCCCAGCCAGGTCGGAAGGGTCAGGGAAATGGATGGGAAGGTGACCAACACAGCCAGCAACAGAACTTCGATCAGAAAGAACGGTAGGGTTGCCTTAATCAGCTTCCAGTAATTCGCGCCTGTGACGGCAGCGATGATCAGGATCACGCCCCCTAGTGGCGGCGATAGCAGGCCCACCGTGATATTGAAGCAGATCACGATACCAAGATGCACCGGATCGACCCCCATCAGCAGCGCAGGAGGCACGAAGATCGGTGCCAGAAGGGCAACCGCTGCTTTCACGTCCATGATCATACCAGCGATCAGGAAAACGATGTTGAGCACCAGAAGATACTGTATCTTGCTCAGGCCAAGCGCGACGACCGCGCCCGAGATCTTCTGCGGCCACTGTGCCAGGGCGGTCACGTAGGTAAAGGTCGAAATGGCGCAGAGAATGATGAAAATTGCCCCCAGCAGCATCAGGGTGCGCTCTGCGGCAAGCACCAGTTGCTCTTTGTTGAGCTCCCGGTAGGCAAAGCCGATGATCAGCGCCGCCACGACAGCGATCCCGGCGGATTCGGCCGGCGTCATCCAGCCGAACAGAACACCGCCTAGGATGATCATCGGCAAGAGCAGGGCCGGAAGCGCCTTGCGCGTACTGGGCCAGAAGGCGGGCAGTTCGCTCCCCTTGCCGCCCGGATGGTCATAGACATGTGCTGCCACACCGTTCACCGCCAGCAACACGCCACCCAGCAACAGGCCCGGCAGAATGCCCGCTGCGAACAGCGCCGCGATCGGCGTATTCATTAGGGCCCCATAAAAGATCAGGATAACGCTTGGCGGAATGATCGGCCCAATAATTGATGAGGCGGCCGTCACGGCTGCAGCGTAATTCAGTGAATAACCCTGCCGCTGCATCTGTGGCACCAGCGTGTTGGACAACGCGGCGGCATCTGCCGCCGCGGACCCGCTGATGCCGGCAAAAAACACCGAGGTCATGATGTTTACGTGTCCCAGACCGCCCTTGAAGCGTCCGACGATGGACATTGAGAAATTGATCAGCGCTTGTGCGATCCCGCCCCGGTTCATCAACTCCCCGGTAAGGATGAACATTGGCATGGCCAGGAATGCAAAAACATCAAGCTGGCTGAACATGCGTTGGGGAAGAATGGCGAGATATTCCGGCCAGCCCATCACAATGAAGGTAAGGACCGACCCAGCGCCAATGGCATAGGCGATGGCGCCACCGAGCACCAATGTCCCGATAACGTAGCCGACGACTAGCCACCCGGTCATAGCGCAACCTCCGTTGGTTGAAGTTTACGATCATTCGGGGTGCGGTCCGTGCCTTGACAGACGCCAGGGTCGGTCACCGTAAACTGCATACAGGGTCGTCCGGCTCCACCGCGCGAATCCCAATCCAAGCCATACCCAGCTCCAAAAAAAAATTTCATCCAAGCCTCCCAACTCGACTCTGATCTAACATGAGTTTTCGTATTCGAAAAGAAAAATTTTCGAATACGAAATATTTGACTGGCCATAGAAGCTGGCGAACCCTACCCTGCAAGCATGACCGAACACCTTGCCAAAGCCTCTTCCGGGAAAGAACAGAACCGCCTGCAAAACAACCTGCGAGCGATACGAAAGCGCAAGAAGGTGACGCTCACAAAGCTCGCCGAGATGTCGGACGTATCAATCGCCACCCTGTCAAAAGTTGAGCGAGGTCTCAGCTCTTTGGGATTCGAGCGATTCAACAGGGTCGCAAGCGCCCTGGGCGTTGATTTCGCGTCACTTTTCTCGGATGGAGAGCCATTTTCACCGGATCTGGTGACCGTCGCACGATCCGGTGATTTCGTGGAGAACATCACCGAAAACTACGACGTGGAAATCCTGTTCCCTCATGTGCATGGCAAAACGATGACCACGATAATGCTGACCCTGAAGAAGGGGCGCATTCCCGACCTGCCGCGATACGTTCGACACTCCGGGCAGGAAATTGTGCATGTCGTTTCGGGATCGGTGCAGATTCTATTCGAACGGAAAGAGTCTGTGATCCTTCATACTGGCGAAAGCGCCTATTTTGATTCGTCCCAAGGCCATCTATATCTCCCATGGAAGGGTAAGACGGCGCGAATTCTGGTCGTTTGCACGGGGCAGAATATCGATCCACCGTCAGGATGATCTCTCGCCGCCTGACTTCGTTCGGTGCACCAGAGAATGGTCAGTCGGCTGAATTTCAAGGTATGCCTGAAACGCTACGGCGCCACTACGATCCAGTCGCGAAAGGCGACAACTGGGGGGTATTGGTCCAGGCTTTCATGCCAAACGAGGTAGTAACTGCCGAAATGGCATTGCCAAGTTGTCTGATACTGGACACGATTAGCCGTAGGCTGTGTCGTCAGGCGTTCATTTCGCGTGCATATCCGTGCCACAGATTGAAAGCGTCGGATCTGGTCGTGGGCGGCGAGGAACCTTTGTGCCTGGCGCGGGGCGTTTTAAACGCCCCATCAGCTTCTCGCGTTTCCGGGTCGGCCGATGTGAGCCTTCAATGAGGTTGTTCAATCTGACCTACCCCCCGAGGCTCCCTCATTCATAAGGAGAGCCTGCGGGTTTGGATTTCATATTCTTCGTCGTTGGTTTGGGCAAGCGCGGCGGGCGCGGAGCCCTCAAATTGCTCAAGCGCCCGCCGCGCTTCTACGGGAGCTTGGTTTCCGAGCGATGAGTGCGGCCTGACTTGGTTGTAGTCGTATCGCCACAGCGCCAGTTTGCGCCTTGCATCATCCAGGCTGTAGAATATCTCCTCATTCAGCAGCTCATCGCGCAGGCTGCCGTTGAATGACTCGATGAAGGCGTTCTGCTGAGGCTTACCTGGGTCAATGTAATGCCAGTCGACGCCGTGGTTGTTGGCCCATTTCAGGATCGCCCGGCTGGTAAACTCGATCCCATTGTCGCTGACAATGCTGGCAGGTTTGCCATAGACGCGGACAAGTGCGTCCAGTTCACGGGCCACCCGCGCGCCCGAGATGCTGGTGTCAGCCATCAGGCACAGGTTCTCGCGGCAGCAATCGTCATTCACAGCCAATATGCGGAACTTGCGCCCCTCTCATGCATGTAAATATGCATTGCCGGGCAGTGGATGCGCCGAACGTATCGGACAGAAAGTCCAGCGACCAACGCTCGCCGGGGTGCAGCGCCTCAGGCATCGGTGTCCGCGATTCACGGGCCCGTTTCCGGCCCCGCCGACGCCTGACGCCCAGCTTCTCCTCGGTATACAGCCGATGCAGCTTCTTGTGGTTCATGATCATTCCTTCGCGTTCCAGCATCACGCAGATCCGTTGGTAGCCGAACCGACGCCGCTTGTTGGCGACAGCTTTCATCTCTGCTCTGATCTCAGGATTATTCGGCGGGCGTTCACGCCGGACGGTCTTCGGATCGACACCGACAAGTCGGCAGCCCCGGCGCTGCGAGATGTCATGATCCCGCATCGCCCTGAGCACTGCCTCTCGCCGCTTATTCGGCGTCGTCAGTTCTTTCCCAGCAGATCCTTCAGCACAACGTTATCCAGCATCGTGTCGGCCAACAGGCGCTTGAGCTTGGCGTTCTCGTCCTCCAGCGCTCTCAGCTTGGCCGCGTCAGACACCTCCATGCCGCCATACTTCGATTTGAACTTGTAGAACGTGCCCTGGCTGAGACCGTGCTTGCGGCACACCTCAGCAGTCGGCATCCCGGTTTCTTGCTCTTTGATCATCCCGATAATCTGGGCTTCCGTGAAACGGCTCTTTCGCATTTATTTGCTCCTTCAAAAGGTTGAGCAAACTCTACTTCAAAACGAGGGAAGTTTCGGGGGGCAGGTCAGGCGCCAAACCGGTTCACCCATTGCCTGACAGTTTCCCGACTGACGATCACTCCGCGTTCGGCCAGCAGGTCTTCAACATCCGCCGTGCTCAGGGGGCGAAGCGATGGTAGGCCCAAACCGCGTATGCGATGATCTCTCGCGGAAAACGGAAGCCTTTCAGACGCTGCATATCGGATGGTATTTTCATCCCCGTCACCTAGGCGAAAACGAGACCGCGAACAACTTGGCGATGCCACCGAGGCCGATCATGCACTAACATTCAAAATGGACCAATTGGGTGGGGCTGATCACGTCATCTACTGGCTATGAATCTTGGCCCTAAGCCCTATCACGTTCAAGGAGCGAGCTATGAAAGCTTAAGTTGTCGTCCACGAAACCGGCAGCAGGCCAAACCGTTTAGTATTTTTCAATACTTGACGCTTCCAGTTTGTAGGCGACATCAACGGCAGTTGAACCATCGATATAGCTTACAGTGTGGGTCGCTTGGTTTGCTCTCAGGCGACCTGATACCCAGACCGCAGTATAAAGACCCTTTGCTTCAAAACCTTCTGGATAGCGCACGTGGACCATTTGGTTTGCGGGAGGAGGCGGGGTATGGATACATGCTCCCACTGTCGGAACCAGAAGAAACTCTGTTACTTTGCGATCATCCACACGTAAGGGCAGCATATAGCCAGCTATTTTCACGGATGTGTTTACTAGTGTTGGATTCGTTCCAGTGGCAGCGGCGGTCCGTTTTTCAATAACTATCTCTCGTTGTCTACGTAGGTAGTCGATATCGAGACCATCGGCCTCTAACCGAGACTTAGCTTGGTTCACGGCGTCTGTTGAAGACAAATCCTCCGCAGTCATCTCGTTTAGCAACACCATGCGTAAGTCTGAGATTTGCTGCGTTGAAAGCTTTTCGAACGGGTTTTCGTAAGGCTCCGCTTCAGGAGCGAGTTCTCTCCAAACGATTTGCCGTTCTTGAGCCTGAGCTATGCCGAACCCAGTCAGCAAGGCGACAAAAAGGACTGTTGACAGACACATTTTCAGAGGGTGCATTTCAGTTATTCTCCGTTTGTCAAAGCCTGATGCTGAGACCATCAGAAAGGGTCTGCCGAAAAACTCGAGATGCCGGGATTACACTAGCCACCAGGGCTGCAATCAAAATGAAGCCTATTATGCCAATTTCCCAACTTGAAAGCGAGCTAAACACTAGCGTAAGTCCATACTTTTGGGTGAACACGGGTGTAAGAATGGGTAGAATTACTGCGAGAGAAAGAAGACCGATCAATATGCCTGCTAAAGCAACCATCATCGCTTCAACCAAAACCAAACCCGCGACATAGGTTGGTGTAGCACCGATGGATCGTAGAATGGCAAATTCTCTACGCCTTGCATCCAGTGTAGCCGTGAACATAACAACTAGTCCGAACAACCCAGCCAAAACCACTGCAGCTGACACCGCACGAAGGGAGGCTTCGGCAATTGATGTTATTGACCATAAACGAAAAAGCGTTGCAGTAGGCATTGCTGCTGTAAGAGGCTCTGCCTGAAACTCGCCGACATATCTCTGAACGGCCAAAGCTGCCTCAGGTGCAGTCAATCCAACATATATTGCATTGATCGAACCCCGCGCGTGTTCATGATCGTCATGGCCTTGGTCCATGCTGTTTGTCGTGGCTCCATCCACATCGGTCGTTGTCATATCCAGGCCAGTATTGGAAAGTGGGTCAAGTGTACTTTCGTTATCTTCGCTGTGTATCGCTGCAAACCCTTCGAGAGATACGAAGACCATGCGATCAACAGGCGATCCCGTTCGCTCAAGCACTGCAGAAATTGTGAACGGTGTTTCGCTGTGTACTTCCGTTTCAATTTCGCCGCCACCATGAGCGTTCACGATAGTCATGCCTACTTGGTACCCCAACGACGAGGCCACTTCGAATCCGATTACCGCATCAGTGTCATCAATAAGCATCTGTCCATCTTTGAGCGCCAAAGGCCGACCTTTTCCATAGCGGTAGTGGTCGAAATACTCAGGCGTGGTACCGACCACCGGGAAACCTGCGTGAGTATCTCCAAGGGCCAACGGAACAGCCCAAGCAACATTTGGCAGATCGCGTATTTCCTCGTACGTTTCCCAGCTTACGCTATTAGCTGTTGAACCGATGCCAAACACCGTAGCCAGCAGTATTTGCAAGTCATCACCCCTGGCGGCAACAATCAGATCAATTCCAGACACCGTGTCGGAGAAACCATTGCGGGCAGCTTCACGTATTCGCTCGACCCCAATCAAAAGAGCCACACTCATTGCAACAGCCAGTACTGTCAAAACAGCAGTGAAAAGTCTGCTCTGCAGGCTTTTTAACGCTAAACCAATCATTTCTAAACAGACCTGTTTTCGTTGACTGTCATCCAATCGATACTTCTATCAAAACGACCTGCGATCCCCGGATCATGGCTGACAAATAGAAGCGTGGAACCTGCATCAAGGCATTCTGCCAGAACTAAATCTAAAAACGCATCGCGTGAAACCGGGTCTAGCGCGGAAGTGGGCTCATCAGCCAAAATTATGGGCGGGTACCCAATGAGAGCACGCGCTGCTGCGACACGCTGTTGCTGTCCGACGCTGAGTTCTGAAACCGGCATGCTAAGAAGCTGCTCTCCATCCATGCCCATAGCTGAGAGTAAACGTCTGGCTTCGATGCGTGGATTGTCCAGATCTTTCTGACGCCGCCGCGAAAAGCGGCAGGGTAAAGTCACATTATCCAAGGCATTTAAGAAGGGAAGAAGATTGAATAGCTGATGTATCATTCCAATGTTGTCTGATCGAAATCGGTCACGCTCGGTGGAAGACAGTTCTGTAAGGTCTGTCCCACAGACGCTTAGCGTACCTCGCTGTGGTTCGATTGTTCCTGCGATCGCGGAAAGAAGCGTGGATTTACCGCTGCCGCTTCGGTCACTGAGCAGAACACGCTCTCCAGGTTCAATGGAAAATGATTTTATGTTCAATGTGCTTTGGTTGGCGCCTGGCCAAGCGAATCTCAAGTTCTGTATTGATAGAATGCTCATCGGTTGCTCGAAGGTCTATTGACGCTATCCGGCTTCGTACTTGAAGTGGAGGCGGCGGATGGCATGTTAATCTCGGAGTCCAGTAAAGCTCTGGCAAACTGGGTGAACACTGCAACAAAAACCCCAACTCCGACGAAGATGTAGAGCACGGTAAATAGCTTGCCAATTTGAGTTTGTGGAGAAAGATCGCCAAGTCCGACAGTTGAAATCGTAGTCACGCTGAAGTACAGCGAGTCTGTCCAACTCCAGCCCTCTACACTGTGGTAAAATAGAGCCCCTGAAAGGAGAATCGCCGAGGCCAGAACCAGCGCAGCTCGGAAGTTTTTATCGTTCCAACTACGCAAAACTGCCTTGATGAACCTGTAAAGTGTGAGGAAGAACGAAATCAATGCACCAATACCAGTTTGAGCTTGCCCGCAAATAGGGTACATGTGAGTAGATAAATTGGATCCATTCATCCATTCATACCATGCTGTGAACTTGCTTCGCCACAAAAAAGTTGACTGTGTTACTCCTTCATGTTTTGCGTATAATCGGTGGTCAGGTTCTCGTGTCGTGATTTTTCTTAATTGCGGTGTGCGAGAAACATTTGCCATGCCTTACCCGCAATCGATGACAGTTGTTACGAGCACTATTTGAGGACAGAAGGGATTTCTGTAATCCGTTGTAAAGGTTTGCTAAGGACAGGACCTATTGATTTCTGCCAGCAGACGTAGTTCTGCCGCTCGCATTCGAAACATGACACACACGAAACCAATGGAAACGCACTGCGTCCTGACCTGCGACTATTCTAAAGGATCGATCGCTTCAGTAAAGAACTGTTCCGAAAAACTGGGTTTGGAAAACCGTGTTTCGAATCGATTGTGGGTCGTGCAGAAAAGTTGAGAAAAGCCCATACCTGACAAATTTCCTGCGCTGTCTTCCCTAAGTTTTTTGCTCAACATACTGACATCCACTCCAGTCGCACGAACCAGGTCATCTAAGGTGCGCAGGGCATTTTTATCTTCATTGAAGTTTGAGGCATCTGCAGCAATCGTTGGTACTTTCGCGCTCTGCTGTAACTCTTGAGCACTAGCATCAGATGCTGAGACAACTGCAACAATGATCATTAAGACCGCGCGCATACACTTGCTTCCCTGTTCATCCCAATTTTCCAGTTTTGGAATGATTTCACGTCATAACAGTTCGGGTGAACACCACCGTTTCGGAGCGGAGCTTTCACGTAAGGCTGTATTGACCAATCAGCTGAGACTGAAATTTTACGTTTCCAAGCCGTAAGCCGCTGTGTAGCCGGTCCCACTGAATGGATTTTCAAAAGGACCGGACTTAGCGTTAGTTATTTGAAGCCGACTGGGCAAGAGAGCCGTCATCAACAGTGAAACCTGCAATAGCATGGTGCCGGTCCCAATTCTCACGCGTTATCGGTTCAAAACGCCCCTCAGCCTCTACGGGAAACCGTATGGATTTCCCTGGGCGTACGTCAAGCTGAAACTCGTTTTCTCGCACAACCTGCACTCCATTTACAATGACATAAGGAATACCGGTAGTAGGAAGCCCCTGCGCCCCGGCCTTATAGGTTGCGTTGTCTTTTACAGTTTCCGGGTCAAAGATGGTAATATCTGCAACCATGCCTTCCTGCAGGCGACCACGTTCTTGCATTCCCTTTAGTCCAGTTAGACCCAAATGATAAGCGGGCCAATAGGCCATTTGTGCTATCGTAAACATTAGTGGTACGCCTTGCTGGCGACCTCCAGCCAAAACTTTTCCACGGGTCCCTGCCGTGCGCGGATGCCCTACATACTCCTCGGGGGGCAGATCCCAAGATTCTAGACCTTTGCCAGACCACATTGCATCTGACGCTACGATCATATGCGGCATTCGTTGCCAGTACGGTAACCACTTGTCCCGGTTCGGGTTGAAAGCAAAAATGGAGCGACCAGGAAACTCCGCAGAAGTCTTTTCCCACTCTTCCTGTGTTAGGAACTTGTCCTGAACGGGATCATAGATCGTTTCCTCGTAAGGTCGTCCACCGGAAATAATCGCAAATTTGTCTGGGTGAAAAAACTCCGCTGAAATAGCTGTCGAGGCCGCAGAGTAAGGGTAATACTCTGACCACACATTGTAGCCTTGCGCGCGCGCTTTTTGCAGCTTTTCCTCATTTTCCCACCATCCGTATTCGTTATTATGGTTGAGAGAAAACGGAGCATCAAGCGCCATAGCGTTTGCCAATAGTTCACTGGTTCCCAACGGCCCCTCGGGGTTCGAAGGATTACCGTGAAAACGGACATGTGCTCCGAGGAAGCGACCATATTTGGCAGCGACTTCCTGAGTTTTATACATTTCGAAAGTGGTGACCCCTTCAGTCATATACCCGATGGTTGAGGCTACACCGAGAGAACCCTGACGCATTTCTTCATCGATGTAGGAAAGGATCTGGTTGAACTGATCCGGATCACTACGAGAAACTGACCATCCGGGCACACCATCCTCTACCGCCTTAGCGCGCAGCTCAAAAACGCTGGTAGCGTCGTGCCAGCCACTGGTATCGACTTCCGGGTCATGGACACGCGTTCGTGTCATTTCCTGACTAACGGCAGTGCCGTAATTCAAGGGCCAGCCGGACTCCTCTTTTGCGGCGTACCAGTCTGCGACATGGATTGCCCCAGCCTCTAGATCCATGCCTGTTGTAACTCCGTCAAGGGCGGCCAACTTAAGCGACAGCCCGTCCAATGCATGAAAATGCAGGTCTATAAAGCCCGGAGCAACCACATGACCGCTGGCGTCGATGGTTTCGGTACCTACGATTTCCGCCGGTGTTATAATTTCGATTCGACCATCCTTTACGCCCACGTTCAATGTTGCATCAAGCATTGTCTCCGGATCCATTACGCGTCCATTCACAATGACAAGATCATATTCCTGTGCATGCGCGGTGGAAGCGGCCAATGAGATCAATAACGTGGTTGTGAGCAGCTTTTTCATAACTTTCATCCTATCATTTTTTCGTTATTTGGGGCGTAAAGATAACTATTAAGGTTATTTAGAAGTTCAGAACCTTATATCCAACTTGCACCGACCAATCTGCCGGTGCATCGCCTCCAAACATAACGCCCGGCTTGATGAATATCTGACTATCGCCACCAAAAGCCTTACCTGTCATCATTCCGAATGTAACCTGAAGACTACCGAACGTCGCGTCTGTCTCCCAATCATGGATAATCGCAGGGTCGGCAGTTATGTAATATTTTGGATTATTCAGCTTAGGTACGTAATAAAAATCGATCGTTGTTGTATTTACATCCACGCCTCTGCTATTGCCGCCCTCCAGTCCGAAAGTATGAACTAGCGCCGGTGCAAAGATCGAACCGTTGTCAAGGAACCACGCATAATAAGCGGAGGCTTCGGCAGCGAACTGGCCGTATCCGGCTGTTTCCGTCTCGGCTGTGTCAAGGAATAGCTCAAAGGTGGCGGCCGCACCATTTTTCTCTGTCACCCCGAAGACCTTGATCAGCATAAGACTTATATCACCCAGCCGTAACTCTTCGCCGACGGATGGATTGGTTGCAGCAATGCCTGCGGTCCCACTGATGAGGGGATGAGCATTAAAGGGACTGTCTGAAAAAGGCAAAGTAAAGCGGAAGGATTGCGAGCCATCTCCAAATGGTTTTGTATACGCCATTTCGAGTAGTCCAGTATTAAGGCTGGAATTAATCTGATTAAATTGGTACTGGAAAGCTATCTGACTGGTGAGCTTGACTGGATTCGTCCCATTATTGATTTCCTCTTGCGCCATTATGGGCGACGCAAGGCTGATCAAAAAGGCCATAGATTTCAATAAAGGCATCCTCATTGTCGCTTGAGCGCACTTCTGGATTTTATTCATATGATCTCCGAATCTCTTAACGTACGGGATATGAAGCTTGTTTGATAATAGCATATGACGCTCTCCTTACTGGTTGATTTAAATCAAACTTTGAAGTGTGGCTCACAAGAAAATCGGCACCATACGGTATATAATTCGGCTTGATCATTTCGCTAAAGATATCTAGATGATGCGCATAGAAACTCTAACGTTCTCTATATTTAGAAAGCCATTCGCATACGCAGGCCGAACAGTGCGATAGTGTCCTCAACTGGATTGAGTGCTGGGTTCTTGATGAGCTGAAGGCTTGGGGTGATCTCGAAACCTTCGGTTAATTGGATCTTGTGGAAAGCCTCGACAGCCAACTGATTATCCAGTTTGCCGCCAAATGTGTCTTGATTTGGCCTGCTCCAGTTCACACCAATTCCGGTCAGGCTTCGAGATGGATCCGCGCTGTACCCCGTGCCGATACTGACCGCTGCTTCGTATAGACTCCCGCCGCCATCGGCCCACCCCCCTCGAATGAATGGAAGCCATGCCCCATCAACCGAGTGGGTGAAAGAAAAGGCGACACCATGCCCCTCGGACGTGCCTGCCGCTTGTCGGTCGTCGATATGCCAGAAAGTTAGATGTGCGTTATTAACGAAAAGCGCCTCAGCCCCAGTTGTCCAGCCGACTTCCAGCGACTTGAACGTTTCGCCAGCGTCAAACAATGTGTCAAATCCGCCAAGCAGATCAGTGGGGTCGGCGTTTGCATCAGCAATACCAGATGCGACGTAAACATTGTTGGATAGAAAGCCTCCCACCATTCCACCGAGTGCCCCGTCCGGCAAGCCGCCTATCGTCCCAGACCCCGTCTGGAAGGCTAAATTAGAAAACCCACTCCACGGACTGGCCAAAGCGTAGACATCAACGAAATCAGTCACGTCTAACCATCCGAGATAGGCAACACCTCTACCCTGCGCAAATTCCTGTTGCCAATACAAATGAGTAGCTCGCCAACCTTGATCGCTGAACACAGAACTGACGAGCCCCGCATACCCAAGTTCCGCGTTGAAACCAGTCGGGGGCACGTCAGAAAAACTGTGCCTATTCTCGAACTTGAAAATCAGGCTACCTGTGTTCGGCCCGTCTCGGTCGATCAGATCCCACGTCCCATACAGGCGGAACGCCCCACTTGCTGAGGTGCTATCAGCAAGACTGGAACTGGCGGTATATCCAAGCGCGTTGTAATCAAACCCGAAATCCAACCCTGATCTTCTTTTGATGCCAGCTTTCCATTCATCGAAACTTTGCTGCATATTTACACCCAGCACATCGTTCTTTTCCTGCGCACCTTCATTCAAAATGTTAGGTGTCGCATTCGGTCCTGAGAGTGCCGCGCTTGCCTGCTGTGCTGATGAAATTGAGGGAACTGTCAATGTCAGATAGGTCATGAACACAAGAAACACTTTTCGGGGCAGAGTATTCAAGTTCAGTCTCCTCAAACCGATACTAAGAAAACTCACTGGGGGCTGGCCCCAGCGAGCCACACACTAAACCCTTCCCCAATACGGAGTGCTATCAGTGACCGAATCTGCATGCTTAATCGTATTCTACCAACTTGATTGGAGTTTGAGGAACGTATTGATTGAAAATCCTGACCTGTTCCCCTGAAAAGTCCGCGGTTTGAAGTTAGCCTGTTTTTCAAACGAAGAGAGACAGACGATGCGGGAAAGCCGTTTCAGCGAAGAGCTGTTCATTGGGATCCTGAACGAACATCAGGCGGGAATAGGCGCCAAGGAACTGTGCTGGAAGCACGCCATCAGCGGCGAAAGTTTTCCAAGTGGCGCTCGAAGTATGGCGGCATGGAAGCATTTGAGGCCAAGCGGTTGAAGGCGTTCGAGGCCTAGAACGCGAAGCTCAAGAAGATGCTCGCGGACCACATGCGTGATGTGGCCACGCCGAAGGAGATGCTGGGAAAAAACTTCTGAAGCCCGGTGCAAGGCGATGAGCTGTGGACTGGGCCATGACAGAGAAGAATTACAACCAGCGGCGGGCTGGTGCGTTGGCTGGGATTGATCCGCGCGTCTATCGGCGACGATCAACCATGCCGATAGATGCGGAATTGCGAACAAGGCTGAAGGAGCTGTCCGGTGAACCGCGGCGCTTTGGCTATCATCGGCTGCACCTTTTGCTGGGGAGACAGGGTTGGACGGTGAACTTGAAGAAGCTCTACCGGATCTACCGTGAAGCAGGCCAGACAGTGGGCAAGCGTGGCGTCCGCAAGCGAGCGATCGGAACCCGTGCGCCCATCGCGATCCCGCAGGGGTCGAACCAGCGATGGTCCCTGAACTTCGTCTCAGACAGCCTCTCGGACGGCCGTCGCTTCCGCGTGCTTTGCGTCATCGACGGACTTCAGCCGGGATTGTCTGGCCTGTATCGTTGATACGTTCTTGTCCGGGCTTCGCGTGGCCGCGGCCTCAAGCGCGTCACGCCATTTCCGCCTCCCGGTTGGGGAAACGGGGACCGTGCCCCCCCACACCTTCACTTCTTCCGGCATCATTCCATCTAGCATTGCCACCTCCTTTCTTCAGGTGGCGCCAGTATCTCAAACCCCTTAATTTATTGAAACATGGGGTCTTTGCACCGCTTACATTGTTACTCCAAGTCGTCTTTGTAGATGGCACCATCTTTCATGATCAGGGCGATGTTGTTCGAATCCATCAACACCCGAATGTCTTGGGTCGGATCACCGTCGACGAGAATGATATCCGCGTAAGCGCCTTCGGCGATGACACCGAGCGGTCCGTCAACGTACGGGTTCTTCAAGCCACTCAAGGAGAGAATCTCTCCGTTCACACCGGTGACTTGCCGCATCTGTTCGATGGGTTCGTAGAACTCGTCACGAAAGGCGAATTCCTGCCGGAACGTTGCAAAGATCTCGTTTGCTCCGAAGACATCACTTCCCCAGCCCGTCTTGACGCCGTGTTTAATACCCCATTCGAAGGCTTGGCGCGCGCCTGCATTGACCTTGGCTAACTTAGCGTTCTGGATCGGATCCTGAAACAGCGGATTGCTCGAGACGTCCTGAAGCGCGAGAAACGCCTGTGGGATCCAGTAAACGCCTTCTTCGGACATTCTCACCATGGTTTCCTCTTCCATGATAAGGCCGTGTTCGACAGTCTTCACGCCAGCATCCAGCGACGCCACAACCGCATTATTGACCTGCGCATGTACGGTCACATAGGTGCCGTAACGCTCAGCCTCTTCCACCGCGGCATTGAGTTCTTCCTGGGTGTATTGGGCTGCCTCCAGCGGGTCTTTGAAACTGGTTACGCCGCCACCGGCATGCACCTTGATTTGGGACGCCCCCCGGAACAGCATTTCACGAACGGCGGCGCGCACGTCATCGACGCCATCCGCGATGATGGTGGTTTTCGTCGTATTGGCGACACCGGAGGCCGCAAAACCGTCAAACCGAGGGTGCCCATCGTTCGTCATCCGAAAGTCGCCATGTCCGGATGTTTGCGTGATACTGGCGCCGCCGCAGTAAATCCGAGGCCCGGGCGAAACGCCCGCGTCGATGACATTCTTTACGCCAAAACAATTTCCGCCCAAGTCTCGCACAGTGGTGAACCCGGCATCCAAATAGGCCTTCGCACGTGCCGCGCCGCGAGCCCCTTGTTCGAAGGTATCCTGCGTAATCAACTGGGTCACGGGATCCGAATGCAGCATGATGTGTGTGTGAGTATCGATCAGCCCCGGCATCAGCGTACGGCCGCCACCGTCGATCACCAGACCACCGGCGACTACAACATCTTCGGTGGTGATCGCCACAATCAGGTTACCGTCGACGACGACATTCACGTCCTCGATCAGTTCCTCGCTCACCCCATCGAAAACATTCACATTGGTTATGACTATAGGGACCGTTGGATCGTTCTGCGCCCCCGCGACCGACGCCGAAAAAGCAAAAGCGGAAGCGGTTAAGAATCGTCTAAGCATCGCAATTCACTCCATGTCGTATTTGTAGATGATACCGTCCTTCATGATCATGCCGAAGTTCGCTTTCGCGTCGCTGATCAGGTCGAGGTTCTCGAGCGGATTACCGTCCACGAGGATCATGTCGGCGTAGGCACCTTCCTCGATCACGCCGAGTGGTCCCAGCGGATATGGCGTGACTTTCTGCGACATCTTCAGCAGTTCCGCATTGTCGCAGGTGGCCATTTTCAGAACCTCGTAGGGCGTGAACCAACGCTCCATCTTTGCCAGCACAGCGCCCTGTCGTTTGGCAAGATCCGCGCTGAAGAGCGTATCGGTGCCGAAGGCAATCTTCAGGCCAAGTTCCTTGGCGGTACGGTAAACGAAGTCGGTTCCGACGACGACGGATGTATATTTCGCTTTCTGGAATTCGTTAAGTGTGGGCGCGTCCTCGTCATCAAGGAAGGGCTGCATGCTGAGCCAGACGCCCTCATCCTTCATCATCTGGAGCGTTTCACGCGTGGCCATGTGACCGTGTTCTACGCTGCGCGCCCCATTCTCGATGGAATGCTTCACCGCCTCGTCGCTGATGGCATGGGTGGTGACGTAGGTGCCCCAGGCTTCGGTCGCTTCCACCGCAGCCTGAAACTCCTGATCCGTGAACTGAATGGTGTGGATCGGATCGTAAGACGAGGTGACGCCACCGCCTGCCATCAGTTTGATATGCGTGGCCCCCTGCATGAGGTTCTCCCGCACCCGCTTCAGAACATCCGGAACGCCGTCGGTAATGTAAAACATGCTGCCGAGCTCGAATGAATGCAGATTATCCCGCGTGGCAGGAACATCCCGCGTCAGGCGAAAATCCTGGTGGCCGGCCGTGATCGACAGGGCCGGACCAGATGGAAAGACGCGCGGCCCGTCGATCAGCCCCTCGTCGGTAGCGCGGGCAACATCGAACATCGGCCCGGCCACATCGCGCAGCGTCGTGAACCCGCGATTCAATGCATTGTTGGATGCTCTGGCGGCCAGAAGGTTCCAGTAGCCTTCGCCGGTCAACATCAGCTGCCCGATCGTCGCCTCGGCGAAAACCCCGTGCCAGTGATTGTCGATCAGGCCGGGGATGAGAGTGTAGCCTTGCGCGTCGATCTCGAAAGCCCCCTCCGGCGCTTCAACGTCTGCGCCGATGGCCGAAATCAGCTGTCCGGAGACCAGAAGATCGGCCTGCGCTAGCTCTTCGTCGCAGCCGTTGAATATCTGGGCGCCGCGGATCACGACGTTGTCGAATCTCATCTTGACGCCCGTCGCTTCAATCTCTCCGACGGCGCCTGCGGGAAGAATGGCATGGTTGTCTTCATGTGCCACGGTAGCAGCAGGTGAAACCACTAACGAGGTGCAAAGAAGAGTGGTAAGAACTCGGATTTTCATGTTATGCCTCGTTTAACAAATGCAGCTAGATACTTTCCACCCGCTGTCCACGCATCTCACGGTCGTGACAGGTACAATAAGCAAGAAATGGAGTTTTCGACTTCATTTTATCGTGGCCTTAGAGATTACTTCCTGTCAAGGTGCATTTACTTCTCAGAAGTTAAGGCCGCCGATTGAACACAAAGGATTTGGTCAGTGCCCCTTTACCTGACGAGCGTTCGCATATTCTGCGCCGTGATCGCGACTGCCAGCGTCGTTCAATTTGGAACATCAGTGGCTCTGGCTCAGTCAAGTCCTTCACTCGTGCAGATGGGAAAACCTACCGCGATTACATCAAGCGACTATGGTCTGCGCAAAGGCTCTTTGATCGTAGCCCCTGTTCCCTTCTCTAACCCAATGATCGGTAAGGGACTGGCCATTGGCGCAGGATATTTGTTTACTCTACCAGGGTCTAAGCCATCTGGCTTTGGCATTGGAAAGATGAAGTCTTCCAACGGCAGTTCAGGCCTAGCTGCAGCAGGGGCTGTCAGTTTTGCAGAAGGAACGTGGGACGTCTCTGTGCTCGCAGGGGAGGCCGATGTTTACTACGATCTCGTTTTTAAAGGGTTGGACGTTCCGGTTCGCCACAATGGAACGTTGATAGCTTTCAGCGTCGAAAGGGCAGCCTCCCAGAATCTGAGTTTTGGTGTCGATCTCGAGTACCTTGAGACAAGCCTCGCTTTGAATAGTCCGGTATTTCAACAGCTGCCCGAGCTGCTAAAGCCACAAGCAGAATTGGACATGACAAAAATTACGCTGAACGCAACTTATGACACTCGGGACAATACATTCTTTCCAACCTCTGGAATGCTCGCTTCTGCCAAAATCGGTTACGCTTTGGACGTCAGTTCCATTTTACAAGGCGGACTAGAATTGGAGCGAAATCGTTACAACAAGAGCATTTTTTCTCTCGCATCGTACCACGAAGTCGGAAACACAGGCGTTCTTGCAGCGCGAGGTGTCCTATGCTCATCTTCCAGTCAAGCACCATTTTTCGACAACTGCGGAATTGGGTTAGCAAGCGGGCTCCGCGGATTTCCAACAATGGAGTTCATCGACGAGGCCTCTGCGACTGCCCAAGTTGAATATAGAGGGCGTATCAACGACCGTTTTGGATACGTCGCATTCGCGGCAATCGGAGGAGGCGGACCTAAAATTTCATCCCTCTCATTAAATGAAGGCGGAGTGTCATTCGGAGCAGGGTTGCGCATTCGGTTATCAAAGAAATACAAGCTTGACTATGCGATAGACTATGCGCAGAATAATAATTCTGAAGGTTATTTGTACATAACACTTGGGCAAAAGTTCTGACGGCACCAAGCTAAGTTCATGACTTCGGTAAAGGGATCGCTTCAGTCAAGCGATGTTACGCAATAGAATTTTGGACTTGGCCAAAAAAGTGTAGAGCACCAACTGAGGAACCAGGAGGTGCGGCATTGCCAACTTGCCGTTATTCCTGGCGGAGTTTAGCTGGTCAACATGAATATTTCAGCTGAGATGCCACGCCTGAAAGGCTATCGTTTCCCCCGTTCAATTGTCGCCTATGCAGTTTGAGCCTATCATCGCTTCGCGCTCAGCACGGCGGATGTTGAGGATTTGCTGGCCGAGCGAGGCGTCATCGTTAGCCGGGAAACCGTTCGAAAATGGGTCAACCGGTTTGGTCGGCATTTCGCCTGTTGCGTAAAACGCGACCGACCTGCTGCGGCGGATAAGTGGCATCTGGATGAAGTCGTTGTCCCGATAAACGGCATTAAGATGTGGCTGTGGCGCGCGGTCGACAGCAATGGCGACGTGCTCGATATTCTGGTGCAACCAAGGCGAAATGCCAAAGCGGCAAGGCGATTTCTTCGGCGGCTGATCGCTCGATTTGGCCAGCCCCGCGTTATCGTCACGGACAAATTGCGCAGTTACATCAAGCCGATCCGCCAGCTGGCGCCGGCCGCAGATCACCGGGCTCACAAGGGCCTGAATAATCGTATTGAGGGCTCGCACCGACCAACGCGGAAACGAGAGAAGCTCATGGGCCGGTTCAAGTCGCTCAGGCAGGCGCAGCGCTTCCTCTACGCCCACGACCAGATAAACACGATCTTCCGTCCCCGCCGCTATCGCCTGTCCAGCATTTCCTACCGCCACGCCCGATCAGATGCCTTCGACCTGTGGCGCAGCTACGCCGCAGACATAACCACGTGATCGTACCCGCCTGGGGCTTTTGCGATCAGTGCAGAACAAGTTGGCAATCCCCATTGACACGTTAAGTTGAAATGAGTTTTCTGTTTCAGCTTACACGGAGAGACAAATGATCTCTACCTGATCAAACTTTTCGAGAAAGGAAGATATGATGAAACTAGATTCGAGCAAAATCCTGATGTTAAAGGGCAGCAAGGCTGCCGCTGCTTCGAAAGTGGGTGAAATAGCCCCGCCAGGTACCGGTTTCTCTGCTTAACGGACACATCAATCCAAGTTTTGAAGAGAGGGGCGGTCTGCAAAATGACGGGCCGCCTCAATCATGCTTCCAGCCTTATCCTGCTTTATTTTGGAAACAAGACAGTTGCTGATGACCACAGACCCGCAAATGGACCAAACGTTTCGTTCAATTGCGCGCTTGACCAAAAATTGGCCGGGCCGTTCAGTTGGACCTCATGGAGCGGGAAGATACCTGAATTCAGCCGGTTCTCTCCCTCCGATCCTGTGGTTCTTCAATGCTGGGCACGAACCAGTGAATTTCTATGCTGCACTGGATCCAGAGCAGCAGTTTTTTGCACTCCGCTCTCTTAGCGTCATCATGAAACCATCGCCTGAACGGGATCAGTTGGGGGCCGAAATGGCACAGCACCTAGCGGAGGAACTGACAGACATACTCCCCAATGACATTGCGCTTGTGGGGGGGAATTGCCAAGGGGCACCTTATGCCATCAGCTTTGCGCAGCGACTCCTGGAACTTGGCCACGACATTAAATCGGTTGCCGCTATTGATGCCATACCCGACAGGGCAATAGCCGTTCCTGCGTTGCTCAATTTTGGCGAAGGAGCCCCGGAAAGAAACCCGTTCCTGAGTGATTTTGCCCTGACCAGCAAGCGGGTGAAAAACCTGTTTCCGGCTTATCGGCAAGCCCGTTTGCCCTGTGGGCATGGCCACTACTTCGATGAGGAAAACCTCCCTTACCTCCTTGCGAACATTGAAAATTTCATAGGGACCCGTATTCGTGCCGAAGTGCATCAGTGAGCGTTACCGGGGTGGAATGTGAAAACAGAATGGATGGATGAACTTCCGTTCCAAGACATCGACCAATCAGGCGACACAGTTCAACGGCTTTCAGGGAATCCCCGCCCAGGTCAAAAAAATCACTGTCTTGCAACAGTTCGGCATCGGGAAAGCAGGTATTGAATGCGTCTGTGACACAATCGCCTAGCTCAGAGGACATGGCATATCTCCGGAGCGTTTACGATCAGCTGATGCAGGTGTGCCCTGGCGACTTTGAGACCGGATGTCTTGGGGAGCGCCTGCATCAGCACGATTTTATCCGGCCTTGTCAGTGGTGACAGATGTGCTCTCAACCGGGTTTTGAAATCACTCAGCTGGCTTGGGGCGGCTTCAATGACGGCAATGATCTGGTCTTCATCACCGGCCGCGCCAGGGCTGGAAATCACGCAGCAAAGCGCCGCGCCGGTAACCATCTGTATTTGATTTTCCAGGTCCGGCGCATTGAAGGAAACGCCGTTGCGGCACAGGTATTCCTGAACTCTTCCCACAACATACAGATATCCGTCGTCATCCAGGTAGCCGCGATCACCGGGGCGAGCGGTATTTTCATTCACCTGCGTTTCAATATGGCCGACCTCATTTGTCGGCAAGGACTGGCCTTGGTCGTCGACGATCCTGATATGATGATGTGGAAGCGGCATTCCGACGGAGTTCGAATGGCTGTCAACCTCATTCCCTTCAAGGCGGGATATTATGCCCGTTTGCGTCGAAGAATAAGTAACGCAAAGCGTGTCTGACAGGATGGACTTTGCTTCGGTCAGAGCAGGGCTAAGTAATGGGCCGCCGATACTTTGCATTTTGACCAAGCGGTCATAGCGCGGCCCATCCCCGACCAGCCCCTGGTCCTTGATGTGCTGGACCAGGCCGCGGATCAATACCGGCGGCAAGGTGACTTCTTCAGCATTCTCGTGCATAAGGGCCGCATCAAGTTCCGCATAGCTGAAAAAAACTGGAACAGTGATGATCTTTCGGCCGCTGATCGCGTTGCGGTACCAGATATAGCGTGTTCCCGGAAAGCTGAGATTGAGGCAGGAGACGGCATTTCCCCAATGGCCTCTTTCGCCACCGAGGGCCATGCGGTCAAGCGCGCTCAAGAGTTCCGCATGAGAGACGGGGTGCAGCGCCGGAACCCCTGTTGTTCCAGAGCTCATGATGAAATCTGCCGTACCACCCGGCACGGCTGGAAAAACCAACCCGTCCGAAGTGTCAGTCGCCACAACAACTCTTGGAAATTCCAAAATTCCATCGTGCTGCGCCAGCTTCCTGAAGTCCGAAAAGATATATGCAGCACGCGCCCTCGTGGCCCTCTCCATAATGTCCGAAGGCGGGCTTCTGAAATCGAGCACCAGGGGCGATACCCCCAATGCCCATAGCGCAAAAATTGCGGCGAACGCGTCAATCTGGTTGGTGTTGGCAAGCCCCACCACCTGACCTGCGGCAACGCCGTGTTCTGCAAAGGCCAACCGCGTCAACTCGATACGTGCTTTGAAGTCTGAGTATGTGAGACGCCCGATCCCGGTTCCGATTCCAGTCCCGCCGCCGACTTCGAAAAGTATGGCTTGGGGGGTGGCCTCTACCTGTTTCAGAAAGGCCGCGCCAATGGTGTCAGCAGCGTACATCTGACATCGCCCTCTGTGCGTCATCAAACAATTGTCGGCCCAATGGCGTCATACGTGCATGCCGCTGAATTTCAGTGGCACAATCCTGATAGATGATAGAAGCCTGCGTGCTTTGGCGGCGCAGCTCTTCGGCGTCCGACCCACAAAAGCCATTGTCGAGAATGCACGTCGCGGACTGCACCATGCGCGCGGACACCCAGGCGGCATGGAAAATCCCTTCCATAGGGCGCGGCGAAGACCGAAGCGGCGACGTGTACCGCTCGGTATCCTTATTCAAAAGGACCGGGTCATCAAGATGATACAAGAACAGCTTTGCATGAGAGCTTTCGTGAACCAGCGTCATCAGAACCGTTGGCAGCCTATCAATCTTGTCAGAATTCACCAAGATCGACCCGAAAGCTGCGAAGACCGTGGCACCGACAAAGCCGCTCTTCGTCGGATCTTCGTTAACGGCAAGGTAGATCTGCGGCGCGAGGAGGTCGAATTCCCTGGCCCAGTCAGGCGCGTAGGTCTGCAGCATCTCTCTTGCCAGATTGATCTTGGCAACCGCTTTCTTCGCCTCCTCGACGCCGGGCGCGTGCAGATCTGCTGTAAGCCCGGCATCATCGCAATAGGCACGACGAAGAAGGTCACATGCGGTGGGCCCCAGTTCTTTTTCAGACAGGCCGCGCACCCTGAGGCCGCTTGCCTGCACCTGATCGGGGAGCTGTAGAAATTCCAGACAGGCCCGTTCAAAGCCGGGTTCATCCTGTGAAAGCGCAGCATTCAATATCGCGTCATGGGCGGCATAAATACAGCTGTCGGGGTGCCCCTGACCAGAGAAAATACGCTTCAGTTTTTCTTCTGCCCTCGCATTGTCTTCGGGGCTGTCCCAGACCTCAAGCAGCAAGTGCCGCAACGAGGTTTCCAGCCTGTCGATTAGCCGAGTGATCGTTTCCCGAATATCATCCGCATTCGGGAGCAAGGTTGTTCCAAACTGGGTTTCCATAAGACTTACCTGGTAGATGATTTGTACTTAAATGATCCTGCTTTCTGGAGAGGTTTGCAGTTCAGCAATAACGCACCCGGGAAAGGTTCAATGCCGTTTTGTCTACCTGCTCCGGTACAATGTATGCGTCGTCAGACGTTCGTTTTTCAAGTGCTGTTTGTGGATTTGCTTCATGCTTAGGGAGAGAGGAGGACCGTTCAGGATACTTCCTGCGCATTACCGGCCTTGTTGCCAACCGCAGCACCGGAGGCGGTTATTGAGGGCGGATGAAACGCAGTTTTCTGCAGTTCGGCCATTGGCCTTCGCCACCGCAACACTTTCATTGCTGTGCCTGGCACAAATGTCGCGATTGGGCCGACTGGAGCCAACTAGCGGTCGGAATCAGGTGCGATATCGCTGCAACCACGCTGCCGCATATCCGCTTCGAGCCCATTTTAACCGATCCTTGCAATGGAAAGGGTAAGAAAGAAGTTTTCGGGAGATCCAATGACTAAGGAAACCGCCACCCTAATCGCCGCGGGCGTTGCGGCTGTAATATCGATCTTGAACTTGCTCTTAACCGCTCAAATTGCGAAAGCAAGAAGAGGTGCGCGGGGCTATTAGGCAAGCTGCGGCAGAAAACCTGAATGATGTTGGACGCTTGGTACATGAAGTTATTGCACTGAGCTATGTGCTTGCGAAGGTCAGTTCTGATCAAGCCCACAAGGAAAAACACGAGAAGGCTCGGGAAGCTGCCGACAGGCTGAAGTCAAAGCGATTGGACGTTAGGTACTCTCTTTGGGGTATTGAAGAAGGCTTGCGAACCCTTACACGAATTCCCGATTGGGTCGCACACATGCGAGTCGATACTAAGCGAAGAGAGCAACTTTTGGTTGCTGCTTCCGAATTGGGCGCAATCTTAAATGATGTTATCCGGAAGACGTACCTTACCGGAGCGGTTCCTGGCAGGTGTTCAAGATGGCGAGTTCAACGAAAAGCGGCCAAAGCAAAGTCGATTTTCGACGACTTTATAAACACCAAGGCTTGAGGCGGTGTCGCAGAGATCGGATAAATAGTCTGCATCCAGTCCATTCGGTGATGATTGGTGGATTCACCCGCGGCGAACGGCCGCTCCTGACATGCTCATGCAGCATGGTTGCTCCTCCCAGCTGACAAGTCCCAAGACTTTGCAAATGGCGCTTTCTGCGCAGAGCTGCCATAGGAAGATATGCTACCGCGTCTTCGAGAACATTAGCTCAGTTGCCCTGTCTACGCTTTCGCGGACCGGGTCCAGGTTTAGCCTGGCATAGATAGCGGTGGACTGTTGCGAGCGGTGGCCAAGCGATTTGCCGATGATATAGCCATTGGCCCCCGTCGCCGCTTGATAGCTGCCAAGTGTGCGGCGCAGGTCGTGTATGCGCAGGTTTTCAATGCCTGCTTCTGCCAAAATACGGGTCCAGGCTTTCTTGGGGTCGGCCAAGTGGCCGCTCTTGCCGGAGCCTGCAAATACATAGGGGCTGTCCGATCTCAGCTTACGTTCGATCAGCAATTCAACGGCTTGCTGCGGCAGGTGGACTGTCAGCGGGTCGGCGTTTTTGGTTTCCTCAATGCGCCAGGTTGCGGCTTCAAAGCTGATATCCTTCCACATCATTGCCAGGGTGTTTGATTTGCGCGCGCCAGTCAGCAGAGAGATCATAAAGAAATCCCGCGCGGCCTCATTGGGTTCATTCGCCAGGGCTTCAAAGAAACGGGGCAGCTCATCTGGTTGCAGGAACCTGTCGCGGCTCTGTTCACGGAATTTCTTGATCCCGGTCGCCGGGTTCACGCCCTTCCACCCCCATTCGATCCCCTTGTTGAAAATGGAACGAATGCGTTCAAGCAGGCGATTAGCCTGATATATGCCGTTTTCCTTACCGATCTTTGCATGCAGCCTTTCAACCTCGGCCCGGTCAATGCTGGAAATTTTACGGCGGAACCAGTGCGACAGATATTTGTTCACCTCGCGCTCGTCGTATTTCCA
This sequence comes from Pseudophaeobacter flagellatus, assembly GCF_021228235.1. Taxonomy (GTDB): domain Bacteria; phylum Pseudomonadota; class Alphaproteobacteria; order Rhodobacterales; family Rhodobacteraceae; genus Pseudophaeobacter; species Pseudophaeobacter flagellatus. Next base: position 42,447 of record NZ_JAJQRG010000009.1, read on the forward strand.
CGATTTTTTATGAACCTTGGAGTATTTATCCATGTATTCACCAAAGAAGAAGCACGGCGCGATGTCTTTGAGTACATCGAACTGTTCTACAACTCAAAACGCAAGCATACGAACAACGGCTTGCTTTCGCCCGTTGACTTCGAAGAAAGACAGCTCAAACTGGAAAAGGTAGGGGTCTAGGAAACTGGGGGCACCTCAAACCCACTGTCGGGGCTGTCAGCACTGTCAGAGGCACACCGTGAAAGCATCGAATCTGACGGCTTTTCAACACGGATACCCCCAAGACTTATAAGATCCGCGCGTATCAGGGCGCGCTGTCCGCCTTCTTCGGGGGGGGGCAGTGGCTGCATAGAGAATCAGCCCCTGCAAGAAGTCGGCTGGCGTTCTGCGTTGGTGCGACACGCGCAGTACACATGTTGAAGCAAGCGGAGCGGAATGAAGCCCTTGAAAGCGCGCTTATGAAGTATTCAAAACCTGGGCCATCACGACAAAGTTCTTGGGTTGGAGCTTTTAGCCCGATTAACTTCTATGATCTAGTCTGACGACCTGTCCCGACAAGGCAGAACTCATGCATGCCAGGGCGACAGCGAGTGCTGAGCGACCATCTTCGGCTGTGGCCGATGGCGTACGATTTGTTGTCACCGCATTGTGGAATTCGTCCAGCGCTCGATAGAATGAGCTATCATAGCGTTCGAGAAAGAAATGTTTGAGCGGTTCGCGGGCAACGGTGCGGCAGTTGTCCCAGCGGACTAGATTGTCCTCCCGGTGGTTCAGCGTCTGCACCATTCCTTTGTCGCCGAATGCTTCAAGGCGTTGGTCGAATCCATAGGCACATGAGCGGGAATTGTTGATGTGAACCAGTGCGCCAGATGGCATTTTCAACGTTGTCATCGTCAGATCGAAATCGCCCTCGGCACCGATTTGGTCGTCGAACATGCAGGAGCCGAAAGCCTGCACTTCCACCGGGCGTTCCCCCGCGATCCAGCATAACAGATCTATATCGTGAATCGTGGCGTCAACGAAATAGCCGCCAGAGGCCCGAACATATTCAATGGGTGGTGTGCTGGGTTCTCTGGACCAGCTCATCAGCATATTTAAACGCCCAACCTCGCCTCTCTTGACCGCCTCGCGCAGCGCATTGTTGTCCGGATCAAACCTTCGGTTGAAGCCGAGCATGAAGGGCACAGGGTTGGCGTCGAGTGCTGCCAGGGCCTGATCCACCCGATCAAGTGACTGATCCAGAGGCTTCTCACAATAGATCGGCTTGCCAGCTTTTGCGGCTGCGATGATATAGTCGACATGCGTGTCTGTCGGGGTTGCGATAATGACCGCATCGACGGCTGAATCCGCCAACACAGTGTCCAGATCATCCATGGCCCGTCCACCATATATTTTTGCGACCTTTTGGGCAGATTCCATGCGCGGGTTGAACACCACTTCCAGCTGCAGTCCGGGGTGTGCGTTAATCTTGGGGCCATAAACATGCGCCATTCGTCCTGTCCCCATCAGGGCCAACTGCAAGGTTTTCATCAAATATTCCTCCGCGTATCTTCAAGGATCATTGCCGCTGCTTTTTCGCCAATCATGATCGAGGCTGCGTTGGTATTGCCCGTCACAATGCGCGGCATGATCGAGGCATCCGCGACCCGAAGCCCGTCGATCCCATGGACCTGCAGGCGTGGATCAACCACGGCGTCTGCGCCTGTGCCCATTTTACAGGTGCCAACCGGGTGCAGCAGCGATAGGCCATTGGCCCGACAATACGCCAGTAGTTCAGCATCTGTTTGCACATTTTCTCCGGGGGAAAGTTCGTAGTCCACACAGTCCGACATTGGGGAAGTTTCTGCAATTTTGCGTCCGAATTTCAAACCCGCGATTGCGGCGCGTTGATCGGCTTCATCTGCAAAGAAATTAAATTGGATCTCCGGCTTGTCCCGCGCAGACGCACCAGAGATCCTGACATGCCCGCGGGAGGACGGGCGCATGTGTTCTGCGAGAATAGTAAACCCGGGAAAAGGGTGAGGCTTGAGCTGTTCATCGGTGCACCATGCCATAAAGGTGACCATCATATCGGGGCGGTCAATTTCTGGACCAGAGCAGATGAACGTATTGGAATAGTTGCCATTGTCCGCAAAAGGTCCGGTGCGGAAAAGCAGATGGCGCAAAAGTTGCAACCCGCCTTTGAACTTGTTGTTATACAGATCATTGACGGTTGAATGTACCGTCGACCGGTATTCGGCACCGATACCAAAATGATCCTGCAGGTTCTCGCCAACGCCGGGCATTTCGTGTTTCACGTCGATTCCGTGCTTTTGCAAAAGCGCACCGGGGCCAATGCCGGAAAGCTGCAATAGTTGTGGTGAGTTGAATGTCCCACCGCTGAGGATGACCTCACGGCGTGCGCGGGCTTCGTGTTTGCCGCGTTTGTCGGTCCATTTCACCCCGGTGGCGCGTCTGCCATTTAGCGTGACCTTGTAGACCATCGCGTTCAACTGCAGGTCGATGTTATCTTTTGCCTTGCCTTTCAGATAGCCTGCAGCGGTGCTCCAACGCATCCCGTTTTTTGTGGTCGTTTGCACGTACCCCGTGCCTTCCTGCTGCGCCCCATTGAAATCGTCATTGTGCGGCACGCCAAGCGCTTCGGAAGCCGCGTGGAATGCTTCGCCCAATTCGTGCTCTGTGCGAATATCGGAAACTGCTACTGGCCCTCCTGTGCCGTGGAACTTGTCCGCGCCACGTTCTTGATCTTCGCAGGATTTGAAGAACGGCAAGACATCGTCCCACCCCCAACCGGTGCAGCCATCCTGTTCCCAACCGTCGAAATCTTGAGGTTGGCCGCGCATATAGATCATGCCGTTGATCGCGCCAGTGCCGCCCAACACCTTGCCGCGCGGTTGGAACAGGCGGCGATTGTTCAGATGCGGCTCGGGCGCGCTTTCATAGCACCAGTTCACCTTGGGATTGGCGTAAAGCATAGAGTAGCCCAAGGGAATGTGGATGAACGGATTGCGGTCCTTGCCGCCAGCTTCGAGCAATAGAACCGAATATCCCGCTTCACCTAACCGCCCAGCGACGGCACATCCAGCTGAGCCAGCTCCGATCACAATGTAGTCGTATTCTGTGCGCGCCATTCTTGTCTCCGCCGATAAACCTTTTGGCGACAAGTTGCACCTCGGTGGCCGATTACTGAACACGCAAATTATCAGTTTTGGACATAATTGCATCTGGCACTCTTTGTCAGGTCTGAAACCATGGCAAGATAGCTCAGGCAGGATGACAGGGGATATCAAATGACACGTGAGGAACTTCTTCGAATCTTGACCTTTGTGGATTCGAACCGAGAGCTGTCTGAAAAACGCACAAGTCTTACGACGGTGGATCCGCGATGGAACATTGTGTCTTATGCGATGCGGCGCCATCTGGAGGGGCGGCTGTTGACCGTGACCTCTGCGGCAATGGCGGCGGACGTACCCTACGGAACCGCCATGCGGCGTATTTCAGAACTTATTGACGAGGGATTGCTGCTAAAGCGCCCCAAATCCCGAACGGGCAAATCATTTTCGTTGCATCCGACACGTGCATTGATTGCCGAATTCGAAAGTTTTGCGATGCAATTGAAGGCGATGGTTGGTAATACGTTCGGTTTTACCACTGGCGACGGGGAAATGAGTGATTTCTATTTTGGTGGCTACTACATGGCATCCAAGACGTTACCCTATCCAAATGCGATGCGTGCGGGTATCGCAGTCGATCGCAGTTTTCGCATTCTCAGTTCGCTCGATCCCACCTTTCAGACACTTAACGAGTTTTCGTCCAATTTGGACGAACTTTGCGGCACCAATATGGAAATCATTAATTTGTCGCTTGATGAACTACACTGTGAGATCATGGTGAATGCGCAGCTGCCGGTTTCCAAATACGATCTGGTTGCGGTGGATTTGCCCTGGATTGGGCAACTTGCCACCGAAGGCCTGATCGAGCCCTTGGATCAAATCATGCTGGAAGAGCGTTATAACCCTTCTGATTTCCACAATGCAGCCTACAAAGGCTCATCCTGGAACGGTAACCAATATGGTTTGCCCATCCAGCCAACCGCAGAATTGCTTTTTTGCCGCTCTGATTTGTTTGCCGAGGCTGGACTGTCCGCGCCCAGGACTACGGAAGAGTTATTGTTGGCGGCGCGTGTCTTGCATCAGTCCAGTTTTAGCATGTCGGGCATTGTCATGAATTTTGGGCGCGGTACGCCGGTTGCGCATAGCTTTGTGCAGACCCTGGCGGATTTCGGTCAACCGATCATCAATCTTGATCCGATTGGTGATGATTTCAATATCACTATGATTGAAAAGGAAAACTACCGGCCTCGACTGGACAGTGATGTGGCGCGTGAAACGGCAGAATTCCTGTTGGAGCTTGTCAGTTTTTCTCACAAGGAAAGCCTGACCTGCAACTGGGATAAAAGGATCAATATTTTCTCCAAAGGCGAGGCAGCAATGACCTATGGCTGGAGCATCCGGGCCGCTGCATTTGAGTTGAACCCGGCCTCTCCGGCCCACGGAAACGTAAAATTCGTGCCTCACCCACATGGCCCGGGTGCGCGCACCGTGTCACCGATTGGAGGCTTTTCGCTCGCGATGCCTGCAGGGTTGGCACCAAAGCGCAAGGCGGCCTCTTGGAAGGTCATGGAATACTTGACCCGCCCGGAGATGCTGAAATGGTATGTGCTGAACGGTAATCTCACCAGCCCGCGGTTTTCCACCAGCGCGGACCCTGAAGTACAGGCCAGTTCGACCTTGATCAGTGAGGTGGACGCCATGGAGCGGCGCGGTGAACTACAGACCTGGCCTCGTCCACCGATCCCGGAATTCAGCAGTCTTCTTAACGTCTTGGGGGATGAGATCCATTTGATGCTACAGGGAACGCAGTCTGTGAAAGAGGCCCTGAGTAAATCTCAAAACCGGATCGACGCCATTATGCGCAAAAGCGGTCACTACTGAACAGAAAAGGCCGCGCCCGAGGACGCGGCCTTGGTTGTCATGCGGCTGCCCTTACCAGGAAGGGCGCCCGAAACTATCTACATTCTCCGGCAGAACTTTTGGCGTTTCGATACCCTGAAGCGACGGCACTTCGATCCCGTTGGCAACCTTGATTGCCGTTTGGATCGCGAGGATCGCATCATCAATTGGGCTTTGCTTGTTCGAGCCTGAGTGCCAGCCGGACTTCATCGCATCCCAACCTTCGCCGAACTGGTTACATGTCACTACCTTCACATCTCCCGGTGCTTTACCAGCGCCTTGCAGCGCGCTGATGACACCTAGTCCCATGCCGTCATCAAAAGCATATACGCCGTCGATCTGGTCGCCAAACTGGGTTAGGAAGGTTTCCATTACGGTCTGTGCCTTCTCACGATTCCACTCGGCTGTCTGGCTGGCCAGAATGTTGATGTTGGGATAATCATCGGCCATCTTGTCGAGGAAGCAGTTTTTACGCAGGATCGAAACTGAATATCCCGGCGTCCCCTCAACAACCACAATATCACCTTCGCCACCAAGCGAGTCGGCAAGCATTTCGGCAGATTGCTCGGCCTGAGCACAGTCGTCGGGACCAGTGTGACTGACGATGTAGCGACGGCCTGCTTCGCCGATGGGCGAATTCGACGTTATCACAGGGATACCTGCGCGCGATGCATTACGGATTGCAGGGATAAGCGCATTTTGTGACGTAGGCCAGACGACGAGTGCGTCCATGTTTTGGGATGCCATATCCTGAATCTGGTCAAATTGAACGGCCGGGTCGCCTTGAGGGTCCATCACTGTCGCCTGAATACCCAGTTCCTTGGTATAGGCCTCGGCGGTTTCTGCGTATTTCGCTTGATAGGCGTTTGAGCCGGGATAAAGCAAGGTTATGCCGATGCGGGTTTCCGACAGTGGTTTTTTCAATTCACCGCCTAACCATTCTGGCGCGTCCTCTGCAAATGCGGCACCTGCGCTGAATGCCACAGCGGTGGCGAGACCGAGTGCTTTGGTCCAATAAATCATGAGTTCCTCCTCTGAATGCCACCATTTTTCCAGTGCGTGACCCCCGTTGGCAGCATTGGCGGGGTGCTTGTCCTCAAGTGTTCTGCAGATCACAACAGCGCTCAATCGTAGAAATATCCAAATCTGATTTTTCCACATTGGCTTTAGTAGCACGATCGCAAGTCCGCGCGCTTCAAAAAGGTCGAAAGATTCATTTTGGATAAATCGGCCGTATCTCGTGAAATATGGGTTGCCTATCGTTGGATCAGGGAGGACGTTTTACTATGCAGCAATCGATCAATACCGTCCTAAGACGTCATGGGCTGATTTTGGGCTTTCTCGTATTTTTGGCAGCGGTTGCCCTTAGTGCAGATGCATTTCTGACGCCGGGCAATATCCTTGATGTCCTACGGCAGGTTTCAATAACAGGAATGATGGCGCTTGGCGTGACTTTTGTCGTGTTGACGGGGCGCCTGGATCTTTCGGTGGGGTCGCTTCTGACGCTGCTCACCGTGATTGTTGTGGATCAGCACAACATTGCAGGGCCCTTTCCAGCGATTATCATGACGCTCGGTGCGGGGATACTCATCGGTGCATTCAATGGGATTTTGGTGGGGTTTGTCGGATTGAACGCGTTGATCGTGACTCTGGCAATGTTATCATTTTTACAAGGGCTTGTGCTATTTTACTCGGGTGGTTCCAACGTGAATGTGCAGGACGCGCAGAACACCTGGTTTGCCGTCTTTGGACGCGGTGATTTTCTGGGCCTACCAGTTCCGGTGATCCTTTTCCTTCTGGGTGCGATCATTGCCGGACTCGTGCTTCAATACACGACCTTCGGACGCCGCGTTTACGCTGTGGGCGGCAATGAAACCGCAAGCGTCTTTTCCGGGGTGGATGCCCGCTGGACTGTGTTCTGGACCTATGTGCTGTCGGGCCTCACCACTGGGTTCGCGGCGATCATCATGGGGAGCCGAGTTATGGGGGCACAAAACACGATCGGGCAGGGGTATGAGCTGACGGTTCTGGCCGGTGTGATCCTTGGCGGTACGTCGTTGCTGGGTGGGTCTGGAAGCATCTGGCGGACGGTGATCGGCATTTCGATGCTTGGTTTTATCCAAAATGGTCTGCTGCTGCTTGGGTTCGCCTACTATGTGCAGTGGCTTGTGACTTGGGCGGTTATCATCATTGCGGTTTGGATTGATCTGGGCGCAAAACGCGGGAGGGTTTTCGCATGAGCCACACTATGGACTCTCGGCCGAACAGGGCGTTAAGCGCGGCGCTGTCATGGCTGCTAAGAAATCACATCTGGGTGTTTCTGGCACTTACGGTGGTGGTGTTTTCGGTGGCCAGCCCGTATTTTTTGACCGTTCACAATATTGGTAACATTTTAACCCAAGGCGCATTTATCGGTATTCTTGCCATTGGCATGACCATGGTCATGATCGACGGCGAGATTGACCTGTCGGTTGGTGCAATTCTTGCGCTGGCCTCGGCATTGGCGATCGGATTGCAGGATCATATGGGCGTCTGGCCTGCAATCTGTCTTGGGCTGTTGTCCGGGGCCGCGCTGGGTTTTGTGAACGGCACTCTGGTCGCTCTGTCAGGCATGCATTCCTTTGTGGTGACACTTGGCGCGCTTATTGGCATTCGTGGGCTGGTGTTTGTCTATACCGGTGAAAATGCCCTGATGGTGCAGGATTTCAGCTATACTGAAATTCCGGAAATCTACATTGGCCCAATCTCGATTACTGCGATCATCTTTTTCGCGATGGCGCTATTTTTCCAATGGGTGCTGTCAAGCACGCGCCACGGGCGCGAAACCTATGCTGTGGGCGATAATATCGAGGCTGCGCATGGCGCTGGCATCAACGTCAAACGACACAAGATCATCAATTTCACCATTTGTGGCACACTCGCGGCGGTCTGCGGAATCCTTCTGTCGATGCGACTTGGCACGGCCGAACCCAATGCTGGCAAGGTTTGGGAGCTTTGGACAATCATTGCCGTTGTTCTGGGCGGCATACGTCTTCAGGGCGGATTTGGCAGTATGTGGATGACCATTGGCGGCGTGCTGACACTGGCTGTCCTGCGCAATGGGCTTCGTTTGCTCAATACACCTAACTACGTTGAGCTGATGGTGATGGGCGCGGTACTTGTGCTGGCGCTGGTATTGGACAAATTGCTGAACCATGGGGGAGATGAGCGATGAATGCCGCTATTCTTAAGGTTAAGGGTATCACCAAGGTGTTCCCTGGGGTCAAAGCGCTAGACAACGTCAGCTTTGATATCCGTCCCGGAGAGGTTCATGCGCTGGTTGGGGAAAACGGTGCAGGGAAATCGACCCTGATGAAGGTTCTGGCCGGGCTACACAAACCTGATGGCGGAGAGATCATCTATCAGGGTGAGCCGATACAGGTGGCGGGACCGCTGGATGCAAGACAAAAGGGCATCCTGCTGATTCATCAGGAACTGTCACTGTCGCCGGAATTGTCAGTTGCCGAGAATATCTATTTGGGGGCTTGGCCGACCAATCGGTTTGGTGTGCTGAAAAAGCGTGAGCTGCGCCGCGATGCATCCCGCGCGCTTGAGGCACTGGGATGCGGGTTTGGGCCCGATGTAAGGGTAGGGACCCTTTCTGTTGCCATGCAGCAAATGGTCGAGATTGCGCGTGCCGAGGCCTTTAGCGCGAATGTCGTGATCTTTGATGAACCGACCGCATCGCTGACGGACAACGAGAAAGATCAGCTGTTCCAGACCATACGGGGGTTGAAAGCGCGCGGTGTGGGCATTGTCTATATCTCGCATAAGATGGACGAGATTTTTGACATCACCGACAGGATCACTGTGTTGCGTGATGGTCAAGTGCAAGGCACGGTAGAGACCCAAGACACCGGTCTGAACCAGGTTACGCGCATGATGATCGGGCGTACGCTTGATGCCTATTTCGTCAAGGCTAAGGAAATGTTCGGGGCAAAAGTGCTGTCTGTCGATGGTCTGAGCAAAAATGGTCAGTTCAGCGATGTTTCTTTCTCGGTTCGCGAAGGTGAAGTTCTTGGGCTGTACGGCCTTGTCGGTGCGGGACGCTCGGAATTGGTTGAAGCCATTTTTGGTGTGCGTCGCGCTGACGCGGGCACGATTTTTTGGAAAGGTGCGCCGATCGAGCTTCCCACCCCGCGTCAAGCCATCGATATGGGCATGGCACTGGTTCCTGAAAGCCGTAAGGAACAGGGGTTGGTCCTGATGATGGGGGGACGTGAAAACACCTCGCTGCCGCATCTGAAACAGTTTTCCGAAATGGCTGTAATGAGCCGGTCGAAGGAATTGGCCACCTATGAGAAATACCAATCGGCGCTTGCGATCAAGACGACCGGACCGGATCAGGCAATGTCGCAACTGTCAGGCGGCAACCAGCAGAAATTCGTGCTGGCGAAATGGCTCTGCGCTGAGCCCAAGCTGATCATCCTTGATGAGCCAACACGGGGCATTGATGTGGGGTCCAAATCAGCGATCCACGAATTGATCGCCGAGCTGGCGGAAAAAGGGCTGGCCGTAATCGTGATTTCTTCGGAAATGCCTGAGGTGCTGGGCGTCAGCCATCGCGTTTTGACCATGTCCGAAGGCGCCGTCGTGGCTGAGTTCAAAGGCGACGACATGACGGAAGAAAACCTGATCGACGCCGTCTCTCATCATCGCGGTTCTGACGCGGCTTAGGCCAAAAAACAAAGAGGGCAAGACATGGGTAAATCGGAGATCGGGATAGGACTTGTTGGGTCAGGCTTCATGGGACGTTGCCATGCGAATGCGTTCCGCTCTGTTTCAGGCCTGTTTGATGTGCAGGCTGAACCGCGCTTGCGCGTGCTGGCGGATATCAATGATGAAATCGCACGCGATGCGGCGCAAACTCTTGGCTTTGAGCAGTCAACCGGAGATTGGGCAACGCTTGTCAATGATAAGGGCGTTGATATCGTTGCTATCACTGCACCGAATATATTTCATGCACCGATTGCCTTTGCTGCGATCAAGGCCGGTAAAACGGTCTACTGCGAGAAACCGCTTTCAACCACAGCAGCCATCGCACTGGAAATGACCCAAGCCGCCGAGGCCGCAGGCATTGTGACCATGGTGGGCTTCAACTTTCAGCGCAATCCGATGATAAAATTAGCGCGGGAGATTATCACATCGGGCGAGATTGGTGAGGTTACAGGCTTTCGTGGGCGTCACGCCGAAAACTACATGTTCGATCCGAACGTGCCCCATTCTTTCCGTACGGATATTCAGGGCGGCGGTGCTTTGGCCGACATTGGCAGCCATATTATCTCGATGGCGCGTTATCTGCTGGGGCCAATGGCAGAGGTTCAGGCGGATTGCCGGACAATCCACCCAACACGGCCCAAGTCCCATCGTACGACAGAGCGCGCGGCCGTTGAGGTTGATGACATGACCCATGCGCTGGTTCGCTTTCAATCCGGGGTGAGCGGCAGTCTGGAGGCCAATTGGGCAGCGACTGCGCGCACGATGGACCTGTCTTGGGAAATTACCGGTACAAAGGGAGCACTGGCGTTCACCCAAGAGCGTATGAACGAGCTTGCCTTTTGGTCTGGTCAGCCCGGACGGAGTGGCTACACGAAAATAGAGGCAGGTCCGGCGCATCCGCCGTACGGCCAATTCTGCCCGGCACCGGGCCATCACCTGGGGTTTAACGACCTCAAGGTGATCGAGGTGGCCGAATTGCTGGCTGCGCATAGTGGTGGTGTTACCTGTGGCCCCGATTTTCGCGAGGCCTATGAAGTTCAAAGAACCGTAGAAGCGATGCAGCAATCGCATGCAAGCAGGCAGTGGGTTTGCCTCTGAGGCTGGGGCACACCTTTGGTGCTTTGGTGCTTTGGTGCGGGTGTCCTTTCCCCCAAAGCCGGGCCGCTTTTTCATGGCTATGATCCCGCGTAGATTCAAAAGTGCACTCTGCGAAATCAAATGCGGCAGGTGTCGACAAAAAGGGTCGTCAAGATCCGCGTGCTGTCCATAGTGCGCCACGGCGGATGATCTTGGTCACTTTCGCGGCCTTGTCGCCAACTCGACGAGGCTGTTAGTGACATCGCAGCCGACCTCGCGGGCGAAGTCGGCTGCTTCATTGAGCGTGCGGTTCCAGACCGTAACCTCATGCCCGGCTCGCACCAGATTGCGCACCATATGTGCGCCCTATTCGGCCATCAGACGCGCATCAGGCGGCTTTGTCTGAAGACAATCCGGAAATGGCTTGTATCAGGCTTTCCTCAGTGACTTCTTCTGACGTGAAAGTTCGCATTACCTTGCCCGAATACATGGCCACGATCCGGTCGCTCACATGCAGTACCTCTGGCATCTCTGAACTGATCACGATCACCGCGTATCCCTGCGCCGCCAAGTCACGGATCAGATTGTGGATTTCGGCTTTTGAGCCCACATCAATGCCACGCGTCGGTTCATCCACAATCAGGACGCTGGGGTGCATGGATAGCCATTTGCCAATGACAATCTTTTGCTGGTTTCCGCCTGATAAGTTCCCAACGATTTGTTTCCAGCCGGGCGTGCGGATATCCAGCTTGTCGCGATATTGGTCAAAGATCGCAACTTCAGACCCTTCAGCCACGAAAGGCCCGGCGGTCAGATCATCGACCTGCGGCAGGGTCATGTTGTCTCGGCAGTTCATGCCCAGAACCAGCCCTTGGCCTTTGCGATCTTCTGGGACCAGCGAGATGCCCTTGGAAATTGCATCGGCTGGGGAGTTGATCGTCGTTTCCACCCCATCAAGCAGGACCGTGCCGGCACTTGGGTCACGTAAGCCAAAGAGGGTTTCGGCAATTTCGGTCCGTCCGGCGCCGACCAGACCGTAAAAACCCAGAACCTCGCCGCGGCGCACTTCGAAACTGACGTCGGTATACAGATTGCCACAGCTAAGCCCGCGTACTTCTAGCGCGACATCGCCCAGTTCATGGTGGCTTTCGTTGCGACTCAGGTCGAGCGAACGGCCGATCATCAGTTGTGTGATGGATTCTTCGTTGGTGTCGGCCGTGTTCACGGTGCTGCGATAGCTGCCATCGCGCAGCACGCTGATGCGATCGGTGATTTTGAAAATCTCTTCCATCCGGTGCGAGATATAGACGATGCCAACGCCCTGCGCCTGTAGGTCGGAAATGACTTCGAACAGCACCACTTTTTCAGCATCGGTCAAAGACGCTGTTGGCTCATCAAAGATCACAGCTTTGGCTTCAACCGTCAGAGCGCGCGCGATTTCCACCATTTGCTGGTTGGCAATTGACAGATCCCCCACAATGGTTTTCGCGTTGAAGCCCACTTTCAACTTGTCGAGGATAGCATCGGTGCGCCTGTAAAGCGTGTCCCAATCGACCATGCCAAAACGTTTGCGAGGTAGCTCGCCGAGGTAGATGTTCTCGGCCACGGAAAGCTCATCCGCGAGGCTAAGTTCTTGGTGAATAAAGACGATCCCCTTGGCTTTGGCATCTAGCGGAGAGGACATCACCGAGGGTGCCTCGCCAACAATAATCTGGCCCTCATCTGGTTGATAAATGCCTCCGAGCACTTTCATCAACGTCGACTTTCCGGCACCGTTCTCGCCCATCAGGGCATGAACTTCGCCGGGCATGATGTTAAGCGACACGCCATCAAGGGCACGTACACCTGGGAAAGTTTTGACGATGCCCTCCAGGCGCAGGACGGGTGTTTGATCAGTCATACCTTCAACTCCTCTTTACCTTTTATGTTCAACTGACGGTCCAAGAAGAGCACTGCGATCAGAATGAGGCCGATCACCAGATTGACGGTCGAAGTGTCTGCGCCGATATGGCTTAGGCCTTTGCGCAAAAGTTGGATCGCAAGAACGCCGCCAAATGTGCCAACGATAGACCCTGCGCCGCCGGTCAGTTTGGTGCCGCCAAGCACAACGGCCGTGATTACCCAAAGTTCGTAGAGTTCCCCGTCGTTCGGGTTGACCGATCCGCTTTCAGAGTAGAACACAACGGCAGACAGTGCCGACAAGAAGCCGATGATCATGAAATTGATCATTATATGTGGGCCGACGCGGATACCCGCATTGACTGCAGCTTCGCGATTGTTGCCAATGGCATAGGCGTTGCGTCCGTGCACCGTGCGGTTCATCAGGAACCAGATTGCGGTGGTTGCGATAAGCAGGAACCATGTCGGCGTGTGCAGCCCCAAAAATTGCGCCTCGGCGAAATCCACTAGTGTCCAGTTGAGATGGCTGGTGGGCTGCTCACCGTTGTACATGAATACCAAGCCGCGATAGCCCAGCATCGAACCCAGCGTCACGATGAAGGCGTCCACGCCGGTTTTCCAGACGATTAGCCCGTTCAATGCACCTAGCAAGACGCCAACCAGCAAAGCCAACGCCCAAGCCACAGGAATCACACCATCGCCAAGCGTTGCGAACATGGGCCATGTCATGCTGTCCAACAATACAATGGCGCAAATGGCATAGATCGCACCGACGCTCAGATCGATGTTCCCATTGACCATGATGATCGTCATGCCCATCGCGATGATCCCGATGGGCGCCGATTGCTTGAAGAGCAGCAACATGTTGTCGGCATCCATGAAGGCTTTGTCAGAGAGCGACAAGAATTCGCCCGCGATGGTGAAGAAGATCAGTTCAAGGACGATAAAGCCCCAAATCGCGCCGCTCTTCAGGTATTTGCTGTATTTGCCGGTTTCCATGTTCAATACCTCACGCAATTGGTGACCAGAGCTTGCCGCGCTTGGCAGCGATATCGAGCCAGACAGCAAGGATGATGATGACCCAAGTCACGACGAACTGGACGTAGAATTGCAGGCCAACGAGCAGCAGACCGTTCTGGATGAACCCCAGAATGAGCACGCCAATGACGGTTTTGAAGATCGTACCGGACCCGCCAAGCAGCGAGGCTCCGCCAAGAATGACGGCTGCCAGCACTTCAAGCTCAAGCCCTTGGCCAACAGTGTTCTGCGAGCCCAGTGACCGGCTGGCTTGAATAAGCCCAGCTGTTGCGACGCAAAATGCTGACAGGATGTAGCACATGAAAACGACGCGCGGCCTGCGGATGCCCGAGAATGTTGAGGCCACGCCATTGCCGCCCACCGCATAGACTTTGCGTCCGAAAGGTGTTTTCGACAGCAGAATTCCCAAAAACGCTGCGAGCAGGACGAAAATCAGGATCGGCACGGGAATACCCAGGGCGCTGCCCTGACCGAACACGCTGAACCAGGTGCCTTCCTTGTCGATGATATCCATGTTTTTGCCGCCCGAATAGGTCAGCGTCAGACCATGGATGGCCGAGAGCATGCCAAGCGTGACAATGAGTGAATTGAGCTTGAGATAACCCACAAGAAACCCGACGAAAGCCCCGAGACACAGCGTCATGGAAAACATCAAAGGGATCGCCATGGTCGGCCCGATCTTGTCGTGCAGATCCAGCACCACAATGGTGGAGAACGACATCATCGATCCAACTGAAAGATCAAGATTGCCGCTAATCACCACAAAGGTGACCCCCAGCGCCATAACGCCCAAAATGGCCGAGGAGCGGATAACGCCCATGATATTGTCGGGATCGAGAAAGCGGCCGTTAGCCAGCGCAAACCCGATCATAAACAAAGCGAAGGCAATCAATATCCCCTGACGGGCCAGAAAGCTTCCGATCTGTGCTTTAGTAACGCCTCCCATGCGCCCCTCCCTTGTAGCACCATGTCGGTGCAAAATCGTTTGTAGAGCGGCGCGCCTTCAAAGCTGTTGCGCAGCCTTTATCAAACCAATGTCATTCCGCCGTCGATCATCACGATCTGACCGGTCATATAGTCGCTGTCCTTTGAGGCGAGGAATGTAGTCGTTCCCGTTATATCCTCTGGCTTGGCCACGCGGCCCTTGAGAATCTCGGAAGAGAATTCGTCCATCGCCTGTCCCGGTTTTTCCGAGGCACCGATTTCCATCAGAGTGCGGTCGACTTCTTCCCACATCTCGGTTGCCACTACGCCTGGCGCGAACCCTGTAACGGTGATATCATGTTTTGCCAGATCGCGTGCGCCTGACTGTGTCAGAGCAACAACACCGAACTTGCTGGCACAATAGGGGGCGACGTTGTCAAACCCCTGACGACTGGCAATCGAGGCGGTGTTGATGATCTTGCCCGGTGTTCCCTGCCGAATAAACTGTTTCGCGGCTTCCTGCATCCCGATAAGACACCCCAGCCCATTGATCCGCATTATGAATTCCCAATTTTCCTCGGTCACATCGAGAAAGTTCATTGGTTTGTTCACGCCCGCATTGTTAAATTTGACGTCGATCTTACCAAAGGCGTCCACTGCCTTGTCAATCAAGGCGCGCACCTGTTCGCGCTCGGCGACATCGACTGCCGCCCAAATGACTCTACCGCCGCTTTGGTCGGCCCGGCCTGCATTGGCCTCTACCACTTTTGCAACCAGATCGCCGTTGATATCTGCAAAGCAAACGTCGGCACCTTCGTCGAGCAGAGCTTCACCAATCGCGCGGCCAATACCGCGTGCAGCTCCTGTCACGATGCATGAACGTCCCGTTAGACGGCCCATGGCACTCTCCCCGAATGTTTGTAATTTTTAGAAATTCTGGGCGCGGTGCTAAGCCGCGCCCACTACGTCGTTTGTCTTAGAAGACAGGCTTGGTGAACTCGCTTTGGTTACCCTGAGTGATCTTCGGCGTGTCGAAGTAGTTCAGGAAAGGCAATTCTTTGCCGTTCAGAATGTCGAGGGCTGTTTTTAGAGCCGCTTCGGCGTCATCAACAGGTGACTGGTAGATGGAACCCCAATACTCGCCGCGTTCCATGGCTTCATAGCCAACCGCGAAGTTCGTAGCGCCAACAAAGATAATGCCTTCGCGACCTGCTGCTTTCGCCGCGTTCAGTGCGCCGACGCCCATGTTGTCGTCGCCAGCATAAACGCCGTCGATGTCGTCATACTTGACAAGGAAGGCTTCCATGACTTTCTGGGATTTCTCACGGTTCCAGTCACCTGGCTGTGTGTCGACGATTGTCACGTTCGGGCAAACTTCTGGCAGACGATCGTCAAAGCCCTTGGCGCGCTCAATTGCTGTGGTGTAACCGGGCTGGCCAGTAATGTGCACAACCTGCGCTTCGTTTTCGATGCCCATGGCCTTGAACTTGTCACACATGATCTCGGCAGAGCGTGAGCCTTGCGTGATGTTGTCAGGACCGGAGAAGGATTTGACGAATTCAAAGCCGGCTTCGGCAATGTTAGAGTTTGTTACGACGACAGGGATACCAGCCTTGTGGGCCTTGCGAACAGCTGGGATTACGGCCTCGCCGTTGGTTGGCCAGATGATGATTGCGTCGACTTCTTGCTGGATCAGGTCTTCCATCTGAGCGATCTGACGCGCAACATCGCCGCCCGCGTCAAGCACAACGGCTTCAACGTTGTCATTTGCTTCTGCTGCCGCGATGAACGCTTTTTCATAGGTCGTCTGGTAGCTGTCCACGCCAACGTTGTTCTGCGTGATACCGATCTTATAGCCGCCGTGGCCGTCAGCAAATGCCGCGCCTGCAAGCGCCAGAGTGGCTGCTGTGGTTGTGGCCAAAATATTGCGAAGTTTCATTTTAGATCTCCTCCCAGGTTGCCCCTAATTAATCTCGACCCTCGACCCTCCTCCGGATCGGGGAATCATTGGCCTCTGCCGAATGACTGGATGAGAGCATGCAGGTTCAGCTCACAGCAAAATCCACCCAATATATCCGATATGAACATTTGAACGTCCAAAATGGATATTTGTCGAGTACACTTTGGACGCCAGAATGAACATTCTTAAGGGAGCTTTGAAGATGAGCGATTCTGATTTGTCCAAAATGAACATCAAGTCAAACCAGAACAGGCGGCATCCAAACCGCAATGATGAGAGCAAAATGAACGTCATGGGAACGAAATTCGAGCAAACACCGTCTTCGCCCCAGGCGAGGACCGAGATGCTTGAGTTCATGGCGTTTCTTCAGGATTTCAATAACGAGTTGGAAACAACGCTGGACCTTATTGCGCCGAACCCTTTCCTCAGAATGGTCCTGCATCTTCTTGAGGCGCATTTTGATGGCAAGACGGTAACGCCGACCTCTCTTATCAGCGCAAGCCGTGTGCCCTACGCAACCGCGAACAGACGCCTAAAAGATATGCATGACGCGGGTTTGATCGAGCAGCGCCCGCGTACGCAGAGCGGGAAAAGCTTTTCGATGCACCCAAGCGAAAAGCTTCTTTCCCAGTGGGTTCAGCTTTTTGGCCGCTTGCGTCGCCTTGGCGAAGCGGAATTTGGTGGCCAGTTAGGAAACCCGGAAACCAAAGACTATTATTTCGGCGGAAGTTATGCTTCTGCCCGCTCTATCCCACCATTGCGCGCCCTTTCAAAGCCACTGAAACTGGCGGGCGGTATCAAGGTGCTCGTGCACGGCGATCCCACCTTCATGATTATGGACAATCTCAAGCGCCGGTTTGAGCAGGTCATAGGCACCCAAATTCACCAGCGCGCGTTTTCGATTGATCGCCTGCGCGAAGAGGCTTTGCGCAACGCGCAGCGGACAAATAGCCAATATGACATTATTGCGGTGGACTTGCCCTGGATCGGGGAGTTTGCGGAAAAATCCGTTTTGATGCCCTTGGATCAAGCAATGGACATCGCCCAGCTGGACCCGGCGGATTTTCACACCGCAGGATGGAAGGGTGCGCATTGGGGCGGACGCCCCTATGCGGTGCCAGCGCAAACCACGCCAGAGTTGCTGTTTTATCGCAAGGATCTATTTGCAAAGGCTGGTTTGACGCCGCCATCCACAACGGATGAGTTATTAAGCTCGGCTCAGGCGCTGCACGATCCACGGCATGGGCGCTACGGCATCGCCTGGAATGCGGCGAAAGGAACGGCATTGGGGCACACCGTTCTTATGACAATAGCGGATTTCGGTCAGCCGGTGCTGAACATGCCCGAGATTGCGGGCGGCTACGGAACCGATGATCTGGCCAGCGGAAGCTACCGCCCTACCATCGACACAGAGCGCGGATTGCAGGCAGCAGAGTTTTTGATGAAACTCATGGAATACTCACCGCCCGATATCCTGTCGATGTCCTGGTACGAACGGGTGCGCCCCTATGCTTCGGGCAAAATTGCCATGGCCTACGGCTATACTTTATTGGCGCCATACTTCGAATTGGACGAAACTTCGCCTGCCTGCGGGCAAACCGGATATCTGCCACACCCTACGGCTGCGGGCATTGATCCGATTGCACCAGTTGGCGGTTATGTGATGGGCATACCTGCGAATCTGGCCCCGGAGCGGGTTCGCGCCGCGGTCGAGGCGCTGCTTGTCTTCACGTCTCCCGAGGCGCAAAAGCTTTACGTTCAGAACGGAAGTTGCACCATTCCACGCTATTCGGTTGGTGCTGATCCAGATGTGCGGCGCATTTCGCCAATTTTTGAGGCTGTCGATGCCATGTCATGGCGCGACGAGCTGCAATATTGGCCACGCCCGCCAGTGCCAGAGATTTGCGACATCATCCAGATCTGCGGCGAAGAATTTCACGACATGCTGCGCGGAATCGTGTCCCCGCGCGAGGCGCTGCGCCGATCTCAGGGCCGTGCGGATGCGCTTTTTCAACCCAATCAATCGCCATAACAGGAGAAAGACCATGGACCCCAATCGTCTCAAAGGCAAAAACGTTCTGATCACCGGTGCCGCACGCGGCATGGGCGCTGCCAACGCCGAAAGTTTTGCAGCCCAAGGGGCGAATGTCTGTATTGGTGACCTTGATGGTGTCGAAGCCCAAGTCATGGCCGACAAGATCAACGCTGCCGGAAACGGTAAGGCGATTGCCGTGACAATGGACGTGACCAAGCGCGAAGACAACGCTGCGGCTGTCGCTGCCACCGTTGAGGCATTTGGCTCTATTAATGTCGGTCTGTTCAATGCCGGTCTCAACAAGCCTCGTTTCTTCATGGATATCGATGAAGACAACTGGGACATGATCATGAACGTCAACACCAAGGCGATGTGGCTGGGCATGCAGGAGACGGCGCGCCAGATGATCGCCCAGGGTCCGATGGAAGATCATCCATACAAACTGATCAACGTGGGCAGCATCGCATCGCGCAAACCGCTGGTTGATGTCACCGTCTACTGCACGTCGAAATATGGCTGCCTTGCTCTCACTGAATGCGGCGCGCTCGGGCTGGCCGAGCACAACATCACCGTGAACGGCTATGCGCCTGGCGTGGTCGTAACACCGCTATGGGAACAGTTGGACAAAGACCTGGTCGAAATTGGCTTCAAAGAGCGCGAAGGTCAGGCTTATGACGACATCGTCGAGAACAACCTTGTGATCAAGCGCGTCTCCTACCCCAAAGATATCGTGGGCACTGCGTCGTTCCTCGCGTCAGACGACAGCGACTACATGACTGGCCAGATGATCTCGATCGACGGTGGTTGGGTCACGAAATAGACCCGCGCTCCCAAAATTTTCAGCAACAAACCGGGTAGGCTTGACCTCACCCGATAGGAGATTTCAATGTCAGAACGTCCGGGCAATGCCCTTATGCCAAACCTGCTCACCCCAATGGATCTTGAACCGAACTGGGAATGGCGCGACAAGCTGCCAGCCCATGGCCACATGTCCGTGGATTTTGAACGCCGCATCGACCACGATCGCCTGCGTCGTTACCGCCTTGCGCGGACTCGTCAGTCTCTTAAGAACTCGAACGCGGGCACGCTGCTCTTGTTTGATGTGAACAATATCCGCTACGTCTCGGCCACCAAGATTGGCGAATGGGAACGCGACAAGATGTGCCGCTTCTGTCTGTTGACAGGTGACGACAGCCCCTATGTCTGGGATTTTGGATCAGCAGCAGAGCATCACAAGCGGCATTCCGACTGGCTGGAACCCAGCCACTGCCTCGCCGGCGTTGTCGGCATGCGCGGAACCATCCCGCCAGAATTCGGCTTGATGCAGAAGTATGCCAAGCAGATCGCCGGTTTGATCCGCGATGCCGGTATGGCCGATATGCCCGTTGGTGTGGATTACGCTGAAACGGCAATGTTCCACGCGCTGCAGCAAGAAGGGCTCAATGTGGTCGATGGCCAGCAGATCATGTTGGCGGCACGCGAAATCAAGAATACGGATGAAATCCAGCTTTTGACCCAAGCCGCTGCCATGGTCGATGGCGTCTATCACATGATCTACGAAGAGCTGAAACCTGGCATCCGCGAGAACGATATCGTCGCTCTGTCCAACAAAATGCTCTACGAGATGGGCTCTGACGATGTGGAGGCGATCAACGCCATTTCTGGTGAACGCTGCAATCCGCATCCGCACAACTTTACAGATCGCCTTATCCGCCCCGGCGATCAGGCCTTCTTTGATATTCTGCAGTCTTATCAGGGCTATCGGACCTGTTATTACCGGACCTTCAACGTGGGCCGTGCGACACCGTCGCAAAACGATGCCTACGTGAAGGCGCGTGAATGGATTGATGCCTCTATCGCGATGATCAAACCGGGCGTGAGCACTGACAAAGTTGCCGAAGTTTGGCCGACAGCCCAATCGCTTGGCTTTGCGAATGAAGACCAAGCCTTCGGCCTTCAGTTCGGTCACGGCCTCGGTCTGGCGCTGCACGAACGGCCGATCATCAGCCGCGCGGTCAGCATGGATCACCCGATGGAGATCAAGACCGGCATGGTCTTTGCACTGGAAACCTACTGCCCGGCGACTGACGGATATTCTGCTGCACGGATTGAGGAAGAAGTCGTCGTCACCGAGACAGGTTGCGAAGTCATCAGCCTATTCCCGGCCGAAGAACTGCCGATCGCCAACCGCTACTGACCGGCGGACGAACCCTGCTCTGCATGCTCTCCCTATTCAGAGCAGGGATCACCCTATCGCCCAAGAGGACATCATGGCCAAGACCAAGACCAACACCGAAGATTACCTGCGGATGTACAAGCAGATGGTCCGCATCCGTTCTTTCGAGGACAATGCCAACCAGCTTTACCTTTCAGCCAAGATGCCGGGGTTGACCCATATGTATTCCGGCGAAGAGGCTGTCGCCGTCGGTATCTGTGAAGCGTTGACAGACGATGATCGCATCACCTCGACGCACCGGGGCCATGGTCATTGCGTGGCCAAAGGCGCGAACTTCAGAGAAATGTTCTGCGAACTCCTAGGCAAGGAAGAAGGCTATTGCCGCGGCAAGGGCGGCTCGATGCACATTGCGGATCAAAGCCACGGAAACCTTGGGGCCAACGCGATCGTTGGTGGCTCGATGGGGATCGCCACAGGCTCCGCGCTTCGGGCGAAATTGCAAGGTGCAGACGATGTGACGGTTTGTTTCTTCGGCGATGGAGCCACCGCGCAGGGCCTGCTTTACGAGGTGATGAACATGGCCGCGTTGTGGAACCTTCCGGTGATCTACGCTTGCGAAAACAACGGCTACTCCGAATACACCAAAACCGAGGAAATCGCCGCTGGCTCAATCACTGCGCGCGCCGAGGCTTTTGGCATCGAGGCCCATCAGGTCGATGGGCAAGATGTTATGGCCGTCAACGAACTGACCCAAAAGCTTGTCGCGCGTGCGCGCAAAGGCGAGGGCCCGTTCTTTATGGAACTGATGACCTATCGCTATCACGGCCATCATGTAGGCGACATCAACCGCGAATATTACCGTTCCAAGGAAGAAGAGCTTGATTGGAAGGAAAACCGCGATCCGATCATCAAATTCCGTGGCTGGCTTGTAGAGCAAGGTATCGCCTCTGAGGGCGAGATCGAGGTGATGAATGCCGAGATCAAGAAAGACGCCGAAGAAGCCGTCGAATATGCGCTGGCCGCGAAGTACCCCGCCGAAAGTGAAGTCGACATGCACGTGTTTGCGGATTGAGGAGATCAGATATGAGAAACATTACCCTGTCCCAAGCCGTGAACGAGGCTTTCGCCGAAGAAATGCGACGGGATGAGACGGTGTTCATCATCGGCGAAGACGTCGCCGAAGCAGGCACGCCATTCAAGATTCTGTCCGGACTGGTCGAAGAATTTGGCACCGAGCGCGTGATTGACACGCCAATTGCGGAACCTGGTTTTATGGGCCTTGCCGTTGGCGCGGCCATGACCGGCTCGCGCCCTGTGGTCGATCTGATGTTTGGCGATTTCATCTTTCTGATCATGGATCAGCTGTGCAATCAGGCCGCCAAGACGCATTACATGTCAGGCGGCAAGATGAACGCACCACTCGTGGTGCGAACCAACATGGGCGCAACCCGCCGTTCGGCCGCGCAGCACAGCCAGTCTTTGCACGCTTTGGTGGCGCATATTCCAGGTCTGAAGGTGGCCATGCCATCCTCTGCCTACGAGGCCAAGGGTTTGTTGAAATCCGCGATCCGTGACAACAATCCTGTCGTCATCTTCGAAGACAAGTTGATGTACAACGACAAGGCCGAAGTCCCTGAAGAGGAATATTTGATCCCCTTCGGCGAAGCGAACGTGAAACGGTCAGGCAGGGATATCACCCTAATCGGCACGTCCTCTATGGTACAAGTCTGCGAGGCTGCCGCTGAAATCCTCGCCAAAGAGGGCATAGAAGCCGAAGTCATCGACCCGCGCACAATCGTGCCACTGGACGAAGAGACTCTAATCGCATCTGCTAAGAAAACCAGTCGCGTCATCGTTGTGGATGAAGGTCACCAAAGCTTTGGTGTGACAAGTGAAATCGCCAGCCGGATAAATGAAAAGGCATTCTACCACCTTGATGCGCCTGCGATGCGTATGGGGGCGATGGATGTGCCTGTGCCATTCTCACCCGCGCTCGAAGATATCACGGTGCCCACGCCTGAAGGCGTCGCAGAACAGGCGCGAAAACTTATGAGTGGGGAGATGATCCATGCCGCATGAGGTGATCATGCCCGCGCTCGGCATGGCGCAGGATACTGGGTTGATCGTCTCGTGGCACAAAAATGCCGGTGACGCAGTCAGCGTGGGTGACGTGCTGTTCGAGGTCGAAACGGACAAAGCCACAATGGAGGTAGAGGCCCAAGCTAAGGGTTTTCTCTCGAACGTAGGCTTTGCTGCGGGCTCTGATGTGCCGGTGGGTGATGTTATCGCGCTGATCAGCGAAACAGCCGAGGCTGCCGCCGACGCAGCGGCAGGCGCGCCTGCCGCTGCACCCGCCAATGAACTGCCCTCGGGCAAAGAGGTGATCATGCCCGCGCTTGGCATGGCGCAGGACACCGGGTTGATTGTCGCTTGGCACAAATCGCTCGGCGATACGGTCAGCGCGGGGGATATCCTCTTCGAAGTTGAGACTGATAAGGCAACGATGGAAGTAGAAGCGGGCCATGACGGCTTTGTGGCCGCTTTGCTGGCAGAGGCAGGCGAAGCTGCTCCTGTCGGCGAGACGATTGCGATTATTTCGGGCGACAAGCCACAAAACCCCGTGCAACTCAGCCGCAACGCAACGCCGGCCCCAACGGGCAAAGCAGCCCAAGCGCTAGCCGAAGCTGAAGCAAAGTCTGCCCAAAAAGAAGCTGAACCGGTGAAGAAAGGCGGAGCAGTCTCCGCTGATGGGCGTATCTTGGCATCTCCAAAAGCAAGACGGCTTGCGCTGGAGCAAGGGCTGGACCTTGGCAGGTTGGTCCAAGTAGGCCATCCGCAACCCTATCATGCTGCCGATATCGAGATTTTGAAATCCTTACCCGAGAAACCTGCGGGAGGCGTAGTGGCCTCTGCTGCGCGCCGTCTTACGGCTGATCTGCCAAGCGAGGGCTTCGCCGCCTTTGCCGCATGGGCCATCGATGCTGCAGGGATCACCGACCAGTACGCGCTTCTGGCTGGGCTGGCTGCTGCGAGCCTTGATCAGGGCGAGACAACAGTTGCGATCGAGAGCTTTGGCCAAACGAAAAGCTATGTCGCGCGGCCTGGCACCTTGGGGGATGTCGCCGAGGCAGACGAGGGGGCCTCAGCCGATCTCATCATCCGCGACCTTCGCATGAGCCGGATCTCCAGCGTCGATCAGGGCGTAGAGGACGTGCCGATTCTGACGCTTATGACCGCAGGCGATGGCCTGCTGATCACACTCGAATGCGCAAGCGACAGTCTTACGGCCGCTCAAGCCATCACACTTCTTTCCAATTTTGCAGGCCGGATGGAGCAACCGCTCCGCCATCTGCTCTGAACCATGGGGACTACGAACATGGAATGCACCGACCTTTATCTCAATGGCAAATGGGTCAAAACGGAGACGCGTTTTGACGTTATGAACCCCGCCACGGAGGAGGTTATCGCCTCGGTCGCTTCAGCCGATATCGCAGATGCGGATGCAGCTCTTGATGCTGCCGAAGCTGCGATGAAGGAATGGGCCGCGCGCACCCCGCGCCAGCGTTCTGAAGTGCTGCGCAAGGCCTGGGAATTGATGACCGAGCGCCTCGATGACTTTGCCCATCTGATCACTTTGGAAAACGGCAAGGCCCGCGCCGATGCGATGAGTGAGGCGACATATGCCGCAGAATTCTTCCGCTGGTTCGCAGAAGAGGCCGTGCGCGCCAATGGTCTGCTGACACATGCGCCTGCATCTGGTGCGCGCATTATGGTGCAGCACAAGCCAGCCGGTCTTGCTGTCCTGGTGACACCTTGGAACTACCCGGCGGCGATGGGCACCCGTAAGATTGCCCCTGCACTCGCCGCTGGCTGCGCCGTGATCATCAAGCCTGCTTCCGAGACACCGCTGACAATGCTGGCTCTCATGCCGCTTCTGGAAGAAGCAGGCGTGCCTGCTGGTCTGGTCAACGTGTTGCCGTCTAAACGCACTGGGGCTCTGGTAGATCACATGCTGCACGACCCACGCGTGCGGGTCGTCAGCTTTACAGGCTCAACTGGGGTAGGGCGTAAACTGCTACATTCTGCTGCTGATCAGGTTCTGAAACCCGCGATGGAATTGGGTGGCAACGCGCCAGTGGTGGTCTTTGAGGACGCCGACATGGATACTGCGATCGAAGGCACGATGTTGGCCAAGATGCGCAACCTCGGTGAGGCTTGTACCGCTGCCAACCGCATTTACGTGCATGAAAGCATCGCCGATGAATTCACCAAACGTCTTTCTGAGGCGATGTCCGCGCTGAAAATAGGTGACGGTACCGATCCATCGGTTGATGTTGGCCCACTGGTCAATGCTGACACCCGAGACAAGGTTGCTAAGTTCGTCAACGACGCCGTTGCAAAAGGCGCGAAGATCGAATGCGGGGGCATAGCGCCAAATGGCAAGGGTTTCTACTACCCGCCAACGGTTCTATCGAACGTACCAGAGAACGCTGAATGCGTGCGCGACGAGATCTTCGGTCCGGTCGCCGCGATCCAGACCTTTAAAGATCAGGAAGACGTTATCGCCCGTGCCAATGACACCGAATATGGCCTTGTCGCCTATGTCTTCTCCGAAGATATGAAACGTGCGTTGCATGTGTGCGAGCGGCTGGAATACGGCATGGTTGGTCTCAACCGTGGTCTGGTCTCCGACCCTGCGGCGCCATTCGGGGGGGTGAAGCAATCGGGTCTGGGCCGTGAAGGTGGTCACGAGGGTATGCTGGAATTCATGGAAACCCAGTATATTTCGGCCAGCTGGTAAGGGGACGAATATGTCAGACGTCATCGCACCTCCTTCGGTCAAGGCTCTTGCCCGCGAAAAGGGGATCGACCTGGAAAAGCTTGCCAAAGAGCTTGGGCGCACTTCGATCGCGCGTGAAGACTTGGACGGAAAGTCAAAACCCGCACCTGCCGGTGACATCTCTTATTGGGATGTAGATCACAGCGCCTTTGGCCCGGTGAGCGAAGAGCCCATGAGCCGGTTTGCGCAAATCGCTTCGGCCAATCTGGCGGCGGCGAATACACTGATCCCGCAGGTCACGCACCATGATCGCGCGAATGTCACAGCTATTGAGGCCCTGCGAAAGGAACTCAAGTCCGAATCACAGGTGCGGGGTGTCAAGTTGACGGCGCTTGCCTTTCAGGTGAAGGCACTTGCACGCGCGCTGCGCGAGTTTCCAAGGTTTAACGCGTCGATCAGCGCTGATGTTAAAACCCTGATCTTGAAGGACTATGTCCATATCGGGATTGCCGTGGATACAGCCCATGGGCTGATGGTTCCGGTTATTCGGGACGCCGATAAGAAAGGTCTCTGGCAAATCGGGGCCGAAATCACCGATCTGGCCAGCCGCGCACAAGCGCGCAAAATTGGGCCTGACGAAATGGGTGGAGCATCCATGTCAATCTCTAACCTGGGCGGAATTGGGGGCACGGCGTTCACGCCAATCGTGAATCCACCTGAAGTTGCCATTCTGGGCATCACAAAGACAGAGACTGTGACGGTTTGGGACGGCGACACACCGCGCCCCCTGCCCATGGTGCCGCTGGACCTGAGCTATGATCACCGAGTGATCAATGGCGCGGAGGCCGCGCGGTTCATGACCTATCTGGCGGGGCTGATCGCTGATCCGCGTCGCATCATGGTTTAGGGGGCGGACATGGCTGAAAATCATGCACCATTCATTGTCTTGGGCGCAGGTCCGGGTGGCTATGCCTGTGCTTTTCGCGCGGCAGACCTAGGGCTGGATGTAACCCTTGTGGACCCGCGCGCCAGCCTTGGCGGCGTTTGCCTGAACGAAGGGTGTATCCCCTCCAAAACGCTGCTCCACGCCGCCGAAGTGATCCGCGAAGCGGCGCATATGGACGACTGGGGGATCGGATTTGCCAAGCCCAAGATTGATCTGGACGCCCTGCGCGCCAAAAAGGACGACATTGTCGGTCAACTGACTGGCGGTCTCGGTGGTTTGGCCAAGCGCCGCAAAGTGACCGTGGTTCGCGGTACAGCGAAATTCACCGACGCAAACAGCCTTGAGATCGACGGCAAAAGCTGGAGCTTTGACAAGGCTGTGATCGCCGTAGGTTCGGCCCCCGTACAATTGCCGGGATGGCCAGAAGATGACCGAATCTGGAACTCGACCGCCGCACTCGAGCTGCGCAACGTGCCCAAACGGCTGGCCATTGTTGGCGGCGGGATAATTGGCCTCGAAATGGCTACGGTCTATTCAACTCTCGGCTCTGATGTCACCGTGATCGAATTCATGGACCAGATCGCGCCGGGCGCGGATGCTGAGGCTGTCAAAATCCTCGCCGCCGCGTTGGAAGGGCAAGGCGTGACGCTCCATACCGCCACCAAGGTCGCAGAGGTGGCAGCCACCAAAGCCGCGCTAAGCCTGTCTTGCGAAGGCATATTTGAAGGAACGATCAAGGCCGACGCGATCATTCAGGCGGTCGGACGTCGTTCGAACGGGGCGAAGGTCTCCCCCGAAAACGCAGGCGTCACGATGGACGAACGCGGCATTATTGCAATTGATGACAGCTGCCGCACGAATGTGGATGGTATCTTCGCTATTGGCGACGTGACGGGTAACCCTATGCTGGCGCACCGTGCCACCCATCAAGGTCATGTCGTGGCCGAAGTCGCGGCGGGTCATGCTTCGGCACTGGATACTGATCTGATTCCCTCGGTTGCCTACACAAGCCCTGAGCTGGCTTGGGCTGGTCTGACACAAGCGCAAGCCAAAGACGCAGGGACGCCTCATAAGGTCGCCAGCTTCCCTTGGGCTGCAAGTGGACGTAATCTTGCATCAGGCGGTGGTGATGGATTGACAAAAATCGTCTATGAACCTGAGAGCCACCGTGTCCTTGGCGCGACCCTCGTGGGCCGCAACGCGGGTGAGTTGCTTGCCGAACTTGTGCTGGCGATGGAAATGAGCGCGACGCTCGAAGACATCGCCCTTACCGTTCATGCGCATCCGACTCTTTCCGAAACGGTCGCTTTCGCGTCAGAACGGGCGCTTGGCACGCTGACGGACTTGTAAAATCGCTTGGGTCACAAATTGACCTGAGCGGAAAGACTGCGCTCGTGACCGATGTCAGCCGCGGGATCGGTTTGGCCATTGCGCGGGTTTTGGCGCAATGTGGCGCAGATGTCATTGGCGTTGGAACCACCATTTCCGGGCAAGGGCTTGCCGCGCATTTCGAGGGCTAGCCTAGCAAGTTTGCAGCTTGGGATTGTGATCTGAGCGACCGTGAACAAATAAACCGCCTGATCGCCGAGTGCGATGCGGTAGGGCACCCACTAGCCCGCGCTTACTTTGCCCTGCTCGATCACCGTGCGGAAGGATGTCGTGAACCGGCACCCGAGGCTGGCTGCGGTGACGAAGTCCATGCTCTCAGGCTTCAGATCGGCCTAGTGAATGATAGCCCTATACCCCCTCTGGCGAGAGGAGGCGGGAACCGCCTTGTCTGACTGTTAGTCTGTCTGGCCCCAGTTCTGATCCTGCATCTCCCGCAACCGGCTTGCCGTGCGCTCGAACTCGAAGGCGCCATCGCCTTCAACATACAGAAACTCCGGCTCTGCCGCAGCGGAACAGATCAGCCGTACGCGGGCCTCGTAAAGCGCATCAATCAGGGTGACAAAGCGCTTGGCTTCGTTGAAATTGCTGCGGCTGAGCTGGGGAATATTTTCCAGCACCAGTACTTTGACTTCCTCCGCGATGGCCAGATAATCGCCCGGCCCCAGCATGGCACCGCAGAGATCAAAAAACGTTGCCCGTGCAACCCCGTTGCGAAAGGCCGGCAGCACAACCTCGCGGCCCTTGACCTCTAGGTGCAGTGGCACGGCTTCACCGCCTGACAGATCCTGCCAGATCGCTTGCAAGCTGGTGCGGGCGGTGGCATCGGCAGGGGTAAAATAGACCGCGCTGCCGGTCAGGCGATCCTGCCGGTAATCCACCGGACTAACCATTTCCCAGACCTGCATCTTGTCTTTGATGAGGTCTATAAAGGGTAGGAACAGCTGCCGGTTCAGCCCGTCTTTATACAGTTCATCCGGCAATCGGTTAGAGGTGGTCACCACACAGACATCAGCGGCAAACAGCGCCTCGAACAGGCGTCCAACGATCATCGCATCGGTGATGTCAGAGATCTGCATCTCGTCAAAGGCCAGGACCCGTACCGAGTCCGCCACCTCCTGCGCCACCGGCGCCAGCGCGTCCTGCACGCCATCCTGACGGGCGGCGTGCATCTTGCTGTGAATTTCCTGCATGAAGGCATGGAAATGCACCCGCCGCGACGGAATATCGCCCAGGCTGTCGACAAAGAGATCCATCAGCATGGATTTCCCCCGGCCAACCCCGCCCCAAAGATACAGCCCCTTGGGGGGCGGCGGTGGGCTGGCACGACGAAACAACCCGCGTTTCACTGGCTCGGCCTGCAGCCCGGCCGATATGCGGTCAAATTGCGGCAGGACGGCTTCCTGGGCGGGGTCGGGGCGCAGATCGCCAGAGGCAATCTTTTGGGCATAGAGCGTGCTGAGATCAGTCATTCCAGAGCCATAGCGCGCGGCGTCACAGATGAAAAGTCAGAGCCGCGCAAAGCTGTGTCGGCGCAACAGATGAAACGCCCTAGCGCTGTTCCTGGCTTGACGCGTCTTGCTGACCGCAAGAGATGGGCAATATGGCGAAAGATAAGCCTGGCGGCAGCAATCCATGACAAGAAGACATGGACTGTCTCTTCATTGGTGGCGACTGCCGGACGGATAGCGTGCACCAGAGGGCGCGTGCATCAAATTCTACACATCAATTTTTCTTAACTATAGAGACAGAATTCTTGATTTGACGCAGGTGGCAATTCCCATACTGTCGCGCGTCTGATCAGGAGAAATATCCATGCCCCGTAGCGCTGCGCCTCTGTTCACGCCAGTTTTGATTGTCGGCTGCGTTATCATCATGGCCAGCTTTGCGGTGCGGGCGTCATTTGGGGTGTTTCAAATCCCCATCGCCGAGGAATTTGGCTGGCTCCGGGCAGAATTTTCCCTGGCGATTGCCATTCAGAACCTGGCCTGGGGCATTGGCCAGCCGCTGTTTGGTGCGCTGGCGGAAAAGATGGGGGATCGTCGGGCCATCGTCCTGGGCGCTATCATCTATGCCGCCGGGCTGGTGCTGAGCGCCGGTGCCACAACCCCCTTTGAGATGCAGACCTATGAATGGCTGGTGGGCTTTGGCATTGCGGGCACCGGCTTTGGCGTGGTGTTGGCGGTGGTGGGGCGGGCCAGTTCCGATGCAAACCGGTCGATGTCACTGGCGATTGTCACCGCAGCCGGATCGGCAGGGCAAATCGTCGGGGCGCCAACGGCAGAGTTCTTGCTGTCTCTGATGAGCTGGCAATCGGTCTTTCTGGTCTTTGCCGGCGTGGTTCTGGCGCTGATCCTGACGCTGCCCTTGATGCGCGCGCCACAGGTCGCCAGCAAGGCGCAGCTAGAGGCAAGCATGGGGACGGTCCTGAAACAGGCATTCAAGGATCCTTCCTTCACGCTGATCTTTCTGGGCTTTTTCTCTTGCGGCTATCAACTGGCCTTTATCACTGCGCATTTCCCGGCCTTTGTAACCGAGATGTGCGGGCCGATCCTTCCGGGCGGCGCGCTGCATAGCATTGGGATCACCACCACCTCGGCGCTGGGGGCGATGTCGATTGCCCTGATCGGGGCGGCCAATGTCGGCGGCACGCTGTTTGCCGGCTGGCTGGGCAATCGCTACAGCAAGAAATACCTGTTGGCGGGGATCTATACGGCGCGGACGATTGTCGCCGCCACCTTCATCCTGCTGCCCATCACCCCGCTTAGCGTGATTGTCTTTTCCATCGTGATGGGCTCACTCTGGCTGGCGACCGTGCCGCTGACCTCGGGGTTGATCGCCCATCTCTATGGGCTGCGCTATATGGGAACGCTCTATGGGATCGTCTTTTTCAGCCATCAGTTGGGCGGCTTCCTCGGCGTCTGGCTGGGCGGGCGGATGTATGACGTCTATGGCGACTACACCTTTGTGTGGTGGATTGGCGTTGCCGTGGGTGCCTTCAGCGCTGTGGTGCACCTGCCAGTGCGAGAGGCCGCGCCCAAGGGGCTGGCGGTCTGAAGCACTGACAATTTAAACGGCAACTGAAACGCCAGAGCAGGCGCTGCGGCGACCTGATCTAGCCGCCTGTGCTCAGCTCTGGGCTTTCCATTTCTGCAAGATATGGTGGCTAGTCATCAGGTCCAGATGCGCGCCACCGCCGTTTTTGAACAGGGTGATTGCGGCAGGGTCAAAGGCCGGAAACTGGTCAATGGCGTAGAAATCCGCCAGCACGTCGCTGCGCTGGATGATACCTTCTGCGAGCGGGATCTTGAATTCGCCAATGTGATCCAGCGTGGTGTCAAAGCTGTCGCAGTAGATCTGCGCCCGCGTTAGGGCGGTGTCATCCGCCTCGCGCATGTCGGGGCGATAGGCCCCGATCATGTTCAGGTGCTGGCCGGGGCGCAGCCAGTCGCCCTTGATCACAGGGGAGGAAGACATGGTCGAGGTCACGATGATGTCAGCCGCTTTCACGGCCTGTTCCAGATCGCTTTCTACGCGGGTGCCGGGGTAGCGCGCCGCCAGCTCTTGTGCCTTGGCCTCTGTCCGGTTGCACAGTCGGATCTGCGCCTGCGGATAGGCGGCGCCAAAGGCTTCGATCAAGGACCCTGCCACGGTTCCGGCACCGACGATCAGCACCTCGCGGCTGTCGGGGTTGGCCAGACGTAGCGCCCCCAGCAGGCTGTCACCCGCAGTCTTCCACTTGGTCACCAGATGGAAATCCACCAGCGCTTCCAGCGTGCCGTCCTGGTCAGAGTAGAGACAAACCGAGCCATTGATCATCGGCTTGCCCGCATCTGGGTTGCGCGGGAAGATATTGGCGGTTTTCACCGCCAGCCCCATGCCATCAATCCAGGCCGAGCGGCTAAGCAATGTGTCGGGGTCGCGGTAGAGAAAGGTATCGCCGATCTTGGCCTTGGGCAGGTCGTGGCCACGGGTCAGGGCCTGGGTGAATTCAATCCAATCCAGCAGGGCTTCTCCGGCGTCAAAGGTGATGAAGGGAATGTTCATTGGGCGTCCTCTTGGCTAAGCAACCCTGCCGAGACCAGACGCGTGGCCCAGCCTTCGGGCGTGGTGAAAAGATGGGTCTGCCAGCCGCGCGCTGCGGCGGCCTCGATGTTTTCGGGCCGGTCATCGGCAAAAAGCAGGCGCTCGGGCAGCACCCCGGTCCCCTGTTCCAGATATTGATAGATTTCATCGCCGGGCTTGATGCAGCCCAGATGACCCGAGATGTAGGATTGATCGAACTCATCCAGAAACGGGTAGGCCTGTCGCGCCAGATCAAAGGTGCCAATGCCAAAGTTGCTGAGTGCCAGAACCGGAACGCCACTGCGACGCAGGGCGCGCATTAGGCGCACCGAGTGGGCGATTTCGCGCGGGGCAAAGTCCAGCCAGTTGTCATGCCAATGGCAGATTTCCTTTTGCCATTCAGGGTGTTGTGCTGCCAGATCATAGACTGAATCGCGAAAGGGGGCGCCGCGATCCAGCCGCAAATTCATCTCATGCAGCGGGACTTCGGCAAACAGGCGTTGCCGAGTCTCTAGGCCGAGACGGGCATCATAGAACCGCTCGGGGTCCCATTCGATCAGCACCTTGCCAATATCAAAAACGACGGCATCTATGGTCATATCGGTTGCTTTCCTACCCGGCTGCGCGTGGGCGCGGGCGGGTGACAGGGCGGTTGTTACGCGTCTCGCGCCATACAGATACAAGACCGGCACCAATGATCAAGGCGCTTCCGATCCAGACCGGCAGATCGGGCCATTCCTGAAACACCAAAATCCCCCAGATCACCGCCATTGGCATGGTGATATATTCAAAGGGCGCTACCAGACCGGCTTCGCACTGGCGATAGGCAAAACTGATCAGATAGCCGCCGATTGATGCGGTAAGACCGAGGCAGACAAAGGCCCACCAATCGCCCGGCGCAGGCCAGATCCAGGCCCGCAGGATGAAATCCACCGCCGCATTGTCGCCGCCGGCAAAGCGGCCATCGCCAGTGGCGAACCCAACAAGACCGCTGATCAGCAGAAAGGCCAGCGAAGGATAAAAGGTCAGCGCCGCCGCACTATCCGCGCCACCTGCACGCCGGGTCAGCACGTGTAGCGTTGCATAGCCGCAGGCGCCTAAGAACGGCAACAGCGCTGCCGCCTGAAAACTGTCGGGACCGGGCCGCATGATCACCAGAACACCGGCAAAGCCCACGGCAACTGCGCCCCAGCGCCAGGGGCCAGGGCGTTCGCCCAGCAGGACAACGGACAAGACGGTGACAATCAGCGGGGTGGCAAAGGCAATGGCAACAGCGTCGGCCATCGGCATGGTGGCCAGGCCAGTATAAAAACAGAGATTGGCGAAAACCACCGCACTGCAGCGCATCAGATGTAACCGGGGCTGGCGGCTGCGCAGGACGTGATAACCGCCCTCTAGCGGCACGATGATCAAGAGCAGGATCGGCATCGCCACCACGGATCGCAGCAGAACCACTTGATAAAGCGGATATTCCCCCGAGAGAAATTTGACCAGCACGTCAATGATGGAAAAACAAACCGCAGAGCCCGCCGCCGCCAAAAGCCCCAGGATGCTGACCTTCAGGCTGTCGCTCATCTTTGTCTCCTGTTGTGCCCCGCCTTGATGCATCGCGCAAAAATTGCGCCGGGGCAATGGGGCGGTGGCAGAAATCAGGACAAAAGCGGTGACAGAGAGTAGGGCGGCAAAACGGTGGATTTTCTGAGAAGCGGTTTGAGGGGAAGAACTGCCCTCAAACGCGCCATACCGAGCCTATGTCTGGCCGATCCCGCCTCAAGGACAAGCCGCTGATGCGGGGGCCTTGCGGCCCTCCTTGACCCGCGATCTGCCAGGGTAGGGTAGGGTAGGGCAGGGCGGGGCAGCAGGTTAGCTGGCGGCTTTGGCCGCGCGGATCTCGCGTTCAAGCGCGTCGAGAAAATGCGAGCGATCCGCCTTGGTGAACCCCTTGCCAGAGCCGCCAGCGCCCAGCGGGTTGGCGGCGCGCAGGTCTGCCATCAGGTCGCGCATCGCCAGTTGTTGGCCGATATTGGCCGGGGTAAAGCGTTCGCCATTGTGGCGCAGTACCTGGGCACCTGCCTCGATGCATTTGGCGGCCAGCGGAATATCCCCGGTGACCACCACATCGCCCGCGCCGCAGCGTTCGGCAATCCACATGTCGGCCACATCCGCCCCATCGGCGACGATGATGTTTTCCACCAGCGGATTGCGCGAGGGGCGCAGGCCGCCGTTGGAGACCACATACATCTTGATCTTGTGGCGGCTGGCGACCCGCTCGGCCTCTTCTTTGACAGGGCAGGCATCCGCGTCGATATATAGCACGCTCAAGTGTTGGCCTGCGAGCCGCCCGCGTCCCCCGAGGATTTCTCCTTGGTATTGACGGTTGTCTTGGCCGATGACTTCGCTGACGTTTGGGCAGGGGGTTCTATGGGGCGCCGGACCTTGAACTCTTTGGGGATTGGCATCCGGTTAAAGGCGTCCAGACCGGCGATCTTATAGGCCTCGGCAAGGGTGGGATAGTTGAAGGTGTTCTGGACAAAATAGTCCACCGTGCCTTTCAGGTTCATCACCGCCTGGCCGATATGGATCAGTTCGGTCGCGCCTTCGCCGACGATCTGCACCCCGAGCAGGCGGCGTGTTTTCAGGCTGATCAGCATCTTCAGCATGCCATGTTCCAGCCCCATGATATGCCCGCGTGAGGTTTCGCGGAACCGTGCGATGCCAACCTCATAGGGGACGCCGCGTTCATTCAGTTCTTCCTCGGACATGCCGCAGGTGGACATTTCCGGCACCGAATAGATGCCATAGGGATACCAGGGGCTTTCGGGTACCGTCGGCACCTCCATCGCGTGGCAGGCGGCAACGCGTCCCTGCTGCAGCGAGGTCGAGGCCAGCGAGGGGTGGCCGATCACATCACCGCTGGCATAGATATGCGGCACCGATGTCTGATAGCTTTTGCGGTCCACCTCAAGCCGACCGCGGTGGTCGGTTTCAAGCCCGACAGCGGCAAGGTTCAGCCGGTCGGTATTGCCCATGCGCCCGGCTGCGAACAGCAGCATTTCGCCGCGGACATGGCGGCCGTTTTCCAGTGTGACCTCGACGTGGCCGCCCGCGTCTTCGATGTGTTCGATGGCAGAGCCAAGCCGCAGATCAACGCCGTTTTCGCGGATCTGATGGGTGAAGTCTTGGATCAGGGTGCTGTCGATGAAATCGAGAAATGTATCGCGTGGCTCGATCAGGGTGACGCGCACATCCAGCGCTGAAAACATGGTGGCATATTCAACACCGATCACCCCGGCGCCCACCACCACCAGCGAGCGTGGGATCTGCCCCATTTCGAGGAATTCGTCGCCATCCACTACTGTGGTGCCGTTAAAGGGTACGGTGTCGGGGCGATAGGTGCGGCTGCCAGTGGCAATCAGGAATTTACGCGCGGTGACGCGGGTGCTGTCGCCTGCTTCTGTTGCCACTTCGATTTCATGCGGCGCGATAAATTTGGCCATCCCGTAAAGGGTTTCGATGTGGTTGCGGTTAAACTGGTGCTCCAGCACATCGACTTCGTGGTCTAGGGTCATATGCAGCCGCGCCTTCAGGTCGTCGGCCTGGATCTCATCCTTGACCCGGTAGGAGCGCCCGTAAAAGCTGCGTTCGCGCCAGCCCGACAGATTCAGCACGGTTTCGCGCAGAGTTTTGGAGGGGATGGTACCGGTATGCACCGAGACCCCGCCCAGCCGATCTTTGCGATCCACCACAAGCACCCGGCGTTTCAGTTTGCCGGCCTGAATAGCTGCGGTGCGCCCCGCAGGGCCAGAGCCGATGATCACCAGGTCGTAGTCGAATTCAGTCTTGGGCATATCTGTCATAGGTCAATCCCGATACAGGGCTTCGGCGTGGAAGGTGACATGATCTTCCATGAAGCTGGAAACAAAGAAATAGCTGTGGTCATAGCCAGGTTGCAGGCGCAGGGTGGCCTCTTGACGCTGTTCGGCGAGGGCCGCTGCCAGGGCCTCAGGGCGCAGCAGGTCGATGAATTGATCGCTGGTGCCGGTATCTATCAGCACGGGGCCGTCAAAGCCGGTGTCGCGCATCATCAGTGTGGCGTCATGTTTGGCCCAGGTGGTCTCATCGCTGCCCAGATAGGCGCTGAGCTGCTTGCGGCCCCAATCGGCCCCCGTTGGGTTGCAGATCGGCGCAAAGGCGGAAACCGAGCGAAAGCGCCCCGGCAGACCCATCGCCAGGGTCAGGGCACCATGGCCGCCCATGGAGTGGCCGGTGATGGCCTGGCGGTTCAGATCAATGGCAAAGTTTTCCGCCAGAACGGCGGGCAGCTCTTCGGCGATATAGTCCCACATTTGATAATGCGCGGCCCAGGGATCCTGAGTGGCATTGACATAAAAGCCCGCCCCCTGGCCCAGATCATAGGCGTCGTCATCGGCGACGCCTTCGCCACGCGGGCTGGTGTCGGGAAAGATGATGGCGATGCCCTGTTCGGCGCACCAGGCCTGTGCCCCGGCTTTGGTCATGGCGTTTTCATGGGTGCAGGTCAGCCCGGAAAGATACCACAGGATTGGCACCGGTCCATCGCGGGCCTCTTCGGGCAGAAATAGGCCAAAGGTCATCTCGCAGTTGGTGGCGCTGCTGTTGTGGCGATAGACGCCCTGCTGGCCCCCAAAGGCCTTGTTTTGCGAAAGGGTTTCCATGGCGGGCTCCTGTGTTTTGGTTGCCTTATCGCTACCTGTCGCGGACGCGCGGGTCCAGTGCAGCCGCGGCGGCTGCGCCTGTTTTTGCGCCATTTGCGTTACAAAATCTTGAAGTCTGACCGCAAAACGGCGCTAGGACAGTGAAACCCAAGCAATGACCATGGGAACGGTCACAATAGAGGCGATGGTTGAAATCAAGATCGCCGCCGAGGCCCGATGCGGTGCAACTCCATAGTGCTGCGCCAGCATATAGACATTGCCCGCCACCGGCAGGGAGGCAGCGGCAATGGCAACGGTGGCGGCAAAGCTGGCAACCGGAAAGAGGTAGAGCACGCAGATCGCAACACAAAGAGGGTGCAGCACCAGCTTGGCAAAGCTGATCCAGGCAGCAATCTGCATCCGTTCCGCCGATTTCGACGCCAGCGAAGCGCCTATCGCAAACAGCGCTCCGGGGGTGGCCGCACCGCCAAGGATCGACAGAAAGTCATTCATCGGCACCGGGATCGGGATTTCAGCGGCAGACCATGCCAGCCCGGCGCAGATCGCCAGGATCATCGGGTTGCGCAGCAGCCCCAGCAATACCAGTTTCAGCGTCGCCAGCCCAAGACCGCTGGCCGGATCGTCCATCTGGATACCGCTTTGCGCCTTGCGTTGACCGATGTTGATCAAAATCACGATCAGCGAGGAAAACACTACAAGATCAATGCTGAGAACCACCATCATCGGTCCGACCGAGGCCTCTCCGAACAGCATCGACATCATTGGCAACCCAAGGAAGCCGACATTGCCAATCGCGGCGCATTGCGCTTCTACGGCGGTGGTTGGCATATCCAGCCCCCGCAGCATGGCGACAAGGGTGACAATCAGATAGACCGCCATGGTGCCCGCCAAATAGGCCAGTACCAGATCCAGCTCAAAAATCTCGCCAAAAGACAGATTGGCGGAAAAGCGGAAAATCATCGCCGACAGGGGGAAGAAAAAGACGAATTTGGTCAGATAGGCGGTGGCTTCTTCACTAAAAAACCGCGTGCGCCCAGCCCAGTATCCCAAGCCAATAATCGCAAAGAAGGGGAGGGTTCTGAGGAAAATATCGATCATTTTCGAAGTGGTAGCGGATTTGCCTGCAAAGGCAAAGTGGAAAGCGCGCCCTAACTGGTCTGCTTGGTTTGAAGGCAATCGCGACGGAAGAGTTGTTGACCCGCACCGCTGTCGTCTAGAATAGGGGTATTCCTGCCAGCGCCTTGAGGTCAGCCATGAACGAACACGCTAGTATCCTGCGAACGGGACGCAAATTTGATCAGGTGCTGCAAGGCGCGCGTGAGGTGTTCCTGGCGGATGGATTTGAGGGGGCCAGCGTCGATGACATCGCCCGCGTGGCGGGAGTGTCCAAGGCGACGCTGTACAATTATTTCCCCGACAAGCGGTTGTTGTTCATGGAGGTGGCGCGCAGTGAATGCGCCCGCCAGGCGGATGCGCCGATGGATCTGGCAGCCTGCAGTCGCCCTGCGCGCGAGATCTTGCGCCTCGCTGCCGGGCATATCCTCTCGGTCAGCCTGTCGGATTTTGGCCTGAGGATGTTCCGCATCTGCGTGGCCGAGGCCGACCGCTTTCCCGATCTGGGGCGGCAGTTCTATGAAAGTGGCCCGATGCTCGTGCGGGGGAAAATTCGCGATTACCTGCGTAGCGCCACTGCCAAAGGTGAGCTGGAGATTGAGGATTTTGACCTAGCAGCGGATCAATTCGCCGAGCTGTGCCGCGCCGATCTGGTGCCACGGTTACTGTTCAAGATCGACACGAGCTTTTCTGAGGCAGAGTGCAGCCGGGTGATCGAGGGGGCCATTGATACCTTTCTGGCCCGCTATGGGGCGCGTAACACCTGATTACCGCCTTTGACTTGCGACATCATTCATATCCTAACACGTTGAAATATTTGTTTCAGGCCGTGTTGGGCGATCCGGCTGCAACGCGAAACGCTTTAGTGTGTCACCGCCTGATTTGGGGTCCGGCGATAGGATTGGTGGCAGCTATGGCAGGCCTGCATCATCGCAGGAATACTGCGGCGCAGTCCGTTCAAAGAACCGACGTTAAGTTGTTTTGCCGCTATCTGGGCGGTCTCGGCGCGCTGCGTGAAATCCTGCCAACGGCTCCAGATTTCGGGGCGCGCGTGCGAATTCGGCTCCATCCGCTGTTTCTTGAACCGCTTGGTGATCTTGCGGGTGCTGCTGATCAGGGATCGCCGGGCAGCTCTGGCCTGGGCGGGGCTAAAGGTGCGGCGTCCGGCGATCATATCGCCGAGGGTGGTCAGGGCGGCTTTCTGGCCCTGCATCAGGGTCAGGCGGTCGCGGACGTGCTTGTCGGTGATGATAGCGCTGCCTGCGTTCA
This sequence comes from Pseudophaeobacter flagellatus, assembly GCF_021228235.1. Lineage (GTDB taxonomy): Bacteria > Pseudomonadota > Alphaproteobacteria > Rhodobacterales > Rhodobacteraceae > Pseudophaeobacter > Pseudophaeobacter flagellatus. Next base: position 81,579 of record NZ_JAJQRG010000009.1, read on the forward strand.
GATCGGCCGCAAGCATCAGCAGGCAAAGCGCCAGGGCAGAGACGAGCCCCCCGATAGGCCGGAGCGCCAGCCTGTGAAGGGCCAGCCTGTTAGCGCCTATCGGGCGCGGTAAAGGGGCAGTCATCGTGGTCTCTCCCTATTGGGTGCGTGGTTAAAGACGAGGTCTTGACCAGAGTAAGTGATCGGCGCGGGGGCGGGCCCTTGCCTGCGCCCCATTGGGCCGCACTGTGCTGTGCTGCCACCGGGCCTGCTGGCAGAGTTTCCGACAGCAGGGTTATTTCCGGGTTAAATATTGCAGCCCTGAGGGCATGCGGCAGCAAAAACCGCGCGGCTTGGCGCAAGGGGGATCAGGCCTGGTGCGAAAGCTCTTGATTTATGCGGCCGTTGCGGTGAATCTTGGGTATGAGCATAGAGAAAAATCCGCCCTCTCAGGGGGCTGTGATCCCGCAACAGGTGGCCTTTGATCGGCGCGAGATGTCGGTGATCCTGTCGCTCTATGGCCGTATGGTTGCTGCCGGAGAATGGCGTGACTATGGCATTTCCTGCCTGCGCGAACTGGCCGTTTTTTCGATTTTTCGCCGCACCGCCGAACATCCGCTGTACCGGATTGAAAAACAGCCCAAGCTGCGCAATCGACAGGGGCAATATGCGGTGGTGGGCATGGACGGCCAGATTTTGAAACGCGGCAGCGATTTGAAAGCAGTGCTGCGGGTGCTGGAACGCAAGCTGATCCGCGCCGTTAAATAGACTCTGCCCCCCGGCTGGAAGCTCTGGTCCAGAGCCTAAGCTGCGGAGAACATTCGCTTATGTGCGGTGACGGGGCCGTCGCCCTGGTCGGCAATGCGCTGGATTGCCGACTGGAGTGGTTCCAGCGCCACGGCCATGGCATGCACATTGGCATGCAGCAGCGTGTCGGGATCATAGACCCAGGCCACATGCCCCTTCCAGAACAACAGATCGCCGCGCTGATAGGCACTCCCCTCGGGCAAGAGGTAGCCGAGGGCATGCTCTTGTGGGGTGCTGTCGCCGGGGCTGGGGATGGCGCAGGCCAGGCAGGCCATCTGCACCAGCCCAGAACAATCAATGCCAAAGCGGCTGTTGCCGCCCCACAGATAGGGGGTGCCAAGGAAGCTCTTGGCCACCGCAACCGGATCGTTCAGATACTGGCCAAGCGGCGTCAGATGCGCCTTTGGCACAAAGCCCTGATCGGTGATGGCAAACCGCCCCTCGAACCCCGAAACCCGAAGCTGGCTGGCAAAACTCAGTGCTGCTGTGTCGCGGGATTTGAAGTCGGCTTGGGAATAGGCGTGGCTGGCCGGGGCGCTGATCCAGTGGCTGGCCTGCTGCGCGGGGGCCAGAGCAGAGCATGGCAGAAAACCGGTATAGCCATCTTTCGCCGCCTGCACCTGGGCCCAGTCCGTGTCTTGCTGCAAAACCGTGACACTCTCGCCGCACAACAGCTGGCGCTCTCGCGGGCCGGCGGGGGCACGCAGGAGATCGACAACCGGCAGGGCAATACGGGCGGTGTTGGCCGACATTGCGATCACAGGTCCAGCAGGGCGGGCAGGGCGGCAAACAGCGCCCGACCGCCCTGGCCGATACCGCCCTTGGGGCGGCCGGGGGCGGCGCTGGGCATCCAGCCGTAGATGTCAAAATGCATATAGCGGCTGTCAGCGGCAAAGCGGCGCAGGAATAGGGCGGCGGTGATTGAGCCGGCGAACCCACCCGAGGGCGCATTGTCGAGATCGGCAATGGCGGGTTCGATCATGCTCTCATAGGGGGTATGAAAGGGCATCCGCCAGACCGGATCCGCCTGCGGCGCCGCAGTGGCGGCCAAGGCCCCGGCATCATTGTCTTGATCGGTGTAAAACGGTGCCAGATCCGGCCCCACGGCAACCCGCGCCGCGCCGGTCAGCGTCGCCATGGATATGATCAGATCGGGGGTACCTTCCTCGGCCAGGGTCAGCGCGTCGGCTAGCACCAGGCGGCCCTCGGCGTCGGTATTGTTGATTTCAACGGTCAGCCCACTGCGCGAGGTTAGCACATCGCCGGGGCGAAAGGCGTTGCCAGCAACAGAATTCTCGACTGCGGGAATCAGGACGCGCAGTTGCAGCTTTATCCCGGCAGACATGATCATCCGGGCCAGCCCCAACACATTGGCCGCGCCACCCATGTCCTTTTTCATCAGCCCCATGCTGGCGCCGGGTTTGAGGTTCAGTCCGCCAGTGTCAAAGCAGACCCCCTTGCCCACCAGTGTCAGGCTTGGGCCGCTGCTGCCCCAGCGCAGGTCAATCAGGCGCGGTGCCTGTTCGGCGGCGCGTCCGACGCTGTGGATCAGCGGCAGATTGGCCTCTAGCAGATCATCGCCCGCGATCACCCCGACCGAGGCGTCAAACTCGGCGGCCAGAGCCTCGACGGCCTCTTCCAGCTGGGCAGGCCCCATGTCGGCGGCAGGGGTGTTGATCAGATCGCGGGTCAGGAACTCTGCCGCCGCCAGGTTTTCGATGGCGCTGGCATCCAGACCTTCGGGCGCGACCAGCTCGGCCTCCATTTCGGCGGCGGCTTTGTAGCGGGTGAAGCGATATTGGGCCAGCAACCAGCCAAGGCATTCAGCGGCCAACTGATCCGGCGACAGAAAGGCAGTTTTCCCGCTGCCGTGGATCAGCTGATAGCTGCCGGCGGGCAGTTTTTCGGCGGCAGCGGCCAGGGTGAATCGTTTGCGCGCGCGCAGTGTCTCTGTGCCGTAGCCCGCCAAGGCCACAGTCACGGCGGGATCTGCGCCCTCTGGTCCCCGTGCCAGTAGGCCGGGCACCAAGAGCGCCTGGCCATATGCGCCGGTAAAGCCATTTTGCGTGACCCATGTCTGCAGCGTCTCTGGCTGATCCGCCAGCCAGTCTTGCAGCTGATCCTGCGCAATCAGATAGAGCGGAACGGTAGCGGCAGTGGCTGGTGCAAAACGAGGGGCCATGGGGATACTCCGGTTGGGCGTCAAGAGCCGTCAGAGTATCTGTCCCCCAGCTGCCTGCAAGCCCTGGCGGTTATTTGTCGAAATAGATTTCCCAACTGGGGCCCCGGAATTGCGGCCAGGCAGCGCAACAGGTCAGGGTCGCCCGGCACCGATCTGGTCACCCTGGCGGCCTGGCCTGCTGCACAGGAGCGCAGAGCTGTTTAGACCGAGAGATCCTGCTGATCCCAGACCACGGTCAAAGAGCGCTCTCCGACACGCAACAGGCGGAACAGAATCGCCGCCACCGCTGGTGAATCTTTGCTATCAATCGCAAGTGTGACATCGCGCGCAATCGACGCCATTGCGCTCATGCCGATCTGATCCGCGATTGCAATCAAGGACCGTGCATTCTTGCGCAGATCAATCATGTTGTCTTGTCGCCATAGGCGTTCGCAATGCGTCAGGCGCACGGCGAGTTCCTCGATGGCGCGGCAGACGACGTCTTCGGCCCCTGCTTCGCCCAATTGTGCATAAAGCATGCCCAGTTTGTCTGGGTCCAGCTTTACGTTTTCTGCCTGCATGACAGTGAGTATATTAGCCACCACATTCACCCTAAAATTAATGTACCCCCACGGCACGCAGCCAATTTGACGCCGAGTGGTTGTCAAAAGGTTTCCGCCCGCCTGTTCAAATCGCTCGAATTTGCTAACAATGCAGGATAATAACCCGGCTAACACTCACACCAGGGGATGCTTCTTATGGAATTTGCCAAACCTCTACCCAGTTATCTGGTCAAGCGTTATCATGGCTGGAAGGCCACATCCTATGAGGAAAACCAGGGCTGGTATCGCCGTCTGGCCACGGAAGGCCAGCGGCCGCGCGCCATGGTGATTTCCTGTTGCGACAGTCGGGTTCACGTGACCTCTATCTTTGGGGCCGACCAGGGAGAGTTCTTTATCCACCGCAATATCGCCAATCTGGTGCCGCCCTATGCGCCCGATGGCGATCACCACGGCACCAGTGCGACGGTGGAATATGCTGTAACTGTGTTGAAAGTATCGCATCTTATTGTCTTGGGCCATTCGCAGTGTGGCGGAGTGCAGGGCTGTATCGACATGTGCAAAGGCCATGCGCCGATGCTGGAAGCCAAGGAGAGCTTTGTCGGGCGCTGGATGGATATTCTCAAACCCAAGTTCCAACTAGTGGCGGAAATCGAAGATGATGACCGCCAGGCCCGGCAGTTTGAACGCCAGGCGGTTGTGGCCTCGCTGGAAAACCTGATGAGCTTTCCTTTTGTCGACGAAGCGGTCAAAGGCGGCGGTCTCAGCCTGCACGGGCTGTGGACTGACATCGGCGAAGGCGGGCTGGAATGTTATGACCCTGCGACAGGTCATTTCGAAAAAGTCTGATCTTTGCCGCCTGGCCAGAGGGGAGGGGGGGGGGCTGTTTCGGCCCCCCGTTCCTGCCGGGCGGGCAAGAAACGCGCCTATTTTCCTATAGTTTTACCCATATTTTTAGCGGCGCGGGTATATCCACCGGCGCTGCCATCGACAAAATGCACGTGATCGTCGCGGCTTGCCGAGGGCACGATGCAGGTCAGGCGGGCCTCTTGCTGGCTGTGCAGGCCAAAGCGCACCTCTTTCGCAGCCTGCGCGCGTTGTAGAATGGCGGTGATCTGATCGCGGATCTCGGGCGTGCAGTCGAGGGTCATCTTCAGCCCATCGTCGAATTTGCGATAGTCGGCATTGGCGCTCATCGTTGCTTTATAGTGGGTGGGATCGAACTGCCCGGTGGGCCTATTGCGGCGAAACAGCAGGCTCGCCAGCAGCGCTGAGCCCAATAGCGCAAGCCGACTTCTCCAGAGCGACCGGCTGCCATGGGTTAGCTTGGCCTCAAGCGTGAGCTCGGGGGGCAGCAGGTTCATGCCGGGGCCTTCCAACGGGACGGGATGCCCCCCACGTGCCAGCTTGGCGGTGAGGGCGAGGATCTCGGCGGTGATATCGGCAAAGCGCGCCGGGCTGGCCTGTGGTCCAGGGAGCATCACCAGCGACAGGATCAAACCGTTGCGGGCTGGAATCGTGTTCCAGCGGCAGGACAATCCGGTCAGGTTTGGCGGGGTGTGATCCGCACTGTCGGCCAGCATGAAGCGGCCCTGTTTCATCTCGGCCTCGGCCCAGGCGAGGCCACCGCCGGAAAACATGGCGTAATCCGCATGATCTGATACAGCGTGGCGGGCTACGGTGACATCCAGCCCCTGGGCGCGGATCTCGGCCAGCGGAATGGCGGCCACCCGCAGGGTAATGCCAAACTCTTGCTGGACCCAATTGCGCAGGCGCACGAGGGTGCGCCGGGCTATATCCGCCTGCGCGGCTGGGACCGCAAACGAGGTGCCATCACCGCCAAAGACAAAGGGAAACGCGACGCCTTCAAAGGCGTTTTGCAGGGCCGCAATCACCGCGGCAGCAATCATGTTGACGGTCTTGTACCGGCCGGCCGCAATAAGACCGGTGGAATCGACGATATCGCTGCAACAGATCAGCCAATCATCCGGCAGCGGCGTAAAGGCGGCGGGCCGGGCCAGATTGGCAAAGCGTGGCTGCCGGGGGAGCGCGTCATAAAAACCGTCGGGTTTTGTCATGGGGCCACTCTCTCTTTGTCGCGGCCGCCCCCTGTCGTAAGGTCTGGCCGCGCTGTTTGTCAGCAACATAGGCTGAACCATCTGATCTATAAACAATTGTGTCGGTGCACCAAACATGCAAGCTCCACCTTCTGTGCCCCTCGCAAGATCCCGTGAGGGGGCGCAGTGTCTTGACCGCAAGAAAGGGAGCGCCGCAAATGCAGGCTGGATTGATCATGTTGTGCCTGGCCTATGTGCTGAGCCAGTTTTTCCGCGCCTTTCTTGGCGTTCTGACTACGGTCCTGGGGCAGGACATTGGCGCCACGCCTGCTGATTTGGCGGATGCCTCGGGCATGTGGTTCCTGTCCTTTGCCGCCATGCAACTGCCGGTGGGCTGGGCGCTGGACAAGATTGGCCCCAGGCGCACGGCCGCGTGGTTGTTGTTTCTGGGTGGCGCGGGCGGTGCAGCGGTCTTTGCGCTGGCAAGCAACCCCTTTCATGTCAGCATGGCGATGTTCTTTATCGGGATTGGCTGCTCGCCTGTGTTGATGGCGTCATATTACATCTTTGCCCGCCAGTACCCAGTGGCCCGCTTTGCCACCTTGGCGGCCTTGATGCTGGGCATGGGATCGGTCGGCAATCTGGTGGCCTCTTACCCGACGGCCTTTGCGGTAGAGCATCTTGGCTGGCGGGCGACGCTTTGGGGGCTGGCGCTGGCCTCTTGGCTCGTGGCTGCTGGTATCTTCCTGACGGTTCAGGATCCGGCCAAACCTGAAGGCGACCACAAGGGATCGGTGCTGGATCTGCTTAAAATGCCGGTTCTCTGGGCGATCTTCCCGCTGATGTTTGTCTGTTACGCACCCTCTGGAGCGCTGCGGGGGCTGTGGATTGGCCCCTATCTCAGCGATGTTTACGGTCTGGATACCGGAGAGATCGGGCTGGCGGCACTGGTCATGGGTGTCGCCATGGTGGCGGGCACCTTTGTTTATGGGCCGTTGGACCGGATGTTTGGCAGCCGTAAATGGGTGATTTTTGGCGGCAATGCGCTGGCGGTTCTGGCACTGGGGGCGCTGATTGCAGTGGACGGGGCTGCGGTCTGGATTCCCGTTGCGATGCTGGCGCTGGTCGGGTTTCTGGGCGGCTCTTTCCCGGTGATCATCGCCCATGGCCGCGCCTTCGTGCCGCCGCATCTGGTGGGGCGCGGGGTCACGCTGCTCAACTTTTTTGGCATCGGCGGCGTGGGAATCATGCAGTTTGTCTCGGGGCGGATACACGCCAGTCTGGCCATTGGCGCCGACCCTGCAGCGCCCTATCTGGCAATTTTTGGCTTTTTTGCCATCGCCCTGTTGCTGGGATGCGCAATTTATCTGTTCAGCCGCGACAGCATGGAGTGAGCAGCCCTTTATTTACAGGGCGTTTGCCTATAAGAGACCCCAGCCGGCCATAAGGCCGGGTGATACTGGAGAAACAATATGGGTTATCGCGTCGTCGTCGTTGGCGCCACAGGCAATGTGGGCCACGAAATGTTGAACATCCTGGCAGAGCGCCAGTTTCCTGCGGATGAGGTTGCCGTTCTGGCCAGCCGTAAATCGCTGGGGACCGAGGTGTCGTTCGGCGAGAAGACGTTGAAGACGCAGGATCTCGACACCTTTGATTTCACCGGCTGGGACATGGCGCTGTTTGCCGTGGGCTCTGACGCGACCAAGATCTACGCCCCCAAGGCCGCCAAGGCGGGCTGCGTGGTGATCGATAACTCGTCGCTTTATCGCTACGACGCCGATGTGCCGCTGATCGTACCAGAGGTGAACCCCGAGGCGATCCATGGCTATGCCAAGAAGAACATCATCGCCAACCCAAACTGTTCAACCGCGCAGATGGTTGTGGCGCTGAAGCCTTTGCATGACCGTGCCAAGATCAAACGCGTTGTGGTCTCGACCTACCAGTCGGTCTCCGGCTCCGGCAAAGAGGCGATCGACGAGCTGTGGGAGCAGACCAAGGCGATTTACAACCCGACCAAAGAGGTGCCGCCAAAGGTTTACCCCAAGCAGATCGCCTTCAATGTGATTCCCCATATTGACGTCTTCCTCGACGATGGCTCCACCAAGGAAGAGTGGAAAATGGTCGCCGAAACCAAGAAGATCATCGACACTTCTATCAAGGTCACAGCCACCTGTGTGCGAGTCCCTGTCTTTGTCGGCCATTCGGAATCGATCAATATTGAAACAGAGGATTTCCTTGACGAAGACGAGGCCCGCGACATCCTGCGCGAGGCCCCCGGCGTCATGGTGATCGATAAGCGGGAAGACGGTGGCTATGTGACGCCGGTCGAATGCGTTGGCGATTTTGCCACGTTTATCAGTCGCATACGCCAGGATTCCACCATCGACAACGGCTTGAACCTCTGGTGTGTCAGCGACAACCTGCGCAAGGGTGCCGCGCTGAATGCGGTTCAGATTGCCGAGCTTTTGGGCCGTGAAGTGCTCAAAAAAGGCTAAAGATCTTTGTACTTTTGGATAGGAGGGCCGCTTCGGATGAGGTGGCCCTCATTCTTTTGCAGGGGTGCCCAAATCTGGCCACAAAACCCAATATCCTAAGGGTGGGATATAAAAGGGGACGTAAGCCATGTACTCGAAAGATTTTGAACGCGAAACGTATACAACCGGTGATGCAGCCATGCAGCAGACCGCTTGGTCCAGCGCCAGTGACCAGGATCGCATGGACACCGAAATGGCAATCCAGCTGCGCATCCTGCTGACGCCGCACTTCCAAGACGCCACGACCTGGTCTGAACTGCGCAGCGGGCTACAGGCCAAGGGCTTTTATATGAAACGCACCAAGGGACATATGCACCTCTTTGATGCGCAGAGCCATGTAAAGATCTGCACCTGCGGGTTTCTGGGGTTTCCCTACAAAGATCTGGAACAGCGCTTCAAGCGGGTGCGCCCGGTGCGCAAGGCCCCGACACGCCCGGTGGCTGCTGCAAAGCCGGTTCAGCACTAAACCACGTTTCCTCCTACTCTCTCTCTAGTGTGTTCCATTGGCCGTGCCGGGGCTAGGCTGCAGTCAATGAGGTTCAAAACGGTGCCAGAATGGCGCCGTTTTTGTATGTGTAGCGCCATATTTTGTTAGGCAGGTTTGTTAGGTAGGGGGCGATGCGGTCTAGGCGGGGTGGCGGCCTTGATAGGGTCGGCGGATTTGTCAGTCACAATGGTCGCGCGGTTGCCCATGCTGGATAAGGGCGGCGATCAATTCTGACAGCACTTCGTCCCGGCTGGTGGTGGGGCGTCTGACGACGCCCAGTCGGCGATGGGCCGGTGGCGTGCCAAAGGGGAACCAGTCGAGCGCGGCAGTGATCGAATCCTGCAACACGACATAGGGGATGATGGCAAAGCCGATCCCGGCCCGTACGCAGCCCACCACCACTGTCATCGTGTTGACTGACACCACCTGTCGCGGCACGATGCCAATCTGGGCGATTTCAGTGTCGATCTGGCGTGCCAGCGGCACCTGCGGGCGATAGCGGATATAGGGCACGTCGCGGAGCAACTCGTGGATCGTCATGCCGCCGACGCCAGGCGGGGTAATCACCACCAGCGGCTCATTGAGCACCTCGGTCCAGCGCAGGCTCGGCGGCACCGCCACGTGTTCGGAGACCAGCGCAGCATCAAGCTGTCCCGAGACCACTTCGGTCATCAACTCTTCGGACATGCCGATACGCAGGCGGAAATTGAGTTCGGGGTATCGCCCCTGCAGGGTGGCCAGCGCATTGGGCACCAGCGAGTTGGCCCCGGTTCGCAGCGTGCCAAATGCAAGCGTGCCGCTGACATGACCACCGGTGACCGAGGATTTGGTTTCGGTAACGATGCGCAGAATCTGCCGGGCGGCGCGCAACAGCTCTGCACCCTTGGCGGTCAGCACCGGCGGTCGGCGTGACCGGTCGAATAATTCGGCATCTAGCTCGACCTCAAGCGCAGAAACCTGCTGGCTGACCGCCGAGGCGGTGATGTTGATTGCCTGCGCTGCCGCAGCAAAACCGCCATGCTGTTCGATGGCGAGAAGGGTTTCAAGCTGACGTGTGTCCATCCCCGTAACTTAAGTAATTCTGAATATAATGGCAAGAATTACGCGCTTTGTGAGCGTATGACTTGTGTTAACCCTGTCGGACAACACACCGTCGGCGGATGAACCGCTGGCCGAAACACAGGGAGCCTCCCCATGAAACTCCGTACGGGCCTTGCCGCCCTTCTTGCCGCCGCCACTCTGGTTGCTGCTCCGGCCAGCGCGCAGGATTACCCCGAGCGCCCGGTTGAATTCATCGTGCCCTGGTCGCCGGGCGGTGGCTCTGACACGCTGATGCGCCTGGTTTCCGGCAATATCGCCGACCACCTGGGCACTGAGATGCCGATCATCAACATGCCTGGCGTTGGTGGCACCATTGGCCTGCGCGAGGCCTCGCGCCGCGCCGCAGATGGCTATACCGTCAGTCAGGTGCACGAGGGTCTTCTTGTTGCCACCGAGGCCGGCATCACCGATCTTTCCTGGGATGATTTCGAACCGATCGCGCTGATGACTGCCTCGCCGCAGTATCTGGTGGTGCACCCCACCGAAGACTATACGGATTTCGCGGAATTCCTTGCCTATGCCAAAGCAAACCCCGGTGCGATCACCATGGGCGTGACTTTGGGCGGTCTGCCGCATTTGCATGCAGCGATGATCGAGCAGGCCTATGGGCTGCAGTTCCAATATGTTGGCTACGAAGGCACCGGAGAGCGCATCCGTGCCCTTGTCGGCGGCAACCTTGATGCGGCCATGGGCGATATCGCCTCGTCAAAGCAGTTTGTCGACAATGGCGACCTGCAGTTTCTTGCTGTCGGCACCCCCGAGCGCGTGCAAGAGGCGCCCGAGGTGCCAACCTTTGTCGAGCTTGGCGCCGATCTCAATCTGTTGGTGACCCGTGGCATCGTGATGCCAAAGGGGGCGCCGCAGCAGGCCCGCGACAAGATGGAAGCCGCACTCGAAGCGCTGTCTAAAGATGAGGCCTATATCGCGCAGACCAACAATGCGGGCTCATCGGTGATGTTCCGTGGCCAGGAGGCCTATCGCATCTATCTGACAAAGCTGGACGAGACAGTGAAATCGCTGGCCGAGGTTCTTGCGCCATGAGCGATGCCGGCTATGACAAGCAGCAGGCTGGGGAGGCAGGCGAGATTGCCCGCCTCCTGAGCTATGTGCTGACCCTCCTCGCCTCGGCTGGGCTGTTTGTCTCGGCCAATGCGATTCCCATCTCGCGTTTTGAACAGCTTGGTGCTGGCGCCTTTCCCAAGATCGTCTTTGCCGGTATCGCGCTGGTGGCCCTTATCGCCATCGTCGAGGCGCTGCGGAAAATTCCCGCAGGTGCCTATGGGCGCTTTGCACGGCAGACGCTGGCCTGGGCCGGGCGTCGCTATCTTGTCTTTGTTACGCTGGGCGCGCTGGCTGTCTATCTGGTGCTGATCCCGGTGCTGGGTTTTTCAATCGCGAGTTTCCTCTTTATTCTTGGGCTTGAGCTGGTCCTGATGCCACGTCGCGCCGCGACGCTGCTGGTTGCGGTGATCGTGGCGGCTGTCTTTTCCTTCGGGCTGAACTGGCTGTTTGCCGAGGGTTTCACTGTCTTCCTGCCGCGCGGGGTGTTTTGATATGGACAGCTTTCTTTCCGGCCTGGTGCAGATTTTCACGCTTGCCACGCTGATCTACATGTTTGCGGGCTCTATCGCGGGCATCATCGCTGCGGCTATTCCCGGCTTTACCGTCACCATGGCCATTGTGCTGACTCTGCCCCTGACTTTCACCATGGAACCGCTGCAGGGGATCGCAGTAATGCTGTCGGTCTATGTTGGCGGCTACACTGGCGGGCTGATCTCGGCGGCGCTGTTGGGCATTCCGGGCACGCCATCTTCGGTCGCCACCACTTTTGATGCCTTTCCGATGGCCCGCAGGGGGGAGCCGGGCCGGGCGCTGTCGCTGGGGATCTGGGCCTCATTCTTTGGCACGGTGATCTCGACGCTGGTGCTGATCGTCGCGGCACCGCCACTGGCGATGTTCGCGGTAAAGCTCGGCCCCTGGGAATATTTCTCGCTGATCGTTTTTGCGCTGACCATTGTTGCCTCTCTGGTGGGCGACAGCGTGATCCGGGGGATGCTGGCCGGGCTTATCGGGCTTGGCATTTCGACTGTCGGCACCGACCCTATCATGGGCCGCCCGCGTTTTGACTTTGGCATAGAGATGCTGCAGGCAGGCCTGCCCTTCCTGGTGGTGCTGATCGGCATCTTTGCGATCTCGCAGCTGACCTCCGAGGTGGAGGATCCGAAATCCGTCCGGTCCGGTAATGCGCTGGTGACCGGTGCCATCGACTTCCAGACCTGGCAGGTGATGAAAGAGGTGCTGATGCGCCCGGTGAACCTTATCCGCTCTTCCGTCGTGGGTGTGCTGATCGGCGCGCTGCCGGGGGCGGGGGGCTCGATCGCCAATCTGGTTGCCTATGATCAGGCCAAGCGGAATTCGAAAGACCCGGAAAGCTTTGGCAAGGGCAACCCTGATGGAGTTGTCGCCTCGGAGGCCGGCAATTCCGCCACTGCTGGCGGCGGGCTGATCCCGCTGATCGGGCTGGGCATTCCAGGCTCTGCAGTGGATGCGATCCTGATGGCCGCGCTGATGGTGCATGGCATTTCCGTCGGCCCGCGGCTGATTATGGATCACGCTGACCTCGTCTACGGTATGTTCATCGCCATGGCGGTCGCCTCGCTGATGATGCTGATTGTCTCGGTGCTGTCGATGCGTCTGTTCCTGCGGGTTGCCGAGGTGCCAAAATGGCTGATCGTACCGGTGGTGATGGTCTGCTGTGTTGTGGGCTCTTTTGCCCTGAACAACCGGGTAAGCGATCTCTACCTGCTGGGCTTTGTCGGGGTTGCTGGCTACACGCTGCGCGCGCTGGGCTATTCGTTGGCACCCTTGGTGCTGGGGGTGATCCTTGGCCCCATCGCCGAGACCAATCTGCGCCGGGCACTGATGACCGACGCGGATCCGACGCTGTTCCTGACACGGCCAGTCAGCCTTATCTTTCTTATGCTTGCCGTGATCTCGATTGCCTGGGCAATTCGCGGCCATCTCAAACACCGTAAACCCTCTGGGAGGAGCACAGATGCATCTGCGTCATAATTCCATCTACCCGTCGCGCCGCTCGCCGGTTCTTGCCGATAACGTCGTGGCGACCTCGCAGCCGCTGGCCACCCAGGCCGGGCTGGCCATCCTGCAACAGGGCGGCAATGCGGTGGATGCCGCAATTGCCACCGCCGCCGCGCTGACCGTGGTTGAACCCACGGGCAACGGGCTTGGCTCGGATGCCTTTTGCATCCTTTGGGATGGCAAGCAGCTGCATGGGCTCAATGCCTCGGGCCGGGCGCCTGCCGCCTGGACACCCGAGCGTTTTCCAGAGGGAATACCGGCGCATGGCTGGGACGCGGTGACAGTTCCCGGCGCGGTTAGCGCCTGGGTTGGGCTGTCAGAACGCTTTGGCAAGCTGGGGCTGGCCACCGTTCTGGCCCCCGCGATCCGCTACGCCGAAGAGGGTTTCATCGTCTCGCCGGTGATTGCAGCGCTTTGGGCCAAAGGGGCTGAAACCCTGGGCGAACAGCCCGGTTTTGCCGCGACCTTCATGCCCGGTGGCTGCCCCCCGAAAGCGGGCGAGCGGTTCTGCAATCCCGGCGCGGCGCGCACCCTGCGGGCCATCGCCGACACCAAGGGGCGGGCCTTCTACGAGGGTGAAATCGCCGAGGAGATTATCGCCTTTTCGCAGGCCAATGGCGGTGCGATGACGATGCAGGATCTGGCCGACCATGCGCCCGAGTGGTGCGGTACGGTCAGCCAGGCCTTTGATGAGGTTGAATTGCACGAGATCCCGCCGAATGGTCAGGGTATTGCTGCGCTCATGGCGCTGGGCATGCTGCAGCACAGCTCTATCCGCGATCATGGTCCGGACGATCTGATGGCTGTGCACCTGCAGATCGAGGCGATCAAGCTGGCCTATGCCGACCTGCATGCCTTTGTCGCGGATCGCGATCACATGACTGACGTGGACGAGATGGCTTTGCTGGACCCCGAGTACCTGAAATCTCGCGCCGCGCTGATCTCGGAAGATAGGGCGCAGGATTTTGGCCCCGGTGCGCCAAAACGCGGTGGCACGGTTCTGCTCAACACGGCTGATGAGTCGGGCATGATGGTCAGTTTCATTCAGTCCAACTATGCGGGTTTTGGATCGGGGGTGGTGGTGCCGGGCACCGGCGTCTCTATGCAGAACCGCGGCTTTGGCTTCACCACAGAAGCGGGGCATCCCAACCGCGTTGCAGGCGGCAAGCGGCCGTTCCACACGATCATTCCAGGCTTTGTGATGAAGAATGGCGCGCCGCTGATGGCCTTTGGCATGATGGGCGGGCCGATCCAGGCGCAGGGTCACATGCAGCTGCTGCTACGCACCGAGCTGTGGGGCCAGGACGTGCAGACCGCTGCCGACGCTCCGCGCTGGCGGATGATCGAAGGACTGGATGTGGCCTGTGAGCCAAGCATGACGCCCGCGCTGCTGGACGGGCTGAAGGCGCTTGGCCATCGGGTGCAGATCGAGGCACCCGACAATGCCTTTGGCTTTGGCGGTGCGCAGCTGGTGCACCGGCTGCCACAGGGCGGTTTTGCCGCCGGTTCGGATCCGCGCAAGGATGGCCAGGCTGCAGGGTTCTGACCCCGCTGGTGACATCTCAGACGAAATCCGGTAGGGCCGTGGCGTCAGTGTCACGGCCCTGCAATATATGGATCTGGCCGACGCGCCAAAGAGAACAAGAGCAGGAACCGAGATGAACTTTCTCAAACGTATCGGCATCGACACCTATATGCTGCTGCTGATCGCCACTGTCTGTCTGGGCCTGCTGCTGCCCGCGCAGGGCGTGGCGGCGCAGGGGTTAAAGCAGGTGACCTTCTGGGCTGTTGCGCTGCTGTTCTTTCTCTACGGGGCAAAGCTTGACCCGGGTGCGGTGCGCGCCGGCTTGCTGAACTGGCGGTTGCAGGGGCTGACCTTTGGCGCGACCTACGTCATGTTCCCGCTGATTGGCCTGGCACTGGCAGCGATTTTTGCACCGCTGCTTGGCCCGACGATCACCCTGGGGCTGCTGTTCCTGGCGGTTCTGCCCTCGACGGTGCAGTCCTCGATTGCCTTTACCTCCATTGCGGGTGGCAATGTGCCAGCGGCGATCTGCGCCGCATCGCTGTCCAATATTATCGGGGTGCTGCTGACCCCGGCACTGGTGGCGCTGCTGCTGCATCAGGGCGACGGCGGGGTCAGTTTTGATGCAGTGATCAAGATCGGCACCCAAATTCTGCTGCCCTTTGCGATTGGCCAGCTGCTGCGCCCCTGGGTTGGCGGTTTTGTGCAGAGACACAGGCTGCTGACCATGATCGTCGATCGCGGTTCGATCCTGCTGATTGTCTATTCGGCGTTCAGCGCCGGGACGACCTCGGGGCTGTGGCTGCAGATCCCAGTGATGAGCCTTATTCTGCTGGGGCTTGTGGTGCTGGTTTTCCTAGCGATTGTCATGGTCTTGATGATCGGCGCAGGTAGGCTCTTTGGGCTGGATTACCCCGATGAGGCGGTGCTGTTTTATTGTGGCTCGACCAAGAGCCTCGCCTCGGGTTTGCCGATTGCTGCCGCTCTGTTTGCCGCCGACCAGGTCGGGGCGATTGTGTTGCCGCTGATGATCTACCACATGAGCCAGCTGTTGGTCTGCGCCTTTGTTTCGCAGAGAGCGGTGGCAGTGCAGGCAAGCTGAACCGGAC
The DNA here is from genome assembly GCF_021228235.1 of Pseudophaeobacter flagellatus. Taxonomy (GTDB): domain Bacteria; phylum Pseudomonadota; class Alphaproteobacteria; order Rhodobacterales; family Rhodobacteraceae; genus Pseudophaeobacter; species Pseudophaeobacter flagellatus. The sequence continues at coordinate 96,998 of NZ_JAJQRG010000009.1, forward strand.
GGCGATATTGTCTGGCCCCCTGCCATTGGATCCTGTCATCCGGTTTTGCCCTGATGTGGATCTTGCGGCAGCGGGCTCCCGCCCAAAATACAATGGATCAAAGATCCCTGGATTTTCGTTGGGCCCAGCGCCGCTGTCGCGGCGCTGTTTTTGGTGTCGTGGGCCGCTGTCGCGGCGCTGTTCTGGATGATCTGGGTTACGGGATACCGCGCCGCCGGGCGACGGTTGCGGGCACAGAAAAGAGATCTGCTGAGAAGGCCATCAGGGGCAGGCCTGCCCTGATGCGCCTGTTTCAAGTTTTGAAAGGGGGGCGCGTCAAGGGTAAACCGCGCCCTGCGCGGCCGCATCTGCGGCCCTTGACCCGGGGGCTGACCCTAGCGTTTTTCGCGCAGCCGCCCCACGACCCCGGTCGGGAAGAAATAGACGCTAAGTATAAACAGCACCCCAAGCCACAACAGCCAGCGATCAGCGCTGAGCAATTCTGGCAGCAGGGGCAGGTCTTGGACCAGCTCTGAGGCGGCGCCCATCAGATTTTGCAGGTAGTTCTGTGCCAGCACAAAGAGCGTGGCCCCGATTATCGCGCCATAGAGCGTGCCCATGCCACCAATTACCACCATCAAGAGGATGTCGATCATCAGCTCCATCGACAGGACGGTATCGGGGCCGACATAGCGCAGCCAAACCGCATAGAGCGACCCGGCCAGGGCCGCGACAGAGGCCGAGAGGCAGGTGGCGGCCACCCGGTAGTAGACCACCCGATAGCCAATGGATTCAGCGCGGAAATCGTTTTCGCGGATCGCTTGCAGCACCCGCCCAAAGGGGGAGTTCACCACCCGCAGCAGGGTTAGAAACAACACCAGCGCGCCGATAAAGACAAAGTAATAGGCCAAGAGCTTGCCGTTCAGCTTGACGCCAAACAGTACACCACCAAACGTTTCCTTGCCAAATTTGAAGGCAGGACCCAGTTCGCGCGGTGTCTTGAAGGTCAGCCCGTCTTCGCCGCCGGTGAGGCCCGAGAGTTGGCTCACAAGCACTGCCACGGCCGAGGCCACGGCCAGGGTGATCATGGCAAAGAAGATCGCCCGCACCCTGAGCGAGAACAGCCCAATCAGCAGCGCCAGAGCTGCGGCAAACCCGGCGCCGGCCAGGGCGCCGATGGCGATGGCATCAAAGCCGCGCCCCAGATGGATAGAGGTTAGCGCCACGCCGTAGGCGCCGATGCCAAAGAACATGGTATGGGCAAAGCTGACGATGCCGCCATAGCCCAAAAGCAGGTCATAGCTGGCCACCAGCACGATAAAGATGCAGATCCGCGCGGCGGTATCGACGGTGCGCACACCGGGAAACAGGAACGGTGCCAGGGCGAGGCAGGCCAGAATGCCGCCCAAGATCAGGGCCAGCGGCAGGGAACGCGGCATATCGCCAGATAGAAGAGAGCGGATCATTTTGCTTTTACCACCGGAATCATACCCATAGGGCGCCACATCAGGATGGTGACCATCAGGGCAATATTGGAAATCAGCGCCGCCTTGGGTTCAATAAAGGCGATGTAGTTTTGCAGCAGCCCCACCAGCAGGGCACCAATGAAACAGCCCTCAACCGAGCCGAGCCCACCAATGATCACCACGATAAAGATCAGGATCATGGCGTGGTTGCCCATATGGGCGGTGATGACCTCTTGATAGAGAGCCCACATCACCCCACCAAGGCCTGCGAGGGCAGAGCCGGCGATGAAGACGCCGACAAAGACCAGCTTGAGCCGATAGCCGAGCGCCTCGACCATTTCGCCGTTTTCAACACCGGCGCGCACGATCAGCCCAATTTTGGTGCGTCGCAGCACCCAGCGCATCGCGGCAAAGACTGCAAGGCCAACCGCAACGGCCACCAGGCGGTATTTCTCGATTGCAGCCCCGGCAAAGGTCACGGCGCCTTTCAGGGCTTCGGGACGGTTGAAGTAGATCTCTTCCGGCCCCCAGAGCACGATGATCAGTTGTTCCACCACGATCAGCCCGCCCATGGTCACAAGGATCTGTTTCAGATGATGGCCGTAGACAGGCGCGACAATGACCTTTTCAAAGGCCCAGCCCATGGCTCCGGTGGCCAGAATGGCACCGATAACCGCCAAGAGTACGGCACCAAGGTTGAGCAGGAGCGAGGGCGCAGCGGTCATCTGCCCCAGGGCCATCAGCACGGTGATGCCGACAAAGGCGCCGACCGAGACAAAGGCCCCATGGCCAAAATTGATCACATCCATCAAGCCAAAGACCAATGTCAGACCCGAGGCCATGATGAAAATCATCATGCCCATCGCCAGGCCTGAAACGGTCAAGGTCAGCCAGCTTGCGGGGTTCATGATCGCCAAGAAGCCCGCCAGTGCGAGCAGTGGCACCAAGAGCACGGGCATATAGGGGCCGATCCGGTCGGCCAGGGTGGCCTGGGCCATTGTCGGTGCATGTTCAGGTGCGGCGCTCATGTCAGGGCCTCCGGAGGTCTACGGGTGTCTGCTCCAAGGCGGAGCCAAAGGGCGAAGCGCGGCAGGGCGCGGGGGAGGGTCATCAATGCGCTTCCATGCTGAGGCCCATGAGCCGTTCCTGTAGGGCGGCGTCGCGGCCAAGCTCGGCCATCTCGCCGGACCAGATCATGCGGCCATCATCCATCACATTGGCGCTGTCCCCCAGGGCCTTGGCGACAGCAAAGTTCTGCTCGACCAAAAGCACCGAGGATCCCTGCTGCTTGAGATCTTTCAAGGCCTTGGCCATGGTGGAGATAATCGCCGGTGCCAGGCCCTTGGTGGGTTCATCAATCAGGTAGAGCTTGCGTTCCTCCACCATGGCGCGGGCAATGGACAGCATCTGCTTTTGTCCACCTGACAGGGTGCCTGCATCCGATTTCCAAAAGGTTTTGAGCGGCGGGAAGGCCGTGAAGATCCAGTCCAGCCGGGCGGAATTGATCGGCCCGCTGACAGCGGCAAGCTGCATGTTTTCTTCAACCGTGAGATCGGCAAAGATGCCCATGTCCTCGGGGACAAAGCCAAGGCCAAGCCGGGCAATGGCCGGGGTGGGCAGTTTGGTGATGTCTTCCCCGTCAAACAGGATGCATCCTTGATGGGCGCGCCAGTGGCCAATGATGCTGCGCAGTGTGGTGGTCTTGCCCACCCCATTGCGGCCCAGCAGCATGGTGACAGCGCCGCGCGGCACCACCAGATCGACGCCCTGCAGAATGTGATACTGGGCGATATTTGTGTAGACGTTATCCAGCGTCAGGATGGCATCAGACATCTGCGAGAATCCCTTCCAGACCGCGGCCCATATAGGCCTCTTGAACCACATCCGAGGCCATGACCTCGGCCGGGGCGCCATCGGCGGCCAGCGCGCCATTGTGCAACACGATGATGCGATCTGCGAGGCTGCGGATCACATCCATCTTGTGTTCGACCAGCAGGATACTGCGGTCTTTTTGCTCTTTCAGCTCGGCGATGAGATCCAGTACCACCGGGGCTTCATCGACGCTCATGCCGGCGGTGGGTTCGTCAAACATATAGACATCCGGGTCCTGGGCGATCAGCAGCGCCACCTCCAGCTTGCGCTGGTTGCCATGGGATAATTCCGAGACCACCTGGTCGCGCTGATCCAGCAGCCGTACGCGGGCCAGGATGTCTTCGGCCTGATCCGTCAGATCCTGATGGCGCGAGACCATGGACCAGAGGTTGAAGCCCCGACCCAGCTTGGCCTGCACCACCAACCGCAGGTTTTCCAGCACAGATAGGCCGGGAAACAGATTGGTCAGCTGAAAGGCGCGGCCAATGCCGGCTTTGGTACGGGCAGACACGGAGGCGCGGGTAATGTCGCGCCCACGCAGGGCAACCCGACCAGCAGAGGCCGGGATCTGGCCTGAAATCAGGTTGAAATAGGTGGTCTTGCCGGCACCATTGGGGCCGACAATGGCGGTCAGCTCTCCGGCGTGAAAGGCGCAGCTTACGGCGTCTACCGCGACATGGCCACCAAAACGGACAGTCAGATCAGTGGTTTTCAGGATAGGGTCTGTCATTGAGATCTCAAGGTGCCTCTGGCCGTATCCCGTCACCAGGGTGACAGCCGGTCCGTCAGAAAAAAAGGGGCTGCGAAGGCAGGCGCTGCGCTGGCAGGGTGCCAGGTTGGCTTGCTTGAAACCATGGCCCAAAGCGCAACGCTCTGGGCCATGGCAGGCAAAGCGATGCCGCCTTACTGGTTGCGGATCGGGATCGGCATTTCGTCGATGGCCAGCTCGCGCACCAGTTCGGGCACGGCCCATTCAACACCGTCCTGCACGGTCAGCTTGAAGTGGTACATGGTCTGCAGTGCCTGATGGTCTTCGGGACGGAAGCGCATGGTGCCTTTGGGGGTCTCCCACTCCATGCCTTCCATCGCGCTGATCAGCGCCTCTGTATCGGTGGAACCGGCCTTGCGAATGGCCTCAACTGCGGCCAGCCCCGCGGCCATGCCACCGGCGGTGAAGAAATCCGGAGGGCTGTCAAAGCGCTCAAAGTGGGTTTTCACCAGCCAGTCGTTCACCTCGTTGTCGGGCAGCTCATAGTAGTAATAGGTGCCGCCCTCCATGCCTTCGTAGTCTTTAAAGCCCTTGAGCGCGGCGAGAATATTGCCCACCCCGGCAAATTCGATGCCAAAGCGGCCCGGATCCATGGCGTTGATCTTGCCCAGCGGGTTGCCACCGCCAGCCCAGATCACGAACAGCTTCTTGTCGCCGTCCAGATCCTTCATCGCGTTGAAGATCCGTTCGCCGGCGGCGGTGAAATCTGTGGTATCGGTGGGGGCGTATTCTTCGTGGACCAGTTCGATCCCCTGCGCTGCCAGGGCTTCGCGGAAGGCGGCGATACCGTCGCGGCCAAAGGCATAGTCCTGCGCCAGGGTGGCGATCTTGACGTTGTCACCCGCCAGGGCAATGGCGCTGGAAACTGCGTCCTGCGATGAATTGCGCGAGGTGCGGAAGATATAGCGGTTCCAGTTTTCACCGGTGATGCTGTCGGCCACGGCGGGTTCGACAATCAGGATCTTTTCGTATTCTTCGGCCACCGGCAGCATTGCCAGCGCCACGCCGGAACTGACCGGGCCAATGGCCAGATCGACCTCATCGTCGCCGTATGCTTCTTCCAGCAGGGCCTTGCCGTTTTCTGGTTTCAGTTGGGTGTCTTTTTCGATCACCACGATCTTTTCGCCGTTGATTTCCATGGTGCCGCCGGTGGCATATTCCAGCCCCAGCATCAGGCCATCGTGGCTTTGTTTGGCATAGGCTTCAAACGGGCCTGTCTTGCCGTAGATATGGGCAATCTTGATATCTGCAGCGGCGGCCGAAGCCAGTGCCAGTGCAGAGACCATTCCTGCAAGCAAAGTGCGTTTCATGTCGTTCCTCCCTGAGGGCGCGCCTATGTGTAGGGCTGGCGCAGTCTCGCTCCTGTGCCTTCAGGCTAACGGCGGCCTCGCATTTTGGTCAATTGCAGGGAAATACGTATGTCGCGTCTCTCCCCCCGCCCCAACGCTTACTTTGCCTCCTTCCCAGTCGCAAGGCGACAGAGAGAGGTTCGCGGTGGGGAAGAGACGCAGATCGGCGGCTAGAGCTGCGCTGCAATCTCGCAGATTACGGTATGGGCCATCATCACATCTGCCTCGGTGGTTTCAAACTGGCCGGCCTGAAAGCGGATCACCAGATCACCGTCCACCCGCGTCTGGGTCAGGTAGATCCGCCCGTCATCATTGATGGCATTGACCAGCGCCAGGTTCAGCGCATCCAGATCCTCGGTGCCCTGCGGCGCATAGCGAAAGGTCCAGAGCGACCACATCGGCGGGGTGATGATTTCGAAATCAGGCTCTAATGCAAGGGTATCGTGCAGTTTGGTGGACCAGTTGATGTGATTGCGCAGGCGGTCACGCAGGCCTTCCAGGCCATAGCTGCGGATCAGGAACCAGATCTTCAGCGCCCGGAAACGCCGCCCCAGTGGCACCGACCATTCCGAATAGTTGATGATGCCATCCTTGCCGTGGGTTTTCAGATACTCGGGGCTGATTGCCAGGGTTTGCACCAGATCATCCGGGTTTTTCAGGAAATGCGCCGAGCAATCGAATTGTACCCCCAGCCATTTATGCGGGTTGAAGACGATGCTGTCGGCGCGTTCCACCCCTGGCCAGTAGTGGCGATATTCGGGGCAGATCATCGCGGATCCGGCCCAGGCAGCGTCGATATGACTGTAAAGCCCGTATTCCTCGGCGATCTTAAGGCAGTCATCCACCGGATCAGTGGCACCGGTGCCGGTGCCGCCCACACAAAGGATCAGCCCGGCAGGCTGCATCCCGGCGGCAATATCGGCCTCGATTGCCTGACGCAGCGCCGCAGGGTCCATGCCGCGCCATGTGCCTTTGATCGGCACCCGAACCAGGTTTTGCTGGCCAATGCCCGCCACCCAGATGGCGCGATCCACTGAGGTATGCACCTCGGAAGAGCAATAGATGCGCAGCGGTTTCTGCGCGAACAGCCCCTGCTGGTTACCCTGCCAGTTCAGCGCCTTTTCCCGCATGGTCAACACGGCGGCCAGCGTCGCCGAAGAGGCGCTGTCCTGAATGACGCCCTGAAATTCACCGGGTAGGTCCAGCGATTGGCGCAGCCAGTCCATCATCCGCGTTTCCAATTCGGTCGCCGCCGGAGAGGTCTGCCACAGCATGCACTGCGGCGCGATGGCCGCAGTCAGGAACTCTGCCAGCACCGAGGGCGCAGCAGCATTAGAGGTGAAATAGGCAAAGAAGCGCGGGTGCTGCCAATGGGTGATCCCCGGCATCACGATCTCTTCAAAATCGGCAAAGATGGCCTCCATGTCTTCGCCGCCCTCGGGTGGAAAGAGGGGCAGGGAGTCCAGCACATCGCCGGGTTCGGTGTTTGCCCGCACCGGCCTGTCGCCCACCGTCAGGTGGTAGTCTTGCGCCCAATCCGCAATGCGGCGGCCCCAGCCCGAAAATTCATCCCATTTCATTGTCAAAACTCCAGTGTTCGGGCCTTGGCCCGGACAGCCCCCGACCCTCCCCATGGCAGGGGGCTTTCCCCCCCCCCAGCCAGGTTCGGGCGCTGTCCTATTGTTGTACTACGGTGCAATAATCGGCTGTGCTTTCAGTGCGCTGTCCTGTGTGGTGGCCCCTTCAAAGCTTGATCCTTCCTCAAACCAGCTGCGCGGTGCAGCCGCCCCCCAGAGGGTTTGGCGCTGGGGGTCGGTCAGCGACCATTTGATTGCCTCCAGATCGGGGTCAACGGTCTGGTAGTCCGAGCAGTAGATCTCGATCCGGTGATCATCCGGGTCACGTACATAAAGGAAGAAGGCATTGGAAATGCCATGCCGTCCGGGGCCGCGTTCGATATTGGCAACATAGCCGGTGGTGGACATCAGATCGAGCAGATCAATGATGTTCAGCGGCGTTGGCACCCAAAAGGCAGTGTGGTGCAGGCGCGGTCCGGTGCCATTGGTAAACGCCACATCATGCACGCCCCCTTTGCGGTGCATCCAGGCCGCCCAGACCTTGCCGCTTTCGTCATCTTCGGTGTATTCGGTGACCCTGAATCCGATCTCGTTATAGAAGGCGACGCTGGCATCCACATCCGCCGAGAACATGTTGAAGTGATCGATGCGCAGCGGTTTCACCCCATTATAGAGCCTGTATTGTTGATGAATTGGCGCCAGCCGATCCATCTTGACGTAGAACTCCAGTGGTATGCCCCAGGGATCGCGGGTGCGCAGGGTGCGGCCCATATGGGGGCGCTCGACCCAGTCCACCGGCAGGCCCTTGGCGGCAAAGAATTCGGCGGCCTTGTCTAAATCCGGTTCGTCATAGAGCTTGAAGCCCAGTACGCCGACTTCGGCCTCTGCAGCCTGCTCCAGCACGATACAGTGATGGCCACGCTCTTCCATGGCGCGCAGGTAGATGCGTGTGTCGTCTTCGCCGGTGACCTGCAGGCCCAGAATTTCGACATAGAATTTGCGCGACGCAGCCAGGTCAGTGACCCGGTATTCCACATGAGACAGGCGCACAATGTTGAAGGGCGGGTAGAGAACGGGGGCGGGAACGGGCATTTTGGGCTCCTTGGGTCAGGGCAGCAGCGCGCGGCGGCAAGGACCGGATCAAAAGTCGTCCTGCGTCCTATCGTTAACATGTGTAGTTTATTCGGTCCCCAATGTCAATTCTTTGAAAGGCTGCACTGGCAATTGCATTCCAGTCATGTTTGAGGCGATAAATGAGCATGAAAAACAAACTGCCCTCTACCTCCCGTTCTCTGCCCATTGCGCTGCTTCGTGCCCGCGAACGGGTCATGGGACCTATCCGTCACCTGCTGAGCGATGTCGACCTGACGGAACAGCAATGGCGGGTCCTGCGTGTGGTGCAGGAAAGTGGCAAAGTCGATCCCACCGAAATCGCCGAGCAGGCCTGCCTGCTTCTGCCCAGCCTGACGCGAATTTTGCAAAAGCTGGAACAGAAGGGGCTGATCAGTCGCGAACAGGATATGGTGGATCGCCGCCGTCAGGTGATCCGCATCACCGCAGCGGGCGAAAAGATCATCGATGCCAATATCGCTGCCAGCATCGCCATTGTGGACCGCACCCGACAAAAGATGGGCGAAGACCGCTATGAGGCGCTGCTGGATCTGTTGAACCAACTGGACGAGATCGAACTGTAGCTCTGCTTTCGCGTTAGCCGGGACGGCGCAGGAACAGCTGTACATCCGCCACATTGGTGCCGGTCGCGCCGGTGATCAACAACGCCTCTGCGGCTTTCAGCGCGGCATAGCTGTCATTGTTTGCCAAAAGCGCGGCACCGTCTTTGCCCGCCTTGGTAATGGTTTCCCAGGTGTGCGGTGTGACAATTCCGCCTGCCGCATCGGTGGGGCCGTCGCGCCCATCGGTGCCGCCCGACAGGAACAGCCAGTCGCCGCTTAGCTCGGTCGCGCCGCGCTGGGCCAGACGCAGGGCCAGTTCCTGATTGCGCCCGCCCAGCCCAGTCCCTTGCAGGCGCACGGTGGTTTCGCCGCCAAAGATCAGTGCCACGGGGCGATCACTGGGGGCGGACTTGGCCGCCTGAAGGATATCTTCGGCGGCCTCGGCCACGTCTCCGACGAGATGGTCGCTGACCAACTCTGCTTGCCAGCCGTGCGCGGAGGCCAGCTCCAGTATTGCAGCCAGGCTGTGGCGGTTTGATCCGATCAACTGGTTCTGCGCCTCTGGCAGCGGCAGGTTTTGTGGGGTGTGGGGTTGTTCCAGGTGGGAGCGCACTGCGGCCGACAGATCTTGCCAGACCCCGGCCTGTTGCAGCAAGGCGCGGGCCTCTGCCGGTGTTCCCAGGGCAGAGACGGTTGGCCCCGACGCGATGGCGCGCAGATCGTCGCCAATCACGTCCGACAGGATATAGGCCTGTACCGGCGCCGGTGCGGCATGGCGCAGCAGGCCACCGCCCTTAAGCTGCGACAGTTGCTGACGGACCAGGTTCATCTCGTTGATCTCCAGCCCCGAGGACAACAGCGCGGTGCTGACGGTGGCCTTGTCTGCCAGGGTCAGCCCTGGCGCGGGCGCCACCATGAGGGCCGAGCCACCGCCGGATACCAAGACAAAGACACGATCCTTGGCTGTTGTGCGGGACAGAAAATCCAGTACGGCCGCACCGGCCTCTGCGCTGGTATGGTCGGGCACCGGATGTGCCCCGGCCAGCACCCTGGCGCCAGGGACAGGGTGCTGGTTCTCTGGGTTCGTGACCACCAGCGCCTGGCGTGGTTCAGGGCAATGCACCAGCATTTCCTGCATCATCGGCACTGCTGCCTTGCCTAGGGCCAGAATATAGCTTTGCCCGCCTGTTTCCAGCGGTGGCAGCGGGGCGGCCTGAAGGGCCTGACGCAGAGCAGCAGCGGGATCGGCACGGGCAACAGCGGCGTCAAACAACGCTCTGGCCTCTTGGTCGAGAGTTTTCATCTTGGGTCCGCCTCTGTTTCTGTTTGCCAGCGGAGGATCTCTCGCTGTGTTACCGCTAAAGCTGGGGGCGGTTTTGCCCGACATCAGGGGCGTGGGTCAAGGGGCGCTGCGCTGCGCCAGAGCGACACGGTGGCTGTCAGCCCTGCGCCTTGTTCTGGCCGGGGCGCTGGCGCTGGCGCTCTTGCGGCCCTTGGGGGGTGATCGCCTTCAGCGACAGGCTGTGGTCCATGTTGCGCATCCGATGCCGCAGCATATGGCGGCCAAGCCGTGCCAGATCGCCTTGGCGTTCGAGATGGCTGGCGACATTTTCCATTTCGCCGGCGCCGTGATGATCAAACAGAAGCGGTGGCAGATCGGCGGCAAATTCAACCAGGGTGAAACGGGAATCGCGTAAAATACTCAGGTTAGACTCTGATATTTCGGTGCCGAGCGCCTGTTGCCAGTGGCTCGCGCTCTCGGCGCTGCCAAAGTCCAGCTCGGAAAAAGAATAGGAACGCCAGTCGGCGGGCGTCTCGCCACGCAACAGCGGCAGCAGCGAGGCACCATCCATGGAGTTGGGGATCTCTTGCCCGACCCAGTCCAGAATGGTGGGGGTCAGATCAATGGATTCAGTGATCTCTTGTACCACGCTGCCGGCGCGCTGGGCATTGCCGGGCATTCGAATGATCAGGGGTGTTTTATAGGCGGCGTCATAGACCGTCATCTTGCCCCAGCTGTGGCGGTCGCCCAGCATCTCGCCATGATCCGCGCTAAGCACCACCAGGGTGTTGTCGTCTTGGCCGCTGTCTTTCAGGAATTGCAGCACCCGGCCGATATGGGCGTCGACCTCGCTGGCCAGCCCCAGATAGAGCGCCCGCAGCGTCTGGATCGTATCATCGTTGGGCAGCAGATCGGGATGACCCAGCACCATAGAGGCCGGGGTTGCCACCTGAAGCGCCGCGGCAAAGAAGGGATGCAGTGCGGCCTCTGTGGCCTGGCTGCCGTGTCGCTGCGGCAGGGGCAGGCGGGCAGGGTCATATAGGGTGTTGTAGGGGGCCGGGGCCACCAGGGGGGGATGCGGGCGGATATAGGTGAGATGGGCAAACCAGCCCGGCTGCCCGTTGTCTTGTGGGTCAACCCTGGCATAGCCGGGCATGGTGGCCAAAAAACGATTGGTCAAAAAGGCGGTATCGCTGTCTTCGGCCCGGTAGGGGGCGGGGTCGTTCAGCCTTGGCACCCCGCCATCGGGCGCCACCGGCCGGTGCAGATCCCAATAGCTGTTGAATGTATAGCCCTTGTTGATTAGATCGGCCCGCCAAGGATAGGACATCTCCAGCCGCATCTCGAGCATCTCTTGGAAGCCCTCCATGTGCTGTTCATAGGTGCGGATGGCGGGGTCGTTGGGGTGATGGCGACCCGGGTCGCGGCTGGTGTCGGTATAGCCAAACAGCATCGGCGTATAGCCTCCCTTGCGCATCTCGCCGGGCAGAGTGGGGATGTCATGGCGCAGTGGCGTGCCATTGCGCACCGACCGGTGGTTCATGGCATATTGCCCGGTCAGAATAGAGGCGCGCGAGGGGCCGCAGGGATTCACCACCGTGTAGTTCTGGGCAAAACTCACCGCCTCGCCCATCAATGCGCGCAGGTTTGGCAGCGCCACATGGTCGGCCAGTGCCCCCATCAGGCAATCGGCGCGCATTTGGTCGATCAGGATGAACAGCACATTCTTGGGCTGGGGCGCAGCATGGCTCATACGGGGATCCTTTGAGTGCGGTGAGGCAGCAGATGGCGCGGCCAGCTAAGCGCCTTGGCGGTGATTTGAAAAGCAGTTTTGCTACGACCTTGCTGGTTTGTGACCGTTTTATTGGGTTTTTGTGGGTTTTTCCTTGTGGTTTTGGCCTTTCACTGCCAGGTTGGCAGATGTTTTGCCCGACTGTGGAGTCTGATCCAATGTTACCCTCTGCCACGCCATCCCACCGAGAGGTTGCGCTGCTGGATGCATTGCGCCGTCTTGGCGGATCGGGGCGCAGCGCCGAGCTGGCCACCATGCTGGACGTCTCGGAAGAGACCGTACGCCGCACGATCAAATCCCTGGCCAAGGTGGGGTCTGTCGAGCGTGTGCATGGCGGTGCCCATCTGGTGGGACCGGGCAGCACTGGCCAGCGTAGCGCCAGCTTTTTCCGCCGCATGGGGGAAAACCCGCGAGAGAAGCAGGAGATCGCCCAAGTGGTCTTGCCGCGCATTTGCGATGGTATGACGGTGTTTCTCGATGTGGGCTCCACCACCTCGTTTGTCGCCGAGGCCCTGCGGCTACGGCGAAACCTGACGGTGGTGACCAATTCCATTGGTGTGGCGCAGCTCTTGGCCAATCACAATGGAAACCGGCTGCACCTGCTGGGCGGCGAGATGCGCAGCGACGATCGTGGCACCTTTGGCCCGGTGACAGAACAGCAACTGGCCCGCTTTGCGCTGGATGTGGCGGTTCTCTCGGCGGATGCGCTCTCGGCCAAACACGGGTTGCTGTTCCACAACGCCGCCGAGGCACAGCTAACCATGACCATCACCGCCGCCGCCGAGCAGGTTTTTGTGGTGACAACCCATGCCAAATTTTCTGAACAGGCCCCCCACCGTGGCCCGCTGCCACAGCAGCTGGATCTGCTGGTGAGCGACCGTGAACCGGGCAAGAAACTGGCGCGGGCGCTGGTGGACTGGGGCACCGAATTTGCGCTGGCACAGCCGACCCCCGAAGGAGACTAGACGTGGCGATTTTGACCTTTTTGATCAGCCTGGCGGGCGCCACCATGTTCTTGCTCTTTGCGGTGCGCATGGTGCGTACCGGCATTGAACGCAGCTATGGTGCGTCTTTTCAGCGGCTTTTGACCGGCACCGGTAATCAGCTGCAGGCGGGCGGAGTCGGCATTGGCCTGGCGCTGGTACTGCAAAGCTCGGCTGCGGTGGCGCTATTGACCACCGGCTTTGCCTCTGGCGGCTATCTGGCCTTTCCTACCGGGCTGGCGATTGTTCTGGGTGGCGATCTGGGCTCGGCGCTGATCATTCAGATCCTGTCGTTCAAGCTGGACTGGCTGGTGCCGGTGCTCTTGGCGGTGGGCGGCTACCTTTTTGTCAAAACCGAGGGCAAGAAAACCCGCCAGGCCGGGCGTATCCTGATGGGTATTGCCTTTATCCTGATTTCGCTGCGCTTCCTGCGCGAGGCGATGGATCCGATCCGCGACAGTGCCTTTTTGCCTGCGGTGGCAGGCTATCTGGCGCGGGACTATATCACCGCCTTTCTGGTGGGCGCGGGGCTTGCATTTGTGATGCATTCCTCGGTGGCGGCCATCCTGATGTGTGTGACCCTGGTGCAGATTGGTGCCATTCCCTTTGCGGCGGGGCTGTCGCTGGTGCTGGGGGCCAATTTTGGCTCGGCCTTTATTCCGGTCTGGCTAAGCCGTGGATTAAGCCAGAGCGCGCGGCGCATCCCCTATGCCAATCTGGGGCTGCGCGGCAGCTGGGCGGTGGCCTGCCTGCTTGCGGTGAATTCCGCGCTGGGGGCGGGGCTGCTTGAGGGGCCGCAAACTGGGCAGATGCTGGTCTATGTACATCTGTTGTTCAATGGCTCTCTGTTGATATTGGCGCTGCCGATCTGTGGCCAGATCGAACCCTTGATGGTGCGGCTGATGCCGGAACCGCAATTGCCGGATCCCGGCCTGGATGGGCGTCCTGTCAGCGCGTTGGAGCCGGGTGTCTATGGCACGCCTGTCCAGGTTATGGCCAATCTGAAGCGCGAATTGCTGCGGATGTGCGATCTGGTCGAGACCATGTTCCGCCCCTTGGCTGAGCTGTATAAGACCGGCGAGCGCGATCAGATCAAGGCGCTGCAGGCGCTTGATGCAGAGGTCAACGCCTGCCTTTCGGGTATCCGCTCTTATGTGGCGGATATTCCGATCGACAGCTTTGATAAGGAAGCGATGAAGCAGGCGCGCGAGATGGTGGAATATGCCATCCGCCTAGAGACCGCCGGCGATGTGGCCTCGCAGCGTCTGGCAGTGTTGGCCGGGCGGCTGAACAAAAAGAACCTGCGGTTCTCGGCCGAGGGCTGGGGTGAAATCCTGCGTATGCACGAGGCGATCATGGCCAATCTGCGTCTGGCGTCGAATGTACTGATCTCGGATGATCTGGAAAGCGCGCGCCTACTGAACCTGGAAAAGACAGAACTGAAGCGGATGGAACGCGACAGCCGCAAACGCCACCTGAAACGGTTGCAAAGCGGCGAGCGCTATAGTTTCGAAACCTCGGATATCCACTTGGAAACCCTGCGCGCCCTGCGTGAATTCAATAGCCATGTCGCGGCGGTATCCTACCCGGTTTTGTACAAAAACGGCCAGCTTCTTGAAACGCGCCTGATCGAAGATATGGGGGATTCAGAGGTTGGAACATGACGCTAGATCAGGCTCCAATATATGATTTAGAGCCTGATTATTTTCCTTTACCACCATTTCTTTGATCTGTTTGAGCCACCGCGAAAGGTGCTTTGCCGATGACGCCCTTTGTTGTCTTTATCATCCTTTCGGCGGCGCTGTTGCACGCGGTTTGGAATGCGATTGTCAAAACCGCTGCTGATCGCACCACGACCCTGGGGCTGGTCGCCCTGGGCCATGTGATCCCCGGTGTCATCATGGTGATGATCCTACCGCTGCCAGAGCTGGAAAGCCTGGGCTATGTGGCGCTGTCGACCCTGATCCATTTTGGCTATTTCTACATGCTGGGACAGGCCTACAACCATGGCGACCTTAGCGTTGTCTACCCTATCGCCCGCGGTATCGTTCCGGCGTTGGTGGCGCTTTGGGCGATGTTCTTTGCCGATGAGTTCCTGCCGCTGCAGGCCTGGGGCGGCATTGCGCTGATCGCGCTGGGCATCCTGCTGAGCAGTTGGAAGGCGCTCAAATCCGGGGTTGGCGGCGTGGCGCTGCTCTATGCGCTGGGCACCGGGCTTTGTATTTCTTTCTATTCTACCGTGGATGGGCTGGGGGTGCGCCTGTCGGGCAATACGCTGAGCTACTGGGCCTGGGGGGCGGTGGCGCATATATTTGTGACTGCCGCTATCGGGCTGCGCCGCCGCCGGGTGCTGCGGCTGATCCCGCTGCGCAGCTGGGTGATTGGTATCACCGGGGGCTTTGTGTCGATGACGGCCTACGGGTTGGTGCTCTTTGCCAAGAATTTTGCCCCGCTTGGTGCGGTCTCGGCGCTGCGTGAAACCTCGGTGATCTTTGCCGCGCTGATTGGGTTTCTGGTGCTGAAAGAGGGCAACTGGATGCGCCGTCTGGGTGCCGCCATGGTGATGGCGCTGGGGGTGGCGCTGATCGGCCTGTCGGTTTGATCCCCCTTTGGTCAGCCCGGTGATACCTCTCGTGGCAGACTGGCGACAGGCTGTCGATGGGGTGTAGATGGGCCGGTGGTCAGCCTGCCCAGGTTATCCATCCGTCTGTTTTATAGGCATTTCCTGGCGCAGGGCTGTGTTCGGCATCTGTCATGTTGACGGAATGGGCTGCGGCGCGCAAACTCTTGTTACAACACCACCTTATTCTGCCGCAGCTAAGGGGAATCGAGTGGTGTTGTAACAAGACTGGAGCCATGATTTCGCAGTGCTGCGGCATTTTGGCCTTATCAGTTTTTGAAACTGTCACTGTTTGTTGGGCGTAATGCCTCGCACTCTTTCAATATAAAAAAACAATAAGAAACAAGACCAACAACCCACTAGGGAGAAAATTGAACATGACTACCAAATCTAGCGTCACTCGCCGGACCCTGCTGAAAAGCGCCGGTGCGGCTGCTCTTGCAGCGCCGCTCTATTCCAAAAGCGCGCTGGCGTCTTCGGGGGAAGTGAACATTCTGATGTGGTCGGATTATCTGCCGCCTGCCTTCATCGAAGGTTTTGAGGCAAAGACCGGCATCAAGGTAAATTACACTGGTATTGGCTCGAACGAAGAAATCATCAACAAGATGAAAGCCACCAAGGGGCAGGGCTTTGACATTGTTTCGCCGACCAACAACCGGTCGTTGCAGTGGGGCCCGCTGGAACTGCTGAAGCCATTCGACATGAGCAAGGTCAACATCGACGCGGTGAACCCCGCGATGGCCAAGATTGGCACAACCGCCTGGAACTTTGACGGGGCCGGTGTGCATTGGCTGCCACATATCTGGGGCACCGAAGGTATTGCTTATCGCACTGACAAATGGCTGCCAGCGGGCGATGCGCCGTCTTATGGCGATGTCTGGTCCGAAGAAAACGCCGGCAAGACCATGGGCCGTGCCCATTCTATGATGCTGGGTGCGGGGCTCTATATGGAAGCCTCTGGTGAAATGGAGCCGGGTTCTGTCTGGGCCGCCTATGGTGACGAAGACACCATGCGCGATGTCTGGGGCAAGATCACCGATTGGTGCATGGCGCGCAAAGACCGGATCAAGCTGATCTGGAACGATGCCGATACGCAGAAAAACGGGCTGCTGAATGAAGGCGTCGTGGTTGGTCAAACCTGGGATGGCCCACCTCTGGCGCTGAAAGCTGCGGGCGAGCCAGTGCATTACCAAGCCCCTGTTGAAGGTGCGATGGCCTGGGTCGATGGCATGTCTATGCCGGTTGGCGCGAAAAACGAAGAGCAGGTCTATGCCTTCATCGACTATGCCTTTGGCCAGGAAGCCGCCGGCAAGGCGATTGACAGCCATGGCTACAACTCGCCGGTTCTGGGGGCCGACACCTATTCCGGTGACGTCTACAAAAAGAACTTTGCCGAAGCCTATCCCGCCGACAGCCTGGCCAATCTGAACCCATGGCCTGCCGAAGCGCCCTGGTATGCCGCAGTGCGGACCGAGTTCGTCAACAAGTTCAAAAGCGCCTGATTTGTTTTTGACAAACTGGCCTCCGGTTTTCCGGGGGCCAGTCCAAGCGCCCTGTGCGCAGAACACATCTGAATGAATAGAGCAGCCTGTTTGCGCCGGGGGTATTCTCCACCGGGCAGGAGAGCTGTGAGCTGAGGAGAGACCACATGAGTGCTGGGGTCGGCGTAGATCTTGAAAACCTCTGGATCCGCTTTGGAGATTTTGTCGCCGTGCGCGACGCAAAAGTGCATATCAACGGAGGGGATTTCTTTTCCTTCCTTGGCCCCTCGGGCTGTGGCAAGACAACGATCTTGCGCGCGGTTTCGGGATTTCTGGAACCCAGCGAAGGCCAGGTGTTGATTGGCGGCAAGGACATGAAGGGGATCGGCCCCAACAAACGTCCCACCGCGCTGATCTTTCAGAACCTTGCCCTGTTCCCGCTGATGAAGGTCTGGGAAAACATCACCTTCTCGATGGAAATCAAAGGCGCATCGGCGCGGGAGCGGCGCAAGCGCGCTGATGAACTGCTGGACATGATTGCCCTGCCGGATCAGGGGGACAAGCTGCCCTCGGAATTGTCGGGCGGTCAGCGCCAGCGGGTTGCCATTGCGCGTGCGCTTTGTGCTGAACCCGATGTCTTGCTGCTGGATGAACCTCTCTCGGCGCTGGATCTCAAGCTGCGCCAGCACATGCGTACAGAGCTGCGTGAAATCCAGAAACGGGTGGGCATCACCTTTATCTACATCACCCATGACCAGGGCGAAGCCTTGACCATGTCCGATAATATTGCGGTCATGCGGGCCGGTGTCATTGACCAGATTGGTGATGGAAAAACCATCTACAACGATCCCTCGACAGCTTTTGCCGCCTCTTTTGTTGGGGAAAACAATGTCTTTCGTGGCACCGTGAAGCAGGTGCAGGGCGATACTGCGCTGATTGCCACCAATCGATCCGGCGATCTTTTGGCGCGGGTGTCCAGTGCCAATCAGGGCAAGATGAAAGCGGGGGACGATGCGATGATGTTCATCCGCCCCGAAGCCTTTGCGCTGGCGCCGGTGGGCAGCGAGGGCGACCATTTTGTCACCGCCACCGTCACCAACGAGGAATTTGAAGGCAATGCGTTCAACATCTTCATGGAAGGCGACGGCGGTAAGGAAATGAAGGTTTCGCTGCCCAATCTGGGCCAGTCCTTTGATAGCCACAAGGGGCAGTCGATGACCCTGCAATATGATGTCCAGAACGCTGTGGCCTTGCCGGCCGGCGATCTGGCCACCGAATAGGGAGACTGGCGATGCCCCGTTTCCTAAAAGAATTTTTTGATCGCAACGGTCTGGGCATTGGCTCCTTGATGCTGGGGCTGGTGCTGTTCTGGACCATTGGTCTGATCATCATGCCGCAGCTGTCGATGCTGGACTTCTCTTTTCGGCCCAACCTGCCGCCGCCAGAAATTGGCGGGCCAAAAGACGTCTACACGATGGAAAATTACAAATATCTTGTCTTTGGCCCCGAAGGCGGCAGTCAGGACTTTAATGCCGTTGATCTGAAGGTGTTTTACCGCACCCTGATTGCGGCGGTCTTTGTTACCATCTTCAACCTGATCCTGTGCTACCCAATCGCGTATTACCTGGCTCAGACCAAGGGTAATCACATCCGCATCTTTGCGCTGATGCTGATCATTCCCTATTGGATCAACGAGATCCTGCGCGCCTTTGCGCTGCGGATTATCTTTGGCGAGACTGGCGTATTGAACAATCTGCTGGTGGCGGCTGGGGTGTTTGACACGCCGTTTGATTTCATCCGCAATGACATCGCGCTGTATGCCGGGCTGGGCTATGCCTATATCCTGTTGATGATCTTTCCGATCTACAACGTGATCGAAAGCCTGGATCGTAATCAGATCGAAGCTGCCCGCGACATGGGGGCGAGCTGGCCGATGATCCACCGCCGCGTGGTCATCCCCTATGCCAAACCGGGGATTAGCTCGGGCTGTACCATGGTGTTCATGCTGTCTGCCGGGGCGCTTGCGGCGCCACAGATTCTGGGCGGGCCGTCTTCGCTTTGGTTTACCCAGCTGATCTATCAGCAATTCAACGACAACTCTGACTGGCCACAGGGCGCAGCCTATGCCGTGGTACTGCTGGTCACCTGTATCCTTCTGGTGCTTGCAGTGATGCGCCTGTTCAAGGTGGACATGGGGGATATCGGCAAATGAAGAACCTTTCTCTTATGCGCCTAAGCATCTGGGCCTATCTGGCTATCTTCTTTGCCTATTTGCTTGGGCCTTTGGTGATCATGTCGGTCACGGCCTTCAACTCTCCCGAGTTCCCCCGTGCCACCCCCTGGGAATGCCTGACCTTTGAATGGTTTTCGGCTCTGTTTCACGACGAACGGATCCTCAACGGTATCAAGAACTCTGTTCTGGTGGGCTTTGGTACCGTTATCCTGTCGGTGGCCATGGGGCTGGCAGGGGCCCTGATGCTGACCCAAATCTGGCCCAAGTTGCGGGCGACCTATTACACCATCATCATTGCGCCGATCCTGGTGCCCGGTGTGGTGATCGGTATCTCGACGTTGGTGTTCTGGGACCGGATCAACCGGATGCTGGGGCTGGGGGCGGATAGTTTCCTATCCAATGGGCTGTTCCTGACGGTGATTGGCCAATCCACCTTTATTGCCAGCTACTGCATGCTGGTGCTGGTGGCGCGTCTGCAGCGCTATGATGCTGCTCTGACAGAGGCGGCGCTGGATCTGGGTGCCACCCATGCACAGGCCTTTCGCAAGGTTCTTCTGCCCTTCATGAAGCCTGCTATCGCAAGTGCCGCAGTGCTGGCCTTTCTGGCGAGTTTCGAGAACTACAACACCACCACCTTTACCTTTGGCGAATACCCCACTCTGACCATCGAGCTGGCGCAAAAGGTTCGCTATGGCATCACCCCGGCGATTTCGGCGCTGGCCTTTATTATTGTGTTGCTGACGGTCTTTGCCGCGCTGTTCAACGAGGCCAATATCCGTCGCAAGGAACTGGTGTTTGAGGCGCGCAAAGGGGCAACGGTCGAAGAGCTCAGCTCAGGTCGCTTCAAGATGCCGGGCTTTCTCAGCTCTAATTGGGCGGCGGTTGCGCTGGTGGTCGTGGCCTGTGCGACGGTGGTCGTGGTGGGAACCGCAACAGTCTATAGCCCGCAGCAATGTATCGCCAATGTGCAGGAGCAAAAGCGCCTGGAGACAGAGATACGTATCCAGGAGTTGCAGCGCCAGCGCGAGCTGCGCCGCCAGCAGCAAGAGGCAGAGCAGGGCAGCACAGCCCCAGCCCAGTCTCAACCTGCGGATAACAACTCTGGCTTTGGTGGCGTCTTTGCTCCCAATACCCTGTCGGGTGAGGAAGAAAGTGGCGCGGCTGAGCCTGCAGAGGAAAGCTCGGGGTTTGGTGGTGCCTTTGCCCCCAGCACTTTGAGTGGCGATGGCAACTGAGCCTGCGCCTTCTGCGCCCCTCTCCTGCGCGCCGCTATGCAGGAGGCATGATCCCCCGCCCGACATCGCTGTCGGGCGGGGGTTTTGCACCATTTGCATCAAATAGGGGGGGGGCAGGATGCCCTAATGCGGGCTGGCCAGGGGCTTGCTGGTCAAAACACCTGGGGCGTCTGTGGCCAGGGGGGCGCCTGACAGCCGGGCCATATGCCAGGCTAGGGCCTGATTACTGCTGATCACGGGTTTGCCAATGCGCTGCTCCAGATCGTCGATAATGTCCAGTGTGCGCAGATTGGTACAGCTAAGAAACACTGCCTGAACCAATGGATCCGCCCCTACCTGCAGCGCGGCGGCATGGATCGAGGCAGGGTCAATGCGGGCGACATTGGCCTCGACCTCTTCGCCAAAGGAGACAAGGCTTGGAACCTGTAGGCCCGCCGCCTCGAAGGTTTGGCGCATCGGGCCCGAGACCGAGTCTATATAGGGTGAAACCAGCCCTACCGATGTCAGATCCAACGCCGCAAAGGCGGCCAGCGTTGCATCAAGCGGCTGGGCCACATGCCGGGTGGTCAGGGCGCCCTGCACCAGATCAGCCACCCGTTCGGGGCCAATCAGGGTGGTGCCAGAGGTGCAGCCATAGGCGACCACATCAAACGCCACCCCCTGCGGCAAGAGCGCCGCCGCCGCAGGAAGGTCGCGTTCCATCTGGGCGATGGTTTCCGGGGTCAGCGCCGCGCCAGAGGGGATGCGATTGACATAGATCGCGATGTCGCGACTGGGAAACAGGCGGCGAAAATCCTGCTCGATGGTTTCATCCACCTGCAGGGCAATCAGGCCAAGGGTGGCGGTGGATCCGATTGGTCCGGTCAGCTGATATGGGAAATGCTGCATGGCGCTGGGCTCCTGGTAGGGAAAGGGCGAGGCGCAGCTTTGCCGGTTCTGGCCGCCACCGCAAGGCTGCTCCTACGCCTGCCAACTGATGTTGGGCTTTGTGTTCGGCGCTAGCTGTCGTGGCGGCTGCCTGTCTGGTCGTGGCAGCGCAGACCACATTTTTCCCTTGAACGCCATATATTTACCGCAGTTGAGCCGACTCTCTACCGTTTTTACATGACAGAGCTATGCCTTGAAGCGGAGAACTCCACCGGCCTACAGCACGTGTTGCTAGGCGATCCGCAGGTAAGGGCTTGGTAGGGCGACATGGCTGTTTTAGACAATGCAATCTGGTTGACCGGGGCAGACGGCAGTGCCGAAAACGGTAGCACCACCCTGTTCGAAGCGGGGCAGAACACCACGGTCACCGGGCGCTTTACCGCTGCGGCCTGGGATGCCAGTCAGTCTGGCACCAAGGTTTCGGATTTTGGTGCCTTTGGGGTCACCGGGCCGATCACCGCAGAATATAGCTTTTCCAATCCAATCACTCAGCTTGCCTTTGATCTACAGCATGTGAATGCCTCTGGCAGCAGCCATGACGACAAATTCACCCTACGCATTCTGGATGCCTCTGGTGTCCTGGTCCCGGCGGATGAGGTGATCGCAGGCCTGACCGGTGTGACCCACCATAGCGTCACTACAAACCCTGATGGCACCGTTTCAATAGAGGCAGAGGGCAGCACCGCTGATGATATCGGCGTGGCGCTGGAGGGGCCGATTTCGGCGCTGGTGGTGACCTATGAAAATGGCTCTGATGCGCCTCAGTCAGGCGGCGCGGGGATTTCGGATCTGTCATTCTCTATCCCGCCACCGCTGGATTACCAGGTTGAGGGCACCGCCGGTGATGACCTGATTGATGCAAGCTATCTGGGCGATCCCGAAGGCGACCGGGTTGACAATAGCGATGCGCAGGATGGCTCTCAGGATGACACAATTCTGGCGGGCGATGGCAATGACACCGTGCGCGCGGGTGATGGCGACGATTCCATCGAGGCCGGCGATGGCAACGATTACGTCGAAGGCGGTGAGGGCAATGATACCCTGCGCGGCGGCTGGGGCGACGATACGCTTTATGGCGGTGCGGGGAATGACAAGCTGGAAGGGCTCTATGGTAATGACCTGATCTATGCGGGCGATGGCGATGATCATGTCTTTGGCCGTGATCAGGATGACCTGATCTATGGCGAAGGGGGCAACGATACCCTGATCGGCAGCAAGGGCACGGATACTGTCTGGGGCGGCGCGGGCAATGACACCCTGGCGGGCAGCCAGGGCAATGACGAGATGCACGGCGGCGCAGGCAATGACCTGGTGTTTATTGGTGTCCATGAAGATTCCGACCGGATTTTTCTGGATGAAGGCAATGACTTTCTTGATGGGGGCTCGGCCGGGTCGTCGTTTTACGGCGAAGGCGGCACTGGCGATGACCGGATGAACAGCGGCGTCGGCGATGACACACTGCTGGGCGATGCGGGCCGCGACACCCTGGATGGCGGCGCGGGGGCTGATCAGCTGGACGGCGGCGCGGATGACGACAGCATCGTTGGCGGCACCGGCAATGACACGCTGATCGGTGGCACCGGCGCAGATACCCTGCAGGGCGGTGATGACCGGGATGTTTTTTTTGGTGGCAGCGGCGATCTGGTAGATGGCGGCGAGGGCGGCGATGACCACGATGTGCTGGACCTGCGCGGTGCGGGGCGCAGTACGGTCACCTTTGACCCGGATGACGGCGAGGCTGGTCGGGTCGATTTCCTGGATGACGCGGGCAAGGTCACAGGCAGCCTAAAGTTTTCCAATATCGAAGAGGTGATCCCAGAGACGGTGGCCTGTTTCACCCCCGGCACCCTTGTGCTGACCCCGGCTGGGCAGATCCCGGTGGAAGAAATCACGCAGGGGGCGCGGGTTTGCACGCTGGATCACGGGGTCCAGCGGGTGCGCTGGGTTGGGACGCGCCATCTTGATGCCTTGGATCTGGCTGCGCGACCTGGGTTTTGCCCGGTGCGGATTACGGCGGGGGCCCTGGGGGACAACCGCCCCAAGCAGGATTTGCTTGTGTCGCCCCAGCACCGCATGCTGCTAAGCGGTGCCCATGCAGAAATGCTATTTGGTACTGCAGAGGTTCTGGCTGCTGCCCAGAGCCTGGTGAATGGGCGCACAATTCTGCGCGTCGAACCCGGCTCGGTGACCTATATTCATCTGCTGTTTGATAGCCATGAAATCATCTGTGCCAATGGTGCCTGGAGCGAGAGTTTTCAGCCCGGAGAGCAAACGCTGTCCGGTATGGCGGTGGCGCAGCGGGCCGAGGTTCTTGCCCTGTTTCCCGAAGCGGCGCTGATCGGCAAGCGTTTTGCCGCGGCCCGCCCATCGTTGAAATCCTATGAGGTGGAGATATTGCAGAGCTTTGCAGGCCCTCTGACAGGTGCGCTTGAGGGGGCGTACTGATCCAGGAGCAAATGCGGCTAAATGCGCAGGAAACGGGTCGCGCTGCGCGCTGAGCCCCTGCAGGGTTGGGGTCTGTCTGCCCTCTGTTGAAGAAAGCGCGCCCCGTGACCAAACCTGCCTCTCCTGCAATTGATCTGCCAGCCGGGCTCTTGCTGGCGGCGCTGGCGCTGGTCTGGGGCGGGTCGTTCTTTTTTGCCGAGATTGCATTGCGGGCGCTGCCGCCGCTGACCATTACCCTCTTTCGTGTCGCCCTGGCCGTGCCAGTGTTGTGTCTGGTGCTGCGCTATAAACGGATTGCCCTGCCACGGGATCTGCGGATCTGGCGGGCCTATCTTGTCATGGGGGGCCTGAACAATGCGCTGCCGTTTTCACTGATCTTTTGGGGGCAGACCCAGATCGAAAGCGGGCTGGCCTCAATTTTGAACGGCACCACGGCGATATTTGGCGCTGTTGCAGCGGGGCTGTTGCTGAAGGACGAGCCACTGACTCCGGCAAAACTCATTGGGGCGGCCCTGGGCGGACTGGGGGTTGTGGTGATCATGGGGCCTGCGGCCCTGGGTGATTTGGATCTGCGCAGCCTGGGCCAGCTTGCGGTGCTGGGCGCCGCGCTGTCCTATGCCCTGGCCAGTGTCTGGGGTAAGCGCCATCTGGCGGCGCAGCCACCGCTGATGAATGCGCTGGGGATGCTTTTGGGCAGCACGGTCTTGATGCTGCCGGTGGCGCTCTATGTCGATGGGCCGCCCCGGTTTGATTTCGGCACTGAAACCTGGGCCGCGCTGCTGGGGATTGCGTTGCTGTCCACGGCTCTGGCCTATCTGCTGTATTTCGAGATATTGCGCCGGGCTGGTTCGGCCAATCTGATGCTGGTCACCCTGCTGATCCCGCCCGTTGCGGTAAGCCTTGGGGCGGCGCTGTTGGCCGAGCACTTGCCGCAGGAGGCCTATCTGGGATTTCTGGTGATCGGTCTGGGGCTGGTGGTCAGCGATGGCCGCCTGTCCAGAAAGATCCTGAACAGGCGGCGCGGGCGCATTGATGCACCCTGAAGGATTAGTGAACGGGCTTCACCGCATCCGGGTGGGCTGCCGCAAAGGCGGGGTGTGAGGTGCAGGTTTCCTCTACGGTGCAGATCCGTGGCAGATCGGAAAAATCGACCCCCCAGCGACGCGCATTGTAGAGCTGCGGCATCAGGCAAAGATCGGCCAGGCCAGGCTTATCCGCAGTGCAGAACGGCGCGGCGTCATAGGCCTGCAACAACTGTTCAAAGGCCTGCAATCCGGGGCGGATGAAATGCTGCATCCAGCCGCCGGGCATATCCTTGGCCCCATCCGAAAGCAGGGTGGCCTGCTTGGCCACCCGCAGGTTGCAGACCGGATGCAGATCAACCGCAATGCTATGCGCCAGCGCCTGGGCCTGGGACCGCCCCGCCGGATCCTTTGGCAGCAAGCCCAGATCGCGGGTTTGATCCAGATAGTCCAGTATCGCCAGCGATTGGGTCAGGCGCAGCCCGTCGATATCCAGCACCGGCACCAGACCCTGTGGATTGCGCGCCAGATGGGCGGGGCTTTTGTGTTC
This sequence comes from Pseudophaeobacter flagellatus, assembly GCF_021228235.1. Taxonomy (GTDB): domain Bacteria; phylum Pseudomonadota; class Alphaproteobacteria; order Rhodobacterales; family Rhodobacteraceae; genus Pseudophaeobacter; species Pseudophaeobacter flagellatus. The sequence goes on from NZ_JAJQRG010000009.1 coordinate 122,253, forward strand.
GCCTTTGACCAGGTCCACCGCGATCGCGCGATAGGGGATGTTGGCAAGGTTCAGCGCAATGCGCAGCCGATAACTGGCCGAAGAGCGCCAGTAGTCATAGAGGGTTACCTCAGACATCCTTGGTTCCCTTGGCAGAGGGTAGCGCGGCGGCGGCCAGCGCCTGTTGCAGCACCGCCGTGTCGCCAATGTGATTGGCCAATATCAGGATCAGCCGGGCGTTGAAGGCCTCGCTATCGGCTTTGTCCCGTCCCTCATGGGCGGCAAGCAGATCGGCGTAGAAATCATCGGCACCATTGATATTTGGCTCTAGGATCAGTTTTGAGTCAGACATTTCGGGTTACTCCTTTCCAACGGCGCGGCGCAGGGCGGCGCGGAATTGGTTGTCGTCATAAGACGGACGGCGGGCTGCGACATGCTGATCGGGGCGGATCAGGTAGACGCCGCTGGGGGCCTTGCCCAGATAGCGATCTTGCAGCGCCCCGGTTTTGTCATCCTTGACCGAAAGCGCCAGGCGTTTCACGGTGAGGCCTGCTTCGGTAATTTCATCGGGCGCTTCTGCGTCGATGGTCAGCAGGATAAACTGATTGCCCAGCTTCGGGAGCAGGAAATCATCCCCCAGCGGCGCATCGGGGCAGGCCGATCCAGGCCGGGTGCGCTCTGGTCCATCGGACAGGGCATCTGCCGAATTCAGCGGCGATCCATCATAGGTGCAGGGCTGTGACAGGCGACCGGAATTCACCAAGGGGCGGGCAAAGGCATGGTGTTCGCTTAGGTCGAGCACCGCATCGCGCAACAGCCGCGACATCTCTGACTTGGGGGTGATGAAATCGGTAGACCGGCTGGAGTTGAGGATGTTTTCCTCGGCACCCTGCACCCGCTCCAGGTTATAGCTGTCTAGCAGGCTTTCGGAGGCCTTGCCGTCGATCACCAGTTTCAGTTTCCAGCACAGGTTGTCGGTATCCTGCAGGCCGGAATTGGCACCGCGTGCCCCAAAGGGAGAGACCTGATGCGCCGCATCGCCGGCAAACAGCACCCGGCCGTGGCGGAAGTTTTCCATCCGGCGGCATTGGAAGGTGTAGATCGAGACCCACTCGAGTTCAAATTCCACCTCATCGCCCAGCATCGCCTTGAGACGGGGAATGACGTTTTCGGGGCGTTTTTCGCGTTCTTTGTCGATGTCCCAGCCCAGCTGCAAATCAATGCGCCAAACACCGTCGGGCTGTTTGTGCAACAGCGCTGATTGCCCCCTGTTGAAGGGCGGGTCAAACCAGAACCAGCGCTCGGTCGGGAAATCGGCCTCCATCACCACATCGGCAATCAGGAAGTTGTCTTCAAAGATGCGGCCAACGAAATCCAGCCCCAGCATGCGCCGGGTCGGCGATCCGGCGCCATCACAGGCGATCAGCCAGTCCGCCTCTAGGTTATAGGCGCCTTCGGGGGTATCGATTTCCAGCGTCACATGGTCGGGGTGGGTGCCGATGGCCGAGACCTTGTTGCGACCGCGGATCTCGATTGGGGCACCTTGATCCTGCAGTTCGCGAAGGCGATCAACCAGATAGGCTTCAAGGTAATACTGCTGCAGGTTGATAAAGGCGGGGCGCTGATGGCCTGTTTCTGGCTGCAGGTCAAAGTCATAGACCTGCCGGTCATCAAAGAAGACCTTGCCCTTGTTCCACAGCACCCCCTTGTCGATCATCGGCTGGCCACAGCCCAGGCGATCAAGGATCTCTAGTGGCCGTTTGGCAAAACAGATGGCACGCGAACCAAAGCTCACCTTGTCGTTTTCATCGAGGATCACGACCTCGACACCTTCCTGTGCCAGCTCGATCCCGGCAGCCAGGCCAATCGGCCCGGCGCCAACCACCACCACGCGGTGGCGGGCCGGGGCGGCACTGTCCTGATCCGCGTGACGGGCATAAGGGTACATCGGGATTTCAAAGATCTTGTTCATCTGGTCTCCTCCCAAAGGGGGTGCCAATCCGATCACCTGATTGGCACAACTTCTCTGTGTCCCGGCAAGCTAGCCCTGCCGGGAGGATATCCGTATTGTCTCACATGTTTCAGCCCGGCGGTACGACCTGGATCAAAACGCGCCATGACAGGCTGAAACATCAGCGTGTGCGGGGGACAGTCGTTTACCCCTGCAGCGCCGCCCACATCTCCAGATCGCGCTCGGCGGTCCAGATGCGCGGTGTGTCAATACCACGGGCCTCGTCAAAGGCGCGGGCCACGTTGAAGGGCAGGCAGTGTTCGTAGATGGCATAGTCTTGGAACTTGGGGTCGCATTCGGCGCGCACCGCATCCCAGGCCTCTTTCAGGGTGCCGTTGCGGGCGGCAACCCGTGCCGCAGGGCGATAGGTGCTTTCAACAAAGTCGCGGGTGTTTTCAATCGCGTCATTGACCATCTCCTTGCCAATCAGCGCATCGCCACGACCGGGGGCAATGGCATCCACATCAAAGGATTTGATGGCATCCAGGGTGTCACCCCAATCGGAAAAATGACCATCGCCGCAGTAGCAGGCAGAATGGTATTCAACGATATCGCCTGTGAACATGACGTTTTCATCCGGCACATGCACCACGATGTCCCCGGCAGTATGGGCGCGGCCCAGATGCATCAGGTCAATACGACGATTGCCAAGATAGACGGTCATGTCTTCGTTGAAGGTGGTGGTGGGATAGGTCAGGCCGGGGATGCTCTCGTGGCCTTCAAACAGGCGGGGAAAACGCTGGAATTCGCTGTCCCAGTCTTCCTGGCCGCGTTCCACCACCATGGCGCGGGCCGCATCGCCCATGATCACCTGACCGGCGCCAAAGGCCGAGGCCCCCAGCACACGCACTGCGTGATAGTGGGTCAGCACCACATGGCTGATCGGCTTGTCGGTGACCGAACGCACACAGTCGATTACCTTGTTGGCCAGGCGCGGCGTCGCCTGGGCCTCGATGATCATTACCGAGTCATCGCCAATGATGACGCCGGAATTGGGATCGCCTTCGGCGGTAAAGGCGTAGATATCCTTGCCGACCTCCGTGAAGGTGATTTTCTTTTCGCTCATGTCCCCCTGGGACGCAAATGCCTTGGCCATGTCTCTATCCTTTTGTCACGGGTCAGGGGCGGAGAACCCGCCGCTGACAAATATCTAATGGGCCTGCCGTCAGGCGACTGGAGGCCAGGCCTTGGCAGGCAGGATCTTGCCCGTGCAATCGCCAAACCCGATGGTAAAGCCATCGCCACGGGCATTGCCGCGCAGGGTCAGGGTGTCGCCATCCTCGATGAAGCCACGGCTTTCGCCGGTCTCCAGGGTGAAGGGCTCGCGCCCGGCCCAGCTCAGCTCCATGAGCGAGCCGAACTCGGACCGCTCAGCGCCGGAAATGGTGCCAGAGCCCAGCAGATCGCCTGTGTTCATCTCGCAGCCACCAATGGCATGATGGCATAGCTGTTCAGCTGCCGAGTAATACATCCGGTTGTAGTTGGTCTTGGCGATCTGAGACGCGGTGGCCGCTCCTTCAGGCTGCATCAGCACTTCCAATTCGATATCATAGAGCCCATCCTTGCTGCCCTTCAGATAGGGCAACAGCTCTTTCTCACGGGCAGGTGTCGGGGCGCGGAAGCTTTCCAATGCAGCAGCGGTGACGATCCAGGGCGAAATCGAGGTGCCAAAAGCCTTGCCCTGGAACGGCCCCAGCGGCTGGTATTCCCAGCCCTGGATGTCGCGGGCCGACCAGTCGTTCAGCAGAACATAGCCAAAGATCATCGCGTCGGCTTCATCCACCGTGATGGGCTGGCCGAATTCGGAGCCGGTGCCAACAATCGCGCCCATTTCCAGTTCAATATCCAGCCGCTTGCTTGGCCCGAACGAGGGCGCTTCGGCATCAGGGGCCTTGGTCTGCCCATTGGGGCGATGGATCGGCGTGCCCGAAACCACAACGGAAGAGGCGCGACCATTATAGCCAATGGGAATATTCAACCAGTTGGCCGGCAGATCAGGTGATCCCCGCAGGATCGCCCCCATGTTCTTGGCATGCTGCATGCCGGCATAAAAATCGGTGTATTCTGCTACAGCCAAGGGCATGTGCAGGCTGGCCTCTGCCTGTGCGACCAACAGGGGCTCCAGCTTTGCCTGCTCCGCAGATCCTTCTTCTAGCAGCGCCGTCAGGCGGGCACGCAGCGCGGCCCAGACCGCAGGGCCCTCTTCCATCATCTCGTTCCAGAAGGGCATCTCAAACAGCGGATAGTCCGCCAGCTGCAGCAAGCCGACCTCTTCGGCGGCCTGGCAATCCAGGATCATATCGCCAATCGCCACCCCGCAGCGCGGATCACTATCGGCGGTGGAGAACACACCATAGGGCAGGTTGTTCAGAGGAAAGGGGTGCGCGGCGTCATTAGCCGAGCTCACCCAGGATTTCAGAAGCGGCATAGAGCCTCCAGTCTGTTGCAAGATCCGCAGATCTCATTTCATCTTTCCGGAAATACCTCCGGGGGTGAATGGGCCCTAAAGGGCCCAGAGGGGGGCGGCGCCCCCTTCTGTTTGTACTTGGTCTACCCGCAGCCTATTTCATACCGGGCGTGCCGTCGAATTTCTTCTCTATGTCGCTCCAGCACTCGATGTAATCATCCTGCATCGGGGCTTCCTTGGCGGCGAATTCGGTCAGGTGCTGCGGGAAACGGGTTTCAATCATAAAGGACATGGTATTCGCCAGCTTCTCCGGGCCGAGGTTGGAATTGGACGCCCCTTCAAAGGCGTCTTTGTCCGGCCCATGCGGGATCATCATGTTGTGCAGGCTCATGCCACCGGGGATGAAGCCCTCTGGCTTGGCGTCATACTGGCCATAGATATTGCCCATCAGTTCGGACATGATGTTCTTGTGGTACCAGGGCGGACGGAAGGTGTTTTCGGCCACCATCCAGCGATCACGGAACAGCACAAAGTCGATATTGGCCGTTCCCGGCACGCCTGAAGGTGCGGTCAGCACGGTAAAGATCGACGGATCCGGGTGATCAAACAGGATTGCACCCACCGGGCAATAGGTCTTCAGATCATATTTGTAGGGTGCATAGTTGCCGTGCCAGGCGACCACATCCAGCGGCGATTGTGCGATCTGTGTCTCATGGAACTGGCCGCACCATTTCATCGTCAGGCTTGATGGGGTTTCGCGGTCTTCAAAGGCGGCTACGGGCGCCTTGAAGTCACGCGGGTTTGCCATGCAATTGGCGCCAATCGGGCCACGGCCTGGCAGTTCGAATTTCTGCCCGTAATTTTCGCAGACAAAGCCGCGGGCAGGGCCGTCCAGCACTTCGACCCGGTAGACCAGGCCACGCGGAATGATGGCGATTTCCTGCGGTTCCACATCAATAACGCCCAGCTCGGTGGCAAAGCGCAGGCGGCCTTCCTGAGGGATCACCAGCATTTCGGAGTCGGCTGAAAAGAAATAGGCGTCCTGCATGCTTTCGGTCACCAGATAGACATGGGTGGCCATGCCGACCTGGGTGTTCACATCCCCGGCGGTGGTCATGGTTTTCATGCCGGTCAGCCAGGTCAGCTTTTGCCCGTCATGGGCAACCGGATCCCAGCGATATTGGCCAAGGCTGGCCAGATCGGGGTCGATACAGGGTGCTGACTTCCAATAGGGAAGGTCGATCTTGGTATAGCGATGCGAATGTTTCACCGAGGGGCGGATGCGATAGCACCAGGTCCGCTCGGGTGGATTGGCGGTGAAGGCGGTGCCCGAGAGCTGCTCGCCATAAAGGCCGTAGTTGCATTTCTGAGGGCTGTTCATCCCCTGCGGCAATGCGCCGGGCAGGGCTTCGCTTTCAAAATCATTGCCAAAACCGGGCAAGTAACCTTCATGCGGGCCAGCAAGAGAGGGGGCCTGAGTCAGTGGGTGTGAATCCGCAGCTTTGTTCATGTCGACGCTCCTTTTCTTCTTGCCGAATTAATAGTTGTTTTTGTAACTAACAAGGGTGAGGAGTATACCATGACTGAAAAAGATGATTTTTCGCTGCAGGATTTTCTGCCCTTTTTGCTGAACCGCGCCGCCGAGGATGCTTCGCTGGCTTTTCAGGCGCATTACAAGAACCGCTATGGCATGCTGCGCAATGAATGGCGGGTGTTGTTTCATCTGGGGGTGTTTGGCCAGATGACGGCCAAGGAAATTGGCCTGCGGGCCAAGATCCACAAGACCAAGATCAGCCGCGCGGTGGCCAAATTGGCGGAACGCCGCTTTGTGTCGCGTAGCCGTGATGAAAAGGACCGCCGAGCAGAGCATTTGCAGCTTACGCCGGCCGGCGAAGCAGCCTATCGTGATCTGCGCGCCGAGGCCGAGAGCTATGACGCCCAGCTGGCGGCACGCTTTGACCCGCAAGAGGTCGCTTTACTGCGGCGCATGCTGCGTAAGCTGGCATCAATAGAAGAGCCAGTTTCAAGCGCGCCAGAGCGAGACTAGGATTGAAGCCTGCGGGCGAATGAGAGAGAGGTAGAGCTAGCATGGACTGTGTGGATGCAAGAACGGCAGAGCTGATCCCTTGGTTGATCGAGCACGGATTGCGCAGCAGTGGCCGCCAGGAACTCCTGAACACCTTTTGCGAAAAATTGGTGGAACAGGGCGTGCCGCTTTGGCGGTTCCATCTGGGACAGCGGGCCTACCACCCGAAGTTTGGCGGCATTGGCTATAACTGGACCCGCAGTGGCGGGATCAGCCATGAACACTATGAACGGCGCCAAAACCCGCGCGAAGCCTGGCTCAAAAGCCCCTTTTATCAGATGCTGGAGCACAACATTGATGTGTTTCAGTCTGACCTGACTGGCCCGTTGCTGACCCGGCACCCCCTGCTGCAAGAACTCAAGGATCAGGGGGCAAGCGAATATCTGGCCCTGGCCCTGCGCTTTACCGAAGATGACACGGTCGCCGATCCCAATGCCCCACCGGAAGGGGTGCTGGCCTCCTGGACGAGTGATCGTGTCGGCGGGTTCTCAGACCAGGACAAGGCGCTGATCCAGGCTCTTTATCCGGTATTGGGGTTGGCGTTGAAATCGATTTCAAACCGGCAGATGGCCAGTGACCTGTTGCAAACCTATCTGGGCCGCGATCCGGGATTGCGGGTGCTCTCGGGGGAATTTCAGCGCGGATCGTCAAATGAGATCGACGCGGTGATTGGCCTGTTCGACCTGAAAGGCTTTACCAGTCTCGCCGGAGAGCTGCCGGGGCCAGCGCTGATCGAGATGCTGAACGACTATTTTGGTATCGCGGTTGAAACGACGCATGCCCATGGCGGCAATATCCTGAAGTTCCTTGGCGATGGGGTGCTGGGGATGTTCAACCTTGGCACGCTGGAGGAGGATGCAAAGGCGGCACTGGATGCCTCGGCAGAGCTGTCTCGCCGAATCAGCCTGCGCAATGAAGAACGCGCGGCAAGCGGGCTACCGGTTGCCGACTGGACGCTGGCCCTGCACGCCGGACGCATTCTGTATGGCAATATCGGTGCGGAAAACCGGCTGGATTTCACCGTGATCGGCCCCGCCGTCAATCAAACCGCCCGGATTGCCGACATGCACCGATCGGTGGGCCAGAACCTGATTTTCTCGCAGGTAGTACAGCGTGCGGCCTCTGGCGGTGCGCATGACATGGTTTCCCTCGGGCGCTATATGCTGCGCGGCGTCAGTGAGCCGATGGAATTGTTCACCATCTACCGACCCGATGGCGCCCTGCCCAGCCTAGCCCTCCATGCCAATGACTAGGCTCTGGACCGGGTTTGCATCTGCCGAGGCTAGATATCGATTTCCACACCGGGCAAGTTCACCGCCTTCATCATGTCGCGCAGTTCTTGCCGGGCGGCGATGTTGGAAATGTTCAGCTGCTTGATGCCAATATCCTTGAGGTCAAGCAGCGTCAGGCCACGCGGGAACAGCTCGCGGAAGATCACCCGTTCGGAAAAGCCAGGGGCAACGCGAAAGCCGATGCGCTTGGACAGCATGTTGATGGCGCGTTCCATCTTTTCCTTATTGACCATGCGCTGGGTGCCAACCCGGTTGCGGATCACCACCCAGTCGATGGGCTTGAGGCCGGCCTGGGCGCGTAGCTGGCGGGCGTTCCAGACCATCTCGGAATAGACCGAGGGGCCGGTAATCTTTTCGCCCTTCTGGTCGGTATGGGCCAGCAGGTCAAAATCAACAAAGCTGTCGTTCAGCGGGGTGATCAGGGTATCGGCCAATGAGTGCGCCACCTGGCTCAATCTTGTGTGCGATCCCGGGCAGTCGATCAGAATGAAATCATTGTCCGGTTCCAGGCTGGATACGGCAGCCGAAAGACGATGATCGTAGACGTTTTCGCCGGGCTGCAGGCTGTCGGCGTCGATCTCGGGGAGTTCGTGCAACTCCACCAGAGGCAGATCCAGCGCCGCCTTGGTCATGAATTCCTTGCGGTTCTCCAGATAGCGCCCGAGGGAGCGCTGCCGCAGGTCGAGATCGAGGGCGGCCACTTTATACCCCAGGCGGGCCAGGGTTGTGGCCACATGGATAGAGACGGTGGACTTGCCTGCGCCGCCCTTTTCGTTACCGACGACTATGATATGCGCCATCTTTTTGTCCCTTTGGTTCGCCGCGCTACGCGGGCCTGTTGTTGGCGCGACTATAGAGTCGGGGCGAATCAATGAAAAGCGCTCAAATGCGGCCAAAGCCCCAAGTTAGGGCCTGATATAGATCTCATTTGACGGGCTGACGCGGGCGCTAAACCGCGCTGTAGCGAAACCGGGCGGGCGACAAAAAAATGCCGCCCCAGAGAGGAACGGCATTTCTGAAAACCAAAAGCTTTGGGTGCTTAGAAGCCCAGGCCTTCGTATTTCTTTTTGAACTTGGAGACGCGACCGCCGGCATCCATCAGACGGGTGTTCCCACCGGTCCAGGCAGGGTGCACTGTGGGGTCAATGTCCAGCGACATCTGGTCGCCTTCTTTACCCCAGGTAGAGCGCATCTTCAGAATGGTGCCATCGGTCATTTTGACGTCGATGAAGTGGTAATCGGGGTGAATATCTTTTTTCATGATACCGCTCCTCAGGCCTTTTTGGCTTTGTAGTGTGAATCTTCAGCGATCCGTGCGGACTTACCGCGCAGGGCGCGCAGGTAGTACAGTTTGGCGCGACGCACGCGGCCACGACGCACGACGGCGATGCTGTCGATATTGGTGGAATGCAGGGGGAACACACGTTCCACGCCTTCACCAAAGGAAATCTTGCGCACGGTGAACGACCCGGAGATGCCCGAACCGTTTTTACGGCTGATGCAAACACCTTCGTAGTTCTGAACACGCGAGCGCGAGCCCTCGGTCACTTTGTAACCGACGCGGATGGTATCACCGGCTTTGAAATCGGGGATGTCTTTCCCCAGGGCGGCAACTTGTTCCGCCTCCAGCTGTGCGATCAGGTTCATCTGATCTTCTCCTATTTTGCTCGTGGTTTTTTCCACGAAGTTTTGCGCGTCCTCAGAGCTCTTGGTCTTCACCGGGTCCCGCAATGCAGCCCGCCAGAGGTTAGGTCGTCCGTTCGTTTAAGCTGTCGGTTCGGGCCGCGCTGCAGGGGCCGAAGAAGGCCGGGCAGGGTCGTGCGGTCCAATCACCAACGACTCGGAGACACGAAAAGCGAATCCAAGTAGGCGGTCTGTAGGCGATATGCGCCCCCGGATCAAGGGCTCTGAGCGCGCAGAGACCTTTGTTTTACTGCTTTTGCAGCAGCGCGCCAAAGAAGTTGATGCCGGTTTCCAGGTTCTCGATCGAAAGCCGTTCGTTGATGCCGTGAAACCGCTCCAGATCGCTGCTATCGATCTTGAAAGGATTGATCCGGTAGGCGGCATCGGCGGCCTGGGCGTAGTGGCGCGCATCGGTTGCGGCAATGGTCAGGCCGGGCACCGTGGCCAGGGGACCAAAGGCGGCAAGAATGGCGTATTCGATATCCAGATAGCCCGGCCCATCCGAGGCAGAGACCGGCGAGGCGGCGCTGGCAAAGCTGGGATCCAGCCGGATCTCGATCTCTGGGTCGTCGATGGTGGCGCGAACATGTTCGACAATACTGTCGACGCTGTCGCGCGGATGAATACGAAAGTTGACGGTGGCAGTTGCCTCGGCGGCCAGCACGTTTTCCTTGCTGGATCCCGATAGCATGGTGGGGGCGGTAGTGGTGCGCAGCATTGCGTCGGTTGACGGTGCGCCGGACAGGATGCCTTCCAGTACCGGGTTGAACAGCCAGCGATTGGCAAAGACCACCCGTTTGTCGATGGGAAAGTAGCGCCCAAGCGCATCAAAGAATTCTTCTGAAATACCGTTCAGCCCACCGGGAACCGGATTGGCCTGCAGCCGATCTACTGCGCGGGCAATACGCCCCACTGCCGTGACGCGCGGCGGCATAGAGGAATGCCCACCGGGAGATGTCGCCACCAGATCCAGTGTCACATAGCCCTTTTCCGACAGGTTGATGCTGGCCACCGGCTGGGTCAGGCCGGGGATGATCTTGTCTAGCACAAAAGAGCCCTCATCCAGGGCCCAGGCCAGCTGCACGCCCTGGGCTGTCAGGTGTTCGGCCACCGCTTTGGCACCATCACCGCCGATTTCTTCATCGCCGCCAAAGCTGAAATAGACGGTACGTTTGGGCGTGAAACCCTGTTGGATCATATGTTCGGCGGCGCTGAGCATGGCGACCAGTGCGCCCTTGTTGTCCAGTGTGCCCCGCCCCCAGACAAAGCCATCCGCCACCGTGCCGGCAAAGGGCGCGTGATCCCAGTGCTGCAGCGATCCGGGCGGGATCGGCACCACATCGTAATGCGCCGCCAAGAGCACGGGTTGCAGGCTGGCATCGCTGCCCTGCCATTTGTACAGCGGTGTCTGCGCGGCCAGCACCTCGCGGCTCATGGTGGCATGTACGACCGGGTAGCTTTGTTCCAGAAACTGCAAGAAGGCGGCAAAATCGGGCCGGGCCAGATCGTCAGACACGGTTTCAAACTGCACCGCCTGCGACAGGATTTCAGTGGCCGCGCCAGTATCCGCCCCCAGGGCAAAGCTTTCGGTTGTGGCGGTGACCTCGGGTGGGGTGTAGCGCATTGTATTGATGGCAAGCACCGCCCCCAGCACCAGGATCAGCACAAACAACCCGGCCAGAATGCGCAGCAAGATACGAAGCATCAGAAATCTCCTGTGTTCAAATGCCCCGCAGTGTCACCAGAGGCCGCTATCAATAAGTCACGTGGTCTGCCCATCTTGCCCAGCGAAACCGCGACTGTCCCGGTTGACGAGGCGTCACTTGGCCCGGCCTTTGCCCTTGGGTTTGGAGGGCGGTGTCTTGGCCTCATGCGTTTGCCATAGATCGGGGCGGCGGGTGCGGGTGATCTCCTCGGACATCTGCTGGCGCCATTCAGCGACCTTGCCGTGGTGGCCGGACATCAGCACGTCGGGGATCTTGCGGCCCTGCCATTCGGCAGGGCGGGTATATTGCGGATGCTCCAACAGGCCAGAGGAAAAGCTTTCTTCTTCGGTCGAGGCCTGATTGCCCAGCACACCGGGGATCAGGCGTACGGTGGCATCGATCAGCGCCTGGGCGGCCAGCTCTCCGCCAGTCATGACAAAATCTCCCAACGAGACTTCCTGGATGTTGTAATGCTCCAGGACCCGCTCATCGACGCCTTCAAAGCGACCGCAGAGCAGCGTCATGCCATCACAGCGCGCCAGGTTTTGCATCATGGCCTGATTCATCGGTTTGCCGCGCGGTGTGAGGTAGATCAGCGGCCAGTTGCCGCCCTGGGGTGCGGTGGTGTCCTGCATGGCGTGGTCGATGGCATTGCCCAGCACATCTGCCCGTAGTACCATGCCCGCGCCACCGCCTGCCGGGGTGTCATCGACGTTGCGGTGTTTTCCGACGCCAAATTCACGCAGATCCACTGTTTCCAGCTGCCACAGCCCTTCCTGCAGCGCCTTGCCGGTGAGGCTCTCGCCCAGCACGCCGGGAAAGGCGGTGGGAAACAGCGTCAGGATCTTGGCCTTCCAGACGCCGACCAGTTCAGGCGTTGGCGTCATCAGTTCACGCGGCTTCAGGGAGGGGCGGATCGCCTTGCGGCCATGGGATTTGTTTGGTGTACTCATGCAACCGTGTTTAGTTCAGATAGATTTGCGCGCAATACAAAGCTTAGGTGTTTTGATGAATTTGGAAAACCCGCTTGATCTCGCCGAGGGGGCTGGCGTCGATGCGGGCAAGGAGGCGCAGGCGCGCACCGAGGCGCTGTGGCCCAGGGTCGCGACCAGTATCGGGCTGCCTGAGGCGGATGTCACGTTTCGCAGATTGCAGGTTAACAGCCGCCGACAGGGCCGCCGCTGTGTTGTCGAGGTCAGACTTCCGGACGGCGACCGGTTTGTGCTGCGCGCGGATTTTGACGCAGAGCGGTTGCCCAGGTTTGCCAATGTCCTGGCGCGACACCGGTCAGCGGTACAGGGTTTGCGCCCTTTGTCCGGGGTATCGGCACCGGCTATTCTGTGGGAAGATCCGCAAAACTCCTATTACCTGATGGCCTTTGCCCCAGGCGATACCGCGTTCCGCACTCTGGCGGCGAGTGACTATGGGTTTGGCGCGCGCGGCGCTGTCTTGCGACAGATCGGCCAGGCGGTGGCGGCGCTGCATCGGGTTTCTGAGGTCGGAGAGCGGCAGTTCCGCCCCAAGTCATTTTTGACCCGGATTTCTGCCCGCGCTCAGGCAGTACGTGGCGGGCAATTGGCCGTGCCCAAGCCCAATAGATTTCTTGGCCTCTGCGCCTTTTTGCATCGCGCGGCGCGGCGGGCGCGGCAACAGTCTTTTATCGGTGCGGTTGAACATGGTGACCTGCATCTGCGCAATATGCTGATGACCGATAGCATGGTCTCTTTCATTGACTTCTCCAACCATAAAGAGACCTACCCGCAGCGGGATCTGGCCTCGATCTGGCTGGCAAACTGTCCGGATCATCTGGCAAAGGATGGGCGCGAACCCGGCTATGGGCTGGTCGCCAAAGAGGATTGGGCGGCCTTTCAGGACGGCTATGGTGCCAATCTGGTAGATGACCCGGTGTTCAGGTTTTTCTTTGCGCTACGCCTTTTTACATCCTGGTCTCTGCTGGCCCAAAAGCCGCAACCGCTGGATGTGAAAACGCTCCGGCGTGCAGATGCGTTTGTTGCCGTCTTCGACGCGCTTCTGGCCGAGGAGACCGACTAGCATGTTGCGCAAAACTGGGCACCGGTTTTGCGCATCTAAAACATGCGAAATCATATGAGTAGAGCTTGTCACGTGAATGTAAGTGAACGCGGAAAGCTCTAGAACAGCCCCTCTGGCGGGTCGGCGATGATGCGGCCCTGCTCCAGATCGACTGTGGGCACGGCTGCCAGGGTGAAGGGCAGAAAGACGGTGCCCTTCAGGCCTTCGCCCTGCAATTCCAGCAGATCGCTGGCGCCGTGGTTCTGCACCGATTTCACTCTGCCCAACAGGGCACCGCCGGTATCATAGACCGCCACCCCGATCAGATCGGCATGGTAATATTCATCGCTGGGCAGGTTCGGCAATTGATCGCGGCTGGTGAACAGGCGCAGCCCTTTCAGGGCATCGGCCTGTTCCTTGGTATCCACCCCGCCGATACGCCCGGTAAAGCCGCCTTTGACGGCCCGGATCAGCGACAGGCTGAAGTGCTGGCTGCCATCTTCATTGCTGAGCGGCGAATAGTGCTCAATCTCGTCGGGGATGGCGCAAAAACTCTTGAGGCGCACTTCGCCGCGTATGCCGTAGGACCCGGCAATGGCACCAACACAGATCAGATCGTTTGCAGGGGGCGTTTGGGGGTCGCTCATTGGGTCACTCTCCCGCGCAAAATCCGGCGCGCATCCATTTGCCGCCAGAAGTTGCGCATAGGTCCTTTTGATGGCTGCGCTCGAATAGAATGCCAGAGGTAAAGGCGATCGCAACAAAAATTACAAGGCGGATCAGACGTCCCATGCACTAGCGCGTCTCGATCGGCAAGGCAGCGCGACGGCTTTCCCAGCCCAGGCGCTCTAGCTCGGGGGTGTCGGCCTGTTCCTGTGGCCAGCCAATGCAGAAATAGCCAATCAACCGCCAGCCCGCAGGCACGGAAAGATCGCGGGCCAGTTGATCCGGGTCCAGCACCGAGACCCAGCCCAGCCCCAGGCCTTCGGCCCGCAGAGCGAGCCAGAATAGGGTCACGGCACAGACCACCGAATAGCGCCGCATTTCAGGCATGGTGGCCGCGCCAAGCCCGTGGCCCTGGCTGGTTTCATCATCGCAGAACACAGCCAATTGCACCGGGGCCTCGCGCATGCCCGAAAGTTTCAGCCCGGCATAGCGGGTTGCCTGATCGCCGGAATATCCTTCCAGGGCGGCGGCATTGGCCTGTTCAAAATTTCGCAGGGCGGCATCGCGGGCGGCATCGCTGTCGATGCGCAGGATGCGCCAGGGTTCGCTTAGCCCCACCGAGGGGGCCTGCTGGATGGCCTCGAGGCAGCGCGCCAGCACTGCCTCGTCAACCGGATCTTTGCGGAAGCGGCGCACATCGCGCCGCATCCGCATCAACAGGTCAAGCTGGTCGCGGAACCCGGAGTCAAAAGCGCCCTCAGGGGGCTCTTGGCTGTGCCCGCTTGGGGGCAGGTCCCGCGAGTCCATTGCCTTATTCCGCGTCGGCGGGTGCGGCTGCCTTGGCTGCTTTTTCTTCAGCGCGTGCCTGGGCTTTCTTGCCAGGAGTACCCTTTTTAGGGTTGGAGCGCTCAGTCTTTTCGCGCACGCCAGCTGCTTCCAGCATACGGGCGATACGGTCAGTGACCTGGGCGCCCTGGTCGAGCCAGTACTGAACGCGCTCCATGTCCATTTTCACGCGCTCTTCGCTGTCTTTGGGCAGCAGCGGGTTGTAGGTGCCGAGCTTTTCAACAAAACGGCCATCACGTGGCATGCGGCTGTCAGCAGCCACGATGCGGTAGAAGGGGCGTTTTTTTGAGCCGCCACGGGCCAGACGAAGTTTGATAGCCATGGGGTAGTCTCCTTTGATGGCGTTGACAGGGATGTCCCTGTTATTCCTGGTGTTTCTTGTGGTGTCTGATGACTTCCTGAATGATGAAACTCAGGAAAGCCTTGGCAAAATCGGGGTCCAGGTTGGCCCGTTTTGCCAAATCTTCCAGCCGTGCGATCTGCGTGCCTTCGCGGGTCGGATCGGAAGGCGGCAGGTCATGTTCAGCTTTCAGCTGACCAACGGCCTGTGTGTGTTTAAAACGCTCGCCCAGAGTATAGACGAGGATTGCATCAAGCCGGTCGATGCTTTCGCGGTGACCGGCGAGAATTTCCGCTGCGCGTGCCACATCGTCGAGATCGGCACTGGCTGTGGTGTTGTGATCAGTCAAGGGCCCATCCTTTTGGTTTGAACAGGGGGTCGGCGTAGTGGCTGATTTCCATTTCGATGCCATGCGCGATCTGGCTGCCCGGCAGCGCCTGCGGGCTGGGGTGGCGATAAACCGCGTCATTACCGTCAATGGTGTGGGCCGCATGGTCTTTCACCGCGCCAAGCCGTTCCGCCAGGCGGATCGAGTCGAGGTTCTTGGGGTCAAGATAGCTGACAGCAGTGTCCCAGCCCAGGGTGTTGTAGAAATAGGCGCGGGCCGCATTTGTGGCCTCTAGCGCATAGCCGCGCCCCGCTGCATCCGGCCAGATGATCCAGGCGATTTCCCGTTCGGGCCAGCCTGCGGGCTGCCAGCCGCCGGCCATGCCGTAGGTTTCATCCGTCACCTTGTCGTGGATCATCCACATGCCAAAGCCATGAATCTGCCAATGGCCGATTTCGGCAGCATAGAGCATCCAGGATTCATAAGCGTTCAGCGGCCCGCCCATGAAGCGTGCCCGGTAAGAGGAGAATGTCGCCTCAAAGTTGGGGTAATCCGACGCCTCGGGGCCGCGCAGCACTAGGCGCTGGGTCTCGATGATGGGGATGCTCTGGCTCATGCTGCGACCTCCATCTTGGGGTGGCGCCAGATCTGACAGGGCTTTCCCAGCAGTTCGGTATCGCGTTCAAAGCTTGCGCCCAGGCGTGTCGCCAGTGCCATGGAACGGCTGTTGCTGGGGGCAATATAGCTGATCACCCCGTTTAGGCCTTGATGACGGGCCGCATAGACACGCGCAGCGGTTGCCGCCTCAAAAGCATGGCCCTTACCCTCGGCGCCCTCAAATAGGGTCCAGCCCAGTTCTGGTTCGGACCAGGTGGGAGCAAAGATCATGCCGGTCCAGCCTATAAAGGCCCCAGAGGCTTTTTCAACGATATGCCACAGCCCATAACCATTGAGCACCCAATGCCCCAGCCGCGAGACCAGCGAAGTATAACTTCCCATGGCATCGCGAGGGCCGCCAACCATATGGCTGCGTGTCGTCTCAAAGAAAGCCACCATTGCTTTCAGATCGCCGGGCTGCGGCGCACGCAGGATGAGGCGTTCGGTTTCGATCACCGGGATAGGCAGTGGGAGCACGGTCATGCGTAGCTCTCCATGCCGCCACTGGCGAGATCATCCGGGCTCATGTGGCGCCAGACCTCCAGAGAGCCCATTCGGACGTGGCTGAAATCGCCGTCCCGGCAGGCGCCCAGGCGCTGCGCGACTTTTCGCGAGGCATGGTTCTCAGGCGCAACCAGGCTGATGGCCGTGGTCCAGCCCAGGGTGTCATAAGCAAAGGTGCGGGCGGCAGTGGCCGCCTCGGTAGCGTAGCCCTTGCCGCCAAAGCCTTCGAACAGGTCCCAGCCGATTTCTGGCTCTGGCCAGCCTTCGGGGTTCCACAAGCCGATGATGCCTGCAGGTTTGCCGGTTTCTTTTTCAACAAGCGTCCAGCGGCCATAGCCTCGCATCTGCCAGTGGCCGATTTCCAGCGCCAGGTGGCGCCAGACCTTGTCGGGCTCCATCTGGCCACCAACAAATTCGGCGCGCGGTGAGGCATAGAAGGCGCACAAGGCGTCGAAATCTTCGAGCATCGGCACGCGCATCACAAGGCGCTGGGTTTCTATGGAGGGGATCTGGATCATGTTATTTCTTTTTGCCAAACCCAGAGAGACCGCCGGGCAGGCCCATGCCGCCCATGCCGCCAAGACCGGGCAGGCCACCGGGCATTCCCTTGCCGCCACCCATGGCTTTGGCCGCCGCTTCCAGCGCCTTGGGGTCCATCTGGCTGGGGTCCATGCCCGCCATATCGCCCATGCCGCCACCTTTGCCGAGCATGCCCTTCATGGCCTGCTTCAGCATCTTGCCTTTGCCCATCTTACCCATCTTTTTCATCATGTCCGACATCTGCCGGTGCATTTTCAAAAGCTTGTTGAGGTCCGAAACCTGCATGCCAGCGCCGGCGACGATGCGTTTCTTGCGGCTCGCCTGCAGCAGGGCAGGGTTGGCGCGCTCTTTCTTGGTCATCGACTGGATCATGGCGATCTGGCGTTTGATGACCTTGTCGTCCATGCCGGCGTCCTGCACCTGCTTGGCCATTTTGCCCATGCCGGGCATCATCGACATCACGCCTTCCATGCCGCCCATCTGCTGCATCTGTTCCAGCTGCACCTTCAGGTCATTCATATTGAAATGACCCTTCATCATGCGCTTCATCATGCGCTCGGCCTGTTCGGCCTCGATGGTTTCCTGCGCTTTTTCGACCAGGGCAACAATGTCGCCCATGCCAAGGATCCGACCTGCGACCCGCTCTGGCTCGAAGGTTTCGATGGCGTCCATCTTTTCGCCAAGGCCAACAAAGCGGATCGGCTTGCCAGTCACTGCGCGCATCGACAGGGCGGCACCGCCGCGCCCGTCGCCATCCATCCGGGTCAGCACCACGCCAGAAATGCCGATCTTGGCGTCAAATTCTTCCGCGACCTCGACCGCGACCTGGCCGGTCAGCCCATCGACCACCAGCAGGGTTTCACGCGGCGAGACCACATTGCGGACGTCTTCGACCTCTTGCATCAGGGTTTCGTCGATATGCAACCGGCCAGCGGTATCCAGCATATAGACGTCATAGCCGCCCAGGGCCGCCTGCTGCTTGGCGCGCTTGGCGATATCCACGGGCTGCTGGCCGGGCACAATGGGTAAGGTGTCGACGCCAATCTGTGCGCCCAGCACTGCCAGCTGATCCATCGCCGCGGGGCGATAAACATCAAGCGAGGCCATGAGGACGCGCTTGCCGTCTTTTTCCTTCAGCCGTTTGGCCAGTTTGCCGGTGGTGGTGGTCTTGCCAGAGCCCTGCAGGCCCACCATCAGGATTGGCGCAGGCGGGCTGTCCACCTTGAGTGTGCCAAGATCTGCATCGCCACGCAGCACATCAATCAGCGCGTCATGGACAATTTTCACAACCTGCTGACCCGGTGTTACCGATTTGGTCACCGATTGGCCCGTAGCCTGTTCCTGAACTTTCTTGACGAAATCACGTGCCACCGGCAGCGAAACATCGGCCTCTAGCAGTGCAACACGCACTTCGCGCAGGGCGGTTTTGACATCTTCTTCAGACAGGGCGCCCTGTTTGGTCAGCCGGTCAAAGACCCCGGAAAGCCGTTCGGATAGATTTTCAAACATGGCTTACGGCCTCCTTTGCCGACGATAAAACCAGACAGCCCCTATGTAGTGAGCGGGGTGCCCATGCGCAATTGCCCCCTGGGCAGCGTGTCAGTGCGAGAGCAATCCAAACAGAATTGCCCCCACGGGCGTAACACGCTGGTGGAGGGCGATCCCCGACATGTCAGGGACCGGAAGACTCGACTGGCTTCCGGATATTCGCCATGCGTTACGATGATTGATGGGCGGAGTCAACAGGGAGGAGCGGCGCGCGGTCTGGCAGCCAGGGCTCAGGTGAAAGGGTCAGCAGGGCAGGAATGGGGCAACCTTGCAATCCAGCCCCCCCCGCGGCGTGACAATCCCGCAAAGGCGCCCTTATGGCGCTTGACAGGCAAGGGGGTGCTTGGCCACCATCAAGGCATAGCCCCGCTGATTCACTCTGCGTGTTTCGCGTGCCGGACCTTACCGGCGCAGGGATCTCAGTCGCATAGAGATCGCAATGACATGGGCTGTCACGGGTGCAGGATAGCTACAGGCGGGGCAGCGCATGGTCGGACGCGTTTTTTTGCCGTCTGCGGGCGCAGCCGGGTGTGCCGTTGGCGCATTTGTCGTCGGCCAGTCAGGCAGTCACTGGCCCCTGGACATCTGGGGGCGTGGGCCCGTTTAGGGCAACCCCAGCCGAGGAAAGGTCCGAAGTCATGCGCGTTGTCACCATTCTAGGTCCATCACAATCGGGTAAGTCTACTCTGACGCGGGCATTGGCGGATCTGGAAGGAACCCTGTGCAAGGTACATGAAACCACAGAGGTGGCCGCCATGGTGTCCTTCACCTTCATGGCAGAAGACTGGGCTGCCATTGATATCTCAGGCGGGGTGGAAAATCTGAACCAGGCAGGCCCGGCGCTGGCGGCCAGCGATGCTGCGGTGCTCTGTGTGCCGGCCGATCCAGAGGCTGCGGTGCTGTCCGCCCCCTATCTGCGCCGGTTGGAAGAGGCGGGGATTCCAGTCTTTTTGTTCATCAACCGCATTGATGAGGCCTCGGCCAGGGTGGCTGAAATTGTTGCGGCGCTGCAGACCTATTGCAATCACGCCATCATCCTGCGCCAGGTGCCGATCCGCGAGGCGGGGCAGGTGGTTGGCGCGGTGGATCTGATCTCGGAACGGGCTTGGAAATATATCGAAGGTCAGCCCTCGGCCTTGATTGAATTGCCCAAAGACATGCAGCAACGCGAACAAGAGGCGCGCGGAGAGATGCTGGAAGCGCTGGCCGATTACGACGATCATATCCTGACAGAGTTGATCGAGGATCAGCAGGTTCTGGCAGAGGAAGCCTATGATGTCGCCCGCCGGGTTTTACAGCATGGCGATCTCTTTCCCGCCCTGTTGGGCGCGGCAGAGCATGGGAATGGCGTCTGGCGGTTGATGAAATCCCTGCGCCATGAAGCGCCGCCGGTGGCAGCTACCCGGTCTCGGCTGGCGGACATGGGGCAGGTGCTGGCTGTTGGCTGCATGGCCGATCAGGTGCGGCATCTGGGCAAAACCGTTGTGCTGCGCATGCTGGACGACGGCCAGGTCGGCAATCCGGCTGATGATCACAATCGTGATCCGGGTGCTGCGCAGAACGGTGGGCGCACAAACCATCAAGGCGCAGCTCTGGGCGGGCATACCCTGGGCGGGCTGGCCGAGATCGCGGCAGGGGACGGCGCTGGCGGCCGCCCTGGAAAGGACAAAGAAAAGACCGGGACAAGGGGCAGGGGCTGGGGATCTGCATGGGCAGATTTGCAACCCGGAGATTTGGGTCAGGCGGTGAAGTCAGATCATCTCAACCTTGGGTACTGTTATTCCGCCGAGGGCAGCACTGCGCTGCCGGGCTGGGCGCAGCCGCGCCCCTCGACCTATCGCCGCTTGTTGATTCCTTTGCGGGAACGGGATGAAACCCGCTTATCCACTGCACTGGCCCGGCTGGAAGAGATCGATCCGGCGCTAAGGGTTGAACAGGATGCGATTTCGGGGCGGGTACTGCTGAATTTGCAGGGGCCACTGCATTTGCGCCGGATTCTGGCAACACTGGAAAGCGAATTCGGCGTCGAGGCGCTCAGCGAGCTGGTGCCGCCGGCCCTGTGCGAGACGATATCGCGTCGGGTGGAACTCCCCTATCGGCATCGCAAGCAATCCGGCGGCGCAGGGCAATTTGCCGATGTGCGCATCGAAATCAGCCCCTTGCCGCGTGGTGGCGGTATTTGTTTCAGCGACCGGATCAAGGGCGGTACCGTACCAAAGGCCTATATACCCGCTGTCGAGGCCGGCGCGCGAGAGGCCCTGCGCGAGGGGCCCAATGGGCATCCGGTGGTGGATCTTGCGATCTGTTTGACGGATGGCAAGCATCACGCGGTGGACAGTTCCGACTTTGCCTTTCGCACGGCTGGCAAAATGGCCACGCGGGCTGCCCTGGTGCAGGCGGGACTGGTGCTGCTGCAACCGATTATGAAGGTCACGATTCACGCGCCCTCTGTGTTTACCGGCGGGCTGGTGCCAGTGGTGAATAACCTCAAGGGGCAGCTTTTGGGCTTTGCGCCGGAACAGGGCGCGGCGGGCTGGGATATATTTGAGGCCTTGCTGCCCCTGACAGCACAGGAGGCATTGAGCCAGAGCTTGGCCCGTGCCACCCGCGGTACCGCCTGGTTTGAGACCGCCTTTGATCACTATGAAGAGGCCAGGGGGCTTGCGCTGGCATAACGTGTGACGGGGGCTTTGCCTCTGCTATTGGCGGCGGGGCGGGGGGGGGCATGCGTGCTGATCCCCTCTTGCATCTGTGGTGATTTCCGCGTGATCTGCGCCCGATGCGATGCCGCAAACGGAGGCCCCCTTTATGACCGCAGCGACAGACATAGCCGCGACAGGTTCAGACGACACTAGGGTAGCTACCCTGCCGATCAGCTCGGATACGCTCTTGGCGCAGTTGGCAGACTGGGGGCTGCAGTATCGCCTGTTCAGCCACATTCCCCTGCGCACGGTGGCCGAAGCCAAACAGGTTGAGGCAGAAATGGCGCAGCCCGGCGTCGCCAGCCTTAAGATCAAGAACCTCTATCTGCGTGATCGCAAGAAGCGCAATTACCTGATTTCGGTAGAGCAGGACCGGGTGGTGGACCTTAAGGCGCTGGGGCAAGAGATCGACGCGCCGGGGTTCAGCTTTGGTTCTGCGGATCGGTTGCTGCAGATGCTGGGGATCCTGCCCGGCGCGGTCAGCCCCTTGGCGATGATTACTGGGGCGCAGAATGATGTGCGCTTTTACATGGATACCGCAGCGCAGGCGGCGGATGTGATCCATATGCACCCTTTGGTCAATGACCGCACCGTGGCGATGCCGCGCGCTGATTTTATGGCCTTCATGCAGCGGCTTGGCTGCACAGTGAATTGGATTTAGGCAGACCCTGCGGGCAGGCTGTCCAGTACATGACAACGGGCCGCCATCCTGCGATTGGATGGCGGCCCGTGCTTGGAGGACGTGTCGCGGCCTTAGGCGGCGAGAGCAGCAATGGCTGACTTGGCCCGCGCCATCGAGCCGTCGGAATCCTTGACCAGTTGGTCTGCAGCGACCAGCTCAACCTCGGTGATGCCAATGAAGCCCAGCACATGGCGCAGATATGTGCTGGCAAAGTCGATGTCAGACCCGACCTGCGTCCCGCCAGAGGCCACTGCGATGATGGCGCGCTTGCCAGTCAGCAACCCCTCTGGGCCTGTTTCGCTGTACTGAAACGTGACGCCGACGCGGGCGACCAGATCAATCCAGGCCTTGAGCGTCGAGGGTACCGAGAAATTGTAGATCGGTGTGCCAATGACCACGGTATCGGCCTGTTTCAACTCTTCAATCAGGGTATCTGATTGCGCCAGCAGCGCCTTTTGCTCTGGCGTGCGCTGATCGGCAGGGGTGAAGTTCGCGTTCACCCAGGCCTCGTCCAGCAGCGGCAGTGGCGTTACCAAATCGCGGCGGATCACGTGATCAGGCGAGAGCTGCGCGGTGATTTCAGCGCTCAGCGAGCGGGTAACCGAGTTTTCGGAACGGGCAGAGGAATCGATATGCAGAACAGTAGAGGTCATGGCCGGGTTTCCCATTTTGTGTTTCGTCTTCTGAGTAAATGGGGTATAGCAAATATGAACGCAACTGCGACATAAGCACTTCTAGTGTGCGTATTTGCGCAGATCTTGCCACTGCAAGTGCTTGGCAGGGCTGTGATGGGGTGCAGGTAGAGCAGCGAGGGCATTTGAATGGAAAATTGGGACGAGGTGCGGACGGCCTATCAAGTGGCACGCATGGGCACGGTCAGCGGCGCGGCAGAGGTTCTCGGCGTCCACCATGCGACGGTGATCCGACATATTGATGCGATTGAGGCGCGATTGGGGGTCAAGCTGTTCCAGCGGCATGCGCGTGGTTATACCCCGACGGAATCGGGGCAGGATCTGTTGCGTGTGGCACAGGCTACCGATGATCAGTTCAGCCAGCTGGTCGGGCGGCTCAAGGGGCAGGGGGACGAGGTTTCTGGCGAATTGGTGGTGACGTCGCTGTCATCGATGTCGCATCTTTTGGTTCCGGTGCTGAGCGAGTTTCAGCAGATGCACCCCGGCCTGGTCATTCGCTATCTGACTGGCGAGCGCCTGTTCCGGCTGGAATATGGCGAGGCCCACGTGGCGCTGCGGGCCGGCAATGCCCCGGATCAGCCCGACAATGTGGTGCAACCTTTCCTGAAGCAACGGGTCGGCCTGTTTGCGGCGCAAAGCTATGTGGATCAGCACGGTATGTTGGACGGGATCGAGGACCTGAAGAACCATCAGTTTGTGGGGTCTGACAATGCCGATAGCCGGGCGCCGTTTAGCAAATGGCTGCGCGAACACACGAGCGAAGAGACCATCACCTTTCGCTGTTCCGATGGGGTGGCGATGAGCGAGGCGGTGATGGCGGGCGCAGGGATCGGCTTTATGTCCCTGTGGGAGGCCTCGCGCCATCCTGGCTTGGTCAAGATGATGGAGCCACGGGCCGAATGGGCTGGCAGTCTCTGGCTGGTGACCCATGTCGATCTGCATCGCACCAACAAGGTCCAGAGCTTTTTGAATTTCTTGAAAGAGCGGGCGAAGGAGTGGCAGGCATGACTCCGGCGCAGCGCGCCCATGGCGCGATGCTGCTGTTTTCGATCCTGGTGGCGGGGTCGTTTTCGCTTGGGGGTCTTATCGCCAACGATATTGCCCCCATGGCGCTGAATGCGGCGCGTTTTGTTATTGCTGCGGTGGTGATTGGTGCGGTGGCTGGCCTGACCGGGCAAATCAGGGGCAGCTATTACCAAGCGCCCTGGCGCTATCTGGTGTTGGGGGCGTTCTTTGCCTGCTATTTTGTGCTGATGTTTTACGGGCTGAAAACGGCAGATCCGGTCAGCGCCTCTGCCGTTTTCACCCTTACCCCGGTGCTCAGCGGTTTCTTTGGTTATCTGCTGCTGCGACAGGTGACATCCCCGCGCATGGCGCTGGCGCTGTGCATTGGCGCGGCAGGGGCGCTCTGGGTGATTTTTCGCGCCGATCTGGCGGCGCTGCGCGCCTTTGACATTGGCCGCGGCGAGGCAATCTATTTTGTCGGCTGCGTGGCCCATGCCATCTATACGCCGTTGGTGCGCCGGATGAACCGGGGCGAGTCAGCGATTGGTTTTACCTTTGGCACCCTGATTGCGGGCGCGCTACTGCTCTTGGTGGTGGGCTGGGGTGATATCTGGGCCACCGATTGGGCAAATCTGCCGCTGCTGGTCTGGGTTGGCCTGTTTTATGTGGCGATCTTTGCCAGTGCGGTGACTTTCGTCTTGCTGCAATTTGCCAGCCTGCACCTGCCGGCCGCCAAGGTAATGGCCTATACCTATTTGACGCCCAGCTGGGTGATTGTCTGGCAGGTGGCGCTGAGCAATCCGGCACCGCGAGGGCTGGTGCTGGTGGGGATCGCACTGACGGTCGTGGCCCTGGTGCTGCTGCTTGAGGACGCGGCCAAGCCGATGCGCCGAGCTAGGGCCTGAAGGGGGCGGTCTCTCTCAGGCCTCGGCAGTGATGTCTGCCGTCTCGGGCTGGTCATCCAGTTCGCTGGCCAGGAAGCGTTCAAAGGCATCCAGGTTGACCGGTTCAAACTGGCCAAATCCCTGCATCCAGACCGAGGCCGCCCGCAGGGCGTCTGGCTGTAGCTTGCACCATTTCACCCGTCCGCGCTTTTCCTGCGCGATCAGTCCGGCCCGTGTCAGAATGGTCAGATGCTTGGAAATTGCGGCCAGGGACATTTCAAACGGTTCTGCCACATCGGTCACGGCCATATCATCCTCTAACAACATGGTGAGGATGCGCCGACGAGTCGGATCGGCCAGGGCGGCAAAGGCAGTATCAAGTTCGCTGGACATCTGGTGCGACCCTAGACTGCAATTCCCGTGAAGGAAAGACGCGCTGACCCACTAGCAGGTCCGGCGCTGGCGGTTTGATTTCTAAATCAACCAAATGGTTGAATAAGGAAAAACCTGCAAAACCTGTGCATGGTGAACCCCAGGGAGATTGACTGAAATCGAAGGTGGCTGGAAAGTCATTTAATTACAGTCGTTTGCGGAAAATTTCGCTGCGGCGCTTGAACAATTGACTCTGCGGCCCCAGCGCCTTAGCACCTCTCATAGAAATCGCGTGAGGATGGCGCCCGTGACAGATGATGACCAAAAGCAGCGCATGGCGCAGCTGGAGGCAAAGCTGGCTGCGGCGCGTAAGGCCCAAGAGCCCAAGCCGCGCGCGGATGAACATTATTCGATGGCCAATCAGGCCTGGCGGATGGTGATAGAATTGGTGGTCGGTCTTGGGATCGGCTTTGGCATCGGATTTGGGTTGGATCACCTTTTTGGGACCCTGCCTATCTTTATGGTGCTGTTCATATTGCTGGGACTTGCCGCTGGCGTGAAGGTGATGCTTCGCACCGCGCAGGAGATCCAGGAACAGAAACTGGCCGAACAGGCCGATGAAAATGCAAAGGCTCAGGACTGATCGCGTGATCAACACCTGACGACAGGAGAAGCGGAACGATGGGCAAGCTGTTCTTTTACGTAGCATTGGCACTGGTAGTGGTGTCTGGCTTGGTTTTTGCGCCACCAGCAGAGTTGGCTAAGCTCGCCATCCATCCGATGGAACAGTTCGGCGTGGCCTCCCTAACGGGTGGTGCCGTCAGCACCTTCGCAATCACCAATGTCACCCTCTGGCTGGCCCTGGCTGTTGTCTGCGTCTTCCTCTTGATGGTTGTGGGCTCTTCGCGCCGCGCCATTGTGCCAGGTCGCGCCCAGTCGGTTGCGGAACTGACCTACGGGTTCATCTACAAGATGGTTGAAGATGTCGCTGGCAAAGATGGCGTCAAGTTCTTCCCATATATCATGACTCTGTTCATGTTCATCCTGATGGCCAACTTCCTTGGTCTGATCCCGATGTCCTTTACCACCACCTCGCATATCGCTGTCACTGCGATCCTGGCGGGTCTGGTGTTCCTTACCGTCACCATCGTTGGCTTTGTCAAAAATGGCACCGGTTTCCTTGGCCTCTTCTGGGTTTCCAGCGCGCCTTTGGCCCTGCGCCCCATCTTGGCCATCATCGAATTGATTTCCTACTTCGTACGTCCCGTAAGCCACAGCATTCGTCTTGCTGGCAACGTGATGGCGGGCCACGCAGTTCTGAAGGTTTTTGCAGGGTTTGCAGGCGCACTGGGCCTGTTCAGCTTCCTGCCGATCTTTGCGATCACCGCGGTCTACGCTCTCGAAGTTCTGGTGGCCTTTATTCAGGCCTATGTCTTTACCATCCTGACCTGCGTGTATCTGAAAGATGCCCTGCATCCGAGCCACTAAGGTTAGGCCCAAGCCAAGTTCCCCGCTGACCCGATCCTGGGTCGGCGAGATCCCAAATCACCACATTCCATCGTAAGGAGAATACCCATGGAAGGCGATATCGCACAACTCGGTCAGTTCATCGGCGCAGGCCTGGCAGCAATTGGTTCCGGCGCAGCCGCAATCGGTGTTGGCCACGTAGCCGGCAACTTCCTGGCAGGCGCTCTGCGCAACCCATCGGCAGCCGCCGGCCAGACAGCTACTCTCTTCATCGGCATCGCCTTTGCAGAAGCTCTGGGCATCTTCTCGTTCCTGGTTGCTCTGCTGCTGATGTTCGCAGTCTAAGACCTTAGGACACTTTATCCTTACGGTCGGGCGGTAGGCCCAAGGCCTGCCGCCCGATGTAACGGCAAGTTCCCTAGGAGGACGACATGGCATCTAATACGCAAGACGCAGCTCACGGCGCCGCCGAGGCCGCGCACGGCTCTGCTCCGGGCATGCCGCAGCTGGATTTCTCGACCTTCGGGAACCAGATCTTCTGGCTGGCAATCGCGCTGGTCGCGATCTATCTCATTTTGTCGCGTGTCGCGCTGCCCCGCATTGCTGCGGTTCTCGCAGAGCGTCAGGGGACCATCACCAACGACCTTGCTGCGGCTGAAGATCTGAAAGCCAAGGCAGTTGAGGCCGAAGACGCATATAACAAAGCGCTGGCAGATGCCCGCGCTGAAGCCCAGCGTATCGCCGCCGAAACACGCGCCGAAATCCAGGTTGGCCTGGACGAAGCCATTGCCAAAGCGGACGAACAGATTGCTGCCAAGACCGCCGAGTCTGAAAAGGCCATCGGTGAAATCAAGGCTGGCGCGCTGGAAAGCGTGAAAGAAGTTGCCGCTGACACCGCCGAAGCTCTGGTAACAGCGCTGGGTGGCAAAGCTGATGCAAAAGCAGTCGCTACAGCGGTTGCCGACCGGATGAAAGGTTAAGGACATGCGCACAGTTCTGGCAATTGCCCTCACCCTTGGGGCCTCCAGCCCGGCCTTCGCCGCCTCTGGTCCCTTCTTTTCGATGAGCAACACCAACTTTGTTGTTCTGCTTGGCTTTCTTCTGTTTGTTGGCATTCTGCTGTTTGTCAAAGTACCTACCCTGCTGGGTGGCCAGCTTGACGCCCGTGCTGACGGCATCCAGAAAGAGCTGAACGACGCCCGTGCTCTGCGTGACGAAGCCCAGACTATTCTGGCCTCTTATGAGCGCAAGCAACAGGAAGTTCAGGCCCAGGCGGATCGTATCGTGGCTGCGGCCCGTGACGATGCTGCTGCGGCGGCCGAAGAGGCCAAGGCGGATCTGGAAACCTCCATCGCCCGTCGTCTCGTTGCTGCTGAAGAGCAGATCGCTTCCGCCGAAGCCTCGGCTGTGAAGGAAGTGCGCGATCAGGCGATTTCAATCGCAGTTGCTGCCGCCGATCAAGTGATCGCCAAGCAGATGACTGCGACCGAAGCCAACAAGCTGATCGACGCGGCCATCACCGACGTCAACGACAAGCTGCACTGATCGAACAAGGATCACTGTATCTGACTAAATAACCCGGCCCCAGTGGCCGGGTTATTGTTTTTTCTGCTGACCCTCATCTCTGGCACGGCAGGGTTGGAAACGTCACTGCAAGGCGCGCTATGCTGCGCTTTTCGGTTGCTCATGTGCCTTGCAGCCGCATTCAGCAGGCATCGGCCCACAGCTAAATTTCGCGCATTGTAAAATCGTAACGACGGCAGGGGGACCGTCTTATCCCTTGCTGCTTTCATGTTCTAGCCGCTGCTGGGCGATTTCGGCGTTACGCAGGCTGAGCTGATGGTCGATCAGCGATTGTTTCACATAGTCCAGATGGGCCTCAACGGCGGTCCGGGCCCCTACGGGATCGCGGGCCTGCAGGGCGGCATTGATGGCACTATGCTGGGCCAAAAGCGCCTCGTAGGTGGTGTGACGGCTGAACATGATGCGGCGATTGTAGAACACACCCTTTTGCAGCAGATCAAACATCGCGCGCATCATATGCAGCATCACAACATTATGGCTGGCATCCATGATGGCGGAATGAAACTGGGCATCCAGATTGGCCGCTGCATCCGAAACTGCGGGGTCTCCGGCGGCGACCATCTTGTCAAAAATAGTCTGGATCACCTTCAGATCTGCGTCAGAGCCAAATTTGGCGGCGCGCTCGGCCGCCAGCCCTTCCATGTCGCGACGAAAGCCGAGGTAGTCAAACACCGCCTCGTCGTGGCGGGCAAACAGTTCAATCAGCGCTGGCGAAAAGGCCGAGCCCAGCACATCTGCGACAAATATCCCCGAACCCGCCTTGGCGCAGAGTAACCCATCCGCCTGCAGTTGCGAGATCGCATCACGCAGCGAGGGGCGCGACACCCCAAGACGCTCGGCCAGTTCGCGTTCTGGTGGCAGGCGCTCACCGGGAGAGAGGATGCCGCGCAGCACCAGCTGTTCAATCTGGTGCACCACCGAGGCAGAGAGTTTTTCGGGCTGGATTTTCTGAAACGGCATCGGGGCCTCTGGCTGATCATCATGTCGCAGTACAGCGGGGCGAGCGCTGCAAATTGGTCAAAACATATGACCACGCCCGGCGCAAGCCTGCAAGCACCCGGCAGGAATCAAAGGCAGGGATTACAGTATTTGAAATTTTAGGTCATAACTATTGACTCATATTGAAATATTCTTACGTTGACCGGGTAAACCTCAAACGGAGCACGCCAATGTTGCTGCAACAGCTCTTTGCCAGCCGAACCCAGCGGATGAAGGCCTCGGAAATTCGCGAGTTGCTGAAACTGCTGAACCGTCCCGGCCTTTTGTCCTTTGCCGGCGGAATCCCGGATCCTGCGCTGTTTCCGGCGGCGGAGTTTTCGGCCGCCTTCCAGGACTGCCTGACACCAGAACGCCAGTCCGAGGCGCTGCAATATTCCCTCAGCGAGGGCTACCTGCCGCTGCGCGAATGGATCCGAGGGCAAATGGCGCAGATGGGTGTGGTCTGTGATGTCGACAATATCTTGATTACATCGGGCTCACAGCAGGCGCTGGACTATCTGGGCAAGCTGTTTTTGTCGCCAAATGATACTGCGCTGGTGGGCTGGCCGACCTATCTGGGGGCGCTGGCGGCGTTCAACGCCTATGAGCCGCGCTATGACCAGCTGAACCCGGGTGGCAACCGATCTGCCCTCAGCTATCGGCAGGCGGCAGAGGCGGCAGGCAGTCAGGTCAAATTCGCCTATCTGTCGCCGGATTTTGCCAATCCCACCGGGCAGACCCTGTCGCAGCAGGCCCGTGACGCGCTGTTGGATCTGAGCGAAGATCTGGGCTGCGCCATTATCGAGGATGGTGCCTATCAGGCGCTGCGCTATGACGGCGACCCGATTCCGTCGATTCTGGGGCTGGAAATCGCCCGGCGCGGTGATCTGGAACAATGTCGCACGATCTATTGTGGCTCTTTCTCAAAGACCCTGTCGCCGGGGCTGCGGCTAGGCTGGGTGGTGGCGGCCAAACCGGTGATCGCACAGATGGTTCTGATGAAGCAGGCGGCGGACTTGCACACAGCGACGTTGAACCAGATGGCGGTGCATCAGGTGGCCGAGCGCTGTTTTGAATCCCATGTCGCGCGGCTGCGGCAGGCCTATGGCAGCCGCCGCGATGCCATGCTTGCGGCGCTGCAGTCACATATGCCCCAGGGCATCACCTGGACCCGCCCGGAAGGCGGTATGTTCGTTTGGCTGAACCTGCCTGCGCATATCGATGCTGCCGCACTGCTGGTGCGGGCGCTGGATGAGGAAAATATCGCCTTTGTCCCTGGCCAAGCATTTTTCGCTGATGGCAACGGCACCAATACGCTGCGGCTAAGCTTCTCTGTGCTGGAGCCAGAGGCGATCCACAGTGGGGTCGCGCGCCTGGGCCGTCTCTTGCAACAGACCTAGGGCAGAGACGTAGGGGGCTCTCGACTTCGCGGGGTTTTGACTGGTTTTCGCGTTTGGATTGCGCCAAGCTGGCCGGGATATGCGCGGTCTTGCTCTTGTCCTGATATTTTGGCTTGCGGCCTGCTCTGGCTGGGTTGGGCATTTTGCCGGGGTGCCCGCGACATTGGTTGAGGTTGGTGGCAGCCGGTTTGAGGTTCGCTTGCGCGGCACCCTGGCCGAGGCGACCCGCGTCAATCCGCAATATGCGCCCCGGCTGGGGCCGCTTCGCAAACAGGCCGCCACCGCCATGGCGCGGGTAAGCGGATGCGAGGTGCGCGGGGTTCTTGGCGATCAGGCGGTAATGACCGGAATCTTGCACTGTTAGGCACGCGGTGGCCCGTCCGTATCACTGTTTCCCCGATCTGACGCTGGGAGGGGAGGATGAGGCGGCTCTTGCTGCCTGTTTACGTTGACATAACAGTCGTGAAGCTGCTCGAGTCAGACAAACATAGAATCACTCAGGGGCAGCTTTGCGCTTTTCCAAACTCAGGCTTACCGGCTTCAAAAGCTTTGTTGATCCGACCGATTTGATTATCGGCGAGGGGCTGACAGGCGTGGTTGGTCCGAATGGCTGCGGTAAATCCAACCTATTGGAGGCACTGCGCTGGGTGATGGGGGAAACCCGCGCCAAGGCAATGCGCGGCGGCGGCATGGAGGATGTGATCTTTGCCGGCACCACCTCGCGTTCGGCCCGTAACTTTGCTGAAGTGAACCTGTTGATTGATAACTCGGATCGGCTGGCACCGTCGGGGTTTAACGATTCCGATCAGCTAGAGATTGTGCGCCGGATCACCCGCGACGCGGGCAGCGCCTATAAATCCAATGGCACGGATGTGCGGGCGCGCGATGTGCAGATGCTCTTTGCCGATGCCTCTACCGGGGCGCATTCGCCGGCGCTGGTGCGTCAGGGGCAGATTTCCGAACTGATCAATGCCAAGCCCAAGGCGCGGCGGCGCATTCTGGAAGAGGCGGCGGGGATCTCGGGGCTGTATCAGCGTCGCCATGAGGCCGAGCTGAAGCTGAAGAATACCGAGCAGAACCTCTTGCGCGTGGATGATGTGATTGAACAGTTGGCGGGGCAGCTGGGGCAGTTGGCCCGTCAGGCCCGTCAGGCCCAACGGTATCGCGACATCGGCGAAAAACTGCGCTTGGCCGAGGGGATGTTGCTGTACCGCCGTTGGCGGGAGGCAGATGATGCCAGGCTGAGCGCTGAACAGGAACTAACCCTGCGCGTTACCCAGGCGGCCAAGGGCGAGGCGCTATCGCGCGCGGCGGCTGCCAACCGGGCCGAGGCCGAAGAGGGCCTGCCTGCCCTGCGCGAAGAACAGGCCATTGCCGCAGCGGTGTTGCAGCGGCTGGTGGTGCAGCGAGACTCGCTTGGTGATCAGGAATCCCAGGCGCGGCAGGCGATTGAACGGCTGGTCAGCCGCATCCAGCAGCTGGGCAATGATATCGATCGCGAAGGTGGGCTGAACCGCGATGCCGGCGACACGATTGAACGGCTCGACTGGGAACAAAAAGAACTGGCCAAGGCAAGCGAGGGCCATGAGGCCCGCCTGCAGGAGGCAGCCGATCTGGCGCGCGAGGCGGCACAAATCCTTGAGTCGCGTGAAGATCACCTGACGCAGCTGAATGAAGATGTGGCGCGGCTCGCGGCACGCTATCAGTCTGCGCAGCGTCTGGTCGAGGACTGCCAGCGCACCCTCGCACGGGCTGAAAACGAAGGCGCGGCAGCGCAAGAGGCTCAGGATCACGCCGCCGAGGCGCTAGAGCTGGCGGGCGAAGGTTTTGAGGCGGCTCTCGCCACCGAGGAAGAGGCCCGCGAGGTGGCCGAACTGGCCGAAGAGACGCTGGCGGCCGCAGACGAGGCGCGCACTGATACCCAGGCGCTAGAATCCGCCGCCCGGGCGCAGCGGTCCGAGGCCGAGGGCGAGCTGGGTGCCATCCGTGCCGAAGTCACCGCCCTGGCCAAATTGCTGGAACGCGACACCGCCGAAAGCGGCCAGATCCTGGATGAGCTTAGCGTATCTCCGGGCTATGAAAAGGCGCTGGGGGCGGCGCTGGCGGATGATCTACGTGCGCCTTTGGCTGCGGCGGATGGTCCAACAGGGTGGTTGACCCTGCCGAGCTATAGCCGTGATGTGCCCCTGCCGGATGGGGTAGATCCGCTGGCGAAATATGTCTCAGGGCCTGACGCCCTGGCGCGCCGCATTGGCCAGATTGGGCTTGTCGACAGTGATACCGCACGCAGCCTGCAGGCGGATCTGCAGCCGGGCCAGCGGCTGGTCACGCTGGAGGGCGATATCTGGCGCTGGGATGGCTACCGTGCCTGGGCCGAGGACGCCCCCAGCGCGGCGGCACTGCGGTTGGAACAGCTGAACCGGTTGGAATCCCTAAAGCAGGAGCTGGAGCGGGTCAGCGCCAAGGCCGATGGCACCCGAGCCGCGCATGAAACGCTGATGCGCCGCTTGGATGAGGTCACCCAAGCCGATCAGAATGCCCGGCAGGCCCGCCGGGTGGCGGATCAGCGGGTGGCCGATGCGGCGCGCGCGCTCAGCCGGGCTGAGGCAGAACGCAACCTGGCAGAAGGCAAGCTGGAAACCCTGGGCATTGCGGTGACGCGCCACGGTGAGGATGCGATGAATGCGGCGTTGCAGCTGTCTCAGGCCCAGACGGCCCAGGCCGATCTGGGGGATCTGGACGCAGCCCGCGCCGGGGTCGAAGACGTTAAACAGGCGGTCGAGGCGGCGCGTATTACTATGCTCACCCATCGCTCTGCTCATGATGAGCTGCGCCGCGATGGCGAGGCGCGCATCAAACGCGCCCAGCAGGTGACAAAGGATCTGTCCGGCTGGCGCCACCGTCTGGAGACCGCCGAACGGCGGATCGCTGAACTGGCGGAACGGCGCGAGGCCTCGCAGGAAGAGCTGGAGGAGGCCCATGCCGTCCCGGCCGAACTCGCTGAAAAGCGCGAGGAGCTGAGCGAGGCCATTGAGGAGGCGGAGGCGCGCAAGGCTGCGGCCTCGGAGGCTCTGATTGCCGCAGAAAACAGCCTGCGCGAAAAGGTACAGATCGAACGCGAAGCAGAGCGGCTCGCCTCGGAAGCGCGCGAGGCGCGGGCCCGGTCAGAGGCCCGGTGCGAGGCCGCGCGAGAGACCGTGACCCATGCGGCAGAACGTATCAGCGAAGTGCAGAATTGCAGCCCGCAGACCCTGTTGGAGCAGCTAGAGGTTAGTCCCGACCAGATGCCTGACGCCGAGGAGCTGGAGGCGGAAGTGAACCGGCACAAACGGCAGCGCGATGCCCTGGGCGCGGTGAACCTGCGCGCCGAGGAAGACGCCCGCGAAATTCAGACTGAACATGATGAGCTGGTCTCGGAAAAGCTGGATCTGGAAGAGGCGATCAAAACCCTGCGCAGTGGTATTGCCAGCCTCAACCGCGAGGGGCGCGAACGGCTGCTGACCGCCTTTGAAGAGGTGAACGCCAGCTTTGCCAATCTCTTTACCCATCTGTTTGGTGGCGGCGAGGCCAATCTGGTGATGGTGGAAAGTGATGATCCACTGGACGCGGGGCTGGAAATCATGTGCCAGCCACCGGGCAAGAAACTGTCGACCCTGTCGCTGCTGTCCGGTGGCGAGCAGACGCTGACGGCCATGGCGCTGATCTTTGCGGTGTTCTTGTCCAACCCGGCGCCGATCTGTGTGCTCGACGAGGTCGACGCGCCGCTGGACGATGCCAATGTGACCAGGTTCTGCGATCTGCTGGATGAGATGTGCCGCCAGACTGAAACGCGGTTTCTGATCATCACCCACCATGCGGTGACAATGGCGCGGATGGACCGGCTGTTTGGCGTCACGATGCAGGAAAAGGGTGTTAGTCAGCTGGTCTCTGTTGACCTGAAAAAG
Source organism: Pseudophaeobacter flagellatus (assembly GCF_021228235.1). Classification (GTDB taxonomy): domain Bacteria; phylum Pseudomonadota; class Alphaproteobacteria; order Rhodobacterales; family Rhodobacteraceae; genus Pseudophaeobacter; species Pseudophaeobacter flagellatus. Next base: position 156,587 of record NZ_JAJQRG010000009.1, read on the forward strand.
GCCGAAGCCCTTGTGGCCTAGGCGAAATCCGCGCAAGCTTTGACATCTGGCGTCGGCATCACGTCGTGGTCTTGGGGGAAAACAGGACCAAACAGCCCCCTTGTCCAGCAGGGCGATGGATTTATAACCAGAGGCGAGGTCGCTCGCGCCCATGATAAGTATAATACCAATCGGAGGACATTATGAACCTGACCAAATCTTTTGCGGTTGCCGCCCTGGCAGTCACCCCGTTCGCTGCCCTGGCAGAAAATGTGACAGCCAGATCGGCCAGCAGCCTGGAGACTTTCTTTCTGAATGAAGGTGCCGATGTCGAGCGGCTGACCGACAATGTTGGTGATCCGCAGCTGAACGTTACCCATTATGGCAGCGAATTTACGATTTTTTATTATGGCTGCTCTGACAGCACCAACTGTGATTCCATTCAGTTTTATTCAGGCTATGCCAGCAATGGTGGTGTGCGGCTGAAGACGGTGAATGATTTCAACGCTGAAAAGCGCTGGGTGCGGGCCTATGTGGCGGACGACGGCTCCACCAAGCTGGAAATGGATGTCTATATGGGCGATGCGGGCATCAGCGCAGATGATTTTGCCGCCACTGTTGGCCTGTGGTCGCGCCACATGAGCGATTTTGAAACAGCTATCGACTTCAATTAAAGCCAGCATCCAGGCCTGAGAGCGGCTGGGCTGTTCTGGTGGTTTGTCTGGTTGGCGGGGCATGATATTCATCATGCCCCTTTTCTGTTGTGCTTCACTGCTGGTGCTAGAGCCGTTTCAGCAGTGCCGGTGTTGGCCAAGCATCGGCGGGCAGGCCCAGGCGTTGCTGTTCGGTTTGCACGGCGGCACGTGTCTTGGCGCCAAGGATGCCATCAACCTTGCCCACGTCGTAGCCCAGGTTTTGCAGGCGCTGCTGCAGTTGCTTCATTTGTGCGTTGGATAGCCCCTGATCGGGTTTGCCCGCGTTATAGATCGAAGCGCCCTCTAGGCGGTTGGCAAAGTATGCGGCGGTCAAAACATAGGTGAAGCTTTGGTTCCACTCGAAATAGACGTCAAAGTTGGGATAGGCGAGAAAGGCCGGCCCCCTGTGCCCCTGCGGCAAAAGCAGCGAGGCCTTCATATTACCAGAGGCCAAAGAACCCTCTTTGGCGCGCAGCCCCTGGCGCTGCCAGTCCCGGACCGACAGCTTGGTTTCGATGCCTGTTTGTGCCAGATCCAGATCGCGCGGCAGGGTGACCTCTTGCAGCCAGGGCTGCCCCGGCTGCCAGCCCAGATGCGATAGCATCTTGGCACCGGACATCAGCGCATCCGGCGCCGAGGTCTTGAGGCTGACATGGCCGTCCCCATCGGCATCAACCCCGTTGTCGAGAATATCCTGTGGCAGCATCTGCACCATGCCAATTTCGCCCGCCCAGGCCCCGGTGGTTCGGGCAGGATCAAAATTGCCCCTCTTGTACAGTTCCAGCGCGGAAAATATCTGCGGGCGGAACAGTGCGGGGCGGCGGCAATCATGCGCCAGGGTAATCAGCGCATTGCGGGTGTTGAAATCCCCCTGAAAGGCACCGTAGTCGGTTTCAAACGCCCAGAAGGCAAGCAGAACACCGCGATTGATGCCATAGGTGGCCTCGATCCGGCGAAAGGTGCTGTCGTATTTCTGCGCCATGGAACGCCCACGGTCGATACGGTTTTGTGAAATCAGATGGCGCGAGAAGTCGATAAAGGGTTTTTGAAAAACCCCCTGGGCGCGGTCCGCTCTGAGCACCTTTTGATCCTGACGCGCGCCTTTGAAAAATCCGTTGACCGTGGTGCGATCATAGCCTGCGGTCAGGGCCTCTTGTTTCAGGGACTCCACAAAGCCGGAAAAGCTGCCACCACATTGGGCTAGGGCCACAGAAGGTATCAGTAGGGCGGCAAGGGCGAGGGGCAAAATGCGCATGTCGGGCGGTCCTTGATGAAGCTCTAAAGCAATGTATGTGCTAAAAGATGACGGTAAAAGCAACCAGAAGCCCCAGCCCCAGGGCCCAGGTCTGCCAAAGCACATCGCAGCAGCGCCGAATGGCAGGGCCGGTTATGCTCTTGGTGCCGGCCGCATTGACCCAGGCAAAGTTGCGCATTTCGCCATCGTAAGATCGCGGCCCGGCCAGAGAGAGCCCGAGCGCGCGCGCCATGGCAGCCTCGGGCCAGCCGGCATTGGGCGAGCGGTGCTTGGCTGCATCCTGGCCAATGGCAGGCCAGTCACGCAGGCAGCTGCCGACCGTCGCCATCAGCACTGCCGTTAGTCGTGCGGGCAGCAGGTTGACCAGATCATCCAGCCGCGCCGTGGCCCAGCCAAAATCGCGGTACCGGGTATTGCGATACCCGATCATGCTGTCGCCAGTGTTGATCATCTTATAGGCCAGCAATCCCGGCAGCCCGGCCAGCAAGAACCAAAAGGCCGGTGCGACCACACCATCCGACATGTTTTCCGCGCCGCTCTCGATTGCGGAACGTGCAACCTGTGGTCCGGTCATGGTCTCGGTGTCGCGGCTGACGATCATCGCCACCGCCGCGCGGCCTTTGGCCAGCGATTGTGACAGCCCTTCGGCCACGGCGCGCAGGTGCTCTACCAGCGAGCGCTGCGCCAAAAGAATGGCGGCAATCAGCACTTCGACAAATGGGCCGAACAGCGACAGGAGCCAGCCTAGGGTCAAGCCCAGCCCAAGCAGGCTGCCGGCGGCCAGCACCCCCTTGGCGCGTGTGGCCGTTCCAGCGTTCAGCCGGGTGTCTAGCCAGGTGACGCAATTGCCCATCAAGACCGCCGGATGCGGCAACCGCGACCAGAGCCAGTCTGGCTCTCCCAGCAGGGCATCGAGCAAGAGCGCCAACAGCAGAATTTCGGCGGTGTTCATAGCGCGGCCTCCAGCCGATCCCAGCCGGAAGTGGGCGGCAGGCCAAGACGGATATAGGTTTCAGAGTAGGGGAAAGTGCGGCTCCAGATATGGGCCTTGGCCAGACGGTTCTGCCAGGCGGCGGCCTTGTCCACCTCATAGAGGCGGAACAAGTCGGTGCCGCCGACCAGCCGGGCGCCCCGCTGGGTGGCTAGCTGATCCAGGCGCATCGCATCGCGGGCAAGGTTGCGGCGGGTCTGCCTGGCCCAATTGTGATCCTGCAGGGCTTTGATCCCTGTCTTGAGCGCGGGGCCAGAGACGGCCCAGGGTCCCTGCAAATGCGCCAGCGCCTGGATCAAAGCCGGATCGCCAATGGCGAATCCCAGCCGCATCCCGGCCAGGCCCCAAAATTTGCCAAAGCTTTTCAGCACGACCACACCGGGGCGCTCGGCCATATGGATCAGGCTCTGATCGGGGCAGACGTCGCAGAAGCTCTCGTCGATGATGGTGAACGGCGCATCCAGTTCCGCCTCGCGCCACATACGACCATCGGGGTTGTTGGGATGCACGGCCACCTGCGCGGCGGTTGGTGTCGCCGCGGAGAGGGACCAGCCATGATGCGCGAAGGCCGCAGCATGTTCGTTATAGCTGGGCGTTTCGATCCTGACCTGTGCCGCAGGGGCAAGGCCGGGCAGCAGGGCAATCAGCGCCGAAGCACCGGGTGCGGGCAGAACCGCAGCCCCGTCGGGCACCGACCAAAATTGCCGCGCGGCCTGTTGCAGCGCCTCATTGGCGGCACTGTCCGGCAGGGCGGTCCAATCTGTGGCAGAGAAAGACGGCAGCGGATAGGGGGCGGGGTTGATCCCGGTAGAGAGATCAATCCAATTCGCGCGCGGACCGCCATATTGGGTGATGGCGGCGCTTAGGTTGCCACCATGGTCGCGCTGTGTGGCGCCGGTTTCTATCCTGGCTTCAGACGTTTTTGCCGACATGAATAAGGCTCCGACCTGCTATCATCACCATCGCATATCGCGAGTGTGCCATGCGGGTATGAAACAGGCCGGAGCATAAGGCAAGACAGCTCTGTCGGGCCGTTCTAGGGCGGAGCCTAGCCGCGATTATGCGGAGCCTAGCCGCGATTATGCGGGGCCATCCAGTCGATATCCGGGTTCACCGGAATGATGCGGTAGGGGTTTATAGTGTCATGGCTGTAGTGATAGTGGCGCACGATATGGGCCATGCCCACGGTGTCGGCAATACCAGGGGTCTGATACAGCTCGCGGCAATAGGCCCAGAGATTGGGATAGTCGATGATCCGCTTCTTGTTGCATTTGAAATGCAGGTGATAGACCGGATCAAACCGCAGCAGTGTGGTGAACAGGCGCCAGTCTGCCTCGGTCAGTTCTGTGCCCATCAGATAGCGATGCTGCGACAGCAGATCCTCCAGCCAGTCCAACGAGTCAAAGAGCGGCCCCACGGCGGCGTCATAGGCCTCCTGGCTGGTGGCAAAGCCGCATTTGTAGACACCATTATTTACCGTGTCATAGACGCGCGCATTGACCGCTTCGATTGGCTCGCGCAGCTCTTCCGGCCAAAAGTCACGGGTGTTGCCGGTGATGTCATCAAAGGCCGAATTGAACATGCGAATGATCTCGGCGCTTTCGTTTGACACGATGGTACCGCGCTGCTTGTCCCAGAGGATCGGGACGGTGACGCGGCCGGAATATTTCGGATCCGCACGGGTATAGATCTGATGCGCATAGTCGGACTGAAACAGATGATCACCGGTGGCACCATGGTCGTCGCGCGCAAAGGTCCAGCCGTCGCCCAGCATGTCGGGATGCACAACCGAGACCGAGATATGATCTTCCAGCCCTTTCAGGGCGCGAAAAATCAGGGTGCGATGGGCCCATGGGCAGGCCAGTGAGACATAAAGGTGATAGCGCCCGCTTTCGGCCTGAAAACCATCCTTGCCGCTGGGGCCGACACTGCCATCCGCCGTGATCCAATTGCGAAACTGCGATTTGGAACGCTCAAAGGCGCCGCCGGTTGATTTGGTGTCATACCACTGATCTTTCCAGATCCCGTCAATCAAAAGTCCCATGGACGCATCTCTCCTCAACTGTGGGCGGGCCCGTCGGTGCATCGTCGTTGTCATCACAGATAGGCGCAGCTGGTGCTCAGGCCTAGGCTTGTGGTCGCGCAGGGGCTCTGCATCGGCGCACATCACACCTGGGTGTTGCACGCAGGTGGTGCGGTTGTCTCAAAATGTTCACTTGATTTTATCCATTTTCAAGTCACCTTCAGAGGGGAAAGACACAGCCGACCCGACGCGATTCTCCATCGCTCGATCACTTGCAAAAAGGGCCACTGCCATGACCACCTATGTGCCAAAAGCTGTACAAGAGGCGCTGGATGCTGCGCGCGTTTCGGGCCTGAAAAGGAAAAGCCGCCTGCGGGTGGCTGTCGATGGTGGCTATTTCCCGGTGCTGCGCACCTGGAAGACTGGCTTTTCTGTCGAAGAGGCATTTGTGCCGCAGCTGCGCGGGCTGGTCGATATTTACGATGGGGCGCGCCATGTATCGCAGTGCCTGATCGTTGCCTCCGAGGCCGAGGGCGGTGAAATGCGCTATGAGTTCAAGCGTGCGACCGCAGCGGCGGCCAGCGCCCCGCTTGATTTCTACCGCGCCCCGGATGCGCCGGTAGGTCTGCTGGGCAATGAGGGCGCCGAAAGCCGTCTCGGGTAACGACAGCGCGTTAATCTGTGTTGCACAGGCCTAGGCCAGAATGAAAAAGACCCGCAGTCTGATGGCTGCGGGTCTTTTGTTTGGCAGGGCTTTGTATGTTTTACTGCAGATCTGAAAAGGCCCGGGCCAGACGTTCGCCTGCCTCGATCACGCGGCTGCGCTGGGTGCCCATGTTGAAGCGCAGGAAGGTCTCGCCGCCGGTGCCAAAGGTGGTGCCATGGTTGGCAGCAATGCCGGCACCCTGTTCAACCCGTTTGGTGAATTCTTCCCGGCTCATCCCGGTGCCGGAAAAATCAACCCAGGATAGATAGGTCGCCTGCAGCTTCATCGCGCTGAGGCCGGGGATTTCCGCGATAGCGGCATCAAAGACCTGACGGTTGCCATCGATATAGGCGACCAGCTCATCCGCCCATTTGGCACCTTCGGGCGAATAGACCGCTGTGGTGGCCAGCTGTCCGGCTGAATTTGGCGCCAGAGCCAGCGCCAGCATGCGGCGCTGAAACGTTTCCCGCAGATCGGGGTCGGGGATGATCACCTGCCCGGTGTGCAGCCCGGCAAAGTTAAAGGTCTTGGACGGTGCGGTCAGCATCAGCAAGCGGTCGGTGATCTCGGGGACCGCGTTCTGCATCGGGATATGCGTTGCGCCATCAAACACCAGATCATGGTGGATTTCATCCGACAGCAGGATCAGGTCATGGCGTTTGGCAAAATCCGCCACTGCCTGCAACTCTTCCTGGGTCCAGACGCGGCCACCGGGGTTATGCGGCGAACAGAGGATGACCATCTTTTCCTTGCCGGTCATCTGGGCGTCATAGGCTGCCATATCCATTTCATAGCGGCCGTTATTATTGATCATCTGGCATTCGACCACTTCGCGGTCGGCATTGTTAATGACCTTGGCAAAGGCGTGATAGACAGGCGTAAACAGAACGATGCCGTCGCCGGGCCGGGTAAAGGCATCCAGACACATACCAACGCCGTTCACCAGGCCTGTGGTGGTAAAGATCGCCTCTGGCGCGACCGTCCAGCCATGACGATTTTGCATCCACCAGCGGATCGCATCCTTGTAGGGGGTGTCACAGTTGACATAGCCATAGATCCCGTGATCGGCCATTTCGCGCATTTTGTCTGTGACCATGGGTGGCACTGCAAAATCCATATCCGCGACCCACATCGCCAGCCCATCATCAGGAGAGACGCCATAGAGGCTCTCCATATAGTCCCATTTGGCGCAGTAGGTGCCGCGACGGTCAATGATGCTGTCAAAATCCATGAGATCCTCCGGTTGTTTCCAGCGAAGCTAGCGGCAAACGCGCCGTGTGCAAGCGGATCTGTGCCTTCGGCCCGCGATGGCGTGGCGCGTGCGGTACTTTTTGGGCGGCGGGCAGGGATCTGCGGTGCCTAACCGTTGCAGTGATAGGGGCAATGGCCTAAATCACCCCTATGAAACACTCGATCCTGATCCATCCCGATCCCCGTTTGAAAAAGGTCTGCGCCCCGGTGCCGGATCTGTCGGATAAACTGCGCCTGCTGGCCGATGACATGCTGAAAACCATGTATGCAGCCCCCGGCATTGGCCTGGCTGCGCCGCAGATCGGGATTCTGGATCGCCTGATCGTGCTGGATTGCGAAAAGGCAGAGGGTGTCGCGGCCAAGCCTCTGGTGATGTTCAACCCGGAAGTCATCGCCGCCTCGGACGAGACAAACGTCTATGAGGAAGGCTGCCTGTCGATCCCCGATCAATATGCCGAAGTGACCCGCCCCAAAGAGGTTGAGGTGCAGTGGCTGGACCGGAACGGCAAGCTGCAGCGCGAGACCTTTGATGGGCTTTGGGCCACCTGTGTCCAGCATGAAATCGACCATCTGCAAGGCAAGCTGTTCATCGACTACCTGAAGCCGCTGAAACGGCAGATGATCACGCGCAAGATGCAAAAGCTGAAACGCGAAATGGCGCGAGGCTGACGGGGATGGCGCTCTTGCCGATCGTTCAGTGGCCCGATCCCGGCCTGTCTACCCGCTGCGCCCCGGTGGGCGATGAGGATCTGACAGCGCTGATCGCGGATATGTTTGACACTATGTATCACGCGCCGGGGCGCGGCCTGGCTGCGCCGCAGGTCGGGGTGTTGAAACGGTTGTTCGTGATGGATGTCAGCTGGAAAGAGGGCGAGGCGACGCCGCTGGTGATGATCAATCCCGAAATTCTGTCTTTCGGCGAGGCCCAGCAGCCCGGCGACGAAGGCTGCCTGTCCATACCAGGCCTGCTTGTGGCGGTGCAGCGCCCCACCACTGTGACACTGCGCTGGCAGGACGCTGGGCGCGCCTGGCAGCAGGGCCGCTTTGATGGCTTTGCCGCCCGCTGCATTCAGCATGAATATGACCACCTTGATGGGCTTGTCACTTTTGACCGGCTGGCCCCTGCGACCCGCGCCGAGGCCGAAGACACCTATCGCCGCACTCTGGAGAACTCTGCATGACTGCACGTATCTGCCTGCCCTGGCCCGACAAACGCTTGCGGACTGCGGCGGCCCCGGTGGATGAAATCACCGATGAAATCCGCCAGATCTGGCAGGATATGATCGACACGATGGAGGCGATGCCCGGCGTTGGCCTTGGTGCCAATCAGATCGGGGTGATGCTGCGTCTTGCGGTGGTGGATGGCTCCAAGGAACGTGGCCGCGCTGTGCGTATGGCCAACCCCGAGGTGCTGCATGCTTCTACCCAGTTGCGCGAGCACGAAGAAGCCAGTCCCAATCTGCCTGGTGTCTCGGCCAAGATCAAACGCCCGCGTGCCGTCACCGTGCGCTACATGGATGAAACCGGCGCGATGACGGAACGCGATTTTGTTGGCATCGAGGCCACCAGCGTACAGCATCAGATCGACCACTTGAACGGCAAGCTGTATTTTGATCACCTCAGCAAGGTGAAGCGTGACATGCTGATAAAGAAATCCAAGAAATTGAACGGCTAAAGGCCAGGGAGCAGCACCATGCGCATCATCTTTATGGGAACGCCGGATTTCTCGGTGCCGGTATTGGACGCGCTGGTTGCAGCGGGACATGACATCGCCGCCGTCTATTGCCAGCCCCCGCGCCCGGCAGGGCGCGGCAAGAAGGATCGGCCTACCCCGGTGCATGCCCGCGCGCTTGAACTGGGCTTTGAGGTGCGCCATCCGGTATCGCTGAAGGGCGCGGCCGAACAAGAGGCCTTTGCGGCCTTGCAGGCGGATGTTGCGGTGGTTGTGGCCTACGGGCTGATCCTGCCGCAGGCGGTGTTGGATGCGCCGAAACGCGGTTGCCTGAATATTCATGCCAGCCTGTTGCCGCGGTGGCGCGGCGCAGCCCCCATTCACCGCGCGATCATGGCAGGGGATGAGGAAACCGGCGTCTGCATCATGCAGATGGAGGCAGGTCTGGATACCGGCCCGGTGCTGCTGCGCGAAGGCACCCCTATTGGTGCAGAAGAGACCACCAGCCAGCTGCATGATCGCCTGTCGGATATGGGGGCCTCGCTGATTGTCACCGCGCTTGGCCATCTTGATGGGCTGTCGCCGCAGGTGCAATCCGATGAGGGCGTGACCTATGCTGCCAAGATCGACAAGGCTGAGGCGCAGATCGACTGGACCCAGCCCGCCGAGGAAGTCGACCGCAAGATCCGCGGGCTGTCACCCTTTCCCGGTGCCTGGGTGGAAATTGACGGTCAGCGGGTCAAGCTGCTGGCCTCGCGTTTGGCGACCGGAACTGGCCAGCCGGGGCAGGTGCTGGATGGCGATAGCCTGACCATTGCCTGTGGCACGGGCGATGGTGCTGGCGCGATTGAGCTTTTGCGGTTGCAACGGGCTGGCAAAGGCGCGCAGGATCGCGAAATATTTGTGCTGGGCTTTCCGCTGGAAAATGGTCGTCAGCTGTAAGGAGAGCGCGGCGATGTTTTTAGCCCTGATGGGAACCATGGTGATCGCCGGGATCACCGGCTATATTGCCGAAAAAACCGGCTTTACCCAGAATGGCTATCTGGCGTCGATCATCATCTGTATCGGCGGTGCCTTTCTGTTTTATTTTGTGCGGATCATGTTCGGCCTTGGCTTTGCATCGCCGGGGGTGAACGCCATCTTGTCCTCTATCGGTGCGCTGATCATAGTGCCGTTCCACTGGCGTCGCTGAGGGAGAGCTTTCATGGGTATTATCTTTCTGATCATCATCGGCGCTGCGGCAGGCTTTCTGGCAACACGGATCATGGGGCTTGAGATGGATATCATCACCACTGTGGTGATTGGCATCGCGGGCGCACTGATTGGGGGGCTTGTTTTACGGATGCTGCTGGCGGTGATGGGGATGATGGCCGGGCTGGTGGGCGCGGTTCTGGGGGCGCTGGTGCTGATCTGGCTTTGGCAGCTCTATCTCAAACGCTAGCGGCACTGGCCCAACTGGACTGACCTAGCTGCGCGGTGGGCGGCTTTTGTAGACAGGCAGATGCCAGCCAAAAGCGATAGAGCCCGCCCGCAATCCCCAGCACACGCCTGCACAGAGAATAAGCGCCAGCCCCGACGTGACGCCAAGTGAGATTGCGGCAACGGCGACAATGGCGCCGATCATGGCGCAGCTAATGTATAGCTCGCCCTGTTTCAGCACCAGGGGGACCTCTCCCACCACCACATCGCGCATCAAACCGCCAAGGCTTCCGGTGGCCATGCCCATCAAGACGACGATGACGGCGGGTTTGTCCATCGACAGGGCCGCGCCGGTGCCGGCAGAAACCGCGATAGCAAGGGCAAAACTGTCCAGCCAGATCACCCAGCGCATCCGGCTTTCGACAAGATGGGCGGTGAAGAACACCACCACCGCCGCACCGGATGCCAGCAGGATGAAATTGGGATCATCGACCCAAAACACCTGCTCGCGGTTCAGTAAAAGATCCCGCAGGGTGCCGCCACCTACCGCCGTCAGGCAGGAAATGAAGGCAAAGCCGACGATATCCAGCTGCGCCCGGCTGGCCACCAGCGCCCCGGTCAGGGCAAAGACCAGAACCGAGGCATAGTCCAACAGGGTGACCAGGGTCATGGCTGTCTCTCCGTGATCCCTGGCGCGTCAGTCATGCTTTGGATCTGCTCTTTTTGAAGGGTGCCATGCCGGCGCGGGCCAGCTCATCCGCGCGTTCGTTTTCGGGGTGGCCTGCGTGGCCCTTGACCCATTCCCAGGTGACCTGGTGGCGGTTTTGGGCGGCATCAAGGCGTTGCCAAAGCTCGACGTTTTTCACCGGCTTTTTGGCGGCGTTCTTCCAGCCGTTTTTCTTCCAGCCGAAAATCCAGCCGGTGATGCCGTTTTTCACATAGTTGCTGTCGGTCACCACGGTCAGCGTCGAGGGTCGGTCCAGGCTTTCCAGGGCATTGATCGCCGCCAAAAGCTCCATCCGGTTGTTGGTGGTATTGGCCTCGCCGCCCTTCAGTTCTTTTTCTTTGACTACGGTATCGCCATCCATGGCCCGCAATAGCGCGCCCCAGCCGCCGGGGCCAGGATTGCCGGAACAGGCACCATCGGTATAGGCATAGAGATCAGCCATGGGTAGCCACCGAAATCCAGCGGGCCATCTTGCCGTCCAGGCCTTTGCCCTTGCCATAAGAACAATCCAGCACGGTAAACCCGGCAGTCTTGAGCAGATTTTTCAATTCATCTTCCTCGTAGTAGGTATAAAGCCGCCCTAGGGTGTCGCGGGCCTCGCCCTTACCCAGCTTCAGCGCGATATAAAAGGCACCTTTGGGTTTGAGGCTGCGTTTTATCGCCGCCAGATGCAGTGGCAGGTCCTGGCGGGGGGCGTGCAACAGGCTGAAGTTGGCCCAGACCCCATCATAGATGGCGTCTTGTGCGAGGTCGCAAAACGTTGCCTGCCAAGCGGTGACACCGTCTTGGGCATTGGTCAGCGCAACCATTTCGCCCGAGGCATCCATGGCATCGGCCTGCAATCCCGCCTTGGCCATCACCTGGGCCGAGGTGCCGGGGCCGCAGCCAAGATCCAGCACGCGCCCACCTGCGGGGCAGGCAGCAATGAAGCTTTGCAGGCGCGGGTCCTGTAACAGGTGATCGCGATTCCTGGCGGCATAATCCGCTGCGCGGGTGTCATATACCTGCAGGGTTTCGGGATCGCTCATCATCGGGCCTCTAGGCGCGTTCCAGGGCTAGGCGGGCGGCAAGACCTGCAAAAATGGCGGCAAACCCCCGGTTGAGCCAGGTCACCACGGTTTCAGAGCCAAGCACAAATTGCCGTGCCTGGGCGGCAAAGACCCCATAGAGCACAAAGACCACAAAGGTGAGCGCCATGAAGATCGCGCCCATCGCGCCCATTTCAAGTGTTGCGGATGCGGGATCTCCCGTCAGAAACGGCGGCAAGAGCGCCAGAAAGAAGATCGACAATTTGGGGTTGAGGATATTGATCAGGGCGCCGCGTTGGGCAATGCGCAGGCGTGCTTGCGGCTTTGCCTCCGAGGTGATGCTGAGCGCTCCGCCCGCGCGCAGTGCCTGCCAGGCCAGATAAAGCAAGTATAGCACCCCGAGGGTTTTGACGATCTGAAACAAGACAGCCGAGCTGTGCAGTACCGCAGCCAGTCCCAGCGTCGCAGCGATGAGATGGGGCAGGATACCAAGGGTGCAGCCCAGAGCGGCCCAGATTGCGGCGCGCGCCCCTTGGCCAAGCCCTAGTGCAAGCGTGTAGAGAACACCGGTGCCGGGGGCCAGAACAACCACAAGGGCGGTCATCAGAAACTGTGTCGAAATCATCAGGGTATCCCTTTTTGATGCGCGTTTGGCCAATAGGGCGTTGGCCGTAGCCTAGGTGCAAGCGGCGCAGCCGTAAACAGGCGGCGGTGCCAAAGCTTTCACGATCCTGCTGGCTTGCAGCAAGGCCAGGGGAGCATGCAGACAGACAGGCACGGCGCTGTGCGGGTTACGCAGGGGGGGCGGTCGATGTGTCTGCTGATTGACGCAGCACCCGAGGCACCTTGAATTCAACGCGTTCAACCGCAGTTTCAACCACCTCGACCGAGACATCAAATCGGACGCGAAAGGCGTCGATCACTTCATTCACCAGCAGCTCTGGCGCCGATGCTCCGGCGGTGATGGCCACGCTTGAGATCCCCTCTAGGGCGCGCCAGTCGATGTTTTCAGCCCGCTGCACCAGTTGAGTATACTGGCAGCCCGCCTTGGCGCCAACCTCGACCAAACGCCGCGAGTTGGACGAATTGGGCGCGCCGACAACCAGCATGGCGTCGGATTTGGGCGCTACGGCCTTCACCGCCTCTTGCCGATTGGTGGTGGCGTAGCAGATATCTTCCTTGTGGGGGCCGATAATGGCCGGAAAGCGCGCTTCGAGGGCGGCAACGATGCCCTTGGTGTCATCGACCGAGAGGGTGGTCTGGGTCACGTAGGCCAGACGCTGCGGATCGCGGACCTCGACCTGGGCGACGTCTTCGGGGGTTTCCACCAAAAGCACCTCGCCCGCAGGCAGCTGGCCCATGGTGCCGATGGTTTCAGGGTGGCCCTTGTGGCCGATCATGATCATCTGCAGCCCCTGTTCTGCATGGCGCTGGGCTTCGATATGCACCTTGCTGACTAGCGGGCAGGTGGCATCGACATAGACCATCTGGCGCGCTTCGGCGGCGGCGGGCACCGATTTGGGCACCCCGTGGGCAGAAAAGATGACTGGCCGGTCTTCGGGGCATTCTTCCAGCTCTTCGACAAAGACCGCACCCTTGGCCCGCAGCCCATCGACGACAAATTTATTATGTACGATCTCGTGGCGCACATAGACCGGAGCGCCCCATTTTTCGAGCGCCAGTTCCACAATCTTGATGGCGCGGTCCACACCGGCGCAGAAACCGCGCGGCGCAGCAAGATAGAGAGTGAGGGCAGGTTTGGTCATCGGCGTCTCCTTGTGGGCAGAGGTAAGGCTTTGCCGCCGCAAGGTCCAGTCTTGTGGCGGCAGTTTAATGCGCGGGTCTGGCGGGGCTCAGGCGCTGGGCCAAGTTGGGATGCCGCTATTTATCAGAAGAAAAGGGATATCTTAACGGCTCTGGTTCAGGGTCGGTTAACGGCCGATTCTGGTCTGCATTAGGTCTGGGCCTGACTTGGGAATTGGTTGAGAGTAGATCGTATGGTTGACGAGATGTTAGGAAGCTGTGTGCCGGAAGAGTTGAACCAGGTCGGCAGAGGTACCAGTACCGGCAAGCAGAAATTTATGGACCGTCAGTATCAGGTCACCATGGAGCGCCGGTTTCGCACGGTGCGGATAACCTGCAGAGCGGTTATCGCGCTCGCCATCGCCTGGATCACTGTCGGGTTTTACTTGGGTGCGCCTATCGTGGTGCTCAACGCGGTGGTGGCCTTCACCGGCTGCATTGTCGCGCTGGTTCTGCTCCAGACCCGCTATACTCTGCTGGCGCGTGTGCTGTGGTATCTGATTAGCCTCGTGGCGGTGATGGGAGCGGTGTTTTCCATGCCAGAGAACAGCAATGCAGAGTTCTTTTTTGCCGTTCTATTGGGCGGGCCTTTCATGACCTTTTCCATGCGGCGCGAAAAAACGGCGATCTATCTGTTGCTGGCAAGCGCCCTGTCCTGCTGGATTCTGAGCCGCTATCTGGGGTATGATTATTTCGGCCCGCCGGTGCTGAATGATGAGGCATACGCACCCTATCTGTCGGGGGGGATTCTGGTCACGATTTTCACCATCTTCATCGTTGAAATGATGGCCTTCGGGCGAATGGCTGAAAGCTATAGCGACGATCTGCTCGAAGCGCATCAGGAGGAAGCCAAGGCGAACCAGGCCAAGAGCGACTTCTTGGCCGCGATGAGCCATGAAATCCGCACCCCGATGAACGGGGTCCTCGGCATGGTAGAGGTGCTGGGGCGCACCGAGCTATCGCTGGAGCAGCGGCGCATTTTGAATACCATCCAGGATTCTTCGACCTCCTTGTTGTGGATAATCGACGATATTCTAGATGTGTCCCGGATAGAGGCCGGCAAGATGGAGCTGTTTGAGGCGCCGATGCGCCTGTTGCCGCTAATCGAAGGGGCGACGGCCACCCTGCGCCCGCATGCAAGCCAGATGCAGGTGGCCCTGTCGCTCTCTGTTCAGGCGGATTTGCCGGATACGCTGACGGGGGATGCCGGGCGGCTGCGTCAGATCCTGCTCAACCTGCTGGGCAATGCAATCAAGTTTTCCGAACCAATGGAAGGCGAGGATGAGGGCAGGGTTGGGCTGCGCGTTGAAATTCGCAAGCCGGGCTGGATAGATTTCCTGATCGAAGACAATGGTATCGGCATCGAGCCAGAGGTCCAAGAGGCGATCTTTGCGCCGTTTGAACGCTCTGCGATGATGCCCAAACGGATGATCAAGGGCAATGGCCTGGGGTTGACGATCGTACAGCAACTGGTGGCCAAGATGGGCGGCACGATTTCGGTTGATAGCAAGCTGGGAGAGGGAAGCCGCTTTACCGTGCGGCTGCCGGTGCAGGAGCCGTCGGGGCCGATCAAGGCGCCACGGTTGGCGGGCACCAAAGTCATTGCGATGATGCCGGTGGTGGGACAGGACTGTGGCTGGCCGGCCTATGTTCTGGCTGCGGATTGTGACTTGAAATGGGTGGCAAGCCGGGATGAATGGCTAGCGCAGGCGCGGCTGGTCGGCGGCGGGGCAATCTTTGTCTTGCCAGTCCCGCAAGATGGGGATCAGCAGGATGTCTGGTGTCGCACGCGCCTGCAAAAAGAGCTGCCGGATCTGAAGGTTCTGGAATTTAACGCCGGGGATGCGATGCTGCAGGAACGGATAAGCTCTCACTGGGTGGTTGTTCAATCCGAGCCCGTGCTTCCAAGTGACTTCTGGGAGGCACTGGAGGTGCTGGCAGGGCGGGGTCATCAGCAGACCGCGGCCAGGACCCAGGCGGCCCCCCCGTCTGCTACGCAGGACCTGCCAGGCGGGCGTATTTTGGTGGCAGAAGACAATGAAATCAACCGCGCAGTGATTGAGAGCCAACTGGCCCTACTGAACTGCGAGGTGACACTGACGCGCGATGGGGAAGAGTGCCTCTCGGCCTGGATCAGGGGACGGTATGATATGATTCTGGCGGATTGCCAGATGCCAGTTATGGACGGGTTCGAGCTGACCCGGGCCATTCGCAAGATCGAGGCAGAGCAGGGCCTGCGCCATACGCCTATCGTGGCGGTGACAGCGAATGCTCAGGAGTCCGAGATCGAGAAATGCCTGGCAGAAGGCATGGATGCCTTTGTGTCAAAGCCGATAACAATCGCCGGATTGGAGGCCGTGATCCGCCAGCAGCTCCCGACGCCGAATGTCAGCGATGAAACTCGGCGCTGGGCGATAGGCCACAGAGGCTAATCGTCTCTCTGGCATGATCTGGGTCTAAGCCGCGTCTCATCGGTGGCAGGGAGGTCCTGCCCCCTCAAAAGGCCCTCAACACGCCCGAAGGTGAGTGTGGCGGGTCGAGGACCTTTGGAAGATATAGCTTGAAGCGACACGTGGGCGGATACCGCGCCGCAGTATCACATTCCTCTTGAGCAGCTCTGGCACCCTGGTTTGCGGCACCAGAGAATTTGCCTAGGTGCTTGGTGCGGCAGCAACAGGCCGCGTATCAGCGGCATACTCTCGTGGCGGGCGACCGATGACATCTTTCAGCTCTTCCAGTTCGATGAAATTATCGGCCTGGCGGCGCAGTTCATCCGAGATCATCGGGGGCTGGCTGCGGATGGTCGAGACCACAGAGACCCGCACACCCTGACGCTGCAGGCTGGCGATCAGCGGGCGGAAATCCCCATCACCCGAAAACAGCACGATGTGATCCACGTGCGGTGCCAGTTCCATGGCATCCACGGCCAGCTCGATATCCATATTGCCTTTGACTTTGCGGCGGCCCATGCTGTCGGTGTATTCCTTGGCTGGCTTGGTCACCATGGTGAAGCCATTGTAATGCAGCCAATCAACAAGCGGACGGATGGGGGAATATTCATCATTTTCGAGAAGAGCCGTATAATAAAAGGCCCGCAGCATCTTTCCCCGGCGCATAAATTCCTGGCGCAAAAGCTTGTAGTCGATATCAAAACCCAACGCCTTGGCGGCAGCGTAGAGATTTGAACCGTCTATGAACAGCGCAAGCCGTTCGTCTTTGTAAAACATCCTAAAGTGTCCTTCTGGTAAATCCGTTTGCGCCAAATAGTCCGTGAGTGGATTTGATGCGGCGAAACAGGTGGACATATTGTAAGTACTTTGGCACCTGCTTCAAGTATACGGGGTTTCCTAAATGGGGTCAAAAGTGACCATTTTACGTCGAAAAGCGATCATTGCACTGGGTGGTAACTTGCCTTTGGGCGGAATGTTGCCGCGCGAAATACTATTGGCTGCAATTGAGGAAATTATTCCCTCTATGGGGGAAATATGTCAAGTTTCCCGGCTTTTTCAAACCCCTTGTTTTCCGGCTGGGGCGGGACCCGACTATGTGAACGCGGCGCTTGTACTGGATACGGATCTAAAACCTACATCTTTAATGCATCAATTACAGACGGTTGAGCAAAAATTTGCACGTCAGCGGGAACAGCGCTGGGGGATGCGGACCTTGGATCTGGATCTGATTGCCCACGGCGATTCTGTGCTGCCGAGCCCGTCCGAGTACCAGCATTGGCTTGATTTGCCGCTGGAATTACAGATGCGTCAGACGCCGCCTGAACTGATTCTCCCGCATCCCCGATTGCAGGACCGGGCCTTTGTTTTGGTGCCAATGTGTGACGTTTGCCCGGATTGGCGCCACCCTGTGCTGGGCAAAACAGCGTCAGAACTCTGTGCAGCGCTGCCAAAATCTGAACTAGAGGCGGTTCAGCCACTTTAGTCGCTTGTCAACAAAAAGATTAGGGCGTAAAAGTCGCTCTTCCGGACCCACACTGATTTTGGAGAGTCGCCTATGGCCCGCGTAACGGTTGAAGACTGCGTAGATAAAGTACCAAACCGCTTTGAGTTGGTCATGCTGGCGGCCCATCGCGCCCGTGAAATCGCCGCCGGAGCAGCGCTCACGGTTGAGCGTGATAATGACAAGAACCCGGTCGTGTCGCTGCGCGAAATCGCGGAAGAAACCCAGCGCGCCGATGATCTGCGCGAACGTCTGATTGAAAATAACCAAAATCAGATCGAAGTCGATGAGCCAGAAGAAGATTCAATGGCTCTGCTGATGGGTGCTGAAAGCGACAAGCCGGCCGATGACGATATGTCAGAAGAGAAACTTCTGCGTGCCCTTATGGAGGCCCAGGGGCAGGGCTGATATCGGCACTCCCGATCTGAGGCTGCGGACCGGATATGATTACTCCTGAAGACCTGATTGCCCTGGTCCGCAACTACAATCCCAAGACCAATGCAGATAAGATCGCAGAGGCCTTCGCCTATGGCGAAGAGATGCACCATGGGCAGTTTCGCCATTCTGGTGAACGCTATTTTTCCCATCCCGTAGCGGTTGCCGCCCTGTTGACCGAACAGCGCCTGGATGATGCCACCATCATCACCGCGCTGTTGCATGACACGATCGAAGACACCAAGGCTTCTTATGAAGAGGTGGCCGCGCGCTTTGGCGATGAGGTGGCGGAACTGGTCGATGGCGTCACCAAGCTTACCAATCTACAACTGTCCAGCCGCGAGACAAAACAGGCGGAAAATTTCCGCAAACTGTTTATGGCCATGTCCAAGGACCTGCGGGTCATTCTGGTCAAGCTGGCTGACCGGCTGCACAATATGCGCACCATCAAGGCGATGCGCCCGGAAAAGCAGGCGCAAAAAGCCCGCGAAACCATGGATATCTACGCGCCGCTTGCGGGCCGTATGGGCATGCAGTGGATGCGCGAAGAACTGGAAGACCTGGCCTTCAAGGTACTGAACCCAGAGGGCCGCCAGTCGATCATCCGCCGTTTTGTCACCCTGCAGCGTGAAACTGGCGATGTGATCCATCGGATCACTGGCGATATGCGCACCGAACTGGACAAGGCCGGGATTGAGGCCGAAGTCTTTGGCCGCGCCAAAAAACCCTATTCGATCTGGCGCAAGATGCAGGCCAAGGATCAGGGGTTTTCGCGGCTCTCTGATATCTACGGTTTTCGGGTAATTACCCAGTGTGAAGAAGATAGCTATCGCGCGCTTGGCTGTATCCATCAGCGCTGGCGGGCGGTGCCGGGACGGTTCAAGGACTATATCAGCCAGCCAAAATCCAATGGTTACCGCTCGATCCATACCACCGTATCCGGTCGCGATGGCAAGCGGGTCGAAGTGCAGATTCGCACCCGGCAGATGCATGATGTGGCGGAAACCGGGGTTGCGGCCCATTGGTCCTATCGTGATGGCGTGCGCTCGCAGAACCCCTTTGCGGTGGACCCGGCAAAATGGATTGCCTCGTTGACCGAACAGTTTGACGCCGAGGAAGACCACGATGAATTCCTCGAGGCGGTCAAGCTGGAGATGTATTCCGATCAGGTGTTCTGCTTTACCCCAAAGGGTGATGTGACCAAACTGCCCAAGGGGGCGACCCCGATTGATTTTGCCTATGCCATCCATACCCGCATCGGCCATGCCTGCGTTGGGGCCAAGATTGATGGCATCCGGGTGCCACTCTGGACGCGTATCCGCAATGGCCAATCGGTCGAGGTGATCACCGCCGAAGGTCAAAGCCCGCAGGTGAGCTGGCTGGAAATCGCCACCACTGGCAAGGCGCGCACCGCCATTCGCCGCGCCCTGCGCGAGGCCGATCGGGCGCGTTTTGTGAAACTCGGGCGCGAACTCGCGCGCTCTGCCTTTGAACATGTGGAACGCAAGGCCACCGACAAGGCGCTGGAAACAGCAGCGCGGGCGCTGCGGATCGATACGGTGAATGAGCTGCTGGCGCAGCTTGGGGCGGCAGAAATCACCACCCACGACGTGGTGCAGGCGGTCTATCCCGAACTTACCCTGCAAGAAGGCGAGGTGGTTTCCCCTCGGCGGGCGGTCATCGGCCTGGAGGCTGGGCAGAGCTTTGAACGCGCGCCCTGCTGTCAACCGCTACCCGGAGAGCGCATCATCGGTATCACCTACCGCGGCCGCGGGGTTGTGGTGCATGCGGCTGATTGCGATCGCCTGGTCTCCTTTGAGAGCCAGCCCGAACGCTGGATGGATGTGCATTGGCACAGTGGCACCCATGCAGCGGCCTATGGCGTCTCGCTGGAGCTGACCATTGGCAATGATGCCGGTGTCCTGGGACGAATTTGCACATTGATTGGGGAGAAAAAGGCCAATATTTCCAATCTTGAATTTTCAGATCGGAAACCAGACTTTTACCGACTGATGATAAATGTCGAGCTGAGGGATGTGGAACAGCTGCATTCTCTGATGCTGACATTGGAAGCCGAGAGTGATGTTGCCGAGGTTGCGCGCTTCCGGGAAAAACCGGAGACGCGCCAGATTTCGGGATAGGGTGCGGTCGAAACAAGGAAGGACGCAGGGCTTTGGTATTCAGGCGCCGTGATAGACGCTCGCTCCTTCGGGCGGTTGCGGATTTCATCTGGCCCCGAGGGGGCTGGAAGCGGGCGTTTCTATACGTGAAGCACCGGGTCCGCCGCCTGCCCGATTCGCCTGAACGCATTGCCCGTGGGGTCTGGGCCGGGGTCTTCACCACCTTTACCCCGTTCTATGCGATGCATTTTGTTGTCGCCGCCCTTATCGCCCGCTTGATCAATGGCAATATCCTGGCCGCGCTAAGTGGTACCTTTTTTGGCAACCCGCTGACCTATGTGCCCATTGGCATCGCGGCGCTGCAGACAGGACACTGGATGCTGGGCACCGAATTCAATGGAGAGCTAGAGACCTCTCTGGTGGGGAAATTTATTGATGCGGGCAAGGATCTGAAAGACAACCTGTTTGCGCTGTTTTACGATCAGCCTGCCGATTGGGATGGGCTGCATCTGTTCTACGACGAGGTGTTCTTTCCCTATCTGGTTGGCGGTATTGTGCCCGGCATGATCACCGCGACGGTCTGCTACATGCTTAGCCTGCCGGTGATCCGTGCCTATCAGCAGCACCGCCGGTCGCGTATCAAGGCTAAGTTTGACGCCATCAAAAAACTTGCCGAGCGCGAAAGCGGTGGTGTGACCCCGATGGTAGAGTCTGCAAAGCGCAAGCCAAAGCGAAACCTGCCGCGGGTCTGCAAGGCAAAATAGCTTGCTGGGCAGTGGGGCGAGGGGTTGCCCTCGGCGGCATGCCGTCTAATCTTGCGCGTGTCAGAGACGATTTCACGACAGAGCACGGGATAAAAGACATGGGCCAGAATACGCTGCGATTGGGTGTAAATATCGACCACGTGGCCACGGTGCGCAATGCCCGTGGCGGTGACAATCCCGATCCGGTGCGCGCCGCCCTTTTGGCGCAAAACGCGGGGGCCGATGGTATCACTGCCCACCTGCGCGAAGATCGCCGCCATATTGTGGATGCCGATATCGATGGCCTGATGGCAGCGCTGCGCATTCCGTTGAATTTTGAAATGGCCGCAACGCCAGAAATGCTGGCGATTGCTCTGCGTCATAAACCCCACGCGGTTTGCCTAGTGCCGGAAAAGCGCGAAGAACGCACCACCGAAGGCGGGCTGGATGTGGCGGGCAACGATAATGCGTTGGCCGACTATATTGCGCCCCTGCGGGATGCGGGCAGCCGGGTGTCAATGTTCATCGGGGCCGAAAAATCACAGGTCGAGGCCAGCCACCGCATCGGCGCCCCGGTAATCGAGTTGCACGCAGGCGCCTATGCCGACGCCTGGGCCGAAGGGCGCTGGGACGAACGCGACGCAGAGCTGGCCAAGATCACCGAAATGGCGGCCTATGCGTCCGGGCTGGGGCTGGAAGTCCACGTGGGCCATGGTCTGACCTATGAAAGTGTCGGCCCCATTGCTGCGCTGCCTCAGGTGAAAGAGCTGAACATTGGCCATTTTCTGATGGGCGAGGCGATGTTTGTTGGCCTGCCAGCGGCGCTGGCCGAAATGCGCCGCAAGATGGATGAGGCACGAAATGGCTAAGGAGATGCCTGCGGCTCTGCACTCTGCGGCGCTCGTCTGTCTGCTGTCGTTCTCTGGGGTTACCTCGGCTGGGGCGCAAAGCCTGGAGGAATGCGACTGGGTGGCTTCGGCGCGCAATCTGGTGGAACCCTGGCAGGACACAACCCGTACCTATGCCAATGGTGCGATCAGGGTTGCGTTGCTGGACACTGGCGGAGAGCCGACCTGTTGCTCAAACCATCTATTGATCCTGTCGCCGCATCCTGACTATGGCCAGGCTTGTCATGTCTTGTCGCGCCAGCCCGGATTGGGGTTTCGCCAAGTTTTTCTTGATGCGGCGACGAGGGGGTATGATCCTTCGAAGGGGGTGCTGATTTCGGTGCCGGTTGGCCTGTATGATCCAGACACCGGCGGCGTGGATACCGCCAGTGTGTCTGCTGTCCATATCCGGATCAACCAATCCTTGGGGCTGGTCGGCCTGGAGCAGGCCGCGCTGTCACAAGCGGCGGGTGCAGTCTCGGAAGCTGCCAAGAAATAGTGGCGCAGAACCTGCAAGAGCGCCAGATCGAATGGGTGACCAGCGTGCCCTGGAAGGTAAAGAAGAGGGGGGCTGATGATCCTCGGTATCGGAACAGATCTTGCCAATATTGAACGTATCCAGCGCACGCTGGACCGTTTTGGCGATCGTTTCCGCAATCGGGTCTTTACTGAAGTTGAACAACGCAAGGCCGAAAACCGCCGCGATGTGGCAGGCACCTATGCCAAACGCTGGGCCGCCAAAGAGGCGTGCTCCAAGGCGCTGGGGACCGGACTGCGCATGGGGATCGCCTGGAAAGACATGGCGGTGAGCAACCTTTCCACGGGGCAACCTGTCATGGCCGTCACTGGATGGGCGGCGGAGCGCCTAGCCAAGATGACGCCACCGGGCCATAGCTCGGTGATCCATGTGACGTTGACAGATGATCACCCCTGGGCCCAGGCCTTTGTGGTGATCGAGGCCTATCCAATTGCCGCACAGCCCGTTGAAACGGATGGTGGCGCTTGACTCGCGCCCCTTGCGCCCTCATGTAGCGCCGGACCCTTTTATTTATACCCTGGAGAGCCTGATGACGGCAAAATCTAGCGCCGGCCAATCGATCCTCGAGACGGTAAAGACCATTGTTTATGCCCTGTTGATCGCAGGGGTCTTTCGGACCCTGTTTTTCCAGCCCTTCTGGATCCCGTCCGGGTCGATGAAGGAAACGCTGCTCATTGGTGATTTCCTCTTCGTCAATAAGATGGCCTATGGCTATTCCTACGCCTCTTGCCCCAGTGTCCGTCTTGGGGCCATTGGGCTGGATATCGATGCCGAAGATGTCTGTGGCTTTCTGGGGGGCGACAACACCCGCTTTCTGGGCAGCGATCCCGAACGCGGTGATGTGGTGGTGTTTCGTCACCCGGTTACCGGCACCGATTTCATCAAGCGGCTGATTGGCCTGCCCGGTGATAGCATTCAGGTGAAAAACGGCGTCTTGTTCATCAATGGCACCGCAGTCGGCCTGGAGGATGCTGGTAATTTTGAGGAAGCCATGGCGCCGCAGGGGCCGCAGGGCTCTTTCCCGCGGTGTGAAAATCAACCGGTTGGTCAGGGCGGTACCTGCCTGAAGTCACGTCAGATCGAAACTCTGCCCGGTGGCCGCCAGCATGCGATCCTGAATATTGGCAACCAATCGGCCGATCACACCGGCGTGTATAAGGTGCCCGAGGGGCATTTCTTCTTTATGGGCGACAACCGCGATAATTCCAGCGATAGCCGCCTAGCGCAGACCGCCGGAGGCGTTGGCTTTGTGCCGCTGGAAAATCTCATTGGTCGGGCTGATCGCATCATGTTCTCATCTGCTGGCCGCTCTATGCTGTTTTTCTGGACGTGGCGCAGCGACCGCTACTTCAAGGGGATCGTGTGAAACTATCGAAAGAAATGCGCGCCTTTGAACAGCGGATCGGGCATGAGTTTACCCGGCCGGAACTCTTGGTGCGTGCCCTGACCCATCCTTCGGTTTCATCGCCCAACCGCAAGGACAATCAGCGGTTGGAGTTTCTGGGCGACCGTGTGCTAGGCTTGGTCATGGCGACGGCCCTGCTGGACCATGACAAACTGGCCAGCGAAGGCCAACTTGCACCGCGTTTCAATGCGCTGGTGCGCAAAGAGGCCTGCGCCGATGTCGCCCGCGAGATCGACCTAGGCGAGGTGCTGAAGCTGGGCCGATCTGAGATGATGTCCGGCGGGCGGCGCAAGCTGGCGCTCTTGGGTGACGGCATGGAGGCGGTGATCGCGGCCGTCTACAAGGACGCAGGCTTTGAGGTGGCGCAGCAGATGATCCTGCGGCTCTGGGGCGCGCGGGTGCATCAGGTCGAAGCAGACGCCCGCGATGCCAAAACCGCGCTACAGGAATATGTTCAGGCGCGGCGCCAATCGCCGCCCGACTATGTACAGGTGGGGCGTGAAGGCCCTGATCACCAACCCATCTTTACCATTGCCGTTCGGCTGGAAGATGGCACCGAAGAACGCGCCGTCGCAGGGTCAAAACGGCTCGCAGAGCAGGCCGCAGCCAAGGCGCTCTTGGCACGTTTGGAGCAAAAAACATGACAACACGCGCCGGTTTCGTCGCCCTGATCGGAGAGCCCAACGCGGGCAAATCCACCCTCATGAACCGTATGGTCGGGGCCAAGGTCTCTATTGTGACTCACAAGGTTCAGACCACCCGCACCCGTGTGCGCGGTATTGTGATGGAGGGGGATAGCCAGATCGTTTTTGTTGACACGCCAGGCCTGTTTCAACCGCGCCGCAGGCTTGACCGCGCCATGGTGGCAGCAGCCTGGGGTGGTGCTGCCGATGCTGATGTTGTGATGCTGCTGATTGAGGCCACTCGTGGTGTCACTGAAGGCGTTGAACGTATTCTTGAGGGGCTCGCGGAGCTCGGCAAGGGGCGGAAAGTGGCGCTGGTGATCAACAAGATCGACCGGGTGCAATCCGAGGTCCTGCTTGGCCTCACCAAAGATCTGAATGATCGGTATGGTTTTGACGAGACCTTCCTCATCTCGGCTGAACGTGGTCACGGGGTGGATACGCTGCGGCTCTGGCTGGCGGGTGAACTGCCTGAAGGCCCCTGGCTCTATCCCGAAGACCAGATCTCGGATCTGCCGATGCGGATGATCGCGGCGGAAATGACCCGCGAAAAACTGACCCTGCGGCTGCATCAGGAACTGCCCTATCAGATGACGGTGGAAACCGAAAACTGGGAAGAGCGCAAGGATGGCTCGGCCAAGGTTGATCAGGTCATCTATGTGGTCCGTGATGGTCACAAGGGCATCGTGCTGGGCAAGCGCGGCGAGACGATCAAATCCGTTTCCCAGGCCGCCCGAGAAGAGCTGACGGAATTCCTCGGCCGCAAGGTACATCTGTTCCTGCAGGTCAAGGTGCGCCCCAACTGGCTGGAAGAGTCCGAGCGCTATTCCGAAATGGGGCTGGATTTCAAAGACGGAAACGAATGACCCGCCTGACCGCAGACTTCTGGGTGCATGCCTATCTGGCGCGTCTGCGGGGCGTTGGCATTCCGGCCTTTGTCACCGCCCATGGCGACGACACGGCGGGGGCGGTGCTGGTTAAGCTCAACACGCTGAATGGCCAGGCACAGAGCTTTCATCGCTCCTATGATCTGATGAGCGGCGCACGCAAATGGGTGGAACATGCCAGCGGAGCCGAGGCTGATGTCGATGCCGCCGTTCGCCGCCAGCAGGAATTTGATCCCGATCTTTGGGTGATCGAGGTTGAAGACCGGGCTGGCCGTCACCTGTTGGATGAGCCGGGGCTAGAGTAGACCTCGGAAAGGTCAGATAGAGTTCAACGCGGAGGGTGTGATCGGTGGAATGGCGTGACCATGGCATCCTTCTGAGCTGTCGCCGTCACGGCGAGACGGCTGTAATCATCGATGTGTTCACCGAAGACCACGGCCGCCACGCAGGGATCGTGCATGGCGGTGCCAGCCGCAAGAAAGCGCCGGTGCTGCAACCCGGTGCCCAACTGGACCTGTTGTGGCGGGCCAGGCTAGAGGACCATCTTGGCAGCTATCAGGCGGAATCCCTGCGCAGCCGTGCAGCGGCGGCCCTTTCGGGACGTCTGGCTTTGGCGGGGCTGAATGCGGTGACCGGGCTGTTGGGGTTCTGCCTGCCGGAACGCGCGCCCTATCGTGATCTTTACAAGCAAACAGAGCAACTCTTGGATCTTATGGGCCAGGATGACCTCTGGCCGCTGGCCTATCTGAAATGGGAACTGACCCTGCTAGAGACCATGGGTTTTGGCCTGGATTTGAGCGCCTGCGCCGTCTCTGGCCGCAATGAAGATCTGGCATATATCTCCCCCAAGACCGGGCGGGCGGTGTCGCGTCAGGATGCCGGGCAATGGGTGAACCGGCTGCTGCCGCTGCCCCCTGTGCTGCGCGGCGAGGGGACAGGCCCAGATAACGAAGTTGCGCAGGGGCTGCGCACCACTGGGTATTTTCTGGAAATGCATCTGGCACCCAGCCTTGGTAACCGTCCACTACCAGAGGCGCGTGGCCGCTTCATGGATGCCTTTGCCCGCCGTTTGTAGGTGAAACCCTAGCCGTCCTGCACCTCGCTTGGGGTGCGCTTTCAGGGAGGCGCCATGACACTTGGCGCAAGAAGCGGCCCGGCCAATGGCAAATATTGGCCGGGCCTCTCTGGATTGGCGCGCCGATGGTGGTGTAGATCAGGCGAGCAGGCGGCGGGCGATCACCTGAGCCTGAATCTCTGCCGCCCCTTCAAAGATATTGAGGATGCGTGCATCACAGAGCACCCGACTGATCTTGTATTCCAGTGCAAAGCCGTTGCCGCCGTGGATTTGCAAGCCATTGTCGGCCGCCGCCCAGGCGACGCGGGCGCCCAGCAGCTTGGCCATCCCGGCCTCTAGGTCGCAGCGGTGGCCGTTGTCCTTTTCCCAAGCCGAAAAGTAGGTCAATTGACGCGCCACCATGATTTCAACCGCCATCATCGCCAGCTTGCCGGAAACGCGGGGAAATTCGATCAGGCTCTTGCCGAACTGTTTGCGATCCTGGGCGTATTGCATGGCGATATCCAGCGCCGACTGGGCAACGCCAATGGCGCGGGCGGCGGTCTGGATACGGGCGGACTCGAAGGTTTCCATCAGCTGTTTGAAGCCCTTGCCCTCGGCCCCGCCCAGCAGGTTGGCCTGTTTGACCGCAAAGCCGTCAAAGCCCAGCTCATACTCTTTCATGCCGCGATAGCCCAATACTTCAATCTCTCCGCCAGTCATGCCGGGGGTGGGAAAGGGGTCTGTATCGGTGCCGGGGGTCTTTTCCGCCAGGAACATCGACAGGCCACGGTGGTCGGTGGTGTCGGGATCGGTGCGGGCCAGCAGCGTCATCACATGGGTGCGCGCGGCATGGGTGATCCAGGTCTTGTTTCCGGTGATCTCATAATCGCCCGCTTCGGTTTTAACCGCGCGGGTGCGCAGAGAGCCAAGGTCAGAGCCTGTATTGGGTTCGGTAAAGACCGCCGTTGGCAGAATTTCAGCACTGGAAATCTTGGGCAGCCACTGCGCTTTTTGTTCGTCGGTGCCACCGCACAGGATCAGTTCGGCGGCGATTTCCGATCGAGTCGCCAGCGAGCCGACGCCGATATAGCCGCGCGACAGCTCTTCTGAGACCACAACCATCGAGGCCTTGGACAGGCCAAAGCCGCCAAATTCTTCGGGTATGGTCAGGCCAAAAACGCCCATTTCAGCCAGCTCTTCGATGATTTCCATCGGGATCAACTCATCCTTCAGGTGCCAGTCATGGGCGTGGGGTTCGACCTTTTCCTGGGCATAGCGGCGGAACTGGTCGCGGATCATTTCCAGCTCTTCCTCTAGGCCAGAGGTTCCAAACATGGTGGCCCCTGCCTGATCCTGCATCAGTTCTGCAAGACGACTGCGGGCCGCCTGGGTGTTGCCGCTTTCGCACAGTGTCATCACCGAGGGGGCCATCAGCCCACGTTGGGCCTCTTGGCTTACGCCCATATCCTGAAGCCGGATAATTTCTCCCTGGTTCATCTGGATGCCGCCACGGATCTGCCAAAGATATTCGCCAAAGCTAATCTGTTGGATTAGCTGCTCCATCTCGCCGAACTTGCCGTCTGCCTGCAGCGCTTCGGCCCATTTCTGCATCTGTCGCAGGCTGTAAACATAGGTTGCCAGCCACGACAGCCCGTGTGCGGCGGTCTGGTTGGCCTCGATCAATTGGCCCGAAACGCGGCCGTCTTGGCTGACTAGGCTGCGCACAGAATCCTGTGCCGCCTCCAGTATGCCCTCAAGCGGGAGGATTGCCGCGCCGGTGAGCGCCAGCAGATCGGGGAGCACAATAGGTTTCATTTGCAGGTCCTGTCCGTCATGAGCCATTGAATCACGTCCTTCTTGCTGGTTTGGTGGTAAATCACTTTGCAGGTGCAGCGCAACAAAAATACGCCGCGATGCGGCATAATGATCAATAGTTGCGTGATCATATTTTGCTCACCAGGGCGGTTCTCTCTGCATCTAGGGGGTGATAGGCAGGGGCATGGATCAGTTTTTCTCTCTTATTTTCTCGGCGATTGAGCCGACAGATTTGGCGATTGCCTTTGTGATTGCGCTCTTTGCTGGCACCGTCAAGGGCATGGTGGGCTTTGCCTTGCCGATGATTCTGGTCTCAGGTCTTAGCCTGTTTCTGGCGCCCGAGCTGGCGCTGGCCGGGCTGATTCTGCCGACGCTGGTGACCAATGGGATGCAGGCGCTGCGCCAGGGGGTCGGGGCGGCCTTTGCCTCGCTCAAGCGGTTTTGGATCTTTCTGCTGGCGGTGTTGATCTGCCTGCTGCTGAGCGCGCAAACGGTGCGCATTCTGCCGCAACAGGTGATGTTCCTGTTGATTGGGGTGCCGGTCACCCTGTTTGTGCTGCTGCAGCTGTTGGGGCTGGCGCTGACACTGGCCAAGCCGACCCCGCGTGTCGAGGTCATGGTGGGGGCCTTTGCCGGGATGGTGGGCGGTGTTTCTGGTGTCTGGGGGCCGCCAACGGTGGCCTATCTGACGGCGCTGAACCTGGAAAAGAGCGAGCAGATCCGGGTGCAGGGCGTCATCTATGGCATCGGGGCGGTGACCCTGTTTCTGGCCCATATCGGCTCTGGCGTCATCCGCAGCGAAACCCTGCCGTTTTCTATCCTGCTGGTTCTGCCAGCTGTGGTGGGCATGTGGCTCGGCGGGCGGCTGCATGACCGGATTGACCAAAAGCTATTCAAACAGGCCACGCTTATTGTGTTGTTGGTGGCCGGGCTTAATCTGGTGCGGCGCGGGTTGATGGGATAAGGCCGCAATAGGACGCGGTGCAATTGGATATGCCTGCGCCATGAGCGCGAGGCAGCAGGAAATAAGATGCAATCGATGAATGCGGAACGGCTGGCTCTGGGGACGATCCTGATCGCGCTGCTGGTGCTGGGGCTGAAACTAGTGGCCTGGCGGCTGACGGATTCTGTGGCGCTGTTTTCGGATGCGTTGGAATCCCTGGTGAATGTGGGTGGCGCGGTTATGGCCTGGGTCGCAGTTCACTATGCCAAACGCCCAGCCGATGCAGGCCACCCCTTCGGCCATTACAAGGCGGAATATTTTTCGGCTGTGCTGGAAGGGATCATGATCATCATTGCCGCCTTGCTGATTGTGCAGCAGTCGGTGCAGGCGCTTGGCAATCTTAGCTCGCCGCAGGATTGGGGGCGTGTCGGGCTTTTGGTCAATGGGCTGGCGCTGGTGGTGAACCTGCTCTGGGCGCGGTTGCTGGTGTCGCGTGGCAGCCAGTTGAACTCTCCGGCCCTGACCGCAGGTGGGCGCCATCTGATGAGCGATGTCTGGACTTCGGTAGGGGTGCTCTTTGGGCTGGGTCTGGCGCTGGTGACGGGCTGGGCGGTGCTTGACCCGCTGCTCGCGCTCTTGGTGGCGGTGAATATCCTGCGCGAAGGCTACGGCGTTGTGGTGTCATCGGTGAATGGTTTGATGGATTCCGCTGCCCCCGAGGAAGAGCGCAGCCGCATCGAAGAACTGCTGCACCAGGCTGCGGCGGGGGCCCTGCAGGTGCATGGGCTCAAGACTCGCCGCGCAGGCGTGGCATTATTTGTGGAATGTCACATGGTGGTTGATGGCGCGATGACGGTGCAGGCTTCGCATGCAATCTGTGACCGCATCGAAGAGGCGATCCAGGTGGATTTCCCCGAAGCCTTGGTCACCATCCATGTCGAGCCAGAGCACAAGCTGGAGCCTTCGGGCATCGCGCCGGGATAAGCGCCCTGCCCGGTGCAATAGGCCAGGGCGAAGCATTTGCATTCTGACGCGCGCTCCCGTTTAAGCGCAGCACAGGTTTTGTGCAGACAGGGGGCAGGATAATGACGATGCAATGGGACAGGTTGTTGAACGCAGGACGGCTGTGTCGTCCGGATTTCCCCGAAGCCCCCGGCCGCCCCGCCTATCTGCAGGATTATGATCGCATTCTGTTTTCAGAACCCTTTCGCCGTCTGGCGCAGAAAACCCAGGTGCACCCACTTTATGAACACGACCATGTGCATCACCGGATGATCCACAGCCTGGAAACTGCCAGCGCCGGGCGCTCATTGGGGGGGATGGCGGGACAGGCCATGTTGGAGCAGGGCTATATCACAGAGGCACAGCGTGAAGCGATTGCCGGCACTGTGCAGGCTGCCTGCCTGGTGCACGACATTGGCAACCCACCCTTTGGCCATTCTGGCGAAGACAGCATCGGCCAGTGGTTTGCCCAGAAGTTTCAAGCAGAAACCGGGGTGGCCGGGGCGATCCCACAGGCGCAGCAGGCCGAGTTTTCTGCCTTTGAAGGCAATGCCCAGGGCTTTCGCATTGCGGCGACCCTGGAAATGGCACGCCGTCCGGGCGGGATGCGGCTGTCTTATGCGACCCTTGCGGCCTTTATGAAATACCCCTGTACGGCGCAGGCGCGGCAACTGTCGCAGGAGGGCTATGTCGGCCTGAAGAAATTTGGCGTCTTCCAGGCCGAAGCGGCGCTGTTTGCCGAGGTGGCCGAGGCAACGGGGCTGCGCGCCGATGGGGCGGGTCCGGGCACATGCTGGCGCCGCCATCCGCTGGCCTTTCTGGTCGAGGCGGCAGATGATATTTGCTATCGGATCCTGGATCTGGAAGATGCCGCCACGGTGGGCGACCTGACCACCCAGCAGGTGATCACTTGTCTGGAAGAGATCGCAGGCAAGCCCAACCGTGCAGATGACGTGGCGATGACGGCGGGCGAAATCGTGGCGCAGCGTCGGGCCGGGGCAATCCATCAGGCGATCAAGGCCGCAGTCGATGCCTTCATGGCAAACTATGATGCGATCATGGCAGGCGATTTCAATGATGGGCTGATGGAAGCCTCTGCCAAGGCAGCGGTCTTTGCCCAGATGAAAGAGATTTCAAATGCGCGGATCTTTACCGCGCGGCGCAAGACAGAGCTGGAGATTTCGGGCCGTCAGGTGATCTTTGCGGTGCTGGATCACTTTCATGGGCTTTATGCCGATCTGCGCGCCTCTGGCTGGGATGTTGATCTGTTCCTGGCGCAACATGGGTATTGGGCCAAACTGGTGCGGGCGGTGGATCTGGACCTGCGCGGTATCACAGATGAATATACCGCGATGCACAGCCTTGCAGACTTTGTCTCAGGCATGACCGACCGCTACGCCGTGAAGGTCCGCGATATGGTGACCGGGCGTATCTGAAACGCATAGCTCGACAGCGCTGCTGCGAATTCGTTTGGAAAACAAAAAACCCGGCCAGTGGCCGGGTTTTCTATCTTTGCTATTGCGCAGGCCTTAGCTGATCGCGGCGGCTTTTACGTCGTCGTCGATATAGGGCAGGTACTGTTCAAAGTTGTTCGAGAACATCTGCACCAGCTTGGCAGCCTGTTTGTCATAGGCGGCCTGATCGTCCCAGGTGCGGCGGGGGTCCAGCAGGACTTCGGCAACGCCGGGTGCCGAGACCGGCACGTCGAAGCCAAAGTTGCTGTCCTTGCGGAACTCGACCTCGGCCAGGGTGCCTTCAAGCGCGGCGGTCAGCAGGCCGCGGGTAGCGCGGATCGGCATCCGCGAGCCATCGCCATAGGCACCGCCAGTCCAGCCGGTATTGACCAACCAGCAGGTGGCGCCATGCTGGGCGATCTTTTCACGCAACAGGTTGCCGTAAACCTCGGGGCGACGCGGCATGAAGGGGGCACCAAAGCAGGTGGAGAAGGTCGGCTCTGGCTCGGTCACGCCACGTTCGGTGCCGGCCACCTTGGAGGTGAAGCCAGACAGGAAGTGATACATTGCCTGCGCCGGGGTCAGCCGCGCAATGGGGGGCAGCACGCCAAAGGCATCACAGGTCAGCATGATGATGTTCTTGGGGTGGCCACCAATCGCGGTGTCCGAAGCATTGGAAATATAGTGCAGCGGATAGGCGCAGCGCATGTTGGCGGTCAGGCTGTCGTCTTCAAAATCCAGCTCTTTGGTCTCGGGGTCGAAAACCATGTTTTCGATCACGGTGCCAAATTTGGAGGTGGTCGCGTAGATCTCTGGCTCGGCCTCTGGGTTGAGGCTGATGGTCTTGGCGTAGCAGCCGCCTTCAAAGTTGAAGGTGCCCGTGTCAGCCCAGCCATGTTCATCATCGCCGATCAACACGCGATCCGGGTCGGCAGACAGGGTGGTCTTGCCGGTGCCGGACAGGCCAAAGAACACGGCTGTATCAACCGGGTTGTCCTTGGCGTGGTTTGCGGAACAGTGCATCGGCATGATGCCTTTTTCCGGCAGCAGATAGTTCAGCAGGGTAAAGACGGATTTCTTGTTCTCGCCGGCATATTCGGTGCCACCGATCAGGATGAGCTTGCGATCAAAGTTCATCGCGATAACGGTTTCCGACCGGCAATCATGGCGCTTGGGATCGGCCTGAAAGCTGGGGCAGTTGATGACGGTGAAATCGGCAACAAAATCATTCAGGTCTTCGCGCTCGGGGCGACGCAGCATGGTGCGGATGAACAGCCCGTGCCAGGCCAGTTCGGTGATCATGCGCACATTGATCGAATGTTTGGCATCGGCACCGCCAACCAGATCCTGCACGTGGTAGTCACCACCCTTCATATGCTCGAGCATATCGACATAGAGATTGTCAAAGCCTTCGGGCGACATCTCGGCGTTGTTTTCCCACCAGATGGTGTCAATGACGCTGTCGGATTTTACGACGTGTTTATCCTTGGGGGAACGGCCGGTGAACTTTCCGGTGGTCACAAGGAACGCGCCGCCCTTGCCCAGAGTGCCTTCGTCGCGCTTTAGAGCAGCCTCAACCAGGGCGGGCTCCATGAGGTTGTAATGGACATTGCCCAGACCCTCGATACCTTGATCCTCGAGGCGGAAATTCGGGTTTACCCGTCCAGATGCCATGTGTTCTCTCTCCTGTGGCGGCTGCGCCCAGCCGCATACATTAAAAGCTGCGCCCCAAGGCAAATCGGGGCAGAAACGCCGGTGGCGATACCGGTTGGACGGGTCTTAACATGAGGTTTCTATGGCTGAACAGGACGGTTTGGCGCAGTTAGCGCCATCAAGGCGGAGTTTAGCGCAACCATTCCTGACGATGCCCAGCCGCTGGTCGCCGTTCAGCGGATGATAAGACATTTTTGCCCTAATTGTGCCCAAAGATCGCCCTGATTCGCCAATGGGGATTGATTCGATCTCCCAGACGGGCGATGAAGTATGAAAAATTCAGGCGATATAAAGAGCAGGTTTAGGGGCAGATCCGATGTCGAAGATTGCTTTGGTGGATGATGACCGCAACATTTTGACCTCTGTGGCGATGACGCTGGAGGCCGAAGGGTTTGAGGTGGAAACCTATAACGATGGGCAGGCCGCACTGGATGCCTTTAACAAAAAGCTGCCGGATATGGCCGTTCTGGACATTAAGATGCCGCGTATGGATGGCATGGATCTGTTGCAGCGGCTGCGCCAGAAAACCCAGATGCCGGTGATCTTCCTCACCTCCAAGGATGATGAAATCGACGAGGTGCTTGGCCTGCGCATGGGGGCGGATGACTACGTCAAGAAACCCTTTTCGCAGCGTTTGCTGGTGGAACGCATTCGCACCCTGCTGCGGCGCCAGGATGCACTCAAGAGTGACGAAGCTGGCACGGAAGCACCCGAAACCAAGGTCATGGACCGTGGCGATCTTCGGATGGATCCGCTGCGCCACGCGGTCAGTTGGAAGGGCAAGGATGTTTCTCTGACTGTGACCGAGTTCCTGTTGCTGCAGGCGCTCGCTCAGCGCCCTGGTTTTGTCAAAAGCCGGGATCAGCTGATGGATGTGGCCTATGACGATCAGGTCTATGTGGATGATCGCACCATCGATAGCCACATCAAACGGCTGCGCAAAAAGATGCGCATGGCGGATGGTGATTTTGCGGCGATCGAGACCCTCTATGGGATCGGCTATCGCTACAATGAAGAATAGGGCCGGCGGCCCCATCCAGGGAGGCGTGCAGCAATGCGTGACACTGGTCTGACAGGACGTCAGCAAGATGGCGATGTGGTTCTGGGCGACGATTGGGTCTCTCCGGATCAGACTGTTGCGGCGGAAATGCAGGTGAAACGGGCGCGCCGGGGCTTTTTCTCGCTCAAGGGATCGCCGCTGACACGCAAGATCATTACCTTCAACCTGATTGCCCTGATCATTCTGGTCGCGGGGATACTGTATCTCAATTCATCACGTCAAAGTCTGGTCAAGCAGCGCGCAGGTGCGCTGGTGGCCGAGGTCTCGTTGGTCGCGGATGTGTTTGAAGCAGTGCTGCCTTCCTCTGGGGCTGTCAGCCTGACAACCGGAGACGGCATCGACGTTGAACAGACGCTGAGAGCCTTGACCCTGCGCGGCGGGGTAGAGGCCTTGGTCTTTGATGCCTCTGGCGTGCTGGTGGCCCAGGTCACTGGGGTCAACCGCCCCGATACGCTGAATTCTCTGAACGAGGGCGCAAAGAACCGCACCCTGATCTCTGATAGTCTCTCGGCACTGTGGTCGGCGATTGGTTCGGTGTTTCAATCGCAATCCTCGGAGCCTGCGCAAATTCAACCCCTGCAGGACCAGTTGCGCCAGCAGGCGCAACGATCCTTGACCGGTACCGCAAAGATCAATGTGGTGGTAAATACTGGCGGCGGTACCGTCTTTTCGGCCGTGGCCCCGATCCTGAGCAATGGAACGGCGATTGGTGCGGTGGCGCTGGCTTCGCCAGCGGGTGAAATCGATGCGCTGGTGCGCGGCGAGCGTGAGCGGGTCTTGCAGATCTTCATCATCGCTCTGCTGGTTTCTGTCGGGCTGAGCCTGGTGCTGGCCTCGACCATTGCCAACCCATTGGCTGATCTGGCTGAAGCGGCAGAACTGGGGCGTGATCGCGATGCGCGGCGGGCCCAGTCTGGCCGGATCCGCATTCCGGATCTATCCGCCCGCCCCGATGAAATCGGCCGGTTGAGCCGGGCGCTGCGTGGCATGGTCAAGGCGCTGTACAGCCGGATCGACAGCAACGAACAATTTGCCGCAGATGTCGCGCATGAGATCAAGAACCCGCTGGCCAGCCTGCAATCGGCGGTGGGCACCCTGCGGATGGTCAAACGGGATGATCAGCGCGAAAAGCTGCTGGAGGTCATCGAACATGATGTGCGCCGTCTGGATCGGTTGGTCAGCGATATCTCCAATGCCTCACGTCTGGATGCCGAACTGGTGAAAGAGGAAGAAGAAGACTTCGACCTGTTGCAGATGCTGACCAACCTGAACCAGTATCTGGGCGAGGACGCCCGCGCCAAGAAGATCGACTATATTACCGATCTGCCGCAGCGCCCGGTGATGATCCAGGGGCTGGAGGCGCGTCTGGCGCAGGTCTTTGTCAATCTGATCACCAATGCGATTTCGTTCTGCGAAGAAGGCGATGCCATTCGGGTCTGGGCGCGCCGCCGCGACAACCGAGTTCTGATTGTGGTCGAAGACACCGGCCCCGGCATCCCTGAACAGGCGCTGGCAAAGATCTTCAAGCGCTTCTACTCGCAACGACCGGATGAACATTTTGGCAATAACTCCGGCCTTGGCTTGGCGATTTCCAAGCAGATCGTCGAAGCACATGGCGGTGTGGTCTGGGCCGAAAATATTCGCCCCACCGAAGCCGATATCACTTCAGAACCTCTGGGGGCGCGATTTGTTGTTGGTCTGCCCGTCTGATCTGTGAGGCCCGAACAGCCCACTAGCCTGGCCCTGCATGCCAGCTGTGTGGCGCTGGCTGGGCGCGGGGTTTTGATTCGGGGTGCATCGGGCAGTGGAAAATCCGCCCTGGCGTTGCAGTTGATGGGCTATGGGGCCGATCTGGTGGCTGATGACCGTGTTCAACTCTGGAAAGAGCAGGGGCAGATCCTGGCTCGCGCCCCTGCAATGCTGCGCGGCATGATCGAGGCGCGCGGCCTTGGTCTCCTGCGCGCCGAGGCACTGCCGCAGGCGGCGATCTGTGCGATCATAGATCTTGATCATCTGGAAGAGGCACGCCTGCCGGTTCAGCGGTTTGAAAGAGTTCTGGGCCAGGATATAGTGGTCTTTCATCGGGTGGAGGGAGCATATTTTGCCGCTGCCTTGCTGCAATACCTCAAATCCGGAGCGCTGGACCCTGATGCAAAGCCTGAATAGTCTCTGTCGCTGTAATCGGGTGTGTTTGTTTACTTTGACCCGGTTGCCAAATTTGGATCATTGCAATGTCTGATACCAAGGCCATGCCGATTGTTCTGGTGACTGGCCCTTCGGGGGCGGGGCGTACCACCGCGATCAACGTGCTGGAAGACCTCGGCTTTGAGGCCATCGACAACCTGCCACTGCGGCTG
Organism: Pseudophaeobacter flagellatus; assembly: GCF_021228235.1. GTDB lineage: Bacteria > Pseudomonadota > Alphaproteobacteria > Rhodobacterales > Rhodobacteraceae > Pseudophaeobacter > Pseudophaeobacter flagellatus. The sequence continues at coordinate 193,186 of NZ_JAJQRG010000009.1, forward strand.
TTGCCGGGGCTTGTCTCGGCTGCGGGGGGCGGGGGGCCCATGGCGCTGGGACTGGACAGCCGCAACCGGGATTTCTCTCCGGCGGCGCTGCTGGATGTCATTGATATGCTGGAGGCGCGCGAAGGCTGCGAATTGTCGGTTCTCTATCTGGATGCGCGCCCCGAAGTGTTGCTGCGGCGCTATTCAGAAACCCGCCGCCGCCACCCGCTGGCCCCGGCAGAAACCCCCGAGGTCGGGGTGCATCGAGAGCTGAACCTGATGTCTTCGATCCGCGACAGGGCCAGCCTGGTCTTGGAAACCTCGGATATGAATGTGCATCAGCTGAAGGCGGAAATTGAACATCTTTTTGTGCCGGGCGGGCGCAAGCTGGCGGTGTCGATCCAGAGCTTTTCCTACAAGCGCGGGGTGCCGCGCAGCATTGATATGGCCTTTGACTGCCGCTTTCTGGGCAATCCTTATTGGGTGCCCGAGCTGCGCGAGTTGAATGGCCGCGATGAGGCAGTGCAGGCCCATATCCGGGCTGATGATCGGTATGACGGCTTTTTTGCGCGGGTGCTGGATCTGGTGCAGTTTCTATTGCCGGCCTACCGGGAAGAGGGGAAATCACACCTGTCGATCGCCTTTGGCTGTACCGGTGGTCAGCATCGCTCTGTCACCTTGGCAGAAAGCCTTGCGAAAGCCCTTGCAGAAGATGGCCAGCAGGTGTCAATTAGACACCGCGAGCTGCAAGGCTAGCGGGTATACGGAGTTGCAGGATTGATCGGCATTGTGATCGTTGCGCATGGTGGGCTGGCCAGAGAATACTTGGCGGCGGTCGAGCATGTGGTGGGCCCGCAGCCCAATCTTATGGCGATTGCCATCGGGCCGGATGACGACCGCGAAGACAAGCAATGCGAAATCTGCGCCGCAGCTGACCTGGTTGATAGTGGCGATGGGGTGGTGATCGTCACTGATCTTTATGGCGGATCCCCGTCGAATCTCAGCCTGCGCGCCTGTGCGCCAATCAACCGGCGTATTTTGTACGGTGCAAACCTGCCACTCTTGATCAAACTGGCCAAATCCCGCCATCTTGCGGTGGGGCAGGCGGTGCGCCAGGCAATGGAAGCGGGACGCAAGTATATTAACTCTCAAAACATAAATCCCGAAGGGGAGCAGACGCGTTAAATGACCTTGAAGACATTGAAAATCGTGAACGAAAAAGGGCTGCATGCCCGCGCCTCTGCTAAGCTGGTTGAGGTCGTGGAGGGCTTCGATGCCGTGGCCGAGGTCTCAAAGGATGGTCTGTCGGCATCGGGAGATAGCATTATGGGGCTTTTGATGTTGGCAGCTTCGAAAGGAACGACTATTGACGTCGAGACTTCGGGGCCGGATGCTTGCGCCCTTGCTGAGGCGGTGGAAGCTCTGGTGGCGGACAAATTCGGCGAAGGCTTTTAGCCTCGCCCCCTTCGAACTGACGGGAATGGCACAGTGGCGGATACCGCACATGAGCAGAACACCGGCCCAACGCCGGAGACCGAAGACAGCACTGGCGAGGTCTATGACCGCCGCACCCTGACCTATGCCAATTCTTTTGATGACCGCTGGACCGCCTTGACGATCAAGGCGATTGAGTGGATGACCGGCAAGCTGACCATCCTGCGTATGGTCAAGAAGTTTGAGCGTCAGAATGCCGAATACCGCGGCCAGAAGTTCTGGCGCGGCGCTTTGAATATCATGGGCATCAACCTGATGACCCCGGAAGAGCAGATCAAGCGCATCCCGCAGGATGGCCCGGTGGTGATTGTTGCCAACCATCCGCATGGCATGGTGGATGGGATGATCTTTGCCGATCTTATTGGCCGGGTGCGGCAGGATTACCGGATCCTGACACGCTCTGTCTTGACTGGTCTGGATGAGGCGGCGACCTCATTTATGATCCCGGTGCCTTTTCCACATGATCCCGATGCGCAACGCAAAATGGTTGAGATGCGCGCCAAGACCATGTCCCATCTGAGAGAGGGCGGGGTGGTGGCGTTGTTTCCATCCGGGGTGGTCATGTCATCCGAAACCTGGTTCGGCCCCCCGATCGAGCAGGAATGGAACGTCTTTACCGCCCAGCTGATCCGGCGGTCCGGTGCCCGTGTGGTGCCGATCTTCTTTCCGGGTCGCAACTCTCGCAGCTATCAGATCGCCAACAAGATCTCGCCGATTCTGCGCCAGGGGCTGCTGCTGCATGAAATCGTGCGCTCTTGCAACAAGCCGCAGGCGCCTGTCGTGGGCGAGCCGCTGACCGACGAGCAGATGGCCCGGCTGCACAGTGATCCGCGTGGCTTTATGGCTTGGCTGCGGGCCCATACCCTGGCTCTGGGGGATAAGAGCGGATCGTGATGGCAGCGCGCTTGGTGTGAGCTGTCAGGCTGGCAGATTTTGTCGGCTGCGGTAGGTTACTTCTGAGTCACCAAAGCAGCAGCCCAAGAGCCTGCATGCCTATTCCCTGCCTGACAGCGCCCCTGCCATGTCACAAGCAAAATAGCGGTTTCCACACCGCAAGCGGTGCGGAGCCTCCGCGATTTGGCTGGTGCCCAGTCATGGCTGCCGTGCTGCTGCGATCAGGCGATGAGGGCTCCGAAGCAGCGGCGCGGGGGACCTTAGCGGGTGGGGACGGGGGTTTCGCCGCGATAGTCATAAAACCCGCGTTGGGTTTTGCGGCCCAGCCAGCCTGCCTCAACATATTTGGTCAAGAGCGGGCAGGGGCGGTATTTGGTATCCGCTAGGCCTTCGTGCAGCACGTTCATGATGGCCAGACAGGTGTCCAGGCCAATGAAATCGGCCAGCTCAAGCGGCCCCATTGGGTGATTGGCACCCAGTTTCATGGATTCATCAATGGATTTGACCGAGCCGACGCCTTCATAGAGGGTGTAGACCGCTTCGTTGATCATCGGCATCAGGATGCGGTTGACGATGAAGGCGGGGAAGTCTTCGGCGCTGGCAGAGGTCTTGCCAAGGCGCTCAACCACTTGGCGGCAGCTTTCAAAAGTTTCTTCGTCGGTGGCAATGCCGCGGATCAATTCGACCAGCTGCATCACCGGCACCGGGTTCATAAAGTGGAACCCCATGAAGCGTTCCGGCCGGTCGGTGCGGCTGGCCAGGCGGGTGATCGAGATCGAGGAGGTGTTGGAGGTAAGAATCGTATGCGGCTGCAGGTGCGGCTGCAGATCCTCAAAGATCGCCTGCTTGACGGTTTCACGTTCCGTTGCCGCTTCGATCACAAGGTCGGTGGCACCGATATCGGCCAGCGCCAGGGTGGTGGTGATGCGGGACAATGCGCTGCTGACCTCTGCCTCGGCGATTTTGCCACGGCTGGCCTGACGCGCCATGTTTTTGTGAATTGCGCTGATTGCGGCATCCAGAGATTGCTGACTAATATCATTTAAAACAACGTCATAGCCTGCAAGCGCCATGACATGAGCGATGCCATTGCCCATCTGGCCTGCGCCGATGATGCCAATCTTTTTGATGTCCATGTCTCGGGCTCCTCGTTTGCCTGCGCTGCAACCTTATCGGTGGCTTTGGGGCAGATACAAGGCTCGTCGTTCTGAATTTTAGGTGAAATTTAGGTTTAGGGAAATTGCAATCCTTCACCGCCAAAGTGATCTTCGGGTGAATTATAAGGTGGGACCATGAGCTATGAACTCAAGAGCGCCAATGCGCTTGCAGGGGGAACGTGCTGTTATGCCGGATCGCGGCTGCCGGTACGTGGCCCCAAAAGAGACTTAACGCGTCCATACTTTGCATTTCTCGGTGGAACCGAGATGTTTGGGCGCTTCGTAAAAACCCCTTTTTCTGATGTCAGCGAATCTCTGATAGAGGTGCCCTGTGTCAATATTGCGGCGGTGAATGCGGGATTGGATACTTTTGTCAGTGATGCGGCAGTTCTGAAGGTTGCGCGGCAAGCGCAGGCTACGGTGGTGCAACTGATGGGGGCGCAGAATATCTCTAATCGTTATTACCGGGTGCACCCCCGGCGCAATGACCGTTTTTTGCAGGCGCAGCCCGATCTTAAGGCGCTATTCCCCGAAGTGGATTATACCGAGTTCCACTTTAACAAACATTTGCTGACAACGCTGCAGGCCCTGTCCGAAGAGCGGTTTGATGAGGTGCGCCGTCACTTGCAAGAGACCTGGGTCATCAAGATGCAAAAGGTGATTGAGGCGCTGGAAGGCAGGGTTTTGATGCTCTGGCTGACCTATGACCTGCAGGGGCGGTCTGCCTTCAGCTATGAGCCAACTTTGGTCGAGCGCAGCATGGTGCAAGCCCTGCAAGCCCGTAGCAAGGGTTTGGTCGAAGTGGCGGTGACCCCGGCCGGGCAGGTGAATGATCTTGATGGGATGCTAATGGGAGAGCTGGATTTTCCTGCGGCACAGCATGTGTTGGGCCCAAAAGAGCACGCCCGTATCGGCTGTGCGCTGGCCGAGGCGCTGCAGGGCCTGTCCTGATCGCTGGGCGGGTGCCTGGGGTGGCACCTAAGGTGGAGCGCCTGAATCTGGCGCTGCCAAATAAAAACGGGGCCCGCGATATTCGCGCGCCCCGTTCTGCATTTTGTTGCCTTATATGGCGCGCGGCTTAGCCGAGTTTTTCGGAGAGCTCAGGAACCGCGGTGAAGAGGTCGGCCACCAGGCCAAAGTCTGCAACCTGGAAGATTGGCGCTTCTTCGTCCTTGTTGATCGCCACGATCACCTTGGAGTCTTTCATGCCGGCCAGGTGCTGGATCGCGCCAGAGATGCCGATGGCAATATAGAGATCCGGAGCGACGACCTTACCGGTCTGGCCAACCTGCCAGTCGTTGGGGGCATATCCAGAATCAACCGCCGCACGCGAGGCACCAACCGCCGCGCCCAGCTTGTCTGCCAGGCCTTCGATCAGTTTGAAGTCCTCTTCGGAGCCAACGCCACGGCCACCAGAGACAACCACACCAGCCGAAGTCAGCTCGGGGCGATCGCTTGCGGCAACCTTATCTTCGACCCATTCGGACAGGCCGGGGTTCTCGGCGGCACCAATGGTTTCAACCGTGGCAGAGCCACCGTCGCCAGCGGCGTCAAATGTCGCGGTGCGGAAAGAAATAACTTTCTTTGTATCCGAGGATTTGACGGTCTGGATCGCGTTGCCTGCATAGATGGGGCGTTCAAAGGTGGAGCCATCAACAACAGCAGTCACATCAGAAATCACCATGACATCCAGCAGGGCCGCGACGCGGGGCAGGACGTTCTTGGCATCGGTGGTGGCTGGGGCAACGATGTGCTCATAGTCACCAGCCAGCGAGACGATCAGCGCCGCTGTGGGTTCCGCCAGGCGGTGGCCAAGCGATGGGTCTTCAGCAACCAGAACGCGTGACACGCCAGCGATTTTGGCGGCTTCGGCACCGGCTGCGGCGGCAGAGGCACCAGCGGCTAGAACAGTTACGTCGCCCAGAGCTGCGGCAGCGGTCACAGCCTTTGCGGTTGCGTCCAGCGCCAGGGCGCCATCGGTGACTTCAGCAAGGAGAAGAACAGCCATTACACAGCCCCCGCTTCTTTGAGTTTCTCGACCAGCTCGTCAACCGAACCAACCATGATTCCAGCCGCACGCGCCGCTGGCTCGGAGGTGGAGACCACTTCCAGGCGTGGCGTGGTATCGACGCCGTAATCCGCGGCGGTCTTTTCCGCCATCGGCTTTTTCTTTGCCTTCATGATGTTGGGCAGCGAAGCATAGCGTGGCTCGTTCAGGCGCAGGTCAACAGTGACGATGGCAGGCATCTTCACCGAAATGGTCTGCAGGCCACCGTCAACTTCACGGGTCACTTTGGCGGTGTCGCCGTCGATGTCCAGTTCAGAGGCAAAGGTGCCCTGCGACCAGCCCAGAAGGGCGGACAGCATCTGACCAGTGGCGTTCATGTCGTTGTCGATCGCCTGCTTGCCGGCAAGCACGATGCCTGGCTGCTCTTCTTCCACAACCTTGGCCAGGATCTTGGCAACGGCGAGGGGTTCGATGTCAGTGTGAACATCCTCTGCTGCAACAACCAGGATCGCGCGGTCTGCGCCCATAGCCAGCGCGGTGCGCAGGGTTTCCTGGGCCTGTTTCACGCCGATGGAAACAGCAATGACTTCATCAGCCTTGCCTGCTTCCTTGAGGCGAATGGCCTCTTCGACAGCGATTTCGTCGAAGGGATTCATCGACATTTTGACGTTGGCGAGATCGACACCGCTTCCGTCCGCTTTGACGCGGACTTTCACGTTATAGTCAATCACGCGTTTGACAGGCACGAGTACCTTCATTTGCGTTCTCTCCTTAACAAACGGCATACCGCCAAGACGGCTGCCCTCTCTGCTCTCGCGCTGTTGATACCGGGTCAGTCCGGGGCACAACAGGGGAAAATCGTCACGTTGTCCTTCGCAGACGTCGCGTTTGACCTTTTGTCACGACAATCTTGCAAGAATGTTGCGCGATCTCTGCGTTGAATTTCGCTGGGCGCAACACCTGGCTGGCGGCTTGCTCCGGTGTGACAGGGGCCGGAACAAGGATTTCGTAGGGCCGAATCGCGGCCCTGTCGATAGGGGATTGCCGGGGGTGACGCCGCGACGCAGCATGTGACGCTGGGTGCTTTTGCCACCTTAGGGGATAGCGCCCTCTGGACGGTCTTGTGGTTTAGCGGTTGGCGCCAGGCACCCAGAGCACATCTTTGCCGCCATTGTCATTGGCTTTGCGCGAGGCAACAAAAAACCAATCAGACAGTCGGTTGAGGTAGGTCACCGCCACCTGGTTGATGGACTGAACGCCCGCCAGATCGGTTGCCAGTCGTTCGGCGCGTCGGGCCACGGTACGGCAGACATGCAGATGGGCCGCCAGCGCGCTGCCGCCGGGCAGGACAAAGCTGCGCAGGCTGGCCAGATCCGCGTTCATCGCGTCGATTTCGGCCTCAAGCCGGTCCACCTGCGCCTGCGCCACCCGCAGCGGCGGGTAGTCGGCTTCGGCGTCTTTTTCCATCTCTGGGCGGCAGAGATCGGCACCCAGATCAAACAGATCGTTCTGAATGCGCGACAGTGCGGCGTCCATCTCGCCCTCGGCCTCTAGTCGGGCGACGCCGATAAAGGCGTTCAACTCATCCGAGGTGCCATAGGCGTTGACGCGCGGATCGTGCTTGGCCACGCGGACCCCATTGCCAAGCGCGGTGTCGCCCTTGTCGCCGGTGCGGGTGTAGATCTTGTTTAGAACCACCATGACTTCAGGCCTCCTGTGATGGCCGGGGGTTATTGGCCGCTTTGGCCGCGCAGATAGACATAGGTCACCAAAAGCACCACGGCAATAAACTGAAAGAACAGTCGCAGCCGCATCAGCTTGTTGCCATATTTCTTGCTGATAGCGCCGCCCTTGCCAAAACTGCCAAGCCCGAGAAGCAGAACCACCACCACGGCCGCCATGGCCAGTATTGCCAGTAGATAAAGTGGGTCACCCATGTGATCTCTCTTTCGTATGTACCTGATATCGGTCTAGCCGTTGCCGTTGGGATTGGCGACAGCGAATTGCCTATCCCAGCTTCCTCAGGATGCGGTCAATTGCCCGGGTTGTCAGGATTCGGCGCAGCAGACCGGCCACATGGGTGGGGGTCGTCACATAGTAGCGCGGTCGGGGGCGGGATGATTCGCAGGCCAGGACCAGCTTGGCGGTCACCGCCGAGGCCGGCAGTTCAAAGCGATCCGGCCCGGAGCGTTCGTAGAGCCTCTTTTGCAGGTTCTTTTCGTAAAAGGGCCGTAGGGCAGAGTTGCGCCAATCTATGTAGCGTTCAAAATGGGGAATTGAATTTTCGCGGAATTTTGAGGTAATCGGCCCCGGCTCTATCAGCACCACCTTGATATTGGTGTCCATAAGCTCCACCCGCAGCGTATCTGTCAGCCCTTCCAGGGCGTATTTGGTGGCCACATATGCGCCGCGCCAGGGCATCGTGACAAAACCCAGGATAGAAGAGTTCTGCACAATGCGCCCATGGCCCTGCGCCCGCATCACCGGCAGCACCTGCCGGGTCAGTTCGTGCCAGCCGAAAACGTTGCTTTCAAAGATATCGCGCAGTGCCTCGGTTGGCAGGTCTTCGACCGCGCCGGCCAAGCCGTGGGCACCATTGTTGAATAGGACATCCAGCGTGCCACCGGTTGCTTGCAGTACCTCGGCCAGGCCCTGGGCGATACTGTCAGTATCGGTGTAGTCAATGCGCGGGCTGTCAAAGCCTTCGGCGCGTAGGCGGTCGCAGTCCTGTGCCTTGCGACAAGAGGCAAAGACCCGCCAGCCGCGATCCCGCATGCCACGGGCCGAGTCCAGGCCGATGCCAGAAGAGCAGCCGGTGATCAGAATTGTTTTTTGCATCATGCGACCCTGTAACAAGGACCCCAGAGAAAATTTCCGGGGCTGTTTACAGGGTTATGAAGCTTTCTTGCTGACCAGGGAAGCGGCAACCCAACCGATCTTGTTGCCTTTTTGCGTGCGCAGATTCAGCCAGCCGGTGCCGCTGTCTTCGATCACTAGGACCTTATCCCCGGCCAGCAGGCGGCCCACCACCGGATAGATCGTTCCCGGACCCTGGCGCATATTCACGCGCGAGGCCCGTATTTGGCGAATATCAAGATAGGTCTCGGGGGGTGGGGGCGGGGCGGGTTGTTGCGCTGCAGTGTTGGAAAAGCGGGTGTTCAGCGTCATGCCCTGGTGGTTCTGACCCGATGTCATGGCGACCAGCCCACCCTGAATACCGCCCTGGGCCGCGTCCATATGCAGCAGGCCGGTTTCGGCAGTGGCGGCAAAGGCGCTGCTGGAGCTTTGCAGGCTGGTGCCAGAGGCGGCGATCTTGGCCAGGGCGATGGCCTGGCGCTGTTCGGGATCTGCCTGCGGCCGGGGGAGGGTGGTCGCAGGGTGCGCAGGGGCTGGGCTGGGCTGGTGTTGCGCCGCAGCTCCTACCAGTTCAGCCGCGCGCAGCCTGGCAGGACGCTGGAATTTGTCGTCCAAAGCAGCCTGGCTGCCGGAGGAGATTTCGCGGGTATGAGGGGGATCTGCGTCGGGGCGTTCAGGGGGCACAAAATCGCCGCCGCCGCTGATTTCGTAAAAAGCCAGGCCCAAAAAAGCAAAAGACACAATAACAAAACGCGACATAGCGCATCCCCCTGGATAAACTTTAAAGGCTGCACGGGTTGGTGGCGGGCCCAAATCGCTTGGAACTTGTTGCACGGGCATGGGCCGCTGCGGCAGTGCTAAGACCGCCAGACCCTAGGCAGGTTTGATTAATGTAGTACGAATACCATCAAGGCACAGGCCAATCACAGGGGAGACTGCTTCGGCTTCTCCCCCTTGGTTCTTTCCGATGTGCTGGCCCGAGGACCTGACCGTGGTGAGGACCCGTGAGGCGGGGCGGCGCAGGGGTCAACATAAAAGAGTGGCACTGTCGCCAAGGCGGTGGATAAAAGTGAACCACCGCTTTACCGCGCCGGGTGGGCAAAGTATCACCAAGGGATGAACGATACCGTAGATAATACCGATGCCCCTCTGCCGCAGAACGGCGAGATCCTGGAACCCCTGCGCCGCGCCATTGGTGAGCGCTATCTGACCTATGCGCTGAGCACCATCATGCACCGGGCCTTGCCCGATGCACGCGACGGGCTGAAACCAGTGCATCGGCGGATCCTTTATGCCATGAGCCGACTGCGGCTCAGCTCGACTGGGGGTTTTTTGAAATCGGCCAAGATTTCCGGCGATACCATGGGCGATTTCCACCCCCATGGCGATGCGGCGATCTATGATGCCATGGCCCGCCTGGCGCAGGATTTCAACGTGCGCTACCCGCTGGTTGATGGCCAGGGCAACTTTGGCAATATCGACGGCGATAACCCGGCGGCCTCGCGCTACACAGAGGCGCGTATGACCTTCGTGGCCGAGGCCATGCTGGACGGTCTGTCAGAGGATGCGGTTGATTTTCGCGACAACTACGATGGCCGCCTGACCGAACCTGCCGTTCTGCCTGCGACCTTTCCCAATATTCTGGCCAATGGGGCAGCGGGGATCGCCGTGGGCATGGCGACCAATATTCCGCCGCATAACATTGTCGAGCTGGTCGATGCCTGTATCCACCTGATCAAGTCACCCGGTGCCGATGATGACACGCTGCTGAAACATGTGCCGGGGCCGGATTTTCCCACCGGTGGCATCATTGTTGAACCGCGCGATAACATCGCCAAGGCCTATCGCTCGGGGCGCGGCTCTTTCCGGTTGCGCTGTAGCCATGAGGTCGAAGACCTGGGCCGCGGTCAGTGGCAGATCGTCATCACCGAGATCCCCTATCAGGTGCAGAAATCCAAGCTGATCGAAAAAATCGCCGAACTGATCCAGACCAAGAAGGTGCCGATTCTTGCGGATGTGCGTGATGAATCCGCCGATGATATCCGCATCATTCTGGAGCCAAAGTCAAAGAACGTCGATCCAGATGTTTTGATGAACATGATGTTCCGCAATTCGGATCTTGAGGTCCGGTTCAGCCTGAATATGAATGTGCTGATTGACGGGGTCACGCCCAAGGTCTGTTCGATGAAGGAAGTGCTGCGCGCCTTCCTGGACCACCGTCGCGATGTGCTGCAGCGCCGTTCGCAGCACCGTATGGCCAAGATTGATCACCGGCTGGAAGTGCTGGATGGGTTTATCATCGCCTTCCTCAATCTGGATCGGGTGATCGACATCATCCGTTATGACGATGACCCAAAGGCCGCTCTGATGCGGGAAGACTGGGGGCTGGATCATCCGCGCGCCTATGACGAAGCCGACTATGTCTCGCCAAAAGCGGGCGCGGGCCAGCTGAGCGAAATCCAGGCCGAAGCGATTCTCAACATGCGGCTGCGGTCGTTGCGCCGCCTCGAAGAGGTGGAGCTGACCCGCGAACGCGATGCGCTGCGCGAAGAACGCGCTGGGCTGGTAGAGTTGCTGGCCTCGGATGAGCTGCAGTGGAGCCAGATCACCGATCAGCTGCGCGCCACCAAAAAGCAATTTGGTAAGGATTATGTCGGAGGTGCCCGCCGGTCCCGCTTTGCCGAGGCAGGTGAAGTCGAAGATGTGCCGCTGGAGGCGATGATCGACCGCGAGCCAATCACCGTGGTCTGCAGCCAGATGGGCTGGGTGCGGGCGATGACGGGGCATATCGATCTGACGCGTGAGCTGAAATTCAAGGATGGCGATGGTCCGCGCTTTGTCTTCCATGCGGAAACCACCGACCGGCTGCTGGTCTTTGGCAGCAACGGCCGGTTCTACACCATCAGCGCCGCCAATCTGCCTGGTGGGCGTGGTATGGGCGAACCCCTGCGCCTGATGGTCGATCTGCCCAACGAAGTCGAAATCGTCGATATCCTGATCCACAATCCCGAGGGGCACCTGCTGGTGGCCTCTTCTGCGGGCAATGGGTTCATTTGCGCCGAAACAGACATCGTCGCCCAGACCCGTGGCGGCAAGCAGGTTCTGAACGTCAAGGATGACGACCGTGCCCAGGTCTGCATCCCGGTCACCGGCGATCATGTGGCGATCGTATCTGAAAACGGCAAGTTCCTTGTCTTCTCTGTCGAAGAGATGCCAGAGCTTAGCCGGGGCAAAGGCGTGCGGCTGCAAAAGTACAATATGGCGCGCGGCAAGCAGGGCTCGCTGGAGCTGGATGGCGGCCTTAGCGATATCACCACCTTCAACTGGGAAGAGGGAATTTCCTGGGAGATGGGCGGTGGCAAGACCCGGCATGAAACCGACCTGAGCCAATGGTTGGGCAAGCGGGCCGGGGTCGGCAAACGTCCGCCACATGGATTTCCACGCAGCTATAAATTCAAGTGACCTGGGGCTTTAGTCGTCTTCACCTCTATTTTTCGCGCCTGTTTTCTGTGACGGATCCGCCACCGAATGGCACGACGGCCGCCTTGCCGGTTTACCGGTTGGGCGGCTTTGGTTTATCTGACCCGAGTTTACCCCTGTTGCCCAACTTGATGAGGCCTTTCTGAATGTTTCGAATTCTTGCTCTTCTGGCCTCGATGGTCCTGCTGGCCGCCTGTGAAGAAACCCAACTTGATGAGGCAAAGGAGGATCTTGGCGATTTCAATATGCGGGTTTCCTTTGTCTACACCGACAAGGCGCTGCAGTGGCCCCTGTCGCGTTCGGCAGAACCTTCGGAGTGGAACGAGCCTATTGAGCGGGCGCTTGAGGCTCGGTTGGGGCGCTATGACGGTGCGGGGAAATATGACGTGGCGATCACGCTTGAAGGCTTTTTGTTGGCCACCGGCGGTATCCCGGTTCTGGTCAACCCCAAGAGCGCAGCGGTGGTGAATGTCTTTGTCTATGACGTCAGCACCAAGAGCTATCTGGTCCGCGAACACCAGATGCAGATCTTTGAGGATACTACGGGCGAAAGCGCCATTATCGGCTCTGGTTATAGTCGCACCAAGGCGGAGCAGATCGACGGGCTGGCGCTCAAGATTGTCGATGGTCTAGAAGAGTATATGGCAGAGCAACATGCTGAAAACGGATGGTTTGACGGTGCCTCTGCTGCGGTGGCTGCAGGTCCGGATGCGGCGGCGCCTGCCCCCTCCGACCTCGCCCCCGTGGCCGACTGAGACTTTGTCGGCCAAAGATAGCTAAAAGCAGCTATGTCAAGCAGGAACGGCTTGATTTTGGTTTCTAAATCAAATATGCGGCGCGCGCAGAGGAAATCTTTGGGTCGGTTGTCGGCCCTCTCTTTCAAAAGGGCGCCTACAGAATGGCTAAGGAAAAGTTTGAACGTAATAAGCCGCACGTCAACATCGGCACCATCGGCCACGTTGACCACGGTAAAACCACTCTGACCGCAGCGATCACCAAATATTTTGGTGACTTCAAAGCC